>JAXMAJ010000001.1:0-2914493 GCA_046350475.1 Phycisphaerales bacterium | reverse complement strand
CCTCGTCCTCTGGGGCGACGACATCGGCATCTCCAACATCAGCCACAACAACCAGGGCATCATGGGGTACCGGACGCCCAGCATCGACCGCATCGCCAGCGAGGGGCTCACGTTCACCGATTACTACGGGCAGCAATCGTGCACCGCAGGCCGGGCCGCGTTCATCAGCGGCATGGTCCCTGTCCGCACCGGCATGACCAAGGTGGGCGTGCCGGGCGGGTCCATCGGCTGGCAGAAGTCGGACATCACGCTCGCAACCGTGCTGAAAGGGCAGGGGTACGCCACGGGGCAGTTCGGCAAGAACCACCTCGGCGACCGCGACGAACACCTGCCCACGATGCACGGTTTCGACGAGTTCATGGGCAACCTCTACCACCTCAACGCAGAAGAAGAGCCCGAGGACCCGGACTACCCCAAGGACCCCATGTTCCGGCGCATGTTCGGCCCTCGCGGCGTGCTCAGGTGCACGGCCGACGGCAAGGGCGGGCAGACGGTCGTCGACACGGGCCCCCTGACGCGCAAACGCATGGAGACGGTCGACGATGAAACCGTTGCCGCAGCCAAGGACTTCATCTCACGCCAGAACAAGGCGGGCAAGCCATGGTTCTGCTGGTGGAACGGCACACGCATGCACTTCCGCACGCACGTCCGCCCCGAGCACCGGGGAGCGTCCGGACAGGATGAGTACGCCGACGGCATGGTCGAGCACGACGCCCACGTCGGCGAGTTCCTCAAGCTCCTGGACGACCTGGGCCTCGCCCAGCACACCATCGTGTTGTACTCCACCGACAACGGCCCGCAGGTCAACACGTGGCCCGACGGCGCGACGACGCCCTTCCGGTCTGAGAAGAACACCAACTGGGAAGGCGCGTACCGGGTCCCGGCGTTCGCACGCTGGCCCGGCCACTTCCCGGCGGGCGTGACGCTCAACGGCATCGTCGCGCACGAAGACTGGCTCCCCACGCTCGCGGCCGCGGCGGGCGACACCACCATCAAGGAGCGCCTCGCCGCCGGCGCGGAAGTGAACGGGCGCAGCTACCGCAACTGCATCGACGGGTTCAACATGCTGGACTACATGTGCGGCAAGGCGAGCGCATCGCCGCGCACCGAGTTCATCTACGTCAACGACGAGGCCGAAGTCGTGGCCGTCCGCTGGAACGACTGGAAGGCGGTGTATATGGAGAACCGCGCCCACGGCCTCAACGTCTGGCGGGAGCCGTTCACGCCGCTCCGCGCTCCCCTGCTGTTCAACCTCCGCCGCGATCCCTTCGAACGGGCCCAGTCTGAGTCCAACACGTACGACGACTGGTACCTCTCGCACGCGTACATCATGTACGGCGCCCGCATCCCCGTCGCGCGGTTCCAGGCGTCCCTCGCCCAGTTCCCCCCCAGCCAGACTCCCAGCACGTTCAGGGTGAACGGCGCGCCACCGGCGGCGCCCGTCCAGGCCCCGGCCAGGTAGCGTTCCACGCAGGAGGTCCACATGCTGCCCACCGTGTTCGCCGCCATCGTGCTGTGCGCTCAACCAGGAGACCACCCGGAACACGCCGGGGAGAGCCCGGCGCAGGCGGAGACGGGAGGGATCCAGCCACTCCCCGACTACTCGGGCGACGCTGCGCACCGCGCCTTCCTCGCCGGTGACCCCGGGGGACGCCGCTCCAGCCTCGCCAGCGCGGGGCTTGTCCTGGACCTGGACGCGCTCCAGACGATCCAGTCGGTGGTGAGGGGCGGCCGGCGCATCGACTCCGACTTCGGCTCATCCTTCAACTTCACCGCTTCCGCCGACCTGCAGCGCATGGGGGTGATGCGGGGCGCACTCCTCAGGCTCCGGGCCGAGTCGCGGACCGGAGAGTCTGTCAACGACGATACCGGCGCGATCCTGCCGGTGCACACCGAGGGGCTGTTCCCGCTGACAGACCGGGCGAACGAATCGATCCCCTTCACCATCACCGAGCTCACCTGCACGCAGTTCTTCTCGCAGAGCGTCGGGGTGTTCCTCGGCAAGCTCCAGACCCTGGACGGCGACCCCAACGAGTTCGCGGGCGGCCGGGGCCGCTCGCAGTTCATGGACGCGCACTTCAACCTGAACGCAGCCGGCGCACTCACCGTGCCCTACAGCACGCTGGGCGGGGGCGTCATCGTGATACCGAGCCCCGGCGTCACGCTCGTCACCACCCTCATGAACCGGCTGGATTCGTCCACGACGTCCGGGCTTGAGAACCTGGGGAACGGGTGGACATGGGCAACCGAGGCGGACTTCCAGTACTGCCTGGGCAGCCTGCCCGGCGGCTCCAACGCCGGCGTAGGCTACTCCTTTGCCGGCGACTTTGCTGACCTGGGGGGCACACTGCGGTTCGTGCCCGGCGGTGTGGTCCTCCCGCGCGAGTCCGAATCCTGGTACCTGTACGCCAGCACCTGGCAGTACCTGCACACCGCCGATGCAGCCCCCGCCCACATCAACACCGTCGACGGTCGCGCAGACCTCCGAGGTATCGGCCTGTTCGCAAGAGTGGGGTACGCCGACCCCGATACCAACCCGATCCACTGGACGGCCAGCGTCGGCATCGGGGCCCGGGGCATGCTCTTCGGTCGCGAAGAAGACACCCTCGGCATCGGGTACGTGTACGGGGACCTCCAGGACGAGCCCATCTTCGACGTCCTGCAGATCAAGGACACCGGGCAGGCCGTGGAGGCCTTCTACAGCATCGCTCTGACGCCGGCCGCGGCCATCACGCTCGACGCCGAGTGGGTCGACGGCGGCTCGCGCAGTATCGATGCCGCCACGGTCGTGGGCGCAAGACTCAGGGTCCGCTTCTAGGCGTCCGCGCCCACGCGGAACCAACCCCCACGAAAACGAATGCAACGGCTCATCCACCGTGCGGGCGTGCACCGCCAAAGTTCCTTTCCGCCCGTTGTGGATGCCGTGAAACACCGGGGCCCCAGAGGTCTGGGTCGTGTTCATCCCCGACGAGGGGGGCCCCCTGCCGACGGGGACTCTGAGCCGCAGAACGAGCGTCGGCCCCCTCAGCTCACGAACGGCCCTCAAAGCACGACCGGCACCGCGCCTCGTACATCCCCGCGCCGCCGACCACGATGTGCGCGTCGTCGCCGAACATCCGCTGGCTGTGCACCGCCCGACCCCCGCACCGCGCGCACGTCGACGTCATCTTGATCACCTCGTCCGCCTCCACAAGAAGTTCGGGGAACGGCGCAAAGGGACGGCCGCGGTGGTCGCGCTCCACTCCCACCACCAGCACCCGCGCCCCTGTGTTCACCAGCCGATGCACCAGCGGCACCAACGAGTCGCCAAAGAAGTGGGCCTCGTCCACCGCCAGGAAGAGCGCCCCCGGCGGAACCCCCCGCACCGCGCTCTGGATCTCGTCCACGCCCCGTACCGCGACGGCATCCAGCGTCGCGCCGTTGTGCGTGACCACCCGCGCAGCGTCGTACCGGTCGTCCCGCGACGGCTTGACCACCACCGTCTGCAGGCCCAGGTCCCGCGCCCCCCGCACACGCTCGATCAGCTGCGTGGACTTGCCCGCGAACATCGGTCCACAAATAACGGTGAGCATCCCGTGCATGCCCCAGAGTACCGCCGTGCCTGCTTCAAAACACCGCGTTTATGGGACGACCAATTGTGGTGCCTGCGTGATTCCTCGATTCGTGTCCGCGCTCGCCGATGCAATCCGGGTAGTAGGTGACCAGCCCGGCGCCACCGCACGGGCCCGAAGCTCAGCAGCCACGGAGAACACCCATGCACCGCGCCACGCCCGCACGCCGCCCCCTCGCCCTCGCGCTCGCCGCCTGCATCGCCCCTCTGGCCGCGGCCCAGACCCTGACCACCGCGTTCACCTACCAGGGCGAAATCGCCAGCGCCGGCTCGCCGGTCTCCGGCACGTACGACCTGCGCTTCACCCTCTGGGACGCCCCCTCCGGCGGCGCGCAGCTCGGTTCCACCCTCTGCTCCGACAACGTCGCCGTCTCCACCGGCAAGTTCGTGGCCTCGCTCGACTTTGGCTCCCAGTTCGCCGGCCAGCGACGCTGGCTGCAGATGGAAGTCCGTGCCGACACCGGCCTGACCTGCGCCAACACCACCGGCTACACCGTCATGGCCCCCCGCCAGGAACTGACCGCCGGGCCCAACGCCCTCTACGCCGCCGCCTCCGGCAACGCCGCCCTGCTCAGCGGCCAGCCCGCATCCTTCTATACCAACGCCGCCAACCTCACCACCGGCGTCATCCCCGACGCCCGCCTCTCCTCCAACGTCCCGACGCTCGCTTCCAGCCCGACCTGGACCGGCATCCCGGCGTTCAACGGCGGCACCAGCGGCACCTCCGCCCCCTTCTCCGTCGATTCCAACTCCCTGGTGACCAACCTCAACGCCGACCTCCTCGACGGCTTTGACTCCACCGCCTTCCCACGACTCTCCGCGCTCAACGCGTTCACCGGCTCGAGCAACACCTTCAACGCCGTCTACACCACCAACGCCCGTGTCGCCGCCGCCGCGACCTCCATCGCCGCGTTCGATCTCTACGACAACTCCTTCGGCACCCGCTGGCGCGTCGCCAAGGACACCGCCAACGACTTCGCCATCATCGACGCCTCGCCCACCACCGACGTCACCCGCCTCCTCATCGACGGCGCGACCGGCAACATCGGCATCGCCCAGCCCGCCCCCGCACGCATGCTCCACCTGGGCACGCAGACGCCCGGCAGCGGCAACTCCCAGGGACTCATGCGGTTCTCCTCCGGCAACGCCGCGGGCAACTTCCGCTCATTCGACGTGGGCGTCCGCAACGTCGCCAACAACACCGCCACCGATTACGACTTCGTCATCGACGATGTCAACCGCGCGGGCGACGAGCTCAACATCGACTGGGCCACCGGCTACGTCGGCATCGGCACCAGCAACCCCACGCAGAAGCTCGACGTCGCCGGCAACCTCCGCTGCTTCCTCCTCGAGATCACCGGCGGCGCCGACCTCTCCGAGAAGTTCGACATCGCGCCCGCGATCGACACGCCGCCCGCGCCCGGCATGGTGGTCTGCATCGACCCCGAGCACCCCGGCGCGCTCCGCGTCGCCACCTCCGCCTACGACACCACCGTCGCCGGCATCATCGCCGGCGCAAACGGCGTCCAGCCCGGCATGGTCCTCACCCAGCAGGGCTCCCCCGCCAGCGGCACCCAGCCCGTCGCCCTCACCGGCCGCGTCTGGGCGCTCGCCGACGCAACCGCCGCACCCATCGCCCCCGGCAGCCTCCTCACCACCAGCGGCACGCCCGGCCACCTCATGAAGGCCGCCGACCAGCAGCGCGCCCAGGGCGCCACCGTCGGCAAGGCCATGACCGCCCTGCCGCAGGGGCAGAAGGGCTACGTCCTCGTCCTCGTCAACCTCCACTGAACACGCGCGAAAGGAACTCCCAAATGCACGCGCGTACCACCACGCTCGCCCTCCTCTCACTCCTCGCCGCACACACCGCGCACGCCCAGCCCGCGGCCCCGCACGCGGCTAACCCCGCCGCCCAGTGGGCGCCCCTCCTCCCCGCGGCCCTCGCACAGGGCCACGCCCAGGCCGGCTCGCTCACCGACGTCACCATCACCCCGCAGCTGCCCGGCCTCACCCTTGTCACCGTCCCCCTCGACAACGGCGCCTCCCTCGACGTCATCGTCGAGCCCTTCACCGTCCGCGCACAGAACTTCGAGGTCCTCCTCCGCGGGGCCGATGGCGCACTCACGCGGTACGACGCCCCGGCCCCCAAGACCGTCCGCGGCACCGTCGTGGGCAACCCCATGAGCCGTGTCTACGGCTCCCTGGACGGCCTGCGCGCCAGCCTCCACATCGAGCAGCAGGGGCAGGAGACCCTCATCCTCGCCCCCGCCGACCTCCCCGGCACGCCCGACACGCTCCACCTGCTCCACCCCGCGGCCCAGGCGATCCCGCGCGAGGGCGAATGCGCCGTCCGCACCCCCGCCGACCAGGCACGCCCTCCCCAGCCCCGGAACCCCGCGCCCGCCGACGCAGCCCCCGCGGGCACGCCCGCGCCGGGAGAACTCCCCGGCGGGAGCGGTGGGGGAGGAGGCGGCATATTCGACGACCGCACCCTGGGCCTGTACGTCACACAGATCAGCATCGACAGCGACAACGAGTTCTTCGTCAACAACGGCAGCAACGCCAACAACTGCATCGACTTCATCGACGCCGCCATGGTCGGCGTCGACGCCATCTACCGCGCCCAGGTCGGCATCTCCTACTCCCTCAACCGCATCGTCCTCAGCACCGACGCCTCCGACCCCTTCACCGCCACCGCCGCCGGCAGCCGTCTCGCCCAGCTCCGCGACGTCTGGGAAGGCTCGCCCTACTCCGGCTTCGAACGCGATGTCGTCCAGGGCTTCATGGGGATCGACTTCGATGGCAACACCATCGGCGTCGCCTACATCTGCAACAACGGCGGCTGCTCAGGACAGATCTGCACCCGCCGCAACCACTTCACCTGCCCCTTCGGCGACGGCACCGGCAACGACTGCGGCGGCTACAGCGTCATCCAGACCGACCGCCCCGCCAACTCCCTCGACCAGATCAACCTCGGCGCCCACGAACTCGGCCACAACTGGGGCGCCCAGCACTGCAACGGCGAGGGCGACTGCTACATCATGTGCACCAACCTCAACTCCTGCATGGGCAGCCAGTCCATCTTCGGCGTGAGCGCCGTCAACGCCATCGTCAGCCACCGCAACTCCCGCCCCTGCCTCCACCAGTCCGCCACCAGCGTCTACGTCAACAGCACCTACTCCGGCGCCGAACTCGGCACCCTCGCCAACCCCTACATCACCTTCCGTGCCGGCGCCTTCGGCTGCGAGACCGGTGGCAACCTCTTCGTCACCCCCGGCACCTACGACGGTGGACACTCCCTCTGGTTCCTCGCCCGCCCCATGGTCATCGCCCCCCAGGGGGCTTCCGCCGCCAACCCAGTCCGTATCGGCCGCTGAGAAAACCCCTCATTCAAGGGATATTCGCCCGCACCCCCGCCGGGCATTCCATCGCCCTATTGAGGGGATTTTTTGTCCACACCGCTTCCGTAACTCATTGGCTTATGGCATAATGCGCTTGGAGCGGCACCTCCGGGAACGGGGCCGCGAAGTGTGTGGCCTTTGCGACCCCGCCCCCGTCCATGCCGCCCCCAACCAGGAGGTCAGGTCATGAGCACGGTCGCCACCATCCTCACCCACAAGGCCACCCTCGCAGGCACGCACGTCGTCACCATCGACCAGCACGCCACCGTGCTCGACGCCGCCCGCGCCATGAACCAGCACAAGATCGGCAGCGTCGTCGTCACCTGCCCGCGTGCCGCGGGGCAGAACGGCGGCATCGTCGGCATCCTGACCGAGCGCGACATCCTCACCCGCGTCGTCGCCCTCTGCAAAGACCCCATGCGCACCCTCGTGTCGGACGCCATGACCCACCCCGTCAGGACCTGCTGCCCGGACACCCCCGTCGAAGACCTCCGCCACACCATGCGCGAGCAGCGCATCCGCCACGTCCCCGTCCTCCACGAAGACCGCCTCGCCGGCATGGTCTCCATCGGCGACCTGAACGCCTACGAAACCCTCGCCCTCACCAGCACGGTGGAAACGCTCGAGGCGTACATCACAAGGTCCTGAGCCCGCCCGGAGCAGGAACCTGCCACCCCGGTGTGAACGCGGGGGGCGTCTCCGCCAGTGCGTCAGACACTCCCGCGCAGCCGTCGTGCCAGCCGACGGGTCCGTCCCAGGCAGGTCGCAGCGCTCCCGGCAGCGACGATCCACGTCACCACCCCCATGAAGCCGCACCCACCCACGTGCGCCGCGCCCGTCCATGGGCCGGGCAACAACGCCACTGCGCAGCACGCGCCCGTCAGCACCGCCATCCGCCGCGGCTTGCTCATGACACCCGCGAAGTCGCTCCCCCGCCCCGCGCCCTTCCCCACCGCACGCACGTACGCCGTGAGCACCGCGAAGAGCGCCGCGACAAACCCGGCCTCCGGCACGCCCGTCAGCGCATACCCCGCCCCGATGAGCGCCGCCGTGTCGCTCACGCGGTCCGGAAGCTCGTTGTAGAGCTCACCCACCGCCGACGCCCTCCCGCCCTCGACCGCCACCATCCCGTCGAGCAGGTTGCACAGCAGCCGAAGCTGCGCACACGCAGCCGCACACGCGAACAGCACCCGCTGCCCGGGCGTGATGGAGTCAACCTGCCCGGACCCGACCAGCCCCGTTGCCGCCAGCGCCCCACCGCACGCCGCGCCGAACACCATCCCGGCGACCGAGATCGCGTTGGGCGACACCCCCGCCCGCGCGAGCGCGCCCGCCGCCCGTGCCATCACCGGCCACGAGCGAGACGCCAGCGGTCTGCGGTCACCCGGCATCGTCGCTCCCCTCAACGCCCCTCACAGCCTCTCGAACCCCGGCAACTCCCCGACCAGCGGCAGGCAGTACTCGATGAACTTCTTGGAGACGTTGTTGTGCCCGGCAAGGAACTCGCGGGGCATGTGCCGCGTCTTCGCCGCGATCTGCCTCAGCTCCACCCGCTTGAAGTCGCTGTGGTACGCGTCCCCCTGCTGCTCGCCCAGGTAGGCGCTGCTCCCGCTGCCCGTCCGCACGATCGTCACGCTCCCCTCCTCGAACCCCTGCAGGGCCAGCTGCGCCGCGAACCGCGCACTCCGGCGCGCCTCGATCCGGTCGATGATCGAGGCGTCCGGCCAGCACCGCTGGATGTACCCGAACGTGTCCGCACGCACCCGGGGCGGCTTCCCGCCCGCCGGCGTCAGCTTCTCCTTCAGCAGGTCCCCCAGCTGATCCCCCAGCGCCCCGCTCCCCGAGAGCTGCACGTTCCCGTGCGCGTCCACCTGCGCGTTCTTGATGAGCGTCGCCCCGATCGGACGCCCGTCCTTGTCGCTGATCCCCTCGCTCACCACGATGTGGCACCGGTCCCGCTTGCTGTAGATCCCCTCCACGTCCGACACGAACTTGTCCAGATCAAACGGCACCTCCGGGCAGTACACCAGCTGAGGCCCGTCCGTCGTGTGGCTCGGCACCTCGTCAAACTCCCGGTCACGCCGGCGCGCCAGCGCACTCGCCGCCGTCAAAAAGCCCGCGTGACGCCCCATCACCACGTTGATCTTGATCCCCGGCAGGCTGATGTTGTCCATGAAGTCCGCCATGCACGCCATCGCCACAAACCGCGCCGCGCTCGGGAACCCCGGCGTGTGATCGTTCTCCACAAGGTCGTTGTCGATCGTCTTGGGCACGTGGAAGCACCGCATGTCGTACTTCCCCGCCTTCGCCTTCTCGTGCACGATCCGGCACGTGTCCGCGCTGTCGTTGCCCCCGACATAGAAGAAGTACCGGATGTCGTGCTTCCTGCACGCCTCCAGAATCCGGTCGCAGTACGCGTCGTCGGGCTTGTCCCGCGTGCTCCCCAGACCCGCGCTGGGCGTCAGCGCCAGCCGGTCCAGACGGTCCTGGTCCGCGTCCGTCAGCTCGATCAGGTCGCCCTTCACAAGCCCCTTCACCCCGTGACGCATCCCGTACACGTGCTTCACAAAACCCGCCGCCACCAGCCCCATCCGCAGGCCCTCCACCACGCCCACCAGCGACTGGTTGATGACGGCCGTGGGGCCGCCGGATTGTCCGATCACCGCGTTGCCGCGGCAGAGGTCCGTCAGGTGTCCGAAAGGCATGTGGAAAACTCCGTAGATGGCCGCCCGTGCGTGCGCGCCATTTCGATCATACCGCCCTGTGTGCCGCGGGGCATTTTCCCAAATCTGCGACTCCGGAGGAACCCGCCCGCGTTCCCGTGCGCACCCCACAACGCTCGCCTCTGAGCTTCGCTTCGCGCCTGGGAACCCGCGACCCTCCCCTCTGCCACCCCCACCCAAACGGACAGCCCGACTTCTCCGGCCTTCTTATTGCCCTTCGCCTGCACCACGCGCCCACGCCGCACCCATCACCCAGACACGACCCCGGTGGGGCCGCTTTTCACACGTGAGCGGCCCCGCTTTCTTGAGACCATCGCTCCGGGTATGCTGCACGCCATGCACACCCGCACCTGCTCCCTGGCAGCAATGGCACTCCTCCTTGGTGCGTGCCAAACGCCCCCGCGCCAAGCCGCCGCACACCCGGCGAATCCACAGCAACCGCCCGCGCCGGCCGCGGCATCCTCGCAGCCCGGCACACCCACGCCGGCGACCGCCCCGGCCCCACCCTCCCCGGCGCACGCACCCGCTGTTGCCCCGGCACCGCCGGCACCACCTGCGCCCCCCGTTCCGCCCGCACCTCCGGCCGCCCCCGCTTCCGTCGACCTCCGCCCTGCCCTCACCGCCGCCGGCTTCACGCCGCGCCCCCAGGGCCCGCGAGGCACCTGCTCTATCTTCACGACCTGTGAGGCGATCGAGTTCGCCGCCGCCAAAGCGACCGGCGTCAACACGCGCATGAGCCCCGAGTTCGTCAACTGGGCCGGCTGGAACGCCGCGGGCCACCCCTCCGACGGCAACTTCTTCCACAACGCCCTCGCCGGATTCGAGAAGTCCGGCATCTGCGCCGAGACCAGCATGCCCTACCAACCGTCCTTCGACGCGGGCCACGCGCCCACCACCGAAGCGCTCGCCGAGGCGGCAGCCCGCCGCGACCTCCTCAAGGACCGCGTCGCCGTCCGCTGGATCGTCCCCTGGCAGCCCGACCGCTTCGGCGTGAACCCGGACCAGTTCGCTGAGGTCAAACGTGTCCTCGCATCCGGCTACCCCGTCGCTGCCGGCTCCGGCCACAGCCGGCTCCTCGTGGGCTACAAAGACGACCCGAACCTCCCTTCCGGCGGCGTGTTCCTGACCGAAGACTCCGCCCTCAACCGCTTCGACGAAGTGACATACCAGTTCGTCCGCGAGCAGGTCGCCGATGTCTTCTGGGTCGAGGCCGTCAAGACCCACTAGGACGACCCTGGCGCCAACGCCCCTCGCCCCTGGTGAGCCTTCACCCGACCACGTGGCCCCACACATCCCGCTTTGTGTGGTATTCTGTCGTTATGAAGTCCCTTGCCCTCCCCGTCCTCGCCACGGGCGTGATCGCTCTGTCCCTGGCCGCCGTCCAGGCGCCCGCCCAGCCCACATCCACTTCCCCACTCGCGCCACCCGCCAACGGGCCGCGCCGGGCCGACCCCACGTTCGTCGCCATCACCGACGCAACAGTCCACGCCAAGCCCGGCGAGACACTCCTCCACGCCTCCGTCATCTTCCAGTCCGGACTGATCGTCGGCATCCTCCCCGGTGACCCCGGGCCCGACGGCAAACCCGGCACCGACGACGACGTCCCCGCCCGCAACCCCATCGGCCCGCGCATCATCCCCGGCACCGGCCTCCACATCTACCCCGCCTTCATCGAGCCCTTCCTGGAGGTCGACGCCACCAGCCCCGTCGCCCGCGATGGCGGCACCAAGGGCGTCCAGGCCCACTGGAGCCCCAACGTCACCCCGCAGCGCTCCGCGCTCGATGGCGCAGGCATCAGCGAAGGAGACGCGAATTCCCTGCGTGAACTCGGCTTCGCCGCCGCCGCCATCGCGCCCAAGGGCGGCGTCTTCAAGGGCAGCAGCGCCGTCGTCTCCCTCGCCAAGCCCAGCGCCGAGCCTTCCGCCGCGCGTCCATCTATATATAAGGATGACGCATACCAGAACATCGCTTTCAACACCCGCGCAGGCGGCTACCCCGACAGCCAGATGGGCGCCATCGCCCTCATCCGCCAGACGCTCTCCGACGCCGATTGGCAGCAGGAAGGGCGCAAGACCGGCGCGTTCACCGACCCCGAGAATGCGCTGGATGTTCTGGCCAAACGCGGCAGGTCAATCGCCGCCTTGGAAACTCCGAACGACCCCCCCGAGTTCGCCGCAGACGCGACCGGGAGTTTGCAGTACCGCTCGAACGAATCCGAGCCGCAGATCGCCGCGGGGTACAAACGCGCCTCGGACATCCAGGGCATCACAGACCCGCTCATGCGATTCAATTTCTGGGACGCAGAATCTCTACACGCGATCGACCGCGAACACGCGGCCGACCCGCGCATTGCGCCGGACCTCGCCGAGGCAATGAACTTCTACACGGCCAAGCCGCAGCCGGCACCAACCAACACCTGGATCGCATTGGGCGGCAATCCCCCGGTGGACATCCCCCAGGTGACTTCCACTTCCGGCAGCGACACCGCACCGATTTCCATCGTGCGCGCGCCCGATGCCACGCCGCCCGCTCCGATCCCGACCTACTTCAACGCACGCCGGGCAGCAACACAGGTCGCCGCGATCCCATCCCGTGCTGAGATCACCCGCCTCCTCGACCGCACGGGCACCTCGGTGGCCGCCTCCCCCGCGGTCCTCGATCCCACCGCCACAGCCGAAACCTCCGACCCCGCCCCCATCCTCCTCTTCCAGACCGACGACGATCTCGAATTCCTCCGCGCCGCCAAGATCGCCCGCGAATTCGAACGCCCCTACATGATCCTGGGCAGCGGCGAGGAATTCGCCCGCCTCGAAGCAATCAGGAAGGAGACCAAGGAGCCCAACTACAAGGGCCTCATCCTCCCCCTCAACTTCCCCAAGGCCCCCGACGTCTCTACGCCGGGCAAGGCCGACAGCGTCGAACTCCGCGACATGATGATGTGGGAGCAGGCGCCCACCAACCCGCGCCGGCTCTCGGCCGCGGGCCTCACCTACTCCCTCACCACCGCCAAGCTCCGCCGCAAGGGCGACTTCCTCGCCAACGTCCGCAAGGCCATACTCCACGGCCTGCCCGCCGACACCGCCCTCGCCGCACTCACCACAGAGCCCGCCGCGCTCCTCGGCGTCAGCAGCCAGCTCGGCACCATCGAGGCCGGCAAGCGCGCCAACCTGCTGATCACCGATGGCGAGGTGTTCAGCAAGAAGACCAAGCTCCGCACCGTCTTCGTCGACGGCATCGCCCACGAACTCTTCACCCCGCCGACGACCCTGGAAGGCGAGTGGGACATCAACATCCCCAACGCCCCGCCCGCCAAGCGCTGGCTCTCCATCGACAAGGACAACGCCATCACCGTCCACTTGGGCGACAAGGAAACCAAGGCCGCCAAGGTCAGCGTCGAGAAGATGAACATGGGCTTCACCTTCGACCACGAAGCCATCAACGAAAAACCAAAGAACGAAAAGCCCAAGCCCGCCGACCCACAGCCTTCCGCCCCCGCCCCCGCCCCCGCCCCCGCCCCCGCCCCCGACGCCGAAGCCCCGGCCGCACCCCCCGTCCCCGCGGCCCTGGCCGGCCACTACCTCATGTCCGCCTCCATCGAACGCGGGACCGACGCAAGTCCCGCACGCCTCGTGGGCCAGGGCGTCCGCGCCAACGGCGAACGGTTCACCTGGACCGCAACCCGCCGCCCGCCAAGCATCGCCGGCGACTGGCCGACGTTCTTTGACCTGGAAGACCCGGCGCTGCAGCGGGGTGGCGTCCTCCACATCACCGAAGAGGACGAACAGGGCAACCGCGCATGCAAGGTCGAGCTGACCCGCAGCAACGACGACGGCACCACGACCAGCGCCCCGGGGCGCGACGCCGAATGGAACGGCACGACCCTCACCTTCCGCATCCTGCGCGCCGACATGAAGATCGACTGCCCCGACGCCACCTTCACAGCCACCTTCGACCGCTCCACCACCCCCGCGACGATGCAGGGCCGCATGACCAGCGACCTCGGCAAGTTCACCTTCACCGCCCGCCGTGCAGACCCGAAAAAGTGGTGGACCGGCCACTGGCGCGTCGTCGAGTTTGACGGTCAGCGCAAGGCCAAGGACGCCAAGGACAACGTCGATATCGAGATGACCGAGAAGGGCGCCACCGTCCTCTTCCTCAACCAGCCCTCCACACCAGGCAAGGACAGGGTCAGCATCAAGGCCGACGACTTCAAGGTGGATGGGTCCACCATCACCTTCACCTACCCCATGAAGGACCTGGGCCAGGAAGGCGTCAGCACCGAGACCATCACCCGTGTCGATGGCGAACTCCGCGCCGTCTCCAAGGACCCCTCCGGGGAGCACCGCTACGCCATGCGCCAGGTCTACGACGACAAGAAGGACGACGACGAAGACGCCGCGCCCACCGACATCCCCGAGAAACTCCCCACCCCCTTCGGCCCCTACGGACTCGACGAAATCCCGCCCCAGAAGACCTTCGTCCTCACCCACGCCAGCGTCTGGACCAACACCGAGAAAGGCATGCTCCAGGACGCCACCGTCGTCATCGGTGGTGGGAAGATCCAGGCCGTGGGACAGGTCATGGACCAGCTCGTGCCCGGCGACGCCGTCACCATCGACTGCACCGGCAGGCACATCGCCGCCGGCATCATCGACGCCCACTCCCACACCGGCATCAGCAAAGGCGTCAACGAAGGCGCGCAGGCCGTCACCGCCGAAGTCCGCATCCAGGACGTGACCAACCCCGACGACGTCAACTGGTACCGCCAGCTCGCGGGCGGCGTCACCAGCGTGCTGCAACTCCACGGCAGCGCCAACGCCATCGGTGGTCAGTCACAGACCACCAAGCTCCGCTGGGGCGTCGCCCACCCCGACGACATGCACTTCGAGGGTGCAATCCCCGGCATCAAGTTCGCGCTGGGCGAAAACCCCCGCAGCGTCAACTGGGACGCCAACACCGGCCAATACCCCCGCACGCGCATGGGCGTCGAGATGCTCATCCGCGACCGCTTTACCGCTGCAAAGGAGTACGCCGAGGCCATCAAGAGTGCGCAGGGCAAGGCGTCCAAGGACAACTCCGACAAGGTAATGGCGAGCGGCGGCGGTCTGCCGACATTGGGCATGTGGTTCCAGCATCCCACCGCGGTCCGCCGCGACCTCGAGCTCGAAGCACTCGCCGAAGTCCTCGCCGGCACCCGCCTCGTCCACTGCCACTCCTACCGCCAGGACGAAATGGTTATGCTCGCCACCGTCGCCGACGACTTCAAGTTCAAGATCGGCACCTACACCCACGCGCTCGAAGGCTACAAGATCGCCGACTTCGTGAAGGCCCACGCCATCGGCGCCTCCGGCTTCACCGACTGGTGGGCCTACAAGGTCGAAGTGCAGGACGCGATCCCCTACGCCTTCCCCCTCATGCACAAGGCGGGCGTCGTCGTCTCCTTCAACAGCGACAGCAACGAACTCGCCCGCCACCTCAACGCCGAAGCGGGCAAGGCCATCAAGTACGGCGATCTCGTCGGCGGCATCTCCCAGGAAGAAGCCCTGAAGATGGTCACGCTCAACCCCGCCAAACAGCTCAAGATCGACAACCGCGTCGGCACCATCGAGGCCGGCAAGGACGCCGACCTCGTCGTCTGGTCCACTGTCCCCATGTCCTCCTTCGCCCGCGCCGAGCACACCTTCGTCGACGGCCGCGAGGAGTTCAGCCTCGCCACGGACCAGCAGCTCCGGGCCCGCAACGCCGCCGACCGCACCCGCCTCATCCAGAAACTCCTCGCGGGCGACAAGAAGAAGAAGCCCGCCGCCGACGACAAGAAGGACGACGGCGCCCCGCCCTCAGGCGAAGGCCGCCGACGCCGCCGACCTGGCGTCGACTCCCGCCCGCCCAACGAGGACGACTACGCCGGCGCCACCTCCATCACCGACGACATGTCCGACGAAGAGCGTGCCCAGATCCGCAGGTTCTACCTCGACCTCCAGACCTCCGGCAAGGACCCCCGCACCGCCCCAGGTGTCTGCGGCTGCGGCCAGCTCCACGCGTACTGAAGACCAGCCCGTACCAGGCCGCGCACCACACACCCTCAGTTCAAGCCCCCGAGCCACCCCATGTTCACAGCCCTGCTTGCTCCTCGTTCCTCCCCGCGGGTCACCCTCCTGTGCATGGGCGCCCTCGCGTCCCAGGCCCTCGCGCAGGACCTCACCTTCAAGGCACCGCCCCAGTCCCAGATCACCGTCATCCGCAACGCCGTCATCCACCCGGTGACCGGACCAGAGGTGCAGAACGGGTCGATCATCTTCGAGAACGGCCTGATCACCGACATCCTGCAGGGCGACCCCCACATCCCGCAGGGCTGGCGCATCATCGACGCCAAGGGCAACCACGTCTACCCAGGCCTCATCGCGCCCTACACCCAGCTCGGCCTCACCGAAATCCAGGCCGTCCCCGCCTCCATCGACACCACCGAGGTCGGAGGCATCACCCCCGAAGTCCGCGCCGCCGACGCCGTCAACCCCGACAGCAACCTCCTCACCGTCACCCGCTCCAACGGCGTCCTCATCGCGGGCGTCTTCCCCGGCGGCGGCACCATCGCCGGCCAGGGCGGCGCCATCCGCCTCGACGGCTGGACCGTCAAGGACATGGCCATCAACCCCACCGTGGGCATGACCGTCCGCTGGCCCAACGTCCGCCCCTTCACCGCCTGGTGGATGGACCGCAGCGAAGACGATCAGATGAAGGAAATCCGCGAGAGCCTCGCCGCGATCGAGAAGACCTTCGATACCGCCAAGGCCTACGACGACCTCCGCGACTCAGACCCCAGCGCCCCCATCGACCTCCGCTGGGAAGCCATGCGCGACGTCTTCCCGCACTCCACCGCGCAGCTCCCCGTCTTCCTCGCCGCCAACGACATCGACCAGATCAACTCCGCCATCCAGTTCGGCGCCCAGCGCGGCCTCAGGATGGTCCTCGTCGGTGGCCGCGACGCCGATCAGGCCGCCGACCTCCTGAAACAGCACAAGGTCCCCGTCATCGTCCAGGGCACCCACGCCATGCCCCGCCGTGACGATTCTCCCTACGACGACGCCTACACCCTCCCCGCCCGCCTCGCCGCCGCAGGACTCACCGTCTCCATCGAAATCGCCGACGACACCGCCCACGAACGAAACCTCCCGTACAACACCGCCACCGCCGTCGCCTTCGGCCTGCCCCACGACGAAGGCCTCAAGTGCCTCACCATCAACGCCGCGAAAATCCTCGGCATCGACGACCGCTACGGCTCGCTCGAAAAAGGCAAGTCCGCTACCCTCATCGTCACCACCGGCGACCCCATGGAAGTCTCCACCCTCGTCACCGGCGCCTTCATCGACGGCCGCGAAATCGACCTCTCCAACAAGCAGACCACGCTCGCCAGGAAGTACCTCGAGCGCTACCACCAGACCGGCGACATCAAGCCTCCTCCCGCCAAGTAACGGCGCCCCCGCTCGATAAGCCGCCATCACGCCTATACTTACCCGTTCCAGTGGCCGGACAGCCACCGGATCACCGCACACAGGCTGTTGCCCGACGCGGCTCCCCGGAGGGACCTTCCCACCCCGGACCGCTGCAACGCCGCCCCTCCCCAGCGTGGACGCACCCGCGTGCACGCCGCAAAGCAGGGACGTGCGAGGGTGTTCCAGCCGGAACGTCTTCCGGCGCACCGCTGTCTGTCCGCGTTCCAGCGAGTACAAGCCATCCACTTCTCCGCACTCGGGCTCTCTGAGCCCATCGCACGCGCCGTCAAGGCCGAGGGCTACGACACCCCGACCCCCATCCAGGCGCAGGCCATCCCGCACATCCTCGCCGGCAAGGACCTCATGGGCCTCGCCCAGACCGGCACCGGCAAAACCGCCGCCTTCGCCCTCCCACTCATCGACATCCTCTGCCGCACGCCCCAGCTCCCCCGCGGCACCATGCGCCCCATCCGCGCACTCGTCCTCACCCCCACCCGCGAGCTCGCCGCCCAGATCGCAGAGAGCGTCCGCGTCTACGGCAAGTTCACCACCCACACCTACACCACCGTCTTCGGAGGCGTCAACCAGAACCCCCAGGCCCGCGCCATCTCCCACGGCGTCGACATCCTCATCGCCACCCCCGGCCGCCTCCTCGACCTCCTCAACCAGGGATACGGCGACCTCTCCCGCGTCGAGACCTTCATCCTGGACGAAGCCGACCGCATGCTCGACATGGGCTTCATCCACGACATCCGCCGCGTCGTCGCCAAGCTCCCCAAGCGCGACGCCAGGCACCCCCGCCAGACACTCCTCTTCTCCGCCACCATGCCCGCGGATATCAAGGACCTCGCGCACTCGCTCCTCCACGAGCCCGCCGTCGTCAAGGTCGCGCCCGACAAGCCCACCGCCGACCGCATCGACCAGTGCGTCTACCACGTCGAGAAGATCAACAAGCCCGCGCTCCTCCGACACCTCCTCCAGCGCGAATTCATGACCCGCGTCGTCGTCTTCACCCGCACCAAGCACGGCGCAGACCGCGTCGCCCGTGACCTCTCCCGCGCAGGCATCGGCGCAGAGGCCATCCACGGCAACAAACGCCAGTCCCAGCGCACACGCACCATGGACGCCTTCCGCGACGGAGAACTGCCCGTCCTCGTCGCCACCGACATCGCCGCCCGCGGCATCGACGTCGACGAAGTCTCCCACGTCATCAACTACGAAATCCCCGAAGTCCCCGAGACCTACGTCCACCGCATCGGCCGCACCGCACGCGCCGGCGCCAGCGGACACGCCATCACCTTCTGCTCCGGCGAAGAACGCGCACTCCTCCGCGACGTCGAACGCTTCACCAAGAAGCAGATCCCCGTCAAGAACGACCAGCCCGACTACGCAGACCCCGCCCACGCGCCCCCGCCCAGGCCCGACCGCGCGCACCACCCGCACCTCCACGGCCACCGCGCCGACGGCGAACGCCCCGCACGCCAGCCACGCACCGCAGACGGCCAGCGTGGCGGCCACGGCGCACGCCCCGCCCGGAACCCGCACGCCCCGCGCAGACCCCAAAGCCCCCACGGCGGCAGCGGGGGGGACGGCTTCTCCCCGCGCTTCGACGACGCCCGCCCGCGCCACTCCCGGCCCTCCCGGCCCGCACACGGCGCCAAGCCCGCCCATAACAACCCGGGCTCCCACGCCCCGCGCGACGGGAACACCCCCCGCCCCGCAGACCGGCACACCCCAAAGCCCCACGGCGGTGCCCACCACGCCCCGCCCGGCGGCCACAGCCACCCCAAGCCCCCGCCCAGACAGGCCGGCCACCCCCGCCGCAAGCCCCGCCGCTGACCACCCACGATCAGCGCTTCCTCACCTCCGCTGTCCAACCCGCGCCGGCACGCAACTAGTCATGGAGTGTCCACCCTCAAGGAGCACCCCATGCGTCGCCTCGCGTTCCTCGCCTGCGCCCTCGCCGCGCCCGCCGCCCTCGCCCAGACCCTCACCACCGCCTTCACCTTCCAGGGCGAGGTCCGCTCCGCGGGCCTCCCCGCCCCCGGCCCGTTCGACGCCCGCTTCCGCCTCTTCGCCGACGCCTCCGGCAGTCTCCAGCTCGGCCCCACGCTCTGCGTAGACAACCTCGCCGTCTCCGAAGGCCGCTTCACCGCCCTCCTCGACTTTGGCCCCGTCTTCACCGGCACACAGGCCTTCGTCGAGATGGACATCCGCCAGGACACCGGCCTCGCCTGCGCCGACACCACCGGCTACACCACCCTGGCCCCCCGCACGCAGCTCACCGCCGCGCCCCACGCCACCTTCGCGCTCTCCGCCGCCGAACTCAACGGACAGCCCGCGTCCTTCTACACCAGCGCCGCCAACCTCACCGGCACCGTCCCCGACGCACGCCTCTCCGCCAACGTCCCGCTCCTGAACAGCACCAACCTCTTCGGCCTCCGCCAGCTCATCACCTCCAGCAGCGCAGCGGACGCCAACGCCCTGCTCGTCACGCAGAACAACAACAACACCAGCCAGGCCATCAGGGGCGTCACCACCGGCGGCACCGCCCTCGTCCACGGCGGCCTCTTCGAAGCGACCAACAGCACCAGCGGCGTCGGCGTCCAGGGGCAGGCCCTCGCAGCCACCGGCGCCACCAAGGGCGTCTGGGGCAAGGTCAACAGCGCCACCGGCTGGGCAGGGTACTTCGAAGGCCGGGGCTACTTCACCGGCAGCCTCGGCGTCGGCACCGACACCCCCGAGGCCCCCTTCCACGTCATGGAAGGCTCCGCCGGCACCGTCACCGGCAACGCCAACGCCTCCGCGATCTTCGAACGCTCCTCCGCAAACTACCTCCACCTCCTCACCCCCGACGCCAGCGAGAAAGGCGTGATCTTCGGCTCCCCCGCCAACAGCGTCCAGGCCGGCATCTTCTACACCAACGGCGTCTCCCTCAACTTCCGCACCGGCGGCAACGCCATCAAGCTCCGCATCACCGACGCCGGCGACGTCGGCATCGGCGTCATCACGCCCGCCGCACGCCTCGACGTCGACGGCGCCATCCACTCCGCCACCGGCTTCCGCTTCCCCGACGGACGCACCCAGACCTTCGCCGCCCTCGACCCGGGCGACACCGGCGTCGTCTCGGGCTACCCCGCCGGCACCACCGTCGCCATCACCATCAACGCCACCGCGTTCCCCACCGCCAAACTCGTCGGCGGCTTCAAGCTCTCGCGCCCGCTCTCCGGCGGCATCCCCTCCGGCCAGCTCAGCTGGACAGAGCGACCCGTCCTCCGCCGCCCCCGCACCAGCGACAACACCTGGTACGAATGGGTCCGCAACGGCACCACCCTCAGCAACCTCGTCATCACCGTCACCACGCCCTCGGGCGGCACCTGCACCTGCACGCTCCCCGCCGGCAACGCGTTCCTCTACCGCACCGTGGTCGGTGACGACGGCCTCCCCTTCGAAGAAGTCAGCTACGCCTGCCCCAACGTTGCCAACGGCCTCTCCACAGACCCCTGCGTCACCGCCGGCTCCCTCACCGGCATCACCACGCCCACCTTCTCACCGCGCCTGGGCGCCTCCACCGGCCTCACCGGCGTCTACCGCCTCGTCGTCGCGAACGTCATCGACCCCACCATCCTCGTCGCCGGCGCCCCCCAGTTCAGCGCAGCCATCGATTCCGCCACCGGCGCCCGCACCGGCACGGTCGGCACCGCCACCTTCCTCGTCCGGGGCAACGCCGCCAGCGCCGCCCAGAACCTCGACTTCTGGACCCTCGCCAACGCCATCCGCAGCGTCCGCCTCATCGTCGACACCACCACAGACTACAACCTCTTCAACAACCAGAACGGCGCCACCATGTCCTGGGGCATGCGCACCGCCGACGACGGCCTCCCCGTCGAAGAAGCCGAGATCGTCGTCAACATGGTGCCCTGAACGCCCCACGACGCAGCACCACCCCAAGGCCACCGTCACCGGCGCCGCCTGCCCCCGCGCAGCGCCGCCGCAATCACCACGCAAACCCCCGCCGGCGCAGGCACGCCCACCACCTCGAACGAAACCCCAGCCACCGGCTGCCCGCTCACCGGGTCCACACCCCGGTAGTCCATCGTCCCCGTCCCGCTGAAGTCCGTCTGCGCAAACCCCAGAAACCCCCCCGTCACCATCGACCGGTACGCGCCCTGGAACGTCACATCAAAGTCACGCGTACCCCCCGCCGCCAGCGTGAAAAGCGAGATCACGTTCAACGCGTGCACCTCCACCCCGTCCAGCGTGCCCGCAAGGTCCGGGATCGTCGCCGTGATCGGGCTGCTCTGCGTCTGCCACGCCCCGTTCAGCTCAACCCGCGGCGTGTGCTCCGGCGCATACACGTGCGCCGACGAGTGCTCGAAGTACGAGAAAGGGTCCGTTCCCACCCCCAGCACCGTCAGCTCCTCCCGCGCGTCCGCCTGCATCGGCGCCGAAAAACCCCCCGTCATCACCGTCCCGTGCGACAGCTCGAGGATCTCCACCCGCACCGCCTGCCCCGAGTTGTTCGTGACCGTGATCCGGTTCCGCACGTCGATCGTCGTCATCGCGAACGTGCCGAGCCCGTCCGTCCCGCCGTCCATGTAATACCCGCTCGCCCGCGTGTACGACCGCAGCAGCGACCCCGCCCCCGCCTGCTCAAAGCTGCACCACGCCTCCACGTGGTCCATCGGCACCACCGGGTTCGCCGGCATCACGCCCGTGTTCGTCACCGCGTGCCGACCCGCCGCGTCCCACGCCGCCACCGTCGGCGCACTGAACGACTGCGTCGCCAGCGGCGTCTGGTACAACGCGCTCAGAAAACGCGCCTCCGACACCGAATCCACCAGCGACGTCTGCCCCACAGCCACGCCGCAGCACACACAGGACGCCACCGCCGTCAGCACAGGAATGCGCATGCCCTGTCTCCTCTCGCCTCCCCCCCGCACAAAAACATCATACCAGAAGCCGCCGCCCCGCCAACCCCTTTCCACGCGCCCCGCCGGCCCAAAGGTCCCCCGGGGCACCAGGAACGCCCGAGCGGGGCAGCGGCGGGCGTGGGGGGAGCAGGAGACGGCTCCGCCCCCGCGTCCAAAGACCCGCGGCCCCGTCGCCGTGCACCCTCCAGGCCCGCCAACCCCGCCCCCAATAGCGTGCGGCGAGATTCCGCGCAGCCGCCGTCCAACCGGCCCCGGCCCGTAACTAGTCATGGAGTGTCCATCACCCGGGAGACCTCCATGCGCCGCACCACATGCCTCGCCTGCCTCGCCAGCACCCTCGCCGCAACCGCCGCCCTCGCCCAGCCCCTCTCCACAGCCTTCTCCTACCAGGGCCAGCTCCAGAACGGCGGCACGCCCGCCAGCGGCCTCTACGACTTCCGGTTCCGCCTCTTCGACGCGTCCAGCGGCGGCGTCCAGGTCGGGCCCACGCTCTGCGCCGACAACGTGACGGTGTCCGACGGCGTCTTCTCCACCTCCCTCGACTTCGGCGCCGCCTTCGCCGGCGCCCGACGCTTCCTCGAGGTCCAGGTCCGCACTGACACCGGCCTCGCCTGCGCCACGACCACCGGCTTCACCGCACTCGCCCCCCTCCAGGAAGTCACCGCGGCACCCCAGGCCCAGTTCGCCCTCTCCGCCTCCACGACGGCACAGCTCAACGGCCAACCCGCCACGTTCTACACCAGCGCGGCCAACCTCAGCACCGGCACCCTCCCCGACTCCAGGCTCTCCGCCAACGTCCCGCGACTCGGCAGCTCCAACGCGTTCCTCGCGGACGCCACCTTCAACACCCAGGTCGGCATCGGCGGCGCCAACGGCAGCACCGTGCCCCTCTGGGTCCAGCGCGCCGACAGCGGCACCAACACCCCCAGCACCAGCACCGTGCTCGCGCTGGAAAACAACGGCGCCGCCTACGCCCAGTTCTTCTCCCCGCTCGCCAACGAGTCCGGCATCCTCTTCGGGCACGCCAGCCCAGACCCCTCCATCGCCGGCGCCATCATCTTCAACAACCCCGCAAACACCGAAGGCCTCCTCTTCCGCACCGGCGGCAACACCAACCGCATGTGCATCACCAGCACCGGCGACGTGGGCATCGGCACCACCTCCCCCCTCGCACGCCTCCACGTCGCCGCCTCCTCTGGCCCGGGAGAAGTCACCATCACCCCCAGCGCCGCCAACGGCAACTCCCAGGTCTACCTCGCCGAGAACAACTCCGCCACCGGCGGCATCATCGCCCGCTGCAACGGCGCCGCCAACCAGTTCGAGGTCCTCGGCTTCTCCAGCGCCGCCGAGCAAGGCCCCCACCTCACCATCGCCCGCGACTCCGGCAACACCACCATCAACGCCAACCTCACCGTCCACGGCAACCTCACCATCGACGCCGCCACGCGCTACCTCTCCATCCCGGCGAGCGCCTTCACGCAGACCACGAACATGTACATCAACGGGACCATCATGCACAACAACGCGCTCATCTCGGGCACCCTGGGCGAGGCGGTCGCCCCGGTCTCCCTCCCCCAGGGCGCGGTGGTCACCGGCTTCCAGCTCGTCGCGAGCGACACCGCCAATACCAACGCGACCGCGAACTTCATCAGGACCGCCATGGACAGCTTCCTGATCGGCGGCACCACGACCGTGAGCAGCGTGAGCACGTCCGGCACATCCGGGTACCAGCGCCCCCAGGACACCTCCATCTCCTCCGCGACCATCGACAACAGCCAGAACCTCTACTGGGTGGGCGTCTTCTGGAACAAGGAAAACAGCGGCAATCTCGACGTCGCCGGCATCCGCATCACCTACACCGTCACCACCCCCCTGCCGTAGCCGCCCCGCCCGCGCGTCGCTCTGAATATCCGCCGCGCACCCCGCCCGCGCCCCGGGTTCGCTTACAATCCCCCCGAATGTCCGAACAAAAGCCTTCCCCCCAGCACATCCGCAACTTCTCCATCATCGCCCACATCGACCACGGCAAGTCCACCCTCGCCGACAGGCTCCTCCAGGCGACCAACGCCGTCTCCGCGCGCGAAGCCAAGGACCAGATCCTGGACTCCATGGACATCGAGCGCGAGCGCGGCATCACCATCAAGGCCTCCGCCGTCACCGTCTACCACCGCCACAAGGCCGGCTCGGGCACGGACGAGCTCGAGACCGAGTACGAGACCGTCGATGACATCGGCGAGCACAAGACCAAGAAAGGAGAGTCCGCAGAGGCCCACGGCGACCTCTACATGATGAACTTCATCGATACGCCAGGCCACGTCGACTTCAACTACGAGGTCTCCCGCGCCCTGAAGGCCTGCGAGGGCGCCATCCTCGTCGTCGACGCCACCCAGGGCGTCCAGGCACAGACCCTCGTCAACGCCTACCTCGCCGTCAACGAAAACCTCACCATCGTCCCCGTCATCAACAAGATCGACCTCCCCAGCGCCCAGCCCGACGCCGTCAAGGAAGAGATCGAGCAGACCCTGGGCTTCAAGCCCCACGAGTGCATCCTCGTCTCCGCCAAGACCGGCATCGGCCTCCCCCAGCTCCTCGCCGCCATCTGCGAGAAGTTCCCGCCCCCGCGCAAGCCCGTCACCGAAAAACTCCGCGCACTCATCTTCGACGCCGTCTACGACGACTACCGCGGCGTCATCGTCTACGTCCGTATCTTCGACGGGCGGCTCAAGGTCGGCGACAAGATCCGCATGATGGGCGTCCAGCGCACCTTCCAGTGCAACGACATCGGCAAGATGACCCCCAAGCCCGTCCGCGTCCCCGAGGTGGGCCCCGGCGAAACCGCCTACGTCGTCGCCGCCATCCGCAGCCTCAAGGACGTCCGCATCGGCGACACCGTCACCCTCGAGAACAACCCCGCAGAGGAAGCGCTCCCCGGCTACCAGCCCCCGCGCCAGATGGTCTTCTGCGACTTCTACCCCGCCACCGACGAGGAAGGCAAGGGCGCAGACTTCGAAGACCTCCGCGACGCCGTCGAGAAGCTCTCCCTCAACGACTCCTCCTTCACCTTCGCACCCGTCCACTCCGAGGCCCTCGGCTTCGGCTTCCGCTGCGGCTTCCTCGGCCTCCTCCACATGGACATCATCCAGGAACGCCTCGAGCGCGAGGGCGATGTCGAAATCGTCCAGACCGCGCCCACCGTCTCCTACCACGTCCTCGTCCGGGGCACCGACACCATGACCGGCGCAAACGGCCAGGCCCTGAAACCCGTCGACGACGAATCTCCCTACAAACGCAACATCCCCGCCGGCCACCAGCTCCTCGAGGTCCACAACCCGGGCGACCTCCCCAACATGTCCCACATCATGGAGATCCGGGAGCCCATCTGCAAGCTCGACATCATGACCCCCAAGGAGTACATCGGAGACATCCTGAAGCTCGTCATGGACCGCCGCGGCATCTACAAGAGCCAGTCCTACGTCTCCGCCAGCCGCGAAACCCTCCAGTTCGAGATCCCCCTCGCCGAAATCATCTACGACTTCTTCGACAAGATGAAGGGCCTGACCTCCGGCTACGGCACCATGGACTACGAGGTCATCGACTACCGCGCCGACAAGCTCGTCAAGCTCGACATCCTCATCAACGGCGACCCCGTCGAGGCACTCGCCACCATCGTCCACCGCGAACGCGCCGAACAACGCGGCCGCCAGCTCTGCTCCAAGCTCAGGGAGCAGATCCCACGCCACCAGTTCGAAATCCCCGTCCAGGCCGCCATCGGCGGCAAGGTCATCGCCCGCGAAACCATCAAGGCCTTCCGCAAAGACGTCCTCGCCAAGTGCTACGGCGGCGACGTCAGCCGAAAACGCAAGCTGCTCGAGAAGCAGAAGGAAGGCAAGAAGCGCATGAAGAACGTGGGCTCAGTCACGATCCCCCAGGAAGCCTTCATGGCCGTCCTCGACCAGGGCGACTGAATAGGACCAATACGACTCATACGACCTATAGGTCCTATCCGTCCTATTGGTCCTATTTGCCTTTCTGGTACACTCCCCCGGTGCCCGACCGACCGTTCATCCCTGCGCACGGCCACTATCGCGTACTGCTTTCCTACCAGAAGGCCGAAGTCATCTACGACATCACCTTCCGCTTCTGCCAACGCTTCCTCAGCAAGGGCGACCGCACCATCGACCAGATGATCCAGGCCGCACGCTCCGGCAAGCAGAACATCGCCGAAGGCTCAAAGGCGAGCGGAACCTCCAAAGAAGCCGAAATCAAACTGACCAATGTTGCCCGCGCGAGCTTGGAAGAACTGCTCATCGACTACCAGGACTTCCTCCGCGTCCGCAACCTCCCCCTCTGGCCCAAGGACTCCAAAGAGGCGCTCTTCGTCCGCAAGATCGACCACGGGTCCTCGACGTCCTACGAGTCCTACCGCTCCTTCATTGAATCCCGCCCCGCCGACACCGTCGCCAACATCGCCACTTGCGTGATCCACCAGGCCAACTACCTCCTCGACCAGCAACTCCGCCAACTCGAGCAACAGTTCGTCAAACAAGGCGGCCTCCGCGAGCGCATGACCCAAGCCCGCCTCACCCACCGCCGCTCCAATCCGCCGCCTCCTCCGCCATAAGTCCTCTCTGTCCTATCAGTCGTATTCCTCCGTGCAAACAGCCAGCGCCGCTGCGCAGCGGGTGAGCGGCGGTTGAACCAATGACAGCGCCGCGTAGCATCGGGATGGGTTTGCAAAGGGAAGGGCCTCCCTTCCCTTTGCACACAGCAAACCACTCACTCAACCCACACCCAGTACTGCCGCCGCAGCAATCGATGCACACGCCGCTCAACCATCCCCCCCCGGCTCGAAGCCAATGCAATCCCTCCCTCCAACTACACTCCTCTCATGACAGCCCACGCACCTGTCGCCCTCGCCTGCGCCGCATGCTCGGCCCTCCTCACCGGCTGCCACTCCCCCCCTCCCAGGCCCGTCGCACCGCCAAGCGCGCACCCAACCACCACGGAAACGACCCTCTCCCTCCTCCGAACGTGCGAACACCGCGAGTCCTTCGCCCCGGCCACATCCCTTGAAACCGCCGGACTCTTCCTGGAGGGCATCCCGTCCAAGGGCGAATGGCTCATGTTCGATATCGCCGTCCCGGATGTCCCCCCATCCACGCGCATCGTGGACGCCGAATTCATCGCAGCGTCCGCAACCGACAACCTCGGCGCCGACCTCGTGGGGCCGCTCATCCGCCAGTACCAGGACCACCCTGGTGACGTTCGTGATTGGACCTCCCAGACGCTCCGCCTTCACGACGCAGCGCCCACCCTCCGCTGGTTCGTCCAGGCGCCCTCCCGCTCCGCCACCACCGTCAACGCCTCGCTGCGCATCAAACTCCGTGTCTCAGACGCCCGCGACACCATCACCATCAACCCCACGCGGGACTGGCAGGCCTTCGACCACGGCGCCCTCAAGGACCTCAACGCCCAATACCGCTGGTCCGCCGACGGCTCGCTCACCCGCCTCTCCATCCGCCCCCGCGCCGCCGAAACCATGATCTTCTTCCTCTCCCCGCGCCCGCCCCAGTTCCGGGGCCGGCCCCACTGGTCCAGCGCCGATAGCCAGGCAATGAGCTACCTCCTCGCCAACAACACCCCCGAAGCCGCCCCCGTCACCCTGCAGACCTTCGCCAACATCCGCACGATCGACGCCGTGCTCACCCTCAGCAACCACCCGCTCCCGTGACCACACCGCCCCGTCCCCTCGGTCCACCATCACATCATCCGGGACGCACCACGCGCACCTCCACCTTTGTGCGCACAACCGCACCCCCCGCGCAAGCCCTCCCGCACGAATTCTCACAAAATCTTTGAGCAGTCTTTCCAGCCCTTCGACGCACATCCCCCCGCGCCGGCCGCAACGGCGCGCGCACAAACCCGGTCAATCTCCCTCGCCGCGCCGGTATAGATGGGAGCGCGCTGCAAACCGCCGCTCCACCACCCGGGGGACACACCAATGCGCCACGCACGCAGCCGGCCACACCCTGACCAAACCTCATCGCTGCGCCTTCATCTCACACAGTCCCCCCGTCTCTCCGTTCCTCAGCCCCTCCGGCAATGTCAACTCCCCACAGCGCAAGGAGCCAAAACAGCCGTTATCGGGACGGACGCTTACCAAAAAACGCCTGCAATACCGCCAGTTCTCGAAAACCCCCGGAGAAAGGCCACACGCGCTCGCCGCACCACCCCGGCCTCACCTCCTCCGCCGCCGAAGCCCTGCCACCAGCGCCGCGCCCGCCAGGCCCGCCGCGCCCGGTGCCGGTACCAGATCCATGTCGTCAATGGCCACGTCCGCGCCCGGCTGGAAGTAGTTCGCCGCATAGATCGAGATCGTCGCGCTCGTGCTCGCGCCGCTGTTCCAGCTCGCGCTGTACTGCGTCCAGGTCGCCCCGCTCGGCGCCCCCCACACACCCACCTGCGACCCGTTCACGTCAACCCGCAGCGTCACCGCCGGGAACGTGGTCCAGGTCGCCAACCACGCAGAGAAAGTCATATCGGTGTTCGCGGGCACCGCCACCGTCTGCCGCCAGATCACGGCGCCCAGGTTCGGCCCCACATCCGCGATGAAGAACTTGTCGCCCACCGGGCTGTGGTCGGTCTGCACCGTGTTCCAGAACTGCGACCACACAAACGCGGACGTCGTCACGCCATACTGCTGCACGTAGGGCGACACGCTCACCGTGCGGTACTCGTAGTCCGTCGTGAACCCCGTGTTGCCCGCCTCGAAGTCGCCGTTGGTCAGCAGCGTCGCACGCGCCGTCCCCGCCGCAAGGCCAAAAACACAAGCCGCCGCGCCAAACGCCCAATGTCCCGTGCCCATGACTCTCTCCTCTCCTGTGAAGGGGCACGAGCGTACCGCCCCGACCCCCGTTCTGCAATCCCCTCTGCGACATTCACGCGTCGTCCAGCAAGTTATCCGGCGTTGATCCCACAGCCAGACACACCCCCATCCCCCCAGCCTTCCGACACATCCCCTGCGCAAGCGGCTTCACCCGCACACACCGGAATCACGCTCACCACCCGGGGGTATTCACCTTGCCACGAACCAGAACGATTCGCACACTCTCTACGCCGGAACGCCGCACCCGTGGCCGACGGCGCCAGGAGACAGTTATGCGCAGCCCGACTATCGCCGCCGGCCTCGCCATCGCCGCCCTCAGCGCCCCCGCCCTCGCCCAGAGCAACCCCTTCGAGTTCACCTTCAGCTACGCCAACGCCCTCACCCTCGCGACCGGCAGCGTCAGCGCCACCGACAACGGCAACGGCTCCTTCACCGCCACCAGCGGCACCCTCACCATCTCCGGCACCTCCTTCGACGGCGTCTACTCGCTCTGGCAGAACCCCCTCGCGCCCGCCACCTCGCTCAGCCCCAGCGGCGCCTTCATCGTCGACAACCAGGTCTTCCCAAGCTCATCCTCCCTCTTCAACGTCTACGGCCTCCTCTTCACCAACGGCTCACGCGAGATCAACCTCTGGGGCAACGGCGACGGCAACCCCTGGTCCCTCTGGTCCAGCGCTGGTGCCGGCGCCGGCTACGACTACAGCAACGACCAGGTCACCCTCGTCACCGAGGTCGGCCCCTCCGTCCCCACCCCGGGCGCCCTCGCACTCGCCTCACTGGGTGGCTTCCTCGCCTTCCGGCGCAAGCGCTGATGCGCCGCCGCTAAAGTGCGGGCATGGGCCAGGCCTCCCCCGCGCGTTCGCCGCTCCTCAAGATCGTCCTGATCGCGGCCATCCTGCTCATCGCAGCGGTGGCCGCGCTCACCTACTTCTTCGGCGGCTCAGCCCTCGATTCCCTCGTCAAGACCGCTATCGAACGCGCCGGAACATCCACGCTCGGCGTCCAGACCACCCTCTCCCGCGCCCACGTCGACCTCACCGGCGGCCGCGCCACGCTCGACACCCTGCGCATCGCCAACCCCAAGGGCTTCCCCTCCGACCGATTCCTCTCCATCGGCTCCACCGACGTCGGCCTCGACATCAACAGTGTGCAGTCCGACACCATCGTCCTCACCCACGTGAGGCTGTCGGACATCACCGTCAACCTCGAGGGCTCACCCGGCGGCATGAACTACAACGCCATCCTCGACCGCCTCAAGAAGGACAGCAAGCCCGCCGAGGGCCCCGGCAAGAAGTTCGTCATCCGCACCCTGGAACTCACCAACATCAAGGCCAACGTCTCGGTCAGCCCCCTGCCCCCCCTCACCGTCCCCATCGACCGCATCACCCTCACCGACGTGGGCAAGGACGGCCTCTCCGCCAGCGAGGTCACCCAGGTGGTGGTCCAGGCCATCCTGCAGGGCGTCGCCAGGAACGGGGGCGGCATCCTGCCCAAGGAGGTGCTGGGCGACCTCACCAAGGGCCTCTCATCCCTCCGCGACCTCGGCATCGACTCCCTCAACGAGCTCCAGAGGCAGCTCAACTCCATGCTCGGCAACTTCCTGGACGACGCCGGCAGGACAGTCAAGGGCCTCTTCGATTCCATCATCCCGCCGAAGAAAGACCCGCCCAGGGAGGAGCCGAAGAAGACCGGCAAGTAGGAGCCGGCTCAGCGGAAAGGCACGTCGATCGTGAACGTGAACAGCCGCTCGCGGTCGGTATCCTGCTTGAGCAGCGGGAAACCGAAGTCAAACGCCAGCGGCACCGCCCCGAAGTACGGCACCGCGATCCGCACGCCGAACCCCGCCGATACCCGGTAGTCGCTCAGCCCGAAGTCGGTCTCCACCGTGCCCGTGTCCAGGAACACCACCCCCGCCAGCGTCTGCTCGAAGATCGGCCGCGTCAGCTCCAGCCCCGTGAAGAACAGGAAGTTGCCGCCCACCGGGTCGTCCGTGATGTTCCCCGACGAGTCACGCCCCACCGGCGAAGCGCCCCGCAGCGCAAAGCCGCGGAAGTTCTGCCCGCCCAGGTACAGCCGCTCGTAGAACGGCGCGACGTCCGTATCCCCGGGGATGTACTGCACGCTCGTCCGGAAAAGCAGCGTGGTCGCGTCGCCCACCACGTCCTCCTCGAGCTTGAAGTACTTGGAGTACTCCGCCGAGAGCAGCGTGAACGTGTCGTCGCCGATCAGCCCGTACTGCGTGATCCCGAACGACGCCTTCGTGCCGGACGTGGGGTACATCTCACGGTCCAGCGTCGTGCGGCTGAGCGTCGCCCCGATGCTGGCCAGCGTCCGCGTGTCCTGCACGTCGAAGTAGTCCGTGGGCGACCCGTCGTCGATGTTCGACAGCTCCACGTTCTCCAGCCGCAGCGGGAACTGCACGCTCCACCGCGAACCGAACCGCCGCCCCACCGAGAACGTCGCCCCGTACCGCTGCTCGTCGTAGCTGCGGTAGATCCGCTGCCGGAACGACGCCCGCGCCGAGCCCGAATAGTCCGTCCCCAGCAGCGCCGGCTCCGAGAGCCCCAGCGTGAAGTTCCTCACCCGGTCGCCGGGCTGGATCGCGATCGAGAACGTCTGCCCAGCGCCGCGGAACGCCTCGCCGTTGAAGAACTCGCTGAACGTGTCCGGCGTGTCCGTCACGTCAAAGTTCCGCTGCTCCAGCGAGATCGTGCCCAGCACGCCCGAGTCGCTGCCCACGCTCGCACCGAAGTTGAACGACCCCGTGTTCGTCTCCGCAACCTCGACGATCACGTCCCGGTAGCCGGGGTTCTCCGGGTCCTCCGGCTGCACCGCCACCCTCACCGAGTTGGGGTCAAACAGGCGCGTCTGCTTCAGCCGCTGCTCGGTCTCGCGCGCGGCCGTGGAGTCCAGCGGCCGGTCGGGAAGCAGCTGGATGTGCCGGCGCACCACGTCGTCCCGCGTGATCGTGTTGCCCGTGACCTCCACCACGCCCGTCTTGTACCGCAGCCCCTCGCGCACCGCCAGCACCAGGTCCACCGCCGGGCCGTCCCCCGCCCGCAGCTCGCGCCGCGTCACCGCCACGTCCGTGTACCCCAGCTTGCCGTACCCCGCCACGACGGCGTCCAGGCTCTTCTTGAGGCGCGCCGCGCTGTACACATCGCCCGGCTTCACCTCCATCAGGCCCACCACCTGCTCAGGGCTGAACACGTGCTGGTCGCCGTCGTCGTACACCACCTTCACGTCCCGCAGCGTGTAGACCTGCCCCTCCTCGATCACGAACTCGACCACCACCTCCGAACCGTCCGCGCTGGGCGTCAGCGTGTACGCCGCCCGCGCGTCGATCTGGCCCCGGTCCTTGTAGAAGTTCACGATCAGCGCCGCGTCGTCCGCCAGCTTCTGCTCATCCACCTCGCCCGTGTCCAGGATCGGGAAGTACGCCGAACTCTCGATCTTGCTCCGGAGCTCGCGGGCCGAAACCGTGTCATTCCCCCGGAAGCGGATCTCGGTAATCTTCGTCCGCTCGCCTTCCCGCACCTGGAACAGCGCCACACCCGCCGCAAGCTCCTTCTCGTCCACCACCACGCGCGTGTTGTAGTAGCCCTTCTCCCTGTAAGAAGCCTCGATCCGCCGGCACGCCCGGTCCAGCTGCACCGGGTCCACGGGCGTCCCCACCAGCACGTCGATCGACTTCTGCAGGTCCTGGTCCGCGATCACGGTGTTGCCCACCGTCTGCACCGCCGCGATCACCGGGCCCGGCTCCAGCGTGTACACCAGGTCCACCGAGTTGTCCGCGTTGGGGCGGACCGACGCCTCCACCGTTCGGAAGCGTCCCAGGCGGTTCAGGCGCGCGACATCTTCCGACACCGTCTGCGGCGCGAACGGCGACCCTTCCCGCAGACGCAGCTGGTTCCGGGCCAGCTGCTCCAGGTCCGCCTCCAGCGGCCGGGCCTGCCCGTCCCGCGCGGACCTGGCGAACGTCACGTGCGCAACCGGGCGCCCCTCGTACGCCAGCAGCGCCGGCGGCAGGCCGGGCGGGGCGACAGGCGCGGGCGGGGCCGCCGGGCCCGGTGGGGTGCTCTGGGCCAGTGCGGGGGCCGCGCCGAGCAGGGCTATGAGGATCGCTGCGGGGGTTGGGACGGTGCGGAAGCTCACGCGGAGGGTGAAGGTAGGCGCGGGAAGTTAGGAAGCGTCAAACCAAAAAAACACCCCGCCGGGGGCGGGGCGAAAGGGAGGACGGTGGGATCGACACCCGGCTCAGCAGGCCCCGCCCGAGAAAACCCGCAGCAACGCGGCAATGTCGTCGGTGTCAGGGAAGAGCCCGTCGTTGTTGAAGTCGATGTCGCCGCAAGTGCCGGTGGGGCACGCCCCGCCGCCGAAGACCGAGAGGAAGTCCGCGATGTCCGCCGTGTCCGGGAAAAGCGTGTCGCCGTTGAAGTCAATCGGATCGCAGGTGGGGCCCGTGTTGCACTGGAGGGTCGAGATCGACAGGTCGTCGATCGCTGCCTCAAAGGTGGTGTCGACGGTGCCCGGCAGGTCGGTGCCGACGAAGCGGATGCGGGTTGTGGCGCTGGGGGTCAGGCCCAGGGCGCCCAGGCTGAAGGAACCGGTCTTCCAGGAATTGCCCTCGCTGGCCAGCAGTCGCTCCGCCACGGTCCAGTTCAGGCCGTTGTTGACCGTGACCTCCACGCGGAACTCGTCGCCGCTGGTGGGCGTGGTGAGCGAGAACCAGCGCTGGTACGACACAATCGCGCCGGCCGCACCGCTCAGGTTGAACACCGGGCTGGTCAGCACGGAGACGCCGTCGAGGTCGCCGGCGTTGGGGTTGGTCTGGAAGTCCTTGCCCGTGATCCACGCGGCCACGCCCGGGGGCGGCGTGGTGTCCGAGGTGGGGTTGGAGCCGGTGGAGATGTTGCCGGTCGCAAAGTCGCTGCGGATCCACGACCCGCCGCCGGCGAGGGTGCGCGACCAGAGCGGGTTGTCCACCTCAAAGGACTCGGTGAACGAGGTGCTGGTGTCGGTGGCCTGTGTGGCGAGGACCGCGTCGGCGCTGCCGCAGGTGTGCGACGGGAACGTGAGTTCGGTCACCGAACCGTTGTACGCCTCGCTGGTCTCGGTGGCGTAGTAGTACTGGATGGACTGCCCGCAGGTGAGGGTGGGGAAGTGCGCGGTGTAGGAACCGGGGGGCCCGGCCGGTGTCATGGGGATGGTCTGGAATGCGCCGCTGGTCCCCAGGCGCCACTTGACGGAGGGCGTGCCGACGACCTGCGCGGTGCCCGCGGTGATGGTGACCGGGACGGTGATGGGCTGCGCACCGGTGGTGATGACCGAGGGGACCACGGCCTGTGGCTGGAGGATGACACGGGCGTCCACGCAGGGGACGTTGATGCCCCGCTCCAGGAACGCGGCGCGGATCTGCGGGTAGTTGGGGGTGCCGTTGCTGGTGTTGCCGTCGGTGTCGTCGGCGGTGAGCATTTCCGCCGCGGTGCCGGCGTGCGCAGCGTTGTCGCCGGTGGAGGGGGTCTCGCCGCCGCTCATGATCACGATCCAGTCGCCGATGAGGTCACGGGTGAGGTCCAGGCCCAGGGCGGAGCCGTACCGCGTGCCCATGTTGTTGCGGATGTTCCACACGACGCGCCCGAGCACCTCGCCGCAGAGGTGAACCTCGCCGGTGCAGGGGTAGGAAGGCAGTGCCTCGCCGCTCCCGTCCAGGTGGCGGATGGCGCCGTCGGGCGGGAAGAGGGCGCTGGTGCCGAACTCGCGTCCGATGATGGGGTCGTCGTTGATCAGGATGGAGAGCACGTCGGCGAATCCCTCGCCGAAAGCCCCCTGCCCCAGGTTGCGCTCGTTCACGACGAAGTGGCCGTACTCGTGGTTCACGACGCTGGCGTAGGAGGTATTGACGCAGCCGCCGCCGCTGGCGAAGAAGTGGATGGAGTCGGGCGGGCCCGCCTGGTAGAAGGCGTTGCAGGTGGACGCCTCGTTCACGTTGGTTGCGATGGCGGTGTCGAGCGTGGCAATCGCCGCACGGTCGCGCACGAAGTCGTGGGTCTGGTTTGCGTAGACCAGCCCGTTGATCTGGGACTGCGTGGTCGCGGTGGGGGCGTTCAGGAGGTCGATGGTGACGGGCGTGCCGGGCGTGGCGGGCTGGGAGACGTTGAAGGCCGCGGTGGTGTTGTTGGTCACGGCATTCCATCGCCCGCCGCCCGCGCTCACGCGGAGCGTGACGGGGTCGGACCCTGTCCAGGGAATGGTGAACGCGCCGTCGCGCCCCGTGAACGCGAACACCAGGGGGCTCGTACCGACCACCTCGACCTTGACCTCTCCGATGGGCTGCTGCACGGGCGGGTTGGCGGCGATGTCCGGCCGGTTGGGGGGCGTGACCAGCCCGACCACGCTGCCGGTGATGTCGGCATGGTGGATGTCGTCGCGGACATGCACGATCGAGCCCGTTGCGGCGTCGACGAAGAAGGTGAACGCGCGCGGGTCGGCGGCGGTGATGGTGGCCGCGGAGAACCTCCAGGCCCGCACGGCGGGCACGCCGGGCCGGGTCGGGTCAAAGTACACGACCATCTGGGCGTCGTCGTGCCAGGTGGTCAGCGAGTCATACCCCTTGACTGCGCGCACCGCTTCCTGCGCCTGCTTGGCGTCTACCGCGTCGGGGGCGAAGCCGCCGGCGGGCGCCGGTGCGGTCTGGCCCTGGGCGAGCACGACGGCGTGCACCAGCGGGTCCGGCAGGCCTTGGGCGGCACGGAGGGTGCGGACGGCGACCGACACGAACGCGTTCTCGACGGGCAGGCCGTCCATCACCTGGGCGTACACGAAGGTGTGCAGCGCGCCGTAGTTGGCCGTGTTGTGCTCCCGGACACCGAGCTCGATGCCGCCAGGGCCGAACGCGGAGCGGTAGGCGTTGACGAAGTCGGTCGCGGCCTGGGAAGGGCTGGCCCCGTCGTTGAGCGTCCGTCCGTAGAACGTGCGGACGCCGCCCGGGGACTCGATCACCTGCACGCCGGGGAAGTCGGCCCGGAGGCGGTCGGCGCCGTCCTGAGGGGCGAGGTCCGCACGGGCGGCCCCCACGCACGTGACGCACAACCCCGCCGCACTGATCATGGCCGCCACCAGACGAGTCTTCATGAGGATCCTCCGCGCATGGAACACAGCGTGGACATCCATGCGCCGCGCAGCGCCGGTGGGTGTCACGGGACCACCATCCTACCCGAAGGGGCCGATTCCGCAAGGGCAAGGTCCGGGGGGTGCGGACGGCGGCTGTTAGCCCAGGCAGGGGCCTCCGGAGAAGACACTGAGCAGCGCGTCGATATCCAGGGTGTCCGGGAAAAGCCCGTCGTTATTAAAGTCGACATCGCCGCAGCCCGGGTCGTTGCTGCAGACGCCGCCGGAGAAGACGGCCAGGAAGTCATCGATGTCCTGCGTGTCGGGGAAGAGGTCGTCGTGGTTGAAGTCGATGGTGTCGCAGATGGTGGTGCACGGGTTGAGGGCTGTGTCCGGGCTCCACCGCAGCGTCAAGTTGTCCAGCGCCCAGGCCGGGTGGCTGACGGCCAGCGTCCCGGTCGCGTCCTCCACACCGATCGTGACATCGTCGGCGGAGGCGTTGGGCAGGTTGTCCATGTGCCCGTACGCGAAGTCGAAAACATCGGAGCCTTCGTAGAGGATGGCCTGGAAGCTGTTGGTGTCGTTGAGCCCATACTCGGGCACGCCCTCCCAGGAGATGCGGAACACGCGACCCGGGCTGTCGCCCGTCACCTGCACATACACGCCCCCGCCCGCGCCGGGGTCGTAGTCATCCCAGGCGGGGTAGAGGGCGTTGTTGGGGCCCGACGGTGTGGGGATCGGCGTGTTGAGGAACTCGTCGCTGGGGGTGGCGGCATCGAACTGGAGGTTGCCGTTGGACGAGACGCTCACGCTCGTGAAGGTCGTTCCGTACAGGCTGAACTCGAACGGCAGCGCGATGGTCTGCGTGCAGTCGTCGCAGGACGAGACCACCGTCAGCGGGGTGCCGGTGGCGGCGAGCGGGACGAAGCTGCCGGCCCGCGATTCGGTGCTGTAGATGGGGCCACCGCACGGGACGCCGGGCCCCAGCCACAGGCCGCCCGCGAGGGCGCACTGGGTCTCGCGCAGGCCGCTGCACACGCCGGCGTTGCAGCAGGCGCCCACCGGGCCGGCGGTGACGGTGAGGCTGACGGCGTCCGCGTCGGAACGCCCCTGCGCGTCGTGGGCGGTGATAGGGACCGAGTACCCACCCGCGGGCAGCGAGAGCGGCAGGTTGAACGAGCAGTGGTACACGCCATCCCCCGGCACACCGTCGCCGTGCGTGCCGTTGTCGAACATCGGCTGCGGGCCTGCGCCCAGCGGCGTCAGGTCCGCTGTGACGGCAACGCCGGTGCTTGCCGGGGACGCGGCGGGAGTGACCATGGCGCCCAGGACGACGGGCGAGAGCTCCTGGGCGGTGGCGGGCAGTGCGGTGACGGTCAGCGGCTGGGACACCGGTGTGATGGTGAGCACACCGGTGCCGGTGGCGTCGGGATTCCAGGAGGAAACGCGGATCCACACCTGCTGGCCGGCCGCGAGCGGGAGGGTGCAGGCGCTGCTGAGGGCGGAGGGCCCGCACCCATCGTCGTCGCAGGCGGCCTGCGGACCGTTGCAGGTGAGGAGCACCTGCAGCACGGTGTCCTCGAGCTGTCCGGGGGCGGTCGCGCAGGTATCAAACCGGAAGAGGTCGGAGGTCGGTGCGGCAAACCGGAAGAACACGTCGTGCCAGCCTGTGCTACCGGCGGACCCGCACGTGGCGCCGGGGCCCTGGGTCGATGCGCCGGTGTTCTCGAACGAGGAGGCGCCGACGCCCACGGGCAGGGCGTCGGCGCACAGGTCGTTGGCCGGCGGCGTGTCACCCATCGAGATCGACAGCACGCCCGCCCCGTTGCCGAGGCTGGCCTCGTCGTACGCGGCGATGCGGATGATGTACGGGGTGCCCGCCGTGAGGGGGACGTTGACGAGCCGGCTGGAAAAGCCGCCATCTCCGCAGCCGCCGTCGTCGTTGCAGGCGAGCTGCGTGGGGGCTGCGCACGGGCCGGCGTAGATGCTGAGCACCGTGTCCGTGAGGCCCGGGGCGGCGTTGCAGGTCTCGAGCGTGTAATTGCCTGTGGTGGGTGGCGTGAAGGCGAAGTAGGCGTCGAGTACGCCGCCGGTGTCCGGATAGCCGCCGCAGGAAGCGCCGGGCGCGTTGTCGGTGACCGCGCCGGCGGAGACGGGGTTTGTGCCCAGGCCGACGGGGCTTGCCAGGGCACAGGTCTCGCCGGCGCGCGCACGGGGGGCGGCGCAGGCGATCGCCAGCAGCAGGCACCACTCCCATGTTCGCGGACGGTCGGTCACGCACGCTCCTGTGCCGGGCACCCCGGGCGCCCATACTGGAGCACACGGCGCGGGCTTTGTCAATCAAAACCGGCGGCGGAGGGCGTGCGTGCGGTGCGGGCGCAATAAAAAGCCCCCGGGCGGGGCGCCCGGGGGCTTGGTTTTCGCGGTCGCGTGCACGCGGGGTTATCTATCCCGCGGGCCGCTCGTGGGGCCGTGCATCAGACGACGCAGGGGCCGCCGGAGAAGACGCTCAGGAGGGCGTCGATGTCCATCGTGTCGGGGAAGAGGTCGTCGTTGTTGAAGTCGATGTCGCCGCAGTTGGGGTCGTTGGTGCAGGGGCCACCGGAGAAGACCGACAGGAAGTCATCGATGTCCTGGGTATCGGGGAAGAGGTCGTCGTGGTTGAAGTCGATGCTGTCGCAGCTGGGGCCGCAGGGGCTGGGCAGGGTCTGCGCGGACCAGGTGTAGGCGGTGTTGCCGGAGACGGTCGCGGCGTCCTGCGTGCCGGCGGAGGTGCCGTCGGCGTTCTCGGCGCCGATGGTCACGTCACCCGCGAAGGCTTCGGGCAGGTTGGCCGTGTCGCCGTAGCGGACGGAGTAGCTGGAGCTGTTCTCGGAGATGACGACCTGGAAGCTGTTGCTGTTGGTCGCGCCGTACTCGGTGATGCCTTCCCAGGAGATGGTCAGGGTGCGGTTGGGGGCGACGCCGTCCACTTGGTAGTAGACATCGCCGGCCACGCTGGCGTTGTAGTCGTCCCAGGCGGGGTAGATGGCGTTGTTGGGGGTCGCGGCGTCCGGGATGGGCGTGTTGGTGTAGGTCGCGGCGCCCGTGCCGGGGGCGACGAACTGGAGGTTACCGTTGGAGGACACGGAGACGTTGGTCACGGGGTTGCCGAAGAAGCTCCAGGCGAAGGGCATGGCGAGGTCTTCCACGCAGTCGTCGCAGTTGGAGACGTTGGCCAGCATGGTGCCGGTGCCGGCGATGCTGGTGAAGGCTGCGCCGGAGGCGGTTGCGCTGTAGACATCACCGCCGCAGTTGGAGCCGTTGCCCTGCCAGGCTCCGGCGCTGGCGAAGCACAGGGTCTGGCGGGTGACGCTGCAGGATCCGGAGACGCAGCAGGCGCCGGCCGGGCCGTCGAGCACGTCCACGGTGCTGGTGCCGGTGGCGGAGTGTCCCTCAGCGTCGCTCACGCTGATGGGGTAGTCGTAGGTGCCGGTCAGGACGGTGATGGGGAACGTGTACTCGAAGATGTACACGTTGTCGCCGGCGACGGGGTCGCCGTGCGTGCCGTCGTCGTACAGGGCCTGGGTGGCGGAGCCGCCGATGGAAGAAAGGTCCGCCACTGCCTGGATGTTGGTGCTGCCGGTGCCGGGGGTCACGAACGCGCCGACCTGGACGGTCGAGAGCTCGGGGCCGGCCGAGTAGCCGCCCTGGATGCCCAGCGGGACCGTGTCCAGGATGGTGAGCACGCCAGCGCCGTTTGCACCGCCCCAGCCGTCCACCTGGATGCGGACGGGGACGCCCGCCGTCATGTTGACCGTGATGGTGGCGTTGTTGAGCGCATCGCCGCAGGACGCGTCATCGCAGTCGGAGATCGACACGCAGGAGTCATCGAAGAGCTGGATGACGGTGTCGAAGGAGGAGCCGCACAGCGAGAAGACGTGGGGGCCGGTGGTGGCGGGCACGAACCGGAAGTAGATGTCGGGTCCGGAACCGCCGCAGGCCGTGGTGGCGTCGTTGGTCATGCCGGTCGTGTTGAAGTTGTTGGTGCCCAGGACCGCCGGAATCGCAGCGGCGCAGGTCTCACCGGGGGGCGGGGGAGAGCCCGCGGCGATGGTGAGGAAGCCGTTGCCGTCGCCCGTGCTGAACTCGTCGTAGGCGGCGACGCGGATGAGGTAGGTCTGGCCGCCGGTCAGGGCCAGGCCGTTGACGCTGCTGGACCAGCCATTGGGGCCGCAGGCCGTGTTGCCGTTGTCGTCGTTGCAGCCGATCTGCGTGGTTGCGCCGCAGGTGCCGGAGTAGACGCTCAGCACGGTATCGAACCACTGGCTGGCGCTGGCGCCGCACGTGTTGAAGTCGTACGCGCCGGTGGTGGCGGGGGTGAACGTGAAGTACACGTCGTACGCGTCAAAGCCGTTGCAGGAAGCGGCCGGGAACGCGTCCGTGACCGCGCCGGCGGTGATGGGCGTGGTGCCCAGGCCGACGGGGGTCGCCGAAGCGCAGTCCTCGCCGGCGTGAGCGGCGAGCGCGAGGGCGAGCGTGGCGGTGATGCCGACGCCCATACATGCGATATTCCTCATAAGTCACCCAACCTTTCTTCTTCTCTGCTGCATGCGATCGATGCAGGATGGACCGACAGCGGGGCAGACCCGCCCAGGCACGCCCGTACAGAGCGTGCAGACCATAATAATGGACCACATTCTCCGGGCCCTGTCAACCAAAATGGGGATGAAAAGGAGAGCCGGGGCTCAAGAGCCGTCGTCCGGCCAGGTCCGAAAAGCCACAACTCGCTGCAATCACACGACCTGCAGCATTCCCATGGCGGCCTTCTGGATGAAGGCGGCCGAAATGCCGCACATGTCGAGGAGTTCCTCTGGGGAACGGGCGCTCTTGGGTATGCGTTTGACATGGAGCTGCTGAAGGCGGAAGCCATCACCAGAATCGAGTATGGCGTCCGCGACCGCGCTGCCGATGCCCCCGCCGAAGTTGTCCTCCACTGTCAGGACGAGGCCGCCGTTGCTGGAGACGAGGTCGAGGAGGGCCTCAACGTCGAAGGGGAGCGAGTAGAGGTCGACGACGGTGGCGGAGATGCCGGCCTTGTCGAGGGCCTCCATGGCCTTGTTGGCCTCGCCGACCATGTAGCCGGAGGCGCAGATGAGGATATCGCGGCCCTCGTTGAGGACCTCGAAGCCGCCGAGGTTGAAGACGTGCTTGTCGGAGTAGATGAACTCGGTGTCGGGGCGGAGGGTGCGCATGTAGCAGCAGCCCTCGTACTCGGCCATGACCTGGGTGAGGGCGTAGGCGGCGTGCGCGTCGCTGGGCTGGAGGACGTAGCAGCCGGGGTTGCCACGGTGGTCCTTCATGGTGGCGAAGGAGCGGAACCAGGCGACGTCCGGGAGGGACATCTGGCTGGGGCCGTCGGCGGCGAGGGTGATGCCGGCGTGCGAGCCGACGATCTTGAGGTTTGCGCCGCTGTAGATGGCCATCTCGATCTGGTCGTAGGCGCGGGTGAGGAACTTGGCGAAGGTGGAGCAGAAGGGGACCTTGCCGGCGGCGGAGTACCCGACGGCGGCGGAGAGCATGTGCTGCTCGGCGATCTTGCACTCGACGAAGCGGGAGGAGATGGCGGGGTCCTTGCGGACCATCTCGCTGAACGTGCTGTTGGAGACGTCGGCGTCGAGGGCGACGATGTTGGGGTTGGCCTTGCAGAGCTCGCGGAGGGCGATGCCGTAAGCGCGCCGGGTGGCGAGGACGCCGGACTGGTAGAGGGCGAACATGTCCTGGCGGCGCATGGCCTCGCCGAGGGTGGGGATCTCACCGACGGGCTTGGGCTCGGGCGCCTGCGCGGGGGGCTGGATGGTGAACTGGTCCGCGCTGGAGAGGGCGCTGGTGAGCTCGACGCGCCGGGACTCGAGCTCGGCGATGGCGCGCTTGAGGGCGTCGCCGGTGGGGGGCTTGCCGTGCCAGCCGCCGCCCTGGATGCTGGGGCTGCCCCAGCCCTTGACCGTCCTGGCGACGACGGCGAGGGGCTTGCCGGACTTGGTCTGGGCGTCGATGAAGGTGTCGAAGGCCTTCTTGATCTGCGTGGGGCTGTGGCCGTCGATGACGAGGGCCTCGAAGCCGGCGGCCTCGAGCTTGGCCCGGAGCACGTCGGGCGACTGCTGGACGCTCACGCGGTCGGCCTGGCCGTACTCGTTGCAGTTGAAGATGGCGAGGCAGTTGCGGAGCTTGTGGTCGGCGATGAAGTCGAGGGCCTCGGCGATCTGGCCCTCGCGTGCCTCCCCGTCACCCACGATGCAGTACACGCGCTTGTCGAGCCCGTCCAGCTTTGCGGCGTGCGCGATGCCGGCGGCGACGGAGAGGCCCTGGCCCAGGGAGCCGGTGGCGGCGTCGAAGAACGGGAAGCCCTCCATGGGGTTGGGGTGGCCCTCGAGCTCGCTGCCGGCCATACGGAGGTTCTTGAGGTCTTCGACCTTGAGCTTCCTGCGTTTGGCCGGGTCCTTGCCGTACGCGACGCCGAGCTTGGCGCAGGCGGCGTAGACGGCGGGGCAGGAGTGGCCCTCGCTGAGGACGAGGCGGTCGCTGGTCGGGTAGTCGGGGTGGGCCGTGTCCCAGCGCATGGTGTTGAACATGAGCACGGTCACGATGTGCCCGATGCTGGCGGCGCTGGTGGGGTGCCCGCTGCCCGCGGCGGCGCACATTTCGAGGGAGAGGCGGTCGATCTCGATGGCCTGGGCGTGGACGACGGCGTCGAACGACATGGGGAGAGTCCTTTCGTTGCCCTGCCGGCAACCAGGTCTGGGGGGCGTTTCGGGGTCGTGGCGAGGGTAGTGTGTTGGTGTGTGCGCGGCCACAGCGGGCGCATGAAAGTGCGGGGTTTGTGGGCGAAAAAAAGCCCCGGGGCTGGAGCGCCCGGGGCCGGGAGTCGGGGGTTGTCGCGGGGGGACTTCAGTCGTGCAGGCCGCTGACGCCGGGCTGAGCAACATGGCGGGTGGAGCTGAGCACCATGTTGGTGCGGAGGCCGAAGGCGGCGAGGTCGGAGCAGCGCTGTGCATAGAAGATCTGGACGCGCACCTGCTGGCCTGCGGTGAGGCCCAGGCGGTCGAGGTCGACGAACTGCGTTGCGCCCCGGTGTGTGCCCCCCATGTCGACGACGAGTCGCCCGTTGATGTAGGCCCAGGCCTCGGTGTCGCTCGCGACCTCGATGAACTGGCGTCCGCAGGCCGTGTACGTGCTGGTGGCGTCGATGGCGTAGGTGAAGCCACGGTTGGGTGCGTCGCCCTGGGGGGAGTAGAGGGCGCCGTGTGCGGGGTCAAAGTCCGGGGCGGAGAAGGCGTAGACACCGTCGGCGTCGCGGACCATGTCCAGGGCGTAGGCGATGGAGGCGTTGTGGCCCGGCGCGTCCTGGAACCAGGTGGCGAAGGTGGAGGCGGAGGTGACGCGCCCGGTGTCGGCGCTGCCCCGGACGGCGGGGGTGTCGTTCACGCGGACGCAGACGTTGTCGGTGGGCGGCGGGTCGAAGTAGGAGGGGTCGGTGGCGAGGTCGACCAGGACGACGAGGTCCTGCATGTCGAACGCGGAGGAGCCGGTGCTGGTGGTGCCCAGCTCGAAGAGGTAGATGACCTGGTTGTCGAGCAGCGTGATCTTGCCGGCGTTCATGTACGGGGTGAGCATGTCCTTGGCGGAGACCTGGCCCATGAACCCGGAGACGTCGGGGGGCGTGTCGCCGTTCCTGAGGGCGACGACCTGGCGTCCGCCGGACTCAGAGTTGATCGTCATGTAGCTGGACCAGTCGGCGTCCGCGGGGGACGGGCTGGAGGCGTTGTTGCGGGTCCAGGACTGTCCGTCGACGGAGAGGCGGGTGCCGGCGGGGATGAGGTTGGGGAGGACGACCGAGCGGGGGTTCTGGTTGTCGTTGACGTTGCCCGTGACGGCCTTGTCGAAGGCGCCGAACGGGGCCTGCAGGGCGGACCCGACCTTTACCCGGGTGGTGACGCACAGGTCGTACTGGCCTCCCATGCTGATGGCGGCGCCGATGACCCGGACCTTGGCGGCCATGGGTTTGCTCGACTGGATCGAGGCGCCCGAGATGGAGAAGTCGGTGAGTGGCTCGCCGCCGGTGCCCGCGGTGTAGAGGTGCGGGGCGATGGGGCGTGCGGAGGCGTCACGGCAGGGAGAGACGACGGAGAGACCTGCCCCGGTGTACGCCGGCACGGTGCCCTCGGGGAGCGAGCGGGCGATGTTGCCCGCGGAGGAGGCGGCGCCGTCGGCCGGGCTGCCGGCAAAGTCGGTGTGCTGGGGGGCGAAGTCGCGGACGATGCCCATCAGCGGGTAGGAGGCGGGCGTCTGCGCAGCGGCGGAGCCGGCGAGGAGCGCGAGCGCGAGGCAGGAGAGGGTGGTCCGAGTCTTGGTTGTCATGTCTTGCCTTTCTGCGGCGCAGTTCGCGGCTGCGTGCAGGAAGACCATGCACCAGGAACGGCGGGAGTGCAACCAAAGGGAGTGGAATGACAGCAGCGCGGGTGGGCCTGTGCGGGTTGTGCGGGGTGGGCGGGGCGGAGTGTGCGGCCTGCGGGGACTGGGGAAGACGTGGGGCCTGCGCGGTGCGGGGGTGGTGGTCGCCGGACACCCCCAGGGCAGGTCCTCCCCCGCTACACTGGCGCATGAAGGTCATTTGCGATCGCGGCGCACTCCTGGACGCCATCAATCTCGTGTCGGGCGCGGTTGCGGCCCGGTCCCCCCGCCCGCAGCTGGGCTGCGTGAAGATCGTGGCCGCGAAGCACGGTGGTGCGGGCGACCTGACGCTGTCGGCGACGGACGCGGAGATCGCGCTCAAGCTGAGCCTGTCGCAGGTGGACGTGCAGAAGGCGGGCGAGGCGCTGGTGCCGGCGGACAAGCTGCGTGCGATCGTGTCTGCGGAGGAGGGGGAGCCCACGCTGACGCTGGAGCTGGACGGGGAGGCGATGCACATCAAGGGCGCGGACGCGCACTTCAAGGTGTACGGCTACCCGGCGAACGAATTCCCGCCGATCCCGGACTTCGGGGCGGTGGTGGCGGGGACGGGGGACGCCCCGAAGGCCAAGGCGACGATCACGCACCCGTCGGGCTCGCTGGCGAACCTGGTGGCGCGGACGCTGTTCGCAACGGCGCGGGAGAATTCGCGGTACGCGATCAACGGCGTGCTGATGAAGCGGGACGGCAAGCGCCTGGAGATGGTGGCCACCGACGGCCGGCGGCTGGCGCTGGCCCGGGCGGCCCTGACGGGCGGGGAGAAGGACAGCAAGGGTGTTTCGTGCATCGTGCCGACCAAGGCGCTGGGGATGCTGCAGAAGCTGATCAGCCAGCACGAGGAGCCGGTGCAGATCGCGATCACCGACGCGCAGATCTTCTTCTCGTTCGGGACGGCGGCGAGCCCCGGGCGGGCCCTGCTGGTCTCCAACCTGGTGGAGGGCGCATTCCCCCCCTACGAGGACGTGATCCCGAAGGACCACGACAAGAAGGTCTCGTTCGACCGGGATGTTGTGTCGAGCGCGGTGAAGCGGGCGGCTCTCCTGACCAACGAGGAGTCGCGGGGCGTGCGCCTGGTGTTCAAGGGCAAGGACAAGCAGCTGGAGCTCTCGAGCCGCGCGGCGGAGGTGGGCGAGGCGCAGATCAGGGTCGACCTGGCGGGCTACGACGGGGACGACATGGAGATCGGGTTCAACCCGCAGTTCATCGTGGATGCGCTGAAGGTGGTGACCGAGCCCGAGGTGGTGATGGAGCTCAAGGCGAGCAACAAGCCTGGGCTCATCAAGAGCGGGACGGACTTCCTGTACGTGGTGATGCCCGTGAACCTGCAGTGATGGCGTGTCTCAGAAAGCAATGGGATCGCGGCAGGCCGGCGAGCTGCCACGGTCTCCGGACGTCGGGTGACCCGGGGCGCTGTTGGGTCCGGGGGCGCGTGCACTTGGGGGGCATCACCTACGGGCCGGCTTCCCTTGGGGCCAACCGGGCCTGTGGAGCGGGCGTTGAGTCGGAGGGCGTTGCATGCGCTGCAGCGAGCGTCTGACTTCAGCCACCCTCAAACGCCGGGCGCCATGCTCTCTTCTCCGGCCGGCGCACGCGTTGGTTGTTCGTGAGGCGTGAGGGGTCAGGCTGTACATTTCGGGGTAATTGCGCGCAGCTGCAATTGGCTGATGTGGGCGGTACATACCTCCGTAGGCCGCGTCGGTGCGGGTGCGCGCACGGTGCGCCCCCTTGACGGGTGCGGGTGAAGAAGGAGAAGCCCATGAGGAATTCAGCGTGGATGTGGCTCGGCGCCTGCGCCGCGGTGGCGGCTGCGGGACTGGCGGACGCCGAGGTGGTGACGCGCGTCGCGGTGCTGACGGGTTCTCAAGAGGTGCCCGCCAATGCCGTGGCGGGGCGCGGTTGCGGCCGTTTCGTGATCGACACGGACCTGAACACCGTGACGTACCGCATCGTGTACACCGGCTTGACCGGGGTGGAAACCGCTTCTCACTTCCACGGCATGGCGGGCCCGGGCGTGAACGCCGGGGTGATCGTGGCGCTCCCGGGGGGGAACGTGAAGACGGGCGTCTGGACGTACGCAGAAGCGCAGGAAGCGGACATCCTGAACGGGCGAGTCTACGTCAACGTGCACACGGTGGCATTCCCGGGGGGAGAGATCCGTGGGCAGGTGGTGGCGGCGGTCGCGGTGCTCGACGGCGGGCAGGAGGTGCCGGCCGTGGCGACCGCAGGGCAGGGGGTTGCCCTGTTCAACATCAACCCCGGGACGAACAACCTGGATTACTACATCCTCTACGGTGGGCTCGGCTCGGCGGAGACGGCGGCCCACATCCATGGCCTGGCCCTGCCGGGCACGAACGCCGGCGTGCTTTTCCCGCTGCCGGCGGCGAACCCCAAGGTGGGGACATGGGTGTACCCCGAGGCGCAGGAGCAGAACATCCTGGACGGGATGATGTACGTGAACATCCACACGGTCGGGAACCCGGGCGGTGAGATCCGCGGGCAGATCGTGAGCAGCGTGAACCCGATGGACGGCACCCAGGAGGTGCCGGCGAACGCGGGCCTGGCCGGGGCCGGTTGTGGCTTGTGCTCGTTCAACCGCGCAACCAACACCATGGGGTTCGACGAGTACTTTGCGAACCTGAGCGCCGTGGAGACCGCAGCCCACATCCACGGGCTGGCCCTGCCCGGGGCGAACGCCGGTGTGCTTTTCGCGCAGGCCGCGGGGAGCCCCAAGCGCGGGACCTGGGTGTTCGGCGCCGCGAGCCTGGATGCCGTGTTCCACGGCGGGCGCACGTACTTCAACGTGCACACGGCGGCGTTCCCGGGGGGCGAGCTGCGCGGGCAGATCAACCGTGGCAAGTCGATCCCGTGCTCCCCCCAGGTGACGGACCAGCCCGACAACCAGTCCGCGAACGTCGGGGACAGCCGGTCGTTCTCCGTCGTGGTCGATGACCGCGGCGGCGGCAGCGTGGGGTACCAGTGGCGGAGGAACGGCACCAGCCTGTCCAACGGCGGGGACTTCTCAGGGGTCACCACGCCGACGCTCACGATCAACCCGGTGAACGCGGGCGATGCGGGGGACTATGACTGCGTCGTGACGAACTTCTGCGGCTCGAACACGAGCGGGTCGGCTTCGCTGACCGTGAACGTCGGGCCCACGTGCGACTCCATCGACTTCAACAACGACGGCCTGTTCCCGGACACGGCCGACATCGATGACTTCCTGTCCGTGTTCAGCGGCGGACCGTGCTCGACCGATCCGACGCCGGGATGCGGCGACATCGACTTCAACAACGACGGCCTGTTCCCGGACACGACGGACATCGACTCGTTGCTGTCGGTGTTCAGCGGCGGACCGTGCCTGTAGCAGCATGCCGCGGGTCAACCCCACCCGAACGCCCGGGCATCGCCCGGGCGTTCTGCTTTGCGCGGACCGCCGGGCGCGTGCTCGCGCACCGATCCGCTCCGGGGGGCGGGCGGGGGAGGCTGGAATGGCGAGCGCGAACCGCTGGGCCCGCGCTGCCCCATGAATCGCCGAACATCGGCGACAGGCATCGTCGGCGCACTGCGCCGCACGCCTTCCTGGGAGGAGCGCGTCCCCGCGCAGTCCACCATCTTCGCGGCAGGCGCAGACGGAACGGCGTGCCCGCCCGCAGGGTCATCGGACCAGCGCCGGCGCGCGCCGGGAGGCAGGCCGGCCGCGGGGCCGGCGTCGGCGCGGCAGGCCGTTACCGGGCGTTTGGGTGGGCTTGCACCGTGGTGTAGACTGGCGGCGTGGCGCCGGTCCGGGTCCCGGGGCGGGCCACGGGAGATGCAACGGATGTGGAAGCAAGCAGCAGCGTGGGCGGCGGTCGGGTGTGGTCTGGCGTGCGGCGCGGGGGCGCAGACCTACGCCTTTACCCTCCAGAACACCTCGAGCGCGGCGTGGAGCGTGTCGTTCAACGCGCCGTTCCAGACGAGCGGGACGCCCGCGAGCACCATCATCGGGAGCTTCGACGCGGCGACCAACCCCGGGGGAACACGCACACTGCCCGGGCTGTTCGGGAGCGATAACGGGCTCAACAACGCCATTGCCATCACGGCCGGCGGGGCTACTGCGTCGGGCAGTTCGGGCTCCACACCCCTGCACCCCGCCGGCACCTTCAAGCTCACGCTGCACACCGACAGCGGCACCTGCACCGCATGGGACACCAGCCTGGACCTGCTGAACGGTGCGCAGATCACCGTCGCGGCGAACGTGAGCATCACGTACAGCAGCTTCCGCACGCGCGTGCCCACGTGCACGCTCATCGGGGGTTTCCCGGTGAGCATCCCCGTGGGCAACGCGGTGGTCACCGGGTTGACGGCTGCGCAGCAGCCCGGCGGGACCAACGGAACGCTGACGCAGGGCGCCAACGGCGCGTGGGAATACTCGGTCCCGATGGTCGTGGACGTTACGCCGACCGTGACGCTCAACGGCGCGCCCACGCCGGTGGACCCCACGCCGGTCGCGATCGTGCTGACCGGGAGCGTGACCCCCGCGGGGAGTACCGCAACCACCACGGGCGGCACGACACTGAGCCAGCAGCAGACGCAGCAGGGGCCGACCGTGGTGGACCCGCAGGCGTTCGACGACCCCCTGTGCACGAGCCACCTGGTGGCCAACATGGTGCTGGCGTCCACGACCGTCAACCTCACCACGAACGCCACGATCAACGCGTCCGGCGTCGCGGTGGCCACGCCCTGCGACCTCGTGGACTTCAACCTCGACGGGCTGTTCCCGGACGCCCAGGACATCACGGACTTCCTCCGGGTCTTTGGCGGGGGCGCGTGCCCGACGGCCGCGTGCAGCGACATCGACTTCAACAACGACGGCCTCTACCCCGACACCGACGACATCGCGGCATTCATCCGCGTGTTCGCGGGAGGGCCCTGCTGAAAGGGCTTGCGCGTACGCGGTTTACGGCCGACCGATCGGCGGGCGTGCAGGGGCCGGGAACCGGCCGTCCCCGGCGGCGTCTCACCCAGAGGTATAATCAGTACTAACAACCCGCGCGCGGGTGCGTGCGGGGGTTGGTATGCTGTCGCGCCTCGTTGCCGCGATCTCGGTGCCGCGCCCCGTCGACGCGCACGGCGGTCGCGGCGGATGCCTGTCCTGCCGGAAGCAAATCCATGAAGACATTGCGTTTCTCGTCCTCCGCCCGCACGCTGCTGATCGCCCTGGGCATTGCCGGGGCGGGCCTGTTCGGTGCGGCCGCGGCGCGTTCGGCGTCCCCCAGCGTGGCCGCGGCACCCCCGACGGCGATCGCGGTGGTGAACCTGGAGCGGCTGTTTGACCAGCTGACGGAGCTGAAGGAGCGGAACAAGCAGCTGGACGCGGAGGGCGAGGCCTACACGGCGCAGATGAAGGAGCTGGACAGCAAGGTGAAGGCGCTCGAGGCCGAGCTCAAGGAGAAGATCCCGGCGAGCGACCGGCAGAAGCGTGCGGAGAAGTCGGCGGAGCTCGCGGAGGCGCAGGGCATCCTCAAGGTGCGGGTGGAGCTGGTGCGCGGCAACATGGAGCGCAAGAGCACCGAGATCATCCGCGACCTGTACGACAAGTCGTCGAAGACGATCGCGGACTTCGCGCAGCGTGAGGGGTACGACCTGGTGGTGCTCGACGACCGGTCGCTGGACCTGCCCGAGGGCGGGACGACGGCGAACCTGAACAAGTTCATCCTGGACAAGCGGATCCTGTTCGCCAAGCCGGGCATGGACGTGACGGACCGGATCATCGCGCAGATGAACGCCGAGTACGCGTCGGGTTCGCGGGGCGGGCACTAGAAGCACCGGGCATGACCACCAGAGCGACCACGACGGCGGGGGAGATCGCGCAGTTCCTGGGGGCGACCCTGGTGGGCGATCGCGCGGTGGTGCTGGAGCGCCTGGAGGTGTTCGACCGTGCCGGCGCCGGGTGCCTGACGTTCATCCGGACGGCGAAGTTCGCCAGGGCGTGGGGGCAGGCACGCGGCGCGTGCGCGCTGGTCTCGGCGGACATCGCGGGGCTGGCGTCCCCCGAGGGCGCCGAGCCGCCGGCAGGGCGGGCCCTGATCGTGGTGCCGGACGCGGACCTGGCGCTGGTGCGGGTGCTCGGGCTGTTTGCGCCGCCCGCTCCGCCGCGCGCGCCGGGCGTGCACGCCACGGCGGTGGTGGAGGCCGGCGCCCGTGTTGCACCCACGGCGTGCGTCGGGGCCCAGTGTTACATCGGGCCTGGCGCTGAGGTGGGCGACGGCGCGCACCTGCTGGGGCAGGTGTTCGTAGGGGCGGGCGCCAGGGTGGGGGCCCACACCACGCTGCACCCGGGCGTGCGGCTGCTGGAACGCTGCGAGGTCGGGAGCCACTGCACGCTGCACGCGGGCGTCGTCATCGGCGCGGACGGCTTCGGCTACCGGCCCGACCCTTCGGGACGCGGGCTCGTGAAGGTGCCGCACATCGGGAACGTGGTGGTGCAGGACCACGTGGAGATCGGCGCGAACGCGTGCGTGGACCGCGCGAAGTTCGCGTCGACGGTGGTGGGGGCGGGCACGAAGATCGACAACCTGGTGCAGGTCGCGCACAACTGCGTGATCGGCAGGTGCTGCATCCTGTGCGGGGGCACGCTGCTGGCCGGCTCGGTGACGCTGGGCGACGGCGTCGTGCTGGGCGGGGGCGTGGGCGTCGCCGACAACGTCAGCATCGGGGCCGGGGCGCGGATCGGCGCAAAGTCGGGCGTGAACCACGACGTGCCGCCGGGCGTGGAGTACATGGGGCACCCGGCGGGCCCGGCGACCGAGTGGCGCCGGACCTTCGCACGGCTGCGGATGATGGGGCGGCGGGGCGGGGACGACCGGTGAGCGTGGGCGCGTCGGCGCCTCAACAATCCGGCATGTCACCCGTCATGACACCGTGGGTGCAGGGCACGGGCCTGTTCTCCGCAAAGCCCGCCTCGCTGCGGGTGTCGGCCCCCCGGGGCGCGACCGGTGTGCGCTTCCACTGCGCTGGCGCCGTGATCCCGGCCCGCGTCGAGCACGTGAGCACGGACGCGTCCTGGGCCGGCCTGCCCCCGGCATTCCCCGTGCGGAACACCACGCTCGCGCTGGGCGGGACTGTCGCGGCGACCGTGGAGCACGCCCTGTCGGCGCTGGCCGGCCTTGGAATCTGGCACGCCGACGTGTTCCTGGAAGGGGTGGAGGCACCGATCCTGGACGGTTCTGCGGCGGGGTTCGCCTCGGCCTGGGAAGGGCTCGGGTGCGCCTACGAGGTGACGCCGCTGGTGCTCACGCGCCGCGTGGAGGTCCGCGACGAGAAGTCCGGGTCATGGATCGTCGCCGAGCCGCTGGGGTCAGGCGAGGGGGCGGTCTACACGTACGAACTGGACTACGGCCCTGCTTCACCGGTCCGGGCCCAGAGGGCGGCCTGGGACCTGTCGGCGAGGTCGTACACGACGGACGTGGCCCCGGCGCGGACGTTCTCGCTGCTCCACGAGGTGGAGGCGGCCAGGCGTGCCGGGTTGTTCGGGCACCTTACCACCCGGGAGATGCTGGTGGTGGGGGCGGACGGGCAGCCGATCGACAACGCCTGGCGGTTCCCGGACCCGGCGTCCCTCAGCACGGAGCCGGCGAGGCACAAGCTGCTGGACCTGATCGGCGACCTCGCCCTGCTGGGCCGGCCGCTGCACGCCCGGGTCACGGCACGCCGGTCGGGGCACGCGATGACCCACCAGTTCTGCAGGGCGGTGCTCGGGTCGGGGGGATGAAACTGTGCCGGTGCGCCCGGCGTAGAAGTGCGCTCTTGGTGACTGCCAGTCCAACCCCGCGGGTGCGCACCGGGCGGAGCCCCCGGGGGTTCACGCTGATTGAACTGCTGGTGGTCATCGCGGTCGTCGCGGTGCTGGTGGGGATCACGCTGCCGGCGCTGTCCAGGAGCCGGGAGGCGGCCCGGCGGACCAAGTGCCTGACCAACCTGAAGGGCATCGGCGTGGGCGTGTCCCTGTACATGGACGCCGAGAGCAAGGGGACGCTCCTTCCACGGGTGCGTCCGCTGAACACCGGCAGCAACCAGAACGACCCGAGCCTGCTGGACGTGCTGAAGAAGTACGTGGACGCGGGGTCGCCGTACCGCGGCGCAGACGGGGACTGGGTGTCCCCGGACCCGTGGCGGTGCCCCAGCGACAACCGCTCGTTCGACGCAGACTCGGGGTTCAAGCCCCAGTGGCAGTCGTACGGCACGTCGTACTCCTACCCGCCGGGCGAGCTGATGCTCGGGATGGAACTCCTGACGATCACGCCCGAGCGCGCCCAGGTGGGGGTGAGCCGTGCCTACGCCGACCGGGGCAACGCCATGGCGGTGCTCATCGACGCGGACAACTGGCACCACCCGCGCTGGGACTCGTTCGGGGACAGCGGGTTCCTCGACGAGGAGCAGCGGTGGAACCGCAACGCGGTCTTCTTCGGTGACTGGCGTGCGGACGCGACGAAGTACCCGCCCCAGGAATTCCTGTCGGTCCTGCTCGAGGACTGCATCAAGTTCGCGGGGGGCATATGAGCGAGCCGATGCCCGTCTTCCGGCGCCGGACGGTCCGTGGGCGCCTCGTGGAGTTCGAGGGGCGTGCGTTCCAGCGCGTGCGTGCGGCGCTCTTTGGGACCGCCGACCGCGCCCGCAGGACCCGGCGCGCCGCGGGGGCGCTGGCCGCGGCCCTTGCGCTGGGCGGGGGCGCGTGGGCGTTCTTCGCGCTGCGCCCGGTGCCCAGGCCGGACTACGAGACGGCGGGGCTCGACGACCTGTTCAACTACACGCTGCTGACCGACGAGTTCAACCGGCTGCCGGTGCAGGACCGCATGAAGCTCATCGGCCAGCTCGTCCAGCGCCTCAAGCACATGAAGCCGGGCGACTCGCTCCTGCTGGCGTCGTTCGCCGCGGGCATCGAGGCCCAGGCGCGCGAGCAGATCGAGGAGAACGGCTCGCGCCTCGCGGTGGACGCCTGGGACATGTACGCCTCGAGGTACGACGACGTGCCGCCCGAGGGCCGGGAGGAGTACCTGGAGGGCACGTTCGTCGAGTTCACGAAGATGATGGAGGCGGTGGGCGGAGAGCAGCGGGACGTGAGCGACGAGCAGCGCGTCGCCGAGATGCAGGGGCAGGTGCAGCGGGACATGAAGGACATCAAGGACCCCGAGAAGCGCCCCGACAACCGCCAGCTCGCCGACTTCATGGGCTTCATGAACAACACGGTGGCGGCGCGGGCCAACGCCCAGCAGCGCGTGCGCGGGCAGCAGATGCTGCGGGACATGGTGCGCCACTTCCGCAACGAGGACATCGCCACGGGCAAGCCCAGGGCCGGCGGGGCGGGCGGCGGCGGGTAGACTCCCCGCATGAACCCCGACTGCCCGCTCTGCGCGTGCCTCACGGAACCCGGGCCCCTGACCCCCATCGCCGTGCTCGAACAGACCGCGGTCTTCCTGAACGACCAGCAGGGCTGCCGCGGCTGGTGCGTGTGCGTGCTGCGCCGGCATGTGGAGCACATGGACGGGCTGACGCTGGAGGACCAGGCGCAGGTCTTCGCCGAGGTCGCGCGGGTCGCGCGGGCCATCCGGACGGTCTTTCCGTCGAGCGGTGCGGGCGGAGGGCCGCCGCGGATCAACTACGAGTGCCTCGGCAACGTCACGGCCCACGTGCACTGGCACGTGATCCCGCGTCACGCGGGCGACCCCACGCCCCGCGCGCCCGTGTGGGGGTGGGACGCGCCGACGCTGAAGGGGGGCATGGGCGACGCGGAGCGCCGGGCATGGGCCGAGAAGGTCCGCGCCGCGCTGCCGATCACGGGCTAACCCCGGTCGATCCCCGTCTTCTCGCTGGGGGGCGCGAAGACGTCCAGCACAACGGAGTCCTCGAGCGCTTCGGCGCTGTGCGGCGCATGGGGCGGCAGGTGCAGCGCCTCGCCCGCGCGGACGTCGGTGGTGCCGGTCGCGAGGGTGAAGCGCAGGCAGCCCGAGAGGACACACACCATCTGCTCGTTGGCGTGCGCGTGGCCGGGAACTGCGCATCCCTTCCTGAGCGTGACGTGGGAGAGCATGCACTGGCCGCCCACGATGCGCCGGCGTTCGAGCAGGGGCATCGGCGCATCGGCGGGCATGGCTGACCAGCGGTGGTGGGTGGGCTGCATGCCCGGGCATTCGCGGGACGGGCCTGGGTGTTTCACCGCTTACACTCTGCCATGACCACCGCCCACCGCCCGGCTTCCCCCTCGACCAACGGCAACGCCGCCACCGGCGCAGCGCACGACCTGGAGGTGTCGCGGCAGATCTCACCCCGGCGCCACTCGAGCAAGGCCACCAGTGTCCCGCAGCTGGTGGAGGAGCAGCTGCGCCACTTCGGGATCGACCCCGGGAGCGAGTACGGCCGGCAGATGGGCTCGTTCGCGTCCCACCTGTACCACGCCCAGGCCGACGTGACGGGCCTGTGGCAGCAGGGGGTGCGGGAGCTCTCGGCGCTGTCACGCCAAGGCCGCGTGGAGCGGTTCGCCGCCCAGAAGTTCCTCTGCTTCCAGCTCGCCAAGATCCTCGACACGCTCCAGCACGGCTTCCGCACGCACTACCAGAGCCTGGTGCCCAGCACCAGCCAGCGCCTGCCCAAGGGCCCGTACCCGGTGTTCGACAACGTGACGGCGATCTTCGCCGCCAAGCCCGTCATCACCCGCACCGCGACCTACATCTACGCCTGCGCCGAGTGGGTGACCGACGCCTTCCACGGCAAGGAGCTGATGCTCGAGGTCTACTCGCGCCTGCTCAACCCCACCAATGTTTCCCTGGCCAATCACATCGTGGACGTCGAGGCGGGCCCGTACGCCGGCGAGTACTTCGCGTGGAACTTCAACTCCGGCATGGCCGCCGTCGACGCCATCCTGAGCCACCTGGTGGGGCACCGCGACATCGTGCTCTCCAGCCGGAACGTGTACGGGGGGGTGTACCAGCTCCTGCACGACTGGTACGCCAAGAAGAGCAACATGGACGTGTCGGTGAACTTCTTCGACGGGTTCACCGCCCAGGCGTTCGTGGCGGCGCTGGACAAGGTGACGGCGGCCAACGCCGACCGGCTGAAGGAGGGCCGGCAGGTCTACGTCTACCTGGAGAGCCCGTGCAACCCCCACGGGTACGTGCTGGACGTGCCGGCCATCTGCAGGGAGGCGCACAAGCGCGGGCTGACGGTCATCTGCGACTGCACGGTGGGCACACCCTTCCTGCACCGCCCGCTCCAGAAGAAGGACGCCCTGGAGCGCCCCGACTTCATCATCCACTCGTACACCAAGGACCTTTCCGGGCACGGCAGCACCACCGCCGGCGTCGTCATCGGGCGCAACGAACGCATGTTCATGGGCAAGTACGACACGGTGCGCGGCACCGCGCCCGACGGCAGCCCCCGGGACTACAAGGGCGACGAGACGATGTTCTGGAACGTCTACTACATCAAGGGCGCGTTCCTCGACAGCGACAAGGCCTACGAGGTGATCAACGGCATGCACACCCTGGAGGTCCGCATGCTGGCCAAAGTCGCCAACACGCTCGCGTTCGCGGAGTTCCTCCAGAGCCACCCGGACATCAACGTGAAGTGCAACGCCGTCCCCGGCAACGAGAACGCCGCCGTGCGCGAGAAGTGCATGTACCTGGGCTTCCCGGCGCCGCTGTTCACGTTCGACTTCGAGGGCAAGCAGGACGTCACCGGCAAGCGCACAGGGGCCAGGCCCGCGATCGACCGCATCACCTTCACCCGGTTCTTCGACTGCCTGGACCCCGTGTTCGGCCACCAGGTGTCGCTGGGTCAGCCCAACACCGTCGTCCTCTGCCCCGCCATCACCAGCCACAGCGAGATGAGCGACCAGGCCCTCGCCGAAGCCGGCATCTCGCCGACCACGGTGCGCGTGGCGGTGGGCGCCGAGGACCCGCGCACCCTCATGGCCCACCTCATCAAGGCAGCGGAGAGCACCATCGACAGCGTCGTGCCCGGGTTCTCCCGCAAGTTCCCCAGCCCCGAGCAGTGCGACACCATTTACAAGAAGCACTACAAGGCCGTGCACGAGAAGTACGTGGAGAACCAGCCGGGCATGGCGGAGCTGCTGAAGTAGGCGTCAGGGGACCCCCTGCCGGCGGCGTCCCTGCATCGGCCCCGCGCCGCGACCTGGATACGGCACGCCGGTCCTCCATTCCCCTGCCCTCGGGCATGCGGAGGCCGCACACCCTGGGCGGCGGGCTACGCCCGTCGCCGCCCTTCCGAACAAACCCTGAAAGCGCCCGGTTTCTGTCAGGCGCGCCTGCACAGCGCCTACGTCCCCGGACGTCGGTGTGACGTCAGGGTGGGCAACGCGAGCGAGGAAGGAAAAAGCCATGAGTGTGCGCGTCAATGGTCTGGCGGTCGGGCGTTCCGCAAAGGTCTTGGTTGCCGGCAACGCGGCCGCCGTTCTCGCGCTGTTGGCGTGCGCCGGGCAGGCCGCGGCCCAGACATTTACGGGCGCCGCCGAGCCCACCCTGCAGACCCCGCCGTACAACTGGTACGCCTCGCTCCAGACAGGCACGGTCTGCGGCGGTCCCAACGACCGCGTGGTCATCAACAACTGGGGGCAGAGCTGGTGCAGCTCGGGCTCCCCTTTCTGGCCCAGCGGCACGGTGAACCTCAACGGGTTCGACGTCGCGAACTTCGCCGACACCGCCGTCGCCGGGGTGATCAACCCCGCGGGAGGGCTGCTGCGCATCGGGCTGGGCAACCAGTCGTTCGGGAACGTCAGCAACGCCGGCACCATCGCCATCGGGCGGGGTGCGGGCGGGAACGCCATCTACGCCACCACGATCGCCAACACGGGCACCCTCTCCAACTCGGGCGGGGGCGGCGGCACGGGTGTGGGCAACCTCACGATCAACAACAGCGGCATCGTCACCAACAGCACGGGCTCCTTCGACATGAGTGTCACACCCGGCCAGCCCTGGTCCGGCCCCTGCGTGCTCAACTCCACCGGCGTCATCGAGTCGGTGTCGAACGGCTCGAGCAGCGGCAACGGGAACCTGGTCGGCTGGACGGTCAACGTGAACGCCGGGTCCGTCAGTGTGCAGAACAACTGCTCGCTCAACTTCCCGGGCTGCGCGATCACGAGCCAGCCCGCGGCGACCTGGAGCATCGCGGGCGGAACCTCGAACATCTACGACAGTTCACTGCAGGGCACGTTCAACGGCACCACCTCGGGCGGCAACGGCATCATCTTCAACGGCGCCGTCAGCTTCCCGGAGAACACCACGTTCAACGTGGGCGGGAACGGCGTCTACCGGTGGGTGGGGCCGACCTTCACCATCGCGCCGGGCAAGACGCTCACCAACGCCGGCAGGATGTGGGCCATCGCGCCGCACACGCACCCCACGATCGGCAACTTCACCAACACTGGCACGTTCGAGCACCTCGGGACCATCCAGCTGAACAACAGCACCTACACCAACACCGCCGGCGGCACGTACAACCTGCACGAGGGCCAGTTCACCGCGATCGGCCCCAACCAGGTCGTCAACAACGGGCTTATGCACACCCCCGACCAGAACGGGTCGGGCACCACGTTCTCCGGAGTCAACTTCGCCAACACGGGCGTCGTCCGCAACGACGGCGCGGCCGGATCGACGGTGCGGTTCATGGCGGGCACGAGCATCGTGAGCACCCCCGGCGCGCAGTGGCTCACGCCCACCGCCAGCAACGGCATGGACTTCAACGACGTCACGATGCAGGGCACGTTCAACGGATCAAACCCCGGCACGACGGTGCGGATGAACGGCACCATCACGTTCCCGGAGGACACCACGTTCAACATCGGGGGCAACGGCATCTACCGCTGGGTCGGGCCGGTGTTCAACATCGCGCCAGGCAAGACCGTGACCAACGCCGGACGCATGTGGGCCATCGGGCCCCACAGCCACCCCACGCACGGCAGCTTCACCAACACCGGGACGTTCGAGCACGGCGGCAACATCGTGCTGGGCGGCAGCACCTACACCAACGCCGCCGGCGCGACGTACAACTTCTACAACGGCACGTTCTCCGCCACCGGGGCCAACCAGATCATCAACAACGGGCTCATGCAGTCCACCGGCGCCGGGGGCGGGATGACGTTCCAGGGCGTGCACCTCCTCCACACCGGCGCCCTGCGCAACGATCAGAACCCCGGCGGCTCCCGCATCGCGTTCACCGGCGGCACGTCCATCGTCAGCACGCCGGGCGCGCAGTGGGCGGTGACGGGCGGCGGCAACGACGGCTTTGAGTTCTCCGACGCCAGCATCGCCGGCACCTTCAACGGCAGCACGGTGGACACCAACGACTGGCGCATCAACGGCGCGTTGACCGTCACCGACGACACCACCCTCAACATCACCGGGGGCGGCCTCACCCGCTGGGTGAGCAGCGGCATCACCGTCGCGCCGGGCAAGGTGCTCCGCAACACCGGGCGCATGGGCCACCTCAACGGCGGGACCTGCTCCGGCACGATCATCAACGACGGCGTGTTCGAGTACTACAACGGCAGCACAGGGTTCGCGGGCCTGTCGCTCACCAACAACGGCACCACCAACTGGTACGACCAGGGGTTCAGCACCGTGAGCGGGACGAACCTCTTCGCCAACAACGGGACGGTGGCGGTGCAGCCGGGGTACTTCAACCTGGGTGTGAACGTGCCGGTCATGAACAACGGGCTCATCCGGATCGGCGACCAGGCGGGCCCGGCCGGCTGGGGCTCGAACTTCAACACGCTCCAGCAGGGCCCGGCGGGCGTCGTGCGGCTCGTCGCGCCCGCCGATCCGACGAGCATCCTGTACGTACCGGCCGGGAGCCTGCTGAACGGCGGCACCATCGAGGGCAACGGGGCCGTCTCCATCGACAACCTGCAGGGGGCGACCTTCGGGAACGTGCTGATCAACGCCAACGACCGGGCCGCGGGGAGCGGGCGGCTGCAGCTGCGCGGCTACGCGACGCTCTCCCCGTCCACGCGCACGCGGGTGCGCATCGACGGCCCGGGCGCCGCGACCTCCATCGAGTGCTGGCGCACGCTGGCGTGCGCGGGCACTCTGGAGCTGGACTTCCAGAGCGGGTTCACGCCCGCGGTGGGCACCTCGTGGACCGTGGCGGGTGCGCAGACGCGGACGGGCACGTTCGCGAGCGTGGTGGTGGTGGGCGGCAACACCGGCATCCAGGTGAGCACGTCCTACACCGCCACCACCGTCGTGGTCACCGTGACCGACGCGGGCTGCGACTCGATCGACTTTAACGGCGACACGCTCTTCCCCGACACCCAGGACATCGAGGACTTCCTCACCGTCTTCTCAGGCGGGCCGTGCAGCAATGAGCCGCACTGCGGCGACATCGACTTCAACAACGACGGCCTGCTCCCCGACACTGCGGACATCGACGCCATTCTGCGGGTCTTCTCGGGCGGCCCGTGCCTCTAGCACGTGCGCCGCGTGGCCGACGCGCAAGCTCCACACACCCGGTCCACCCCCATTGCGCCGGGCCTGCCCGGCGCGTGGGGTGGAGCGTGGCGGGGCAACGTCAGAAGACCGGCTTGAGCCCCATGCCCCCGTGCGGCCCGTCCGTGAGGCCTTCGCCCCGCGTGTAGCGGAACGTGCCAAGGTCGTGCGTGAGCAGGGCCTCCTTGCTCACCCTCCCGTGCTCCACGACCGGCGTGTTCCACGCGACCCTCGTGCGGTACACGGGGCGTCCGTGGTCGCAGACCACGCAGTACAGGTCGGGCGTGCGTTCGCCGAACGAGAAGCCGCTGTGAAAACTGCCCGTGGTGGTCACCACCTCCGCGAGACCATCCGGCGAGAGCAGCGACTCCCCGAGCACGTCGTCCTTGATCGGGTCCCTGTCGCAGAAACGGACCGTCAGGCCCTCGCCGCTGAGCGCCCGCCCGGAATCCGCGTGCACAAACCGAGCCGAAAGCTTTATGATGGCCATGCACAATGATAATGACCCGTGCCGCCCGGCGCGGGCGACGCGCCACTACCCTGTTCGCGTGCACATACTCCTTACGAACGACGACGGCATCCGCGCGCCCGGCATCCTCGCCATGCACGAGGCGCTGACGCTGGGCACCAGGGACCACCGGGGCCAGCTGGGCGGCGCTGCGTCCCGGGTGCTGACCGTCGCCCCGCTCACGGTGCAGTCCGCCACCAGCCACGGCATCACGTTCCACGAGCCGCTCATGACGCGGGACGAGACCCTTCCCCACGAGCGCGACCTGCCCGGCGAACGCGACAACGCCACGGGCGTCGCCGTGGACGGGCGTCCCGCCGACTGCGTCAAGATCGCCGTGTCCTCGGTGTGGCCGGCCCGGTTCGGCGCGGGCAGCAAGCCCGACCTGCTCATCAGCGGCATCAACGCCGGCGCCAACTGCGGCATCAACGTCATCTACTCGGGCACCGTGGCCGCCGCGATCGAGGGCGCATTCCTGGGCATCCCCAGCATCGCCATTTCCCTCCGGATGGGCCGGGGCAAGCCGCGCTTCGACCTCGCCGCCGCGCGGGCCCGCCACGTGCTGGAGAAGGTCCTCGCCGCCGATGCCCTGCGCCCGCACGAGATCCTGAGCATCAACATCCCGACCACCGAGGACCCGGGGCCCGGCCACCAGCCGCCGGAACTCGCGGGCGTGGCCCGCCACGACCCCAGGGCTGGCGACCCCGCGGCCATGCCCAAGATCCGCGTGTGCCCGATGAACGTGCACGGGCTCATCGACAAGTACGAGCGGCGCGTGAGCCCGATGGGCGACGTGTATTACTGGGCCGCCGGGCACGGCCTGGACTTCCACGCGACCGAGGAGGGCAGTGACGTCGACCTGCTCCTGCAGGGCTTCATCACCGTCACCCCGCTGAAGTTCGACCTGACCGAGCACGCCACCGTGAAGGCGTGGAGGGAGCGGCTGGAGGGCTAGCGGTCACAGGCACGGGCCGCCGGAAAAGACGCTGAGAAATGACTCGATGTCCACCGAGTCGGGCACCAACCCGTCATTGTTGAAGTCAATGTCGGCGCAGGAGGATGTGCTGCACGGACCGCCGGAGAAGACCCTGAGGAAGTCGTCGATGTCGCCCGAGTCGGCAAAGACTGCATCCTGATTGAAGTCGATGCCGTCACAACAGCGGGTCATGACATCATCGAACACCCAGACAGCACCCGCCCAGGGAACGCTGGGCAGGTGTTCCGAGCGTGAACCAACAGCGAGCATGCCGCCGCTGAGGGCGAACGCTTCGCCGAATGATCCGTTCGCACCAGGCGCGTTCATCGCCCGCAGCTGCGTCCACACGGGGGTGCCCGCAGCCCGCGAGAACACGCGGGCGGGCAGAGGAGAAGGGACGGGGTACACCGCATCCCTGACGACCAGCAGATCCCCGTCGATGCGCCCAGCCCCCAATGGAGTCCCGTCGCCGGACTGCAGCACCGCTTCCCGCGCCCAGCTGTCCCCGCTCCGGGAATACACCTCCGCCCGCCCGCCACCCCCGGCCAGGAACCGCGAACCCGACCCTGAGGCACCGCCGAACCTATCGCCCGCAGCCCCGTCCGGGGACGTGATCTTGGCCTGCTGTGTCCACGCCGTCCCGCCCGGCGCGCGCGTGAACACGTACGCGGAACCCTGGTCTGCTCGGCCGTCAACGTCGTCGTTCGGGGCTCCCACAATGGCCGTATCACCCAGCCCGATGACCGTGGCCCCGAAGTAGTCCTCGGCCGCGCCGTCGTCGGCCATCAGCTGGGCGCGCTGCGACCAGGTCCCCGTGGTGGCGTCGCGTGTAAAGAGGAAGGCTGCGCCAACATTCTGACTCGTGCCAGTCCTTACCCCCGTCGCGCCGACCACAACGGTGGAATCATCCACAAAGGCGACGGACGACCCGAAGAACTCGTTGAGCGTGTTGTTGCTGTTCCGGAAGCCGTCCGTCTGCATCCACGTAGTCGACCCGCTCGCCCGGGTGAATGCGTACACCTTCCCGTTGTTGCCACCCCATTCCCTTGCCCCCACCATGATGGTGGAGGCTCCGGAGGCGTGCTGCGTGACCGTGACGCAGCAGCCGAAGGAGTCATACGCAGCGCCGTCGCTGCTGGTAAGGATGGCCTCCCGCGCCCAGCCGCCGGTGACCCTTCGGAACACGGAAACCGACCCCTGATTGCTGTTGGACCACACGTCGTCCGAAGGTGCACCAACGACAAGGGTGTCCCCGGATAACGCGACCGTCGCGCCGAAGTTATCGAACGACTCGGGACTCTGGTGCGTCAACTTCACGGGAGGGCATGTCTGTCCGAGGCAGTTCGCACCCCAGGACATCAGAACGCAACCCGTGATGAACACGCCAGTTTGAGGGGTCGTCATTGGGGTGTTCAGACTATCAGATCCAGGAGAAATTCCCAGCACACTTCCCCGCGCGAGGGGAAGAAAAACACGCATCGACTCAAAGGCCGTTGCCAGCGATGCTGCCAATCGATGGGCGGCGTCCGCATACGCACCGTGGACCCGGCAAATTGATGAGATTCGACACCGATTTGCCTTGACGGAAAGCAACCCAGAGGGCACATTGTGCGGACGAGAGGTGGGTGCTCGCTTTGTGAGTACGCCATTTGTTCGGGTCGATGCCGCTGTCCCACGGACCGATCTTGGAAGGGTGTTCAGCCCGACCGCGGCCCGGGTGGTGTCGAAGAAAGTCCCTGCCGCCACGTTGTCTATTGGGAGATGAAGAAGATGTCGACCGTTCGCACCGTCCTCACCGTTGCCGGCCTCGCGTGCGGTGTCGCGCACGCACAGTCTGTCCCCTTCGTGCCCGTGCTGGACGCCTCCTGCGAGGCCGTCTATCAGGACGGGCGCTCCCAGGGAACGATCCAGCGCGACGTCGCCCGCTTCCTGGTGGACCGCTCACTGCAGATCGAGTTTGGTGACCCCGAGGACCGCGGAGCTTACATGGCCTGCTGGGCCCAGGGCAGCTCGCCCACCCCCGACCAGATCGCCCAGCTCAACCTCGCTGTGGAGGGCTTCGGCTCCCGGTACGAGATCGGCGGCACCCGCTGGGGCTCGGCCACCAATACGCCCTCGACCGTGTACTGGTCCTTCGTGCCGGACGGGGTGAGCATCCCCGGCGGCGCAGTGGCGGGCGAAGCAACCGCGCCCAGCGAGCTCTTCGCCCGCATGGACGCGCTGTTCGCCTCCGCCGGCGGGCGCGCAACCTGGATCGCCAAGATGCAGCAGTGCTTCGACCGCTGGGGCCAGGTGCAGGGCATCAACTATGTCCGCGTCACCACCGGCGGCAACGACTGGGACGACGGCGCGGCCTGGGGCACCAGCGGCAGCTCCACACTGCGCGGCGATGTGCGCATCGGCATGCACAACATCGACGGCGGCAGCAACGTCCTGGCCTACAACCAGTTCCCCAACGCCGGCTCGGGCGGTGACATGGTGATCGACCGCTCCGAGACATGGAACAGCTCCGGCAGCGACTACCGCTTCCTCCGCAACACCGTCATGCACGAGCACGGGCACGGCATCGGCCTCTTCCACGTCTGCCCGGGCAACTCGACCAAGCTCATGGAGCCCCTCCTGGCCACCGCCTTCGACGGCCCCCAGCAGGACGAGATCCGCGGCGCCCAGTGGTACTACGGCGACATCAACGAGCCCAACAACAACTCCGCAGCAGCGACGGACCTGGGCTCACCCACCCCCGGCGTCACCCTCACCCTGGGCAACATCACCACCTCCCCCCTCAACGCCGCCTCCCTGGGCGTGTCGGGAGACACCGACCAGGACTGGTACAAGATCACCCTCGACACCCCCCGCCTGGTCAACATCGTGGCCCAGCCCATCGGCAGCTCCTACGTGACCGGCCCCCAGACCTCGGCGTGCAACACCGGCACCACGGTCAACGGCCTCACCGCCGCCGACCTGCAGATCGACGTGTACGCCGCCAACGGCTCCACGCTGGTCTACTCGAGCAACCTGTCCTCCGTGGGCGTGAACGAGTCGGTCGCCGGGCTGATCATGTCCCAGAGCTTCAGCTTCATCCGCGTGAGCGAGGCCGGCACCACGACCACCACCCAGCAGTACAAGCTGCTCATCACACCCCGCACCGACGTGATCACGCCCACCGCGACCGACAGCACCTTCACCGACAAGGTGCGCATCACCTGGCCCATCATCCCCAGCGCCACCACCTACCAGGTCTGGCGCAACACCTCCAACACCGCGGCGGGCGCCACCAACATCTACGCCGGCACCGCGACCACGTTCGACGACACCACGGCCGTGCCCGGCACGCAGTACTACTACTACCTCCGCGTCGAGCAGTTCGGCAACGGCGCCTTCCGCTACACCGCCGCCAACGGCGCAGGCGAGGCCGGCATGCGGGCTGTCCCGCCCAACTCCCCGCCCACCGCCAACGCGGGCAGCGATCAGACGGTGACCGACAGCGACAACTCCGGGACAGAGACCGTGACCCTCAACGGCTCGGGCAGCACCGACACCGACGGCACCATCGTCTCCTACCTCTGGAAAGAAGGCGTGACCGACCTGGCCCCCGCCAGCGGAAGCCCCACGCTCAACCACGCCTTCCCCGTCGGTGCGCACACCGTCACCCTCACCGTCACCGACGACGACGGCGCCCCCGCCAGCGACACGGTGCTCATCACCGTCAACGCCCCCGTGGGCCCGGTGTGCGACAGCATCGACTACAACGGCGACGGCCTCTTCCCCGACACCGCCGACATCGACGACTTCCTCTCCGTCTTCTCCGGCGGCCCCTGCAGCACGGGCACCTGCGGCGACATCGACTTCAACAACGATGGCCTCTTCCCCGACACCAGCGATATCGACAGCATGCTGTCCGTGTTCTCCGGCGGCCCCTGCCTCTGACCGGCGACGGCATCACAAAGGACATTGAACTCCTGTGAACTCCCCCCGCCGCGGGGGAGTTTTTTTTGCTCACCAGGAACACCGGACCGTGGGTTGTGCGGAACTGCCCCACGCGGTATGCTGTACACGTCCCGCGGATGTTCCTTCTCGTTCCCGTTCCAGCATGAGGAGTTCTGTATGAAGCGTGGTCTTGCCGTCGCTGCTGTACTCGTCGCCGCGTCCAACGCCCTTGCACAGATGAGCACGGGCGCGGACGTCATCTACTCGGATATCACGGGCGTGCAGACGTACGGCCCGGTGAACGGGAAGTACGCGTACGCGTACTCCAGCAACACGTGCAACATCGGCAACCAGAACGCGGAGTGGAATATCTCCGGCGTCAACGGCTCCCCCGGCCTTGCCATGAACCTCTTCCGCCTGAAGGACGGCCGGCTGATGCAGATCGGCCAGTCCTTCGTGAAGCACGCCTGCTGCGCCGCCGCGGGCTCCGGCTGCGTCACCATCGGTGGCCAGACCGTGTCGTGCAACGGCACCGGCGGCACCCAGCTGGGATCGGGCTGCCAGGACGTCTACAGCGCCGGCTACAACGGCGGCCAGAGCGGGCTGGGCGCCCGCTCGAAGATCAACGCGTGGTCAGGGATCTTCCAGGCCCGCAATACCGGCTCGGGCGACGCCATCTTCAAACGCCTGCAGGTCGCCCAGACCGACCTGGCCGCCGCCTCCAACGTCAACGCGCAGTACTTCGCCGAAGGCATTTACGTCTCGACCCGCGACGCCGCGGCGGGGAACCGCAACAACAACGCGTCGTACAAGCGCGTCACGGTCGTGAACAACGGCGCGACCCTCACGCCCACCGGCACCGTGGGCCGGGGCGTGCCCGCCATCCAGGCCTGGCACGACCATGGCCTCGGCGCAAACCTGCCCGACAACTCGGTCGTGGTCGCAGCCGTGGACGTGCCGGCCGACCCCGCCCTGCCCGGCGATACCGGCGAGGGCCGGTACTGGGTCGCGTACAAGGCCCGCGACAACGGCAACGGCACCTGGCGCTACGAGTACGCCATCTACAACCTCAGCAGCGACCTCGCCGGCGGCTCGTTCACCGTGCCCGTCCCGGCCAACGTGAACGTCACCGGGCTCGGCTTCAACGCGCCCCTGAACCACTCCGGCGAGGTCTACAACAACAACCCGTGGTCGACGGTCCGCAACGCCAACAGCGTCGCCTTCGCCTGCACCACGGCCTACAGCGCCGCCAACGATACCGGCAACGCCCTCCGCTGGGGCACGATGTTCAACTTCTGGTTCGACGCCGACACCGCTCCCGCCGCCGCGACCGCCAGCGCCAGCATGGGGCTCTACAAGTCGGCCACGGGCCTCACCCTGAACTTCCCCGTCAGCGTGCCCGCCGAGGCCCAGTGCGACAGCATCGACACCAACGGGGACGCCGCCTCGCCCGACACCGCGGACATCGACTACTTCCTGAGCATCTTCGCCGGCGGCCCCTGCCTGCCCGCCCCCGCCACCTGCGACGTGGACTTCAACAACGACGGCCTCTTCCCCGATTCCACGGACATCACCGCGATGCTCAGCGTGTTCGCCGGCGGCGGCTGCGTGCGGTAACCCGCCCCGAACACCAGCCCGCGCAAGACCAGCACCGCGACCAGACCCCCTCAGCCCGCCGGCCCCGCCGGCGGTTTTTTTTTCTCTGGCAGCTTTGGGAGACCGCAGCCTCCGCCCACGCCGGCCTGCACGGACGATCAGCGCGTGGGCAGGGCGGATGGTGAAGGCTGCGTCTGGGACTGCTGGGACCGGGCGATGTAGTGCCCGACCACGCACATCAGGAACGCCGAACTCCAGATGCGTTCCTCAGGGTTCCTGAGGAAGATTTCCCAGGTGCGTGCCACCTCGGTCGGGTCCACGATGCCGGAGTTGCGGAAGGTGCGGATGGACTCCTCGCACAGGTCACGCAGGCTTGTCGTCATCCACCGCCGGATGGGCAGCGTGAAGCCCCGCTTCTCCTGCCCCAGCAGCTCGGGGCGCAGGAAACGCCCGAACGCGGTGCGGAGGATGTGCTTGTCCGCGCGGGTGCCGGGCAGCCGCACCCGCCCGGGGATCGAGAACGCGAGGTCCATGACGCGCCGATCCAGGAACGGGACACGGATCTCCAGCGAGTGGGCCATGCTGGTCGCGTCGGTGTCCCGCAGCAGCATCGACTTCATGTAGAACTCCGACTCGTAGCGCGAGATCGCCGCCACCGGGTCGTCCTCCGACATGCGGATCCGGTCGACCAGCCGCGGGCTCTGGTACGACTCGTCCAGCCCCAGCTGCTTCCACTCCAGCCCCAGGCGCGCCAGGCGCTCGTTGGGCTTGGTGCGCCTCCGCAGGAGGTACAGGCGGAGCAGGTCCGGGCCGGTCATCCCCATGTCGCGCATCTTGTCGCGGACCGTCCGGGCCTTCCCCAGGCCCAGAGTCCGCAGCAGGCTGCCCCGCGAGGCCGGGCTCATCCACTGGACGCGCCGGAGGAACCGCAGGATGCGGGGAAGCTCGCCGAAGGACGGGTAGCCGCCGAAGAGCTCGTCGCCGCCCAGGCCCGAGATCGCGACGATGATCCCCGCGTCGCGCACCGCCTTCGAGATGATGTACGTGTTGAGGCCGTCGACGCTCGGCTGGTCGAGGCTGTCCAGCCAGCGCTGCGTCAGCGCCAGGGCGTTGGCGCTGGTGACCTGGATGTCGTGGTGCTCGACGTGGAGTTCACGCGCACTGTTGCGGGCCAGGTCGCTCTCGGAAAGGTCCGGCTGGTCGAGGAAGCCCAGCGTGAACGTCCTCACCTGCGGGCTCACCTGACGCGCAAGGCCCGCCATGACCGTGCTGTCCACGCCGCTCGAGAGGAACACGCCCACCGGCACGTCGGCGATCAGGTGCTCCCGGACCGCGCGCGTCAGCTCGAAGTCCACACGCTCCCTGGCCGCCGCGTCCGTGATCGAATCATCGATGACGGGGTAACTCCAGTGCTGCATCGGCGCACCGGCCTTGACCGAGCCGTCGCCCGCCAGATCGAACCACTGGTAGGTGCCCGCCGCCAGCGAGGTGATGCCCTCGTAGAACGTGAACGGCTCCTGCACCGCGCCGTACGCGAGCAGGCCCGCCACGCCTCGCCGGTCGACACGCTTCTCGATAAGCCCGCTCGCCAGCACCCCCTGCACCTCGCTGGCGATCACCAGGCAGTCCGCCGTCTGGGCCAGGTACAGGGGCTTGATGCCGATGGGACCGCGGGAAATGAGCAGCCGCCGCGTGCGCTTGTGGTAGAAGGCGAACGCGAACATCCCCGCCAGCCCGGCGATGGCGTCCGTGCCCCACTCCACGAGCGCGTGCAGCAGCACTTCGGTGTCGGAGTGCCCCCGAAACCGGACACCCAGCGCCTCCAGCTTCGCCCGGATCTCGTGGAAGTTGTAGATCTCGCCGTTAAAGACCAGCGTGTCGCCCGTGACCGGGTGCGCCATCGGCTGGTGCCCCAGCGGAGAAAGGTCCTGGATTGACAGCCGGCGGTGGCCGAACCCCAGCAACCCGCCCGAACCCAGGTCGATGAAGCTTGACCCCTGGTCGTCCGGGCCGCGGTGCGCCATCGCCGTGTTCATCGAGGCGATGCCCCGACGAACCGCACCCCCGTCCGCGTGGACAATGACAGCGATGCCGCACACTCAGCGGTTCTCCAGACTACCCTGCCACACGCCGAACACCTCACCCATGAGAAAGACTATATCGTTCATCGATCATCTCGATATAGCCTTGAGGCTAGGCTATCCGACCGGATCATGCGGTGCAAGCCCAAACGACTTTCGCAGCAGCATCCACCGCCCGATTGTCGATCTAATGGGCCCGGATTGGCCGAGAATCTGGCTGCCCTCACCGGAGATGGCTGCTGAACCAGCCGGGTGCCGGGGCCGTAAGCCTCTCCCTGGTCAATCCCGCACGAACTGCGCCCGATATCCACATGGAACTGTTGCTCGGTAGCGTGTGCCTCATCCTCGCCCTCCTGGTGGTGGGGGTGGTGCTGCGCGGCATGCTCCGTGGCGAACGGATCATGACCGTCCGCAACTTCTTTTTCGGTGGCCTGCTGATCTTCCAAATCACCAGCGCCGCCGTCTCCTTCCTGATCGGTGACTACGGCGAAATCCCGCCCGCCGACCCGGGCAAGAGCGGGCTGGTGTACGTCTCGCTCGTCGCCGTGTTCCTGGGCGGTTTCCTCCTGGTCTACGGGAAGGGGTGGTTCCGCTTCGGCCTGGAAAAGCGGATGGCGACGTCATTCCCGGCGCCCGGGGGGCCCACCCTGGTGCTGCTGGCATTCGTCCTCCTCGGGCTCGCGTGCGTGTTCCGCTTCCTGCTGGTGTACATCCCGATCTTCAACATCCTGGCCGTGATGATCGCGCCGGCCCTGGCGTCCGCCGCCTGCGCCACGGTGTGCTGGGCCTGGTCGCGCCACATGAAGAACCCCGCGTACATGCTCGCGACCGCCGCGATCGTGCTGAGCGCGTTCGCCATCGCGATCTACCAGCAGTTCGGGCGCCGCGACGCGACCAGCGTCATGCTGGCCTGCGTCTGGGGGGCCTACCACGGGGGCCTCAAGTTCATCGACTGGCGCCGGGCGGCACTGCCCCTCACCGGCCTGGGCGCCGGCGCACTGGTCGTCATCGCCGCACTCACCGCCTCCCGCACCGAGAAGGTGCTGGAGATGAGCGTGAGCGACATGTTCAACCGCCTCTTCAGCGCCAACATCGTGTACGGTGTCGTCGATATCTTCTCCGGACAGCAGGCCGCCCCCAACAGCATGTGGCTCATCGAGAACCGGCCCGACAACAGCCCGTACGACACGCTGCACTCCGCGGTCTACACCATCACCATGCCCATGCCCCGCGTGGTCTGGGACCAGTACTTCGTCACGCCCAAGCCCATGGCCTTGGGCCTCACCATGGTCCCCGAGGTCGGCATCACGCGCAAGAGCCCCGGCTACAACGTGGGGCCCGGCCTGATCGGGCACATCTGGAACGACAACCCCTGGCTCGCCCTGCCCCTCTACACCATCGCCATCGCCGTGCTCATCCGCCTCCTCGACGACCGCGTGACGACCCTCCCAGACAACCCCTTCGCCGTCATCCCCGCCGGCGTCGCCCTCGGCGAGATCGTCGCCATCCCGCGCGGCGAACTCGGGCTCTTCTACTTCCGCACCGTGCTCGCCGTCGGGTCCGCCATCGTGGCTATGTGGCTGCTGGCCAAGCTGCTCGCGGCCAGCGGCGTGCCCATCCGCGCCGAGGACGGCTCGCAACTCCTCCCGCGCGGGCCCCAGGAGGAAGACCCGCTCGAGGACCCCGAGGTCGCCGCCGCGTACACCTCAGGCGACGGCCCCGCCGACCGAGAATGACCCCGCGCACGCAGCCCCGCCGGCGCCTGCCGGACCGTAACGCCTGTGCCGCGTGTTCCACGGGGGCAGGACCGGCCCCCTGCGCGGTGCCGAGAACCCCCCGGACAGCGCAAACCCGTGCACGCCCCGGGCGTAGAACGATGGTGAACGCCGATGGGAAGTCCCGAACCGTCCGGCGATGGGCCGGCGGCCCGAGGGGAGAAGTCCATGCACGCCCGACTCCGGATGTCCATTGTGGCAGGCACCGTCCTTTCCGTCGCCCAGGCGGCCCTGGCGGAGGTGGCGCCGGGCGGATGGGTGGACACGCGGATCGTCGGCACCGAACTGGAGATGCGCGACGTTACCACCGGCCGACCGCTCATCGGCCGCGAGACCCTCAGCCTGTTCAGCGGCTTCCCCGCCGGCGTCACCACCGACGTGACCCCCGTGCCGACCGTGGACGGCGCAGACCTGCGGTTCACCTTCCGCAACCCCACGGGAAGCGCGAAGAAGCTCGGACGGATCTACCTGGGCATCATCAACCTGGGTGAAGACATCGAGTACTTCAACTTCCGCCACACCAGCGACCCCGTGCCCGCCCACGCCACCACGCACGTGGGCTGGGGCGCCCTCTACCCCGACGACCTGTACTCCCCCGTCGCGGTCCTCCGGAACAGCAGCATCGCCGTCGGCATGTCCATGCAGTACCCCGTCATGGACTACAAGCACGACTGCCGCATCGAGATCAGCAGCCCCGGCAACTGGCTCGCCGACGGCGAGGCCGGACGCGGCTGGCAGGTGTCCTTCGGGCTCGCGAACATCAACCAGGAGTCCCCCTGGACCCGCCTGGAGTACGAGGGCCAGCTGCAGCCCGGCGAAGAGCGCGTCTACACCCTGAGCGTCCGCTTCACGAAAACGCCGGGCGAGTGGCAGTCGACCCTGACACCCTACCGCGACTACTTCCGCGGGCTCTACGGCCCAGTGAAGTACGAACGCCAGACCACCCCCGTCCTGGGCTACGCCCTCGCGGACCCGGGGAACATCAGCGCCATCAACCCCCAGGGCTACCGCGCCAACCACCGCCCGGACCTTAACGGCTTCGCCGGGGTCATCCGCGAACTCAACACCTACGCCAACTGGCCCACCATCATGCTCTGGTGCCCCACCGGGCTCTACCGGAACCACCGCGATCTGAACTGGCCCTACCAGTTCGCCAGCCACTGGAACGTCTCCCCTCAGCAGCAGACCGCCTTCAGCGCTGGCGGGTTCCCCTCCCTCGTCGCCCGAGGCCAGACCCTGGGCATGTGGTGGGGCCGCTCGCTCGGCCTCGCCGAGCAGTGGGATACCGCCGAGTACACCCGCTTCAACCCCGACGACACCACCCAGCGCCAGGTCGCCTTCCGTGAGCTCGACGCCGCCGCACAGGCCGGCGCCACCTGGATCGGCCTCGACACCTTCGCCCACCACATCACACCCGTCTGGCAGTCCCGCCAGTGGCTCCGGGACATGCAGGCCCGCCACCCGGACATGCACTTTGTCACCGAGCCCTCGATGTGCGACATCATGCACGTGGAGGCCCCGACCTTCATCTCGGGTTGGAACGAGGTCACCAGCCGCCCCGCCAACCGCTCCGGCCTCTTCAACATCACCCACCCCAACTACCTCGCCGACTTCCTGCTGCCCGGGCACGAGACCTGGGGCGCCTACCGCTACGCGGAGCACAACCGCTACTACGGCCCGCCCTCCGACGCCCAGGTCCGCGCCGACATGCAGTACGTCGCGTCCATGGGCTACCGCCCCTGCTTCATGATCGACTACTTCACCCCCCAGGGCATCCAGGCCGCACCGACCTGGGAATCCTCCGTCCCCGCCACCCTCCGCAACAACGACCCCTGGATACTCGATATCCGCGAAGGCCGACGCCCAGGCCAGGCCGCCCAGCAGCCCACCGAACCCACAGGCGGCGACCTCGCCGGCGGTGAGAGCGGCAGCCAGGGAGGCGGTCAGGGCGGAAGCTCCGGCGACCCGCTCGCCGGCTCCGGCGGCTCCTCCACCGGTGACGGTGCCGCGCCCGGCGCGGGAGGCGACCAGGGCGCCGGCGAGGGCTCCCAGCCCCAGCGCCCCCGCTCACCCGGCCAGCGCGCCGTGACCTCCAGCAGCCAGCGGCGGAGCGTCATCCGCGTGCAGACCTCCGCCCCCACGCCCACCCCCGGCGCCGACTCCAACAACCCGGCACCCGAGTCAAACCCCAGCGAGGGCGGATCTCCCAGCCAGCCCGGCACGGGCGCACAGCCGCCCCGCCGCGTCGGCACCAACTGGCGCGAGATGCTCCGCCGCAACTCCGTCTTCCGCGTCCAGCGCCCCGCAACCACCGCCGACCGCCTGCGCCAGGCCTCCGAGAATGGCGGCCAGTAGCACCCGCCCGACGGCCTAGCCCTGCGCCTGCCGCGCCCACGCCCACTGGCGGACCAGCCCCTCCTCGAACGGCACGGCGGGCCGGTACCCCAGCTCGTCCGCGCTCCGGGTGATGTCCGCGCACGTCAGGTCCACGTCGCCGGTCTGCACGCCCTCCCGCTGCACGATCGCCCTCTTCCCGACCGTCTCCTCGATCGCCTCCACCATGCGGGTGAGCGTGACGGGACGGTTGTTCCCCAGGTTCCACACCCGGTAGCCGTGCGCGGGCGTCCGCTCGAACGCGCCGAGCACCCCGGCCACGATGTCGTCTACGTACGTGTAATCACGCGCCGTGCTCCCGTCGCCGAACACGCGGATGGGCTGCCCCGCCGCCACCGCGCGCATGAAGCTCATGATCGCAAGGTCCGGTCGCTGACGCGGACCGTACACCGTGAAGAACCGCAGGAGCGAGACCGGCTGACGCGTCGCCGTGTGGTGCGCGTACGCCAGCAGCTCGCACGCACGCTTGCTCGCGGCGTACGGGCTGATCGGCCGGCTCACGTCCTGGTCCTCGCGGAAGGGCGAGTGCTCGGCGTTCCCATACACCGAACTGCTGGAAGCGATGACCACGCGGTCACACCCCGCCCGCTGCGCCGCCCGCAGCACCCGGGCGGTCCCGGTCACGTTGGTGTGCATGTACCCCGCCGGGTCGGCCAGGCTGGGACGCACGCCCGCCCTCCCCGCCAGGTGGATCACGCCGGTAATCGGGTGCGCGCAGAAGACGCGCGCCAGCGTCGCCTCGTCGGTGAGGTCGCCCTCCTCGAACCGGAACAGGCTCCCCGCCGCACGCCCGACCTCCGCCAGGTTGCGCTGCTTGTCGCTGCGCCGGTAGAAAGAGTCGAAGTTGTCGAGCCCCACCACGCCGTCACCCCGCGCAGCCAGCGCCGCGCTGACATGCGACCCGATGAAACCCGCTGCGCCTGTAACCAGCACCGTCCGTGGCATGGCCGATGGTTGGCGGGCATTGCCCGCTCAGCCCGCCATCCCCGCCGCACAAAAAACAAGCAGGGCACCATCAATGACAGTGCCCCGCTGGAGGAGAGAGAGATCAAGATAAGTCTACTGGCTATCGGGCTTAGGGTTGCCTAAACCCCCAAGTTTGCGTTGGAAATTCATAAAACCGGGGGTAGCCGTTTGACTTTGCCCCCAACGGGGGAGACTGCATGCAAACATCATGCGAACAACAGCCGCGCCCCGGCGCGTTTCTGCGCGACCAGCGCAAAAAGACACGAGCCCGCCACACCGGCGGGCTCGCGCTTCAAGGGGAACAGTCGATCGTGACCGTGGGCGGACATTCCCCCAAGCCGCGTCAGCGCCTCACTTCCCTGTCTTCCCGCCGTCCTTCTTCCGTGCCTCGAGCTTCTGGCGGATGAACTCGCGCCTCTGCTCGGGGGTCATGCTCTTGAGCTTCTCCTGCTCCTCCGGCGTCAGCTCCTTGCGGAGCTCCTCCCGCAGCTCCCCGCCGGGCCCACCCTTCGCCCCGTCCTTGGCCTTCTCCGCGGCCTCCTTCTGGAGCCGCTCGACCTCCTGGTTCACCGCGTCACGCTGAGCCTCGGTGAGCACCGCCATCACCCGGGCGTGCGCATCCGCCGGCTTGGGCGCGCCGTCCAGCAGCTCCTTCAGCCGAGTCTTCGCCGCCTCCACCTCCGAAGGATCCGCCATCGGTGCATCGTCCTGCATCGCGTCGTCATGAGGCGGCGGCGGGGCATCCGGGCCCGGGCGATTGCCGCTCCCCCTGCCACGCCCCTTGCCACCGTCCGGCCCCCTGCCACCGCGCTCTCCCTCCGGCCCGCCCGGGCCGCGCGCGTTGTCCAGGAACTGATCGACGCGCCCGCGCTCGCGGGGCGGGAGCTTTTCGCGCAGCGTCTGGATCTCGTCCTTGTGCTCCGCGATGTAGTCACGCATCTGGCCCATGAACTCGCCCCGGATGTCCTCGATCTGCTTCTCCTGCTCGGCGGACAGCCGCACGCCCTCCGGGGCCTGCTCGCCCTGCAGAGAGTGCACCGCGCGCTCGAAGACCCTCGGGGCCAGCCGCCCGGCCCGCTCGAGCTTGGGATCGCCCTTGCCTGTCAGCGTGCGCCGCTCTCCCTGCACGCCGTTGTCCTTCACCCTCGGGCCGCTCAGCGCGCCGTCGTCGGAAGGCTTGTCGCCCTGCGCCGCCGCCGGTGCCCCCACCGCCAGGCCCGCGCCCACGACCAACATCCATGCCGCCCACGAGACTCGGTGCTGTGTCATCTGATGCCACTCCCTGGACAGCCGCACGCAGTGCTGTCTGTGCTCACCCGGTGTTCCGCGTGCGTGCCGCGAGTTCAACGCAGGACCCAAGCCCGTATTGCGTACGCCCCGCCGCCCCCCGCCCTCGATGCGCTGCATAATCCCTACCATCGGCAGAGACGCGGGGCCCCCGCGTTCACGGACCTTCCGGGGCCACACCACCATGCCGCTGACCAAAGACACCCTCCGTGCCGCGCTCGCCCCCGTGCTCCCCCAGGGCTCGCTGCTGTGGGTCAGTGTGTGCGAGAACTACGCCAGCATCAAGCTGGACATGCCCGGTACCGGGGAAGGCGACATGAACCGCGCCGCCTCCGCCGCCCGCGAAGCCGTGGCCTCCCTTGCAGCCCGCGAGGGCGCCCGCCTCGACTCCTTCATCGTCGAGTTCGTCGACAAGGCCGGGACCACGCAGAAGACCGTGCGCTTCGCCGACATGGCCCGCGGCCCGCAGCCCGCACCCGCGACTCCCGCACCCGCCGCGCCCGCCCACCACACCCCGATCCCCAACCTCGCCCCGCAGGCACAGCCGATGTCCGGCGTCCGCCACATCATCGCCGTCGGCGCAGGCAAGGGCGGTGTCGGCAAGAGCACCGTCGCCCTCAACATCGCCGTCGGGCTCGCGCGCCGCGGCTTCGCCGTCGGCCTGCTCGACGCCGACATCTACGGGCCCTCCATGCCCACCATGCTCGGCCTCGCGTCCCTCGACGCCGTCGTGCAGCGCGGCATGCTCCAGCCCTTCTACACCCACGGCGTCAAGTGCATGACCATCGGCAAGCTCGTGGACCCCGACAAGGCCCTCATCTGGCGCGGGCCCATGGCCCACGGCGCATTCAAGCAGCTCGCCGAGCAGACCGAGTGGGGCGAACTGGACTACCTCGTCATCGACCTGCCCCCCGGCACCGGAGACGTGGCCCTCACCATGGCCCAGTCGCTCTCGCTCGCCGGCGCGGTCGTCGTCTGCACGCCGCAGAAGGTCGCCCAGGACGACGCCGTCCGCGCCGCCCGCATGTTCGGCCAGCTCAACGTGCCCATCCTGGGCGTCGTCGAGAACATGTCAAGCTTCGTGGGCGACGACGGCAAGGTCTATGACATCTTCGGCAAGGGCGGCGCCCAGCTGATGGCCCAGAAGCTGGGCGTGCCGTTCCTGGGCGAGGTGCCCATCACCATGAGCCTCCGCGCCAACAGCGACGCGGGCAACCCCACCGCCAACTTCACCGGCGCAGACGCGCCAGGCAAGCGCCTGAGCGCCGCCCTCGAGGACCTGGTCACGAACCTCGAAGGGCAGGTCGCCCTCACCGGCATGAAGCAGGGCACCAGCCGTCCCAGGCTGACCGTCACCTGAGCCTCACACCCAGCCAAACGCCCGGAAGATCCCGCGCGTCGGCGCGATGACCTCCGCGCCGTGCGCGCGCTCAAACGCGGGAACCTCGTCCACCGCCACCCACGCCGTCTCGCTGTACTCCCAGTTCGCCGGCGCCGCCCGCACCCTCTCCAGCGGCCCCACCTCGCACACGAACACCAGGTCGTCGCTCATCGCGAAGTGGTCCCGCACCACGCACACCGCCCTCCCCTGCTCGATGTGCAGCCCAACCTCCTCGCTCACCTCGTCGGCCAGGTGGCTGAACACCGCGCCCTCGTCCAGCGCAGCCACCGCCGGCGGAGGCTCCTGCAGACCCCCCGATGGCCCCAGCTCCCACATCCCGTCGTAGATGCGCGTCCCGCTCCCCCGCCGGCCCAGCAGCACGTGCCGCTTCCCCGCGCCGTCCGTGGACATCAGCACGCCCGTGACCGAGAGGATCCGCACACCCGTGCGCACCCCCGGCTGGACCGCAAGCCGGCTGAAACGGTCGCGCCGCACGGTGACCTCGTTCGTCGGGTGCTCCGCCGAAGCCGGGCCCAGGCTCAACACGCTGAGCAGCGGCCCGTCAAACAACCGCGGGTTGCCCGCCACCAGCTTCGACCACGCGTCCTCCACCGCCTGCGAACGCGCCGGCGCCCCAGCCCGGGAAATCTCCACCGACAGCGCCACCCCGGGCACCAGCGGGAAGACCTCGACCTGGGGAATGCTGGTGACAGTGACCATGGGATACGCACCTCGACCGTCCAAGGAACGAAACCGGAGGGCGAGGATAACCCGTTGACAGCGAAGAAGATGCGGCCGCCATCCCCAGCGCCGATTGAGCGCGGGCAGTGGGGGGGTGAATAGCCGGTCGCGGATGGGGTCTCGCACACCCACGGGTGTCCTATTTTTGGCCCTGGCCCCTTCCCGGCGTTTGGCCCGCACGCCCCGGATGCACGCGGCGTGACCTGGAGCGCACCATGCACGGTTGGAGAGCAGTCCTCAGGCGAGAGTTCACCGGGTACTTCGCGACGCCCGTCGCCCTGGTGTTCATCGTCATCTTCCTTGTCCTGTCCGGCGTGTTCACCTTCAAGCTGGGCGGCTTCTACCTGCGCCAGCAGGCAGACCTCCGCCCCTTCTTCGACTTCCACCCCTGGCTCTACCTCTTCCTCATCCCCGCCGTCTCCATGCGCCTCTGGGCCGAGGAACGCCGCAGCGGAACCATGGAGCTCCTCCTCACCCTCCCCATCACCCCCTGGGGCGCGGTCGTCGGCAAGTTCCTCGCCGCCTGGCTCTTCGCCGGCCTGGCGCTCGCTCTCACCTTCCCCATCTGGATGACCGTCAACTTCCTCGGGGAGCCCGACCAGGGCGCCATCGTCACCGGGTACGTGGGCAGCTTCCTCCTCGCCGGCGCGTTCCTCGCCGTCGGCAGCGTGCTCTCCGCCGCCACCAAGAGCCAGGTCATCGCCTTCATCCTGAGCGTCGTGGTCTGCCTCGTCTTCATGCTCGCGGGCCTCCCGCCCGTGGTGGACTTCATCAAGGACTACGCGCCCCTCTGGGTGGTGAACGCCGTCACCGGCATGAGCTTCCTCACGCGGTTCGACAGCATCTCGCGCGGCGTCATCGACGTGCGGGACATCGTGTTCTTCTTCTCACTCATCGCCGGCTGCCTGCTGATGACCGTGATGGTGCTCGACGGCAAGAAGGCCTAGGCGGGACCCGGCGCCAGCCCGGGAATACAGGAAACTGACCATGCTGCGGAAGTTCGGGCTCTGGATCGGTGTGCTGCTGGTGGTGGTCGCCATCCTCGCGATCAACGTGCTCGCGGGCCTCGGCCTGCGCGGCGCACGCATCGACGCAACGGAGGACAAGGTCTACACGCTCACGCAGGGCTCGCGCAACATCGCGAAGAGCCCCGCCGAGCCCGTCAACCTCACCTTCTACTACTCCGCCAAGGTCGCCCAGGGACAGGCTGGCCTCCAGGCCTACGCCCAGCGCGTCCGTGAAATGCTCGAGGAGTACGAGCGAGCCTCCGCCGGAAAGATCCGCCTCACCGTCGTCGACCCCGAGCCCTTCTCCGAGGCCGAGGACAAGGCCACGGAGAGCGGCGTCCAGGGCGTCGCCGCCGGCAACGGCCAGAAGTTCTACTTGGGACTCTCGGGCACCAACACCATCGACACCCGCGAGACCATCGCGTTCTTCGACCCCAGCCGCGAACGCTTCCTCGAGTACGACGTCTCGCGCATGATCACCAGCCTCGCCAACCCCAGGAAGCCCGTTGTCGCCTGGATCAGCCCCCTCCAGCTCGAGGGCGGGTACCGCATGAACCCCCGCACCCGGCAGCCCGAACCCACCGTCATCTACCAGGTCATGCGCGAGCTCAAGTCCGCCTACGAGGTCCGCCACCTGGACACCACCATCACCAGCGTCGCCGCCGACGTCGACGTGCTCATGGTCGTCCACCCCAAGAACCTCCCCGAGCCCGCCCAGTTCGCCATCGACCAGTTCGTCCTGCGCGGCGGCCGACTCATGCTCTTCATCGACCCCCTCTGCGAGGCCGACGACGGCGACCAGCCCTTCCCCACGCCCGTCGGACGCGCCAGCAGCCTCGAAAAGCTCCTCGCCGCCTGGGGCGTGGAGGTCCCCGCGGGCCAGCTCGCCGCCGACCAGGACATCGCCGCCCGCGTCATGACCCGCGGAAACCAGGAGCAGACCCCGTACATCCTCTGGCTCGAATGCGGGAAGGACAACGTCAACCGCAACGACACCGTGACCGGACAGGTCCAGAAGGTCACCCTGGCCTCCTGCGGCTTCATCCGCGCAACCGAGAAGAAGGACGGCGACACCGCCCCCCGCGCCACCATCACCCCGCTCATCCAGACCACCCCCCGCGCCTCCACGCTGAACGTCGACTCCGTCGAATTCCCGCCCGACCCCCGCAAGATGTTCAGCGAGTTCGTCCCCGGCACCCAGCAGCTCACCCTCGCCGCCCGCCTCTCCGGAAAGGTCGCCTCCGCATTCGCCGCCGCCGTCCCCAAGAACGCCGACGGCACCGACATCAAGGTCGAGGGCGAGGTCCTGAAGGAAAGCAAGGGCGACATCAACGTCCTCCTCTTCGCGGACGCCGACGTCGTCACCGACGCCCAGTGGGTCCGCAAGCAGCAGTTCATCCCCGGCATGGACTCCATGATGAAGCTGTCCGACAACGGCGAAATGGTCCAGGCGGGCGTCGACAACCTGGCCGGCTCCACCGACCTCATCGCCGTCCGAGCCCGCAAGGAGGCCACCCGGCCCTTCACCAAGGTGGAGGAGATGGAGAAGACCGCCCAGCAGCAGTACGCCAAGGAACTCACGCGCATCGACAACGAGATCCAGAGCACCCAGCAGCGCATCACCGAACTCCAGCGCGCCCGCGGCGGCGACCAGTCCTCCGGCCTCGCCCTCACTCCCCAGCAGCAGGAGGAGATCCAGGGCCTCCAGCAGAAACTCCTCGACTCCCGCAAACGCCAGCGCGACATGCAGCACAAGCTCAACGAGGACATCGAGCACCTGGGCGGGGTGCTCATGGCGCTCAACACCGCACTGATGCCCGCCGCCCTCATCGTCGCCGCCCTCATCATCGTCGTGGTGCGGGCCATGCAGCGCCGGAGGAAGACCGCCTGATGGGCGCGCAGCGGAGAACACACCCATGAAGACCAAGGCCCTCGTCATGCTCGCCGGCGCCGCGCTGCTGCTCGCCGCACTGGCCTGGATGCTCACCAACCGCTCCCAGCCCGCCCCCCAGGCGCCCGCACCCGCCGGGAAGCTCTTCACGGGCGCCGCCGCACGCATCGCCGACACCGCACGCGTCGTCATCAGCCACGGCCCCGACAAGGTCGAGGTCGCCAGGGACGCCGCGGGCACCTGGGTCCTCCCCGCCAGCGACAACTACCCCGCCGTGGAGGACAACGTCCGCAACCTCGTCCGCGCCGTGCTCGACGCCGAAGTCGTCGAGAAGAAGACCGCCGCCCAGGACCTCTACGACAAGATCGGCGTCGAGGACCCCGCCGGCGAAAAGGCGAAGAGCCACCTCGTCTCCATCACCGACGCGGAGGGCAAGCCCATCGCCGAACTCATCATCGGCAACCGCTTCGAAGCCGCCAACTACGACCAGCAGAAGGTCGGCACCTTCGTGCGCCCCGCCGGCCAGGCCCAGTCGTACCTGGTCAAGGGCTCCTTCAACCTCGCCAGCAAGCCCACCGACTGGATCAAGCGGGATGTCCTCGCCCTCGACGCTACCCGCTTCTGGAAAGCGACCATACAGCAGCCCGCCCGTGCCGACGGCTCAGCCGCCGAAGCCATCCACATCGAACGCGCCAGCCGCGCAGAAGAGAAGTTCTCCCTCGCCGAGCTCCCCGCCAACCGCGAACTGTCGGACCCCACCGTCCACCAGCGCCTCCTCCAGACCCTCGCCAACTGGACCCTCGACGACGTGCGGAAAGCCGAGGGCTTCGACCTGTCCGCCGCCGCAACCGGCACGTTCACCACCTTCGACGGCGTCTCCTACACCACCCGCTGCGTCAACAAGGACGGCAAGTTCTGGGCCACCGTGTCCTGCACCTACGACCCCGCGGCCGCCGCCCCCCGCGGCGCGGGCGACCCCGCCCCCGCGGACGACCACGACGCCACCATGAAGAAGGAAGTCGAAACCCTCCAGGCCCGGCTCGCCCCCTGGGTCTTCCAGATCGCCGACCACAAGGGCAAGGAACTCACCGCAACCCTGGAGAGCCTCCTCAAACCACTCCAGCCCGCGGGCCAACCCGCCGGCCAGCCCCAGGGCGTGTCCCCGCAGGACTTCGGCAAGCCGGGCTCCCCCGTGGGGGGCATGATGCCGCCAGGCTGACGCCACCCACCTGCGCCCCGCAGAACTACCCCGGCCCTGCCCCGGATTCCTGTTGTGCCACCCCGCCCAGCCGGGTATGCTGCAACCCGCGCGGGCGCGGCCCGTGCAGTGGCCCGAGGGTCCAGTGGGAGAGCTCCAAATGAAGACTCGTGGTTCGGTCGCGGCGTGCGTGCTCGTGGCGGGATGTGTGTTCCCCGCAATCGCGCAGGTGGAACCGTTCGTGGACGGCGGACGAGGTGCGCCCGTCGTGCCCGAAAAGCCCGGACGCGCGCCCCTCTCGCAGCTCCTGGGCATGCGCCTGGCCAACGTGCCCGCCCTGACGCTCACGCCGTACAACAACAACTTCGCCATCGCCGAAGACTCCGTGAACGACTGGGGCGGCAAGCCCCGCGTGAGTGTGCCCCGCGACGTGCCCTTCGACTGGCGCGCTGGACGCTGGTTCGACGTCGCCGGTGGCGGGTCGCTCTGGGTGCTCGACGTCGTCTCCCCCAACGCCTACGGCGTCCGCGTCCACATCCAGGGCATGGACCTCCCCGACGGAGTCGAGGCGACCGTCTACGCGCCCGGCGCTCCCGACCGCGCCCCCTGGCCCTACACCGGCAAAGGCCCCCACAACGGAGACTTCTGGGCCACCACGTCCTACGGAGAAACCGCACGCATCGAAGTCTTCGTCCCCGCCAACGTCCGCGTCGACCGCGCCAACCCGCTGCTCTGGATCGACAAGGTGCAGCACCTCTACCGCGACCCCCTGACCGGCGAGGCCGGCCCCGTGTCGCAGGAACTCGGCTGCCACATCGATGTCACCTGCCAGGCCGCCTGGGCCAACGACGCCGTCGGCGTTGCCCGCATGTACTTCGTGGACGGCGGTGGATTCGTCTGCACCGGCTCCATGCTCAACACCTTCGCCAGCGACTGGACACCCTACTTCCTCACCGCGGCCCACTGCCTGAGCACCCAGGCCGTCGCCGACACGCTCGAAACCTACTGGCGCTTCCAGACCACCACCTGCAACGCCGCCGCGCCGGCCCTCCCCCCGGCCGTCAACGACGCCACGCTGCTGGCCACGGGCGCCCCCAGCGACTTCACCTTCCTCATGATCGAGGGCACCATCGACCGCAACCTCTGGTGGGAAGGCTGGGACGCCGGCAACTTCGCCGACGGCCTCGCCGCCTACGGCATCCACCACCCCGGCGGCACGTACAAACGCTGGAGCCAGGGCACCACCAGCGCGCCCACGAATTCATGCAGCGTCACCGGCATCACCTCACGCGTCACCGGCACATGGTCCAGCGGCACCACCGAGCCCGGCTCCTCCGGCTCGCCCCTCTTCGATACCAACCACCGCGTCCGCGGCACGCTCTCCTGCGCCAACGCGTCCTGCGGCGCCGGCGACCGCCGCTTCCACTACGGCCGCTTCGAGACCAGCTACTCCAGCATCTCCAGCCTCCTCAACGCCGGCAGCGACGACGGGCTCGAGGACAACGATACCTGCGCCACCGCACGCGACATCACCTACATCGGCTCCCAGACCTACTTCAGCCGCATCGTCAAGAGCGTCGACGAAGACTGGTACAGCATCACCATCCCCGGCGGCGGCTCGCTCTCCGCCTCCGTCTCGTTCACCCACGCCTACGGCGATATTGATATCCGCCTCGACGACGGGTGCGGCGGAGCCACGCTCGCAACTTCCGCGGGCACTTCCAACTCAGAGTCGGTCACCTACAACAACACGCTCTCCACCCCCAAGGTGGTGAAGCTCCGTGTGTACATGTACAACGACACCCGCAACACCTACAGCCTGTCCACCACCGTCACCCCGCCCCCGGTCCCGGGCAACAACACCTGCGGGTCCTACATCTTCTTCAACGTCGGCGACACCATCACCGGCGTCACCACCGGCGCCTCCACCGACGGCAGCGCCACCTGCGGCCTCTCCAACGCATCGCCCGATGTCTGGTACGGGTTCTACTCCTCCTGCGCCGGGCCCATCACCCTCAGCCTCCAGGGCAGCGCGTACGACACCGTCCTCAGCGTCCACGCCTTCAACTGCCCCGGCACAACCACCAACGAAGTGGCATGCAACGACGACTACTGGGGATACCAGTCCCAGGTCACCTTCAACGCAGCCGCCGGGACCTACTACCTCGCGCGTGTCGCCGGCTACAACGGCGCCGCGGGCACGTTCATCATGAACAGCTACCGCCCCGCCCCCGCCAACGACTCGTGCGCCGCCGCCATCAGCGTCGGCTCAGGGTCCACGCCCTTTGATACCTGCGGCGCCCTGACCGACGGCCCCGCCCAGAACGGATGCAACTTCTACAACAACGTGAACCAGGATGTCTGGTACCTGTGGACCGCGCCCGCCAACGGCTCCGTCACCGCCGATACCTTCGGCAGCGCCTTCGATACCGTGCTCGCGTCCTACACGGGCCCGTCCTGCGCACTGCCCGCAGGCTCCGCCCTCGCCTGCAACGACGACTTCTCAGGCCTCCAGTCCTCCATCTCCTGGAGCGTCGCCGCCTCCCAGACCTACCTCATCCGCGTCGGTGGCTACAACGCCGCCGCGGGCACCGGCACCCTCCACATCAACTTCGCCGCGGGCGGCTGCGACAGCATCGACTTCAACGGCGACGGCCTCTACCCCGACACCGCCGACATCGACGACTTCCTCTCCGTCTTCTCCGGCGGCCCCTGCAGCACGGGCACCTGTGGCGACATCGACTTCAACAACGACGGCCTCTTCCCCGACACTTCCGACATCGACTCGCTGCTGAGCGTCTTCAGCGGCGGGCCCTGCCTGTGATCGGCTGAACCGAAAAAGCCCGCCGCGCCAGGGCACCCGCGTGCAGAGGCCCGGCCCGCAGCACCCACCAGCCCCCGGGCGAACGCCCGGGGGCTTTTTTTCGCGCCGCCCCGGGAGCACGCGTCCACGGCCTCACGCTGCAAGTGCGGGCGACAGGACTTGAACCTGCACGGCCTTTCGGCCACGGGAACCTAAATCCCGTGCGTCTGCCATTCCGCCACGCCCGCGGCAACCGGCCACAAGCGTATTGGCCCCACCGTCATACGATGGGACAGGCCAAACCATGCCAAGACCCACGGGCTCCTCCATCGCGCCGATCTTCCTCCGCATCGCCATCGGGGTGACGTTCATCTGGGCCGGGCTCGGCAAGCTCGAAGGTGAAATGCGCGTCTCCGGAGAACCGGCCGCCATCCTCGCCAACATGGGCCTCCACATCGCCCGCAAGAACGCCCAGCCCAGCCCCGCGGACGCCCAGCCAACCGCGCCGGCCCCCGACGCCAACCCCGCCGACGTGCAGCCCCCCCCGGTCGACCGGGCCTCCGCCCCTGGCGCAACCGCGCCCGCCGGGCCGAACCCGCCCGCCACCGAGACGCCCGGCGCGCAGCCCGCGACCGCCGCCACGCCCCCGGCCGCCAACGCCCCCCAGCCGGTGCTGCCGGAAGGGCAATCGCCCGAACAGCCCAGGCCGGGCGCGCCGGGGCCCGAGGTCACGAAGCAGGACACCAACGCCATGGGGTCCGCCCCGCCCCTGACCCCCAGCGCCGCCGCCAAGGTGCAACGCACCTACCTCGCGACCGAGTTCCCCAAGGAGTTCGCCGTCAAAAGGGTGTACGGTCTCGCGCTCATGCTCCACCGCGCTGCCCACCCGGCGCCCAGGGCCGACCTCACCGAACCCTCACGCCTCTGGCCCCAGCGCATGGGGCGGGGCACCTGGCCCCTCTTCTTCGCATGGAGCGTCGCGATCTGCGAGGTGGTGGGGGGCGTCTGCGTGCTCACCGGCCTCCTCACACGCGTGAGCGCCGTGGGCCTCGCGTGCGTCATGATCGCCGCTATGTGGCTGACGGAAGTGGGCCCCGCGGTACAGGCCGGCACCACCGTGCTGGGCTTCATACCCGACCGCGACTGGCTGGCCGTGGACCAGTGGAAGACGCTCTTCTGGCAGTTCTCGCTCGTCATGGGGGCGCTGGCCCTGGCGTTCCTGGGCTCGGGCGCGCTCGGGTTTGACCGCAAACTCTTCCCGCCGATCCCGCCCGCGCCCACAAACGTGAAGCCGATGATCTGACCCGCCCCGGGGTGGTCGATGGAAAGTGCGATGGCCGACGGCAGGGCAAACCCCTTTGACGCTGCACGCCACAGGAAACTGACGGCGTGGGCTATCGCGCTCTCCTGCGTCGTGCACGCGGGCGGCGTGACCGCCCTCATCATCGCCCGCACGCGCTTCGACTTCGGCCCGCGCCCCGACCGTCTGACCGACGTCGCCGGCGCGACCCTCCTCAGCTTCACGCCCACCCCCGAGCCCGTCGAAGAGCAGCCCAGGCCCGAAGAAGAAACGCCCGTCGCCCCCGCTCCCGCCCCGCCCCCCGCCGCCCCCAAGGAACAGGACGAACGGTTCGGTGTCCCCACACCCCCCAAGCCGCAAACGCCCACGCCGGACCCGCCGCGCTCGCTCATCAGCGACGCCCCGGGCACCACGCTCCTCACCCCGCCCCCGGACCAGCCCGCCCGCAGCCACCCCAAGGCCTCGTTCGCCGGCGTGGAAGCCTCGCCCGCCCGCAGGATCGTCTACCTCGTGGATGCCTCCGGCGCCATGACCAGCAGCCTCAAGTTCGTCAAGGAGGAACTGACAAGGTCCGTCGCCCGCCTCAGCGAAGACCAGTCCTTCCAGGTCATCGTCTTCCGCACCCCCGTCGGCGCCCAGTCCGTCGACCTCTCCTACTTCGCCGTCAGCACCGGCACCCCCGCCATGACGCAGGCCACCCGACGCGCCAAGATCGCTCTCGCGAACTGGCTCCCGCAGGTCCGCCCCGGCGGCAAGAGCGAAGTCCTCCCCGCCCTCCGCGCAGCCCTCGCCGACAGCCCGGACCTCGTCTTCGTGCTCATGCGCAGCATCAACCGCTCCGTCGGCTTCGACGTCGAGGCCAGCAACCGCAACGTGCTCGACGCCCTCGAAGGCCTCAACCCCAAAGACGCCGACGGCCACCGCCCCGCCCGCATCAAGACCATCCAGTTCCTCGACGACGACCCCACGGGCCTCCTCCAGGAAGTCGCTCGCCAGCACGGCGACGGCCCAGGCTCCTACCGCCTCGTGGGACGCTCCGAGGTCCTCCAGCAGGAGCGCACCGCCGAGCCCGACAAGCAGGGCCAGGACTGACCCCCGGCCCGCGTCCCGGCAAACACCCTCAGTACCGCCGCACCAGCTCCGCACGGTCCTCGCCGGTCAGCACCCCCCGCGCGTCGTGCAGCCACCGCCTGGCGTCCTGCGCGTACCCCGCTGTCGGCTTCAGCTCCAGCCCCGCAAGGTCCCGCGCCGCCGCCGACCACCCCCGGTTGAACCGCGCCATGCACAGCTCCCGCACGTACTTCGCAACCATCGAGGCCAGCGCCACCGGCATGTGCGACTGCTCGCCCTCCACAAGGAACGAAACGCCCATCCGACGCTCCCCGCGCCGCTCCACGATGTACCGGCTCCGCACGTCCGACTCTTCCACCACCGTCACCGTCACCCCAGGGACCGCCGCCGTGAGCAGGTCGCTGTACGCCGCACGCCCCCCCAGCCGGTCGCACACCACCCCCAGCCGCGCACGCCCCTCCCCATCCACGCCCGCGTGCCGCTCCCACAACCACCGCAGGTGCTCGCCCACCGCAAGCGCAGTCGTCGCCGCCTTGTTGTCCGCCGCCCCGGCCACCGCGTTGAACTCCCGCTCGTCCATCACCCGGCACCGCATCGCGTGCACCCGCACCCCCGCGTCCTGCACAGCGCCCGCCAGAAGATTGGCCTGGATCCCCAGCCGACCGGCGTCCTGCCCGCACGGAATCGCCGACGCCCCGCCCGCGTAACAGTGGGGGCCCGGCACCGCAGCACCCAGCAGGGCGAACAGCTCTAGGTCCGTCGAAGGGCTCGCGGGCTCCCCCAGGCACCGCGCCATGCACAGCACCCCACGCTCCAGGTGCACCAGCGGGTGCGTCGTCGTCACGCTGCTCGACAGCTTCAACTGCTTCGAATCGGCGACCGGAATCCGACCCCCCGTGCCGGGCTTCCCGCCCCGCCCCGCCTCCCGGCACACCGCCCGCGAGAGCACCCTCCACAGGCACGGCACCGTCCCGCCCTCCCCGGGCGGCACCTCGAACGCCGTCATGCCCACGCACAGCGGCCCCAGCGTGGGCCCGTATCCCGCTTCGTCGATGCCGGCAAGCACAAAGGACATGGCGGACTCACACAGACTCTACTTGCCCGTCGTGTTGAGACGCGTCGAGCCCCGCGGCGTACCCGCGTTCGCGTCGCCCTGGCCCTGGATCGTCAGCTTCTCGTCCTTCTTGGGCGCAGACCCGGGCGCCGGCGTCGGCTCACTCGCCGCCTGGTTCCCCGCCGGCGCTGGCGCCGCTGCCGGCTTGGGCTCACGCATCGTGATGAACACGATCACGCCCGCCGCGGCAAGCGCCGCAATCGCGACCGACATCTTGATGGCGTCCTTCTGCTTCATGAGATGGCCTCGCTTCCGGCCGCGGCAAAGAACACCGCAGCGCATAACCGGAAAAAGAACCGCCCCGCCGGAAAAGCGGGGCGTGAAGTGCGGTGGAGAGGACTTGAACCTCCAAGGGTGTGACCCCACTAGAACCTGAATCTAGCGCGTCTGCCAATTCCGCCACCACCGCGGCGAATCAGGAAGGGATCATACGCACCGAGAAGGACCGGGTGAAACGCGCGCCATAACCCGCGCCACCCCACTCGCGCCCAAGGGTCGCAAGTACCATTCCAGTCAATCTTTGCGCTGAGATACCCGCAAAGGGTGGCGAATTCCCGACAATCGGCGTCCGCACAACGAGGGGATTCGGCCCGTCCCCGGCGTACCTCCATGACAACGCCCGCAAACAAACCCGATACACCGGGGAATCCCTGACGCGGGTGACCGCGCCCGGTGTCTTGCATGCGGGCAGCCCCAGACAAGTCCGGAAGAAGTACACCCCTCAGCGCCGCGCGGGTCGGCCTCGCACTGCTATTCCTCTCCGCGTGCGAACTGGCCGCGGCCCTGGCCCAGCCCCCATGGCAGGAACTCCTCCCCTGGGGCGCCCGCGGATGGCACGCGGCCTGCCTGCAGTCGGTCGTCGCGTGCCTCGCGGCCCTGCCGGCACTCCTGCTCCTGGGTGCCGGCGCACACCGCTGGCACCACCAAGGCCGGGCGGAATCACCCACCTCCTCCACCCTCCGCCCCTGGCAGCACGGCGCAGGCGCAGCACTCACCGTGACCGCCCTGGGCGCAGTGGCCCTCCTCGCCGCCTGGTTCCTGGGAGGTCGCGCCCTCAAGTCGGCGCTCGACGAAGAACTGGCCACCGTCGCCCAGCTCGCGGCACAGCGCATCGACCCGCAGGCACACGCCGCCATCACCGACGCCTCGCAGCAGGACAGCGCACAGTATCAGGCGGTCGTCGCCCCCCTCCGCGAGATGCGCACGAAGACCGCCCAGATCAAGTACATCTACACCATGCGCCCGAGCCCGCAAGGGCCCGTGTTCGTCGTCGATGCCGCCGACCCCGGCGACCACGACGCCGACGGCGTCGACGACCAGTCCAAGATCGGCGAGCTGTACGCCCAGGCCGACCCCGACACGATCCAGGCCGTGGGCAGCAGCCAGGTCCTCGTGAGCCGCGAGCCGTACTCCGACAAGTGGGGCGCGTTCATCTCCGCCTTCGCGCCCGTGCTCCGCCCGGACGGCGCCGTGGAGTGCACCGTGGGCGTTGATATGACGGCCGACACGTACATGGCACGCCGTGCAACCATGTCGCGGGCCGTCCTCCTCGGGGGCGTGCTCATCGTCCTCGGCGCGGCCGGCATCGGCATCATGGTGACGTTCATCGAGGCCCGCCGCCAGGCCGCCTACGACCAGGTGCGCGCCACGGTCACCCGCAAGAGCAAGCTCGCCTCCCAGCTCCCGGGCATGATCTACCAGTTCCGGTTCACGCCCGAGGGCAGGGTCAGCTTCCCCTACGCCAGCCGCATGATGCAGGACCTCTTCGGCGTCGACCCCGACGCCGCCACGGACGATGGCTCCCCGGTCTTCTCCACCATCCACCCCGATGACCTCCCCGGGCTCATGGAGTCCATCCGCGCCTCGGCCGCCGACCTCACCCCCTGGCACCACACCTTCCGGGCACGCCCGGCCGGAGCGTCGGAATTCCGCTGGCTGGAAGGCAACTCCGTCCCCGAGCGCGAGCCCTCAGGCTCCACCCTCTGGCACGGGTTCGTGACCGACGTGACCGCCGCCAAAGCCGAAGAAGCCTTCCGTGCCGAACAGCTCGCGCTGACCTCGGAGCTGAGCGCCGCCAGCAGCCTCGCCGAGGCGGCCAACGCCGTCAACAGCAGCCTGGCGCGGGCCACGGGCCTCCCCCGCGCCGCCGTGCTGCTCTACAACGACAGCGGCGTCTGCTCCTTCGTCGGCGCCCGCGGGCTCAGCGAGGAATACCGCGCCGCCGTCAACGGCCACTGCCCGTGGAAGAGGGGCGAGCGATCCGCGAACCCCATCGTCGTCCCGGACGTCCACGCCGACGCCGGCCTGGCTGGCTACGCGGAAGTCTTCGCACGCGAAGGCATCCGCGCCCTCGCCTTCATCCCCGTGCAGGTGGACACCGGTGTGGTCGGCAAGCTCATGCTCTACGCCTCCACCGCGGGGGGTGTCACGCTCTCACACCTCCGCGCCGCATGCATGGCCGCCGCCGGGCTCGGCCAGTCCGTCGGCCGCCTGGTCTCGCGCGAGGCCCTGGGCCGCGGGGAGCACAGGTTCCGCACCATCATCGACACCGCCCTCGACGCCGTCGTCGCCATGAACGCCGACGGCACCATCACCGAGTGGAACCGCCAGGCCGAACAGACCTTCGGCTGGTCACGCCAGGAGGCGATCGGCTGCGCCATGCACGAGCTCATCGTGCCCGAGAACATGCGCACCGCCCACCTCGCCGGCCTCCGACGCTACCAGCAGACCGGTGAACGCCGGGTGCTGGGCAAACGCGTCGAAGTGCCGGCCCTCCGCAAGGACGGCTCCACCATCACGGTCGAACTCGCGATCACCGCCGTGCAGGACGGGAGCGAGCTCTCCTACAGCGCGTTCCTCCGCGACGTCACCGAGCAGAAGCGCGCCGAGGCCGCCCTCCGCCAGAGCGAACGCACCACCCGCCTCCTCGCCGAGAACACCCGCGACCTCATCGGCCTCTCCGCCGCCGACGGACGCCCCCTCTACGTCTCACCCTCCGTGCAGCGCACCCTCGGCTACTCCGCCCAGGAGTGGAACAGCCGCGCCGCCCGCCAGCACGTCCACAACGACGACCGCGCCCTCCTGAGCGCCGCCTGGGAGGCCAACCTGCAGGGCGAAGCCACCACTACCCGCTACCGCGCCCTCACCGCCGACGGACGCACCGTCTGGCTCGAACGCACCGCAACGCCCGTCACCGCCCCGGCCTCACGCGACGTCGAGCACGTCGTCTGGTCCAGCCGCGACGTCACCGAACAGGTCGAGTCCGGCCAGGCACTCGAGTCCATGGCCCTCACCGACCGCCTCACCGGCCTCGCAAACTCCGCGCTCCTCCACGACCGCCTCGAGGGCGTCATCTCCCGCGCCGCCCGCGACCCCGCACGACACTACGCCGTCATGTTCCTCGACTTCGACCGCTTCAAGCTCGTCAACGACACCCTCGGCCACGAGGCCGGCGACGAACTCCTCCGCCAGATCGGCGACCGCATGCGCGGGGCCCTCCGCGCCTCCGACACCCTCGCCCGCTCCGCCAGCGGCCACACCGTCTCACGCATGGGCGGCGACGAGTTCGTCGTGGTCCTCGACGGGCTCGCCAGCCCCGACGACGCCAGGCTCGTCGCCGAGCGACTCCTCACCGTCCTCTCCGCACCCTACACCATCGCCGGCCAGGCCGTCAACACCACCGCCAGCATCGGGCTGGTCATCGGCGAAGCCCGCTACGCCCGCGCCGCCGAACTCCTCCGCGACGCCGACACCGCCATGTACGAGGCCAAGGCCGCCGGCCGCGGACGCTGGGTCCTCTTCGACGAGGCCATGCGCTCACGCCTCGTCCGACGCTCCGAGCTCGAACGCGACCTCGCCGGCGCGGGCGACCGGGGTGAGCTCCAGGTCTTCTACCAGCCCGTCGTCTCCCTCGAGGACGGCGCCTGGGTCGGCATGGAAGCCCTCGCACGCTGGACGCACCCGCGCTACGGGCCGGTCTCCCCCGCCGAGTTCATCCCCATCGCCGAGGAGAGCGACCTCATCGCCGAGGTCGGCGAGTGGGTCTTCCACCGCGCCTGCACAGACCTCGCCCGCTGGCGCCGCACCGCCGTCCTCCCCCCCGGCATCAACATCGCCGTCAACCTCTCCCGCCGCCAGCTCTCCACCCCCGGCGTCAGCGAAAGACTCGGCGCCATGACCCGCGCCGCCGGGCTCACACCCCACGACCTCACCATCGAAATCACCGAGACCGCCGTCATGCGCGACAAGGCCGCCGGCATCCGCATGCTCTGCGCCCTCCGCGACCAGGGCTTCAGGCTCTCCCTCGACGACTTCGGCACCGGCCACTCCTCCCTCGCCAGCCTCCGGGAGTTCCCCATCAACGCCGTCAAGATCGACCGCTCCTTCATCGCCTGCGTCTCCGAAGAACGCCACAACGCCGCCATGATGCACGCCCTCGCAGACCTCTCACGCAACATCGGCATGTCCATCGTCGCCGAGGGCGTCGAGACCGCCGAGCAGGTCGCACTCCTCCAGTCCATCGGCTGCGCCAACGCCCAGGGCTACTTCTTCGGCAGGCCCATGCCCGCCGACAAGGTCCCCGCCGCCGCGCTCGAAGCCCAACGCACTCGCCGCGCAGCCTGACCCTACCGGCGCTCCAGCGCCTCCACCCGGTCACGCAGCGCCCGGTTCTCCTCCCGCAGCGCCGAAAGCTCCTCCTGCAGCCGCGCCAGCCCCTCGTCCTTCTCACGCCGCAGGTCCCGCAGCGCCTCCACCATCAGCGCCGTCGTCGAACGCTCCGTCACCGTCAGGTACCCGTCCTCACGCGCCGTCACCCAGTCCGGGAACACCCGCTGCACCTCCTGCGCCAAGAGCCCCACCTGCCTCCCGGGCAGCACCCGCCCGGCCTTCACCTCATCCTCGTTGTACTCGTACGAATAGCCCCGCAGCGAGAGCAGCGTGTCCAGCGTCCCCGACAAGGGCCTGATGCCGTGCTTCAGCCGCACGTCCGACGTCGTCGACCAGCTCCCCCCGCCCGGCTTCGCCGCCGTGCCCTGCACCACCAGCACATGCCCCGCAAACCCGTTGTTCGACATCGTCGTCTGCCCGTTCGGTGACACCGAAATCGCCGGCGACGCGAAGTTCGCCACCGGCGATATGACCAGGCTGTTCGTCCCGGGACCCATCCCCACCACGTAGTCCCCGCTGCCCACCGTCGGCGCCCCGTAGTACACCGTCACCGTCACGCCGTCCACCGACACCGTCGCCGACGCCTCGCACGACGTGCACGTGTACGGAGTCTGACCGTTCGGATAGCTGTCGTACGTCGACTGCGCGTACATGCTCACGTCGAAGACCACGCCGAAAGCGGGAGAGTTGACCATCGCCGGCGTCAATCCCATGGCCCACATGTCGACCGTGCTGTACCCGTAGTCCCCGCCCACCCCGTACCCCTGGCTGTACCGGTCCGGCGAAGTCGTCGTCCCGTCCGTCACGCGCACCACGTCGAAGTAGTACACCCCCGAGTAGGTCCCCTGGCAGCTCGGGCACGCGCCCGACGCGGAGGCCTGCACGTGCACACGCAGCCCCGTGATCGTCGCGTTCGCGGGCACGTTCAGCCCGAGGTTCGTGAACTTCAGCTGACGCGCCGCCGCCGTGCCGCCCGGCTGCGTGAGCGACACCGACGCCGAAACCCCGTCCACCGTCCCCGCACTCGACACGCCCGACCACCCCGCCCCGGACCCGATCGGGCTCGTCACCGCCGCCCCACCGTTCACCGCCGTGTTCGCCCCCGTGATCACCTGCTGGCCCTGGACACGGATCGTGTTGTAGTCGAAGTCACGCACCATGTGCAGCGGCATCGTCGGCGCCTCCGTCCCCAGCCCCACGTTCCCCCCCGTGTACACCACCGCCAGCGGACTCGCACGCCACGGCGACGCCGATGTCTGACGCGTCCCGTCGGGGAAACGGATGCCGTCCAGCCCAGGCACCCCCCCGATGTCCAGCCGGTCCTGAGGCGGCCGCCCCAGCCCCACCCGCCCGTTCGGCACGTCGAACTGGATCACCTCGTCGCCGCCGTTGAACAGGAACGTGAACGAGTCCGTCGCCGCGTCATACCCGAAGTTCGTCGAGCCGTCCACCGCAGACTCCGCGAACAGGTACCTCACCCCCGCGCCCGTCTCCGCGGGGAACATCGTGATAAGCGGCGACCCGGACGCCGCCGTCGAGGCAAAGGACAGCCCGCCCGCCGCGTCGTCAAACCGAAGGCGCCCCGTCGCCAGGCTCACCCCGAGCTTGGACACGCCCCCGTTCGCAAACTCGAACGCGTCCGTCCCGTCGTTGTACCGCAGGCCCGTCGTCGACAGCCCCGCCGAATGCGCCAGCACCATCCGCGTCCCGTTCGACGCCCCCGAAGCAAACATCTGGATCATCGGACTGTTCACGCCGTCCGCAGCCGAGAACGTGATGGTCGCGTCGTCATTCAGCAGCGTGATGTCGCTCGAGAACGACTTCGCCCCGGTGATCGTCTGGTTGCTGCTCCCCAGCACCACGTTGGAGGACAACCTCCCGTCCGCGAGCGTCCCGCTGCTCAGGTTCGCAGCATTCTGGAAGAACGACGGCGTGAGGCCCCCCAGCGACCCCGCGCTCCCCGCCGTCAACGCGCTGATCGCCTGGCCCGCGAACGGCGCCACCGTCAGCTGCTGCCGGGGCGTCATCGTCGTGTACGCGCCCCCCGCACAGTCGCCCGGCGCGCCGCCCGCCCGCACCGACATCTCCAGCCACAGCACCTGCCCCGCGTAAATATCGCCGAAGTCCAGCGCCCGCGTCACGTGCCCGTCCGACACCACCACCTCGTCAAAGCACAGCACCGGGCCCACCCCGTCCCCGCCCGAAGGCTCGTTGAACAACGCAAACCGCAGGTCATACACCCCGTTCGCTGGCCCCCCGGAGTCCATCACGCTCCCCTGGTAGGTGAACGCGTACGCCGTGCCCAGGTCGGTCTGGGCCCGCGCCGCTCCCGCCACGCACCCAAGCGCCGCCATCAGAACCGGTACCAAGACCCGAGTTGCCAGAGTTTTCATGACAACAAAGTGCGGCCCGGCCATCCCCCCTGGCCAGAGTTTTCCCCCGCAAACCGAGCCGCCCACCACCCCGCCCGGCCCGAGAATCTCTTGCCACCCACGCCCCCCCGCCCGCATGGAGAAGAGCACACCCTCCCCCGGAACCCCACCATGCAAGCCACCACCGCCCGCGTCCTCTCCCTCCTCGCCCTCTGCGGGACCGCAGCCACCGCGCTTGGTGGCCGCACCGTCACCTTCGAGACCCTCGCCAACAACACCTCCGTCTCCTCCCAGTTCTTCGGCCTCACCTTCACCACCATCTACCGCGACGGCAGCGCCAACAGCACCCCCCGCGTGGTCACCCTCAACAACGCCACCGCCTCGCCCACCCGCTGCATCGAGGCCCGCGGCGCCTCCAGCGGCGACGACTCCAGCGACTACATCCGCATCCAGTTCGCCACGCTCCAGAAGAAGGTGACCCTCGACACCGGATTCCGCGTCGGCCTCGCCGGCCCCGCGACGACCCTCATCCGCATCCGGTCGTACACCACCGCCAACGCCCTCATCGCCACCCAGGACGTCCTCGCCGTCGAGGACAACTGCCGCACCTTCGTCCAGGTCGGCTCCGACGCCGGCGCCCGCAACATCGCCCGCATCGAAGTCGAGACCGTCACCAGCGGCGGCGTACCCAACGCCCTCTACGAGTACATCGACGACATCAACTACGAGGCCGACCTCACGCCCCCCGCCGTCAATATCACCTCGCCCACCGACGACGCCTGCGTCTGCCAGAACGTCCAGGTCGTCGGCACCAGCTGCGAGAGCGACGGGACCTACGTCGAAGACTCCCTCGAGTTCTCCGCGACCCCCAACGGCCCCTGGACCCTCATCGCCACCGACGACGTGAACAAGTGCGCCGCCCAGGTGATGTACGCCTGGAACGCCTCCGCCCAGCCCAGCGGATACTACTACCTCCGCTTCCACGCCATCAACGAGGACGAACTCGAAACCACCGTCCTCCGCCGCGTCTTCCTCGACCGCACCGGCCCCGGCCTCTCCGTCCGCTCCCCCGTCACCGGCGGCATCTACGGCGGCAACGTCTGCTTCGACGGCACCATCGAAAACTCCCCCTGCGGCTCGCCCACCTCCACCATCGGCTGGCGCCCCTGGGGCTCCGCCGGCGCGTTCACCCCCATCGACCCCGCACAGCCCACCTACGTGCAGTCCGTAGTCAACGACCCCTTCGCTTCCTGGAACACCGCCGCACGCCCCGACGGCGACTACGAACTCCGCATGGACGCCACCGACCAGTGCGGCAACACAAGCTCCGCCACCCGCCGCGTCACCGTCGACAACACCGCCCCCCTCGCCACCATCACCAACCCCACCAGCTGCCAGTCCCTGGCCGGCGTCGTCCTGGTCCAGGGCTCCGTCTCCGACACCAACATCTCCGGCTGGGTGCTCCAGTACACCGGCGGCAACGCCCACTCCTGGACCACCATCGCTTCCGGCACCACCAACGTGTCCGGCCTCCTGGGCATGTTCAACACCAGCGGCCTGCCCGCCTGCGCCTACAGCGTGCGACTCATCGCCACCGACCGCGCGGGCGTCAGCTGCTCGGGCAACACCCACCAGACCGAGTACGTCACCAGCGTCGACGTCGCCCAGCCCGGCCAGTGCGACGACATCGACTTCAACAACGACCAGCTCTTCCCCGATACCACGGACGTCGACGCCTTCCTCAGCGTCTTCAGCGGCGGGCCCTGCTTCTGAGAACCCCGCTCCCGCGAGGCCGGGGGTGCTCCACCCCCGCCCCATTCAACGCGCGAACCGCTTTACCACCGCCTCCACGTCCACCCACACGTCGTCGGGCGACCGCGCCGCGTTGATCACCACGTGGTCCCTCGGGTTCGCCCTCGCGTGCGCCAGGTACCCCTCGCGCACCCTCCGGTGAAAGTCTGTCCCCCGGCTCTCGATCCGGTCCAGACCCGTCGTCCGCGTCGCCGTCGCCAGCAGCGGGTTGATCCGCGACGCCGCCGTCTGCTCGTCCACGTCGAAGATCAGGGTCAGGTGCGGCATCACGCCCTGCAGCGCCGCCCTCGCCACCGCCATGATGTCGTCCTGGGCGATGCCCCCCGCGGCACCCTGGTACGCCAGGGTGCTCTGCACGTACCGGTCGCTCAGCACCACCTGCCCGCCCGCCAGCGCGGGCTTGATCCGCTGCTCCACCAGCTGCGCCCGGCTCGCCATGTACAGCAGCATCTCGCAGCGGATCGTCATCTCCGCCTTCGTGTGCAGCAGCACCTGCCGGACCTGCTCGCCGATCGCCGTCCCGCCCGGCTCACGCACCTCCAGCGCCGCAATCCCCTCGTCGTGCAGCACCGCGTGCAGCCGACGCATCTGCGTCGTCTTCCCCGACCCGTCCGGGCCCTCGAACACAAGGAACTTCCCGCGCAGGTTGGTCATCCATGACGCCATGCGCCCAGTGTAGATCACGGGCCCGCCGAAAACGCTCCCCGCCGCGAGTTTCAGCCCCGCGCCCGCCGCGCCGCCCGGGCCCGCTCCAGCGCCTCCCGCAGCGTCTTCTCCATCCCGTACCCCTTCGGGTCGTAGTACACCCTGTCCACGCCCAGGTAGTCCTGCACCCCGATCATCCCCAGGTACGGGTCCGCCACGCCCTCGTCGTGCGCATACTGGTACCGCGCGCCCGCTCCCCCACCCCCTGCGCTCATCTCCCCCGCCTTCCGCACGTTCCCGTCCTTGATGTGCCCTGGCACCGCCACCGTCCGCCCCTCACGCACGTCGGCCAACGCCGCGTCGATCGCCAGGTAGCTCGCGTTGCTCTTGGGCGCCAGCGACAGGTAGCACGCGCACTGCGCCAGCGTGATCCGCGCCTCCGGCATCCCGATCCGCTCCACCAGCTGCCAGCACGCCGACGCCACCATCACCGCCCGTGGGTCCGCGTTCCCGATGTCCTCGCTCGCCAGGATCGCCAGCCGCCGCGCCACGAACCGCGGGTCCTCCCCCGCCTCCAGCATCCGCGCAATCCAGTACACCGCCGCGTCCGGGTCGCTCCCCCGCACACTCTTGATCATCGCGCTCGCAGCGTCGTAGTGCTCGTCCCCCGTCCCGTCGTACACCGCAGCCTTCTGCTGGATGGAGTCCTCCGCAACCCCGCGGTCGATCACGAGCACCCCCAGCGGCGCCGAAGCATCCACCCGCCCAGCCCCCGGAGGAACGCCCGCGGCCCCCCTCCCCCCCGACAGCACCGCCACCTCCAGCGCCGTCAGCGCCCGCCTCGCATCCCCGTCACACTTGACCGCCCACACCCGCAGCGCGTCCTCATCCACCCGCAGCTCCAGGCCCCCGTACCCACGCTCCGGGTCCGAGACCGCCCGCCGCAGCACGCCCACCACCTCCTCCTCGCTCAGCACCTCCAGGCGGAAGAGCGTGCTCCGCGACACCAGCGCGCTGTTCACCGCGAACAGCGGGTTCTCCGTGGTCGCCCCGATGAGCGTGATGAGCCCACGCTCCACGTCGCTCAGCAGCACGTCCTGCTGCGCCTTCGTGAACCGGTGGATCTCGTCCAGGAAAAGGATCGTCCGCTTGTTCTCCAACTCCAGCCGCTTCTGCGCCTCGTCGCAGATCTCCCGAATCCGCTTCACCCCCACCTGCGCCGCGTTCTCCCGCACGAACACACGCTTCGTGTGCTTCGCGATCAGCTCCGCAAGCGTCGTCTTCCCCGTCCCCGGCGGGCCGTGCAGAATCATGCTCGTGATCGCGTCCGCCCGCAGCATCCGCCGCAGCAGCTTCCCCTCGCCCAGGATGTGCTGCTGCCCCGCAAACTCCTCCAGCGTGCGCGGCCGCATCCGCACCGCCAGCGGCTCCACGCGCTGCCGCGCTTCCTGCCGTTTGCCTGCCCACAGATCTGCCATGAAGTGAGCGTAGCAACTGCGCACCCGCACAACCCCCGATCAGGCGCGAAACCCACTTTGCGCACCGCTAACATCGCCGCCCAGTGCCCGCGCCCACCCTCCTCATCCTCCCCCTCGGTGCCGGCGCCCTCTGGCTGCTCTGGGCCTGCTGCGCCCACGCCCTCCTCCAGGGCCCCCGCCCAGACCCCGTCACAGGCCTCGCCTGGTGGGCCGCCAGGCTCTACGCCGCGTGGTTCCACCGCTGCCGCTACGAAGGACTCGAACACGTGCCCAGGGGCAGACACCCAGGCCCGCTCGTGCTCGTGGTCAACCACACCGCCGGGGTCGACCCCGTCCTGGTCCAGGCCGCCTGCCCGTTCTTCGTGCGATGGATGATGGGCCGCGACATGCGCACCCGCTACCTCCGCGATATCTGGGTCTGGATCGACATCATCGACGTCGACCGCAAAGGCCGCGACACCACCTCCGCCCGCGCCGCAGTCAAGGTGCTCCGCGCCGGGGGCGTCATCGGCATCTTCCCCGAGGGACGCATCGAACGCCCCAGGGGCGAACTCCTCCCCTTCCACCCCGGCGTCGGCATGATCGTCCAGGCAGGCAACGCCCAGGTCCTCCCCGTGTTCATCCGCGGAACGCCCGACACCCGCACCGCCTGGGGAAGCCTCGCAGTCCGTGGCAACGCCGTCGTCCGCTTCGGCCCCGCCATGCACCCGCCCCGTGCAGACGCCCAGGCCACCACCGCGCTCATCCGCGCATGGTTCGAGGCCCAGCACGCCGCACCCCGCTGATACCCCTCCCGTGCAGACCCACCAGGCGCCGGCCTACCGCCTCCGCTTCCTCACCGCCTCCAGCCGCTGCTTGTGCACCTCGCGGTCCGGCTCGATCACCGTGAGCGCCCAGATCTGCGCCTCCGCCTCCCCCAGGTCGCCGGCCTGCAGAGCGATCGTGGCCGCCGCCTCCCGGATCGTCCCGTCGTACGGGCTGATCCGCGTCGCCCGCCGCGCCTTGTCGATCGCCTCCGCCCACCGCTGCTCAGCCCCATACAGCCTCGCAAGCTGCACGGCGTAGGTGGGGGAGTTCTGCTCGCGCGCGTCCAGGTACTCCAGGTGCTCGATCGCGCCCCGCGCCCCCGTCTCCTTCGCCAGCCCCTCCCCGGCAAGGTAGAACGCCGCAAGCTCCCGGTGAGGCATCGGGTCCACCGGCCGCGCCGCGCCGTACTCCACCAGCGTCCGCACGTCATCCGCCGTCCACTCCGCCCGCGCCTTCTTCGCCACCGCCCGCGCCGCCAGCGCCAGCACGAACGGGTTGCCCGGCTCCTCCACCCGCCAACGCGCAACCAGCGCGTCCGTCGGTTCCGTCACACCCTCCGCCTCCTTCGCCAGCAGGTCAGCCACCTTGTGCTGCCCCTCCCGCGGCACCATCCCCCACCCCACCAGCTGCCCCTGCGCCCACCGCCCAAACTGCGACAGGAACTCCTCCCGGGACAGGCCCGTCACCCGCTGCAACGCCTCAGGCTCGCGCACGCCCGACGCGTACAGGTCCATGAGCGTCAGCGGCGCCGTCCGGCCCCATCGATCGATCAGGTACTCGTACATCCACGCGCCCTGCGCATACGCCTGCGCCCGGTCCGTCTGCCGCCGCGGACGCGTGAACATCACGTTGATCGTGTCAAAGTCGAACAGCGAGTCCGTCTCCAGCACCCGCGTCAGCAGCTGCACCGTGTTCCAGTCCCGCGGCGCGTCCTCCAGGTACACCGCACCGGCCTCCGTGAACCAGTGCGGCAGCCGGTTCTTCGTCCGCGACAGCGTCACCGTGTGCGTGTACTCGTGCTGCACCACCCGCGCCCAGTCGTACGGCCCCACCAGGTGCCCGGGGCCGCTCCGCGGCGTCTCCATCGCGATCACCGGGCCCGTCGCCGCCGCGAACGTGTGCAGCTTCGGCATCCCCGCGATCCGCACCGCAAACCACCGGTGGTTCGGGTACAGCTCCACCACCGTCTTGCCCGCGGGCTGGTGGTCGATGCCCCCGGGACCGTTGCCCGTCACGCGCTGGTAGATCTTCTCCAGCTGGGGCAGCATCTCCTTCGCCATCGCCTCGTCGTCCCCCGGCTTGTACCGCACCAGGAAGTGGCCGCTCTCGACGCTCGTGTAGCCCCCCAGCTCCTTGAGCAGCGTCTGGCTGTTCTTCGCCCGCGCATGGAACCGGTCCAGCAAAATCGCCCGGTCAAGCTCCGTCCGCGCCTCCTCCAGCTTCCCCGCCTGCATCTGAGACAACCCCAGCTCCACGTGCGGCTCCGCCCACGAAGGGGCCCGCTCGCCCGCCCGCCTCAGGTACGCCGCCGCGTCCTCGTACTGACGCGCATCCGCCAGCGCCTTCCCCGTCTCCAGCAGCGCCTCAGGAGCCCCCGGGCTCAGCACGTCGTACGCCCCCAGCAGAGACTCCGCCCGCCCGAAGTCAAAGCCCACCGCCGCCGCCGCGCACTGCATCGCACGCAGGTCGCGCGAACCCGGCCACTGCGCCAGCGCCGGCTCCAGCGCAGCCCCCGCCAGCGCGCCCTCGTTCTGGCGGAGCTTCGCGTGCGCCCGCACCAGCGCCCCCCACGCGCTCACCCCGGCGAGCCCGTCGTCCAGGCCTTCCGGGTCGCCGCCCGCCAGCACCTCCAGCCGCAGCGCAATCGACTCCGCCTCCTCGAACGCGAACGTCGCCGCGTTGATCCGCCCCAGGAGGTGCCACGCCTCCGCCGCCCTCGGGTTCAGCGTCAGGCACTCCGAGAGCGCCTGCGCCGACTCCCCAAGCATCCCCTTCTCGTACAGCAGCAGGGCCTCCGCCATCCGCACATGCCAGTCAAGACGGTCCAGCGAGTCCCGGGCCCGCGCAATGATCGTGAGCAGTTCCTGGTACCCGATGACCTTCGAGTCCTCCGCGCCACGCAGCCGCGCCAGCAGCAGCATCGCCCGCACGCCCTCCGCAACCTCCCTCGCATCGCCCAGCCCAGGATCACGCACCCGGGGCACAAGCTCCAGAAGCGCCGCCTCCGCACGCGCTCGCTCCCCAGCCTGCACCATCGCCTCGCACCGCAGCCGCGCCGCCCGCAACCCCTCCACCTTGTCGAGCGCCGCCAACGCCTCGCCCGGCAGGCCGCGCGCAAGCAACGCCTCCCCCCTCACCACCGCCGGAGCGTCCGCGTCCGTCAGCTCCGCCACGCCGAACGCCCCGCGCACCAGCGCCGAGTCGCGACGCAGGTCCGCCGTCGAAAGGTCCGACGAATCCCATATCCCGTGCTGCACCCGCAGCGCCGCCCGCTCCCCCTCCGTCAGGTACTCGGCATCCAGCAGCGTCGTCACCGCATCATCCACCTCCGGCAACGCCGCCGCCTTGGGCGCCCCCGCAACCTCCGGCTCCTCCTGCTCGTCCGCCGACCCGTCGTCCGACTCTGCAGTCTTGGGGCCCGGCGCCGGAGGGACCAGTGGGGGGCGTGCGGGAGGAGTGGGGGGTGTGGGGGGAGTGGACGAGGTCGGTCCGCCGCCCTGCCCAGCAGGCCGCCCCGCGTGCGCAACCCCTTGCGCCCACAGCGATGGACCAGCCACGCCCCACGCCGCGCCCGCGCAGGCCAGCACCCACGCGGTCCGGCGCCCAAGTCTCCGCTGAATGCTGCTCAATGCTCCATCCTTCCCTGGATGTAACCCGCTCCCCACCCAGCGCCGCGCCCGCCCCCCGCTTCACTTGGGCGCCGCAGCCCCCGGCGTGCCCGACGGATTCGCCGCACCCTCGCCAGGACGGGCGTCCTCCAGCGGCGTGACCGTCACTTCCCAGCCGGGATCAGTCGGCGGCGTGGCGTCCATCACACCCGCTTCCACCGGCTGATTGACCCGGACATTCGTGAGCTGCACGATGGAAGTGTCGCCCGCACGGTTGACCGTCCGGGCCAGCCGGGGCAGCAGCATCCGCGCGGGCGAACCACCCGCCCCCGCCCCCTCCGCACCGCTCACCTCGCGGTACCACAGCCGCACCTCCCGCAGGCTCTCCTCGTCGTAGAACTCCGGCTTCAGCGTGAGCTTGAGCTGGTAGAACGTCGCCGGCGTCTCCACCACCGTGACCTTCCCCGTCGCGGGGTCCTTGACGTTCGTGCTCACCCGCGTGACGAACTTCACCAGCGCCTCCAGCTCCTTCTGCTGCTGCGCCTTGTCCTCGATGCCCTGCGGGCGGATGTCCGCCGTCGCCGGGAGCAGCTCCGCCGTGTAACGCCGCAGGATCTCCGCGCGCTTCTGGCCGATCGGGATCGGGAACGGCCCCTCCCCGATCTTCAGCGGATCAATCGGCTGCCCCTCCGGCACGATCTGCCGCTTCTTGAACTGCTTCCTCGACGCGATCTTCTCGATGAACCACTCCCCGTCGAACACAATGTGCTGGTCCTGGTCGCTCACACCCCCGCCGTCCAGCTCGAGCGTGCTGAACCGCACCGCAAACCGCCGCCGCCCGGGGCCCGCGCCCGAGGGCGGCTCGGTCTGGAACCACAGCATCCCCGTGCGGATCTGCCGGTCGCCCAGCGCGTCGTTGAGCTTGTCGAACACCACGTTGGCCTGCAGCGTCCGCAGCCCGCGATCCGCAAACTGCAACGCCAGCAGCAGGTCCTCCGCCGACCGGATCTCCGCCGGCGGCACCGTCGGCTCCGTGTTGTCCACGATCGTCCCCACCACGTTCGCCGGGTCCCTCACCTCGATCACGTGCTCGATCGGGCCCGTCGTCTGACGCCCCGGCGCCGGCTGCTCCTGCGCACGGGCCGCGCCGAGCAGAACCGCCCCCGCCGCCAGCACAGCCAGGGCCCGCTGCAAACTCAACGGCGTCACGCTGATGGTCATGAAACTCCCTTCGCCCGCCCCGCCAAGGCCCACGCCCGGCAAGGCCGGTCCACACTTCATCGCCCGACCGCACCGCGCCGACACAAAGTTAGACGTACCCCACGCCCCCGGGGTTCCGGCCCACCCATTCGGGATCTATGAGGGTCCGCCCGCGTCCAGGAAGTCCTGCAGCAGCGCCGCCGCCGCCAGCGCATCCCGCCGCGCCTTCTTCTGGGCGTGCGTCAGCCCGCTCCTCGCCATGTCCCAGTCAGCCTGCGCGCTCGTCAGCCGCTCGTCCTGGTAGGTGAGCCGCCGTGCCCCCGCCTCCCCCAGCCCGAGCCGCGCACCGATCCGAGCCCCCCACGCCCGCACCTGCCTCGCGCGCGGACCCTCCGTCCCGTCCATGTTGAGCGGCAGCCCCACGACCACCGTGCACTCCTCGTGCGAACCCACCAGCGCGTCCACCTCGCGCGCGAGCGCGTCCAGCAACGCACCCCCGCCCCGCTCATCCACCCCGACCTCCACCACCTTCAGCGGCATCGCCCGGCGCAGCACCGTGTCCGCCACGGCAATCCCCGTGCGCTTGTCGCCCAGATCGATGGCGATGAGCCGCATCCCCAAGCGTACACCCCGCCCGCCTGCGCAAGAAAAAAGCCCCGCTCGGAGCGGGGCCTGGAAGAACCGAAGAACGACCTCCGCTACTGCACGCAACCGCCGCCGCTGAACACCGCCAGCAGCGCGTCAATGTCCATCGTGTCCGGGAACAGCCCGTCGTTGTTGAAGTCGACGTCGTTGCAGTTCCCGGTGCTGCACGCACCGCCGCTGAACACCGCGAGGAAGTCGTCGATGTCCGCCGTGTCGGGGAACAGCCCGTCGTTGTTGTAGTCCACGCTGTCGCACAGCGCCGCGGGGCTGGGCACGCCCAGCGCCTGGATGCTGCCCACCGCGCCCGGCTTGTACAGGCCCAGCGTCGCACCGCCCGCCGCCGTCGGCGCAACGTTGCAGTCAAACCGGAAGTTGTACGTCGTGCCCCAACGCAGCGCGTTGCCGTTGCTGCCGCTGGGACCCTGGTACGCCTCCGGGCAGTTCCACCGCACCTCGCCGCCCACCTTCGCGCCGGGCCACGAATCAGGGTTCGCGAACGTGTTCGGGTACGGCTCGCCCGAGTGCGCGAAGATCCCGTGGAAACCCACGTTCGTCACCACCGCGTCCGCCGGCACCGGCACCGCGAACGAACCGCCCGCGCGGTCCGCGTTCAGGTTCTGCACCGCGTACTCGTAGTGCCACAGGCCGTTGCCCAGGCTCGTCGCCCTCCCGGCAACCCAGAACCGCGCCACGATCCCCGCCGCCGTCGTGTGGTCGACGTAGTCCGCGCTCACCAGCGACACCGCGGGGTCGTTGTCCTTCCACGCACGCAGCGCCGGCTGACGCACCGTCGGGCTGCCCACCAGCCCCGGCGTCGCCGTCGCGCTCGGGATGCTCAGGCGCTGGTACGTCGTGTTGTTGAGGCCGTTGACCGCCGGCGCGCCGCCCTGGGAAAACTGCGCGTCGTCACGCGTCACGTAGTGGCACTCGCCGTAGTAGATCGCCCCGGGGTTGGACGCCGGCGTCACGTCGTTCGTGTCCACCTGCAGACGCACGCCCAGCAGCGTCGACGTGTCGCCCGTGCTGAACGGCATCGGGTACACGCCCGTCGTCGGGTTCACCTCAGACCGCGGCCCAAGCCCGCCCTGACCGCCGTTGAGCCCGGACCCGTACGCGTCCGAGCACGCGACGCCCAGCTGCGCACCCCCGTTGGGAGGCTGCTGGCACGACCCGCACCCGCCGCTGTTCGTCGACGCAAAGCCGTGCTTCAGCCACGACTGACCGATCTGCTCGAACCGCCCGTTCATGTACCGGTACATGTTCTGACCGATCACCGGGTGCTGGTTGTTCCCCGCCTGCCACTCCACCGGCGTGTCGCCCAGGTTGCACGCCACCGTGCCGATCGAGTACGCATTCCGCCCCGAAAGCTGCCCGTAATACCCCACGTCCGTGAACGCCGAAACCCACACGTCAGGACCCAGCACCGGGCACGCATTCACCTGCAGCCCCACAGAGCCCGACGTCGAGCGACCCTCGGCATCGGCCACGGTGAAGGGCACAGACTTCGCGCCACTCACCACCGTCCCCGGCACCACGTACGAGAAGGAGTACGTGCTGTCCCCAGCCGTCACGTCCCCGTGCGTCCCGTCGTTGTAGAACGCCTGCGCCGCCCCCCCGTTGATCGCCGACAGGTCCCCCGTCACCGTCAGCCCCGTGCTGGGAGGGCTCGTCCCCGGGAACACGTTCACCGTGAACAGCACCGTCCCCGCCGCGCCGCACGTGAACACGCTGTTCGGGCTCACCACGCCCGAACCCGTCGGGCCGTTGTAGCAGTTGAACGTCAGCCTCGTCCCCGAAGCAATCCCACCCGTGTCGCACGAGTACTGCGTCGGCACCATCGCCGTGTGCTGCACCCCGATCGTCGCGCTGCTCCCCGACTCCGCCAGGCCGCCCAGGATCACGTCAAAGTGCGAGTTGTCCTCGAACAGACGCAGCTCAAACGCCGCCGCGCCCGAACCGTTGTAGTACACCGAACGCCACTCGATGTTGAACACCCGGTTCGGCGCCAGACCAGACGTCGACGTGAATATCCCGTTCCCCGCCCCGTCCGTCCGCAGGTCGTCCCAGTGCGGCATGATCGCCACGCCCAGCCCGCTCGGCAGGCAGCTGTTCCCGTACGCCCCGTCGTTCCCCGTGAACTGCGCGTTGCCGTTGCTGCTCAGCACCACGCTCGTGTACGGCACACCGTAAATCGCCACCGGGAACGGCAACGCCACCGTCGTCGTGCAGTCGTCACAGTGGTTCCCGATGTCCGTGATGCCCGGCACGATCGACGCGCCCGACGACGGCGAAATGCTGAAACCGCCGCACTGGGCGTGGGCGGACGCGGCCAATGCCAACGCGGCCGCGCTGGCGACGAACCTCTTCACTGCAGGCATGCGCAACTCCATGGGGTGTGGGACAAGCGTGTCCGGATCGGGGACAAAGATACCCGACCTGCCCCAGGGCCGCAATACAAATGCACGCCGCACCGACCCCTGGTGCGATAACCCACCCCCCGCACAGCCCAACCACCCCCCACCCCCCCGGGCAAAGCAGCAAAGCACCGGGCCACCCCCACCCCCCGCCCGGGGCCAACGAAAAAGCCCGGCGTCGCCGCCGGGCTCGTAGACCATGCAGAACTCGGTAATCTCTACGGCAGCACGCGCACCACGCTGATGTCCTCCACCAGCAACTCGTAGATCTGCGCAATGTCCTCAGCCCCGAACCGCACGCAGCCCATCGACTTCTGCTGCCCGATGCTGTCCGGGTCCACCGTCCCGTGGAAGCCGTAGCCCGTCGTCGACGCCGAATCGCCCACGCCCTGCCACCCCAGCCAGTACTCGCCGATCGGGTTCTTCGGGTCGTCCTTGTCGAACTTCTCGCCCGTCCGCGGGTTCGTCCAGTAGGGGTTCACCAGCTTGCTCCCCTTCTTGATCACGTAGTTGCCCACCGGCGTCGAGTTCCCCTCACCCAGCCCGCACTTGTAGCTCTTGATGTACAGCCAGTCCGCCGCGCGGTCCGGCGAACCCGCGTAGATGTCAACCCGGAACTCGCCCTTGTTCACCACAGCGTGGAACGGACCCCGCACCAGCTTGATCGTCTGCCCCAGACGCAGCGCGTTGGGGTTGCTGATCCGGTTGATCCGCTGGATCAGCCGGTAGTCCGTCGCCAGCTCACGCTTCCGGGGCAGCTTCGCCAGCGCATCCCCGCTCTGCACCTTGTAAGACTCCACCAGCGTGTCCGTCGGGTCCACCGTCGGCGAGAACACCAGCGTGTCGTTCATCTGCTGCACCTTAGACCGCAGCGCGTCCTTCTGCTCCTTGGGCGCATCCGGGGACAGGATCACCCGGCTGTACTCCCGCCGCGCATCCACCAGCTTGTTCGCCGTGTACGCGCTGTCGCCCGCCGTCAGGCTCGCCATCCACGCCGCACCCGTGCCCGCGCCGGGCGTCGCTCCCAGCACCGGGCCGCCCGCCGTCCCCGCCGGGCCCACCCCGTTCCCCGGCCCAGCGCCCGGCCCAGCACCCGGACCAGTGCCCGGACCCGCCGCCGGCGTCGCCCCGTTCCCGGGCGTCGTCCCGCTCCCCGCCCCCGCCGGCGTCGCGCCCGGCAGCAACGCCCCGTTCCCAGGCGTCGGGCTGATCCCCGGCGTGCTGTTCGCCGTCGTGTTCGGGTTGCTGATGTCGCTCCGCTGCACCGTCACCGGGCCGTTCGGCAAAGGCTCCTTCGGCGCGCCGACCTCCGGCTTCGCCGCGATCTTCTCGCCCGTCCCCTCCGCCTTCGGCATGAACTTCCACAGGGCGTAGATCCCGCCCACCGCGAGCACCAGCCCCAGCGCGATGATCGCCACCTTCCCGGTGCTGCTCATCCCCGCGCCGCTCTGGTGCATCACGCCGCTGCGTGTTTCGTTGTTCTGAGACGGGAGCGCCATGTCAAACCCTTCCGTGAGTTCCCGCATATCGCGGTGCCGGCAGCCAGCCGGCGTGGTCTTCGCATTGCATCCATTCAAGCGATCTGGTTGTCACTGCCTTCGATACGTCCCGGACGGCGTCACCACGATGTCGAGCCCAACGTCAAGCGCTCCCACCGGCACACGCTCCACAAGCTGCTCGTCGAAGCACACACCCACCAGGACAGGCCTTCTGTCTCGCACGCGGCCCTGCGGCCCGGCAAAAACCGCGCGTTCAAGAAACACATCATAGAACCCCCCGCCCCGCCCGAGGCGATTGCACAACTTGTCAAATGCCCGGCCCGGGACCACGCACAGGTCAATCTGGGCAACCTCCGCCGCAGGGCACGCCGCCCCCGGCTGCCGAACCCCGTGCCGCGTCACCTCCAGGTCCCCCGCCGGCGCCAGCCCCAGATTCCCCACCCACGCCGCATCCATCGCCCGCCCCCCCCAGTCCGTCACGCGGGGCAACGCCACACGGCTCGTGCGCAGCACCTCCTCCGCCAGCACCGTCACATCCGGCTCGTCCGCACCCGCCACATACAGCATGATGCCCGAACCCGCCCCGCGCTGCCCACCTCCCCCCCTCGCCTTCCCGGCATACGTCAGCGCCGTCCTCCACTCAGGCAGCGCATTCAGCCGGTCGCACACCACGCCCGACGCCGCCCGCAGCTGCTCCGCCGAAAGCGCGCCCAGGCGCGCAGCAACCGCCGCACGCATCATCGACTTCTCTGTTGGTGGAGACCCGTGCATGCAGCCCCGCCCCGCCGCCCAATGCCCGGCGTTCCCCCGATTGCCCTGACCACCGCAACCTGCACCAAGTATCGTCAAGGCGGAGGCGACAAGCACACACGCCAACACGCATTCAGAACGAACCCGGGTCGTCCAGCCCGCCCCGCCGACGGATCCTCATCGACGCCGGTCCCCCCGCCGCCTCCCGCGCCGCCGACTCCAGCGCCTGGTGCAGCTTCTCGTGGTCCGGAACCGCCTCAAGGTACTCCAGCAGGTCCTCCACCCGGTGGTCCGCAGGCCAGCCCGCCGCCCGCCCCGCCTCCACCCGCGCGATCGCCGCATCCCCCAGCAGTTCCTGCGTCGCCATCACCCAGGACACCCCAGGCACCAGCTCCGCCCTCGCCCCGGCCAGCGTCGCCACGCCCTGCAGACCCGCCGGCGCATCCACCTGCACCCGCACGCTCACCGGCATCGGCTGCGCACCCAGGTTCCCGCCCACGCCCACGAACGGCCAGCGCCCCGCCGCCGTCGTCGGCTCCTTCGCCAGCGCCACCACCGGCACGCGACGCCCACGCGCCATCTCCCGGAACGTCCGCGCATCAATCCCCAGCAGCGGCGGCTCGATGAGGTAGCACCCCGGCTCGATCCTCTCGCCCCGGCTGGGCAGCCGCCGCAGCACGAACACCCGCCCGCTGTCCGTCGCCAGCTGACGCACCTGCCGGCGCGCCTCCTGCAGGGGCAGCACCGCCCTCGCCACACGCTCCCAGTCCCTCGCCCGCCGGCACCGCTCGATCGCCCGCAGGCACAGCTCCTCGCACGCGAAGTAGTCCCCGCGACCCAGCGCAACGCTCGCCTTCTCCATCAGCACGTCCACCGGCGTCAGCGCAAGCCCAGCGCCGTCCGCCTCCGGCGCGAGCGCCGCCGCCACCACCACCGGGCGCGCAAGCATGTCCGCTGGGCGGTTGCCCAGCGAGTGCTGCGGGGTTGATCCACTGCCGACTCCCATTCTTGATCCCGTTCCTACGACCGCTGCGCCGGCAGCCGGCTGACGTGCTCCGAAAGCGCCGTCAGCAGCCCCTCCCAGCGCTGCGCCTCCTCACTCAGGTTCACCTCCAGGATGTCCGCCAGCGCGGACCAGTCCTCACGCTCCAGCGAACCCTTCACACCACGCAGGTACACCAGCAGCCGGTTGGACGCCTGCCCCACCGTCCCGTGCTCGCCCCCCACGTCCAGATCAGACAACTCCAGGTCCAGCAACGCGCCGCTCCGCGCCACCACGTCCTTCACCGTGTGCCACGTCTGGAACACGTCCTGCAGGCCCCCCGCCGCGAGCTGCAGCTGGTCCGTGTGCACAAGCTCCGCCAGCCTCACCTGCTCCCCCACCAGCCCCCGCAGCGCGTCGATCGCGTCCCCCAGCGTCACACGCACCAGCGCCCGCGGGTCCGCAGACTGCATCTCCACACGCCCGAATCCCCCAGCCTCATCGCTCGGCGCCGCCAGCGTGTCGTCCCCCAGCACCGCCCCGTCGCCCCTCACCTCAATGATGATCCGCCCCACGGCGCGCGCGGCATCCACACCGACAGCCAAGGCGCAGGCCAACGTCGGGCGTGACAGCGGCAGGGACTTGCCGTCGAGGAACGCCTCCATGCTCTAGAAGGTGCCACACAAATGAGGAATAACAACCCAACTGGGAGAGAAAACTGACACCCAAAGCACTTTTCCCAGGACACGTGTGGCTACCTGCACAGGGGAGCTTCACGCAGACTGCGCCGAACCCGCCGCCTCCACGCGAGCCCTGCGCCGCTGCTTGTAAATCAGGCGCAGGTTCCGCGCATAGATCACAACCCCCGAAGACTGTCCGAGAACCGCGACAAAGTCCTGACGCCACACAAAGTACGCGAACAGCGCCATCCCCCCGATCAGGCTCAGCCACCAGAACGCCTCCGGCACCACGCTCTCCTTCCGCTTCTCGCTGATGAACCACTGCAGCAGCATCCGCCCCGTGAACGCGAACTGACCGCCAAAGCCGATCACCACCCACACCAGGCTCGTCCAGCTCGTGATGTTCAGCAGCCGGAACGCCCAGTTCGATGATGTCGCCGTCGCCGCCCCGTACGTCGCCTCGCCGAACAGCCCGCGGAACTCCTCGTCGCCCATCTCGCGCCCCACCGCACCGTCACGCGTAAGGATGCGGAACGTGTGCCCGGTCTCCGCCTTCACACCCGACAGCGCGGGCCCATGAGTGACCACCTCCACCACGCCGCGCATGCTCCCCAGCTTGAGGTCCAGCGTGCGCGCACCCTCGTGCGTCACAATCCCCGATGGACGCGCCACCAGCCACGCCCCCAGCAGCAGCAGCAGCACCATCAACGCAAACGGTTCCCACTTGATGCGTTTCACGCCCCGAGGATAGTGCCCATGCACACCTACGGAACCTGCTTGATCACCCGCACCGCCGCGTACAACCCCGCCACATCCTCCCGCGACAGCACCCGGGGCGGGTACGCGTTGTTCAGCGGCTGCAGCCGGATCACCTCCCGCCCCCGCGCATCCGTCTCAAAGTACACCCGCTTGAACGTCGTCTCATGGTCCGGCTCGATCCGCGCAAAGCAGTCCATCCCGCTCGCCAGCGCCCTCACCGGGCTGAAAATCACGATGTCCCCCTCCGCGTACGCCGGCATCATCGAGTCGCCCACCACCCGCGCCGCAAACGCGTCCGGGTCCTCCACGTCCGGGCAACGCACATACTCGTCCGCGCACCGCGCCGGATACCCAAGGTCCGTGAACTCCCGCGGATACCCCGCCGCAACCCTGTTGATGAGCGGCACCTCCAGGGGCAGCGTCCCAAGGCTCGCAATGTTCCCCGCCCCCCGCCTGCTCCCCTCCGCTCCCCCCTGCGCTCCCTCCTGCGGCGCAAGCTGCTCCACCAGCCGCCGCAGCTCCCCGGACTGATACGCCGCGTCCAGCGTGTGCTTCCGCGCCGCATCGCCCGGCGCGTGCCGCGCCAGCAGCTCCGCAAGCCGACGCCCCGCCTGCTGCGCCGCACGCAGGTGCTGCACGTCCCGCTGAACGCTCTCGCCCCCCGCCTCTAGGCTCCGAAGCCACCGCCCATTCTCCACCAGCGACCCCTCCGGCAACCCCAGCGCACCCTCGATCCGCGCCAACACCACGTCCGAAGGCGTCCCGCGCCGGTGATTCTCGATCGCCGACAAGTAGCTCTTCGCGCACCCCACACGCGCCGCCACCGCCTGCAGCGACAGCCCAAGCTCCTCCCGCCGCGCACGGATCACCACGCCCACCGCTCCCTGCCCCAACGCCCGCCCGACCGACGCCTGCGCAGGGGAAGCTTCAAGCACCGCTCCCGCCCGCGGCGGTGGGGGGACCGGAGTCGCGCGCGACGCACCGACGCCCGCCGGGGGGCCCGCAGGGGTCTTGGATGGATCACTCTTCGCCATGAAGCCTCTCCGGATCTATCCGACCTTTTTCCGTTCTAAAACCTGACAGGTATCTACCAGGTTTGTGCGACACTTCATGATACACCAAACAGATTCCTTGTAAATGAGAAACAAGACGGTATAACGTCGTGTATTCTGTTCACAAGATTGTGAACGTTAGGCCGCCCTTGCCGGGCGCGAACACGCGCCGGGCAGCCCAGCCAAACCAGCAGCCCGCAAAGGACAACGCCAGGCACCAGACGCAGAAAAGGGGGGACAAGTGACGCTCACCGCAGAAGTCATCGCGCCCGAACATCCAAAGACCCGGCAACTGCCCCAGACCTTCGACATGCGCCGCCACCGCCGGCAGTCGGAGGTCGACGCCATCCTCGCCATGGCCCAGCACCTGAAACCCGCCGACCGCGCACTCCTCGAATCCGTCTACCAGGCCGGCCAGACCGCCGCCGCCGTCGCCCGCGTCCGCAAGGCAGAACCGCGCGTCGTCCGCGCCCAGATCCGCCGCCTCGTCGCCCGCGTCCTCGCGCCCGAATTCGCCCACGTCGTCCGCCGCCGCGAACGCTGGTCGCGCGTCCGCCAGCAGGTCGGCCGCCTCTGCTTCGTGGAAGGGGCCTCCCTCCGCGCCGCCGCACGCGCCCTCGCCATTTCCGTCTACGCCGTCCGGCGCCACCGGGAGTGGATCCGCGCCGGCGCCGACGAACTCGACCCGAGCCAGCAAGCCGCGAAGTAACAGCAGCCCGCACGCACCACACCGATCGGGGGTCACCATTGGCCGCTCCTGCGCGCCCCGTGCGCATCCTCCCTGTCTCCTCCCCGCCCAGCACACGCCTGCTGGAAGTCATGGCCTTCCTTGGCATGGGCCTCGAATACGCCCGCCCCCGCGCCAACCCCGCACGCCACCCGACTGCGCCGCACCACGCCACCGCCGCCGCCCTCGCCACCGCCCGCCGGCACGGCACAGTCATCCTCATCACCGGCCCCAGCGGCAGCGGCAAGAGCACGCTCCTCCGCCACGTGCACGCATACCTCATCGCCCGCGCCACGCGCTGCGCGCTGGTGGAGCCGCACGACCCGCCCCGCGTCGGCAGCCTCATCGACGCCCTGGGCAGCGATGCGCCCCACGCCGTCCACTGCCTCACCGCCTGCGGGCTGGCCGACGCAACGCTCTGGCCCCGCGCCCCCTCGGAACTCTCGGAGGGCGAGAGAGCCCGCTTCGCCGCAGCCCGCGCCCTCGCCGCCCTCGTGCCCCGCCGCACAGGCGAACCGCCCCCGGCCCTCCTCTGGGACGAGTGCGCAAGCGTCCTCGACCGCACCACCGCGCACAGCGTGTGCGTGAACCTCGCCCGCAACACCCGCCGCGAGGGGCTCGCCGCCCTCTGCGCCACCGCCCACGACGACGCCGCCGCCTGGCTAAGGCCCGACCTCCACGTCCACTGCCGCCTGGACAGACCACCCACCGTGCAGGCAGCAGCGGGAGACCACGCATGAACACCCCGCCCGCCCCCCAAGCCCACGTGCAAAGCCTCCCCGCCGGCGTGCACATCGAAGCACTCACCCGCGCGCAGGCACGCCCCGTCCTCGAACAGCTCGTGCGCTTCCACTACCGCCCCGGCGCGCCCGCCTCACCCGCCCGCACCCTCTGCGCCCGTGGCCCCCGAGGCGAACCCGTCGCCGTCCTCTGCACCGCCTTCCCCACGCTCAACGCGCCGTGGCGCTGCCACGCCTGGCCCGAGCTGCTTCAAGGCCCGCAGAACCCCTCCGCCCGCGCCCGCCTCCTGAACCAGCACGTCCGCACCATCGCCCGTGTCATCGTCGACCCCCGCTGGCGGGGCCTGGGCCTCGCATCCGCCCTCGTGCGCGAGTACCTCCGTGCGCCCGAAACACCGCTCACCGAAGCCGTCGCGTCCATGGGCCGCTTCTCGCCCTTCTTCGAAGCCGCAGGCATGCGCACGCTCACCGCCCCGCCCGCACGCCGCGACCGCCACCTCGCCGCCGCCCTCCACTCCCTCCACATCTCACCCCTCGCCTGCACCGAAGCCGGACACGCACGCGCCACGCTCAGGCGATACCCCGCCCTGCTCGCCGCCCTCCGCACCTGGGCCCGCAGCAGCCGCGCCACCCGCAGGCACGCCGGCCACACACGCGCGCACGAACTCCTCATGCTCGCCGCCCAGACCGCCGCCCGCCACGGACTCACCGTCTACGCCGCGCCCTGACACCGACACGCCACCCGCCAGACCGCACGCCAACCCCGGGGGAACCATGACCACCAGACACACCGCCCAGCCCAGGCACCTCCCGCAGACAGACACCCTCGACCCCATCGATACCGACACACCGCCCGCCACGCCCGACGCCCTCCACGCATGGCTCCGCCGGCACCTCGCCCTCAGCATCCCGCGCACCCCCGTCCTCAAGGGCCACGCCGCACCCTTCGACTACCTCACCCACGCCTTCTTCGAGGGCCGCGGCTTCTACAACCCCCGCCCCATCCCCCAGCGCCTCCCCCTCACCCAGATCACAACCCCGCACGCCATACCGCTGAACCCACGCGATAACCCGCTCGACTGCGTCGTCTGGGCCAACCGTGGGGGCGGCAAGACCTTCCTGGGCGCCGTCGCAACCCTCCTGGACCTCACCTTCAAGCCCGGCATCGAGGTCCGCATCCTGGGCGGGAGCATGGAGCAGAGCGGCAGGATGCACGCCCACCTCCGCCGCCTCTTCAGCGAGCACACCAGCCCCGCCCTCGCCGCCCTCGTCAAGTCCATCACCCGCCACAGACTCCACCTGAAGAACGGCAGCGCCGTCGAACTCCTCTCCCAGAGCGAGACCAGCGTCCGCGGCACCCGCGTCCAGCGCCTCCGCTGCGACGAGGCAGACCTCTTCGACCCCGAAGTCTGGGAAGCCGCCCAGCTCACCACCCGCAGCGCCCGCTGCGGCAACTGGGACGTCACCGGCTCCATCGAGTGCCTCTCCACCATGCACCGGCCCCACGGCCTCATGGCAAACCTCCGCAGGGAGTGCCGCGCAGGACTCCGCACCCTCTTCCGCTGGGGCGTCGTCGACATCCTCGAGAAGTGCGGCGACCAGCACACCTGCGCCCCCGTCACCCCCGGCATCCGACCCTGCCCCCTGCTCCCCGAGTGCAAGAGCAGGCTCAAGGATCGTGAAGAAGCCGATGCCGGCCACATGACCGTCGCCGACGCCATCGCCATGAAACGCCGCGTCTCCCACGCCAAGTGGAACACCGAAATGCTCTGCCTCCGCTCGCCCCGCTCCACGTGCGTCTACCCCGAGTTCGAAGTCAAGCGCCACGTGTGCAAGTCGCTGAAATGGCCGTTATCGGATCCGGGCCTCACCTGGGTCGCTGGCATGGACTTCGGCATGCGCGCACCCACCGTAATCCTCTGGGCAGCAGTGGAACGCGACGGTTTCCTCACCATCGTCGACGAACGCGTCAAGCGCGGCCTGCCCCTGGGCCACCACCTCCGCGCGATAAAAGCCGGCCTTGCAAAGCCCCACCGCGCCGACCTCGCCGAGCCCGCCGACCTCGAACTCCGCCCGCCCCAGGGCTGGCCACCCTGCACCTGGCTCGCCGCCGACCCCGCCGGCGACCAGGTCGACGCCCAGACCGGCAGAAGCAACATCGACGTCCTCCGCGCCGCCGGCCTCACCGTCCGCGCCCGCAGAACCCACCTCCTCGTCGGCCTCGAGCGCGTCCGCGCACGCCTCAGCCCCGCCGAAGGACCGCCCCGCATCGCCATCCACGCCCGCTGCAAACACCTCATCGAAAGCCTGGAACGCTACCACTACCCCGAAGACAAGCCCGACAGCGAACGCCCCAAAAAAGGCGACGGCCACGACCACGCCGCCGACGCCCTCCGCTACCTCATCACCAGCCTCGACTGCTGGACCGAATCCAAGCTGGTGCGCTACGCCTGACCTCAAGCATGACGGAGTAACCCTGCAAGAGAAACGCCCCCGGCAGAACCCGCAGCCTCGCCCGCCGTCCGCCGTAGAAAGGAAGGAAGGATCATGAGAACGCCCGGCCAACCGGAGTCCAACCCCGAGCCACCACCCCTACGGAGCCCCCGGGCCCTGCGCGTCCTTCCGGCCGATCGTCCAGAACAGAATGCACCCGATCAGCGGCAGGAACCAGCACACCAGCAGCCAAAGGATCTTCTTGTCCGTCGCCATCACATGGTTGGACAGAATCTGGATGAGCGTCACCAGGAAGAACACCAGCTGGGCAAGCCCCACCACGATGAAGCAGCAAGGAATCAGCATGAACATGCCGGCAAACACTCCCGCGGGGTCTGGACCGCTATGCATGGCAAACCTTTCTGCCGGGAGGACGCACGGCACGCAATACCAGGGCGCGAACACGCCCGTCTTCTCTTTCGTGAACCGGCCCCCTCGGTTTCACATACGTTGGCAGCGTCAGGAAAGGGCCAGCTCGCAGAACACACGGATCCCCACCGGCAGGGCGTCGTCGTTGAAGTCAAAGTCCGGCTGGTGCAGCGTCGGGAAACTCGCCGCACCCCGGGGCCGCAGCCCCAGCAGGAAGAAACACGCCGGCACGTGGTGCCCGTAATAGGAAAAGTCCTCGCCCCCCATCGTCGGCTGCTCCACCGTCTCGGTATTCCCCTCGCCCACACACGCCCGGGCCACGTCAAAGAACAGCGCGGTCGCCTCCGGGTCGTTCGCCGTCACCGGGTAGCCCGGCCTCCAATCGATATGCGCCGAGCAACCCATCGCCGCGGCGACCGACTCGACGACCGCGTAGAAACGCTCCTTCGCAAGCCGCCGCGTCTCCGGCAGCAGCGTCCGGATCGTCCCCACGAACGTGCACGTCTCCGGGATGATGTTGTCCGCCGTCCCAGCCCTGATGATCCCCACCGTGACCACGCACGAGTCCAACGGGCTCACATTCCTGCTCGCGATCGTCTGCAGCGCCGTGATCATCTGCGCACTCGCCACGATCGGGTCGTTGCCAAAGTGCGGGTACGCGCCGTGGCTCTGCGTCCCCCTCACCGTTACCTCGAAGTCGTCCGTCGCCGCCAGCAGAGGCCCCACCTTGCTCGCCACGCGACCCACCTCCACCGTCGGCCAGCCGTGCAGACCGAAGATCATCTGCGCAGGGGCGCCGATGCCGCCCTTCCCCTCGCCCGCCAGCGCCCCCTCCTTGCACATGAGGTCCCCGCCGCCCCCGCCCTCCTCCGCAGGCTGGAATACAAACAGCACCGGACGGGGCCGCTCCAGCGTGCTCAACACGTGCGCCGCCCCGATGAGCATCGTCGTGTGCCCGTCATGACCGCACGCGTGCATCAGTCCTTCGGTCCTGCTGGCGTACGCCCGCCCCGTCCGCTCCAGGATCGGCAGCGCGTCCATGTCCGCCCGCAACGCAATCGCCCCGCGCGACTCATGCTTGGGGTCGCTCGCCGGCAAGTACCCGATCACCCCCGTCCCCTTCGCAAAGCCCGCCTTCACCCTCGCCCCGCACGCCGCCAACTCCCGCTGCGCCACCCCGCTCGCATAGGTCTCCTCAAAGCACAACTGCGGGTGCTGGTGCAGGTCGTGACGCACCCCCCGCAGCCGGGGGAGCAGCGCGTCGATCGCGCGGGCGACGTCGGTCCGGGGCGTGCGTTGAGCGTTCTGGGGCTTCATTTCAAGGGTCGTGGAAGGGGTGGCCGTGGTGCTCGCGGTCATGGGCCAAGCGTAGAACGCCCGCCGCACCGAATTCATTTGCCCCATCCGGAGCGCCGTCCGCATGCACATGCCAGTCAAGGAGCATGAAATGAGATACACGAACTTCGGGTGGGTCGTGGCGTGGGGCGGATGCGCATGCGGTGCGGCCGGTCAGTTCTCCCAGGCCACCGCGCCCGCCCCGGGCGGCTTCGCACAGGCGGGGGCATACCCCTCGTCAAACGGCTGCCTCGGCAGCGTCCTCCCCGGCGAAGACATGTCCCTCTGCGGTCAGGGCGCAGACTTCCACCAGCAGGCCTTCACCGGCAACGCGTCGGCCTCCGCGTCAGCCGCCAACAACACGCCCGGGCCCAACGGCCCCATCAACCAGTCCATCGCCGGCACCGCCGGCCTCGGCTCCGTGCGCGCCCAGGGCTCGAACGCGTACACCGACTACGCCAACTTCGCGACCGCCGCCTTCCAGGGCGGGTGGAACGAGCTGTTCACCGTGAACCACCCCGCCCTCAACGGCCAGGGCGGCTTCCTCGTGTTCCAACTCCGTGCGCGGGGGCAGCTCCACACGCAGGGCCTGAGCGGCTCGGCGCTCGTCGAAGTCACCCCGTACAAGGACCACGCCGCCCTCCAGACCAACCCCTACTTCGACCCCAGCGGATCGGACATCGTCGGAACGACCTACCAGTACGGCCGGTGGGGCCTCGCGTCCTTCGGCCTCCCCGACAACCGCGCGGTGGACGCCACCGTCACCATGTCGGTCCCGATCACCTTCGGAACACCCTTCACCCTGGGCGTCTACGCGCGGGCCTTCGCCACCCAGCGCAGCAGCGGCGGCTTCAACGACCCCAGCAGCGACTGGCTCGACTTCTCCCAGCACGGCGTCGAATGGGCCGGCATCACCGCCGTCCGCAACGCCGGAGGGTCCGTCGTGTCCGGAGTAACCATCGTGTCCGGAAGCGGCGTGGACTGGAACAGCCCCGTCGGCGCCTGCGACTCCATCGACTTCAACGGCGACGGCCTCTTCCCCGACACCGCCGATATCGACGACTTCCTCACCGTCTTCAGCGGCGGCCCCTGCAGCACCGGCACCTGCGCCGACATCGACTTCAACAACGACGGCCTGTTCCCCGACACGGCCGATATCGACAGCCTCCTGAGCGTGTTCTCAGGCGGAGCGTGCTCCTAGCCCGCGATCGGTATTGACAGCCCCACAACCCGCGGTACATTGAGACCTGGCCGCCCCGGGGCCCGGGAAAGGAAAACAATGCCGCCGCTACGCCGGACGTCCGTTCTGCTGCCCGTCCTCGGGATCGCCGCCACCGTACCCAGCGCGTCCGCCCAGCCCGCGTCGGTCTCGCTCGCCAGCCGCGCGTACGTGCACGCGACCGGCAGCCCGGAGTTCTCGAACCAGCAGTTCACCGCGGCCGCCTGGTTCCGCCCCACGGGGGCGGGCGAAAACGGCGGCGGCACGCTGATCTCCTGCGGAGGGCAGCCCGGCTCGGGGTCCTTCCTGTGCTCCTGGTGGACCGGGTGGAACTCCACCACCGGACGCGTGGTCGCCATGGTGGTGCACCAGTTCGCCACCACCGCCCGCGTGGTGACATCAGACGCGGTGATCGCCCAGGGCCAGTGGGCCCACGCCGCCCTGACGTTCGACGGCGTCACGGTGCGACTCTACATCAACGGCGTGCTGGACTCAGAATCGCCGTTCGGCTTCACGGGCGTGGACTACCCCGCCTCGCCCACGCTGTTTGTCGGCGCCTTCCAGCCGGGCACAGGCTACACGTACAACCGCTTCGATGGCCAGATCGACAGCGTGGCGGTGTGGGGGCGAACGCTCGGCCCCGCCGAGGTGGCCGCACTCGCCGCCTGCCCGGCCCCACCCACGGAGGGCCTGATCGTCCACGTGCCGTTCACGGACCAGAGCCTGCAGGACGTCTCCGGGCACGGCCACCCGCTCACCGCCGCCGGCGCGGTCGCGTTCGCCGCCCAGGCCCCCGCGGCCGGCGCGTGCTGTGATTCCATCGACTTCAACGGCGACGGGCTCTTCCCCGACACGCAGGACATCGAGGACTTCCTCTCCGTCTTCGCCGGCGGCCCCTGCAGCACCGGCACCTGCGCCGACATCGACTTCAACAACGACGACCTCTTCCCCGACACGGCCGACATCGACGCACTGCTCAGCGTCTTCAGCGGAGGCCCGTGCTTGTAACGCCGCCGCCTTCCCCTAGGGCCGGCCGCGCCGGGGGACTTCGCAAAGGACGTCCGGAGGACCCATGACGTGGACGCGTGCGACAACCTGTGTATGCGCGGCCGCCTGCCTGACCGCGGGCGCCGCCGGCCAGGCCGTCCTCAGCGGACGCACCGTGCCCTACGCCATCCGCGACCGCCAACCCCTGTACCTCGAAGCGGTGGTAGGCATGTCCGAGGGTTGCAGCATCACCGCCGTGACCGTGGACTGCACCGCCATCGGGCTCGGCCCGGTCGCCCTTGCGGACGATGGAGTGCAGGACGACGGCGTCGCAGGCAACGATGTGTGGGGACGCACGGTGGCCATCCCGCCGGGGGTGATCGCCGGGGCCAAGATCCTCCCCATCCACGCGCACGACGAGTGCGGCGGCGTATCCGACGAGGGCCCCGCGCTCGCCGTGTACACGCTCGCGCAGTGCGACTGGTCCGAGCAGCACGATGCCCGCGCCGACGCGGGTGAATTGCCCGCGACCGCCCAGCCGGTGGGGCGGCTGGGGTCCCTGGGCAGCGTGAGCACCATCTGGGGCCACCTGTCGCAGCCCACCGGCCGCGACGTGGACATGTACCGCGTGCGCGCGTGCGACCCCTCACAGCCGTCCCGTTTCATCGTGCAGTTCGCCGGCACGGACATCCAGCTCTTCCTGTTCGATGCCGCGGGCTACGGCGTCGCCCACCACGACGGGCTGACGACCGACCTCACCGCCGCCCGCATCGACGTGCAGTTGGGCCCTGGCGAGTACCTCATCGCCGTATCGACCGCCGACCGCGACCCCCTCTCGGCGGGCAATCTGCCGATCTGGCTCGACGAGCCGCGGGACCTGCAGCACCCGCCCGACGGGCCAGGGGCTGCCCATCCGATCATCGGCTGGGGCGGTGCGCCCATCCCGGTGACCGCCGACTACAACATCATCGTCCACAACATCTGCCAGACCACCCCCGCGTGCGACCCCATCGACTTCAACGCCGACGGCATCTTCCCCGATGCGCAGGACATCGCCGACCTCCTCGCGGTCTTCTCCGGTGGCGTCTGCGCCGGCCAGCAGCCCGCCGATCCCCCCTGCAACGCCGACACCGACTTCAACAACGACGGGCTCGTGCCCGACACGCTCGACATCCAGAGCCTGCTCACGGTGTTCAGTGGCGGCCCGTGCATCTGAAGCCCCCGTCCGAAAAAGTCCCGCCTCCGCTCGTTGTGATAAGGCTTGTACCAGAAAGTGGGGGTTGCCCCTTGCCGGGGTGGCACCGGCCCACAACGCTTCGCAGCCCCGCGTCCGCCTTATCCCGGCGGCACAGCCGGGCGCCTCCTCCGATGGGGTTCCCATGACCGCAACCCGCTCCACCACCCTCGTCTCCGCAGCCCTGCTCCTGCTGGCCCTGTGCGCCCCCCACACGCACGCGCAGTGCAACACGACGCAGGTCGCCCTTTTCGGCGGGGACGCCATGCACGTGGTCGACATCGGGCTGAGCCGGGTGGTGGTCTCGCGGGGCGACAAGCTCGACGCCGTCAACGTCGCCAACGCCGCATCCCCGGTGGTGCTCTCCACCGCACCGCTGCTGGAGGAGGTGGTAGAGCTCAAGTCCGCGGCCCCGTACGTGTACGCCCTGATCATGCCGGGCAACAACTTCAACAACCGGCAGATCGTGGTGCTGGACTACACGTTCGACGTGCCCCTGTACGTGACCACCATCCCCGTGCCGATGGCCTACGACTTCGACGTGTTCGGCTCCCGCATGGCGGTCGCCCGAGCGGATTCCTTCCCGACGCGCATGGGCGTCGACCACTACGACGTGACCGACCCGGCCAACCCCCTGCTCCGCTCCTCGTACTCGTTCATCCCCCTGGGTGTCGAGCCCCGGTTCATCTCGCTCACGGACACCCGCACGTTTGTGACCGACGTCGGCAGTTTCAACAGCCAGCCCAACGACGTCCACGTCTGGATGTTCAACTCCTCCAACATGGCCGCGCCGGTGCTGCAGACGTCCTTCCTGCAGAGCAACGCCCAGGACGTGCTGGACATGGCGGCCGGCGCCAACCACGTGTACCTGGCCCGGCGCACGTCGCTGGACACGCTCAACATCACCAGCCCGGGCGCGCCGGTGATCTCCAGCACCATCCCGCTTGCCCCTGAGCGTGTCGTGGTCTCCGGGACCACCCTGTTCGCCGCCGTGGGGATGGACGGCGTGCGCGCATACTCGCTCGCGAACCCCGCGGCCCCTGCCCTCTTGGGCTCGCTGGACACCGCGGGGCGCGTGCACGACATCGCGCTGCGCACCAACCGCATCTTCGCCGCGGCCGACGACGGTGGGCTCATCGGCATCGACAGGACCAACCCCGCGGCGATGTCGGTGCTGGGCGTCTCCACGCTCCCCGCCAGCACGGTCTGGGACCTCGCGCCCATCGGCAACCTCGCCTACGCCTCCGAGGACTTCGGCCTGCGCATCTACGACGTCACGAACACCGCGTCCCCGGTGCTCCTCGGAGGGTTCGCGTACACCACGCCCTTCACCTGCGCCTCACGCGTGCTCACCGTTGCCAACAGCAACGCCTACATCGGCGGCTGCGCTGGCACGCTCCGCGTCCTCAACATCAACAACCCCGCCGCCATCACGCAGCGCGCCCTGGTGAACATCAGCGGCGGCATCGACTACGACATGGTGGTGTCCGGCAACTTCCTGTACGGCGGCAGCGGCAACGGCCTCAAGGTGGTGGACATCTCCAACCCCAACGCGCCGTTCCTGCTGACGACGTACGCAGTCCCGGGCCCTGTGTTCAACGTGAAGGTCAGCGGGACCAACGCCTTCCTGGCGACGCGCGACAACGGGGTGTGGATCGTGAGCATCGCCAACCCCGCGGCGCCCCAGCTCATCGGGTTCGCCGACTTCACCCCCGCCGAGACCACGCGCGACCTTGCGCTCAGCGGCACCACCGCGTACGTCGCCCGGTCCAGCCGCATCGAGGTCATCAACGTCGCCAACCCCTCGTCCCCCCAGCTTGTCACCACCTTCGACGACCCCGGCGTCTCGAGCTCCGTCGGCAACGCCCTCTCGCTCAGCGGCAACACCCTGGCGGCGTACGGCGCGGCCGCCGTCGGCGACGTCGCGTACCTCTACGACGTCTCCCAGCCGGCCGCACCCCTCCTGTTCAACACCGTGCCGCTCCCCCACGCCAACACGCACTTCGCCAGGCTCGGGGGCCCGCGCCTTTTCGCCGACAACGGCGACAGCGGCCTGGCGATCTTCTCCCTCCAGGCCCAGTACCAGCCCGTATTCACCACGCAGCCGTCGGGCATCCCCGGGCAGTGCCGGGGCGGCCACATGACGTTCAACACCGCCACCCGGGCCAACCCGGCGCTGACGACGTACCAGTGGAAGAAGAACGGCTCGCTGCTGGTGGCAGATGGCCACTACCTGGGGCTGGACTCCCCCCAGCTGGTCGTGCTCAACTCCGGCCCGCTGGACGCCGGCTCGTACACGTGCGAGGCGACTAACTCCTGCGGCACCACCGCCTCCGCCCCGGCGGTAGTCACGATGAGCCAGTGCGACTGCATCGACTTCAACTACGACCTCCTCTTCCCCGACACCGCGGACTTCGACGACTTCCTCAGCGTCTTCTCCGGGGGTCCCTGCAGCACCAACCTGTGCCGCGATATCGACTTCAACAACGACGGCCTCTTCCCTGACACAGCCGACATCGACTCCTTCCTCAGCGTCTTCAGCGGAGGGCCGTGCCTGTAGGTCTTTGTCGGTTCGTTCTCAACCGACCTCAGCGTTGAGCGGCGCGATACGCGGTCCTGACGCTGACAATCCAACCGCGGCAATCAGCCCCCGACACACGCGACATCGACGCGATCCTCAGCGTGTTCAGCGGCGGGGATTGCGTGCAGTAGCGGTGCCGGACGTTGCCGTGAACATCACGCCCGCCGCGCAGCGTCGACACGCACCACCAGCAGCGTGTGGAGCACAGGGAACGCGACCCGGCACCGGTAGACGTCAAAGCGTGACCCGTACCAGCCGCGCGTGCGGAGGACAGCGCGCACGGATTCCTGGTGCTGCGGGGCCCCCTCCAGCGCCGGGGCGCAGTCCATGACCCCCAGGTAGCGGACGGTCTCACGCTGAGGCAGCAGGTCTCCGGCGCGTTCTTCAAAGGCCTCGCGCGGCTGGGAGCGGTTCCCGTACACGGCGACGCGCGCCGTGGCCGGGTCGGTCATGCCCGCCGGCGCCAAGAGGTCACACACCACACCTTCGGCCGGGGCAGCGATGAACATCCGGGCATCGAATCTCGTCCCGCCCGGGGATGCCGCTGGCTCCTGGAACTGCGCCGCGTACATGGTGACCGCCCCGGACCGGCCGGGCTGGGCCACCATCTCGGGTTCCACCAGCCGGCCTGTCTCCACCGCCCCGTCCAGCGCGCTGGGTGTGCAGAACTCACCGAGCAGGACAGGCCGGCGTGCCTTGGCCCCGCCTGGCGGCTCATCCGGGGCCGGCAGCGGGTGCACTGATGACTCCCCCCGCAGACGCTGCACGCCGATGTCGCCCATGACCAGCGCGACCCCCGGGTTCCGCACTCCCATCGGCGACCACACCCGTGTCCGGGTCTGCACGAACACCCGTGTGCCCCACACGTACGCATTCCCGCGGAACAACCCCTGCCGCACCTTGAGGTCATGCTGCTCGTCGGGCTCTCCGGCAAGCCCGGCCAACAGCGAAGTGAACTCATCGCGGTCGCCGCCGTGCTCCGTGGCGAACGCCTCGAAGCGGTCGAACGCCGCACCGACGCGCTTGATGGTCGCGCGAGGGACGCCCTTGGCGGTCGCGGAGGCGATCAACCGCTGGCATGAGCGACGGGAAGGGACCTTCGCGGCGTCTGAAAACCCCGATGACTGCGTGAGCTTCACCACCTGCCAGGCGAGCTTCTTGTCCAGATTGAGGCACCGCTCCAGGTCCACGGGTCGATCGACGCGGTCCGGCAGGGCCAAGAGCAGCTCCCTCAGGGCCTGCTGCAGGTCCGCCATCACGGCCGCCGCGGCGACTTCCAAAGGTGGTGCTGAGGGCACGGCTGGTTGTTGTGCTTTCGTCGCGGCCATGGGGGATCCTGTTCCATGATACCGCGCGCGGGGCATCACACAAGAAAGTTTCAGAAACTTACTAATACTTTCTTGACAGCGGACTTTTCCAGCTCGATACTGGCGGGCGCGGCTGTGCTTTGAGACGTTCCTTGCCCGGAGGCGCACATGAATCGCAGGGTGGCTGGCGTGCTGGCGGTGGTAGGCTCGGCGAGCATCGGCGGCGCCGTGCACGGGCAATTCACGTGGACGGCGTTGTCGGGTGGCGCATGGTCGGACCCTACGCGCTGGTTGAACGGCAACGCCCCGCCCGCCGGAGGGAGCAGTACCGCGCTGGTGGGGTTCCAGAGCAATGGGTACACCCCTTGGATAGCCACGAACGATCTGGCCGGTCCGTTCGCGATGTCGGGCCTCATCCTGGCCAGCACCTCACCGGCAACAACGACCGTCGCGGGGTCGCAGCTGCAGTTCATGCCCGGCGGGTTGGTCATCCGCAACGCGCCCGGATCCTGGGTTCTGAGCAATCCCGTCTCCCTTGGCGGCAGCGTTTCGATGCTGGGTGGTTCGCTCGGTGAGGTGAGGCTGACCGGCGTCATCAGCGGCCCGGGCAGCATCAGCTGCGATGTGCCCCCTCCTCCCTCCCCGCTTGCCGGCCCGATCACCATCGGCGGCACGTCGCCCAGCACGTACTCGGGCGGCACGACATTGAATACCGGCACGCTGCTGCTCAGCGGCGCCCAGCCGCTGGGCACCGGGACGGTCACGATCAACGGCGGCACTCTTGGTGCGGCAGGCTCCGTCACGCTCTCGAACACCTTTGTGCTGAACAGCACGCTGAACTTCGCCGGCTCGGGGCAGGTGACTCTCACCGGCCCGCTCACCGGCCCGGGCGGCTTCTCTGTTCGAAACCAGGGCAGCGTGGACCTCCTGCCGATGATCGACATCCGAAGCGCCTGCACGCACGCCGGCCCCACAGTCCTCCAGCACGCGACCATGCACACCTCGCTGGGCGGAAGTTCCGGCAACCCAGCGATCAGCGCGCCGCGGATGGTCCTCAGCCACGGCGGCACTCTGCTCAGCACCTCCGCCATCGGAGTGCAGGGTGGGGGAGCCCTCACCCTGGACGATTCGGCGGTGGCCCTGCAGAGGCTGAACGCCGATGCCCCGGTCACCCTCAGCTCTGCGGAACTCTCGCTGATCGGGAACGGATTGAACGCGTCCAGCCAGCAAGTGGGCGCGATCATCGGCCGCGGCTCCAGCTCGATCGTCATTGCGCCGGGCGCCTCCGGTGCGCGGATTACGGCGGCGAGCCTGTCCCGGGCGGACGATGGCGTGGTCATGTTCCGAGCGCCCGGCCTGGGAGGCCCGGTGGGCCCGGGGTCGAGCAACGTCTTTTTCGTCACGCAGCCGGCCCTGGTCGGGGGCGACGGGTTCGACGGCCAGTCAACCAAGGCCATCATGCCGTACGCGGTTGGTTCCTACGGCAGCGTCCACCCTACGGACCTCGTGACCTACGGCGTCGACGGTGTCCGCCTGCTCGTGAGCTCGGAGTACCAGCCCTTCCTCGGCTGGAACCAGACCGACAACGTTCGCCTTGTGCCCGGGGTCAACAACGACAACGCGGTGGTTATCAACGCCCTGGTGACCGAGGGCAGCGTCACGGGGAGTGGTTCGATCTCGATCACTTCCGGCATCTGGCTTTCCAGCCCCACGGTGGACGCCCCCCAGACCATGTCCAACACGGTGGACATGGGCACCGGCGGGCAGATCATCACCGGCGGGGTCAATGCGCCGGCGGTCACCATGGCCGGTGTGCTCGGCGGGCACAACATCGCCAAGGCGGGGCTGGGCACACTGTCGCTCACCAACCCCAACAACACGATGACCGGCACGCTGTCCGTCTTCGGGGGTGTCGTTTCGTTCTCCGCGGCCTCTCAGCTGGGCAACATTGATTCGATCCGTGGTCTGCACGCTTCTCCCGCGCCCGCGCTGCAGTATTCCGGGCCTACCGCCACGGTGAGCAAGAACATCGTCGCCGCCGGCGGCCACTTCCGCATCGCGTCGGTCACCGCCAATGCCGCGCTCACGCTTTCGGGCGTCATCAGCGGGCCCGGCGGCCTGCAGACCTTCGCTGCCGGGACCAGCGGATCGATCGTGCTTACGGGCACGAACACGTATACAGGGGGAACGCGCATCGCCAACGGGGACCTCGTGTTCTCGAGCGATGCGAACCTGGGCGCCGCGTCGGGCGGTGTTGACCTGGGCACCGACTCTACCTCCGAGGGCATCCGCCTTGTCGGCGACTGGACCAGCGGCCGCGCCCTCCACGTCTCCATGCCGTCGCGCATCAACACGCAGAACTACAACGCCACGCTCAGCGGCACCATCACGGGGACGGCTGGCGTCACGAAGACGGGCGCAGGCACGCTCACACTCAACGGGCCCAGCACGCACACGGGCACAATCACCGTCGGGCAGGCGGGTGTCCCCGGCGGCTCGCTGCTTGTGAACAACGCGTCGCTCTTTGCCGTCACCGTTGTCGACGGCCTGCTCGGGGGAGATGGCATCGTGGGCGCCGTGAGCCTGACGCCCACCGGCACAGTCTCGCCCGGCAACACCACCGGGTCGCTCGATGTCAGGGGCCCGTACTTCCAGGGCGGCGGCACGCTCCGCGCTGAACTCGCCGGCACGGGCGATTACGACCAGCTGATCATCGCCGGCCCCGCCACCCTCTCGGGCACGCTGAACGTCCCGCTGATCAACGGCTTCCAGCCCGCACCCGGCAGCTCGTTCACCATCCTCACGGCGGCGGGCGGTGTCTCGGGCACGTTCGCAACCACCAGCCTGCCGCAAGGGATGACGATCACCTACGCGCCCAACTCCGTGACGCTTTCCCTGCCCGGCGCGGTGTGCGACAGCGTGGACTTCAACGGCGACACCCTCTTCCCCGACACGCAGGACATCGCCGACTTCCTCACGGTGTTCGCCGGCGGTCCCTGCCCCACCGGCACCTGCGGAGACGTCGACTTCAACAACGACACCCTGTTCCCGGACACCCTCGACATCCAGGCCCTGCTCAGCGTGTTCAGCGGGGGGCCTTGCCTGCAGTAATCGGTCCTTGCGCGGGCCTGCGGGGCTGCCATCGGCGCAGGAAACGCTTGACAAGGCCACACCCCTTCCGGTAGTGTGTGCGGGCCCCTGGTTCCGCTCCAGCGGGCGCCACAGCAGCTAGAGAGGGAAGGGGTCCGCCATGATGCGTGATGTACGGGGTTGGCTGCGGTCGCTGCTGGTCGTCGTCGGCGCGTTGCTCGCCGTGCCGGTATGCGTTGCCGATCAGCCCGCGACCGCGGACTTTACCTACCAGGGTGAGCTGCGCGTGAGCGCTGTGCCGGTGGACGGCCAGCGCCCGATGCGCTTCCGCCTCTACGACGCAGCGACCGGGGGCGCCCAGGTGGGCCCTCAGCTCGCCGCAAGCGTGCCTGTAGCGCAGGGGCGCTTCGCCGTCAGCCTTAACTTCGGCTTTTCTCCGTTCGTGGGCGCGGCCCGGTGGCTGGAGGTCGACGTCGGCGACGGCGTGTCGTACACCACGCTCTCGCCGCGGCAGGCGCTCACGGCAGCCCCGTATGCGCTGTACGCCCTGAACGGCCCGGCCGGCCCGCAGGGCCCGGCAGGCCCCACGGGTGCGCAGGGCCCACAGGGTCCCCAGGGGCCGGCGGGCGCGACCGGCGCGCAGGGCGCCCAGGGCCCACAGGGTCCGCAAGGGCCGGTGGGCGCAACCGGCGCTCAGGGCCCGCAGGGTCCCGTCGGCGCGACCGGCGCGCAGGGACCGTTAGGGCCGCAAGGCCCGACCGGCCCGGCGGGTCCCGTGGACATCGTGTGCTCGATGGACACGCAGTTCAGCATCGATGACCGAACGGGCTGGACCCACATCGAGGCCCTGGGTGATGACACCTGCACCAGCATGCCGCTGGGGTTCACGTTCACGGGCTGGGGCCGGTCCATCAGCACGGTCTCGGTATCCAGCAACGGCGTCCTCTTCTTCGGCAACAACTGCAGCACCGATTGGAACAACGGCAGCCTCCCCACCAGCATTTCCGCAGATCCACTGCTGGCGTTCTTCTGGGACGATCTCCAGGACTTCGGCACGGGCGAGTACCTCGAGTACTCCACGCTAGGGACCGCCCCCGGACGCGTCTTCAACCTGTTCTTCCGGATGCGCCTGCACGACACCACGGCGTGCGGGTCCAACGGCATCAACCTGATGCTGGCTATCCACGAGGGCTCCAACCTGATCAATATCAGCTACTCGGGCTTCAGCTCCTGCGCCAACATGCGGGGCAGCACCGCCACCTTCGGGATGCAGGGCCCCGGGGGCGCCGCGGCGAGCGCCTTCCTGGTGGGGTACAACTCGCCCATCCTGGACGACAACGCGTCACGCCAGAGCATCAGCTTCACGCCGCCCCGGCAGTGACCGGCGCGGAGGGTGGCCCGGTCAGCTCCTGCCGCCCGCGACCTTGATCCTGCTCACCAGCCCCTGCGCCTTCACCTCCACGCCCTTGAGCGTGCTGGCCAGGGCCTCACGGTTGGGGGCGTACTCCATCGCCGTCTGCAGGCTGACCCACTCCTTGCGCACCAGGTCGGCGAGCGCGTACGTGAAGGTCTGCATGCCCTCCTCGTTCTTGCCCACGATCATGGGGAGTGCGGAGTCGTCGCCCTCGCGGATCTTGTCGCGCACCGTGGCGTTGCCCAGCAGCACCTCGCACGCGGGCACCACACCGAAGCCCGTCTCCGGCAGCGCCGGGAGCAGGCGCTGGGCCAGCACGCCCCGCAGCGTGTTGGAGAGCGCGTGGCGGAGGAACGCGTGCTCGTGGCTGGGGAAGAACTCCATGATGCGGCTGAAGGCCTGCATCGTGTCCGCCGTGTGCATCGTCGAGAAGACCAGGTGCCCGGTCTCGGCCGCCTGCACCGCGGCGAGCACCGTGGCGTGGTCCCGCAGCTCGCCGATGAAGATCACGTCCGGGTCCTCACGCACGATGAAGCGGAGGGCCGTGGAGAAGTCCGGCACATCGATCCCGATCTCGCGCTGGCTGATGATGCTCTTCTTGGGGCTGAACCGGTACTCCACCGGGTCCTCGATCGTGATGATGTTCTCCATCCGCTGCTGGTTGATGTGCTCGATCATCGCGGCCAGCGTGCTGCTCTTGCCGCTGCCGGTCACGCCCACCACGATCACGATGCCCTCGGTGGTCTTCTCGATCAGCTCGCCGTAGACAGGCGGCACGTGCAGCTCGGAGTACGTGGGGATCTCCGCCTTCACCCGCCGGACCGCCGCGTGCGTGTGCCCGCCCGAGCGGAACATGTTGACGCGGTAGCGGTCGCCGTCCTCCGTGTGGGTCGCAAAGTCCAGCCCACCCAGCTGGTCGTACTTGCTCCGCAGCACCTCGGGCACGATCGGGTCCAGTAGGTGGTCGCACTCCTCCCCCGTCAGCGGCTCGCCCTGGATCGCGCGGAGGATCCCGTGGATCCGGTAGTACGGCGGGATGCCGACCTTGATGTGCAGATCGCTCGCGCCCAGCTTCTTCATCGCGCCCAGAAGCCGCATGATCGAGAGTGCGCCGGGGACCATGGAGAGAACCCTCCAGAGGGAAGGCCGCACGGGAGGAGGTGCGGCAAGTCCGGCGGGGACGCGATGGTGCGCTGCGGACCGGCCGGCCAGGGCACGCACCGTGCCTCGCGGCCACAGTCTAATCGCCGGAGCACCCGCGGGGCGGGGTGCCCCGCGTGCCAAAGATGAGAAAGCACGACCCCATCGCAGGGCGCGGGAGGGCGGCGTGCTGCGAACAGAATCCGATCAGCCGCCCGCCCGTGCAGGGGCCGCGAAGGAACTTGAGGCTCCAGGCAACGGTTACGCCCCCGGGTGCGAAGGATCTGAGGCTGAACACGCACGGCCCCGATGCGCCCGATGGGCGGCACGGGGGAGCCGGCCCACACGAGCAAAGGAAACGCCCATGCACACCGCCGTCCGGTCCGTTGCTGTCGCCCTGGCTTTCTGCGGGGGATTCGCGGCCACAGCCGTCGTGCCCGGCACGGCGCCCGCCCTCGCGGATGGCACGATGCCCACGCTCGCCCCGCGTGAAGCGAGGATCAGGGTCGGCACCCGCGACTACATCGTGACCATCCAGCTCCAGCGGCTGCTCGTGGCCTCCGCGGGCGGCATCGTGGCGGGCGGCACCGACCCTATCCAGGCCACCGTCACGCTGCGTGCCGTGGACGACCGCGTGCCCGACGAGGTCTCCTCCATGACGGTGCAGCTGCGCGACGGACGCACGACAAACGTGCAGATGTCGCAGGTGCCGACCGCTTCCCTGCTCCCCTCGAACACGCAGGAGTTCTCCGGCTTCGTCGGCCGGCGCATCCTGTCGGACACGCCGCACGCCTCCGTGGTCTTCCGCGCGCGGGGCAAGCAGTTCTCCGCGTCGTTCAACAGCGTGCAGATCCGGCCGGTGGGCCTGACGCAGTAATGGCGGCTACCTCAGGAGCCCGTACTTGAGGATGCACACCAGCGCCCGCACCCCGTCGCGCCAGGTGATCTTCTTGCCCTCCTCGTACGTGCGCCCGCTGTAGGAAATGCCCACCTCGTAGATGCGCACGCCGCGGATCTTCGCCACCTTCGCCGTCACCTCGGGCTCGAAACCGAAGCGGTCCTCCTCGATCGTGATCTGGTCCAGGATCGACTTCCTGAACATCTTGTAGCAGACCTCCATGTCCGTCAGGTTCAGGTTGGTCACCATGTTGCTGAGCAGCGTGAGGAACCGGTTGCCCACGCTGTGCCAGAAGTAGAGCACGCGGTGCGACTCACCCCCGATGAACCGTGAGCCGAAGACCACGTCCGCCACGTTGTCCATGATCGGCCTGAGGAGCCTGGGGATCTCCGCGGGGTCGTACTCCAGGTCGGCGTCCTGCACGATCACGCAGTCGCCCGTCGCCGCCGCAAAGCCCGTCCGCAGCGCAGCGCCCTTGCCCCGGTTGGTCGTGTGACGCAGGCAGCGGATGGTGGGGTGCTCGCGGGCCACCTCCTCCAGGACGCGGGCCGTGGCGTCCGTCGAGCAGTCGTCGACGATGATGAGCTCGATCAGCACTCCCTCGGGCATGCGCACCGAACGCACCCGGTCGATCGACGACCGCAGCGTGCGCTCCTCGTTGAACACCGGCATGACGATCGTGAGTTTCATGGGAACCCCGGGGCAGGGGCCAGCGAGCGTAGCGGCGCGGGAGTCCGGCTCTGGTTAGGCGTATGTACGGAGCGTGACTCCCCCCGCGCCGCCGCGTGATGGGGAATTCACGACCGCGGCCCCCGTCCCATCCAGTACAATGAAACACGCACGGGGCTGACGCGTCCAACTTCACCGGAGGTTGGGGGTGTCCGAGGCTCCCGCCGGGCGTAGAGCGTGCGCTGTCGCGCACGCCGCCGGGCCTGGGCCACAAGTCCCGTCAGTTGAGGATCCACATGCTCAAGATCATCGGCCGTTCGCTCGTCGCCTCAGTGCTCGTCGCCACCGCCGGCATCGCCACCTCGGTCACCGCGCAGGTCGCGCCCGTCGCTGCGGCGGCCATCAGCGCCGACGACTCGGCGAAAGAGGTGAAAATGATGCTGGTCGGCGACAAGGCCCCCGGCATCCACGTCGAGAAGTTCGTCAAGGGCGAGCCGGTGACCAGCTTCGAGGCCGGCAAGGTCTACGTGGTCGAGTTCTGGGCCACCTGGTGCGGCCCCTGCCGCGCCGCCTTCCCGCACCTCTCCGAGATGCAGAAGGAATACAAGGACAAGGGCGTGACCTTCATCGGCACGAACATCTGGGAGCCCCGCGACGGCAAGTACACCCCCGAGGTGTTCGACAAGGTCTCCAAGTTCGTCGACGGCCAGGCCGAAAAGATGAGCTACACCGTCGCCTACGACGGCGGCGCCAAGTGGATGGACCAGAACTACATGCAGACGACGGCCCAGGACGGCATCCCCGCCGCCTTCATCGTCGATCAGGAAGGCCGCATCGCGTGGCTCGGCCACCCCATGACCATGGAGGATGCCCTCAAGGACATCGTCGCCAAGAAGTGGGACATCAACGCCTTCGCGGAAAAGACCAACAAGTCCATCAAGGGCACCTTCAAGACCCGCCCCATGATGGAGGCCCTGGGCAAGGCCTGGCAGGCCAAGGACTGGCCCGAGGTTGAGAAGCAGGTGGACGCCATCGCCGCCATCTCCCCCGAACAGGCCATGGGCCCGGCGATGGGCTACTTCAGCAACGTCATGAAGACCGACGAGGCCAAGGGCTACGCCTTCGCCGCCAAGATGGTGGACGGCCCCTTCAAGGCCGAACCCCAGTTCCTGAACGCTGTCGCCTGGTCCATCGTTGATCCCGACAGCGAATACGCCAAGAAGGACCTCGACCTCGCCATGAAGGCCGCCACCGCCGCCAACGAGGCGAGCAAGGACAAGGATGCCGCCATCCAGGACACCCTCGCCCGCGTCTACTGGGTCAAGGGGAACAAGGCCAAGGCCGTCGAGATCCAGGAGAAGGCGATCAAGAACGCCACCAAGGAAATGAAGGAAGACCTGGAAGCGACGCTCGCCGAATACAAGAAGTGATCAGTCTAAGTAGTTGATTGCTAATAACTTGCAAACAAGCCCCCACCCCTTGATGGTGGGGCTTTTTGTTGCGCCCCTCTCGTACCCTATTATCGGGCGCTCACGGCCCGCGAAATGGCCGGAGATTGGGTCCCCATGGAGATCTGTCAATGAAGATTTGGAAAGGGATGGTTGTGGTGGGCGCCGCCGCGAGCCTGATGCTCGTCGGGTGCGAGGAGAAGAGCAACCCCGTCACCAAGGCGACGGATGCAGCCAAGAACGCCGGCAACAAGGTTGCCGAGGGCGCAAAGGACGCCACGAAGTCCGTGACCGACGCCGGCGCCAAGGCTGTGGAAACCGCCAAGGACACCGGGGCGAAGGCCATGGATACCGCCAAGGACGCCGGCGCCAAGGCAGTGGATGCCGGCAAGGACGCCGCGGCCGCCGCGGGCGACAAGCTCAAGGCCCTGCAGGCCGAGGGCGGCAAGTGGCTGACGGACACCGTCGATAAGCAGTGGCCCGCCATGAAGACGGAGCTCGAGGGCTACGTCAAGAAGGTCGCGGACGTGAAGGACGCGGGCATCAAGGCGAAGGCCGAGGGCCTGGTCAAGGACCTGCAGGCGCAGGTCCCTGCGGTCGAGAAGGCCGTGGGCGATCTCAAGAACTTCAAGACCGGCGACTTCACCTCGATGTTCGACGGCGCGAAGAAGGCCTGGGACGGCTTTGCCTCCAAGTTCGGCGAGCTCAAGAAGCTCGTTCCCTGAGCGCACGATCAGGAACTTCTGACGATCAAGCCCCGCACCCCGCGGGGCTTTTTCTTTGGTGGCCCGTCGTGCGCAGCCAACCCCCCGCCCCGGGCCGCTTACCCACTGTGGGGTAAGGAACTCATCAAGTATGCGGCCGCAAACAAACCGCTCGGGCACGCATCGGTGAGGACGCCTCGAAGCTGCACGGCGGAAACTCGTTGTTTTTCCGGCCTTCTTTGCTGCTTCAGCCACACGGCGCCGTGGCGGAGTGGGCCGCCGGAGGCGATGGATCTCATGCTGCGATTCGTACCAAGTCCCGCAGGCACGGGGGTCGGGCCCCGGCTCACCATCCTTGGCTAATCGCGTGAATCCGCATGGAAAAACCTGTCAATCACTTTCCACCGGCAAAACTTGTGCGAAAATTCTGGCGTATCCCGATGACTGGCAGGTCGCAGAGACCACCGTCCTTGAAGGCCAGCCGCGGGTGAAGTTGCCAGGGACAGCCTCTGGCACGAGGAGAGACCAAAGACCGGACCCACGGACCGGTGCGCAGCGACGATAAACCCTTGCGGTGCGGCGAGAGCCCAACGCGTGGATTTACAATTCCTCCCTTCCTCACTGAACCCGGGTCATCAGCCCGGGTTCAGTTCTTTTCGGAAGGCCCCGCGCTCGACGCGAACAGCTCCCGCAGGCGCTGCGTGCGGTACGCGAACACGCGGGCAAGGTCGGGCCCCACCATGAGCGCCTGCGCCACCGGGCCGCCCGCATGCCGGTAGCGCACGCTGTCGCGGCACACCGTCCCCTGCACCCCGCCACGCGCCTGCTCCTCGAACGTGTGCTCATGGACCCACTGCAGGTACGGGCCCTCCACCTGCTCATCCACGAACCGCACCGGCGGCTCCCACGCGCGGATGAGCGTGCGCCACCGGATGGGGATGCCCCGCAGGCGCAGGCGGTAGTCGATGAGCGCCCCCGCACACATGCCGACGCCCGGCGTCTCGATGGTGAACGACAGCCACGGCGGCGTGATGGCGTTGAGGTTGGCCGCGTCCGCGAAGAACGGGAACACCTCCGCGCGCGGGCGGGGCAGCCACACCTCGGCGGTGAGCAGCCGCTCGCGGAACAGGCCGGACCACCTCACGCCCGCCCCTCCGCAGGGGGCAACGAGGAGGGCGCCGCCCGCCGCCCGGCGGCTTCCAGCGCAATGAGCCGCTCCACGCTCAGGGCCTCGGCGCGATCGGTGGGCGAGACCCCCGGGGGGAACTCGAATCCACGCCCCAGCAGCGTGCCCAGCTGCTTGCGCCGCTGCTCAAACACCGTGTGGCAGAAGGCGAGCAGGCGTGGCGGGTCGGGGTGCTGCGGCTCGGGGCGCCGCTCCAGCGACACCATCGCGCTGGTCACGTCGGGCCTGGGCCAGAAGCACTCCGGCGGGAGCTTGGCGATCTGCTTTACGACGCACGTGACCTGCGCGAGCACCGACAGCGGCCCATACTCCTTGCTCCCGGGCGCCGCACCCAGCCGCTGCCCGACCTCCTTCTGGATCGTCACGAACTGACCGGTGCACTCCGGGTGCTGGGCCATCAGCAACATCATGAGCGGGGTCGCCGCCCCGTACGGCAGGTTGGCCACGAGCCGGAACGTGGCGACGCCGGACGCCGCCATGGAGGCCCGCACCGCCAGCAGCAGTGGGGGGGCGATGGCGTGCTTGCCGTCCAGGCAGTCGCCCTCCACCAGTGTGAAGTGCGGGTGACTGCCCAACCGGTCCCGCAGCAGGCCGCACAGGCCGCGGTCGATCTCCGCCGCCACCACGCGGCAGCCGCGCGAGAGCAGCTCCTCGGTGAGCACGCCCGTGCCCGGGCCGACCTCGAGCGCGACATCGCCCGGTCGCACGCCCGACTCGTCCACGAGACGCCGGATGAGGTTGTGGTCGGTCAGGAAGTTCTGGCCGAACGCCTTGCGGGGCGAAAGGCCGCGGGACTCGAGGAGCGACTTGATTTCAGAGAGGGTCTGCATCACCACGCCCCGCTCAGCACCTGCTCGACGGCGAAGGCCACGCCGTCCTCGTCGTTGGACTTCGTGTGGCGCCGGGCGGCGTCCCGCACCGCGGGCACCGCGTTGGCCATGGCGATGCCAAGCCCCGCGTTGGTGATGATCTCCACGTCGTTCACCTCGTCGCCGATCGCCACGATGGTGCCGGGGTCCAGCCCCCACTGGCGCGCAAGGTGCGAGACCGCGCTCCACTTGCCGGCGTGGGCGTCGAAGAGCTCCATGATGTGCGCGGGCTCCCCCGGGCTCGTCGACCTCTGCACCTGCGCGGGCGCAACCGCCGGGATGCTGTGCAGCACGCCGCGCCCCGACGCGTGGCCCTTCACCCTCGCGGCGACCTCGCGGAAGGTGCTCGCCGGGGAGCACGCCCCGACCCGCACGGTGTGCTCGGGGTGCTCGTCCTCGTCCAGCGAGCGCACGTACCGCACGCGGAGGCGGTGCCGCTCGAACCACCAGTCGATCGCCGGGTGCACGCGCTGGCGTGTGGGCCCCTGCACCACGAGGTAGTCGTACCCTGCGTCGGCGGGGTCCTTGAGCAGCAGCGCCGGCTGCTCGTGCTCGAGCAGCGTGCCGACCGTGTCCCTCACCAGGGAAACCTCCATGGTGAACCGGTGCAGGGTGCGCCCCGACATCGGGCACGCGATGATGGCCCCGCCCGCAACCACCACGGGCTCGTCCTGGGAGATCGCCGTGAGGATCGACCGGCACTCCGCCAGCCCCCGCCCCGTGCACACCACCACACGGATGCCCGCCGCGCGTGCCCTGTGCACCGCCCCTATGTTGGCCGGAGAGACCGTGCCCTTGCTCGAAAGGAGCGTGCCGTCCAGGTCGATCGCGAGGATGGGGTAGCGGGGCGGCACGGACCAACAGTAGAACCCGGCGCCGGGCCCGACGCCCGCCGGCGTCACCCGCCCGCAGCGTGCGCCACGCCGTTCCTGGGCGCCCCGTCGTCCGGCGTCGGCTCGGGCGCCTGCACGCGCACGCGCGTCACGCGCGTCGGCTCCGCCGCCATCACCGTGTACGTCACCCGCTCGTGCGCGAGCGACTCGCCCTGCGCCGGGATCCTCCCCAGGGTCACCGTGATGAAACCGCCCACCGTGTCGTACTCCTCGCTCTCGGGGATGCGCACGTCGATCGCGCCCAGCGCCGCGTTCACGTCCTCGATGTACGCGCGACCCTCCACCTCCGCCGTGCGTGCCGCGGCGTCCACCTTCACGCCCGCGCCCGCGTTCTCCGGCTGCTCGTACTCGTCGTGGATGTCGCCGAAGACCTCCTCGATGATGTCCTCGATCGTCACCAGGCCCGCCGTGCCCCCGAACTCGTCCGCGACCATGGCGATGTGCACCCGCTTGCTGATGAGCTCCGGGAGCAGCTCCCGCACCGTCTTGGTCTCCGGGAAGAAGAGCGCCGGACGCAGCAGGCTCTTGAGATCGAAGGTCTTGCCCCCCCTGCTCCCCTCGCCCGCCAGCCAGCGCATCAGGTCCTTCACGTAGAAGATCCCCGCGATGTGGTCCAGGTCGTCCTCGTAGACCGGGATCCGCGAGTGGCCGATGGCGCGGATGGTCTGCGTCACCTCGCCCAGGTCGTTCGTGAGCGCCATCGCGTGGATCTCCGTCCGGGGCGTCATCACCTGCGCCACCGTCCGGTCGCGGAACTTCACCACCGCCTCGATCATGTCACGCTCGGCCTCGTCGAACGTGCCCTCTTCCTTCGCGTCCTCCACCACGCTCAGCAGCTCGTCCTGGATCAGCTCGGTCTCGTTCTTGTCCCCCTTGCCCGCCAGCCGCTTCACCGCCACGTCCACCACCCGCACCAGCGGGCGGAACGGCGCCGCGATCATGTACGCCACCCGCAGCAGGGGCGACCACGTGTACACCGTCGCCTCGCCCGCATGCTTGGCCACCGCCGACGGCAGCACCGTGCTGAACACCCACAGCACCAGCGACGAGACCGCGATGCCCAGCACCACCTCCAGGTACCAGTCGTCCACCAGCGACGGGCCCGCGCCGGCGTCCGCGCCCGGACGCACCAGGCCGCGGATCCACATCACCAGCGCCACCGTCACCACCAGGTTGCAGACCGTCCGGGGAAGGGCCACCGCCGCCGCGTGCCCCTCCACGTCGTCCAGGATCCTGCCCACCCTGGCTATGCCCCCCGCGCTCTTGCGGATGGTCGCGATCTCTTCCAGCGTGGTCCGCGAGAGGTCCCGCATCGCCTGCGCAAGGCACGACAGCACCGCCCCGAGTCCCAGGGCGAGCACCGCAACCACGATCCATGCTTCGTTCGTCACCAGTTCTTCTCACCCACGACCACCCGGGAACGCCTACCCGGCAGATTGCCCATCCTCCCGGGGTGGCACCCTGAACACCGGGCCGACCCCAACCACCTCCAGCACCGCGTCTTCCAGCCGGTGCATGGCCTCAAACTGCTCCCCGTCGTGGTCATCCAGCCCCAGGCAGTGCAGCATCCCATGCACGACGTACAGGAGCAACTCACGATCAAAAGGGTATTCGCGGGCCTTGGCCTGCCTCCGGGCTTCGTCCAGACAGACCATGATGTCAGTATCGATGAGAGTGGGGTACGAGTTTGCGTCCGGTAATGAATATTGAGGTCCGAGAACTGCAGCTGGATCGTACACTTCACCCTCACGAAGATCGAACGTCAGCACGTCCGTCGTGCCCTCCACCCCCGCAAACTCCTCGTGCGCCCGGGCCATCTCCGGATCACCCACCACCCTCACACGCACCGCCCCCGTGCACCGCAGCGCCTTCCCTGCTGCAAGTGCATGACCCGCAAGCCATTGCGCCTGAGGATCCGTCAGCTCGTGCGTGGCGTCGGTGATCTCCACATGCAGCATGTCGCCCATGAACGACTCTAGTCGGGCGCCACCAGCACCCGCAGAGCAGCAGGGCGCACCGCCAGGTCAAGAACCGTCGTCTCGTGCCGGCCAAGCTCGCCGTCCAGCTGATGGGGCAACGGCCCGTCCCCCGTGACGAGGACCGATCGCGCTCGGGCGGTGACGCACGCCGGATGGCTCGTGTGCACCCCCAGCAGCGACCGCAGCAGCCACAGCATCGCCGCCGGCCCCGAGCCCGCGGGGAAAAACACGACGTCCAGCAACCCGTCATCCACCACCGCGTCCGCGGCGGGGTTGAAGCGGGCCCCGTAATGGCGGCTGTTGGCAACCACCACCATGCCCCGCTCACGATGGACAAGCGCCCGGCCGTCAACCTCCACACTCAGCACCGGCAGTGACGGACGCGTCAGTTCCTCCACCATCGGCCGCACGTAAGAAAGGTGACTGATCGCGCCGGTGCGTGCCGCGTGCAGCCGGCGTATGACGCCCGCATCGGGCCCCACGCTGCACATCAGCGCGAAAAGAGTGGGGGGGCCACCGGCCTGCGGGGACGCCCCGCCCAGGTCTACCGCGCGGGCCCGCCCCCCGCGGAGCGCCCGCACCAGGCGCGCCGGGTCGGTGCAGCTGCCAAACTCACGGGAGAAGAGGTTCTCCGTGCCCAGCGGCAGGTGGTACACCGGCACGCCACTCCCGGCCACCACCGGCAACGCGTAGTGCACCGTGCCGTCGCCTCCCGCCAAGATCACAGCGGAAGCGTCACGCAGCGCGCGGTCAAATCGCCCGCGGAACGCCGCAGGATTCCCGCGGTCCACCGGGAGCAGGGCCGGGGCGATGCCGCTCCGGCGGAGTTCCTCGACCGCGCGTCCCACCACACGCCCGGCGTGACCCCGGCCGGAATGGGCATTGGAAATGATGAGCGGGTGCGGCACGGTGCTGGTGCGATGCCTACTTCTTGGAGAAGTTCTTGCGGAGTTCCTGCATGGCCGCCGCGATGGCGGATGTCTGGTCGTGGCGGGCCTCCGGCTTCGTCTCGACCTGCTGGGCCGGGCGTGCCGCGGGCATGACGTGAACGACCGGTGGTTCCGCCCTGGCCGCCGCCGAGGGCACGGGCGGCGGCACACTGCCGGCGACGATCGACAGCGTCTTGTTGCGCCCGGCTTCCGCCTGGTCCAGCAGCTTCTGGTACGCCTCCGCGTCCTGCACCACCAGCGCCGCCTTGCCGTTGACGGTCAGCACCTGCGCCTTGCCGGTGCGGGTCAGGCGAACGATGTGCTGCTTGGCGTTCCGCTGGAAGTCGGTGAGGGAGATGATGTCACGCAGATCGATGGAACCCATCCCGAAGCATACGTCGAATTCGCAGGGGATTGCATGCGGCAGACAAACGCGCAAGTCCCATCGTAACATGAGGTTGTGACAATCGTACCTCAGAACCGGCGTCAGGGCTTCACGAGCGCCTTGATCGCGCCGTGCACGCCCATCCGGTGCAGGGCAAGGTTGAGCTTGTCCGCCGCACGGTACCGGATGTTCTGGTGCAGCAGCTCCTGGGCGAGCCGGAACACGCGCGGGTCCTCGTCGGGCTTGGGCAGCGCCCTGCCCATCGCGTAGATGTCGATGCAGTCCCCGAGCATGAACCGCATCGCCCGCCCGGGGTTCCTCGCCAGCGTCGGGTGCTTTGCCAGCAGGCGCGCCCGCAGCAGGTGGTGACGCTTGGGGTCGATCGTGTGCATGATGCTGCCCGGCCGCAGCCGGTACAGGATCGAGAACTCGGGGATGACCTCGCCCCGGTACCCGCGCTCCAGGATGCTGGCGTGAAGGTCCCAGTCCTCGTACGCCGGCAGGTCCTCGTCATAGCCCCCGATGTCGAGCAGCAGCTGCCGCGACATCATCGCCGTGGAGCAGGACGCCGCGTTCATCACGCCCATCCAGTCCAGGTCCCCCCCGAACGGCACCCACCCCGCGACCGGCCGGTCCGGCGACTCGCGGAAGTGGCGGAGGAAGGCGGTGACGAACCCGACGTTGTCGTGCGCCGCGAACACGCCCAGGCACTTCTCCATGAACTCGGGCACAAGCATGTCGTCGGCGTCCACCGGCAGCACGTACCGCCCCGTGGCCTCCCGCAGCCCCACGTTCCGCGCGTGGCTCAACCCCCCGTGCCGGGCGCGGACCACGCGCACCCGCGGGTCGCCCGCAGACGCCAGGCGCGTGAGCGCGTCGTCCGTCCCCGGGTCGGTCGAGCCGTCATCGACCACGATGGCCTCCCAGTGCGGGTGCGTCTGGGCGCGCAGGCTCGCCAGCGTGTCGGGCAGGTGCTGGTGGAGGTTGTACACCGGGATGATGACCGACACATCGGGCCCGCCCGCCCGCCGCTGCGCACGCGGCATCGGACCGACCCCCGCAAGGTCCGCCCGGCGCTGCAGCAGGCCGTGCACCAGCGCATCGGTCTCCCGCGCGACACGGGCCGGGTCGCACAGCTCGGTGATGCGCGTCGGGGCACCCGCTGCGCACCGGGCCCGGAGCCCCTCGTCACCCAGCATGCGCCGCAGCGCACCCGCCAGCGACTCCACGCTCCCCCCCTCGCACAGCACGCCGCTCCGCCCGTCCTCGATCATGTGCGCCATCCCGCCGCTGCCGCTCCCCACCACCGGCACCCCCAGCGCCATCGCCTCGCTGCACGCGTAAGGGAAGTTCTCCCACAGGCTCGGGAAGCACGCGCAGGTGGCGTTGCGGTAGACGCCCGCCAGCGACGAGCGCGCCACACGCGCCCCGAACCGCACCCGCGCCCGCAGCCCCTCCGGCAGCCCGGAATCCCGCACGCGCCGCTCCATCCACGCACGCATCGATGAGCCCAGCGGGCCCGTGAGCGTGTCCTCGCCGATGAACAGGAACGTCGTCCCCGCGTGCGCCGGCTCCCGCAGCAGCGCCAGCGCCGCGTCCACCATCACCTGCACGCCCTTGCGCCGCTCGAACCGGCCCGCGTACACCACCGTCGGCCCGCCCGGCCCGCCACCCTCCGGCGCCGGCGACCCCGGGGCCCCCAGCTCGCCCAGCTGCTCCCGCGTGAAGGGATTCTCGATCACGTGCACGGGCGGCGTCACGCCCCCCTCCGCCGCGAGGAACCCCCGCATGTGCTCCGCCATCTGCGGGCACGGCGCGATGAGCGCGTCCGCGTGACGCAGGCACCAGTGCTCCATGTGCTCCACCGTCGCACGCTCCAGGTCGATCCAGTCGTCCTGGTTGAGCGCGCGGATGTGACGCACCGTCATGTGCAGCCGCACCGTCACCGCCGCCCCCGCGAACTGCCCCAGCGCCCGCCTGCCACGCAGCGTGAAGTACGCCTCGCCCAGGAAGTCGGGGAACTCGATGCAGTCGAACCGGTAACGCTCGTGCAGCGCCAGCAGCGTGCGGTACGCGCCGTACGAGTACCGCTGCGGCTCGGCCGAGAACGCGGGCAGACGCACCCACGGGTCCGCCGTGTCCACCGCGTGGAACGAAACCCCGGGGCGCAGCGCCCGCGCCCGCTCCACGTCCGCCACGTCGGCGAACAGCACGTGCACCTCGTGCCCCGCGCCCGCCAAGGCCTGCGCCATCAGCGACGCGTACGTCCCCGCGCCCCACCCCTGGAACGGCGCAAACTCGCGGGATGCAAGGCATATGCGCATGCGCGGTACGTGGGCTCCCGTCCCCGGCGGACGCGCCGCACGCCCCGTGGGGACCGGGCGCGGCGTCCGCAAGGCCGTAGAGTATCGCGATGAACGGGCGGGCAACGGACCATGAAAGAAACCGCTACCCCGATAATGCGCCCGAGCGGCGCGGGTGGTGGTGCGCACTCCTCCTGTGCCTGGCCGTCTGGGCGACCGCCGCGTGGTTCCTGCGTGGAGGCCTGGGCCGCTGGAACGACGACTTCTTCTTCCACTGGATCGACCCGCAGACGCAGGCGCCCGCGCCCCACTGGGTGGTGCGCACCACGCCCTTCTTCCCGCCCGAGACCGGCGTGCCCGCATGGCGCCCCCTCTTCTTCACGCTCGGCCCCGCCCTCAACACCCTCCTCTGGCGCTCGCCCGCCGCGATGCACACCTGCCAGGCGCTCCTGCACCTGGGCATGGTCTGCGCACTCGCCTGGCTCGCCGCCGAACTCGGCCTCTCCCGGCGTGCCCGCATCGTCGCCGCGCTCATCGCAATCCCCTGCGCGCCGGCGTTCGAGACTGTGTTCTGGACCATGGCCTGGCCGTCCACCCTCGCCACCGCCCTCACGCTGCTCTCCCTGGCCTCCCTCGCCCGCGCCTCACGCACGCACGCACGCGCCTGGCAGATCGCCGCCGTGCTCTGCGCCCTCCCCGTGCCCCTCCTCAACGAGCAGCCCGCCGGGGCCTTCCTCGCCATGCCCCTCATCGCCCTCGCCGCCCGCGCCCCGGGCACCACCTGGGCCCGGGCCGCCCGACGGCACGCCTGGGTCGTCGCCGCAGTCCTCCTGTGGTGCGTCCTCTACGCCGCACGCCTCATCGCGCACGAAACACCCGCGGGCACCGTCGGCGCCTCCGGCGAAGTCGTGCACGCCCCGCAGGTCCCGCGTGTCGCCGCACGCCTCTTCAGCGAGTGGTGGAAGGACCTCGTCGAGTGGCGGTACATCCGCGGCTCCGCGTCCTCCCTGGGCCGGCAGACCCTGCGGGACCACCCCGCCTGGAGCCTCCTGCTCGCAGCCTGCACCGCCGCCGCCGCCGTGCCAGCCGCACGCTGGCTCACCCGCCGTGAGAATCGCCCGGCACCCCGCGCTGCGCCCGGCGTCTGGTGGGCCGCCGCCATCGCGCTGGCGATGGTGCTGGGCGCGATGGTCCCGCTCGTGGCGGTGGACTCACCCCTCCGGCCCCGCATGCTCCTCTGCTCGTGGCTGGCCTTCGCGCTCCTCACCGGCGCCTGCGTGGACGCCGCCCGCGCTTGGATCTCCCGGCACGCCTGGCCCCTGGCCCCCGCCGCGTGGCCCGCGCTCGCGGCCCTCGCGTGGCTCGTCGGCGCCGCCACGCTCTCCATGGTCGGCGTGCAGCGCGCCTACCAGGACCGCTGGCTGCTGGACCAGCGCCTCGCCGCCAACTTCCGCGCCGCCATGCCCGACCCCCCGCCCGGCACCGTGTTCTTCATGCTCAGCGTCCGCGACCGCTCGCTGAACACCGGCAACCGCCTCTTCGACGACCACTTCTTCGGCGCCCTCGCGTGCAGCTGGTCCTACCCCACGTTCCTGCAGTGGGCCTACGCCCGCCCCGATATCGAGTGCGAGACCTACAAGGAAGGCTGGGCCCACCTCTCATGGGCCGACGAAAACGCCTACGTGCCCGTCCTCCCCATGCGCTGGGGCGCGCCCGTCGTGCCGCTCCCCCCCGACTGCCCGCCCATGAAAGCCCTCCAGGTGGGCGTGCCCTGGGAACGCTCCGTCTTCGTCGACACCGCGGAAGACGGCTCCCTCTCCCTCGTCGAGGAAGTGGAAGTCCACCTGCCCACCGGGCGCGTGCTGCGTCAACGCCCCCCCAGGGGCGAATCCTGGCGCGGGGCACGCACACCCCTCCGCGTCCTCCAGGTCTGGTACTGACCCCTACTGCACGCTGCCCACCAGCGCCGCGTTCGTCGGGAAACGCTGCAACGCCGCGAGAAGCTGTTCCACCTGCTGGTGCGGCGGCATCGCCAGCAGCCGCCGGCGCAGGGCCGTCATCGTCTTCACCTCCGGCTCGCTCAGCAGCAGGTGCTCCTTCCGCGTGCCCGACTCCGCAAGGTTCATCGCGGGGAACAGCCGGCGCTCGCTCACCTTGCGGTCCAGGATCAGCTCCATGTTGCCGCTCCCCTTGAACTCCTCGAAGATCACCTGGTCCGCCTGGCTCCCCGTGTCCACCAGGCACGACGCGATGATCGTGAGGCTCCCCGCCTCCTCCGTGTTCCGCGCAGAACCGAACAGCTGACGCGGCACCTCCAGCGCCCGGCTGTCCAGCCCGCCGCTCAGCGTCCGCCCGCTGTTCGCGTGCTTCCGCGACTGGTTGAACGCACGCCCAAGGCGCGTCAGCGAATCCAGCAGCACCACCACGTGCTTGCCCGCCCGCACCATGTCGCGGCACCGCGAGATCGTGGACATCGCAACCTCGATGTGCTTCTCCACCGCGTGGTCGTTCGATGACGCCAGCACCCGCGCGCGGGGCAGGGCCGCCGGGCGAACCTCAGGCGCACCACCGCCCGCCTCCCCCGCCAGCCGGGAAAACTCCTCCGTCCCCCGCGCAAGCATCTCCCGCGCCATCGCCTCCGACTGGGGCGACGTGAACGTCCGGCGGAAGTCCGTCACCTCCTCCGGACGCTCGTCCACCAGCAGCACCACCACCTCGATGTCCGCGTGGTTCCGCAGCAGCGCCGTCGCGATGTCCTTGAGCAGCGTCGTCTTGCCCGCCTTCGGCGGGCTCACGATGAGCGCCCGCTGCCCACGCCCGATCGGGCAGAACAGGTCGATCAGACGGCACGACGCCGGGCAACCCGGGTACTCAAGCGTCAGCCGCGGCTGAGGATCGATCGATGTCAACTCGTCAAACGGACGCGCCGTCGCCGGCAGCGTCATCGCCCGGTTGTCCACGTCCACCGGCTGCGACACCCGCTGCCCACCCCCGTGGCCGTTGTACGAAGGTTGTGGCCGCGCCGTCGCCGTGCCACGGTCGCGGTGAGACTGGTCGTAGCCGCCCCCGCCCTGCCCGCCCGGACCACCCCCCGGGCCCCCTTGCCCGCCCCCCCCACGCCTCCCCCGCCGGCGACGCTTGCGGAACCCGCCCCCGCCCCCACCCTGATTCCCATAGCCATACCCCGACCTGTCCATGTCGTTCTCCTGATCCGTGATCAAACACGGATGAGCGCAGCGCCCGCGCCTTCATGCCCGTGGGCGAACGCCCCGAGGCCCTACCACCCACTTCAGAAACTTCGCCAATGGCCCCCCGCGCGGAGACGCGTGTGAACCCGCAACGCCCTCCCGCCCACGCATGGACGGGGGAAAGTCGGGCCTGTTGATTGTGGTTCGCCGGTGGGGCTGCAAAAAGCTCCTAGTCACCGGGGAGGCAGGAAAGCGTACCACACATCGGCCTTTGGGCCAAGCCGCCCCACCCGTGGTTCGATAAAATGCTCTCCGGGGGCACCCGCGCTGCCGCCAGACCGCCCAACAATCAAGCGCACCGCTTCAGATCACCTTTTCCCGTGGCTCCCAGGAAGTCCCCCCCCAGCACCAAGACCGCCCAGGCGACGCAGCCCGTCGCCCAGCCCGCCCGCGTACCCACCGAGGACGCGCAGGTCGTCTTCAAGGGCCTGCCCGTCGCCGACGGCGTCATCATCGGGCGCGTCCTCGTCGTCGATGACGACGGCGTCCGTGTCGCCAAGCGCCCCATCCAGGCCGGCGCGGTCGAGGCCGAACGCGCCCGCCTCGACCAGGCCGTCGCCGCCTCCATCGCCGAACTCGCCGAAACCCAGGCCCGCGCGGAAAAGGAAATGGGCAAGGAAACGGCCAAGATCTTCCAGGTCCACCAGCTCATGCTCCGCGACCCCGGCCTTATCAGGCCCATGCGCGAGAAGATAGAGAAGGAGCTCGTCAGCGCCGAGTTCGCCGCCCACGCCGTCCTGTCCGGCCTCGCGGAGCGTTTCCGCTCCATGGGCAACAACTCCTTCGGCACCAAGGTCAACGACATCGACGACCTGGACATGCGCCTCCACAAGCACCTCGCCGGCGAGCAGCGGGGACGCCTCCGCTCCGCACCCCCCGGCACCGTCGTGGTGGCACGCGACCTCACCCCCTCCCAGGCCGCCGGCTTCGACCGCTCACGCATCGTGGGCTTCGTCACCGACCTGGGCGGCAGCACCAGCCACACCGCCATCATCGCCAAGGCCCTGGAAATCCCCGCCGTCGTGGGCGTCCAGACCCTCCTCAAGACCGCCACCGACGGCCAGCAGATCATCGTCGACGGCGAAATCGGCACCGTCATCCTCAACCCCACCCAGCAGACCCTCGAGGAATACAGGCGCACCATCGAGCAGCGCCGCGTCTACCGCGTCGGCGTCTCCGAACTCGCCAGCCTCCCCGCCGTCACCGTCGACGGCGCCCGCATCGCCGTCATCGGCAACATCGAACTCCCCGACGAGGTCGGCAAGGTCGCCGACATGGGCGGCGAGGGCGTCGGCCTCTACCGCACCGAGTACCTCTGGCTCACCAGCGGCGTCGAGCCCGACGAAGAAACCCACTACAAGGCCTACCGGAAGTGCGTCCAGCTCTCCCAGGGACGGGAGCTCGTCATCCGCACCTTCGACCTCGGCGCAGACAAGGTCACCCAGTCGCGCGAGGAAGTCCCCGAACGCAACCCCTTCCTCGGCAACCGCAGCATCCGCTACTGCCTCCGCAACACCGGCATGTTCAAGACCCAGCTCCGCGCCATCCTCCGCGCCAGCGCCCTGGGGCCCGTCAAAATCATGTTCCCCCTCATCTCCAGCGTGGGGGAGCTCCGCCAGGCCAAGTTCATCGTCCACGACGTCATGGAAGAGCTCGAGGAAGACGGCGTGAAGTTCGACCGCTCCGTCAAGATCGGCATGATGGTCGAGGTCCCCAGCGCCGCCCTCCTCGCCGATACCTTCGCCCGCGAGGTCGACTTCTTCAGCATCGGCACCAACGACCTCGTCCAGTACACCCTCGCCGTCGACCGCATCAACGAACGCGTCGCCTACCTCTACCAGCACACCCACCCCGCCGTCATCAAGCTCATACGCGACGTCGCCCGGGCAGGCCGCCGACGCGAAATCCCCGTTTCCTGCTGCGGGGAGGCCGCCGGAGAGCCCGAATACGCCATGTTGCTGCTGGGCCTGGGCCTGCGTACCCTCTCCGTGACCAGTTCGGCCATTCCTGCGCTGAAAAGGTTCATCCGTAGTTTGTCGATACAAGAGTGCGAGCGCGTGGCCCGACAGGCCCTGTCGCTTGATTCCGACGGTGCGATCACCACTTTGCTGCGTGACCGCGCCCGAAAGATCGTTCCCGAAGCGTTCAGCGGTCGTTCCGCCGAATAGCCAGGGAAGTAGGCAAGCGGCTTGGTGGAGACACCCCTGACAGGGGAAAACGTCTCCCGAGCCGGAAAGACAGCCCGGCCTCCGGCATGCCCCCCGCGCGTGAAAGACGCGGCCAGCGGGCAGGAACGGAACGCCGGGTGGGGGTCGGTCGGCGGCATGCCCAGCGTGGGCCTCGCCGCTCCGCCTGGAAGCGTCCGCAGCGCGACACACCGTGTCGTGCTCCGCTCGTCCCGGGCCGGCCGACATCGTCCGCACGGGAGGCACGGGTGTGTGCCCGCTCCCTGTGCAGCCCTCCCCCGGGGTCCTTTCCGTCTCACCACCACCGCCGCTCGCTGGCGCTCCAGGCGTCAGGTGGCCGCTGTCGCGCGCCCCCGCCAGGAGTGCCCCGCAGTACAACGCCGCGTGCGCCCAAGAACGCGCACCGGCCGGGAGTTTCATCTATGGCAGAAGGCAAGTCCACCCGTTCCAGCAAGAGCAGCGCCCAGGCGCCCCACGCGCAGATGCTCATCAACTACGTGCCCGGCGAGGAATGCCGCGTCGCGATCGTCGAAGACGGCAAGCTCGAAGAGCTGCACACCGAACGCTTCAGCGCCGCCAGCAACGTCGGCAACATCTACGTCGGCAAGGTCATGAACGTCGAGCCCGCCATCCAGGCGGCCTTCGTCGACTTCGGCATGGGGGAGAACGGCTTCCTCCACGTCACCGACCTCCACCCGCGTTACTTCCCGGGCGAGGAGGACAACGCCACCGAGCGCGTCGGCATCAAGACCCCGCGCCGCGAACGCCCGCCCATCCAGGCCGCCCTCCGGCGCGGCGACGAGATCATCGTCCAGGTCCTCAAGGAAGGCGTCGGCACCAAGGGGCCCACCCTCACCAGCTACCTCTCCATCCCCGGACGCTTCCTCGTCATGATGCCCTTCATGGACAAGGTCGGCGTCTCCCGCAAGGTCGAGGACGAGGAAGAACGCCGCAAGATGCGCGAAATCCTCGACCAGCTCGAGCTCCCCGACGGCTTCGGCTTCATCCTCCGCACCGCCGGCATGAGCCGCACCAAGGCAGAGCTCAAGCGCGACCTCGCCTACCTCCAGCGCCTCTGGAAGGACATGGACAAACGCCTCAAGGCCGGCGGCAAGCCCCGCCTGCTCTACAGCGAGAGCGACCTCCTCGTCCGCGCCCTCCGCGACATCCTCTCCAACGACATCCATGAGGTCGTCATCGACAACGACGCCGCGCTCAAGCGCGCCGCCAGGTTCCTCAAGATCGTCGCCCCCAGGACCAGCACCAGGCTCCTGCACTTCCAGGAGAAGGCGCCCCTCTTCCACGCCTTCGGCACCGAGCAGCAGATCGCGCTCATCCACGCACGGGAAGTCCCCCTCCCCAGCGGCGGGCGGCTCGTCATCGACCAGACCGAGGCCCTCGTCGCCATCGACGTCAACTCCGGCAAGAGCAGGGACTCCCGCAACAGCGAGGACAACGCCTACCAGACCAACATCGAGGCCGTGGACGAGATCTGCCGCCAGCTCCGCCTCCGCGACATGGGCGGCATCGTCATCAACGACCTCATCGACATGCGCCACGCCAGCCACAGGAAGGACATCCAGAAACGCTTCGAGGAACGCCTCAAGCGCGACCGCGCCAAGACCACCGTCCTGGGCATCAGTGAGTTCGGCATCCTCGAGATGACCCGACAGCGCATGCGCCCCAGCCACGAGAGCGTCCACTTCACCGACTGCCCCACCTGCAGGGGCAGGGGCATGCTCCAGAAGCCCGACTCGGTCTGCGCCGACGCCCTCCGCGACCTCGCGGCAATCCTGGACGTCGAAAAGGTGGCACGCGTCGAGATGGTCGTCGCCCCACGCGTCGCCGGAGACCTCCTGAGCGCCAAACGCCAGCTCCTCTCCCGCATCGAACGCACCTACGGCAAGCACATCGATGTCCGCGTCAGCGAGACCGTCCAGGTCGACCGCGTCGGCTTCTACGCCTACGCCGCAGACGGCAGCGATATCGACCTCACCAACCTCCCCAAGCCCAGGAAGCCCTCCAACCTCGTCGAATGGGTCGACCCCGAGGGCGGCGCCGACTGGTCGCAGGACGTCGAAGAGGAAATGAAGGCCGCCTCCGAACCCGAAGAACCGGCCGAGGCCGAAGAACTCGACGTCCACCCCATCGAGGTCGACCTCCCCGACGACGGCGAACCCCTCGCCCCGCCCACAGACCCCGGGCGACGAGGCCGACGCCGCAGAGGCCGCCGCGGCCGTGGTGGCGATCTGCCCCAACAGCAAGGCCAGCCGCAGGGCCAACAGCAGGGCCAGCAGCAGGCACAACCCCGCTCCCAGCCCCGCCGCGACGATCCCAGGCGCGACGAACCCCGCCGAGACGACGCCCGGCGGGAAGAGAACCGCCAGGACCGCGGACCCCGTGATCATCACGGCCGCGGTGACCGCCGGGGCGGGCACGACCACCGCAGCGATCAGCGGGGCGGGCACCGCGATGGTGGCCGCCGCGCCCACGCGGACGACGCCGACGAATGGGGCGAGCCGCCCGTCCGCGAAGTGTCCCCCGATGGCGACCCCGTCGCGCAGCCCCAGGACGCCGGCGAGCCTCCCCACGCCGAAACCAACCAGCCGATGGAGGGACAGGGTTCCGAAGGTGGCCCCCAGGGCGCACCCGTCGAACTCGGCCCCGACGGCCAGCCCCGCAAGCGCCGGCGCCGCCGCCGTCGCCGCCGGGGTCGTGGTGGTCAGGGCCCGGACGGCCAGGTGAATGGCCAGCCGAACGGCCAGGCCAACGCGGGGCAACCCGCAAACGGCCAGCCCGAGGACGCCATGAACCAGGGCGACCCCGACGGGCCCGCCGACGACGCGCAGGATGGCGAGTGGGATGACGCGCCGGCCGCGCGCCAGCCCCAGGCCGCGCAGCCCGACGCCCGCACCGATCAGGACGGTGGAGCGGAAGGCGAGGACGAAGGCCCGCAGGCCGAAACCGGCGCTGAAGGCAACAGCGAAGGCGCCGGAGAAGGTGGCGGTGAGGGCGGGGGCAAACGCCGCCGTCGCCGCCGCCGCCGCCGTGGCCGCGGTGGTCAGGGTGGCCAGGCCGGCGAGAGTGGGGGAGGTCCGGCGATGAACACCGACGGCGCTCCCCGGCAGTCGGCACCCACGCCGCAGCTCACCCTGCGCCCACCGCCCCAGCGCGACCGAGCACCGCAGCCGCCCGCGCCGATGCCCGAACCCAAGCCCCAGTCCAGGCCCGAGTCGCGCCCCGACCCCAAGCCTGAACCAAGGCCAGAGCCCAAGTCCGAAGCAAAGTCCGAACCAAAGCCCGCCGCGCCCACCGGCCTGCGTCCGCCGCCGCGCTCCCTCTACGGCTCCACGCGCCGCAGAGTGCCCCCGGGCCAGGCCCGGGGCGGCGGCGACGAATAACCACCGTCCACCGTGATACGGTGAGGGCCGGCGAACACTCGCCGGCCCTCTTTCGTTCTTGACTGCCCCGCATGACCACACGGCGCGTCATCATCCTCGGCTCCACCGGCTCCATCGGCACACAGGCGGTGGAGGTGATCGAGCATGTGAACGCGCTGGCCAGGGCCGGAAAGTCGCCGGTGTCGTTCGAGGTCGTGGGGCTTGCCGCGGGAAGGAACGCGACACTGCTGAGCGAGCAGGCACGGCGGCTCGGTGTCCGGGACGTGGCCCTGGGCGAAGGGGACCCGGCGGGCATGCCGGCGGGCGACCTGCCCCCGGGCTGCAGGGTGCTGCGCGGACCGGCGAGCGCAGAGCAGCTGGTGAGAAACACCCCGTGCGACCTCGTGCTGGCATCGGTGGTAGGAGTCGCGGGACTGCCGGCCATCCTCGCGGCCGCGAGCCTCGGACGCCCGATCGCCATCGCCAACAAGGAAACGCTGGTGGCCGCGGGGGCGCTGGTGGCCCCGCTCGTGAGGCAGAAAAAGGGCACATGCTGCCTGCTGCCCGTGGACAGCGAACACGCCGCGCTGTGGCAGTGCGTGCTGAGCACGAACGCCGAGGCACCGCAGGGCATCTTCCGCCACAACGAGCCCTACGAATACTGGGACCACGACAACGCTCCCCCGCACATCGACGCCGGCGTCATCCGGCGCGCCACCCTTACCGCCTCCGGCGGCCCCTTCCGCGAGTGGACCATCGACCAGCTCGAACGCGCCACTCCTGAGCAAGCCCTGAAGCACCCGACGTGGAGCATGGGTGCGAAGGTGACCATCGACAGCGCGAGCCTCATGAACAAGGCACTCGAACTCATCGAGGCCCACTGGCTCTTCGGCCTCCCGGCACACAAGCTCGACGCGATCATCCATCCCCAGAGCCTCGTGCACGCGATCGCCGAGTTCATCGACGGCTCCAGCGTCGCCCAGCTCGCCGCCCCGGACATGAAGACCCCCATCCAGCGGGCCCTCACATGGCCCTTCTGCCTGGAAGGCAGCTCCCGCCGCATGGACTGGGCGTCGTTGCGGTCACTGGTGTTCGAGCCCATCGACCACGCCCGCTTCCCCGCCGTGTCCCTGGCGTTCCAGGTCCTGGAGCAGGGCGGCACCAGCGGCGCGATCTTCAACGCCGCCAACGAGGCCGCCGTGGAGGCCTTCCTCGCAGGGCGTACCGGCTTCCGCTCCATCACCCGCCACGTGGAAGCGGCCCTCGCCGACCTCCCCACCCGCGAGGTCCGCTCCCTCGCCGATGTGCTGAGCGCCGACGCCGCCGCACGCGACTTCGTCCGCGCCCGCATCGAAAAGGGCGTGCGCTGATGACCGGCCCGCGGCGCCCAACGCCCGCCCCCGACCACCATGCGCCGCACATCGCGGCCCTCATCCAGGCCGGCCGCACCGAGCAGGCCGCCGCCGCCGCCCTCTCCTGGGCCGCACGCGCACCATCCGACGCCGAAGCACAGCACCACGCGTCCGTCACGCAGCACCTGCTGGGGCGCAACGACCGCGCCCTGTACTACGCGCAGCGCGCCGCGGGGCTGGAACCGTCCAACCCCGCCCGGCACCACTCCCTCGCACGCTGCCTGTACCTCAACCTCCGCCCGGCCGACGCCCTCCAAGCCATGGACCGCGCCGCGCACCTCGCGCCCCGCGACCCCGCCATCCTGGCCGACTACGCGACCATGCTGGGCGGGCAACGCCGGTACACCGACGCGCTGCGCGTCACCGAACAGGCCCTCCGGCACCACCCCCGCGCCGGCGCCCTGCACATGAACAAGGCCTCGATCCTCGTCTCCACGGGACGCTGCGACGAGGCCTACGCGCTCGCCACGCGCATCGCGCAGGCCGTCCCCACCGACCTGTTCAGCCGCAGCCTCCGCTGCCTCATCAGCAACTACATGGACCTCCCCGCCACCGAGGTCCTCGCCGTCCACCAGGACTTCGGCGCCTGCCTCGCGCGCGCCCGCACGCCCGCCGTCCGCCCCGCGCCCCGCGCTGGGCCCGGCCGCCTCCGCATCGCCGTGGTCTCCGCCGACCTCCGCGCCCACTCCGTCTCCTTCTTCCTGGAGCCGCTCCTCGAACACCTGGACCCCGCCCGCGTCCAGGTCCACGTCTACCACACCAACCTCCTCGAGGACGCCGTCACGCAGCGCCTCCGCCGCCACGCCGCCCGCTGGTGGGTGCGCAACAACGCCCCCGCCGAAGAGATCGCCCGCGCAGTCGCCGCCGACGCCTGCGATGTCATGATCGACCTGGGCGGGCACACCAGCCCCCAGGGCCTCATCGCCTCCGCATTCCGCCCGGCGCCCCTCCAGATCTCCTGGCTCGGCTACCCCAACACCACCGGCGCCCCCGATATCGCATGGCGCATCGTCGACTCCGCCACCGACCCGCCGGGCGCCGAGGCCCTCGCCACCGAACGCCTGCTCCGCCTCGACCCCTGCTTCCTCTGCTACCGCCCCCCGGACGACGCACCGCCCGCCCCGCCCCTCCCCCAGGGCCCGGTCACCTTCGCGTCCTTCAACAGCCTCCAGAAGATCAACCCGCACACCGCCTCCCTCTGGCGCCGCGTGCTCGACGCCGTCCCCGGCGCCCGCCTGCTGCTCAAGATGACCAACGTCACCGAACCCGCGCTCCAGGCACACGTGCGCGACAGGCTCGCCGCCTGGGGCCTCACGCCAGACCGCACCACCGTGCTCCTGAGCATGGAATCACCCACCGACCACCTCCGCGCGTACGCACCCGTGCACGCCGCCCTCGACACCTTCCCCTACCACGGCACCACCACCACCTGCGAGGCACTCTGGATGGGCGTACCCGTTGTCTCGCTCCAGGGCGACCGGCACGCCGCACGCGTCGGCCACAGCCTCCTCCAGGCCGCCGGCCTGCCGGAACTGGCCGCGCACACCGAGGACGAGTTCGTGCAGAAGGCCGCCGCCGTCGCCACCGACTCCGCCCGACTGCACGACCTCCGCGCCTCCCTCAGGGAACGCCTGCGCACCAGCCCCCTCTGCGACGCCCCCGCGTTCGCCGCCCGCTTCACCGACGCCCTCGAACACCTCTGGCGTCAAACCCAGGGAGGTGCTGCATGACACTGCTCCGGAACCTCGCCCTCGTCGCCGCCGGCGGCGCCGCCGGCAGCGTGCTGCGGTACGCCCTCACCATGGCCGCCGTCGCCCTCGGCACGCCGCCCCCCATCGGCACCCTCTGCGCCAACGCCCTGGGCTGCCTCGCCGGTGGCCTGCTCCTGGGCGCAGTGGCCTCCATCCGCACCGCCAACGACCCCTGGCGCCTCTTCCTCATGACCGGCGTCCTCGGCGGGCTGACCACCTTCTCCGCGCTCAGCATGGAAACCGTGCAGTGGTTCCGCGACGGCCGCCCCGGCACCGCAGCCCTCAACATGGGAGGCAACCTCGCCCTCGGCATCGCCTGCGTCTTCGCCGGCCTCGCGCTGGGCCGCGCCCTCGCACCCGCGTGAATGCCCTCACCGCCCGCGCCCCCAACCCTACCGTCCGCCATGCGCTACCGCACGCTCGGCCCCACAGGCATCAAGGTCTCCGAGGTCTCCTTCGGCTGCTGGACGATGGGCGGCCCCAACTTCTCCCCCGCCAACGGCCAGCCCATCGGCTGGGCGCAGATCAACGAGGACGATGTCCTCGCCGGCATCAGGACCGGCCTCGACGCCGGCGTCAACCACTGGGACAACGCCGACGTCTACGGCAACGGCCGCGCCGAACGCCTCCTCGCCTCCTGCCTCGCCAGGCTCGGCATCAAGCGGTCCTCCCAGGTCATCGCCACCAAGGTCGGACACGCCAAGGGCACCGCCCCCCACGGCTACGAACCACACCACATCAGGAACCAGTGCGAGCAGAGCCTCCGCAACCTCCGCACAGACTACATCGACCTCTACTACTTCCACCACGGCACCTACACCGGCGAAGACCACGAGGGCAGACCCCACGACTACCTCCACGAGGCCGCGGATGTCATGCACGCCCTCGTCAAGGAGGGCAAGGTCCGCGCCGTCGGCCAGTCCGCCTACAGCGACGACGACTACGCACGCGCACTCCCCGTGCTCAGGCCGCACGTCTGCCAGAGCAAGGCCAACCTCCGCTACGACGACATGATCCGCCCAGGCTCACGCCTCCAGGACCTCATGCACCAGCACCACTGCACCTTCGTCGCGTTCGGTCCCCTGGACCAGGGCATCCTCCTCGACAAGTTCGACCCCGCCAAGCCCCCCGCCTGGGAAGAAGGCGACTACCGCGCCAACCGCAAAGACTTCGCCACCGCCACGCTCACGGGCGTCCGCCAGAAGCTCGCCCAGGTCGTCGCACGCTTCGGCGGGACACCCACCACGGACCCCGCGGCACGCGCCGCGCTCCTCTCATCCGTCGTCCAGCGCTGGGTGCTGGCCCACGACCATGTCGCCTGCGTCATCCCAGGCTTCCGCAACGCAGCCCAGGCACGCTGCAACGTCCACGCCGGCTCGGACGCGCCCCTCGCCCCCGCCGACGTCGCATGGCTGCGCGACCTCTTCCGCCCCGCCTGAACCTACTCCTCCTCGCGCTGCGCCTGCCACATGTCCTGCCACGGGTTGAGGTCCGCGTCGACCTCCCACGGCGAATCAGCGTCGCCGCGACGCTTGTCAAACGCCGTCGCCAGGTCCTGGTCGTTCTCGATGCCCGTGTCGTACGCCGAACGCTGCTCCGGCGTCAGCAGCGCAAGGATGTCCTTGGACAGCTTCCGCCGCAGCTTCTGCTCCTGCTTCATCCGCTCCGGGTCCCCCTGCCCCCACATCTCCTCGGGCTTCGCCGGCTTGTCCAGCAGCACCGCCTCGTCCTGCTTGTGCCGGTCCTCGATCGCGAACTTCAGCAGCTGCCCGTCCGCCTCCCGGATGAGCGCGTCGATCTGAGACTTCTGGTCCGCGCTGATCGAACGCAGCTTCAGCACCGCCGCCACGTCCGGAGAACGCTTCGCGGGCATCCACCGGTACCGCGACTCCCGCCGCAGCCGCTGACGCTGGAACCGCTCCTGCGCCGCGCCCGACAGCCCCTCCTCCACCCGCCGCGCCGTCCGCACCTGGAGCTGGCGCATCCGCTTGAAAAGGTCCCCCATCTTGTCGATGTCCGCCTTGCTCGGCGCCTTGTCGCCGTCGGGGTTCCACCAGAACATCTGGTTGCGGCTGTGCTGCTTCGACAACGGCCGCCAGTCGCTGATCAGCGAGTCCATCCCCGTCTCGTACGGCTCCAGCGCCTCCGCCAGCCCGGCGCGCTCGCCGTCACTCAGCTTGCTCGCCCGCACCATCGCCACCACGTCCACCAGCGGCTCCTGCCCCTGGAACGCCGCAAAGTCAAACCCGTCGTCCCCGTTCCGCTGGTACGCCATCTGCTGCATCGTCGTGTGCGCGCTCCGCACGATCAGCCGCCGGCGCGATCGCTCGAACCTCTGCCACCCAAGGTCCGCCTGCGCCGTCTCCAGCAGCGCCCGGAGGTCCCCCATCACCTCCTTCTCCAGCTTCACCACGTCCTCCTGCTGCTTCTTCATCTTCTCCTGGTAGTCCTGCGCAGCCTTCGCCATCCCCGCCTCGTCCTCACCCTCGCTCCAGTCCTGGTCCATCCACCCCCGGTAGTACCTGAGCGACATCGTCCGCGCACGCGCCATCGCGCCGCGCATCAGCTCCAGGCTTGCCTCCTTCTGCTCGGGCTTCAGCCTGCACGCCTCGTCCAGGTTCTCCAGGTCCTCCACGGTGAACAGCGAGCTCCCCAGCCACACGTCCCCCGCCACGGACTCCACCTCCTGCGCACGCGACGCCGCAGGAGACACAACCGCTGCCACCGCGCACACCACACACGCCATCGACATCCGCATGGGTAACCCTTTCCGCGTGATACGCCGCTCACAGCATACCGGATCGGACCCCGCGGGTTCCACCACCGCTCCCCCCGGGCGACCCCGCAAACAATGCTCCGTGCGAACCGATACCGAACCACCGCCCACCCCGCCCGACCTCCACGCCCACGGGCTCCTGCTCACGCCCTACCGCGAAACCCCCGACGCCCAGGCCCTCTTCGACATCACGCCCGACGGCACCCTCCGCTACTTCCCCGCACGCCCCATCCCCTGGAACCTCGAGGGCTTCACCGCCTTCATGCGCGACCTGCACCGCAAAGCCCATGGCCTCACCTTCACCGTCCGCGACGCATCCACCCGCGCACCCCTCGGCAGCACGTCCTTCTACGAGGCCGACGGACCCAACCGCGCCGCGGAGATCGGCGCCACCTGGTACGCCCCGCACCTCCAGGGCACACGCATCAACCCCGCCTGCAAGCTCCTCATGCTCTCCTTCGCGTTCGACGGAGGGCTGGGCGCACTCCTGGGCTGGAACGTGCACAACTGCCAACGCGTCCAGCTCAAGTGCGACGCCCGCAACACACGCAGCCAGCGCGCAATCGAAAAACTCGGCGCCGTCCGCGAAGGCGTCCTCCGCCGCCACCGCGTCTGCTCCGACGGCTTCGCCCGGGACACCGTGGTCTACAGCATCCTCGCGGAAGAATGGCCCGCCGTCCGCGCAAACCTCGAACGCCGCGCAGCCGCCTCCCCCTGAACCGCACGCCTCAACCGCACGCCTCAACCGTACGCCTGAACCGCCCACTCAATACTCATCCGGCCGGCGGTCCTTGTCCTCCTCCTCCACCGCCGCCTCCAGCGGGTCCTCCCCGTTCTCATACGCCGCCCGCTGCGCCGCCGTCAGCACCCCGAACACCCGCCCGCGCACGTCCGCCTGCACCTTCGCCACGTGCGTGGCATAGAAGTTCTCGTCGTCCCCCCGGTCCTCCCCCTTCACCGACGCCACCGCCAGCCCCTCCCACTTGGTCATCCGCGTCCGGCACGCCTCCAGCAGCTGCGCCTCCGCCCCCGCGATGATCCCCCGCACCTCCTCCTTCTGCGCCGCCGACAGACCCCGCGCGTGCAGCACGTCCGCCACCTCGCTGTCCCGCTCAAAGTGCGGGATCGTCTCCCCCCACACCGCCCGGATGTACCGCAGGTCCAGCGCGTCCCGCTGCTGCTCGGTCAGCGCCCGCCCGAACACCCGCTCCGTCCGCGCATTGAGCTCCATGATCCGCACCGCGATCGCCCGGCAGTCCGCGTCCGCCTTCGCGTCCTCCTCACGCCCCAGCGCCCACCCCGCCGTGCTCCGCCCCAGAAGCTTCGCCAGCGGCCGCCGCTGCTGCACCAGGAGGTCCACCTCCTGCTCGTACTGCTCCACCGCGCTCGCCAGCTCCCCGTCGATCACACCGCCGCCCTTGGACGCCCCCAGCGCATTCCGCAGGAGCGACACCATGTCCAGCCGCTCCAGGTTCATCGTGTTGCGGATCAGCAGCCGCCGCCGCGAACGCTCGAACCGCCCCCACGCACCCGCCTGCGACTCCGTCAGCAGCGAACGCAGGTCCCCCATGAACTCCTTCTCCGCCGTCGCGCAGTCCTCCACGTACCGCTCTATGTACCGCCGGTACTCCTTCCGCTGCGCCTCCTCGTCCTCGATCTGGTACATCTTCCGCTCGGCCCGCTCCTGACGCCGCCGCGCTGTCGCCAGCCGCTCCTTCGCACCCGCCAGCAGGCTCATCGCCGCCTCCGACTGCTCCGCCGAAAGCCCCGCCGCGTCACGCAGAAACTCCACGTCGTCCACCGACACAAGGTGCTCGTCGATGTACACGTCCCGCGCAATCACCTCCTGCGCTCGCGCAACGCACGGCGCCGCCAGCACCAACGCCATCAGCACCCAACGCCGCACCCAGCGCACGCCCATGGCCGCCTCCGCTCTGTGCCCCCCCGCCCAACGCCACCACCCGCCCAGCACCCTACGCACAACCGCTCCCCGTTGTTTCCCCGCACGCCCCGCATGTTCATGAGCCCCCCGGCCAGCCCGCCATCACACCAGGGAGACCAGCGCCCGCGCCACCCGCCCCGCCCCGTCCGCAGGACCCAGCGCCTCCAGCGCCGACCGCATCGCCCCCCGCTTCCCCGCGTTCTGCAGGAGTTCGGTAAGACACGCCCCCGCGCCCGCAAGATTCGCACCCGCGTCGATCCGGTCCTCGCACACCACCGCACCCCCCGCACGCACCAGCGCTTCCGCGTTGTACTTCTGGTGCTGGTCCCGGTGGTAGGGGTACGGCAGGAATATCGACGGCACACGCCCAGCCCACACCTCGCCCACATTCCCCGCCCCGCTCCGGCACACCGCAAGCTCCGCCGCCCCCCAGCACTCCCCCATCCGGTCAAAGAACGGCGCCACCACCGCCCCCACCCCCGCCCGCGCATACGCCTCCCGCACCGCGCCCTCGCCCCGCCCCGGCCCCGTCTGGTGGATCACCTGCCACCCCGCCAACGCTGACGCCCCCGCCCCGCCCGCGTACGCCGACAGAAAGTCGTTGATCGACGACGCCCCCTGGCTCCCCCCCGTCACCAGCAGCGTCGGCTTCGCGCCGTCCAGCCCCAAAGACTCCCGGCACTCACCCCTCCCCTTCGCCGACACCGCGCCCGCACGCACGATCGGCGGAATCACCTCCCCCCCCCCCGCTGCTCCCCCCCCCGCCCCGCCCGCCACCACCGCGCTCGTCAGCACCCGCGCCGCTCGCCGCGCCACCCACCGGTTCGCCCGCCCCGGCACCGCATCCAGATTCACCAGCAGCACCGGCACCCCCTCCACCCGCGCCGCCTGCGCCACCGGCGCCGCCACAAAGCCACCCATCGCCACCACCACGCACGCACCACCCCCACGCGCCTCACGCACATGCCCGCGGCTCACCCGCACAGACAAACCCCAGTTGCTCACAAACTGGTACAGCACCCGCGGCGTGACCCCAAACGGCCTCGCCGGCACCCGCTCAAACCGCGCAGGCCGCCCGCCCACGCTCTGCTTCCGCAGTATCTCCGCGTCCAGCGCCCGCTCCGACACCAGGAACACGCACCCACACCCCGGCGCAGACTCCTGCAGCGCCTCCGCGATCGCCAACGCCGGGAAAATGTGCCCGCCCGTGCCGCCGCCCGCAAAGAGAAACGTCGTGTGCTGCGCGTCCATGCGTGCCGGAAGATAGGTCGCCGGCCCCCGACTTCAGCGGAACAGCCCACAAAAACGCACAACCATCCCCCCACAGAGGGCCCCAGCCTGCCGATAAACTCCCTCCATGCCTTCCCCCCAAGGCGCGCCCGCCCCCTACCCCCTCCTCTTCCGCCCAACCCTCTTCCCGAAAGTCTGGGGCGGCGACCGACTCGCACGCTACGGCAAGCCCGTCACGCCCGGCGAACGCATCGGCGAATCCTGGGAACTCGCAGACCTCCCGGGCACCAGCGCCAGCGGCGCCGGCGGCGGCCCCGTCCGCAGCACCATCGCCAACGGCCCCCTCGCCGGCAAGACCATCCACGACGCCATCGACCTCTGGGGCGACGCCCTCCTCCACCGCGCTACCCGCACGCCCGAGGGCAACTTCCCCCTCCTCATCAAGTTCCTCGACGCCCGAGAAGACCTCTCCGTCCAGGTCCACCCCAGCCCCGCCTACGCCGCCTCACACAAGGACGCCCACCTCAAGACCGAATGCTGGTACATCCTGGACGCCGCCCCCGGCAGCCTCATCTACAAGGGCGTCAAGCCCGGCGTCACCCGCGAAACCTTCGAGCACGCCCTCCGCGCCGACAACGGCAAGGGCGTCGTCGACCTCCTCGCCGCCGTCCCCGCTGTCCCCGGCGAATGCCACAACCTCCCCAGCGGCACCGTCCACGCCTTAGGCGCAGGCGTCCTCGTCGCGGAAGTCCAGACCCCCAGCGACACCACCTTCCGCGTCTACGACTGGGGCCGCACCGGCAGGGAACTGCACATCGAGCAGGCCCTGGAGTGCATCCACTGGGCGCCCGCGCCCCCCGCCCAGCGCTTCGAACGGGCAGGCCTCCACAAGGGCAGCATGGCCACCGACTGGTTCATGCTCTCCGTCTACCGCTCGACCGACGGCGCCCAGGGCGCACTGGACCCCGGCCACATCTGCATCGCCCTGGAAGGCAGCGGCACCGTCAAGCCCTTCGCCGGCGACGCTCCCCCCACGCTCCCCATCCGCGCGGGCGACACGCTCTTCCTCCCGCACCGCGCACCCCCGGCCGCAATCGCCTCGGGCAAGGGCGGCTCCCTCACCTGGTGCTCCGTGTCCATCGCGACCAGCGCCCTCCGCCTGCGCGAAACACCCGAACGCCCCTGAACCCCCACGACCCAAAAACAGAACGACCGATCGGTGCACCTCGGCACTCCGACCGGTCGGGATTGAGCACTCAACGCGGGAACGACCCCGCCCATCCACGGCCCGCGAGGCTACTCCTCGCCCAGCACGTCCTTGATCATCTCGTCCAGCGCGGTCTCCAGCTTCTCCGGAGTGTCGATCGTGCCGTCCGCGATCCGCGCACGCGCACGCTGCACCACGTCCTGCCGCACATCCGGCATCGAACGCAGCTTCGCGAGGAAGTGCGCAGCGTCCGACACTTCAAACAGGTCGTCCGCACGCCCCGCCGCCTGCGTGTCCGCCACCGAACGCTTCCGCGCGCCCTCGGCGTTCCGCGCCACCGCGCCCGCCTGGTAGGCCGCACGGGCGTGCGCTGCACCGGAGACTGAGAAGAGGTCTGCCATGACAACTCCACCTTTCAGACGCTCCATGACCGGGACCGTTGCACCCGCAGGGCCATTGCCCCGCAGAAACCCGATACACGCGCGCACCGCCCACGGCCACGGGGCCATCCTGGCTCACCGGGGTCGCTCATGCTCTTCCACTCGCGTCCGTGCGTCGCCCGCCCATCCTTGCGGGCTCCCGCGTTTCCGACCGGAACCGTTCCGGCGGGAATGGGTATCGACGATGGATGCTGCCAACCTCCAAAAAGACCGTTAGGGTACCGAAGTTGCGCAATACGCTGTGAATAGAAGACTTAAATCGGCCCAACTACCCCCGGCCGCACATATTTTTTGGTCCCCGCCAACCAAGGCTACTTTCCAAGGATGCCGCGCACGCCCCGTTCGTTGTGTTTCTGCGGAACTGCGCAAGCGTGCACGCTCCTGTGTGCGCTCCTCGCCGCCACCGCCTGCTCCAACAACTCCGCCAAACCCGCCGAACCCACGCCCGCCAACCAGACCGACCCGAAAAAGACCGCCGCCAGGTCCCCCTTCACCTTCAAGAAACGCGCCGAACGCGAAGCCGCCGCCGCAGCCGCGGAAGCCGCACGCGCCTCGGCAAGCTCGGCCCCCAGGGCCGGCGCCCCCAACGGCGTCTTCGACAACCACAAGAACGACAACGGCTGGAGCATCCTCGTCATGACCTTCCAGGGCGCAGGCGCCCGCGAAGCCGCCGCACAGGCCGTCGCCCAGTTCGCCGCCCAGACAGGCCTCCCCAACGCTCGCAGCGAACCCAGCACCTCCATCGCCGGCGCCTGGGCCCTCCTCCAGGGCGCATACCCCGGCCCCGACGACCCCCGCGCCAAGTCCGACCTCGCCGTCGTCCGGCAGATCGCCCCCGGCGCCATCCTCGTCCCGCCCGCCACCACCGCCTCCACAGGCACGATCCCGGACTTTGACCTCTCCACCCTCAAGCAACGCCTCACCAGCAGGAACAAAGGCCCAGCCTGGTCCCTCCAGGTCGGCTACTACGGACACCCCGACCGCCACGACCCCACCGACAGCGAACTCGCACAGTTCCGCGCCGCCGCCGAAAAAGCCGTCCTTGAGCTCCGCTCCGGCGGCGAAGAAGCCTTCTACTACCACAGCCCCCGGGGCAGCACCGTCACCGTCGGCGTCTTCGGCGACAACGACCAGAAAAGCACCATGACCGACCCCGTCACCGGCAAGGTCATCCAGCTCCAGACCACCCAGGAAAGCCCCCAGCTCATGGAAGCCCGCGCCCGCCACCCCCTCAACCTCGTCAACGGCGCCCCCGTCCTCGTCAAGAACAAAGGCGCCACCACCTCCGTCGAACAACCCAGCTTCCTCGTCCGCGTCCCCGGCACCTGAGTGGGGCCAGCCCGCGTTCACGCCTCGCGAGATGCTTTTTACCAACGCGCCCACCACCTCCCTGAAATAGCACGCACCCTCCATCGTTGAGCACCACGAGACAAGGGCAGTTGCGCTGCCGGCTTTGGGAGCAAATCGTGCGGACTTGGACCATCCTCGCAGCCCTCCTCCTGACACCCACCTGTGCCCTCGCCCAGCGCACGCCCCATGCGCCCGCCGATGGCCCCGAATCCTCCCTCTCCGTGCTGGTCGGCCGACCCACCGATGACTCGGCCGTGATCAGCGTGCTCGCCGACGCCGGTTCGTCCGCGTGGATTGAGTACGGCACCAGGCCAGGCCGCTACGACGCCAGGACGCCCAGTGCCCTCACCCAGCCGGGCGAACCCACCGAGTTCGAACTCACAGGATTGAAGCCCGACTCAACGTACGTCTACCGGCTGCACGTTCAGCACGGCGACAAGGACTCCCCATCACCCCAGCCCGAGCACCAGTTCCACACAGCCCGCAAGCCCGGCGGGTCGTTCACATTCGCCGTCCAGGGTGACTCGCACCCCGAACGCCCCGGCCGCATGTACGACCCAGACCTCTACCTCCGCACCCTGAGGAGCGTCGCCGCCGACAGGCCAGACTTCTACTTCACCATGGGCGATGACTTCAGCACCGAACGCCTCTACGAGCAGAACACGCTCAGCCAGGCATCGGTCGACGACATCTACTCGCGCCAGCGTGCCTTCCTTGCCGTCGTCGGCAGTGCCACCCCGCTGATGCTGGTGAACGGCAACCACGAGCAGGCCGCCCGCTACCTCCTCGACGGCACCGCCGCCAACGGCGCTGTGTACGCAGGCAAGGCGCGGACGAAGTTCTTCCCGCTGCCCGCGCCCGACGGCGCGGACACCGGCCCGGGCTTCTACTCCGGCAACACCGAACCCGTGGAGCACATCGGTCTGCTGCGCGACTACTACGCGTGGGAATGGGGCGACGCCCTCTTCGTCGTCATCGACCCCTACTGGCATTCACCCGCCGTCGTCGACAACCAGGCCGGCGCCAAGGCACCCCAACGCACAGGCGAACAGAAACGCAGCCCCAGGGCCGGCCAGCCCGCCGACGAGCAGCCGGACAACCGCAAGGGCAAGGGCAACCGCGACCTGTGGCAGGTCACCCTGGGAGACACCCAGTACCACTGGCTCGAAACCACCCTCAAGCACAGCAGAGCAAAGTGCAAGTTCGTCTTCTGCCACCATGTGCTGGGCACCGGCCGCGGCGGAGTCGAAGAAGCCGCACGCTACGAGTGGGGGGGTCAGGATGGCGCCGGAAACAAACGCGACCGCGCCCCCCAGACCGACGCCGGCGAACAGCCCGCGCAGCGCGGCTTCGCACGCTTTTTCCAGAACCGCCCGACCTGGGACAAGCCCATCCACGCCCTCATGCGGGACACCGGCGTCACCATCTTCTTCCAGGGCCACGACCACCTCTACGCCCACCAGGAACTCGACGGCGTCGTCTACCAGACCTGCCCAATCCCCGCCGACCCCACCTACACCGCCTTCAACAAGGACGCCTACCTCTCCGGCGACATCCTGCCCAACTCCGGATACCTCCGCGTCACCGTCAGCGGCGGCCCGGACGCGAGCGTCAAGGTCGAGTACGTCCGCTCCTTCCTCCCCAGGGACGAGACCGACGCAATGAAGCACGGCATGGTCGCGCACAGCTACACCGTCAGGCCGCACGCCCAGACCACGCCCCAGCCCCCGCCCGAAAGAAGCACCCGATGAACCGCAACCGCATCTTCGTGGCAGTGACCGCCCTCGGGCTCGCTCCCGGCGCATGGGCCCACCCGCCCGATGAACACGGCCATCACGCCGATCACCCGGTTGACCCCTCCAAGGTCCGCCTCTGGTCCAACGCCAGGACCGGCGAGGCTGTGCGCGGCGCGTTCCTGGCGGCACGCCCGGTCGATGGCGTCATGACGGTGAGCATCGAGCGCGAGAACGGTGATGTGATCGTCTTCGCGCTGAGCGATCTGGCCGAGGCCGACCGGGCGGAGGCACAGCACAAGATCGACGAGGTCAAAGCGATCAACGAGCGCCTCGCAGCTCAGGCAGCGCCCCAGGCGGCTCCAGGTACGGAAGACCCGGGCAATCCCGCCCGCCCGCCCCAGGCCGCGCCCTTTGACCTGTTCGCCCCCTGGGTGAAGACCCGATGGGACGAGCGGTGGCTGTACGTCGAAAGCGACGGGCTCCCGCACGCGCCCCACGCGAAAAATGCAAGCGAAACGGCGTACCCGCTCATGGTCGGCATCAGGAGCTGGCAGCAGCAGGTACCGCTCCCGCAGGCCTACACCGGGGACAACGCCTGGCGCATCCCGCTGAAGCCCGAACTGGCCGACCAGCCGATCTCCGGCAAGACGCAGCTCTACCGCGGCGCGATCGCCCTCGCCGCCAACGGCGTCCCGATCTTCAACGCCCTCAACAACCGCGGGGACGACACCTACAAGGTCGGCGAGCTCGACGAATACGGCGGTCACAGCGGGCGGGCCGACGACTACCACTACCACACCGCGCCGCTGGCGATCCAGAAGGTCGTCGGCAAGGACAAACCGATCGCGTACGCGCTCGACGGGTTCCCGCTGTACGGACTCTTCGACCCCGCCGCAAGGCACGGGCAGGACAAGGCGTGCCCCCTGGGCGGCACCGAGAAACTCGACGAACTCAACGGACACTTCGGGGCCGCACCCAAAGGGGCCCCGCCCGGAACTACGGGGCTGTACCACTACCACGCAAGCATCGAATACCCCTACATCAACGGCGGCGTCCGGGGGAAGGTCACCGTCAAGGACGACCAGATCGACCCGCAGCCCCGCGCAAACCCCGTGCGTCAGTGGCTCCAGCCGCTCCGCGGCGCCGCCATCACGGGCTTCAAGACCCTGGGCGACCGATCCTGGTCGCTCGAATACACGCTCGCGACCGCGTCAGGCAGAAAGCACCTCGTCAACTACAGGATCGAAGGGACCGGGCCCGACGCAAACTACACCTTCGAATTCATCGACCCCGAGGGCACAAAGAAGACCGAGTCCTACCAGGCCAGACCCCCGCGCGACGAGCATGACCGCCCCCGCCGCGCAGACCGCCCACCACCACCCGAAGGCGAACCCCGCGAACACCAGACTCGCCCCGCCGATGGCCCCAGCCCCGCCGACGCTGCCCCGATCATGAGGCCGGTCGACGGCTTCACCCTCTCCAGCCCGGACGTGACCGACGGAAGACTCTCAAGCGAATGCACCTGCGACGCGCCCCGCATAAGCCGCCCTCCCTCCCTGAAGTGGCCCCAGCCACCCAAGGGCACCGCGGCGTTCGCGGTCGTGATGCACCACGTGCCACCCGAGGGCGGCGCGCACGTCTACATGGTGGTCGCGGGCATCCCGCCGGCCGCACGCGAGCTCGAGGGCGCCGACAGCAGGAACGGAACCTGGGGGCAGAACACGGTCAACCGCAGGAACGAGTACGCCCCGCCCTGCTCCAAGGGCCCCGGCGACAAGACCTACTCCATCACCCTCTACGCCCTCTCAGCCCCCCCGAAGTTCGAAGGCCCGCTCACCCGTGACGTCCTCCTCGCCGCCATCAAGGACACAACCCTCGCGACGGCAACCCTCGACGTGAAGTACGCCCGCGCAGACGGGGCAGGACGCTGAACCATGCGCGATACCCCGACAACCAGCGACGTTCCCCGCAGCCGGAGCACCGCCCTCCTCGCGCTGGCAGCGCTCACCACGCTCGCTGCGATGACCGCGCCCACGCACGCCCAGCCGGGCGACCGCCCCCCAACGCAGGATGGTGGCGGCCTGCTCGCACGGATGACGGCCTTCCACACCGACGTGCCGCAACACCCGCTCGACATCGTGCTGGTGAACCCCACGCACGACTCGATCACCGTCAGTGTCCTGGCCTGCGCCGACACGGAGTGCTGCATCGAGCTCGCACCCCCGCCCGGCGGCAAGCCGGTCCGCACCCCGGCCCGCGTGCTCAAGGCGGGGGAGCCGGCGCTGTTCGTCCTCACCGACCTGCGCCCGGATACGGACTACCACTACCGGTGCTGGAGCCGAGCCCTGCCACAGAACAGCGCTCCAGCAGGCCGGCCCCCCGGGACCAGAGCGACCCAGGAGGCCGAGTTCACCCCGACAGACCAGTATTCGTTCCACACCCCCCGCCCGCCGGGCTCGCCCTTCACCTTCACCATCATCGCCGATTCGCACCTCGACGCGCCCATGACGCCCGCCGTGTACGAGCAGGCCCTCGCCAACGCGCTCGCCGACAGCCCGGACTTCCATATCGACCTCGGCGATACCTTCATGACCGACAAGCGCGGACGCGACTTCAAGAGCGCCCAGCCGCAGTACCTCGCCCAGCGCTACTACCTCGGTCAGCTCTGCCACTCCGCACCGCTCTTCATGGTGCTCGGCAACCACGACGGCGAATGGGGCTACGCGAGGGGCAGAGCGGGAGACAAGGACGCCATGGCGCCATGGTCGTTCAACCAGCGAACCAGGTACTTCCCCGCTCCCGCGATCACCGACAACGCCGACGGCAACGCGATGTACTCCGGCCAGACAACCCTCGCCAAGGGGCAGGGCGCGAACTACTACGCGTTCACCTGGAGCGACGCCCAGTGCATCGTCCTCGACCCCTTCTGGTTCACCAACGAAAAGGCCCGAGGCCCGGGAGGCAGGAACGGCGCCGGAAAGAACGAGGCGGGCGACCGCAGGGGCGGCAGGCAGGCCGGAGGTGCCGCACCCGACGCGGAATCCGCCCTCACCGACGAAAGCTGGACCATGACGCTCGGCCAGACCCAATACGACTGGCTCACCCGCACGCTCGAATCCTCCCACAGCACACACAAGTTCGTCTTCATCCACCACCTCGTCGGCGGCCTCGGCCGCTCTTCCCGGGGTGGCGCAGGCGCAGCCGGCTACTTCGAGTGGGGCGGCAAGAACGCCGACGGTTCCGACGGCTTCGCCGCCCACCGCCCCGGCTGGCCTATGCCCATCCACCAACTCCTCCTGAAGCACCACGTCGAAGCCGTCTTCCACGGCCACGACCACCTGTACGTCCACGAAGAACTCGACGGAATCACCTACCAGTGCGTGCCCCAGCCGGGCAACACCAACGCAGGCACCCGCAGCGCCCCGGATTACGGCTACAAGTCAGGCACCATCGCCGGCAGCCCCGGCCACCTGCGCGTCTCCGTCACACCGACCACGACCAAGGTCGAATTCGTCCGCGCAGACACCAACAACAACCCCGAGTCCAAGCCGGCAAGGCAGACCAACCGGTCGGTCGTCGATGCCTACGAGATGCACGCACCACCAGGTACCCCACGCTAGCAGGCTGTTGAACAATCTCCGCGAGCGGACTCGGGCCTGATGGCGTGCGGAGCATTTGCGTGGTGGCGTTGTGGGTGCACACCCGGTCGCGGTTGTGCGTGAACGCCGAGTGGTCGAACGCATCGTCCGAGGGCTGCAGATCCAGGAGCCAGCGGAACAGCAGGTCGGTCCTGAGCCGCCGGCACAGCTCACGCTCGGACCGGATCGTGTACAGGCACTGCAGCAGCAACGCCTTGAGCAGCGTCCCGGGCGGGATGCCGGGGCGGCCGCGATCGCTGTGCGCCGCTTTGAACGTGCGCGACATGTCCGCCAGCGCCTGGTCCACCATCCGCTTGATCGGCCGCAGCGGATGGCCCGCCTCGATCAGGTCCTCGACATTGAACGTGTGGTAGATCGCTGTCTGACGCTCGGGGGTACCCTTCATCCCCAACTCTTCGCACCGCCCACCCCTTTGGTTGCGCCTGCTGGATCAGTTCTTCAACAGCCTGTTAGAGCGGGCGGTTGCAGGCGTTCGCGACTTCCAATGTGTCGATCGCGCGCTTCGTTTGGTTGTGGCAGGGGGTATCCTGTATGACGGACTAATCGACGACCTCGCGCGGTGACTCATGGACTCCAACTCCAATAACGACGTTTCATATGGTGTGCCGCTCGTTGGCCTCGCGGCTCGAGGCATTCCGCATCTCGATTGCGAAGCGCCGGATTTGTATCTTGGGTTGTCCGGTGGTGGCTTTCGAGCCACAGCAAGACACATAGGGACAATCTTGTGTCTACTACGTCACGACTGCCTCAAGTCCATCCGGGTTATCACAGGTGTGTCGGGGGGCGCAATTGCAACGGCCTGGCTCGCGAAGTGGTGGGCTGATCAACGCTCTTTGACAACCCGTCCGCTCGGCGTCGAAGCACTCAGGAGCTTCTTGAAGCCAATTTGCGCCTTCATGCAGCGGGGTATCCGGCGGCAGATACTCCTGCGATGGCTGCTCGCTTGCGCCTGCCCCTATCCCTATCGCCGGAGCCCACTAGAAGTCGTGCTGGACAACGAGCTGCTCCAGGGCTTTCGCATGCATGAATGCCCTTTGCCTACGACTTTTGTGATTCAAACAACTGATGTGGGACAACGAGCACCACTGTATCTGTCCAATCGTGGCTGCTCGTATTCTCCGCTCGATCTGTGGAGAAGTATCGCGTCGCCCGACGCCGCAAGTCTCGACAACTCATTGCCAATGGCACGAGCTGTCGCCGCGAGCGCAGCCTTTCCGGCCCTGTGCTCTCCCGTTCGAATAAAGGCACGGTTGCGAGATCCACACACGGCAGCCGCTGTCAACGGAACACTCCGTTGCACGGACGGCGGAGTGATGGACAATCTAGGTGTCGAATTCCTCACTGAGATAGTCGCAGTTCAGCGCAATTCAACGCTCCACATCGAAGACGATAGCCGGGACCGATTAAGCAAGGTCATGGGGCTGAAGGCTGCTCTTTGCTTCGACGCTGGCCGCGTCGTGCCACTTGACAAGTCAGCTGCAGAACGACACGGTCCCCGCACCGGCCTAGGGGTGATCTACAACGCAGGACTATCTTGGTTGTACGACAGAGTAAACACGGTCGCGTCGGCCTCGTTCGTCGGAGCATGTGAACGCCACGGCATTCACGCGGCGCTGGTCGACTGGAGGTACCTGTCACCCTCGCCGGTTGATGTAGCGAGCGTTAGACACAATTGGCCTACCGATTCGATGGAATACATGCTCATGAATGAACTTACGGAACTGATAGGTGATGACGGCCCGTCCGTGTCTGCGCTATCGCGTCACATGCAATCAATGCGCACAGACTTCGACTCGTTTTCAGACACCGAGCTATTTGCGCTGATCCTGTCGGGATACACGGGCGCGATGTCCGCTTTGCGCAAGGCCGGATACCTCGGTCGCTTCAGCGAACCAGACTCGCAGACGGAGCCGTGGCGTTCTGGATGCTTTGAATGCGTGCATCAATTCACCGATGGAATTCTGAGCCCCATTCCCGCATGCGACTGGATTACCTACCTTGGACTGTCAAAGTCCCGTTTCAAGGAGAGGGCACGGATTCGTGCCGCCGCCAGGTCGCGCCGCTCGGGCCTAGCTCAGTCGATGAGTCCGATCGAGTTGATCTCACTGCGCGATGAAAATGGCAAACTTAAGATGCACATTGATCATATCGCGGACATGAAGCTGTGATCGGGGAACGGCCATAGGCTAACAGCATGCTCTCCCAAGGGGAGTATTGAAGGCGACCGCTGCATCCGTTGCTTACTTCTTCAGAATCGCCTCCCTCCCAGGTCAAGACTCCCTCCAAACTGTTCTGAGCTGTTAACCAGACTTTTCTGGTTAACAGCTCTGCGCTCTTTTGCTGTTAACCCGGTTTTTTGATCCCCTTCTCTCGGGTCGTTATCACGCTCGTCCCGACCGGACCCCCGCCCAGTACACACTCCAAACTGGCGCTCATTTGGCGCTATTTCCAACGCAATCGCCGCGCGACTTCCCGCTCGTCCTGATCGGTACCCCGGTCGGGACGAGCCGCGGGGCCTGTTCCAGCGGGGGTCAAAAACCCGGATTCGGCGTCCGGGGCCCAAAGCAGCATACCCGAAAGGGTGGGGCCGAGCATCGTATGGGGTGGGCGGATGCCCCGGTGACGATCCTGTCACCATCTCCCCTTCATAGGTATAGCGGGGGATGATGGCCCATGCTCATCCACTTCCAGCGGCTGCACTCGTCGCTGGACTTTGCGACGCCGATGAGCGGTAAGGCACCCGAGGCCCGCGCCGGGCCAGTAAGCGCGGGCACCATCCGGCGCCATGAGCGGCTTGGGGTGTCATCAAGCACTACACGAGGGTCGCGGCGTGATGCGACATCAGCCTGAAAACACGGCGGACGTTCAACCCGGATGGGCAGTGGGTGCAAGAGCAGGTGCGGGCGTTCGAAGTCGCCACGCGGGGGACCACGCCGAGATGTTGGCGCCGGGGTAGGAAGCCAGCCTCCCGCCGGCTCATCCACGACCGGGACGGGAAGTTCAGCGCGGTGTTGCTCGGGGGTGTCGTCAAACACTACACGAGGATGGCGGCGTGAGGCAAAACAGGCAGGAAGTGCTTTCTCTGGTGTACGACAAGAAACTCAACGAGGACGGGAATCGGGTATTCACCGCGCGAAGGCCGCGACCTCGCAAAGCCGAGGTCACGGGCACGGATTGCGGCCACCTGCCGGCATGAGGCGAATCAGGCGGGAGACACCGCGGCTTGCGTGCGACAGAGTCTTTGAACCGGACGCGCGCCACGCTCAATCGGGATCAAACTAGCTTGCGAAGCTTGAGGTCCTCAAGCAATATAATCTGACGACATTCTGGACATGTCACACTCGCTTGCTCTTCGTTACTAGCCAAAGATGCGAGATCGTACCCACACTCGACGCAACATCCACGCTTATGCCTTGCTTGATACAACAATACCGCGAGAATGCACACTGACACTACTGGCAATGATAAAAGTGGAACACATACGACAAAAATGGTCGGCGCGAACTTAATCCTACCCCAGTGAACAAGAAAGATCGGCCCACTTCCTTGATCATCTGGAAACGTAAACACCGGGCTCCGGACCACTTTGTATTTTGGCAACGCTGCCATTCGGGAAGAGAGTGCACCTGGATTGCCCCAAGAACCAATCTGCACATACCCACAATAATAAATTACACATCGGCAGTGGCCAAATACAGCGTATGGACCCCGACAAGCAATAAGGAGCAACAGGAAGCAAAAGCAGCAAGCCATCGCGGACCGCAAGACAAATCGCAATCGCTTCTTATGCATACCTCTAGTATTCCAGTTGAACATCGAACTGCGCTAAGATTGGCAAGTTCCTGTTATAGTTTTCATTTTTACCGATACATTAATGTTCCACGTATATGTGCAAGCGGTGGGTCCACCAGGCCTGCAGTTACACTCCGTAAAGGTGGCCGACATGGAGGTAGTAACGGTGTATGTCCACCAATCCGCATCACTTCCCCGGCAAACAAGCGGAGGGATGCAGTGATCTACATTTATGCACGCTGGCCTATTGACAGGGGAGTTCCAAAGGGCCCCACAGTTGATTCGCGGGTATCCAGTGGTAGCTGCTTGCAACCACGTTGATGCGCAACAGCAACCGACTCCTGCTGGAGGCTTGTAATACCACTTAGGTAATCCGAAACGACTTGGCAACAGCACGCTGGTTGGATCATCGATCTCGCAACTAATTCCAAACCAACCGCGATCAAAGTCGCAGATCGAGCAACCGATTGGCACCAAGCCCATCGGATCCGACTCGCGAAGTGGCTCTCCCCCAACATACTGCATGAGATTGGGCGACCCTCCTGAGTACTCTATGGGGTCCCTCGTCAACCACCTGCCCATGTCCGCGCTGTACACCCTGTGCCTGACGTGGTACATCTTGATCGCCGGGTCCCACGCGTACCCCGCGTACGCGAAGCGCAGCGGCGCGACGGTGCTCGTTGCCGTCCCCGCCTTGTTGTACCCACCGCGCTTGGCCGTGTCCGCGGCCTCGTCGGCCATGTAGTCAAAGTCGCCGGTGTCGGGGACCAGCCCGTCCTTGTTCGTGTCGATCCCGATCACGATGTTGGCGCTGCCGCCGGAGAAGACAGTCAGCCAGTCCGTCTCATCGGTGGAGTTTGTCACCATGTCCCGGTTGGCGTCCATCGCCGGGTAGCTCGTGGGGATGCCGTAGGGCGAGTACCGGATGTACTCGTGCGGCAGGCCATCATCCCGCGTTGTCGCCACCACATCCGCCCGCCAGCCCCCCACCTTCTGCAGCACGCACCGCCGCACCGACAGCGTGCCCGTGCTCGCGTCGTTCCACGGGTCAGTGCCTGTGTCCGTCAGGATCACGCCCCCAATATACCAACCCCGCCACCCTTCCGAAAGCCCCTCCCGCTCGGAACCCTCCGCCGCAAACCGAACCCGCACCCACTCCCCCCACCTGCACACCACCCCACCCCCGCACATCTTTCCTCAAAGGGAAGGGGGTGCCGGGGGGAACCGCTTAGGTTCCCTCCGGCATCAGCAACAACTGGGCTGCCGGTCAGGGGAACCGCTTAGGTTCCCTCCGGCATCAGCAACAACTGGCCTGCCGGTCAGGGAACCGCTCAGGTTCCCTCCGGCATCAGCAACACCAAGCTGCCAGGCTTGGCAACCGCTCAGGTTTCCCCCAGCAGCACCACTAGCCCCCTTCACTCGTCCCTCACACCACCCCCGAAGTGAACTTTCTATTCCGGACCCACCCCCCGCGCGCAACACTTCACGTCGATGCGCCCACTCCCCCTTGGCGCCGACCTCCCCACCAAGTAACGTTGCGCCATGAGCACGCCCCACACCTGCGGCGTCAACCCCCCCGCACCTCATCCCGCCGGCGCGCTATCCCCAACCCCTCCTCAAAGCCCCCACCCGCCCCCTCACACCATCACTCCAACTCCCCCTTTGACCACTTGACCACTTCCCCCTCTGACCACTCCGCTACTCCCCCCTCCTGCCCTTGTCCACCCCCCACAGCGCAAGTGCACAAATCAGCCGTTCTCGGACCCTGCCCCACGCCAAAAAGCCCTGAAATCACAGCACCACCGCCAACCCCCCGGGAGAAGAGGCGCCCGCGCGCACAAACCATGCCCCTCACCGCCCTCGCGCGTTCTCGACCCCCTGAATCGCCAGCGGCGCAACCGCCCCCGCTCGCCAGCGACCATCGCCGTCCTTCACGTAGTCGATCCGCCACCACGAATGATGCGGCAGGTTCCACTGCGCCGGAACCACAAACACCTTCACCTGCGCCTGCCCCGTGCGCTCGCCCGTCGCCCGCGTCTGCAACGCCTCCAACTTCCAGTCCGAGACCGCATACGCAGATCCCTGCGAGAACGCCGCCGTCACCGCCGTCAGTATCCCCGCCCGACCAAGCCCGTCCGGCGCCTGGAAGTAGTAGAGCGTGCACGGCTCACCCAGCTCTTCCTCCAGCGCCGCGCTATCCGCAGTCGCCACCGCGCCCACCAGCCGACGCGTGCTCGCCGCGATCGCCTCGCGATCAGTCACCACAAAGTGCGCTGCCACGCCCAGCGCCGCCGCCAGAACCACCAGCGGCACGCCCACCTTCAGCCCCCGCCCCGCCATCCCTCGGTGCTGAAACACCGACACCGCCACCGCCGCCCCCAGCAGCAGGAGCACCACCAGCAGCCACGGACTCTCCACCGTGTAATGCACCCACGCCGGAGGCCCCGGCAACGAAGGAGGTGTCGGCACATCCAGCACGCTGAGCCCGGTGGGTGTGTTCTGCACACCCACTTGTACGCCCCTCCCGCCCCCCCAGATCGCCGCAACCCCGCACGCTCCCCGACCCCGTGAACCACCGCCTTTTCTCCAGCACCAAACGCCCCCCGCCCGATACCTCCCGGTTGCACGGCTGTCCGTGCGCGCACGCCCGAACCAGAGCCCGAAGCTCAACCGCCGGGAACCGGATTGACCGTCCACCCGCACATCCTCGAGAACAACCTCCGGGCCCTCGCCGCCCGCAGCCCCCGCGCCGCCGAAGCCGTCGCCCGGGCCACCCCAAGGCGCGATACCACTTTCTCCCGCGCCCAGGACGGCGCGCCGACCGGCGTCACCGGCCTCGGCTCCTCCCTCCGCAGGCTCGCCAGCGAATACCAGCCGCTCAGGGAAGCCCAGCGCCTCGCCGACAGCGTCGACCTCATCGCCGCCGCGGCGGTGGTCGTCCGTGGATTCGGCATCGGCCACCACATCACGGCCCTCGCCCGCAGGCTGGGCGCCCACGGCACCGTGGTGGTCTTCGAGCCCGATGTCGAACTGCTCCGGTCGGTCCTCGAGCGCGTGGACTTCGTACCGACCCTCGCCTCCTGCCCCGTCGTCATCGTGACCAGCCCGCAGGACAAGGCCGAACTCACCGGTGTCCTCACCGGCCTGGAAGGGGTGGTCGCCCTCGGCACCCGCATCATCGACCACCCCGCAAGCCGCCCGCGCCTGCGAGACACCGCCGAGACCTTCGCCAGGACGCTCGCCGAAGTCGTCGCCGCCATCCGCACCAACGTCGCCACCACGCTCGTGCAGGTGGAGGTCACGCTCCGCAACGTGCTGAACAACGCCGGCGTCTACACGCAGATGCCCGGCATCAGCGACCTCGCCGGCGTGAGCGCCGGCGTCCCCGCCATCCTCGTCTCCGCCGGCCCCAGCCTCAGGAAGAACATCGAACTCCTCACCCAGCCCGGCATCCGCGACCGCGTAGTCATCATCGCCGTCCAGACAGCCCTCAAGCAGCTCCTCGCCCTCGGCATCCGCCCTCACTACGTCACCGCCCTCGACTACCACGAGATCAGCGCCCGCTTCTACGAAGGGCTCTCCCCCCAGGACGTCCAGGACACCACGCTCGTCATCGAGCCCAAGTGCAACCCCGCCATCCCCGCCGCCTTCCCCGGCAAAGTCCGCTGCGTGGGCGACGACACCATGGACAGGGTGCTGGGCGATGCCCTCGCCCGCCCCATGGGCAGCCTGCCCCCGGGCGCCACCGTCGCCCACCTCTCCTACGCCCTCGCCCGCCACCTCGGCTGCGACCCCGTCATCCTTGTCGGCCAGGACCTCGGCTTCACCAACCACCAGTACTACGGCAGCGGAGCCGCCATCCACCAGGTCTGGAGCAGCGAACTCTCCGCCTTCCGCACCCTCGAAATGCTCGAGTGGGAACGCGTCGCCCGCATGCGGGGCCTCCTCCGCCGCGTCAGCGACCAGCAGGGCCGCGCGATCTACACCGACGAGCAGATGGCAACCTACCAGGTCCTCTTCGAGCGCGCCTTCCAGAAAGACGCCGCCGCCGGCCTCACCACCATCGACGCCACCGAGGGCGGCACCCTCAAGCAGCACACCCGCGCCCTCCCCCTTGCCCTCGCCCTCGAACGCGCCGCCCGCCACACCTCCCCCCCCGCCCACGCGCCCGCCACCGCCCCCCTCCCCACCGACCCCGCCCGCATCGACGCCCGCCTCCGAGATGTCGCCCAGAGCGCCCGCGAGCTCCAGGAAGGTTGCAAGTCGACCATCCTCGACCTCTCCGAAATGCTCGAACACCTGAGCGACCAGCCCCGCGTCAACGCGCTCATCGAACGCGTCACCGCCCGCGGCCAGTCCCTCAAGCAGCAGAGCGCGTACTGGATCGCCCAGCACATGAACCAGGCCGGGGCCCTCAACCGCTTCCGCGCCGACCGCGCAATCGCCCTCAGCCCGTCGCTCACCCCCGACGAAACCCAGCGCCGCCAGATAGAACGCGACATCCGCAATGTCCGGTTCCTGGGCGAAGCAGCTCAGCAGGCGTCGTCCATGCTCGAGCACGCCCGCGCTGTCCTCCACGGCGCTGCGCCGCACACCCGTGATCCTGCAGCGCATACCGCTGACACAATCACATTGGATACCCCGGCAGAGGAACGCAAGCGCGTTGTCGCCGTCATCCACTTCGATGAGCGGTGCTCAGCTCTGGGCGGCCGCCGCAGTTCGTCGCACGGCGCGGCGTGTCTTCAGAGGACCCTTGCACGGCTGCTCATGTGCAAGGAGCTCGACGCGATTGTCGTCGCGGCTGCTTCGCGGTCCTTGGCGGAAGCGGCGATCCGCGGCGCGGGTGTGCAGTCGCCGAATGTGCTGGCCGGCGCAGTGGACATACATCGATTGCGTGCGCGGCGGGCTTCGGTTGCTGCGGCACGTATCTGGTCGCGTCACTCCTGGCGGGGCGGGATTGCGGGGCTGACGGTGTTTGACGAGGCGTTGTGCCCGGCGGTAGATGCGCCGTTGGCTGCGGAGGTTGGTGCTGACGCGATCGTTCCGGTCTCGGATGACTGGGTCGTGGTGGACCCGTTGATGGTCGATGCGGTCGTGGCTCGCTACCGGGAAGCGCCGGACCGTCATCGGTTCACCTTCTCCCAGGCGCCGCCGGGGCTTTGCCCGTGCGTGATCGGTGCGGGGTTGGTGCGGGACATGGCGGCGAACCGGGGCAGTGCCTTTGGGGGGGTGCGGTCCAGCGTGGCGGGGTTGCTTGCGTACTTGCCGGACGCGCCCCGGCATGACCCCATTGCCAAGGCGCCGTGTGTTGCGGTACCGCACACGGTGCGGGACAGCTTGTGGCGGTGCACGGGCGACGATGTCAACTTCATGGAGTCGCTGGAGCGGACCTGCCCTGACTGCGGACGCCTGGACATGAGGCGGTGCGTGGATGCGCTGCGGGACGCGGATGCGTCGGGGTTCGTTCCGGAGCACCTGGAGCTGATCGCTCCGGGTGGCACGGAAGAAGCCAACCCGGAGATCGGCGCGGCGATCATGCAGGTGCGGGCGTTGGCGCAGAGGCAGCCGCTGCTGGGGGTCACGGTTCTGGACGCTGAGGGCTCCGGCGAGTGGCGAGCGCTGGCCGACGGGGCCCGGGCCGCCGGCGCTGCGGCGGTCCATCTGCGGACGAGCCACAGGGCGCTCATGAGGTTTGGCGTCGAGACGCTGGTGGACGCGATGGACTTCGGGCTCGGGGTCATCAGTGTGGAGTTGCCCGGTGATTCCAGGTTCGTGTGGGAGGCCCGCAGCGGCGAGGACACGCGGGACCGGGTGTGGGAGATGCTGCAGGAGTTCATTGACGAGCGGAACCGGCGTTCGGTGGGGGGCATGCCTTCGACGTGGCTGGTGCCGCGGTTGACGAGGTGTGATGCGACGCTGGATGACGTCGAGATGTTCTACGACCGGTGGTTGACGGCGTGCGGTGCGTGCGTGATTGATGCGCCTGCGGGGAGCGGGGATGCGTGGCGCACTGTGGAGGCTCTGCCGGAGCCGGCCCATGTGCGGGCGCGCAGGGGGTGGTCGGTCCGGCGGGTGGAGGTGGGGGATGGGTCTGTGGGGGCGTCCCGCGGGGCGATGGCGGGAGCTGTGCCGTGAAGCAGCCCGAGGGTCCTGCTCTGGCGGTGATTCTCGCCCGCGCCGGGAGCAAGGGCGTGCCGGGGAAGAATGTGCGCGAGGTTGGCGGGAGGCCGTGCATTGCGTGGACGATTGAGCATGCGATGGCGGCGCAGAGCGTGGGGCTGGTTGCGGTGAGCAGTGATGATCCGCGGGCGCTGGAGGTTGCGCGGGCGATGGGGGCGGTTGCGCTGCGGCGGTCGGACGGGCTTGCGACGGACACTGCGCGGGTGGATGATGCTGCGCGGGAGGCGGTGGGGCAGGTGGAGGGAGCGCGGGGTGTGCTCCCGGCAGAGCACCCGGTTGTCATTCTGTACGCGAATGTGCCGGTGAGGCCGGAGGGTCTGGTGGACCGGGCGGTGGGGCTGCTGGTGACGTCGGGGTGCGACAGTGTGCAGAGCTATCAGGCGGTCGGGAAGTACCACCCGTGGTGGACGGCGCGGGTGGGAGAGGACGGGCAGGTGAGGCCGTGGGAGGGGGATGTGCTGAACCACGGTGTGTTCCGGCGGCAGGATCTTCCTCCGGCGTTTGTCCCGGATGGGGCGGTGATCGTGTGTACGCGGCGGGCGTTGTTCTGCGGGGTGGGGGCGGCGCCGGGGCCGCATGCGTTCTTCGGGAGGGACCGGCGGGGGGTGGTCAATCCGGAGGGGAGCGTGGTGGACATCGACAGCGAGCTCGATTTCCTGGCTGCGGCGGCGACGCTGGAGGCTAGACGCAGCTCCCGCCCGCGAACACCCTGATGAGTGCGTTGATGTCTTCGGTGTCGGGGAAGATGCCGTCGTTGTTGAAGTCGATGTCGGCGCAGGTGCCGGTGCTGCATTCGCCGCCGCTGAAGACGGTGAGGAAGTCGTTGATGTCCTGGGTGTCGGGGAAGAGGCCGTCACCGTTGTAGTCCACGCCGTCGCAGGTGGGGGCGGGGTTCAGGGGTTTGGTCCAGAGGAGTGCTTCGACGCGGCCGGAGTCGAAGGAGAACCCTGAGCCCACGACGTAGATGTTCTCACCGTCGTTCCAGATACCGTGGGCGTTGGTGCTGGTCCAGGCGCCGGGGAGGACGAGCGAGAGGTCTTCCCAGGAGGCCGGGGTGCCGCTCCAGACGCCGGCGTGCGGGACGGCGGAGAAGTACGCGACGCCGACCTGCATGGCGCCGTCGGTGGCGTAGGCGATGGACTGGGTGGAGCCTGTGGGGTTGAGGTCTGTCCAGGAGGCGGCGGTGCCGCTCCAGGTGCTGGCGCGCTGCACGCCCCCGACGGAGGCGTAGCCGGCCTGCTGTGTGCCGGCGGTGGAGTACGCGATGGAGAATGCGCCGCCAGCGGGGTGCAGGTCTATCCAGGAGGCGGCGGTGCCGTTCCAGATGGAGGCGTGGGGTGCGCCGGCGATGCGGGCGTAGCCGACCTGGCGGGTTCCGTCGGTGCCCTGGGCGACGGCCATGGAGGCGCCGGCGGGCGTGAGGTCTGTCCAGGAGGCGGCGGTGCTGCTCCAGAGGCTGGCGCGCTGTGCGCCGCCGATGGTTGCGTAGCCGACCTGCTGGCTTGCGGAGGGGCCGGTCCACACGAAGGACGCGACGGATTCGGTGGCGCCGGCGGGGTGGAGGTCTGTCCAGGTGGCGGCGGAGCCGGTCCAGAGGCTGGCGTGGAACTGGCCGGCGATGTTGGCGCGGCCGGCTTGTTCCGTGCCGCTGGAGGCGTAGGCCGAGGACTCGGATGCGGCGGCGGGGTGGAGGTCGACCCAGGAGGCGCTTGCGCCCATCCAGAGGCCGGCGCGGAGGATGCCGGACTCGGTTGCCCAGCCGACCTGCTGGCCTGATGCGACGCCGGAACCGACGGACGAGGTTGCGCCGGCGGGGTGGAGGCTGACGACCGACCACTGCGCGTGCGCGGAGGGCGCGGCCAGAAGAGCGCATGCGGCCAAGGCGAGCGGAGAGATGGGCAACAGCGTGGCCGCCTTGGTCATGAGCATCCTGCCGGTCCGGGGCTGGTTCGAAGGGCCCATTGGCCTTGCACCCAATATGCAGCGTGTTTGGGTGCGCGGCAAGGAAAGTGGGCAGAAGCCCCTGAAAAAGCCGCGGTTGGCCACGGGTTTCGGCGGCGTCCGGGGGCAGGGTTTGGGTGGGTGGTGGGGCAGGGACAGGTCCCTTGGATGGGTCAGTGGTGCGCGACGGGCTTCTTTCGGGGGTGTTTTGGGGAGTGCTGTTTTTGTGGGCGGTTTTGAGAGGGTGTCGGGGCCGATAACGGCTGTTTTGGGCAGTTGCGGGGTGGGGGATGGACAATGGTCAGGTTGGGAAGTAGGGAGATGGTCAAAGTGGGAAGTGGTCAAAGAAGAAGACGGAGGCGCGGATGGGAGGGGGCGGAAAGAGAGTGGTGGCACACCCTTACTGGCTGCGCTCTGGTTTGTGCGCGCGGTGGAGGGGTGGTGCGGGGTAGCGGGGGCGGTGGGCGCGCGGGAGGAGCGTGGGAAGTGGTGGGGTGGGCGGGGGTTGCGGGCGCGGGCCTTGGACGAAGAAAAAGTTGGGAAAGTGGAGGGGGATTTTGTTTTGGACGGGCGGGTGTGCGCGCGCGGGCGGGGAGTGGGGAGGGCGTGGGGAGGTGAGCAGGTGGGGGGTGAGGGAGTTGGGGGTCAGGGTTCCTGGCTTTGTTGCCAGTCGATGACGTCGAGGGAGGGGAGTTTGTCGGAGACGCCGGGGACGTTCAGTTGGCGGAGGATGTTCATGCACTGGGCGCGGTGGTAGTGGCCGTGCACGGCGGCGCTGGCGATGCAGGCGCCGGTGGTGAAGGTGTGGGGCGGCTGGGGGGGAGCACCGGCGGGCTGTGCGAACTGGAGGGTGACAATGCGGGCGAGGGCGGGCTCGCCTTCTGCGTGGACGGCGTCGATGACGTGTGTTAGGTCCTGGTGTGCGTCGGCGAGGAGCGCGAGCAGTTCATCGATTGAGTACGGCGGGCGCGGCTGGTAGCCGGGGCGCCAGGGCTCGATGGGGGCGCGCACGGGTCTGGCGGCGATGCGGTCTGCCCAGCGGCGCATGGCGCCGATGATGTGGGTGACGATGGCGCAGAGGCCGCCCCGGTCGCCGGGGCCGATGGGGAAGGGGCGGCGGAACTGTTCGTCGGGGAGGGAGCGGCAGAGGTCCAGGATGAGGCGGGTGGCCCAGAGGTTGTGGGCGAGGAGTGCGGAGAGGGGGTCGGAGGTGCGGTGCATAAGCAAGGCATGGTACCGAGAAGGAGAGCCCAGAAGCATCGAACCCGTCTGGGTTCGACTTCGAATGCACGACACTTCGATGCCGCCCGTGACCACCTTCATGCAGGCGTGGAGGGGGGGAGGACCGACGCCGACCGCGCGACGATCGGGATTCGCGTGCGGGTCGAGGGAGGCCCGCCCAGCCCGACGCCGACGACGCGGCCCCTCGCCAGAGTCGAGAGCGGGCAGCGGCTCACGCACACGCTGCGCTTCACGGACGAATCGACGCCCACGCGGAAGGCCAAGCCCCGGGGCGTGCAGGGCGCGGAGGTGTGGCTGGCGCTGGCCCCCCCACACGAAGATCCGCCCCCGCTCGATGCGCCCTCGCCGCAGGGCGGAGGGGGCGGCGCTGGCGTGGCGGGGGCGTACCGGTTCCTCTCGCTTAGTTCACGCGGCAACCTGCAAGCGGGCTTCACCGCGGCGGACGCGGGGAAAACGGCGTACTACGCCCTGCGCTGGGTGAGCACGCGCGCGGAGAAGGGGCCGTGGTCCGAACCGTGCGCGGCGACGGTGGCGGCGTAAAACTCCGCTGCGCGGAAAACGCTAAAGGCAAGATGTCGCGTATCTCTCCATACACTACACTCATTCCCGACAATGACAGCCCTCACCGGCACCAACCCGCTTGCCGACCTTCAGGCGATGCTGTCGGCATCGCGGCAAAACTATGACGCCTGCATTGGTCACGTTCAGCACCAGCACACGGTGGCAGGCGTAACGGCAACAACGCGGCTTCACCACTTGAAGTTTGACGCGAATGGGCAGCCAAAGGTGGATGCTCTCGCAAAGTGCCTTGTCAACCACGCGATAGATTATGCGATCTCCGCACGAAACCGTCCTGCCGTGATGACGGCACAGGAAGGTGCGAGATACATGCAGGAGGCACGGAAGCTCTTTCGCGTCGTGGCCGCACCAGTCGGGACTGCGGACCTCGCGGGCGAGGCTGGCGAACTGCTGCTGTACTTTCTCTTGGAAGCGGTGATCGGTGCTCCGCAGGTGGTGGCCAAGATCGAGTTGAAGACCAATCCAGCGTTGGAGGTCAATGGATCGGACGGTATTCACATGCGTTGGAACGCGACTGACAACTTAGTCGATGTATACTTCGGCGAATCGAAGATGTACACGGATGTCGGTGCCGCGCTTACAAACGCATTCAAGAGCATCGAGAACTTCCATACTAACGGCATGCGGGACCACGAGTATTCGATGGTCACGAAGTTCTTCAAGGGGGTAGACGACAATGTGAAGGCTGCCGTTGCCGAGGTCCTCGACACTGGCAAACCAGGCCCGGGCGCGCGGATCAATCACGCATGTCTGATCGGATACGACTGGACCGCCACGGGCATGACGCCGGGCCAAGCCCTTGCCGCGATTGAGGCGGAGTATTGCCGCCAGTATCTTCTTGAAGCCCCCAGACTTCACACGCTCCTCAAGGCCCGGTTTGACACATGCCAACGGGCAACAAATGGGTGTCAGCCTCCACCGTGCCAATGTCAATGGAAGCAATACCGCTTTGAGGTGTTCTTTCTCCCGCTTGCGAGTGTGCAAGCGTTCCGGGACGCGTTCAATGCCGCCATGGAGTGATGCTCGTTGTGTCTACTGCTGCTAACGATGCTGCCTCCCGATGAACCACCGTGGTTTCCCGATTTGCTCCGCAAGCTTCTGGTAGCGGATTTGGCTGGCCAACTTCCCGGAGCACCTCCAGCGGACCTGCCGCAGATTACCGAAGCGGACGCACGCAGGTTGCTCGGACGTGCTTCGGTGCTGTCCTTGTCGCAAGAACAACCGCAGCGGGCCATCGCCTACGAAATCGCAACGCGCCTTGTCGAGTTGTTTAAGAATCGCATTCCGGGATTGGTCTCCGCGGCCGATGTGGTTCTCTCTCGGATCGGAAACTTTCCGGGCCGCAGCCTTCTCCGGAAGCGGTGTGCAGGTGGCATTGACAACGTCCCTGACGCGCCGGCGCGACTCGGGCTGGAACGAATCGGGCGCGAGTTAGAAAACACGGTCGCAGGGCCAGATGAAAGAGCTTGGGCGCTCACAGACTTTCAGCACGAGTTTCTTACCGCGCTGGATTCTGCTTCATCGGTCAGCGTGTCCGCCCCAACCTCTGCGGGCAAGTCTTTCATCTTGGGCCTCGACCTCATTCGGCGGCTCCGCAAGGTCGTGCCCGCCTGCGTCGTCTACGTGGTGCCGACGCGAGCGCTCATCCGCGAGGTGACGTTGACCGTTCGGGACCATCTGAGGAAGGCGGGGATGGAAGCCGTGCCGGTGCGGTCGGTGCCTTTCCCGATCACGCCTGATAAGGCGCCTCAGGGTGCCGTGTTCGTCCTTACGCAGGAACGGCTTCTCAGCCTATTGCACTCGCGCGAGGGCGCACAGTGGATCACGACGCTTATTGTGGACGAAGCCCAGAGCATCCGTGATGAGGCCCGAGGTGTCATTCTCCAAACGGCGATTGAAGCGGTCCTGATCAAGTCACCGCAGGCGGAAGTCCACTTCGCCAGTCCCCTCGCCTCCAACCCAGAGTTCTTGCTGGATGTCGTCCAGCGACGCGACTCCGGACAGCATTTTGTGCGCACGCTCTCTCCCGTGTCGCAGAACCTCATCCTGGTCACTCCGGTACGGAACAAACCCAAATTAGTCGACTGCCAACTGGTCGGGGGCGAGCAACCGCTCACTCTCGGTCGCCGCGAGCTGCCGTTCAAGATGAATGTCGGGCCGTTCGAAAGCCGCGCACTGTTTGCCCGGGAAGTGACGAGACCAGACGAGAGCACTCTTATCTATGCGAACACGCCCGCGGATGCCGAGAAGCTCGCTGCGGCGCTCATTGATGGGCAGCAGGCACCAGCCACGCCTGATTCGGACATCCGCGAGTTGATCGAGTTTATCCGCTCGGACATTCACGCGGAGTATCCGCTAATCCAGTGCCTTCCCCACGGGGTTGCGTACCACTACGGGTTCATGCCCGCGATCGTCAGGGCTCGTGTGGAAGACCTTTGCCGGGATGGCAAGCTGAAGTACGTCTGCTGCACGAGCACGTTACTTCAAGGCGTCAATCTCCCGGCACGGCACATCATCATCGAGAACCCGAAGCGCGGCCGCGACGACGGCATGACCCGTGCCGACTTCCTGAATCTCGCGGGTCGGGCGGGCCGCTTACTGCGGGAGTTTCATGGCAACGTGTGGTGTCTCCGGCCCGCTGATTGGGAGCAGAAGTCGTACGAGGGAGAACAACTCACCGAAATCCGTTCTGCCATGAACGAGGCGATGGCGGACGGCGGGACCATTGTCCAGAAGGTCTTGAAGAACGAGGTGGCTGGCAAGGAGTTGGACTATGGAGAAGCGGCCCTCGGAAAGGTCTACTGCGACTTCGTACGCGGTCAACGCAATCTCGCCGAGTCGCCGTGGAAGACGGATGCGAATGCCGCAGCGCTCGCTGCGACGGCACAGGTCGTCACCGCCCTTCAGATCACGCTGCCAACCGAAGTGCTGGACGCGAACCGGTCGGTCCGTCCAGATCGCATGCAAGCGTTGTACGAGCGCTTGAAGAAGGAAGTGGAACCGGCGGCCCTTGCGCCTCTTCATCCGGGCATGGCCGGATCGAATGACCGCATGGGGACGATCATTCAGATTGTCCAAGAAACCCTTGGAGGCGTGGACAACAACAGCTACCTGTTTTACAAGTGGCTTGCGATCCAGTGGATCTACAACACCCCACTGAATCGCATCATCTCTTCTCGTCTCGCCTTCCTCGCGAAGCAGGGTTCCGATCAATCCTTGTCGGCATCGATACGGGAACTGTTGAAGACGCTCGAAGAAGCCATTCGCTTCCGGCTCGTCAAGTACTACATGGCGTACAACAGCGTGCTTGACTTGGTTCTGCGCGAACAAGGCGACACAGCTACCGCCGACGCGCTTGAGCCGTTTCACGTCTATCTGGAGTGTGGAGCATCCGACCGGATCGCTCTCAATCTCATCGCACTCGGGCTGTCGCGGGGCACAGCACTGGCGTTGCGCGACAAGATCCAATTCCCCGATGAAGCATCCCCTGAAGAGTGCTTGGCCAAGTTGGCCACAATCGACCTCGCCACGCTGGCGATTCCCGCGCTCTGCGTCCGCGAGGTGAAGGACTTGTTCGGACGGCAGTAAGCTGTCGGGGCTGCCGCCCCCGGCACCCCCGCTTTCGATCCAAAGACAGGGCCACCACGCGCCGGGGGCTGCATGCTCCGGGCAGGGAGAGGTGCGGAGGTGTCATGGACACGCGGGCGGCACGCCGTCTCTGCATTGGCGCGACAAACGTCCACCGCGCTCGGGGTTGCGGCCGTGGTCGGTGGGTGAGCGTGAGTCTCGGCCTTGATACGCCGTCCGCAGGACTCCTCCGCCCCTGCCGGGGCGGGCCGATCTGTTTCACGCTGTCCACGGGTTGCGCTTCGCCCGCGAGGACGCGGGCTGCGCTCCATCCGTGGCTACATTCCGGCGCCCCGTTGGGGCGAAGAGTGCGCGGAGCGGGGCGAAGAGGGGGCGGGTTTCCGGGGGTGTGCGCTTGCCCCCCAGGGCTCGCTGAGGTCACGCCTTTGGCGTGAAGACGCGAGCACGTGCGCGTTGGGTTGGGGGAAAGCGGGGTGTGTGGGCGTGTATCGTGCTGTACGTTCACCCCTGCGGGGTGAAGGCGTTTGGGCTGCTTTCCGGGGGTGGTGCTCGCAGAGCCTCGCTTACCCCCGGCTAGATACGGTCACCCCGGTGGGGTGAGTACGTGGATGATCGGTTGTGGAATCGCCCAGGATCCCGGCGTGTGGGCGCGTGCGGTTCATTCGCCCCTTTCGGGGCGAGAAGAGGGAAGCGAGGGGGGTTGCTTTCCGGGGGTGGCGTTCGCAGAGCCTCGCTTACCCCCGGCTCCACACGGTCACCCCGTTGGGGTAAAGAAAAACCCCGTGCGGGGCACGGGGTTGGGAGGGGTGGTGGGTGAGGGCTGCGTTTAGTTCATGTGCTTGATGATTTCGCCGGCGAACTCGGAGCACTTGAGCTTGCGGACCTGGGTGTCGCCCTCGGCCTTCATGAGGCGTTCGAAGTCGTAGGTGACGGTCTTGGCGGAGATGGCGCCGTCCATGCCCTTGATGATGAGGTCGGCGGCTTCGCCCCAGCCCATGTAGCGGAGCATCATTTCGCCGGAGAGGATGACGGAGCCGGGGTTGACCTGGTCGAGGTTGGCGTACTTGGGGGCGGTGCCGTGGGTGGCTTCGAAGATGGCGTGGCCGGTGACGTAGTTGATGTTTGCGCCGGGGGCGATGCCGATGCCGCCGATCTGGGCGGCGAGGGCGTCGCTGAGGTAGTCGCCGTTGAGGTTGAGGGTGGCGATGACGTCAAAGTCCTTGGGGCGGGTGAGGACCTGCTGGAGGGTGATGTCGGCGATGCTGTCCTTGATGAGGAGCATCTTCTTCCACTTGCCGTCGCCGTGGCTGGACCAGATGGCCTTCATGACGCCGTCGACCTCGGCGATGATGTCCTGCTTCTGCTTGGGGGTCATCATGTCGAAGCCGGGGTCCACGAGCTTGGCGTTGGCCTCGCTGGTGAGGCCGGGGTTGGCCTCGCGGTTGCCGAGGATCCAGGTCTCGCGCTCGGTGACGGTCTGGGAGCGGAAGTACTGGCTGGCGACCTTGTAGCCCCAGTCCTTGAAGGCACCCTCGGTGAACTTCATGATGTTGCCCTTGTGGACAAGGGCGACGGACCGGCGTTTTTCCTTGAGGGCGTAGGCGATGGCGCTGTGGACGAGGCGCTCGGTGCCCAGGGCGGAGACGGCCTTGATGCCGATGCCCACGGCGGTGCCCTTGATCTCGCGTTTGGGGGAGCCGACGGACTCGAGCATCTTCTGCCAGTCCTGGCCCGCCTTCTCGGTGCCGAAGCGGACCTTGGTGAACTCCTTGGGGAAGTTCTTCTGCCAGAAGTCGAGGATGGCCTGGGATTCGGGCGTGCCGGCGGCGTACTCGATGCCGGCGTAGATGTCCTCGGTGTTCTCGCGGAAGATCACCATGTCGCAGTCCTGCGGGCGCTTGACGGGGCTGGGGACGCCCTTGAACCAGCGGACGGGGCGGAGGCAGACGTAGAGGTCGAGCATCTGGCGGAGGGCGACGTTGAGGCTGCGGATGCCGCCGCCGATGGGGGTGGTGAGGGGTCCCTTGATGCCGACGAGGTACTTGCGGAAGTCGTCGAGGGTGGCGTCGGGGAGCCAGTTGCCGGTCTTGTTGAAGGCTTTTTCGCCGGCGAGTGTTTCGTGCCAGGTGATCTTGCGTTTGCCGGCGTAGGCCTTCTCGACAGCGGCGTCCATGACGCGGACGGAGGCGCGCCAGATGTCGGGGCCGGTGCCGTCGCCTTCGATGAAGGGGATGATGGGGTCGTTGGGGACGTTGAGCTTGCCGGCGGACATGGAGATGGCGGAAGGCATGGGGGGCTCCGGGAAGGGCCGGCGGGCGCTGGGCCAGCGGCCAGAGTGTGAGGGGGAAGAACGGAGAGGAAGAGTAGATGGCGGGTGGGAGAACAGGCCAGAAAAAGACGCGGCCCGCCGGTGGGCGGGCCGCGTGAGGGAAGGCGTTGGAAGGACGGAACTTAGCGGCGGCGGCGGCGGGCGAGGAGGCCGCCCAGGCCGAGCAGGGCTGCGGCGCCGGGGGCGGGGACGATGTAGAAGCCGCGGGCGTGGTCGCCGGTGGAGAGGACGGTGAGGCCGGTGCCGTCGAGGTTGACGGTGGAGATCTTGGAGCCGGTGAGGGAGCCGTAGTTGGCGAGGCTGTCGCAGCGTTCGCCGAAGACGAGCTGGTTGGTGTACTGGTTATAGATGATGTTCTCTGGGAAGGAGAGGCCCGAGAGGATGGTGGTCATGCCGGTGAAGTTGCCGAGGGCGTCCATGTCGACGCGGTTGATCTTGCCGGCTTCATGGTCGGTGATGTAGAAGGAGCTGGAGCCGGGGACGGCGGCCATGCCGCGGCTGTTGTAGAAGGACTGGGAGAAGCCGGTGAAGGAGGACGCGAGGTCGACCACCGGGGAGGTGTCCATGGCGTAGGTGGAGCCGTTCCAGCGGAGGCGCCAGACGGTGGAGGACTCTGCGTCGAAGCCGAAGGTGGGGCTGGGGTTGGTGGCGACGCCGCCGTTGACGCAGGAGATGAGGAAGTCGTTGGAGCCTGGGCGGGGGTCCTTGATGATGGAGTGCGCGGCGTGGTAGGTGGGGCGGCCGTTGGGGATGGGGTTGGGCTCGGTGAAGAAGGTGGAGACGGTGCCGCCGAGGTTGATGCCGTAGACGCCGTCCATGGTGGGCGGGTTGGGCGGGGAGCCTGGGTTGGAGACGGTGATGAGCTGGCTGGTGTTGGGGTCCCAGACGAGGCCGAGCGGGTTCTGCAGGGGGTTGCCCTGGGCGAGCTGGCTGGCGCTGGGGGAGCCGAAGAGGTTGGAGACGCGGACGATGCCGGCGTCGGTAAGGTTGGGGAAGGGGAAGCGGCCGTCGGCGACGTAGTAGTTGCCGTCCGGCGCTGCGGTGATGCCGGCGAAGAGGGTGGCGGGGTTCGATGAGAGGTAGAGGGTGGTGGCGGGGCCGGGGGTAGTGCCGCTGATGACCTTGATGCCGTTGGCCTGCTGGCTTGTGAAGACGACATCGCCGTTGGTGGCCAGGGCCTGGCCGGACAGCGCGACAACGACACCCAGTGCGAGCAAGTTCTTCATGTCTTCTCCTCCTGGCGGAATGTGGACCTGCGGACAGAGCGCGATCCCACACAGCTCTTTCCTCGGGGTTCAGTCTAGCGGGAATGTGGTGGAACTGCTACGGGATTGCACGCGGGTTTGCGGAATGTTCACGGACGTTCCACCCGCTCGCGTGGGCCGAAAAGCTCATATTCAAGTCCACAATACTACAGGCAGGGTCCGCCGGAAAAAACGGACAGGAGGGCGTCGATGTCGAGGGTGTCGGGGGCGAGGCCATCGCGGTTGAAGTCGATTCCTGCGCAGGTGCCTGTGGGGCATGGGCCGCCGCTGAAGACGGAGAGGAAGTCGTCGATGTCTGCGGTGTCGGGGGAGAGGGCGTCGCCGTTGAAGTCTGTGGAGTTGCAGGGCGCTGAGGCGAGGCAGGCGCCGTTGGAGTCGATGGCGCAGTGGATGATGTGCGCGGCGTGGTGTCCGCCGGCGTCGGAGAAGTGGAGTCCGTCGGGCGCGACGAAGCCGCTGGCGACCCAGGCTTCGTAGACGCCGCCTGCGCGGAAGAGGTCGACGAAGCCGTAGGCGCGTTCGGTGGCGAGTGCGCGTTGGACGCCGCTCAGGGTGACCCAGCGTGCGACGACGGAGGGGTCGGCGCTGCTGGCGTAGTTGGAGACGAGGACGATGCCCGCGGAGGGAGCGGCGGCGTGGACGCGGTCGCAGACCTGGCGGAGGTACTGGTCCCAGATCGCGGTATTGAAGGAGTAGGCCCAGTCGTTCTGTCCTCCGTAGCAGACGAGGACGAGTTGTGGGGAGAGGAGGGAGACCTGGGCGTCCCAGGTCCAGTTGCGGTTGAGGGTTTCGTCGAGTCCCCAGCCGCCGTTGGCGACGCGGTGGAGGACGGGGCCCTGGCTGGGTGCGCCGTTGACGAAGCCGAGGAGGGTGACGTTGCCGTTGCCGGCGGTGGTGATGGAGAGTGAGGGGAAGGGGAGTTGGAGGGCGAGGGCGCCGACGCCTTGGGTGCCTCCGGCCTGGACCTGCCAGGAGGAGGCGCCGGAGGTGACGGTGAAGGCGCCCTGGTCGGGGCCGGTGACGTAGTGGAGGGTGGTGGTCCTGCTCCAGGGGGTGCAGTTGATCCAGGAGGGCGTGGTGGGGCTGGAGGTGGAGACCCAGAGTCCGTCGAGGGACCAGTGGGGCGGGGTGTCCTGGTTGATGGCGCCTTGCGTCCATTGCGAGGCGTTGTAGCTGGCGCCGGTCCAGAGGCTGATGCCTTGATAGCCGAGCCCTCCGGAGCCGTAGAGCTGGGAGCTGATCTCGACGAGGTTCTCCCAGATTGCGCCTTCGCGGTAGACGAGGCTGTCGCCGATGACGAGGGCGACGCCTCCTCCCTGCGCGCGGGCCTGGCGGTAGGCTGCGGTGGAGGTGTCCATGTTCAGGGCGAGCTGTCCCAGCACGCCCACGGTGCACGCGATCAGAAGCATGTGAGTTCCCCTTTGGCACCCATACGGGTGTTACACAAAGGAGTGGTACGCATGCGATTATGTAGCTATCAGAATATTAACGTAAATTCAGATCATCTTGGATATTTAGCCCCAAAATGGGTGGTTAGTCGTATCGCCCGTTCCGGGAGATGGGCCGGGTTATCTGGCCCAAATTCCGCCTGGCCGGGCGCGAGCGTCGATACCCACAAGCATGCTCGTTCAGACACTTCCGCGCGTTACCACGCTGCCTGGTTTGCACGTTCCCACCCGGTTTGAATCCCGCTACGGCCTGCTCCAGGCGTTTACCGAGGAGTTTGGGGCCGCGTGGGTGGGGAGCGGGGGCGCGGTGAATCCGGCGCGGCGTGAGGGGGAGCGCGCGGTGTACCTGTTCTTCAACAGTCCGCAGAGCCCTGAGGCGGTGCACCAGCGGATGGGGCCGCTGATGGGGCCTCGGCATCTGGTGCAGTGGTGCGTGGACCATCCCCTCACGCTGCCGGACACGCACGTGGACCGGTACGCGGCGATCCCGGGGTACCGGCTGGTGATGGTGGGTGAGGATGACCTGCACCTGCTGCCGCTGCGGTGGCCGTCGATCCGGTATGCGCGGGTGCGTCACGGTGTGGACGCGGGGGCGTTGTGCGCTGAGGGGTCGATCGGCGGGGAGCGGGCGTGCGACGTGGTGATGGCGGGGTCGATCGTGGGGGAGTCCGGGATTGAGGCTCTGCGGGGGCAGGTGCCGGGGAATCTGCGCTCGGCGGCGGAGGAGATCGTGGCGCTGCGGACGCGGTACCCATGGCTGGGCTTCGGGCAGGCGTGGGACGGCGTGGTTTCGCGGTTGGACCACCCGGGGGACACGTGGGGGCAGATGGCGCTGGTGTTCCATTACACGACGGCGGTGGTGAACCGTGCGCGGCGCACGGCGCTGATCCGCGCGATGCAGGGGCTGCGGGTGCGTCTGGTGGGGACCGAGACGCTGCGTGAGCTTGCGGGGGGGACGGTGGTGTACGCGGGCGAGGTGCCTTACGGGGGGGTGGCGCGTGAGCTTGCGGGGGCGCGGGTGTGTCTGGCGCTGGGGCCGACGCAGTTTGTGCAGAGCTACAGCGAGCGGCTGCTGCTGAGCCTGGCGGCGGGGTGCGCGACGGTGGCGGACGCGCGGGTGAGCGTGGAGCGCGACTTCGGGGTGTCCGGCTGCGTGGAGACGTTTGACGTCGCGCGGCCGGAGGAGGCGAGGGCGAAGGTGGAGGCGCTGCTGAGGGACAAGGAGAGGTGCGTGGCGATGGGGCGGTGCGGCCGCCGGGTGGTGGAGGGCGGGCACCTGTGGTCGCACCGTGTGGCGGAGATCGCGGCGCTGCTGCAGTGAGGCGCGCGTGGGGTTACCAGCGGCGGTCGTTGCGGTAGGAGCGGTTCACGTCGGTGCGGTACTGGGTGGTGGAGGAGGAGTAGGTGTCCTGCTGGTATATCAGGATGGTGTCGGCGCTGCGGGGGAGGGTGAAGCGGTGGTACCAGCCGCGGCGGTAGGTGCGCTGCGGCCACATGGCGTCCTGCCACTGGCTGTCTGGGGTGCGGATGTTGAGGCTGGGGTCGGCCCAGGCGTACTCGGGCGGGTCAGCGTCGGCGCGGGCGGCCAGGACCTGTTCGCCCTCGAAGACGACGGCGGGGCTGGAGTCGAGCTGTGAGGCTTCGCCGGGCGAGTGCCACGCGACGGGGCGTGCAGCGCAGGAGGCGAGCGCAAACCCGACGGCGGCGAGGAGGCCGGCGCGGAGGGCCCGAGAACGCAGGGGTGCGGCGTTGTTCTTCGGTTGGAGAGCCATGACAACCCCCGGGGTGCAATGCCGGTGCCGGGCCGTCCGTGGCGTGGTGTGCGGTCCTTGCTGCGTGTATTCGCGGACGTGGTATGCGTGGTTGCGGCGGGTGTGGCATGGCCGCAACATGAAAGTGTGCGGGTGGTGTGTTCAGGCGACCGGGTGTGGCACCCGGGGGGGTGTGGGGAGGGCGGCGCGGAAGGCGTCGAGGAACTTCTTCTGCTGGCCGCTGGCGGGGAAGGGGATACGGGCGTTGGCGGCGGGGAGGCCGGCTGCGCGCAGGGGTTCGAACGCCACGTCATAAACGACTGACTTGATGAGCAGGATGGCGGACGGGCGGAGCGTGGAGCAGCGCTGCAGCAGGCCGGGCACGCAGGGCCTGAGGTCCTTGGCCGTGGGCCGGCTGATGGGGTCTTCGTGCAGGTCGATCATGAAGACGCCGGCGTCGCGGAGGGCGGCGAGGTGGGCGGGCTTGTGTGTGCGGTCGGGCTTGTCACCGGTCAGGCCTTCCCAGACGTAGCGGAAGAGCCAGTCGTGCTTGTCGACTTCGCCAAAGTAGAAGTAGCGTTCGGGCGTGCAGGGCGGGGCCTCGGCGACGATGAGGAGGCGGACCGTGGCGGGCCGGTACTCGAGAGCAGCCCTGCGGCGGGCGGTGGTGATGGGGAGCATGGGGAGGGTGAACGCGTCCGGACAGATTCGAACTGTCGACCTGCGGTTTAGGAAACCGCCGCTCTATCCAACTGAGCTACGGACGCACGGACAAAGTGCCTGTTTTTCAGCTGAAAAACCCGTGTTTTTCGTCTGACGTTCCATGATATGCGTGTCGCCTTGGCCGGGGGTGGACCCCTTTGGAGGGTTCGCTGCGCCCGGCGGGGCATGCTGGTCACGTTCTTCCTTGCCCTTTTCGCGGTCCAAGGCCGGTGAGGTGGCCGGACGGGAGTTGTCGGGGGGAACAACTCACTTGCTCCTGTCACTCGCTCCTGTCACTTGCTCCTGCCCTTCTTGGAGTCGGCGAGCAGGTGGTCGGCTATGCGTTCCTTGATGGTTCGAGATGTGGCGCGTTCGGCTTCCGCGTCGTCCGTGAGGTCTTTGTAGATCCGTGTGTCGTGTTGCTCTTTGAGCTTGTGCTGCAGGGACTGGACCGAGCGGTCGAGTGCATCCAGGTGATCCTGCCGGGTTTCGCTGCGCTCCAGGATCTGCGCTTTCATGTGGGCCTTCCTGAACTCCGTGAGGAGGGTTGTGTGTTCCCTCATCGCATTGTCCTGGGCGGCAAACCGGGCCTGGAGCAGCTCGGCATCCTGCGGATCGGCTTCGTGGAGGGCCTTGGTTGCCGCGGATCGCCGGGCAATGGCGGAGAGCAGCAGGTCGTTGAGGGTGAACAGGTCCGCGTAGGCTGCGGTGAGGGTGTCGTGCTCGCTCGCTCTCTGGTCCTGACCCATCATCAGGAAGGGCGGGACCATTGCCGCGACGATCGCGGCCGCACACGTCACGAGACCCGCCCCCGTGTGGCGGGCGGCGTGCTCTGTTGTTTCAGCGAGCATCAGGTGCGCCGGCAGCACTGCTGATGGTACTCGGGACCGGGCGGCGCTGGCAGTTGATGGGCTTGCGGGATGGGTGTGCGCGGGGCAGGGACTCCCGGGTGTCCTGCGGGCGCGGCTGTGGGGCGGAAGGGAGTGGGAGGGGAGCATCGGTTGAGCGGCGGCGCGGGGGGCTGGTGAAAGGGTTCTCAGGTGGGGTAGTCCGTGGGTGGATGGGGCTACGCTGGGCATCTTCATGGCTTCAGGACCTTCGATCCCTTGGGTGTTGCGAGCGCGGATCGCGGTGCGGCGGGCGATGCACCATGAGTTCTGGCCGGGGTGGGTTTTTTATGCTCCCGTGGTGGTGTACGCGTGGTGGCTGGGGCTGCGGACGCGGGGGATGCTGACGCCGTCGGCGTGCAACCCCGCGATCGATCATGGGGGCGGGTGGGTGGGGGAGAGCAAGGAGCTGATCATGCGGGCGCTGGGGGATTCTCCCTTTGCGCTGCCGACGGTGTTCATCGATGCCGGGGGCACGCCGGCGGAGCGGGCGGCGCGGGCGCTGGCGGACCTGCGGGGGCGTGGCATCGGGATGCCGGTGATCCTGAAGCCCAACGCGGGTCAGCGGGGTTTCGGGCTGAGGCTGGCGCGGACGGAGGAGGACGTGCGGCGGTACTTCGGTGAGGTGACGACGCCGGTGGTGGCGCAGCCGTACCACCCTGGTCCGTACGAGTGCGGCATTCTGTGGGTGCGGGGGATCGGGGAGCGCGGGGTAGGCGGGGGCGCGGGGTCCATCTTCTCGGTGACGCGGAAGGAGTTTCCGGAGGTGGAGGGGGACGGGGTGCGGACGCTGGGGCGGTTGATCCTGGGGCACCCGCGGTACCGGCTGCAGTGGCGGACGTTCTTTGCGCGGCACGCGGCGCGTGTGGAGTGGGTGTCGGGCGCGGGGGAGCGGGTGCGGCTGAGCGTGTCGGGGAACCACTGCCAGGGGACGCTGTTCCGCGACGGGGCGGACCTGATCACGCCGGCGTTGTCGCGGGTGGTGGACGGCCTGTGCGGGCGGTTTGGCGAGGCGACGGGTGTGCCCGGTGGTCTTGACTACTGCCGGCTGGATGTGCGGTACGAGAGCGACGAGGCGCTGCGGCGCGGGGAGGGGTTCGCGATCGTGGAGGTGAACGGGAACAGCGCGGAGTCGACGAACCTGTACGACCCGTCGCGCGGGCTGCTGTGGGCGTACGGGGTGGTGTTCCGCCAGTGGCGCACGCTGTATGAGCTTGGTGCGTGGCGGGCCCGCCAGGGGCGAGAGGTGATGGGCTGGCGTGAGTGGTACGCGATGGTGCGTGAGCACTTCGCGACGCGGCGCGGGAGCGCGGTGGCGGATTAGCGGCTTACACGCTGGCGGGCGTCATACCGGCCATGGGGTAGTGCGTGCAGAGTGCCTCGCCCAGGGCGTGGGGCTGCGCGAGGACGAACTGGCAGGAGTAGCCCAGGCGCCAGCCGGCGAAGCGGAGGGCGCGGACGAGGCTCTCCTGCGTGGTGCAGGCGAGCAGGCCGCCGTCGCGGAGTTCCAGGGGCAGCATGCGGAACTGCCAGGCCTGGCGGCGGTTGATGGCCTCGAGGGCCTCGTGGGAGATGGGCATGGCGCGGGGGTCGACGGTGGGGGCGATGCTGGCGTACTGCTCCGCCCAGGCGCGTTCGACGGCGTCGGGGCTCACGCCGAACATTTCTTCCGCGAGTGCGCCGAAGGCGCCGCCCCGGTCGTGCTGTGCGGCGAGCACCTGGTCGCGCTGGGCGGCGGTGAGGACGTTGTGCTGGACGAGGAGTTCACCGAGGTGGAGGTGCTTCATGGGTTCCGCGCTCCTGGGCGCACCTCCGCGGTTGCGGGCGTGGGTGCGTGCAGGAGCATCGACGCGCGCGGCGCGCGGGTGCACGCGGCGGGGGGCGGAATGGGCGCGGGGCGTACGGGCACGCGGCCTGGGCGCGGGCCGCGGCGCGCGACGGACTCTCCGCGTGGCGCGGCGTGCGGGAGAGAAAACGTGCGGGCGCGGGTTGACAAACCCGCGCGTGTATTGCACGGGGCGGACGTCCGAGAACGGGCGGGGCGTTTCAGACGGGCTCGATAGTGACGGTGAGGCTCTTGCTCTGGAGCTGCTCGCGGTAGAGCTCTGCGCGTTCGCGGTGCGTGACGAGCACGAGTGCGAGGCCGGAGTCGTGTGCTTCCTTCATGACGAGCGTGGCGCGCTGGGGTTCCAGGGGCGTGTGCTCGACGAGGGACTGCACGACGTGCTGGGGCGTGTTGACGTCGTCGTTGTGGAGGAGGACCTTGAAGGGCGGGAGCTGGCGCGGCGGGGGGCGGTCGAGGAGGGCGGAGGCGGCGCCGTGCGTGCTGTTGTCGGGCGCGGGGGTAGAGGGCGGAGTGGGTGGAGCGGGCGGAACTTCCGAACTCATAGGGACCTCCCAGTCGCTCGCGCTGTTTTCGGCCTTGGTGTGCCTGGTACCGCGCGATGGGGGTTATCGTTGGCGGTGTGCGGATGTAAGTCACGTGCGGCCAAGTGATTCTCTCCAGGCCTTGGGGTCCGCGGGGGTGCGGTCTGCGATTCCCGGACGCGGGGTGGGGGCGGGGGGTGGGGCGTGATTCGCATATCCTGATCCGGATGGTCTTCCGTGTTTGCAAGGCGTTTGAGGTCGCTTCCGGGCACATGCTGCACAAGCACCCGGGGCGGTGCCGTTTTCCGCACGGGCACACGAGGCGGGTGGAGGTGGTGGTGTCGAGTGCCGTGCTGGACGCCAACGACATGGTGTGCGACTTCAAGGCCCTCAAATGGGCGGTGTTTGAGTGTGTGGACCGGTTCGACCATGCGATGGCGGTGAACAGCCGGGACCCTGGGTTGGCGGGGTTTACGGCGTCGAAGGACCGCCTGGTGGTGTTTGAGAACGTGGATCCGACGACGGAAGTGATCGCGAAGCACATCTATGAGAGTGTCGCGCAGCGCATCGGCACGGCGTTCATGGGCGGGGGGGTGGAGTACCACCTTCCCGCGACGCTGGTGGTGGAGCGTGTGCGCGTGAGCGAGACGGGGACGACGTGGGCGGAGTATGCCCGCTCGTGAGGCGGTTGGCGCGGGTGAACCTTTCGGTCGGCACCGGCGTCTATTCCCATCATGCACACGTTGATTGCAACCTTGCGGAGGTCATCCATGAAGGTGGTTGGCGATGCTGTTCGTCGTGGCGCGGGCCTGTCGCGGGCGGGGCTCTTTTCCGGGGCGGCGGCGCTCCTGGTGTTTGCGGGGGGCGTGCTGGCGGACCCGCCCGCGCGTGCGGACGCACGGGGGCAGGACGGGAAGGGGCAGGACGCGACGAGCGAGGACTTCCAGTTTGCGCGGCGGCTGTCGCGGGTGTTCCGGAGCGTGGCGGACTCGTGCGAGCCTGCGGTGGTGCACATCACGCAGCTGCGGCAGGTGCAGAACACGACGTGGTGGGGGCAGCCTGTGGGCCAGCCTCGGATCGTGCCGGCGGGCGTCGGCAGCGGCGTGATCGTGGACGCGGACGGGTACGTGGTGACGAACAACCACGTGATCGAGGGCGCGAAGCAGCTGACGGTGAAGATGTCGGACGGGCACGAGTACCCGGGCACGCTGGTGGGCGCGGACCCGCAGAACGACCTGGCGGTGGTGCGGATCGACACGAAGGGCGAGAAGGTGCGGTTCTCCGCGCTGCCGTTTGCCAACTCCGACGAGATCGAGGTGGGCGAGTGGGTGGTGGCGATCGGCAGCCCGTTCGGCCTGGACAACTCGGTGACGCAGGGCATCGTGAGCGCCAAGGGGCGGACGGTGACGCCGGGCGCGGGGGGCATCAGCTACGAGGATTACATCCAGACGGACGCGGCGATCAACCCCGGCAATTCGGGCGGCCCTTTGCTGAACCTGGAGGGGCAGGTGGTGGGGATCAACTCGGCGATCGCGTCGCGGAGCGGCGGGTACGACGGGCTGGGCTTTGCGATTCCCGCGAACGTGGCGAAGGGGATCTACGACAACATCCGCGCGAACGGGCGCCTGGTGCGCGGGTGGCTGGGGGTGCAGTGGGACAAGTCTCGGGGGGACGAGAACGAGATCGTGGTGCAGTCGATCGTGGAGGGGAGCCCGGCGGAGGCGGCGGGTTTCAAGGAGGGGGATGTCATCACGAAGGTGCAGGGCCAGCAGGCGACGCAGGTGCGGTTTGCGCGTGCGCTGGCGGTGGCGGGCCCGGGGAGCAAGGTGGACTTCGAGGTGCAGCGCGACGGCAAGCCCCGGATGCTGACGGCGACGCTCGCGGACATGAAGGACTACAAGAAGCAGATCGCCAAGACGCTGGGCATGACGCCGGTGGAGGAGCTGGGCGTGTCGGTGAAGGAGCTGGACGCGGCGACGGCCCGGCGGCTGGGGTACGGGCAGCGGGTGCGGGGCGTGCTGGTGATGGAGGTTGCGCCCGATGGGCGGGCGGCCGACCGCCTGCGGGAGGGCGATGTGATCGTGGCGGTGGACGACCAGACGGTGAACACGCCGGAGGCCCTGGCGGACGCGGTCAAGGACGCGGACTTTCACCGGCGGGTCCGGGTGAACGTGGTGCGCGAGGGGATGCGGGGCTACGTGGAGCTGGGTGACGAGTAGGGCGGTTGCGGCGCGGTGCGTCGGCGCCCCAGGGTGGGCAGCGGGGGTGGCGTTGCGGGACCGGCCTCGCCGGACACTACGATTGCGTCACGATGGCGCGGTGGGAGTACAAGCCTGCGGGTGACCATGCGCTGCCGCCGGTGGAGCGGCTGCGGAGCGAGCGGCGTGAGCCGGGGTTTGTGTCGTGGGCGGCGCACCGGGTGTCGCTGCGGCTGCTGCGGTGGTGGATGCGCGTGTACAACCGGCTGGAGGTGACGGGCGCGGAGCACCTGCCTCGCCGGACGCCGTTCGTTGTGGTGGGGAACCACTCGAGCCACATCGACGCGCTGGTGATCGCGGCGATCCTGCCGGACGAGGTGCTGAACGAGACGTTCCCGATCGCGGCGGGGGACGTGTTCTTCGACGTGCCGGCGGTCGCGGCGTTTGCGGCGGGGATCATCAACGCGCTGCCGATGTGGCGGAAGAAGGTGGGGCGGCACGCGCTGGACGATCTGAAGGCCAGGCTGCGGTCCGGGGAGTGCGGGTACATCCTGTTCCCGGAGGGGACGCGGACGCGGGACGGGGGCCCGATGCCGTTCAAGCCCGGGGTGGGGATGATGGTGGCGGGGTCGGCGGTGCCGGTGGTGCCGTGCCGGCTGGTCGGGGCGTTCGAGGCGTGGCGTCCGGGGACGGTGGTGCCGCGGCCCCACAAGGTGCGGATCGAGGTGCGGCCGGCGCAGACGTTCGAGCAGACTCCGGACACGCGTGAGGGGTGGGAGTCGGTGAGCGAGTCGCTGCGGCGTGCGGTGTTCCCGGAGTTCCCTGCGGGGCCGGCGCGGGGCGGCGGGCGTCCGGGGCGGGACGCGGCGCGGTGAGGTTGCCCGCGGGTGCTATTCGTCGCTGAGCTTGGCGCGTTTGCGCTGCTTGCGGACGGTGCGTGACTTGGCGCCGGCGGCCTTGGGGGGCGCGGCGGCGCTGGGGGCGGGCTGGTCGAAGTAGTCGCTGGCGTCCTCGCTGACTTCGCTGAGGTCGGCGTCCTCGACGGGGGTGGAGAACTCGTCGCTGAGCCACTGGTCGCCCTCGGGTCCGTGGGTGGAGCCGTCGAGGCGGCGTCCGGCGAGGCGCTGCTTGACGCCCTTGCGTCCGCGGGAGACGCGGAGGGTTGCGCCCTCGCCGCCCTCGGTGGCTTCGACGAGGTCGTCCTCGCGCTGGCGGCGTGCGCGGACGACGATGCGGATGGGGACCTCGCTGAACTCGAGTTCTTCGCGGAAGCGGTTGCCGAGGAAGCGGAGGTAGTTGGGCGTGAACATCTCGGGGTAGTTGACCACCATGGTGATGGTGGGGGGCTGGACGCCGGTCTGGGCGACGTAGTAGACCTTTGCGAAGCGGCCGCGGATGTCGGTGGGCCCGCGCTGCTCGATGATGGCGCGGACCATGCGGTTGAGCTTGCCGGTGGTGACGCGGCTGGCGGCCTGCTCGTGGAGGTCGAAGGCGAGGCGGAGGGTGGCGCGGACGTTGAGCCCGCTCTCGCCGCTCATGATGGCGATGGGCGCGTACCAGAGGCCCTGGAGTTCCTTGCGGACGTACTCCTCGAACATGCGGGTGGTGACGGGCCTGCCCTTGGGGTCGCGTTGTCCTTCGACGGCGTCCCACTTGTTGACGACGACGATGGCGGGCTTGTAGGCCTTCTGGGCGAGCATGGCGAGCTGCTCGTCGACCTGGCTGATCTTCTCGGCGGCGTCGATGAGGAGGAGCACAACGTCGGCGCGGTCGATGCTGCGCTGGACGCGGTCGAAGGCGTAGTGCTCGATCATGTTCTGGAAGCTGCGCTTGCGGCGGAGTCCTGCCGTGTCGATGGCGATGACGGTCTTGCCGTCGACCTCGAAGCGGACGTCGACGGCGTCGCGGGTCGTGCCGGGGATTTCGCTGGCGATGACGCGTTCCTCGCCGGCGAGTGTGTTGATGAGCGTGCTCTTGCCGGCGTTGCGTTTGCCGATGATGGCGATGAGGAGGTCGGCGGCGGCGCGGTGGGCTTCTTCCTCCTGGGCGAGGGGGACGAGTTCGTAGAGCGTGTCGCTGAACTCGCGGCGCATGTAGTTGTTCTTGGCGGAGACGAGGAGGGGCTCTCCGAAGCCGAGGCCGGCGATCTCGGCGGCGTGGGCCTCCCAGCGGGGCCCGTCGACCTTGTTGGCGACGACGCGGATGGGCGGGAGCTTGACGCGGTTGCGTTTGCCCTTGGCGCCCTTCTTGAAGCCGCCCTCCCTGAGGAGCTTGGCGATCTGCAGGTCGTGGGGGGTGACGCCGGCCTGGGCGTCGAGGACGAAGAGGATGAGGTCTGCGCCCTCGACGGCGTGCTGGATCTGCGCCTCGATGCTCTCGGTCAGCCTTGCGAGGTCGTTGCCGACCTCATCGAAGCGACCGCCCTCGGTGACGTAGACGCCGAAGCCGCCGGTGTCGACGAACTCGACGGGCTTGGAGGGGTTGTGCTGTTCGCCCCTGACCTTGACGGGCGGGGGTATTTCGACGATGGCGGTGACGCGGTCGCGCGTGACGCCGGGGGTGGGGTCGACGATGGAGACCTTGGCCCCCGCCAGCATGTTCATGATGCTGCTCTTGCCCACGTTGGGGCGGCCGACGATCGCGACGCGGGGTATGGGCATGGGGGCAGGGTAGGGAATGCGTCGGGGGATCGGGGGCGCGCACGAAAAAGCCCGGGTGGAGCACCCGGGCTTGTGGTTATCGCGCGTGTTGCGGGAGGTTACTTGATGTTGTCGTCGGGGACGAGGGTCTGGTTGGACTTGGGCAGGAGGGTGTTGGTGGGCTGGGTCTGGGCGGAGGAGCTGAGCTTGGCGAGGTAGATTTCCACGCGGCGGTTCTGGGGGGTGTTGCCGTTGGAGTTGTTGGTGACGGCGGGGCGCCACTCGCCCCAGCCGGCGGCGAGCATGCGCTGGGGGGCGACGCCGGAGCCTTCGAGCTCGCTGATGACGGCGATGGAGCGGTGGGCGGAGAGGCCGCGGTTGGACTTGTGCTCCTTGAGCGTGGCGGGGTTGGCCATGCGCTGGCTGTCGGTGTGGCCTTCCACCACGACGTCGTACTGGGCTGCGCTGCTGCTGTTGAGGACGGCGGCGAGCTCCTTGAGGGCGGTCTGTGCCTGGCTCTTGACGGAGGCGGAGCCGGAATCAAACGTGAGGTCGCTGGAGATGCGGAGCATGCCGCGCTGGGCGTCGAAGGCGATGAGGTTGCTGTACTTGGCGGCGAGTTCGTTGAGGTCGCCGGTGGTCTGCGGGTCGAGGGGGCCGAAGGACAGGTTGGCGATGCGGTCCTGCATGCCGGCGTAGTCCTTCATGGCGCGGTCGAGCTGGGAGCGGAGCTCGGCGTTCTCGCGCTGGAGGCTGGCGAGGGTGCCTTCGCCCTTGCCCATGCTGCTCTGCACCTGCTGGAGGGCGAGCTGGGCCTCGTTGCGTTCGCGTTCGAGTTCCTTGTTGCGGGCCTCGCAGGACGCGTACGCGTCGCGCACGCGGTCGTACTGGCTCTGGTTCAGGCAGCCGGTGAGTCCGGTCAGCGTGGCGCCTGCGAAGGCGACCGCGAGCAGGCCCTGCGTCACAACACGACCGATCCGAGTCTTCATGATGCACTCCCTTGCGACCAACGTCATCCGTGCCGCGCGTCCAACCCTGAACACGACCCGTCACTTCCTTGAAGTGGTCTGAACCACTGTATAGGCACCCCGGCGTCCAACGCCACTTTTGCGCGTGACAACCGACAGGTTTTTCGCGTTTGCGCCGGTCCTGCCTTGCGGGGGCGGGTCCGGGGGTGATTGCCGGGTGGCGCAACTTTCTGCCGATAGTGGGGGCATGCCAGATGCCTTCCGTCTCCGTATCGACGCCGACGCCGCCATCGACGGGACGGGGAGGGTGCAGGCGCCGGCGGCGGTGCTTGTGGAGGTAGAGCCGGCGGGCGAGGTGCTTTCGGGGACGCCGGCGGGGCGGGTGCGGCTGCTGGCGATCGACCATCCGCAGCGGATGGACAACCACCCGGGTGTGAAGGGGGCGTACCGGGCGGACTACCGGGGGGGTGTGCTGATCCCGGGGCTGGTGAACGCGCACGCGCACCTGGACCTGACCCACGTGGGGGCGATGGCGTTTGACGCGAAGGAGGGTTTTACTTCCTTCATCAAGAACGTGCTCGTGCAGAGGCTGACTGACCCCGCGCAGGTCAGGCAGAGCGTGCAACGGGGGATCGAGCTTTCGCTGCGGGGGGGCGTGGTGGCGGTGGGCGACATCTGCGGGGTGGCGAATGGCAGGCCGTGCCTGGCGCCGTACGAGGCGCTGCGGGACTCGATGATGTCGGGGGTCAGTTTCCTGGAGTTCTTCGCGATCGGCGCCGCACCCTTTCCTGCGCTGCCGGTGGGGGCGCCGGGGGGGTGGAACGGGAACACCAACCCGCAGGTGCGGCTGGGGCTTTCGCCGCACGCGCCGTACACGGTGTCCCTGGAGGCGTACGCGAAGGCAGAGCGGATCGCGGCGGAGCACGGGCTGCCGCTGTGCACGCACGTGGCGGAAACGCCGGAGGAGCGGGACTTCATTGCCGGCGCGGGCGGGCCTTTCCGGGCGTTCCTGGAGAGGGTGGGGTGGTGGACGCCGGAGGTGGCCGGCCCGGGCGGGGTTGGCCACGGGTTGACGCCGCTCAAGTACATGATGGCGCGGCTGGACGCGGCGCCGTACCTGCTTGCGCACGTGAACCAGCTGCCCAGCGACGACCTGAGGAACCTGCAGCACACGCGGTCGACGGTGGCGTACTGCCCGCGGGCGAGCGACTACTTCGGGGCGGCGGGTCACTTCGGCCCTCACCGTTACCAGGACCTGCAGGTCGGCAACATCTGCGTGGCGCTGGGGACGGATTCGGTGATCAACCTGCCGCCGGCGACGACGCACCCGAAGGGCTGGCTGTCGACGCTGGACGAGGCGCGGTACCTGTTCCAGCGGGACGGCGCGGACCCGCGGCTGCTCCTTGCGATGTGCACGATGAACGGCGCGAGGGCTCTTGGGCTTGCGCCGCAGGCGTTCCGGTTTCCCTCGACGGGCGACTGGGGGACGTCGGCTGGGCAGGAGATTGCGGGGATCGTGGCGGTGCCGGCGCCGGGTTCGGGGGATCCGTTCCGGCGGGTGATGGCGTGCGACACTGCGCCGGACCTGCTGGTGCTGGGGCGTCCGCCGCTGGGGGCGTGAGGGGGGCGGGTTTCGGGGTAGTTTTCAGGAAGAACAAAGCCCCGCGCACGCGCGCGGGGCCTTGCTGAGGAAGGAGTTTTCCGTCCACTGCTGTCGGTCTGATTACGCGGCGGCGCGCTTGGCCTGCACCGCGCGTTTGGCGGGGCTGACGGTGCGCTTGGCGCGGAGGGGGCGCATGGCCTCGTCGGTGAGGACCTGGACGAGTTCCAGGGGGTCGTTGCAGCAGAGGTCGGCGCCGATTTCTTCGGAGAGGCCTTCTGCGCGGTGGAAGACGCCGCCGCCGACGACGATCTGGGTGTTGGCGGAGGCGCCGATGTCCCTGATCTGGTCGATCATGCTGCGGATGGCGGGGAGGTCGCGGGCTGCGCTGCTGAAGAAGAGCAGGAGGTCTGGCTTGCGTTCCTGGACGACGCTCAGGACTTCGTCGGAGGGGATGCCCCCGGTGTCGTCGCCCAGGATCTGGAAGCCGCCGGCGAAGTTGACCTCGTAGCCCTGGGCCTCGAGGAGGTCGCAGGCCATCTGGGCGGCGAGTTCCTCGTTGTGCGCGGGCCCGCTCATGGCGAGGATGGTGCGGCCGATGGAGGGTCTGCGCTGGAGGAGTGCGCTGGTCTGGTCCACCATCATGCGGAGGAGGCGGGTGGAGAGGTGGTAGGCGAGGGTGGTGAGCTGATCGCCCCGGTGGAGTTTCTCGACCATCTCGTGGGTGGGCCACAGGAGGTCGGTGATGGTCGATTCTGCGCTGCCCTGGCGGACGCTGTCGCTGATGATGCGACGGGCGGCGAAGCGGTCACCGGAGACGAGTGCTTCGAAGAGACGTTCGACGTTCTGGCTCATGGACGGGGACTCCTCAGCGGGTGCGTGGTGCGCCGGGCTCCGTCCTAGCGACACGCGGTGAAGAAGCCGGCCTGACTCCGTCTGCCGGGTGAACGAGGGGGACGCCCTCGTGGGGAAGTTGGTATCGACGGGGGTGCCGGCGGAGGGCAGAATCCGTGGGCGCGGAAAGTAAGGACCTATAACAAGTGAAGTACTATTTATGGGGCTTTCAGAGCCCTATAACACACGCAGATGCCCAGCGAGAGGGGCCAGGCTTGGGCGTTGACAAAGCCGACGTCCGCGAGGTTTTTCAGCATCTGTTCACGTGTGACATAGGTCGCCACGCTCTTGGGTAAGTATTTGTAGGCGCCGGACTTATCGCCTGAGATCAGGGTGGCGGTGCGTGGCATGACCTGGCCGCAGTAGGCGTCGTTGAACCATCGGACGACGGGATTTTTGGGCCGTTCGAACTCGAGCACGACTAGGCGTCCGCCGGGGCGCAGGACCCGCGCAAACTCGCGCAGTGCGCGAGCGCTGTCGGTGACGTTGCGGATGCCGAAGGCGATGGAGACGACGTCGGTGCTGGCGTCGGGGAGGGGGAGGGCCATGGCGTCGCCCTCGATGTAGGTCACTTTGGCGGCGGACTGGGCGGGCAGGGAATGTTGCTTGATCCGTGCCTGGTCGAGCATGGCGGGGGTGAAGTCGAGGCCGGTGACCTTGGACGCGGGGGTCTGGGCGAAGGCCTGGGTGAGGTCGCCGGTGCCGCAGGCGACATCGAGGACGACTTCGCCCGGTTTCACCTGCGCTTGTTTTACGGCAAAGTTGCGCCAGCGCACGTCCTGCCAGAGCGAGTGGAGGCGGTTGTTGAGGTCGTAGGAGACGGCGATGGCGGTGAACATGCCCCTGACCTTGCCGGCCTTTTCGGCGTGGGTGTGGGGGCTGGTGAGTTCGGCGTCGGCCCAGCCTGGGGTGGGAGGGGTTGGGTTCACGGGGCAAAGTTAGACGGTGTGGGGCGGCGGGGGAAGGGAGGGGAACAATGGGGGGAGGATCGGGGCACTTCATTACGGAGGCGGTCATGTCCATGAGCAAGAGGTCGGCGGTGGCGGGCGGGCGTGCGGGGGCGCTGGTGCTGGCGGCGGTCGTGGGGGTGTTGGGGGGGTGTGAGATGAACCCGACGACGGGGCGGCGGCAGGTGATCGCGCTGTCGTGGCAGCAGGAGGCTGCGCTGGGGGTGCAGGAGTCTCCGAAGATGGTGCAGGAGTTCGGGGGAGAGGTTGCGAAGCAGGAGCTGCGGGACTACGTGCGCGAGGTGGGGATGAAGCTGGCGGCGCAGGCGGTGCAGGACGATGCGCGGCTGAAGGACCTGCCGTGGGAGTTCACGCTGCTCAACTCGGACGTGGTGAACGCGTTTGCGTTGCCGGGCGGGAAGGTGTTCATGAGCCGCGGGCTGGCCGAGAAGATGACGAACGAGGCGGAGCTGGCGGGTGTGCTGGGGCACGAGATCGGGCACGTGGCGGCGCGGCACACCAACGAGCGGATCGCGCAGACGCAGTATGCGCAGGTGGGCGTGGGGCTAGCGGGGCTGCTGGGGGGCCAGGAGTACGGGCAGCTTGCGCAGGCGGTGAGCGAGCAGGGCGCGCAGTTCTGGCTGCTGTCGTACAGCCGGGACCAGGAGAGCGAGGCGGACCACCTTGGTCTGCGGTACATGACGCGTGCGAAGTATGACCCGAGGGGGCAGGTGCAGGTGATGCAGATCCTGAACTCTCTGGACAAGAGCGGGCGTCCGCCGGAGATGCTGTCGACGCACCCGTACCCGGAGGAGCGGATCAAGAACATGCAGCAGGCGATCCAGGAGAGTTATTCGTTCACGCAGAACAACCCTGAGTACGGCCTGCACGAGTCGGAATTCCGGTCGCGGTTCCTGAGCAGGCTGGGCGCGGCGTTCCCGGGGGGGTATGACACGAGCGACGCGGTGCGGCGGCTTGCGATGACGGGCATGCACGCGGGCGATTGACGGCGTCTGCGGCTGGTGACGGTGTTGCCGCTGCGCGCGCGGGGGGCGTCCGCGCGGTCGGCGGGCGCCGCCCGGTGCCTTGCGCGTGCCGCTGCCGTGGGGCGGCTGCGGGGCCCTGGGTGGTCGGGGAGGGGTGTTATTCCTTGGCGTAGTTGCGGCTTGTGCCGGTGGACTCGAGTGCGGGGCCGAGGCGGTGGAGGGCGTGTGCGTAGGCGCTGGTGCGGAGGTCGATCTTGTTGGCCTTGGCGAAGTCGTCGATCTCGATGTACTCGCGGGTCATCTTCTTCTTGAGGCGTTCGTGGACTTCTTCAAGGTCCCAGTAGAAGCCGGCCTTGTTCTGGGTCCATTCGAAGTAGGAGACGGTGACGCCGCCGGCGTTGGCCAGGATGTCGGGGACGACGGTGATGGCGCGCTTCCAGAGGATGGCGTCGGCCTCCGGGGTGCAGGGGCCGTTGGCGAGTTCGAGGACGGCCTTGGCCTTGATGCTGTTGGCGTTGTCGCCGGTGATGACGTTCTCGATGGCCGCGGGGACGAGGAGGTCGCAGGGGATTTCGAGGATGTCCTTGTTGGAGACCTCCTTGGCGCCCTTGGCACCTTCGCGGTTGATGATGCCGTTCTTCTTCTTGGCGGCGATGAGGGCGGGGATGTCGAGGCCGCTCTGGTTGTAGACGCCGCCGTTGGAGTCGGAGACGGCGAGCACCTTGTAGCCGTCGGCGTGGCAGAGGCGGGCCATGTTCTCGCCGGCGTTGCCGAAGCCCTGGATGACGACGGTGCGGGAGGCGCCGAAGCCCATGCGCTTCTCGAGTTCCTTGAGGATGTAGAAGCCGCCGCGGGCGGTGGCGTCGTCGCGGCCGAGGGAGCCGCCGACGGCGACGGGCTTGCCGGTGATGACGCCGGGCTCGCGTTTGCCGGTGACGACGGCGTACTCGTCGCTCATCCAGGCCATGATGAGGGGTCCGGTGTTGACGTCGGGGGCGGGGACATCGACATCAACGCCCACGGCGAAGGCGATGGCGCGCATGTAACCGCGGGAGAGGCGCTCGAGCTCGGCCTGGGAGAGTTCGAAGGGGTCGACGATGACGCCGCCCTTGCCGCCGCCGAAGGGGAGGCCGACGCAGGCGCACTTGAAGGTCATCCAGAAGGCGAGGGCCTTGACCTCTGCGGGGTCGACGTCCTGGTGGAAGCGGATGCCGCCCTTGGCGGGGCCGCGGGTGTCGTCGTACTTGCAGCGGTAGCCGGTGAAGATGCGGAGGCTGCCGTTGTCCATGCGGACGGGGATGGAGACCTCGATGAACTGCTTGGGGGCGCTCAGGCGCTGGAGGGTTTCGGGGTGGACCTTTTCGTGCTTGGACGCTGCGTCGAGGCGTTTGAGTGCGTTGGCGAAGACGTTGGCGTGGGACATGGAGGGCCTCCGGTGGGTCCCGGGGGGGTGAAGGGCCCGTGCGCCTGCTCCTCCGGGACGGAATGGTTGGGGGGACGGGGTGCGGAGTCGAGGGGGTGCGCGGCGGTTGGCTTGCCCAGCCGGTACAGCCTGCACAGATTCTCAGGGTCGGGAAACGGCGGCGGGCAAGGGTGCGAGTGGGGTTGGGCAACGCCCGACAAGAGGTTGACCCGTTTTACTTTCCGGAGACGCGATGCTTCAGCGTGGTGCTGCCAGGTTGCCTGCGGTTTGGACTGCGCGCCGGTTGGGCGCGGTGGTGGCTGTGGCGGCGCTGGTGGCTGCTGCCGGGGGCGCCGGGGAGGCGGCCGGGCGGGGCGGGCGGACGGCGCCGGCGAGGCGGGCGGGCGCGGGATATCGGGCCGGCACGGAGCGCACCGACACGGAGCACCAGGTGGCGGAGGCCCACATGGAGCGGGTTGCGGCCGCCGGTGCGGCGCGTCTGGGTGGTGGGGCGGGTGGGCGGGATTCGGGGGGGCGGGCGGCTGCTGCACAGTCCGGCGCGGACCGGTCCGGTGGCGTTGAGTCCGGTGCTGTTCCGTCCGGGGCGGGTGCCTCCGGCCTGGAGCGGTTGGGCGGCGTCCGTGCGGACGTGCTGGTGACGGCGACGGACGGCTACCGCGGGGATGTCCTGATCGACGGGGTATCTCTGGGCGCGGGGTTTGTGCTGCGGCAGTTCGTGGGGGCGACGCGGGCGAGGTCCGTGCAGGTGGACGGGCCGGCGGACGCTGTGCGGCTGGTGCGCGGGCCGAAGGCGAACGCCTCGACGCCGACGGTGACGCTCGGGATGTTCGATGATGCGCCCGGGCTTCTCAGCCGGGAGGACCTGACGCGGGCGGCGCCGTCGGTGGCTTCCGCGCTGACGAGCACGAACCTGAACCAGTGTGTGGACATTGACCGGGCGTGCACGTTCTCGTTCGACGTGGTGTTTGACGGGCCCTTGACGGACAACAACGCTGGGGACGACGCGCTGCCGGAGCTGCTGTTCTTTCAGCGGGCGGGCGGGGCTGCCGGGAGCGTGGCGGTGGTGGCGCTGGACGCCGAGGGGGAAGAGACCGGCCGGGCGGTGGTGCTGGGGGCCGAGGGCCTGCATGAGTGCACGCCCCGGGCGGCGGCGGCGGTCTTTGACCGCAGGCTGCAGGTCACGGGGTATGGGTCGGTGGGGTTTGTGGCGCTGGACCTGTCGACGCTGGGCGTGGCGGGAGCGCGGACGGTCCGTGTGCGGACGCCCCGCGCGGGTGACCGCACGCTCGACGGCGGGGCGTGGTCGGGCGATGCGGGCCAGCCGGACTTCAAGCTCGTGGGCGTGCGGACGGACGTCACGCTGCCGGCGTGGATGATCGGGGACTGAGGCGGCGCATGGCAAGGTGAGGTGCGGGTTGCGTGCCTGAACCGGGTCCGGTTGCGGGGGTGCGGCGTTTGCTGTACATTGTTCGGGCGACCGTTCCCATGGGAGGGAAGTCTACGGGCCGCGCAACAAGGAGACGCACTTTGCAGCACTTCGTGACGTTGGCGCAGAATTCGGGTGGTGGTGGGGCAGCGGCGGGCGGCGCGGTGGTGGGGGTCATCCTGCTCATCGAGCTGGTCGTCATCGTCGCGATCATCGCGGGGATGTGGAAGATGTTTGCGAAGGCGGGTCAGCCGGGGTGGGCGGCGATCGTGCCCATCTACAACATGTACATCCTGACGAAGATCGTTGGCCGTCCGTGGTGGTGGCTGATCCTGATGTTCATCCCGATCGTGAGCTTCATCATCTGGATCATCATGGCGCTCGACCTTGCCAAGTCCTTCGGGAAGGGCGTCGGGTTTGCGGTTGGCCTGATCCTGCTGGGGTTCATTTTCATCCCCGTGCTGGGGTTCGGGGATGCGCAGTACCAGGGTCCGTCCGCCGGCGCCTAACCACGGGAGTGATCTGTGAACGAGAAGCGCGTGCTGCCCGAACCCGCGTTCGTGCAGCACGCGCCTTTTTGCCTGCGGTGTGCCTACAGCCTGGAGGGGTTGCGGCCGCCCAACGCGTGCCCGGAGTGCGGCCTGAGGTTTGACGAGGGGCAGCTCATCTTCGTGGGCGTGCCCCGGGACACGGCCAAGCACACCCCGGTGCACCGTCGGGTGGTGTGGGTCGCTCTGTTTGTGCTGGGCGCCGGGTTGTGGCTGCTTTCGGGCCTGCTCATCGTCCGGTATCCGTGGGTTGCGCTCGCGTGGTTCGCGGCGGTGGCGGGGTGCGTGGTGTATCTCGCAACGACGAGTCAACGCGAGCGGTCGGCGTACGAGCGGTTCGCGGTGACCGACAGCGGGATAGCGCGGATGCCGATCAGGATCAGGCAGGGTGAGGTCAACATCGATACCGTGTTTGTTCCCTGGGGTGACGCGGGCTCGTTCGTGATTCAGCGGGTGGGGCCATTCTGGAAGCGGCTCCAGGTCGGCACCCAGAACAGCAAGGGGAAGATCGTTCAGCCGGTGTTCGACGCCGGGTTCCGCTGCGCGGACGAGCATGCTGCCCTGGTGCGTGACGCCCTGGAGCGGGCGATGCGCCGATACCGGGGGGAGGCCGTGGAGGGGGTCGGCCTGGCGGCGGCCCCGGTGCCGGAGTTCCTTCTCCTGGGCACAGAGTTTCTCCGCAGCCTGCCGACGCTCCCGCGCTTCACGGCGAGGATGGTGTTCAACCGCGCGGGCGCGATCGTGTTCCCGGCCAACCAGCAGCACCGGGATCAGAAGGCGGTGGGCATTTCGTACGAGGACGGGTCCGTGGGCAACGCGATGGCGGCGGAGCTCGAGCCGGGGCGCATTGACATCCGGTACCACCAGGACTTCCAGGACGCAGAGGTCGCCGGCATCCTGGGGCGGGTGGTGCGGATGCCGGACTTTGCGGTCTTCCGTGACGCCGAGGTCACGTACGGGGGGCGGGTGCTGCGGGTGGAGCGGGGGTCTTAGCAGGGCGCGGCGAGGTTGTCCACGTGCTTGCGCGGGGCTTCGGGGCTTTGCGTTGTCTCTCGGGCGGGTGGGGTGTCATCGCCCGTGCTTTCCCGCTTCATGGTGCCGGTGCCGGCCTTGGAGAGTTCTTCGATACCCAGTTCCCTGCCCAGGAGGGCGAGGTTGCGGGTGTTGCTCTTGAAGAAGAAGTCGGCGACGTCGCCCAGGGCGGGGACCTCGCTGATGAGGAGGTCGAGGGCGACGTTGCCGAGCATGAGTGCGATGGTCCTGCCCCGGCAGCCGAGGCGGCGGGCTTCATAGACGACGTAGAGGGACATGGCGGTGGTGACGAGGTCGCCGATGCCGGGGACGAGGCCGATGATGGCGTCGTACCCGACGCGGAATCGGAGGCCCGGGATCAAGATTGCGTTGTCGAGGAAGCGTGCCATCCAGGTGAGGCGTTGGATTGCGCGGTCACGCTGGAGCGGGGTTTCGTACGCCATGCAGGGTTATTGGGGGTGCCGGCTGGGGGGTTTCTTGCTTTCACGCCCGCGGGTTGGGGGGATCGGTGGGACGAACCTTTACAGGGGTGGCCGGCTCGGGTAGGCTGTCGGCCTGTCCGGGGTGTGTCCACCTGCCGAGGAGTCGTGGCATGCGTTCAGAGTTTGTGCGGGCGTGTGTGTGTGGCGTGGCGGTCGGCGTCTGGGCGGGGGCCGCGAGGGCGGGGACGTGGCAGGCGCTGGCGACCCCGGCTCCGGCGGGCGTGAACCTGATGCTCCTGCTGTCGGACGGGACGGTGATGTGCGCGAACAACAACGGTTCTGCGACGATCGGGCGTGCGTGGTACCGGCTGACGCCTGATGCCAGCGGGAGCTACCGGAACGGCACGTGGAGCACGATGGCTTCGATGATCGACACGCGTCTGTACTACGCGGCGCAGGTGCTGATGGACGGGCGGGTGTTTGTGGCGGGTGGCGAGTACGGGACGGGGAAGGCGCGGGCGGAGGTGTACAACCCCCTGACGAACACGTGGTCTGGGGTGAACCCTCCCACGTCGCTTATGAACCCGGCGGTGACGTCCCCGGTGTTCCCTTCGTACCCGCAGCAGTTCTTCGATGCGATGAGCGAGATCCTGCCTGACGGGCGGGTGCTGATTTCCCCGGTGATGGCGCGGGCGCTGGGGGAGCCGCTCATCTACGACCCAGCGGCGAACACGTGGGCGGCGGGCCCGCTGTACTTCCGGGGGACGCACCAGAACGAGTCGACGTGGGTGAAGCTGGCGGACGAGACGATACTGACGATCGACCCGTTCGGGACGTTCAGCGAGCGGTACAGCCCGGCGCTCAACCAGTGGATCAACGACGGCATCGTGCCGGCGAGCCTGTACGACCCGTTCGGGCACGAGATCGGCGGGGCGGTGCTGCTGCACACGGGGAAGGCGCTGTACCTCGGGGCGACGGGCGCGACGGCGCTGTACACGCCCACGGGCACCGGGGCGCCGGGGGCGTGGGCGGCGGGGCCGTTGATCCCGGGTTCGCGCGGGGTGCCGGACGGTCCGGCGGCGGTGATGGTGACGGGCAACGTGCTGTGCGCGGCGAGCCCGCTGCCGACCAGCGGGCAGCACTTCCCGAGCCCGACCACCTTCCTGGAGTACGACCCGGTGGCGAATTCGTTCGCGGCGGCGCCGACGCCGGCCGGCAGCTTTGCCCACGCGGTCTACATGTGCTGCATGCTGGACCTGCCGGACGGCACGGTGCTTCTTTCGCACATGGGGGCGGACCTCTACGTGTACACGCCCGCGGGGGCGCCGCTCGCGGTGGGGAAGCCGGTGGTGCAGTCGGTGTCGCTCAACGGGGACGGGTCGTACCACCTGACGGGGACGGGGCTCAACGGGATTTCCGAGGGGGCGTCGTACGGCGATGACGAGCAGATGAACTCGAACTACCCGATCGTGCGCCTGCGGCACAGCAACGGGCAGACGTACTTCGCGCGGACGTACCAGTGGAGCAGCACGGGCGTCATGACGGGGGCGAGGGTGCTGTCGACCGAGTACCGGCTGCCGGCGGCGATGCCGGTCGGCGCGTATGCGCTGGAGGTGGTGGCGAACGGGAACGCCTCGGCGCAGGTGTCGGCGCCGGTGGTCACCGGGCAGCCTTCGCCGCAGGCGTTGTGCTCCGACGTGTCGGCGAGTTTCACGGTGGAGGCGGCGGGCGTGGGTCCGCTCAGTTACCAGTGGCGGCGCGGGGAGACGGTGCTGGTGGACGGCGGCAACATCAGCGGCGCGACCGGGGCGACGCTCACGATCAGCCCGGTGCTGCCCGGGGATACTTCGGCGGAGTACACGTGCGTGGTGGGGAACGCGCTGGGGAGCGTGACTTCCGGCGCGGCGCCGCTGTCGGTGCAGGCGTGCTGCGACAGCATTGACTACAACAACGACGGGCTGTTCCCGGACACGGCGGACATCGATGACTTCCTGAGCGTGTTCAGCGGGGGGCCGTGCGCGGGGCCGGCGTGCGGGGACCTGGACTTCAACAACGACGGGCTGTACCCGGACACGGCGGACATCGACAGCCTGCTGAGCGTGTTCAGCGGGGGGAGCTGCCTCTAGGCGGGCGGCCCTTCCTGGGCGGGGAACCCCCGTGGGGGTCCGGGAATCGTGACAGGATGCCGGGGGATTCCCCGCATGCATGTCCGGAACGGCGCCCGCGCACGGGCGCTTCACGGGAACGTCCGCTCGGGAAGAAAGGACCATTCATGAACCGGTTGACCGCGACGGCCTTGGCCGTCCCTGCTGTGGCTGCGCTCCTCGCGTGCGCGGCCCAGGCCCAGACGGGGTACACGATCACGGGGAGCATGTCGAACTTCGACTGCACAAACCACTGCGACTACGACTGTGACGAGATGGAGATCGAGCTCGAGGGTGCGCAGCCCTCGGAGATCATCCACACCTACACCAACGGGAACTACGGGGCGCCGACGGTGACGCTGTCGCCGGACGGGTCGTCCACGATCATCGACTACCGGAACCCGCAGCACCGGACGGCGGTCAACGCGATCGAGCACTTCGGCGTCACGGTGCGGACGGCGTACTACTACGGCCCGCCCGTGGTGTACCACCCGGTGCACGTCCGCTGGTACCGGGACGGGCACATCGCGACCGTGAACGGCCAGGTGCCGAACCCGGCGGGCGGGACTTCGCCGGCGACGCAGCCCCTGCTGCCCACCATCACGACGGGTGTGACGCCGGGCTCCACGGGGCACGGCGGAGTGACGCTGACCGTCACGAACAACGATCCGGTGCAGAAGATCTGGGTCAAGCGCCGGGCCCAGGTGTCGTCGTCTCCGGTCTCGCTGGAGGACCTGATGTCCAACAACCCGGTGGTGACGACGAGCATCCCGATTGACACCACGCCGGTGCCGCTGAACCCGCTGCAGTCCCTGACGCTGGCGCACGACCTCATCGAGTTCGAGGAGGAGCAGAGCGTGGTGTTCTCCGCGGAGTACTTCCAGAACCTCCAGAACGCGGACCCGTTCAACCCTGATTCGCCCGGCGTGATGCTGGGGAACGTCATGACGAACCAGGTGGCGAGCCCGCAGGACCTTTCCTGCCCGCACGGTCCGCCGACGGTGGTGACGCAGCCGGGGGACACGACGCAGGACCAGGGCACCCGGGTGGACCTTCGGGTCCAGGCGCACGGGGATGATGTCACCCCGCTGGTGTACCAGTGGATGAAGGACGGGGTCGACCTCGCGGACGGGGGCGGGATCAGCGGCGTGACGAGCAACCACCTCAGGATCGACCACCTGCAGCCGGTCAACGAGGGCTTCTATTCCGTGCGGATGACGAACTTCTGCGCCACGCGGTACTCCAGTTCGGCGCTGGTGTTCATCACCGGGCACAACCGGCCGCCGGTGCACACGGGGGCGGTGTGCGACCCGGTGGACTTCAACCACGACGACCTGTTCCCGGACACGGCGGACCTGGACGACTTCCTGCGGGTCTTCTCCGGGGGCGCCTGCAGCAATGCGCCGGCGTGCGGCGACATTGACTTCAACAATGACGGGCTGTTCCCCGACACCGGTGACATCGACGCGTTCCTGACGGTGTTCAGCGGCGGGGCGTGCCAGTAGTTCGGTACCGATCGATCGGTCGCCTCCATCAGGCCTTGCATCCACCAAGCAAACAGACCCCTCTCATGCGAGAGGGGTCTGTTCATTTGTGGTTTTCAGTTTGCTCAGCCGTTGATGGCGGTGACCTTGACCTTGGTGTAGCGCTGGCGGTGGCCGGTCTTCTTCTTCCAGGTCTTCTTGGGGCCGAACTTCTGGATGTGGACCTTCTCGCCCTTGACCACGCCTTCCAGGACCTCTGCCTTGACCGAGGCGCCGCTCACGTAGGGCTGGCCGAGCTTGGCGTTGCCGCCTTCCTTGCCGACGACCAGCACGCGGTCGAAGGTGATGGTGGTGCCGGCCTGGGTCTGGCCCTCGCCGTGCAGGTCGATGAGGATTTCATCGCCCGTGACAACCTTGCGCTGACCGCCGGACTCTTCGATGATGGCGTACATGGTGGCTCCAACCTGCGGAAAGACTGTGCCCGGATCGCTCCGGGCAGGATGGGGATCGTAGCGGGAGGCGGGGAGATAGCAAGCGCGGCGGGGAAGACGGTGCTTTGTTCGGGCGATGGCAGGTGGGTCAGGGCCGTGGGGCCGGTTGGAACAGCTTCCACAGGTAGTAGACGGGGAAACCGGACGCGAGCACCCCCAGCCAGATGCCGGTCTGGAGCGGGTCGTCCCGCACCGAGAGGACGGTCATGACCAGGGCGGCGAGCACGAAGAGCGCGGGGACGACCGGGTACCCGGGGCAGCGGAATGGGCGTGGAGCGAGGGGGAGGCGGGCGCGGAGGATGAAGATGGACAGTCCGGCGAGGCCGTAGAAGATCCACATCGTGAAGATGAAGCTGTTGGCCAGCCGGCTGAAGCTGCCCAGGAACCGGATCGCGGCGAGGGAGAGGGCGAGCTGCACGAGGAGGGAGAGGTGGGGGGTGCGGAAGCGCGGGTGGGTCTGGGCGAGGAAGGCGAAGAGCAGGCCGTCGCGAGCCTGGGCGAAGGAGACGCGTGCGCCGGTCATGACCGAGGCGTGCGACGAGCCGATGGTGGCCACGATGATGATGACTGTGACGGCGGTCGTGCCCGCGCTTCCCAGCAGCAGGCCCAGCACATGGGGCGCAACGTTGTCCATGGTTTGCATCCGGCTCAGGGGGACGAGCAGGAGGTAGACGGCGTTGACGGCGAGGTAGAGGGCTGTCACGGCGAGCGTGTTGAGCGCGAACAGGCGCGGGAGCGTGCGGCTGGGGTTGCGGACCTCGCCCGCGATGGCGCCGACATCGGACCAGCCGTCGTAGGTCCACATCACGGCGGTCATGACAGGGGCGATGGCCAGCCAGTACGGTTTGGGCGGTACTCCCGCGGGGGGCCAGGTGGCCTTCGCGTGGGCCGCGCCGGGTCCGGACAGGAGGCCTGCGGCGAACAGGAGGCCCAGGAGTGCGATCGCGAGGAGGGCGAGCATCTTCAGGGAGGTCAGGACGACTCCCAGCCGCGTGCTGCTCCTGACTCCCAAGATGTTGAGGCCGGTGAGCACGACGAGGATGAGGCTTGTGATCACGCTGGGGTCGTAGTGTGTGCCGAGCAGCGTGTTGATGTTCTCGGCGCTCACGACGGCGATGCCGGCGGCGGCGGCGGGCTTGGTGACGAGCATGTAGGTCCAGCCGAAGACAAATGCGAGGGGGCGCCCGAATCCCTCGCGGAGGAAGACGTAGATACCCCCGGACTGTGGGAACATGGTGGAGAGTTCGGTGTAGGTGAGTGCGCCGGCGAGGGAGAGGAGGCCACCCAGGGCCCAGGCGAGGAGGATGAGGGTCGGGGAGGCGAGGTGCTGGGCGATTTCGGGGGGAGTCCGGAAGATGCCGGAGCCGATCATGACACCGATCATGACGCCGGAGGCGCCCAAGAACCCGACGAGGCGCGGGAGATCGGCGGGGGTTTGAGTGGGGAGTTGGGCGCTTTGCGGGGGTTCCAAAGTCGGCTGGGCGGGCATGGGCGGGAGTCTACCGCATTGGTTGCAAGGCCGGGGCTGGTTGCGTACATCAGTGGCATGGCCCCCGGGGGGTCCGAGGGCGCAGGGGCGGTACAAGAGTGAGGAAACCAGCGATGGCACAGCGTCGAATCCCGGTCCTTGTTGTCAGCGGCTTTGCCGCGTCTCTGGCTACCGCCGCGTGGGGGCACGACGAGGTGATGGTGGGTCACACCGCCGCGAACCAGCTGGTGATGCACACGCATTCGGTGATGCCGTTTGAGCTCCCAGATTCCGTGTTCCCGGGGATCACGGGCTTTGCGGGCGCGGAGGTGGCGCTGGCAAGTCTGGACGCGGACCACCCGGCTTTGGGAATCTTCATGCTTCCGGAGACTGTGGACATCCGCTGCGTACTGCTGGACTTTTCGCCCAACATGCGCGTGTATAACGGGCTGAGCCCGATGGCGGTGGGGGACGAGATGGTGCTGGGCGCACCGGTGATTCACTACATGCCCATCTGGAATATCACGCAGGGGAACCCCGGGGAGGTTTCGTCCGCGGTGTTCCAATTCCGGGACGCAACCAACCAGATGTCGGCGAGCCAGCCGTTTACGGTCACGTTTACGCCCGCGCCTGCCCCAGGCGGTGTGTGCCTGCTGGGGCTCGGTGCGGTGTTTGCCACGCGCCGGCGCCGTTGACGGACGTTGTACAGCTACTTCAGCGTTGCGGAGAAGAGCGCCTGCATGTCGGTCCAGCTCTGCTGGTCGGCGGCCTTGTCGTACTTCACACCGGGCAGGTTGAATGCATCAGCACCGGGGTTTGTGAAGGCGTGGACGGCGCCGGGGTAGCGTTTGATCTGGTAGCGGACCCCGGCGTCCTTCATTTGCCTCTCGAATGTGGGGATCATGTCGGGCTGCACGAAGGTGTCGGCGTCTCCGTGGCAGACGAGGACCTGGCCCTTGATGTTGGCGTTGTCCGCGGGGTTCTGGGTGGTGAGCGTGCTGGTGTGGAAGCAGACGACGGCCTTCATGTCCCCGCCGGCGGCGCCGCTGCGGGCGGCTTCGAGCGCGACGGAGCCGCCGAAGCAGTAGCCGATGGCGGCGAGGCGGTGTGGGTCGGTGTGGGGGTCGGTCCTGAGGACGTCGAGTCCGGCGACGACGCGTGAGCGCATGGCTCCGGGTGTCTTGTACACCTCGCCCGCCCATTCACCGGCCTGCTTGGGGTCGGTGGTGACTTTCCCGGCGCCGTACATGTCGAGGGCGAAGGCGGTGTAGCCGAGGGCGGCGAGCTGCTGGGCGCGGGAGGCCGAGTATTCGTTGTTGCCCCACCACTCGTGGCAGACGAGGACGGCGGGTCGCTTGCCGGCGTTCTCGTCCCAGGCCAGGACACCCCGGAAGGCCTTGCCCTCCACCTGGTACGTCACTTCGCGTGTGCGGATGCTGGGCGTCCTTGCGGCGTGGGACGCGCAGGACGCCATCAGGAGGAGGGCCGGCAGCAGTGCGAGGAAGAGGTGTCGCATGGTGGTTCCTTTGGGGCGATGGTATTGGATGGGGGCTGATGGGCGTCAAGGGCGCGGCCAGCCGGGCGGGGTGAACATTCCTTCACGCTGGATGACCTCGCCGTCTGCCGTCACTTCGCCGCCTTGCCGGAGGTCGCGGACCATGTCCCAGTGCAGGCCCGACTCGTTGGTATTGCCGGTCTGCGGGTAGCCCGCCCCGAGGGCGAGGTGGAAGGTGCCGCCGACCTTCTCGTCGAAGAAGGTGTTGCGGGTGAGCTGGGTGATGTGGTAGTTGGTGCCCAGGGCGATCTCGCCGGCGGTGCGGGATCCGGCGTCCATGTCGAGCATGCGGAAGAGGAACTCCTCGTTGGCGGCGGCGCTTGCGTCGGTGACGCGTCCGTCGGTGAACCGGAGGCGGATGTTCTCCACGAGTGTGTCGCGGTAGATGGCGTAGGGGAAGCAGGCGGTGCCGTGCAGGCTGCGGGGGCCGCCGTCCAGTTCTCCGTCCGGGAAGTTCTCGCCGCCCGCGCGGCTGAGCCAGGTGCGGGCGTGGATGTCTGCGGTGAGGTCGGTCTCGCCGCAGGGGTACGGGCCGGTGATGGCGGGGGCTCGGAACCGGAGGGTGGAGCGCTGCTCGAGGAACGCCTTCATGCGCAGGTGCTGTTCGTGCAGGGTGCGCCAGGCGGCGAGGGGGTCGGGGAGGTGGAGGAGGCCGGCGCGGAAGGTCCAGTCGGTGTACTCGTCCAGGGTCATGCCGGCGGCGCGGGCGGAGGCGGGGCTTGCCAGCTCCACGAGGCAGTACCTGGAGTCGCCCCTGGCGAGGCGGTCCAGGGACATGGAGAGGAGCGGTCTGCGGGCGGCCTGGTGGGCGGCGGTGCGTGCGGGGTCGACGGGATCGGGCGGCCCGTCGGGGCGGGTGTTGAGCACGATGAGCACGTCGCAGTGCTGCAGGCGGTGCTGTTCGAAGGGTGAGATGTGCGTGAGCTGCTCGGGGTTGGCGAGGGTGAGCAGCAGGTGCTGGAGCGCGTGGGGCTTGGCGTGGAAGGAGGGGTGGGCGCGGGCGTGGAGGGCGGCGGTGAAGACGGCCTCGACGGCGGGCATCGCGCAGGGATCGGCGACGATGGTCACGAGGTCGCCGGGGCGGAGCGGGGTGCAGTGCTGGACGATGATCTGGGCGAGGCTGGAGAGCTGTTGCGTGCGCACGTTCATCGTACTGCCGGGGCGGCGCGGGGCCGGCCGGCCAGGTGTTCCTGCCGGCCGACGCGGTATGCCATGGCGAGGAACCGCCGGAAGGGGGCGGTGAGGTCCGCGGGCGAGCGCAGCTCGAATTCGTGGACGTGGTTGCGGGGCGAGAAGGTCGTCACTCTCAGGAAGCACGGGTGGGGGTGGCGCTGGGCGAGGACGAGGTGGCCGCGGAGGTGGTGGCGGCGCACTATGACGGCGGCGAAGGACATGCGTGCCTGGAAGGCGATGCGGGTCTTTTCGGGGAGTACCTTGACGGGGCCGTGGGCGCGCAGGGAGCGCAGGAACTGGTTGTACAGGGCGCGGGTTGCGGGCGGCTTCTTGCGGAAGTGGGCGGCGATCGGCGTGTTGGAGCAGGTGTGGGTCTGGTTGCGGTTTGCGAAGGCGCGCCGGCAGCGGGGGCACTTCCAGAGCGGGGCGGAGCGTGCGGGCATGGGGCGGTCTCCGGGGGGCTGGTGCGGCGCACAACAATGTGCCATGGGCGCCATCATTTCCCTGCTCATTATCGCGGGCGTGTCGCTGGTCATCGTGCGGATCGGGGCAACGGCCCTCATGCTCACGGGGCTGTCGTGGGACATCGCGAGCTTCCAGGCGTACTCGGCGTTCTTCGGGGTGGGGTTTACCACGGCGGAGGCGGAGCTGGCGGTGTGCACGCCGCACCGGCGGAGGATCATCACGCACCTGATCATCGCGGGGAACCTGGGGCTGACGGCGGGGCTGGGTTCGATGATCGTGGCGTTCGTCAAGGCGGAGGGCACCAGCGGCGAGCTCCATGTGCTGGGCTGGGCGGTGGGGGGCCTGCTTGCGCTCATCCTGGTGGGCATGACGCCCCCGGTGCGCAGGCTGGTGGACTGGTGCATCCGGCTCACGCTGCGGACCTCGGGGGTTGTGCACGCGGCGGACTACAGCCTGCTCCTGCGGTTGCACGCGGGGTACGGCGTGTCCGATATCGCGCTGGAGCCTGCGTCACGGCTGGTGGGGCACAGCCTGCGTCAGCTGCGGCTGGGGTCGCAGGGCGTGGTCATTCTGGGGATTGCGCGGCGCGACGGGTCGGGGAACGAGGTGTATATCGGCACTCCCCATGGAGATGAGGAGCTGCGGGCGGGGGACGTTCTCACTGTGTACGGCAAGCCTGAACGGGTGGAGGAGCTTGTTCGTTAGACGCTGGTGCTCGTCATCGCGGGATTTGCGTGTGGACGGCGGGGGAATCGCCCCGATGGATACAATAGGACGTACGTGTCCTTTAATGGTCCCTTGGGCTTTGATGTTCCTTCGAGGAGACCCCCATGATCTACGAAGTCACCGGTGACATTCTGCTTTCCCGTGCGGCGGCGATTGCGCACGGCGTGGCGCCCAACGACCCGTTCCACAGCGGGCTGGCGTTGGCCCTGCGCGAGAAGTGGCCCGCGATGTACAAGGACTTCCGGCACTACTGCCAGACGCACCATCCCAAGCCGGGCGGGGTGTGGGCGTGGGCGGGTGCGGGGGGTCACGGTCAGTCCAGCGTGCGGATCGTGGCGCTCATGACACAGGACGGCGGGTATGAGCATGGGGCTCGGCCGGGGCCTGCCCAGGCCAGCAACGTGCATCACGCGCTCAAGGCTCTGCGCGACTGGGCAGAGCACGAGCACGTGGAGAGCCTGGCGCTTCCCCGCCTGTGTACGGGCGTGGGCGGGATGTCCTGGGAGGCGGTGCAGCCGCTGATCCGTCAGCATCTGGGCACGCTGAAGGTCCCCGTGTTCGTCTATGCGACGTACCACAAGGGGGAGCAGGCCGCGGAGCAGGTGCCGAAGGCCGTGAAGGTGTGAGTGTCATTGGCTGGTAAACTCCCGCGTGCGTCCGTGTTTCCGGGCGCATCAGGGAGTCGCCATGTCCCAGTCGTCGTCGCCGTTTTCTCAGCAACCACCGCCTGCGGGGCCGGGCCCCGTGTTTGCGCCGCCCACCGAGCCGGGCCGGGTGCAGCTGAACACGATGTGGCCTCAGGTGGTGGGGATTGTGAGCATTGTCTTCGGCGGATTCGGGGTGCTGGGCAACTGCTGGCAGATGGTGTCCACGCTCTTCATGCCGCGGTTTCTGGGGATGATCCCCCGCGCGGGCGCGCAGGCGTCGCAGTCGTCGGGCGGGTCGGGGACGACGACGACCGTGACGGTGGACCCGGTGCAGACCATGCAGGCGACGATCGGCAAGTGGGGTCCTTGGCTCGCGACCGGCGCGGGGCTGCAGCTGGTGGCGGCGGGGGTGCTGCTGTTCGCGGGCGTGCTGGTGCTGCGTCGCAGGAGGTCGGGTGCGGGGCTGCACCTGGGTTATGCGGGCGTGCGGGCGCTCTCGGTGGTGGTGTACAGCGTGATCAACTACCTGTACATGCAGGACATCATGGCGGGCGTCACTGCGCAGTCGTCCGCGGGGGGCGGGCCGCCGGCGGCGATGATGTCCGGGATGATGAGTTTCTTCGGCGTCGTGGGGGTGTTCTTCGGTCTAGCGTGGGGGCTGGCGTACCCGGTGTTCGTGCTTATCTGGTTCAACCGCGGTGCGGTCCGGCGTGAGACGGCTGCGTGGAAGTAGGTCCGGCTTAGGATCAGGCCCATGCAGTGCACCCGGTGCGCATACCCGCTGTGGAACATGGCGTCGCGGACGTGCCCGGAGTGCGGGCTGGCGTTCAGGCCCAGCGAGTTCACGTTCCTGGCCAACGCGGTGAAGTTCCAGTGCCCGCACTGCCGGCAGCAGTACTTCGGCACGAGCGAGGGCGGGCACCTGGAGCCCAGCAGCTTCCGGTGCGTGACGTGCGGGAGCGCCGTGACCGAGGACGAGATGATCATCGTGCCCGCGGACGGCGTGCGGGAGGAGCTGGCGAAGGCGGCGGAGACTCCGTGGTCGCTGCGCGAGCAGGGGCTGGCGCGGGCGTTCTGGAGGACGTGCGTGGCCGTCCTGCTGAGGCCTGGGCGGCTTGCGCGGGGGCTTGGTGCTCGCCCGGACGCGGGCGCGGCGTGGGCGTTCTTGTGGCGCGCGGTTCTGCTCTCGGCGGTCCTGGGCGGGGCGGGTTCGGGCCTGCTGGTGGCGGTGTTCAGCGTGATCCAGTCGTTCGCCGCGGGGTCATCGCCCGGGGTGCCGCGGGTGGGGGCGCCGATGCTGTCGTTCATGGCGGTGGGCCTGGCGGCCTTTCCGACCGTGACGCTGATGGGGACGCTGGTGTGGTGCGTGCTGACGCACGCGGTGCTGCGGGTGATGGGTGTGAAGGAGGGGAACTTCGCCCGCACGTTCGAGTGCATGTCCTACGCGTGCGTGCCGGTGGCGTTGTCCAGCCTGGTGGCGCCGATGCTGATCTGCGGCTGGCCCTTGTTGGTGCTTCCCGGGCTGTGGATGGGCGCGTCGGCGTCGGCGATGGTGTGCGAGCGGCACGGTGTGCGCGGGTGGTGGGCGATGCTGGCGTGCTTTGGGCCGCCGGCGGTGGCAGGAATCCTGACGGTCACGGTCGTCATGCTGTTGATTCTGCGGTGAGTGTGGTTTGGATCGGGTTCCTCTGCTGGAACTCCGCCGTGTACATCTCCCGGAGCGCGGCTGGAATTCCGTCGATCCCCCGGGGCGAGAGCGCCGGGTCGGCACCTTCGCAGGCGGCCAGGCGTGAAAGCCACTGCGCGAGGGAGTCGGCGAGCCAGAGGTGCTTTGCGGTCCCGGGCACCACGGCCAGCACTTGCCCGTTGGGTCGATCGTCCGGGGCTGCATACACCACGACCATTCCGTTGCAGGCGTCGGCGAACGCAACGCTCCAGAGGGGTTTGCGGGGGTCGACCGCGGGCGTCTCGACCACGCGTAGCTCTGCGGGGCTGCGGATAGCGATCACGTCCACCATGGATTCGCCGGCGAACGAGGCGATGGGGTCATTCCCATCGGACGCGGCCACCGGCGCGGGTGTCACGCCCACAAACCTGGACCACATGGCGGGGTCGATCCTGGAGAGGAACGCGAACAACTCCGGCGGCACGGGCCTGCCCAGTTGGATGCCGGCCTGCGCCACATCGAGCGCGTAGGCGGCGTAGCGAGGGGCAGAGTGGCCGTTCTTGCGTGCGATGGACTCGATCTTCTCTGCTGCTGCGTTCAGCGACCCCTTTGTCCAGGGAGGAAGGCCCAGGCCCGGGTCCGGCGGCATGCAGGCAGTGGGCGAGCGGAGCACTTCTGATCTGGGGAACCGCCCCGTGATTCCGTATGTTCGCTCCCACAGTTCGACAATGCGGGCGCGGGAATACTCGATGCCGCACTCCGGGCAGTGTCCGACGTTGGGCAGGCCACGCATGGGGTAGTGGCATGACGGGCAGAGGAACCCCTGGTGCGGGTTGAGGAAGCGTCGGGCGATACGGGACTTCGCGTACTTCCTTATCACGATCAGCGCCATCACGACAGTCCCAAGCCCGGCGATCCAGGGACCTTCGAACAGGATTCGCCATTGGGACGTCACCAGGCCCCACATCAGGAGTGCCACGAGCGAGGTGATTACGCCCCAGTACCACCACTCGAACTTCTTCTGGGCGGGTAGAAGTCGCGGCGCTTCGGGGAATTGACGCGGTCCCGGTCGGGGCTGTGGCGACGGTGGCACATTCATGGCGCGGTCAGCATACCGGGTTCGAAGCCGTCATGTCACTTCCTGTCCGCGTAGTAGTTCGGGCTCTCTTTCGTGATCGTGATGTCGTGGGGGTGGTTCTCCACGACAGTGGCGCTGCTGACTTTCACGAAGCGGGCGTCGCGTTGCAGGTCGGCGATGGTCTTGCAGCCGGTGTACCCCATGGCGCTGCGCAGGCCGCCGACCATCTGGTAGACGCTCTCGGCGAGGGTGCCGCGGTAGGGCACGAGGCCTTCGACGCCCTCGGGCACGAACTTCTGGGTGGCCTTGCCGGTGGCGGCGTCGATCTTGTCGGCCTGGCGGTAGCGGTCTGCGCTGCCTGCGTTCATGGCGCCTTCGCTGCCCATGCCGCGGTAGCTCTTGTAGCGTCGGCCCTGGTGGATGACGGCTTCCCCGGGGCTTTCGTCCAGGCCGGCGAAGAGGGAGCCCATCATGACGAGGCTTGCGCCGGCGGCGATGGCCTTGGGGATGTCACCGCTGTGGCGGATGCCGCCGTCGGCGATGACAGGGACATCGCTGCCGATGCTGCCCAGGCCGGCGACAGCGTTCATGATGGCGGTGATCTGGGGGACGCCCACGCCGGTGACAACCCGGGTGGTGCAGATGCTGCCGGGGCCGATGCCGACCTTGACGGCGTCGGCGCCGGCCTGCACGAGGTCGATGGCGGCCTCGGCGGTGGCGATGTTGCCCGCGACGATCTGCACGCCGCTCTTCGTCACCGTGGGGTGCTGCTTGAGGGACTTGACGGTGCGGAGCACGTTCTCGCTGTGGCCGTGGGCGGTGTCGACGACGAGGACATCCACCTCGGCGGCGATGAGCGCCTCGGCGCGGTCGTACTGGTCGACGCCGACGGCGGCGCCGCAGCGGAGGCGCCCGCGGGAGTCGCGGCAGGCGCGTGGGAACTGGCTCAGGCGGTCGATGTCGCGCATGGTGATGAGGCCTGCGAGGCAGCCCCTGGCGTCGACCAGCAGGATCTTCTCGACCTTGTGCCTGTTGAGGATGAGCTCGGCCTGTTCCAGCGTGGTGCCGGCGGGGGCGGTGACGAGGTGTTCCCTGGTCATGACCTCGCTGACGCGGATGGAGGTGTCCTCGACGAACTTGAGGTCGCGCCGGGTGATGATGCCCAGGACCTTGCCCTTGGCGCGGAGGTTGGCGGAGCCGTCCTCGGTGACGGGGAAGCCGGAGACGTTGTGCTGGCGCATCAGTTCCTTGGCGCGCTGCACGGTGTCCGTGGGGCCGAGGGTGATGGGGTCCAGGATGACGCCGTTCGCGGAGCGTTTGACCTTTGCGACTTCGCGTGCCTGGGCCTCGACGCTCAGGTTCTTGTGGATAAAGCCCAGGCCGCCCTCCTGGGCGAGGGCGATGGCGAGTGCGCTCTCGGTGACGGTGTCCATGGGCGCGGACAGCAGCGGGATGTTGAGGCGGATGGCCCGGGTGAGGTTGGTGGTGGTGTCGGCGTCACCGGGCATGACAGCGGACCGCCTGGGGAGCAGCAGCACGTCGTCGAAGGTGATGCCTTCGGTGACGACCTTGGAGAAGGGGGAGACGGATCGTCCGTGGGCGGCGGCCGGCGCCGGTGTGGGGCCGCCGGCGGTGCCGGCGGGGGGGCTCGCGGGCTGGTTCGCGGAGGGGGGAACGCCCGGAATCGTCGTGGGTGCCATGAAATAGCGTTGGGGTACAACTCGCCTGAGTCAAGACCGCCTGCACACTCTCTACAGTGGCGGCGTGCCCCCCGGAGTGCCCAACAGCGTTTTCCGCAAGGAACAGATCCCTGCCAGGGGTGGGGATGAGTGGCTGCTTACGAACGGTCTGGGGGGCTTCGCGTTCGGGTGCGCGTCGGGGGTGCCTGGGCGTCGGTACCACGGGTGGCTGGTGGCGGCGATGTCGCCGCCGGTCGGCCGGGTGGTGGCACTGGCGGCGTGCGCGGAGTGGCTGGTGGTACGGGCGGGGGGCGGGGAGGGGGCCGAGGCGGAGTTGCGCCGGTTTGACCTTTCCACGTTCCGGTTTGTCGGGGAGGAGGGTGCGCAGGGGGCCGGGGTCGCGAGCCCGGGGGGCGCGGAGCGTCTGGAGCGATTTGAACGGACCCAGACCAGCTGCCGGTGGAGTTACGCGGTGCCCGAGGTTGGGGCGCGGGTGACGCGGGAGCTGTTCCTGTTCCGCCATGCGAACGCGGCGAGCGTGCGGTACGGGGTGGAGTGGGGGAAGGACGGGCCGGGCATCGGCGAGGCCTGGTTGGAGGTGCGTCCGTTCACGCCGATGCGGGACTTCCACGGGCTGGTGTCCAGGGAGGACGAGGGCGCGTACAGCGTGAGTGATGACGGTGGGGGCGACCGGGGCGTGCGCGTCGCGTCGCGGGTGGGGGCGGTCACGGTTGCGCTGGACGGCGGCGGGGGCGGGCGCTTCTCGCACGGGCGTCAGTGGTGGCGGAACTTCCTTTTCACGCGTGACAGGGAGCGGGGGCAGCCGTGTGTGGAGCACTGGTTCAGCCCGGGCGCTTTCGTGGTGCCGCTGCGGTGCCAGGGCCAGCGGCCGGGCGCGCAGTTGGTGGAGGTCCGCGCGGCGATGGAGGGATCTGCATCGCTGCCGGCGGACACGGCGGAAGCACAGCGTGCAGAGGCGGGGCGGCTGGAGTCCCTGGCGGACGCGGTGGCACGGCGTGCGGGCGGCGAGCGGCCGTTCACGACGGCGGACCGCGCAATCGCTGGGGTGCTGGCGGCGTCTGCGGACCAGTTCGTGGTCCGGCGGGTGTCGCAGGGTTCGCCGACGCTGTCGTCGGTGATCGCGGGCTACCCGTGGTTCAGCGACTGGGGGCGTGACTCGATGATCTCGCTGCCGGGGCTGATGCTGGCGTGCGGGCGTCTGGAGGAGGCGAGGGACACGCTGGTGGCGTTCGCGGGGTTGCGCCGGCGGGGGCTCATCCCCAACTGCTTCGACAACGGTTCGGGCCAGGCGCAGTACAACACTGTGGACGCGAGCCTGTGGTTCGTGCACGCGTGCTGCGAGTACCTGCGGGCGGGCGGCGACGCCAGCGTGTTCGCCCGGTCGCTGCGCCCGGCGTGCCTGGAGATCATCGACGCGTACCGGGCGGGGACCGACTTTGGCATCCGGATGGACGAGCGTGACGGGCTCATCAGCGCCGGCACGGCCCAGACGCAGCTGACATGGATGGACGCGGAGCGGGATGGGGTGGTGTTCACCCCGCGGGCGGGCAAGGCGGTGGAGGTGAACGCGCTGTGGTACAACGCGCTGCGCTCTCTGGCCCTGGTGCTGGAGCACGACGCGCCGCGCACGGCGCGGGAGCTGTCGCAGGTGGCGGACGTGGTGGCGCGGGGGTATGAGAAGGCGTTCTGGAACCCGCAGCTGGAGTGCCTGTTCGACAGCGCGCCGGTGACCCTGGGCTCGGGGCAGGGGGCGGGTGGCACCGTGATGGCGGCGGACGCGGATGCCGTGCGCCCGAACCAGATCTTCGCCGTCAGCCTTCCCTGCTCGCCCCTGACGCGCGTGCACCAGCAGGCGGTGATCCTCTCGGTGCACAAGGAGCTGGCGACTCCGCTGGGGCTGCGGACGCTCGCGCGTTCGCACCCGATGTACCAGGCGAGGTACGAGGGGGCGCTGGCGCAGCGGGACGCGGCGTACCACCAGGGGACCGTGTGGCCGTACCTGATGGGCGCGTACATCGAGGCGATCCTGCGGGTGGAGAAGTTCTCCGCCCCTGCCAAGACGCGGTGCCGCGAGCTGCTGACACCGCTGCTTGCCGAGTTGCTGGGGGTGGACACGGGGGCGCGCACGCCGCTGCCGGTGCGGTCGCTGTGCGAGGTTTACGACGGGGACGAGGTGGCGGGCCTTGGGCGGAGGCGTGCGGAGGGGTGCCCGATGCAGGCGTGGAGCGTCGCGGAGCTGCTGCGGGCGTGGGTGCTGACGCAGTGAGCGGGCCCGGCATTGCACCCCCGGGGGCGGCATGGATCAGGCGAACCTGGATGACGACCTGCGGGGGGTGGCGCTCAGCGTTCCGGGCGCGGACGTTGCGGGTCTGTGCGCTCAGGCATGGTTCGACGCGGCGGCGGGGAAGTACCCCGGGTCTTGTGTCCAGCCCGTTGACTGGAGCCGCGTTCTTCGGGCACAGGGTCTTCCGGTGGCACGTCGTGCAGGACCGGCACGCGTGCGGAGAAGAGGTCGCGCGGGCGTGCGAGGAGTTCAGGACCGGGCGTGTGCTGCTCGCGTCCGACTCGTTCTCTTCCGTCGTGGTGTCCGTGCCGGCGGGGCAGATCATGCGGGGCTTTGGCCCGGGTCACGTCCCTGCGTGGCGGCTGGCTCGTCGTGCCGGCGGATTGGGGCTGGATGGTCGACGTCCGCTGGATCGGGACGGTGTACGTTGGCAGGGCGCCGAGCACGTCAGGGGGCGCCGCGGCTGGTCGGGACGCAGACCGCCGTGCCTGATGCCAGATTCCGGGGCGGTGTTCGGTGTCCGGGGCGGTCTTCTTTCCAATGATGAGCCGTGCGCGCATTGGACTTCCTTTACATTCCCCTTGCCATCGCTGCCGCCCCGCTGTGGGCGACCAAGAAGCGGTCCGGGTGGGGTGAGCGCTTTGGCCGGGGCGAAGCACTTCCATCGCCGGCGTCCGGCAGGAAGCGTGTGCTGCTGCACGCGGTGTCGGTGGGCGAGGTGAGCGCTCTGCGGGGTGTGGTGCCGCTGCTGGCGGGGAAGGTGGACGTGGTGGTCAGCGCCACGACGGACACGGGGTTGGCGCGGGCGAGGGACCTGTTCGGCGGGACGTGCCACGTGGTGCGGTACCCGCTCGATCTCTCCTGGGCCGTGGAGAGGTTCCTGGCCAGAGTTCGGCCGGATGCGGTGGGGCTTGTTGAGCTGGAGGTGTGGCCTAACTTCGTGGACATCTGTGCCGCGCGGGGTGTGCCCGTGTGCATCATCAATGGGCGGCTCAGCGAGCGGTCGTTCCGCGGGTACCGGCGTGTCCGGCGCTTCGTGGCCCGGCGTCTGAACACTCTTGCGTTTGCGGCGGTGCAGGACGGGGGTTACGCCCGGCGGTTCAGCGACCTGGGCATGGACCAGGCGCGGGTGCGGGTGTCGGGCTCGATGAAGTGGGACGCGGCGTTGCTGGGGGACGTGGTGGCGGGAAGCGACGAGCTTGCGCAGGATCTGGGGATCGACCGGACGCGTCCGCTTGTAGTCGCGGGGAGTACGGCGGAGGACGAGGAGGCTTTGCTGCACGCGGCCTGCCCGCCGGGGGTACAGCTCTTGTGCGCGCCGCGCAAGCCTGAGCACTTCGATGAGGCGGCGCGGGCGCTGCCCGGGTGCGTACGGCGGTCGTATAGAAAGGATGGCCGCCCGTCGGGTGACCCTGCGAGCGGGCGGTTCCTTCTGGACACGATTGGTGAGTTGCGGCGGGCGTATGCCCTGGCCACGGTGGTGGTGATGGGGCGGTCGTTCGGCAACCTCTACGGGTCGGACCCGATCGAGCCTATTGCGCTGGGGAAGGCCACGGTGATCGGGCCCCGGGTGGATGACTTTCGCGCAATCGTGGCTGACTTTGTCGAGGCGCGGGGTATCCGTCAGGTGGGTCGCGACCAGGTGGGTTCTGCGCTGCATGAGCTGATCGACAACCCGGCTGCGCGGGCGGCGTTGGCGGCGCAGGGGCGGGCGTGCATCCAGGCTCGGCAGGGCGCCAGCGGGCGGCATGCGCGGATGCTCCTCGATCTTGTGGGGTCCGGCGTGGACGCCTAGTCGTTTGGGCTTTGTGAGGAAAAGAAATTGACCCGGACGAAGGCCGACTTGTGCCCGGGGGCGATTTCGGGGATTATCCTGCAACACGGGCGGACGGTGCCCGTAGCGCAAAGGCGCAGCCGAGGGCGACGAACAGTCGCGCCGGGACGTGGTCCCCGTGCGGCAAGCCCCGCTGGCCTTGGCACAACCTGGAGCGAGCATGCCGCGCGACCGAGCGTGGCTGGGAGTTTGCCGCATGTGGACGATGCGTGATGTCCGACAGGGTCAGGGTGTTCGTTCCTTCATGACGCGCCTGCTGGGGCGTTGCGGCCAGGCGGAGGCGTTGGAGCCGCGGCAGATGCTGTCGGCCGATCTCCCGCAGGGGGCGGAGTGGATCGACTGGGGGGCGGCGCAGGTTTCGCACGCCACGGGCTCGTACGTGGTCACGTTCAACGACTACATGGGGCGTGACAATGCGCAGTTGTTCGCCCAGGACGTGGCGGCCCAGCTTGGGACGACGGTGGTGAGCGCCCGGGGCATCGGGGCGGGCCTGTTCGCGGAGATCACGTTCGCGCGCGACATTTCGTTCGCGGAGGCGGCGGGGCTGCAGGGGCGGATCCCGACCATCAAGAGCATCGAGCCCAACGCGTTCTACGAGGTGGACCGGGTGCCCAACGACCCGCAGTACGCGGCGCAGTGGAGCCTGGACAACGCCGGGCAGGTGATCCGTGGCGTGGCGGGCACGCCGGGCGCGGACATCGGGGCGGAGGCGGCGTGGGACGTGACGATCGGCAACCACTCGACGGTGGTGGGCATCATCGACACGGGTGTCGACATGCAGCACCCGGACCTCATCAACAACATCTGGACGAACCCCAACGAGATCGCGGGGAACGGCATCGACGACGACGGCAACGGGTACGTGGACGACATCCACGGGTTTGACTTCGGCCAGCTCGACAACGACCCGGACGACGACGTGGTGGGGCACGGCACGCACGTGGCGGGCACGATCGCGGCGGTGGGGAACAACGGGATCGGCGTGACGGGCATCGCGTGGAACGCCTCGATCCTGCCGCTCAAGATCGCGGACCAGTTCGGGCGTCTGTCGACGGCGGCGATCGTGGGGGCGCACGACTACGCGCGCAACCTGATCCTGCACGGTGTGAACCTGGCGGCGACGAACAACTCGTACGGCCTGATCGCGGGCAACTTCTACGAGGACCAGCCGACGGGCTTCAACGCCGAGCGTGACGCCATCCAGCGGTACGTGGACGCGGGCGGCATCTTTGTCGCGGCCGCGGGCAACAACGCGCTGGACAACGACAACCCCAACGCCCGCTCCTACCCGGCGTCGTACAACATCCCGGGCGTCATCGCCGTGGCGGCGACGGACTCCAACGACGGGCTGGCGAACTTCAGCAACTACGGCGTGGCGACGGTGGACATCGCGGCGCCGGGCGTGAACATCCTGTCGACGTACCCGACGGACCTGGGCGACCCGTACGAGCTGCTTTCGGGCACGAGCATGGCGTCGCCGACGGTGGCGGGCGTGGTGGCGCTCATCCGCTCGGTGAAGCCGACGGCGTCGGCGGTGGAGGTGCGTGAGCTGCTCATCAACAGCAGCGACCTGCTGCCCAGCCTTCAGGGGAAGGTGCGTTCGGGCGGGCGGGTGAACGCGGCGCGTGCGCTGCAGATGCTGAACGTGGAGGGCCCGGTGGTCCGGACGTTCGAGCCGGGCCCGGTGACGACACAGATCAACTCCGTGACCAACACGCCGCTCAACAAGCTGAGCGTGACGTTCAGCGAGGCGCTGGACCCCACGGCCCCCGGATTCGGCTCCTCCGCCGTGACGGTGCGTGGCGACGGGGCGGACAACATCTTCAACACATCGGACGACCTGATCGTGCCGGTGACATCTCTGGCGCTGGACTCCTCGTCGAGCGCGAAGGCGAACATCCAGCTCAACCTCTCGGGGGGGTCGTTCCCGGGCGGTCGTCTGCCGGTGGACGCGTACCGGGTGACGCTGGTGGCCGGCGCGTTCCGCGACGTGGACGGCAACCGCCTGAACGGCACGGTGGCGGGCGGTGTGAACGAGAACCTGGACTTCCGGGTGGTTGCGCTCTCGGGGGACAACGAGCCCAACGACGCGATGAGCACGGCCACGCCGGTGGCCTTCGACGCGAGCGGCACGGCCAACTTCGGCGGCGCCACGGTGGGCAACGGCTCGTTCGGCAACCGCGACGTGGACCTTTACCAGGTGACGCTCACGCGGGGTGGGCAGATCACGGCGGAGATTACGGCCCAGCGCCTGGTGGCGGGCTCCAGCCTGGACTCGTACCTCCGGCTGTTCGATGCGAGCGGCAACCAGCTGGCGTTCAACGACCAGGCGTTCGGCAACGACTCGTACCTCGACTACTACGTGAGCACGGGCGGCACGTACTACATCGGCGTCTCCGGCTTCGGCAACGCGGGGTACAACCCGCAGGTCGCGGGGAGCGGCGCGTCCCAGTCCACGGGCAACTACTCGCTGCGGATCACGGCGGCGCTCAACCAGGACGACGTGGTCACGTACACGGCGGCGTCCAACAGCCTGCCCGGGCAGCCCGCGCTGCCGCTCAACATCCCGCGGGGCGGCGAGCCGAACCCGCCGGACGCGACGCAGGGCACCACCACGGCGGGGATCGTGGTGGCCGACACGCGGCAGGTGCTGGACATCAACCTCAAGCTGAACCTGCAGCACACGTCGATCAGCGACCTGCAGATCTCCCTGATTGCGCCCGACAACCGCGAGGTGCAGCTGTTCAACCGGCGTGGCGGCACCGGCGACGACATGGGCACGCGCAACTCGTCGGGCTCACCCCTGACGTACACGATCTTCGACGACGAGGCGTCGACCGCCGTCACGGCGGCGTCGGCGCCGTACTCGGGCTCGTTCCGCCCTGAGAACGCGCTGGGGCTGTTCGACGGGCTGGCGGGCGCGGGCACGTGGACCCTGCGGATTGTGGACGCCCAGGCGGGTGACTCCGGGCGTCTGGTGGACTGGCAGCTGGTCTTCACGTTCCAGAACAACGTGTTCGGCCCGTACGAGTCGAACGACACGATCAACACCGCGAACCGGATCACGGAGTTCACGGGCACCGGGTCGGCGACGCGGGACGCGTTCCTGGGCGACGGCGGGTTCGGGTCCCTGGACCGGGACATCTACCGGTTCAACGCCTCGGCGGGCAGTGCGCTGACGGCGATCGTCACGCCGACGGGCGTGCTCGACTCGGCCCTGCGCCTGTTCGACGCGGCCGGGACCCAGATCATCGTCTCCAACCCGTCGGGCACGCAGAGCAGCAGCATCAACGGCTACGTCTTCGCGAACGGCGGCACGTACTACCTGGCGGTGTCCGAGGCGGGCAACGTCACCTACGACCCCAACGCCGTGGCGACCGGGGTTGCCGCGGCGACCACGGGCGGCTACTCGCTGAGCGTCAGCGTGGCGCCGGGCGTGACCGACCCTGCGGGCGCCCTGGTGGGCAGCGGTGTGACGATCGGCTACAACGTGGACGGCCTGTACAACGGCACGAGCGGCGGGAACGCGGCGCGTCTGAAGTACCAGGGCCTGGAGATGATCAGCAGCACGACCCGCTCGATGTTCATCGGGGCGAGCGCGGGCCCGGTCGCGTTCGTGAACGAGTCCCCGAACGCCACGACGCAGCTGCCGTTCTCGGTCATCAACCAGAGCGACCAGTTCAACCTGCGGGCGATGGCGAAGGCCTCGCTCAACGGGCTGACGGTCGAGCGCACGATGTCGTTCGGCGTGGACGATTCGTTCGTCGCGATCGACGTCCGGCTCACCAACACCACCTCGTCGCTGCTGTCGGGCGTGTACTGGATGGAGGGCTTCAACCCCGACCCGGGCATCGCGCTCAACGAGAACAACCGGGCCACGGTCAACGACGTGGACTCTTCCGGCAAGATCGCCAGCGCCTCGTACACGCACAACCAGTTCCTGAACGGCCTGCGGGTCGCCCTGGTCGCGCCCGAGAGCGACACGCGTGCCCGGGCCACCGTGGTGCCCGCGGCCACGGCCGTCCGCGATGCGGAGCAGTTCGCGCAGCTCCCGTCCGTCGACCCCAACGGCGGCATCGCGACGGACTCCAAGCTCGCGCTGTCGTACTCCCTGGGCGACCTTGTCGCGGGCGGCTCGGTCTCCATGCGGTACTTCATCTTCCTGGCGACGAGCCAGGCGGAGCTGGACGCGCGGGTGACGGCCCTCAACACCGGCACCGCCGGCGGGCACCTGGCGGTCGACCCGTCGGACGTGGCGCTGGACACGCTGTCCAACGGGGACACGGTGCCCCAGTACCCGTACCGGTACTACTACCCCGAGGGCTTCAACGGCGCCAACATTTTCAACTTCATGCCGATGAGCAACCCCAACGTGGAGGACGCGCACGTCGTCGTCATCCAGCACTTCGAGGGCGTGTCGGCGAACCTCCGCGACCGCGTGGTGGACCGCGTGACCATCGAGGGCCTGCGCCGGCGCGGCGTGGACGTGAACCTGCCCCAGTACTTCGCCAACCAGCAGTTCCCGCCCAACAACTCCAACCCCAGCCCGGCCGCGATGCCGGCCGAGGTGCAGAACAAGCCCTACGCCCTGGAGATCCGGTCGGACCGGCCCATCGCGGCGACCTTCTCGTACTACGACCTCACGCAGATCGCGAGCGGGCCGGTCGCGGTGGGCGAGTCGTTCACGCCGGAGGTTTCCTCGACGTGGACGTTCGCGGCCGTTGACAAGAACGGGAACGACACGGACGCGGGCGACGACATCAACAGCTACATCGTGTTCTTCAACCCGACGAAGCCGAACGAGTCGGACCCCAACGCGAGCAACGCGAAGGCGACGATCCGTGCGTTCAACACGACGACCGGCCAGCGTTTCCGGCTGGTGCGCGACATCGCGGGCTGGAGCCGGAGCGGCGCGTTCATGAGCGACTTCTGGTGGGACGATGAGTCCACGACGGTGGAGGAAGCCCTGTTCCTCCCCAACGGCCAGTACGGCGTGGTGGTGACCAGCACGCTTCCCATCGTCGCGAGCAAGACGACGTTCAACCCCGGCGCCCGCGAGGCGACCGGCACGGTCGGGAACGTCGGCCTGGGCGCCACGAAGGGCCTGGTGAGCGAGGGCGAGTTCGGGCTGCGGAACGCGGACGAGACCATCGGCGTGCTGAACGCCAACTCGGGCGCGGCCCAGGTCACCTTCTCGTTCATCTACTCCAACGGCAGCACGTACCGCACGGTGCTGGACGTTCCCGCCAACTCCCACCGCTCGATCAACGTGGCGGACCTGCCCAACTTCATCTCGGGGCAGGCCTACAGCGTGTACTACGAGGCGAGCCAGCCCGTGTCGATCAGCAGCACGGTGCCGCTTGTGGAGGGGACCTTCAGCGACGCGCTCAGCGTGAGCAGCGCCACCAGGGCGTACTCGTACTGGGGCTTCGGCGAGGGCTTCCGCCCGGGCGACAGCGTGGACTGGAACAGCTCGCTGCCGGGCATCCAGCAGCACCCGGGCCTGACGGAGAACCTGCGCCTGTACAACCCCACGTCCAGCGACATCATCGTCGAGATCACCATGAACTTCGACGACCAGCCGGGCACGGAGACGTTCCGGCGCACCATCCCGGCCCGTCGCATGCAGGAGTTCAACGTCGACCAGTTCGTGACAGGCGACCGGCGCTCCACGAACCAGTCCTACGGCATCTTCGTCAAGGCGCCGGTGCCGATCGTCGCCGAGATGAACCACTACGACCGGCTGTTCCCGGGCGCCTTCGCCACCCTGGGCGTGCCCCTGGGCGTTACGTCCAGCATCACCTGAGCCGGCGCAGTACCTCACACCCCCCTTGCGGGCGTCCTCCGGGACGCCCGTTTTTCTTGGGCAAAAGCGCCCTGCGCCGGCCGCGCGGCCGGGGTTCACCTATGATTGCGACTTGCCGTGAGAGGGCGTAGCTCAGTTGGTAGAGCAGCGGACTTTTAATCCGCGGGTCCTGGGTTCGAGTCCCAGCGCCCTCATTAGGGAGTTCCCCGCGGGCCGGCGCGTCCGCCACAGGAGGTAGTTCACGAGCATGGCGGACGGTTCACTGGTCCTGCACGCCAACTGGTCACGGGGCATGCTGCACGTGTGGGCCGAGGACGCCCGCGCGTTCGCCCCGGGGGGCGGCATGCCCGCCGACGGCGCGGTGACGCACCCCTATGCGCTGGGCGCCGATGCGGTGCTTGCGCTGACGGTGGCCGGCTCGCCCGGGCAGCTGACGCTGATGCTGCCGTGCGCGGGCGGCGATCCGGTGCCGAGCCCGCAGCTGGAGGCACGGAGCGGGGCGGCACCGGACGCGGTGAACGAGGTCGACTTCGAGGACCCCACGGTGGCGGAGGGCGCGGGGCCTGCCGTGGCTGTGGTGGAGCAGCGGCGGGTTGGGCTGCGCGAGGTGGTGGTGCCGGCGGTCGCCGTGCCGGCCGACCGGGCCCGCGGCGTGCTCGAAGCCCTGACCGATAGGGCGGACGACCCGCAGTCGGGGGTCCTGCTGGGCGCGTCGCTGGAGTACTTCTCCCTCGCGTCGGAGCTCGCACGCTGGGTGCTGGCCCAGCAGCGGTTCGTGCCCTCGCTGGTGCAGCTGGTATCCGGCGACGTGCGAGGCGCGTGGCAGCCGTGGCTCAGCGATGAGGCGACAGCCCAGCGGGTCGGGCTGCTGGTGCACGCCATGCCCGCCAGCGCCCGGGCGGCGGTGGACGCGCTCAAGCATGACGCCTGGAGCATCACCAACGACTTCGTGAGCGCGCTTACCGACGCCGCCTGCCGGGATGCGCTGCTGGCGGAGGACTTCACGGCCACCATCGCGGGGCGTGACCCCCACACCGACGCGCACGTGGCGTGGCTCACCGGCCTGCTCGCCGGCGAGGACGAGGTGCACGCGGGCCTGGCCCAGCGCCAGGACATTGCGCGCCGGGTGCGGGCATGGATCGCGACGCTCGAGGAGCGGGGTGCGTCGTCCCAGTGGCGTTTGCTGCTCCGTATCAGCGAGCCCGACGTGCTGGGCATGGCGCCCGACGCGGCCCCGCCGCCGGAGGAGGCCGCCTGGAACCTCTCGTTCCACCTGCAGGCGGTGGACAGCCCGGGGACGGTCGTCGATGCGTCGGACATCTGGCTCATGCACGGGGACCAGGTGAGCGTGCTGGGCCGGCGGATCGACCAGCCTCAGGACCTGCTGCTCAAGGAGCTGGGCCGGGCCAGCCGGATCTACCGCAAGCTCGAGCAGGCGCTCTCGCAGGCGGAGCCCAGCCACCTGGGCATCAACACGCGTCACGCGTACGAGTTTCTGCGGGAGGTCCGCCCGGTGCTGCTGGAGCAGGGCTTCGCGGTGGAGGCGCCGCCGTGGTGGGACACGCCGACCGCGCGCCTGGGCGCGAAGCTCCGCATCGAGAGCCAGGACGAGAACGCGATGAAGCTCTCGGGTGGCACGCCGGGGAACGCGGCGACGCCTCAGATGGGCCTGGCGTCCCTGGTCAACTACACCTGGGAGATCAGCGTGGGCGACGCCACGCTCACCCTGGCGGAGTTCGAGCAGCTCGCGGCGAAGCGTGTGCCGCTGGTCCGGGTGAACGGGCGCTGGGTGGAGATCCGGCCGGAGGACGTGCACGCGGCGATCCGTTTCATCAAGGAGAACCCGGGCGGCACCATCCGGCTGTCCGAGGCGATGCGGATGGCGTACGCCAGCGACATCAAGACCACGGGCATCCCGGTGGTGGGCCTGGAGGCGCAGGGCTGGCTGGCGGGCTTCATGAACAGCGAGGCGGCGGCCCGGCAGCTCGAGATGCTGCCCCCGCCCCGCGAGTTCCGCGGGACGCTGCGCCCGTACCAGGCGCGGGGCGTTTCGTGGATGATGTTCCAGGAGCGGCTGGGCTTTGGCATCTGCCTGGCGGACGACATGGGCCTGGGCAAGACGGTGCAGCTGCTGGCGCTGCTCGCGTACGAGCGCGAGGGCGAGGTCTCGGGGACGACGGACAGCAGCGCCGTCTCGCAGCGTGAATCGCGCCAGGTGCCGCCGACGCTGCTCCTGGTGCCGATGTCGGTGGTGGGGAACTGGGTGCACGAGACGAAGCGGTTCTGCCCGCACCTGCGGGTGATGGTGCACCACGGGACGGACCGTGCGCAGGGCGACGCGTTCATCGGGCAGGCGAGCGAGGCGGACCTGGTGATCACCACGTACTCGCTCGCCCACCGCGACCGCGAGCTGCTGGGCCGGGTGAAGTGGGGTCGCTGCGTCCTGGACGAGGCGCAGTACATCAAGAACGCCCAGAGCAAGCAGAGCCAGGCCGTGCGGATGTTCGACGCCGGCCACCGCGTGGCGCTGACGGGCACGCCGGTGGAGAACAGGCTCCAGGAGCTGTGGTCCATCATGGACTTCCTGAACCCGGGCTACCTGGGCGGGGCCGCCGGCTTCCGCACGCGGTTTGCGCTGCCCATCGAGCGGTACCACGACAAGCACAAGGGGGACCAGCTGCGGGGCCTGATCCGCCCGTTCATCCTGCGCCGTCTCAAGACCGACCCCACGGTGGTGTCGGACCTGCCGGCCAAGCTCGAGTCCCGCGAGTTCAGCCACCTCACGGCGGAGCAGGCGGCCCTGTACGAGTCGTGCGTCAAGCGCATGCTGGCGGAGGTGGACGCGGCGGAGGGCATCCAGCGCAGGGGGCTGGTGCTGTCCAGCCTCATCCGGCTCAAGCAGATATGCAACCACCCGGCGCAGGCCCTCAAGGAGCTGGAGAGTGCCCCGATGAAGGCGGCCGACCCGGCGCGTTCGGGCAAGTGCACGCGCCTGCTGGAGATGCTGGACGAGACCATCGCCGAGGGCGACCAGTCGCTGGTGTTCACGCAGTTCCGGCAGATGGGCAGGCTGCTGGAGGTCATGATCCGCCAGCGCTTCGGGCGTGAGGTGCTGTTCATCCACGGCGGTGTGCCGCAGAGCCAGCGGACGATGATGGTGGAGCAGTTCCAGCGGGCGGACGGCAACTACCCGGTGCTGCTCCTGTCGCTCCGCGCGGGCGGCGTGGGCCTCAACCTGACGGCGGCCACCCACGTGTTCCACTTCGACCGGTGGTGGAACCCCGCGGTGGAGAACCAGGCGACCGACCGGGCGTACCGCATCGGGCAGACGCGGACGGTGCAGGTGCACAAGTTCGTGGTGCGGGGCACTCTGGAGGAGCGCATCGATCAGATGATCGAGAGCAAGACAGAACTCGCGGAGAACATCATCGGGCAGGGCGAGCAGTGGCTGACCGACCTTTCGACCGACCAGCTGCGCGACATGCTGACGCTGCGGAACGACGCGATCGACGACCTGGACTGACCGGGCGGCCTGTTATCGGGGCGCAGGGTGGGAAAATCCCCGGCCCGGCGCCAGAGCCGTGCCAGATGGCTGGCATAACCCGTGCTGTGGGTTGGTTTTCCGGCGTCGTGGCGCAATAATCGCATCACGGCGGCGTCGGTGGCGTTTGGGTGGTTGGACCACCATGCACGCTGCACGACCCCGCCCGCGGATTCATCCATGATGCACCCTTCCCCCGCGCGTCTGTTTTCGGCGGCCCTCCTCACCGCTGCCATGGTTCTTGCAGCGCCCCGTGCGCATGCGCAGCAGAAGCTCCGAAGTGAGCTTGTGGTCAGCGGGCTGCAGCAGCCTGTGTGGGTGGGCGGCGCCCCCGGAGACCCCACGCGCCTGTTCGTGATCGAGAAGATCGTGTCAGGGCAGACGGTCGCCCGGATCCGGGTCATCAACAACGCGAACACGGCGAACCCGACCCTGAACCCCGTCCCGTTTCTAGAGGTTCCCAATGTGGCGAATGTCGGGATCGAGCAGGGCCTGCTCGGGATGGTGTTCCACCCGGATTACGCCAACAACGGCTACTTCTGGTTCACGTTCTCGAGGGACCCGGACTGGTACTGGACGCTCCACCGCGGCCACCGGAGCGCGGCGAACCCGGACCAGGCTGATCCGACGACCGAGCTTGTCTGGCAGATCCAGCACCCGCGCGACAATCACTATTCGGGCTGGCTCGAGTTCGGTAACGACGGGTACCTCTACACCGCGTGCGGCGACGGCGGTGGGTCCAACGACGACCAGCCTCCATCCGGCGATGTGACCGGGAACGCCCAGGACACCACCAACAACAAGCTCGGGAAGATCTTCCGGCTCGATGTGGACGGGTGGGACAACATCCCCGGCAACGCCGACGACGACGGGGTGCCCGATGACCCGACGAGGAACTACCGCAACCCGCTCGACAATCCTTTCTTTGGAGTGCCCGGGGACGACGAGATCTGGGCGTACGGCGTCCGCAACGCGTGGCGGGCATCTTTCGACCGGGCGACCGGCGAGCTTTACGTGGCCGACGTCGGGCAGGACCTGCAGGAAGAAGTCACGGTGCTGCCGCCCGTCGGCGGCCTCAACCTGGGCTGGCGTTGCTACGAGGGGTACCGCGAGACCGGGCTGGGCGGGTGCAGCCCGCTCCCGACGCCGGTCGTCATGCCGATCATCGCCTACGGGCACTACGGGAGCCCGATTCCTCCGCTGATGAACGAGGGGTGCGCCATCACGGGCGGCGTCGTGTACCGGGGTTCGCTCATGCCGTGCTACCGGGGCACGTACATGTTCGCCGACTGGTGTTCGGGCGACGTGTTCACGTTCCGCAAGGGCCCGGGCGGCGCGGTCCAGGAGCTGGTTGCGCGGCGCGACGAGCTGATCGGTACGCCCCCGAACCAGCTCAACCGGCCGACGTCCTTCGGCACAGACATGTACGGAGAGATGTACGTGACCGACCAGCAGGGGGGCGAGGTCTTCCGCATCCTCCCCGACGGGTTCCAGGCGCCGTTCGACGACTGCAACAACAACCAGGTCCCGGACGACTGCGACATCGCGAGCGGCACGAGCCTGGACGCCGACGGGGACGGCGTCCCCGACGAGTGCGTGACATCCCTGTGCGACCCCGTGGACTTCAACGGGGACACGCTCTTCCCCGACACCGCCGATATCGCGGACTTCATCACCGTCTTTGCCGGCGGCGAATGCCCGACGGGGACGTGCGGCGACATCGACTTCAACAACGACGATCTGTTCCCGGATACCACCGATGTCGCCGCCCTCATTTCCGTTTTCGCGGGCGGTGAGTGCATCCGCTGAGCGGTTCCGCGGGGTTGGTCTCCGCGTGCCGGTACGGGCGCTGTGCCCTGAAGGCTCCGCACGCAGCCCACCGGCAGGTCTCAGGCCGGCCGTTTTGCCGATTCATACCGTTGACCTTGCTCCGAGAAATCTCCATGCGCACTGTGCTTCTCGTTGGTGCCGCGCTCGCGGTTTCCGCCTGTTCCGTCCGTCCCAGGACGCCTGCCGGCCTGGGCAGCCCCGTCCTGTCCGATGCGCCCGTTGGGGCGCGGCCGCAGGGGCCACAGTTCAGCCCGCGGGCGGCCCCGCCCCGATCCTCCGAGCGGCCCGAGCCGATCGTGCTCGACCGGACCGGTGAGGTTGCCACCCGGACGCAGCCGGCGGAACTCATCGACACCCGCGCGCTCGCGGTGGATCCGCGCGTGTACGACCTGCCTGTCGACCAAGTCCGGCGTGTGCGTGAGGTGCTGCCCCCACACCCCACGCCCCCGCCCATCCCGGCCGGGGAGCAGCTGGGCCCGGGCCCGCAGGCGGGTGAGGTGTTCGATGACACGGTGACGCACCCGCGTGCTCTGTGGGTAGGCCTGACCCAGACCGGCTGGAACCCGCCGGACCCCAGCATCGCGGTCGGCCCGAACCACGTCGTGATGACGGTCAATCAGCGGGTGGCGTTCTACAGCAAGGCCGGGGCGCAGCAGTTCATCGTGGACCTGGGGTCGCCCGGCAACCCCGGGTTCTTCGAGCCCCTGGGCGCCGGGAACTTCTGCTTTGATCCCAAGTGCGCGTACGACCAGTATTCCGGGCGTTTCATCATCCTCGCGCTGGAAACGTACGGCACGACGGAGGCGTGGATCACGATCGCCGTGTCGGACGACAGTGACCCCAACGGTGTTTGGTACAAGTACCGCACGGACGCGGTGATCACCAGCGGCACGCAGACCTACTGGTGGGATTACCCGGGCCTGGGCTTCGACCAGGACGCCATCTACGTCACCGGCAACCTCTACGGGCTCAACGCCGGCGCGTGGGGCGCCGCCGCGTTCCGCGTCTTCCAGAAGGCGCCGATGCTGACGGGCGCACCGGCGGTGTACAGCACGCTGCGCGACACCAACGCCTCGTCCGTGCAGTGCACCCAGCACTTCGGCGCGGCGCCGACCTCGGGCGCTGCGTTCTTCGTGTCGTTCGCCAGCAGCACAGCCCTGCGTGTGCACGCCGTGCGCAACCAGCTCACGGTGCCGACGCTCGCCAGCACCACCGTGGCGGTGCCCTCCTTCGCGGGCACGATGAGCTCCCCGACCCCGGCCGGGGACACGGCGCTCGGGATGATCGACAACCGCATGATGAACGCCTGCTGGCGTGCCGGCAAGCTGTACGCGGCGCACACAATCACCGCGAACGGCAAGAACGTGGCCCGGTGGTACGAGATCAACACCGGCACGTGGCCCGCATCGGGGGCAATCACCCTGGCCCAGTCGGGAAACGTGGACCCCGGCGCCGACATCCACTCGTTCTTCCCGGCGATCTACGCCAACGCCGACGGCAAGGTCGGCATGGTCCTGGGTGTTTCCAGCCCCCGGGACAATGTGAGCGTGGCCATCACGGGGCGGCGCCCAGCCGACCCCGCCGGCATGATGGCCAGACCCCAGACCATCAAGCCGGGCGAGGTCTCCACGGGAGGTCGGTGGGGGGACTACTACGACATCGCGGTCGATCCCGCGGACGACACCACGTTCTGGGCGGTGGGGGAGTACCGCCGGTCCAACGGGTGGGCGAACTGGGCGGGGTCGTTCACCGTCGACAGCTTCGCGTCCATCCAGGCGTTCCCGGACAGCGGGGGTGACGTGCTCACGGGTGCGGCCCGCACCTACGACGTGATGGCCAACGACTCGCACCGGGACGGCCTCGCCTTTGTGATAGACACGTTCCAGAGTGCCAGCCAGCGCGGCGGCACGATCACGCGGAGCGTGGGCACGGGGCCGGGCGGGCGCGACCAGCTCGCGTACACCGCGCCGAACGCCCAGAACGGCGCCGACTCCTTCACCTACACCATCCGTGACGCGGCCGGGCAGACCTCAACCACCGCCGTGTACGTAAGCGTCCATGACCCGGCGACTTTCCGGGCTGCGGACCTGCCGGCAGTTACCAGGCCCGCCCTCGACGCGGCGTACTACGACCTTGCGGCGCCCACGGCGCTGCCCGACTTTGCCACCCTGGTCCCGTTCCTCAACGCCTCGGTCCCCAACCTCAACTACGCGAGCACCACCGGTGTTTTCGCGACCAGCACCCGCAGCGACAACATCGGCGCGGTCTTCACCGGGTACGTGAGGGTGCCGGCGGACGACTGGTACACTCTTTCGCTCGAGTCCGACGACGGCTCGCGCCTCAAGGTGGGCGGAGTGCAGATCGTGGATAATGACGGGTCGCACGGCATGATCAAGGTGGGCGGCGGCATCGGCCTGCGTGCCGGCCTGCACGCGGTGCGCGTGGAGTTCTTCGAAGGTGGCGGCGGGTGCGGCCTGATCATGCGTCGCAAGGGAACAACCGGCACCGACGTCGTCATCCCCGCGTCCGACTTTGCGCGGGAGGTGCCCTGCGACGGGATCGACTACAACAACGACGGGTTGTTCCCGGACACGGCGGACATCGACGACTTTCTCAGTGTCTTCTCCGGGGGGCCGTGCAGCACGGCGTCCACCACCGGCTGCAATGACGTCGACTTCAACAATGACGGCCTGTTCCCGGACACTCTGGACATCGATGCGATCATCAGCGTGTTCTCGGGTGGACCGTGCCTGCGGTGAGCGATCACCTCAATGGGGCAACTTTCCGGGAGGGAGGGCCCGTCCGGGTGGATTGCAGCCCTCCCCCGCGCTGGTGCGGGTGCGGCGCGTCACAGCGAAGCCTCGACCGCGTCGAGCGTGCTGATGAGGTCCGCCTCCAGGCCTGGATCCAGCGTGTTGGGATGGTTCGAAAGCCATAGCCGGCAGACATACACGCCCAGGCGGGACTGTTCACGCTCGGCGTCCGTCACGAGGGGAGAAACGCCGTTAGCGTCGAATGCGGCAATGAATCCTCGGACCTCCTCGGCCACGGAGGGAGTTTCGGGCGCCCGCTGGTAGTAGCAGCCAACCACTTCGCACATCAGCGAGAGGCTGCCCCGGAGGCCGTCGAAGTCATCGAGGGTTTCGCTTACCGGAGCCTGGGGCGCCTCCGGCAGCGTGTCGGCGAGCGAAGAACCTAACGGAATAACAAGGGCTGAGACAGCGCATATTGCAGCCACGGAGCGGTACATGTACAATCTCCACACGCGGGTCGTGAATTGCGGGAAGGGCGCACGCTGCGCTGTTCCCCCATAGAGAGCGCTCGCCGACTTCCTGATGTGAAAGGGCGGAATTGATTTCCGCAGCAGCACGAATGACGACCCGTTCCGATATCCACCCGCCCTGCGACGCGACCGGCCCCGGCGGAGAGCACCGGCGCGCACTCGCGGGGCGGAGGGTGGAGGAGCTGGTGACGCTGATCGCGGGCGGGGACCGCGACGCGGCGGCGGTGCTCGTCACCAAGTACGAGCCGATGCTGCGTCGTCGGATCCGTGCGTCGCTGTCGATGAAGACGCGCCGGCTCTTTGACAGCCAGGACGTGTTCTCGACGGTGTGCCGTCGGTTTGACGGCTATGTGGGGGAAGGGAAGGCGTGCATCCAGTCACCCGCGGAGGTGCTGGCCCTGCTGACGCGGATCGCGCGCAACAGCGTGGTGGACAAGGCCAGGGCGGTCCAGCGCCTCGAGCGTGTGGAGGGCGAGGATTCCGAGTTCGCGGGGCTGCTGCGCCTGCGGTCCCGCACGGCGTGGCGCGACGACATGGCGTTCGAGGTGGACCTGGACCGGTGTGCGCGGTGCCTGGGCGCCGAGCAGGACCGCACCGTGTTCCACCGGTGGCTGGCGGGGCAGAGCCACGAGCAGATCGCGCGGGAACTGGGTGTGAGCGCGGACCTCGTCCGCAAGCGGTGGCAGCTCATCCGTGAGCGCCTCAAGGCTCGGCTGCTGGCGGAGGGTCGCTTATGAGGATTGCGCAGGACAGCGGGCACGACTCCAGCGTGGGATGGTCGGCCGGCGGCACGCGGAGTCTGGCGGAACTGCTCAAGCGGTCCAGCTCCAAGGACGACGACGAGCTCGCGTACGTCATCGACATCGCCTGTCGGCGCGGGCTGGTGGCGATCACTTCGCTCGAGGAATTCTTCCGGCTGATCCCGCACCTGGGCGAGCGCCCGGTGGTGCTGGACGCGGCGATCGACGCGGTGATCCAGGTGCGGCGGAGGGCGGGCGAGCCCAGGGATGCGCTCGTCCGTGAGCTGCAGGCCCAGCACCCCGAGCACGCGGAGGCGATCGAGGTGGCCGCTGCCCTGTCGGAGGTGATCTCCGGCAGCGAGCCCCCGCGTGGTGTGGAGCGCCCGTCGGCACGCGAGCTCCCGGAGGACCTTGGCCCGCCGACGCCCGACGAGCGTGCGCGCTATTCGCTGCGGGAGCTGCTGGGGAGCGGGAGCCAGGGGCACGTGTACCTCGCGGTGGACCGGCTGATGTCCCGGGACACTGCGCCGGCCTACGTTGCCGTGAAGTTCCTGCGCGGGTACGTGGTGAGGCAGGCGGACCAGAGGCTCGTCGCGGAGGAAGCCATCAAGGCCCGGCGCATTTCCCACGAGTTCGTCGCACGGGCCATCGACCGGGGCGTGTCGGCGTCCGGCGAGGCGTTCGTCGTTTTCGAGTACGTGGATGGTCCGAGCCTGGAGCAGCGTGTCCGTGGGCAGGGCCCGATGGCGGCGCGGGATGCGGTCGAGCTGATCGTGAAGATCGCGCGTGGGATGCAGGCCATCCACTCCGCGGGGCTGCTCCACTGCGACCTCAAGCCGTCCAACGTGGTGCTGACCCGGGGCGGCGAGCCCCGCATCACCGACTTCGGCCTGGCCCGCTGGATCGCTGAGCGGGGCAGCGCCGACGCGGGTGACGGCGGGTACGGGGCGATAGGGTTTGCCGCCCCTGAGCAGTTCGAGGGGTCGCAGCCGCTGACTGCGGCGTGCGATGTCTACGCGCTGGGTGGGCTCCTGGTGTACCTGCTGACATCGCGCGTCCCCAACGGCGAGACACCCGAAGAGGCGCGGCGCAACGTGTTCACCGGGGGCGCCGCGGGCCCGCTCAATGCCGGCGCGGTGGACGCCGTCACAGAACCCGTGCTCCGTGCCATCTGCGCCCGCGCGCTGCACCGCAGCCCGGACCTGCGTCACGCCTCGGCCGACATGTTCGCGGCGGACCTGGGCCGCTGGCTGGCCGGGGAGCACGTGGAGTGGATCCCCGAGACCCGGGGCGATCGTCTCCGCCGGTGGCTCCGGCGCGAGCGCAGGCTTGTCGCGACCGCCTGTGTCGCAGGGGCGGTCGCGTTCGGCGGCATGGTGTGGGCCGGGCTGCTCTACTCGGAGGTGCACACGGCGCGCGTGCTCGCGGACACGTCCAAAGCGAGGGAGCAGGCTGAGCACGAACGCGTGGAGCAGTTCAAGACGGCCTTCGGCTCAACCCTCAAAAACCTGGACGAGGTCCGCAAGCGGGGCCTGGACGACCAGTGGCTGAACTCTGTCACCGTCATGGAGGCCCTGCTGGGGTCGCAGTTCCTGCAGCCGGGGGCGGGCGGGAGCACCACGTGGTACAACCGGATACCGGTGTGCCTGCAGCTGAGCGGCAGGTCCCGGCTGGCCGACGGGGGTCACACCGTCGCGTCGCTGCAGTACCTCACCCTCGCAGGGATCTGGGAAGCCCGCGTGGAGCAGTATGACGATGCCCTCCAGCATCTGAGCGAGGCGACCGCCGGCTGGAGGGGCATGCTCCCCGGCGACCCGATGGTGGACCTCAGCGAGAAGTGCTGGGCCGCCACTGTGGTGCTCGCCGAGGCCGGCGGGTCCACGCTGGACCCCGGGGCCGGCGCCGAGGCGCGGATCGTGCTCGCGCGGCCCGACGCCCTGCTCACCCAGAAGGCGGGCAACGCGGCGGTCGACATCATCAAGCTGGCCCGTGAGAAGGTGAACGGTCCACCACCGGCCGCCCCGCGCTGAACCCCGAGCGGGCGAGCGTGCCTCGCTATGGATGAGCGTGGGGAGCGGTGTTGGCCGGCGCCCGGCGCGAGCGGCGCGGCACCTCAACCGCCGGTGACTCCGGAGGGACAGCCGGGATCGGCACGACCGAGAGCCCACGGACGGTGTCGATGAGGGACTGCAACTCCCTGACCTGTGTCTCCACGGCGGTCTGGCGCCGGGCCAGCTCTACCAGCAGTTGCTCGGTCGGGACTTCGTGGAGGGGCTTGGGGTGATCCGACAACCTCATTGCCCCGAACCCGCCCAATGCCCAGTCAATGGAGTATCCCTCGCGGTGGAGGTTCGTCAGGATGTCGACCCGGGGAGGGCCGAAGAGAAAGTAGCGCCGGAGCGTTTCGGAGTGACACCCTACACGCTTCGCCAGGTCGCGATAGGTTCCACCCTCCACAAATGCCAGGAGCCGTGTACACACCTCGCGGGTCTCGTCGCAGCGGGGTTCGCGGGTTCGATTGGTTCGTGGTGATCGCTTCACACAGAAGAAAGCGAACCTCACCGGCGAATTGTGAAAGCCGGACCTGTCATTGTGGCGAAATCGTTTGATACGCACGTATTTATGTAAGTGCTTTGGCGACAAACAGTTGTAGGCATAGCGTGCTCTGAGGGCGGTAAAATTGGACAATGATGTCATCATGGTGGCTAGTGACGGCCGAAGTAGGGATCATCCCCTAAAACGGGCACTTGCATATGGCTACTGACACTGCCATCTCCCCCTCAGGAACCAGCCTGAAACCCCGGGACCACCTGCAGGCCTTTGCCGATGCGATGCAGTCGTGGCTGCTCGCGAGCGCAATCGGCGACCCCGATTCCTGCAACGACGCCGCGGCGCGCGCAGAACGGGCCATCGACCTGCTGATCGGCCAGGAGGGCCAGGTCCGCAGTGAACGATTGGAGGGCAGCGCGGGCGTGCGGTTCCGTCACACGCTGGAGATGGTGACTCTGTGGGTGGGATGAGATTCGCGCGCCTGCGGGCAGCGCCTTTCCCGGCGTCAGGACTGAGCCGGACCTGTAAACCTGACCCACGCCGCTGAGGCTGCAACCGGTGTGCTGCCGGGGTTCCGTCGCGCACTTGTGCGTCTGCCGCCACCCTCCCGCGGCGTCGGGTCCCACGGCGTTGTGCACCGGCTTGTGCATCCGGGCACTCTGAGGTAGTCTGTCCGCGTTGGCCCACCCGGCAGGAAGGACCGCGCGATGAAGGGTGACAAGAGTGCGTGGCGCAGGAGGCTGCACCCCAAGCTGCGGATGATCCGCAACGGCGACATGGAGGTGAACCAGCGGCGGGCGGAGTTCACTCCCTGCCTGCACACGCCGGCGGCAGCGCCGGAACCCATCGCTTCCGCCGCGGTGCCGCTGCAGGAGGCGGGCGTGGCGAGGTTCCCGCGTCCCAAGCTCAAGGCTGTGGCCGAGCGTGTGTACGTGAACGTGTTCATCGACAGCCGCGGTGCGCCGCCGGTGCCGGTGCTGGCCAGCGAGGGGACACTGTCCGTCGCGCGGGTCCCGCTGACGGCGCTGCAGGCCATCGCGTCACGCGACGACACGGTGTCGTTCGTGCAGCCGGCGGAGGCGCTCAAGGCGCCGTGCCCGCGCAGGCTTGCCACCAGCGTCGAGGCGCCGGCCCTGCGCAGCCGGGAGCCGGGCCTGGCGGAGACCGCGCGTCTGCACGGGCACGGCGAGAAGGTGCTGATCGGGATCGTCGACGTGCAGGGCTTCGACTTCGCGCACCATGAGTTCCTGGACGGCGCCGGGAAGTCGCGGTTCGTCCGCATCTGGGACCAGGGCGGAGCGGGCCGTCGTGCCAGGCCGCCGGCGGGTTCCCGATTCGGGTACGGCAACGAGCTGAAGCAGGACCGGCTGAACAAGGCGCTGGCGGACGCCCGGAAGGTAAAGGTGTCCCCGCACGACCTGGAGCCGCAGTCGCAGATGGAGCCGGGGTCGCATGGCACCCATGTGGCGAGCATCGCCGCGGGCAGGTCCGGGGTGTGCCCGCGGTCCCCGATCGCGGCGGTGCTGGTCGCGCTGCCCCGGGAGGACTTCGAGGACCGCCACAAGTCCTTCTACGACTCCACGCGGCTGCTGGACGCGATCGAGTACCTGCTGGACCTCGCGGAACAGATGCACTTGCCGGTGTCCATCAACGTGAGCCTGGGGACCAACGGCCACGCGCACGACGGCAGCAGCCCGCTGGACCGGTGGATCGACGCGTGGCTGGCCCGGCCGGGGAGGGCGATCTGTGTCGCGGCGGGCAACGCCGGGCAGGAGCGGGAGGAGTCGCCCGGCGACATGGGGTACATATTCGGGCGCATCCACACGAGCGGGCGTGTGGGCGCGAAGGGGCTGGTGCACGACATCGAGTGGCAGGTGGCCGGCGACGGCCGTATCGACGTCTCCGAGAACGAGCTGGAGGTGTGGTACGAGGCGCAGGACCGCTTCGCGGTGAGCGTCCGCCCGCCCGGCGGGGACTGGCTGCCATGGGTGGAGCCCGGCGAGTTTCTTGAGAACTTCCAGCTGCCCAGCAGGACGTTCCTGAGTACCTACAACGAGCTGTACCACCCGGCCAACGGGCTCAACTACATCGCCATCTACCTCAGCCCGCGCCTGAAGGACCCGGTCATCGGCGTGCAGGCCGGCAGGTGGACGGTGCGTCTGATGGGGCGGGAGGTGCGGGACGGCCGCTTCCACGGGTGGATCGAGCGGGACGACCCGGTGCACGTCGGGGGCACATCCTACTACTTCCCCTCGTTCTTCTCGGAGAAGTCGAACGTCGATTCCTCGTCCGTGAGTTCCCTCGCCTGCGGGGAGCGTGTCATTTCGGTGGCGAACCTGGACGAGGCGCGCGAGGTCATCAACATCAGCAGCAGCCAGGGTCCCACGCGCACCGGCGGCCTCAAGCCCGATGTCGCGGCACCGGGCACGCAGGTCGTGGCCGCCAACGGGTTCGGGAGGCCCGGCGATCCGTACATCGCCATGACCGGCACCAGCATGGCGAGCCCGTATGTGGCGGGCGTTGTCGGGCTCATGCTGGCGGCCGAACCGCGCCTGGGGTCGGCGCAGATCAACGGCATCCTCAAGGCGACGGCCCGTCCGCTCCCGGGCAAGAGCTTTGACTGGGTGAACGACTGCGGGTTCGGGCGGGTCGACCCCGGCGCATGTGTGCGGGAGGCCCGCGCCGCGTTCACGCGCGACGACGTGGAAAGGCGGTTCAAGTGAAGCTCACCATTCTCCCCTCCGACAAGGGTGATTGCCTGATCCTCCAGGGCAAGGACGGGTCCAGCATCCTCATCGACGGCGGGACACCCGAGTCGTACCGGGCGGAGGTGCGGGCATTCTGGGCCTCCTGGACGCAGAAGAATGGCGGCACGATCGACCTCGCGTACGTGTCCCACATCGACCAGGACCACATCGGCGGCATGCTGCAGATGTTCGACGACATCGCGTCGTGGCGCGTCTACGACCACCAGAAGAACGATGGCGGCACGAGGCCCGCGTTCCCGCGCCCGCCGACGCCCCGGGACCTGTGGCACAACTCCTTCCACGATCAGGTCGGGCGGAACAGCGGCCCCATCGAGTCCATGCTCGCGGCGTCCGCGGCGTCCCTCTCCAACAGCACGAGCCCCGCCATCCGGGACCTTGCCCGGGCGTACCAGGAGATCGCGACCAGCATCCCCGAGGCGATCAGGCTCTCACGACGCGCTTCGCCGCAGCAGCTGGGGGTGCCGCTCAACAGGCACTTCGGCGGCAGGCTCGGCATGGTGCGCACCGGGGCTCGGGCCATCAGGATGGGCTCCCTCACCGTCAGCGTGATCGGCCCGTTCAGTCGGGACCTGGACGCCTTAAGGGACGAGTGGAACACCTGGCTGGACGGCAACGAGCAGCAGGTGGAGCGGCTGCGGAAGCAGGCGGAGAAAGACGAGCGTCTTCTCGGGTCCGCGGCGGGCCGGCTGGGTCTGGGCGACGAGGAACTGGGGAACCGGGGTAAAGTCACCACGCCCAACCTGGCCTCCCTCATGCTGCTGGTGGAGGAGGACGGCAAGCGCGTGGTCCTGACCGGGGACGGCCATCACGCGGAGGTAGAGCGTGGCCTGGAGGCGGCGAAGGTGCTCAAGAAGGGCGCCGGCGCCCATGTCGACGTGCTGAAGGTGCAGCACCACGGGTCCGAGCACAACACCAGCCGCGACTTTGCGAGACGCCTCACCGCGGATCACTACATCTTCTGCGGCAACGGCGAGCACCAGAACCCCGACCTCCGGGTGCTCAAGGTGTACCTGGAGTCCCGCGTGGGCACGCCCGACCAGCGGAGCAAGAACCCGGAGGCGGCGCGCCCGTTCACCGTGTGGTTCAGTGCCGCTCCTACCTCCGCACGGGCCGACAGGGCGCACATGGAGAAGGTGGAGGCCCTGATGAAGGGTCAGCAGCACGCGCACGGCGCGGTGAAGGTCCGGTTCAGGAAGAAGTCACCGCTGGAGCTTGCCGTCTAGACGGCTGCTGACCCCCGGAGGATCCTGCCTGATGAGAAAACCGGCCTGCACGCGTTCCCGCGTACTGGCCGGTGCTGACCGGGCCGGAAGCCGTGAGCATGCTCGACGCGCGTCTCAGCCCGGTAAAGGTCTTCCTGATCCCCCGTGAGGAAGCCTAGCGGTTATGCCGGTTGGTGTCGTTGGGCTCGGGGATGTCGTAGGTGCGGTAGATTGCCTTGTAGGCGTCGCTGGCGTAAAGGGTGCTCAGGTCCGAAGGCGCCTTCGCGGACAGTGAGATCATTTCCTTGCTCGCGTCGAGCATGATCATGTCCTTGCCCACGGTGGAGACGATGTTCCACGGCACCAGATGGCGGTCGTCCAGTGCGCTGGGGTCTACCGCCAGGAACGCGATACGCCGTCCGTTCGCGTCGAGGATGATGTCCTCCACTTCGCCCGACTTCTCTCCCCGCGCGACCACCGACTTGCCGTCGATCTCTGTGGAGAGCACGAACGGCGTGTCGACGTAGTCCTGCGGCGTTCCCTGGGCGCGGGCGGACCAACTGGGCCAGCCCGTGCCGCTATACAGGGGCACCCGCCTGTCGTCCATGGTGATGTTGCTGGCGTAGGTGTACTGCTCCCCGCCGCGCGTCACACGGATGGTGTCGATGTCCACGTCCGCGTCGCGGTAGAGCACGACGTTGTTGCCGGAGAGGTACCACGACGGGCCCAGCACAACTTCCTGGCGCGAACGCCCCCCGTCGTTGACGGTGATGACGACCTCTTCGGGGACATTGTCGCCCGAGCGCCGTGAGATCTTCGTGATCTTGCCGTGGATGCGCTCGGGGGAGCGGCCGTCCACGTTCGATGTCTGCGGCGCGTCCCCGTGGTAGTACCGGCTGGCGAGCACCCGCGGGAGGCTGTCCTCGCTCCGGTTGGACTTGCTCCAGGCATCCAGGTCAAATTCCGGCCAGTTCTTCACCTGGTCGGGTACCACCTCCATGCTCGCGTTCTTGCCGTCGTAAGTCCAGCCGAACGCGTCGAAGGGGACGACCGTGTCCTTCCCGCCCATGCCCAGCACCGTGCCCGACTTGAGCACGATGTACGCAATCTCGCCCGACCCGCGGTCAAGGATGAGGTCCTTGATGGTGCCGACCGAGTCGCCGGCCGAGTTCTTGACGTCCATGCCGCGCACCCTGTCGCAGGACAGGAACATGGGGGCCCGCGTGTCGGACTTTGTGTCCTGCCCGCGCCGATCGTGCGGCTTCGTCTGGTCCTGCCGCTTCTGGTCCTGTCCGTTCTTGTCCTGGTGCTTGTCTTGCGCCCAGGCAAGGGACCCCGCGGCTGCGAGCGTTGCGACGAGAATCATCCGGTGCTTCATGGTGTGTACTCCTGTGCGACTTGATTGGTTCACATGGACGGGTGTGGCGGGCGCGGCAAGGCTTGGTGTGAACAGCCCGTGAGACTGCGGTCATTCGGAACGGCGTGGGTCGGTCCACCCGCCCCAGCCCAGCACGCCGACCAGCCACGCAAACCAGCACGTGAAGAACACGGTCATCCAGCCCGCCAGCAGCGAGCGCAGGCTGCGCCCGCGTGCCGGCCTCCGCCGTACCCCGTGATGTGCCGGACGTGTCCTGCCCATGCCGATCTCCGTCCGACGTGGGGGCTACGCACCGCGTCCACGCCGGCCCAGGCCGGTGATCAGGGAGACGATGAAGAGGATCAGGAACAGCACGAACAGGATCTTCGCGATCGCCGCTGCTCCCACGGCAATGCCGCCGAAGCCGAAGACGGCCGCGATGATCGCCACGATGAAAAACACAAGCGCCCAGTACAGCATGGCTCACTCCTTGTGGTGGTCCTTACTTGGCGTCCTTGGCAGCGTCTTCAATGCCCTCCCCGGCCGCCTTCACGTCCTTGCCCACGCCTTCCGTGGTGTTGCACGCCGCCACGGCCAGCGCTGCGATGAAGGCGGACAGGACCATGACGATGCGAATGTGCGTCTTCATACCGCCGATCTGAAACGCCCGACTGAAACGGGGCTGACCGCACCGTGAATATCCCCTTAAAGCACCCCACCAGGGATCGGGCCCTGCTCCAAAGAGAACGGGCGGGGAAAGCCCCGCCCGTCCGTGGATGTGCACATTGGTCAACGCTTGCCGGAAGAGCCTTCGCTCGCGCCCCGGCCCGCGGCCGCCGCGATGCCCGTGGCCTGTGTCGAGTCCTGAGAGACCCGCACGTTGTTCTCAACATCCTTGACACCTGACACCGTGCTCGCCAGGTGCTCCAGGTGGTAGCGGTTGCGCCGATCGTTCACGCTGCCGGACAGCGTGACCACGCCGCTTGCGACGGCGATATCGAGCTCGCTGCCGTCGATGCCCGCGTCCATCATCGCCTCGCAGACGTCCTCTTTGATACGGTCGTCGGATCGCTGGTAGCTCTTGGGCGCCTTGCCGCGCTTGGAATACCCGCTTCCTCCGGCGTACGAACCGGCAGAGCGGCCGGCCCCGTTGCCCGAGCGGTACTCGTCGGAACGGCCGGACCCACCAGAGCTGTAGCCGGCATAGCCGTAGGGGGAGGAGGAACCTGATGCTCGCCCGCTGTCCGAACCACCCTGTCCGGACCAGCCCCCACCCCACGAGCCCTGCTCTCGGTCATTCCCCTGCCAGCTGCCTTGGCGGGATGCGCCAAGGCCGGAGTACCCGGTTTCGTACTCGCTCTGGCCGTAGCCTCCCGGACCATAAGAACCTTGGCCGTACTGACCCTGACCCATGCCGTATCCACCGCCCTGGCCCTGGAAGTTGCCCTGCTGGCGATATGGTTCGCGCTGGCCGTACCAGCCCTGTCCCGCGCTGCCTTGAGAGGAACCGCCGCCGTACCCGCCCTGCGAGGAACTTCCATAGGCACCCTGTCCATAGCCGGACTGGTAACCGCCTTGGCCGTACCCGGCATTGCCGCCGTACCCACCTTGCCATGCGCCCCGCTGGTTACCCTCATAACCCAGCCCCTCAGGGCCGCCCTCGTAGCCGCCGCGGGAACCGCGATCAAAGTCCCGCTCGCTCTGGCCGCTCATGTGCCCTCCCCGCCAGTCGTCCTCACGCTGGAATCCCCACTCGTCTTCTCTTGAAGTGGGGTAGCTCCCGCGTTCGCCCTGGGCGCGCTGCTCCGACTGGGCGTGCCCGCCCGATGCGCCGCTCCAGTGCTCGGGGTTGGTGGGCGCAACCGTCGGCCCCGGGAGGGAGTCAAAGCCCGAACGCGTGCCGCGCTGCTTGTTCCTGTTGCGGTGGCTCATCGCGATTCTCCATATGAAATGTGGTGTGGTCCCCGCCGCTCGCGCACGCGAGCGCGGAGGAGTCACCAAGCGTGGAGGCACGCCATGAGTACAGGCTGAATCATGGGTCAATCGCTGGGGAGCAGGGAGGGCGTGCCCCAAGCCCACGGGGTACTCACGGGGATTTCACCACGGCTGCACGCACGCGCCGCAGCCACCATGCAGTCCTCACCATGATGCTCAGGAGTCAGCGGTCGTGAGCCACCTGAACGCGTACAGAAACCGATGCAATGTCCTGGTCGTCGAGCCCCGACCGCTCCTGGGGGCGCTCATGATGTACGTGCTGAGGTCGATCGGCCTCCGCGGCGTCGGCGTGTACGCGTGCGGCCGCTGCGCGCTCCACGCTCTCGATGAGTCCGAAGAGTGTGTGTCGGCAGCGCTGGTCTCCACGGGGCTGAGCGATGGGGGCGCCTTTGAGCTTGCGTCCGAATTGCTGGGCCGCGGCATCCCCGTCGCCTTCATGGCCCGTGAGCACCACGCGATTCCCTGGGAGCACCGGGAGGCGCCGGTCATCCGGCTCCCGTACGACGTGAGCGATGTCGATGTTGCGCTCCGACCCATCCTGGGATCGCCCTTGCGGCTGAAACTCCCGGCGTTCTGACGCCTGGCTGTTGTGCGTTGGGTGCGAACGCCCGTTCATACGGGATTCAACCAGTCCTCGTTCCCCCGCCGCAGGCCTGCCTGTGAGATCCGATGCGGCAGGGGAGGCGTCATGCGCGAGCTTGAGACTCAGGTGCGGCGGAGTGCCCCCGGGACGTCTTGGCAGTGGGCGTGGCGGGCGAGGGTGATTGCCAGGTGCCTGTGCGTCGTGCTTCTGCCGGTCATTTGTCTGTCCGGGCACGGGCCGCTGGCGTGCACCGTCGTGACGGTAGAAAGCGGGCCGGGTGCCGGCGACGGTCCCGCCTGCGATCACGGGTCCCTGGTGCTCTGGCTTGGCCCCGGCCCGTTGATGCCCCCGGGATCACCAGAATGCGAAACGGAAGCAGCGGCCGCGCCCGCTGTGAAGCCCCTTCTGGCACGGAAACAGGGCGGAACAACGGCACGGTGGTGCGTGCTATCGAGCATGGCCGATCGGCAGTGCCTGGTGCAACTGGTGTGGGTGACATCGCGCTCGTGCGAGCACGATGACACGGGTGGGACGAATAGTGTGTCTTTCCCAGAGCATCCGGGCGAACGCCCTTAGCCGCAGGGGCGAATTCGGTCGGCGTGGGACGGATATCCGCGTCCTGGAGTCTCTTGGCTGCTCCGGTTCCAACGGGGCGTGAAGCTACCGCATTCGCCGCACAACCCAGCGGTGCAGACCTCTCCGCGGCAGCTTCCGTGGCTCGTGCCTGACAGAGCCGTCGGAGCAGTGTGTTTGGACCCGGGTGTGGTTCGGGCGAAACCCGTAAAGCTCCCATGCGACGGCGTCTGCCTTCGCCCGGAGCATGGAGATGCGCAGCCCGGCAGCCCCGTGCTCACGCTGCAGGTCCTGCAGCCTGTCAATCTGTGACGGGTCTCTAAACCGCATCGATGCCCTCCTCAAGGCACCGACGCAGTGTCCATGGGCCGTTGAACGCACTCCAGCTGTGCTGACCGCACGGGGCCGCTGTGTACGTGCAGTGGGGTGCGGACGAGCGTTGGGGCATCCATGCGGTCCAAGGCGCCCAGTGCCGGAAAGGGCGCCGCATGCATGAGCGTCCGGCGCACGCCGACTCCGAGGCGTTTTCTGCTGAAGTTGTGCGAACCCTTGCCATCGCGCGGCATCTCCATCACACCAACCACGTCCGCTCTGTTCGCGAGCCGGCATGGCTGCGGGAAGTGATCACGTGTTGACGCTGGATGGTGAATCATCCATGAGCGGGGCGTAAGGGCAGCGGCAGCATTGACTAAGCACCTCTGGTCTCAGGACTTGCCGAGTGCGGTGGGTGAAGGCACCTGCGGCACGACACACCGGCAGGTGGGATTGCAGCACTACCTGCAAAGGGGGCGTTGGCGGCCGCAGCCCGACCGACCATGCCCCAAGCGCGACCAGAGGCTGGGTAAGTCGGTGGAGCACTGCCTTGGGTGCACGGAAGCATGCTCGCCCCTCCGGCATAGGCGTGAGGGAACACCGCGGGGGATCGGGAATAAACTCTATCTCCGCTCGACCACCTGCTTCCGCGTCGTCTCCAGGATGGCGAGCACGTCCCGCTGTTCCCGGGGGCCAACGCCCAGGCGCTGGAGCGAAGCCTTGGCGTCTCCGACCATCGCATCGAATTCAGCGTTGGTGATGCGCATGTCGGCGTGCACGTCGCTCATCGGTCGCCCTGCATATGCCGCGGGACCGCCCGCGGCGAGCGCGATGAATTCGACCAGGTGCCGCTTGAACGCGCCGATGTTGTCGGGAGTCTCCAGCCACGGCTCCCGCACTGTCAGCAGCGTCGCCTTCACGCGTCGCCGGGCGAAGTTCACGCGCGGGTCGGCGATGACGCGGTCGGTGAAGTCGTCCACGAAGCGGCCGATGGCTTGTTCACCGCCCAGGCGGCTATACAGGGTTGCGCCGGGGCCCGTCTCCTGTTCGCTCTGGCCAACCCGCAGGTCCGCCCGTCGGTCTGCCTCGGGGTCACCGGTCGCCGACGGGCCGGACCGGGCACCAGAACCGCCGCAGGCGGTGAGCGAGGCGGCGCACGCGACGAAGAGTACGACCATGGCATTACGGTTCATGACGCTTGTCCTCCTGAACGCTGTAGGTATCCGGATCGACGGTCACCGCCCACGCCGGCAGTGACCTGCCCTCGACCTGGGGCAGGTACGCCCGCACGAAGGCGTTGTACAGCACGTTGCCGACCACCTGCAGCACGCTGGTGCGCGGCTCGTCCACCGTGCCTGCAAAGGAAAAACGGGTACCAAACTGGTCGCGCGACTGGTTCCTGAAGACGGCACCCGCCACGCCGACCAGTGCCTCCCACAGCAGCTGCAGCGGGTCATCGTCACGGAAGTCGCGGAGGTCGACCACCCGCAGCCCCCGGAACAGAGGCTTGGCGTATCCCTCGAGTTGACCATCCTGGGCGGTCGCCTCCACGACCAGGTCGAAACGCCCCTGGCTGAAGTCGAAGTCTCCGTATGCCAGGGCGAGCGTGTTCAGCCGGGTGACGTCCAGGTCGAGCAGGCGGGCCGCCATGTCGAACGTGGGGCGGTGCGCATCCGGGTCGAGCGTCATGTCAAGCTGCACATGCCCGCTCTCCATGGCGGCGGCCTCCGCGTGCAGGGTGGCCGGCTTGGCGTCCGAACGCTGCTGGATGTTGGAAAGGTTGTCCAGTGTCGCGTTCACCTCGGACAGAACAACGTCCACCTTCGGTCGTGTGTGGAACGCGTGGAAGTGCACCCGACCGTCCACGACCTCCGCCCGGTCGAGTTCAAATGGGTAGAGTTGCTTGATGATCGAGAGCCATGGCTCCTGCCCGCCGGTCTGGGTGTCCGCGCTCGTGGCCCCGGCAACAAAGTTCAGCTCGGGAGACTCCATGCGCACGGTGCCCCTTACGGTGCCGTGCCGGAGCGACCGCCAGTCCACGGAAAACTCGATTCGTGGGCAGCGGAAGAACGGCACCGCGACCGCGTGGCGACGCTTGGTGATCCGCACATCATTGATGGCGTAGGCGCCGCGCCACAGGTGGACCTCGATATCCCCGACATCCCCGGTGTACTCGGCGCCCTGGTCGAGCGTCCTGTTGACAAACTCCTTCACCCAGCCTGGCAGTGCGGCACGCAGGGCGGCGAGGACGAGGAGGCCCCCGGCCGCCACCATCGCAGCTCTCCTTGCCCAGCGCGTCGCACGCAGCCGCCCCCACCCGCCGACCGTGCGCTGGGCGCCACGCCCTCCCGAGTGTGCCGCGGTTGATGTGGGGGTGTCTCCACCGGCCATGACCGTGGTGTGGGTGCCAGGCGTGAGGGCCGCATGAACGCCGCCCGCCGGGAACGGGGCGTCCCAGCCCTCAGTTCTCTGCCAGCCTGGCCTGCAGCTTCTGGAGCGCACACCGCTCAATCTGCCGCACGCGTTCGTGCGACGTGCCGATGTCGGCGGCAACTTCACACAGTGTCCGCTCGTGCCGCCCGTCCATGCCGAAACGCAGAGACAGAACATGCGCACTGCGCTGGTCCAGCAGGGACATCGCCTCGCGCAGGCAGCGGGAATCCTCCTCCCGCTCCAGTCCCTGGGTTGCCAGCGCTGACGGCCCCGCGCTTCCCGGAATGGCCGTGCCGCCGCGCACGGACGTGCAGGCGGCCATCGCCATGCGGAGCATGCCCACCGAACGCGCGGGCACGCCGGCGGTGGCGAGCACGTCGTCCAGCCCCGCCGGTCCACCCTCCCCGCCCGGGGTTGACCGCAGCAGGCGTCTGCAACGGGCCACCCGGATGAACATGTGCGGAGTGATGTACACCGGCGCCGCTTCCTTCATGACCGCGAGCCGAATAGCCTGGCTGATCCACCAGACGGCATAAGTGGCGAAGCGCGCCCCCGACTCCGGGTTGTACCTGTCCACGGCACGCACCAGCCCCAACGTGCCCTCAGCCACGAGGTCCGCCATGGCGGGGCCCTTGCCCAGGAATCTCTTCGCCACATGGCTCACCAGCCGCAGGTTGGAGCAGATGAGCCGCTCACGCGCCCGCGGACATCCGCGCTCACGCACGTCCCGCGCGAGGGCAAGCTCCTCCTCCCGCGTGAGCAGAGGGCCCGCTCGGCTGAGCAACGACCCCGGCCAGGGCTCCCGTTCCCGGCTCAGCCCATGGAGCGATCGGCGCCCCTGTGCACCACGTGGCTTCCGCGCTGCAGTATTCATGGCAAGGCTCCTCTTGGCACCGCCCGCCATCAGGGCGGCTCGGAGCATTGCCCGCACCGCCGGAGCAGGGGCTGATGGCTCGATGAATCCTCGCTCACGCGGCGGAAAGGTCGGCCAGCTCGCGCCGCGTGCTGGGAGAAAGGGCATGGCGTCGGCGCGCAATCTTCGCCAGGGCGGTCCGCAGAAGGACGCGCGTCTCTCGCCGTGAAGCTTCCAGAGAAGCCGCAATCTCGTCCACGCCCTGCGCCTCGGAACCGTGCATGCCAAACCGCATCTCGACCACAGCCCGTTCACGGTCCGTGAGATCCTCAAAGAGGGTCGCGACCGTCGCCGCTGCGCTCGCCTGCTCCTCCCCGTCGCCGGACCGCGCGGCCTCCCCGCCGGACGCCGGCTGCACAGGCTGGTGCGGCTGGTCCAGTGACGACGGGCGAGTGAACCGCGCCGCCAGACGCATGCACGCCGCGACGCGCTCCCTGGGCCAGTCCAGTTCGGCCGAGAGTTCGGCGAGCGTGGGCTCGCACCCCGAGGTGGCGTAGTGCACGCGCACGGCCTGCTCGACCGCGGCGACGTCGCGTCGGTCCCTGCCGTTCATCTGACCGCGTGGGCTGCTCGCGGCGAAGGCCCTGCTGATGCCCTGGCGAATCCAGTACGCCGCGTACGTGCTCAGCCGGAAGCCGCGGTCAGGGTCGAAGCCATCCACGGCGTGCAGGAGCCCCAGGTTGCCCTCCGCGATGAGCTCATCGAGCGGCACGCCGCACTGCCGGTAGGTCTGCGCGATCGCGACCACAAGGCCCAGGTTCTCCGTGACCAGCCGTTCTCGGGCTCCCCGGTCGCCCTCGTTCTTCCACAGCTGCGCCAGGCGCTGCTCCTCCTCGGCGCTCATGCGTGTGTTCTGCCTGTCTGTTGCGTCGTGCATGCGTGGGTGTGTGAGCATCATGTGTTGTTCCTCCTGTCAGTGAAGGGCACGGCCGCCGCCGGGCGGCCTGCATCCATGTACACATTCTCGCCGCCACGCTTACCGGGCCGTGACAACACCCTAAATGCATGCTCATGTTTTTGACATGAGCCCGGGTGCACCCAGCGGCGGTGCATGCACGCCGTGCGCGAAACCGCGCACCGAAACCGGACAAGTCTGGCGCGAAGATGATGACGCCATGAAGGAGTCATCATGTTGAGAAATCTGACCAGAAGAAGCGGCATCGCGCGGGGCAAACTCCAAACAACCGAGTACACTGCTTTCGACACACCGGACCCGGGAGGATCCTGTCCATGCGAGCACTTGTCATCGAGGACAACCCAAAGATGGCCCGCGGCATCCAGTCAGGGCTGGCGGAGGCGGGCTTCGTCACAGACGTCTGCCTGACCGGCTTCGAGGGCGAGGAGACCGCGGCCGGCCAGCAGTACGACGTCATCGTGCTGGACCTCATGCTGCCCGATCGGGACGGCATTGAGATCTGCCGAAACCTGCGACGGAGGAAGGTCTCGACGCCCCTGATCATGCTGACCGCCCTGGGGTCTACCGAGGACAAGGTCAATGGCCTGGACGCCGGCGGCGACGACTTCCTCCCCAAGCCGTTCAAGTTCGAGGAACTGCTCGCGCGCATCCGTGCCCTCCTCCGCAGGGGGCAGGCCACCGAGGGCAAGATCCTCCGCTGCGACGACCTGGAACTCGACCTGTACACGCGCCGGGCCAAGCGGGGCGAGGAATCCTGGGAGTTGTCCTCGCGCGAGTACGCCCTCCTTGAGTACCTCATGCGCAACCAGAACCGCGTGCTCACCCGCACACAGATCGGCGAGCACGTGTGGCACCTGGACTTTGAGCCCAGCAGCAACGTCATCGATGTGTACATCTCCGCCCTCCGCAAGAAGATCGACCGCGGGGCGCCACGCCCGCTCATCCACACCATCAAGAACGCCGGGTACCGCTTCGGCGTGATGGACTAGCGCACCCCTCCCCTCCGCTCGCCATGCGAAAGGGACTGAACATCCTGCACTGGAGGCCCTCGCTCCGCCTGCGGCTCACGCTGTGGATGATGCTCATCTTCCTGGTCGTGCAGATGTCGCTCATCCTGGTGCTCCAGCTCTATCAGCGCCGGTCGATCCAGGAGTTCTTTGACGGGCGCCTGCTCAAGCGCCACTCGCTCATCCTCGACGAGGTGCGGGCCGTGCTGCCGGCCATCAGCGATGAGAAGATCCAGGACATCGCGGAGATGCACCGCCGCCTCATCCAGCAGCGCCAGTTCCTCATCAACGTCTACGACAGTGACGGGAACCCCGTCGCCTTCAGCAGGCAGCCCAGGGAACGCCTGCCGCAGGAGGTCTGGAACACCATCAGGGACTGGCGGACCGCGCAGGTCATCAGGGACCCGGGCCCCGCGCTCCGGCTGGTGGATGTGGACGGCGCCAGCGCCGCCGCAGGGTGGATGACGGCGGCCGACGGCACCCGGTACCTGGTCGTGGCCGCGTGGACCGACATGTACGCCGTCCAGATGCTCCACCTGCTGTCGGGCGCGGTGTTCATCATGATCCCCATCGGGCTGGTATCCCTCATGATCAGCGCCTACGCGATCTCTGGCATCGCCGAGGAGCCGATCCGCGCGGTGCGCCTCCTGGCCCGGGGGCTGGATCCCGAGTTCCTCGGCACCGTCGTGCCCTCCCCGCCGGGCGGTCCTGAGGTCAAGGACCTCCAGCGCGACCTGGAACGCACTCGCACCAAGCTCGAGACCGCCTTCTCTGCGCAGGAGCGGTTCATGTCCAACGTGTCCCACGAGCTGAAGACCCCCATCTCCGTCATGCTCACCGAGGCGCAGGCCCTCCGATTGTCCGATGCGCCCCGCGACGTCCGCGCCTTCGTCGCCAGCACCATCGAGGAGCTCGACAAGCTGGGCAGGATGGTGGAGAGCTTCCTGCTGCTGACACGCGTCCGTCACGGCAAGGCGGCGATACCCAACCAGGAGCTGTGCTCGGTACGCGACATCATCACCGCCTCCTATGAGGGCTGCGCCGCCATGGCCCTCCAGCACCGTGTCCGGGTGGGTGTCACCCTGCCCGAGGGCGACGGGGAAGACGCTGTCGTCCTCGGTAACGCCGACCTGCTCCGCACCGTCATCGACAACCTCCTCCGCAACGCCATCCGTTTCAGCCCGGCGGGCTTCATGGTCGAGGTGGTGGGCTCCGTCCGCGATGACCGCGCCCATATCGGCGTCCGCGACTTCGGCCCCGGCATACCCGCAGAGCTGCTCCCCCGCATCTTCGACCGTTTCTCGCAGAGCACCGAGGAGCAGCGCCGCGGGCGGGGGCACGGCCTGGGGCTGGAGATCGCCATGGGCATCACCGAACTGCATGGTGGCACCATCTCCGTCCGCAACGTCCAGACCGGCGGATGTGAGTTTGAGGTTGTGCTCCCGCTCTACCGCGAGTCTCCCGTACGCGTGTAACGCGCCGCTCCGGTCGCCGCGTTCAGGCCGGGCCCATGGCCCGCTCATCCCCGGACCCGATCCTCCACCGGTCTCGTGAGTGAGGGCCGGTGCAGGTGGTGATCTGTGTTCTGATCTCCCTGGCTGCAGCGATCGGGAGCGGTGTCGCGATCTTCGCGGCCCACGCGCGATCCCCTGCGCTCGACACGCTCTTCGGCACGGCGGTCACCGTGTTCCTGGGATCGCTGGTGTCGCTCGTCTCCCGCCGCAGCCGCGACATCCTGCACGGGAAGGACAGGGACCACCACGCGTAAACCCGCATTCACCCGCGCCTCAGCGTTCCCAGCTGGCGGCCCTGCACACTGAAGGCACACGGGCGGCCGTCGCGGCGGCCCGGCACAAAGGACAGGCAGAAACACAGGAGCATTGCCATGGCACACCTGGTCACAGGCGTCTTTGAAACCCCCGGCGCAGCGGACGCGGCGGTGTCCCGCCTCCAGCAGGGCGGGTTCCTCTCCAGCGACATCAGCATCCTGGCCTCCGAGTCCACCGGGCAGAAGTCCTTTGCCGTGCAGACAGGCTCCAAGGTGGGCGAAGGTGCCGCGATCGGGGCAGGAGTGGGGGGCGCCATCCTGGCGATCGCCGCAGGCCTGACGGCGGTCGGGGTGGTCGCCAGTGGGGGGCTGGGGCTGGTCGCCGCGGGCCCCATCATCGCGGCACTGGCGGGCGCCGGGGCGGGTGCCGCGGCGGGCGGGCTGGTGGGCGGCCTCATCGGCCTGGGTATCCCGGAGCACGAGGCCAAGTACTACGAGGGCATCATCGCCAAGGGTGGCGTTCTGGTGGGCGTGCGTGCCGAGGGTGATCGCCGGGCGGAAGCGCGGCGCATCCTCGAGGAATCGGGCGCCCAGAAGGTCTCGAGAGCCTAGCCGGAAACGCAGGGCTAAGGCCGCGTTCACCCCCTGCTCAGCCGCGGGTGCCAAGCAGAATTGCATGCGTGGGCAGCGTGCCCATCCGCATCAGAGTTTCGATGCCGAGGAGGTACGGATTCATGCTCGACACACTCAACGGACTGCTCGCGGAACAGGTCAAGGACCTGTACAACGCGGAGCATCAGCTCATCAAGGCGCTGCCCAAGCTCGCCAAGGCCGCGACCGAGCCGGGGCTGAAGCAGGCGTTCCTTTCACACCTGGAAGAAACCAGGACCCACGTCGACCGGCTGGAGAAGATCGCCGAGAAGCTCGGCATCAAGCCCACCGGGAAGACGTGCAAGGCGATGCAGGGGCTGATCGCCGAAGGAAGTGAAGTGCTCGACGAGAAGGGTGAAGAGCCCGTGGTGGACGCGGCGCTCATCGCCGCGGCCCAGCGTGTCGAGCACTACGAGATTTCCGCGTATGGCACCGTGCGCGCTATCGCGGAGAAGCTCGGAAAGCACGACATCGCGAAGCTGCTCCAGGCCACGCTGGACGAAGAAAGAGCCGCCGACGAGAAACTGACGGATATCTCTGAGGGCGGCGTGCTCGAAGCGGCCATGGCAGCCGGCGCGGGCTGAAGAGGCGGGCCGGAACGTGCACTTGAAGGGCAGGGGGCCGGGGGGTCCCCTGCCCTTCGCCTGCGCGCCCCAGCCCCACCTTCCGAATGGATGATCTGAGATTCACAGTTTCATCACGCCCTGTGGTGCCTCCGGTTCCCACTCTGGAGCGTCAGAGTCAGCGAGGAGCAACGGAATGAAGCCTGAGAACACCGATCACAACCGTCCTCCCATCAGCGCCGACCGGCTGCTCGCCGCGGCGGACGCAATCCTCTGGGCAGCGAGCGCGCCCGGCGCAGACCCGGTGAGGTTGCCCCCCAACGCGGATTCCGAGACCATGATGGGGTTCACGGGGTACGAGCTGGAGGAGGGTGCAATCTTCCTGGCACGGCTCGGGATGGTCGAACTCGTCTGGAGACCGTCGTCCCCCTGAAGCCGGCTCCCGACTTGGTTTTCATGCGCCCGTCACGCCCAAGTGAGCAACTGCTAGCACTCAAGAAGCAGGAGTATGCGACGGGAGGGAACGGTCCCCGCGGAGCATGAGCATGAAGGAACTTGCCACCATTGTCCTGTGCGTGGGCATCTCGCTCGGAGCGTCCCTGTACCTCTGGGGAACGCACCGGGGCGAAGCCTGGCCGCAGGAGTGTGCGCGGTACGTCGGTATCGCCACGAGTTTCTCGTTCCTGATCCTGTTGTGCGTGCCGGACGGCCGGAAGCGGTCGGGCCGTTGCGGCAGCATGTCGACGACCGCCAGAGCCACCAGCCGGAGATTCTCCCGGCAGGAGTACCACCCATGACAAGCGCGAATCCGGCAAGAGAGACCCACGATGGGCACCTTTCCCTGCAGCAGGAGATGGCCGGCCTGAGAGATACGTTCCGCCACAGCCTCCACGACACCGCCGACAGCGGCAAACGCGTCATCAGCGCCGTGGGCTCCGCGGCCGCTAGCACCGCGCGGGGCCTGCAGCACTCGGCGCTCGATGCAAGAGACAAGGCCGCATCGTGCATCTCACAACGACCCTTCACCTCGGTGGCCATTGCGATGGGAATCGGCGCACTGCTGGGCGCAGGCCTCATGTGGCGTCGCCGCTGAATCACCGCAGGTCACGCGCCATGTGATGGGCGTGCCGTGCACCGCACGATCTGATTGCGGACCAAAGCATGTGGAGCGGCCGGGCGTGTTCACTCATGCCCCGGCCGTTTCTACTCATCGCCGACAGCACCGGTGAGAATCGCGCAGAAAATCGCCGAACCAGGTGGCGTTTGCTGTAAGTAGCGACACGCCGCCCCGTGAGAAGCGTAAATCTCTGGCTGTGCGGTACTTTGTACGTGTAAACATGGGATACCTGTGGTAGGATGTGACCCAGTGCCCCTGGGGCACATGCAGTCCCTAAGGCCACCTCATGAGCGCACCAATCAAAGTCCTCTGCATGGAAGACAACGAATTGGTGGCCGACGCCATAGGGCGCAAGCTCAAACGTGACGAACGATTCGAATGGCTTGGCTGGGTGTCGACCGGCCCCGCCCTGGCCTCCGCCGTGGTTGAACGCAAACCCCACGTCGTGTGCATGGACCTCGATATTCCCGGTCAAAACACCGTGGACATCATCCGGGACCTCCGGAACCACAACCCCGGCACGAGGGTCTTGGTGCTGACCGGCCACCTGCGCGAGGACTTCGTCAACCAGACGATCGACGCGGGTGCGTGGGGCTACGTCTCCAAGGCGGAAGAGTCGCGTGTCATCGTTGATTCCATCCACCGCGTGGCCAAGGGGGAATTCGTCCTCGGCAAGCTGACGCTCGCCGAGTGCGGGTCCGTTCCCCGCCCGCCCGCCTCCTGAACCGTTCTCAGGTTGCTCCCACACCGCGCAGGCGGATGGTCTTGAGCGCGCCGTCCAGCGCCGCGCGGATGTCCGCCGCGGGTGGCGCAGGCTTCAGGCACACGACTCGCTCATGACCCGCGGACTCTGGGGTGCGTCCCAGCACAATCACCATCCTGCCGGGGTCTTGGGCAAGAAAGTCCCGGATATGGTCCGGCGGGGCCGCGCCATCCACCACTACGAGCGCAAGCCCGGCTCCGTGACGCCACCGGCCCGGATCCACCTCGACGCCCATGCTCCTGAGGATCGTCGCAACATAGGCCCCCGTCCTCGCATCGGAAACATCGACGCACGCGCGATGCCTGGCGGGCTGGAGCGGGCCCCCGCTCCTTGCGCTCTGCGCCGCGGCGGGGAGCAGCATCCGGAACGTCGCCCCCTCCCCATGCCGCGTGTGCACCTCGAGCTGGCCGCCCACAGTCCTCACAGCCCCCGCGACCAGGGCCAGGCCAAGCCCGGTGGAGATCGACCGCGTCTTGGTCGTGAAGAACGGCTCGAGGCACCGCGCCTTCGCCTCCTCGCTCATCCCCGGTCCGTTGTCGGATACCTCAACCACCACGAAGCCGGGTGTCAAGCCCTCTCGAGCGGAAACCACGATCCGGCCCTCGGGCCGCCCGCGCAGCGCGTCGCCGGCGTTCTGCACCAGGTTGAACACGACCTGCGTGAAGACGTGCGCAGCGACCGCCACCTCCGGCAGGGCCGGGTCCAGCGAACCCGTCAGCGAAACGTCCGCCGGGAGAATGCTCCGCAGGAAGGGGAAGCTGTCCTGCCACCAACGTGCCAGGTCTGTGGAAGCCGGGCCGTCGTGGGCCTTGTCGGGGTTCATCGCCAGAAGCCGGAGGCCCTGGCTGAGCTTGTTGAGATACTCACAGGCGGCGTAAATCGCCGCCAGGTCCTCGCGCGCTTCCGCAGGCAGCGGCAACTGTTCCAGCGCGTCCAGCCGCATACGCACCGGCAGCAGCAGGTTGCCCATGTCGTGCCCAAGCCCCGCGGCCAGCGTGCCGATGGAGGCAAGCCTGTCCGCCTGCCGGAGCCGGTCGTGAGACTCGCGAAGCTCCGACGTCCGCTCCTGCACCAGCTGCTCAAGGTGTTCCCGATGCCGCTTCAGCTCCTGCTCCGCCCTGCGCCGCTCGGTGATGTCCCGCGCGATCTTCGACGCACCGACGATGCGCCCCGAGGAGTCACGCACCGGCGACAGCGAAATCGATACGTCCACAAGCGATCCGTCCTTCCGCCTGCGGAGCGTGTCGTAGTGCTCGACATGCTCGCCCGCCCGGATCTGCGCGAGCATCGCCGCCTCGTCCGCCCAGAACTCCTGGGGAATGAGCATGCGCCCCGGCCGGCCCACCAGCTCCGCGGCCGGGTACCCGAACAGCTTCTCCGCCCCCCGGTTGCACCACGTCACCAGGCCGTCGAGGCTCTTGCTGATGACCGCGTCGTCGGTGGAGTTCACGATCTGCGCCAGGAGCGAGCGCGACTGCTCGGCGGAGCGCAGGTCGGTGATGTCCATCAGCATGTTGACCACGCCGATGACGTGCCCGGCCGCGTCGCGGAGCGCCCGCGGGTGCGGGATGACCTGCCGGCGGGTGCCGTCGCTCCGGACGATGGTGAATTCTTCCGGCACAACCGCCTCTTCGCCGCGCAGGATCCGTGCCACCGGACAGTCCGCGGGCGTCAGCTCCGTGCCGTCCAGCCTCTCCTGCCTCCACGCCCCGCTCCACCGGTCCCGCCCGACCACAGGCTCACGCCCCCAGAGGTCCGTTGCCGCCTGGTTGTACAGCTCAACATGGCCCTCAGCGTCGCAGGTGAACACCGCCGCCGGCAGGCTCTCCACCAGGTCACGGTACCGGCGTTCCGATTCGGCCAGCGACTGCTCGGCCCGTCGGCGCGCTGAAATGTCCCGGGCAACTACGGAGAAGGATTCAAGCCCCCCACCCGGCGACCGGTGCGCCAGCACGATGAGGGACACCGGCACGTCGTTCCCATCCGCCCGGTGCAGCGCCGTCTCGCCGAACCACAGGCCGTCGCTGGTGGCGTGCAGCAACGCCGCCTTCCAGACGCCGCCGTCCACCCACGGCGGGGGAGACTGATCCGCGCGCGGTGCGCGCCTCCCCTCATAGCCCAGCATCCCCAGGCCCGCACCGTTGAGTGTCACGCCGCCGTTGAGGCCGACCCGCCCCACCAGGTCCGACGAATTCTCCAGCACCGCCGCCAGACGGGCACGCTCCCCCTCAGCCCGGGCCAGCTCGCGGGCGGCCTGCTCGCTGGCCTGCCGGCCCATGCGGAACAGCTGCACGAACACGCTGACCTTGGTCCGCAGCACCTCCGGCACCACCGGCGTCAGGATGTAGTCCACCGCGCCATACTGGTACCCCCGGCGCACGTGCATCTCGTCCGAATGCGCAGTGACGAAAATGATGGGCATGTGCGCGCACCGCTTCCGCGCCCGGATCAGCGCGGCGGTCTCAAAGCCGTCCATGTCCGGCATGTTCACGTCCAGCAGCGCAACCGCGTACTCGTCCCGCAGAAGCGCCTGCAGCGCGTCCTTGCCGGAGTGCGCCTCCACGACCTCCAGCCCGGGCTCCTCCAGGATCGACCGGTAGACCAGCAGCTTGTCCTGCAGGTCGTCGACGATGAGGATCTTGATGGTGTCAGAATGCATGGAAGTCCGTGACGCCCCGACTACCTGTAAAGCCATGCGCGGAGCACACCCAGCAACTCCTCTATGTCCACGGGCTTGGCGAGGTAATCCCACGCACCCGCCTCGATGCACTTCTCGCGGTCACCCTTCATCGCCTTCGCCGTCACCGCCACGATCGGCAGCGCCTTGAACCGGGCGTGCTTGCGGATCTCCCGCATCGTGTCGATCCCGTCCATCTCGGGCATCATGATGTCCATGAGCACGATGTCAATGTCCGGAGAATCCTGAAGAGTACGGATGGCAGCCCGCCCGTTGTCGGCCGAAGCAATGACCATTTCGTGCTCCTCCAGGACCGTCGCGAGCGCGAAGATGTTCCGCATGTCATCGTCCACAATCAGCACTTTCCGCCCCGCCAGCACCTTGTCCGTCTTGTGCAGGAGCTCCAGCGTCTGACGTTCCCGCTCTTCAAAGCCCGTGACAGGCCGGTGGAGCACCATCGCCGCCTGATCCAGCAGCCGGTCTGAAGAACGCACCCGCCGCACCGTCGTCACCGCAGACACACCCTTCCACCCGGCCTCGTCCGCCTCGTCCTCCTCCCCGTACAGGATCACAGGCACGTGCCCCATGGTCAGGGCCCCGTCACTCCGCCCCGCGACCGAATCGGCATCCAGGCCGGGGACCTCCGGGCCAGCGAGCACGCAGTCGAAGCGCCCGCTGGTCATCGCCTGATGCGCAGCGTCCCTGTCCGGCACAACCTTGATCTCGACCTGGCAGCGTGCCAGCACGGTGGACACCGACTCCCGCCGGTCCGCGTCCGGCTCGATGAGGAGCACCCGGCGTTCGCGCCGCTCGACGTACTCACCCAGGTGCCTGATCGCATCGTCAAGCACGGCCTTCGTCTGCACCGGCTTGGCGACAAACGCCATGGCGCCGCTCTGGAGCGACCGCTGACGGGCCTCGTCGGTCGAGATGATGCACACCGGGATATCCCGTGTCGCAAGGTCGTTCTTGAGCCGGTCCAGCACCCGCCACCCCTCGATGTCCGGGAGGAAGATGTCGAGCGTGATCGCGCTGGGCTTGTGGTCCCTCGCCAGGGCGAGGGCCGCCGCCCCCAGGGATGTCACCAGGCCCTTGAGCCCCTGCTCACGCACGGCGTCGAGCAGGAAGCGGGCGAACGCCAGGTCGTTCTCCACGATCAGCACAGCGCGGTCACCAGGCTGGAGGTTGTTGCGGTCGTCGCCGACCTCGTTGATGGTGTGGGACGGGCCCTCCATCGCGGTCACATCCTCGATGGCAGGCGGGGGCGTGGGCGCACGCTCGACCGCCCCCGGCTGACCTTCCGCCGGCGCCATCGCCGGCTTGCGCGTGGTCCGCGGCACCGTGTACGAGAGCGGCAGGTAGAGGGTGAACGTGCTCCCCCGCCCGGGCGCGCTGGAGAGGCGTATCTCCCCGCCCAGCAACCTCGACAGCTCGCGCGAAATGGCCAGCCCCAGCCCCGTGCCGCCGTACTTGCGGCTGGTGGACCCGTCGGCCTGCTGGAAGGCCTCGAAGATGATCTGCTGCTTGTCCAGGGGGATGCCGATCCCGGTGTCGGTCACGCTGAAGGCGATGACGGAGGGCGCCCGCCCAAGCTCGTCGTTCTCCGTGCTCCAGCCGCCGGACACGGGGCAGACCGAGAGCGACACGCTCCCGTGCGGCGTGAACTTGAACGCGTTGGAGAGCAGGTTCTTGAGCACCTGCTGCAGGCGCTTCGCATCGGTGAACATGCTGCGCGGGAGCCGGGCATCCAGGGAAAGGGTGAAGTCCACGTTCTTGTTCTCCGCCACGTGGCGGAACGTCCGTTCCACGTAGTTCCGCAGGTCCTCCAGCCTGACCTCGCCGGCGTCCACCACCACCGTGCCCGACTCGATCTTGGACAGGTCCAGGATGTCGTTGATGAGCATGAGCAGGTCGTTGCCCGAGGAGTGGATCGTCTTGGCGAACTCCGTCTGACGCCCGGTGAGGTTGCCGTCCGGGTTCTTGGAGAGCTGGTCGGAGAGGATGAGGAGCGAGTTGAGCGGGGTCCGCAGCTCGTGCGACATGTTCGCGAGGAACTCGGACTTGTACTTGGACGTGAGCGCCAGCTGCTTGGCCTTCTCCTCCAGGGAGTGCCGCGCCTGCTCCACCTCCTGGTTCTTGCGCTCCACCTCCTGATTCTGGTACGCCAGCAGCCGCGCCTTCTCCTGCAGTTCCTGGTTGGTGTTCTGCAACTCTTCCTGCCGGCGCTGCAGCTCCTGCGCCAGCGACTGGGACTGCGTGAGCAGGTCCTCCGTCCGCATGTTGGCCTGCATGGTGTTGAGCACGATGCCGATCGACTCGGTCAGCTGGTCGAGGAACCCGTGGTGCATCGAGGTGAACCGCTCGATCGACGCCAGCTCCAGCACGCCCTTCACCTTGCCCTCGAACACGATCGGGAGCACCAGGATGTTCCGGGCCGCCGTCTCCCCGAGGGCGGATGAAATCCGGATGTACTCCGACGGGACATTCTCCATGACGATCTTCTGCCGCTCCAGCGCGCACTGGCCCACGAGGCCCTCGCCCAGGTCCAGCTGCCGGCCCAGCGTGCCCTGCCCGCCGCTCGCGTAGCTGGCCAGCAGCGTCAGCTTGTCCACGTCGTTGGCCCCCAGCACGTAGAACTCCGCGTGCTGCAGCGACACCACCGGCGCCAGCTCCGACAGGATCAGCCTGCCCACCGTCGTCATCTCACGCTGGCCCTGCAGCATCCGGCTGAACTTCGCCAGGTTGGTCTTGAGCCAGTCCTGCTCGGTGTTCTTCTGCATCGAGTCACGCAGGTTGCGGATCATCTCGTTGATCGTGTCCTTGAGGGCCGCCACCTCGCCCTGCGTCTCCACCGTGATCGAACGCGTCAGGTCACCCTTCGTCACCGCCACCGCCACGTCCGCGATGGCACGCACCTGCGTCGTCAGGTTTGCCGCCAGCTGGTTCACGTTCTCCGTCAGCGCCTTCCACGTGCCCGCCGCCCCGGGCACCTTGGCCTGCCCGCCCAGCTTGCCCTCCACGCCCACCTCGCGGGCCACCGTCGTCACCTGGTCGGCGAAGGTCGCCAGAGTCTCGATCATCGAGTTGATCGTGTCCTTCAGCTCCAGGATCTCGCCCTTCACGTCCACCGTGATCTTCTTGGAGAGGTCGCCCGTCGCGACCGCCTTGGTCACGTCCGCGATGTTGCGCACCTGGTCCGTCAGGTTGCCCGCCATCGAGTTCACCGAGTCGGTAAGGTCCTTCCACGTGCCGGCCACACCCTTCACCTGCGCCTGCCCGCCCAGCTTGCCCTCGGTGCCCACCTCGCGCGCCACGCGCGTCACCTCAGAGGCAAAGGAGCTGAGCTGGTCCACCATGGTGTTCACGGTGTTCTTGAGCTCCAGGATCTCGCCCTTCACGTCCACGGTAATGGTGCGCGAGAGGTCGCCCGCGGCCACCGCCTTGGTCACGTCCGCGATGTTGCGCACCTGGCCCGTCAGGTTGCCGGCCATGGAATTGACCGAGTCGGTCAGGTCCTTCCACGTACCCGCCACACCCCGCACGTCCGCCTGTCCGCCCAGCTTGCCCTCGGTACCCACCTCACGCGCAACGCGCGTCACCTCCGACGCGAAGGAGCTCAGCTGGTCCACCATCGTGTTGATGGTGTTCTTGAGCTCCAGGATCTCGCCCTTGACGTCCACGGTGATCTTGCGGGAAAGATCGCCCGTCGCGACAGCGGTCGTCACGCCGGCGATGTTCCGCACTTGGCTGGTCAGGTTGCCCGCCATCATGTTCACCGAGTCGGTGAGGTCCTTCCACGTGCCCGCCACGCCCCGCACGTCCGCCTGCCCGCCCAGCTTGCCCTCCGTGCCCACCTCGCGGGCCACGCGCGTCACCTCCGACGCGAACGAGCTCAGCTGATCCACCATGGTGTTGATCGTGTTCTTGAGTTCCAGGATCTCGCCCTTCACGTCCACCGTGATCTTGCGCGACAGATCGCCGGTGGCCACGGCCGTGGTCACCGCCGCGATGTTGCGCACCTGGCTGGTCAGGTTGCCCGCCATCAGGTTGACCGAGTCGGTGAGGTCCTTCCACGTGCCGGCGACCCCCTTTACCTCCGCCTGCCCGCCCAGCTTGCCCTCCGTGCCCACCTCGCGGGCCACGCGAGTCACCTCCGACGCGAACGACCGCAGTTGGTCCACCATGGTGTTGATGGTGTTCTTGAGCTCCAGGAATTCTCCGGTCACGTCCACCGTGATCTTGCGGGACAGGTCGCCGTTGGCCACGGCCGTGGTCACCGCCGCGATGTTGCGCACCTGGCCCGTCAGGTTGCCAGCCATCGAGTTCACCGAGTCCGTCAGGTCCTTCCAGGTACCTGCGACGCCCTTCACCTTCGCCTGCCCGCCCAGCTTGCCCTCGGTACCCACCTCTCGCGCCACGCGGGTCACCTCGGCCGCGAAAGCGCCCAGCTGCTGCACCATCCGGTTGATCGTCTTGGCGTTCCGCAGGAACTCCCCCTTGAGCGGCCTGTCCTCGATCTCCAGCGCCATCGTCTGCGAGAGGTCGCCCTGGCCCACCGCGCCGATCACGCGGGCCGTCTCGCTGATCGGGTACACCAGGTTCTCTATCAGGTCGTTCACCGCATCGATCGACTCGCGCCACGAGCCGCGCGCACCCACCAGCGACCCGCGCTGGCTGAGACGCCCCTCCATGCCCACCGACTGCCGCAGCCGCGCCAGCTCGCCCGCCAGGCGCGCATTGAGGTCCGCGATCTCATTGAAGACATCAGCCACACGCCCCGGCACTCCGGTCCATTCCGCCGGCAGACGCACCGACGTGTCACCCTCGCGCATCGCCGTCAGGGCGTTCAGCAGCCCGATCATCTCGGGGCTCGCACCATTGGGCGCAGGGACGGAAACCACCGGCGGGACGACAGCAAGTTCTGACGGCATGAGCAACTCCAGACGACAGCACCGCGCGGTTCCCGCGCTCCCGGATGATCAAGGCAGCGCACTCTACCCGGCGCGCATTTGCGCCAGATGAATCGACGCTGAATCGGACCAAAGACTCCTCGGCGCTGTCAGCCCCCCGTGACGGCGGCGCCGTCAGAAGGTGCCGCCATCCCGTGCGGGCCGTCCTCCTGCACCGGCGCCAGAGGCTCATTCGCTGGTCCGTGCAGAACGTTGCCGCGGCAATCAAACCGTGATCCGTGGCACGGGCAATCCCAGGAGCACTCTCCCGCGTTCCATCGCACAATGCCCTGAAGATGGGGGCACACCGCGGATGTCCAGTGCAGCACGCTGTTCAGATCTTTGTACACAGCTCGCAGACGCCCAAGCCGGTCGCGCACCACGGTGCCTGCGCCCGGAGCGAGCCGCTCAAGCGGTGTGTGATCACGCGGTGCGACCCAGTCCCGATACTGCGCAACCACATGGGCATTCTCAACAACCGCATGCCCGACGGCATGCTGAGGAAGACGCGAGGGCGAGTACACATGCTTCCACGGATGATCCTCGCCCCGGAGGAGGCAAGGGATGAGCATGCCCGCGATTGCGCCATGCGTCATCCCGTTTCCAGAGTCTCCGGTCACGACATAGACGTGCTTGCTGCCTGGGTTGCGCCCGATGAACGCAACCTCGTCGTGCGGCTCCATGATCTGACCCGACCATCGGTACGCCACGTCCAGGGCATTCGGGAACCTCTCCCTGGTCCACGCTTCCAGAGCCGCGTACCGCCCGTCCGCGTCGTCATCCCGCCCGGTCACGTGATCCTCCCCTCCGACCACGAGAAGCTCCTCCTCCTGCGTCGGGTCCATCCGCAACCGCACGTAGTGATAGGGCTTGGAATGGTCGTCCCAGAACCCGTCCCAGATGAGCGCGGGCGGCAGAATCCCGCGCAACGCGCGGACGCCGATCACATACGAGCGGTACGGGGTCTGCTTCGTATGCATGACGACACGGTCGTTGACCGGTGAATTGGTAGCCACAACCACCGCCCGCGCCGACACGGCGTATCCGCGATCAGTCGTAACCGAGGGTGCCTCCCCGTCGTGTACGTGCACCACCCGCGTGCCCGTGTGGATCCGCCCGCCCCGCTCCAGAATGGCGGAGACCAGGCCGCTCAGGTACTTGCCAACATGGAACTGCGCCTGGCCCGGAAATCTCAGGCACGGTCCCGAATCAAACGACGCGAAGGGTGCCCGGCGCACGAGCTCCGAAGCCACTCCGACACGCTGCGCCGCAAGGCGCTCCGTCTCCAGCAGTTCCATCGCCCGTACCCCGTCCTCCGGGGGGACCACCAGGAACCCGTCCACGCGCTGGAAGTCGCACGCGATCGATTCGCAGCCACAGATCGACTCGATCCGGGAGATGGCGCACGCGTGACTCGCGGCACAAAGTGCCGCGCCCTCCTGCCCGACCAGCCGCTCGAGCTTGTAGTACCGACCATCCAGCGCCGTCGTGAGGTGTGCTGTGGTGCGCCCCGTTTCGCCACCGCCCACCGTCGCGGCCTCCAGCACCATCACCCGCTGACCCAAGGTGGCAAGCTCGTACGCGATGCTCATCCCGGCGATGCCGGCGCCGACAACGATAACGTCCGCGGCGCCATCCCCATCCAGGGCCCCCGCGGCCGCCGGAAGCGCCGCCATCCATGGCGAAGTTGTGCCGTGCTCGCGGTGCAAGTCAGATCGCCCTCCGCTACTTCGTCTTGCCGTCCCGACGACGCTGCTTGTTCACGGTGGCGGCCGCAATCTGCTTCGCCCTCTTGCTGGTTCTGCCGCGCTTGCCCTCAGACTCCTTGATGTGCTCGTACTGGCGTTCGTCCTTGGCGGTCCAGGCTTTGGGCATGGCGCACTCCTTGTGCTCGGGGACGGAAGGAGAGTGTGCCAGGGCCCTGCGAGAGGCTGTAAATCGCGCCTGAATGCCTGTTCACGAAGGGTGCCTGAGGCACTCTGAGGTGAATCTCAGGCCGGCATCACGGTCCCCTCATGGTGCGGGGCAATATGCAAGTGGGGCAGTGCGTGCGACGCCAGGAGGAATGCCATGGCAAACAACATGAGGACCGGTCGATATTCGATGGACCCGGGCGGTCCGGTGCGGTTCCGGCGGCTGGAAGCAGACCAGGTGGACGCGGACGCGCCGCTGACGAGTTCGTTTGCCCGCGGGGGTGACGCTGGGCCTGTGCCGGGGCGTGCTCTGGGCCCCGCTGCGTCAGAACCGGCGCCGAAAGACGGCGACATGCCCCTGATTATGCCGGCGTCACGCTCGATTGCCGCCGAGGACATCAGCCGAATCGGCGTGGAAGGAACGCCCGGCGACGCGAGGTCCGGCCCCGGCTTGCTCCGCCTTGAACTTGTCGCGCTGGTGCTGATATTGAGCAGCGTCGCCGTGGGCGCGGCCGCGTGGCTCGGCTGGGCTGCTGGGCTGGCGGTGCTCGGGTGGTTCGCCCTCGCCATCGTGTTCAACCCAGTGTTCTGGGCCACCATCCTGAGAATCAAGGACCGACGCCGGGCCACGCACGAGGAGCGTGCGAAGACGATCACTGTCAGACCATGCCAGGTCACTGGGAATGACAACCGGAACGAACAACGTGCAGCGGCCCACTGAGTGAATCCGCTGTCAACTTCCACAGGAGCCCTTATGCCCGAGCAAGCAATCCCATTCCCCACCGACGGCGCGCAGCCCAGCGATCTGGAGGTCCTGAAGGCCGACATCGCGGCGCTCCGCGAAGACCTGATCGCCCTCGGCCAGCACGCGGGCGAGAGTGCCATGTCACGCATGGAGCGGGCCCGCCTCCGGATGGCGGACGCGGCGAAGACCGCGCAGGCCAAGGGCCAGCAGGTCAAGGACCAGGTGCAGGAGCAGATCGAAGAGCACCCCTTCGCCTCCGTCGGACTCGCGTTCGGCATCGGCGTGGTGCTCGGCGTCGTGATCGCGCGACGCTGATGCAGCATTCTCTTCCCCCCCTTTCAACGCCTTCGGTGGCCCTTCCATGCTCTCACACATCGCTGAACTCGTGGTGCGAGTTGCGGACCTGGTCGAGGCCGAGGGGCGCGACCTCAGGCGAGTCATCGGGCGCCTGGGCGCGGGGCTTTCCTTCTCCATGCTGTCGTCCGGCCTCTTCCTGGGCGGCTGCAGCCTGGTGCTGGCGGGACTCTGGATGCTGCTGGAACAGAAGGTCGGGCCGGCCTGGGCGAGCGTCACCACCGGCGTCATCGCGTTGTGCCTCGGCTTTGGCGCCCTCAAAGTCGCCGAGAGGTACCACCAATGACACCCGCCGACAGACCCGCCCCGGGGATCTCCACGGCCGACGCCAAGCGGAACCTGCTCCAGTGGAGCGCATCCACGGACCGTGCGATCGCGACGAAGGTGCACATGACGCTCGCCGGTATCCGGGGCAAGACCAGGCGGGCGACTCCATGGATCGCCGGGTTCGCCGCCCTGGCCGGCGTACTCATGATCGCGCTCCCGTCCAAGCCCAGGGACGGGGCGGGCGAGCGGGGCCACCGCGCAGGGAGCGGCATCCTCAAGACCGCGGCGACGCTGGTTCCGGTGATCATGTCCCTCTTTGCCAAGCGGTGACGCCCCGCCCGCGTGGACCTGCGTCGCTACCCTGCGCCGATGGATGAGAAGCCCCCCCCAGGCACGTGTGCGCACGACGGCGGCGCCCCAGGCCTGGTGGATGCGGTCTATGCGCAGCTCCGTTCCATCGCGCAGCAACGCATGGCGGAAGAGGGGGCCGGTCACACACTGCAGGCGACTGCGCTCGTCAACGAGGCGTACCTGCGCGTCAGCCAGGACCGGCGGACACCGTTCCAGAACCGAGCGCACTTCTTTGCCGCTGCCGCAGAAGCGATGCGGCGCATCCTCATCGATCACGCCCGTGCCAAGGGGGCCGTCAAGCGGGGCGGGCGGGCGCCTCGGACCCCTCTGTCGGTGGTGGACCTGGCGGAAGAGAGCGATCCCGTGCAGATTCTGGCGCTCGATGAAGCCCTTCAACGCTTGGAGAAGGCGGAGCCGGAGGTTGCCGCGGTGGTCCGCATGCGCTTCTTCGCCGGGCTCAGCGTGGATGACACCGCGGAGGCCCTGGGCCTGTCGCCCCGCCAGGTGGACCGGCACTGGTCGTACGCGCGTGCATGGCTGTTGAAAGAAGTCACAGGTTGACGCATGGAAGATCGGCGCAGAGTCCGGGACATCTTCGCCGAGGCCCAATCGCTGCCCACGGCTGGGCGCGACAGGTTCCTGAGCCAGGCCTGCGGGAGTGATCTGGGGCTGCGCCGGGAGGTCGAGTCGCTCCTGGCCGCGGCGGAACGTGAGCCGGACTTCCTCTCCGCTCCCACGGTGGGCGGCCCGGTCGGCCCGGAGCAGGAGGCGCCCGGGGCACGGATCGGGCCGTACAAGCTGCTGCAGGAGGTGGGGCACGGGGGCTTCGGGACCGTGTACATGGCCGAGCAGGAAGCGCCCGTGCGCCGCCGTGTCGCGATCAAGATAGTCAAGCAGGGCATGGACACCCGGGCCGTCATCGGGCGGTTCGAGGCCGAGCGCCAGGCGCTGGCGATGATGGACCACCCGCATATCGCCAGGGTGCTGGACGCCGGGGCGGCCCCTTCGGGGCGGCCGTACTTCGTGATGGAACTCGTGCCGGGCGACCCCATCACGGCGTACGCCGACCGCGAGCGGCTCTCGATTCGGGAGCGGCTGGAACTGTTCATGCAGGTGTGCAACGCGGTGCAGCACGCGCATGCCAAGGGTGTCATCCACCGTGACATCAAGCCCAGCAACATCCTTGTCACCCAGCAGGACGGGCGTCCGCACGCCAAGGTGATCGACTTTGGCATCGCCAAGGCGACGGACCAGCGTCTCACCGAGCGGACGGTCTTCACCGAGTTCCGTCAGTTCATCGGCACTCCCGAGTACATGTCGCCGGAGCAGGCCGGCGGGGCCGTCGATATCGACACGCGTTCGGATGTCTACAGCCTCGGGGTCCTGCTCTACGAACTCCTCACCGGTGCGACCCCCTTCGACGGGCGTGAGCTGCGGTCCGCGGCGTACGGGGAAGTCCTCCGCATCATCCGCGAGGTGGAGCCCCCCAAGCCTTCGACACGCCTGTCCCGGCGTGACACGCCGGCGGCCGTTGCCGCGGATCGGCGGGCCGAGGCCGCGCGGCTGAACGCGCTCGTGGCCGGGGACCTCGACTGGATCGTGATGAAGGCGCTGGAGAAGGATCGGGCACGCCGCTACGACACTCCCCACGCCCTTTCGGCCGACGTGCAGAGGCACCTGGCCGGTGAGCCGGTGACCGCCGTGCCGCCCTCGGTGGGTTACCGGGTCGGCAAGTTCGTGCGGAGGAACCGCCTGGTGGTCATCGCCGGAGCGGTCGTCCTGAGCGCGCTCGCCGCGGGGACCGTCGGGACGGCGGCGGGCATGCTGCGTGCGCGGCGGGAGCAGCATCGCGCAGAGGGGCAGCAGGCGATCGCGGCCCGTGAGGCCGAGCAGTCCCGCGCGATCAACGACTTCATGGGGCACGTGCTCACGAGCGTTGAACCGCAGAATCAGGGAGCGGACGTGCGTCTGATGGACGTGCTTGCCGAGGCCTCCGCGTCGGCCTCCACACGGTTTGCCGATCACCCGCTGCTGGAGGCCCAGGTGCGCGACATGCTCGGCGGGTCGTACAACCGGCTGACGCTGTGGGAGAGGGCGGAGGCGGAGTTCCGCCGCGCGCAGGTGGTGTATGAAGCGCAGGGAGGCGCGGACGATCCGCGCGCGCTCAGGGCCGGGGTGTCGGCTATCGCCGCGGGTGTGAACGCCGGCCAGGCCCGGAGGGAAGAGCAGGCGCTCGTGGCCCTGTTGCCGCGGCTGGAGCGGGCGTTTGGCCCGGGGCACGAGCTCGTGCTCGAAGCGCAGCGGTGCATGGCGGACGTGCACACGATGCGCGGGCGGCCCGACAAGGCGGTGGAAGTCCTGCTGGCGCTGCGCGCGGATCCGCGCACTGCGCAGGATGATCGCCTGCAGATCAGGCTCCTGCATGCGCTGTTCCGCGCGTACTACGCGCGCCCGATGCTCGAGCCGCGCGCGCGCGAGGCGGAGTTCTGGGCGGGCGTTGTTCCGCTCGCGCGGGAATGCGTCGAGCGGGCGTCCCGGACGGCGGGCCCCAAGTCCGTGCTGGCGCTCCAGTCGCAGAACCACCTTGCCCACGCCCTGTACAGGCAGGGTGAGTTTGCGGGTGCGGCCGAGGCCAGCAGGGCCGTCCTCGACGGGGCGGATCGCAGCCTGGGGGCCTGCCACCACGTCCGAGTGACGGCGATGAGCGGGCTGGCGAGCGCGCTCGTGCGCCTTGGCGAGGAGCAGGAGCCGGCGGATCTCCAGCTGCGGGCCTTCCACTGCCTGCGTGAGACCTCGCCCAATGACCTTGTGACCCAGCTGTCGGACGTGACGGATGTTCTGTATTACCTCGACAGGGCGGGTCGGGCTGCCGAAGGGGAGGCCTTGGCCCGGGAGTCGATCGCGTGGTTTGCCAGGTTGGGTGGTCATGTCAGCAGCTTCCGGTCCGAGCTGTTCCTGGCCGGCTTTGTTTCCATGGCGGGGCGGTTCGAGGAGGCGGAGGGGTTGTTCCGGGCGCTGCAGGCCGGCGCCGATGCGTCCGGGGGGCCGTTTGCGCGGGCGTGTGTCGACCTTGCGTACGGGCGGCACCTGACGCGGATGGGGCGCTTTGAGGACGCCGAGGGCCGGCTGGACCACTGCGCGCAGCTGCGGGATATGCACCTGGGCACGTACGAGGGCCTGCCGGACGACATTGTGGTCGGGTATATCCAGTTGTACACCGCCTGGAACCGGCCGGAGAAGGTGCGGGAGTACGAGGCGATCCGCCAGCAGACCTTCGGCATCACCCCGCGCGGGCCGGGATGACGGCGGTGGTTCTGCGCGGATTCCGGCAGGTGCAGGGCGCTCGGCCCGGGCTGCTTCCGCTTTGCGTAAGAGAAGAAGGGGCGTGTGATCGGCAGCGCTCGTCGGCGGGCCCTCTCGCACAGCCCGTGCGGTGTCGTCTCCATCGGTTCCCGCCGCGGGCCGGCGTGTCGCTGCGCCGGCGCGGAGGTGTTCTTGCCCGATTCGAACTCAGCACTGGAGTCCATGCCATGCGTATTCGCGCCACCACCCTGCTGGCCACTCTCTGCGGTACTGCCGTGTCCACGGGCGCTGTGCGTGCGGACACATGGGACAACAGCGCGGGGAGTGCGCAGTGGTCCACGGCGAGCAACTGGGCGGACAACACCGAGCCGACCATCAATGACGCGGTGGTCTTCCCCAGCCCGATCCCGCTCAACCAGGCGACGGTGCTGATGACGACCACGGAGTTTGCTTCCACGCTGACGTTCAATCATGACTACACGCTGCAGGGTGGGCAGATGTTCGTGGGGGCGGGGACCATCAACGTGGCGGGCGGCCGGACGGCGACGATCAACACCGTGATCAACGGGTCGGCCGGCCTGAGCAAGACGGGCTTCGGGACGCTGCGGCTGCTGCCCGTGTCGTCGAACTCGTTCTCGGGGCCCATCAGCATCACCGGGATCAACAGCACCCTGTACGTGCGGTCGAACGTGGCGCTGGGGAATACGGCCAACGACATCGACATCAACGCGGGGAGGCTGCAGCTGGACGGGGTGACCAGCCCGACGTTCCTCGTCACGGGGCGGACCATCACGCCGGGGTCGAGCGGCGGGACGGTGGAGCTGCTGAACAACGCGTTCCTGGACCTCAACACTGCGCTGGGGGCCAATGCGTTCGGGCTCACGTTCACGGGGCAGGGGACGGTGGAGCTCAACACGTCGAGTGCGCGGACGGGGCCGACGTTTGTGAGCGGGGTGCTGCTGCGGCTGAATGGGGCGACGGCGCTGGGGACGCCGGGGTCGGCGAGCCTGACGAACGGGGCGGTGCTGGAGATCAACAACGGGAGCGGGCTGTTCGGCGGGACGGTGGCGGCGGGCGCGGGGACGACGGTCCGCGGGGGGGCCGGGACGCACACGTTTGCCGGCGTGGCGAACGTGGGCGGGAGCATGACGCTCAGCGGCGGGCTCGCCGGTTCGGACACGCTCATCCTGAGCGGGGATGTGCTGCGTCTGGGCGCGGGGCTGACGACGACGGTGGGGGAGGGGAAGGTGCGGCTTGACAGCGCGAACAGTTTCGCGGGCGGGTGGGCGGTGCAGGGGGTGCTGGAGGTCCGGCACGAGGGGGCGCTTGGGACGGGCACAACGCCGGTGGCGGTGAACGGGTCGGGCCGGCTGCAGCTCAACACGCCCGTGCTTTCGCGGGACATCACGCTAAACAACCCCGGCGGGGGCCTGGAGCTTCTGCAGGATGCGACGGTGCACGGGCACATCACGACTCCGGGGGCTTCCGGGTTCGTGCCGTTCGCGGGGCACGGCCTGGAGTTGACCCTGGACGGGCCGGGTTCGTCCTTCACGTACAACGGGCTGCTGTACTTCGGCGGGGTGAGCGGGGTGCGGTCGCTGCGCGTGACGGGCGGGGCGGCGGTGACGGGGACGGGGACGCGGATGTTCGGTGATGCGGGCCAGGCTGCGCGGCTGACGGTGTCGGGGCCGGGGACGAGCTGGGTGAACAGCACAGAGATGTGGATCGGGTGGTCTGGCGGCGCCGGGCAGCTGACCCTGGATGGCGGCGCGACGCTGTCGTGCCCGCAGGTGTACATCGCCCAGCAAGGGGACGCGTCGGCGACGGTGACCGGCGCCGGTTCGCTCATGACGTGCGGCGACAAGCTGGTGGTGGGGTTCGGGGCGGTGACCGGCACGCTTGCCGTGCTCGACGGTGCTGAGATCTCGGCGACGCAGGTGCGGGTGGGCGAGCTCGGGGCGGCCACCGGCACGGTGAGTGTCGGTGGCGCGGGGTCGACGCTGACCAGCGCCGGGGCCGTTGTGGTCGGGACCGATGCGACGGGCGGGGTTGGCGTGACGGACGGCGGGAGTGTCGTGTGCGGGGGTCTGGTGCTGGGGGACGGGGCCGGGTCGTCGGGGGTGTGCACGGTGACGGGCGGGTTGACGCGGCTGGAGTGCGGTTCGGGCGGCGTGGCGCTGGGCCTGAACGGTGCGGTTGGAGAGCTCCATCTGCCGGGCGGGATCGTGGACATCCAGGGCGACATCACGGACGGCGGTGCGGGGACGAGCACCTTTGTGCTGGACGGCGCGACGCTGGACATGCACGGGCATGCGATCGGCGGCGTTTCGCCGATCGACCTGGCGTCCTTCCGGAGCGGCACGCTCAAGAACGTTTCGCAGGTCAACAACGGCATGGGGATCAACAAGGACGGCACGGGCACGCTGTTCCTCAATACCACCAACGCGTACACGGGCGGGACGACGGTCAGCCGGGGGACGCTGTATCTTGTGGAATCGGGCGGGTCCAACACGGGCGCGGGGACGGTGGTGGTGGGGGAGTCGGGCACGCTCGCGGGGAACGGGCGGGTGGGGGGTCCGCTGCTGAATGACGGGGTTGTGTCGCCGCAGGGGTTCGGGTTTGACAGCATTGCCACGCTGCGGGTGCTGGGCGTGTACACGCAGATCGCGGGCGGCACGCTGGAGGTGCAGATCGGCACGGGCGGCGGGCATGACGCGCTGGAGGTGTCGGGCGGTGCGGTTCTGTCGGGGACGCTCCACGTGACGCTGATCAACGGGTATGCGCCGGCGGCCGGTGAAGTGTTTGACATCCTCTCGTCGGCGTCGGTGAACGGGACGTTTGGTGTGACGGGTCTGCCGGCCCTGGCGGACGGGCTGTTCTGGCAGGTGGAGTACCTGGCTGGGGGCGTGCGGCTCTCGGTGCTGGGCGGGTGCGATTCGATTGACTTCAACAACGACGGGCTGTACCCGGACACGACGGACATCGACGACATGCTGAGCGTGTTCAGTGGCGGGCCGTGCAGCAACGACCCGGTATGCCACGACATCGACTTCAACAACGACGGGCTGTACCCGGACACGGCGGACATCGACAGCATGCTGAGCGTGTTCAGCGGCGGGCCGTGCCTGTAGTGCGCGGGCGGCGGCGCGGGGGCGAGCCGGGTGCGCTGGCGGGCTTTCTGCGGGAGGTTTCTGCAAGTGCTGTGATAGCAGGGGATTTTGAGTTGCGGGGTGGTCCGAGAACGGCTGTTTTGCGTGGTTGCGCCGGTGGGGGTGGACGACGCGGATGGCGTGGGGGCGTGCGCGCGCCTCAGCGTGAAGAGTGGGGTGTGGTTGCGGGTGCGGGGGCCGGGCTGCGCGGGGAGAGGGTGCGCTGCGGGGGCGGGCATGGGGGACCTTACCACAGCGCAGCGGGCGCGCCAAGGGGGCGGGCGCGGAGGTACCGCAAGTGTCGCGCGCGGGCGGTGAGTCCGGGGTCAGATTTTTGAGATTGTGCAGATCGTGGTGGCCTCAACGGGGGCCTTGGCGCTGCGGGCGGCGGCGGGGTGTGGTTCAGGTCTGGTTCAGGTCCGGTCTTTCAGCGGGTGGTGGATGCGGTGCCACACGGCGCGGCGGACGTTGAAGTACGAGCCGGTGGGGCGGAGCTGATTGCGGTCGGTCTGCCCGATATCTTCGGCGGCCTCCATATGGCCGGCGCGCAGGGTGGTCGCCCTCTCGAGCAGCTGCAGGGCGGTGTGGAGGGGGTCGTCGGCCTTGACGAGCGGGAGGAGTTGGGCGCGGACGGTGTTCACGTGTTCGCGGACGTCGTCGTCCTGGCCCAGCATGAGCTGGTCGCTGGCGAGGCAGATGCGCATGTGGAGGTAGTACAGGTCTCCGGCGTGGCCCAGCCTCTGGGCTTCTGCCAGGGCCGCGGTCAGCTGTTCTGCGCGGTCACGGACTTCCGACAGTTCCCATTCTTCCACGACCTTCTCAACGTCTTTCTTCGAGATGTCGGGGTCCAGCATGGCGAAGAGGGACTTGGTGGTCATGTTCCGGTCGTAGTACAGGTTGGCCAGTTCGGGGTTGTCGGCGGCGATTTCCTTGCGGACGGCGGCTTCTTTCTTTGTGAACTTCTCGTTGGCGAGGGCTTCGCTCTGCACCTGGGCGCGGACATCGGCTTCGAGCCTGGCGTTGTGCACTTTCAGGATCGCGGTGCCGGCGGCGAGCAGGGAGATGAGGAGGACGGCGAGGGACGCGGCGGTGTAGGGCCGGCGTTTCAGGTACAGGCCTGCGCGGTGCCAGGGGGAGGGGCGCTGCCAGGCGATGGGCTGGTGGTTGAGCCAGGCTTCGAGGTCGGCGGCGAGGGCGTCGGCGGAGGTGTAGCGGTCGGACACCTGCACGGCGAGGGCCTTGTCGACGATCCGGCGGAGGGTGGGGTGCACGGCCGGTGGCTTTCTGGCGGCTTTTCCGGTGGCGAGGGCTTCGGCCTCCGCGCGGCTGTTGCCGTTGGGGTAGCGTCCTGAGAGGAGCCAGTAGAGGAGCCCGCCCAGCGCGTAGACGTCGGCGGCGGGGGCTGCGCTGAAGGAGTCGCTGCGCCACTGTTCGGGGGCCATGAAGGCCGGGGTGCCGGAGCCGGGCGAGATGATGGAGGTGCTGACCTGGTGTGCGAGCTCGAAGTCTGCGAGCTTGTAGACGCCATGCTGGTCGACCAGGACGTTGTGGGGCTTGATGTCGCAGTGGACGATGCCGGCCTGGTGGGCGGCGTTGACGGCGCGGGTGAGGCTGAGCGCGACGGCGACGGCGCGGCGGGGCTCGGCGGGGACGGGGGTGTCGGCGAGGGTGCCCTTGGCGGCGTAGTCGGTGACGACGTATTCGAGGCCGCTGGCGGGGTCGGTGCCGCGGTCGAGGACGTGGATGATGTTGGTGTGGCGGACCTGCCGTCCCAGGAGGCCTTCGTCGGACTTGGTGCCCTGGCGGAAGAGCTTGATGGCGACGTCGGCGGTGTTGCCGAAGCGGCGGTCGCGTGCGTGGTAGACCCAGGAGCGCTGGCCGTGGGCGATCATCTCGATGAGTTCGTAGCGGTCGCCCTGCCCGAAGACGGAGGGGCAGGCGATGGGCACGACGGAGGCGGCGAACAGCTCGTCGGCGAGGAAGCTCTCAAGTCGCATGGGGTCCATACCTGGCGCTGAACCTCTCTCGGAGCTTGGTTTTGATGACCGCCCAGCGCCGGCGGCCGTTGTCCGGCTTCCAGCCCAGCGCTTCGGAGGCGGTGGCGATGCTTGCTCCACGCATCAGGAGGAGGAAGAACGTGCGTTCTTCGCGTTCGTCGAGGGTTGCGGCGCAGGCGAACAGGATGTCGGCTGCGCTGGCCTCGTCGAGTTTTTCAATGCTGGCGAGCATGTCCTCGCGCCAGCCGGTGTCGCCGTCGTCCAGGGACCTGAACCTGCCGGCCATGGAGGCCTTGCTGATGGAGAGCAGGCGTGCGGCGGTGGAGGCGTAGGCCCAGACGTGTCCGGGGTTCTGGGGGACGAAGGTGCCCCGTTCGACGGCGGCGTCGACGCGGCGGATGACGGAGGAGACAACGTCTGAGGTTCCGAAGCCGGGGACGGGCTTTGCCCCGCGGCGGCCGAGCAGGGCGCGGATGTCATCGCTGCGTGAGAGGAGGAACTGGGCGACCTCGTCGCGGTTCATCCGCTGGAGGCTTTCGGGGCCGGAATGCGCAAATTCTGCAGATTCCACTCACACCTCCCCAGGGCAGTCGGTCTGTCACGTTGGCGCTCGGGGCGTCCACGTGAATAGAGGAGCATACCCGATGACGTCGCAGGAGTGGATTGTAAAGCTGTTGGATTTGCTGTGCCTGCTGTATTCGAAGTGGACGGGGAAGTGCGAGGGGCTGGGGGCGGACCCGGGCGACCGCGTCAAGGAAGTGGACTCAAATTATCGGTCGAACGGTGCGCCGCCGGCCGCGACGCACGCGGATGTGCTGGTGTTGCTGGACGATCTTGAGGACCTGGCGGCGGACCCGGCGAACACGCTCTCCCAGAGCGATCAGGACACGCTGGCGGCGATGATCAGCGATCTGCGTGCGGATTGCGGTCCGTGAGGGGGACGGCGTGGGCGTCGTTGGCGTGAAGTGGTGATGGCCGTTGCCGGGGTCCCGGCGGTGCTTGGGTGGTGTCGTCGCGGGCGGGCGGTGTCGTCCGTGCGGCGCCGGTGCAGTGTGTCGTCCATTCCGAGCACAAAGCTCATCTCTTTCATGCTGCAGGAATGGTGGCTCACATACACATCCGACACGTCGGAGAACGCGCTGCCGCGGCACCAGATCGTGATCCCGCGGTGATCGATCCACTAGAAAGGCTCGACACTCGGCTGAGGCCGGAGAGCACGTGCAGCTCCCGGAGTCGGAGGAGGGCGCCGGCGTGAACAGCATCGCTCGGTACCCGCCACCCGAAAGGCACAGTCTTATTCCAGTCTCGACGCTCAGTGCGGGCTCCAGGGATCCATCGGGCGCCAGGGAAGGCTGGGCACTCATGGGTATGACCTGCGGATAGTCATTGACGCTCGGGTCTTCAGACCTGCCCGTTACGGACAAGGCAACGGGGTGCCGGGGTGGTGTGTGTGAGGAGGGGAGGGGGGGGCGACCGGCAGGTACAGGTCAAAAGGGCTTCATCACCTAAGGCAACGCACAGTTAGCATCTCTCGTTTGTAGTTTGCGATTTCCATCGCAGCAGCGCGGCTTGCTCGGTGCGATCCGGCTAAGAGGCGCGTGTTGACGTCGATGACACGTCGAACATGCTCAAGAGCGACACTCTGGCCGGCGTCTCCTACCTCCTTCCCCTCAGACCGCATTTTCCACTCGACCCAGCACCCAATGACGCCCGCGCAGTTGACGATGAAGTCGGGCGGTACAGCGATGCCACGGAGCTCGAGGAAGGACTCCGCCGCCGTGGAGAGGGGGTGGTTCGCACCCTCGGCGACGAACTTCAGCGACGTTTTCTTCAGGAGCTCGGCGACATCAGCGACATTCGCATTCTCCGAACGCAGGGCGGGAATCTCGCTCTCAACGCCGAAGCATGAGGTCCCCGCTGCAAAGACGACCACGTCCGCGGGGCGATCAAAGACCGCATCCGGCCGGTTCTCCCACAGAACTGAGTTTGGGTTGTTCTGTGCGTGGTGAGCGACCCCTTCGTCACCGCCGTCGTGCCATGCGGCGAAGAACGCCGGGATATCGAGCCCGGAGAATGCTCGGGATGCCGCACACCCGAGCCGGTTCGAAACGGCCCGCACCCGCATCCCGATGCCGTGAAGGAGCCGCGCGGCGTGGGCGCCAACGGCCCCAAATCCCTGGATGCACGCGGTGTCGAACCGCTGATGAGCGACCTCCTGCCAGACACGGATCGACTGCACCAGTCCCTGTGCGGTGTACCCGTTGGCGTCGATCGAGAGGCCGTTGCACTCGCGGCTGAGCCCGGCGAGGTGCACAACAAGATCAGGTCGAGACCGGGCCACTTGGTCAAGCACCGCTTCCGGGTTGTTCATGTCGGGGCCGAAGATGGCGCCGGGGTACCGTGACCGGACGAAGTCGATGTGGCTTGCTAGCAGGGCGGCACGCTCGTGTATAGACGGAACGCCCGCCGGGACAACGAGCACGGACTTCTGCCCCCCGGCCGGGATCTCAGCGGCCAGGCACTTCACGGTCATGGCGCTTGCAAGGTGCGCGACCTCTTCAAGGGAGCTCGCTTCTCGAAACCGGGCCCCGCCCAAAGAATGAGGGAAGGACTTGCTGTGCACCGCGGTCATGGCGGTGCAACTCCCATGCCTCGAAACGGCGAGGAGTGGGAAGGTTTCGCCCCCGATGGTGACGCTTTCGTGAAAGCCGGTTGCAGGTAGGTTCACAGCTTCTCCTTGGAACGGAAGAACTCACAGGTCCGCTGGGTTACTCCTCCCGCTGCTGAATTGCGTGCGCGGCTGCGCCGACCGTGGTGCCTGTAAGGATGTTCGAGTAGGCGTTCCGGAACTTCTGGTCCAGAGCCCCGGCGGGGCGGAGGAAGGTCTGGTAGTAGGGGGCGTAGAGGCGAGCCAGCACCGACTTGTGCCTGCTTACTTCGCTCAGGGACATGTTGAGCAGGTTGAGCAACGCAGGTTCGCCAGTCCCCACCGCCATGCAGACGCCCAGGCCGACCTCAGTGTTTTGGGCCTCTGCGGTCGTCGATAGCGGGATTAGCGGCTCGACATCCTTGCTCACCTTGGTCGCGTAGGCCACGGTCAACGACTCGGTCGGGAACACGCGGGCCGGGTTGTCGGTCAGGGACCAGGTGTTCGCGAATTGCCTTGGGCGCTCAATCAGTGACTTCCACCCGTCGGTAATGGAATGGTGGGAGTTCTTGTCGTTGTCCTCTGGCTTGACTGCGCGGTCGAGCAGAGTTCCAAGCGTTTGGCCCACCGGGCTCACGCCTACCGCGAACACCATCTTTTTCGCGATCCAAGGATTCCTGCCGCGGCGCTCTGTCTCAGGGCTCTGCAGGAGTTCTCTGTGAGTTGAGGTGTGGCAGAGGCCGTTGAGGATCGCCCTGAAGTGCGGCAGGGGGCGCGAGAACCGCACGGACTTCACCATGAAGGGGATCCGCAGGTACAACGGCGCGATGCAGTCGACAAAGCCGGTATCAAGCGAAGTCCACACGCCAGGCCAATCAACGCGCACAAAGTGGCAGTCCACCCGCAGCATGCCGCAGCACTGCATCATGATATCAAGCGAAAGCCCTCTCCACTCTTCCTGGCGCTCCACCCCGTCACCACCAAGCGACCGCACGGGGACCGGGTCAGTTTCAATTCCATGTCCTTCGAGCATGTGGGCTGGACAGGCCATAGGGGGCCACTCGAAGACGCCGATGCGCAATGGGCGACGCGTACCGCCGTCCGGAGTTCCGAAGACTTCCCGCGTTTGCCTATTGCGTCGTGCGCCCGCGATACTCAGGAACTCGCCAGCGGCGTTGTACAGATCCTCCAGCGTTGCATCGAGGCGGTCCATGCCTCTCGCCCAGGGTCGGCCCCGCAGGTCCGGCATCGTCGCATCGCCCGATTTGTGGTGCTCTTTCCACGCTTCTTCCCAGGCGCGGATGCGCAGTTCCCAGTATTCCGCGATGCTTGCGCCCAGCCGGTTGAGCTGTTCCCGGGTGGGCCGTGACCGCTTCGCCCAGTTTTGCCACGCGCCGGCGCCGCGCCCTGCCTTGGGGAAGAGATCGGCGGCGGTCACGCGGTCGAGGCCGCGGTTGAATTCCGCGAGCACCTGACTTCCTCGAACCTGCGGGTCCGAACCCCACGGATCGTTCAACTCATCAACAATTCGACCCACAAGCACTACCAAATCAGGTGTACTTTTGCGCATTTGACAAAGTGTATGGACAATACATGTTTCGATTCAAGAAAAAAAATTTGGCAGATTTAGGATAAGTATATTGCAGTGAAGTTGTCTTGCGGTACAATCTGCATGACTCGTGCAGGTTGGGGTAAAAAGTATATGTTGTTATAGGTCTTAAAGGAGACAGAGATGAAGAAGACAATGTACATTCGGAACCGAGTCGGCAGTGCTGAGGCCACTGTCAAGGCGCTCGAATCCGCCGGCGTGGTGCTCAACGAGTACTTGGCCACCGTTGAAGGTGATACGGGTGTCGTTCGGATCGACTGCAACGAGCCGAAGTCGTATCTTCGCGTTGCGATTCCCGGATTGCTTTCTGCGTCGGACGGAGCGGTCGGCGCGAGCGGCACTCCGGCAAGCCTTTCATGCGCCGTGATGCAAGGCGAGGTCCGCGGTGTCATCGACGACGGTGGGTTCGTCAGTGGCCTCCAGACCTTCCTGCGCGCGTTCGAATCCAAGGGGCTCGATCTTTCCGCGGTGCGCGGGATCCGCCGGGGCCTCCTGTGGGAGGTTGAGGTCAGCATCAGCAATAAGAACGACTTTGCACGCGTGGAGAATGAGTGCCGTCGCATCGCGCGTATGTTCAACAGCACCGGCCACTCCGTGGGGTACTTCCCGTTCTTTTCCACGGCCCGCCGAGCGGCCGCGTAACAAGGAAGCCGGAGTGGGTTACCAGAACCCGGCGCCGATTGCCGGGTTTTTCACTGCGCTGGGTGGTTCGGGTGCGCCCGCGGTCTTGGTGATGCCATGCGTGCCTCTCCCAATGAGCGGGCGGGGCGGCTACCCGGAAAGATCATCTCGCCGAGCGGTCCCGGGGCCGCGTACGTCAGCCTAAACGCACCCCACGAGCATCACTGCGTGTACCACAGAATCAGCGATAGTGTTAGTGTGCCGCCTTCCCGAGGGGGCGTACAGAGGCAGGGCAGGACAAGAACCAATGCAGCGCGCTGCGCTGACGAGCCAGTGTTGACGCGTCCAGAATTCGTTGGACTGTCACGCTCGTCACACACCGTTGTGTGCTGGCAGTGCTGCAGGGAAAAGCGGGCGACCGGGATCGAACCGGCGACATTCAGCTTGGGAAGCTGACGTTCTACCGCTGAACTACGCCCGCGTGTACCGACCGAACCGAACATCATCCAGCAAGCACGGGTGCAAGGAGTCGAACCTTGAACCTCCTGATCCGTAGTCAGGTGCTCTATCCAATTGAGCTACACCCGCCTCCCGGCGGCAAGCCGCCGGTCGTGGAGGGAAGCCTAACCATGCCGGAGGCTGCAAGCAAGTGGGGGCGGCGGGCTGGGCGGAGATCGTGGGTGGTGTTCCGGTACCGAACACCTGCTTGACGTGGCGGGATTCTGCGGGCATTTGTGCGGTGGAAGGGGCTCCATGGGGGAGGATGCGGGGGTGGATGTGCGGGCACTTGATTCCCACGGGCATGCGCCCAAATATTCAGGCTCCCCCCGTTGCTTCAGCCTGGGCCAAGTCGGCCCACGCACCGGAGGGTGATCCAAGAGCACCGCACGCAAGGACCTTGCCCGCAATGGCCCACTCCCGTACCGCCAAGAAAGCCGTCCGCCAGAACGCCAGCCGGCGCGCCCTCAACCGCTGGCGCCTCCGCACGATGCGCGAGGCCATGAAGGAATTCAACGACTCGCTCGCGCACGGCACGGTGGCCCAGGCGTCGGACAACTTCAAGAAGGTCTCCCAGATCATCGACCGCACGGCCCAGAAGGGCGTGATCCACAAGAACCAGGCCGCGCGGCGGAAGAGCCGCATGAGCGCGAAGCTCAAGGCGAAGAAGCTGGCGAAGGCCTGAGCGGGGCTCCCTGCAGGGGGGCCCGGCGCTGCACCTTGTCAGCACCCACGGGGGTGAACGGACCACCGGCGGTGAACGCGAGTTCCCGCCGGCTTGTCTTTTTGCGTGGTGCGGGGTTCAGCCGGGCAGGGCCCAGGGGGTTTCGACGCGTCTGCCGTGGGATCGGAGGCGTGCGGCGGCGTCCAGCATGGGCCCGGGGGAGAGGGAGGCGATGAGGAGGGCGTCGGCGTCTGCGGGGGAGTCGGTGAGGCGGAGGCCCGCGTCGCGTGCGGCGTCGCGGACAACCTCGGCGTGCTTGCCGGGCTCGACGAGGCAGACGGAGGGGGAGCCGGGCAGGGAGGCCAGGTGTTGGCGGGCGGCCGCGTAGCCGGTGAAGCGGAGCCAGGCGGGTTCTGGGAGTGGGCGGCGGGGCTGGGCGGCGAGGGTGGCCTGGAGGTGCTGGAGGCCTCTTTGGTAGCCGGCGGTGGCGCCTTCCCTGGCGGCGATGTCGGCGTAGCGGTCGATCTGTGCCTGGACCTGGGCGCTTTGGAGGTGGGGCGGGGCGTAGCGGGCCATGACCCAGGCGTTGTTGCGGACGAGGTTGGCGAGGATGCGGTCCATGTCCCGGCCGTGCTGGACCTTGCGGTGGAGGACGGTGAAGCGGCGGTCGTAGGCGACGCGGAAGCCTGCGAGGAGGAAGCGGGCGGAGAGGTCGTATTCCTCGGCGTAGTAGTCGAAGGAGGGGTCGTAGCCGCCGAGGGTGAGGAAGGCGTCGGCGCGGATGGCGGCGCCGCAGCCGATGAAGACTTCGGGGAGGCCGCCTGCCTCGTGGCGGGTGGTGTTGTCGGGCGCGGGCGGGAGCAGGACGGCGGCGCTGAGGACGGCGAGGGAGGGGTGGGCGTGGGTGAGGAGTGGGAGGAAGTCGGTGGAGGTGGGGGCGCTGTCGTCGTCGAGCATGACGAGCCAGTGGCCGGCCGGGCCGCCCCGGCGGTCCGCGGCGCGCTGGGCGCCGGCGTTGCGTGCGGCGGTGCCGCGGTTGTGCGGGAGTCGGAGGACATCGACGGCGAGTCCGTTGGTGAGCGTGGGCGGCGCCGAGGCGGGCGGGTGTGAGGCGTTGTCGACGATGATGACATCGGCGTCGTGCCGGGGGAGGCGGGCGAGGGCCGCCAGTGTTTCGGCGAGGACGGCGGGGCGGTTGTGGGTTGGGAGGACGTAGGAGATCACGAGGCGAGGCGCTCGGGGGCGGTGAGGGCGGCGCCCTGGGGAGCGCAGACGAGGCGTGCGCTCTGGAGGCGGGCGAGGCCGCTGCGGAGGTCGGCGGCGGACGTCGGCACGTTGCCGAGGCGTTGTGCTTCGGCGGCGGCGGCGAGGGTGCCGAGGAAGGCGGCGGCGACGGGCGGTGCGCCGGAGGCGAGAGCGAGGGTGGCTGCGGAGAGGAGGGCGTCGCCGCAGCCGAGGGGGTCCAGGGCGTGGGTGACGAGGGAGGGGACGTGCTCGCTGGTGACGCGTGAGGCGTGGCCGGATTCGTCGGCGGCGGCGCGGTGCCTGCGTGAGCAGGCGACGAGGCCGTCGGGGCCGAGGGTGATCATGGCGTGCCTGGCGCCGGTCTCCTGGAAGAGGCGCCAGGCGACGACGGGGAGGCTTTCGTCGAAGCACTGCATGGCGGCGCGGGCTTCCTGCTCGGAGGGGGCGAGGAGGTCGAAGTTGCGGAAGTGCTTGAGGGCAGCGCGGCGGCCGGAGACGTCGCCGGCGAGGGTGCCGACGCGCGGGCGGAGTTCGGCGGAGAGGCGTTCGATGGCGACGGGGGAGAGCATGCCGTTGCCGAAGTCGACGACGATGGCGGCGTCCTGGCCGTGGGCGAGGTCGGCGGCGAGGGCGACGAGCTCATCGCGGCGTTCGGCGTCCATGGTGCAGGGCTTGTAGTTGTTCAGCTTCATCACCTTCTGGGCGCCGACCAGGAAGCGTTGTTTTTCGGGGATGGCCTGGTCGGAGGCGACGGAGGCGATGCGGACGCCTTCGGCCTCGAGGCGGCGGCAGAGCAGGCGGGCCTCGGTGTTGTCGGGGAGGGTGGTGAGGAGGGTGGGCCTGGCGCCCATGGCGGAGAGGTGGCGTGCGATGACGGCGGCGCCGCCGTCGTACTGGCGTTTTTCGAGGGGCCTCAGGGTGAGGACGGGGGACTCGGTGGCGACCTCGGGCTGGTCGCAGAGCCAGTAGGTGTCGAGGATGGTCTCTCCGATGACGAGGACGGGCCGGCCCTGGAAGGCGTTGACGGAGCGGAGGAGGAGGCCGTGGTCGAGCTCTGGGCGTGCGAGGAGGTGGGTGAGCTGGGTGTGGTAGGGGTCGACCGTGCGTTCGAGCGAGGTGATGAGGGCGGTGGAGGAGAAGACGACGTCTCCGCTGGAGAAGACAACGCGGCCGCCCGCGCGCTCGACGATGCGGCGTTCTTCGGCGAAGCGCGGGTCCTGGTTGCGTTCGTACTCCTTGCCCTTGACGTAGACGTCCGGGGTGACGGCGGCGAGGAGGCCGGCGGCGGTGGGTGCGGGCTCGATGTAGACCCAGTCGACGCAGTCGAGTTCGGCGAGGTTTTCGGCGCGGAGCTCCTGGGGGATGAGGGGGGCGCCGTCGCGCTTGGTCCAGGCTTCGTCGCCGGTGATGCTGACGAGGAGGATGTCGCCGTGGCTCTTGGCCTGCCGGAGGTGGCGGATGTGGCCCGGGTGGACGATGTCGAAGCAGCCGTGGCACTGGACGACGGTGCGTCCCTCGATGCGTGCGGCCTGGCGGAGGCGGGCGAGGTCCGGGAGGGTGAGCACCTTGGCGCGTGCGCCCCCGGGGCTGCGGTCTGCGGCGCCTGCGCTGCGTGCGCGCGGCGTCTTCACCTCGTCGGGCTGTGCCATGGGGTATGTATCGGCCGGTTCGGCGCCGGGGGTGCACGGGCGGGGACGCGCAATTATTTCAGCGGGCGTGCGCGTTCTGGCCGAAAGTGCTGGGGTCATGCTGTCTCTGGCGCAACTCGCGGCGGTCCGGCCGGGGGCGGGTCGTTCTCCCGTGGGCCAGCAGGCGCTGGGGAGCGATCCGTGGCAGTTCGTGCCGGCGGTGTGGGGGAAGCTGCGGGACCCGGCGGTGACGGGGGCGCTGCGGGGCGAGCTTTCGTTTGCTCTGGCGTTGGCGCTGGCGCGGCTGGGTCTGGGGACGGCGGCGCGGGAGGCGTTGGCGGGGTGCGACGGGGCGCACCCGGCGCGGGAGGCGCTGGCGGGGGCGCTGGGTGGATTCCCGGCGGATGAGGTGAGCGGGGCGGAGCTGGCAGGGACGCTGGATGAGAACCTGCGGGCGCTGCGTGGGCCGGTGCGGTCGGAGCTGGAGGGCCACCTGCCCGCGTGGCGCGCGTGGATGGCGGGGGTGCGGGTGTTCCGGACGGCATCGGGGGCGGGCGTGGTGCTGGGCGCGGGTGGGCAGCCGTTGCTTTTTGTGGACGGGCCTCAGCTGGCGGAAACGCTGCGGAGGGCGGCGCCCAAGGATGGGCCGTTCTACGTGGACGGCATGCATGTGCCGCAGGCGGTGGAGGCGTTGTGGCAGGTGACGGCGCGGCCGGCGGGCGAGGTGCAGGCGCGGATCGTGCTCATGGCGGGCAGCCCTGAGGAGGCGTTGACGGCGCTGTGCATGGGGGCGATGGCGGGGGTGCTTTCGTCGGCGCGTGTGGAGGTGTGGTGCGGGCCGGACTGTCCGGGGCGGGTGGCGGCGGAAGCGGGGGCGCGTCTGGCGTGCACGCTGGGCTTTGTGATCACGGTGCCGGGCGTGCCGGCGCACCTGGCGCGGTGGCCGCGGGGTGAGCCAGCGCGGGCGCTGGAGGCGGTGGGGCGGGAGCAGAACGCGGCGTGCGAGCGGCTGCGGGCGGGCGTGGACGCGTGGGAGGCGGGGGTGGATGAGGGTGCGCGCCGGGAGCGGCTGCTGCACTGGCGCAGGGCGCGGCCCCGGGTGCTGCTGTCGACCACGAGGTACTCGACGTACGTGCAGCACGCGACGGAGGACCTTGCGGAGGTGCTGCGGCGGGAGGGGTGCGGGACGCTGGTGTGCAAGGAGCCGGACGACCATTCCGTGCATTCGGCGCTCGGGCTGCTGGGGGCGGTGGAGCGGCACCGGCCGGACGTTGTCATCCTCATCAACCACGTGAGGTCGCAGGTGGCGGAGTCTCTGCCGCGGCGCGTGCCGGTGGTGACGTGGGTGCAGGACGCGATGCCCCACCTGTTCGACGAGCGGACGGGCGGGCGGTGCGGGGGGCAGGACTTCGTGGTGGGGCACCTGCACCCGGAGATGTTCCGGCAGTTCGGGTTTCCGCGGGGGCGGTCCTTGTACACGCCGGTGCTGGCGAGCGACCTGAAGTTTCACGACGCGCCGGTGGGCGAGGAGGCGCGGGCGCGGTTCGGGTGCGAGGTGGCGTACATCAGCCACCAGAGCGAGACGGCGGAGCGGTTCTGCGAGCGGCTGGTGCGGGAGGGCCCGGGGGATTCGCCCGCGCCGCGGGTGGTTGCGCACCTGGCCCCGCGGGTGCGGGAGGTGGTGGCGGCGTGCACGGTGCACGGGCGGCTGGTGCTGGAGTCGCTGCGGGAGGTCACGGCGGAGGCGTTCCGTGCGGCCGGACTGGGGGGTCCGCCCGCGCGGGTGTTCTCGCTGGTGCTCACGAGCGCGACGTACCCCCTGGCGGAGCGTGTGCTGCGCCAGCAGATGATGCACTGGGCGGCGGACCTGGCGGACCGCAAGGGGTGGCGTCTGCACATCTACGGGAAGGGCTGGGAGGACCACCCGCGGTTCGCGGGCTATGCGCAGGGGGAGCTGGGGCACGGCGAGGACCTGCGGGCGGCCTACCAGTGCGCTGCGGTGCAGCTCCACGCGGGGCTGGGCGGGGTGCACCACCAGAGGGTGATGGAGGCGGCGCTCTCGGGCGGGTGCACGCTGGTGCGCATGAAGGCGGAGGATGTGCGGATGCTGGAGTGGTGGGCGCAGAACGAGGTGGCGAGGACGGTGGATCGGCGCACGCTGGTGCGGGCGTTCGCGGACCGGGACGACTTCTTCCTGTGTCCCGTTGCCGACCACTGGCAGGCGATGCTGGTGCAGCTCATGTACGACCGGCTGGGCGTCGCTCCGCAGCACGACCGGGTTGGGCAGTTCGCGCTGCAGGCGGACCAGCTGGAGCGTCCGTGGGGTGAGCGGGGCGGCACGCCGCTGGCGTTCGAGGCGGCGTGGCTCGCGGGCCACCCGGCGGACGCGGGGTTCTGGGATCGCGGGACGTTCGATGATGCGGTGTCGCGGGTGGTGGAGTCTCCGGCGCGGCGGGCTTCGCTCGCGGCGTGGCAGCGGGGGGCGGTGCGGCGGCACTTCAGCCTTTCCGGGCTGGTCGACGGCGTGATGTCGCTGGTGGCTTCGTCGGAGCCGGCGCTGCTTCCTGCCATGCATAGATAGGGACGATGCGGGTGCGTACGGGGGCGAGGTGCTCGCGTGCCCGGCGCAGCAGGGTGTGCTCGTGCGCGTCGGAGGAGACGACCACAGCGTCAACCCGGCCCCGGAAGTCACCGGGTCTTTGCACGGGGACGCCCGAGATGGCGTCGCCCGGGGCGGCGTTGTCGTCGAGGATGGTGACGACCCTGAGGCCCAGGGCCGTGAAGGCGTCGGTGCCCATGGCGCGGGTGTGGCGCCCTGCGCCCCAGAGCGCGATGCGTCGTGCGCCGCCCGCTCTGCACAGGAGAGCCGCGCGTTCGATGAGGATCCGGCGGGCGGCGCGGGGGTCGTCGAGCCTGCCGGGGAGCATCGCGTTGCTTGTGGGCGGCGGGGGCACGAGCGCGAGCGCGTCGGCGACGGGGATGGTGGCGGAGGCGGGGTCGATCCAGCCCAGGCGGACGAATTCGCGCAGGAACAGCGGGAGGGCCCTGGGGTCGGCGTGGACGCCGTCGGCGAAGTACGCCGGGTTGGGCGTGCCGCGCCGGTCGGCGAGGGCGTCGTGCACGTCGACGACGGGTGCGTTCACGGAGCGGGCGGCGGCGCGGAGGGCGTGGTTGAATGCGTCCACGGCGGCGCGGCGCTGCGTGAAGGAGCCGACGGTGGGCAGCTGCGTGTTGCCGTGCTGGGTGACGGTGGGGGGCGGTATGGTCACGAACGCGATGGCGCGGGAGGGCGCGAGTGTGCGGCAGCGCCGGGCGTAGGCGGCGGCCACCTGCGCGGCGGTGCGCCGGATGGCGGGCAGCGTCGCTGCGTGCTTCACCACGTGGTTGCGGCAGTCGATCTCGCCGAAGAAGAAGGCGACGGGGCCGGGGCCTGCGCGGCGGAGGCACGCGCGGATGTGCTGGTGCACCTGGTGGCGGGGGGAGCCCACGGAGTAGGCGAGGTACTGGCCGAGGTGCCAGACATCGAAGCCTGGCAGGGCCTGCTGGTGGAACTCTGTGCAGGTGCCGCAGACGCCGTGGAGGCCGGTGAAGACGGAGGAGTGGCTGTCGCCGATGACGTGGATGGGTGGTGGGCCGCGGTGGTCGGGCGCCGGGCGTTTCACGCGTGCACCATGTCGTGCTTGACGGACGCGCACTCGGCGTCGGACTGGGAGCGGCCGTAGAGGCGGAGGACGGGGATGGCGCGGTCCCGGAAGATTGCGGTGTTGTCCCAGAGCTTGTCCTCGACGGAGTTGCCCGAGAGGACGACGGCGTCGACGCCCATCTGGAGGGCGCGGTCGCGGGAGACGATGGGGATGTTCCACATCGTGCGGGTGTGGTTGGCGGGGTTGTCGTCGATGATGCAGGCGATGCGCACGGCGGGTTCGCAGAGTGCGGCGCCGCCCACCTGCGTGTGCAGGCCGCAGCCGTAGACGGCGATGTTCCGGTGGCCGGCGACGGCGCACTGCACGAACGCCCGGGTGAGGGCGTTGGCGTAGGGGTTGTCGCAGGCGACGCGGAAGAGGCGCTGCTCCGCGAGGGTCAGCATCTGCGGCCTGGGCATGGCGGTGTCGTACACGCGGGCAGCGCCGGGCCCGCGGAGGGGCGCATGGCCGGGGAAGTTCTCGTGCACGCGCGAGTAGTACAGCAGGCAGTCCTTGAGGTCCTTGTTCCTGACGCTCTCCCAGTACCTGGGCTGCTCGCGGCCGTCGCGCGTGAAGTGGTCGTGGAAGTGGCTGAGGTCGGGGCGTTCCCACAGGGCGTTGAGGCCCTTGGCCACCCAGAACAGCTCGTTGTCGGCGTAGTTGTGGTGGTAGCCGCCGTACATCGGGCCCTTCCCGGCGTACATGGTCTCGAACCAGGCCCGGCCGATGAACGGGGAGCCGCAGTATCGCTTGGCGCAGAGGAACTCATCGCCGTGGGGCTGCATGACACCGAAGCCGTCGGGGAACTTCCGGAAGAACTGAGCCGCCAGTTCCTGGGCGGTGTGGTTGGGGTCGGGCAGCATGTCGTCGCCGCCGCTCACGATGAGTTTGCACGCCTTGGGGACGATGTCGCGGCAGAGGATGTTCACGCTCTCCGGCCAGCCGGGGTAGTAGTCGAACCACTCGGCGATGTCGGCGGGGATGTCGCCTTGCTCGAAGTTCTGGAGTACCGCGGTGCGGTAGCCGCGCTCGCGCCAGACCGGCAGCACCTTGCGGCACTTTTCGGGGCTGGCGCTGGGGATGACGAACCAGACCTCGGTGTTGGGGCTCATGCTGCTCACGGGCTCTTTCTTCCTCGCCCCTTTGGGGGAGCGGCTTGGGGCAGGGGGTGGCCTTCGGGGCGGGCCCCGGGCCTCCTTCAGCATCGTCGCCCCTGGGGGGGTGCCTTGAGTTGCGGGGCGTGACTTGAGCGAGATTCCCGGCTTTTCCGGTCGCGTCGGGATTTGTGCCGTCCCATCCGGCATGACGCTCACGGACCCCCCTGAGGGCTGCCGATAACCACCCGGAGCGGCGTGCCGGCCGCCCCCCGGAACTCACCATGAAGCTCTTCCCTTACGACGCTTACACCTCCCTGACGCGGGTCTTTCCGCGCGACAGCCGGATCACGGTCATCGACGTGGGGGCGAACGAGGGGCAGACCATCCACCGGGTGCTCAAGGAGTTCCCGGCGGCGACGGTGCATTCGTTCGAGCCCGCGCCCGCCACGTTCAGGCTGCTGGAACGGCTGGCGAAGCACGAGCCGCGGGCCCGGGTCTATCCATTTGCGTGCGGCAGCGCCGCGGGCACGGCCAAGTTCCACATCACGGGCAACCACTGGTGTTCGTCGCTGCTCCCGCCCAGCGAGCTGGGCCAGCGCCTGTACGGCGACTGGTACGCCACGCGGGAGGTGATAGAAGTCCCGGTGGTGCGGCTGGACGCCTGGGCGGAGGAGCGTTCCATCGCGCAGGTCGACCTGCTCAAGGTGGATGCGCAGGGGTACGACCTGGAGGTGCTCAAGGGGGCCTCGGGCCTGCTGCCCGGCGTGAAGGCGATCAACTGCGAGTGCCAGTTCGCGCCCGAGTATGTCGGGTGCGCGTCGTTCTCGCAGATCGACCGGTTCCTGGTGGAGCACGGCTTTGCGCTGCACCAGCTGCACGAGGTGAACGACCGCGGTGATGAGGAGCAGACGACGTACGGGGACGGGCTCTGGCTGCGTGTCGATGTGCTCGCCCAGCTGCGGGCCCGGACCGACCTGCCCGACCTCTCTCCCAAGGGGCGTGTGCGCAGCGCGCTGCGCCGGGCGCTCGGGCAGGGGCGTTCCCGTGCCGCGTTGTACGGCTCGGGCAAGCACACGCAGGGCGTCGCGCAGTTCCTCGACGAGATGCCCATCCCCGTGGCGGCCATCCTCGACGACAACCCCGGCATGCACGGCCACCGGATCGCCGGGCGTGAGGTGGTTGCCCCGGGGCGGGTGAGGGAGCTGGGCATCGACACGGTCGTCCTGTCGAGCGATGCGCACGAGGCGGCGCTGTGGCACAACAGCGCCCCGCTGCGTTCGCAGGGCGTTCTCGTTCTCCCGCTGTACACCAAGCACCTCCTGGACGCCGCTGCGCCCAGGGCGGCGTCGGTCGCCCAAGCCACGCCCGTGCCCGCACCGTCCGCCGCCTAATTGTTTCGTTCGTTCGTCCGTTCCCCGTTTCGATCGTCCGCCCCCTGGAACTCCTCATGCCGACCGCAGCGCCCTTTGCCAGTTGCGAAAAGCAGTTCTTCGGGCGGCTCGCCGCGGGCGGGTTCTCGCCGGCCTGCATCGTCGACATCGGCGGGTCGAACGCGTCGTGGTCCACGGCGTTGCACGAGGTCTTCCCGGAAGCGAGGTTCGACCTGTTCGAGCCGCTGGCGGGGCGGCGCGCCGACTACGACCACATCCTGGAGTGGGCGCTGCGCACGCACCCCACGTTCCATCTGCACGAGGTGGCGCTGGGCACGACCAACGGCACGGCGGAGTTCTGGAACGAGGAGCACGGGGTGGGGAGCTCGCTGCTCACCCGCAACGCGCCGCGCGACCAGGTGGTGGTCGTGCCGGTCCGCCGCCTGGACGACTACCGGGCGGAGGTGGGCATCCCGCAGCCGCAGCTTGTGAAGATCGACGTGCAGGGGGGCGAGCTGCTGGTCATGCAGGGCGGCGTGGGCACGATCGAGAACGCGGACATGCTGCACATCGAGACGTGGCTGGGGCGCGGGTACGGAAGCCAGACACCCCTGCTCCCCGAGGTCATGGACTTCCTGCGGCCGATGGGCCACATCCTGGTGCAGCTGGGCGAGTACTGGCGCAAGCCCGACCAGGAGCTCTTTGTCGTGGACGCCTTCTTCGCGCACCGCCGGCTAGTCGACCGGCTGGCGGGTTCCGGCGCCTTCCCCTGGCCGCAGAACTGGGCCCCCGACACCTGAACCACCTTCCAGCGAGCACCCTTATGAACGTCCTTGTCACAGGCTCTTCCGGACTCATCGGCTCAGAAGCGGTCGCGTTCTTTGACCGCATGGGCTTCCGGGTCATCGGCGTCGACAACAACATGCGGGCGGACTTCTTCGGCGAGAAGGGCGACACGACCGCGAACCTGCGGCGGCTGCAGAAGGTGTGCGCCCGGTTCGAGCACGTGGGCCTGGACATCCGCGACCGCGCGGGTGTGGACAGGCTGTTCAAGAAGGAGCCCATCGAGCTCGTGGTGCACGCCGCGGCGCAGCCGAGCCACGACCTGGCGGCCAAGCGCGTGTTCGACGACTTCGAGGTGAACGCGGTGGGCACGCTCAACCTGCTGGAGGCGTGCCGCGTGCGCCGGCCGGACGCGGTGTTCATCCACGTGTCCACGAACAAGGTGTACGGCGACGCGCCCAACCACCTCCCGCTTGTCGAGCTGGAGACGCGGTACGACTACGCCCACCCGGCCCTGGGCGAAGGCATCGACGAGTCGCTCACCATCGACCAGTCCACGCACTCCCTCTTCGGGGTCAGCAAGGCGTCGGGGGACCTGCTGGCGCAGGAGTTCGGGCGGTACTTCGGCCTGCGCACGGGCGTGTTCCGGGGCGGCTGCCTGACGGGTCCTCAGCACGCGGGCGTTGAGCTGCACGGGTTCCTCAACTACCTCGTCAAGTGCGCGGTGGAGGAGAAGCCCTACACGGTCTTCGGGTACAAGGGAAAGCAGGTGCGCGACCAGATCCACTGCCACGACGTGGTGAACGCGTTCTGGACGTTCGCCCAGAACCCGCGCCCGGGCGAGGTGTACAACCTGGGCGGGGGCAGGCACAACGCGGCGAGCCTCATCGAGTGCATCGAGCTGATCCAGCAGCGCACGGGGCGGCGGCCGCGGCTTTCCTACAGCCCGACCAACCGGGTGGGCGACCACATCTGCTATTACACGAACATGGCGAAGTTCCGGGCCCACTACCCGGGGTGGCGCCAGCACTACTCGCTGCCGATGATCGTGGACGAGATGGTGTCCGTCGCGGCGGCGCCGCAGCCGCAGCGGTCCCGGCGTGCGCTGCACCGCGTTGCCTGAACGGCGGGGCGTGCGTGCCCGGGTGCTGCACGACGCGCGTCAGATGGCGCGCTGGTTCCTGGCCATCCCGGCCTTGAGGCGGGCGAACTCGCGCTGTTCGCGGAGGCTCTCGACGCTGGCGGGCGAGTTGTCGCGCGGGGCGGCGCTGCCGAGCTTGGCGACCTCCGCGTCCGCGTCGGCCGTGGAGAGTTCTTCGCCGGGCACGGCCTTTTCCGCGAGGATGGTGAGCTGGCCGTCGCCCATCTTGACGAACCCGCCGCTCACCGCGAAGGAGCGGCTGCCGCCCTTGGTCTTGTCGCTGTCGGCGACGTCGAGGCGGAGTTCGCCCAGGCCCAGGCGTGCCAGGAGGGGGGCGCGTCCCGGCAGGAAGCCCATCAGGCCGTCGTGCAGGGGCACGGAGGCGTACGCCACCGGGGCGTCCAGCAGGGCGGCGGTGGGGGTGACGAGCTTGCAGCGGAAGGACTGGGCCACGGCGATCTCCTGAAGCCAGAAGTCCCGCGGTCCCGAACAGGCGGCGACCGCTGGGGGGAGCGATAGTAGGTGAGGCCAGCGGGCGTCGGCTCCGGGCGTCAAGTTCGTGTCGGCGCGGGCTGCCTATCGACGCTAGGCTCCTGTTATGGCCGACGTGCCCCACGCCCCGCCCGCAGCCAACCGCCCGGGGCCCGCGCGCCCGCGCCGGCTGCCCTGGGTGCAACTGGCCCTGCTGCTGGCGCTTGTGCTTGCCGTGGCGGTCTGGCTGCGGCTCACGATCGGGGGGCTGGGGGAGGGGGCCGAGCGGCAGATGATCCTGGACATCCGCGCCCAGCGCGTGGCCACGGCGGGCATCGTGGGCGCGGCGCTGGCGGTGGCGGGGGTTCTGCTGCAGAGCCTTCTGCGGAATCCGCTCGCATCCCCGGACCTGCTGGGCCTGGCGAGCGGGTCGGGTCTGGGCATGATGGCGGCGGTGTACGGGGCGTTCCTGCTCACCGGGCGCCTCGCCGATCCGGGCAGCCTGGGCGCCGGGGGCGCGGCGATGGCGGGGGCGTGCGGCACGCTGGGGCTGGTCTACGCGATCAGCCAGCGGCGGGGTTTCATCGAGCCGTTCTCCCTGGTGCTCGTGGGCGTCATTGTCGGGCTGATGTGCGGGGCCGGCATCACGCTGGTGCAGCACCTGATGCCGGACGGCGGCTTTGCGTCCGGGCGTCTGCTGGTGGGCGCGCTGGATGAGAACGCGCGCTGGGCGCGCATCGGCGTGATCGGGATCATCACCGGCCTGTGCTGCGCCATCGCCTGGTTCATGGCCCCGTCCATGGACCGTGCGGCGTTGAGTGATGACGAGGCGACGAGCGTGGGTGTGCACCTGGGCAGGCTGCGCACCGTGCAGTTCCTGCTGGCGGGGCTGCTCACGGCGTGCGCGGTGCTGCTGGCGGGGCCGGTCGGCTTCATCGGGCTGGTCGCCCCGCACACGGTGCGGATGATCGCGGGGGCGCGGCACGGCGGGCTTGTGCTGTGCGCCGCGCTGTGCGGCGCGTTCATGGTGGTGGGGGCGGACCTGCTGATCGCGGCGCTGCACCAGGCCCGGCCGGGGCTTGGCAACGTGCCCCTGAGCGTGGTGACCGCGCTGGTGGGCGGGCCGGTCTTTGTCCTGGTGCTGCGCTCGCAGCGGGGTTTCGTGGGCTAGGCGTGCTCAGGCGGCCGCCGCCGGGCGGAGGCCGGGGTGCGCGGGGAGCGCGGGGGTCCAGGGGGCGAGCACGCGCGGGCCGCGGGCACGCACGCCCTTGGGTGTGTGCCGGAAGAGGGCGCCCAGCATCGCGGCGGGCGTGATGGAGGCGATCACCAGGACGTCGGGTTTTTCCGTGCGTTCGACCGTGGGGACGCCCAGGTCCGCGAGGGCCTGCGCGACGACCCAGGCGTGGCGCCCGGGCTCGATAAGCGACGCGGTGCGGAAGGGGGCGAGGGCGTGGGCGCGCGCGAGGGATGCGCGCACCTCGTGCACCCCGGTCAGCCGGTCCCAGATCTCCCTGGACGCGCCGCCCAGGGGCAGGGAGCGGGCATCGTGGAGCACGCGGGCGAGGGCCCGGCGTGCGCCCTTGCCGGGGCCCACCGCGACGCCCTGGAGGCAGCGCAGGACCTCCGCCCGGGCGCCCTCGGGTGCGTGGGACGCGAGCACGAAGGCGTAGTCGCGCAGCTGGCGGGCGAGCGAGTCCTGATTCCGCGTGCGTCGTGCGCCCGGGCGGCGCGCGACCATCCAGCGCGGGTCGAAGGCGATGCGTGCGGGCTGGTCGGCGCGGCCCGCCGAGGAGTGGGCGGGGAGAAGGCGGGCGCAGAGGTCCAGGACGGCGCCGGGCCCTGACAGGCCTCCCGCGAACCCGCCGGTGCGGAGGAATGCGTCCCTGCGCACCGCCATGGCGGCTGGGCTGAGCGTTTCCGGCAGCGAGGTCGTGACGCGTCGGGCCGGGTGCTTCCCGTGGGCGTCGACGAAGATGTCGGGGGCGACCGCGAGGACATGGGGGCCCCAGTCGCCCAGCCACTGGGCGCACTCGCCCCGCACGGGGCAGGTGTCATCGCGGAGGAACACGAGCCACTCCGAGCGCGGGTCGGTCAGGCGCGCTGCTTCGTTCATGCCGGCCCACCCGGCGCGCTCCGTCAGCCACACCGACCGCAGGGGCACGCCGTTGGGGAGGCGCGCGGGGCAGATCAGCCGCTGCTGCGAGGCGTCGTCGACGACGACGATCTCGTTGAGGCCCTGGGCGGGATGAGTGCGGGCGATGTCGCGCAGGAGGCGCTGGACCCTGTGGGGCCGGTTGCGGGTGGCGATGAGGTACGAGACCATGACTTCATCCCATCGGGCTGCGGGGGTTTCGGGGACAAAAAGCCCGGCCGCGGGCCTTTCGTCAGCGGTCTGTTCGGTACCAAGGTCCTATTCGGGCTGGACCGGCGCGCCCATTGGTCCGATTCATACATCGTTCGGGCCGACCACCGGCCCGTGTGGCGTTGCGCATGCAGACACGACTCGCCGACTGCCTCCTGCTGGTGCTCCCCGAGACGCTCCCGCTCTCCGCGTGGCAGCGCGCGGACGTGCTGGCCCGTGAGTGGGAGTTGTTCCGGCGTCTGCGTGACTGGTACCCCCGGATCGTCGTGGCCACGCCGGGGGGTGACGAGGAGCGGAGCGCCCTCGCGGCCGTTGACAAGGGGCCGGTGACATTCCTGCACGGCGTCGTCCGGAAGAACCCGCCCGACGCGGCGTCGGTCCGCGCGGCGGTGGGGGACGCCCGGTCTGTCGTCGTCCGCACGCTCCAGATCTGCGGCTGCGATGCGGCGGTGCCGATCACGCACGCGCTCCGCACGGACGGCCGGCGGGTGACGATGATCGCCCGCAGCGGCTTCCTGTGGTCGAAGTTCGCGGCGCTCGACGAGGGCCCGCACACGGAGGCGGCCCGCGAGGTTGCGCGCCGTGAGCGGGAGGTCTGCCGGGCCGCCGATTCCATCATCGCCGTGACCCAGCGCATGATCGACGACCTCGCGTGGAAGCACGCGCTGGACCCGTCCCGGTGCTCGGTGGTGACGAACTACGTGCTGACCGACCACCCGGCGATGAAGAGCGAGGGGCGGGAGGCCAACGTGGCCCTCACCACGGGCCCGCTGGTGAAGCGGCGGCGCATCCACCTGCTCATCCAGGCGATCGCGGACATCGCCGAGACGGGCGCGAAGCTCACGGTGCTGGGGGACGGCCCCGAGGCGGGCGGGCTGCGGGCGCTGGCCGAGTCGCTGGGCGCCCCGGTGACGTTCATCCCGACGGCCACGTACGCGGAGCGTCTGCGGCTCATGAGCACCTGCTCGGTCTTCATGTACATCTCGCAGCTGGAGGGCCACCCCAAGGCGGCCCTGGAGGCGATGTCGTGCGGGGCCCCGCTCATCGTGTCGGACGCGCAGGGTGTGGGGTCCATCGTGCACCACGGGGTGACGGGGCTGCGCATCGCGCCCGAGCCCGAGGCCCTCGCCCACGCCATGCGCGACCTGCTGGCCGACCAGGAGTGGCGGGACGTGCTGGGCGCGTCGGCGGCCCGGATGACGCTCACGAACTTCGGCATCGCCGCGGTGCTGGAGGAGGAGCTCGCCGCCCACCGCAAGGCAGTTTCGCTGACGGCTTCGGCCCCGAAGGTCGCGCTCTCCGCGTAGGGGGCGGCGGTACGATCGGGCATGCCTCGAGCCCTTACCGCCCGGCCCCGCGTGCCCACCCGGAAGCACCATGCCTCTCTGCGCGCCGTCCAGCTGCTGGTGTTCGACTTCGACGGGGTGTGGACGAGCAACCAGGTGCTGGTGCTGGAGGACGGGACCGAGGGCGTGCTGTGCAACCGCACGGACGGGCTGGGCCTGGGCATGCTGCGCGACCAGGGGCTGCCCATCATGGTGCTGAGCGCTGAGGTCAACCCCGTGGTGTCGAAGCGGTGCGAGAAGCTGAAGGTCCCCTGCGTCCAGGGGCACAAGGACAAGGCCGCGGCGTTGTCGCGGCTGCTGGAGGAGCGCAGGGTCCGGCCCGAACATGCGGCGTACGTCGGGAACGATGTGAACGACTTGCCCTGCATGCGGGCGGTCGGCGTGTCGATAGCAGTATCGGACGCGTGGGAGGGGGTCGCCGGCGAGGCGACGTTCGTCACGCGGCGTCCGGGCGGCTTCGGGGCCGTCCGCGAGGTCTGCGAGTGGTTCCTGGCGGCCCGTGCCGCGGGAGGCCGGTAGCACGCTGCCGGCCGGAAAGGCCGGTATGCACAGCGAGAAACACGCCAGCCGCGAACGCCGCCAGTTCCCCCGCACGCGCGAGGCGCGTCCCTGCAAGGTGGAGGACTCCAGGAGCGGGCGGTTCATCGCCGCGACGACGCGAGATCTTTCCGCCGGCGGGGTCATGGTCGAGGCGCAGTGGCCGACGAACATCCGTCCCGGTGACGGCGTGTCGGTGTACCTTGCGCGGGACGGCGGGCGCACGGTGATGGGGGAGGAGCAGCGGACGCCCGCGCGGGTGGTGCGTGTGCTGCGGGGGGACGCCGTGATCCTCGCGCTCGCGTTTGAGTCTGACGAGCATCAGCGGGTCCGGGTGGCGGCGTGACGCACGCCTAGCTTGCGAACACGGAGCCCGGCTCCACGCGCATGACGCGGCGCAGGCTCAGCACGCTCCCGAGCAGGATGGTGAGGATGGTGGCGAAGAAGGACCCCACCAGGAGCTGCCAGGGGAACTCGACCTTGAGCTCGCTCTGCACGTTGTGGGAGATGATGGCGAAGACGCCCGCACCGCCCGCGCCGATGCCGAAGCCGATCGCGCCCACGGTCACCGCCTGCGCCACCACCATGCCCGCGAGCACGCCGTTGCGGGCGCCCAGGGCCTTGAGGGTCGCGAAGTAGCGGATGTTCTCCACCGTGAACTGGTAGAAGATGGAGGCGGAGAGCAGGAGGCCGACCACGAACCCCAGGAGGATGGTGATGCCGAAGTTCACGCCGATGCCGGTGGCGACCACGATGAAGCGGATGCTGAGGTCGCGGAATTCCTGCGTGGTGAAGGCGCGGACGTCCCCCAGCGCGTCGATCCCGGCCTTCACCTGGGCGGCGTCGGTGCCGGGCTTCTGCTTGACGAGGATGTAGCTGATCGTCTCCCGCCCGACGGGGGCGAAGCGGTTGGCGTTTTCGTAGGTGGTGTAGATGGTCGCGTTGCTCTCGAACCCGCGGGCGGCGCGGCAGATGCCCACGATGACCGCCCGCCGGTCGTTGACCTTCAGGACGTCGCCGACGTGGGCGTTGCCCAGCAGGGCCATCGACTGCTCTTCCACGATGATGGCGTCGGGGATCCAGAGGTCTTCGACGCGCCCCACGACCATCTCGGGGGGGCGGCCGGCGAGCGTGCTCCGTGCCACGCCGATCATCTGCAGCTTCTTGAACGACCCGCTGCGCAGCTCGCAGGTGGCGTAGGTGTTGACGAACGGTTCCGCCCACTCCACGCCGGCGACGCTGCGGACGCGGGCCAGTTTCTGGTCAGAGAGCGGGCGGTACTCGGCCACCCAGGTGGTGTCGGGGTCCATGACCCACAGGTCGGGCTGGTGGACGTTCTGGAGGGGGCCGGTGGCCTGCGTCAGCAGCCCGACGAAGATCGCGCCCTGCTGGTTCATGAGGAGTGCCGCGAACGCGAGGCCCAGCACCAGCGTGAGGTACTTGGTCCGGTCGCCGAACAGCATGCGCATGGCCACCCGCAGCATCGGTTGAGCGTACGCGGGCCGGGCGGGGGCACTGCCCCCGCGGAGGGCGGCGCGTGCGCGGGGTCAGTCGTGCCGCAGGGCGACGATGGGGTCCTGCTTGGCGGCCCGGCGCGCCGGGTAGAGGCCGAAGACGAGCCCGGTCGCCACGGCGACGATGAAGGAGACGAGGATGGACCAGAGCGTGACCTGGGTCGGCAGGTTGGCGTCGCGGTTGAAGAACTGCCCGACCATGGGCAGGTCGGGGAGCGTGTGGACCATCCACTGGACGGCGAAGGACAGCCCGACGCCCATGCCCACGCCCACCAGGCCGCCCAGGGTGGAGAGCACGCTGGTCTCGACGAGGAACTGCCAGAGGATGTGCCGGCGGGTGGCGCCCAGGGCCCGCCGGATGCCGATCTCGCGCGTGCGTTCCGTGACGCTGGCGAGCATGATGTTCATGATGCCGATGCCGCCCACCAGCAGCGAGATGCCGGCGATGCTGCCGAACACGAGGGTGAACTGCAGCTGGGTCTTGCGGGCGGCTTCCAGCAGCTCGTAGGGGACGTACACCTGCACGTCGGTCATGCCCGACTGGCGGACCGCGAGGATGCGGCGGAGGCGGTCCCCGTCGCGGAGCACCTCGTCGCGCGAGCGTGAGACCAGGTAGAGCTCGGAGACCTGGACCTCCTGGTTCTCGAAGGAGCCGCCGGACCGGCGGAACGTGGCGTCGCCGAAGGCCTCGCGGGCGGTGGCCAGGGGGATGTGCACGTCCATGTTGAGGTCGCGGCCGACCAGGGTGGCGCCGGCGCCGCCGGCGAAGCCCACGGGGCGGAGGACGCCGACCACGGTGAACACGGTCTCGTCGATGCGCAGGGTCTGGCCCAGCGGGTCCTCGAGCGGAAAGAAGTCGCGCGCGATCTTGTCGCCGATGACGCAGACCAGGGCGCGGTCGTCCATGTCGCGCTGGGAGAGGTAGCGTCCGCGGTCGACGGTGAGGCGGGCCGCCTCGATGAACTCCGGGGTGGTGCCGAACGCCTGGCTGGTGAGGCGCTGCTCGTTGCGGAGCACCTGGCTCCCCACGGCCTTGGTCGGCACGATGCGCTCGGCCTCGGGGAAGTTGTAGCGGATGTTCTCCAGGTCCGAGCGGGTCAGGCCGAACTTGGCGACCCACGACTGGTTGTCGCCCTGCGGGCGCTGGGTCTCCGCGGGCTTGACGCTCCGCACGATGATGTTGCGGGCCCCCAGCGCCTCGATCTGCGCGAGCGCCTGGCGCTTGCCGCCCTCGCCCAGGCTCGACATCACGATCACGGCGGCAACGCCCAGGATGATGCCCAGGGCCGTGAGCACGCTGCGGAGCAGGTGCAGCCGGAGGTTGGTCAGGCCCAGGCGGATGGTCTCGAGCAGGAACTTCATGGGGTGTCAGGCGGTGGGGGGCGGGCGGCGAGCGTAAGGGTGGTACGCACGAGCGCGGGGGAGTGCTACACCCGTGGGGGTTGGGGGACGGGGCTGGATTAGAATCCTCCGCCCATGCACATCGAGTACAAAGGTCCCCACGCCGGCTCGCCCCACGCCCCCAACGTCCACGTGGACGCCGAGCGGGAGGCCGCGCACGGCTGGGAGTTCGAGGTCACGGTCCGCGCGGGCATGGGGCAGGCGACCCACCACACGGTCTCCCTTTCGTACCGGGATCATGACATGTGGACGGGGGGCAAGATGTCACCCTCTCACCTCATCGAGCAGGTCGTGGCGTACGTGCTGCGCAAGCGCCCGGAGGTGCTGCCCTTGCGGTTTGATGCCGCCCGCGTCCGGTACTGGTTCCCCGCCTTTGATGAGGAGATGCGTTCGGGCGGCGTGGGGTGAGGTTCTACGCGCCGCGCATCTTCGCGATGGTCCCCGTCGTGCTCTTGCCGGCCACCAGGTCGATCAGCTCGACCCGGCCGCCGTGCCGTTCGACGATGTCGGCGCCCACCACGCGGTCCCTGGTGTAGTCCGCGCCCTTCACCAGCACGTCGGGTTTGATGGCGGCGATCAGCCGGAGGGGTGTGTCCCGGGTCGCTTCGTCCGCGCCCGCCGCCTCCTCGGCGCCGCCGAAGAGGACGACGCAGCCGACGCTCTCGAGCGCGCCCAGGACGCGGGCCCTGTCCTGCTCGTTGTTCACCGGGCGTGAGGGGCCCTTGAGGCGGCGCACGCTCTCGTCGCAGTTGAGCCCCACCACCAGGTAGTCGCCGCAGGCCGCCGACTTCTCCAGGAGCGTGACATGGCCGCTGTGCAGGACGTCGAAGCACCCGTTGGTGAAGACGACCTTCTGCCCGCGCCGGCGCCGGTCCTCCACCTCCGCGACGGCCTGCGCGGGTGTGCGCACCTTGCCGGGCGAGACGCCGGCCTCCCGGAGCACGCCCTGGCGCACCTGCTCGAAGGGGATCGGCACCACCCCGAAGACCTCCACCTCCAGCCCCGCGGCGGCGTTGGCGAAGCGGGTGCTCTCGGCCCAGGTGAGGCCGTTGGCCCGGGCGGCGGCGAGGCCGGCGATGAACATGTCGCCCGCGCCGCTGACGTCGTAGACCTGGCGTGCGCGGGTCGGGATGTTGGTGGCGCGCCCCTGCTCCAGGAGCAGGGCCCCTTCCTTGTCGAGCGTGAGCACGACCGTCTCGAGTTCCATCCGGTCCCGCAGCCACTCGGCGAGGGCGGTGGGCGTTGCGCGCGGCCCGCCCGCGAGCTGCTCGGCCTCGTTGCGGTTGGGGGTGATGGTGGTCGCGCCGCGGTAGCGTTCCGCCGGAGCGTTGCGTGCGGGGTCGACAAAGACGGGCTTCCCGGCCTTCCGGGCGGCGCTGATGAGGCGGGCAGAGAGCGCGTCCCCGCACACCCCCTTGCCGTAGTCCTCGATGACCACCACGTCGGCCGTGGGCAGGCGCCGTGCGAAGGCCTCGAAGAGCCGGTCCTGCACGGCCTGGGCGACCGGCTCGCGGCTTTCCTCGTCGACCCTGAACATCTTCTGGGGGTGGCGTGCCTGGGCGAGGCCGATCAGGTTCTGCTTGAGGGTGGTGGGGCGGGCGGGGTCTGGGATGAGGCCCGACGCGTCCACGCCCTCGTCCGCGAGCGCTGCGCGCAGGCGTTCCGCGGTCGGGTCGTCGCCGGTGACGCCCAGGGCGAAGACGTGCCCGCGCAGGGCGGCCAGGTCCATGCACACGTTGCTGGCGCCGCCGGGCCGGAACTCGCGCTTGCGGACGAGCAGCACGGGCACGGGGGCGTCGGGCGAGAGCCGCTCGGCGTCCCCGTACACCAGCTCGTCGAGCATGAAGTCGCCCACCACCAGCGCAACAAAGGGCTTCCACGACTCGAGCCTGCTGGGAAGGGTGTCGGGCATGCGACGGGCAGGGTAGGTGGCGCGCGGGCCCGCCCGGCCCGACCAACCATTGCCCGTGCCCCCCCTGCCCGCGATCCCCCTGCCGGTGCTGCGCTCGCTGGAGGCGCAGCTGCGCCATGCGCCGCGGGAGACCATCCTGCGCGACGTGGAGCGCGTGGAGGAGCTGGCGCGCGGCCTGGACACGTCCCTCCAGTACCCGCACGACTGGATCGTCTTCCGCGTCACCGGCTTCCGGCCCGAGGACGCCCCGGCCGGCACCGTCCCCGGCGCCCAGCTGCTGGCGGCGCTCTCGCCGTTCGCGGAGGTGCTCTGCGTCCGCGCCGGGCTCCGGGCGGACGAGCTCGACCCGGGCGCGTTTGTCCGGGCGGCCGACCTCGCGCGGGGCTGGGGAGCAAGCCCGGCGACCCTGAAGCGGTGGCGCCGCGCGGGGCTGGTCACCCGGCGCGTGCTGAACCAGTCCGGGCGCGAGGAGGTCTGGGTTTCCCGTCTGTGCGCGGAGCACTTCCGCGCGACGCACGCGCGGTCGCTGTCGCGGGTGCAGAAGTCCGACCGCCTGACCGCCGAGCAGCGGGAGCGCATCGTGCTGCGCGCCGTTTCGCTGCGTGCTTCGGCGCTCTCCACCCAGGCCGTGGCCCGGCAGATTGCGCAGGAGTTCGGGCGCAGCACCGAGGGCATCCGCCACGCGCTGCTGGCCGATCCGCGCACCGCGGGCGTCCCCGCGGGAGGCAAGCACCGCTCCGCGCGCGACCCGGCCCGCCGGCGGGCCGCGCTCCTGCGCCTGTGGAGGGCCGGCGCGGACCCGGTGCACCTGGCGTCCCTCACCGGCAAGAGCGTGCCGCTCACGCGCCGCGACATCAACCTTGCCCGTGCGGAAGCGATCGCCCGCTGGCTCGCGTCGGGCGCGCTCACCACACCGCCCGAGGCCGGCACGCCCGGCGCCAGCGCCCCGTTCCCGGTCCCGGACGCGGCGGGCGGTGAGCCCCTCGCCGTCAGCCGCGTGCTGGTGGAGTGGCGGTCCCGCGCTCCGCTCCCCCGCCCGGTGGAGCACGCGTGGGCGTACGCCTACCACGCCGCCCGGGCGCAGGCCGCGCGGGCGGCGAGCGCCCTCAACCACCTCCACCCCGGCGCGCAGCTGCTGGACGAGGCGGAGACGGCGCTCCGCGCCGCCAGTCAGTTCCGCGCGGCGCTTGTCCACTCCCAGCACCGCCTGGTCGTGGAAACGCTGGAGACCCGCGCGGGGATGTCCCTCGACCGCCTCCTGCCCTCCATCACCGTCCGGCTCCTGCGGGACGCCGTCGCCGCGGCGTCGCAGGCCGTCGACCACTTCGACCCGGCCAAGGGCGGGCGTCTCGCCGGGCCGGTGGGGCTCGTGGTGGACAGGACGGCGGTGCGTTCGCTCAAGGACGCGATGCCGGCGCGGGCCAGCACGCGGGCCATGGTCCTGCAGGCCGACACCTTCTTCAGGCTGCCCCCGCTGAGCCCGTGGGACAGGGCCCTGCTGGCTGACCCGCGCGTCGTGCGGGCTGCGCGGTCGCCGGGTGGCCCAGAGGCCGTCCTGCTGTCCCAGCGTTTCGGGCTTGCCGGCCAGGCCCCCCGCACGCTTGCCTCCCTGCGGAAGGAGCGGGGCTGGACGCACGTTGCCGTCGCGCACGCCCTCCAGCGTGCCCTCGCCCACTGCCTGCGCAACAATCCCGGGTGACCACCCCGCAGCACACGGCCGCCGATATCGCCCGCGTCGAGCTCATCGTCGGCATGGAGGTGCACGTGGAGCTCGCCACGCGCACCAAGATGTTCTCGCGCGTGGCGAGCCCCGCGCACGCCCACGCGGCGGACGCGGCCCCCAACACCCTCATCGACCCGGTGACCCTGGCACTCCCGGGCGCGCTCCCCGTCATGAACAAGGACGCGGTGGAGATGGCCATGCTCGTGGGGCTGGCGCTGCGCTGCACCATCGCCGACTTCACGAAGTGGGACCGCAAGTCGTACTTCTACCCGGACATGCCCAAGGCGTACCAGATCAGCCAGTACGACCTCCCGCTCTGCTTCGACGGCGCCTTCGACCTGCCCGCCCCCGACGCCCAGGGCTTCCCCGACCTCTCAGCGCCCCCGCGCCGCATCGGCATCCTCCGCGCACACCTGGAGGAGGACGCGGGCAAGCTCCTGCACGAGGCGCCGGGCGGGCACGCCATCGGCTTCTCCATCGTGGACTACAACCGCGCGGGCACCCCGCTCCTGGAGATCGTCACCCAGCCGGACTTCCGCTCCGCCGACGAGGCGGTGCTCTTCGCCAAGCTCCTCCGCCAGACCTGCCGCGCCCTGGGCGTCACGCAGGGGGTGATGCAGAAGGGGCACATGCGGTTCGAGCCCAACATCAACTGCGCCATCACGATGAAGGACGGCGCCTCGGCCCGCACCCCCATCGTGGAGGTCAAGAACCTCAACTCCTTCCGCTCCCTCAAGGGCGCGATCGAGTTCGAGCTCGCCGACCAGCCCCGGCGGTACCTGGCGGACGGTCGCACGGCGGGCCCCGGCACCAAGTCCACCCGCGGCTGGGACGACCACGCTCTCCGCACGGTCCCCCAGCGCGACAAGGAGGACGCGCACGACTACCGCTACTTCCCCGACCCGGACCTGGTCCCGGTCCGCGTGGACGCCGCGTGGCGCGAACGCGTCGCCGCGCGCATGCCCACGCTCCCGCTGGAACGCTTCCACGCCTGCGTGCAGCAGTACGGCCTGGGAGTGAAGGAGGCCACCGCCCTCAGCGAGGAGCGGGCCGTCAGCGAGTTCTACGACGGCGTCATCGACGGCCTGGTCGCGCTGGGAGTACCCCGCACACGCGCGGGCAAGCTGGCCGCCAACGTCCTCCTGCAGTCCGGTCAGAAGCGCGCCAACGAGCGCTCCGCGGAGGGCGCCGAGCCCGTGCTCCTCAGCGAGCTGGGCATCACCCCCGCGGAGACTGCCGCCCTGGCCCACCTGCGCGAGACCGGGCGCATCAGCAACCAGTCGCTCGACGAGCTCTTCGGCGAGTGGTGCGGGCCGCACGTGGGTCAGCTGGGCATCGCCCAGGCGGCCGAGCAGGCAGAGACGCTCGCCAAGGCCCGGGGTCTGCTCATCCAACGCAACGACGATGCGCTCGCCGGCTGGGTTGCCGCCGCCATCCTCGCCCACCCGCAGGCGGCTGCGGATGTCAAGGCGGGCAAGCTGCAGGCGGCCGGGCGCCTGGTGGGTGAGGCCATGAAGCTGGCCGGGGGCGCCGCCGACGCCAAGGTCGTCCGCGAAGCCATCCTCAAGGCTCTGGGGCAGGGCTGAAGGGCTGGGACGCGGGGCGAATTCCCTTGCACCCTCGGCCCGGGTGGGGTCTACTTTGCTGCATGACCCGCCCGCTGCCCGCCCGCGTCCTGGCCCTTGCCCTCCCCGCCATGTGCGCCGCCACGGCCGGCGCCCAGTCCCAGCCGCTGCACTTCACGTACCTCTGGCACCTGGAGCAGCCCATCTACTGGCCTGACCAGCAGGCGGCCGGGGCCGACCGCTACGAACGCGCCTGGGAGTCCATCGTCCGCAAGGACGGCGGCGCCCTCCACCCCACCAACAACCTGCGGGACATCTTCGCCCTTGCCGACCGCGTCGCGGCCTACCAGGACCGCATCCGCGACTCCATCAGCGCCATCTCCTCACAGCCGGAGGCCGGGGCCCAGATCTCGTACTCCGGCGGCCTCATCGAGAACATCGCAAGCCTGGGCAACGCAAACCAGCTCGGCTATTCGCCCTCCTGGTACGCCGGCAACCGCACCGCGCGCTCGTGGCTTACCAGCGGCGCCAACCCCTCGCGCCGGCTCGACATCGTCCAGTTCGGCTTCCACCACCCACTCATGCCCTTGCTGGACGACGCCACCCTCCGCAAGGAGATCAGGCTGTACAAAGAGGTGTACCCCGACGCCTGGGGCGGTGGCGGTCAGTCGCGCGGGCTGTTCCCCAGCGAGATGGCGTTCAGCACACGCATGATCGGCGCCCTGCGCGCCGAGGGCATCGACTGGGTCATCGTCTCCGCCGAGAAGGTCAGCCGCGCCTGCGCGGACTTCCCGGTGGTGTACGGCTCGGGCGGCATCAACTGCGACCCGCCGAACCGCGCCGACCAGATCAACCCCGCCCAGGGCGCCGGCGCCTATTACCGCACCGCGATCAGCCGCGGGTGTGCGCCCGCCGAGGCGGCGCCCTACGCGCTCACGCCCCGCCGGGCCCGGTCGGTCAACCCCACCACCGGCGCCGTCAGCGACATCATCATCATCCCCGCGAGCCAGGCCCTCTCCTGGAAAGATGGCTACGCGCCGCTCGGCACCGGGGACTTCGCGAGCATCCAGTCCATGGCCCCCAGCGGGCTCGCGCCCAACCGCCCGATGCTCATCATGCTCGCCCACGACGGGGACAACGCATGGGGCGGCGGGTACTCGTATTACCTTGAGGCCACGCCCAACCTCGTGGGATCCGCCGCCGGGCAGGGCTACGTGCCCACCGTCGTGGAGAAGTACCTCGCCGACCACCCCGTGCCGGCCGGCGACTACGTGCACATCGAGGACGGCGCCTGGGTGAACGCCGACGGCGACTTCGGCGCCCCGCAGTTCATCAACTGGAACTGGCCGCTGCTGTCGGCCTCGGGCCAGATCGACGTGGAGAACGGCTGGCACATCGACGCCCGCAACTGGGCCGTCATCACCGCGGCGGGCAACCGTGTGCAGACGGCCGAGCAGATCGCCACACGCCCCGCCGGGCCCCAGCCCTCCGGGCTGGACACCCGGCGCATCCTGTACCCGGACACCGCCGGCACCACCGCGCCCGAGCGCGCCTGGCACTACTACCTCGCGAGCCTCAACAGCGGGTACATGTACTACGGCACCGCGGAGGACTTCGAGATCAAGCCGACCGTCGCGTGCAACGAGGCCGTGCAGCACGCGGACGCGGTCATCGCCGCCGGCCCGGCCCTCGACACCACGCCCCCCTCGCTCTGGACACTCCAACGCCACCCCTGGAACCCCGGCAGCGTCAACTTCGGGCCCGAGTACGGCTACCAGCAGAAGCCCGCGGGCGACAACGGCGGGGGTGACTTCTACGTCTGGACATTCGCGTACGACGCAGCGGGGCTGGGGGCCGTCACGCTCCGGTGGCGCGAGGACCTCGACGGCCAGCGCTCGCTCGCCAACACGGAGAACGAGACCTACGCCGGCGGGCCCGGCGTCGGCGCATGGCAGAGCATCCCCATGACGCGGCGCGTCTTCCCTTCCGGCAATGTCTACAACGACCCGTCGATCAGCTTCTCCGAAGCCCCGGCCTATATCGCCGACGAGTACTGGGCCCGCATCGTCGGCCAGCGCAGCAAGCTGCTCGACTACTACGTCGAGGCGGCCGACACGCTGGGCAACCTGCAGAAGAGCCCCATCCACCACGTCTATGTCGGTGCCGGGGGCGGTGGTGGGGGGGGCGGCGCCACCGTCACCCTCAGCCCGGCCCAGCCCGTGGCCGGCCAGCCCGTCACCATCACGTACAACCCGGCCGGCCGCCCCCTTGCGGCCGCACCGGGCGTCTGCCTTCACTGGGGCATCAACAACTGGACCAATGTTCCCACCGATCCCCCCATGGTGAGCGCGGGCGGCGCCTGGCAGATCACGCTCACCGTGCCCGGCGCTGCCACGCAGCTCGACATGGTCTTCAACAACTGCGCCGGCACCTGGGACAACAACAGCGGCCAGGACTGGCACTTCCCCGTCCAGGGCGGCGTCCCCACCCCCACGTGGACCATGGATGGGGCGCGCGATGGTGCCAGCACCCTCGTGGCGTCCAACGGCGGCATGAACCTCTGGGCCGGGCTCATCGGCGACGTGCTCTACGTCGCCACCAACGACGCGGGTGAGGGCAACGACCACTTCATCTTCCTCGCGGACGCGCCGGGCCCGCTCACGGCGGCCCCCTGGGCCAAGGCCGGCCAGGTCGCGTCGTGGGACGCCTACCTCGCCGACGAGAACAACAATGATTACGAGGGCTGGTTCGACACCACCGCCACCCGTGCCGCCATGACCGGGGCCAACGGCGGCGTGCTCGAGGGCACCATCAACCTCCGCGAAGAGCTCGGGATCGCCTCCAACGCTCCCCTCCCCGACACGATCGCCCTTGCTGTCGCCGTCTTCCCCACGGCGGACGGCTCTGCGCTCGTCCCCGGCGCGCAGGTGCCGGCCAGTGTGAACGGCAACACCACGCTGGACCAAGGCGAGTACGCCCTCGTGCCCCTGTGCACCCTCCGCACACCCACGGACTGCCCTGCCACCGGCGGCTGCAACGACACCGACTTCAACAACGACGGCCTCTTCCCCGACACCGCCGACATCGACGACCTGCTCTCCGTGTTCAGCGGCGGGCCGTGCAGCACGGGCGGCTGCGACCCGATCGACTTCAATAACGACGGGCTCTCCCCGGATACCGCGGACATCGACTCCTACCTCAGCGTGTTCTCGGGCGGGCCGTGCCTGTGAGCTGCCCACCCGGCCGAGTGGCTGGTGCGGTTTTTCTGCATTGAAACGGACCCAGGGACGGGGGTAGTCCGAAAATGGAGGAGATCATCAGCTTCAGGCACGCCGCGCGATCACCGCGCGCGGCGTCGGCTCTCACAGCCAGCCGTTCATCGCCCGTCAGAAAGGTCACGCCATGCTCAGCCGCGTCCGCACCGTGGGTCCCGCCGCTTCTCTTGCCGTCGCCGCCGCAGCCTTCGCCCAGGCGGGGGCGGTGTGCGACCCCGACCCGTGCTTTGTGGGCTGCGGCAAGGCGCACGCGCTGATGGCCCGCATGCAGGCCGGCCTGCCCATCAGCGAGCAGGGCGCGCCGCCGGTCTTTGCCGACCGGGAGGCCCCCGGCGCGACGGACCTCATCTCCGTCAACCTCGACATCGAGATCGACCCGGCGGTGAGCGCCAACATCACGGGCAGCAATGAGATGGTGGTGCGTTCCACGGGCAACGGGCTCACGCAGTTCACGTTCATGCTCCGGTCGCAGTTCAGCGTCACGCAGGTGCTCGTCGACGGCAGCCCGGTCGGGCTCCCCACCGCGCCGGGCGCCAACTCCTACGCCCGCACCATCACGCTCCCCCACGCGTACAACACCAACGACCAGTTCACCGTCAAGATCTTCTACAACGGCCTGGCCGTTTCCCGCGGCTTCGGTTCCATCGAGTTCGGCACCCAGAACGGCCAGCCGCTCGCGTCCACGCTGAGCGAGGCGTACTACGCCGCGACGTGGTGGCCCGTGAAGGACGGCGACGTCTTCCTCCCCGGCGACAACGGCGACAAGTGCGTCGGCTCCATCGCCGTCACCGCGCCCAGCACGCTCAACACCGTCTCCAACGGCGTGCGGGGCACCCCCGAGGTGCTCAGCGGCGGGCGCACCAGGTACCGCTGGAGCTCTACCTACCCCACCGCGCCCTACCTCTGGTTCTTCAGCACGACCAACTACAACGTCTGGACGCAGACCTACTCCTACCCGCTGCCCGGCGGCGGCACGGGCACCATGCCCGTCGAGTTCGCCGTCTACCCGACGGACGACACCCCCGCCAACCGAACGGCGTGGGAGAAGTGCCTCCAGATGATGGCCACCTACCGGCCCATCTACGGCGAGTACCCCTTCGTGAACGAGAAGTACGGCATCTACGAGTTCCCCTTCAGCGGCGGCATGGAACACCAGACCTATACCGGCATGGGGGGATTCTGGGAGAGCGTCAACGCCCACGAGCTGGGCCACCAGTGGTGGGGCGACAACGTGACGTGCAAGACCTGGAACCACATCTGGCTCAACGAGGGCTTTGCCACCTACACCGAGGCATTGTGGGAAGAACGCAAGCCCGGCAGCACCGGCCTCCCGTCGCTCAAGAGCGCCATGGCCGCACGCCGCCCCGCCCAGAACACGGACACCGTGTACGTCACCGACGCCAACGTCGCCAACATGAACCGCGTGTTCAGCAGCACGTACTCCTACAACAAGGGCGCGTGGGCCCAGCACATGCTCCGCCACACGGTGGGCGACGCCAGCTTCTTCGGCGGGCTCCAGGCCTACCGCGCCGCCTACACCGGCCAGGGCGCAACCACCGAGAACTACCGCGATGTCATGGCCGGTTACAGCGGGAAGAACCTCGACCAGTTCTTCTCCCAGTGGATCTACGGCGTCGGCGCCCCCGCGTACGCCTACGGCTGGCAGACCACCACGATCAACGGGCAGAACTACCTCAAGCTTTCCCTCCGCCAGACGCAGGCGACCGCCAGCGGCGCGAACGGCAAGTTCAGCATGCCGGTGGATGTGAGCATCACGCGGGCCGGCGGCACCACGCTCGCGGTTGCGGACAACACCGCCCGCACGCAGAACTTCCTGTTCGCGATCCCCGCCGCGGCGACCGCCGTCACGCTCGACCCCGACGACTGGATCCTCAACGACGGCAAGACATCGGAGGCCTACCAGGCCGGCAGCGCACGCCTGGTGTCTGCGTCGCCCATGCCGGGCGCGACCGTGGGCGCGGGCCCCTCGCTGGTCCGCATGTGGCTGAGCGAATCGGTCTCCTCCCCCGCCAGCAACTTCACGGTCACGGGCCCATCCGGCGCCGTGCCGTTCTCCCTGGGCATCTCGGGCAGCCCCAGCGTCGCGACGCTCACCTTCTCCGGCCCGCTCGCGCCCGGCGCCTATACCGTCGGCCTGAGCCGCGTGACGACGCTCAACGGCTCGCTCGGCGTGGACGGGGAGATCGTTAGTAACACCCTGCCCTCCGGCGACGGCCTCGATGGCGGCCCGATCTCCTACTCGTTCACCGTCGGCGTCGCCTGCAACGACATCGACTTCAACAACGACGGGCTCTTCCCCGACACGGCGGACATCGACGACTTCCTCAGCGTCTTCTCCGGCGGCGCCTGCTCCTCCGGCGCCTGCGACCCCATCGACTTCAACAACGACGGGCTGTTCCCGGATACTGCGGACATCGACTCCTTCCTGAGCGTGTTCAGCGGCGGGCCGTGCCTGTAGGCCTGCGCGCCACGGTTCTCTTCCTGGCTGCGCCAGGGGCGGGGCTGCGCGCGCCAGAATCCTGAGAGCGCCCCGGGGCTTTCCCCGCATGGCTGTGGCAGGAATACCCGCGCACGGGGTTCCCGCCACCCGAAAGGACCGCCATGCGCACCCGTTCCGCCCTCCTCGTCCTGCCGCTGCTCGCCGGCGCTGCCCACGCCCAGTGCACCCTCCTGGCGATGGAGGACTTCGGCCTCGGCCCGCGGCAGGCCGGCGGCAACGGGAACCTGCGCACCATTTTCGTGGGCGACAACCTCAACGGCATCTGGGCCCGCGAGCCCCACGGCGCCCGGTGGCGCACCACGGACGGAACGGGCGTCGCCAACTGGATCTTCGCCGCCTCGTCCGATGATTACACCGAGCCGCGGCAGAACGACGAATTCAACGGCACCGGGTTCTCCGACAACAACACCTCGCTGCTCCTGCCCTTTACGCCGCCCGCCACCCCCTTCACCTTCGCCGTCAACACCGTGATGCCGCTGGGCTTCGCTGCCGGCGCGTACGTCGGGTTCACCTCGGCCACCACGGCGACCAACAACTTCCAGAACGACGGCGTGCTCTACATCACCGTCACCGGCGAGGGCAACTGGACGCTCTACGCCAACGGAGCGCAGACCGTCGCGTCAGGCACCTGCGACCTCGGACAGCCCTGGGACGGGTGGACCGAGGTGCGGTTCACCTACGACCCCGCGCAGCACTCCGTCAGCGGCAAGGTTGGTGGCACGTTCTTCGGGCCTTACAGCGTCAGCCTCACCCGTGCGATCACGTTCGTCGGCGCGGAGAATATCGACAACGGCCTGTGGTCCGTCATCAACAAGCTCGTGGTCCTGCAGGGCCCCGGTCCCACGGCCCAGGCCGCGTCGGACACCGCAGGCGCCTGCCCCGGCGCCACCGTCACCATGAGCGCCACCAGCACCGCTACCGGCGACACGCGCTACCAGTGGTTCCGCGACGGCTTCGTGCTTGACGACGGCCTGCTCGAGGGCACATCGGTCAGCGGCGCGCACGGGCCCCAGCTCACCCTCACGGGTGTCTCCCCGGCCGACGCGGGAGGCTACACCTGCCTGGTCTCCACCTTCTGCGGCTGGGCCCAGACCCAGGCCGTCGCCCTCACCGTCGGCGGCCCCGGCTGCGGCGGCGTTGTGTGCAACGACATCGACTTCAACGGCGACGGGCTCTTCCCCGACACGGCGGACATCGACGACTTCCTCTCGGTCTTTTCCGGCGGCCTGTGCCCCACCGGCTCCTGCGACTCCATCGACTTCAACAACGACGGGCTCTTCCCGGACACGACCGACATCGACTCGTTCCTGAGCGTGTTCAGCGGCGGGCCGTGCCTCTAGGCCAACGCCGTCCGCCCCCCGTCCGAATACCTGATACGCTTGTCGTGATTCCAAGCCGCCCCCTGTGGGGCCCATTCGGAGATCACCCATGCGGAACATGTGCAACGCGGCCGCGGCCCTCACGATCCTCCTGCTGGCGGGCGTCGCCCCGCTGACCGGCTGCCACGCCGTCGGCGAGAAGGACGAGGCGGTGTGCCTGAAGCCCAAGCCGGGCACCATCACGTCGGTCAACGAGTACTGCGCGGTCAACCTGAACGACCCGGTGGACCCGACCCTCACCGCCCAGTGGAAGGGCCAGACGGTCGGCTTCTGCTGCAAGGGGTGCCTGCCCAAGTGGGCGAACATGACCGACGCGGAGAAGGACGCCGCCGTCGCCAAGGCGGTCGCGAAGGGAAAGATCAAGGGCTGAGTGACGCGCGGCACTCGCGCTACCAAGGTTCAAGAGCGTGGCCCTGCGCGCCTGCCGCATGGGGGGAGGGGGCAGGAGAGGAAGGACGGCGCACCACCGCGCCCCGCCCATGCGAAAGCTCGTTGTGATCGCCGCACCCGGCGGGGGCACGCCCATTCCTGCGGGCTCTGCGCAAAGAAAAGACCGGCCGCGGGGCCGGTCTTTTCACATGCAGGGGGTCAGCTACTTACTTCTTCGCGTCCTTCTCTGCGATCAGCGCCGCCTGCGCCGCCGCCAGCCGCGCGATCGGCACGCGGAAGGGCGAGCAGGACACGTAGTCAAGCCCGGCCTTCTGGCAGAAGTGCACGCTCTTGGGGTCGCCGCCGTGCTCGCCGCAGATGCCCACCTTGAGGTCCGCCCGGGTGGAGCGGCCCTTGGCCACGCCCATGGCCACCAGCTGGCCCACGCCGCCGGTGTCCAGCGTCTGGAACGGGTCGGCGGGCAGGATCTCCTTGGCCATGTAGTCCGGCAGGAACGTGCCGATGTCGTCGCGTGAGAACCCGAAGGTCATCTGGGTAAGGTCGTTGGTGCCGAAGGAGAAGAAGTCCGCGTGCTCCGCGATCTCGTCGGCCGTGATCGCCGCCCGGGGGATCTCGATCATCGTGCCGATCTTGATGTCGAGGCGTGGCTTGTAGTCCTCCTCCTCCTTCACGGTGTTGATGGCCTGCTCGACCATCCCGCGCAGGTACGCCAGCTCCTTCTTGGTCCCCACCAGCGGGATCATGATCTCCGGCAGGGCCTTGATGTTGCTCCGCAGGCAATCGATGGCGGCCTCGACGATGGCCCGCACCTGCATCTCCAGGATCTCGGGGAAGGTCACGCACAGCCGGCAGCCGCGGTGGCCCAGCATGGGGTTGGCCTCGTGCAGCTGCGCCACGCGCTGCTTCACGCGCGCCAGGGGCAGGCCCATGGACTGGGCCAGCTCCTGCTGCTGCTTCTCCTCGTGGGGCACGAACTCGTGCAGCGGCGGGTCGATGAGGCGGATGGTCACCGGCAGGCCCTTCATGGCCTTGAAGATGCCGATGAAGTCTTCACGCTGGTACGGCAGCAGCTTCTTGAGGGCCGCCGTGCGGGCCTCCACGGTCTCCGACAGGATCATCGTCCGCATCGCCTTGATGCGGTCGCCCTCGAAGAACATGTGCTCGGTGCGCGTCAGGCCGATGCCCTCGGCCCCGAAGTCCCGGGCCCGCTGCGCGTCCTCGGGCGTGTCGGCGTTGGTCCGCACGCCCATCGTGCGGTACTTGTCCGACCACTTCATCACCTGCGCGAAGTCGCCGGAGAGCTTGGGCTCCACCGTCGCGATCGGGCCGCTCATCACCTCGCCCGTGGTCCCGTCGATGCTGATGACCTCCTCACGCCCGAACTTCCTGCCGCCCACGGACATCGTGCCGTTCTTGGCGTCGATCTCCAGGGCGCCCGCGCCCACCACGCAGCACTTGCCCCAGCCGCACGCCACCACCGCGGCGTGGCTGGTCCTGCCGCCCGTGCTGGTCAGGATGCCCACCGCCGAGTGCATGCCCTCCACGTCCTCGGGGCTGGTCTCCTTGCGGCACAGCAGCACGGCCTCGCCGGCCTTGGCGCGCCGCACCGCCTCCTCCGCCGTGAAGGCCAGCTTGCCCACCGCGGCGCCCGGGCTGGCGGGGATGCCCCGCGTCAGCACCGTCGCGTTCTTCTTCTTGCTGTTGTCGAAGCTGGGCAGCAGCAGCTGGGTGAGGTCGCCCGCGGGGATCCGCAGCAGCGCCGTCTTCTCGTCGATCAGCCGCTCCTTCACCATGTCGCACGCCACCCGCACCGCCGCGGTGCCCGTGCGCTTGCCCGTGCGGGTCTGGAGCATGTACAGGCGCCCACGCTCGATCGTGAACTCGATGTCCTGCATGTCCTTGTAGTGCTTCTCCAGCTTGCCCTTGATCTCGAGCAGCTGCTTGTACACGTCCTTGTTCCACTTGGGCATCTGGTCCACCGACAGCGGCGTGCGGATGCCCGCCACCACGTCCTCGCCCTGCGCGTTGACCAGGTACTCGCCGTAGAAGTGGTTCTCGCCCGTGGCCGGGTTCCGCGTGAAGGCCACGCCCGTGCCCGAGTCCTCGCCCATGTTGCCGAACACCATCGTCTGGATGTTCACGGCCGTGCCGTTCAGCCCGATGATGCCCTGGATGCGCCGGTACGACACCGCCCGGTCGCCGTTCCAGCTCTTGAACACCGCCTCGATCGCCAGCTCCAGCTGCTTGAACGGGTTCTGCGGGAACACCTCGCCCACGCTGCGCTGGTACACGTTCTTGTACGCCTCGCACAGCTCGATCATGCCCTCCTCGGGCACCTCAGAGTCGTTGCTCACGCCGTACTTCTTCTTGATCTTGTCGAACGCCTCCTCGAAGTTGTGGTGGTCCACGCCCATCACCACGTCGCCGAACATGTTGATGAGACGCCGGTACGCGTCGTACGCGAACCGCGCGTTCTTCGTGCTGTTCGCCAGGCCCACCACCGACAGGTCCGTCAGCCCCAGGTTCAGGATCGTGTCCATCATCCCGGGCATCGACACCGCCGCCCCCGAACGCACCGACACCAGCAGCGGGTTGTGGTTGTCCCCGAACTTCTTCCCCGTCTCCTTCTCCAGCATCGAGATGTTCTTGTGCACCTCGTTCATCAGCCCGTGCGGCAGGCGCTGCCCGTTGCGGTAGTACGCCGCGCACGTGTCCGTCGTGATCGTGAAGCCGGGCGGCACCGGCAGGCCGATGCTCACCATGTCCGCCAGGTTGGCGCCCTTGCCACCCAGCAGCATCTTCATCTCCGGGCCCCCCTCGCACTTGCCCTTCCCGAAGAAGTACACCATCTTCCCAGGCTTGTTCCGCATCTGCGGACCGCCGGGCATCAGGTCGATCTTGCCGGACACGCGCTTGGTCTCGCCGTTCAGCACGGCGGTCGAGCCCTTGGAGGATGGACGGGTCTTGGACATGGGGTGCAGATCCTCTCTAGAAGAACAAACCCGGACCGCGCCCGCGCCTGCGCGGGCGGTGGGGTACATTCCCTGTGCGATTCCTCGGCTGGCCGGGGGCCGCTGGCCACCCTTGTGCAGGAACGTTCCTGCCGCCGCGGATCGGAACGCAAGTTTAGGAACCAAACACGCGGTTTTCTTGCCACAAAACCCGCCACGCCCGCGCGCAACCCCTGAAAATAAGCAGATTTCGGGAAACTCCGACCCGTGCCGACGACCGCCCACAACATCGAACTCCCGTGCGAACAGGCGCTTGCAGCGTGGCCGCCCGGACTCCCCCTCGTCGCCCTATGGTCGGGGGATAGCCACCCCGCCTCCCGCTGGACACTCCTGGGCAGGCCCTCGCATGTCAGGGAAGTCCCTGCCGATCAGCTGGACCAGCTCCCCGCCCACACCCACGCCCCCAAACCGGGCGCCGGCTGGGTCGCCTGCCTCAGCTACGAACTCGGATGCCTGCTCGAACCCGCCGCCGGCCGCCCCCGGGGCTCCTGGCCCCTGCTCACCCTCGCCCGCTGCGAAGACGCCTGGCTCCACGACGGCCTGACCGGCACATGGTCGCCTGTCGGGAACCCACCGCGCCTTGACCCCCCCGGGCACCCCCGCGCCTGGCACGTCGGCAGCCTCACGAGCGAGCTCGGCGAAGCCGGGTACACGCGGCGCGTCGCCCGCGCGGTCGAGTACATCCACGCAGGCGACGTCTACCAGGTCAACCTCGCGCACCGCCTGCACGCGCCCTTCACCGGCTCCGCCCGCGCGTTCTTCCGGGAATGGGCCGCCCAGAGCCGCGCCTGGTACGGCGCGTACATGGAGTGGGACTCCTCACCCTCCACCCGCCGCGCCGTCCTCAGCGCCAGCCCCGAGCTCTTCCTGTCCCTCAACCCCGCGACGCGCCGACTCGTCACGCGCCCCATGAAGGGCACACGCCCCGCGGGCCGGGCGGTGGGGGAGCTCGAACACTCCGCCAAGGACCGCGCCGAACTCGCCATGATCGTCGACCTCATGCGCAACGACCTCGGGCGCGTCTGCGACCTGGGCTCCATCCGCGTCGACCAGCCCCGCGCAATCGAATCTCACACGGGGCTGGGAGTCCTCCAGGCCACCGCCACCGTCTCCGGCACCCTCGCGCCCGGCCGCTCCTGGTGGGACGCCATCCGCGCCACCTTCCCCGGCGGCAGCGTCACCGGCGCACCCAAGGTCCGCGCCATGCAGATCATCCAGGAGCTGGAGCCCAGCCCCCGGGGCCCGTACTGCGGCTGCATCGGCTTCATCGGGGATGACGGCTCCTTCCAGTTCAACATCGCCATCCGCACCGCCGTGATGGAGGGCACTCCCGACCCCGCCACGCTCGACGGCTTCACCTCCGCCTCCATCGCCTACAACGTCGGCGCCGGCATCGTCGCGGACAGCAGCCCCGCGGCGGAATGGCAGGAAACTCTGGACAAAGCCAACGCATTTGTGCGTGCCGCAACGCACGCGTGACGCCCTTCCCTGCGCCGCCCAGTTCGGGTACATTCCTCCTCATGCCCACCGCACCGCGGCCCCAACCACGACCCCAGCCCGCCGCCAAGCCCCCCGCCAAACCCCCTGCCAAGCCCGTCGCGCAGCCCCACCACGTCGCGGCGCCGGTGGACGTGCACGCACCGCCCGCCCCGGAAACACCCTGGTTCCACCAGCACGTGGTCTGGGGCATCGTGGCGGGTGCGGGGGCCATCGCGCTCGCCGGCCTCGCCCTGGGCCCCGTCCCGATCAAGATCGCCGCGGTGGTCCTTGCCCTCACCATCCTCCAGGGCTTCTGGCGGGGCTGCGCGGAAATCGTCGGCTTCGTCCTGGGCATGCTCCTGTCCGCGCTGCTCGCGCCCAGCCTCGGGCGCGCACTGGAGGGCACGGTCGCCTCCGTGCTCGGCACCGCCGGCATCATCAACCGCGTCCTGAGCACCGTCCTGGTCGCCCTCTTCATCACGCTCGTCGCCGGCCTCGCGGTCAGCGTCTTCACCAAGCGGTTCCTCAAGCAGCGCCCAGACCTCCGCGCCTACGACAAGTACATCGGCGCGGGCCTGGGCCTGGTCGAGGGCTGCTTCGTCGCCCTCCTCATCCTCTGGGTCCCGGTCGCCCTCCGCCCCGTCGCCCGCGCGGTCTACGCCGACGACCGCGAGGCCGCGCAGCAGACCCCCCAGCCCGAGCCCACGCGTGCCCCCGCCTGGGCCGAGCAGGTCCTCACCTTCGCCGATCAGACCAGCTCCAGCTTTGTCGGCGGTCTCGTCGAATCCACCAACCCCCTCCCCAACGCCCGCCTCCTCTCCCTCGCCGGCGAGTTCTCCGAGGTCTCCCGCGACACCCAGGCCCTGTCGGAACTGCTCGAGAGCGAGCCCATGCAGCGCCTCAACAACCTCCCCAGCATGCAGCAGGCGCTCGACGCCGTCCGCGCCGACCCGCAGGTCGCCGCCGTGCTGGACGAGAACGGCGTCACGCCCGCGCGCATCGCCGCCCTCTTCGGCAGCGACACCATGCTCAAGGTACTGGACGAAACCACCCTCGTGCGCGACGCGGAGCCCATCCTCGCCGACCTCGAGAACGCCATCCACGAGGCCAAGGCACGCCTCGACGAGCGCAAGCGCTCCGGCCCCTGAATTCCAGACCTGCCGGCACGACGCCCGCCCACCCCGCCCCCTCCCGGGAACCCCGCGATTGCGTAGGCTTCTCCCGATGGCCTCCCCCGTCCACATCACGCCCGCCCAGCAGGCGGTCCACCTCCGCTGGCTCCACCAACTCACAGGCCTCCCCAGCGCCGCCGGGCGCGAGGGCCCCGTCGTCGCATGGGTCAACGCCTTCCTCGCGGAGCGCCCCGACCTCGCCTGCACGAAGGACAAGGCCGGCAACCTCCACATCTCCTTCGCCCGCCCCGCCGGGGACCCCGTCCCCGGCCCGCCCGTCTACATCACCGCCCACATGGACCACCCCGCGTTCGTCGTCGAACGCGTCATCGCGCCCGGCGTGATGCAGATCTCCTTCCGGGGCGGCGTCATGGACGAGTACTTCAAGGACGCACGCGTCGTTCTCCACTCCGGCGGCGGCCTCCACAAGGCCCGCCTCACCGGCACGGTCGACGCCGTCCCCGGCCCCTTCAAGCACTACCTCGCCGAGTGCGAGCACGCCGTCCCAGGCGCCGCCCTCGGCGATGTCGCGGTCTGGGACGTCGGCCCGCCCGAAGTGATCGACGGCCTCCTCCACACCCTCGCCTGCGACGACCTCTCCGCCCTCGCCGCCGCCATGGCCGCCCTCGACGTCATCCGCGAAGGCCCGCGCCACGATGTCCGCCTGCTCCTCACCCGGGCCGAGGAAGTCGGGTTCATCGGAGCCATCGCCGCCGCACGCGACAAGACCATGACCCCCGGCTCCCGCGTCATCGCCCTGGAGAACTCACGCTCCTTCGCGGAGAGTCCTATCGGTGGCGGCCCCATCGTCCGCGTGGGCGACCGCCTCAGTGTCTTCAGCCCCGCCCTCACCGACGCCGTCGCCAAGCGCGCCGAGGAGATCGCCGGCGGCGCCGCCTCCGTCACCGCCAGCCAGAAGCTCGCCGAGCTCTCCCGGTGGCGCTGGCAGCGCAAGCTCATGGCCGGCGGCGCCTGCGAGGCAAGCGTCTACTGCGCCTTCGGCTACGAGTGCACCTGCGTGTGCCTCCCCCTGGGCAACTACCACAACATGGCCGACCTCGAGAACGTCCAGGCCGGCACCAACACCAAGCCGCCCCGCGTCGCCCGCGAGATCAACAGCGTCAGCGACTACCACGGCCTCGTCGACCTCCTCGTCGCCTGCGCCCGCAGGCTCCCCGCCGGCGGCAGCATCACCGACAAGTTCGACAAGCTCTGGACCGAGCGCAACCACGTCCTCTAGGCCCCGGGTCCTGCCCTACACCAGGCACGCCCCGCCGCTGAACACACTCAGCAGGGCGTCAATGTCGAGCGTGTCCGGGAACAGACCGTCGTTGTTGTAGTCGATGTCGTTGCACATGGACGGGCCGGTGCTGCACGCCCCGCCGCTGAACACCGCCAGGAAGTCGTCGATGTCCGCCGTGTCCGGGAAGAGCCCGTCGTTGTTGAAGTCCACCGAGTCGCACACGCTCCCGAAGGAAGTGAAGCTGGCGGGCCCGCTGAGCGACGCGTCCATGGGGGTGACCACGCACCCGACAAGCCCGCCGTCCACCAGGTCCGCGCGGAGCGCATCCGCCTGCCCCGCCGTGACCACGTCCCGCACCAGCGTGTCCCCGACGATCCACTGGTACCGGTACCGCACCACGTCATAGTCCGGATCATCCACCACCAGGGGCGTGTCCACGCGGCAGTACAGCGCCCGGCCCGCGACCGGCACCGGCGGGTCGAACGACAGCCCGTGCAGCGCCACCGGCGGCCTGTTGAAGTCGCTCGTCCGCGCCGCCCGCACCTCCACCGGCATCTCCGCCTGCTGCACGCCGTTGAACTCGATCTGCACCCGCCACGTCCCGGTGATCGAGTGCATCTCGTCGATCCACCAGGAAAACCAGTACCACGCCCGCCCGTAGAACTCCGGGTTGTTGAACGGCCACACCGGCGACTCGTACGACACAGTCCCGTTGGGACGGATGTACCGGAAACGGAACGTGCTGTTCGCCGGCAGGTTCTGCACCTGCGTCCACACCCAGTGGTACGTGTCGCTGAGCGCAAGCTGCCCCGTCCGCGGCACGTCCTGCGGATTCCCCGGCACCGTCGCCAGGTCAACAAAGCTGAAGGCCGCGTCCACGATCGACGTGCCGAACGTATAGGGCATCTGGTCCGTGTACATGCTGGGGCCGGGCCTGCACGCGCCCGCGTACGGCTCGTAGACCTGCCCGTTCAGCATCACCTGGAAGTGCAGGTGCGGCCCATAGGAATACCCAGACGACGCCGCCAGGCCGATCTGCTGCCCCGCGACCACCGCGCCGCCAAGGCCCGGCGTGGGGCTCCCGCTGCGCAGGTGGAAGTACCACGTCTGCAGCCCACCCCCATGGTCCAGGATGATGTAGTTGCCCGGGTTCCCGTCCGGCTGCAGGTTGTGGTCGGGGTAGCCATCGCTGAAGCCCACCACCGTGCCCGGCAGCGCCGCGAACACCGGCACGCCGATGTCCACCTCCGCGAACGTGCGCAGCCCGGAGTCGCAGCCCGCGTGAGAGTCGTACGTCAGCGTGCCGCAATTCCAGGACTCAACGCCGCCCGTGGGATCAAGGTCGACAAACAACCCTTCCGACAGGTCCCGCTGCCAGTTGCCCGCCTGCGGAAAGTGATCAAACGTCGACCCCGCACGGTCCGTGACCGCAGGGTGCGCCCGCATGTACGCATCCACCTCCGCGCGCACCGCCCCCGCGAGCGCGCCCGGCACGCACTGGTCCGCATGAGGCGTCACCGGGCCCCCGCCCCCCAGCCCGCCCGCCCCGGCCTGCCCCCGGGCGCCCGCCGCACACAGCACAAGACACACCCACGCCCCAGCCCACGCCCCACCCCACGCTCCAGCCCAGCGCGCACCCATGAGGAACCTCCCGCGGGGCCGGCCCGCGCCCCCGCAGCAACAGCATACACGGAAGGTGCCGCCCCGCAACTGCCTCCTAAGGGGGGCCTGCGCCCGAACTTCCTGCCCCACTCGCCGTTCAGAGCGTGATGGGATGAGCAGCGTTAGAGACACGCCCCGCCGCTGAACACGCTCAGCAACACCTCGATGTCGCTCGTGTCCGGGAACAGCCCGTCGTTGTTGAAGTCGATATCCGTGTTGCAGGGCGGGTCTGTGGGGAACTGGCCGTCGCAGACGCCGCCCCCGAATACAGACAGGAAGTCGCTGATGTCCTGCACGTCGGGCAGGAGCGTGTCGTGGTTGAAGTCCACGGAGTCGCAGCAGGGGGGGTAGGTGAAGTCGTAGATGGCGAAGTACGCGGAAGGGTGGCCACCGGCGGTCGTGAAGTGGCCCCCCGCCACCAGATCACCATCGGGAAGTGTCGTGAGAGACTCCACGGAGGAATCCATCCCCGTCCCCAGCGCCAACCACGACGCGCCGTCCCACCGGGCGATGAAGTTCATGGGCTCGCCCCCGGCGGTCGTGAAGAAAAGGCCCCCCGCCACCACGCCACCGTTGGGCAGTGTCGTGAGGGCATACACAAAGCCGCTCAACCCCGTCCCCAGCCCCGTCCACGAGGTGCCGTTCCAGCGCGCAATCCGGTTCGCGGGCGCGCCCCCGGCGATCGTGAAACTGCCCCCCGCCACCACGTCACCGTTGGGCATTGCGGTGAGGGCATACACGGTGGAGTTCAACCCCGTCCCGAGCGCCGACCACGAGGTGCCGTCCCAGCGGGCGATGTGGCTCACGGCCACGCCCCCGGCGGTTGTGAAGCTGCCCCCCGCCACCAGGTCACCGTTGGGCAGTGCGGTGAGGGCGTACACGGTGGAGTTCATCCCCGCCCCCAGCGCCGACCACGATGAGCCGTTCCAGCGTGCAACGTAAGAGGCGGACACCCCCCCGGCGGCCGTAAATCCGCCCCCCGCCACCACGTCACCGCCGGGCAGTGTCGTAAGGGCTGACACGCCGCCGCTCACCCCTGCGCCCAGCGCCGACCACGTCGTGCCGTCCCAGCCTGCGACGGAGTTTGCGGGCACGCCCCCGGCAATCGAAAAACTACCCCCCGCCACCAACCCGCCACCGGGCAGCACCGTGAGGGCCGACACCGCACCGCTCAGCCCCGTCCCCAGCGCCGACCACGTCGTGCCGTCCCAGCCTGCGATGGAGTTTGCGGGCACACCCCCGGCGGTCGTGAAGGTGCCCCCCGCCACCAGGCCACCGTTGGGCAGTGTGGTGAGGGCGTACACGGTGGAATTCATCCCCGTTCCCAGCGACGACCACGATGTGGTATTCCAGCGTGCGATGCCGTTCATCGTCACGCCCCCGGCGGTCGTGAAGGAGCCGCCCGCGACCAGGGCACCGCTGGGTAGCAAGGCAAGAGCGGACACGCCGCTGCTCACCCCCGTCCCCAGCGCCGACCACGACGTGCCATCCCAGCGCGCGATATAGTTTGCGGGCACGCCCCCCGCGGTCGTGAAGCTGCCCCCGGCCACCAGATCGCCATTGGGCAATGTGGTGAGGGTGGACACGGCGCCGCTCATCCCCGTCCCCAGCGCCGACCACGTCGTGCCGTCCCAGCGCGCGATGTGGTTCGCGGGCACGCCACCGGCGGTCGTGAAGGAGCCCCCCGCAACAAGGTCGCCGTTGGGCAGTGTCGCAAGGGCGTACACGTCAATGCCATCTATCCCAGCACCCATCGCCGACCACGATGTGCCGTCCCAGACCGCAATGTGGTTTACGATCACGCCCCCCGCGCTGGTAAAGCTGCCCCCGGCCACCAGATCGCCATTGGGCAATGTGGTGAGGGCGGACACGGCGCCGCTCATCCCCATCCCCAGCGCCGACCACGACGTGCCGTCCCAGCGCGCGATGTGGTTCACCGTCACGCCCCCGGCGGTCAAGAAAAAACCCCCAGCTACAAGGTCACCGTTGGGGAGTGTGGTGAGCGCAGACACATCGTTGCCGACCATCCCAGTGCCCAGCGCCGACCACGACGTACCGTCCCAGCGCGCGATGTGGTTCGCGGGCACGCCCCCGGCGGTCATGAAGGTGCCCCCCGCCACCAGGTCGCCGTTGGGGAGCGTGGTGAGCGCGGACACGGTGCTGCCGCTGTTCATCCCCGTCCCCAGCGCAGACCACGATGCGCCGTCCCAGCGGGCGATGGAGTGCATCCTCACGCCCCCGACGCTCGCGAATGCGCCCCCCGCCACGACATCACCGCCGGGGAGCGTCGTGAGGGCCTCCACGAAGGAGTCCATCCCGGGCGCACCCTCTCCCGCAAGCCATTGCCCCGGTGGCTGGCACAGTGCCCATGCGGACCTCACTGCAACCAGCAGCAACACCGCCACACACCACGCCGCCAGACTCCGCCCACGAGCGTCCCAGGCACCAACGACATTCAGAATCGCCCGCATGGCTTCCTCCTCCGCACGCACGTCCGTGCGCCGCTGCGGGAATGTGATACGCACCATCCAAACACGTGGATTCAGGAAAGGCGCGTGCCCACACGCAGGAACGAAACGCGATCATGGCCGCGCTCGGCCCACCCTACACGCACGCCCCCCCGCTGAATACCCGCAGCAACGCATCAATGTCCGCCGTGTCGGGGAACAGCCCGTCGTTGTTGAAGTCCACGCTCCCGCAGTGCCCCGTCGGGCACGCCCCCCCGCTGAACACGGCCAGAAAGTCGTCGATGTCCGCCGTATCAGGGAACAGCCCGTCCCCGTTGTAGTCAATCGGCGAGCAGTCGTTCCGCAGCAGCACGATCACGTCCGCGATCTCGTCGGTGAGCGCAAGGTCGATGTCCCCGTCCCCGTCAAAGTCCACCGGCACCGCGCACGACGGGTTCGCCGGCGCATCAAACTCCTGCTCGGGAGTGAAGTTCCCCGCGCCGTCGTTCAGGTACAGGTACCACGTCCCCGCCCCGAACGACGAAAGCACCCAGTCCTGGTCCCCGTCCCCGTCCAGGTCCGCAAGGTCCGTCGACACCGTGTGCCCGCCCGTGGCACGCACCTGGGCGGGCTGCAGCGTGCCGTTGCCGTTGCCCTTGAGGATCGAGCCGTTCGCCGAGGTCGAGTTCGCCGTCGACACGTCCATGAACCCGTCGTTGTTCACGTCCGCGCACTGCACCACCCAGTTGCTCCCGCCCAGGGAGCGGCTGGACACCTGCGTGAACGTGCCGTTCCCGTTGCCCCGCAGCACCACGCACTGCTGGTTGGACGTGCCCACCACCAGGTCGATGATCCCGTCGTTGGTCATCTCCGCCGCCGTCATCCCGTACGGCCCGCCGGCCACGGCGAGGGAAGTGGGGGGCGCAAACGTCCGGTCCCCGTTGTTGCGGTGGATGGTGATGTTCCCCGCCAGGTTGTTCGCCACCGCGAAGTCCTGGTCGCCGTCCCCGTCGATGTCCAGGATGCCGATCCCCCGCGCGTAGCCGCCCGTGGGGATCTCGATGGCAGCGTCGAACGTCCCGTCGCCGTTGCCGAAGGCGATGGCCACGCGGTCCTCCGCGTTGCTGCTGGTGATCACATCGATGAACCCGTCCCCGTCAAAGTCCGCCACCTCGTTGGGGCTCGACTCGTACGGGATCGCCGTGTACGGCGCCAGCATCGTGCCGAACGGCGCACCCGCATTCCCCGAGTTCAGCATCACCCGCAGGTCCGCCGACACCTCGTTGATCGTCGTCATGTCGCACAGCCCGTCGCGGTTGAGGTCGCACGCCACCCCGCCGTAGATCCGCGTCTGGTTGCCCGTCTGGTCCCGGTTGGAAATGCTGCCGACGGGCGTGAACACGTGGTACGTCGGGCTCACCGCCGCCGTGAACATGAACGAGTACCCCTGGGCCCGCAGCGTGCTCCCGTCCGCCGCCCCCAGCGTGCCCGCCAGCACCACCATCACCACCTCGCCCGCCATGAGCGGGTGCGCCGGGGTGAGCGTCACCGTCCGGTCGCCGTTCGAGACCGCAAGCGTCCCCGCGATCGGCCCCGTGAGCTTGCCGAACGCGCGGAACCGCGCGCCCGTCACCGTCGCCGGGTTCACCGCCCGGTCGAACGTCACGCTGATCGCACCCGACCGCGCCACGTTGTTCGCGTTCATCGCCGGCGCAGTCGCCTGCACCACCAGCTCGCCCGACGCCGCCGACACCAGCGCAGCACAAACCCCCACCGACGCACGCACGCCAAAGTTGCTCATGGAAGCTCCCAGCCGGGACGCCGCCAGATTACCACACCCCGGGCGTGCCCGCAACCCCAAATCGCACACGGACACCGCGCCGGCCGGCGCTCGATAGTGGTCCAACGCCCCCGCGAACCCCCGCCCTGCCTACAGGCACGCCCCGCCGCTGAAAACCCGCAGGAACACCGCAATGTCCTCCGTGTCCGGCAGCAGCCCGTCATTGTTGATATCGATGCTCCCGCAGCCGCCCGTGCTGCAGGGCCCGCCGCTGAACACCGTCAGCAACTCCGCGATGTCCTCCGTGTCCGGCAGCAGGCCGTCGTTGTTGAAGTCGATCGACACGCACTGGTTCCGCAGCAGGATCACCTCGTCCGCCAGCTCGTCCGTCAGCGCAAGGTCGATGTCCCCGTCGTTGTCAAAGTCCAGCGGTAACGCGCACGAAGGGTTCCGAGGAGCGTCAAACTCCTCCGTCGGCGTGAACACCCCGTGCCCGTCGTTGAGGTACAGGTACCACACCCCCGCGCCGAACGACGACAGCACCCAGTCCAGGTCCCCGTCCCCGTCCAGGTCCGCCACGTCCGTCGATACCGTGTTGCCGCCGGTCACCAGCGTCGCCGCCGCCTGCAGAGTCCCGTTCCCGTTGCCCAGCAGCACAGAACCGTTCGCCGACGTCGAATTCGCGCACGTCACGTCCATGTTGCCGTCGTTGTTGAGGTCCCCGCACTGCACCACCCACGTGTGCCCCCCCGACGGACGCGACGACACCGGCGTGAACGTCCCGTTCCCGTTCCCACGGTACACCGCCACCTGCTGCGTCCCCGCCACGCCCACCACAAGGTCCATGACCCCGTCGTTGGTCATCTCCGCCGCGGCCAGCGCCCACGGACCCCCAGGGATATCGATGTCCGTCTGCGAGCCAAAGTGCCCCGTCCCGTCGTTGATGAGGATGGCCAGCGTGCCCGAGATGTAGTGCGCCACCGCGATGTCCGCATCGGCATCGCCGTCCACGTCCAGCGACACGATCCCCCGCGCATACCAGCCCGAGGCCACCTCCACCCCCGCCTGGAACGTCCCGTCCCCGTTGCCCATCAGCACCGCGAACTTGTTCTCCGAGTCGCTCGCCGTCATCATGTCGATGAAGCCGTCCCGGTTGAAGTCCGCCACGTCGTTGGGGCTGCTGCTCAGCGGGATCTGCGGGTACGGGCTCAGCATCGCCCCGTACGGATGCTCGTACACCCCGGTGTGCAGGAACACCCGCGCATCCCCGGAGTCCTGGTTGATCGTCGTGATGTCCAGCCGCCCGTCCCGGTTGAGGTCGCACGCCAGCCCGCCGTAGATCCGCGTCACAGCCCCCGTCTCGTCCCGGTTGCTCAGGCTGTCGACCTGCTCGAACCGGTGGAACGAGGGCGCAGCACCCACCGTGAATGTCCACGAAAAACCCGCCGCACGGAGCAACGACCCGTCCGCCGCCCGGATGCCGCCCGGCAGCATCACCACCACCACCTCGCCCGCGAAGAACGGCCGCGTCGGCGTCACCACCAGCGTCCGGTTGTTGTTGGCGAACGTCACCGCCCCCGCCACCGGCCCCGTCGACTTGCCGAACACCGAAACCCGCGACCCGTCGAACACCGCCGTGTCGATCGCCCGGTTGAACGTCGCCCGCACCTGCGTCGTCCGCGACACGTTGTTCGCGTTCATCGACGGCGTCACCGACAGCACCGACATCTGCGCCCACGCCCGGGACGCCGACCACCCGCACATCACCACGACCAGCGCCAAACACCACGCTCGCATCGCCCAGCCCCTTTCCCGTGCGGACTTAAGCCCAGCCTGCCCGAAGAGGCAGGCGCGACCAAGAGCTTTGACAGTGGTCATTTATGGCTCCCCGCAGCCCCGGCTCAACGACACCCGCCCCCAAATCGCTGCTCCCACGCAAATGACGCCGACCCGCACGTCCGCGAACCACTCCGCAGCCCGAATCCCGCACCCCCCAAAAAAAACAGACCCCCCGCGCTTACGACGCGAAGGGGCCTGGTGTGGGGGCAAATATCGGGGTAAATATGGGGGCAACTATGCGGACAACATTGAGGGCAAGCACGCGGGCTGGCCGTTGTCCTCGACCGGGGTTTCCCCGGCCCGCCGACCGTCCAGCATGCGACAGCCGACATCAATCCATGTCAGGAGAAACCCCGCATATTGCGACGCGAGTGCAAAAAACAAAAACCGCCCCCGAAGGGGCGGTGGTTCTTCCTGCTCACCCGCCAGAATCGCGCAGAGCCTACCTCTTGCCCCGCTTGATCCCCTTCGAAAGCAGCCGCGGCGGCAGCTTCGTCGGCACCACGCCGCCCGGGAACTTGCTCGGGTCGGCCGCCGCAGCCTCCGCCGCTGGCAGCACCACCTTGCTCGCCTCCACACGGTTCATCGGCTTGGCCGGCTCCGGCGCCGGCGGCGCCCCCGGCGCGTTCACGATCGTGAGCCCGCCCTCCCGCCGCCCGCCCGGCAGCGGCGCCCGGTACCCATCCGGAGGCGTGTCATTGGCCGCGAAGTCCGGGTAATCCAGCCGCGGCACCTCGCGGTTGATCAGCACCTCGATGCTCGTGAGCAGCTCGCCCTGGTCCGGCGTCACGAAGCTCCAGGCCACGCCGCCGCGCCCCGCCCGCGCCGTCCGCCCGATCCGGTGCACGTACACCTCGGGGTCCTCCGGGAGGTCGAAGTTGATGACGTGCGTGATCCCCTCCACGTCGATGCCGCGGCTCGCCAGGTCGCTGGCCACCAGCACCGAAAGGCTCCCGTCCCGCAGCCGGTCCATCGTGCGGTTGCGCTTGCCCTGGGGCATGTCGCCGTGGATGGCGTGCGCATCGATCCCGCGCTGGGTCAGCCCCCGCGCGATCTCGTCCACATGCCGCTTGAGCCGGCAGAACACCACCGTCAGGGCCGGCTCCTCGTGGCGCAGCAGGTGCAGCAGCAGCCGCTTCTTGTCCCACGGGTTCACCGTGAGGTAGAACTGCTGCACCGCGCTCACCGTGAGCGAACCGCTCGCCACCACCACCTTCTCGACCTGCCCCTCGCGCATGTACCGCCGCGCCAGGCTCTCGATCTCGCCCGCGATGGTCGCGCTCACAAACACCGTCTGACGGTCCTTGTTGGGCACCTGCGACAGGATCCGCTTGATGTCGTCCCGGAAGCCGATGTCCAGCATCCGGTCCACCTCGTCCAGCACCACGTGCGTGATGTTGTTGAAGTGGATGTGCCCCCGCTCCAGCATGTCCATGATGCGCCCGGGCGTGCCCACGATGATCGGCGGGTTCTTCGCCAGCTTGTCCGCCTGGCTCTGGATCGCCTGGCCACCGTACACCGTCGCCGACCGGATCGGCGTGAACCGCCCCAGGTCCTCGATCTCGCCCGTGATCTGGATCGCAAGCTCGCGCGTCGGCGCCAGGATCAGCGCCTGGAACGGGATGTCCCGCGCCAGCGAGTTCAGCAGCGGCAGCGCGAACGCCGCCGTCTTCCCCGAACCCGTCTTGGCCTGCCCCAGCACGTCCTTCCCGGCCATGATCGGCGGGATGAACTGCGCCTGCGTCACCGTCGGGTGCACGAAGCCGCACGCCTCGATGCCCTTCATCACGCTGTTCCGCAGGCCCAGGTCGGCGAACGTCCCCTGCGCGAACACCTCCCGGTTGCGGTCGTCCCCCGCCGGCACGTCGCCCGGCGCGCCGGGCGAGACCTCGCCCGACGGGCCGTCGTCAACGACGCCATGGGGCTTGGCAAGCCCCTCGCTGTTCGGTGTCTGATGGGAATCGTGAGTGGGGTGGGGGTCCATAGTGGCAGGCATGGTGTTCAAAGAGTTGCGCCGGAAAGGCTTGCACACCCTTGCCGGAGAAATCGCACGCGGTGTGTGAGCCGCAGACGAGCCACAGGTGGCAGGCTCATGCCAGGCTGGGCAGATGTTCATCCTTGATCGGGCCGCCGACCGCCGCGCCGTCACTTGTCACCGCCGCGCACGCCGACACCCGACCCAAGAGCCACAGTGTAGGAACGTGGAACCCCCCGCCAAACCACCGCCCCGCCCCCTTGGGCGCAACCGCATTCCCACCCCTATTCTGCCCCCTCCCATGACGCAGACGCAGTCGCGCCCGACCCCCAAAGCCGCAGGAGCCAAGCCCCGCAAGGCCCCGCCCCCGGCGCCCGCCGACGGCGCACCCACGTACACCCACGACGCAGGCCGCACCCGCGTCTGGGTCGGAGACTGCCGACAGCAGCTCCCCAAAGTCCCCGAGGTCGCCGCCGGCACCGTCGACCTCGTCTTCGCCGACCCGCCCTTCAACTGGAACAGGGCCTACGACCAGTGGCACGACGCCATGCCCGAGCAGGAATACGTCGACTTCACCTTCGACTGGATCGATATCTGCGTCCGCGCCCTCCGCCCCGGCGGCAGCCTCTGGATCAACATCCCGGACACCTGGGCCGCCGAAATCGTCTGCTACCTCAAGGGCAGGCTGAACCGCAAGCCCCCCACGCCGATGAACTTCCAGAACTGGTGCATCTGGCACTACCGCTTCGGCCAGAACGCCACCGAGCGGTTCATCAACAGCAAGGTCCACGCCCTCTACTTCATCAAGCCCGGCGCCCGCCACACCTGGAACGGCGAGGCCGTCGCCGAACTCTCCGATCGCGCCGCTATCTACGCAGACCCCCGCACCCTCACCAAGAAGGATGGCATGCCCCCGCGCATGCGCGTCCCCCTCGACGTCTGGTACGGCCAGTACTGGGGACGCATCCAGGGCAACAACAAGGAACGCCGCTCCTACCACGACAACCAGCTCCCCGAGGTCTACCTCGAGCGCGTCATCCGCGCCTGCAGCAACCCCGGAAACCTCGTCCTGGACCCCTTCCTCGGCAGCGGCACCACCGGCGTCGTCGCACGCGCCCTGAACCGCAGGTTCGTCGGCACCGAGTTCAGCGCCGAGAACGCCCGCCTCGCCTGGGAACGCGTCACCGTCCTGGGGCCCTACCGGAAAATGGCCGTCGACAAGGCCGAAGTCACCCACAGCGCCATCTTCGAGAAACGCAGCAAACGCCCGCTGCCCCAGGCCGAAGCGCAGCCCAAGCCCAGGGCGCCGCGCACCCGGCGCGCCAAACCCTGACCACGCCGCCCCGCCAGCCTACCGGCGCCTCCGCAGGCCCGCAAGCCCCACCAGCCCCGCCGCGCCCAGCACACCCGGCGCCGGGATCATGTGGATGTTGTCGAATCCACCCGTCGTGAACACCGGCGTGCCGCCCGCCGCCGGCGCACCCGCGTTGTGCCGGAACATCAGCTCCGTCACGTCCGTGATCATGTCGTGGTACGTCAGCGAACCCATCACCGACGTGAACGACGCCTCGTTGATCGGGAACACCGCGTGGTGCCACAGACCATCCGCGGGAATGATGCTCGCCGTCGTCGACGTGTACCGGTTCGCCGCGCTCTGGAACAGCACCACCCGCATCTCCAGCGGCGTCGCCCCCAGGTTCAGGAAGTCCGCCTCGATCCCCGTGATCCCCGCCGCCAGGTAGTCGCCCGTCCACTCCGGCCCGCCGGTATCGATCGCCAGCCGGCTCCCCGGGCTCCCAGGCACCGTGTTCCCGTCGGAAAACACCCGCAGGTACGCGTCCCCGCCGCCCCCCGGCCCGCCCGTGTTCTTCACCGTCATGTAGTCCAGGCGACCTTCCCACCCCTGCTGCGTCAGGTCCTGGAAGTCGCTCAACGCGCCCCCATCCACCGCGAGCGCCGACGAAGCCGCGAACACACACGCGCCGCACGCGGCGCACAGGCGGAAGTTGCTCATGTCTCTCTCTCCAGGTAATTGCAGACAAACGACTCCAGTATGATACCGGCGCGCACCCCCGCCACAAGCGCATCCGCGCCCGAATCCTGCAACTCCACGCCTTCAGCGGCAAATAACCACTCCCGGTGACCCCGGGGGGGCACCCGCTCAACCCTTCGCCGCGTCCTTCGCCCACGTGTCCTTCAGCGTCACCGTCCGGTTGAACACCAGCCGCTCCGCCGTGCTGTCCCGGTCGATCGCGAAGTACCCCAGCCGCTCGAACTGGAACACGTCCGGCTGCGGGATCGGGATCGTGTGCGTCACCCCGTGCTCCGTGATCGAGCGCGTGATCGTCCGCACCGCCGCCGCGTCCTTCAGGTACGGGTCCAGCTTCGCGTCCCGGATCACCTCCAGCGACGCCGGGTTCAGGTCCTCCATGAAGTCCCGTTTCTCGCCCCCCGCGCCCGCGCTCCCCGGCTCCTCGGCCTTGAACAGCCGGTCAAACAACCGCACCTCGCCCGTGAGCGCATGCGCCGCGCTGATCCAGTGCAGCGTCGCCTTCACCTTCCGGGGCGGCTCGCCGTTGGGCCCCCCGGGCGCATCCCCCCCGCGCGTCGCGGGGTCGTACGTGCACCGCACGCACACCACGTTCCCCGCACCGTCCTTCTCCACACCCACGCACCGCACGAAGTACGCCCACCGCAGCCGCACCTCGTTCCCCGGCGACAGCCGGAAGAACTTCTTGGGCGGCACCTCCATGAAGTCCTCCCGCTCGATGAACAGCTCGCCCGAGAACGGGATCTTCCGCGTCCCCGCCGCCGGGTCCTCCGGATTGCTCACAAAGTCCAGCATCTCCACCACCGGCGAACCGTCGGCGTTCTTCGGCCAGTTGTCGATCACCACCCGCAGAGGACGCAGCACGCACATCGCCCGCGCAGCGTGCTTGTTCCAGTAGTCGCGGCACGCGTTCTCCAGACGCGTCAGGTCGATCCACGACTCGATCCGCGTCACCCCCACATCCTCCATGAACCCCCGGATCGCCGCCGGGTGGTACCCCCGACGCCGGAAACCCGCGATCGTCGGCATCCGCGGGTCGTCCCACCCGTTCACCGTCTTCTCCTCCACCATCCGCAGCAGGTTCCGCTTGCTGAGCACCACGTACGTGAACCGCAGCTTCGCGAACTCGATCTGCTGCGGGTGGTGGATCCGCTCCCCGCCCGCACGCCCCTCGTTCACGCTCCCGATGAACCAGTCGTACAGCGGCCGGTGGTTCTCGAACTCCAGCGTGCAGATGCTGTGCGTGATCCCCTCCAGCGAGTCCTCAAAGCCGTGCGCCCAGTCGTACATCGGGTAGATGCACCACGCCGTCCCCGTGTGCTGGTGGCTCTCGTGCAGGATGCGGTACATCACCGGGTCCCGCAGGTTGAAGTTCGGGCTCGCCAGGTCGATCTTCGCCCGCAGCGTCATCGCGCCGTTCGGGTGCTTGCCCTCCTTCATCTCCTGGAACAGCCGCAGGCTCTCTTCCACCGGGCGGTCCCGGAACGGGCTCGTCGCCGGCACGCTGGGCGTCCCCCGCCGCCTGCTCACCTCGTCCGCCGACAGCCCGCACACGTACGCCTTCCCCTTGCGGATGAGCTCCTCGCCGAACTCGTACATCTTCCCGAAGTAGTCGCTCGCGTAGAACAGCCCGCCCCCGAACTCACCCTGGAAGTCCGCCCCCAGCCACAGCACGTCCCGGATGATCGAGTCCACGTACTCCTGCTCTTCCTTCGCAGGGTTCGTGTCGTCAAACCGCAGGTTGAACTTCCCGCCATAGTCCCGCGCCAGCCCGTGGTTCAGGCAGATGCTCTTCGCGTGCCCGATGTGCAGGTACCCGTTGGGCTCCGGCGGGAACCGCGTGTGCACCCGCGCCCTGCCCGCCCGCGCTCCCTCGCCGACCGGCCACACCCCCCAGCGGCCCCCGCCGGGCCCGCTGGCAATGTGCTCGTCGACGATCTGCTCGATGAAGTGCCTGGGGCGCTGTGCCGGCTGCCCCGCAGGGTCAGACGGTGCGCCGTGCGCAGGTGCGTCGGGGTTCAGAACGGGCCTGCCGGCGTGCGGCATAGCAGACTCCTCCGCCGCCGGAGCGGCATGGCGCCCGGTTCCCCTCCAGCGAGGGGCCAGGCAAGGCGTGTGGCGAGGCGGATTATTAGCGCCGACACCGCCGCGTGCGCCCCCGCGCGGCCCGCCCTCACCCCCGCCCCCGGGCCGCGCGCCGCCACGCCGAATCAAGCAGCCTCAGTCCCTCTCCCGCACCAGCCCCTCCTGGTACGCCCTCACCAGACCCTCCAGGTCCTCCAGCCGCCGCCGGATCGCCGCACCGTCCTGCGTGTCGTTGATCGTCCGCACCCGCCCGTACCTCCGCACGCTCGTCATCGTCGGCACGATGTCCGCCCCCTCGTGGATCGCGTCCTCCACCCCAGGGAACGGCGCGTGCTCCGCAAGGTCGATCCGGTCAGGCCTCAGCACCAGCGTGTACCCGCGGTCCCCGTACGCCTCGCTGAACGCCCCGTCGATCGTGATCGCGTTCCCGCCCTTCTTGATCGGCTGCTCACCCTTCTCCACCTTCACCGGCACGTGCCCGTTCACCACCAGCACGTCCTCCCCGCACCCGAACATCGCGCCGACCTTCCGGATGAACCCCGCGTCGTGCATCAGGTCAAAGTACGGGTTCTTGTGCTCCTTGTGGCTCTCCTTGTCCGCCAGGAAGCTCGTCTCGAACGTCGCCAGCTTGTCCTTCCCGAACAGCGGCGACACCGGCCCGCCCCACAGGTACCACAGCCAGTCCGCATCGAAGTTCCCCGCCGCCGCCGCGTCAAACCGGTTCCGCATGCACCGCCGCACCACGCTCGCCAGCGTGTCGAACAGCGCCCGCCCGCTCCGCGACTCCCCGTCCACCACCAGCGACAGAGGCTCCCCCGCCCGGTCCACCGGCACGCACGCGTGGAAGAACAGCACGTCGTCCCGACGCGTCCACATGCTGCCGCAATTGACCATCCATTCCATGTGCTCCCGCAGCTTCATCGACCGCTGGAACGACGTCTTCAGCCGGTCCATGCACACCTGCTCCTCCGGGCTGTACGCGTACGGGTCGTCCGGGTCCACCGTCGGCAGGAAACCGTCCAGCATCGGGTACACCTTGGGCCCCCCACCCGTCTCCAGCGTGATCGACACCGCACGCCTCGCCGCCCCGCTCCCCTCCCAGCGGATCCGGTGCAGCAGCCGCCGGTGCGCTAGACCCCACTCCGGACGCCGCTCGATCATCCGCCCCTCCGCCTTGAACTGCATGACCGTGAGCGCCTTCTGCATCCGCGCCACCACCACCGGGTCCCGGTACCCGTCCCCCTTGGGGTTGAAACGCTCCGCCGGATCATCCCCGTAGCACTCACGCACCAGCCGCTCCAGCGGCGTCGTCAATATCCCGTACCCCTCCTCCAGCTGCGACGCACGCCGGTACCGCGCACTGAAACGCAGCATCGTCAGCATGCACGGCTCGTGCCCAAGGTGGCTCCCGATCCACAGCATGTCGTGGTTGCCCCACACCAGGTTGCACCGCGGCTGACGCATCAGCGTCTCGCACACCCGGTCCATGCGGGGACCCCGGTCCCCCAGGTCCCCGATCACCAGCAGCTCCTCGCACGAAAGGTTCCGGATCAGCCGCGCCCCCGCCCGCACCGCGCCCCAATCACGGTCATACCGCGCAAGCTCCTTCAGCATCTCCCGGATGTACCCGCCACGCTGCCCGCTCCCCAGCTCCACGAACAACTCCCGGTACCACGCCGGCAGCATCTGCTCGAACCGCGTCCGCCGGTACGTCCTCCGCAGCGCCCGCACGATCTCAAACTGCATCGACAGCGTGCCGTACACCCACTCCTCACGCCGACCCGACGCCACGATCTCACGCGAGAACGCGTTGATCGCCTCCCGCGGGTAGTACAGCACCGCAAGGAACAGCTGCTTCTCCCCCGCCGTCAGCCGCGTCCCCACCACCTCGTCCACCAGCAGCCGCAACGCGCCCGACGCGTTGTTGATCACGTGCCGCAGCTTCTGGTCCTCCCCGTGCACGTCGCTGATCACGTGCACCACGCCCTTGGGCAGGCTCAGCGTCGCCCGCAAAGCCGCGGCCTCCGAAATCGCCTCCTCCGCCGTCGGGTACCGGGCGGACAGGGCGTACAGCAGCGCAGAACGGTCGTCAGAACGGTCCAGTGGCATGCCCCGAGGGTACGGGGAATCCCCCCGCCCGCGCCGCCCCCCCCAGGCAGAGAACTCCCCGCCACGCCCCACGCCCGGTGAAATACCCTCCCCGGCCCTCCCAACCTGTACGTTGCACGGTAACAGAAGGAAGCCACGTGTTCACCCCGCCACCCATCCCCGCCTGGGACCACCTGCACCCCATCGTGATCCACTTCCCCGTCGCCCTCCTGCTCGTCGCGCCCGTCTTCCTCCTGCTCGCCCTCCTCTGGAGGCAGCAGCGCCGCGTCATGATGGTCGTCACCACCGTCCTGGTCGTGCTGGGCGCGCTGGCCGCCCAGGTCGCCGTCATGACCGGCGAAGCCACCAGCCACATCACCATGACCGCCGTTCTCGCCGAGCCCGTGCTCCACAACCACGAAGAACTCGCCGAAACCGCCCGCACCATCTTCCTCATCCTCGCCGCCATCGCCGCCGCCGGCACCATCACCACCTGGAAACTCAAGGACCGCGCCAGGCCCGCCGCAGTGGTGGGGGGCCTGCTCGTCTACGGCGTCGCGCACCTCCTCGGCTGCCTCGTCCTCGCCAACGCCGCCCACGAGGGCGGCCGCGTCGTCCACGAATTCGGCACCGCCGCCTGGGCCAAGGAACCCATGTCCGCCGACGACTGAAAGAGGATGACGCGCCAGACCGGCCCGAAACCCCCCGGCGCAGTTCCCAATACGACTTCACCTCTTCACCTCCCGCATCCCTCCTACCCTTCCCCGTTCTTTGACACCCTGGGGCCGAACTGGACTCGACCGGGCATGCGAAGCCCGTCGTGGCGCGTCGAGGCGCACGCTGGCCTCGTAAAAAGCGTGCAAAAATTGATTGCTGAGCGCAACTACGCTCTCGCGGCTTAATACAAGCCGCGTGGTCCCTGCCTGACGCCTGATAAGGCAGGGACCACAGACTTCAGGCTGGCGGAGACCCGAGACCGACGGGGGTCAAACCGCGAGATCTTTCCGCAGGTATGGCAAGGTGGGAGTGTGTTGGTGATCGCCCCCAAGCCAAGATCAAGCCACCAACTACACGCGTAGAGGCGACAGGTGTTCCTGTCACGGGACCGGGGTTCGATTCCCCGCGGCTCCACTTTTGTTGACGAGAGAACCGTTCGACGGCACGTCGAACGGTTTTTTCGTTGACATGCGCGGGCTTTCCCTTTCCGGTCCGACGGTTTCACACGCGACATCGAGCACGCAACAACGCGGACAGTCAATGCCCGTGAACGCACGTACCGATGGACCCGCCGCCGAAAGGAATGCTCCCACATTCCGATGCTCGGACACCGGACCCAAACCGGCTGCGTCTACCAGTTTCGCCACGCGGGCACCAGCCCGGCTCAATGCCGGGCTGTCTTTTCACTCCGCCTTCTTGATTCTGTATTGGTCAATGGGTAAGGGGCCGCTCTCGATCTGAACGCGCGGGGCAATCCGATAGGCGTCGGGTAATTGGATGAAGTCGGGCTCGTTCGTCATAAGCAGCGCCCGCATCTCGTCATCCGTGTACCCAATCCCACGACGGTGGATGGCGAGTAGTTGGGTGATGAGCGTGGGCTGCTCTACCTGAATCTCGATGGGCTCGCGCCGCTTGTATCAAGGGCAGAGAACCGCGTAAGAGTCATCCGGTACTTCTGGTCGTCCAAGCAGCCGAGCGCGTGGGCCGTGTATGTCAGCGCGGCCACGGACTGGGCGTCTGGCACGCCTCTGCCGATCCTGCCAGGACTCGACTCAATCTACACAGAAACGGGCGGAGTTCCGTACGACCCTTCTCTGCAGTTCGGTCTTCGCACCGGCATGGCCGTTCCGTCCCCGGGGACCAGGGCGTTGGTGGTATTGGGCGTGTCCCTCGGACTTCGTCGGAGACAAAGGAGCGCATGATGCGGAGCACGTTCCGCACCGTCTGATACACCGCCTTCTTGACATTGCTTGGACAGGCGGCTTGAGCCCCGGGCCCCGTGCACGCCCGGCGCAAGACCCTCAGGAGCACACGGACAGCGGCCCTCACCGCTGCGCTCTCCACACCTCCGCGCGGGAGTACCGCCTTTGTGCGCGCACCCGCCCGTCCATTCCGGAACCCGCGCCCACTTTCCCGACTTTTTTTTCGCCTCACCCGCCGCGCGGCAACCCGCGCCACCCCAGCCCCTTCCACCCTCCGCGCCCACCCCGACTTCAGCACACCCCGCCCCACGCCACCCCTCCCGCGCGCACAAACCGGAGCGCGCCCCGGGGAGAGGGAGCACCACGCTTCCTGCCCGCCCCACTTCCCTCCATGCCGGTCCGCCCCGCCCCCCTCCCCGCCCCCCTCCCCGCCAAAGTCAACACCGCACAGCGCAAGCACACAAAACAGCCGTTATCGGCCCGCCCACCCATGCAAAAACCCCTGCAAAAACAGCCCCGCCCAAACCCCCCGCGAAAAAGACACGCGCGCACACAAACCCCGCGCTACCGCCGCCCCACACGCACACGCACCACGCGGTCCTCCACCTCGAACTTCAGCGACGTCGGCAGGCTGCTGAACACCGCCTCCTTCTCCACCACACCCGAACTCCCCGGACCGCCCACCCGCCCCTGCGGGCTCGTCACCGCTCGCTCCAACTCCTGGTACGACAACGCCACCGTCGCCACCAGCGGCAGCGTCCTGTTCTGGATCTGCGTCAGGACGTCCGGCGCCCCGATCACCTTCACGTCCACCAGGAAACGGTCCGCCTCCGGAATGTCGATCGTCCACACCGACAGGTCCTCCGGCGCAAGCCTCACCTCCACCGGCACACGCGGCACGATCAACTCCGCCGTCCGGCTGCGCACCGTCAGCGTCACGTCCACCCGCGAAGGCTCCAGCCGCGCACGGCTCGACGCCGCGATCTCCCGCGGCAGCTGCACCTTCATCCCCGGCAGCGTCTCCGCCCGCCCCGGCACGAACCTCGACAGCGCCCCCGCCTCGATCATCACGCTCGCACTGCTCGACGCCGACAGGTTCGCCGCCTCCCCCTTGGGCGCGTACAGCATCACCTTGGACGGAGCCACCACCGGCGCACCCTGGAAGTCCCCGTCACCCTCGATCCGCACCGGCAACTCCACCTGCGCAAGCTCGTCCACCCGCACCTTCACCGTCGGCGGGTCCACGCCCTTGACGCTCACCCCGGCCTCGGCCAGCAGCGGCAGAGACCGCAGCGCCTGCGCAATGTCCACGTCGTACGTCCCCGGCACGCCCGGCACCCCCGTCATGCCCGGGGACAGCAGCACCGCCTCGCGCAGCGCAGGCGCCACGCGCTCCAGCTGGGCGGTGGGGCCCTCCAGCGTCACCTCCGTGGAAATGTCCGTCAACGGCGCGCCCCCCGTCGGCGACTCGATCGTCAGCGGCATGCCCGTCGGCACCCGCAGCGCCAGCGTCACGGGCGCCTTCTGCTCGCGCAGCGTGTCCGCCTCCGCGAACGTCCACACAAGGGCCGCGACAATGGTCACAAGGATGATGGTGCGGATGTGTCCCCACATGCGTCTGTGCCCCGTCCCAACCGCCTACGCCTTGGCCCCCCGTGCACGCCCCTCGCCCACCCCGCCGCCCACGTCCCCCGCCATGCTCCCGCCCATGGCGTCGTTGACCATCGTGTCCCCCAGCCGCGACGAGTCACCCACGCCCCCCTCCGCAAGGCCCGTGTCCGACAGCGCCGCCTCCCCCGCCACCGAGTCGCCCGCCGACCCCTCCGCCGGCACCGGCTCCGCCAGCGCGCCACCCGCGCCCGCCCCCGGCTCCGCCGGTGCCCCCTCCCGGTGCAGCAGCGAACGGGTCAGCCGCGCCTGCAGCTCGCCCCGCAGCTGCTGGTCAGACAGCGGTTCGGTCAGCTTCCCCCGCTCCGCGATGCGGATGCCCCCCGTCTCCTCGCTCACCACCACGACAATCGCATCACACTCCTGCGAAAGCCCGACCGCCGCCCGGTGCCGCGAACCCAGCGACGGGTCCGGCATGTCCGTCGGGTCCGCCAGCGGCAGCTGCACGCCCGCCGCCAGGATCACCCGCCCGCTCACCACGCACGCCAGGTCGTGCAGCGCAGAGCCCGGGAAGAAGATGGTCTGGATGAGCGAGCTCGAAAGCTCCGCGTTCATCCGCGTGCCCCCCTCCACCAGGCCGCCCAGCTTGGTCTGCCGCTCCATCGCGATCAACGCCCCGAACCGCGAGCGGGACAGGTACCGCGCCGCGTCCGCCACCTCGCCCACGATGTACGTGATGTCCTTGGGCGTGCTCCGCAGGAAGCTCGTCTCGCCCAGCCTCACCAGCGCACGCCGCAGCTCGGGCTGGAAGATCACGATCAGCGCGATCGCCACGAACCCCAGGAACCGGTCGTACAGAAGCCCCAGTCGCTGGAACGTCACCGCCCCGCCCAGCACGCGCGACAGGATCGTCAGCACCACCAGGATGACCAGGAGCCCCTTGAGCGCACCCGCCGCACGCGTCCCCTGCACGAACCGCACGATCAGGTACACCACGATCCAGATGACCGCGAACTCCACCGCCACCTGCCACCACGGGTACGTGGTCAGCCGGCTCGCAAGGCCCTGGATGCGGTCGACAACGGTCAACGGAGACTCCCAAAGGCGCGCCACACGCCGCCAATCCTCTACCGGCCCATCCTACCGGCAGGTTCGGCGCGCGTCGCGTCCAAAATCCGGCGGCGCCGAACCTTCCCAGCATCGGCGAAGCCCGCGCCGCTTGTTGATACCACGCCCCAATTTGCTCCCTCTCCCCACGCCCCCCCGCACCCATCCACGACCACCGCACGGCGCCGGGGCGGCGGGATTGCGTTTGACCCACCCGGGCCCTTCGCTACTATCCCGACCCCGGGCGATACGGAGTCATTTCCGTGCGCGCGTGGGTTGTTCAGCCCTCGGCAGAGCAAACAACCTGATATGGCGGCTTTTCGAGGTGGGTGGCCACTCCGAAAATGACCTAACGCCACCCTAGCTCAGTGGTAGAGCACTCCCTTGGTAAGGGAGAGGTCGTGGGTTCAAGTCCCATGGGTGGCTCTTTCGGCGGCGTCGGACCTGCGGAGAACCGCCTGTCCGCCTATGCTGGAGGCCCATCGCGGCCCGGTGTGAATCTGGGATGTGCGTTGGGGGATCTGAGCGTGTCACGATCCGATCCCGGACGGACCGGGGCGGATGCATTGTCAAGTGCCGGCGCGGTATGAAGCCCCGCCGGCGGAGTCTTTAGGAGTCAGGCCCGACGAGGGCACCGTCCGCGGAGGAACTACCCATGGCCAAAGGCACATTTACCCGCACCAAGCCCCACGTCAACGTCGGCACCATCGGTCACATCGACCACGGCAAGTCGACCCTGACCGCCGCCCTCTCGGCCCGCTCCGCGGCCCGCTTCGGTGGTGAAATCAAGTCGTACGCCGACATCACCAAGGGCGGCACCGTCCGCGACTCCAACAAGACGGTGACCATCGCGTCCTCGCACACCGAGTACGAGACGCCCAAGCGCCACTACGCCCACGTCGACTGCCCGGGCCACGCCGACTTCGTCAAGAACATGATCACCGGCGCCGCCCAGATGGACGGCGCCATCCTGGTCGTGTCCGCCGCCGACGGCCCCATGCCCCAGACCCGCGAGCACGTGCTGCTGGCCCGCCAGGTCGGTGTGCCGCACATCGTCGTCTTCCTCAACAAGGTCGACCTCGTCGACGACCCCGAGCTCCTCGACCTCGTCGAGCTCGAAGTCCGCGAGCTCCTCAAGAAGTACGGCTTCCCGGGCGACACCACCCCCGTCATCCGCGGCCAGTCCAAGCTCGCCCTGGAAAACCCCAAGGACGACAAGGCCTGCAAGCCCATCGACGACCTCTTCGACGCGATCGACTCGTTCATCCCCGAGCCCACCCGCGAAATCGACAAGCCCTTCCTCATGAGCGTGGAAGACGTCTTCTCGATCAAGGGCCGTGGTACCGTGGCGACCGGCCGTATCGAGCGCGGCATCGTCAAGGTCGGCGAGGCCGTCGAGATCGTCGGCCTGGCCAAGGAGAACCTCAAGTCCACCATCACCGGCGTTGAAATGTTCCAGAAGACCCTCGACGAGGGCCGCGCTGGCGACAACGTCGGCGTGCTGCTCCGCGGTATCGAGAAGGAGCAGATCGAGCGCGGCCAGGTGATCTGCAAGCCCGGCTCCATCAAGCCCCACACCAAGTTCAAGGGCCAGGTGTACGTGCTGACCAAGGAGGAGGGTGGCCGCCACACGCCGTTCTTCTCCGGCTACCGCCCCCAGTTCTACTTCCGCACCACCGACGTCACCGGCGGCGTCAAGCTCCTCGGCGGCGCCGAGATGTGCATGCCCGGCGACAACGTCGAGGTCGAGGTCGACCTGATGGGCAAGCCCGTCGCCATGGAGAAGGGCGTCCGCTTCGCCGTCCGCGAGGGTGGCAAGACCATCGGCTCCGGCACCGTCACCGAGATCATCGAGTAACACCAGACACAACACACACCGCCCGGCCGGGAACGTCCGGGCGGTGATTCGAACCAAAGGTCCCGAGCTCCCAGGCCCCGCACACCGGTTCCTGAGCGCTCTTCTCCGAAAAGGCGTCCGTCATGGCAAAGAAGAAGTCGATGGCCCGGGAGTACTGCTGGCTGCAGTGCAGCGAGACGGGCGACCTCAACTACCGCACCTCCGTGAACACCAAGGGCGGCATGCCCGAGGGGCTCAAGGAAGGCCTGATGAAGTACAGCCCCCGCGTACGCAGGCACACCCTCCACAAGATCAAGCGCAAGTAAGAACGGCACCCGGGCGACCGGTGCCTTTGCTACGGCGGTAGCTCAACTGGTAGAGCAGCGGATTCCAAATCCGCAGGTTGCGGGTTCAAGTCCCTCCCGCCGTGCTTCTGGGGAACGTACCCCGCTCCGGGGTTGGCCCCGCCCCCTCCGCGGGCGCGTACGGCAGGCAGTTCCACACGGCGGCCCAAATGGCAGACAAGGACATCAAAGTCCGCACCGTTGAAGAGCGCTCCCCAGGCAGCGTCAGCGAACGCTCGCCCTCACCCAACGGCTCGGGCAACGGCTCCGTCGGCAGCTCGGGCCTCCCCGACCACGGCTGGGGGCTGTTCAAGCCCGGCCGTGGCTACTGGGTCCGCGTCCTCACGGCCGTCGCCCTGGGCCTCCTGTTCCTCACCACCGCCCTCTGGGCCGCCAAGAGCCTCGAGGCCTTCAACCCGCCCGTCCGGGCCTGGTCCGTGCGAGTGACCAGCCTCAAGGGCGAGCTCCCCACGCCCGGCCAGAAGCTCGAACTGTCGGCGCTCAAGGAAAACAAACCCGTCGTCATCGGCTCCGCCGTCGTGGAAGGTGTGACCAAGGACAGCGAGTCCGCGGCCCGGGTCACCGTCCGTGACGTGATGCTGGGGAGCAAGGAAGACTCCCCGACGGATACCAAGCGCGTGTCGGTGGCCGGCGCCACGCCGGACGCCCCCGCCGTGTTCTCCGGCCAGGTCACCTCCAACCCCACCCCCGAGTACAAGTTCGACCGCATCTACCTGCAGGCCGGCGTGGGCGGCGCAATCCTGCTCGTGGGCGTGCTGGCGGTGTACCGGTTCGTGGGCAACAAGCCCGCCACCGTGGACTTCCTCATCGCGACCGACGAAGAGATGCGGAAGGTCCACTGGTCCAGCCGCAAGATCATCCTGGACTCCACGCTGGTGGTCGTGACCGCGACGTTCTTCATCGCGGCCCTCATCTTCGTGGCGGACCTGGTGCTCAAGCAGGTCCTGCTCAACCAGTTCGTCGGCAGGTAGGTGTCGGTGGTCCGTACAACCCGTGGGGCATGTGTGGCGCCCCGCTCTGCAGTCAACGGCCGCTCCCGGTCCCCTGGGCGGCCCCCGGCCTTGGCAGGCCCCGGCGCGTCCCCGACGCGTCCGGGCCTCCCAAGGCCGGTTGTCAAACAGGGGTGTTTGCCGGGGTTTTTCGCCCTACCCGTTGCGCACAGCCGCCCACGGGCGTAAGAAAGCCCATAGCTCCCCACCCGGAGGTTTCGCATGTCGGACACGAACCAGCCCGCCCCCGACCAGACACCCGAGAAGCCCGCGCCCAAGGAAGTGTCTGACCTCATCCCCAGCGACGGCCCGCTCAAGCAGGACGGCATGAACTGGTTCGTGCTGCGCGTCGCCTCCAACAAGGAGAGCAGCGTGCAGGCCACGCTCCTGCGGAAGGTGAAGATCGAGAAGATGGAGCACCTCGTCGGGCGCATCCTCGTGCCCACCGAGAAGTCCAAGACCGTCAAGAACGGCAAGCAGCGGATCACCGAGTCCAAGCTGTACCCCGGCTACGCCTTCGTGGAGATGAAGCTCGAGCCCGACGGACGCATCCCGCAGGACGTCTTCTTCCTCATCAAGGAGACCACCGGCGTGGGCGACTTCGTGGGCACCGCCGGAAGGCCCACGCCCATGAAGGACCACGAGATCGAGAAGATGCTGCGCGACAGCCGCAAGCCCGAGGACGAACCGTCCGTCAAGCTGGTCTTCGGCAAAGGCGAGCACGTCGTCATCAAGGAAGGCCCGTTCCAGAGCTACGAGGGCACCGTGGACGAGGTCTTCCCAGAGAAGGGCATCGTCCGCGTCCTGGTCACCATCTTCGGGCGCCAGGCCCCCATCGACCTCGAGGAATGGCAGATCGGCAAGGCAGAAAAGGTCTAAGCCGCGCCTGTTTTCGGACGCTGCGCTCGGTTGAGAACCTGTTGCTCAAAGGCCAAGCCCCCGCGACGACGGGGTGAAACTTAGCCGTGCGCTCACGGCCACTCCCCGGCGCCGCTCTATACTGTGGGCGTGCTGGAGGAGAGAGACCCCGCCCAGCACAGGTCGGTGTGGTTGACGGAGCCGCGCTCCGCGGGCTGTGGTTGTTTCCACGGTCGGCTGTGCCGGGTCTGTCGGCGTGTGCGTGTTCCCGGCGTGCGGACCGCGCCGGGGCGAGAGAGTGTCGAGAGAGCAACAGGAGAGACAAGACATGAAGACGATCGCGTTTGCCGTGGCCGCCCTTGCCGGCGTGGCCTCCACCAGCCTGGGCGCCCTGAGCTTTACGGGCCCCGCCCTGAGCGAGAACTTTGACGGGCTGCCCACGGCCAACGTGGCGAGCGCGTTCAGCGCGACCGTCGGCGTGCAGAGCGCGGTCACGAACCTGCCCAACTGGTTCGCGACGAAGGTCGCGGGCACGGGCACGACCGCGACCGCGTTGACGGCCAATGACGGCTCGGGCAACAGCGGCGCGATGTACTCGTACGCCGCGGCCGCATCTCCGTCGGACCGGGCGCTGGGTACTTTGGCTAGCGCGTCCAACATCTTCGCGTTCGGCGCAGAGATCGTGAACAGCGCTGCGTACACCATCACCGACTTCACGATCACGTTCGACAAGGAGCAGTACCGCTCCTCGACCAGCACCCAGAACGTGCTCGCCTTCGCGTACGGCTTCTCCGGCGGCAGCGCCACTTCGACGAACTTCCTGACCGACACGGGCATGACGGCGCTGGCGGCCGGGAATGTCGTCGGCGACGCTCCCGTCACGACCAACGGCGCCCTGGTGCCCCCGACCACCGGCGCTGTGACCTTCACGGTGAGCGGCCTGAACTGGGCGCCGGGCACGAGCCTGTTCATCCGCTGGACGGACGCCAACGACGTCGGCAACGACGCCGGTCTGGCCATCGACAACTTCACTTTCAACGCCGTCCCCACCCCCGGCAGCCTTGCGCTGCTGGGCCTGGGCGGCCTGGTCGCGGCCCGCCGCCGGCGCGCCTGAGTCTCGCGTCTTTGGAGATGCACCCGCGGGCGGTCGCTGTGGCGGCCGCCCGCGGTCTTTTTGGGGGACGCGGGCGGGGGTTCCGCGATCCTAACGTGTGGGCCCGGCGTGGCCGATCGGGTGGCTCGACATCCAAGGCTGGACCGAACTTGCAAGGACTTTTCCGATGACTTCCTGGCTCCGCGTTGTTGATGCTCTCAAGGCCCCGGTGGGGACGTCCGTGACGGTGAAGGGGTGGCTGCGCACCCGGCGTGACAGCAAGGCCGAGGGCGGTCTGTCGTTCCTCAACGTGCACGACGGGACGTGCTTTGACGCCATCCAGGTGGTGTGCACGGGGGCCCTGCCCAACTACCAGGGTGAGGTCTCGAAGCTCACAACCCACTGCGCGGTGGAGTGCACGGGCGTGATCGTCGAGACGCCAAAGGGCGGGCGGGAGATCCAGGCGGACCCTGCCAAGGGGGGCTGCGTGAAGGTCGTGGGCTGGGTGGAGAACCCGGACCATTACCCGATCCAGCCCAAGCCCCACACGATGGAGTTCCTTCGGGAGCAGGCGCACCTGCGGGCGCGGACCAACACGTTCGGCGCGGTGGCGCGGATCCGGCATCAGCTGAGCATGGCGATGCACGAGTTCTACCACCAGCGCGGGTTCTTCTACGTGCACACCCCGATCATCACGGCCAGCGACTGCGAGGGCGCGGGGCAGATGTTCCGGGTGTCCACGCTGGACATGTGCAACCTGCCGCGGGCGGGGGGCGACGCGGCCAAGCCTGCTGGGCACGTGCCAGGGGGGCACGCACCTGCAGCGCCGGGGCAGGCGGTCGACTATTCCAAGGACTTCTTCGGCAAGGAAGCGCACCTGACGGTGTCGGGGCAGCTCAATGTCGAGACGTACTGCATGGCGCTGTCGCGCGTGTACACGTTCGGGCCGACGTTCCGGGCGGAGAACAGCAACACGAGCCGGCACCTGGCCGAGTTCTGGATGATCGAGCCGGAGATCGCGTTCGCGGACCTCTCTGCCGATGCGGACCTGGCCGAGGCGTTCATCAAGCACCTGATCGGGTCGTGCCTCACGCACCGCGCGGACGACATGAAGTTCTTCGATGAGCGGATCGAGAAGGGGCTGCTGCAGCGCCTGAACCACGTGCTGGCGTCGCCGTTCCGGCGGCTGCCGTACACCGAGGCGATCCGGATCCTGGAAAAGGCGATCGCGGGCGGGCGGAAGTTCGAGTACCCGGTAAAGTGGGGGACGGACCTCCAGAGCGAGCACGAGCGGTTCCTCACCGAGGAGCACTTCAAGCAGCCGGTGATCCTTATGAACTATCCCAAGCAGATCAAGGCGTTCTACATGCGGCTCAACGACCCGGGGACGGACGGCGCGCCGGGCGACACGGTGGCGGCGATGGATGTGCTGGTGCCCGGGGTGGGCGAGATCATCGGCGGCAGCCAGCGCGAAGAGCGGCTGGACGTGCTGGATGCGCGGCTGGACGAGATGAAGCTCCCCAAGAAGGAGTACTGGTGGTACAGGGACCTCCGTCGCTACGGCACGGTTCCGCACGCGGGGTTCGGCCTGGGCTTCGAGCGTGCCATGATGTTCATCACGGGGATGCAGAACGTGCGGGATGTGATCCCGTTCCCGAGGGTGCCCGGGTCCGCGGAGTTTTGATCGCACCATGCCGGAGATGGGATCCGAGCCGCCCTTCCGCTGGCACCTCCATCCCGCGTTCTGACCCTCTCGCAGGCCGCGCGGTATGCATTGGCCATGGAGCCGCACCCGCGCTCCGCGAGGTCGTCAAGTGGGGCGGGGTGCTCCCCTGCGGGGCCGTGATACGCGCTAGGGCTGGGTGACGGATGAGAGGGCGTTGCGGCGGCGGGGCGGGGGGAGTGTGCGCAGGTCCGGGTATCGGTCGCCGCGGAGGAGTGTGGTCGATGGCTGTGCGCGGCACGCGTGAGACACTTGCAAGCCACTGCGGCGGCGTCGCTTCAAGCACGTCGGGCCGGTGGGGGCGCCGGGCGGCGGTGTGGGCATTCTGCTTCTTCCTGGTGAAGGGGTTGGTGTGGCTCGCGGTGCCGGTTGTTGTGGCGTGTTACGCGGGCATGTGATGTGCGCGGACGGGTCCCGCTGACCCGGCGGGCCCGCCCCCCAAGTGCCGCCACAAGCGGCTGAGAATTGGCTGACTTGACGCGCCCGTGTTCGGCGCGGTGCTGCCGCGGCAGTGACACGCTCCGGGGCGTGCGCTGCTTTGCACGCACCTGCTGGCGGGTGCGTGCTCACGTGCAGAATGAACGGCAGAGCGTTCCCTTGGCGCTCCTGCCGTCCGCCGTGTGCCCGAAGCCGTCCCGTAGCGACGGGCGGTCACGGAGCGTCAGCATCGCGGCGTGGCGCGAAAGGGGCATGAAGGCGGGGTGACAAGGTGCCCATATCAGGGAATCTGGGTGCCGTCGGCAGAGTCCGCGACAACAGACCGGCCGGCGCCGAACGCCATGACGCGGCTGCCGGTGGGGACCCGGGATGTGAGTGTCACCGGAGCGTCAGTGGGTGCCCTTGTAGCCGACTCCCAGCTTGTCGCACAGCCAGGCTGTGACGTCCACGGTCTGTTCGATGCGGGCGTTGAGGGGCGTGCCGGCGCCGTGGCCCGTGTTGGCGCTGGTGCGGAGGAGGGCGGGGTTGCCGAAGGACTGGAGGAGGGCGGTCATCTTGCGGGATTGCATGGGGTCCACGCGGGGGTCGTTGGCGCCGGTCAGGAAGAGCACGGGCGGGTACTTGGTGTTGCTGGCGACGTTGTGGTAGGGGGAGTAGGCGTACAGGGCCTTGAAGTGGTCGGGGTTCTTCACGGTGCCGAACTCGGTGATGTTGAAGGCGCCGTTGGGGGAGAGTTCCACCCGGAGCATGTCGTAGATGCCCACGTGGCTGACCACACACTGGAACAGGTCGGGGCGCTGGGTGAGGGCGGCGCCCATGAGGAGGCCGCCGTTGCTGCCTCCCTCGATGGCGAGGTGTTCCTTGCTGGTGTACTTCCGGGCGATGAGGTGCTCCCCGCAGGCGATGAAGTCATCGAAGACGTTCTGCTTCTTCGTGAGGTTGCCGGCGGCGTGCCAGGCCTCACCGTACTCGCCGCCGCCACGGAGGTTGGCTTCCGCGAGGACGAACCCCTGCTCAAGGAGGAGTATGTCGCGGAGGGCGAAGCTGGGGGTGATGTCGACGCCGTAGCCGCCGTAGCCGGTGAGGAGCGTGGGGTTGCCGGCGTTCTGGGCCAGGCCCTTGCGGCACACGATGTTGACGGGCACCTTGGTGCCGTCCTTGCTGATCGCGAACTCGCGCCGGACTTCGTACCTGCTGAGGTCCAGGAAGTCGTAGCGGGTGGAGAAGGGCGTATCGAGCGTCTTGGCGGGCTCCTGGAGCGTGCCCTCGGGGATGGGGTGGGCGGGGGTGAAGACCTTCCATGTAGTGGGCTGTATGTAGGAGGCGTTGGCGAAGAGCACGCTGTCGCCCTGGAGGATGGTGGTGCCGGAGACCATGGACACCGGGAGCAGTTCCGGGCCCTGCATGGGCTTCCCGTCCTTGGCGTAGACCTTGAGGACGCTGGGGCCACCGGTCTGGCAGGTCAGGTAAATGGCGTTGTGCGTGACACGCATGACGCTGGGGTCGAAGAAGTCGTTGACGATGGTGTCTTCGCCTTCGGCCACCACCTGCTCGGTGCGGTCGAGGCGTGATTCCACCAGCTGCGTGCGGAGGAGCTTGCCCTTGAGGGCGTTTTTGCGGCTTACCCAGTACACGAAGCCGTCGTTGCCGATGGCGGCCTGGACGACGCGGTCCTCGTACCGGGTCATCTGGACCCAGCCGCCGGTGCCGCTCTCGTCGGGGGGGCTCTTGAGGAAGTGCATGAACTCGCCGCCGTCGCCGTTCTGGACGCTGGCCAGGACCCACTCGGCGTTGCGTCCGCCGGTGCCGGTCTCGAGGGTGATTTCGGCGATGCGGGGGAAGTCCTTCCCGATCTCGTAGCGGTCGGTGGCCGGATCGGCGAGCAGGTCGTGGTGGTAGACCTGGACGAAGAAGTTGAGGTCTTCGTCGGGGCGTTCGCCGGGCTTGGGGTAGCGGGTGAAGTAGAAGCCGCTGCCGTCGGCAGACCATGCGAGCGAGCCGCCGGCGGTGCCGCCCTGCACGCGGGGGACCACTTGACCAACCTGGGCTCCGCTGCGGACGTCCAGGACGTGGACGTCGCCCATTTCACTCCCGCCGCTGCTCAGGGAGACGGCGACGTAGCGACCATCGGGGCTGGGGACGTACCAGTCGACGGTGGTGGAGTGCGTGGGGTCAGTGGTGTTGACGTCGAGGACGACTCGCTCGGGGATGAGCTTGGTGTCCGGCCAGGACATCATGACCAGCAGGGGCTGCTGGTTGGGGGGCTGGCGTTTGAGGGCGAAGAGGGAGGTCCCCCGGCACTCGAATGAGGCGTATGAGGGGACCTGTGCCGAGAGCACCTGCGTGGCGCGCTCGCGGATTGCTTCCACGTGGGGGAGTTTGTCGAGGACGGATCGGGTGTAGGTGTTCTGGGCGTCTGACCATACCTTGACGGCAGGGTCGTCCCAGTTTTCCAGCCAGCGGTAGGGGTCGTTGACCTTGACGCCGTGGTATTCGTCGGAGACGACCTCGACGCGGGTGGCGGGGGCGCCCGCGGGTGTGTGCGCGACGGCGGTGGCAGCGTCCGTGATGGCCTTGGCGGCGGCCTTGGTGCTGTCGGCGGCGGACTTGATGGCGTCGGCGGTGTGGGGGGGTGCCTGCTGAGGGTGGTTTTGCTCGCCTGCGCAGCCGGCGAGGGCAAGAAGGAGGGCGGTACCGGCAACGGGAGAGAGACGACGCATGCGGGAGCTCCTGGGGAACGGCGGGGCCCGAAGCGAGGGCCTGTCGGGTTGTGGGGTCTTTGGGTTCGGGAGCATGATACCGGTGGGCGGCGCGTGCGATGGGGGATGGGCTGACCCATACGCATCCCTGACGGGCGGCTGGGGCGCGCCGGAAGGCGCATACGTTGTGAGACGCATGAAGACCCGCGTGCACTCAACATCTCGGCGCTCGGTGCTGGTGGCGGCTCTATGGGTTGTGGGTGTTGCCGGCGTGGTGGCCGGTTGTCAGCGTCCGCTGTGGGAGAAGGACGCGCCCCGGAGCCAGTACGACCGGACGGCGGCGATCCGGGACCGGCGGGCGCCGGACTACATCTACGACGAGTTCGGGGCGCGCCGGCCGAACATCCGTGGGCGGCTGCTGGGCGCGGAATGAGCGGGAAAGCAGGCGTTTTCGCGTTGGTGTGCGCGGGTCGAGGGGTCACGTTGGGAAGATGTCGGTAGCATGACCCGGGCGGCGCGGGGCGTGTACATTTCGCGCGCTGCAAATTGCACGCTGTGCGCGCGGGCTGCCGATGGAAGTGTCACTCCGAGGCGTCGCGCGTTCCACGTGCTGAACCGGAGCAACTCAACAGCGACCAGGATGGTCACGAGTGTTCAGCGCAGCCGGCGCTCACGGACGGAGCCGATGGCAACTTCCCGCAATTCCTCATCCCGCGCCCGCGTCACCGGGCGGGCTCCCCGCACCACCCGGGCCGGATCGCGCCGCCGGGTGTCGAAGCGTTCCGGCATCGTGTGGGGGGCGTTCCTGGGCGCCATGATCTTCGTGGGCGGAGGGTTGTACCTCGCTGATGCGGGGCACCTCAGCACCGAGGCGACCGACGGCATCACCCCGATGCTCGCAACCGCCAGCGTGGGGGCTCAGGGCGTCGATTCGATCTTCCGCACCGGGACGCCCGTGCCGCAGGGACGCTGGCAGGCGATCGTGATCCATGACAGCGGTCAGCTCGCCGCGACGCCCTCCCAGATGGACGAGGCGGCCCGCCGGCAGGGCCTGCGTGGGCTGGGGTACCAGTTTGTCATCGGGAACGGCAACGGGATGGCGGACGGCGAGCTGTTCGTCAGCCAGCGGTGGATGGACCAGACGCCCGGCGCGCACGCGGCCGGGGACAACGCCGATTGGTTCAACCGGAACGCGATCGGCATTTGTCTCGTGGGTGATGGGAACCGGCAACGGTTTACGGCGGCGCAATCGCGGCGCCTGCACGAGACGGTGCGTGCCCTGTGTGAGCGGTTGGGGATCCCCGCGGACCGCGTTTACCTGCACAGCCAGATCGCGCCGACGAGCAGCCCCGGGCGCCTGTTCCAGGAGGCGGCGCTGCGTCAGGCCCTTATGGGTATCTCGGGCCGATAGGCGGGCGGCGTACTTGACAAAACCCGAATTGTGGAGGATTGGGGTCGCTTCCGTCCCCCGAGCGTCGTATCTTCTCCCCCCTTGGGGTCCCCCGGCGTCTCACCGGGCGGTCCTTGAAGGGCGAACCGGCCTCGGCATGCCAGGGGGCAGGCCCGGCGACCCATGCGGGACGGGCCGCGGTGGCAGCCACAGCCCGGTTTGGTTGTATACGGAGATTCACAGGGTTTGGGGCGGGCAGCCGGACTGCCCAGCACGCAGGGAAGAGTGAGCACGCCATGGCCGGGCCTATTGCCTTCTACAAAGCCAACGACGTGGTTGAGGGCTACCGGGTGCTCCAGGAGCTCGGTCAGGGCGCCGCGTCCACGATCTACCTGGTGCAGGACCCCAAGACCAAGCAGATCTACGCCCTCAAGCACGTGCACCGCGCCACGGAGAAGGACGACCGTTTCCTTGAGCAGGCGGTGGCGGAGTACGAGGTGGGGTCGTCGGTGAAGCACCCGCACATCCGAGAGATCTTCAAGATCGTGAAGCAGCGGGCCAAGCTGTTCACGCTGCTGACGGACGTGCTGCTGTTCATGGAGCTGGTGGACGGCATCAGCATGGAGCGGAAGCGCCCGCGGACGTACATGGACGCGGTGGACATCTTCGAGCAGACGGCCGAAGGGCTGCACGCGATGCACCTGCAGGGCTACGTCCACGCCGACATGAAGCCCAACAACGTGATGGTGCTGCCCGGGCCCAACGTGAAGATCATCGACCTGGGGCAGTCGTGCAAGGTGGGCGTCGTGAAGCCGCGGATCCAGGGCACGCCGGACTACATCGCGCCCGAGCAGGTGGAGCGCAAGCCGATCACGCCCAAGACAGACATCTACAACCTGGGCGCGATGATGTACTGGACGCTCACGAAGAAGAACATCCCGACGGCGCTGAACCAGGGCGAGAACTCGCTGGCGGGCAAGGTGGATGCGAGCCTGCTGCCCAAGCCCAAGCCCGTGACGGAGCTTGACCCGCACTGCCCGCCGAAGCTCAACGAGCTGGTGATGCACTGCGTGGAGGCGGACCCCGAGGACCGGCCGGACAACATGCAGCTGGTGGCGGAGAAGCTCGAGCTCATTCTGGGCATGCTGCGGGCCAAGGCGCAGGGCGTGGGCGGCAAGGGCGGGACGGGGGACTCCGGGCTGCTGATCGATCCGGGTTCCTCGCAGATGGAACGGCTGGACAAGAACGACAGCACGTCGATCATGCCGGGGCAGAGCTGACCCGCGGGTGCGGGGCGGCGGCCGGGGAGCGGCGCGGTTGCGGTACACTTGTGCCCGCCCGACTTTGTGCCCACCCTGCCCCCCCTCAACCTCTCCGACCCGGACAGCGTCATCGGTGCGCTCGAGGCCGGTGCACGCGCGAACCTGACGGCCCCGTGCCGGAGGAAGAGCATCGACGCGATCGACCCGCCCGGGTGGCTGGTGGCGACGGGCGACCTGCACGACAACCCGATCAACTTTCAGAAGCTGGTGGCGGCGGCGGGGATGACGATGAACGAGCCCGGTCTGGAGGGTCCCGCGCCCACCGGGCCGCTGTCGCACCTGACGATGCACGAGATCATCCATTCCGATCGGCTCATGAACGGCATGGACATGTCGTACCGGGCGCTGGTGCGGGTGGCGGACCTCAAGGCGCGTTACCCCGGGCACGTGCACGTGCTGGTGGGGAACCACGAGCTTGCCCAGTACAATAACTCGGCGATCCTCAAGGACGGCGTCAGGAGCGTGGACGCGTTCAACGACGGGGTGGAGTTCGCGTTCGGTGAGGACGCGGCGCGGGTAATGGCGGCGGTCCGGGGCTTCATCCGGTCGATGCCGGTGGGGCTGGAGTGTCATACGCGCCGGGGGAGCATCCTGTGCGCACACTCGCTGCCGCCGGCGGCGAGCATGGGGCGGTTTGACACGACGATCCTGAAGCGGGACCTGACGGACGACGACTATGCGCCGCGGATCGGGGCGCTGCACCTGATGACCTGGGGGCGCGGGTACGACGCGGAGGGGCTGGAGGATCTGACGGAGCGGTGGGGGGCGTACCTCTTCATCGTGGGTCACGAGAAGGCGGAGGACGGGGTGAAGTTTGTCGCGCCCAACGCGATCATCCTGGCGAGCGACCATGACCGGGGCACCTTCCTGCCCATCGATCTGGCGGACCCGCCGACGCCCGAGGAGGCGATGGAGCGGGTGGTGTGGCTGGCGGCGAGGTGAGGAAGAGTTACGGAGTCACAGCGGCATGCTGGTTCGAGGCCTGACGGGGCAAGACGCGGGGGAGTACGCGGCGCTGCGGCGGGAGATGCTTGCGGACGCCCCGTGGGCGTTCGCAGGGAGTCTGGATGACGACCCCTCGTGCCACGAGGGGCATGTGCGCGGCCAGCTGGCGCTGCCGGAGAATGTCATCCTGGGCGCGTGGGATGGAGGTCGGCTGGTGGGCGGTGCGGGCGTGCTGAGGAACACGCGGGTCAAGTTCAGGCATTCCGCGTTCGTCTGGGGCGTGTACGTCACGCCGGCGTGGCGGGGGAAGGGTGTGGCGAGGCGGCTCATGGAGTCGGCGATCGGAGTTGCCCGGGGCTGGCCCGGGGTGACTGTGCTGCGTCTGAGCGCGGGCGAGCGGTCGCACGGGGCGAGGGCGTTGTACGGGTCGCTGGGGTTTGTGGTCTGGGGCGTGGAGGAGGAGAGGATGCGGCTGCCGGGCCAGGGGGAGGGTCAGGCGGAGTACCACATGGCCTTGATGCTGGAAGGGAGTGTGCGCGGGTGTGGGGGATCTTCTGGCTGATCGTGGGGGCGCTGGCGGCGTGCGCCGTGTTCTCGTTCGTGGGGGCTCTGGCGCTGCAGGCGGCCGTGCGCTGGGTCGCGCGTGCCGACATCGAGCCCAACGCGGCGTACGCCACATCTTTCTACGCGAGCGTGGCTTCGGTGGCGATCCCGATGGTGCTGGGCTTCGCGTTCTCCCGCGTGGTGGTGGAGGACGAGGGGTTTGCGCGCCTGTTGCAGGCGATGTCGGTGCTGCTGGCGTTCGTGGTGTCGGCGGCGATCATCATGCGGCGGCACGGGCTGGGCATGCTGCGGGCGATGGGGGTCACGCTGGTGATCCAGCTGATCTGGACGGGCGTGCTGCTCGTGCTGTGGGGCGTGTGGGAGGGAGGTTGGTGGCTGCTGGTCAGGGTCGGCGCGTTGCCTCCCCCGCAGGGGTGACGCGGGGGCGCTACGGTGTACGCGCCGGCCCGTGAACCTGGGCCCTTACGGAGAACAGTCCATGCAGCTGACCAGCGTCCGTCGTGCGTTTGCCCTGATCGCTCTTGCCGCGGTTGTCGTGGTGATCGCCTCGTGCAATACGGTGGAGGGCGTGGGGCGTGACATCAAGTCGGGCGGCAAGGCGATCGAGAACGCGGCATCGGACGCGAAGAACTGACGCGGGAACGCCGATAGGCAGGGTGCATGAGCCGACCGGATGCCAGCGCCGCTACGTCGTTCCCGAAGGGGAAGATCCGGGTTGTGCTTCTGGAGGGCGTGCACGCGCGCGGGGCGGCGGTGCTGAAGGCGGAGGGGTTCCAGGTGGAGTCGCTGGCGGCTTCGCCGGACGCGTCGAGGCTGCGGGCGCTGGTGGCTGATGCGCACGTGCTCGGGGTGCGGAGCAAGACGCAGGTGCCCGCGGGGGTGCTGGACGCGGCGCCGCGTCTGCTGGCGGTGGGCTGCTTCTGCATCGGGACCGACCAGGTGGACCTGGGGCACGCCCGGGAGCGGGGCGTTCCGGTCTTCAACGCGCCGTTCAGCAACACACGGTCGGTCGCGGAGCTCACCATCGGGGAGACCATCGCGCTGCACCGTGGGCTGATCTCCAAGAGTGCGCAGATGCACGCGGGGCAGTGGGACAAGTCCGCGGCCGGTGCGCACGAGGTGCGGGGCCGGACGCTGGGCATCGTGGGGTACGGGCACATCGGCAGCCAGGTGAGCGTGCTGGCCGAGGCCATGGGGATGCGGGTGATCTACCACGACATCGTGCCCAGGCTGCCCATGGGGAATGCCCGCGCTGTGCGGACGCTGGCGGAGCTGCTGAGGGAGGCCGACGTGGTGACGCTGCACGTGCCGGCGACGGACTCCACGAAGCACCTCATCGGCGCGAAGCAGCTGAGGGCGATGAAGCCGGGCGCGCTCCTGATCAACAACGCGCGGGGGAGCGTGGTGGATGTGGGTGCGCTGGCGGAGGCGGTGCGCGCGGGGCAGGTCGGCGGGGCGGCGCTGGACGTCTTCCCGCACGAGCCTGCGGGGAAGGGTGAGCGGTTCGAGAGCCCCCTGCGGGGCCTGCCCGGCGTGATCCTGACCCCGCACGTCGGCGGGAGCACGGAGGAGGCCCAGGAGACGATCTCGCTGGATGTTGCGGAGAAGCTGGTCAAGTTCATGAACGTCGGGAGCACGACGGGCGCGGTCAACGTGCCGGAGGTGGAGCTGCCCGAGCAGGCCGGTGCGGGGCGGGCCCACCGCATCCTGCACTTCCACAGGAACGTGCCGGGCGTCCTGAGCAAGATGCACGCGATCATCGCGGCCCACGGGGCGAACATCTCCGCGGAGTACCTGCGCACCCGCGAGGACGTGGGCTACGTGGTGCTCGACGCCGACCCCAGGGACGCCACGAAGGTCATGGGCGCCCTGCGGGAGATTCCAGAAACCATCCGTGTGCGGATGCTGTGGTAGCGGGCGCCCGTGGGAGTGCTCAAAGAAAAACGGCCGCGCTGACGCGCGGCCGTTGTGCACCGTGTGCTGGAGGGTCGTTCAGCGGCGCCGGCCCATCATGGGGAGGTTCCGCAGCGCGATGAGGTGGACCTCGATATCCAGGGCCTTGCCGGTGGGGCGGCCGGTGGTGGCGTTGGGGCTGGCGGGGTTGAACTCCTTGGGCACGTGGATCTTCCGCTTGCCGCCGACCTTCATGCCCTCCATGCCGTACTGGAAGCCCTGCAGTTCACCGGGGATCCAGATGTAGGGGTTGGCGGAGTCGTGCTTCTCGACCTCCTTGCCGTCGGCGTCCTTGATGGTGTGGTCCGTCACGGCGACGAACTGGCCGGTCGCGGCCTCGCCGGTGCCTTCCTGGGTGTCGGTGAAGTTCACGGCGTCGGTGAGCTGGATGACGAAGACCAGATCGGTGTTGGCCGGGATGTCCTCGCCCGCGCCGCGCTCGCCGTAGCCCATGGCGGAGGGGATCGTCAGGCGGCGGATGCCACCGACCTTCATGCCGGGCACGCCCTTCTGCCAGCCGGCGATCACGCCGTTGAGGGAGAAGCCGATGGGCTCGCCGCGTTCGAAGGCCGAGTCGAAGACCTTGCCGTCGCTCTTGCGCGTGCCGTGGTAGAAGGCGACGACCGCGCCGCCGGGCTTGACCTCGTAGCCGTCGCCGATCTTGAGGTCCTCGACGATGAGGCCGCCCTCCAGGGTCTCGGTCTTCACGACGGGCATGTCGGGCACGGGGATTCCTTTCGGGGCGGGGGGGGTCGCGGGGGCGGTGGCCTCGGTGGGCTGGGCGGGTGCGCTGGTGGGGGTGGTCTGGAGCGCGATAGCGGAGGCGGCGAGCCCGGCCAGCGCAACGACGAAAACGAACGCGGTCTTCATGACTTCCTTTCGATTGCGGGGAACTGGTAATCGGCCGGAGGGTAGGAACCCAAGGGCCCCGGAAGGGCTCAAACAGGGGGGCGTCCGCCCGGCCGTCCCGCCTGCGGTCCCCCGGGCATGGAGAATCCTGCGATGAAAGCCGGTGCTGTTGCCGTCGTGTGCCTGTGCGCGCTGTTCCTCGGTGGCTGCTGCCTGTTCGGGCAGTGCCAGAAGCCTGCGGCCAAGGGGGGCGACCAGCCTGCGCAGGGAAGCAGGTAGATGGGTCAGCGCGCGGGGGGGAGCAGCTGCAGGCGCGCCCGTGCGCCGACCTCCTCCGCGAGCGCGTGGATAGCCCCGCTCCCGTAGAGGGGGAATGGCCAGGTACGGTCGAACCGGACCGCGGCGGCGCCTCGCGCCGTGCGGGCCGTTGCGGCCAGCGCATCGAGGTGAGTGATGGACTCGGCGTGGGCGACGCGGTGCGCATCCAGCGCGGCGTGAAGCTCGCGGTACGCGTGAAGCCTGGCTTCGCGCGAGGGAGCGGTCTGCACGGCGTGGAGCAGCACCGCCTTGGCCGCGGCGCCCGCACGGTCGCCGACGACGAGCGGGTCGAATCGGGCCCGGTGCGCCAGCCACGCGGTGTACGCGATGGCCTCGGGTGTGGGCAGCGGCGCGGATGCCAGCGGCAGGAAGCGCGTGGCGGTGACGACGCAGGTGGGCGCCGCCCGCGCCGGTGATGCCCCCACCAGGGCGCTGAGCGATCCCTGGCTCCGCAGCAACGCGAGCCAATGGTCGGTGACGCGGTCGTACACGCCCCCGCCCAGGCCATGGATGAAGAGGTCGCAGCCTGCGATGCGGTAGAGTGCGGTCAGCAGCAGCGCCTTGGGCGCGAGCACAGCCGGTGGGTCATGGGAGAAGACGGCGAGGCGAGCGCCCGACGGGTGGAGACGCCAGAGCGGGAGCTCTCGTCCCCGTTCGGGATCCTCACCGAGTGGGCGCGTGCCCCCGGCACGCCCGGTGGCGGCGATGGAGCGGTTGTACGCGTCCGTGATCGCCTTCTCAGACCGGAGGGAGTCGGCGAAGCCGCGGAACAGGTCGGTGCGTGCGAGGTCCGTGGCGTAGATGGTGGTGACGCCGTCCGCGAGGGGGCCCAGGAGGTCCCGCACGGCGAGGGTGTGCTGCTGCGCCAGTGTGCCTGCGCCCGTGTGGGACGCGAGTGCCGCGAGGAGCCGACTCAACCCTTCGCGTGCCGGCTCTGCGCAGTCGTCGGGCATCCCGGGCGGGGGGTGGGGCGGCTGCGTGCCGGTAGGGCGGGTGTGGGAAGCAGCGCCCAGCGTTCGGCGGCGCAGGTCGGCGGTGGGGTACGCGATGCGTGTGGGGTCGTTGGCGTCCTGGTCGACGACGACCCATACGGCCTGGGCGCCGGTCGCCTGGGCCACCGCCCTCATCGCGAACCACTTGGCGGCGATGCCGGGGTGCCACACTTCGGCCTGGTGCCCGGACATGACAACCGCGCGGGCGGGGTCCAGCCCCAGTTGCTCGCGGAACCGGACCTGGGCAGGCGAGAGGGCGCTCTGCCTGAACTGCCACGCCGGGGAGGGCGGCACGACCCTGATGCTCTCCGGATCGCCCGGGTGGTCGTTGCTTGTTGGAGAGGTTTCCGCGTTCACGGGCGGACAGTACCCAGGCCGCGCATGTGGTCTCCTATCCGGTGATTCCGCCGTGCCGGTCGCGGTGCGCGTGGTGCTGGACACAGCAGCCCGGGCGGGACGCGTGTTCATCGGCGAGCAGGCCGGCGAGTGCGCGGGCGGGGAGGCACGCCGCGTGCGAGAGGATCTCGTCGTGCAGCACCTTGCGGTAGTGGGCGAGGCGCACCGACGGGTCGTCGAGCACGGCGCCGAATGAACGGTTGGGGTCGTTGTAGATGAGCTTGACGGGCATCTCGCGGACGCGGAGGTTGAGGGCCGCGGCCTGCACCCAGAACTGCATGGGGAACGCGTAGCCGGTTTCCGTGAGGTTCATGTCAATCAGCGGCGGCACGCGGTAGGCCTTGAAGCCGCAGAACGCGTCCGTCAGGAGCGTGCCCAGGGGTCGTGAGAGGCGGGCGTTGACCTCGGCGGTGATGGCGGCGTTGACGGCCCGGCGCTCTGGCGGTGGGGCCTGGCCCTCCGGGGGGGGCGTGAGGTACCTTGACCCGCTGATTATGTCGGCGCCACCGCTCCGGGCCTCGTCGATGAAGTGGGGGATGGCCGCGGGCTCGTGCTGCTCGTCGCAGTCCATGGTGATAAGCCAGTCGAAGGCGTGGGCCCGCGCGTACGCGAAGGCGTCGATCATCGACTGGCCGTATCCCATGTTGCGTGCGTGCCGGATGCCTTCGACGCGCGTGCCAAACTCTGACAGAATGGACGGGGTGGCGTCCGTGGAGCCGTCGTCGATGACCAGGACATCAGGGTGGATGGAGAGGACGCGGTCCACCACACGGCCCACGGACCGCGCCTCGTTGAAGACCGGGATGGCAACCAGTGTGCGCACGGGAGGGGGTTCTCGGGCCGTCCGGCGGCGTCATCCCGCCGGACGGGCTGTGCTGGGATGCCGGTGTTCGCTGGGGGTCGCAGCACGGATGCAGGGAACCGGCGGGATGACGTCCGGGGCGCTTGGTCGGCCAACGATCGGGGGGTGTTCAACTTCCCGGTCATTCCCATCGGCGGCAAGGAGGACCCGCGGGTGCGCGACTTCGCGAACCTCAAGGATGGGGAGCTGCGCCGGCAGGAGTTCCTCGGAGAGCGGGGCACGTTTGTCGCCGAGAGTGAGCTGACGGTGCGCCAACTGCTGAGGTCCAGGTGCCGCGTCCTGGCGGTCGCGCTCGCCCCGGACATGCTGGAGCGGATGGCGCCCGCCATCAGCGCGGCGCAGGACCGGGGTGCGTTCCCGGTGTACCTCGTTGAGCCGGGCCTGATGGAGACGATCGCGGGCTTCAACTTCCATCGGGGTGTGCTCGCCTCCGGGCAAAGGCCGGCCGACGCGGACATCCCCGGCATGCTCGCGGGCTGCAGTTCGCTCACGATCCTCGAGGGGTTATCGAACCACGACAATGTTGGTTCGGTGTTCCGGAACGTTGCGGCCCTGGGCGGGGAGCGACCGGGCGTGCTGCTGGGTCCCGGCTGTTGCGACCCGTTCTACCGCAAGTCGCTGCGGGTCTCGATCGGGCATGTCCTGGACGTGCCTTTCGCGAAGTTCTCCCGCTGGCCCGACGGGCTGGACCAGGTGCGGGTGGCCGGGTGGAAGGTGGCGGCGTTGACGCCCGGAGAGGGAGCCGTCGAGATCGGCACGCTGGGCCCCGGGCGCTACGCGCTGTTGCTGGGGGCGGAGGGGCCCGGCCTGACGGACCTCGCGATGCGCAGGGCGGACGTTCGGGTGCGGATCCCCATGCGGAGCGGGGTGGACTCGCTGAACGTGGCGGTCGCGGGGGCGGTGGCGATGGCGCTGCTCGCCGGTGTGCGGCAAGCGCGGGAGTGAACCAGGGGGCGTTTCGAGCGTCCAACGGGGAGCCCGAATACGCTCTGGGTCTGCGGGCGATGTCTGCGCCCGTCGGACCCCGAAACGAGGAAACACCATGCGTTCAGGTTGCTCCGTTGGTGTGATGGCACTTTCCCTCATGGCCGGCCAGGTGTTCGCGCAGGTCGAAGGGCCGCAGCCCGGCCCGCTGGCCAAGGCGGAGAAGGCGGTGGCGAGGGAAGGCGAGGGGCCCCGTCGCGCAACGCTGGACGGGGGAGAGCGCAAGCCCTTTGACTCGCTGGCGTGGGCGAAGCTGAGCGACTGGACGAACGGGAAGGCGCTGACGCAGACGGACACGGCGGGCAAGGTTGTCCTGATCGTGACCTGGACCGATTACCTGCCGACGGGGCGCAAGGCGGTGCAGACGGCGGTGCGCCTTGCGGACAAGTACAAGAACGACCTGGTCGTCGTGATGGCGCACTCGGCGCAGGACTGGGAGAACGCGGCCAAGCCGAAGGCGGCCGCGGGGACGCTGCTGGTTGCGCACGACGCCAAGGGCGAGTTCCGTGGCGCGATCAACGCGGACATGGACCCGGACTTCTACCTCCTCGATCGCGCGGGGAACATGCGGTACGCGGACGTCATCGCGGAGGCGGTCGACGGCGCGGTGGACCAGCTGGTGAAGGAGAGCAGCGACGATGCGGCGAACATCAACAAGCGCCTGGACGACGAAAGGGCGGCGCTGCTCCGGGAGTTCAAGCGGTCGCAGGCCATCAACAAGGACGGCACGTTCGTGGAGATCCCCGAACTGCCGTTCCCCGCACCCAGCGAGAGCGCGTACAACGACGTGAAGTGGCCCCCCCGCCCGGCGGACGAGCAGAAACTCCAGAACGACCCCAAGGCGGAGCTCCCCGCCAAGCAGATCCCGCTCCCGACCGCCGGGTGGTACCCCAAGAAGCCGGAGCTCAAGGGCCGCGTGATCTTCGCGTACGAGTGGAACCCCTATGTCTCCAGCTCGTTTGCGAGGATCATGGCGCAAATGGACGACCTGCAGCGCAAGTACGGGCGCGACGTGGTGTGCGTGGGCATCATGATCAACGCGGAGTCGTTCAACGGGCGCAAGTTCACGAACGAGCAGCGCGACCCCAAGAAGATGATGGAGCGGTTCGACGACATCTGCAAGTCCCGCGAGTTCGCGCACTACCTCGTGCCCTCGATGGACAGCGACCCGTTCCGGGTGCTGCAGCCTGATTCGACCGAGACCACACTGCCGGCCTTCATGGTCATCTCCAGCGACGGCTGGTGCCGCTGGTGGCAGCACGAGCAGGCCAAGATCAACGGGTTCGCGGCCCTGGACGAGATCCTCAAGACCGACCCGGGTGTGCTCGCCCGGCGCCAGGTCGAGGAGGAGTGGCTCAAGACCCACGCCAAGGCGGGGAAGTAGTCCTGCCATGCCCCAGGGTGCTGAGGGAGCCGGCGCGTCGGTGCGGCGGTCGTTCCCTGCGCTGTTCCATGTTGTGCTGGTCGAGCCGGAGATCCCCAACAACACCGGCAACATAGGGCGGACGTGCGTCGCGACGGGCTGCGCGTTGCACCTGGTGCACCCGCTGGGCTTTGATGTCAGCGAGAAGGCGTGCCGGCGCGCTGGGCTGGACTACTGGCCCCGCCTGGACGTCACGCACCATTCCTCGTGGTCCTCGTACGAGGCAGCCCGCCCGCCTTCCGGGCCCGGCACGTGGCTGCTCACCACCAGGACGGGCCGGACCATCTACGACGCGGAACTGCGCCCCGGAGATTCGTTCCTGTTCGGCAGGGAGACGCGTGGGCTCGACGAGCGCCTGCTCGCGGCCCACCCGGCACGGTGCCTCACGCTGCCGATGGCTCCGCAGGAGCGATCGCTGAACCTCGCGACGGCGGTGTGCGCCGTGGTGTACGAGGGGCTGCGCCAGTGCATCGCGCGGGGCGACGTTCGGGTCAACGCCGGCCGGCTGGTCCTTGGTTGAGTGGCACCCGGCCCAGTGTCCCAGAAAACACGCAAAGATCGCGCAAGAACACCGGGTCGACGCGCGAACATCCCTGCGCGGGCGTCGTACAGAATGATGCCTGCCCGCGGACGTACGGAACGGCGGACGTGGGCGGGTTGATCAGGATCTCTTCTCTCTCCTCCGGTGTGCCGGGCGCGCGAGTGCCCGGCCCATCGTTTTTGGAGTGCGCGGCACGCAGGGGCGGTGCGCTGGCTGATCGAGGACGGTTGCGCGGGGGCCGCCGGCCCGGTATTCAGTGGTGCGCGGCGTGCGCGTTGCCCTTCCATGCGCCCTTCTGGATCTGGTCGATGAGGCCCAGGATGGCGTCGGGCGTCAGCTTCTCCTGGAGCTTCTCGTTGATAAGCGCGACCGGCGCGGTGTCGCAGGAGCCCAGGCACTCGAGCTCCACCAGCGTGAACATGCCGTCGTCGGTCGTCTCGCCCACGTCGATGCCCAGCTTCTCGCGGACGGCGCTGGTGATCTGCTGGTGCCCGCAGAACTCGCAGGCGATGCTGCGGCAGACCTGGATGAGGTACTTGCCGCGGGGCCGCGTCCAGTACTCCTCATAGAACGTGACCGTATCGATGACCTGCGAGGGCGCGAGCTTCAGGAACTGCGCGATCTCCATCATGGCCTGGTGCGGGATCCAGCCGTACTCATGCTGGATGGTGTGCAGGCACGGGAGCAGCGCGCCCAGCGTGGTCTCGTAGCGCGGCAGGATGTGCTTGCTCAGGTGATCGCGCATCGCCTGCGTCAGGTAGGGCTGATCGCGCCGTTCGATCTGCAGGGTCGCGGAGTTCTTGGTGATCCAGGCCATGGGGCGGTATGGTAGACGGCGGGAAATGGCCAAAGCGCGACCGGCGCTGTTGTCGCCCGTGCGGAAGGCATGGGAAGGGCGCCTGCCCGAGGGCTGGGCTTACTTTCCTCCGCTGGGCGATTCTTCCTTGGGGGCGGGGGGCTTCTTGGGGGCAAATACCCCGGGGCTGAAGAGGGTGCCGTCGAGGTCGACGTGGTCTGTGAAGTCGCCGCCCGGGCCGCTGCGCTGCACGCTGTTGCGGGCGTTGGGCAGGTTCTCGGTCAGCTTGGCGGGGCTTTCGGCGTGCTTGTCCCGCGGCCGCTGGTCGCCCGTCCGGTCTGCGCCCCTTGAGCCTTTTTCCTGGTTCTTGTCCTTGCTCGGCGCCTGCTCGGGCTTGCGGAAGTCCCAGCGGACACACTCGACCGCCTCCCCCCCGGCGCTGGCGGGCGCGGTGAGCACAACCATGTCGTGCTGGTTGGAGAGGGCCTGGAAGTTGCTGGTGGCCTTCATCGAGAAGACGTACGCGTTATTGAACTTGTCGTTCTTCTCGCCGGCCTTCGCGCTGTCCCCGACGGGGCCGGGGATGCGTGACTCGTAGCCGTTGAAGACCACGACCACTTCGCCCGGCTGCAGGGTGAGCTTGGGGAAGGTGAATTCCAGCGGCTGGTACTCGTGGTCGTCCGGAGCTTCGGACGGTTTGTCGTGCTTCGCGCCGTCCTGCTTGGCGCCTTCGGGCTTCTGCTGGCCCTTTCCCTGCTCCTGCTTGGCGTCCGGGTTCGCCTCGGGCTTGCGGTCCTTGCCGGTCCAGCCCTCGGGCTTGCCGTCGCTCAGGCGGTAGCCCTCGAGCTCGATGGGTTTGTCGTGGGGATTGACCAGTTCAATGAACTCATCGCCCGTGGCCGAACGCACGCCGTCCTTGTTGGCGTCGCCGTTCTTGCCGCTGGGGACCGCGTAGAGCACCTCGCTGATGAGAGGGTGAGGGAAGGCCACCTTGCCCGCGGTCTGGTCCGGAGCGGTGGTGGGGGTGGTCTGCAGGCCGGTCAGCGCGAGGAGGAAGAGGGGTGTCATGGGGAAGACCGTAGCGGCAGGAATGGCGGGACGCGGCCCGGGACCCCGGACGGGGCATGGGCCGTCGCACACGCCATCCTCACCCGGCTGCGTTCTTCCCGGCCCGACGCCGCCAGCATCTATCATTCCCCCCTATGTTCGAGAAGCTCACCGACACCTTTCACGGCATGCTCCGCAGCCTCGCGGGCAGGGACAAGATCAGCGAATCCAACGTGCGTGAGTCGATGGAGACCGTGCGGACGGCGCTCCTGGACGCCGACGTCCATCTGGACGTGGTGAACTCGTTCTGCGACCAGGTGGTGGCGGACGCGTTGGGCCAGAAGGTGACCGAGAGCGTGGAGCCCGGTCAGCAGATGATCGCCATCGTTCACCGGCGGCTGGTGGAGCTGCTGGGCGGCGAGGTGACCGAGCAGAAGGACGAGTTCACGGGCCTGCCTATCCCGCTGCCCCGTCAGGCGCCGGCGGACGGTCTCATCTCGCGTGTCAGCCCCGGGCCGACCGTGGTCATGATGTGCGGGCTGCAGGGGAGCGGGAAGACGACCACCTGCGGCAAGCTCGCGGCGTACCTGCGCAAGCGCGGGCGCAGCGTGATGCTGGCGGCCTGCGACCTGCAGCGCCCGGCGGCGGTGGACCAGCTCCGCACCATCGTGGAGCAGGTGAACGACGGCGCGGGCGGGGTGGCGACGGGCCCCAGGGTCCACTTCTACGCGGAGCCTGAGAAGTGCGCGGAGTACGGGCGTGCGGTGGGCGTGGCGGTGCAGGTGGCCCAGCGGGCGCTCGGCGCGGCGCGCAAGGAGGGCGTGGACACGGTCATCATCGACACGGCGGGCCGGCTGCACATCAACGACGAGCTGATGGGCGAGCTGACGAGCGTCAAGAAGACGCTGGGCCCGCACCACATCTTCCTGGTGGTGGACGCCATGACGGGCCAGGACGCGGTGAACAGCGCCAGGTCGTTCCACGGCAGGCTGACGGTGGACGGGGTGATCCTGAGCAAGTACGACAGCGACACGCGGGGCGGGGCGGCCCTCTCGGTGCGCCAGGTGACCGGCGCGCCGATCAAGTTCGTGGGCACGGGTGAGAAGCTCGACGCCCTGGAGGAGTTCCACGCCGACCGTGTGGCGGGGCGGATCCTGGGGATGGGCGACGTCGTGTCGCTGGTGGAGAAGGCGCAGCAGGAGGTGAACGAGGAGGATGTCAAGAGCGTCCAGGAGCGGATGGAGAAGGGCCAGCTCACGATGGACGACTTCCTCAAGCAGATGAAGACGCTGCGCCGCATGGGGCCGATGAAGCAGCTGCTGGGCCTGCTTCCCGGCGTGGGCGGCATGCTCAAGGACGTGAACATCGACGACAAGCAGCTGGACAAGGTCGAGGCGATGATCTCATCGATGACGGTGGAGGAGCGGACCAAGCCGCAGGTGATCAACAACTCCCGCAAGCGGCGCATCTCCACGGGCAGCGCGAGCAGGCAGGAGGAGGTCGGGCAGCTGGTCAAGCAGTTCGAGCTCGTCGGGAAGGTGACGCGCGACCTCGCGGGCATGAACAAGAAGGAGCGGGCCCAGGCGATGGCGAGCATGAGCCCCGGCGCGGGCGTGCCGGGCATGCGCCTCCCGGGGCTGGGGCGCGGCAGCAGCCACACGCCCAGCGTGAAGGACAAGTTCAAGAAGCGGCGGAGGTAGGCTCCGCGCGTCTCCGGGCACGGGCCTCTGTGCAGAGCGGCATCGTTCCGTGCGCGATTCCCCCGCAGAAACCCCCGCGGATCACGCGGTGCGCCCGTATGATCGCCCCATGACACAGGCCCCAGCAGCGGAGCGTCGGTACATCAAGGACCTCAAAGCCCCGGAATTCGTCCGTGGCGTCTTCTCGATCGCCAACGCGCAGATGGGACAGACCCGTCAGGGCAAGCCGTACCTGCGTTGCCTGCTGGGCGACCGCACCGGCGAGGTGGCGGGGCGCATGTGGACCGTGGAAGAGGCCACCTTCCGACGGCTGCCCACCGAGGGGTTCGTGTACGTGGAGGGAGAAACCCAGCCCTACCAGGGCGAGCTCCAGCTCATCATCCACGGCATCGAGCCGGTGGAACCGAGCCCCGAGGAGATGAAGGACCTCCTCCCCTGCACCCAGCGCGACGTGCCGCAGATGTTCGCCGAGGTCAGCGCCATGCTGGGGACGCTCAAGCACCCCGCGGCCCAGGCCCTGGCGAAGGCGTACCTGGAGGACAAGTTCCTGATGGACGCGTTCCGGCAGGCGCCGGCGGCCAAGAGCATGCACCACGCCTTCCTGGGCGGGCTTCTGGAGCACACGCTCTCGCTCATGCAGCTGGCCGACCGCGTCTGCCCGCTGTACCCCAAGATCAACCGCGACATCGTGCTGCTGGGCCTGTTCCTGCACGACCTGGGCAAGACGCGCGAGCTGGTGTACGACCGCACCTTCGGCTACAGCGACCGCGGCGAACTCATCGGCCACATTGTGGATGGCGCGATCATGCTGCACGACAAGGCCCAGCAGGTGATGCGCGAGCAGTCCATGCGGTTCCCCGCGGGGTTCATCACCGTGCTGCAGCACATCATCATCAGCCACCACGGCGAGCTGGAGTTCGGGGCCGCCAAGATCCCCTCCACGCCCGAGGCCCTGCTCGTCTCGATGCTCGACAACCTCGACGCCAAGACCCACATGGCCCTCGCCGCGGCCCGGGCCGACCACCCGGTGGACCTGGACCTTCGTGGCAACTTCACCGAGAAGCAGTGGGCGCTGCAGGGCGTGAAGCTCTACCGGCGTGACCCGCTGGCGTGAGCAGAGGGCTGCCACATGACAGCGTGGGGGCGTGGATTCCCGGACGGCCGCCGATATCCGCAGGATGCCGGAGCAATGCGGCGCGGTGATTCGTATGATCCCCTGTGTCCGACGCAGTCCAGGTCAACTTCGGCCGGCCCATCCCGCTCTTCCCGCTGGACTCGGTCGCCCTCCTGCCGCAGCAGGTGCTCCCCCTGCACGTGTTCGAGCCCCGGTACCGGCAGATGGTGGAGCACGCGCTGGACGGCAACGGCCTGATCGCGATGGCGGTGTTCGAGGGCGACCAGTGGAAGCAGGAGTACCACGGCCGGCCCCGCATCCGCCCGGTGGTGTGCGTGGGGCACATCGTGCAGCACAGCAAACGCGCGGACGGGCGGTACGACATCCTGCTGCAGGGCGTGTGCCGCGCACGCGTGCTGAAGGAGGTCCCCCCGACGGAAGACCGGTTGTACCGCGCGGCGTACCTCGAGCCGTTCTCTGTGCCGACCGAGGGTGGTGAACTGTCCTTGGACGATGCCGGCGAGCAGCGCCTGCGCGACGCGAGGACGAGGATCACCGAAATGCTGAGCGAGGGCCCGCTGAGCAAGCTCACCGTCGCCGAGCCCATCCTGGAGTACCTGCGGAACGAGGAGATCCCGACGCACGCGATCCTGGAACTGGTGGCGTTCCCCCTGACGCAGGACCAGAAGGTGCGGTACAGGCTGCTCGCCGAAGAAGACGCCGGCGAGCGCGCCCGGATCATCCTGCAGGAACTGGGCTCGCTGGAGCGCATCGTCCGGCTCGCGGTCGGTCAGCACCCCGAGGCGTGGCCCAAGGGCCTCAGTTGGAATTAAAGCTCCGCAGTCTGGGCTGCCCGCTCTTTCATTGGTCCTATAACAAACACAAACTCCTGTGCCGAATGGGAGGAACCACTCACAAGTTTGTGCGTCTTAACTTAGTGAGGACCCGATGAATACCCTCGGGCACGCCTCGACGAGCGGCGGGCAGGGAACGAGAGCCTCCCCCGCTCCGTACGAAGACACACGGCGGGGCCTGCCGCCGGTTGACGAAGGAGATTGACCATGAAGACCAACACCCGCCGTTGCCTCAGGATCGTCACGCTCACCTCGCTGGTGCTGGCCGCGACCGGCCTGGCGGGTTGCAACAACGCGCAGGAGGGCGTGTTCAGCGGCGCAGCGTTGGGCGCGCTCGCGGGCATGGGTCTGGGCAGCCTGAGCGGCGACATGGGCAAGGGCGCCGCGGCGGGCGCGATCATCGGCGGCATCGGCGGCGCGGTGCTCGGCGACCAGAACCGTCGCAGTGGCGGGGGTGGCGGGTACAGCGGCGGGTACTGAGGAAGTGTGAGCGAGTGCAGCAAGCAAAAGGCCCGGGACCAGTGTCCCGGGCCTTTTCACTCGGTGCGCCGCATGGTTACAGGCAGGGGCCGCCGCTGAACACGCTCAGCAGGCTGTCGATGTCGCTCGTGTCCGGGAACAGGCCGTCGTTGTTGAAGTCGATGTCGCCACAGCCGGGAGCGGGGTCCGTGCTGCACGGCCCGCCGCTGAAGACGGAGAGGAAGTCATCGATGTCCGCGGTGTCGGGGAACAGCCCATCGTTGTTGAAGTCGATGGGGTCGCAGACCGGGCCCGGGTAGGGGTCCACGGTGATTGTCACGGTGTCGGTGGCCTGGGCGCCGTCGTCATCGGTGACACGAAGTGTGACCGTGTGCACGCCCACGGGGAAGCTGTAGTTCAGCGTGGGGCTGCCGCTCGCCTGGGCCAGGTCGGTGAGACCCTCGCTCCAGAGGTACGACACGATGGTGCCGTCCGTGTCGCTGCTGAGCGAGCCGTCGAGCGTCACGCTCTCGGCGCCGCTGTTGTCGTTGTCGGTGACGCCCTGATCGCTCCCGGCGTTCGCGGTCGGCGCCGCGTTCCCCGCGTTGACGGTGATGACCACCGTGTCGGTCCCCTGGGCGCCCAGGTTGTCGGTCACGGTGAGGGTCACGGTGTGCACGCCGACGGGGAAGCTGTGGTTGAGCGTCGGGCTGCCGCTGGCCTGCGCGAGGTCCGTGACGCCCTCTCTCCAGAGGTACGACACGATCGTGCCATCGTCGTGGCTGGCGGAGCCGTCGAGGGTGACCGGCTCGCTGCCGGAGTTATCGCTGTCGGTGGGGGACTGGTCGGGGCCGGCGTTGGCCACGGGGTTCTGGTTGGCCGGGACCACCGTGCCCACGAGGTTGACAACCCTGGCCGGCTGGTCCGGGTCGTCGCTGGTGATGGTGAAGGTCGTGTTCTTGATGCCCGGTGTCGCCGTGGACATGGAGAGCGCGTGGGCGTTGCCCGCGCCCCCGGCGGCGTCGGAGAACGCGCCGGTGGGGATGGTGAACCCGGCCGCGCTGCCAAGCGAGTAGTTCAGGGTGTCGATGCCGTTGGCGCCCCAGAGGGTGACGTTGCCCGCGTTGGAAACCGTGAGCGTGCGCACCGGGGCCGCGGAACCCTGCGTCACGGTGCCGAAGTCCAGCGTCACGGCATCGGCGCTCACCTTGGCGGGCACGCGGAAGTCGGCGTAGACGGGGAGGTGTCCGCCCGCAGTGGTGGCGCAGTTGATGAGGGCCTGCGCGATGGCCGCCCCGACCATGCTGTTGCCGGTGGTGGTCAGTCCCACGTTGTACGACGACCCGTCGTTGCCCCAGCAGCGGTACGAGTGGTTGGGATCGTTCCAGGTGGCGGTGCTGAAGCTCAGGGCGCTGTTGCCGATGTACGAGAGGCCCTGGCCGTCGAGCAGGCCGGCGGAGCAGAGCATCTGGTCGTGCCGGTCGTCCATGCCGCCGCCGCCCGCGTTGGCGGGGTCCTGGGTGTGGATGAAGCGGTAGGCGGAGTTGTTGTTCCAGGAGCCGCCGGAGTTGATCGGGTCGAAGAAGCGGCCCGCGTTGTTGGCCTGGCTGCCCACCAGCGCGACGTAGGAGGTCTGCGTGTTGGACTGCATGTTGGTGTCACCGGCCATGATGAAGTTGTACCCGGCCGGGAGGGCCGTGCCCGGGCCGTTGGTGTCGGTGCCGGTGGCGTTGTTGCGGATGCGCGTGGTCTCGATGAAACGCCGGTCGTTGTCGGAGGACGCGCTCCCGGCCTTGAGGTGGACGCTGTAGATGCCGATCGTCGCGCCCGCGCTGGTGTACCCCAGCGGGCGGAAGTCGTACCGGTACGTGCTGCGGGGCTGGTCGGTCGTGGTGCCGTCGGCGTTCGCGATGACCACCGACGCGAGAAGCTGCACCTTGCTGGTCCGGTACACGAACGAACTCTCCGTGTCCACGTAGTTGGGGTCGTCCAGGTACGGCGCCGCGGCCCAGTCCCCGGGGCTGCCCGGCGCGGTGTTCAGGACATTCACGAGTGTGCTGAGGGCCGCCGCACCGACGATCTCCTGCACCGCGATGACGTCCGGGCGGAAGGAGAGGCCGTTCGCCGCGTTCACGGCGTAGACGGCGGTCTGGATGTCGGCGGCGCGGTCGGCGCCGGTGTAGTTGGAGATGTTCCAGGCGGCGATGCGCAGCTGCGCGGAGGCTGTGCCGGCAAGGGCGCAGAGGGCGATCGCGGTCAGGGCGGCCGGGCGGGTGGGGTGCATGCGTCTCTTTCCTCGGGGACGGCTCCGCCGGGCCATCGGTCGGCACGCGGGAGCGCTGGGGTACAAGGGGAATGATAAGCCGATGGGTGTTGCGGCCCAACGGGTTACAGCGCCCGAACCGGCCAAATCACGCGATTGGGGAGTGCCCGCCGTGAGTGACCGGTCCTGAAAGCGGGCGGGCACAGAGGTTTCGGGACCCTGCGGTCGGGTACGCTTGGGGCTCACCAGAAAGGACCCCTATGCCGAGGCTCTGTGTCCGCGTGCTCGCCCCCGCCCTGATGCTGCTCACCGTCGCCGGCTCTGCGCTGGGGCAGAGCCTTCCGTGCGAGAAGTACAACCTGCCCAACGGCATGACCGTGATCCTCCACGAGGACCACTCGCTGCCCCGGGCCTCCATCAACACGTGGTACCGGGTGGGCGCACGCAACGAGCCGCCGGGGCGCAGCGGGTTCGCCCACCTCTTCGAGCACCTCATGTTCATGGGCACGCAGCGCGTCCCGAACAACCAGTTCGACGTCCTGATGGAGACCGGAGGCGGTGCCAACAACGCGAGCACCAGCCTGGACCGCACCAACTACTTCTCGTGGGGGCCCAGCGAGCTGCTGCCCACCCTCCTCTGGCTGGACGCCGACCGCCTGGAGGACATGGGCCTCAAGATGACCCAGGAGAAGCTCGACGCGCAGCGCGACGTCGTGCGCAACGAGAGACGCCAGACCGTGGAGAACGCGCCCTACGGCAAGGCGTACGAGGCGACCTACCAGCTCCTCTACCCCGAAGGACACCCGTACCACAACGGGGTCATCGGCACGCACGCCGACCTCGAGGCCGCCCAGGTGCAGGACGTGAAGGACTTCTTCGCGTCCTTCTACGCCCCCAGCAACGCGTCGCTGGTCGTGGCCGGTGACTTCGACAAGGCCAAGGTCAAGGCCCAGATCGCGGAGATGTTCGGCACGCTGGCGTCCGGAAACGTCGCGCCCCAGGCCGCCGTCGCCCAGCCACGCCTCACCAAAGTCATCCGAACCACCAGCCTGGACAAGGTCGAACTGCCGGCGGTCATGTACTCCTACCACAGCCCCGCGTCCTACGCCGACGGCGATGCGGAAATGGACCTGCTGGCGTCGGTGCTCACCGACGGGACCAACTCGGTGCTGTACAAGCGCCTGGTCACCGAGGAGAAGCTCGCCTCCGAGGTGCAGGCGATGCAGGACTCCGGGGGCCTGGGCTCGGTGTTCCGGGTCAACGTGCTGGCCCGGCCCGGCGCGGACCTGGCCCGGGTGGAGAAGGTGCTCGACGAGGAACTCGCCAGGATCTCCCGCACCGGCCCCGACGGAGAAGACCTGGAGCGCCGCAAGCGGCGCATCGACATGGCCCTGATCAACTCGGTGCAGTCGATCGAGAGCCGCGCCGACAAGCTCAACACCTACGAGTACTACTTCGGCAACCCCGACAGCCTCCAGCGCGACCGCGACCGTTACACCCACGCGACCCCCTCCACCGTCAAGGCCTGGGCGTCCGCGGTCCTGCGTCCCGACGCCCGCCTCATCCAGCATGTGCTGCCCGAGACGCCCGAGCGGTCCGCCAGTGCGCGCGACTCCCACCCCGCCGTCGGCCAGGCCCCGGCCTTCACGCCCCCCGCGCCCGAGGGCTTCGAGCTCCCCGGCGGGCTCAAGGTGCAGGTCTTCCACAAGCCCGCCCTCCCCCTGGTCTCCATCGGCCTGGCGATCACACCACAGGGACACATCGACGCCCCCGGCAAGGCCGGCTGCGCGGACCTCATGACCAGCATGCTCAGCGAGGGCACCTCCACCATGACCGGCGAGCAGTTCGCCGGCGCCGTGCAGGGCCTGGGAGCGAGCTTCAATGCCGGCGCGGGGCACGAGTCGCTCTCCGCCCACATGACCGTGCTCAAGAGCGGTCTGGACCAGGGCTTCGCGCTCTTCGCCCAGGCCGTCACCAGCCCGCGCTTCGACCCCGCGGACTGGGAGCGTGTGCACGCCCTCCACATCGACGGCATCAAGCAGGCCGACGAAGAACCCCGCGCGATCGCCGCCAAGGTCTCGGGGCGCGCCCTCTGGGGCGACCTCAACCCCTACGGCACCCCCGTCAGCGGGACAGTGGCGACCGCGTCGTCTGTGACGCTCGACGACGTCAAGGGCGCGTACGCCGGCCTCGTGTCACCCCAGGGCGCCACGCTCATCTTCGCCGGTGATGTGACGGCGGACGAGGCCCGCACCCTCGCGGAGAAGTACCTGGGCGCGTGGAAGTCCTCCGGCAGGAGCGACGCCGCCCGGCCGGACTTCGCGCCGGTGCAGGCCCCCAAGGGCCTCCGCCTCTTCGTCGTCGACCGCCCGGGCGCGGTGCAGACCATGATCCAGCTGCGGGCCCCCAGCGTCCGCTACAACGACCCGTCACGCGTGCCCCTGTCGATGTTCAACACCATCCTGGGAGGCAGCTTCACCAGCCGCCTGAACCAGAACCTCCGGGAGGACAAGCACTACACCTACGGCGCACGCTCCAACTTCGCCCTGGGCCGCTCCCTGGGCCAGTTCACCGCCGGCGCCGCGGTGCAGGCGGAGGTGACCGGCCCCGCGCTCCACGAGTTCTTCTACGAGCTGGGCAGGATCAAGGAGGGCGGCATCAGCGACAGCGAAGCCACCAAGGCCCAGACGTCCGGGCGCGACGACGCGGTGTCCTCCTTCGGCACGCTCAGCGGCTTCGTCGGGCAGGCATCCGAGCTCGCCGAGAACGGCATGCCCTGGTCGACCGTGGCGGACGACTTCACCATGCTCCAGAAGGTCGACGCCGGCGCGCTCAACAAGCTCGCCGCGGGCGCCTTCGACATGGACAAGGCCGTCCTCGTGCTGGTGGGTGACCGCAAGCTCATCTCCGAGCACCTCAAGAACCCGGAGAACAAGCTCACCCTGCCCGAGCCCGTCTTCGTGAACGCCGAGGGCGTCCCCGAATAACCCCCTCCCCGCGACCCGCACTCAGGCACGCCCGGTCGGGCGTGCCTTTTTCGTGCGCAGCAGCGCGGTCATCAGCGCCGCCTCAAGGGCCAGCCACGCGCACACGCCGGCGATCCACCAGGCAAGCCCAGCCTCCGTGCCCCGCAGCACGCGGGCAGTGGCTATCGCGGGCGCCCCCGCCGGCACCCGGGCCACCACCCGGGTCAGCGGGTGGCCCCGCAGCAACGGTCGAGCGGCGGCGCTCTGCAGGAAGTCCCGCCCCGCGCTCCCACGCCACGAAGCATCAATGACCACGTCCTCGCGGGCCGCGGCGAGCCCACGGCTGGCTGCGTCGGTCAGCACGGCCGACCCGACTCCGTCGGTCAGGATCAGGGCGGGGGCCCCGTGCGGGCCGCGCTGCACGCACGCCGCCAGCCGGGCGACTCCCTCGCTGCTCCGCACGCCCCGCAGGATGGTCATGGCGCCGCCGGGCGACGCACGCCGGGTGATTCCGGCAACGTCCCAGAGCAGCCCGCCGGCCGCGAAGAGCTGCTTGTCACGGGCCATGGCGACGACCTCAGCGCCCAGCTCGTCGGTGAGCGCCCCGTTCCTTCGCGCCCACTTGAGGAGCGAGGGCACCGCGTCGATGGGCGGCGCAAGCGTGGTGGCCAGGCCGATCGTGCTCAGTTCAACGATGACGGGGTCTGCGTCGTCCCCTCCGGGCCACGCGTGCCTGGCGCCCTCGATCACAAGGTCCCGGACGTCGCCCACCACGAGCGCGTCGCTGGCCATGGCGCCGGCGAGCGCGCTGGAACTGGTCCCTTCTCCCGTGGCGGCGGCCCAGCCAGCGTCCTTGAGCTTCCCGGCCCACGATTCGCTCTGACGGCGAGCGGCCTCACGCTCGCGGTCCAGGGCCGTGCCGTGCACGACACTCATGGTGAGGGCGATGGAGTCGGCCACCACGATCGCCTCGCCGTACCGGCCCTGCTCGCGGAGTGCCCTGACGGTCGCGGCGTGGTCGGCCTCAGGGAGTGCGAGCAGTCGGGCGCGGGCGGCGCGGAGGGGGAGGTTCGCGACCAGCGCCCACAGAAGGAACCCGGCCAAGCCCAGCCGCGCAAGCCCGAAGAGCATCCACGCCCACCGCGAGCGGTGCCGGGCAGCGGGTTGTGGTCTGGGCGGGGTCGTCACGTGCCCATGTACGTCGGCTGGTTGGGGCGGGAGGGACGAATGTGTCCAGGCGCCTCGCCCTCCTGGGCACGGACCGTGGTTCCTGAGGAGGCCCAATACTCCGGCATGGCCTCGCCGGGACACACCGCCAGCGTCCGCCTGCGCGCCCTCTCCGGACGGCCGCTGGCCGACCACAGGGTCAAGGGCATGGTGGTTGCCACGGCCCAGGCCCTCGCTGAGCGGGAGGGTGTGCCGGTCCTCGCGGTCCACGCCGGGGACGACGCACTGGAGATCACCCTGGGAACGGACAAACTGGCGGCGATGGGATTCCTGGCCGAACTGCGCCGGAGCACGAATGCCTGGTACGAGGGGAAGTACCAGTGCGGGCCGCTGTGGGGAACAAGTGTGCGGGAGGACGATGAACCCGGGGACGGTTAGCTCAGTAGTACAGGCCAACGGGATGGCTCATGCACCGCACTCCTCACGGCCTCATCGCCTTCGGTGTCCTGCTTCTCGTGCTGGCGTACACCAGCCTTGTTCGCGGGGTTGTGTACTCTGCAATCGATGGTGCAGTGGTGTACTCCGCCCGGCTTGCCTCTGAACGCATGACAGTGGAAGAGCTTCAGCGCGTGTTTGACATGCCCGCCCGCGCGGAAGCAAGGGTGTGGATGGAAAACCGCATGGGGAGGATGTGGACGCGGGGTCTGCAGAGCGGGTCGATGATGAGCGTCGCATCGCGTCTTGGAGGCTCCGCCGTGTTCTTCGCCTGGGGTTGGGCAGAGTTCCGAGCCCGCCGCACGGCGACCGCCTCCGCTCCTTAGGCTCACCTTGCTCGACTAGCCTTCGCCCGCGTGACCGACCCTGCCCCTCCCCTCCGCCTCCTCATTGTCCTCCCCTCCTGGGTCGGCGATGCCGTCATGGCAACCCCCGCCCTGCGCCTCATACGCGACGCGTACCGCGGGGCGTTCATCGGGGCGCTGTGCAGGCCCGGGATCAACGACCTCCTCGCAGGCAGCGGCCTCGTCGACGAGTTCCATGTCGAGCGTGTCAGCGGTGTCATGGGGCCCAAGTTCGTCGCAGCCAAGGTGCGCCCCCGGAGGTACGACACCTGCCTGCTGCTCACCAACTCATTCTCGACGGCGCTCACCGTGCGCATCGCCGGCATCCCGCGCCGCGTGGGCTACGACCGCGACGCCCGCGGGCTGCTGCTGTCTCACCCGCTCGCGGTGCCGAAGAAGGGCCCCTTCGCCAAGGCGCTCATCCCCGCCGTGACGTACTACTGGCGTGCCGCTGAATCGCTCATCCACTCCCTCCCGCCCGGTGGTGGGGGCAGGGCCGGGGCATCGGCTCCCACGAGCCAGGCTCCCGACACCGCCACCGCCACGCTCGAGCTGCCGGTGGACGCCCCCATGGAACTGGCCACGACCCCGGCCGAGGAGGCCGCTGCGAACGAGGTGCTGGCGAAAGCTATTCCCGGCAGCGCACCTGCGCCCCTTGCGCTGCTCAACCCCGGCGGCAACAACGAGGCCAAGCGTTGGCCCGCAGACCGCTTCGCAGCCCTCGCCGACCACTTGGTACGCACGCGCGGTTTCACCATCCTCATCAATGGCTCGCCCGCCGAAGGGCCCCTCTGCCGAGCCATCGCTCAGCAGACAAGGGCACTCAACCCCGCCGCGCAGTGCGGGGTCCTCCCCGACGCGGGCATCACGCTGGGGGCACTCAAAGCGATCGTGAAACGCAGCGCGCTGATGGTCACCAACGACACCGGCCCGCGTCACATCGCGGCGGCATTCGGCGTGCCCATGGTCTCTCTGTTCGGACCGACCGACCACCGCTGGACGCTCATCCCGACGCGCCCCAGCGGCCCGGAGGAAGTGGTCGTTGCTGACCCCACGCTTCCGGCCGATCAGTTGTCCAACGACCACCCTGACCGCTGCCGTATCGACCGGATCGAAGTGGCCCGAGTCATCGAGGCATGCGGACGGGTGCTGGGCCAAAGGGTGTAACGGCATGGATTTAGAGGCAGCTTCGGGGTCGGCGCCCGCCGGTCGCAATCCCGCTCACCTTGAATCCGGTCCTGACCGATCCCTACTATCCTGACCCGGCTGGTCTTGGCCATCGCTCGCGCGGTGTGCTCAGGGCCCGCCAGGAAGACAAAGTGGACCCCTCTGGGGGCATAGCTCAGTTTTGGTAGAGCGCATCCATGGCATGGATGAGGTCAGGGGTTCGAGTCCCCTTGCCTCCACTTTTCAACGAAGCCCGTCCCGCAGGGGGCGGGCTTCATTGTTTTTGACATTACGCGATCTGCCGACGCCGCCCCTATCACGGAACTTTCCTTGTTGCGGCCCCGGGTCCGTGCCCGGATGCTGAAGGGTGCCAGGGAACGCGACCTGCACCTCGGGGGTGCGGGCCGTGCAGGTGCGGCAGTCAGCGGGCAAAGGAGGGCGCGATGATCCGGGCTGAACTCATCAAGACCGATGCGCAGATCCGGGCCGATGTGGTGAAAGAGCTGCAGGGGGACCCCGCCATCGAAGGGGCGGAAGTGGGCGTGCAGGTGCGGAGCGGGATTGTCACACTCAGCGGGACCGTCAGCGCGTATGTAAAAAGGCTCGCGGCCCGGGACGCCGCCCACCGTGTGCGGGGCGTGCTCGACGTGGTCGACGATACGACGGTGCAGGTGCCCGCCGCATGGCAGCGGACGGACGAGGACCTCGCGAAGGCGGTGCGCAACGCTCTCAGGTGGGATGTGCTTGTGCCCGATGACCGCATCACGACCACGGTCTCCCGCGGCGTGGTGACCCTGCACGGCAGTGTGGAGCGGTGGGCCCAGCGCTTCGAGGCGGAGAAGGTTGTGCAACGCCTGACGGGCGTGCGCAGCATCCTCAACCGCATCGCGGTGATCGCGCCGCCGGTGGACGCCGCGAGCATCAAGAGGGAGGTTGAGTCTGCGCTGGAACGCCAGTCGGAGCGGGAAGCCCGCCGGATCGGCGTGTGCGTTCAGGAGGGCGTGGTGACCCTCACGGGCACGTTGAGGTCTTGGGGCGAGAAGAACGCCGTGGAGCGTGCGGCGTCCCACACACCCGGCGTGCGCTCCGTGGACGATCGGACCACCGTGGACCCGTACAAGTAGCCCGACAACGTGCTCGGGGGGCCGGCGGCAGACAGAAAACCCAGGGCGGCCTGCCGGGGCCTGCCCTGGGTCTCCTCTTCGCTCCATCAGCCCGCCCGCTGCACCCTCATTCCGCGTCGCTCAGCAACCGCTCTCCGCGTGTCTGGGCCAACGACTCCACCTCGTCCAGCCCCGGCGGGATGACCTGCTGCGCACGCACCTCGCGCTCCGCCTGCAGCCAGTCGGACACGGGGTCACCCTGCAGGCTGTTGCTGCTGCGGCGCTGGTAGATCTCGAACGCGCGGGCCTGGATGCGGTCCCGGGATGGGTCGCTCGCAGGGGGTGAAGACCCCGACACCCTCCCGGAACTGACGATCGTGCTGTGCTGTGTGCTCATGGCGTGCTCCTTCCCGCGGGCGGGGTGCGCCGCGCATCGGTCCCCTCCGTCGCCTGCTCCTGCGCGAACGTCCGCAGCAGGTCCATGGAGGTGATGATGCCCAGCGGGTAGTCCCCCTCGTCGACGACGATGACGCGGTGGATGTGCTTCGCGGACATGACCTTCGCGATGGCCTTTACCGGCTGATCCGGCGTCACCGTGACCGGATCCTCGGTCATGAAGTCCTCCACACACACCATCGGTTCCGGGACGACCTCGAGGGTCTCCTCGTCCTCCTCGTCGGTTTCCTCCGAAAGCACCTCGAACAGGTACGCCGGTGGTATGTCCGCCGTCCCTTCCATGCAGCGCCGGATGAGATCAGTCTTGGAAACGATGCCGATGACCCTGCCCCGATGGTCCACCACCGGCGCACCGGAAATCTCGTTGTCCTCGAACGTGCGGGCGAGTTCCCGGATGCGCATGGATGGGCGCACGCAGACCGGCTCTGCTGTCATCACATCGCACGCACGCAGCCGCGTCCTGTTCGGGGGCATGGTGTGTTCTCCTGGCCGGTCGGCGAGCGTGGTTTCCCTCGCACCTGCACCGGCTGCGCCTCGCCTTCGTGCCGGGCCCACGATCAAGACCCCTCTTGCCTTGCAGCGCATGTTCCCGGTTCCGGCGCCCGGGAACAAGGCGGAAAGTTCCTCTATCAGGGGTCCCCGCACATGGGCGCGCAGGGAAAACAACGCCCATAAAGGTGGGCGGGACGCTCGCAGAAAAGCCTGCGGAGGGTGTATTCAAGAGTTGCAAGTCCACTATGATGGTGCATGCCTCGGCGCCCCGCAAAGGCCGCGCGCAAGAGCCCCGGGCCCCGGCCCGTTCGCCGGGTGCGGCCGGTCGTCACCCAGAGTGTGCCCGTGCAGGCCGGCGTGGACGGCGGCCTCAGCCACCTTATCGAACACATGCCGGTGGCGGTCGCCATGCTCGATCGCAACATGCGGTACGTCGCGGTGAGCCGCCGCTGGATCAGCGACTACAACCTCCAGGATGTGCAGCTGCTGGGCCGCGGGCACTACGAGATCTTCCCCGAGGTTCCCCAGCGTTGGAAGGACGCGCACCAGCGTGCGCTGTCCGGCGAGAACGTGCGCTGCGAGAACGACCGTTTCGAGCGCGCCGATGGTTCCGTGCAGCACCTCCGGTGGGAGGTGTCGCCCTGGTACCGCGCCGGGCACCCCGGGGGCATCATCATTGTTGCTGAGGACATCACGGCCCAGCGGGCGGTGGGCGAGGCGCTCCGGGACAGCCACGACCTGCTCCGGTCGATTCTGGACACGGTGGTGGACGCGGTGGTGACCGCGGACGGCGAGGGCAAGATTGTGTCGGTGAACCCGGCGGCCGAGCGGATCTTCGGCTGGACCGCCGCCCAGATGCTCGGACAGAGCGTGAGCATGCTGATGCCCGCCCCGCACCGGGAGGAGCACGACGGCTACGTCGAGCGATTCCTGCGCACCGGCGAGAAGCGGGTGATCGGCGTGGGACGCGAGGTGCGGGGGCTGCGGAAGGACGGCACGGAATTCCCCGCGGAAGTCGCCGTAAACCAGGTGGACCACCGCCCGCTCTTCGTCGGGCTGGTCAGGGACATCACGGAGCGCAAGCGCGCCGAAGCCAAGGTGCGTGCCTCGGACCGCATGGCCCTGCTGGGCACGCTGGCCGCGGGGCTCGGGCACGACATGAACAACGTGCTGCTCCCGGTGCGGGCACGCCTCGGTGCGCTGACGGCGTCGGGGCGGGAGGGATGGATGCCCGAAGCGGACCGGGAGCACGTCGCCGAGGTGCAGCGGAGCGTGGGGTACCTGCAGCAGCTCGCGGACTCCCTGCACTACCTGGCGCTCGACCCGGAGGCCGAATCGGAAGGACCCACAGGAGGGGGGGTGACGGACCTCGCGCACTGGTGGGATCAGGCCGGCCCGATGCTGTGCAAGGCCGTGCCGGAGGGTGTCCAGGTCGAGTCGGCGTTCGCGCCGGGGCTCCCGGGAGCAAAGATCGCACCCCACGCGCTCACGCAGGCCGCCCTCAACCTCATCGTCAACGCCGGCGAGGCCATGCCTCCCGACGCCGAACGCCCACGCAGCCGCGGGCTCATCCGCGTCTGGGCCCAGGCGGGGGAGGGTGGGACCGTCCACCTTGGCGTGAGCGACAACGGCCTGGGCATGACGGAGGAGGTGCAGCGTCAGGCCTTCGATATTTTCTTCACGACCAAGGCGCGCGGGCTGGGCACTGGGCTGGGCCTGTTCATGGTGCGCCGCATCGCCGAACGCGCCGGCGGCAGGGCCGAGATCGAGACCCACGCCGGCAAGGGCACCACGGTCACCCTCGTGCTGCCCGCGGGCGAGCCGCCCCCGCCACGCGCCCGCGGTGTGGAGCCCGCAGCCCGCGAGACCGCGTCCCGCCCTCGCGAACCGGGCATCCGCGTGCTGTGCGTCGACGACCATGCCCTGCTGGTGGAGGGCCTCAAGGCGCACTTCGCGATCGACGGGCGGATCCAGATCGTGGGGCGCCTCGCCACCGCCGACGACCTGGTGCACGCCGTCGCCCGGCTCCAGCCCGACGTCGTGCTGCTGGACATCGAGATGCCCGGGCCGGACGTCTTCGAGACCGCCGACCGCATGCGCCGCACGTACCCAGCGCTGCGATTCGTCTTCCTGAGCGCGCACGTACGCGACGGGTACCTCACCGCCGCTCGCCAGTGCGGCGCCTGGGGGTACTTTGCCAAGAGCGACGACCTGGGGGACATCTCCGCAGGCATCGCCAGCGTCGCACACGGCGCCCCGGGCGTGTTCGTCATGGGCGCCAAGGTCCGAGAGCGGTGCGGACGCGTGGGCAGCCTCCCCGCCCGCGCCGGGCACCGGCACCGCGAGCAGGCCCCCGGCCCCGCCGTGCCCCTGGAAATGCTCACCGACCGTGAACTCGAAGTGCTCCGCCTGATCGGCAAGGGTCGCTCGCGCAACCAGATCGCTGCCGAGCTGTGCCGCAGCGCCAAGACCATCGACGGCCACCAGGAACGGATGATGAAGAAGCTGGGTGTCACCACCCGCGCGGACCTCCTGCGGTTCGCCATCCGCGAAGGTCTCGCCGAAGCCTGAAGCGTCCCGTAACCGAGTGGCCAGCGTTGTTTCATCGCCCCAGCCCGGGCATTCGGGTTTGCCGGATGCACCGTCCCGGGTATGCTCTGGAAAGCCTGTCTTTCCCGGGACCGGCGGAAAGGGCTGCGGTATGGGCACCTCTCACCGAGACGTGGAGCGACTGACTTCGGACATCATGGGGAGCGTGCAGGGCTGCATGGCAGGGCTTGAGATCATCGCCAGCCGCGACAACGCCCAGAAACTCGCCTCGCTCCGGACGCAGGTGCGCTCCCACATTGAGACCGCCCAGGTGGCCCGCCCCCGCATACCAGCCCGCCTGCCGTCATGGATGCTGGTCGGCTTTGCCCTGTCCCTCCTGGGCGGGCTCATGGGCTTTGTGGGCGCCGCCAAGTCGTACGAGGTCGCGGGGACCCAGCAGGAAACCGTGCGCCGGCTGGACGCCATCCTGCAGTCCGGGGCGCTCGAACGCATGGAGCGGGTCAGCCAGCAATTGGGTGATGCGGAGCTCCTCAACCGGGTCAATGAACTCGAGGCCTTCCAGCTCCGCGCTGCCCAGGCCGTGCGCGATCTCGCTGAACTCCAGGAAACAACCTCCAGACTGCGCAAGTTCCAATAACTCTTTTCCTGGACATCGCCCCCATTGTGGGTGTATTCTGACCCCCTCGGATACCCGGAATCTTCCTCACGGGGAATCCCCTGCACGCGGTATATCGCGTACTTGGTGCTGTATTTACAGGCATTTACGGATCAGTCACCCCGGCACCATGGGTTCCAGTGTACCGTCCAAAGGCGTGGGCAAACCACACAGCGCTGGACGATGTAGAATGTACGTTGAGTACGTTGGTTCTGCGGAAAAGACCCAAGTTCCGGGGAACCTCAGATTGCGTGCCGGTCTCCAAAGAGGCGGCGGCGTGTTGGGTAGTTCGGAGACGCGGACTTGCACCGCGGGCGGCGTGTCGGGGATACGAAGCCCACTCCGAGGTCCTTATTCGCCCTTCGCGGGCAGAAGCACGGATGGAACGTATGGCATTCAATGAGTTCAATCACGGGGCAGAAACACCGGGCAATCGCGCTGGGGGTTCCAGCGGCGGCACCCGCAGGAACATCAAGGAAAACGTGCTCCTGCGCAACCGCCCCGACATCTGCGAGCACCTGACCGACGCGCAGCTGCACGTCGTCGAGTTGCTCCTGGCGGGCCAGAGTGCCCCCCAGATCTCGAAGGTCCTCAACCGCTCGGTCAACACCGTGCACGATCACATCAAAGCGATCTACAAGAAGCTGAACGTGAACAATCGCGTCCAGCTGGTGCTGCTGTTCACTCAGCCGGTGAACTGAATTAGCCAAGTAAGTCCTCCCCCCTTTGGCCAGGCCGACGTTGTGTCGGCCTGTTGCCATTTGCGCTTCTTCGCTATCACCTATGTGGATGGTCGTTCGTAACCAGTTATGGTGTAAACATTCAAAATTCCAAGGAAATCGGGATTATCCCGGCTCGCGAGTTAACAAGGTCCCGCAACTTATGTAGAGTGTGGGTGGCCATTGCCCAGCTTGTGGGAAGTGCAGGCCGGCGGGGTGGCCGAGTCTCGTACCCATCGGGGAGAAAGGTTGCGCGATGTCTGTTACACAAGCAACCAAGGGCGCGGCTCTCGCACGGGGTCGACCAGACCTGACGAAGAAGCTCAGCGAGGCGCAGCTCAAGGTGCTCGAGTACTTGCTGGAGGGGCATACGGAGCCGCAAATCGCGGACTTCATCAGTCGATCGCGCCACACGGTGCATGACCACACCAAGGCCATTTACCAGGCCCTCGGGGTAAACGGCCGTGTGCAGCTCGTCCTGCTGTTCTCTTCCGCGCCACGCGCGGACATCAAGTAAGCGCGCCCCTGCGGGACCAGCGCCCGACCGCTTCAGCCCCCGCCGGGGGGCGTCGGAGACGGTGCGCTGTCGCCCGGCGCTTCCGGAACGCTGGGGGGTGCCGGCATGCTCATCGGCGAGCTGGCGTTCGCGCCGGGGTCGTACAGCGTCACCTTCTTGCCGCTGGGCGTGATCACCATGATGTTGCTGATGGGAATCTGCATCTGGGGGCCCGGCCCGCCCTTGTGGTCCACCTGGAAGGCAATCACACTCATCCCATTGTCGAAGTTGCCGGGGAACGGGATCACATCCTGCCCACCGCCCTGGAACTGCTGCATCTGCTGGCCCAGCTTGCCGTAGGACATCACAAACTCGATGATGTTGTCCGGCGGGGCCTTGGCATGCCCGAGCTCACCCTGGTAGCTGTCCACAAAGCGGCTGAAGTCCGCGTCCGTGATCGCCGCGGCTGCCGCGGGGGTGAGGGATTGGCGGGCCTTCGTGAAGTCCTTCGCGTCGATGTCGAGCATGAGCTGGCCCAGGGGCTGGGCAAACTGCCCCTTCATGACCTTGCTCACCTGCATGGCGCCGATGAGGACCGTGATCCAGAACGCCGAGACGACCAGGCCGAAGATGAGCCCCGCAATCGCCAGCCCGCGTCCACCCAGCTTGCCGTTGCTGTTGGCGATCATCAGCAGGGCGAGGACACCCAGGATCACGCCCACCACCGAAAGCCCGGGCACGAAGCAGACAAGGCTGCAGACCAGCGAAACGATGGCCATGATGCTGGTCTTCTGCTCGCCGATCGGGTCCCCCGGGAACGAGCTGTACGCGGATGGAGCTTGAGTCATGGCGGGAGCGTAGGGGGGTGGGGGGGGCAGCGGAGCCCCAGAAACAGCCACCGCACGCCGCGCTCTACCCCCCCTGCGGCATCGACCGGCTCAGAATCTGCACACACTCAACGAGCGTGCGCGCCGCGTCCTCAACCTCTCCGCGCGTGGTTGTGCGGGAGAAACTGAACCGCACGCTCCCGTGCGCCTCAGCATCAGGCACCCCCATGGCGAGCAGCACCGGGGATGGCTCCAGAGAGCCGCTGCTGCACGCGGCACCGGCGGATGCGCACACTCCGCGCTCCGACAGCAGCAGCAGCAGAGCCTCCGCCTCCAGGCGCGGGAAAGCGATGTTCGTCGTGTTCCAGAGGCGCCCGCCCGACGGCCCGTTCACGCGGGCGTCGGGAACCGCCCCGAGCACCGCCCCCTCGAACCAATCCCGCAGGGAACCGACCCCGTCCCGGCGCGAAGGATGCGCAAGCCACTCCATCGCCTCCCGCGCCGCGGCCCCGGCGCCCAGAATCCCCGGCACGTTCTCGGTGCCGCCCCGGCGCCCCAGCTCCTGCGAGCCCTGCAGCACCGGACGCATGCGCAGCCCCGGGCGTGTCCACAGCACGCCCACGCCCTTCACGCCGTGGAACTTGTGCGGCGAGAGGACCAGCGCATCGCAGCCCGGCGCCGACACCGGCATCTTGCCCACCCACTGCACCGCGTCGATAAGCAACGGCACCCCCGCGGCGCTGCACGCAGCCCGCACCGCCTCCACAGGCTGGATCGCCCCGGTCTCGTTGTTCGCCCACTGCACGCACACCAGCGCAGCATCCCGCGTGACCTGCTCCGCGAGCAACGACGCGTCAATCACCCCGCGCCGACCCGGCGCCTTCTCCAGCGCCAGCCACCGCACCCGCGCCTCGCCGCGCTTCTCCATCGCCTCCACCAGGTCGCGCACCGCGGCGTGCTCCACCCTGGATGTCACGATGAGCGGCGGCCCCCTCCCCGATGCCCCGTCGTTCCCCGCCCGTGCTGCCGCCCCCAGGATGCCCCGCACAGCAAGGTCGATCGCCTCCGTACCGCCGCTCGTGAACGTCAATTCCCGGGCCTTCACGCCTATCAGGCGGGCCACATCCTGCCTCGCGAGCTCGACCTGCTGGCGCGCCGCCTGCCCCGGGCGGTGCACGCTGCTGGGGTTATGCCAGTAGGTGGTCAGGCCGGCCCGGACAGCTTCGATGACAGCGTCGGCGGGCTCGGTCGTGGCGTTATTGTCGAGGTAGATAGCCGTCACGAGTGATCGTAACAGGGCCGTGGCCGGCCGCAGAGCAACCGCCTACTCGCTGCTGCGGCCCACCAGCAGCCGCTCCAGCATGTTCTGCACGTGGTTGCCCTTCGTGTCCTCGCCCTGGTGCGGCACGCCCATCGCGCCCAGCACGCCGTAGCCCAGGCCCACATGGATGAGCGCCCACGCCACAAGCTCCGCGGAGAAGACCCTCGTGAGCTTGCGGTCGTCCTGGGCCCGCTTCACTTCCTTGGCCAGGAACGCGTGCAGATTCGTGATGTGGTCGCTCACCGCCTGGCGGATGTCGGGGTCGTTGACCTCCGTGATCGCCTGCAGGAACACCCGGTACGGCGCCCGCCCGTCGTCACGCACCATCGGGTTGTCGCCGATCAGACGCTTCATGCGCTGGGCCGGGTCCGTCGCGCTCGCAAGGACCTGCTCCCAGTGGGCCAGCGTGTCCCTCGCCGTGCGCTCAATGAGCGCGATGAAAAGGTCGCGCTTGCTGCTGAAGTGGCGGTAGATGATCGGCTCCGTCACACCCGCCGCCTTGGCAAGCTCGGCCGTCGTGGCGCGGGCGTACCCCTGGCGGGCGAACAGGTCCATCGCGCAGTCCAGAAGCTGCTCGCGGCGTTTCTCAGCGGGAAGGCGGCGCATGCGGGAGGATGATAGTGCGGGCGAACATCGCAGGCCGCCGCGGGGCCCGGATCAGAACCATTCAATCGACCGGCACAGGGTCGTACCCGCCCTTGCCGAAGGGGTGGCACCGGCCAAGCCGCCTCGCCGCCAGCAGGCCACCCCGGAAAGCACCGTGCGTGCGGAGTGCCTCCAGCGCATACCAGGAACAGGTCGGCGAGAACCGGCACTGCCGGCCCATGAACGGCGAGAGCGTGAATTGATAGACCTTGACCAGCAGAATGAGGGGCAACGCCACAGCACGGGAGATCAGCCCCGGCTTCCGGCCCCGCTGGGAGCGGGGCGGTGGTGGGGGTGGTGGGGGTGGTGGGGGGGGTGGAGAGGATTGAGCGGTGCTCGAGGCCGGCGTCATCACGGACTACCCCGCTTCACCCAGGCGCGGTCGCTCAGCGCAACAAGTTCGCGAAGTGCACAACGCACGCCGTCCAGGGTGAGCGTCTCGGCAGCGGATGCGGTGGCGGATACAACCATGTCGTAGCACCGGGGCGGTTCCGACGCTGTCTGCCCGCCGCAGAACCCGTGCTGCTCCAGCCGCCACGCCTCCCGGACAAGGCGCTTCACGCGGTTGCGGGCGATGGCGGTGCCCCCCCGCTTGGCAACGGCGAGCCCCAGCCGGTGGTAGGACCGCCCGTTGGGCATCGTGAACAGCGCAACGCCCCCTCCCGCCTTCTTCATGCGCGCGCGGTACACCGCCTGGAACTCCAGGTCATGCCGCAGCAGGCGTGCGCGCGGCAGGGAAAGGGAAGGCATGGGCGGTAAACCCCAAGGGAACCTGGCGGAGCCGGCCAACGGCGGCCGGCGCACGGGAGTTTATGGGATGACCTGCATGCGCCGGAATTCGGGCGCCGCAGCGTCAAGCCGCCCTGCCAGCGTGCGCAGGTGACAGGTCGGGACAGCCGGAAAGAGGTGGTGCTCCAGGTGGTAGAGCATGCTGTACGTCATGAAGTTGCTGAACCAGCCGCGCTGCGTCCGGGCGATCTGACCGTCGTGGTGGCAGTCGTGGTGCACGATCCAGACGGCGAAGAACCCCGTCAGGCACTCGCCTGCCAGCATGGCGCCGACATGCCAACGCAGCCAGAGGATGGGGAGGGTCGCGGCTGCGCTGATGACCCCGGCAATCAGGACGACCTCCGTGACTACCCACGCCCTGTCGCCCGCCGTCCCGATCCGCCATGCCTGCTGGTGCAGCCGAACCGGGAAGACCGGGCCCAGGAGCAGGGCACGCCACCACGGCCAGCCCGTGTGCCCGGCCTCCACGTCATCCTCGCGCAGGCAGCGCCGGTGGTGGTGCATGTGTGTGGTGCGCACGGCGTGGGCGCTGGCCAGCATGAGAACGCTGAGTGTGGTCAGCATGGCGTGATGGCCCGCCCGCCCGATGCCCAGGCACGCGTGCTGGGCGTTGTGCGACTGGCGCAGCCCGGTCAGGAAGAACATGAAGGAACACGGCAGCCCCAGCCACCACCATCCGTGCTGGAAGCACCACCACGAGCCGGCAAGCCAAGGGAGCGAGAGTGTGCATTCCCACAGCCTTTCGAACGGCCGCAGCGGGACCAGATCACGCCATGCGACCGCGGCCAACCGACGGTCCGTGCGAGCAGGAAGAGCCATGACGACCTCCTGTTTTCAGTTTATTCTGAAAATTCAGGAAGTCAAGCGACCTGCTATCGCCCGCCCCCCTCCCCGCGCCGGTCCTTGTCACCCCGCCCCTTCCCATCGGGGCGCTCGTCGGGCTCGTCCCGCATGTAGGCCAGCGGCCGCACGCCCTTCTCCCGCGCCTCGTCCACCGAGATGAACCAGTAATTGGGGTCCTCCTCGGAGTTGGCGAAGTGCTCGAGGTTGTCCCGGAAGTTCTTGCTGCCGATCGCCACGGCCTGCTCGAAGGTGCGGAAGCTCGCCTCCTCGTACGTCTCCTGCTCCCCCAGGATCTTGAAGAGCTTGCTCAGCCGCCCCTCCTTCTGCTCGAACGCGTCCTTGCTCACCCGCCCGATGAGCGTCGTCTCCAGCCCCACCTCGTCGTCCGCGTCCTTGTTGGGGCGGAAGGTGAGGAACGCGTGATTGGGGATGGTGACGATGTGCGTCTGGATGCCGATCTTGCGGAGCACGCTCGCGAACATGACGGTGCCGTCGATGCAGTTCGCCTGCTTGTTCTTCATGCACTCGTCCAGGAACCGCACGTGCTGGCTGACCACGCTCCGCTTCTGGGCCGACACCGTGGAGATGTCGCTGTAGCGGATCCCGCGGTTCTGGCACACACGCCACACCGCGTACACCTGCTTCATGACCTCCTCGGGGTCCTGCGTCTGGTAGCCCGTGAAGCTCTCCACCACGCCCGTGGCCAGCGCGTCCTTGAGGATGCCGTCGACCCACGGGTGGTCCTCGTTCACGTACGCGGCATACAGCCACGTGGTGTCGGTGTACTCCTCGCCGATGTCGAACGCGAGCAGGCAGTCGTTGATGGACCGCAGCGTGCACGTCCTGGTGATCTCCTTCCACGGCGCATCGCCCACCTTCACGCGGAACGAAACGTCCACCGGCACCTGCTGGCGGGTACGCAGCAGCTTCTCGTAGTCCCACTTGATCTTCGGCGAGATGGAGTAGGTCTCGCCCTCCGTGGTGAGCGTGCCCTCGAAGCTGCTGTCCCGCAGGATGGAGGGGCAGCTCACCACGACCCGCACCGGCACATGGTCCGCGGGGGCCACCACGCCCACGCCCAGCACGCCGAACGGATCGCCCAGGCTCTTCTCGTCCTGCTCCGCCTCGCCGTCCTCGTGCCGCCGCTCCTCCATCCCGGCCTGCGCGACCACCAGCGCAGGGAAGATGTTGCTGTGCGGCACCACCACCGCGACGATCGGCTTCTGGCCGTCGTTGTCCGGCTGCTCCTCCCCACGCCGCACCTTGTCCGAAGGAATGAGCAGCTCGTCCAGCAGCCCGTGCGACTTCCCGGGCGGGTCGCCCGGGCGTGCGGCAACCGTGCCGGCGAACAGGCAGAGCGTGCAGGCGGTGAGCAGTGTGCGGCTGAGCATGGCGTGTCTCCGTGCGGTGCGAAGCTGAGTGTAGTGGACGCAGGAACCAGGGCCCCGGCAGCGTTCCCGGGCCCCTCCGTGCCGCGCCCCGCCGCTGGAAATCTATGTAAGTTTGCTTGACAAACAGCGTAACATGGGCGATACTGTCACGTACTGAGAAACGTATGAAGTCCCCTGTCCTCCAACTTCGCGCTCCGGATCGGCTGCCAGGCCTTGACCGCCCGGTCATGTGCCTGTATTGCGACGATACGCGTGCCCTGCTTCTCCGCAGGGCCCCGCTGGCCTGAGCGTTCTCCAACGCGGGTCGGCGGCCTGTGAAGGCGGCGGACCCGTGAAATCCCAGGAAAATACAGGTACTTTGGGCGATTCCCGCCCACCCCGTTCCCTGGCCCACTCACACCCGCAGCCCTCGCCTGGCCCCCCGCCCCGCACCGTGTCCGGTGTGCCGCCGCTCTTCGCGCACGGCGGCGGCGCACCAGGGTGGGCTGTCCGTGCGCGCCAAGGGTGCCCGATGTTATATCGAATGCAAACTGCGGACGAGCACTGAATGTAATACGCAGACCCTGTAGCTCAATCGGCAGAGCGCCGGATTGTCTATCCGGAGTGTGCGGGTTCAAGCCCCGTCGGGGTCGTTCTGCGCGCAGGCCAGAGGGCGCCGTAGCCCAATCGGAAGAGGCCGTGGCCCGAGGCGCCACGTGCTGCAGGTTCGAATCCTGCCGGCGTCATTCGAGAAGAGCGACAGGAAGGAGGGTGAGCAAACCCCGGCCCGGTAGCCCAACAGGGAGAGGCGGCCGCCTCAGAAGCGGCATGGTGCAGGTTCGAATCCTGCCCGGGTCATTGGGAGGTCGGCATTGCCCCGTAGCTCAGCGGACCAGAGTGCCGCGCTACGAACGCGGAGGTCGTGGGTTCGAACCCCACCGGGGCGGCTTCAAACGTGGGTCCGGTGCCAGAGCGGACGAATGGACTGGTCTGCAACACCAGTGCGCGCACGCGCCACGCAGGTTCGAATCCTGCCCGGACCTCTGCCCGCAATGTGCCGGCTCCGTCGCCCAACCGGCAGGGCAGGCGTCTCATGAGCGCCCAAGGGCCATCGCGGCCCGATGCGGGTTCGAATCCCGCCGGAGCCATTGTGCAACGACACCGGGCCGGTGTCCGAGCGGTCGAAGGAGGGTGCCTGTAAAGCGCCCGCGCGCCAGCGCGCCACGCGGGTTCGAATCCTGCCCGGCCCATTCCCCTACACGCGCACCATCGCCGCGTACTCGTGGTACCGCGCGTCAAGGTCCTTCCGCGTCATGCCCCGCAGCCGGTCCAGGCTGAACGACTCGACCGTGAAGCTCGCCGTGACCGTGCCGTACACCAGCGCACGCCGCACGTGCTCGAACGAGCCCGCGTCGAGCACGCCCCCGGGGGCCGCGACCGCCGTCGCAGCCAGGCTCCCCATCATGCCGCCCGCGAACGTGTCGCCCGCGCCCGTCGGGTCCACCACGTTCTCCGTCGGGTACGCCGGCAGCGCCGCCAGGCCGTCCCGGTGCACCAGGATGCAGCCGTGCTCACCCTTCTTCACCACCACGAAACGCGGGCCCATCTCCAGGATGTGGCGCGCCGCCGTGACCGGGTTCTTCTTGCCCGTCAGCAGCTCGGCCTCGTCGTTGTTGAGCGCCAGCCCGTCGACGTTCCGCAGAAGCACCATCAGCTCAGGCTTCGCGACATTGATCCACAGGTCCATCGTGTCCGCGACCGTGAGCCGGCGCTTCGGGAAGGCCGAGAGGAACGTCTGCTGAATCCCCGGGTGCGTGTTGCCCAGAAAGACGAACTGGCTGTCGCTGTACGCGCCCGGCACGGTGGGGGGCGCCTCGCTCAGGATGTTGAGGTGCGTGAACAGCGTCTCCCGCTGCACCATGTTCTCGTGGTACCTCCCGCCCCAGGCGAACGTCCTGCTCCCTTTGCGCACCTCCAGACCCTTCGTGTCGATCTTCCCGAAGTGACCGATCGTCTTGTGAAAGGCGTCGGGCAGGTCCTCGCCGGCCGCCGCAACCAGGCGCACGGGACCGAAGAAGGACGCGGCAGCCGCGAAGTACGTTGCGCTGCCGCCCAGGACGTTCTCCGCCTTCGCGGTGGGCGTGTGGACGGTGTCGATGCCGATGGTTCCAGTGACAACAAGTGGCATAAGGGGGCATCATAGACGCCGCCCACCGGCCTCTGGCACACGCAAAAACGGCGAACACCGCCCGGAAGGAACGGTGCTCGCCATACATCCAACGGTGTCCGTGCGCGACCCCATTCTCAGCCGCGCGCCTCACAGCGGCTTGGTGTCGTCGGCCATGTCATCGGCGTCGCCTGCCCCGGTGCTCTTGTGCGACTGCGCAGGGTCGCTGGCAGGGAACGACTGCTTGCTTGCCTCGTCAACCCGCCTGTCCTGCCGGCTCCTGGAACCCTGAGGCCCCGAACCGGCAGAGGTATCTTCATCGTCGGCGTCAGCGTCCGCTCCCTGCCCCTTCTGGCCCGACTGCTGGCCGCGCCCCGACGGGTTGGACGTGGACTGCCCGCCCTGCTGGTTGCCCTGCTGACCCGGACGGTTGCCCTGCCAACCCTGGCCCTGCCCGCCACCCTGTCCGCCCTGAGCCTGCCCCTTCCCCTGCGGATTGCGCGAAGGGTCATTCCCGGGCGTGCGTGGTGTGGGCTGCTGCGGGTCGCCCATGCGGTTCGGTCCCGTTGCATCCCGCCCGGGCGAGTTGCCCTGGCCAGACTGCTGCTGCGTGCTTCCCTGCGACGACGTGTTGTTTGGAGTTGTCATACCGCCATGGTGATGCGCGTGGTTGTGCCCAGCGTGAATGCGCAGTGAGTGGCCGAACACCCGCACCCTTGGGGTGGCGAGTCCCCGTCGCGCGAACCGCTGAGCGCAGTCGCAATGGTGGAGGCAATCCGGTGGCTCTCTCCTCGGCAGCACCACGCTCACGAGCAGGGCGCAGCAACCCTCGCAGCCGGGTGCTGCCACCCGCACTCGCTGCAGTACGCGTGCCCTTCAGCCGCCGCCAGCGGATAGTCGCAGCGTGGGCAATGCCCGCGAAGCAGTCGCCGGTACCCCCGGCCCAAGGGCACGCACCAGAGAGCCAGCCACACCACCGCCGGCAGCGCCGACGCGCCCAGCAGGTACCACCGCGCGATCCTCATCAGGTAACGCACGCCTGCCCACTCAACTCCCGTGACCTCGCGCAGCTCGCCTTCATGAAGGTCCCGCGGGTTCACCCCGGCCCGGGCGCGCTCCGTCGCATCCCGGACCGCGTTCCAAACACCTGGTTCCAGCCGCTCGACATCCTCGTACCGGAAGTCACCCGACGCGACAGCAAACCGCCAGGCCCGCGTCGACCTGATCGGAATCCCCTCCAGCCTCCCCGAACCGACAACGACCATCGAGTGCAGCGGTCTTCCGTCGGCGTACGGGGAATCCGCAAAGGACCATCCATTGGACATCCCCAGCACCAGCCACCCGCCCACCTTGACGTCACTCAGCGTGTCGTCCCGGAGCATGACACTGCGGGCCATCGGGCGAACCGCCGTTACGCCGGCTTCCCTGGCGACGGCTTCGACGGCCCGCCGATCATCACCATGCCTCCGGATGTCCGCCTGCGTGACCGCGACGAACGTCCCTGGACGCTCGCACGCGTAGACCCAGTACGTCATGACAACCCCGGACCCCCGTGAGGGAAACTGCGCGGGGGCGGACCATCCGACCACCAGCACGCTCAACACCAGCAGCACCCCCGATCCCCCCAGGCAGACCCATCCGCAGGCCCGCCCGAACCCCGACAGCCCGCGCCACGCCCTCCGGAAGGGCCTGTGCACGACCACCAGGGTTTCGGTGCGGTCCAGGCCCATGTCCTCAGGGTACGGACCGGCCTTTGCGCCCGTTCCAACCCTCTATACTCGCCCCCCTTACGGAACCCCCTTTCCCGGAGCCCGCTCATGGAAGCCGGTATCGTCGGCCTGCCCAACGTCGGCAAGTCCACACTGTTCAACGCCCTCACCAAGGCCAACATCCTCGCGGCCAACTACCCCTTTGCCACGATCGAGCCCAACGTGGGTGTCGTGCCCATCCCCGACTCACGCCTGGAACTGATCACCAGGTACATCCCGCCGCAGAAGATCATCCCCGCCGCCCTCCGGCTGGTGGACATCGCCGGCATCGTCAAGGGCGCAAGCGAGGGCGAGGGCCTGGGCAACAAGTTCCTCAGCCACATCCGCGAGGTCGACGCCCTCATGCAGGTCGTCCGCTGCTTCACCAAGGCCCCCGGCGGTGAGGAGATCCTGCACGTGTCCGGCAGCGTGGACCCCGTGCGCGACATGGAGATCATCGCCACGGAGCTGGTGCTCGCCGACCTCCAGACGGTCGACGGGTCGATCGGCAAGGCCGAGCGCGCCGCCAAGAGCGGCAAGCCCGAGGACGTCGCCCGCTACGAGGTCCTCAAGAAGCTCAAGCCCATCCTCGACGCCGGCAAGCCCGCGCGGGCCCTGAAGATCGAGGACGCGGAACAGGCCAAGCAGTTCAAGATGCTCGGGCTCATCACCACCAAGCCCGTGCTCTACGTCATGAACGTGGACGAGGACGACCTGGAAGGCACCGGGGAGATGGCCCAGCGCGTCCGCGCCAAGGCCAAGGCCGAGGGCGCCGAGGTGGTCCCCGTCTGCGCCAAGATCGAGGCCGAGCTCTCCCAGATGGCCGCCGCGGACCAGAAGGAAATGCTCGAAGCCCTGGGCCTCCACGAGCCCGCCCTCGCCGCCGTCGCACGGGCCACGTACAAACTTCTGGGCCTCCAGAGCTACTTCACCGCCGGCGAGAAGGAGGTCCGCGCCTGGCCCGTCCACATCGGCGCCACCGCGCCCCAGGCCGCGGGCGTCATCCACACCGACTTCGAGCGCGGCTTCATCCGCGCAGAGATCTACTCCGTCGCGGACCTGGAAAAGCACAAGAGCGAGAAGGCCATCAAGGAAGCCGGCAGGATGCGCATCGAGGGCAAGGACTACGTCATGCAGGACGGCGATGTCTGCCACTTCCTGTTCAACGTGTAGGCCGCTCGCAAGGGCCCTCCGCCTCAGTTCGCTTCAGGCTCGTTGGCAAACCGGCCGCTCTGGGCACGCATCTCCGACGCCTTCGTCGGGATCCCCAGCTCCTCCGCCACCTCCCGCTTGGCCGTCAGCATGGTCGCGCTCGCCCGCACCGAGTCGAACGCCGACTCGCACGCGCTCCGCACCCCATCGTCCGCCAGCCACAGCTGCCGCGTGTCGGCGTTGTACTTCCACCGCCCCAACGCCGTCTCGAGGACCATCGCCCGGTGCTCCCGAGCGTCCAGCCACACCAGGTACGCGTTGTGGAACTCGGCGCTCGCGTCCGTGATCTCCCGCGGGAAGGCCATCGCCACGTGCCGATCCGCCTGCGCCGCGGGCACCCCCGCCTGGGACAGGCGGGACTGCATCTGGCCCGAGGCCGTCACCACCGCGTCGCGCAGAGCCTCCGCATCAGTGCGATGCTGGTCCAGCGCCCGCCTGAACTCGCGGAACTCCGCCTGCGAGTGGTACAGCAGCGGGTCACGGAGCGTGGAAAGCCGCAGCGCGCTGTCGGCGTACCGCCGCGACGCCTTGTCCACCCGCTCCTGCACCGCGACCGCCGCGTCGTACGCCACGCGGTCGATCGTCGCGTCATCGATCGTCGCCACCACCGGCTCGGGCATCTTGCTCCCCGGCTTGCGCACGCTGATGCCCCGCTGGGGCACGTTCACCTGCGGCTTGACGACGGGCTTCGCCACCGGCTTGGACGCCGGCTTCACGCCGACGGCCCTGGGCGCCGCCTGGGGTGCCGACGCCGCAGCGGCGCCCGGCGCAGTCGGCGCCACCGGCGTCGTGTCCACACTGGGCGGCTGAGTTGCGCCCGCAGCAGCACCCGTGGCCCCGCCGGCATGAACCTCCGCAGCATGCTCGGCGCCCTGCCCAGGCGTCGCGCCTGTCGGCGGGGTGTCCTGCGGCGTCGCCGCGCCATCGCCCGTCGGGCCCAGCACAAGGCCCGGAGCGACAGGGGCGGCCTCGCCCGCAGGCCCGCCGGAAGGCCGGTCCTTCAGAAGCCCCTTGACCCCCTCCTCGTGCGCCTTGCCGATCTCTTCCGCAGCGACCTTCTTCGCGATCGCCAGCTCCTGGCGGATCTGGGCCTTCACCGTGCCCGGGCCCTGATCAATCTCACGCAGCGCCCCCGCCGCAAGCGACATGAAAACGCCCACCAGCACATTGACCGCAAGCCCCGCGCACGCCAGTCCGCCGAACGTGACCGCCGCGGCGTTCCGCGACCGCTTCAACGACATGAACAGGGCCCAGGCCAAAGCCGTGGCAAGGCCCAGCCCAAGCAGAATCCCGCCGGCCACGACGACCACCGCCACCGGGTTGGAGAACTTCACGTGCGACCACAGCACCGCCGGCACACTCACCGCCCAGGCAATGCCCAGCAGGCGAGCGGGGCGGGCGATCGAGAAGCTCACCGGCGGCTGCTCGGGCATCGGGGGCGGGGGCGGGGGCGGCACGTTCGTCGGCCACTCCTCCCGCGCGGCGGCCCCGGCGCTCTCCTGAGGCTCGATGGGCGTCGACGCATGGGATAGTGGGTGACGCATCCGGGTCCTTTCGGGCCACGCAGGGCCTCGCCCATCCATCGAGCCGATGCGGTCGCCGGTGCTACCCACTTCGAAGGTGGGGGGCGGGCGGCGTCAATCCGGGGGGGTGGTGCCGTGTGGGATGGCCCGCGCGCCGGTTCCCGGACGCCCGGCGCCCGGGACGCGTTATGCGGCCTGACGCCAGGTGCGCCGGTTCAGGATCATCTCGATGACCTTGTCCGACTCGATGGGACGCGAGAACAGGAAGCCCTGCCCGAAGTCGCAGTCCACCGCCAGCAGCATCGCCAGCTGGGCCTCGGTCTCCACACCCTCCGCGGTGACCTTGGCGCCCAGGTTATGGGCCAGCGTCGCGATGGCCGCGATCACGGCCGCGTAGTCCCGCTTGAACACCGTCGTCCCCACGAACGCCTTGTCCACCTTCAGGATGTCGATCGGGAAGTGGTGCAGGCACGAGAGCGACGAGTGGCCCGTGCCGAAGTCGTCGATCTGCGTCCCCACGCCCATGTCGCGCAGACGCAGCAGGCGCTCGCGCACCGCCTGCGGCTCCGCCATGATCATGGACTCGGTCACCTCGACGCTCAGCCACGACGCCTCGATGCCGGAACTGGCGATGATCGACTGGATCTCGTCCACGATCCGCGAGTGCCACAGCTGGCGCTTCGACAGGTTCACGTTCACGCAGATCGGCGGGTCGGTCTTGCACTCCCGGTTCCACCGCCCGACGTCGGCGCACGCCGTGCTCAGCACCCAGCCGCCGATGTCGTTGATCACGCCGATCTCCTCGGCGATCGGGATGAACCGCTCCGGCGGCACGTCGCCCAGCGCCGGGTGCCGCCAGCGCAGCAGCGCCTCGAAGCCCTTGATGACGCCGTCGGTCAGGTGCACGATCGGCTGGTACGCCAGGCGCAGCTCGTTCCGCTCCAGCGCAAAGCGCAGGTCGTTCTCCAGGCGCAGCCGCTCGATCACCTGCTCCTGCATGGTGTGGTCGAACAGCGCATGCCGCGCCTTGCCGCTCCCCTTGGCCCGGTACATGGCCGTGTCCGCCTGCTGCAGCACGCCGTCCGCCGTCGCCCCCGGGCCCGCGGTGGTGTCGCTGAAGGCGATGCCGATGCTCGCCGTGACCCGCACGTCCTGCCCGGCAAGGTGGAACGGCTGCATCAGCACCTCGCTGACCCGCTCCGCGACGATGACCGCGTCGGACCGCTGGCGGATGCCCTCGATCACCACCACGAACTCGTCGCCGCCCAGCCGACCGGCGCTCGCGTCGTTCTTGGAGAGCGTGTCCACCCGGCGCAGGCACGTCGCCAGGCGCGCCGCGAACTCACGCAGCAGCGTGTCGCCCGCGTCGTGCCCCAGGCTGTCGTTGATCAGCTTGAAGTTGTCCAGGTCCAGGAACAGCACCGCGAACTTGAACGAAGGGTCGCGCTGCGCACGGCGGATGGCCCGGTCCAGACGGTCGGTCAGCATCGGCCGGTTCGGCAGGCCCGTGAGCGCATCGTGCAGCGACGCGTGGATCGCGTTCGACTCCGCCAGCTTGCGCCGCGCGATCTCCGCCCGCAGCGACTCGTTGCTCGACGCCAGCGTCGACACCTGCGTCTCCACACGCCGGTTCAGGTCCCACTTCTGCGACAGCGCGTTGGCCATCTGCCACGCCTCCGCAGGGTCGAACGGCTTCCGCAGCAGCAGCAGCCGGTCGCTCCTCCCCAGGCGGCTCGTGATCTCCCCCCACGTGTGGTCCGAGTACGCCGTGCAGATCACCACCTCCACCTCGGGGTCGATCTTCCAGAGCTCCTCCACCGTCGTCACGCCGTCCCAGCCAGGGGGCATCCGCATGTCCACGAACGCCACGCTGTACCGCCGGCCCTGCTCCTTGGCACGCTTCACCATCTCCACCGCGTCCTGGCCCTGGAACGCCGAATCGATCGAGAACCCCTCCACCTTGGGCGCCGCCGGCGCCGCAGCCGCACCGAAGAGCGCCGCCGCCGTCTGCTCCAGGCCCGGCGCACTCGCCGCCGTCGCGCACAGGGCACGCCGGTAGTCCTCGTGGATGGACGCCGCGTCGTCCACGATGAGCACGCAGCGGTTGGGGGGCGGGGGATGGGGGATGCCGCTCTTGTCCGTCATGCCGCCGCCGCCTTTCGTGTCTGCTCGGACGCCTGGCTGACCGGCAGCGTCACCGTGAACGTCGCGCCACGCCCCTCACCCTCGCTGGCCGCCCGGATGTCTCCGCCCAGGCGTTGCACCGAAAGCATGCTGTAGTGGAGCCCCAGGCCCTGGCCCTTCGCCTTCGTCGTGAACCCCTGGCGGAACAGGCTCCTCAGGGTCTCGGCAGAAATGCCCCCGCCGTTGTCGACCACGCTGTACGTGATCCGGCCCTGCTCGTCCGTGTCCACCACGAAGCGGATGGAACGGTCCGGCGCCCCCCGCGCCAGCACCGACTCCTTCGCGTTCGTCAGCAGGTTCACCAGCACCTGCATGATCGTCACCCGGTCCGTCTTGAGCGTGGCGTCCGTGCGGACATCCAGCGCGTGCGCAATCCCGTGCCGCGTCAGCGAGGACGTCATCACGCCCATCGCGCTCTTCGCGATGTCGCCCGCACGCACCGGCTCAAGCACGCTCCACGGACGCGCCGTGGCCCGCTGGGCCTCCATCACGTCCCGGATGTGCGACAGGCTCTCGTCGATCCGCGCCAGCTCCGTCGCGATCTGGCCGCTCTCACGCGTCCACTGCTCCGCCAGCTGCGACACAAACCCAGGGATCAGCTTCCCCCGCGGGTCCTCGCCCACGAACCGCGCAAGGTCGGGCCCGTTCTGCGTGAGCAGGTCGGAGAGCCGCGCAATGTCGGACATCCGCGAGTGCGTCACGATGTCCGAGAGCGTCTTCCGCGACACCAGCACCGCGTTCAGCACGTTCCCGATGTTGTGCAGCACGTTCGCCGCCACGTCCGCCTGACCCGCCCGGCGCGAAGCCTCCACCAGCGCCGCCTGCGTCGCCGACAGGCGCTCCATCATCTGGTTGAAGTCCCGCCCCAGCTCCCCGATCTCGTCGTTGGTCGGCGCCTCGACACGCCTCGTCAGGTCGCTGTCGTTCGCGATCGCCGTCGCGTGCCCCGCCAGCGCCGCCACCGGCCGCAGCACCATCGCACGCATCGCCACCATCACGATCACGCCCGTGCACGCGCCCACCATCATCAGCAGGTACAGCGCCGCGTTCACGCTCGAACGCCCCCGCGCCATGATGCTCCGCGGCACATCCACGCCCACCAGCACGCGGTCCGGGGAACCCAGCATCGCCATCACGCCGTACACCCCCAGCTCGTCGTCGCTCCGCTCCACGATCCGACGGTCCGCGGACCCGAACGACGCCAGCGCCGCCTCCGCCGCCTCCCGCGGGACGTCCGAAGCCCGCGGAGCCCACACCCGCGCATTGAGCTCAACCGTGGAACGCAGCACCCCCATGAACGACTCGTCCATCAGCCGCCCGTAGATGATCGTCCCCTTGGAAGGACCCGACTGCACCTCCGTCGGTGTGATCGGCCGCGCCGCCAGCAGCATCAGCCCGTGCTCGGTCTGCACGATCCCCGACTGCTGCGACGCGTTGTCCCGGAAGTGCAGCAGCGGGCTCCCCGCGGGCAGGTGCGAAAGCGAATACTCCGACAGCGGCACCTCGTCCTTGAAGCCCGGCGCAAGCGCCCGGCCCCACACCAGCCTCCCCTGCTCGTCATAGAAGAGCGCCAGGTTCAGCCGGATGCTCTCCGGGAAGTTCTCGCTGAAGTTGCTCTCCGCGAACGCAGGGTTCTGACCCTGCACGTACCGGTACGTGTCGTCCCACCCGCCCCAGTCACGGGCCGTCACCGAAAGGTGCTCCTGCTCGCTGTGGATGGCCTTGATGCACCGGTCCATCGACGTCCGGGCCTCGGTCCGTTCCAGCTGCTGGAACTGCGGCAGGATGATCCGCTTCTGCACCACCAGCGCGATCACCGTCGCCAGGGCGTACACGCAGAGCACCAGGGCAATGACCTTCGTGCGTAGTGACATGCGATCCTCGCGTGCGCGCCACCGCCGCGCAGTGCGGCGGACGGGGTAATCCCCGAGTGGTCGTTATCGACACCGGGCCAGCACCGCTTCAGGGCAGGGACGCAAACGCCGGCCGGTTCCGGGGCGATTACCGGGAACAGGCGGTGCAGGGACTCGCCACTTTTGCGCTCCCCGCCACGCTCTCTATCATCCCCCCCCATGCTGCCCACACGAGACAGCAGCCGCCACAGGTTCGCGGACTACCTCAAACGCAAACGCGCCGCGGCGCCGGGAGCCGGGGGTACAGACACCAAAAAGCCCCCCGCGCAGCGCTCCTTCCCCGCCCTCCTTAGGGAATTCTGGCGCCTGGTCGGGGCCGGCGGCCACCGCCGCGCCGTGGTCTTCGCACTCTGCACCCTCACCATCACCAGCGCCGTCACCCTCGTGGTCCCCGCGTCAACCAAGCTCGCCATCGACTACGTCATCTCCACCAGCCCCGGGCCCGCAGGGCTGCCCGCGCCCGCACGCAGCCTCCTGCACATCGGCGCCGACGCCGACGCCGCGACCCGCGTCCGGCTCCTCTGGTGGGTGGGCGGCGCCATGGTCGCGCTCTCCGCCGTCGCCGTCCTCTTCGGCATGCTCGGCCGCTGGCAGATGACGCGCGTCACCAAGCGCATGCAGGTCGAACTCCGCCGACGCGCCTTCGACCACGCCGTCCGCCTGCCCCTCCACCGCGTGCAGTCGTACAAGAGCGGCGGCATGGCCAGCCTCCTCCGCGAGGACGCCGGCCTCGTGGGAGACCTGCTCTTCGGCATGCTCTACAACCCCTGGCGGGCAATCGTCACCCTCGCCGGCACGCTCTGCGTCCTCGCGTACACCGACTGGCGCTTCCTCCTGGGCGGGCTCCTCTGCATCCCCGCCGTGTGGGTGACCCACAAGACGTGGATCAGCCGCATCCGCCCCCTCTACCGCGACGCCAAGAACGTACGCCAGAACATCGACGCCACCACCACCGAGGCGTTCGGCGGCCTCCGCGTGGTCCGGGGCTTCGGACGCCAGCGCGCCGAGAGCACCCGCTTCGTCATCTCTCAGCACCTCATGACCCGCATCGAGATCCTCACCTGGTGGTGGAGCCGCATCGTCGACGTGTCATGGTCCGTCCTCATCCCCCTCGCCTCCGCCGCCGTCCTCGTCTACGGGGGCTCGCAGATCATCCGGGGCTCGCTCACCATCGGCGACCTCATGATGTTCACCACCTACCTCCTCATGCTCCTGAGCCCCCTGGAGACCCTCACCAGCACCGCCACCAACATCCAGACCAACCTCGCCGCCTTCGACCGCGTGCTCGCCCTGCTCGACGAGGAAGAGGAGTTCGCCGGGCGCCGCGACGGCGCCGTGGTCACCCGCGCCAACACGAGCGGAGACGTCCGCCTCGAAGACGTCTGGTTCCAGTACCCCCTCCCGTCCGCCAGGGGCCCCAAGGGCGAATCCCCGCCGGAGGACGGACGCCGAGCCTTCGTCCTGGAGGACGTCTCCCTCGTCGCCCGCGCCGGTGAAACCACCGCCCTCGTCGGGCCCAGCGGCTCCGGCAAGACCACCCTCTGCAACCTCGTCGCCCGCTTCTACGAACCCACCCGCGGCCGCGTCACCCTCGACGGCCGCGACCTCCGCGACATCGACGTCGCCTCCTTCCGCTCCCTCCTGGGCATCGTGGAGCAGGACGTCTTCCTCTTCGACGGCTCCATCGCTGAGAACATCGCCTACGCCCGCGCCGACGCCACCGAACAACAGATCACCGCCGCCGCCCGCGCCGCCAACGCACACGAGTTCATCACCCAGCAGGAAAGAGGGTACCAGACCCTGATCGGCGAGCGCGGCGTCCGCCTCTCCGGCGGACAGAAGCAGCGCATCGCCATCGCCCGGGCCGTGCTCGCGGACCCCCTCATCCTCATCCTGGACGAAGCCACCAGCAACCTCGATTCCGAGAGTGAACACCTCATCCAGCAGTCCCTCGCCGGGCTCATGAAGGGCAGGACCTGCTTTGTCATCGCCCACCGCCTCAGCACCGTCCGCAACGCCGACCGCATCGTCGTCATGGAGAAGGGCCGCATCGTCGAATCCGGCACACACACCGACCTCATGCAAGGCCGCGGCATGTACGCCCACCTCGTCAGCCTGCAGATGGAAGGTCACGGCAACGGCGCAGCCCGCACGCCCTCCCACCCCGCACCCTAGCCAGGGCCACGCGCCCCCCGCCCTCCCCGGGTACCATCTCCCCGTGTCGTGCCCGCCCGCGTCGGCGGTCACGCGAGGGGTCAGCACCGTTTCCCAAGGAGTCAGCCATGAAGATGCTTCGCTCGCTCGCTATCGCCGCCGCCGCCGCCACCGTCCTCAGCCTGGGCGCCTGCCACAGCACCCAGAAGTCCGCCGCCGCACCCGGCGTCATGAACTCCAAGTGCCCCTTCAGCGGCGAGGCCGTGGACGGCAACATCACCTGCGACTACCAGGGCGGCAAGGTCGCGTTCTGCTGCGCCGGCTGCAAGGGCAAGTGGGAGAAGGCCAGCGACCAGGCCAGGGCCGACATGATGAAGAAGGCCAAGTAAGACCGGACGCCCTCCCGATCTTGAAAGTACGCAGCGTCCAGCCGAGCGCTGGACGCTGTTGTTTTTGGCCCCCCGCCCCCGCGCCGGTACAGTCGCAGGTCCGTCACCCGCAAGGAGCAACCCCGATGGCGGCGCCATCCACCCTCGCCCCCGTCTCGTCCGCGCTGGACGTCCCCCCCGCCCACCCCACGCGCAGGCTCGAGCACGTCCCCACCCACGTCCACCCGGACAGCGCCGCCGCGAGCCGCGCCGTGGCGGAACGCATCGCCTCGCTCATCCGCGCCCGTGCCGCCGAGGGAAGGCAGGCCGTGCTGGGGCTGGCCACGGGCTCCACCCCGGTGGGCGTGTACGACCACCTCGTGCGCCTGCACAAGGAAGGCCTGAGCTTCCGCAACGTGGTCACCTTCAACCTGGACGAGTACTGGCCGATGGCGCCCGCCTCGGCCCACTCCTACCGGCGCTTCATGCAGGAGCACCTCTTCGACCACGTCGACATCCCGCCCCGCGCCGCACACGTCCCCGACGGGACCGTGGACAAGGAGGGCGTCACCGCCGCCTGCGCCGCCTACGAACAGGCCATCGGCGACGCCGGGGGCATCGACATCCAGCTGCTGGGCATCGGACGCACCGGGCACGTGGGCTTCAACGAGCCCGGCTCCTCGCTGGGCAGCCGCACCCGCCTCATCACCCTCGACCGCGTCACACGCATGGACGCCGCCAGCGACTTCTTCGGCGAGCGCAACGTGCCCCGCCAGGCCATCACAATGGGAGTCGGTTCCATCCTGGAAGCCCGCGAGATCATCCTGATGGCCTTCGGCGAGCACAAGGCGCCCATCGTCCGCCGCGCGGTGGAAGAAGATGTCAGCCCGCAGGTCGCGGCGAGCTACCTGCAGCGGCACCCGGGCGCCGCCTTCGTGCTGGACGCCGCCGCCGCCGCCGACCTCACCAGGCTCCGCACCCCCTGGCTGCTGGGCGCACTGTCAGAACTGGGCCGGGGCTGGGACGACGCCATGACGCGCCGCGCGGTCCTGTGGCTGGCCCAGGCCGTGGGCAAGCCCATCCTGAAACTCACCAACGAAGACTACAACGAGCACGGCCTCCAGGACCTCCTCGCCACCCGGGGCGGTGCGAAAGGTGCGTACGAGCTCAACATCGGCGTCTTCCGGACGATGCAGCGCACCATCACCGGCTGGCCCGCGGGCAAGCCCGGTCAGGGCTCCTCACGCGAGGACGGATTCCCCCACGAGCCAGGAGCCGAGTTCCCCAAGCGGGTCGTGGTCTTCAGCCCACACCCCGACGACGACGTCATCAGCATGGGCGGCACGCTCATCCGCCTGTGCGAACAGGGGCACGACGTCCACGTCGCCTACCAGACCAGCGGCAACATCGCCGTCTGGGACGAGTACGCGCAGCGCCACGCCGACTTCGTCCGCGAACTCGCCGACGCCTTCCCCGCCCTGGGACGCCAGGAAGCCCGCCGCCTCGACGACGCCGTCAACCAGTTCATCAGCGCGAGGCGCGCTGGCCAGGCCGACTCACCGGAGCTCCAGGCCATCAAGGGCCTCATCCGCCGCACCGAGGCCCGCTCCGCCGCCCGCGCCGCCGGCGTGCGCCAGGACAGCATCCACTTCCTCGACCTCCCGTTCTACGAGACCGGGCGCGTCCGCAAGAAGCCGCTGGGAGAGCAGGACATCGCCATCACGACCGAACTCCTCCGCAGGGTCCGGCCCCACCAGGTCTACGCCGCCGGAGACCTCTCCGACCCCCACGGCACACACCGGGTATGCCTGGCGTGCGTGCAGGAAGCGCTGCGCCGCCTGCGCGCCGGAGGTGAACCCTGGACCAGGCACTGCGTGGTCTGGCTCTACCGCGGCGCATGGCAGGAGTGGGGGCCCCACGAAATCGAGATGGCCGTCCCCCTCGCGCCCGACGAGGTGCTCCGCAAGCGCTACGCCATCTTCAAGCACGAGAGCCAGAAGGACACCGCCCTCTTCCCAGGCCCCAGCGACGCCCGCGAGTTCTGGCAGCGCGCCGAGGCCCGCAACCGCGCCACCGCCAGGCTCTACGACACCCTGGGCCTCGCGGAATACGAGGCCATCGAGGGGTTCGTCCGCTGGGCCTAGGCCCCCCCAGCCTCACTTGGCCGTGCTGGTCGCAAGCTGCGTCCGGGGTTCCTCCGACGAAGGCCCGGGGTACTGCACCCGCGCGTGATGCATGGAGGTGAGCGACCGCGCCACGCTCTCCGAAATGGTCGCCAGCTCCTTCAGGGTCAGCTCACAGTCGTCGAACTGGCCGTCCCGCAGACGCCGGTTCGCGATCTCCCGCACCAGCGACTCGATCTTCGCCGGCGTCGGCTCGCCGATCGCCCGCGCCGCGCTCTCGCACGCGTCGGCGATCATGAGGATCGCCGCCTCCTTCGTCCGCGGCCGCGGGCCCGGGTACCGGTACTCGTACTCGTCCGGTATCAGGTCCTCCGCGTCCTCCTCACCCTCCACCAGCGCCCGCGCCTGCGCCTGCTTCTTCGCACGGTGGTAGAAGTACTCCACCAGCGTCGTCCCGTGGTGGCTCTCGATGAAGTGCTGGATCTTGACCGGCAGCCGGAACTCCCTCGCCAGTTCCATCCCGTCCTTCACGTGGCCCACCACGATGAGCAGGCTCATCGCGGGGCTCAGCTTGTCGTGCCGGTTGGGGCCCCCCTGCTGGTTCTCCACGAAGTACTCCGGCTTGTTCATCTTCCCCACGTCGTGGTACAGCGCCCCCACGTACGTCAGCAGGCTGTCCGCACCGATCGCCTCCGCCGCCGTCTCCGCCAGGCTCGCCACATTCAGCGAGTGCGTGTACGTCCCCGGCGCCCGCATCTGCAGCTCCCGCAGCAGCGGCTGCTTGGGGTCCCTCAGCTCGCTCAGCGTGAGCCCGGTCGTGACGTTGAACGCCCTCTCGATCAGCGGCAGCACGAACAGCGTCAGGCCGCCCACCACCAGCATCCCCGCGCCCGTCACCAGCGCGTCGGTCGCAAGCTCCCGGATCGACTCCCGCAGGATGGGCCGGTCCAGCAGCCCGAACACCACCGTCGCGAACATCAGCCCCAGCCCCGTGAACAGCGTGGTCCGCACCAGGCTGGTCCGGTCACGCACCTCCTTCAGCGTGCTCACCACGCACGCCACGCCCGTGGTGATCACCGCCATGAGCGAGAACCCCTGGTGCAGGCACAGGCACACCAGCAGGCCGTGCAGCAGGGCGTACGCCAGCGCCGTCCGCCGGTCGTAACCGATCGCCATCAGCACCGCCACGAACACCGTCGGCAGCACCGACAGCGTCAGCATGAACTGCGGCGCAAACACCGAGCTGATGCACGCCGCGCCCAGCAGCGCCGTCAGCACACCGGCCACGCCCACCATCCGCGCCGCACGCCGCTTGATCCGCGGCGCAAACAGCACCGAGTACCCCGCGAGCGCCACCGTCACCCCCGCGCACCCCAGGAACGTCGCCCCACGCTCGATCCAGCGCTGCCACCACGCCAGCGACAGGTCAAACGCCGCAGCCTCCGTCACCACCAGCGCCGCCTGCGAACTCGTCAGCTCGTCCCCCCGCTCGTAGATCGTCTCCCCCCGCGCCGTCACCGTCATCACCGGGTCCACCCCCACCGCCGCAGACGCCTGGTCCCGCTTCGTCAACGCGTCGTCGTAGGCCGCCGTCGCCCGGTGCTGCAGCGTGAACCGCGCCAGCACCACCGGGCGCACCAGCTGCGGGAAGCCCGCCGACTCGATGAGCGGCCCGACCTGCCGACGCACCGAGCCCGGGTCGTCCGCGTTCACCAGGTCGTCCGTCCGCGCAACCACCGACGCCGACTCGGGCCGGCCGTGCGGCGACAGCACCCGGATCCGCGCCGTGTCCAGAGTCTCACGCTGGTACGTCTGCGAGTCCAGCAACGGCCTCGTCCGCAGCAACGCCCGCAGCGACTCCGCGTTCTGCCGCCACAGGCGCGACGACACCTCGTCCTTCGCGATCGTCCGCAGCGTCCCCAGCGACGCCCCGTCCAGCGTCCCGAACCGGTCGATCACCGGCTGAGGAACCCCCGACACGTCCGTCACGTCCTGCAACGCCGCCGGCAGCTGCTCCACCGCCCCCACAAGGTCGTCGATCGCCGCGTCGTCGATCACAAAGACACGCGGCGTCCGCATCCGCTCACGCTCACGCTGCTGACGCGTCAGCGCCTCGTCGTACGTCTCGATACGCTCCACGCGCACCAGCCGCGTGTCGTTCATCACCCGCCCGACGGGCGTGAGCGGCTGCGACCGCGTCCAGATCGCGATCCCCGCGCACACCAGCGCAAACACCGAGGCCACCACCAGGCCGATCCCCAGCGTCGGCTGCGCAATCCCCTCCGCCAGCCGCGCCAGCGTCGGCAACCCGCGCGCCTCCGCCTGGAACGCGCGACGACGCTCATCAAGGCTGCGTGACAGCAGCCCCGTCGTCCTCGTCGTCAGCCTGGATCCCTCGCGGCTCATGATGCTCCCGCTGCCACCCGGCTGCGCACAACGCAGCCGCCCCGCCCACCTACCGGGCGCCAACCACTCCACTCCCCATCGACCCGTCCGCCACGTCCGATACGGTGTTATCGGGCTGATTGTCCGACGCCACGCGCCCCCGCGACGCCTGCGCACCGCGCTTCTTGCGCTGCGGACCATCCTCCGCGTCATACGCCGCAATCACTCGCTTCACCAAAGCGTGCCGCACCACGTCCTGAGGCTCAAACCCCACGAACGCCACCCCCTCCGTCCGGGCCAGCCGCCTCGCGCCGTCGATCAGCCCGCTCTCGGTCCCGTCAGGCAGGTCCGTCTGCGAAGGATCGCCCGTCACGATCATCTTGCTCCCCTGGCCCATCCGCGTCAGGAACATCTTCATCTGGCCCTTCGTCGCGTTCTGCGCCTCGTCCAGGATGATCACCGACTGGTTCAGCGTCCGCCCACGCATGAACGCCAGCGGGCACACCTCGATCACGTCGTTCTCCATGAACCTCCGCGCCGTCGCGAAGTCCATCATGTCGTTGAGCGCATCAAACAGCGGCCGCAGGTACGGGTTCACCTTCTCACGAAGATCCCCCGGCAGGTAGCCCAGCTTCTCACCCGCCTCCACCGCCGGTCGCGTCAGCACCAGCCGCTTCACAGACCCCGACCGCAGCATGTGCACCGCCGCCGCCACAGCCAGGTACGTCTTCCCCGTGCCCGCAGGGCCGAGCCCAAACACCAGGTCAAACTCGCGGATGGCCCGCAGGTACGCCTCCTGGTTGGGCGTCCGCGCACGCACCGGCTTGCCCGCAACGTACACGTTCAACCTGTCCGCCCAGTCATCCCCGCCCCCGTACTCCGCGAAGTAACCCGCCGCGTCCTCCGCCTCCCGCCCCCACCCCGGCTCTTGGCCCGGACCGCCCGGCACCCCCGCGTGCCGCCGCGCCCGCGATATCGACCCCGCCTCCTCGGAGATCAGGTCCAACACCTGCTCCCGCTTCAAGGGAGAATTCGCCTCCGCCGCATCCACCAGCGCATCAATCACCCGCCGCGCAGCGTGCACCCCCGCCGCCGCACCAGACAGCGAAACCCTACCGTCGCGGGCGGCGATACGGACCCCCAGCGCTTCGCGAATGAGTTTGAGGTTGCGATCGGCCGCACCCACGACCGCCGTGCGATCAGCCCCGGAGGGCACTTTGACCGTGACTTCCACTTCCGTAAGACTCCAGCCAGCCCGCCCGCTCCGCCCGACCGGGCCGCGGCTTCCCCAACAGGCATGTTGTACACAGTTTAGGAGAGATCGTGCCCCGGGATGGCCGGTCATCCTCCTGTTTGTACTAGGTATGTTCGGTATTGCAAGCAGCCTGTTTGGGTGTTCTTCCGCCTCCTCCGGGCCCTCCTTCTACGCCCGCGCCGAGCGCGTCCTCGCAACGGGCGACTGGAACGATGTCGCCGCAGCCGTCGACGCCGGCGCGCGGGCCGCGGAAATGGCCGTCGTCAACTCATCCACCAGCGAGGACGGACGAACCAGGACCTTCGCGCTCGTCACCGCCACGGACGAACCCGCCAGACTCACCGCCACCACAAAGTCCTCGGAAGCCGCTACACGGGGCAAGCCCTGGGGCGCCGCCGCCGGCGCCGGGCCCATCGAACTCTCCGCCAGCGTCGGCCGGTTCGGGGACGCAGACCGCGAACGAAAACTCCTCCGCGCCGTCCGCCAGCGCCTGGAAAGACTCTCCGGGGTGGACTCCGCCCCCCTGCCCGACGACATCCGCGACCTGCTCCGCTAGAAGGGTGCCGCCATGACAACAACCCCCATCCCCGTCCACAGGGTCATTCCCTACGCCCACGTCGCCGATGTGCAGGCCTCCCTCGACTTCTACAGGCTGCTGGGATTCACCCCCGGCAACACCCAGCGCAACCACGCCGGCAGGCTGGTCTGGGCCTGGGCACAGTCGGAAAACCCAAAGACCGGCCTCACCCCCGCACCCATCATGTTCGCCCAGGCAAGCGGCCCCGTGGACGACACACTCCAGGCGGTGCTTTTCTATATGCACTGCCGCAACGTCGGCGCACTCCGCGCCCACCTGCTGGCCTCCGGAATCCCCGACGGCGGCCCCTTCCCGTCCCCAACCGGGCTCCGGCACCGCGTCGCGTTCACCATCACACACCCCCCGCACATGCCCGAGGGTGAACTGCGCGTCCACGACCCCGACGGCTACTGCATCCTCATCGGCCAGTGCGCCTGAACGAGAACGCGGCCCGCACCTTCGCCGCGGGCCGCGTCTGCAAGATACCCAGGTGCAGCATCCGGCTCAGAGGCACGCACCGCCGGAGAACACGCTCAGCAGGCTGTCGATGTCGCTGGTATCCGGGAACAGCCCGTCGTTGTTGAAGTCGATGTCCCCGCACGCCCCCGTCGGGCACGCGCCGCCGGAGAACACGCTCAGGAAGTCGTCGATGTCCGCCGTGTCCGGGAAGAGCCCGTCGGCATTGAAGTCGATGCTGTCGCACGCGCTGCCGGTAACCGCGCCGAACTCGACATAGCTGTCGTCGTCGCTGGAGTGGTGCCGCACGTGCACGTGGCAATCGTCGTCAGTGGGGGGCGTGGTGCCGGTGATGAACCGCAGGCTCGACAGGAACACCGCCGAGTCGTAGATCTCATCCCCCGTGTCCGCGACCACGATCGTGAACGTCTGCCGGTGCCCCGGCTGCAGCGGGGCGGTCAGCTCCAGGATGCGGGTCGCCCCGTCGTACTCCATGTCCAGCACCCGCGGCACCGCGGCGTCCATCGAGTCACCGTTGGTCATGAAGTGCACATTGTCGTTCTGGCTCAGCAGAGACACCGGACGCCCGTCGGGCAGGCGCGCATAGTTCACGTTGTCCACGATGAACGCGAACCCGTCGGCGTAGCCGGTGCCGGACCATTCCGGGAACTCCTCCGACGCGTACACGAAGTCCGCCGACACGCCGACCACCCCCTCGGGCACATCCAGGTCAAACGTAATCTCGTTCTCGTCGTGCTCCTGCAGCCGCCCGCCGTGCCGGGTCGTGCCGGTCTGTGCCGGGAAGTCGCGGAAGTAGTTGTTGCCGCCCGTGTGCGTGATGTTCGACCAGGCCCACGTCGTGTTGGTGGTGGGGATCGCGTGCACCAGGCCGCTCGAGAGCACAACCCCCGAGCCCAGGGTCTGTGAAGTGCCCCCCGCGCCGTGGATGACCAGCCCCGAGAGCAGCCCGCTCTGCGTGCCGCCCGCCACCTGGCCCACGAACTGCACCGAGTTGCCCTGCACGGCGCCCGCGCTCACGCCGCTGTTCTCAAACAGCCGCGCAATCAGCGCCGCCCCGCTGGGGTCGGTCATGGGAGTAATCTGCGCCGACGCAAACTGACTTGCTGCGCCGATCGTGACAAGCGTGAGGAGTGTGGACTTCATGGCCCGCCTTTCTGCTGGTATGCCGGGGTATCCCTTCCCGACGCGAACCTCCATGCGTGCAGCACGGGTTCTCCCTGTCAGGAATTGTGGCGACGCGCCCACAGACCTCTCTCCCTATGTTCTTACGCCCATGCCCACCATCACCGCCTACCAGGACACGCCCAACCCCAACGCCCTCAAGTGCGTCCTCAGCGCCCCCCTCGCCGCCACCCCCGGCGCGCCGTCCATCCGCTCCTATACCACGCCCGCCGCAGCCGCCCACGACCCCGCCGCTGCCGCACTCCTCGCCGTCAAAGGCGTCCGCGCCGTCCTCATCAGCGACGGCTGGCTCACCGTCACCAAGCAGGACGCCACCTCCTGGCGCTCCCTCAAGCCCGCCCTCGAGCAGTGCCTGGGGACGCTCGCGTGAGCCCCCCCTCGCGCCGCCCCCCTGCGTCCCCTCCCCGGCGCGCAAAGACCCAGGACCGCACACGCGACCTGCGCACCGTCCGCCTCCTCTCCGCCTGGTTCCTCACGCACCAGCGCCCCCTTCCCTGGCGCGCGACTGACCCCGCCCGGGGCACAGGCTACCGCGACCCCTACCGCTCCCTCGTCAGCGAGTTCATGCTCCAGCAGACCCAGGTGTCCCGCGTACTCGAGAAGTTCGAGCCCTTCCTCCGGCGGTTCCCCACCGTCCATCACCTCGCAGCAGCCCACCAGGACGACGTCCTCGCCGCATGGACCGGGCTGGGATACTACCGCCGCGCAAAGCTCCTCCACGCCGCCGCCAAAGCCATCACCGAACGCCACGCCGGAAACGTGCCGGAGACAACCGAACAACTCGCAGCCCTCCCAGGAGTCGGCCGCTACACCGCCGGCGCAATCGCCTCCATGGCGCACGGCCGTGCCGAGCCCCTCGTCGACACCAACGTCGTCCGCGTCATCCTCCGCCTCGAGGGCAGGGACATCGCCCCCGCGCAAGCCCTCCCCTGGGTCTGGAAGCGCGCAGAAACTCTGGCCCTCCTCGCCCACCGCACCCCCGCCACCTCCGCCGGCATCTTCAACGAAGCGCTCATGGAACTGGGCGCCACCCTCTGCAACCGCCAGCCAAGCTGCGGCCAATGCCCCCTCGCCGACCTCTGCCGCGCCCGCGCGATAGGCCGCCAGCTCCAGATCCCGCGCCCGACCCCGAAGAAAGCCCGCACCCCCATCGTGCACGCCACCCTGCTCGTCCGCGGCCCAAAGTCCTCCACCCTTCTGGAACAACGCCCGGCCAAGGGCCTCTGGGCCGGACTGTGGCAGCCCCCGACGCTCGAGTGCCCCGCCGACAAGGCCCCGCGCACCGCCGCCGCGCTCGCCCGCAAACTCGGGCTCACCGTCACGCGCACCACCCGCGCGGACGACTTCACCTTCCACACCACCCACAGAGAGGTCCGCTTTGTGTGCTGGCACGCAGCCGTCACGCGCGCCCTCCCCACACCCGCCCGACGCTGGGTCCAGCAGGCCGACCTCCCGGCCCTCGCCATGTCCAGCCCCGTACGCAGGCTCCTCGGCCTTTCTTGAGCGCGGGCACGAGGCCACCGCGAAGAGGCCTTACCATTGCCCCTTCATGCCCATCCTCCCACTCCCCCAGTTCGAAGCAGACCTCAAGGAGCACCTCGCCGAGGAGGAAAAACGCGCGTACGAAGCCCTCCGCGCGCCCAAAACCGTCGTCGTCCGCTTCGGCTCCATGAAACTCATCGGCGAGTTCCAGCTCGTCCAGCCCCAGAACGGCCCCGCCATCAAGCCCGGCTGCGGCAGCAAGCTCGTGGTCCGCACCTTCCGCGGCACCGAAATGGGAGAGATGCTCACCAGCACCTGCCCCAACAGCGGCTGCAGCAAGAGCGTGTCCCGCCAGGACATGCTCCAGTACATCGAAAACTCCGGCGGCAACGACTACCCCTTCTTCACCGAGGGCCGCGTCGTCCGCGTCGCCACCCAGCAGGACATGGACGCCCAGGCAGCCATCGAGCAGCGCAAGCACGAGCTCCGCCTCCAGGCACGCCACCTCTGCGAGCAGCTCATCGCCCAGGGCGGCCACGACCAGCTCACCCGCATCAAGGTCGTTGAGGTCGAGCCCGTCCTCGGCGCAGAGTCCATCACCGTCTACTTCATGAGCGAGGAACGCCTCGAACTCCGGGACTTCGCCCGCGAACTCCAGCGCCTCTTCCACACCCGCGTCGAGCTCCGGGGCGTCGGCGCACGCGACGAAGCACGCCTCGCCGCCGACTACGAAAAGTGCGGCCAGTACTGCTGCTGCAAGAACTTCCTCAAGGTCCTCAAGCCCATCAGCATGAAGAGCGCCAAGGTCCAGAAGGCCACGCTCGACCCCCTCAAGATCAGCGGCCGCTGCGGCCGCCTCATGTGCTGCCTCCGCTACGAGGACGCAACCTACGAGGACCTCTCCAAGCGCCTCCCCCGCAAGAAGTCCCGCGTCGGCACCCCCGAGGGCGACGGCTTCGTCATCGACACGCAGATCCTCACCCAGCTCGCCCTCGTCCTCCTCGACACACCCGGGGACGACGGCAAGGAACGCCAGGTCGCGATCGCCGTGGAGTCCCTCACGCCCCCCAAGGACACCAAGGGCCCGCAAACCCCCATCAACGAACGCCTCCGCGGCGCCGGCCCCAGGCCGGACCGCGCGCCCCGCCCCGCCGACAACCGCCCGCCGCGCCCCGACGCCAGCACCGAGCAGGATACCGACGCACGCACCGAAGTCCCGCCCGTCTCCCCGGACCGCCCGGCGCAACGCCCCGCACGCCCACCCCAGGGGCAGCGTCCCCCGCGCCCACCCCAGCAAGGCCAACGCCCGCAGGGCCAGCAGCGACAAGGTCCCCAGCACGGCCAAGGCCAGAGCGGCCGAGGCCAGCAGCCGCCCCGCCCCCCGCGAGAACCCCGCAACCAGCCCAAGTCCCGCGAAGACGAAATCGACGACATCATGGGCTCATGGGGCGATGACCTGGACGGCGGCAACCGCCCACCGCGCCCAAACCGCCCGCAGCACCCAAGGGGACCACGCCCGCCCCGAAACGATCGACCCGGAGACGCAGCGCCAGGCCCCGGCGGCCCGCCCCCCGGTCAGAGCTGATCAACAGCTCCCCATCCCGCGCGTCACGCCGTTTCACCCGCCTCTTCGACAACCCCGCCCCGCAGCTCCCCCGCACCAAACCGCGCCAGCGCCTCCCGCACCTCCCCGGTCGTCCTCGCCGTACGCACAGCCTCTTTGAACGGCTTGATGCTCTCCATCTTGCCGTTCCCCAGCGGCCGCTGCACCCGCTTCGCAAACCACGAGATCCGCCGCTGGATCTGGAAGAGCGCATACCGCTGGTCGCGCTGCGCTTCCATCATGTCGAGGTACCGCAGGATCGTCGCCAGAACCTCACGCTCCCCGGGCTGCGCCAGCACCTCGCCCGTGCACAAGTAGTGCCACACGTCGCGGAACACCCACGGCGTCGACAACGCCCCGCGCCCGATCATCACCCCCGAGCACCCCGTCAGCCGCACCATCCGCTCCGCATCCTCCGGCCCGCGCACGTCCCCGTTGCCGATCACCGGGATCGCCCCGTTGACCGCCTCCACCACCCGCGCAATCCCCTCCAGCCGCACCGCGCCCCCGAACTTGTCCTCCGTCGTCCGCCCGTGCACCGTCACCGCCGCCACACCCACATCCGCCAACTGCCGCGCAAGCTGCGGCGAGCACGCCAGGCCCGCCTCGTAGTCCGAAGTGTGCCAGCACAGCCGGATCTTGCACGTGAGCGGCACCGTGCGCAATGCCGGCACCACCCGCCCGCCCCCGACCTCCGCTCCCACCGCCCCCAGACGCCGGCGCCATTCCTCGGCGCTCAGCGGCATCCCGTCCAACTCCCGCCTCACCCGCGCCGCGATCGAAACCGCCCTTGAAAGGTCCGTCAGAAGCTTGCTGCCCCCGTCCTTCTTCGTCACCTTGTCGACCGGGCACCCCATGTTGATGTCCACGATGGTCGCCCCATGCTCCACCGCCCACCGCGCCCCCTGCGCCATCACCTCCGGATCGCTCCCGTACAGCTGCATCCCCACCGGCTTGTCAAAGTCGTTCGTCTTCGCCAGGTCCAGGCTCGTCGCCGTCCCCCTGAGCAACCCCTGAGGGGATAGCAGGTCCGTGCACGCCAGCCCCACCCCGCCCCATTCCCGGCAGATCGTCCGGAAAGCCAGGTCGCAGTAGCCCGCAATCGGTGCCAGCAGCAAAGGGGTGGAAAGCCGCACCCCGCCGATCGAAAGCGGCTGCAGGCGCTTGCAGGACAAGGGGTTGGGGGCAATATCCGCGTCCAAGGGGTGCAGGGTAGGAGTGGGGGGTCTTGAGGGACTCGCAGACCCATGAACCTCCCGCCCACCCCGGCATGCAGGCGGGTGACCTATGATCTTGGCCCAGCGTGGCTGTCCGGCGGCGTCGCATGTGCGACGGGCCGGGCCGAAGACCAGGGCCGGCTGGCGGTTCAGTGGATTGGAAGTTATGACCAAGGTTGCCCGCTTCCCCAGCACGCCCAAGCCCCGCATCGCCAACAACACCGGCACCGGCGACATCATCGTCGACTGGAAGGACACCGAGTCCCTCCGCCGCTACCTCTCCCCCAACGGCAAGATCCTGGGCCGCCGCCGCGTGGGCGCGTCCGCCAAGGAGCAGCGCATGCTGAGCGCCGCCATCAAGCGGGCACGCTTCATGGCGCTCCTGCCCTACACCAGCGCGACCATGTAAGTCACGCCCGGCGCACCCCAAGGTGCTCCCACAGATCAAAGCCCACCCACGCGTGCGCAGACGCACGTTGCTGACGCCCTGCGCCTCTACGCTGCCCCATGCCCGAGCCCCAGCCCGTAAGCACGCCCCGCCTGCTCCTGCGCCCGTTCACACGCGCGGAACTCGAAGCCGACCTCCAGGGGCGTGCCGCACTCGAGCAGGCCTTGGCGCCCGCACGCCCCGCCCCCGACTGGCCAAACCAGCACTGGGACCACAGCGCAGTCCGCTGGCTGCTCGACAAACTGGACAACCACCCGGACGAACCACTCTGGCGCGCCTGGCTCATCCTCCTCAAGGACGGCCCCCGCCTCACCGCCGTCGGCACCATGGGATTCAAGGGCCCGCCAGGCCCCGACGGCCTGGTCGAAGTCGGCTACGGCGTCGTCACCTCCCTCTGGCGCCGCGGCATCGCCAGCGAAGCCCTCGCCGGGCTCATCCATTGGGCCCGCAGCGACCAGCGCGTCAGGGGTGTCTGCGCCCACACCCGGCCCGCCGACCCCGCCAGCGGCGGCGTCCTGCTCAAGAACAGCCTCACCCACGCCGGGCTCGTGAACGACGCGGAAGACGGTGACATCGAGCGTTACGAACGCTGGTTCGCGCCCCCGCCCCGCAGGGACTACGCCGCCTGCGAGGCACGCGTGCACAGCCTCCTCCCCCGCGCCGCCCAGCACACGCTCAGACAAAGGCAGGAAGCCGTCACCCGCGCATACTGGGAGTGCTTCGGAAGCACCGACCCCGCCGGCGACGGCGAACTCAGCGCTGGCCGCGCCGTCTCGTGGTGCGGGTTCTACGACATCGCCCCAGGCGCACCACCCGACGCGATGCTGCTCGTCTGCCGTGAACCCAAGCCCGCCTGCAGCCCCATCGGCCTGCACGGCATGTGCGGCCGGGGCTGGAAGGAGCAGCGTGGCTTCGTCGTCCGGGACGTCAAGGTGCTGGGACAAAGCTACGTCGCCTGCGACCCGCGCGACCAGAGCGAACTCGTCCTGCCCGTCTTCAGCGGTGCCGCGTGCACCGGCGTCTTCGATGTGGACTCCTACCACGCCGGTGCGTTCACTCTCGGTGACCTCCAGGGAACCCGGCGCGTGCTGGACGCGGCGGGCCTCACGAAGGAAAAGGGCCCCGCCCCGACGCTCTTGTGATGCGGTGCAACACGCCCGGAAACGGAACCGCCCCGCCCGCGGGGCACACAGGCTGACCGCTGCCGTGGAGCCCGCCGCTCCGGTGCTTACCCGGCGCCCTGCAACTGATGGATCATGGCCTGCAGGGGCGTCATCATGCAAATGATGAACGCGGCGTTGCACACCAACCCCGCAAGCGCCAGCACCAGCGCAGCGACGGAAGCTGCCGCGCGGGTAGTTCGAAAGGCAGCGCCGGCGAGCAGCGCAGCCCCAACCACCAGCCCCACAACGCCCAGCGGATAGACGCCCGGCACGAACTGGCCCGGCAGGTCACCATGAACCCACTGCGCAAGCGAGCACATTGCCCGCGTGGTGCCGGGCAGCGCCGCCCCGGAGTCACGCAGTATCTCGCAGAACTTCGGCCCCACCACGTAAAGAGCCAGGAGGAACACCGGCCACGTCACGCCACACCCCAGTGCCCCCAGCAGAAAGAGGGCCCCCGGCGCCCAGGATCGAACCGCCGGTCGGGGCGGAAACTGGGCTTGCGTTACCAAGTCCGTCGGTACAGTCATGCTGTGCACGGGACGCTCCCTCGCTGAAACACGCAATGTCGCGCCGGCGCTTAACCCGGCCCACAGAGCCGCCGGCGTGTCCGGCACCCCAGCATACCGCAGAACCGCCCCCTGGATATCCCCTGCATAGGGCACTTCCGGTGTGCCGCGCGACGCAATGAAAAACCCCGGCGTTGCCGCCGGGGTTGGTGTGGATGCACAAGGCCGTCGAACCCTTAGAAGCAGCCGCCGCCGCCGAACACCGAGAGCAGCGAGGCGATGTCACTGGTGTCCGGGAACAGCCCGTCATTGTTGTAGTCGATGTCCGACGAGCACGGGGCCGACAGGTCCGCGCACGTGCCGCCTCCCATGACGGTGATGAAGTCGATGATGTCCTGCGTGTCGGGGAAGAGCGTGTCGCGGTTGAAGTCCACCGAATCGCACGTCGGGCACGTCCACCGGGCGTAGAAGGGCGAAAGGAAGAAGCCCGCGTTGGTGAAGGTGCCGCCGGCGATCACGTCCCCGCCCGGCAGCTCGTAGACCATCGCAACCGTGGCGTCCACGCCCGTGCTGTACTCGACCCACGCCGAACCGTTCCAGGTCGCGACGCGGTTCACGTTGGTGCCGCCGGCGAAGATGAAGTCGCCGCCCGCCACCAGCTGCCCGCCGCTGCGCCGGTGCAGAGTGTTCACCGTGCCGTCCATGCCCAGGGCCTCCAGGGCAACCCACGCCGTCCCGTTCCACCGCGCGATCCGGTTCAAAACCGTCGCGCCCGACAGCGTAAACGCGCCGCCGGCCACGATGTCACCGTTGGGCAGCGTCTCCACGCTGTTGACCGACTGGTTGAAACCATTCCCCATCGCGCTCCAGGTGGTGCCGTTCCAGCGAGCCACCCGCAGGGCCGCGCTCGCGTCTCCCAGGGTGGTGAACTGCCCGCCCACCACGATGTTGCCGTTGCTGAGCACCGTCAGGTCGAACACGGTGCTGCCGATGCCGTCGCCCAGCGCCGACCAGGCCGTGCCGTCCCACACCGCGACGCGGTTGACCGTCGTCGTACCCGAGGCGCTGAAACCACCCGCCGCCACCACGTTCCCGTTGGGCAGCATCCCAAGCGCGTACACCACGCCGTTGAGCCCCGAACCCATCGCGTTCCAGTTCGTCCCGTCCCACACCGCGATCCGGTTCACCCCCGCCGTCGCGCCGGCGTTCGTGAACTCGCCGCCCGCCACGATGTTCCCATTCGCCAGCCGCAGCAGGCAGCGGACATTGCCGTTCATGCCCGTCCCCAGCTGCGTCCACTGGCCGGATGAGAAGTGCGCGATCTTCGCCGCCTGGATGCCGCCGATCGTGTCGAACGCACCGCCGACGTAGAAGTCGTCATTGGACGCGCCCGCCGCCGCCAGCACCGTCGCGTTGACGCCGATGCCCACCTGCGACCAGGTGTTGCTGCTCCACCGCGCCACCCGCAGGGCCGTCACCGTGCCCGCCGTCAGGAAGTTGCCGGCGACGTACACGTCGCCGTTCGCAGCCACCGTCACCCCCAGCGCGTCCGCGCCCAGGCCCGTGCTCAACGCCTGGAACGTCGCACCCGTCCAGCGCGTCACCCGGTTGGCCGCGGCAGGCCCCGCCGTCGTGAACGAACCCACCACGTAGAAGCTCGTGTTGGAGACCACCTGGATGCGGCTCACCGTCTGGTTCATGCCCGTGCTGAGCGCGCTGAACGTGGTCCCGTTCCACCGCCCGATGCGGTTGATCGTCAGCCCGTTGAGCGCCGTGAAGTCACCGCCGATGATGAGATCGCCGTTGGGCAGCACCGCCAGCGCGTTCACCGTGGACTGCGCGCCCGAGCCCATCGCGTTCCACGCCGTCCCGTCCCACCGCGCCAGACGCGCCATCGATATGCCGTCCACCGTCGTGAACGCCCCCCCGATCACGATGTTGCCGTTGTTGAGCACCGTCACGGCGTTCACCGTCGTGTTCGGGCCCGCCCCGCCCGTCCCCACCGGCGCCCACGCCGTGCCGTCCCACACGCCCACACGCACCACCGTCGTGGTGCCCGACGCGTTGAACGAACCCGCCGCAAGGATGTTCCCGTTCGCCATGACCTTCAGGCTGTTGACCGTGCTGTTGAGCCCAGACCCCAGCGCCGACCAGGTGCTCCCGTTCCAACGCGCGACGCGGTTCGCAGGCACACCGCCCACGTTCGTGAACTGCCCCGCCACGATCAGGTTGTTGTTCGCGTCCACCGCAAGGTCGTTGACCTGCTGATTGACGCCGTTGCCCAGCTGGTTCCAGCCCACGCCGTCGAAGAACGCAAGGTTGTCCGCCATCGAACTGCCCGCGATCGTGAACGTACCCCCGGCCACCAGCACCGCCGGACGCGGGCCCGCACCGTCCGGGTCCCACGAAATGATCGCGTTCACCGTCCCGTTGATGCCCGGCACCCCGTCCCCCTGCGCCCACAGCTTGTCCGTGCACTGCGCACGCGCCCCGCCCGCGCACAACGCAACCACAGCGACCGCCGCGGCCACGCCGCTCTGAAGCAATCCACGCATGATGGTCCTCCATTCCCTCGTCTGACTGTCCGGGCCGCCCGCCATCTCCGGCGGCAAGACCCCAGTGGCTCCGCGGAACGGAGGCACGGGCGGCACTCCACGATCCATGCGGATACAGGGTCACAGTAGACAGAGATTTCGCGCCCCCCGCAACAAATAAGTGCAAAGAATGCCGGATTTGACACGCTAGATGCAGGCCCCGCCGCTGAAAACACTCAGGAGCGAGTCAATGTCCGTGGTGTCGGGGAAGAGCCCGTCATTGTTGAAGTCGATGTCCCCGCACTGCGGGTCGTTGCTGCAGGGCCCGCCGCTGAACACCGAGAGGAAGTCGTCGATGTCGGCCGTGTCGGGGAAAAGCCCGTCATGGTTGAAGTCGATCGAATCACACACCGGGCCGGTCGGCACATCCCGGACCACCGCGATGTTGCGCACATCGCCCAGGATCGACAGGGAATTCGCCAGGAACGTGGTCCTCTCCCCGGCCCCCGTGAACAGCCCGTCCCCGTTGAGGTCCGCTAGCCGGATGATCCGCTTCCCCGAGTTGTCGGTCACCAGCACCGAACCGTCCGCCAGCGCGCACACGTCCACGGACGTGAAGTTCGCCTCATTCGTCGACCAGACCAGCACCGCCTCGCCCGCGTCCTGCCCGTCCCCGTCGTGGTTCACGTCCGTGACGCGGTACACCTCGTCCACAGCGCCGGTCGCCAGCGAATGGTAGTAGAACGCCCCCGCACGCACCGGGTCCGCGTCGATCGCAAACCCCGCGCTGGGTGTATGGCCCGACGCGTTCCCAAGGCCGAACCACAGCACCATCTCCGCCGCCGCATCAATCATCCCGCTGTGGTCCAGGTCGCTGAGCTTCCAGATGCCGTGCAGGTTGGCAGAAGAGTTGCGCAGGTACAGGTCCCCACCGGAAAACACCACTTCCTGAGGCGAAAACGCGCCGTTCGACAGCGAGAAGTTGTTCTGGTTGCAGTAGCTCGTCGTCTCCCCCGCGTCGTTCGCGTCCAGGTCCGCGTTCCCGTCCGCGCAACGCCAGACCGCGTCCGGACCAAACCCGTTCCCCGCGTTCACCACGAACGGAACCCCCGCCCCGTCGTACGCAACCCCCGTCGGGAACGCAAACCACTGGCCCACCCCCGAGGAAGTGTCCGCAAACACCCCGGCCTCACCCGCGTCCATCGCATCCCCGTCCCCGTTCAGGTCCCGCGTCCAGTACATCTTCCGCGCCGACGCATCCTGGTCCCCGATCAGGCACACCCCCGCAGCGCTCCCCATCGCCACGCCGCGCGGATACCCGATCGTGTTGGGGTTCAGCACCCCAGGCAGCCCCGAAGCGTTCCCCGCCCCGAACCACCGCGTCACCTCCCCGGGCTCGTCGATCACCAGGTTGTTGTTGTCGTCATGCAGGAAGTACACCGAGTCGTTCGTCCGGTCCGTGACCAGCATCGAGAGCTGCGCCCACGCCCGCGGCGCACACACAAGCACCCCGCCCGCGCACAGCGGCAGCCAGAGCGAAGCCCGCAGGGGACGAACACAGCGACCGTTCTGACGCATGGCCTTCACTCCTGGAACAGTGCGCCCCCGCCCGCCGGCAGCCCTGCGCCGCCATCATACCAGAAGCAGCAACAACACCCACATAGGGGATTTGTGCCGAGCACCCCGGCTGCCCCGCAACAAAGCCCTCCCCCTCCCGTATACTATGTGCCACATAGTATGTACCGCAAGCCCGCACGCACCCAGGACCCGAGCACGCCATGAAGATTGAAACCGAACTCCTCCGGGGCGCCGGACCCCTCGCCGTACTCAAACTCCTCCAGCACCGCCAGATGTACGGCTACGAACTCGTCGAAGCCGTCTCCCATCGCACCCAGGGCGTGCTCAGCCTCGGCCAGAGCACCCTCTACCCCCTCCTCTACAACCTCGAAGCCAAGGGCCTCATCGAAGCCACCTGGGAAACCAGCGACTCCGGCCGCGAACGCAAGTACTACCGCCTCACCACCAAGGGACGCAAACGCCTCGCCGACGACGAAAAGCAGTGGTCCGCCCTGGTCGGCGCCATGCAGTCCCTGGGCGTCGGCCCGGGCGCACTCTTCGCCGACGGGGGTGCCGCATGACCGCCCGAAGCGTCATGAAGTTCGACCCCTCCCTCCGCTCCTTCCCCACCGTCCGCGCCGCGCTCCGCACCGCCCTGGCGGTCTGCACCCTGGGCCGCAGCGGCGTCGCCGACCACACCGAGAAAGTCGTCGACCGGTCCGCGCTCCCCGAAAACCTCCGCTCCCTCGTCCTCCGCACCGTCCACGAGACCCGCCTCTGGACCTCCGAACGCGCCGAAGTCGCCCGCGAACTCGCCAGCCACTTCCGCGCCGGGCTCGACAGCGGCCAGCCCGCCGACGCCCTCGCCGGCAGCTTCGGCGACCCCCACACCGCAGCCGCGCTCATCCGCCGCGCCGCCCAACGCAAACGCCCCCTCCCCTGGCGCGCCTGGGTCGCCGCCTGGAAGGCAGTGGGGGGGCTCACCCTCGCCCTCCTCGTGATGTACGCCCTGTTCGCCGCCCGCTACTTCATCGGGTCCCCCAGCATCAACCGCAACTACTTCAACGAGTACAACGACGCCGTCCGCGCCACGCCGCTCACCGACCGCGCCTGGCCCGACTACCGCCGCGCTCTCATGGAAATGCCCGACTGGCCCAACCAGGACATCTCCGACACCTGGCCGGCCGTCACCCCCGACGACCCCCAGTACGTCGTCGCCAGGGCCTACATCAACGCCGCCCAGCCCCAGCTCGACCTCATCCGCCAGGCCTCCCGCAAGCCCGCCCTGGGGTACGAGTGGCTCCGCTCCCTCGACGTCGACATGGACGTCCGCATGGCCGAGCGCCGCGGCCTCCGCGGCAGGGACCTGGAACCCGTCCGCGAATCCGCACGCCTCACCAACCTGGGCGAAAACCCGGACATGATGGGCGTGCTCCTCCCGTACCTGGGCCACATGCGCGCCATCGCCCGGGACCTCATGTTCGACGCCGCCGTCGCACGCCGCGACGCCGACGCCCCACGCCTCGCCTCCGACATCGAGGCCATGCTCGGCATCGCGCACCAGACCGGCGAGGACAAGACCCTCATCAGCCAGCTCGTCGGCTACGCCGTCCTCAACGTAGCGACCAACGAGGTGCGCCGCACCCTCACCGCCTCCCCCTCGCTCCTCACCGACGAGCAGCTCACACGCATCGCCCACCGGATGGCCACCTGCATCCGTCCCGGCAGCCTCACGCCCGAGCTCTCGGGCGAACGCCTCTTCATGGACGACTTCCTCCAGCGCGCGTACACCGACGACGGGCACGGCGACGGACGCCTCACCAACGAGGGCATGGACTACCTCATGCAGCTCTCCGGCTACTCCGGCTCCTCACTCGGGCACCCGCCCACCCGCGAAGGCGAAATCACCCGCCACGCCGTCGGGCCCGTCTACTCCCAGCTCATCGCAGGACGTAAGGACATGAAGGCCGAGTACCAACGCCTCCTCCAGGCCGCCGCCGAACGCGGCAGCCGCCCCTACTGGCAGCAGATGGCCGACAAGGAAAAGAGCGAAATCGAACGCCTCTCCGACGACACCACCTGGTCCGGCCGCTACCTCCCCATCAAGCTCCTCGTCCCCGCCATCAACAAGACCTTCTGGGCCGCGCAGTCCCAGTCCCTCCAGCGCGACGCCGCAGGCCTCGCCATCGCCTGCGAGCTCTACCGCCGCAGGAACGGCGCCTGGCCCGCCACCCTCGCCGACATCCCCCCGTCCCTCGCCCCCGCCATCCCCACCGACCCCTTCACCGGCAGGCCCGTCCTCTACCGCGTCACCGACGGCACGCCCCGCATCTACTCCACCGGCAACGACCAGGACGATGACGGCGGCACGGTGATTGAAATGAACCGCGGGCGCACCAGCACGCCCGACCCCGTCATCGACGGCGACTGGCCCCTCTGGCCCCTCGACGAATAGCTACACCGCCCGACCCGGCGCGAACGGATAGCTGATGCGCTCAAAGTCGGCCGGCGGCAGGTCCACCGTCCGCCACCGCGCACTCCGCGCCCGCATGTGCGCCGCGTAGTCGCCCACCCGCACCGCCCGCGCCGCGTACCACCGCCCCTCCGCCTCGAACACCTCCTGGAACAGCGCCCCAGGCGGCGCCGACCCGCACCAGTACACGAACACGATCACCGCCACAAACGGCGCCCCGAACAACGCCTCCCACCGCGCAAGGCTCGCCACGTCCGCCTCCGTCGCCCAGCACTCCAGCCGCGCCGACCGCCCGCCGACCACCCCCGCCGGCAGCCTCCGCCCCTTGAGCTCCACCAGCAGGTGCTCCCCCGTCCCGTAGACCACGTAGTCGAAGAACTTCAGGTTCGCCGACGGCGCCGGACGGCCCACCGGCAGCAGCACCCGCCTCGCCTCCTCCACGCGCACGTACGCCACCCCACGCGCCCGCAGGTAAAGGTCAAACGCCCTCTCGTAGTGCTGCGTCGCCCCCGGCATGCCCCGCCCCCCGAACCTACCTCTCCCGGTCCTTCGCCACCAGCTCGCTCAGGAACCCCTGCTCCGCGTCGTGGAACCCCTCCATCGCCCTCGCCAGCGCCTCCCCCGCCTCGTCCAGCTTCCGCGCGTTGGCCTCCGTTGGGTCCCGCTTCGCCGCCGCCGTCAGCGCCTGCACCGTCTCCGCCGCCGCGCGCACGTCCGACGCCGCCGCCGCGTACGACCGCGTCGCGTCGTACAACGCCTGAGACTCCAGCTCCTTCGCCGACGGCTCGTGCAGCAGACGCCACGGGTGGCTCCGCACCTCGATCGCCGTCAGCTTCAGCTGGTCGCTCATCACCCGCATGTTCGCCAGCGTCCGCCGCAGGTTCGGACCCTCCTGCGTCAGCAGGTCCCGCACGTCCGTCACCGCCAGCTGCGCCTGCCCCATCGCGGTCCGCGCGTCCCGCAGCGCGTCGTTCAGCGACGCCAGCGACTCGCTGTTGATCTTCGCGGACGCCTCCCGCACGTCGATCAGGATCCCGTCGATCCGCTGCCGGTTGTCCGCCAGCGCCGACCGCGCATCGTCAAACAGCCCCCGCGCACTCGCCACCGCGCCGCCCGCGTCCGTCAGCACCTGCTCGCCCTTGTCCAGCATCGGCGATAGACGCGTCGACGCCGCCTCCACGTTCTGCAGCGCGCTGTCCACGCTCTGATTCCACCGCCCCAGGTTCGTCCGCGCGTCCGCGATCAGCGTCCGCGCGTCCGCCAGCGCCGTCTCCACCTCCGGGCTGCTCTTGTCGATCATCGTCCCCAGCCGCTCCACCGCCTTCTGCGCGTCCGCAACTGTCTGCTTGATCTGCTCCACCTGCTCCGGGCCCAGCCCCGCCTGCGACAGGAACGCCGGCGGCGCCAGCGTCGCCACCACCACGTCCCCACCCTCCACACGCTCGCTCGCCCCCTGGTGCTCCCCAGCCCCCGGCCCACCGGGGGACACGATGTTGATGCTGCTCAGCGTCCCCAGCAGCGGCCGCTCCAGGTACACCGACGCATTCTCGTACAGCACAATGTCCCGCCGCACCTCCACACGCACCCACACCCCCGTCGGCGCACTCTCCCCGCCCCCCGCCCCGTCAAAGTCCACCGACAAAACCCGCCCCACCGGCTGACCGCCCAGCGTCACCGCAGAACCCGACTGCAGACCCGCCGCACCGTCCGACAGCGTGAAACGCACCACGAACCGCGTCGCATTGCTCCCCGCCCCGCGCTTGGCCAGCACAAACGACACCGCCACCGCCAGCCCAAGGCTCATCAGCACGAAGAGCCCCGCGAGCAGGTTGTTCCGTCCCGGTCGTGGTTGCATGGCGCGAGTGTACGGTCCGCACCACCCCGCACCCCCGGCCCCTACTCGTGACGCGCCCCCCGGTCCCGCTTGATGTCACCCTTGTGCTTCTTCGCCGTCAGCCGCCGCTCCTTCGCCCCCCGCGACGGGCGAGTCTTCTTCCGCACCTTGGGCACCACCATCGCGCGACGAACCAGCTCCGCCAGCCGCTCCACGCACTCACCCCGGTTCCGTTCCTGGCTCCGGTGCTCGTCGCTCGCTATCACAAGCTCGTCCCCCGCCGTCAGCAGAGATCCCGCAAGCCCCCGCAACCGATCCAGCGCCCCACCCGCCAGCAGCAGCGAACCCACCGCCACCCGCAGCACGCACTTGGTCGCCCGCTTGTTCACGTTCTGCCCGCCCGGACCGCCGCTGCTCACAAAGCTGAAGGACAAAGACTCCGGCAGCACCACCACCCGCCCCTGCACCACCACGCCCCGGGCCGCTTGATGAGGTGGATCCGGCGCTCCGTAAACCGAGGTTGTCTCAGGCTCCCGCGTCATGCGTCCCGCCAGCATAGGAACAACCCACGCCCCGCCTCCCCCGCCCGAGGCCGTTGCCCCACCAGCACTTGAAACCACACACAACCCCGATAACGCCTCCCCGCCGCACCACCCGTTCCCCGCCCAGCGCCCTCTGAACACCCCCGCGCGGGCGGCGAATACCCTGCCGCCCTTCCCGGGACACCCGTCCCGACCATGGGCCTGCCGCACGCACCCATCGCACAGTCCCGTCTCACCGTACAACGCCAGAGGAGTCCACATGCTGCACAACCGTCTCGTCCGCTCCGCCCTCGCCGGCTCTGCCCTCTCCCTCCTCATGCTCGCCGGTCAGGCCGTGGCCCAGGACGCCAAGCCCCTGCCCGTCAAGCCCCTCGAGAAGAAGGTCACCGACGATGCCAAGCCCATCCCGGTCAAGATCCCCGAGGAAATGAAGAAGCAGGGCGAGCCGCCCCTCCCGGCACCCATCGGCGACCCCGGCGAACTCTCCTTCGAGAAAACCAAGGTCGACTTCGGCAGCATCTCCGACGAGACTCCCCAGAACACCAAGTTCAAGTTCACCAACACCGGCAAGGGCGCCCTCCAGCTCGGCCAGCCCCACGGCTCCTGCGGCTGCACCGTCCCCAACCTCACCAAGCTCGTCTACGAGCCCGGCGAGAGCGGCGAAATCGACGTCACCTTCAACCCCCGCGGCAAGCCCACCGGCAAGGCGCACACCACCGTCACGGTCACCAGCAACGACCCCAAGCACCCCACGACCACCCTCGACATCGAATCCGACATCCGCCCCATCTTCCGCGCTGACCCCATGATGGTCAACGCAGGCCAGGCCCAGCGCGGCCAGGTCCTCGCCCAGAAGGTCGCCATCCTCTCCCGCAAGCCCGAAATCACCGTCACGCAGGCCACGCCCTCCACGCCCCGCGTGACCGCCAAGGTCCTGCCCCCGCAGCAGGTCACCGAGAACGGCGAAACCCTCACCAAGACGGAGATCGAGATCTCCATCCCCGAGGGCGCCATGGCCGGCCAGCTCCAGGAAAACATCATGGTCCGCACGAACGATCCCAGCCGCACGGCGACGATCTACGTGACCGGTGAAATCCTCGGACTCATCCAGGCCAACCCCAGCCAGCTCAACATCCCCATGCTCTCCATGGGCCAGCAGGTCAACAGCACCGTCCGCCTCACGCCCCGCGCCGGCAAGGCCTTCAAGGTCACCGGCATCCGCGACGAGGCCGTCGCCGGCACCATCGGCGAGATGTTCAAGTTCGAAGTCACCGAAGACACCAGCGTCACGCCGTCCGTCTGGACCGTCAAGGGCTCAGGCACCGCCCCCGGCCAGCCCGGCCGCGTCAGCGGCGAGTGGGTCATCTCCACCGACCTCCCCGACGAGCCCACCATCCGCGTCCGCTACAACGGCTTCGTCAAGCAGGCGCCGAACCCCACCTCCGACCCCGCCTGGCAGCAGAACCCCAGCAGCCTGTCACCCACCGGCGGCTGATCGAGAACCACGCGACAGAACCCAACCACGCCCGGGAGTCGAAAGATCCCCGGGCGTTTTTCCAGGAACGCCGCCGCCGGCGCACACAAGGGGGCAACGATGTCCACCATGAACGTCCTCGCACGCGCCTGCATCATCGCGTTCGCCGGTGTCGTCATCGGCGGCGCCCTCTCCGCGCTCGGCAAACCCCTCGTCACCGGCGAACTCTCACCCCCGGCCACCATCAGGCTCCCGCCCGCCAGCCCCACAACCCAGCCCCCCACAAACCAGCCCCCCACAACCCAGCCCCCCACAACCCAGCCCCCCACAACCCAGCCCCCCACCACACCAGACGCAGCGCAACACCCCGCCGCGCCCCAGGACCCCGACCTCATCACCGGCCCCGATATCACCCTCGCCCAGGCCAAGCGACTCTTCGACGCCGGCACACCCTTCGTCGACGCCCGACACCGCGAGGAATACGAAGCCGGCCACGTCCAGAACGCGTACTGGATGCCCGCGGACCTCATCACCGGGGGCAAACGCCCCGAAGCACTCGACTTCCTCGCCCCCTCCCAGCCCGTCGTCATCTACTGCGGTGGCGGCGAGTGCGACGCCAGCAAGAACGTCGCAGCCCTCCTCCAGCAGGGCGGCTTCACCCAGTGCCTCATCATGACCGACGGCTTCCCGGGCTGGAAAGCCGCCAACCACCCCGTCGGCACCGGCAAGCCCGACTACGAGACCACACCGCCGGAAGGGGGCCACTGATGAACTGCCAGACACTCCTCCGCCCCGCGCCCGGCTCCTTCACCCACACCCTCGCGTGCTGGGCGCCGCCCCTGGGCCGCCTCCTCCTGGGCGGCCTCTTCGTCCTCGCCGGCTCCCTCAAACTCCAGGACCCCCAGGCCTTCCTCTTCGCCATCAAGGGCTTCAAGATCCTCCCGCCGCACCTCGCCTACACCATGGCCTTCGTCATCCCCTCCGTCGAGATCGTCGCCGGAACCATGCTCGTCCTGGGCCTCTGGAGCCGCGCCGCCGCCCTCGTGCTCGCCGCCCTCCTCGTCTCCTTCATCCTCGGCATCCTGAACGTGCTCGCCCACGGCTACGACACCAAGTGCTCCTGCTTCGGCAAGGTCGAGTGGCCCTGCACCGGGGGAGTGGGCTGGTGCCAGATCATCCGCAACCTCGCCATGATGGCCCTCGCCCTCCCCATCTTCCTCTGGGACGCCGGCGCGTGCAGCGCCGACCGCCTCCTGGACCGACGCCGTGCCCCCCTGGGGCGCACAGCCTGCGCGACGCCCGCCGGCCCCGCCGCACGCACGGAATAACCTCCGCCCGTGCTCACCCGCATCATCGCACAAGCCGCGCAGAGCACGGGCAGCCCCGACCAGGCCGGCGCCGCCGACCTCATCGCCCGCTTCGGCGCCGAACGCGCCAAGGTCCTCCGCAGAAGACTCATGGTCTTCTGCTGCGTCGGCACCGCCCTCGTCCTCATCAGCGTCGGCTCCACGCTCTCAGACTGGCGCTCCCTCCCGGACCCCACGCCCGCCACAGACCTCCGCCGCCTCGCATGGGAAGGCTGCTACGACCTCCTCCTCCTCCTCCTCTTCACCTTCTCACTCCTCATCACCGCCCTCCGCCTCCCCACCCGCCGCGGCATCGTCGGCCACGTCCAGAGACTCACCGCCGCCGCCTGCGTCGTCGCGTTCTTCTTCGAGGGCATCACCGCCCACATGGACGCACGCGTCCTCTCCGGCGCACTCCCCAGGGAGACCGCCGTGATGAACGCCGCCATCATGGCCCTGGGCGCCACCACCGCCCTCTTCAGCCTCGCCATGGCGCTCATCCCCATGCGCTGGCGCGAGTCCTTCCCCATCGCCGCCGTCATCCTCCTGGGCGCACTCGCCGCCCTCGCCCTCAGCATCCGCGCCCCCCTGCCCCAGGCCGCCGCCGTGCTCGCACTCCTCGCCGCCGCCCTCACCGCCGGCATCGCCTGGAGCCAGTGGCGCTTCAGCGCCATGGACGCCCAGTTCCAGGCCGACGAAATGCGGGAACGCCTCGAGCAGATCACCGGCGAACTCGCCTACGCACGCCGCGTCCACGAGGCCCTCTTCCCCCCGCCCCTCCAGCGCGGCTCCATCCGCGTCCGCTACAAGTACGAGCCCATGCGCGAAATCGGCGGCGACTTCCTCTTCGTCCAGCCCGAGTCCTTCGAGGGCAAGGGCCTCGTCCCCATCACCGTCGTCGTCATCGACGTCTCCGGCCACGGCGTCCCCGCCGCACTCACCGTCAGCCGCCTCCACGGAGAACTCCAGCGCTTCTACGGCGTCCACCCCTACGCCACCCCAGGGCAGCTCATCGAAAACCTCAACACCTTCGCCTACCACGCCATGGCCCCCCAGGGCATGTTCGCCACCGCCATCGCCATCCAGGTCGACGTCGTCATGCGCGAAGTCCGCTACGCCAACGCCGGCCACCCGCCCGCCGTCCTCCGCCTCGCCGACGGCGCCATCCGGGACCTCGCCTCCACCGCCACCATGCTGGGCGTCCTGGAACGCGCAGACTTTGAACCCGGCGAAGTCAACATCCCCGCTCCCGCGGGCGCCTCCGTCCTCGCCTACACCGACGGCGCCTTCGAAGCCACCAACGCCCAGGGCGAGCCCTTCTCCCTCGAACGCGTCCGCGCCATCGGCTCCACCCCCGTGGGCGACCGCTCACGCGCCCTCGTCGACGCCGTCATCGCCTTCCGAAGGGGCGTCGCCCAGGACGACCTCCTCGCCGTCGAACTCGCCTGGGGCGAGGGCGAGACCATCATGCACCGCCCCGCCACCGGCATGACCCGCATCACCCGCATCCTGACCGGCGGGGGAACCCGCGCAACAGGCACCCGCTCCTCCCCGCCCACCGGCACCGCCACCGCGCCCCCGCCCAAACCCTCCAACTAAACCCTCCAACGAAACCCGCCAACCAAACCCGTACAGTCCCCCGTGACGACCAGCCCCTTCCCGCGTGAACGGTTCTCGTTCCTGGCGCACACGCCCCTGCCGCTGTGCAACCCCATCAGCCGCGCCAAGCACGACCGGCTCATCGAACTCCTTGCCCTCCCCCCGGGCGCACGCGTCCTCGACGTCGGCGCCGGCAAAGGCACCCTCCTCCTCGACCTCATCGAACGCCGCGCCGTCACCGGCACCGCCGTCGAGCCCGCGCCCCTCTTCGCCGACACCATCGAACGCGAAGCCCACAAGCGCGCCCTCTCCCGCAGCCTCACGCTCATCCGCACGCCCTTCGCAGAGGCCCGCCCCGCCCTCAAAGAACCCTTCGACTGCGCCGTGTGCATCGGCTCCACCCAGGCCATGGGCTCCACCACCCAGTGCGTCCGCACCCTCCGTGAACTCACCCGCCCCGGCGGCCTCGCCGTCCTCGGCGCCGGCTACTGGAAGAAGCCGCCCGACGCCGAATACCTCACCGCCCTCGCCACAACCGCCCACGAGAACGCCACCCACGCAGAGAACATCGCCCTCCTCGCCCGCGAAGGCCTCACCCCCCTCTGGGCAACCACCGCCGCCGATGACGAGTGGGACGAGTACGAATGGGCCTACGCCCGCGCCATCGAGGACTTCGCCCGCGACAACCCCGAAGACCCCGACGCCCACGCCTTCCTCCAGCGCGCACACACCTGGCGCGCAATCGTCGCCAGGTGGGGCCGCGACACCCTCGGCTTCGCCCTCTACCTCGCCCGACGAACCCACGCCGCATGAGCATGCCCCCATCCGTTATGCGACACGCCCCGCCCACACCCCGCGTCCGCTAACACGCAAGTCCGCACAAAAACAGGCCCCAAAGCCCGGTTTTCCCTGACAAGGGGATTGGCAGCGGCACGCCTTGAGCGAGAATCTCCCAACGGTGCCAACTCCGGCACCGCGAGGAGAGAGAGCCCCATGCGTACCCGTCCCACCGCCGCCGCTGCGCTCTGCGCGTGCGCGCTCGCGACCGCCGCACACGCGACCGTCACCACCTACAACTTCGCCTGCGTCACCAACACCACCGCCGCGAACGCCCTCGCTGGCTCCGCGCAGCTCTGGGTGGATGTCGAAGATACCCCGACCCCCGGCCAGGTCTCCTTCACGTTCCACAACGCCGGCCCCCTCCCCTGCTCCATCACCGACATCTACTTCGACGACGGCACCCTGCTCGGCATCGCCAGCATCGTCAACAGCGCGGGCGTGAACTTCGGACAGGGCGCCTCCCCGCCCAACCTCCCCGGCGGCAACAACGTCACCCCCGCCTTCCAGACCACCGCGGGCTTCCTCGCAGACTCCAGCCCGCCCGCCCAGCCCAACGGCGTCAACCCCGGCGAATGGGTCAAGATCACCTTCAACCTCATCAACGGCCAGTCTTACGCCGACTCCATCACCGCCCTCAACACCCCCGGCGACCACCTCCGCATCGGCATCCACGTCCAGGGCTTCAGCAACGGCGGCAGCGAATCCTTCGTCAACACCATCCCCGCCCCCGCCGGCCTCTGCCTCCTGGGCCTCATGCCCCTCGCCCGCAGACGCCGACGCTGAGGACATAGTGGGGGCGTAACCCTCTTCGGAATTCTGAAATTGAAAAACAGAGACATGGCCACTTATGGGGATGGGGCCGGTTTGTCGCGCGCGCTCCCGGGTTATGGCCTTTGGAACCGTCCCGGGCTGGCCGAGGAGAGACACCGGGGGTTACCACGGGGGCTCTCCGCGGTCAGCCCTTGAGAGGTTAGGGAACGCCGTGCAGGAGCGCGAATGAAGTTCTTTTCCCAGTCAATGTTGCACACTTCATCTGTGGACCGATCACTCTCGTACATACGAAGCCAGATGCTGTCGTGCAAGTGTCAGGACGGTTTGAAAGTATGCCAGATCAACCGTGACTTCGACACTCTTTGACAGATCGAGGAAATAGTCGGTTGCGGCCTCGCGTCTAATTGGGCACCATGAGATCCTCGCGCTGGTAGCATTTGCTATCACAACCAAGTAGCAGTCGTCCATTTGGGGAATCGTGCCGCCAACGCGCAATGCTTCGACCGCCTCTTGTGGCAGGCCTTGCACAACTTCGGCGGTCGTATGCCATGCTTCCCATACAAGCATGAGCAGATCCGTCCTGTGCATGCGCCAAACACGTTCATCAGTAACAAATATTGGAACATGACCAGCAACATCAAGCGCTGCAACAAGATTCCCGATGTCTTCAGCTACTTGGTGTTTGTCCCCGCACAAAGCACCACATATCCAAAACTGAATCCATGCCCAGGTAACATTTGCCCAAACTGGGTCGCTCCCTGCGACGTCAGCACGAATCGTGCCACACTCAATGGCGAACAGGTGTGTATCACCAAAAATCATGACGGGGGTCTCCCACTTCCACCAAGAGCTTTCCATACTTTCGAGGGCACCCCTCCACTAATCCGGGAAACGTGGCGCGGAAGCGAGGATGAGGTATATGTACCATTCAAGCAAAGTTGAAGTCATTGCATCACTCAAGTATCACTTGTGACACACAACGAAATAGCGTTCTGTCAACTTCCCGCCATAACCACGCAGTCCGTCCATTTTACTATTCCAAACTTGAGACTGATGCTCACCGCCAACAAACACACTACGCCCTATCCCGTGTTGCGAAAACAAGTATTCATATCGACCGTCTAGCACAAATACTTCACACATTACATAAGGCTCGCTGGAATCCGGTTGTTTGTCCGTCACATATGGACGGTACTCAAAGCCGGATATCGCATCTGATATATTATTGAATATTGCCTTGCTACCACTGTCATACCTGAGTTTAGCTACATCGACGCACAACGATACAAATGACCGTTCGATCCGACTGCGTCTAGAAAGTCGATAATGCGTGACCCACGCCCATATCGCACCAAACGCAATCAACAATACTGTTGACCACACAACAATAGACTTCGTACCTTTGTTGAAGTTGATCATTCGTGAATCTCGGGCAGACTGTGCCATTCGTCAATTCCAGGATATGGAACTACATAACCGCGAGTAGCTCGCAGGACGCCATATCTGCCAATCAGTCTTTTCCAATTCGAGTCCACTGCAGCGTTGCAGACCATTAGCGCCACCTCACTTGGTCTTGACCCCATTTTCGGTCCAGGTCGGATGAGAGCCAAGGGCTTCAACCGGCCAGGCTAGGCGGGGTGGCACAGGCAGGGTTGGAGCATGGTTCTTGTCCGACTCGTGCCACAGGGTCCACCGGGGCTTTGGCCGGTGGTCCCTGTGGTCTGAGGCAGCTTGCGAAATGTACGCTCACAGCATCCAAGTATAACGGGAGCCGTACCATCCGGGAGTGCCAACGCCGCGATTGCGCAAGACCGCACGGAGGTTGGACGCTGACCGCGGCGTGCACTTCGTGACGTTCTCGTGCTACCGACGGAGAGCATTCTTTGATGATGCGGCACTCCGAGATGAGTTCGCAGAGAACATCGAGCACGCACGCGCTTTGCATCGGTTCCGCCTTCTGGCGTGGGTCGTCATGCCCGAGCATGTGCACGTGATGCTCATGCCCACTTGCCTCCTGGACGAACAGGGCTCTGCGCTGCCAGCCATACTTATGGCTATCAAGAAGCCTTTCTCTCAAGCTGTGATGGCAAGATGGCGTGCACGAGGACTGGCCAAGGATGTGCCGCGTTTCTGGCAGGCGGGCGGCGGCTTTGACCGCAACGTGCGAGACTTCGCGGAGTTTGCTCGCGAGGTGCAGTACACGCATCAGAACCCGGTGGAACGCGGGCTGGTGGCGAATGCGGTGGACTGGAAGTGGTCGTCTGCTCGATGGTTTGCGGGGAAGCCCGCTCTCCTCAATGTTGATGCGTGCACGGTGTTCGGGCGGGCGTTTCCTGGTCCGGACCCGACGGCGTTTCTGGGTGGTTGAACCGCGCCTGAGCACAGGGACCATCGCTCAGAGCAGCGATGGACCCTGTGGCACTGGACAAGGACGCGTCACGGATGCCTGTGCCACCCTGCCGGATGAGGTTTTTGTACCATTCACTACACTACTACTGCACTTCAGATAGAAGTGGCGATGTGCATAGCAAGTCCCAATTCCCGGAGCCAGTGTTGTCCACCGCAGACTTGTCAATCTGCCAGCGCCGACTTGTGCTGAAGAGGTTGACAAACGACTCCCTGGATGCACTTGATTGAGAACTGCGCCCGAGCAAGCACCGCGTAATATCGACAGCCATTGGCGCTTCGCGTCGAAGCAATTCTTGCAGAAGCCTGACAATGCGATCTGCCCCGTCCTCGTACTTTCTACATTGAAAGGCAATAGCAAAGCAAACCAAAGCGTAGTCTTTGCCACCATGTATTTGCACAGCCGTCAAGTCTGCCTGAAGGGAAACATCAGTACCCGAGAGTGACTCGGCAAAACATCGATCTAATACTGCGAAGAGAGTGGCTGTCCCAAATTCTTGTCGCAACGACTCGAGTGAACCAGATTGGTCAGCACGTATTAGCCCATTGGCAGTACGCACGCAGAACGCATCCGAATTTAACAAACGCAAGGACTGCGCAGTTGATTCGGCATGTTCCGTGAACTCAGCTTTCGATACAAATCCGTTCTTCGGAGATGACGGTACGCGCATCAGGAGCGATCTGAGTTCATCGTCGCTGAGCGCTGTAGACGATACGATATCTGCACGCTCTTGCCGCGACTTGCATGAACAGCCGGCACTGTATGACACAAGTAGAACGCAGAGGAGTTGACATAGTCGGTGTTTCATTTATTCCTTTTCCGGTAATCAAACACTTCCATTCCGACTTTCGGTACATTGAAGAAGCGAACTCCGTGTTCCGAAGTGTATCCGTGGATGCTGGTCACTTCTGGCTCGCCCGCTGGACGAAGAGTATTCGTCGCGTTTCGCAATTTCTCTGAAAGGTCCGCGTACGTTGAGCGGCTTCCTGGTGTTGGAATCCCATGTCCCCACAAAACGTCATTGCGTAACTTAATAACGTACTCTCCTTGCCATTCGCCGGGTCCTGCCGCAGGATTCGCAATAGCATACCACTCTGCGTACCTATCTGAATTCTTCAAGTAGAGTGAGTCGCCAAGGAGGGCACTGCTTGGCGCAGCGTTCGATTTGTCAACATAAGTCCAAGCACTTGTAAACGATTTGAAGACCGCGTCAAAAACATCATCGCCAACTGTATCTGCCAGTCCCTTTACCATGACTGCTCGAGTTCCCAAATTGCAATCCGCCCATTTGGCGTTTCCGTCAGTGTGTAGTCCGCCACGGAAAAAATACTCGATGAACTCAAGCCTGTTCATTGGCGAGCGACTAGAAGGATTGACCGCCTTATCAATCATTCCTGGATTCAGTGCAACTTGCGCGGACCCTGTGCTGAACGTTACCGTCAAGGAGCTTGTCGCATTCGCTACGTTTGTGCGCAAGCGATTTTCAAGAATCGATAGAAGCGGAGAGACGTCCACGATTGTGCCAGCAGCCACGACGTCGCTAGTTCGCTTGACGCCAGCAGCGCCGAAGTTAAGTCTACCGGCGTCGGAAGGCGTTCCAGTGATGAGCCTCGCAAGTTCAGCTAGCGTGTCGCCGCACTCAGCCGTGGCTGTTCCCGAATACACGCCGCGTTCACCTGACCATGTGTCCCTCACCCATAGCCCGAGGAAGTCAATACTGGAGGTCGGAGAATTCCCTCGCAGTGCAAGAAGGTTGTCGCCGCCCATTGTGCCTGACGGATCAATTGAAATCCACCTCCCCGTCCCAGGCGAGTAGTACCTGTACCCGTAGTACACCAGCCCCGTCTCCTCATCGCTGTACTTGCTGCTGAACCGCACCATCTGCTGCGAGAGGTTGTCCCCTTCTGAAGTGAGCGTCTCGCCGAACGGCCCGTACACGATCGAGGCCGTGACATACCCATCATCGTCGAACGCCCCGGTGACGTTCCCGTTGCCGTCCGTGCATACATGGCGCTCGGCATCACCCTTGATGGTCTCCCACAGCAGGCCGCCCACACTTCCCGCGCCCTGCAGGCTGCCGGACAGATCGAGGCCCCAGGCGTACCCCCGGGCGTGCGACTGGCCATACTCGATCTCATCCATGAGGTTCCAGCCGTCCCACACGAAGTTCAGCCAGTACTCCACCTCCCAGTTGACAGGCGGCGCCTGGTTGTTGTTGCTGGAGGGTGGCAGTTGTTCGCCCTCTTCCTCATCGACCTTCGTGACTAAGGAAGCGGAGGCGTCCTGGACCTTGTCCCCTTCCGCGGGCCCTTGCCCCATCATGCTCATGCCGCCGCCGATGTACGCGAACCGCAGCGGCGCCGCCGTGCCCGTCGCTGTCCCCACCTTGCCGTACCCACCGCGCTTGGCCGTGTCCGCGGCTTCGTCGGCCATGAAGTCAAAGTCGCCCGTGTCGGGGACCAGCCCGTCCTTGTTCGTGTCGATCCCGATCACGATGTTCGCGCTGCCGCCGGAGAACACCGTCAGCCAGTCCGTTTCATCGGTTGAGTTGGTCTGCATGTCCCGGTTCGCGTCCATCGCCGGGTAGCTCGTGGGGATGCCGTACGGCGAGTACCGGATGTACTCGTGCGGCAGCCCGTCATCCCTGGCCGTCGCCACCACATCGGCCCGCCAATTCTGCAGCATGTACTGCCGCACCGACAGCGTGCCCGTACCCGCGTCGTTCCAGGGATCAGGGTCTGTGTCCGTCAGGATCACGCCATCAATATACCAACCCCCACACCCTTCCGAAAGCCCCTCCCGCGTGTAACCATCCGCCGCAAACCAAACCCGCACCCGCTCCCCCCACCCGCACACCACCCCACCCCTGTACATCTTTCCTCAAAGGGAAGGGGGTGCCGGGGGGAACCGCCTAGGTTCCCTCCGGCATCAGCAACAACTGGGCTGCCGGTCCGGGGAAACCGCTTAGGTTCCCTCCGGCATCAGCGACATCTGGGCTGCCAGTCCAGGGAACAACCACTTTCTATTCCGGACTCACCCCCCGCGCGCAACACTTCACGTCGATGCGCCCACTCCCCCTTGGCGCCGCCCTCCCCCCCAAGTAACGTTGCGCCATGAGCACGCCCCAGGCCCGCGCCGCCACTTTCCCCGCACCCCCGCCCCCGCCGTTCCCCACTCCCCGCCACCAGCCACCCTCCCCCTCACTCCATCCCTCCACTCCCTCTGACCACTTGACCACTTGACCACTTCCCACTTTGACTACTTCTCACTTTGACCATTGTGCTACTTCCCCCTCCTGCCCCTTGTCCACCCCCCACAGCGCAAGTGCACAAAACAGCCGTTCTCGGACCACGCCGTATGCCAAAAAAGCCTGAAATCACAGCACTCCGCAAATACACCCGCGACAAAGGCCACGCGCGCACCACCCCCCTTGCGCGCGCGTGGCCCCGCCGTTCCGCACTCTATGCGTACGCAGGAATCCACTGCGTCGCCGCGATCTTCCGCGTGAGCGCCTCACGCTCCATCGGCGGCGCCAGGCCCTCCTTCATCGCCTGCACCGCCACCGCCTGCGCGATGTGCCGCGCCACGCTCCGAAGCTCACGCAGGCTCGGCAGCAGCGACGCGTTCCGGTCCGTCAGCGCCGGGCTCTTCTCACCAAGCGCCCGCGCCGCCGCCAGCAGCATCGCGTCCGAAACCCGCGTCGCCCCGCTCGCCGCCAGCGCCAGCCCCACCGACGGGAAGATGTACACGTTGTTGCACTGCGCAATCGGCACCGTCCGCGAACCGTCACGCACCGGGGCGAACGGCGAACCCGTCGCGATGAGCGCACGCCCCTCCGTCCAACGCATCAGGTCCTCCGGCGTCGCCTCTGCCTTCGACGTCGGGTTCGAAAGCGGAAGAATGATCGGCCGCGCCGTTTTCCTCGCCATCTCCCGGATGAGCGGCTCCGTGAACGCGTTGGGCAGCGTCGACAGCCCGATCAGGATCGTCGCCGCGTTCGACCGGATCACCTCCTCCAGGCCCACCACGCCCGCCGCCGACTTCGGCATCGCCGCGATCCGCTCCGCCGGCTGCGCGAACGCACGCTGCTCCGCCGACAGGTCGCCCCGCCCCGTGTGCAGCACACCGCCCCGGTTGATGATCCAGAACCGGGACTTCGCCTCACGCTCCGGCAGCCCGTCCTCCACCATCGCCCGGCACAGATAGTCGCTCACGCCGATCCCCGCCGACCCCGCACCCAGCACCACCACCGTCTGATCACGCAGAGGCCTCCCCGTCACCGCAATCGCCCCCAGGATCGCACCCAGCGTCACCGCCGCAGTCCCCTGGATGTCATCATTGAAACTCAGCACCTCATCCCGGTACTTGTTCAGCAGCGTGTACGCGATGCTGTTCGGGAAGTCCTCCCACTGCACGCACGTCCCCGGCAGGTGCTTCTTCACCGCCTGCACGAACTGGTCCACGAAGTCGAAGTACTCCTGCCCGCTCAGCCGCTCGTGCCGCCACCCCAGGTACAGCGGGTCCTTCAGACGCTCCACGTTGTTCGTCCCCACGTCCAGCACGATCGGCAGCGTCCGCTCCGGACGTATCCCGCCTATGAGCGTGTACAGCGACAGCTTCCCGATCGGAATCCCAAGCCCGCCCACCCCCTGGTCCCCGATCCCCAGGATCCGCCCGCCGTCCGTCACCACGATCACGTCGATCTCCTTCCCGTACCGGTTCGCCAGGATCTCAGGAATCCGGTCCCGCAGCGGGTACGACACGAACAACCCCCGGGGACGCCGGTAAATATGACTGAACTGCTCACAAGCCGACGCAACAGTGGGGGTGTACACGATCGGCATCGTCTCCTCGACGTGGTCGAGCAGCAGCCGGTAGTACAGCACCTCGTTCGTGTCCTGCAGCGCCCGCAGGTAAATGTGCTTGTCCAGCGCCGTCGCCCGCGTCTGGAACGCCTCGTACGCCCGCGCCGTCTGCTGCTCCAGCGTCTCCACCTGCGGCGGCAGCAGCCCGTGCAGCCCGCACTGCGTCCGCTCGTCATCACTGAACGCCGTCCCCTTCGTCCGGAACGGATGATCAAGCAGCGTGTGCCCCCGCCGGACCGTCGTGGACGCAGCCACAGGAAACGCCGTGGGCAGAGCGGACGGCGTGGGGGAATTCACCGGAAGTGGCGTTGTTGGCATGGATGGACCCTTTCAAAGTCGGGCCTCGCCATGCGGGAACCGCCGCGAGGCGGGACCAGATCCAGTATAGGACACGAGTATCCACAATCAAGCGCCGCGCCCCTGCACCGCCCGCAGGCCGCCGTTCACAGACCCGTCGCCATGTGCGCCACGAGCATCGCCTTCTCCGCCTCGTCCTCGGGGATGAGCACGGTCAGGTGGTCGCCCGGCGCCAGGACCAGGTCCGCCTCGGGATGCACCTCGCGCCCCGCCCGCTCCACACCCACGATCAGGCAACCCGCCGGCACACCGCTCTCCCGGATGGAGCGACCGGCCAGCGCCGCGCTGCGCTGCACGCCCACGTACACCGTCCGCGGGGCCACAGCCCCGCGCTGCTCAGCCACGCCCGCCGGCCGGACCTGCAGGTCCAGCTTCAGGAGCGCCTCGTAAATCGGCTCGTCACGCAGCACCCCCGCCGCCAGGTCCGACAGCAGGCACGTCACCCCCAGCGCCAGGAGCAGATGGTAATTCCCCGTCATCTCCACCGCCAGCACGATCGCCGTGAGCGGCGCACGCACCGAGCCCACGAACACCGCCGCCATGCCCAGCACCGCCAGCGAGGGGATGACCGGCCGCAGCCCGGGGCTGGCCAGCGCAATCACCTCACCCGCGACCGAGCCCGCAACCGCGCCCATCAGCAGCATCGGCGCGAAAATGCCCCCCGGCGCACCCGTGGCGTGCGATGCGCACGTCAGCACGAACTTCACGCACAGGAGCAGCAGCAACGCCCCCACTCCGAACGCAAGGTGCCCCGTCAGCAGCCGCTCCGCCGTCAGGTGGCCCGCGCCCACCGCCTCGGGCATCCACCACGCCGCCAGCCCGCACGCGGCCCCGCAGGCCCCGGCGATCATCCTCCGGCGGGCAGCCCCGGACCTCAGCACATGCCGCCGCGTCGTGATGATCGACCGGTTGAACACCACCCCCACAAGGCCCCCCGTGATGCCGATCGCGGCGGCCACCGGGAGAAGCGACAGCGGCAACGCCGGAAGCCCGCTGACTGCAAACGACGGCAGATCACCCGCCAGCGCCCTCGCCACAATGTCCGCCGAAAGCGCCGCGACCAGCGCACCCGCAAATGTCCGCGCCGACAACTCCCGATGCAGCTCCTCGATCACGAACAGGAATCCGGCAAGCGGCGCGTTGAACGCCGCCGCGATACCCGCCCCCGCCCCGCAGGACAGCAGCTGCGGCACCCCGCGCGACGGCACCCGGAGCACATCGGCCAGCGCCTGCCCGCAACCGGCCCCCATCTGCACCGTCGGGCCCTCACGCCCCAACGACAGCCCGGCCCCGATCCCCAGAACCCCGCCCACGAACTTCACCGGCAGCAGCGCCCGCCACCGCATCTCCCTCACGTGCAGCAGCACGCCCTTCAGGTGCGGGATCCCGCTCCCCGCGGCGTGCGGCGCGAACCGCTCAACGGCCCACGTCACCACCACCGTGCACACGATGCCCAGCACCCCCAGCGCCGCCCAGCCCCACGCATCTGCATGGGGCAACCTGTGCAGTTCCGTCAGCACCAGCAAGCGGAGCCGTTCCGACCCGACGAGCGCCCACTTGAACGCCACCGCGATCAGGCCGGCCATCACCCCCACCAGCGCCGCCCGCACCAGGTGCGCAGCCTTGGAATCCTGGGAAAGGAACGGGATGAGCCCAGCGCTCGCACGCGACGCAGGTTGCTGAAAGGCTGTGTGCAAGGGCGGGTGCTCCAGTCGGGGCCAATTCTTGTGCCCGCTGCACGGTCCGGACCAGCACGTTCGGCCTCTGCGATCAGTGGGAAGAACCGATTGCTCAGGCACGCGCTCCCGACGCCTGTTCAAGGGCAAAGGCCGCATCAATGAGCGCAAGGTGCGAATACGCCTGCGCCAGGTTGCCGACCGGCAACGCATGCCGAGAGTCATGCTGCTCTGTCATGATCCCCGCTTCATTCACCAGCGCCGCGAACGCATCAAACAACGCTTCCGCCTCCCGCAGCCTGCCCAGCGACGCCAGGGACTCAACGAGCCACCCCGTGCAGATGTGCATGCCCCCCTCGCCGCCCGGCAGCCCGTCGTCGATGCGGTACCGCCGCACCGTTGGCCCTTCCCGCAGCTGCGCCGCGACGACATCCACCGTTCTCGCCCACCGCGGATCGTCCTTCGCAAGAAACCCCGTCAGCCCCATCCGAAGCACAGCCGCGTCCGCATAGTCGTGCCCGTACGCCCCGCCAAACGCCCCCAGCGTCCCGCTCCACCCATGCCCCAGCACATCCTCACGGATCTGGTCCCGCAGCGCAAGCCATCCAGGATTGCTCGTGTCCAGCACGGCCCGCTCCACCACCAGCGCGCGGTCCACCGTGTGCCAGCACATCACCTTCGAGTGCACATGATGACGCCGCTCCATGCGCATCTCCCAGATGCCGTGGTCCGGCTCCTGCCAACGCTTCTCCACCGCCTGCACCATCGCCCGCACCAGACGCCAGTGGTCCGGCGCAATCGGTGCGCCCCGCTCCGCGAGCATCGCCACCAGGTGCACGATCGGCCCGAAGACGTCCAGCTGCACCTGGTTCGCCGCCGCGTTGCCCACCCGCACCGGCCGGCTCTGCGCGTACCCCGCCAGATGCGTCAGCTCGGCCTCGGCGGGCAGCATGCCGCCGGAAAGCGTGTAGATCGGGCGCAGCCGCTCGGGCGCTTCGATCTGGTCCAGCACGCCCAGCATCCAGTCCAGGAACCTCAGAGCGTGCCCCGTGTTCCCCAGCCGTACCAGAGCCGCCGCCGACTTTGCCGCATCCCGCGGCCAGCAGAACCGGTAATCCCAGTTGCGCACGCCCCCGACCTGCTCCGGCAGGCTGGTTGTCGCCGCGGCCGCGATGGCCCCCGTGGGCCCGTAGCACAGCGCCTTGATCACCAGCGCGCTCCGCTTGACCAGATCGGGGCGGCGCGACGGCAAACGCAGCGAACGCGCCCAACCGCTCCAGAACCGACGGTTTTGTTCACGGCGGTCCTGCTCCACCTCCGCCGGCGGCCCCAGGTTCGCAGTCCCGTACCGCAACTCCAGCACGACAGGCCCGGCACCCGGATCCACAACCGCCTCCGCCGTGTGGTGCACCCCATCCTGCACCAACTCCCATCGCACACCCGGAGAGCGCAGCACGATCGGATCATGCGAGCCTTTGACCTCAAGCCCCCCCTCCCGCACCGCGATCTCGGTGGCGATGCGCCCAAAGTCCAGGCGCGGCGCGAAACGGACGCGGGCCGGACGCGTGCCCTCGATCACACGCAACAGGTCCGCCCGCCCGGCCTTCTGATAAGCCCGGCCCGCAGACGCATCCAGGTAATCCACCACTCGCAGCCCGGGCCACTCTGTGACAAACACAAACGTGTCCTCGTCATACCCGGCCCTCGGCCGGGAAGCGACCCCCTCCGCCACGATCTCAAAGCACCCCGTCCCTGGCCCACCCACCAGTTCCGCGAACACGGCCGAAGCGTCCAACCGAGGCAGGCACAACCAGGAAACCCTCGCCCCCTCGGAAACCACCGCAAGCGTGCGCTGGTCAGACAGCACCGCGCAGGCGTTCAGGTTGTCCATCTGTCTCGACCCTACCCACGCGGCACGCCCTGCAGCAGCGCGCTCGAGCAGCGCGACCGCCTCCCGCTCATCCGCAACCCGCAGCCCCGCCGCCTCACTCCCCACCCGGATGAACACATCCTCCGAAAGCAGCGACTTCGCCAACTCATCCGCGCCCGCCTCCACACCCACAAGCAGCACCGCCGTGGCACCCACAGCGTGCCTCGCACGCATCAGCGCCGCCGACTTCTCCCCCTCCCCGGATGCCTCAATCACCGCGCCCGCCGTCCACGGCAACCGATCAAGAGCCTCCACCGCACTCCGCGCGGGTCGGCCCAAGTCACATGCGACCAGCAAAATCGGCGACCGCACCACCGCGTCCAACTTCTGGAGCAGCTCTTCCTGCATGATGCCCTCCCCGCCAACATCCCTGAAGCAGATGGCAGGAAGGATAAACGGCGATGAACAACCCCTTCACCACGCCCCACACACGCGAAAAACCACCCCCCAAGCGACCCCGGCAGGACTCGAACCTGCGACCCCCGCGTTCGAAGCACGGTGCTCTATCCAACTGAGCTACAGGGCCGACCGGTCAGGGTAGAGCAGGGGAGCGGCGCAGGGGGGAGGGGCGGCGGGTAATCCGGTGCCCGGCGTCCGGCTTTCAAACTGCCTATATTTCCGTGGTTGACTCCCGGGTCCGTTGCTGGGAGTCTGGAGTGACATTCGTGACGAACGTGGCCCATACCCATGCTCGCTAAGCGGACGACATCGCCCGACGCCATCGGCGTCCGTCGTTGTCCGCTGGCCTGCCGGCGACGCCCGGCCCATCCCCGCAAAGGAGGGCTTCCCAGGGCGTAACCGACATGCCGGGCGGTCTCCCCCGCAACGGGAGCCGCCAGAGGGTGTGGCTGGGGCCACGAGCGTCGCACAAGGCTCGTGGCCTTGTTGTTTTTGCACATTGGGACGGCCAGCCACGGAGGGCCGTCTGCTCAGGACATCCAGACATCTTGACAACCCGTCGGAAAGGACTGACATGAACGCGCCCGAAATGCTCCGCATCCTGGACTCCATCGCCCGCGACCGCAACATCGATCGCTCGCTCCTGGTGCGCGACCTGGAACTGGCCATGGTGTCGGCGGCCCGCAAGTTCTACAACACCCTCGACACCGAGGAGTTCGCCTGCAAGCTCGACCCCATGAGCGGGCAGTTCGAGCTGTTCCGGCACGGCGAGCGACTGGAGATGCCCCCGGAGACGTTCGGTCGCATTGCCGCCCAGACCTTCAAGCAGGTGATGATCCAGAAGTTCCGCGACGATGAGCGGAGCAGCATCCTCGACGAGTTCTCCAAGCGCATCGGCGAAATCGTGACCGGTGTGGCCCAGCGGTACGAGGGCGGCAGCCTGGTGGTGACCGTGGACCGGGCCGAGTGCTTCATGCCCCGGAGCGAGCAGATCCCCGGCGAGCAGTTCGCGGCGGGTGACCGGGTGCGTTGCATGGTGCTGGACGTGCGGGATGCCGGCAGCCAGGTGAAGATCGTGCTCAGCCGCGGCCACCCGGACTTCATCAAGAAGCTGTTCGAGGTGGAAGTGCCGGAGGTGGCGGAGAAGGTGATCGAGATCAAGGCGATGGCGCGCGAGGCCGGCTACCGCACGAAGATGGCGGTGGTGAGCATCGACAGCAAGGTGGACGCGGTGGGCGCGTGCGTCGGTGTGCGGGGCAGCCGCATCAAGAACATCGTGGACGAGCTCAACGGAGAGAAGATCGACATCGTCCGCTGGAACGAGTCGAGCCAGATCCTCATCAGCAACGCGCTCAAGCCGGCGGAGGTGCAGGAGGTTTCCCTGTGCTTCGAGCTGGGGCGTGCGACCGTGGTCGTGCGCGACGACCAGCTCTCCCTGGCCATCGGCAAGCGCGGCCAGAACGTGCGTCTGGCGGCCCGCCTGACCGGCTGGGACGTGGACATCCTCACGCCCGAGGAGTTCACCAAGGGCATGGAGACCATGTACCAGACGATCCAGTCCGTCGAGGGCATTACCGAGGCGATGGCGGACAAGCTGGCGGCCCTGGGCATGGTCAGCGTGTTCGATGTGGAGGAGGTGGGCACGGAGGTGCTCACGACGGAGCTCGAGATCGCCCAGGAACTGGCGGAGAAGGTCGTGGAGACCTGCTCGGTCAAGGCCAAGGAAGTCGCCATCCAGCAGCAGAAGGACAAGGAAGAGAAGGAACGCCTGGCTCGCGAGGCGGCCGCGAGCAGCGAAGTCGTGGCGGGCGAAGCGGCGGCCGACGCGATTCTGGGGGGTGGCGGCGGTGGTGCGGCGGCCCCGGCGCCCGACGCAGCGTCCGATCAGCGGGCGGCGGACATCCTGGGTCAGCAGCAATAGGCAGGTTTGGTCCGCGTCGGGCCGGTGTGCGGCCCCTCGCGGTGTGCGGTGGTTCGGTGAAGGGCCCTTGCGGGCATTAGAACGAGGTTTCCGGCTTGGCTACGGCAGCGTCCTCCAAAATCAAGATCTTCCAGGTCGCCAAAGAACTCGGCGTCGACAGCAAGGCCATTGTCGCCAAGCTGGTCGCGGAGAGCATCCCCGGCGCCGACGCGATGAACTACCAGTCCACCATCCCGGTGGGCTTGGCGATGACCATCAAGGAGTGGTTCTCCACGGACGCCTCCATCCCCCACACCGCCGTCGAGACCGGCGAGAAGGTGGATCTGGAGAAGGCCAAAGCCACCAAGCGCCCCAGCCGCGCCAAGGCCAAGACAAAGAAGGATGATGCCATCGCGGAGGAACCCGCGGCGGCCGAGTCCGCAGCACCAGCGCCCGTGGCTGCCCCAGTGGAGGTGAAGCTCGCGCCCGAGCCCCCCACCAAGGCCGTGGCCAAGCCGCTGGTCGCCGAGCCCGAACCCGTGGCCAAGGCCAAGTCGATCCCCGCGGTGGCTCCGGCACCAGCGCCGACCCCCGCCCCAGCGCCGACAGCACCTCCGCCGCCCGCGCGTCCCTCGGCACCGCCGACGGACCACCGGCACGCGGCCCAGGCGCCGACCGCACCGTCCGAGCGTGTTTCGACGCCGCCGCCGCACCGGCCTGGCGAAGGTTCCCCTCCCCCGTCGCGTCCGGCGAGCGGGCCACCCTCGCGCCCTGCGCAGCCCCCGCCGTCGCGGATCACCCCCGCGCCGATGAACGTGCCGACGCGCCCGAATGTAGTTGCACCGGCGGGCCCTCGCCTGCAGGTGGCAACACCGGTCAAGCTCTCGGGCCCCAAGGTGGTCCGTGTGGAGGCCCCTGAGCAGGTAGAGGCTCCCCGTCCGCGCGGCCCGCGCGGTCCGAGTTCCGGCCCGGGTGGCCCACGCATGGGCGGAGGCGCCGGTTCGTCCGAAGACGACCGCGGTCGTTCGCCCCGCCGCAAGGAGAGTGGTGGCGCCGGCGTCAAGCGTTCGAGCGGCCTGGGCGTTCCCGAGCGTCGGCGCGGGCGGAGCGACGGCGACTGGACGGGTTCCACGCAGGGCATCTTCAGCGAGCAGGACCTGATCGAGCGGGAAGCCCGCCTGGCCCGCGCTGGCGGCCTCGGGCTCAAGAAGCGCAAGCAGGAGCTTGCCCGGGCCGGGCAGTCCGGCGCGTCGCCGGCGGAGCCCGAGGGCAGGGTCCGCATCGCGGCCCCGTTCACCATCAAGGAGCTGTCGGCGGTGACCGGCGTCAAGGGCGCCGACATTGTCAAGAAGCTCTTCCTGCAGGGCGTGATGGCGACGATCAACTCGGCGATCGAGCCCGCCAAGGCGATCGAGCTGATGATGGACTTTGACATCGAGCTCGAGGTGACCGAGGCACGCACCGCCGAGGAGACCGTGTCCGATACCTTTGTCAACCGCGACGCCAAGGACCTGCGTTCGCGCGGCCCGGTGGTCACCATCCTGGGCCACGTGGACCATGGCAAGACCAGCCTCCTGGACAAGATCCGCAACGCGAACGTGGCGGCGGGCGAGGCCGGCGGCATCACGCAGAAGACCAGCGCGTTCGTGAGCGAGATCGAGGTGGAGGGCCAGAAGAAGCAGGTCGTGTTCCTGGACACGCCCGGCCACGAGGCGTTCACCGGCATGCGCGCCCGCGGCGCGAAGCTGACCGACGTCGTGGTGCTGGTGGTGTCCGCCCCCGAGGGCGTGATGCCCCAGACCATCGAGAGCATCAACCACGCCAAGGCCGCCAAGGTGCCGATCGTGGTGGCCCTCAACAAGATCGACCGCCCCGACGCCACCGAGCAGCAGATCCAGAAGACGCTCGGCCAGCTGGCCGCCGCGGACCTCAACGTGGTGGACTGGGGCGGGAGCGTGGAGTGCGTGAAGGTGTCCGCGCTCAACGGCAAGGGCATCCCCGAACTCCTGCAGATCCTGGACCTCCAGGCGAGCGTGCTGGAGCTCAAGGCCGACTTCTCCGGCCCCGCGCAGGGCACGGTCATCGAGGCCAAGGTGGAGGAGGGACGCGGCGCCGTGGCGAACGTGCTCATCCAGCAGGGCAGGCTCGCGGTCGGCGACTTCGTCGTCATGGGGCGTGCGTTCGGGCGCGTCCGCGACATCACGGACGACAAGGGCAAACGCATCAAGGAGGCGTACCCGCCCATGCCCGTCCAGATCTCGGGCATCGACATGGTGTGCGACGCCGGCGACAAGTTCTACGTCACCGACTCGCTGCGGAAGGCCGAGGAGGCCGCCGAGCAGCGCCGCCAGCGCGAGCGGCACACCGCCCTGGCCCAGCCCAAGCTCACCCTCGACTCGCTCTTCAGCCAGATGCAGCAGACCCAGGGCCAGGAGCAGGAGGTCAAGGAGATCAAGATCGTCCTCAAGACCGACCAGCAGGGCACCGTCGACGTGCTCAAGATGGAGTGCGAGAAGATCAAGACCGACGAGGTCAAGGTCCGCGTGCTCCACGCGGCGGTGGGCGGCATCACCGAGGCGGATATCGGGCTCGCGGACGCCAGCAAGGCGATCGTCATCGGCTTCAACGTGATCCCCTCCGGCAAGGCCCGCCAGCTCGCGGAGCAGAAGGGCATCGAGATCCGCACCTACCAGGTGATCTACGACATCACCGACGACCTGCGCAAGGCCGCCGAGGGCCTCCTGGCCCCCGAGGTGCGCGAGGAAGTCCTGGGCCATGCCGACGTCCGCGCCGTGTTCAAGGTCAGCAAGGTGGGCAACGTGGCCGGCTGCTACGTCACGGACGGCACCGTCGCCCGCGACGCCCTCATCCGTGTCACCCGCAACGGCGTGGTCATCGAGCACGACCGCAAGCTCAGCCAGCTCAAGCGCCTCAAGGACGACGCCAAGGAGGTCCGCGCCGGCCTCGAGTGCGGCATGAAGATCGACGGCTACGACGACATCAAGGAGGGCGACGTGCTGGAGTGCTACAAGAAGGTGGAGGTCAAGAGAACGCTGTAATCGCCGGCAACGGGCGGGGCGCCGATCGGGCGTCCCGCCGTGCGCCCGCGAGGCCCGGGAGTCGGCGGCATGGTGCTGGCGGTGCTTCAGTTCGACCTCCACGTGCACGACGCCCGGTCCCTCAAGGACAAACGGCGCGTCGTGTCGTCGCTCAAGGCACGCCTGCACCGGGAGCACCTCGCCGCCGTCGCCGAGGTGGCACACCAGGACACGCTGAACCTCGCACGCATGGCACTGGTGATCATCGGCAGCGACGCGCGCCACCTCGCCCAGTCCTTGGACCGCATCACCGCGAGGGTGCGGGAATGGGCGGCCCCCGACGCGGAGCTGGGCGCAGCCCGCCGCCTGCTGGTCCACCCGGACCAGCTGGAGGAACCGCCGGAAGAAACGGACCCGTCGCTGCCCGGCGACGTCACCGATGACCTGCTCGCACGGGGTCTGGAAGAGCTGCGCCGGGCCGACCCCTGATGCCCCTTCGCACGCCCGACCCGCAACCACGTTCCCCACGCACGAACCCCCGACCCCTATGTCCCACAAGCACGAACACCTCGAATCCTCCATCGACCGGGCTATCCGCGAGGTTATCTCCCGCGGGTTCAACGACCCCCGCATCAGCGGGCTCATCACCGTCACCGGGGTGCGGGTGACGCCCGATCACACCACGGCCTTCGTGGACGTGTCCATACTCCCCGAAGAACGGTCCGAGCTCACCATGCACGGCCTGACGGCGGCCGCCCGGCACATCCGGCGGGAAGTGGGGGAACTGGTGCGCACCCGCCAGATGCCGGAGCTCCACTTCCGGCTGGACCGCAGCCTCAAGCGGCAGGCGAGCGTGCTGGAGGCCCTGGACCGGGCGAAAGAGCAGACCGACTCAGAGGGGCAGGCGCGCGGCACCTGGTCCCACCCCGCAGAACCGCACGAGGGACGCGGCGATGAGGGGGGGCAGGCGCGGGGCCGGTAAGTTCCCCGGCCCGGGAGACCGCGCCAAAGATTCCTTCCCGTCGACCACCCATCACCACGCACGAGGCTCACCTTGACAGCAGGCGATCAGAAGAAACTCGCTGCCCTCCTCAAGAAACTGCGCACGGCCGCGGGCGATCAGCCTCTGGTGCCCCCCGACCTGAGCGCGGACTCCCCGGACGGGTTCGACGACCTGCTGCACCAGCTCATCTTCTCCATGATGCTCTGGGAAGCGACCACGCCCCAGGCCCGGCAGGCCGTCAAACGCCTGCGGGAACACTTCGCCGACGCCAACGAGCTGCGCGTCTGCATGGCGGACGACACCGTCCAGTGCCTCGGAGAGCGGTACCCGCTGGCCCGCGAGCGGGCGCTGCGCCTCAGGCACGCGCTCCACGACATCTTCACGCGCCAGCACGTGCTGAGCCTCGCCGCCCTGCGGTCGATGCCGCGCAGGGACGCCGCGGCGTTCCTCGAGTCTCTGGACGGCCTGCCGCTTTTTGTCGCCCAGCGGGTCTGCATCGTCAGCCTGGACGCCGCCGCCTGCCCGGTCGACAGCCGGATGCGGGACAACCTGGCGCGGGAACGGATCGTGCCCGAGGACATGCCGGCGGCGGAAGCGTCGCGGTTCATCGCGCAGCAGACGCGCGCCGAGGAAGCCCTGGCCACGTACCTGCTGCTCCAGCAGTGGTCCGACGAGCGTGCCGAGGGCACGAAGCGGGCCCGGCCTGCCAAGGCGGTGGCCAAGCCGGCGCAGGAGGGACCGGGCGTTGACGAGGCCGGACGCAGGCGGAAACCCGCCCGCAAGGCGAAGGGGGCCAAGCAGTGACAAAGCGCCGCGTGTGTGACGACCCCGGTGTTGCGCCTGCATGGAGCACCGGGATGCGCCGTGCGGGGGCGGCGGTCCTCACGTGCGCCCTGCTGGCTTCGTGCGCAGGGACCCCATCGACAACCCATCCACCCGCGGCTCGCGGCCAGGTCGTCCAGGCGGAAGCCGCGACCGCCGTCCTGGAACGCCTCGCGGCCAGGCAGCGGTCAACTCCCGACGCCGGCTCTCGCGCGCTGGCGCCGATCCCGGGCCTCGCGGACGCGCCCCCGGCGCCGCTCGCGGACGCGGAGCGGGCCCCGGGCAGCAACGCCTCGATGCCGCTGGCGGACGCGGTCGCGAAGCTGGGGGCGACGCTCCCCGCGCCCCAGCCCTGGGAAGACGCCGCCGACGAGGATGCGCACGTGCAGTCCGTGAAGCTCTACGCGTCCGGCAGGTCGGCCCTCCTCGCGGGCGAGGTTGCGGCGGGCCTTCGAGACCTGGAGGCTGCGCTGCGGCTGTCCCCGGGCAACCCCGAACTGCTCGCGGCCTTGGCCGATGCGCAGCTCCGCACCGGGCGTCGCGCGACGGGGATGGCCACCCTGCGGCGCGCGTTCGAAGCCGGGCAGCGTGCACCACGGTCCATGTGGCTCATCGCACGCGATGCGCTGCGTGCAGGCAGGCGGGAGGAGGCGTTGCCGCTGCTCGCTTCCGCGTGGGGCGGTGACGAACTCCGCACCGACCCCGCGTTGGAGCTGATCGTCGGCGCCGACCTGGGTGAAGTGCTCGCGCAGCAGGGGTACGCCGCTGCCAGCGCGGAGGCCCTGTCACGGGCCCTCACGATCGCGCCCGACACACTCCCCCGCTCCCCGTCGCTCGCCGACACCGCCGAAGTATTCCGGCGACGGGGGGAGCTGCGCACCATCGAGGGCGACCAGCGGATGCTGCTGGGAGACGCGGACGGGGCCATCGCCGCCTACCGGTTCAGCGCGCAGACGAGCAGCGTCGACCCGGCGGGCGCCCTTTCCCGTACGGTCCAGTCCCTCGCGCTGGCCGGGCGGCCGGCGGAGGCCGCACTGGAACTGCTGAAGGACATCGAGGCACGCCACGGTGCCCTGGATGAACGCCACGCGCAGCTCGCACGCTACCTGGCGCAGCCGCCCGCGGGCATCGCCGACGTGCTCGCCCGCGCCATCAGCGAGCGGTCCGCCCAGATCGAGGGCTCCACGCTCTCCACCCGCCTCGCGATGTCCCGGCTTGCCGCTGCGTGCCAGGCTTCCCTCCCAGAGCCGTCCGCACGGGTTCGTGCCCTGGACGTCCTGCGTTCGAGCATCCTCCAGCAGGGGCCCGACGCGCTCCTCCTGGGTGACGCGCTCGACCTGACGGACACCGCCGCCGCCTCCCAGGACTTCGTGCGGGGCGTCGTGGCCCAGGACGTCCTGTCCGCCGACGCGTGCGCAGAAGCGCTCGTGGAGCACGGGCGATGGGTGGACGAGAACCTCGCCGCGCTTCGGTCGGCGAAGGCGCCGACCGACCGGCTCGTGGCCTCGGGCATGCTGCGCCGCGCAGGCCGGCCGGAGGACGCTCTCGCCGTGCTCGCGCAGGAGCCGCAGGACCCGGCCCTGCAGAGGGGCTGGCGGGCGATGAAGGCCATGGCCCTCTCGGACCTGGGGCGCGCCGACGACGCCGCGGCGCTCGCGTTCGACCTGACACAGACGGCCGGCGACGCCTCCGTCCTTGGGCGTGCCGTCCGAAGCGCCGATGACCTCGCGGAGCCCGAGGCGATCCACATGGTCCTGCGGTGCCTGGCCGGGCCTCCCGACGTCGTGGCCCTCGAGACCCGGCGCGCGGCGGCGGTGATCGCCGCCGCCACGCAGCGTGGATCGCTGGCCGACGAGCTCCTGAAGGAAGCGCAGCACCTGGACGACCGGAGCGAGGAGACCTACGAGCTCCTGCTGGCCCTGTACAGCCCCGGTGGCGGGGCGCCGGATTCCTCGAGCTTCACCGACACGCTCCGGTCGCTCCGCCAGGCCCAGCCCGGGTCAGCGCTGGTCCGCCGGCTCGTGGCGCTCGACCTGGTGCAGAAGGGGCTTTCGCGCCAGGCACAACCGCAGCTGCTCGCGCTGGTGGACGGCCGGGGGCAGCCGCCCGCGGCGCTCGCCGCGCTGGTTGAAGCGTGGGAGCGGTCCGCGCGCGGCGACCCGCAGCTCGCGGATCAGGGAGAGCGGTGGTTGCGTGAACGGCTTGACGCGCGCCCCCAGTCACCCGCGTTGCTGCTGGCCCTGACGCGCCTGCTGGTCGCCAACGGGAAGGCCGGCGAAGCAGACGAGAGGCTGGCGGCCCGCACGGCGGCGTGGCCGGCGCCCGCGCTCCTGCGTCAGCGAGAGTTCGTGCTCCGCGACGGCCTCGGCAGGCCCGGTGACGCGGACGAGATGGCGCTGGAGCGACTCAGGCATTCGCCCGGCACGTTCGACACGCGGCTGGAACGCGCCGCCGCCCTGCTGAAGGCCAAGCGCGTGGAAGAGGCCGCCGGGGACCTGGCCGAAGCCGTGAAGCGTGGTGGCACCCCGCTGCGAGCGGAGAACGCGGCCCGGATCGGGCAACTCCTCGCGTCCATCCCGCCCGGGAGTGTTGAACAGCAGCCCGCGGAGGCCATCGACGCCCTCCTCGCGTGCGTGACGCCGGTCCGGCGCGCCCTCTCGGGTGAGGCCGCCACTTCCACGGCGATCGCCGGGGTCCGCCTGCTCGCGGCGGGCAAGCCGGGGAATACCGACGCGATCGTGAGCGCCATCGACGCCCTCAGGAGCGAGAAGCCGGAACTGGGCGAGCTGGCCGAGGCCGAGGCCCGCAAGGTCCTGTTCGGCGCGAGGGTCGGGGCAAAGGACCCGTCGGAGGCGCTGCACCTGCTCGCCACGCTGGCCCTGCGTGCACCGGACACGGAACGACGACGCTTCGTCGAGTGGCTGCTGATCGCGGTCTACGTCGGCGACGTGGACGACCTGTCCTGGTTCCTCGACCGTGTGACCGGTGTCAACAAGGGCGCGCTCATGCTGCAGGCGTTCGAGGAGGAGTACGAGTCCAAGAGCCGGGGCGCTGAGAACATGCTCCAGCCGACGACCCTGGACGAATACAAGAGCGAGATCGCGCGCATCTTTGCGGACGAGGCGACGGTGTCGTCGCGGGACGTGAGCGCAGCGGGCGCGCACCGGCTCGCGCTCAAGTACCGCCCGGCCCACCCCTGGGTCAGCAACGACTTCGGCTACGCCATCCTGGAACGCGGCGGCGACATCCAGGAGGCAGCAAGGCTGATCGAGCAGGCGTACTCCCAGCTGTCCGACCACGCCAGCGTGACGGACAGCCTCGGCTGGCTCCGGTACAAGCAGGGCCTGCTGGAGGACGACCAGGCCCGCGTGGGCGACGTGTGCCAGGGCATGGGCGCCGTGACCCTGCTGACGCGGGCGGTGAAGATGGAAGGCGGGGAGTCGAACGCCGAAGTCATCGAGCATCTGGGGGACGCCCTCTGGCGATGGAACAACGGGAATGCGCGTCAGGAAGCCAGGGCGCAGTGGGGCAACGCCGTCACCCAGCTCCAGTACTCGATCAAGGAGGCCGTCGCTTTCGGGCTTTCCGCCGGCGATCCCCGCCTGAAGGCGAGCCACGAAGACCTCGACCGGCTCCAGCAGAAGGTGGCCGACGCCGACGCCGGCAAGGAGCCCCTGATCGCCCCCGTGGGCATCCCGCCCACATTTTCTCCTCGACCCGTGCCGCCGCTGGCGGGCAGCGAACAATCGCCACCCCAGGGCGGAGTGGAGTCGCCCTGAGCACGTTCCCACCAGCACCCCGCAGGACCATCCGTGGCAAAGCACAACAAGTGGAGCAAAGTCAAGCACCGCAAGGCCGTCGTCGACAAGCGGCGTGGCCGCGTGTGGACCAAGATCAGCAAGGCGCTGATGGTCGCCGCGAAGAACGGTGGGCCTGACCCGGACTCGAACCTGTCGCTGCGGTACGCGATGGACGAGGCCCGGTACGCCAACATGCCCCGGGACACCGTCGAGCGTGCCATCCAGAAGGGGGCCGGCCTGGGGGACACGAGCCAGTTTGAGAACGTGCGTTACGAGGGGTACGCGCCCGGCGGCATCGCGGTGGTGGTGGATGCGCTCACCGACAACCGCACCCGCACCATCGCGCTGGTCCGCGAGACATTCGAGTCTTACGAAGGGCGGGTGGGTGCGTCCGGTTGTGTGGCCCACATGTTCCAGTTCCGGGGCCAGATCGGCATCGTGGGGAAGAACCTGTCCGACGACCGGATTCTGGAGGCAGCACTGGATGCCGGAGCGGACGATGTGGTGAGCCCCGACCCGCTCCCCGAGGAGGACGAGGATGGGGGCTGGACGGTGCTGACGGACGTGCCCTCGTTCAACCGGGTCAAGGCGGCACTGGAGAAGGCGGGCTTCCCCATCGAAGAGGCCAGCCTCGCGATGATCCCGCAGGACACGGTCGAGATCGCAGGAGCTCAGGCGCAGTCGGTCGAGGACCTCGTGGAAGCACTGGAGGAACTCGACGACGTGCAGAAGGTGTACACGAACGCGGCCACCTGAACCGGCCGGCGCCGGTCCAACCCCCGCAGAGCGGGCGGCTATCCGGGCGGGGCCTGCACCAGGCCCAGGAGCCGAGCCGCGGCCCCGGCCTGATCACGCAGCCCACGCAGGTCCACGACCAGCGGGGCGTCATACCCGCGGACAGAGAGGGCGACGCGGTACGCGGTAACGTCGAGCCGGCCCGCGCCAGCTTCCACACGCCCGGCGCTCGACAGGTCGGACAACCGCGCAGAAGCGGGGACAGGCCCTCCCGCGGCGGCCCGCAGCACCTCCCCCCCTTGCGCCAAAACGGCGGCGGGGTCCAGTGACAGCCCGATGACCGGCACTGAGCACGTGGGCCAGGAGGCGTCGGAAAGGACTGCGCCCAGGCGGTCCGCGAGTGCGCAGAGCTCGCCAATCATGCCGGGGTTGACGCCCGCTGGAAGCGACACGGAGACGCTCATGCGCGAACCCATGCCCCACGCAGCAGCCAGCTCAAGGGACTCGCGGACGGCCGCCGCCGCCCGGTCCACCCGGGCCGGGTCCACGAAGTGCTGGGGCGGGATGAACAGGTCCAGGCCAGAAATGCCTGTGCCGCGCCTCCGCAGCAGGGAGTGCACCTCGCGACGCGCCGACTGGTCCAGTTCTCGGGGGCGGAGCCCCGGCCGCGTGACGTCCACCTGCACCCAGCGGTACCCGATGGCGACGGCCCACTCGAGCGTGTCGCGCGCGGCAACCCCCCACGGGGGCGAACCGCCCGGGGTCAGCCCGCTCAGCGAGATGCTCGCCTGCTGTTGCGCGTGCACATGCAAGCGTATCGCCGCATCCCGCCCTTACCATGCCCCATGGCTACTCCAGGCAACGGGGTTCTGCAACGCACCGCCCACGCCCTGCATGTGTGCGCGCTGGGCGTCTGGACCGGCGCGATCGCCATGACGGCGGGGGCTGCCGCTGTCATCTTCCCGACGGTGAAGCAACTCACCCCGCACGTGCCCAGGTACGCGGCGGTGCCTGACGAAGGGCACTGGCTGCTGCTGGCGGGCAACGTCGCGTCACGCGTATTCGCCGTATCGGACAAGGTCCAGCTGGGCTGCGCGGCCGTCACGCTGGTGACGGCGGTCGTGCTGGCGAGGGCCCGGGGCTTCCACGGGGCGCTCGCGGGCAAAGCAAGGGCCGCGGCACTTATCTGTGCGCTGCTGCTGGTGACGTACTACCTCGCAGTCCTGGTGCCCCGCATGACCGCGCACCTGCACGAACACTGGCGGTTGTCAGAGGCCGGTGAAGTCGAGCAGGCCCGCGTGCACGAGAACGCCTTCAAGAACGACCACCCCACGTCCAGCCGGGTCTTGGCTGCAACGGCGGCGTGCACGCTTGTCGCCCTGCTGCTGGGGGCCGGCAGTCCCGTGTGCTGCTGCCGGAGGGATGCGGAGTGAGCGGAATCTCCAAGCCGACGCCCGCGCAGAAACGCCGTGCACTGAAGCTCCTGGCCGCGTTACGCGAGTACTACCCCGACGCACACTGCGAACTCACCTACACCAGCCCGCACGAACTGCTGGTGGCGACAATCCTCTCGGCACAGGCGACGGATGTGTCGGTCAACAAGGTCACGCCCGCGCTGTTCGCCCGATTCCCCACGCCGGCGGACTACGCCCGTTCCACCCCGGCCGAAATCGAACCGCTAATCCGCACCATCGGGCTCTTCCGCTCCAAGGCCAAGTCCGTCCACGCAGCGATGACAGCGGTGCACGAGAAGTTCGGCGGCCAGGTGCCCGCCTCGATGGAGGAACTGCTGACGCTCAGGGGCGTGGCACGAAAGACCGCCAACGTGGTGCTGGGCAACGCGTTCGGCATCAACGACGGGTTCGTCGTGGACACGCACATCCACCGGCTGGCCGAGCGCCTTTGCCTGGTGCCGCCGGGCGCGACGGTGGCAAAGGTGGAGCAGCGCCTCATGGACCTGTTCCCGCGGTCGGCCTGGTGCGAAGCATCGCACATGCTGATCTGGCACGGACGGCGTGCCTGCAGGGCACGCGGCGCCCGCTGCCGGGCGCACCCCATCTGCGATGCGTTCGGTGGCTGCTGCGAGCTGCGCAACCGGAAGGAGCCGGGAGGAGCGCAGAGATCTCAGAAGACGCGGAGCTGACCGGGCTCGAGCACAACCTCGGTGGTCGGGTGCTCGGGGTCGAGGCGGTAATCGCCGCTGAAACACGCGGTGCAGTAGTGCTCGCCGGGCATGTGCATCGTGGAGAGGAGCCCCTCGAGCGAGAGGTAGTGCAGGCTCTCTACCCCGAGGAAGGAGCGTATCGCCTCGACGCTGCCCTTCTGGTGCGCGATGAGCTGGCTGCGCTCGGCAAAGTCCACGCCGAAGTAGCAGGGGTGCCGTATGGGCGGGCAGGAGATGCGGAGGTGGATTTCGTTGGCCCCCGCGGCGCGGAGCTGGTCCATCTTCGCGCGCGTCGTCGTGCCCCGCACGATCGAGTCGTCCACGATGACGAGCCTTCGGCCCCGCACCAGCTCGTCGATGATGTTGAGCTTGAGGCGCACCGCCATGGTGCGCTCGTTCTGGGTCGGCTTGATGAATGTGCGTCCCACGTAACGGTTGGGGACGATCGCCTCGCGGTACGTGATGCCCGATGCACGCGCGTACCCAAGGGCAGCACTGCGTCCGCTGTCGGGCATGGGAACGATGCAGTCGATCCCGGGTGGGGGCGGGGCTTCTTTCGCGAGCACCTCCCCCATGTGCTCACGCGAGGCCTGCACGTTCTGCCCGAAAATGATGCTCGCCGGGTTCGCGAAGTACACGTGCTCGAACACGCAGTGAGCCCTGCGTGGCGCGGGCGTGGAGAAACGCCTGCTGGAAACGCCCTGGTCGTTGATCGTGACGATCTCACCCGGCTCCACCTCGCGCACCACGCGGGCGCCGACCACATCGAGGGCCACGGTCTCGCTCGCGACCACATACTCGCCCGCTTCGGTGCGCCCAAGCACCAGCGGGCGCCACCCCCACGGGTCCCGGCACGCCTCGATGCGGTCTGGGAACAGGAAGAGCAGGGAATAAGCGCCCTGGAGATGACGCAGGGTGGCCGCTACAGGGTCGCTGCTCTTCTGCTGGCCGGGGCTGGCGAGCAGGTGGACGACCACCTCCGTGTCGCTGGTCGTGTGGAAGAGGTGGCCGGCCTCCTCGAACATGCGACGGAGGGCATCCGCGTTGATGAGGTTGCCGTTGTGCGCGACCGCCACCTGGCCGGCAACGTAGTTCTCAAGCAGAGGCTGCGCGTTGCAGGAAAGGCTGCCACCGGCCGTGGAGTACCGGTTGTGGGCGATCGCCCCCCGTCCCCCGGCGAGGTCGAGCTTCAGCAGATCCTCACCGCGGAAAATCTCGGGCACAAGCCCCATGCCCGTGTGGGCCGTGAGCACCCTTCCGTTTGTCACGGCGATCCCCGCCGACTCCTGCCCCCGGTGCTGCTGAGCGTACAACCCCATGTACGCCATGCGAGCGCTCTGAGCATGGCCCCAGACGCCGAAGACGCCGCACTTCTCCTTCTTCTCATAGGCACCGTGGGCGGGGGAGCGCGGGGGCGACTGCGGCAGCGGGATGGAGGAGCGCGTCGCTGTCACGGCGGGCAAGAATAGCGCAACGCCCGCTCGCCGGGCGGCGCAGCTGCGAAATTGCGCCCGCCCGATCCTCCGCCGCTGCCGAGGGTGGACCCGAAAACGGCTTAGCAGGCTCCCCCGCTGAACACACGGAGCAGGGAATCGATGTCGGCCGTGTCCGGGAAGAGCCCGTCGTTATTGAAGTCGACGTCGCCACACGCACCAGTGCTGCAGGCACCGCCGCTGAACACGGAAAGATAGTCGTCAATGTCCTGGGTATCGGGGAAGAGCCCGTCCGTGTTGAAGTCCACCGTGTCGCAGCCCGGGGCGGCACAGCCCGTGCCGCAGGTGCTGTTGGCACCGCCCCAGGTGGAGCCGGCTATTTGCGCGCAGTTCGCCTGCGACAGGGAAAGACAGAGGGAGCTGCTGACGCAGCACGCACCCAGCGTTGTCGGCGCGGCATCCTCCCAGGTGGTGGCGACGCGGAGTTCATCGGTAGTGAAGCCGCCGTCGCTCACCATGTACAGCGTGGAAGGGATCGTGCTCCCGCCAACGGTGTACTGGGCGTTGGGCGTGGCGGGCTTGCCCTGCCCGAGAGCGGGGTTGATGTAGAGGCGATAGGTGGTCTGCACCCCAACGACCTCCACTTCGGTGACGAGCAGCACCGCCTGGCCGGCCACGACCGGTACGCCCGAATCGACGAACAAGTAGTGGCCAAGCCGGATCCCGTAGTTGCCCAGTGTCAGGGGAGCACCGATGAGGTTGTACCCGCCCCCGAGGGAGACCCCCGCGTTGGTTCCGAAGCCGCCGGCGTCGGGCCGCAGCAGGAACGAGAGAAACACATGGCCCGCCGGGGCTGGGAAGGACCTCGCGTAGTACGCCGCACCAAAGTCGCCAAGGTAGTCGGTGTGCACAGAGCCAGGAACCGTCGGCATGGTCGGGTACGAGAGTCCGGGGCCGCCCACGGCGGAAAATTGAGAACTCGAAACGTCCATCCACGGCCCGGTCCATCCGGTGCCGCCGTTGGAACCATTCAGGTCATTCAGGGGGCCGTTGCCAAAGCCGTCGTACGCGGAAACGGTGGCCATGGCGTTCGAGGTAAGGAGAAGGGCGGCACAAACGAGACAGGTGGGTTTCATCGAACACTCCTGATGGACCGTTCCTCCGTGCTCAGGAAAGCGGTGTCCAGGAGTGGATGCGTCAGCCGTGATGGTGGGTGTCAGATTTCTGATGGGTGGGTGTGACTTGAGACCGCGTCGCGGGCGAGTGGCCGGGGAAAGTCGCAGTCGGGCAGCGGGAAGGAGGGTATTTAAGAAAGTTAGCGAACACTAAAGTATGGCCTACAGTACTTTCACCATGACAACCGCGACCACCGCGTCTGCTGTTCCTCCGCCACTCCCGTCGCTTCCGTCGTTCACAAAGGCCGGGCAGCCTTCGCTGCGGGCGGCGGTCACGCGGACGTGGTTGTGCTTCGGCGTCTGCACGACGGTGCTTGGGACGTTCTGGTTGCTCTCAACGCTGCACTACCTGCCGGACATCAACTGGGTGTGGGTGTTGGCGCTGGCGGCGATCGGGTTTGTTCCGCTGGTGGTGGCGGGGCTCAACAAGTTCTCGTTCGCGTTCTGCGGGTTCATGCTGGCGTGCAGCACTGCGAGCATGCTGCGGCAGATGCACGTGGCGACGTGGAACATCACGGTGCCGAGCCTCGTGATTGCGGCGGGCGTGATGGCGCTGGCGTCGATGGCCCTGCCTCTGCGGTTGCCGCGATGGCTGGAGGAAGCCGGCGGGCCTGCGTAGGGGCTGCGTCAGCCGGAGGGCGGGAGGCTCGAACGCCGGCCCAGCCGATGGGCACGACAACAGCGCCGGCGGCGGGCTGGGCGGCCTCGCGGAGGGCGGGGATGCACGTATTGCCCAGGGTCATGAGTTCCTGGGGCGAGCCGCGGTGGCCGTAGTCCTCACCGTCGAGCGTTGAGAGGGTCACGGCGAGCTCGTCGTAATAGGCGGGGTCCATCGGGCGGTGGTCGGCCTCTGTGTAGAACCGGAGGATGGAAGCGGCGCGGGAACGGAGCACGGCCCGGGTGCGGGTCGTCAGGTAGGCATCGCTGTACAGGCAGGGGTTGAGCGCCTCGTTCCAGTGATCTGAGATGAACGCGCCGAACCACCCGGAGTCGGGCCGTACATGCTGGTTGAGGCGCCAGTGGGGCCCCTTGCGGACGACGAGCGGCTCGAGCGACTCTCCCCGGAGGGTGACGGGCTCGGTGATGTTCCGGTAGAACTTGAACCCCGCGTAGTTGGCGGCGAGGTCTGCGTTGGAGAGCATGCCGCTGGGGATGAATCCCAGGAAGGTGGTTTCCGCGATGAGGCACCCGTCTGCGTATTGATTGACGATGCTCGCGGCCGCCTGCTCGTGTGTGCGGCCGGCCCGCCTCTGGGCCCGGTACGCCTCGTCGTACATGCGTCCCATGTGGTGGAAGTGGGAGAGTTTGTCTGTCCCGAAGTAGACACCGTGTGCTTTGATGGTGGACGCCTGGAAGAGCAGAGTGAAGCGCCTGGGGTCCAGCGGAAAGTGGGTGGCGGAGTAGATCCAGCCGAGCGACCAGTGTGCGGTGCGTTGGCCCGGGAAGGCACGGTCCGCCCATGAGGTGCGGACGGCGTGCTCTACGTCGAGCACCTCCGTGAAGGGGTCGCTGAACTGGGCGTAGACGCGGTCGACCAGGAGTTCGGGGTTGTGGAGGCGTGCGAGTCGGTCCTCCCGCCAAGGGCCGGGCGGCTTGGCGAGCACGCGGTCGATGTCAGCGTTCAGATCGGCTACCACCCGTTCGAGCGCGAGCGTGTGCACCGCGTCGAGGTAGGGCCCCAGGTCGGCAAAGGGCGGGCTGAGTGGGAGGCTGTACTGGTCCGTCTCGTGTGCGCGGGCTGGTGGAGCGAGGGTGAGGCCGACCGTCAGGGCTGCAAGGAGGGCGGCTTTGAGTGGGGGTGTGCGCATGACGGTCTGGAGAAGTGCGCAGGTTCAGGGGGTGGGGAGTCGGGCGGCGTTGAGCGTGGTGAGGCGATGGTCTGCGTCGGGGGTGGTTCGGGCGAGCGTTGCGAGTGCTGCGGCCAGGGAGGCGCGGGCCTCAGAGGTGAGGCTTGCGGAGTTGTCGGGGAGGTTCCGGGGTATCTGCTCGGCGAGTGATGCGCCGCGGAGCATGGCTGCGAGGGCTTGCCGGACCTGCGGGGGGGAGTCGGGGGTATCGCGGACCGAGGCGACGCGGCGCGTGAGTTCCCAGGCGTAGGACTCGAGGATTCCGGGGTCTGCGGCGGAGGCGAGCTGCTGGTCGAGGTCGAGGGCGGCGTTGGTGGCTTCACGCATGCGGAGGGCGATGCGGTCGCTGCTGTCGGGCGGGAGTTGGGCCTGGGCGGCGTGGTAGACGGAGCAGGCGGGGAAGAAGAAGATCGCGGCGGCGAAGAGGCAGATCAGGAGCAGGGTGGTGAGGGGTGATGATTGCGGCTGGTCTTGTCTCGCCTGCATGAGGTGTCCCCGTTGGTGGCTGACGGGGGATGGGTGCGGGCCCCAAGCAGGGTGTGACGGGGGTATGAAGTCGCGTTCATGCGGTTCAGCGTTTGAGGTTGACGTACTGGAGGGGCACGCCGACGTCGGCGCCGTCGAGGAGTTTCATGGCTGTCTGGAGGTCGTCGATCTGCTTGCCGGTGATGCGGAGTTCGTCGCCCTGGATGGAGGCCTGGACCTTGAGCTTGGAGTCTTTGATCGCCTTGACGAGGGACTTGGCCTTTTCCTGTTCGAGGCCGTCCTGGATCTTGCACTCCCACTTGAGCTTGCCGGCGAGGGTGGGTTCGGACTCGGTCCAGAGGAAGGTCTTCAGGGGGATGCCGCGGCGCTGGGCCGCGGTCTCGAACATTTCTCTTAGTCCCTTCAGCTTGGTGCCGTCGTCGGCGACGAGTTTCAGCTTCTTTTCCTTTGGGTCCACGGTGATTTCGGCGGTCGCGCCGCGGAAGTCGAAGCGTTGCGCCACGGCCTTCCTGGCGTTGTTGATGGCGTTGTCGAGCTCGGCGAAGTTGGCGCGGGAAACGACGTCGAAGGAGGGCATGGGGGGTTCCGGGGGGAGTCGGTCTGGGGGTTGTTGGACGGTCGGGGTGCGGCGGCTCAGGGGGGCTAGGACTTCAGGGAGGCCATGTCGATGACGAAGCGGTACTTGACGTCGCTCCTGAGCATTCTCTCGTAGGCCTCGTTGATCTTCTGCATGGGGATGATCTCGACGTCGCTGACGATGTTGTGCTTGCTGCAGAAGTCGAGCATTTCCTGGGTCTGCGGGATGCCTCCGATGAGCGAGCCCGCGAGGTTCTTGCGGGGCATGATGAGGCTGAAGACGGCGACGGGCTGGGGCTTGGGCGGGACGCCGACCATCACCAGGGTGCCGTCGAGCTTGAGCTGGGCGAGGAGGGCGTTGACGTCGTGGTCGGCGGAGACGGTGTCGAGGATGAAGTCGAAGGTGCCCAGGTGTTTCTTCATGTCGTCCTCGTTCCTTGAGATGACGACTTCGTGGGCGCCGAGACGCTTGGCGTCGGCTGCCTTGCCCGGGGAGGTGGTAAAGAGGGCGACGTGTGCGCCCATGGCGCGGGCGAACTTGACGCCCATGTGGCCCAGGCCGCCGAGGCCCACGATGCCGACCTTCATGCCCGGGCCGACCTTCCAGTGGCGGAGGGGTGAGTAGGTGGTGATGCCGGCGCAGAGGAGCGGGGCGGCGGCGGCGGGGTCGAGGTTGCCGGGCACCTTCAGCGTGTAGGCCTCATCGCAGACGATGCTGGTGGAGTAGCCCCCGAAGGTCATGCCTCCGGAGTGCTTGTCGGGGCCGTTGTAAGAGAAGACTGGGGCTGGGCAGTACTGCTGCTGCCCGGTCTTGCAGCAGTCGCAGGTGCGGCAGGAGTCCACGAGGCAGCCCACGGCGGCGAGGTCGCCGACCTTGAACTTGCTGACCCTGCTGCCGACCTTGGTTACTCGGCCGAGGATTTCGTGGCCGGGCACGACAGGGAAGGTGGTGAAGCCCCATTCGTTCCTGGCGAAGTGGAGGTCGGAGTGGCAGACGCCGCAGAACAGGATGTCGATGTTGACGTCGTTGGGGAGCGGGTCGCGGCGGGCGATGGAGAATGGTGCGAGTGGGCTGGTGGCGGACTGGGCGGCGTAGGCGGCGGTGGGGGTGGGCATGAGGGCTCCTTGGAGGTCGACCGTAGGGCGTGGCTGGGGTGTGGGGCGTGGGTGGGCTTTCGCGCGTGGGGGATGGGTTTTCAAGCTGCGGACGCGGTTTTGGCGGTCCTATAACGGCTGATTTGGGCACTTGCGCTGTGTGCGCTTGACTGTGTGCCGGTGTGGGGTGGGGCGCGGTTTGGCGCGTGTACTTTGCAGGCCTTGGGTGTGCTCATGGATGGGGGGATGCCGGGGGTGTGCGGGGCGGACGGGTTTGATGTTGGGGCCCCCTTGGAGTTTCGCGCGGCAGCGCCGCATTTGCAGCAGGACGCGGTTTTGTCGCACAAAGCAGGTCGTTCCTGGTGCGGGGGTGTGCCGATGTTCCATTGTGGACTGGCTCACGTGGTACAACTCCCTGGCGAAGCCCTCATGGACGCCGACGCCGACGATCATCGGGGTCGTCTGGCAGGTGCTGTACCCCGTGATTGCCGTCACGTTCGGCTTCATCTTCGTGCAGGCCGTGCGTCGGAAGGTGCCGGGGAGGGTGGCGCTGCCGTTTGTGATCAACCTGGGGGCCAACCTGCTGTTTACACCCGTCCAGTTTGGGTTGCGCAGCCTGCCCCTGGCCAGCTTGGACATATTGGTCGTGTGGGTGACCATTCCGTGGCTTGCGTTGGCCGCGTGGGGGCATGCGCGGTGGGTGAGCGTGGCGCAGGTGCCGTACTTTGCGTGGGTCGGTACGGCGACGGTGCTGCAGCTATCCATCACCGTGATGAACTGGTGAGGGGCGCGGGGAGGCCGTTGAAGAACTCTGAGGACGGTGACGGTCAGCTCAGGAGTCCGCGTGCGACGCAACGCCTGCCCTCGTACAGCGCGAAGCGGGTGCCGGGCCTCAGCGCATCGTGCGGTGCCTCGGGGACCACGAAGGAGACGTTGGCCCTCCATTCGAAGGGGCCGGTCTGCTGTGTGCGGTCCACTCTCAGTGACCAGCACGCTTGTTCGGCGCTGATTTCGTTCCACGAACCCATGCGTGCGGGGGCGGTGTAGCGGGGTCCGGCGGGCGGCGTGGTGCGGCCGCCTTCTTCGTGCGTGAGCCAGACCAGGGTTGCGGGGACGGAGGGGGAGGTCGTCACGGCGCTCTCGGGAGCAGCGGCACCGTACGCCACTTCAACGGACAGGGCGTTCTCCTCGGCACTTCCATCTTCGCATGGGTGCAGTCTTCGAGCGGGGGGCCTTTCTCGGGGGGCAGGGGCGGTCGGCGGCGGCCACGGGTGTGCGCGCGCCTTGGTTCATGCGGCATGGCGCTCACTGGCTGTGGGATGGAGCGATCTGATGGCGGGCGCGGCTTGTGTATCGCATCGGGGTCAGCGGGTTGCAGGGCGGGCGGGTTGGTGTTCCTGCGCTGCACGCGGCCCGCGGGGAAAAGAAAACACGGGCCTTGCGGCCCGTGTGGGGTGTGTGTCCAACCTCTTGTGTGTTTGTTTCTACTTCACGCTGTCCTTGCCTGCGATGTACTTGATGAGGTCGACGCAGCGGGCGGAGTAGCCGGATTCGTTGTCGTACCAGGAGACGATCTTGAAGAAGCGCTTGTTGAGCTCGATGCCTGCCTTGGCGTCGAAGATGCTGCTGCGGCGGTCGCCGATGAAGTCGCTGCTGACGACTTCCTCATCGGTGTAGCCGAGCACGCCCTTCATGGAGCCTTCGCTGGCGGTCTTCATGGCGGCGCAGATGTCGGCGTAGGTGGTGTCCTTGGCGGTCTTGAAGGTGAGGTCGACGCAGGAAACGTCGGCGGTGGGGACGCGGAAGGACATGCCGGTGAGGCGGCCCTTGAGTGCGGGGATGCAGAGCGTGACGGCCTTGGCTGCGCCGGTGCTGGCGGGGATGATGTTCATGTAGGCGTTGCGGCCGCCGCGCCAGTCCTTTTTGCTGGGGCCGTCCTGGGTGGGCTGGGTGGCGGTGGCGGCGTGGACGGTGGTCATGAGGCCTTCGTCAAGGCCGAAGGTGTCGTGGATTACCTTGGCGACGGGTGCGAGGCAGTTGGTGGTGCAGGAGGCGTTGCTGACGACGGTGTGCTTTGACGCGTCGAATTGTTCGTGGTTGACGCCCATGCAGACGGTGGGGACGGCGGAGGCTTCGCTCTTGGTGGGGGCGGAGATGATGACGCGCTTGGCGCCGGCGTTGCAGTGGAGGGAGGCCTTCTCGAAGTCGGTGAAGAGGCCGGTGGACTCGAGGACGTACTGGACGCCGAGGTCCTTCCAGGGGAGGGTGGCGGGGTCCTTGACGGCCATGGTCTTTGTGGTCTTGCCGTTGACGGTGAAGGAGCCTCCGGATTCGCTGGCGGTGGCGGAGATGGTGGCGGGGCTGCCTCCGACCATGAAGCGTCCGTGCATGGTGTCGTACTTGAGGAGGTATGCGAGGTTGTCGGCTGGGACGAGGTCGTTGACGGCGACGACCTCGATGCCCTGCTCGAAGGCCATGCGGTAGACCAGGCGTCCGATGCGTCCGAACCCGTTGATGCCGATGCGGATTGCCACAGTGAACTCCTTTGTTCGCCGGGTCTGGCTGTGTGCGGCCTGGGCCCAGCGTCGTGTGCGTGGGGAACGATAGCGCACGCGGTGGTGACCGGGGGGCGTGGGCGCGGGCGTGTGTTCAGAAGTGCTCTGTGGCCCACAAAGTGCGGAATTCGGAGAGTTTGGCGAGGGCCTGGGTGGCGGCGTGGGGGCTTGGCACGCTGAACTCTGCGCGGGTGGCGGTGTCTCCGACCTTGATGGTGAGGGCGCGCGGGCGTGCGGCGGCGAACATCTTCTCGTCTTCTGCGTCGTCGCCGATGACGACGACGGTGGTGGGGGCGAAGAGTTCGATTTCCTCGCGGAGTGCGGTGGCCTTGTCGTAGGCGGAGAAGCTGAAGTCGAGGACGTCGATGCCGGGGAACTCGCGGAGGCCTTGCACTTCGAGGGCTGCGCGGCGGGCGGCGGTGAGGGCGTTGTCGGCCTCTTTGCGTGGGAGGCCCCGGGTGTGGACGGCGACGCCCATGGTCTTGCGTTCCAGGCGTGCGTGTGTGCCGTGGGTTGCGCGGGTGAGGATGGCGTGGAGGCGGTCGAGGTCCGAGCCCGGGCGGGGCTGGGAGGCGGGGGAGTGCACTTCGCTGCCGTAGCTGCCCCGGAGGAGGAGCCCGGGGATGGCGGGGATGCGGCGCCACAGGTCGGTGAGGGAGCGTCCGGAGATGACGCAGACGTGGGTTTCGGGGACGCGGCAGAGGGTGGAGAGGGCGCTGACGGCGGCGGGGAGGGGCTCGACGGTTTCGGGGTCGTCCTGGAGGGGCGCGAGGGTGCCGTCAAAGTCTGTGGCGACGAGGAGGCGTGGGGTGGAGGCGGCGTCGCGGAGGGAGAGCATGAGCACTAGTCGTCCCTCCAGCCGAGTTCGTGGAGGAACTTGTGCGACCATTCGAAGACGTCGTGGCGTTTGACCTGTGACCTGAGGATGGCCATGCGGATGCGTTGCTCGGGTTCGGGCATGTGCACGGCGGTGTGGATGGTGTTGGCGAGGGTGTCGATGTCGCGCGGGTTGACGAGGAGTGCGCGGCGGAGTTCGCGGGCGGCGCCGGCGAATTCGCTGAGGACGAGGACGCCGGTGTTGTCGAGGCGGGAGGCGACGAATTCCTTGGCGACGAGGTTCATGCCGTCGCGGAGGGGCGTGACGAGCATGGCGTGTGCGGCGAGGTAGTAGGCGACGAGTTCGGCGCGGTCGAGGGAGCGGCGGAAGTAGTGGACGGCGACCTTTCCGGGCTCGCTGAAGTCGCCGTTGATGCGGCCGACCATTTCCTCGACCTCGCGGCGGATTTCCCTGTAGCCCGGGGCCTGTTCACGGCTGGGGACGGCGACCTGGACGAGGACGGCGTCGTCGACGGAGAGTCGGCGGGAGCGGAGGAGTTCGGAGAACGCCTGGAGGCGCTGGGGGACGCCCTTGGTGTAGTCGAGGCGGTCGACGGCGAGGAGGAGCTTGCGGCCGCCGAGCTGGGTCCTGATTTCCTGTGCGCGTTCGGTGACGGCGGGGTCCGCGGCGAGGCGTTCGAAGTCCGGGGTGTCGATGGCGATGGGCACGGCGAGCACGCGGGACTCGCGGCCCTGGCTGGTGAGGGTGCGGTCTGCGCCTTCTGCGCCTGCGAAGCGTTTGCAGACGGTGATGAAGTTGCGGGCGCTGGACTCGGTCTGGAAGGCGATGACGTCGCAGGCGAGCATGGCGCGGAGGATGGCGCTGCGCCAGGGGAGCCAGGCGAAGAGTTCTTCGGGGGGGAAGGGGGTGTGGAGGAAGAAGCCGATGTTGAGGTCTGGGCGTTTTTCCCGGAGGATGCGGGGGAGGAGCTGGAGGTGGTAGTCGTGGGCCCACACGAAGCCGTTGCGGCGTGTGACGCGTGCGACGGCGGCGGCGAAGCGGCGGTTCACTTCCTCGTAGGGTTTCCACCAGGCCCTGTGGAACTCGGGGGAGTGGATGGCGTCGTGGTAGAGGGGCCAGAGGGTGCTGTTGCAGAAGCCGTGGTAGAAGTTGTCGATGAGTGAGGAGGTGAGTCCGACGGCGTGCATGCGGACGCCGTTCACGAGGGAGGGGCGTGGGGCGGGGCCGGCGCCGCCGTCCCAGCCGACCCATGTGCCGCCACGGGTGAGGATGGGTTCCATGGCGCTCACGAGGCCGCCGGGGCTTCTGGTCCAGGTCGCGGAGCGGCCGCGTCCGGTGCGGGAGACGGGGAGCCTGTTGGCGGCGATGGTGAGGAGTGAGCGTGTGGGCATGCGTGCAGTAGACGGCGCGGGGGTGCGGGGGCCAATGCCCCGTTCAGGGCACTGTCTCCCTCAAGGTGGGTAGAGGAAAAGCGGATATTTGTTGGTGAGTTATTGGTTTTTCCGGGCTCATAGTCCAACACTTAGTCGGCATGACAACTATTGATATTTCCGATACGGTGTCTGCGCTGCGGCAGGTGAACCTGAACCACCTCGTGTACTTCTGGTCGGTGGCGAGGACGGGGAGTTTCACGGCGGCGGCGCGCGAGTTGGGCGTGTCGCAGCCGAGCATCAGCGAGCAGGTGGGTGGGCTTGAGAAGCGGCTGGGGCGGGAGCTATTTCGGCGGACGGGGCGGGGAGTGGAGCTCACGCCGGATGGCCAGCGGGCGCTGCGGTACGCGGAAGAGGTTGTGGGGATGTGCGCGGAGATGGTGCGTGCGGGGGCGGCGAACGGGAGTCGCGAGCCGGTGGTGATCCAGGCCGGGGCAACGGACGGGGTGCCCAAGCTGGTGGTGCGGTCGGTGCTGGCGCCGCTGCTCAAGCATGAGTCGCAGCCGAGTCTGGTGCTGCGGGAGTGGCGGGTGGATCATCTTTTCGGCGAGCTTGGGATGCGCCGGCTGGACCTGGTGCTGTGCGATCAGGCTGTGTCGGAGGTGGGGGCGACCAAGATGCTGAGCCTGGAGGCGGGGAACACGCCGATCGTGCTGTGCGCGACGCCTGCGCTGGTCTCGCAGTTGCGGAAGGGGTTCCCACAGTCGCTCGGGGGGGCGCCGATGCTGATGCCGACGCAGGGGAATGCGGTGCGGGTCGCGATTGACCGGTGGTTCAGCATCCAGGGGATCAGCCCCCGGGTGGTGGTTGAGGCGGACGACCGGTCGCAGCTCCACAACTTTGCGGAGGCGGGGATGGGCGTGGTGCCGGTGGCTTCGATCATCCTGAAGGACATCACGCGGCAGTTCGGCGTGCGTCCGATCGGTGTGATGAAGGGCGTGGTGGAGCGGTACTACCTGGTCATGGCGGACCGCCCGGCCCGGGTGGAGGCGGTGGAAGAATTGCGTCGTTCGCTCAGCGAGCGGAACTTGGCGGGGGCCGGTGCGAAGGCTTCACGGGGCGTCTGAGACGCCGGTGACGCGCAGGGGGGCGGCGACTTCGCTCAGGTAAGCGAGGTAGACGTCGTTCTGGTACACGCTGCGTCCGAGGGGGTCCCCTGCGCCGAGGGAGGCGAGGCGGAGGCGGCCATCCGGATGGGCCGGGCGGGCGGCGGTGGCGCCGGAGAAGTCGGGGCCCATGTAGTGCACGCGCGAGGCCGGCCTGGTCATGCAGGCGGTGAGCATGGTGGACGCAAGGAGGGCGGTCGCGAGGCGGGCGGTGCGGGTACGCATGGCGTGGTGCATCGGCTGCGCGGGTTCGCGGGTCCAGCGGGAGGTCGGGATAACGCGCATTTGCGGCGTGTGCGGGGTACAGGCCGATAAAAGCGGTGGTGGGGGAGGGGCGGCTTACCGCATTTTCACGCGTGGGTGGCTTTCGGCTGGACTTGTGGTACGTTGTCCGCAGGAGTCCAACGCATGACGCAGATCGGACGCAGGTCGGGCAAGGCCGCTGTTTGGGCGCTGGTTGCTGTCGCCGGCATGGCCGCGGCGGTGGGCGGGGCCATGGCGACGGCGACGGGGATGTTCCACCAGGAGGCGGCGGTGGCGCAGCCGGAGGTGGACGGCCAGCGTCGTGTCGTGACGGAGTTCTCGCTGCGGTATGCGAGGGAGAACGCCCGGCATCCGGACCTTGCGGCTGTGCTTGCCGGGAGCGTGACGCTGGGGCGTCTTGGCGACGGGTATACGGCGCCACGCGACGGGGTGGAGAGCGAGCGGGTGCCGCTCGCGGAGGTTGGGAGGCTGGGCGGGCTGTACGACGCGGCGTTGCCCGTCATTTCCCAGGCGGTGGTGGAGCGGCTGCGGGGGCTTGGCCTGCCGACGGCGTACGTGACGCCCGACCCTGCGCAGGTGCACCTTGAGGACGGGCTGGTGGTGGACACGCGGAACGGGTCGACGGCGCTTGCGTACGTGATCACGACGGCGAAGGTGACGCAGGTGCGGACGCAGGCGTTGGGGGAGCGGGTCCCGGCGGACCAGACGCTGAACCACCCTCTGCATGCGCGGATCCGGTATGGGTCACCGGTGCGGGCGGGGGAGGGGACGGACCTCCTGGACTCGGGGCCGATCGACGACTACGTGGCGCGGCTGAACCGGCATGCGGGCCGGCGTGTGGACGTGGCGGTGGCGGCGACGGGTGAGGAGCCCGGGGCGGTGACGCTGGACTACCTGGTCACGGAGAACAAGCCGTGGCTCATCTACGCGCAGGCGAAGCGGGACGGCAGCCGCGCGACGGACGAGTGGCGTTACCGTTTCGGTTTCATCCACAACCAGCTGACGAACGACGACGACGTGCTGAGCCTGGAGTACCAGACGAGCTTCGACAACGTGGACTCGTTCACGGCGAGCTACGAGCGTCCGATCGGGCGGAGCGAGCGGTGGCGTGCGCGGGTGTACGGCTCCTGGTATGAGTACACGAGCGCGGACGTGGGTCTTCCCAACGCGACGTTCGAGGGCAGCGGGTGGAGCGTGGGGGCGGAGGCGATCTGGAACTTCTACCAGCACCACGACCTGTTCGTGGACGCCGTGGGCGGCGTGCGGCTGGAGCACATCTCGGTGGACAACAACCTGGCGCTGGTGTCCGGTGATGATGAGTTCGTGCTGGGGTACGTGGGCGCGCGGCTGGAGCAGCGGCGCGAGGCGTTCAGCACGTTCGCGGGCGCGACGCTGGAGTTCAGCCTGGACGGGGCGAGCGACGCGGCGCAGCAGGCGCTGGGGCGGACGGACGCGGACAGCATGTGGGTGGTGCTGAAGGGGGACGTGAGCCATTCGTTCTACCTGGAGCCGCTCATGGACCGCTCGCTGTCGGAGCGGACGGGCTTTGCGCACGAGATCGCGCTGCGGGCTGCGGGGCAGTATGCCTTCGGGAGCCGGCTGGTGCCCAACTACCAGGACGTGGTGGGCGGTTTGTACACGGTGCGGGGGTACCCGGAGGCGATCGTGGCGGGCGATTCCTCGTTCGTGGCGAGCGCGGAGTACCGGCTGCATGTGCCGGCGCTGCTGTCGGCGCGTGAGGAGGCGGGGACGGCGTTCGGGAGGCCGTTCCGGTGGCGTCCGCAGTACGCGTACGGGCCGACGGACTGGGACCTGATTGCGCGTGCGTTCGTGGACGTGGGTCGGACGGTGAACAGCGACCGGGAGAGTTTCGAGGTTGACCAGACGCTGGTGGGTGCGGGCGTGGGGCTGGAGCTCTCGATCACGCGGCGGTTCAACGTGCGTGCGGACGTGGGCTGGGCGTTGGAGGGTCTGGACAATGCGGACGGTTCCCCCCTGGTGGAGCGGGGGGACGTGCAGCTGCACTTTGTGGGGACGGTCCTGTACTGAGCGGGTGGGCTGGGGGCGTCAGTGAAAGGAAGAACGTATGTTGCGGGGTAGCACACTTGCGGGCGGTCATCACCGTGTGGCGGGCATCGGCGCGGCGGGCGTGCTGGCGGTTGCGGCGGGGTCCGTGCTGAGCCTGCAGGCTGCGCACGCGCAGATCGAGGGCGCGCAGGTGGCGCGGGGGAGCGCCACGTTCCAGAACAGCAACGGGCGGACGGTGATCACGGCGGCGGACAACACGGTCATCAACTATTCGCGGTTTGACATCCAGGCGGGGCAGTCGGTGCAGTTCATCCAGCCGGGGGCCGACTCGCGGGTGCTCAACCGCATCAGCAGCAGTGCGCCGACGCGGATCGACGGCTCGTTGCTGGCGAACGGGCGGGTGTACCTTGTGAACCCCGCGGGCGTGGTGTTCGGCAAGAACGCGGTGATCGACGCGGCGAGGTTTGTGGCGGCGGCGGCGAAGATGACGGACCAGGACTTCCTGCGGGGCAACGACCACTTTGGTTCGGTGGGCGGGGCGGTGGTGAACGACGGCGCGGTGAGCGCCGGGAGCGTGCACCTCATCGGGCGGGTGGTGGCGAACCACGGGACGATCGTGGCGCGCGGGGGCGTGGTGACGATGCTGTCGGGTTCGGACGTGCTGGTGCGCGAGGAGGGGTCCCGCATCAGCGTGCGGATCGACGGGAAGGACCTGGAGGCTGCGGCCACCGGCGGGGCGGCTGCGCCAACGCGGCCGGCGCGGGTGGCGGCGCAGACGGCGTCGAAGGCGGCGGTGGTCACGACGCGGCGGCTGGCGTCGCTCGGGGCCGGGGACGTGCTGTCGATGGCGATCAGCAACTCTGGGTCGGTGAGCGTGGGCGGGGGCACGGCGATGCTGGGCGCGCCGTCGGGGAGCGTGGAGAACAGCGGCGTGGTGGACGCTGGGGTGGACGCGGGGCAGGCGGGCACGGTGGTCGTGCACGGGCAGAGCGCGGTCAACACGGGCGTGGTGAGCGCGGTGGCGGGCGAGGGGCGGGGCGGGCGGGTGGTGTTCACGTCCACGCGGGGCACGACGCTGGCGGACGGCAGTGTGATCACGGTGGCGGGCGGCGGGGGCGTGGCCGACGGCGGGCGGGTGCTGGTGCACTCCTACGGCGGTTCCACGATGTTCGCGCCCGGCGCGGTGATCGATCTTTCGGGCGGCGCCCTGGGCGGGGACGCGGGGTATGCCGAGGTGTCCGCGACGGGCGGGCTTGGTTTCCGGGGCGTGGTGCTGGGGAATCATGCGGCGGGGTACGCGGATGCGGGGCTGTACCTTGATCCGCGGGACGTGTACATCGTGCGGGAGGGTGCGCAGGATGCGGCGATCCTGGACGGTGTGATCGAGGCGTACGAGTCGCTGGACGACTACTTCGTTTCGGCGGGTGCGATCGAGTCGTTCCTGGGCAATGTGCGGATCGACGCGGCGCGGGACATCCTGATTTCCGATAGCATCCACAAGACCAACGGGGATCTGCGGCTGGAGGCGGGGCGCGACATCGTGTTCGGCGTTGCGCCGACGCCGGTGTGCCCGCCGCCGGGGCCGTGCGACCCCAAGGACCCGTGCGACAAGCCCAAGGATCCGTGCGACAAGCCGAAGGAGCCGTGTGCGCCACCTCCGCCTGCGCCGTGTGCGCCGACGCCGTGCGGTGACCAGGATGGTTCCTCTCACGGCGGGGGCCAGGGTGGCGGGCAGGGCAGGGGGAGGCCGGGCAGGGGCGGCAACCTCCACTGCAGCGACGAGCGTCCGACGGGCGGCAGCCGGTCGACTTCCGAGCATGCGCGGGGGCGGTCTGGGCACGGGGACGGGGGCGGTCAGCGGCGCGGTGGGCATGGGGGCTGCGATCCGGCTCCGGCGTGCGACAACGGGGATGGTCAGCATGGAGGGGGCGGGTGCGACGGCGGGCCGCCTTCCTGCGATCCAGTTCCCTGCGATCCGCCGCCTTGTGATCCGCCACCATGCGATCCACCACCATGCGATCCACCACCATGCGATCCACCACCATGCGATCCACCACCATGTGATCCACCACCTGGGTGCGACCATCCTCCGGTAGACTGTCCGACGCCGGCGCCGATCGAGACGCTGACGGTGGAGGCGAACAACGTCACGTTGATCGCGGGTCACAGCATCCTGGACCAGACGGTGCAGGGGACGCACGTGGGCGCGTACACCGGCGACGTGGTGCTGCAGGGCACGACGGGCGTGGTGCAGTTCGGCACGGTGCAGGTGCCTGGCGGGCGGGAGGTGCACATCAACCAGGGCGAGGGCATGCTGGTGGACGGGGTGCACAACCGAATCCTGGACGCTGAGCACGCGTACGTCAGCCTGAAGAGCTTCGACGGGTCGGTGACGTTCGACACGCCGGACGGTTCGGGGCTGGCGTTCGGGTACCTGAACGTGTCCGCGCACGACGACGTGGTGGTGGAGGACCCGATCTCCGTCGGTTCGGACGCGGTCTTCCGCGCGGGCGAGGGCGTTTCGGTCGGGGCGAGCATCGTCTCCTGCTCGGGCTTCATCCTGCTCAACAGCGGGCTTTCGGGCAACGGGGGCGGTGTGGCGTTCTCCCGGCCGGGCGTGGTGCTGGGTGCGGGCGTGATCGACCTGGTCGCCGGCGGGCCGGGCGTGGGCGGCGACGCCCGGGTGGACGCGCTGACCAATGCGCCGGAGTTCCGGGGCGCGCAGGGCGCTGCCGGGACGAGCCCGTCGGTGTTCCGCGTTGCGCAGAACCCGACGGTGACGAGCGAGGACCTGCCGCGGTACGGGCAGTTCGGGGGCGGTCTGTCGTGCGAGACGCAGTACACGGTGCAGTCGTTCGACGGCGACGTGGTGATGAACGACGGGTCGCCGGTGGCGGGCTCGCACCTGATCCTGCGGAGCGCGAGCGCGATCGACCCGATGAGCAGCGCGCGGGTGTTCATCAACGGTGATCTTGAGCTGTGCAATCTGCTGGTGGAGGGGCACGGCACGCTGAACGCGGACGTGTTCACGCTCAACACGCAGACGTACGCGGGCGATGTGCTGGTGCAGGACGGTGTGGCGCTGACGGGCAAGCGGGCGTACTTCCTGAGCACGGTGGACTCGCTGGTGGCCGGGGCGGGCGGGCTGACGGTGAACGCCGAGACGTTCTTCCGCGGGACGGTGGGCGGGTCTGCGCCGCTGTCGTACCTGGTGGTGAACGGTGACACGACGCTGGGCGGGGAGGGTGCGGGGCCGTTGTCGGTGGTCACGGTGGGCGATCAGCGGTACAACGGCGCGGTGTGGATCATGGACGATGTGGCGATGCTGAGCCAGGGCGGCGGCGTGGTGCGGTTCGGCGGGACGCTGGACGGCGCGCATGACCTGCTGGTGCAGTCGGCGGGCGGTCTCATCGTGTTCAGCCAGGATGTGGGCTCGCTGGAGGCGTTGGGCAGGCTCACTCTCTGCACGGACGGGGCGGACGGCGTGGAGGGGCCCATCGGGGAGGAACGGGACGGGCCGATCCCGCGGCGCGCGACGATCATCGGCGAGGGGGACCTGCCGGTGCATGTCACGGACTTTGTGGTGTGCACTGGCGAGAAGTTCACGGTGCTGGGGTCGCTGGACCTCCACGCGTCGCACACCGCCGTGCTGGGCGACGTGACGACGGTGGGGGACATGCGGGTGACGGCGCCCTCGATCGTGCTGCTGCGGCGGCCGGCCTCGGGCCTGTACAACGACGCGGGGGAGCTCGTGCAGGACCTGGGCGTGGACTATGTGGCCGGCGGCGGCATCTTCATGGACGGGGAGGTCTCGCTGGGGGGCAGCGGGGGTCTGCCTCCGCCGCGGTTCGGGAGCGCGGTGGGTGTGTTCAGCGCAGCGCTGGCGTCGTACGAGCGGCGGGTGATGGACCCTGCGGAGACGAGCGTGGACGCGCTGGTGGACGAGCTCAACCGGGTGCTGGACCAGCGGGTGCCGGCGGCGTCGCCGCCTCCACCCCCGCCCCCGCCCCCGCTCGAGAAGCAGCTGCTCGAGGACGCGAGGCCGCGTGACCCGATGTTCCGCGACCGCGTGATTCCGACGGTGTACGACGTGGAGGGTCTGCGGAGCGTGGCGATCGCGGGGCGGGGCGTGTCGTCGCGGGCGTCGATGGGGCTTTCGCGGGCGGTGTACAACGACTCGCCGGGCGAGGCGGAGTTCCCGCTGGATGTTCTGGAGAGTGCGGCGACGCGGTTTGACGTGGACAGCGTGCACCAGATCGTGGCGCTGCATGACGCGGTGTTCGGGGCAGGTCCCGGGGCGGAGGACCGGACGGGCGCGATGCTGGACTCGGTGCAGAAGGCGTTGTGCTGCTACAAGTCGTGCTACGGGGTGGAGACGGTGGACCCGCACCAGTTCGCGGTGTTCACGAGGGAGAACGGGTGTGGGGCGGGGGCGAGGAAGTACCTTCTGGACGTGGACCGTCTGCTGGTGCGGCTGCGGAACGCTGGCTTGACGCCGGTGGAGTACGTGGCGGTCAGGAACCGTCTGCTGGTGCGGCTGGCCCCGATCGGGTCGTTCGTGGGTGTGACGGAGCTGGCGCACGTGATCGAGGCGGTGCACGTGGACGAGGTGCAGAACCCGGTGTGGCCGGCCGTGTAGGGCGGGGCGCGCATACAACAGTGCGTGAGCGAGGGTGTGTCGCCAGGGTCTTCACGCTACGCACGGCAGGAGATCCTGCCGGGTATCGGCGTGGAGGGGCAGGCGCGCATCCGCGGGGGGCACGTGGTGGTGGTGGGTCTGGGCGCGCTGGGGTGCGTGGTGGTGGACCTGCTGGCGCGGGCGGGGGTGGGGCGGCTGACGCTCATCGACCGGGATGTGGTGGAGTGGACGAACCTGCAGCGTCAGACGCTGTACACCGAGCAGGATGCGCGGGCGGGGGTGCCGAAGGCCGAGGCCTGCGCGGCGCGGGTTGCGGCGATCAACAGCGGCGTTGCGTGCGATGCGCGTTCCGCGGATGTCACGGGCGAGAACGTGGAGGGGTTGGCGGGGCTGCGCGGCGGGGGCCGGCCGGGCGCGCTGGTGGACGCGACGGACAATCTGGAGAGTCGTTTCCTGCTGAACGACGTTGCGGTCAAGCACGGTGTGCCGCTGGTGTATGGCGGGGTGGTCGGCACGCGGGGCATGCACGCGGTGTTCACTGCGCGGGTGGGGGGCGGGTTGCCGTGCCTGCGGTGCGTGTTCGGCGGGCCGGGGGCGCCGGGGAGCGCTCCGACGTGTGATACGGCGGGGGTGCTCGGGAGCGCGGTGGCGGCGGTGGGCGCGGCGCAGGCGGCGGGCGTGCTGCGGCTGCTGGTGGGGGGGGTTGGGGGAGTGGGGGGACGGCTGACGGAGCTGGATGCCTGGTCGGGGCATCATCGCGTGATTGCGCTGGGGGCTGCTGACCCTGGGTGTGTGTGCTGTGGGGCGGGGGTCTTTGAGTTCCTCGGGGCGGGGGCGGCGGATGCGGTTGTTCTGTGCGGGCAGCACGCGGTGCAGGTGCGGCCTGCGGGGACGGGCGGGGTGGACATGGATGCGCTTGCGGCGCGGCTGGCGCGGGTGGGGGAGGTTCAGCGGACGCGGTTCATGGTGCGGTTCACGCCCGGGGAGCTGCGCGGGGCTTTTCTCAGCGTGTTTGAGGATGGGCGTGCGATCGTGCACGGCACGAACCGGCCGGAGGTGGCGCGGGCGTGGTATTCACGGTACATCGGGTAGGCGGGAGAGCTGGTCGAGCAGGCCGTTGCCGGCGGCCCAGACCATGTCGAAGACCTGCTGGAAGGCGCGTTCGTCGCCGGTGTAGGGGTCGGGCACTGCGAGGGCGTGCTCGGGGGCGCTGGCGAGGGCGGGGTCGAAGGTTCGGAAGAGGTGGACCTTGTGCGGGGGCGCGCCGAGGCGGTGGAGGTCGCGCATGTTCTGGGCGTCCATGGGCAGGATGTAGTCAAAGTCGGCGAAGTCCCTGGCGGGGTTGAGCTGGCGGGCGGTGTGTTCGAACTGCACGCCGTTGCGGGCGGCGACCAGCATGGTGCGGGGGTCGGCGGGGCCGCCGGCGTGCCAGTGGCCGGTGCCGCAGGAGTCGATGCGGAGGGCGTCGAGCATGGCGCGTTGCCTGGCCTGGTGCATCAGGACGCCTTTGGCGAGCGGTGAGCGGCAGATGTTTCCCAGGCAGACGAACAGGATGGACACGGTCTGCGGCATGGGTGGTGGTCAATCGGCGCGGGCGGCACGCAGGGCGCTGCGGAGGATGGAGAGGACGCCGTGGGTTGGGGCGGGGGCGTGGGCGCGGGTGCGTGCGGGGGGGCGGTCCAGGATGGGGAGGATGGCGCGGGCGATGTCCGTGGTGGTAGCGGCGCGGGCGCTGATGAGGCGCGGGTGGGGCGGGGTGTCGGGGCCTTTCCATGCGGATACCCAGGCGTCGGGCGCGACGACTGTTGCGCCTTGCAGCAGGGCGTGGCGGGCGATGGCGGAGAGGGAGGCGTGGCGGGCGAGGGCGGCGGTGCTGCCTGGGCAGCACACGGCGATGTCCGCGAGGGCGGCGGCGCGCGAGGCGGGTTCGTGGGTGAAGATGATGCGGCTGGCGTATGCCCCTTCGCGGGCGCGTCGCTGGGCGCGGGAGAGTTCTGCGCACGGGGCCGGGATGATGAAGGTGGCGGTCATGCCGGCGACGAGGAGCATTGATGCGGCGGCGATGAGGTCCGTGGCGGAGCCGGGGCAGGCGGCGTCGGTGAGCAGGGCGATCGTCCGTTCGTCGGGGGCGATGTCGAGGTGGGCGCGGGCGCGTTCGTAGGCGGGGCCGGGGGGCGCGGGCCGGTCGATGGGCGGGGGTGGGGGCGACCCGGAGATGGCGGCGCCGGCGGCGCGGGTGCGCACGTGGCCTTGTGCGGTGTTTACGTCGCCGGAGTGGGGGTCGACCTCGATCCAGAGTGGGGCGGCGTGGGAGATGCGCCTGGCCAAGCGCCTGAGGTTGGTTCCCCAGGTGACGACCGCGTCGAGCGGGCCGGTGCGGGTGAGGAGGCGTCTTAGGGCGGGGGCTGCGCGGTGCGGCAAGCCGAGGGGGGGTGCGATGGCGGTGACGCTGTGGAGGCCCAGCGCCCGTGCGAGGGACTTTGTGTGCGCGGGCCCGAGGAGAGCGGTGTGGTGGGTTTCGCCGGGGTGGGTGTGGGCGGAGTGCTGGATGCAGTCGCGGATGGCGAGCAGGCTTCCTTCTCCGGCGCAGTCGCCGGTGTGGGCTGAGAAGGAGAACCAGGGGCGGGGCGCGTCGAGGGGTTGGGCGAGGTGCAGCACGCGCACGGGGTCGTCTCCGGTGACTGCGGGGCCTCAGTCGCGTTCGCGCGAGGGGTGCACGACGGCGTCGTGCTTGTAGAAGAGCTGGGCGACGTTGTCTCCCAGGATTCTGGCGAGGGTTTCCTGGGCTTCGGCGAGGGCGGAGGCGGTTTTGGGCATATCCCCTCGGCGCTGGGGCAGGATGAGGCTGACGGAGTGGCCCTCGCGGTCTTCGGGCCAGACGCGGGGTTGTTCCTTGTTGACGTCGAGGACCTTGACGCGGGCGTCGGCGTAGGGCTGGAAGACCTGGCCGTCGGGGCTGATGCCGAAGCGGTCGAGGGAGACGTAGATCACGAAGTCGGCGGAGACGGCCTTGCCGAGGGAGGTGATGTCGCTGGGTTTGTCGGCGGGGTCGCGCGCGGCGAGGGCGGCGATGGACTTGGCATCGATGACGGTCTTGACCAGGTTCTGGCCCAGGAGGTTGTTCTGGACCTGCTGGGCGATGGTCTGGCGGAGGGCGCGGCGTGGGAGGACGCTGGCGCGGTCGTCGATGAAGACGACGGCGGTGCGTTCGCGGTCGAGGGTGTACTGGGCGGGCGTGGTGGGCGGGCCGGCGGCGAGCATGGCGACGGGGCCCACGATGTTGCATGCGGCCAGGGAGGCGGCGCACGCGGCGAGGACGGAGGCGAGGGCGGCGCGGGTGGCGTGGGTGTGCATGGCTGTTGCAGAATATGCGTTGGGGGGCGGGGTGAGGTTGCGGTCAGCGTGTCTCAGCGCGGGCGTCGAGCAGGCGGGCGGCTTCGTCGACGTCCTTGTCTCCCCGGCCGGAGAGGTTCACCACCAGGTTGGACTTGGGCGGCATTTTCCCGGCGAGGCGGACGGCGTAGGCGATGGCGTGGGCGGACTCGAGCGCCGGGATGATGCCTTCGCTGCGGGCGAGGAGGGCGAACGCTTCCAGGGCGTCGGCGTCGGTGACGCTGGTGTAATTGACGCGGCCCTTGTCCTTCCAGTAGGAGTGTTCGGGGCCGACGCCGGGGTAGTCGAGCCCGGCGCTGCAGGAGTGGGCGGGGGCGGTCTGCCCGGACTCGTCCTGCAGCACGTAGCTCAGGGACCCGTGGAGGACGCCTGGCTTGCCCAGGGAGAGGGGCGCCGCGTGCTGACCGGGGCTGTTGCCCAGCCCTCCGGCCTCGATGCCGTAGAGCTTGACCTTGTCGTCGTCGGCGAAGGGGTAGAACATGCCGGCGGCGTTGGAGCCGCCACCGACGCACGCGACGACGGCCTCGGGGAGCCTGGTGAAGAGGCGGAGGCACTGGGCCTTGGTCTCGTTGCCGATCACGCTCTGGAAGTCGCGGACGATCATGGGGAACGGGTGCGGTCCCACGACGCTTCCGAGGATGTAGTGCGTGCCTTCGACGCTGGCCATCCAGTCGCGCATGGCTTCGTTGGTGGCATCCTTGAGGGTGCGGCTGCCGGCGTCGACCTCGATGACGTTCGCGCCCAGCATGCGCATGCGGGTGACGTTGAGTCGTTGGCGGCGTACGTCCTCGGTGCCCATGTAGACGTCGCAGGCGAGGCCGAAGTGTGCGGCGGCGGTGGCGGTGGCGACGCCGTGCTGGCCCGCGCCGGTCTCGGCGATGACGCGCTTCTTGCCCATCTTCAGCGTGAGGAGGGCCTGCCCCAGGGTGTTGTTGATCTTGTGTGCGCCGGTGTGTGCGAGGTCCTCGCGCTTGAGCCAGATGGTGGCGCCCTGTTCGCCGACCTGTTCCCAGGCGTGGCGGGAGAGGCGCCTGGCCTCGTAGAGGGGCGTGGGGCGTCCGGTGAAGGAGCGGTGGAGTTCGGCGAGGTCGTCCCAGAACTTGGCGTCCTGGCGGGCGCGTTCGTAGGTTTCCTCGAGCTGGTCGAGCGCGGCCACGAGGGTCTCGGGGACGTAGGCCCCGCCGAAGGCCCCGAAGCGTCCGTGCTCGTCGGGCACGTGGGACGTGCGGGGGATGACGGGCTTGGGCGCGGGTGCGGTGGGGGGAGGGGGCATGGGGAAAGGTAGTGGAGTGGTGGGTGTTCAGCCGGGGGTTGCGGCGGGGGCGTCCTCGCGGGCGGCCCGGGTGCCGCGTTGCTCGTTGACGAGCAGCGTCACGAGCAGTCCGGCGAGGACCATGCCTCCCAGGACGGCGAGGGAGGCGGTCATGCCGAAGCGGTCCTTGGCGATGCCGAAGGGGATGACGAGCACGGCGGCGAGCTTGAACACGAGGCCCCAGACGCCGAAGAACTCGGCGCTGCGGGAGGGCGGGGTCATGACGCCGAAGAAGGCGCGGTTGGCGGTTCCCAGGGAGCCCAGGCCGAAGCCGAGGAGGTTGCCGGCGAGCCAGACGGGCCACCTGGGGGGGTCGGTGCCGGGCGGGACGGAGGCGGCCTGGTGCGCGGTCCATGCGAGGTAGGCGGTGGTGAGGAGCCAGACGAACAGGAGCGCGATGGTCATGCGCTTGTGGCCGACGCGGTCCTGGAGGAAGGTGGGGATGAGGGTGCCCAGGATGCCCGAGACGGTGATGACGGCGATGAAGCCGACGAGGGCGGCGTCCCTGAAGCCGAAGTCCTGGGCGATGATGCTGGCGAAGGAGACGATGACGCACATGGCGCCGCCGTAGAAGAAGCTGGCGATGAGGAGGGTGACGAGGTCCTTGTGGCTGCCGGTGGCGCGGGCGCTCTCTGCCAGCCTTCGGAAGCCCATGGCGAGGATGTTGCCGGGCTGGGGCGCCGGCCCGCGTTCGCGGAGGACGAGCATGGTGGGGACGGTGAAGAGGAAGAACCACACGCCCGCGGCGACGAAGAAGGGGCGCCACTGTGCGGGCTGCTTGAGGTCGAGCCAGACCATGGCGCCGGCGGTGGCGAGGAGCATGACGAGGGCCGAGGAGTAGGCGACGCCCCAGGAGAAGCCGGAGACGCGTCCGAACTCTTCCTGGCGGGCGAGCTGGGGCAGGAAGCTGGCGAGGAAGTTCTCGCCGATGTTGAAGAAGAAGTTGGCGGGGATGTAGAGGAGCACCGCGGGCCAGAGCTGGTGCGGGCCGATGAGCCCGAGGCAGCAGGTGAGGGCTGCGCAGAGCAGGCCGGAGCCGACGAGGCACTTCTTCTTCCAGCAGCGGCCGTCGGCGATGGCGCCGGCGACGGGGCTGGCGACAACGACGAGCAGCATGCTCACGGCGAAGAGCAGCGACCAGAGGGTGTCCTTGCTGGCGGGGTCCGTGACGACCACTTCCTGGAAGAAGATGGAGAAGAGCAGCGTGTTGATGATGAGGGTGAAGGACTGGTTGGCGACGTCGAAGGAGATCCAGGACCAGACCTGGGCGGGCTGGGCCACTCCGCGCAGGGGGTAGAAGCCTGCGGGCGGTTGCGGGGCTGGGGTCGCGTCGGGTGGGGGTGGCACTGCCGACAGCGTAGGGACTGCGGCGTGGCGGATGGTCACAGCAGGGGGCCGAAGAGCCTGCCTATGTTGTCGCGGAACCTTGCGATGCGGGGCCTGCGGCGCCAGGAGTCGAGCTTGAGCTGGCGGGACTCCTTGAGGTAGCTGAGCTGGAGCTGCCTGAGCTGGTCTGTGAAGTCATGGTCGTAGACGAAGAGCGTGGACTCGAAGTTGAGCCAGAAGGAGCGGATATCGAAGTTGGCGGAGCCGATCATGCTGAGCTGCCGGTCGGCGGTCATGGCCTTGACGTGGAGGAGGCCGCGGTCGTGGAGCCAGACCTTGACGCCGGCCTCCATGAGTTCCTCGTAGTAGCTGCGTCCGGCGAGTCCGACGAGGGTGCTGTCGGTGGTGCGGGGCACCATGAGGGTGATGTCCACGCCCCGGAGTGCGGCGTTCAGGATGGCGGTCTTGGTGGCTTCGTCGGGGACGAAGTAGGGTGTGGTCATGAGGACTTCCGAGCGTGCGGCGAAGAGCATGGCGAGGAAGGCCTGGTGGATGGCGTCGGGGCGGGGTCCCGGGCCGCTGGGGACGACGTGGACGACGCTGGTGCCGGGGGCGCTGGCGCGGGGGAACAGGGCGTTGGGGTCGCCCAGTTCCTCTTCGCTGTCCATGGCCCAGTCGCGGAGGAAGGAGATCTGGAGGGGCTGCACGGCGGGACCGGTCATGCGGACGGTGGCGTCGATCCAGGGCCCCCGGCTGCCGGCGATGCCGGACTTGAAGTTCATGTTGGTGACGTTCTGTCCGCCGCAGTAGGCGACGCTCCCGTCGATGACGGCGACCTTGCGGTGGTTGCGGAGGTCGACGCGTTCGAGGAGTGCCCGCCAGAGGTTGGCGGGGAGAGCTTCGACGCACTTGACGCCTGCGCGCTGCATGCTCTGCCAGAGCTCGCTCTTGAGCAGGTCTCGGCTTCCGACGGAGTCGACGAGGACGCGGCAGGTGACTCCGCGCTGGGCGGCACGTATGGCGGCCTGGGCGAGGAGTTCGCCTCTCACGTCGGGGTCCCAGATGTAGTAGCAGAGGTGGACGTGGTGGGTGGCCAGGTCCACGTCGCGGACGAGGCTCTCCAGGAACCTGTCCGGCGTGGAGATGAGCTCGAGCTTGTTGCCGCCGAGGGTGGGGAAGCCCGAGACGTTGGTGGCGAGTGCGGCGAGGTGGGCGTACTGGCCATCGCCGGGGGAGGTCTCCACCTGGGTGTTGTGCCACATCTGTGCGGAGCGTTCCTCGATGGGCCTTGTGAGGAACTCGTAGCGTTTGATGCGGCGGCTGCCGAGGCGGTTGCCGCCGATGAAGGTGTAGAGCACCCAGCTCAGGATGGGGAGGAGGAGGAAGAGCAGGAGCCAGGTGAGCGTGTCGGCGACGGGTGCGCGCTTGGAGACGACGCGGACGGCGAGGGTGAGGCGCACCGCGACGTCGATTGCCAGGAGGGACCAGCCGACGTACGGCCAGTGTTCATGCACCCAGGTGAGCATGGGGTGAGTCTATCAGAATCGGTGTCGCGGTGCGCGTGTGAGGGCGGGTTCACGGGGGCGCCGTACGATGGCTTCATGAGGGTTGTCGTCAACGGCGTGGAGCGCGAGGTGGCGGAGGGCACGACGGTGCGGGCGCTCATTGTCCAGATGGGCATGGGTGACCAGGCGGTGGCTGCGGAGGTGAACAGGCGGCTGGTTCCGCGGCGGGAGCAGGAGGGGGCGGTGCTCAGGCCGGGGGACAGCGTGGAGCTGGTGTCGCTGGTGGGGGGTGGGTGATGGGTCTGCTGGGGAAGCTCTTTGGTGCGCTGCGGTCATCGTCTGCGGCGGGTGGCGAGCCGGACCGGGTGTGGTGGTCGCGCGTGGTGTGCAATCGGGCGGTGCTTGCGGACGTGCGTGCGGCCCGGGCGGCGGGCGCGCGTGTGCTCGTGCTGGCGCACTTTGAGGAGACGCTGCTGCAGCTGCGGGCGGCGGACGGGGGCGGGGGCGTGTTCGGCGACGACGAGCCGCTGATGCTGGTGCGGGACGCGGTTTCGGGGGCGCGGGGCGCGTCGGCTTTCCAGCTCGTGCTGGTTGCGGAGCGGCACCCGCTGCGGAGCGAGGACGACGCGGTTGCCGGTTGGGTGGGGGCGGGCGGGGCGCCCAAGGTGGCGTTCTACGTTGCTCTGGATGACGCGCTGCTGCGGTTGTTCGGCGGGGACAGGACGCGGGAGCTGCTCGGGCGGCTTGGCATGAAGGAGGAGGACCCGATCGAGCATCCGTTCATCGACCGTTCGTTGCGGAATGCGCAGGAGAAGGTGGCTGCGCGGGCTCTGGGGAAGACGCTCCGGGCGGGTTCGGCGGGGGAGTGGCTGCGGCAGGCGGGGATGCACCCTGACGGTCCGTCACCGTTTGGCACCGAGCAATAATGGGTGATGTCCAGCACCGAGCCCGGTTGTTCTCCGTTCACCATCGCCGGCCGCACGTTCGGCAGCCGCCTGTTCGTCGGGACGGGCAAGTACGCCTCCCACGAGCTCATGCGGGATGCGCTGGCGGCGAGCGGGTGTGACGTCGTCACGGTGGCGGTGCGGCGGGAGCGTCTGTACAACGCGCAGGGGCAGAGCCTGCTGGACTTCATTGACACGCGGCGGTACACGATCCTGCCGAACACGGCGGGGTGCTTCGGCGCGGAGGACGCGGTGCGTGTGGCGCTGCTGGGGCGGGACATCCTGGAGCAGCTTGGGAACCCCGGGGCTTCTTGGGTGAAGCTGGAGGTGCTGGGGGACCGGAAGACGCTGCTCCCGGACCCGATGGGCACCGTCGAGGCGACGCGCCTGCTGGTGCGGGAGGGGTTTTCGGTGCTGGCGTACAGCAGTGATGACCCGATTGCGGCGCTGCGGATCAAGGAGGCCGGCGCGGCGAGCGTGATGCCCGCGGGGAGCCCGATCGGGAGTGGTCAGGGCGTGCTCAACCGCAGCAACATCGTGCTGTGCCTGGAGCTGCTGAAGCAGGGCGACCCGGGGTACCCGGTGATCGTGGATGCGGGTGTGGGCAGCGCGAGCGACGTGTCGGTGGCGATGGAGCTGGGCGCGGACGGCGTGCTGCTCAACACGGCGGTCGCGCACGCGAGGGACCCGGTGATGATGGCGCACGCGGTGCGGCACGCGTGCACGGGCGGGCGGCAGAGTTACCTGGCGGGTCGCATCGCGAAGAAGCTGTACGCGACGGCGAGCAGCCCGTGGGAGGGCGTGCTGGGGTACATCCCCGGGGAGTAGGGCGGGCGTTCAGGTTTCGCGGAGGAGTTTCATGGGGGGCAGCCCGGAGAGGTGCTGCCAGAGCATGGCGAGGGCGGTGCGGGCGGACCACTCGCGGATCTGCTGTCGGTCGCCGGTCATCTGGAAGCGGCGGACTTCGGTGTCGGGGTCGGCGGGCGCAGCTCCCTTGCTGGCGCGGGCGATGAACACCGTGCCGACCGGTTTTCCGGGGCGTGCGCCGTCGGGGCCGGCGATGCCGGTGATGGAGAGGCAGTGGGATACGTTGAGGCGCGACAGGCCGCCTTCGGCCATGGCCTTGGCGGTTTCGGCGGAGACCGCGCCGGGGCCGCTGGGCGCGAGCAGATCGGCGGGCACGCCGGCGAGGCCGGTCTTGAGTTCGTTGGAGTACGTGACCAGCGAGCCCAGGAAGCTGGAGGACGAGCCTGCGGCCCGGGTGATGATTTCGCCGAGGCCGCCGCCGGTGCAGCTCTCGACGGTGCCGAGCGTTTCGGCGCGGGCCCTGAGGAGGGCGAGGACGGCGTCCTGGAGGGTGTGGTCGCCCTTTGCGAAGATGTACTCGCCTGCGGCTTCGCGGACGGACTGTTCGGTGTCGTCGAGGAGTGATTCTGCGTCGGCGGGGGCGGCGTGGCCTTCGTAGCGGAGGCGGATGCTCACGACCCCGCCGCTGGCGGTGGTGCCGACGAGGGGTGTGCGGCCCCGGTGCATGAGGGCGCCGAGGCGCTGGGCGAGGTCGCTTTCTCCCAGGCCGAAGGAGTGGAGGACGCGGGTGCGGACGGTGCGGCCCTCGGGGAGTCGGAGGCGGGGGATGACGTGGGCCTCGAACATGGGGACCATTTCCTTGGGAGGTCCCGGGAGGCAGAATGCGTCGCACTCGTGGCCGGTGATGGAGGTGACGGAGCCGATGAGTCCTGGGGCGGTGCCGTTGAGGTTCGGGATGACCTGGCCTCTTGCGGGGCGGAGGGCCTGGGAGCGGTTCAGCGGGCTCATGGGCCTGTTGCGGGCGGCGAAGAAGGCTTCGATCTGGGCGAGGGCCAGGGTGTCTTCGACCAGGGAGTCGTGCATGGCTTCGGCGAGGGCCTGACGGGTGAGGTCGTCGGCGGTGGGCCCGAGTCCGCCGGTGCACACGACGACATCGGCCTCTTCAGCGAGGAGCTGGAAGGCCCGGGTCTGTGCGTCGAGGGAGTCTGGTACGGTGAGGTGGCGGGCGGGGATGATGCCGAGTGAGGTGAGGCGTTCGGCGAGCCACTTGCCGTTGGTGTCGAGGGTCTGGCCCAGCGTGAGTTCGTCACCCACGGAGAGGATCGCGGCGGTGGCATGGACGCTGGCCATGGGGAGGAGGGTATGGGCTTAGAATGGCGGCCACTGCCGTGAGGCGGTTTTCATGGCGGCGGCACTGAAGGAGCGTTCGATGCCATCGATCACGGTTGTTTCCGGTCCCAACATGGGAGACTACTACCCCCTCGGCAGCCGCACGGTGGTGATCGGGCGCGATGAGGGGGCGACGATCCAGATCACGGACGGGCGGATCAGCCGCAAGCACCTGCAGATCCGGAGCGAGAACGGCAACCACATTGCGCTGGACCTGCAGAGCGCGAACGGGAGCTATGTGAACGGGCGCAGGCTGAGCGGCGACTGCATTCTGTCGGACGGGGACGAGATCCACGTGGGTGACAGCAAGATTTCGTTCACGCAGGCGGAGTTCAAGGACAAGCAGAGCGCGTTTGAGCACTGGAAGAAGAGCGGGGAGAAGCGGAAGCAGACGCTGCAGGAGTAGGCGAGGGGCCTTGCTGCGGGGCCGTCGTGGGTGCACCGCCGGCGTTGTCAACGCAGGCACGGCCCTCCGCTGATTGCGGTGAGGATCGCGTCGATGTCGAGCGTGTCGGGGCAGAGACCGTCGTTGTTAAAGTCGATGTCTCCGCAGAAGGGGCTGTTTGAGCATTGCCCGCCGGCGAAGACGAGCACAAAGTCGCTGAGGTCACTGTCTGGTGCGGCCACGCCGTCGTGGTTGAAGTCCGTCGAGTCGCAGTTTGTTCCTAGCGGGGGGAGACCGCGGACGACCCAGCCTGACATCTGGCCGCCGAATGCGCCCATGCCGGCCATGACTGAGCCGTCGGGGGAGATGGAGTTCGCCTCGTACAGGTCCCAGTCCGTGAGGACAACCCCTTGCAGCAGCAGGTGCTCGGCGAGGTTCACGGTCCCGGTGGCTTCCGACCAGATGAAGGGCTTGGGGAAGCCGGTTGTCTGGTAGCTCGTGCCCACGACATACGTGCCGTCTGCGGTGAGCCCGCGGCCTCTGGCACGATACGTACCGGCGAGGTTCGGGATGGCCTGCATGCCCGCTGCGTGGGTCCACCGGAAGGCCTGGTTGGAGCTTTCACCCGTCACCGCGCTGCCGTCCGCGCTGACGGCGGTTGCTTGCGTGGAGCTGGAGCCGCCGAGGGTGCCCAGGTCGAGCATGCCCGTTGCCTGGGTCCACCGGAACGCTCTTGTTGTTTCGGAGAGCCAGGTGTTCCCGACCACGACGTCGCCGGCGTCGTTCGTGCCGGTTGCTTCGGCGTTCGTGCCGGCGTCCGGCGCCGCCAACGCCTGCATTCCGGTGTCGGCACGCCACACGAAGGCCTGAGACCCTGATGAGCGTGACATGCTCCCCACGATGGTGGTTCCGTCTGTGCTGATGGCCATTGCACTTGCGGACTGGTTGGGCGGCGGGGTCGGGAGCCACAGCATCCCGGTCTGCTGGGTCCAGCGGAAGGCGTGCCCATAGCTATCGCCGACGACCGTCGAACCGTCACCGCTTATGGCTCTGCCAAGTGAGTTGTAGCCGCCGGGGTAGACGCCAAGGTCGAGGAGCCCCGTGGTGCGCGACCACTTCTGGGCGTGGTATCTGTCCTGCGTGAAGACACCGTAGTGAGTGCCCACGGCGTTCATACCGTTCAGGTCCACGCCGGCCACCTCCACATACGTGCCGCAGCAGGGCAGGTACTCAACGGGCGTGATCGTGGGCTGTCCGTACGCGTTGCACGGCAGGAGGGGAGCGGTCAGGGAGCACACGAGCGTTGAGGCGATCGCGCGCCTGGCTGCCGCGTCTTGCGCGGTGTCCGCGGCGGGCTTCGGCAATGATCTTCCCATGCCTGTTCTCCCGGCTTGGGGCGCCGGATCCGCGCGCCTCAGTGCGGGGCGGGGCGGTCTCCTTGTCTGGGCGGCGGGGTGGTCGTTCCCGGGGCCTGATGGCGCGGAATTCTATGCCCTGGGGCAGGGCTCGCTGGAGTTGCGCTACCACTCCGGCCCGCCTGAGTAGCGGCCGTAGATGTCCGCCATGGCCTGGGTCATTTCGCCCATGGTGCAGTTGCAGAGTGCGCCTTCGATGAGCGTGGGCATGACGTTGGTTGGGTGGACGCCGGTGGCGGCGCTGCTCCAGGGGAGGTCTTTGCAGAGGCTCTTCCAGGGCTTGCCCTGGCACGCGAGGCGGATGTTGTCCAGTGCCTTGGCGGCGGTTGCGGCGTCGCGGCGGGACTTGAACTTCGCGAGGCGGTCGACCTGGTCGACCTCGACCTGGTGGGGGATGGTGAGGATGTCGATGGGGCGTGTTTCGCCGTTGTCCGCGTAGGCGTTGACGCCGACGATGAGGCGGTCGCCGGCTTCGCACTCTTCGCTGAAGCGGTAGGAGGCCTCTGCGATGGAGCGGCGGAAGTAGCCGCGGTTGATGCCGGCGATGACGGAGCGGCCGAAGGAGGGCTTGGGCGCGTAGGCGGGGTGTGACTCGAGGGGTGCCGTGGTCTGGGCGGGGGGTGCCGGCGCGTGGCGGGGTGGTGTGCCGGCGCCGGTGTAGGTACCCATCCGGTCGATCTCGTCGATGATGTCGAGGGCTTCGCGCTCCATCTTGTCGGTGAGGGTTTCGATGAACCAAGAGCCGCCCAGGGGGTCGGTGACGCGTGTGACGCCGGTCTCGTGGGCGAGGATCTGCTGGGTGCGGAGGGCGACGGTGACGGCCTGCTCGGTGGGGAGGCCCAGGGTTTCGTCCATGCTGTCGGTGTGGAGGCTCTGGCAGCCGCCGAGGACGGCGGCCATGGCCTGGTAGGCGACGCGGACGATGTTGTTCATGGGCTGCTGCTCTGTGAGGGAGCAGCCGGCGGTCTGGACGTGGGTCTTCATGTAGAGCGAGCGTTCGGACTTTGCGCCGTAGCGGTGCTTCATCGCGCGCGCCCAGATGCGGCGGGCGGCGCGGAGCTTGCAGACCTCCTCGAAGAACTCGTTGTGGGAGTTGAAGAAGAAGGAGAGGCGCGGGGCGAAGGCGTCGATGTCCAGGCCGCGTTCGACGGCGGCCTCGACGTACTCCATGCCGTCGCGGAGGGTGAACGCGAGTTCCTGGTGGGCGGTGCTGCCGGCTTCGCGGATGTGGTATCCGGAGATGGAGATGGAGTTCCACCTTGGGGCGTACCTGCTCTGGAACTCGATGGTGTCCACCACGAGCTTGACGGAGGGTTCGGGCGGGTAGATGAACTCGTTCTGGGAGTGGAATTCCTTGAGGATGTCGTTCTGGAGGGTGCCGCCCAGGGTGTCCCAGTGGATGCCGCGCTGGAGGGCGTGGGCGAGGTACATGGCCCAGATGACGGCGGCGGGGCCGTTGATGGTCTGGGAGACGGTGACTTCGCCGACGGGGATGTCGGCGTAGAGGCGGTGCATGTCCTCGATGGTGTCGATGGCGACGCCGCACTTGCCGACTTCGCCGACGCAGAGTTCGTCGTCGCTGTCGCGGCCCATGAGGGTGGGGAGGTCGAAGGCGGTGGAGAGTCCGGTGTTGGCGGCGGTGCCCTTGGCCTGGGAGAGGAGGTACTTGAAGCGTTTGTTGGTGTCGTCGGCGGAGCCGAAGCCTGCGAACTGGCGCATGGTCCAGAGGCGTGTGCGGTAGCCCTGGGGGAAGAGGCCTCGGGTGAAGGGGTACTGGCCGGGGGCCGGGAGGTCTCTGGCGAGGTGCTTCAGAGCATCCGGCATGACGAACTGCTGCTCCGCCGGGCCGTAGGCCGGGTCGAGCACGATGCCGGAGATGGTCACGGCATGGGGGTCGATGGGCGGTACGGAGGGTTTGACCGGGCGGGACGGGGTGGTGGTCATGGGGTCATTGTAATCGGGTAGTCAAGGGTTAGGGGTGTGTGGAGGGGTGCGTGGGCGCACGGGGTTCGCTCGGTCGCGTGGCTAGGCCTGTGTGTAGGTTGCGCTGGTGCGGTCTGTTTCCCAGACGGTGATGGAGGCGAGGCGGGCGTCGGGGAGGGCGCGGATGGCGGGCTCCAGGAGGCGGAAGAAGACGTGGGCGATGTTTTCCACGCTGGGGTTGACGCCGCCGCGGTTGACGTCGAATTCGGGGCAGTCTTCGTTGAGGTGCTTGTGGTCGAAGCGGTCGAGGAGGGTGGCTTTGCAGGCCTCTTCGATGGCGGAGACGGGGAGGGTGGAGCCTTCGGGGAGGATAATGGCGGGCTCGAACTGGTAGTTGTGGCCGTGGCCGTTTTCGTTGTTGCACTTGCCGAAGAGGGCGCGGTTCTGCTCGGGTGAGAGGGAGGGGACATTGAGGCGGTGTGCGGCGGCGAAGTCGAAGCGTTGGCGCAGGGTGAGGGTTTGGTTGGCGGGCATGGGGGCGTCCAGCGACAGGAATGGCGTGAGTGCGAGGGAGAGGGAGTGGAGCGTGGGGAGGTGTGCCGCGAGGGACGAGGCGGCGTGGGCGAGCCAACGCCTGGGGTCGCCTGGCTGGGCGTCATGTTGGGCGTCACGTTGGGCGTGACTTTGGGCGGCGCGGAGGAGGTGCGGGGTGAGGGCGTTGCGTGCGGCGTCGTCGATGGTCTTGATGTCGAGCAGGTAGCCGGTTTGTGGGTTGGGCGAGCCTTTGACGGTGACGGCGAATTCGTAGAACGCGGGCAGGCCGGTGGGGGAGGGAGTGCCGGCGAAGCCGCCCGCGCGGGCGGTCCTGGTGGGGCTGTGTGTGTCGCCCTGGTTGACGATCATCCGCACGCGGCGCGTGAGGGTGTGCATGGGGAAGGGTAGCGGACGGCGGGCGGTTCAATGCGGATACGGAGAGTGGGATTCGGGGTGCTGGGGGCGACGTTACTCCATACGATGCGGTGCGTAGACAGGTGAGCGGGGGAAAAGGAGTCTTCCATGGGCTGTGGCAGCACGGGTTGTGGGTGTGGCAGCGGGGGCGCGGGTTCGATGATGCTGCTGGTCGCCGGCGTGGTGACGGCGGGGGTGGTGGGGGTCTCGGTGCTGGGCGCCGGGGCAGATGACACCAAGAAGGAGCCTTCGGCGCAGCCGGCGGCTGTTACGCCTGCGCCTGCGGCGGGTGAGAAGCCGGCGGAGGGCGCGCGGGCGGAGGAGAAGAAGCCCGCGGAGACCCCGAGCCCGTACGTGCTGGGCTACACGATGAAGGACATTGACGGGCACGATCAGGACCTTGCGCAGTACAAGGGCAAGGTTGTGCTGATGGTGAACGTGGCGAGCGAGTGCGGGTTCACGAAGCAGTACGAGGGGCTGCAGAAGCTGTACGCGGAGAAGAAGGACAAGGGGCTGGTGATCCTGGGCTTCCCGGCGAACAACTTTGGTGGTCAGGAGCCGGGCAAGGACGCGGACATCAAGCAGTTCTGCACGAGCACGTACTCGGTGACGTTCCCGATGTTCTCCAAGATCAGCGTGCGTGGGAAGGACGCGCACCCGCTGTACAAGCAGCTGGCGGCGAACGCTGGTGAGCCGACCTGGAACTTCAACAAGTACCTGGTGGACAAGGACGGGAACGTGGTGCAGCGGTACGCGGAGCGGATCAAGCCCGATGACGCGGCGATGGTGGGGAAGATCGAGGAGCTTCTGGCCAAGTAGGCGCGAGGGAATTGGGGTGAAAGGCTGGTCTTTGGCGGCTTTGCGTGTCCCTGGGGGCGCGGGAAGTGCCATTGCGGTCCCCTTTGTCCATGGCGGGCGTGGGGGTGTTGGCATGGGGGTAAGGGATAGCGCGCTTCCACGATCTGGTCAGCGCGGGGGGAGGGGCGCGCAGGATCCGGGTAGGTGGTTCGGGGCGGGCGGCTTTATGGAGTCTTAGCGCGGGGTTGACGGAGCGGGTTCATACTTCTTCGTGGGTCGGGAGCGTCGGGCGTGGTCCGGGGTTGGAGCCCCGGGGCGTCGTGGCGAGCGGTTCCCACGCGGAGAAGCGGCATGAAGTCGATGAGCGTGAAGTCCGTGGCGGCGGGCCTTGTCCTCCTTGCCAGCGGGGCGGCGGCGTGGGCGCAGGCGGTGGTGAAGTGCGACGGATCGAGCACGGTGTTCCCGATCGCGGAGGCGGTGGCGGAGGAGTTCCAGAACGCGAACAAGAACATCCAGGTGACGGTGGGGATGTCCGGCACGGGCGGTGGGTTCAAGAAGTTCGTGCGGGGTGAGACGGACATTTCGAACGCGAGCCGTCCGATCCAGGCGAAGGAGATGGAGGAGGCGGCGAAGAACGGCATCGAGTACATCGAGCTGCCGATCGCGTTTGATGCGCTGACGGTGGTGGTGAACAAGGACAACACGTTCCTGAAGGAACTGACGATCGCGGACCTCAAGAAGATGTGGGAGCCTGAGGCGCAGGGCAAGGTGATGAGGTGGAACCAGGTGCGTCCGGAGTGGCCGGACCAGGCGCTCAACCTGTTCGGGGCGGGGAGCGACTCGGGCACGTTCGAGTACTTCACGGAGGCGGCGTGCGGGAAGAGCAAGGCGTCGCGCGGTGACTACACGGCCAGCGAGGACGACAACACGCTGGTGACGGGCGTGAGCCGGGACAAGCATGCCCTGGGGTACTTCGGGTACGCGTACTTCGCGGCGAACCAGGACAAGCTGCGGGCGGTGCCGGTTGTGAACAAGGCCGGGAAGGCGGTGGCGCCCGGCGAGAGCGCGGTGAAGGACGGCACGTACAACCCGCTGTCTCGGCCGCTGTTCATCTACGTGAACAAGAAGAGCCTGGACAAGCCGGAGGTGCGGAAGTTCGCGGAGTTCTTCATCACGAAGGGCGCGGAGATGGCGGCGGAGGTGAAGTACGTGCCGCTGCCTGCGGACGCGTACACGAAGGACCGGGAGCGGCTGGCTTCGCGGCAGGTGGGCACGGCGTTCGGCGGGCACAACGAGACGGGCCTGCACATCGACGATCTGATGAGCCGCCCGCTCACCCTGCAGCCGAAGCAGCAGGAGGGGGAGAAGAAGGACGGGGAGGCCAAGAAGGACGGCAAGTAACCGAGTACCATCGCGTCCCGCGGGCTCAGCGGCCCGCGGGACGATTGTCCGGAGGGCACGAGCGCCTGGAGGCGGATGTCCGTTGCTGCTTCGACAGCCTCTCCTCTTCGCCCGACGCCACGGCGGCGCGTGGGGAGCCTCACGAAGCCGCGGGTCCGCTGGGGCGAGAGGGCGGTGGAGGGCCTGCTGCTGCTGGCGGCGGTGAGCAGCGTGGCGATCACGGTGGGGATCGTGGGGGTGCTGGTCTACGAGTCGGGGTCGTTTTTCCGGCACGTGCGGATCGGCGAGTTTCTGACGGGGCGTGAGTGGACGCCGCTGTTTGCGGATGCGAAGTTCGGCATTGCGCCGCTGGTGGCGGGGACGCTGGTGACGACGGTCATTGCGCTGCTGTTTGCGGTGCCGGTGGGGACTGTTGTGTCGGTGTGGCTGAGCGAGTACGCGCCGCGGCGGGTGCGGGAGTGGGTGAAGCCGGCGCTGGAACTTCTTTCGGCGGTGCCGACGGTGGTGTACGGCTACTTCGCGCTGCTGCTGGTGATTCCCGCGCTGCAGTGGGTGGCGTTAAGGGTGTTTTCCTACGACCTGCCCGGCTCCAACATGCTGGGCGCGGGGTTGGTGATGGGCATCATGATCGTGCCCTACGTCGCGAGCCTGTCCGAGGATGCGATGCGGTCGGTGCCGCAGAACCTGCGGGAGGGCGCGTACGCGATGGGGGCGACGCGTGTGCAGACGGCGTGGAAGGTGGTTTTCCCGGCGAGCATCTCGGGGGTGACGGCGGCGTACATCCTGGCCATTTCGCGTGCGCTGGGGGAGACGATGGTGGTGGCGATCGCGGCGGGCAACCGCCCCACGCTCACGGCCAATCCGCTGGAGCCGGCCCAGACGATCACGGCGTTCATCGTGCAGGTGAGCCTTGGGGATCTGCCGCACGACAGCATCGGGTACCAGTCGATTTTCGCGGCCGGGCTGACCCTGATGTGCCTGACGCTGCTGTTCAACATCGGCGGTTTCTACCTGCGGCGCAGGTTCCGGGAGGCCTACTGATGGGCGGCCCTTCCCGCGCGACGGTTGACCTGATCGCCCGCCGGAGGCGGATGGACGTGCTTTTCGCGGTGGCGGGGGCGTTGCTGGTGGTGCTGTGCCTGGGGGTGCTGGTGCTGCTGGTCGGTGACCTGGTGCGGGATGCTTCGGCGCGTTTTGACTGGTCGTTCTTCACGAACTACCCGAGCCGCAAGCCTGAGCAGGCGGGCATCAAGAGCCCGCTGGTGGGCACCCTGCTGGTGATGCTGGTGACGGGGTGCACGGCGATTCCGCTGGGGGTGGCGGCGGGTGTGTACCTGGAGGAGTACGCGCGGAAGAACGTGGTGACGAACATCATCGAGATCAACATCGCCAATCTCGCGGGCGTGCCCAGCATCATCTGGGGCCTGATGGCGCTGGGGCTGTTCATCTATCAGTTTGAGCGCTGGTTCGGCAGCCCGGACGACGGGGTCTTCGGGCTCGGGCGGAGCATCCTGACGGCCGGTCTCACGCTGGGGCTGCTGGTGCTGCCCATCGTGATCGTGGCGACCCGTGAGAGCATCCGGGCGATCCCGCAGGGGGTCCGTGAGGCGTCGTTTGCGTGCGGGGCTTCGCGGCTGGAGACGGTCCGCCATCACGTGCTTCCGTACTCGCTGCCTGGCGTGCTCACGGGCTGCATCATCGCGATGTCGCGGGCCATCGGGGAGACGGCGCCGCTGGTCACGATCGGGGCGCTGTCGTACGTAGCTTTCCTGCCGCCGCTGCCGGGTTCGGTCCTGCGTGATGCCGACGGGAACATCACCGGTCATGCGGGGGTGTTTGACTGGCTGCACTCGGGGTTCACGGTGCTGCCGATCCAGATGTTCAACTGGGTCAGCCGGCCGGACAGCCGTTTCCTTGCGAACGCGGCGGCGGCGGGGCTGGTGCTGCTGGCGGTGACGCTGGTGATGAACGGGGTGGCGATCGTGCTGCGGAACCGGATGCGGCGGAACATCCAGTGGTAGGCGTGGGCGGGTCGATGGTGGTGTGGGGGGGAGGGGGTTACCTCGAGTGACGAGCATGCCGTTCCAAACTGACCGCGTCCATCCGGTTGCCCACCGTGCGGGCGGCCACGCTCCGCGGGTCGATTCCCCGCCCGCGTCCACCCGGGCGCATGCTGGGGCTGGGCAGCGTCCGGTGGAGGTGATGGGCGTTCCGGAATCCTCGGCGGAGCGCGCCAACCATGCCCCGATGATGCAGGGTGAGGAACAGTCCGTTGACCGGGCGGGCTCGGCGGGGCAGCCGGTGTCCGGGCGCGCTGTCAAGGCGCAGGCTGCGGGGCTGCACTTCCATTACGGCAAGTTCCACGCGCTCAAGGGCATCACGCTGCCGGTGTACGAGCACCACATCACGGCGCTCATCGGCCCTTCGGGGTGCGGGAAGAGCACGTTCCTGCGGTGCTTCAACCGGATGCACGACCTGTACCCGGATACGCGGTACGAAGGTCAGATCACCCTGTTCCCGGACAACACCAACATCGTCGGGCCGGGGGTGGACCCGATCCTGCTGCGGATGCGGATCAGCATGGTGTTCCAGAAGCCGAATCCCTTCCCCAAGTCGATCTTTGAGAATGTCGCGTTCGGGCCCCGGCTGCGGGGGGTGACGAAGAAGCGTGATCTGCAGGACGAGGTGGAGCGGGCCTTGCGGGGCGGGGCGATCTGGGAGGAGACCAAGGACCGCCTGCACGACAACGCGTACCGGCTTTCCGGTGGCCAGCAGCAGCGTCTGTGCATTGCACGGTCGCTGGCGTGCGACCCGGAGGTCATCCTCTTCGACGAGCCGACGAGCGCGCTGGACCCCAGCGCGACGCTGCGCATCGAGGAGCTGATGAGGGAGCTGCGGGACCGGGTGACGATCGTGGTGGTGACGCACAACATGCACCAGGCTTCGCGGGTGAGCGACTTCACAGCGTTCATGTACCTTGGCGAGCTGGTTGAGTTCAGCCCGACCGCGAAGCTCTTTCAGACTCCGGAGAAGAAGCTGACGGAGGAGTACATTACCGGCAGGTTCGGGTGACGGGGGTTAGGCGACGCGGTTGGGGACGTCCCTTCCTTCGATGACGGCGCGGGCGCTGGCGAAGGCCATTTCGCCCATGATGCGCCGGTACTTTTCCTCGCCGCTGCCGACGTGGGGCGTGAGCACGCAGTTGCGGAGCGGGAGGAGGGCGGGGTGCACCACGGGCTCCTTCTCGTAGACGTCGAGGCCTGCGCCGTACAGGCGGCCTTCTCGGAGGGCGTCGGCGAGGGCGGCCTCTTCGACGATGGGCCCGCGGGCGGTGTTGATGAGGATAGCGCCGCGTTTCATGAGTCCGATGGTGCGGGCGTTGAACATCCCGCGGGTTTCGGGCGTCAGCGGCGTGTGGATGCTGACCACGTCGGCCTCCTTCAGGCCATCCTCCAGGGTGACGCGGCGTGCGCACAGGGGGGCGGTTTCGAAGTCCAGGTGGCGGGAGCGGGCCACGTAGAGCGGGCGCATGGCGAAGCCGATGCCCCGGAGGGCGGTCGCGTAGCCGATGCGGCCGGCTCCGACGATGAGGAGCGACTTGCCGGAGATGTCGGTGCCCAGGAACTCGGCGGGTGCGAGCGGGCCTTCCCTGGCGTAGGCGGGGGACCGGGCGTAGTGGTCGCCCTCGACGACGCGGCGGGCGACGGCGAGCAGGAGGGCCCACGCGAGGTTGGCGGTGCCCTCGGTGACGGCGTGGGGGGTGTTGGTGACGATGATGCCACGCTTCCGGCAGGCGGCGAGGTCGATGTTGTCAGTGCCGACGGCGTAGTTGCAGACTGCGCGCAGGGAGGGGCCGGCTGCGTCCAGGAATTCCTCGTCCACGCGTTCGGAGACCCAGGTGACGACGGCGTGGGCTCCGCGGACGAACTCCAGGAGTTCTGCGCGGGGCAGGGCTCGCATCCCCGGCACCATCTTGCAATGCGCACCCGGCAGGGTGGGCTCGAAGGGGACGGCCCGGGTGACGGCCACGACGGGGGCGTCGGCTGGGCCGGCGGTGGTGGGGGCGCAGGGGGCGTGGTCGCTCATGGGAGCGAGAAGGTAGCCCTGCGGGCGGTTGGTTTTCGGTTATCGCCCCCGCGGCGGGTGCCGCCGGTACGCCCCGGCATCGCATCCCGTGTTATCAGCATGTCCGTGTGAAATCCGCTGGTCGGAACGCCGATCCGTCGATGCCCCGCCCTGCCGGCAGGGGCACGGAGGTCGTCTCATGCACCGTACTCGGCGCGCTTTCACGCTGGTGGAAATCCTTATCGTGGTGGTGATCCTGGGCATTCTGGCCGCGATCGTCATTCCGCAGTTCAGCAGCGCGACCACGGAGGCGCGGCAGGGGAACCTGGCGACGCAGCTGGACATCCTCAACTCGCAGATATCCATCTACTGCGCGCGGCACGGCAACGCGTACCCGGACTTTGCGAACGACGGCTGGGGCACCACGGGCAACGCCAACTCGATGATCGGCGGCACGTACATCAAGCACGCGCCCAAGAACCCGGCGTGGACGACGGGTGATGCGACGACCATTTCGGTCGTGACGGGCGCCGTGCGTGGCAGCGCGGCGACGGCGTGGGTGTGGAACACGACGGACCGCACGCTCTACGCGTCGTTCTACAACGAGAACACGCAGAAGGTGACGCAGACGGCCACGGATTGACCCGTTCTCGGTCTTGGGCGGCGGGGTCGGTGACCCCGCATAACCGGCACGACCGGCCCCCGGGGACCGTGGAAGTGGAGGAGCACTCAAGCCGGGGCGGTCAAGGTTCGAATTCACACGTCGGAGTAGCGGTCGGAAAGGCAAGGGCGTTGCGGTTGCAACACCCACCCCACGCAGCCGCAACGTTTTCCAAGGAGTACCCGCATGCGTAATCAGGTTCGTAAGGCGTTCACGCTCGTCGAAATTCTTATCGTCGTCGTGATCCTCGGCATCCTTGCCGCGATCGTCATCCCGCAGTTCACCAGCGCGACGCAGGACGCGCAGGGCGGCAACATCAAGGCTCAGCTGCAGACGCTGCAGAGCCAGATCGAGCTGTACCGGGCCCGCAACAACAACACGGACCCCGACTTCACGAACCTGGCCTGGAACGACCTTCGCGGCCTTGACGCCCAGGGCGCGGCGATCGCGAACGCTGAGCAGTACATCAAGAAGGACCCGGTCAACCCCGCGGTGCCCGCCAACGCCGGCTTCGGCAACACCACGGTTGTGGTGAGCAGCACGGCGACCGACCACGGCAGCGCTGCGGCCGCGTGGGTCTGGAACACCTCTGACAACACGCTGTACGCTTCCTACTTCGACGAGGTCGCCGGCAAGGTGACCGACACGGCTACCGACTGAGTCCGCCCTGCACGTTTCCAACGCACTTCGCGAGCGCCGGCCGGAAGGTCGGCGTTCGTTTTTTCTGGCGTGGCGGGGCCCCGCGGTTGTCGGCGGCGGCGTACGGGGCGGGTTCGGTGTGGATATAACCACGAACCCCCGGGTGCGAGTCATGCGGGGGGGCAAACGGGACGATGCTAGAGCGGGGATCGCCGTTTCGGGCGAGTCCCCTGATTGTCCCCGCGCCTTTGAGGAGCACCGCGATGCAGCACGATGCCCAGAACCACCATGACACCCGCGCGCGCACCTACACGAACACGGCGCTGACCGTGGTCGCCGTGCTCCTGGGCGTGATCGCCCTCAACCTCTCGGGCACGGGCACGCCCCGGAGCGCCGACGCCCAGGTGGGCGTGGTGGGGGGCCGGCCGGTGGAGGCGCCCAGCGACGGGCTGGTGAGTGCGGCCGACCAGCGCAAGCAGATCCATGCGGAGCTGCGGGCGCTCAACGAGAAGATGGACAGGCTGCAGGCGGCGCTGGACAAGGGCCTGAACGTGCGTGTCACGTCGATGCCCGCGGACCGGCCCACCGACAAGCCCGTCGACAAGCCCGCCGAAGCACCCAAGCAGTAAGCAGCCGCCGTGGAGAGAGCGCCCCTCCGGGAACGGGGCGTGGGAGGAGCCGCACCGATGCCAGCGCCCGCACCTGCTCTTGTGACCACGCGCCGCGGCGGCGGCGGTCGCAGGGCGTACACGCTCGTGGAGATGCTCATCGTGGTCGCCATGCTCGGGCTGGCGGCGGCGATGGTGATTCCTTCGATGACCTCGGCCGGCAGCCTGCGGATCCAGGGCGCCGTGCGTTCGATCGTGGCGGACATTTCTGTCGCGCAGTCCGACGCTGTGGCTTTCCAGGCGAGGCGCGCGGTGGTGTTCGGCTACAACGACGACCCCTCGCGGTACGTGGTGGCGGAGATCAACGCGGGCGAGGTGGACACGGACACGGGGATCATCTATGACCGGTCGTTCGGCGGGGAGCAGTTCGGCTTCGCCACGATGACCGGGACGAACCTGGACGATAACACGCTCTACCTGGACGAGATGGGCGGTCCCATCGACGGGCCGACGAGCGATAACCCAGCGCCCTCGCAGTATGTGGAGATTTCCGGTTCGAACCAGCGGTTCCGGATCAACATCGAGGCGTATACGGGTCGGGTGACGGTGCAGCGCATGCAGTGACGAAAGGACGAGCCGTGGACGACCAAGTGGAATCCCGCAGCCTGGGTCTCAAGCGTCTGGCCGCGTTCATCGGCGCGGGCGTGGTGGTGTGCACGTTTGCGCTGCTCATCTGGGCGAAGCTCCGGATGGTGACGGGCGTGCCCCGCACGGCGTACGCGGAGCCGGAACAGCAGCAGTCCGGGCCGGCGTCGCCCAGGGTGAAGGTCCAGCGGAAGCCGGCGCGCAGCGCATCCCGTGAAGCGCTGCACCAGCAGCAGCAGGCCTCCGCGGGGAAGACGGAGGAGCAGGTGCGGCAGTCGGTGCCCGTGGAGGGTTCCGGGGGCTTGTGACGGCGGCCCGGGTGGTCGGCTCTACTGCTGGCCGCTGCGGCGGGCGACCAGGGTCGCCTCCGTGCTGAATTCGTGGTCTGCGCCGTCGACCTTGCGGATGTACACGATGGTCACCTTGTCGCCGGGCTTGTGCTTGCTCAGCATGGGCATCCAGGACTCGACGTCGGTGAGCTGTGTGTCGCCCCACTTGATCATCCGGTCGCCTTCCTTGAGGCCCGCCTTGGCGGCGGGGAGTTCGGGGAAGACTTCGCCGATGAGGACGCCGTCGTTGCCGCTGTAGTCCCCCGGGGCGATGCCGAACCGGACCCCGACGCCGCTCACGCTGCCGAGGTTGGGGTCGCTTTCCTTCTTGTCGTCTTCGGTCTGCTGGGAGGGGTCCTTGCCGGTGGCGGTGGTGAAGACGAAGGGTTCCGGGCGGAGCGCGGCGTCGAGTGCGACGCGGTAGGCGAGGTCTGCGACCTGGGTGGCCCCGTCGACGTTGATGAGGTCCGGGGTGTCGGTGGGCATGTGGTACTGCTTGTGCAGGCCGGTGAAGAAGAAGAGGGCCGGGACGTGGGCGCTGGCGAAGGATGCGTGGTCCGACGGCCCCAGGCCGCTGGGCTTGGGGGCGATGCTGAAGCCGGCCTGGTCGATGTAGGGCTTGAGCCAGTCCTCGAGGCCGACGGCGGTGCGGACGCCGCCCAGTTCGAGCCCCTTCTCGGGGTCCAGGCGTCCGATCATGTCCATGTTGATCATGAGGGCGTGCTTCTCGAGGGGCACGATCGGGTGCTTGGTATAGAACTTGGAGCCGATGAGGCCGCTCTCTTCGGCGGAGAAGGCGAGGAACAGGATGCTGCGCCGGGGCGTGTCGCCGAGGCTGTCCCACGTCTCGCGGAGGCGTGAGGAGACGATGAGGTTTCCGGTGGTGCCGCTCGCGTTGTCGTCCGCGCCGGGGTGGAGCTTGCCGCGGGGGTCGGGGTGGCGGCTGCCGAAGTAGCCGTAGCCGACGTGGTCGTAGTGGCTGCCGACAACGATGTACTGGTCCTTGAGTTCGCCGACGCCTTCGAGCACGGCGCCGACGTTGTCCGTGACGAGGGGGATCTTGGCGATGGACACGTCGACGGTGACGGGGGACCTGGGCAGGTCCAGCACGCCGCCGTTGTCGTCTGCCCACCTGCGCAGGTCCATGAGGGAGCGTCCCTCTGGGTCTGCGGCTTTGGTGAGCGCGTCGGCGGCTTCGGGCGAGATCATGACGACGGGGACCTTGAGGGGGCTGCGTCCGGAGAGGGACAGGTCGTCCAGCTTTCCGGTGCGGGGGTCGTCGGCGCCGGGCGGGTTGACGAGGATGATGGCGGACGCGCCGCGGGAGGCGGCGGCCTTGAGTTTTCCGTCGAGGCCGGCGGCGGCGGACCAGCGGCTGTCGGACCACTTGCTCTTCCCGTGCTCGTCCATGGGCTCGAAGCGCAGGAGCATTGCGATCTTGCCCGTCAGGTCCACTTCCGCCTTCTTGCCCTCGGCGCTGGTCACGAGCGGGTAGGAGGTGTAGTCGTTTGCTCCTTCTTCGATGGAGTAGCCGACGAACGCGAGCGTGCCGGTGAGCTTGCCGCTGGAGGAGTAGCCCAGCACGTTGAAGTCGGTGCCGGGGGAGAGGGCTCTGCCGCCGAAGGAGAGCTGCTGCCTGTCGAGTCTCACCGAGTCGCCGGGCCTGCGGGAAGGGGGGGCGACGAAGACCTGGCGCCAGGTCTGGGAGCCGGGCTCGCCGTCGGCGGCGGCGATGGCGCGGGCGTCATCGTCCGCGTCGGCGCCGGGTTCTGCGGGCGTGGTAAAGGCGGGGCGGAGGCCCAGCTGCTTCCAGTAGAACTCGATGTAGTTGGCGGCCATGCGGTTGCCGTTGGTCCCCGGGGCTCGTCCTTCCATCACGGGGTCGGCGAGGGAGAAGATGTGCTGCTGGTACTTGAGTGCGAAGGGTTTCATGGCCTCGGACGCCGTGGGCTCATGGTGGGGCGCCACCGCCTCCTCGGCGAGCAGGGGTTGGCAGGTTCCCAGCGAGAGTGCGAGCAGCAGCGGGAGGGCTTTGAGCACGGGGCGGTCTCCGGGGGATAGGTATTCACAGCGCACGCCGCGGTCGGCTGCGCCTGCCGATTGTTCGCCCGTGGAGGGCGGGACGCTACAAGGCCCCGGGGCCCCCGTTGCACTGCGGGGTGAAACGGGCTACATTGGGTTCCGAACCGTCCGTTGAGGGAAGCCAGAAAGGGGTTGTCATGTCTCAGCAGGGATCGCCCTTTGCCACTCAGACCATCTTCGCCCAGCCCGAGCAGCCGAAGGGCGGCAACGCGCTGGGCATCATCGGGTTCGTGTTCTCGCTGCTGGGCCTCCTGGCGTCGTGCTGCACCTGCATATTCCCGGTGCTGGGGCTTGTTTCGCTGCTGGGTCTGGTGCTCTCGTTCGTTGCGGTGTTCCGTCGGCCCAAGGGGATGGCCATTACCGGCATCATCCTAGGTGCCATCGGTCTGATTCTGACGCTCGTGGGCGGCCTGGTGTGGCTGGGGGCCAGCACGATGGGCGGGTTCATGCAGGTGATCGAGGTTGCGGTGGACGCGAAGGCGGTGGAGGCGTACCGGTCGTCGCACGGCGCGTATCCGGCGAGCCTGTCGACGCTCTCCGGGGAGGTTCCGCCGCAGTTCGAGACGGACAACTGGAACAACCCGTACGTGTACGAGGTTTCGGGGGACGGCCAGTCGTTCACCATCCGGAGCATGGGTCCGGACGGGATGGACAACACGTCGGACGACGTGAAGTTCGACCATCAGTACATCAACGTCCCGGGGTTTGTGTCGGAGCCGATCCCGCAGGCGTTGCCTGGGCCGGTGGAGGGCGGTGCGGGGCCCGGGCCGGCGTGACGGGGTCTGGGTCAGGCGCTGCGCCGCACGAGTTCGTCGTAGCGGCGGCGTTTTTCGGGGTCTTTGAGCACCAGGTAGGTCTTGTTGATCGATTCGAACTTGTCTACCGCGTCCGGGCTCTGGTTGCGGTCGGGGTGGTACTGCATGGCCAGCTTGTGGAATGCGCGGCGGATGTCCTGGTCGGTCGCGTCGGGCTGGATGCCGAGGATGGCGTAGAGGTTTTCGACTTCGACGCGGGACACCGGGGGCGTGGCCTGCCCGGTGGAGGCCGGGCTTCCGGCGGGCTGTTCTTCGGCGGTGCCGTACATGCTGGCGAAGCTTGAGGTGTTCACGCAGCCGAACCTGGCGAACTGCTCGAGCGCGCCGGCGAGGCTCTTGCGTACGTCGCGGAACTTCAGGCCGACTTCGAACTTGCCCCGTCCGAAGGCACGCTTGGTGACCCACACAACTTCTGCCTGGACACGGATGCTCTGGCCACCGTTTGAGATGACCAGGGGCAGCATCTGGCCGACGTCGATCGGGCACTTGCCTTCACCCGTGACCCTCATGCCGGTCGTGGACAGGTCGGTGAGTTCGCCCAGTGCGCAGCGGAGGCCGTGCGCGTCGTGGCGCTCGGCCCTGCGTGCCTGCAGCTGGTTCGGCGCCTGGGGGCGCCGGGCGAACGGGTTCCACGCCATAGGCCTCTTTGTCGGACTTCCGGGGCGTGGACGGCAGCCGGGGCTTCCCCGCGTCACCTCGTATGGGGAGGGGGCGTGCCGGTGGTACCAATTGGTGAGGCGGGGCCCGGTTTATCGGCCGTCTGTCCGGGCGGCGGGTGCTCAGCCCCACCAGCGGCGTTCCCAGAGGGCGAGGTTGGTCATGGGCCATGCGAGCCTCCACGCGTTGCCTGGCACGGCGGCGATCACTTCAAGGCACTCGTCGCGGAAGAGGGCGCGGAGCAGTTGGCTCTGGAGGATGGCGGGGCCGACGGGGGAGTGTTCGCCCTGCATCCACTGGGCGAAGGGCAGGGGGAAGCTGGCCTTGGGGCGGTCGAGGGCGATGGCGGGGAGCGTGTCGCGGAACGCGTCACGGAGCACGAGCTTGGTGCGGATCGCCCGGGGGTCGTTCTTGCCCGCGAACTTCATGCGGAGGGGAAGGGCGTCGGCGGTGCGGACCACCTCGACGTCCGCGAACGGGGTGCGGCCCTCCACGCCTTCGAGCATCATGGCGGTGTCGAGTCGCTGCAGGAGTCCGACGAGGTTGATCTTTCTTTGCCAGCGCAGGCTGGGGGCGAGGGGGTCGGGGTCGTCGCACTCCTCTCGCAGCTTGTCGAACTGTTCGCTGTAGTAGGCGACGAGGGCCTGGTCCTGTTCGAGGCCGCGCCAGGCTTCCGGGCGGAGCAGCTGGGGCTTTGCGGAGAGGGGCGCCCAGCCGACGTGCTCGAGCTCGTAAGCGCCGGGGTTGCTGCCACCGCCGGCGATGTAGTCTGCGGCGGCGTCCAGGGCCTGGTCGTAGCCGGCGAAGAGTTCATCGGCGCCTTCGCCGCTCAGGGTCACGACGCAGCCGTCCGCCCGGAGTGTGCGGGCGACCTGGTTGATGGCGACCTCGTTGGCGGTGGAGAGGGGTATGCCGAGCCGGTCGACCATCCAGCGCCAGCGTTCGTGGAACATGGGTTCGTCGACGAGTGCTTCGTGGTGGTTGGTGTCGAAGAAAGATGCGCACTCTCGGGCGGCGGAGATATCGTCGGTGCCGCCCGGGGCGGGGGCGGCGCCGGCGGCGAAGGTCAGCAGGTCGGGCTTCTCCCTGCGGGCGAGGGCGGTGGTGATCGAGCTGTCGAGGCCGCCGGAGAGGAGGGCGCAGACTGGCACGTCGCTGCGGAGGTGGCGGTGGACCGAGTCGCGGAGGCATTCGCGGACCATGGCAGCGCCGGCGGCGGGGTCAGCGGGGGGGCGGATCGCGGGCCCTGGTCTGTCCCACCAGTTTGACGTTCGGGACGGAAGGCCTGGTTCGCGGAGGTTGAAGCTGATCCACTGCCCGGGCTCCACTGCCCGCACGTCCTTGAAGAGCGTGCGGTCGCCCAGGGTCGTGCGGATGGTGGTGAGGTACGCGCTCACGGTGACGAGGTCGGGGCTGACCGGCGACCCGGTGGTTGCGGACATGAACTGGACGAGTGCCGAGACTTCGCTTGCGAACGCGACCTCGTGCTGGTCGCCGGTGCTCCAGCGGGCCCAGTAGAGGGGCTTGATGCCGAGGGGGTCTCTGGCGAGGGTGAGGGTCTGGTTCCTGGGATCGAAGGCGGCGAAGGCGTACATGCCACGGATGCGGTGGGGGGTGTCTTCTCCCCAGGCGAGCAGGGCCCTGCCCAGGGTTTCGGTGTCGCAGGAGGACGTGAACCGCAGCCCCTGCTCGGCCAGCCTGGGGTTGAGGGCTGCGCGGAGTTCCGCGTCGTTGTAGAGTTCGCCGTTGTATGCGAGGGCGAGGCGGGTGTCGCCGTTTGCGGCGCTGAGCACCATGGGCTGGGCGCCGGCGTCGGAGAGGTCCAGCACTGCGAGGCGCCTGTGGGCGAGGGCGGCGTTGCCGTCCCGCCAGACGCCTGCGCCGTCCGGCCCCCGGTGCGCGAGCATGTCGCACGCGGCGCTCAGGACGGCTGCGGTCGCGCTGACTTGCCGGCCGGGGGAGGTGACGACACCGATCAGACCGCACATGGGTTCATTATCGGCTTGTGCCGCTCGGACGCACGAACGGGCGTGCGGGTGTTGCGGTGTCAGACCCAGACGAGGACGACGAGGTGGTTTTCCTTGCCGAGCTTGCCGGACCACTCGCCGATGTTCGTTGTCGCGAACTTGACCTCGTACTGGGGGTGGGCGTCGAGCCACTCGTTGATCTGCTGGTCGAGGTAGCCGATGGCGTCGTCGCCCAGCTTGCAGTGGAAGGTGCGCATGTGGATCGCGCCGGTCCCGGTGACGTTGGGGGTGCGTTTCCAGGTTTCTTCGTGGCGTTTGATGCCCAGCTTGTTCTCAAAGGCCTGGATCTTGCTCGCCGCCTGGGCGGGGGCCGGGGCCTGCGATGCGGGGCCGATGCCAAGGCCCTGCCCGTCGGGTGACAGTTCGATACGCGGCCGCATACGAGGCTCCTCTCGGGAAGCCCGGCCCGTGGAGCCGGGCGGTGGTCGATACAGAGATCAGAGTACCACAACCATCGGGTCCCGCGCCGGGAAATCTCATGTTTCGCAGGTCTGGAATTGCCAGTGGGGGTCGGTCTTGGGCCGGCCGGACCAGGTTCGGCGGAAGGGGCCAAAGGCGACGGTCACGCGGCATTCGCCGGGTTCATCCGACAGGCTTTCCACCGTGCCGGACGCGATTCGTGTCACGGTGCCCCGGTTGTTCGACACGGGGCCCTGGTAGTGCAGGTAGGTTGGTCGGTGGTCGGGGGTGCGCTGAGCCTGGAACTCCAGCGTTTCGGGGAGATCGACGCGGGCGCTGATTCTGAAGGAGAGGAGCGGTTTTCCCGGGGCACGTTCGAGCATCCAGTCCCAGTGCCAGGATCCGTCGGGCAGGTCGTGGCGGAGCAGGACGGTGCGGGCGGGGAGGGGAGGGGTGTGCACTTGGGATGATTGGGCTGGTCGCGGGCGGACGGGGGAGCGCAAGTTCCGCGTGGTTGGTGCTGGTTTCGCGGCGTGCACCCACTATCATGGGCTGCGCATGAAGCCGGGCACGGAAGCCAGGCCCCGGAGGGGCTGACACCCGGCGTGGAAGGAGCCTGCCGTTATGAAGCCGATCGCAAAGGTTGCCGCCCTCGCCCTCGCCGTTGTGATGGGCGCCGGTGTCGTCGGGTGTTCAAAGAACCGGCCGCTGAACATCGTTCGGCGTGACGCGGACTGGGCGATGCAGGCCAGGGACTATCCGGCTGCGGAGCGTGACTACCAGGCCTACCTGGACCGCAAGCCTGAGGAGAACGCGGTGCGGGTGCAGCTCGCGCAGGCGCAGATGGCGCAGGGGAAGTCACGCGAGGCGTCCAACAACCTGTACGTGGCGCTGGACGTGGAGCCGCTCAACGACCACATCCTGGACGCGTACGCGCAGTCGCTGTACCAGGCGGGCGACAAGGACAACCTGACGGCGTTCGTGAACCGTGCCGCGAGCGAGCGTCAGCGCGTGGTGGACTACATCCGCGTTGCGAAGTACATGCAGGCGATCGGGCACCCTGACGAGGCGCGTGTGGCGCTGCAGACGGCGGCGAAGCTCGACGACGGCAGGTCGTTCGAGGTGCAGATGGCGCTGGCGGACTTCTACAAGACGTTCGGCGATCAGGGGAGGTACGTGAGGCGGCTGCGGATGGCCTACTTCCTCAAGCCCGACGATCAGGACCTGGTCCGCCAGGTCCGGGCGGCGGGCGAGGTGCCGGGTCCGACGTTTGCGCTTGCGCCCGAGGAGATGGGCGTGCCGACGGTGACGGCGGTGCCGGAGAAGTAGGGGGCCCGCGTTCGGTCAGCGCTGCGGAGGCCGGCCGGCCCGCCGGGCGGATCGTGCGTGTTCTATGATGCTGCATGAAGCCAGCATTCAGCACTGTCGCGTGCCCTCGGTGGACATTCCCGCGTCTGTTCGACCATCTTGAGCGGTGGGGCTTCATTGGGTGCGAACTGCGGACGTTCGGGTACGGGTCTGCGCAGTTTGCGTGCGACCCGGCGCTGACGGACGCGGCGAAGGTGCGGCTGGGCTTTGAGAAGGCGGGCGTTTCCATCTGTTCGCTGGGGACGGGCCTGCGGTATGACGAGAAGTTCAGCCCGCCGGTGCTGGCCTCGGTGTTCCACGAGGTGGACCGGAGCGTGCGTGAGACCAAGAGCCTGGTAGACTTGGCGCTGCAGCTCGAGTGTCCGCTGGTGCGGGTGTTCGCGTTCGAGCTCCCGAGCGGGGAGGAACGCAAGGCGGGCCTGGCCCGCGTGGTGGACAGGCTGAAGAAGGCGGCGGATCACTGCCGCAACTCGGGCGTGCGTCTCATGCTGGAGAATGGGGGTTCGTTCTGCCGGGCGGTGGACCTCGCGGAGATCCTGGACCAGGTGGATAACCCGATGCTGGAGGCGTGCTACTCGGCGCCGGTTGCCCAGGCGGTGGGCGAGGACCCTTCGGCGGGGCTCAACGTGCTTGGTGACCGCTGCGTGTGCGTGAAGATCAAGGACCTCAAGGGGGGTCAGCCGTGCGTGCTGGGGGAGGGCGACCTGCGTTGCCGCGAGACGGTTTCGGCGCTTTCGAGGGCGGGGTATGACGGGTGGGTGGTGTACGAGTTTGATCGCGCGTGGCTTGCGGGCGATGAGTGGGATGTGGACGCGGTGATGTCGCAGTCTGCCCGGACGCTGTACGAGTGGGCGGGCGGTCGGGCGGTTGCCCGGGTGTAGGCGGCGGGTGCTGGGGGCGTGGTTCCCGCGGAGTTCCATGGCGCGACAGCATCTGCCCAAGCGCGACCGGCCGGTCGGGGAAGTGCCCGGCGGCTTTGACGGCGCTGCCGCGTCGCAGGAGGCCGTGCGGCTGGCGGGTGAGCAGGGTTTCGTGCTCGCGGGGGTGGCGCGGGCGGACGTGTCGGAGCGTCGCGGCGAGTTGGCGGCGTGGCTGCGCGGGGGGCGGCATGGCAAGATGGAGTACATGAGCGCGGACGTGGCGATCCGGGAGGACCCCAGGGGCATCCTGGCGGGCACGCGGGCGTTCCTGGTGGTGGCCGACCAGTACGCCACGCGGAACGAGGTGGGGGGCTCCAGTTCCTTCGGCGTCGGGCGCATCGCGAGGTATGCGCAGGGGCGCGACTACCACGGCGAGATGAAGCGGCGGATGCACCGTGTCGCGGACGCTTTGCGCGGTCGTTACCCGTTCGCCGAGTTCCGGTCGTGCGTGGACACTGCGCCGGTCAACGAGCGAGAGTTGGCGGTGTGGGCGGGGCTTGGGTGGCAGGGCAAGAACACCATGCTGATCCATCCGCGGCTGGGCAGCTGGCTGCTGCTGGGTGTGGTCGCGACCACGCTGCCGCTGCGGCCCACGCTCGAGGGGGGCGCGGGGGGCGGTGCAGAGCGTGTGCCGGATTCGTGCGGGACGTGCACCCGCTGCATCGAGGCGTGCCCGACGGGCGCGATCACGCCGTACAGCGTGGACGGGTCGCGGTGCATCTCGTACCTCACCATCGAGCGTCGCGGCATCCCGGGGGCGTCTGCCGGCGGGACGGGCCCTGAGACGGGCGGGTGGCTGGCGGGGTGCGACGTGTGCCAGGAGGTGTGCCCGCACAATTCTCCGAGGCGGGACGGCTCGCCTGTGGGCTGGGTGCACGGGGCGTACGCGCCGACGCGCACGGGTTTCGCGCTGGTCGATGTGCTGGCGTGGGGTGAGGAGCAGAGGCGTCTTGCGCTTCGGAATTCGGCGCTCAAGCGGATCACGCTCGACATGTTCAAGCGCAACGCCGTGCTTGCGTCGGCGCACTGGCTCAGGGCGCAGCCGAGCCACCCGGATGCTCCGGTGCTGCGTGCGCGGCTAGCTCATCTGGCGGCGGACGGAGGGGAGCCGGTACCGCTGCGCCTTCTTGCCCGGGGCGTCCTGGACGGTCTTTCATGAAGCGTGCGAGGAGGCCGGCGAGCAGGATGATGCCGACGCCCCACCAGAGCATCGGGGTGCGCTGCTCGATGAAACCGGCCCAGTACAAGGGGGTGGCGAACGCGGTGGCGACCGCGGCGAGCGCGACCTTGCCCGGCGTTGGTCGGCGGGCTTCTCCCACCGGCCATGCGCAGATCCAGACGTACGCCGGGAAGACGAGCCCGTAGAAGGCCATGAAGGCGCGGTAGGCGACCTCCGTGCCGGCCATCGCGCCGATGGAGGGGATGAAGCCGGCGGACGAGAGGTACGCGGCGAGGAGGCCCGCGAGGAAGGCCGCGAATGTCCAGCTGTCCCCGGGCCCGCCCCGCGTGTGGGACTTCTCGTGTGCGCCGATGGTGAACGCGAGTTGCAGGATCAGGTGCAGGCAGAGCAGTGCGCCCGGGGCGAGGCTCACGGAGATGTCTTTTACGAGCAGCGGTGCGACCGGGGCGCCCAGGTCGTTTGCGCGCTGGATGACGGTCGGCGCGTAGAGCAGGGTGAGCGCGATCATGGCCGGGAAAAGGGCGAGGAACCCGATCAGGAAGGCGGCCGGGCGGGCGGGGCCCGACCTGCGGGCGGCGAGGAGGAAGGTTGCGTCCAGGTAAGGGCAGAGGAAGAAGCCCATGGCGCAGACGGCGGCGAGCGGCGCGAGGTGCGTCCGTGGCAGGAGGGGCGGGGGGCAGTCCGCGAGCGGGACTCTTGCCTTGTCCAGGAACATCCAGGCGGCGCCGAGGAGCACCGAGGCGGTGAAGACGCCCAGGCCCCAGAGCCGGAGGCGCCGTCCGTCGTGGGCGCCCGGGAACAGGGACAGGACGGCGACGAGCAGGACGGCGCAGGCGATCCCGGTCGGGCTCATGCCGAGCCCCAGCATGAGCCAGCCGACGAAGAACCACTGGAACGTGGTCGTGACCAGCGAGAAGGCCCGGACGGCGAACGCGTGCTCGGTCAGGACCCGGTCGACGGCGCCGGGCCGGTGCAGCGCGGCGCCCATGAGGGCGGCGCCCAGGCAGTTGGGGACGGCGAACACGACCCACCCCATGACACCAAAGTCCCGGACGAGCAGGACGGGCAGGAACATCCCTATGCACCACGTCCAGGAGGTGGCGAGGAAGACCGCTTCGCCCAGGGCGGTGAGGCGGGAAGGTGAGGGGCCGGGCTGGCTCATGCGGACAGTCTACAGCGTTGCGGGCGGGTCTGCCCGCGGCGGGGCCTGCGCCCTTCGGCGGGCGTCCCTGCGCTTGAACTACCTAGGATTGACCGTGAGCGCTACGGGCGTGCAGGATGGGCCGTCGACGAACTCTCCGCCCCCGGGGGTCGGCGGTGGTAGTGTGGCCGAGGGGCAGCCAACGGACGCGGCGGTTGAGGCGATGACGGACGAGCAGCTGGAGTCCCAGGTGGTGCAGGGCGCGGTGCCCACGGGCCCGACGGCGGTGGCGTCGCTCTCGTTCATGGACAAGGTCGAGGCGTTCATCGCGCGGCTGTCCACGCGGAACAACTTCTGGCACCGCGTGTGCTCGATGATCTGGCTGCCGTACGCGTTCCGCAGCGGCATCCACATGAAGCGTGTGGGCAGCGACACGTTCCAGGCTGTGCTGCCGTTCAAGCGTTTCAACCGCAACTGGTACAACGCGATGGCGGGCGCCGCGCTGCTGGCCAACAGCGAGATCGCGGGCGGGCTGTACATCTTCGGCATCACGGGGGGCGACTACACGCTGGTGTGCAAGCACCTGTCGTACGACTTCCTCCGCCCGTGTTTCGGCCCTGCCGTGTACCGGGTCACACCCCGTGAGGATCTGAGGGCGCTGATCGCCTCCGGCAAAGAGTTCAACCTCACGGTGGACCTGGAGATCATCCAGCAGCCGCTGCTCCCTGCGACCATCGCGAAGCTCAAGAAGCAGGACAGGCTGATGGCCCGCCTTGCCGCGAAGGAGCGTCGTGTGGGCAAGTGCGTCGCGACGTTCCACCTGACGCCCGCGGCACACCAGAAGTCCAAGCGCGGGGATACCCGGCGCGTGGGCTGACCGGCGGAGGATCCATGGACCACACGGTGCGTGTGCAGCTTGGGGAGTGGGGCTATGACGTTGTGGTCGGGCGCGTGCCGGATCTGGGCGCCCTCATCGTCGGGGCGGTCCCGGGGGCGAGGCGTGCGGGCATCGTCGTGGACCCGGCGATTGCGCGCGCGGCCATGCCGGGCGTGATCGCGCAGGTGCAGCGGGCGGGGCTGGAGGCCTGCCCGGTCAATCTCGACCCGGGCTGGTTGGGCACTCGGTCAGACGGCGGGGCTACGGAGCGTCTGCTGACGTCCGGGAGCGGTGTGTGGGAGGGAGCGAAGTCGTTGCTGACGGTCGAGCACATATGCGGCCAGTTCGCCGACGCGGGGCTCGACCGGCGGGACATGGTGCTCGCGGTGGGTGGTGGGGTAATGGGCGATCTGGCGGGGTTCGCTGCGGGCATCTATCGGCGGGGGGTGCGGTGGGTGAACGCACCCACCACACTCCTGTCCATGGTGGACGCGGGCGTGGGAGGCAAGACTGGTGCCAACCTGTTCCGCCGGAAGGGCACCCTCAAGAACATGGTCGGGGTGTTCCACCAGCCGTCGCTGGTGGTTGTTACGCCGGCGTGGCTGAGGACGCTGCCGCCCCGCGAAGTGCGGTGCGGCATGGCGGAGTGCATCAAGCACTCGTTGCTGTGCCGCAGCTTTGATGGGTTCCAGGATCATGAACTGTTCGGCTTCACGCAGGGGTTGGTGCGGCGGCGCGTCGACCTGCAGGTGGACGATGGGGCGGCTACGGAGTTGATCGCACGGAACGTGGCGCTCAAGGCGGGGGTTGTGGCGGGGGATGAGCGCGAGACGGCGGGGGATGAGGAGGGCGGGAGGGCTCTGCTCAATCTGGGCCACACCTTTGGCCACGTGATCGAGGGTCTGGCTGGGATGGGGGTGCTTCACGGAGAGGCGGTGGGGTTGGGGCTGGTCGCGGCTTCTCACGCGGCGATGGCGATGGGGAGGGTCGGCGCGGGGTATGTCAGGGCGGTGGAAGAACTGGTGGGCGGCGTGGGGTTGGCGACTTCGCTGCGGGGCATGCCCGAGACTCCCGGGCTCCTGCAACGCATGCTGGACGACAAGAAGACGCTGCATGGCCGGCTCCGGCTGATTCTGCCGTTTGAGCCCTCGCCGGGGGTTGTGGGGCACGCGTCGGTCGTTGCCGACCCGCCTGCCAGCGCAGTGACCGCCGGCTGGGACGCGGTCCGGGCGTAGGACAGGTGGGGTGCCTGGGTGTCCGGAAAGCTCCGTTCCGCGGGCTTGAGTTTTTTGCTGGGGTGCCCGCCCAAAGCCCGATATTCGCAACAACCCGGGGAAGGCCGTGGGGCGGTCTCCCGGGGGTCTGCATTCAGGATTGCATCCATGCGCACTATTGCGATCATCAACCAGAAGGGCGGCTGCGGCAAGACGACCACGGCCATCAACCTGTCGGCGGTTCTCGCCCGGAACGGCAAGCGCGTGCTGCTCATCGACATGGATCCGCAGGGGCACTGTGCCGCGGGGCTGGGCATCCCGGAGCAGCGGATCGAGGCGGACATCGGGGATGCGATGTTGTCCATCGGCAGCAAGCCGATCGACCAGGCGCGTCTGCTGTGGCGGGCGACGCGGAATCTTGACCTGGCCCCTTCCCGCATGAAGCTGGCGGGGCTGGAGGCGGCCAAGGGCGGCCTCGCGGACCTTCCTGACAGGAGCCGGCGCCTGACGGCGGTCATCGAGAAGTTCCGCAGCGACTACGACGTGTGCGTGATCGATTGCCCACCGTCGATCGGCCTGCTGACGTTCAATGCGCTCGCCGCGGCCGACATGGTGCTGATCCCGGTGGAGACCGGGTTCTTCTCGCTGCAGGGCGCCACCCGCCAGGTGAACACGGTGCGGACCCTGGGCAAGAAGCTCGGCGTTCTGTTCCCCATCTGGCTGCTGCCGACCCTGCATGACGAGGGCAACTCGGTCGCCCAGGACCTTCTGGAGGAGCTCAACCGCCGATTCCGCGAGCGGGTGGTGCCGATCATCGTGCGCCGTGATTCTCGGCTGCGTGAGGCCGCGAGCTTCGGGCAGTCGATCGTGGACTATGCGCCGGGTTCAACGGGTTCCGAGGACTACGGCCGGCTTGGCGTGTGGGCGGCGGAGAACCTGCAGGCCAGGCAGATCGCGATCGTGGACGGGGCCACGCACGGCGAGCACGTGGAGCTGACCGACGGGAATGAGGCGGCGGAGGGGGCGGCGTCGATCGGCGTCGGCCAGGCGGTGCAGCCGGCGATGGCCGGCGCGGCGTCCAGCCCCGCGAACCAGGAGATCAAGAGCGTTTCTCGGGCGGAGGATGTCGCCCGGCGCGCGCAGGAATTCCTGCGGCGGATCGCGATGGGCAAGTCTCCGGGCGAGGCCAACAAGGCCGGGCAGCACAGCACGCAGCCGTCGCATCCGGCCATGCCGGCGACCACGACTGCCCAGTACTACCAGCCGCAGGCAGCCGCCCCTTCGGCGTCCATCGCCAGGGCGCCGGTGAGCGAGACGATCGCGGACGTGCAGCAGAACGCGGTGCAGTCTCAGACGGTTTCGCTGCATGCACCCCGCAACGTGCTCGCGTACGTGGACGACGCGCCGACGCCTCAGGGGGTCGCTCCCGCGTCCATCAGCCCGGCTGCCCAGCGGCTGCTGGGCGTGACGGAGACGAACCAGGGGATTCTCTTTGTGCAGCCCATGCACTGCGGCCGTACCGTCTCGGTGGCGGGGACGTTCAACAACTGGTCGCCTTCAGCGCACGTGCTCAAGGCCAATCCGTCGCTGGGGGTGCACGAGTTGTGCCTGCGGCTGCCCCGGGGCAAGCACACGTACCGCCTGGTCATCGATGGGCACTGGACCGCTGATCCGCACAACAACGCGGCGGAGCCCAACCCGTTCGGCGAGGTCAACAGCGTGGTCTACGTGGGCGAGCGTGCTGCGGTGGCTGTTTGAACCATAGACGTTGAGCCGGGGAGAGAAGCATGTCGGACTATGACGCGCTGACAGACCTGTTCCTTTCGGACGGCGGGCCGGCCGTACGTGCGAAGTCCGTGGCCTCGCTGAAGCTCGCTGGTGCATCGGCGCAGCATTCAGACGGCGCACCCACGCCTGTTCCCGCTGAGCCCATGGTGGCGCGTCCGCCTTTGGTGGAGGGGCTCATTCTCGGTCACCTGCCGGTGCTCGGCGCTGCGTGGGTCATGCAGTACGCAAAGCACGTTGCGGACGAGGCCGGTGAGCCTGTTGCGTTGCTGCGGCTGCAAGGGGGGCAGGTGTCTGTCGACGTCGTGCACTGCCGCGGCTCCGGGCCGGGGGCTCGCGTCGGCGGTGCAGAGAACGAGCGTGCGAGTCTGGAGGAGGGGATCGAGGCGGCCGGACGCGTTGCGGGCAGGTGGCTGGTGCGGGTGGACGACACAAGTGAGCCCGAACTGCCGTCGGTGCCGGGGCTCAGTTCGGTGACCCTGTTGACGGGTGCTGATGACGCGGCGGTGGTTGCGTCGTACCGCACGATGAAGGGTTTGTGCTCGCTCTCCGGCGAGTGTGATTCGCCCGCGCTCCATCTGGCGATCATGGGCGCTCCTGACGACAGGGCGGCGGCCGCGGAAGCCAAGCTGCGTCGGGCGTCGATGACGTTTCTGGGCAGGGACATTGATGGGTCTGCACGCGTGCCGAAGATCGGGGCCGGCTCCGCGACGCCGTACTTCCGGGGAGAATGGGTCGAGGGCATCGCGAAGGCTGTCGAGCTGATCGGTTCCGGGTCTCGTCCGACGATCCCGGAGCCGAGCGGTTCGGTGCATGCCGTTCTGCGTCGTGCCGACGCCGGCGTGGCAGTGGAGGTTAAGTCCGCGCCGGTCACCCCTGCGCCGGAGGTGGGCGTGCCGTGCGAGGGTCTTGGCGGGGCGCGTGCGACCGGCGCGGGTTCGCAGGTATTGGCGGGGGGTGAGCGGGCAAACGCGGGGGATGCAGTGCGTCCGGCACGTCCGATTCCCGCTGGGCTGACGGTGCTGGATGTCGCGTGCCCGTATGCACCCGGGGTGCAGTTTGCGATGGGTGGTCAGGGCTCGCTGCACCTGGTCGGCAGCGCGTCTGCGCAGTGCGTCCAGGAACTGCTGACGGCCGCGGCGTGGTCCGGGGAGCATGCTGCGCTGCTCGCGCGGGCATTCCCGGTGCTCTCGACGCAATCGCTTCGGGCGGGGCCGACGCTCCACGTGCTTTCGGAGGACGCCCGTGCCTTGCGTGGGTTGCTGGACACGGCGGTGCGTGTGCACCTGGTGGTCGAGGTGGGCGGCACGCATGTCGTTCGGGCGTTGAACGAGCGGTGATTTTTCGCTGGTCGTTATTGCCCCTTTGCGGCTTGGCGCGCGATGGTCATGGGGCCTAACATGGCCCCCAGCCCATGGAGAGGTGTCCGAGAGGCTGAAGGAACGCGACTGGAAATCGCGTAAACGGGCAACCGTTTCGGGGGTTCGAATCCCCCCCTCTCCGCTTCAAGCAGCCCTTGCGAATGCAGGGGCTTTTTTCTTGGGCGTGCGCGCCTAGTACTCCGGTTCCATCGGTTCCTCGTGGGCGTAGAAGTTCCACGTGGTGCGGTCGATGAAGCGGAGGGCCAGGGCGCTCGTCATCGCGGAGCGCGAGACGTCGTCTGGCGTGACGCCCTTCTTGTCCGGGAAGCGGACGTTGACCAGCTTGTCGAATGCGAACGTGTCGATGGCGCCGCCGTCCACCTCCACCACGCGCACGCTGCCGGATGCGGCGCCGTCCCACTCGTAGGCGTTGCCGACCTCGTTGAGCCGGTACTCGACGACCTCCACGAGCACGAGGCGTTGGATGCCGCCGAGGTCCTCTGCGAGCTTGTCGTACGGCTTGCTGGCCCAGTCGGGGTGCCTGGACTGGTAGCGGAGTACGGCGTCAGCGGGGATGACGCCGGCGGGTGTCGGCTTGTTGGCGGCGACGGCGAGGCGTTCGGTGATCTTTCCGGTGAGGTGCTCCACGAGGCCGGGGTGTTCACCCTGGATGGCGCGGTCCGCCGTGACGAGCACGGCGAAGGACTTCCCGCCCAGCCCCTCGTACTCGGCCTCCACGATGTGGGTGGAGTTGCGGCGGGCGTTCTCCATCATGCCGCCGACAAGTTCGCACGAGGGCAGCGAGACCAGCGTGGTGGCGAGGAAGGGTGCGAGCAGCCATGGGGCGGCGCGGAGCGCGCGGGGGGAGGGTGTGGGGCGGTGTTTCATGCTTTGGGCCTGGAGGTTTTTGCGGGGGTGGCGCGGGGAAACTGTACACGGGCGGGGTGTGTTCACTGCCAGGTGGCAATCTTGTACGCCCACGCGGCCAGAAGGATGCCTGCGGCCGTCCACAACCAGCGCGGCTGGAGGAGCGGAAAGACGAGTCTGTCCACGCGGGACGCGAAGATTGCGCCGTGCAGAGCGCCCCAGAAGGTGATGCATGTCGCAATCGCGATCAGGAACCCTGCCGGCTGGGTCTTGAACGCGAGCCAGAAGTGTCCCTTGGCGGCGAGGGCGAACGATGTGGTCATGCCGCACGTGGGGCAGGGCTTGTTGAAGAACGTGGCCCAGCCGCAGGCGGGGAGCCCGAGCTGGGTGTGTGTGGCGTGGCCTTTGGCGGACGGGCGCAGGAAGAAGGCCGTCAGCATCACGGCGAGGCACAGGGCGGCCAGGATGCCTGACACCATGCGGGCGGCGGTGGGGAGGGCGCTCGCCGGTGGGGGCGTGGAGCGACTTCCCAGGTTCTGGTGCGGGGCCTGGGGGGCGGTGGCGGCGGTTGCGTTGGTCATGACAGCGGTTCGGGTGGGCGACGTTTGACACGCCGGAGCCGACGGCGTCATGCGTCAGTCGAACTTGAACACGCCCTTGCGGTATCCGTACACGTACGCGACCACGGTGGTGAACAGGAAGAAGAGGATGCGGCCGAGCCACACCAGGCCTTCATGGCTGCCTGCGTGCAGGTTGGGGAACGTCACGGCCCAGGGGTACAGGAACACCACTTCGACGTCGAAGACGAGGAAGACCATCGCGATGAGGTAGAACCGCACGTTGAAGCGCTTGCGCGCGGTGCCGATGGGGTTCATCCCGCTCTCGACCGACTGCCCCTTGATCTTGCCTGGGCGGCGCGGGCCGATGACCGCGCTGGCGAGGACGTTGGCGATGCCGAAGGACAGCGCCATCAGGAAGATGATGAAGATGGGCAGGTAGGACTTGAGGTCGGTGGTGGCGAGGGTGGTGGTCGGCGACATCACGGGACATGGTAGCCATCGGGGGTGGCGAGGTGCGGGTTTTGTGAGGACAAATTCAGCCCGGATTGAGGGGGCCGGGGTGGTGCACCCGCATGCGGGAAGGTGAAAGGAGAATCCTCATGAAGCACGCTTCGCTCCTGCGTTTGCGGTCCTCGGTGTGCCCGCCCGGGTGGATGCTCGCGCTGGTGGGGGCTGCGTTCCTCTGGTTCGGCGCTGTGGTGCTGCAGGGATGCCAGTCGTATGACAACGGGACGAGCCGGACCAGGACGACCCGCACGGTCGATTCCCCCGATCAGCGCACCACGACAACCACGACGAAGGAACGGAAGGTAGAGGAGTATCCGCGGTGAATCCGCGAAAGGAGCCCTGTATGCGTTCACGCATTCTCGTTTCGGTCACTCTCTCGGTGGGGGGCCTTGGCGCGCTGGCGGCGTGCGACCGTTCCACGTCAACTACCACCGAAAAGAACGAGCGGGTGGTTGACACTCCCGAGGGGAAGAAGAAGGTCACAGAGAAGACTGAGACCACTACGACGACTGAGGAGAAGAAGCCGGAGTGACGGCAGTCTCACGGCGCGGTGTCGGGCCCCCGGGGTGGGTACATCCCCGGGGGCTGTTTGTTTTGGCGTTCCTGCCAATCCGGCAGCCCTTGAGGATGGGTGGGGGGGCGTGGCAGGCTCTCATGCGGTCTTGGGCTTCCCTGTTGGACACGATGACCTGCCGGGGGGTGGCACGCCCGTTGCCTTCCTGGAGTCGACGCGGCGGTGTCGCCGCACCTAAAAGGTAGAACAGAAGCCGACCAGCGACCCATACCCGCACACAGCCCGCTCGAAGACGGCGGGCCCAGCAACGGAGTTGATCAACATGGCCGCGAAGGAACTCGTGTTTGATGTGGATGCCCGTCAGTCCCTGCTCGCCGGCGTGGAGAAGCTGGCGCGGGCGGTGAAAGCGACGCTCGGCCCGCGCGGGCGGAACGCGGTGCTGGACAAGTCCTGGGGCGGCCCCACGGTGACGAAGGACGGGGTGAGCGTCGCGGAGGAGGTCGAGCTCTCCGACAAGGCGGAGAACATGGGCGCGAAGCTGGTGAAGGAGGCTGCGTCCAAGACCAGTGACGAGGCGGGCGACGGGACGACGACGGCGACGGTGCTTGCCGAGGCGCTGTTCCGCGAGGGGCTGCGTCACATCGCGGCGGGCGTGGATGCCAACGCGCTGGTGCGGGGCATGAAGCTGGCGGTGGAGGCTGCGGGCAAGGAGATCGACGCGCTGGCCAAGCCGGTGAAGGGCAAGGAGGACATCCAGAATGTCGCGTCCATTTCGGCGAACAACGACGTGGTGATCGGGAAGATCATGGCGGACGCGTTCGAGAAGGTGGGCAAGGACGGCGTGATCACGGTGGAGGAGGGGAAGAACATCGACACGATCGTCGACGTGGTGGAGGGCATGCAGTTTGATCGCGGGTTCCTGTCCCCCAACTTCGTCACGGACGCGGAATCGATGAAGGTAGAGATCGACAAGCCGCTGATCCTGGTGCACGAGGACAAGATCGACAACATCCAGAAGCTGGTGCCGCTGCTGGAGATGGTGATGAAGGCGAAGAAGCCGCTGCTCATCATCGCGGAGGACGTGTCGGGCGAGGCGCTGGCGACGCTGGTCATCAACAAGCTGCGGGGGACGCTGCAGGTGTGCGCCGTCAAGGCGCCCGGCTACGGCGACCGGCGGAAGGCGATGCTCGAGGACATCGCGGTGCTGACCGGCGCGACGGCCGTGATGAAGGACCTGGGGCTCGAGCTCGACAAGGTCGAGATGAAGCACCTGGGGATGTGCAAGAAGATCGAGGTGGACGGGGACAACACGACCATCATCGAGGGCGCGGGCCAGACGAAGTCCATCCAGGAGCGCATCAAGCAGATCCGGTCGGAGGTCGAGAAGGCCACCAGCGACTACGACCGGGAGAAGCTGCAGGAGCGGCTGGCCAAGCTGGCGGGCGGGGTGGCGGTGGTGAAGGTCGGCGCCGCGAGCGAGGCGGAGCTCAAGGAGAAGAAGGCCCGCATCGAGGACGCGTTGCACGCGACGCGTGCGGCGGTTGCGGAGGGGATCGTGCCGGGCGGCGGGGTTTCCTTCATCCGGGCCCGCAGGGCGATCGAGTCTCTGAAGGAGTACCAGTCCGTGTTCGGCAAGGCCGGCAAGGACGACGACAAGTCGGCGGAGGATGTCGGCCGGTACCGGTACGACGTGGCCGCCGGGCTGAAGACCGTGCACGCCGCGCTCGCGGTGCCGCTGATGACGATCTCTGAGAACGCGGGCGTGAAGGGCAGCGTGGTGGTGAACAAGGTGAGCGAGGGCAAGGGGTCCTTCGGCTACAACGCGCTGACGGAGGAGTATGGTGACCTGCTGGCCATGGGTGTCATGACGCCCGCGAAGGTGGACCGCCTGGCGCTGCAGAACGCGTCCAGCGTGGCGACGGTGCTGCTCGCCGCCGACTGCATCATCACCAGCAAGCCCGAGCCGAAGGACGCGAAGGGCGGGGGTGGCGGCATGGGCGGCGGGATGCCCGGCATGGGCGGGATGGGTGGCATGGGTGGGATGGGCGGCATGGGCGGCATGGGCTTCTGAGCCCTGTCTGCTGCACCGGGCGGCGGAGTTTGCCGGCGATATCGCACGCGACGCGCGTGAGAAAGGTCAGAAGACATGGCCAAGCCATCGGATCTTTTCAACAAAACGGGCACGGGTGGTGCGGCGGGCGGGAAGCCTAATCCGTTCGCGCCGATCCCGGGCCTTTCGGACAAGCCCGCGGACGAGAAGGAGGCCGCCAAGCGCCTGATGGAGGGCGCGGTGGATGATCCTTCCAACGTCACCAGGAAGCGGGACCTGGGGCACAACGTGCACGGCGACGCCCACGCGAAGGGTGGGGCGGGCGGGGCGTCTCAGCGTCCCAAGGTGTGAGATTGCAGGCCTGGCGGCGGGCCCGACCGGCGGTGGCATGTTCGAGCAACTGCTCCAACTCCTCAAGGACCCGCTGCAGACGATGCAGAAGGTCGCGGACACGTACCCGGCGGGCGTGTACGGCGTCCTGTTTGCGATCGTCTTCTGCGAGACCGGGCTGGTCGTGACGCCCTTCCTCCCGGGCGACTCGCTCTTCTTCGCGGTGGGGGCGTTGTGCGGCATGGGGGTGCTCAAGCTGCACGTCGCTGCGCCGGTGCTGTTCCTTGGCGCGGTGCTGGGCAACACGAGCAACTACTGGATCGGGCGTTCCACGGGCCCGGTGATCTTCCGGGGCGAGTCGGCCTCGCTGCTGAGCAGGCTGGTGAGCCGCAAGCACCTGCAGACTGCGCACTCCTTCTACGAGAGGCACGGGGGCAAGGCGGTCATCATGGGCCAGTTCGTGCCGATCGTGCGCACCTTCGTGCCGTACGTGGCGGGAGCGGGCGCGATGAATTACTCACGGTTCGTCCTGTTCAATATTGTCGGCGCGGCCCTGTGGGTGGGCGTGTGCGTCGGCGCCGGGCGCCTGTTCGGCCAGCTCGAGGTCGTCCGGAAGAACTTCGAGCTGGTGGTGCTGGGGATCATCGCGGTGTCGGTGGTGCCCATTCTCGTCCAGTTCGTCCGGTCGAAGTACTTTTCTTCCAAGTCAGCCACGGTGGCGGCGGCGTCGCCGCCCTGAGCGTTTCGTCCTCACTGGTTTTCATCCCGGTCTATTCCTTAACAGTTCCTTGGAGTTACTCATGGCGATCAAACCTCTCGAAGACCGCATCCTCGTCAAGCCCCTGGACCCCGAGACCAAGACCGCGAGCGGTCTGTACCTTCCCGAGACCGCGAAGGAGCGCCCGATGAAGGGTGAGGTGGTGGCCGCGGGGCCGGGCAAGCGTCTGGAGAACGGCAAGCGCGGCGAGATGTCCGTGCGCGTGGGCGACACGGTGGTGTTCGCCAAGTACGCGGGCACGGAGGTTGAGCTGAAGAACGTCAAGCACCTGATCATGCGGGAGACGGAGCTGTTGGGCGTCATCGACGGCTGAGGGCAGGAGAGGGGCGTGCCAGCGCACGTGCCGGGTGTGTTTCGGGGGCGGGCACACCGGGCGGGTTCGCGAGGGACGCCGGAACGGTACAGACACACGCAAAGGACCTATTGACCATGTCCAGCAAACAAATCATGTTCTCCGACGCGGCCCTTGTTGAGATGAAGAAGGGCGTCGACCGGCTCGCGGACGCGGTGAAGTGCACGATGGGCCCCGCGGGGCGCCACGTCATCATCGAAAAGTCGTACGGCGGGCCGCACGTGACCAAGGACGGCGTGTCCGTGGCCAAGGAGGTCTCGCTCCCTGAGCCCTTCCAGGCGATGGGCGCCAAGATGGTGCACGAGGTGGCGAAGAAGACCGCCGACAAGGCGGGCGACGGCACGACGGCGGCGACCGTGCTTGCCCAGGCGATTTTCAGCGAGGGCCTCCGGCACGTGACGGCGGGCGCAAACCCTGTGCTCCTGCAGCGCGGCATCAACGCCGCGGCGAACGCGGCGGCGGACGCGATCGACGCGATGGCCGTCAAGTGCAAGGGCAAGGACGACTACAAGAAAGTGGCGACGGTGTCGGCGAACCACGACGAGCAGATCGGCGAGTTGATCGCCGAGGCGATCAGCAAGGTGGGGGCCGAGGGCGTCGTGGAGATCGAGGACGGGAAGGGAGCGACCACGACGCTGGATTACGTCGAGGGGATGCAGTTCGACAAGGGGTACCTGTCCCCGTACTTCATGACGGACCCCAAGACCGGCGAGTGCGTGCTGGAGGACTGCTACATCCTGCTGAACGAGAAGAAGATCAGCAACCTGCCGGACCTCCTCCCCCTGCTCAACAAGGTGGCGATGGCGGGCAAGCCCCTGCTGATCGTTGCCGAGGAGGTGGACAACGAGGCGCTCGCGGCGCTGGTGGTGAACCGGCTGCGCGGCGTGCTGAAGATCTGCGCGGTCAAGGCTCCCGGCTTCGGGGACCGGCGGAAGGCGATGATGGGCGACATCGCGGTGCTGACGGGCGGCACGTTCCTGGCTGAGGACCTTGGGCGCCAGCTCGAGTCGGTCGAGATGACCGAACTGGGGCGTGCCAAGAAGGTCGTCGTGACCAAGGACGACACGACCGTCATCGAGGGCGCGGGCAGGAAGTCCGACATCCAGGCCCGGGCGGCTCAGATCAAGGCCCAGCACGACAAGAGCACCAGCGATTACGACCGGGAGAAGCTCATGGAGCGCCTGGCGAAGCTCACCAGCGGCGTGGCCATGGTCAGCGTCGGTGGCGCGACGGAGGTGTCCATGAAGGCCACCAAGGACCTTGTCGATGACGCCCTCAAGAGCACGCGCGCGGCGGCCAAGGAGGGCTACGTGCCGGGCGGCGGCGTGGCCCTGCTCCGGACGCAGGACGCCATCCTCGCGGCGAAGAAGAAGGCCAAGACGGATGATGAGCGTCTCGGCTTCGAAATCGTCGCCAAGGCTGTGGAGTACCCCTGCAACCAGATCGCCGAGAACGCCGGGTTCGATGGCGACGTTGTGGTCGAGAAGGTGAAGGAGGGCAAGAACGGCTTCAACGCGGCGACCGGCAGCTACGAGGACCTCGTGAAGACCGGTATCATCGATGCGGCACTTGTCGCGAAGACCGCCCTGATCAACGCCGCGAGCGTTGCTGGGCTGATGCTGACGACGGACGTGCTCATCACGGACCTGAAGGACGAGAAGAAGGCCGAGGTGGGCGCAACAGCTTGACCTGATCCTGCCCGCGGGAACGCGGGCGGGTTCTTTCGTGACCATCTCCGCAGGGTGGTTTTCGTCCGCAGCCCAGCGATCTCCCACCCATGCCCACCACCCGCGACTATTACGAGATCCTCGGCATCGCGAAGACCGCCGACGCGGACGAGGTGAAGCGCGCCTACCGCCGGCTGGCGATGAAGCACCACCCGGACCGCAACCCGGGTGACGCGGAAGCGGAGAAGAACTTCAAGGAGGCGGCGGAGGCCTACGAGGTTCTCTCGGACGAGCAGAAGAGGAAGATCTACGACACGTACGGGCGCGAGGGGCTCAAGGGCTCGCAGGGCGGCCCGGCCACACACGACTTCAACCGCATGAACGTCGAGGACATCTTCTCGATGTTCAACGACATCTTTGCCGGGGCGGGCGGCATGGGCGGCGGGCGGGGCCGGGGGCACCGCGGGCCTCCCCGCGGCTACGACCTGGAGACCGAGGTGGCCATCTCGCTCGAAGAGGTTGCGTCCGGGGCGGAACGTGACGTGGAGTTCACGCGCCTGGACGTCTGCAAGAAGTGCACCGGCAGCGGCGCGAAGCCCGGCACCACGCCCGTCAAGTGCCCTACGTGCGGCGGCCAGGGCCGTGTCCAGCAGCAGGGGCTGGGCGGCATGTTCCGCATGGTGACGGCCTGCCCGGCGTGCGCGGGGCGGGGGCAGGTGATCAAGGAGTTCTGCGACGCGTGCCGGGGCAAGGGTCGCGTGCCCGCGAAGCGATCGCTCTCGGTCAAGATCCCGGCGGGGATCCAGGACGGGCAGGCGATCCGTGTGCCGAGCGAGGGCGAGCCGCCGCCGCCGGAGGTGAGCCCGACAGGCGACGGCATCCGGGGAGATCTGCACGTCGTCGTGCATGTCAGAGAACACAAGCTGTTCCACCGCGAGGGGGATCACCTGGTGCTGGAAATGCCGATTTCATTCACGCAGGCTGCACTGGGGGCGAAGGTTGAGGTCCCCACGATCAACGGGGAGAAGACCCCGTTGGAGGTTCCCAAGGCGACCCAGCACGGCACGGTGCTCCGGCTGGAGGAGCATGGGCTGCCCAACCTCCGTTCCGGCAAGCGTGGCGATATGGGGATCGTTGTCAAGATCGAGGTGCCCCGGAAGCTGACGAAGGACCAGGAGAAGCTCCTGCGGGAATTCGCCGCGACGGAGGACAAGGCGGTCATGCCCGAGACGCAGGGCTTCTGGAAGAAAGTGCTGGGGTAGTCGTAGTATCAGTGGCGGCAAGGACGGAGTGTCATGAGCGAGCACGAACACGGATTCCGCGACGAGAACCCACGGCCCGAGGACATCGGTGCCGCGGCCGATGCCGACATGGCGGCGCTCCTGGACAGGATGGGGGCGATGGAGGCGGAGCTGGAAGCGGCCAAGGGGCGGGCCGTGCGGGTGATGGCGGACTTCCAGAACTTCCAGCGTCGCGCCGGCCAGAATGAGCAGGCGGCCCGCCAGTCGGGTGTTTCCGCGGTCGCGACCTCCGTGGTGGCGGTGATTGATCACTTTGACATGGCACTCACTCAGGACCCGGCGAAGGCGAGCGCCCAGCAGATCATCGACGGTGTCCGGGTGATCCGTGAGGAACTGCTGCGGGCGCTCACCCGGCACGGCGTCACGCTCATCCAGCCCCAACCCGACGACGTGTTCCGGCCCGGCCAGCACGAGGCGATCATGCAGCAGCCCGCGGAGGGCGTCGCGCCGGGCCACATCGTTGCTTGTTTCCAGGCGGGCTACGCGCTGCAGGAGGGTGAGACGCAGCGCATCATCCGGCCGGCCAAGGTGTCGGTCGCTCCGTCCTGACGCGGTGCGTTGCGGGGTTGTGCGAGATCGATCGTCTTTTTCTTTCAGCCATGCCCACCTACGACTACCAGTGCACCGCCTGCTCGCACGCGTTCGAGCACTTCCAGTCCATGAAGGACAAGCCGCTGAGGAAGTGCCCGGCCTGTGGCAAGAGCACGCTGCAGCGCCTCATCGGCACCGGGGCCGCAGTTCTTTTCAAGGGCTCCGGGTTCTACCAGACCGACTATCGCTCCGAGGGTTACAAGAAGGCGGCCGATGCCGACAAGCCGACCGGTTCCACGTCGGAGGTCGGTGCGGGCGGGAAGGGCGACGGCAAGCCTGATACCAAGGCCGGGGCGGCATCCGAGACCAAGGCAGCGGCTTCAGAGGCGAAGAAAGTGAATGAGGCCGGAGGGAGTTCCAGCCATGGCAAAGAAGCCCCCAAGTCCTCGAAGCCCGAAGTCGGCAAGCCGAAGGCGGGTCGGGCCGCGAAGCGGTAGTGCTGCCGCGACCCCGTTGCGCGGGCTGGGCATCGACGTGATCGAAGTGGATCGCATCGAGGCGATGCTGGTGCAGCACCCAACGAGGTTCCTTGAACGTGTTTTCACGGCTGCTGAGGTTGCACATTCCGCGGGGCGTCGCAACCGGGCCCAGCACCTCGCGGCCCGCTTTGCCGCCAAGGAAGCCGCGATGAAGGCGTTGGGCACGGGGCTTTCGTCCGGCGTCACATGGCACGACTTTGCGGTGGAGACCGATGCGGCGGGCAAGCCTCATCTTGTCGTCACTGGGAAGGGAGCCGCCATCGCGCGCAGGGCGGGGATCGGGGCCTGGAGTGTTTCTTTGACGCACACCCGCACGCACGCCGCGGCGGTGGTGGTGGCGCAGTAAAGCAGTACGCCCGAATGAACAAGGCCGTACCCGGTGGGCACGGCCTTGTTCGTTGATCACCTGCAAAGCTGCCCGGGGCAGCCCGCTCGATCAGACCATGGCTTTGAGGCCCTTGAGGGGGCGCACGCGGAGCTTGGTGCTCGCGGGCTTGGCCTTGACGGTCATCATCTCGCCGGGCTTGAAGGGGTTGGGCTTCTGGGTGGCCTTGGTGGCGGGCTTGTAGGCCGCGGTCACCTTCATGAGGCCGGGCACCACGAAGATCTTGGGCTTGTCGGCGCTGGGCTTGGCCAGGTCGACAGCCATGACCTTGGCGAGCGTGTCGAACACGCCGGCGACCTGCTTGCGGGCGAGGCCGTTGTGCTCAGCGAGGATGTTGAACAGTTCGCCCTTCTTGCGGGGCTTTGACGCGGGGGTCAGCTTTGCGGGTTTGGGGGCGGCCATCTTTGCACCTTTCTTCGCCATGTGATTCCTACTCCATCGGAAAATGGGTTTTCCTCCAGAAAACCCGGCTCTTTCCAGAGCCATTTGCATTGGTTGTACCAAGTCTGGATGTACTTGGCAAGCCCGCCGGGACAAAAACCGGTGGATTTCAAGTGATTTTTCGGATGGTCTGCGGCGCAGCCACCAGTTTTTCACCTTTTTTTCGAGAGTTTCTCCCCGGGGCGGACCGGCCACCGTCCGCAAGGGGGCTCCAAAGTGCCTAGAAACAGCGTGTCTTTCCGGCGGGGCCCGGTCAGGCGCCCTGTCCAAGCCAGCCTGTGTGCGGATGCAGAGGAGTCTCAAGGCGGAACGTCGCATGCAGCATCGCGTGATCGGAGACCCGCTGCTGGACGCAACTGTCGTGGTAGGAAGCACTTTCCAGGGTGTGTGCGAGGCCCCGGGAAGCGAAGACGGCGTCCAGTCTCTGGCGCTCCCCGCGGGGGCCGAACCAGGAGATGCCCGGTTCGGGGCAACCCACGCGTCGCCACACATCGGCGAAACCCAGCGATTCCAGCACTCCCAGGCAGTGCTCACAGGTCTGGTTGTCCCGGGGCGGATCGATCCCAGCCCGGCTGGTGTTGAAGTCGCCGGCGATGAGCGCCGGCAGGGCGTGGTGTTCTCTGCCCCAGGCGAGCGTGGCCGCCCAGGCGCGGTCGCGGGCGGAGACGGCCGATTCATCCGGGATGTGGACACCCAGCACCGAGAGGCCCAGGGCCGGGATGGCACACATCAGAGCCCTCCCGTTGGGCGCGCTGGCGGGGGGGCGTGCGTCCGCCAGCGGCCATCGGCTGGCGATGGTCACGGTGTTTCCACCGCTTGAGGGCGGGGCTGAGGCGGCGTGCGACAGCCCGGCGTCGGACAGGGCTGCCAGGACCTGTGACCCCCGGGCTGCCCGGAACTCTGAAAGGACGGCGATATCGGCGCCGGCCTGGGCGAGCAGGATGGCGGCCTCGGCGGTGCGGGTGGGGCCGCCGCCGTGCATGAGATTCCAGGCGAGAACTCGCAGCATGGGGGTTGGAGGGGCTTGGCGGTCGTCGCAACGATAGTGGTGGGGTGCGGACCCCTGTCTGGACGATGAGTAGGGGCGGGATCTGCTGGGAACAACCGGAACAAGGGCGATCAGGATGGGCATCTACGACCGGGATTACAACGCAGCGCCGCCTCCGCGACGCGGGCTTTCCGTGACGACATGGATCATCATCATCAACTGCGTGGTGTTCGTGACGACGCAGTTCCCGATCCTCAATGGCCTGGGCTTGCCGTCGTTCCGCGGGTTCGAGTGGTTCACGCCTGCGCCGGGGCGCGTCGTCGAGTCGAAGGACTGGCATGTCTACCAGCAGGGCGGGTCCGGCACACCCGCGAGCAGCAAGTTCCGCGGGCGGTTTGGCAACGGGGTCGCGCGGGACATGGTGGATGCCGAGACCAGGTCTGAGGTGCGTGGCCAGGCCATTTATGAGGTGTACCCGCCCGCGTACGCCCTGGGGTACTTCTCAACCTACATGGGCTTCCGGCGGTTCGAGGTCTGGCGTCTCATCACATTCCAGTTCCTGCACGCGGGGTTCTTGCACATTTTCTTCAACATGCTTGGTCTCTGGATGCTCGGGCGGCCCGTCGAGGAGCACCTTGGAGGCAGGAAGTATCTCGCGTTTTACCTCATGTGCGGGATTTGCGGCGGGCTGATGTACCTTCTGCTCAACGGCCTGGGGGCGGCCTTCCAGGCGATGCACTGGCCCAAGATTCCGGGGCTCCTCTTTGAGGACACTGCGACTCCGCTGGTCGGGGCTTCCGCCGGGGTGTTCGGCGTGATCATGGCGTGCGCGTACCTGGCGCCCAACTCCATCGTGCAGATGATCTTCCCGCCGATCTCGCTCAGGATGAGGACGTTCGCGTACGTGTACGTTGCGATCGCCGCGGTATCGCTGTTCATCGGTACGGGCAACGCCGGTGGTGAGGCCGCGCACATCGGGGGCGCGATCGCGGGGTTTTTCTTCATCCGCAACATCCACCTGCTGCGCGACTTCTTCGATGTTTTCGGGGACTCCCGCAGGCGTGGGGGCGGGAAGAAGCCCATCTTCCGGACCTCCGAGGCGGAGAAGGACGCTGCGTTCCAGCTGGTTGTCGACGGCATCCTGGCCAAGGTGCGGGCGCAGGGCCTGGCGAGCCTGACCGACAAGGAACGAAAGATCCTGGAAGAGGCGACCCGGCGGGAGCGGTAAGCGTTTGTCCCTTCCGGGACCCTGCGGGTGTCCGGGCAGGGCGAGGAACACCGAGCGGTCGGCGTTCGTACTCTTGGTGCCATGTGCGTGCCCTGCACACGCGGGGCCCGGCTGGGTCTTTCTTCCCTGGAGCGAACCGTGAGCAACCGTGGTGCATTCTTCTGGGTCCCCTTCCTGGCGATGAGCGCTGCGGCCGTGGGCATCGCGGCGTGGAGCGCGGGCGGTCGCTCGGCTGACTACAAGTTCTTCGACGAGCTGATCGAGGTGAAGCACCTGATCAGTTCCAAGTACGTGGATGAGGTGGATGAGAAGAAGCTGCGTGAGGGCGCCATCCGGGGGATGGTGGAGGCGTTGAATGACCCGTACACCGTCTATGTGCCGCCCACGGAGCAGAGGGAGTTCAACAAGAACCTTCTGGGTGAGTACGTGGGGATCGGCGCGCAGGTGAACACCGCGAGCGGCTGGCTCACGATCGTGTCGCCCCTGGAAGACTCGCCTGCGTTCCGGGAGGGTTTGCTGCCGGACGACAGGGTGACCGAGATCGACGGGACGAGCACCCAGGGATTGGACGTAGAGAAGTGCGTGTCGCTGCTCATGGGCGAGGCCGGCAAACCGGTGAAGCTCAAGATCGACCGCAAGGGGCGGGTGTTCGAGACCACGATCGTGCGGGAGAAGATCAAGACGCGCAGCGTCAAGGGTGTGCACCGAGATGCGACGAATCCCCAGGAGTGGGACTTCACGCTGGACCACGCGCGGGGCATCGGGTACATCCGGATGACGCAGTTCACTCCCGCGTTGTCGAAGGAGGTCGAGGCGGCGTTATCGTCGCTGGGGGCGGCGAAGGGCGAGCTCAAGGGCCTGATCCTGGACGTGCGTGGCAACCCCGGCGGGCTGCTGACGGAGGCGGAAGCGATCGCGGACATGTTCCTCAAGGACGGCATCATCGTTTCCACGCGTGGGCGCGCCCACCCCGAGGAAGTCACCCGGGCGAAGGGCCCCGGGACGCTCCCGGAGTTCCCGATCATCCTGCTGGTGAACGGAGAGAGCGCCTCGGCGAGTGAGATCCTGGCCGGCGCGCTGCAGGACAACAAGCGGGCGATCATCCTGGGCACGCGCACGTACGGCAAGGGGAGCGTGCAGTCGCTGGTGGAATTGACGGTGGGCTCGGGCTCCGAGCTCAAGATGACCGAACAAGGGTACTACCTGCCCAGCGGGCGCAGCCTGACGCGCAAGGACGACAGCGCCGACTGGGGGGTCGACCCCAGCCCGGGGTTCTACGTTCCGATGAGCGACGACGAGTTCTTCGGCATGCTCCAGGTGCGCCGACGGCTCGAGCGGCTGCAGAACGGGGCACCCGAGCCGGCGGCGGATTCCGGGGGCGGCAGGGTGGAGGCTGATGCGCTGGCGCAGCCCCGGTGGGAGGACGCCGACTGGATCGTCGGCACGTTCAAGGACTCTCAGCTTGCCGCGGCGTACTCAGCGATGAAGGCGCGTCTGGAGACGGGCGAGTGGAAGGGCGGCGGTGGCGACCAGCCCCAGCGCGGCGCGATCGCGGCGGACGAGCTGGTCAAGAGCCGCCACTACCGGGACCGTCTGGTCCGCGAGATCATCAAGGCCGACCAACGCATCGAGGCGCTGGAGACGGCTGCCAAGGATGTGACGGTGAAGGACGGCAAGGACCTGTGGCCCGACAGCACAGACCTTGCCGGCGGGACCATGGAGGTGAAGGACAAGGACGGGAAGGTGGTCGCGGTGCTCAAGATCACCGGCAACAACGTCGAACGGTGGCTGATCGACGCCGATGTCGAGAAGAAGTGAACGGGGCTGGTGAGCGGGTTCGGGCGGCGTGCGGCGATGCTCATCCTGGCGATCGAAACCTCGTGCGACGAGACGGCCGCGTCGGTGGTGCGTGGCGGCACGGACGTGCTGAGCAGCGTCGTGGCGAGCCAGCATGACCTGCACGCGGAGTACGCGGGTGTGGTGCCGGAGATCGCGAGCCGCGCCCATGTCGAGGCGGTGCTGCCCACGGTCCGCGAGGCGCTGGCCCAGGCGGGCGTGGGGCTAGGCATGGTCGACGCGGTGGCGGTGGGCAACCGGCCGGGCCTCATCGGCAGCCTGCTGGTTGGCGTTGCGGCGGCCAAGTCCCTGGCTTGGTCGCTGGGCCGACCGCTGGCGGGCGTGGACCATGTGAGGGCGCACCTGTACTCCGGGATGCTCTGTGCTCCCGATGTCGCGGGGGGGGCGCTGCCCGGCGAATTCCCGGCGCTGGGGCTCGTGGTGAGCGGGGGGCACACGGCGATGTACGAGGTGCGGTCGTGGACCGAGGTCCACCGCCTGGGCGCCACGATCGACGATGCGGTGGGTGAGGCGTACGACAAGGTCGCGGCGATGATGGGCCTGCCGCACCCGGGCGGTCCGAACGTGGACCGGCTGGCCCGTACCCCGGGCGCGGACGAGCGGGCGTTTGACCTGCCGGTTTCGCGGCTAACGCCGTCGTCGCTGGACTTCTCGTTCTCGGGGCTGAAGACGAGTGTGCTGTACGCGGTCCGTGGCGTGCCTGAGCGGGCTGGTCGGGAGAAGCACGACGCTGCGCACGCGCCGGCACCGCCGGGCCAGTTCCCGAGCCTCGCGGCGTCCTTTCAGCGGGCGGCGTGCGGGGCGATCACACTCAAGCTGCAGCGTGCGATCGACCAGGCGGCTGCGCGTGGTGTCCGGTACGGCACGCTGCTGACCGGTGGGGGTGTGACGGCAAACTCGCGGTTGCGGCAGGAGCTGCAGGCGTTGGCGGCCCGCAACGGCATGCGGGTGCGGCTGCCGGGGCTCGCCTACTGCATGGACAACGCCGCCATGATTGGCGGGCTTGGCTATCACATGCTGTGCGAGGGCCGTGCGAGCGGTTGGGACCTCCAGGCGGTCCCGACAACGGCGTGAGCGGGCGGGGCCTTGGCGCCGCGCCCTTTGAGGGCCGGCCGGCGCGTCATCGCGTTTCCTCCGTATCATGGCGCATGCCCTGGACCGCAGCAAAAGTCCGCTCGACGTTCATCGATTACTTCGTGCAGAAGCACGCGCACACGTTCGTGCCCAGCAGCCCCAGCGCGCCCCTGGACGACCCGACGCTGCTCTTCACCAACGCGGGCATGAACCAGTTCAAGCCGATCTTCCTGGGCCAGGCGGACCCCGGCACCCCGATGGGCAGGTGGAAGCGCGCGGTGAACAGCCAGAAGTGCATCCGCGCGGGCGGCAAGCACAACGACCTGGATGACGTGGGCAAGGACACGTACCACCACACGTTCTTCGAGATGCTGGGGAACTGGTCGTTCGGGGACTACTTCAAGGACGAGGCGACGGCGTGGTCGTGGGAGCTGCTCACCAGGGTCTTCGGCATCCCGGCCGACCGCTTGTACGTGACGTACTTCGAGGGGAACGAGAAGCTCGGCCTCAACCCCGACGAAGAAACCCGCCAGTTCTGGAAGCGGTTCCTGCCCGACGACCACATCCTCCCCGGCAACATGAAGGACAACTTCTGGGAGATGGGGGACACGGGCCCCTGCGGCCCGTGCACGGAGATCCACTTTGACCGCATCGGCGGGCGGAATGCGCGGCACCTGGTGAACTCGGGGGATCCGGACGTTCTGGAGATCTGGAACAACGTGTTCATCCAGTTCAACCGTGAGACGGACGGCGCCCTGAAGTCGCTGCCGGCGAAGCACGTGGACACGGGCATGGGCCTGGAGCGTCTGGTGTCGTGCCTGCAGAACAAACGCAGCAATTACGACACCGATGTCTTCGCGCCGATCTTCCAGAAGATCGAGCAGCTGACGGGCGCACGCCCGTACATGGGACGGCTTGGCAAGGACGACAAGGACAACGTCGACACCGCGTACCGCGTCATCGCCGACCACATCCGCACGCTGACGTTCGCGATCACGGACGGTGCTGTGCCCAGCAACGTGGGGCGCGGGTACGTGCTCCGCCGGATCCTGCGGCGTGCGGTGCGGTACGGGCGGCAGATGCTGAACGCCAAGTCGGGATTCTTCGCGGCGCTGGTGCCGACGATCGTCGAGCACTTCGGGCCGGCGTTCCCGGAGCTCAAGAAGGACCCGGGACGCGTGCAGGCGATCATCCTCGAGGAGGAGGAATCGTTCGGCAAGACACTGGACCGGGGCATCCGGCTGTTCGACCAGGTCGCGGGGCAGGCCAAGGGCGGGATGGTGCCCGGTTCGGACGCGTTCCAGCTGTACGACACGTATGGGTTCCCGATCGACCTGACGGTGCTGATGGCCGAGGAACGGGGACTCAAGGTGGACATTGCCGGTTACGAGAAGGAAGTGGAGCGGGCGAAGGAGGTGTCCAAGGCCGGTCCCGCGGCGGGCGCGCACGGCAGGGGCGGGCAGGAGAAGATCGAGTTGTCAGGCGAGAACGTCGCGCGGCTCAAGCACCTGCACGTGGCCCCCACGGACGACTCCCACAAGTTCGAGACGACGCCTCTCAAGGCCCACATCAAGGCGGTCTTCAACGGCCACAACTTCGACCAGCACGCCGTGGCGGGCATGGGCCGGCGGCAGGTGGGGGTCGTGGTCGACCGCACCGGTTTCTACGCGACCATGGGCGGCCAGGAGGGGGACACCGGGCGCATCCACACGATCGGCATGGGTCACTCCGGCGAGTTCGTGGTGGAGAGCACCCTGGCGTTCGGCGGGTATGTGCTGCACGTGGGGCATATCTCGCGCGGCGAGCTCAGGGTGGGCGACACGGTGAGCATGGAGGTGGACAAGCAGCGCCGACAGCACACCGCGATGAACCACACCGCGACGCACCTTGCGAACCTGGGCCTGCGGGAGGTGCTCGGGGGCAGTGTGGACCAGAAGGGCTCGCTCGTGAACCATGAGCGGTTCCGGTTCGACTTCTCGCACAACCAGCCCGTTTCTCCCGAGGAGCTGGGCAGGGTGGAGGCGAGCGTGCAGTCCCGCGTGCGCGACAACCTCATTGTCCACGCGGAGACGGCGCCGACGGCGCTCGCGCGCAGGATCAGCGGTCTCCGGGCGGTGTTCGGGGAGGCCTATCCGGACCCGGTGCGCGTGGTGGCGATCGGCGTGCCGGTGATGGACCTCATGCACCAGCCCGACAACGGCGAGTGGATCAACTACAGCGTGGAGTTCTGCGGCGGCACGCACGTGGGCGCCACCGGGGAGGTCGGCGCCTTTGCGATCGTCGGCGAGGAGGCCGTCGCGAAGGGCGTCCGGCGCATCACGGCCCTGACCGGCGAGCACGCGCGAGAGGCGGGTGCGAAGGCGGATGCGTTGGCGAAGCGCGTGAAGGAGGTGGCGGCGTCGTCGGATGGTGAGCTCGCAAAGAACGTCGCGACGGTGGTGGGGGAGCTGGACGTCGCAACGATTTCGTCCTCGCGGAAGGCTGCGCTGCGGGCGGAGGTCGCCAGGCTCCAGGAGCGGGTGAAGTCTCTGGCGAAGCAGGCGTCCGGCGCCACGCAGGAGCGGGTCGTGGGCGAGGCTCGCGCGCTTGCTCAGGGGGCGCTGGCGGCCAACAGCATGGTTGTGGTGGCCCAGGTCTCCGCCGGGGAAGACCGCACAGCGCTCCAGGCGGCCGTCAAGACGATCCGCGACACGGTGCCGCGGGCGGCGGTGATGTTGTTCAGCGTCGATGAGGCCGGCAGGGCGATGATCCACGCCAGCGTGCCCGACGCGCTGGTGGGCAAGGGTCTCAAGGCCGGAGCGTGGCTGCGCGACGCAGCTGTGGTGATGGGCGGCAAGGGCGGAGGCAAGGACGACAACGCCCAGGGCGGCGGCACCGAGGGCGCCAAGGTGAAGGACGCGATGCGCACGGCGGAACAGGCGGCGCACCGGGCCCTTGTCTAGCCGCAGCACGGGGGGCTTGTCGTGGCGCATTCATCCGAACCTCAGCCGGCCGGGCCAGAGCCGGGCCACAAAGAGCGGCGCGCGGAAGCGGTCGATCGCGACCTGCGCGAGCTGGAAGGGCTGCAGTTGCCTGCGGTGGAGGCGGACGATCCTCGCCTGGCGATACCGGAGCAGCTCCGCAGGCCCGTGGAGCAGCCCCGCACGAGGGTCGCTGCGCCGGGTGACGAGAAGGGGTCGATGCACCAGTTGATGCGGATCAGCACGGTGGGCACCAACTTCGCGTTGGTGGTGGGCGGGCTGGGGCTCATTGGCTGGGCGGTGCAGAGGTGGCTGCTCCCCGGGGCCGCGCCTTGGCTGCTGGTGGGGGGCCTGCTGCTGGGGCTGGTGGTGGGGGCGGTGAGGTTTGTCCATGACGCCAAAGCACTTATGAAGTAGACCTTGTTGCGGTGATTGGCGGTTGTCAGGCCCCAACGGAGGGCTGACAAACTCGGTTTGGTGACTCGCCATCGCCCCTGCCTGGACCTACTGTTGCACCCCTCATCCCGGCCCCACCCGCCGGGAAGGTGGCAGCCCCGCCCGAAGTTGCAGTACTCGGAGTCTTTGCCCCGTGGACGCGATGTCCCTGCCCATTCATCCTCAGCAGTCGTCATGCTCGTGCGCTGGCGCACGGGTGTGGTTCCTCGCTGGGATGTACGCGCTGGGCGCGGTGGTCGGAGCGATCGCCGGTGGCGGGTTGGCGGCGTTCAACGGGTGGGGAGCCGAGGGGGGATCGGGGTCGGGCACGCTTGCCGCCTCCGTCTTGGCGGGCGGCAGCGTCCTGGTGACGGCGCTGGCTGTGCTCGGGGTGTTCCGGGCCATGCGGTTCGGCATGGTGGCGACGCAGACGAACCCGCGCCCGTCGGTGCAGCCGGCCATGCTCACGGGCATGTCGGCGGCCCGGATGTTGGGTTCGCTGGTGGTCGCGCTCGGTGTGTACCTGGTCTTCAAGCCCGAGGGCAGGGCCTTCTGGGTTTCGTTCCTGCTGGGAGGGCTCCTGGCCCTCATGATCGAGACCGCGTGGTCGGTGCGTTGGCTCCGCGCGGGCGCCTGCAATGCAACATCTCCGTCGAACGACGGTGCGGAGGCTGGTTCATGATGGACGCTGTTCTGACGCTCGCTGCTGACAACCCCGTCGACCACGTCGTGAACGCGGCGCCCCACGCGGGGTGGGCGGTCGGCAACCTGTTCGGCGTGGACGGCGTGTGGCTCTGGTCGGCGCACGTCGGGACGCTGCTGCTCGCCGGGCTGCTCACGGTGATCGTGCTGTGGTGGGCGAGCACGAAGATCGCGACGGGCCCGGAGAGCATGGGCACCAACCGGTACATCACCACGAGCCGGTTCGCCCATATGATCGAGGTCATCTGCCTGTACCTGCGGGACACGACGGTGCGGCCGTTGCTCGAGGGGCGCACGGACAGGTTCATGCCGTTCCTGTGGACGGTGTTCTTCTTCATCCTCTTCAACAACCTGCTGGGCCTTGTGCCGTTCAGCGACACGGCCCACCTCATCGACAAGGTCACGCACAACCACGTGCTGAGCGGGCTGCTGGGCGCCACGGCGACCCAGAACCTCTTCGTGACCGGCGCGCTGGCGGTGATCGCGGCCCTGGTGATCAACTTCGCGGGTGTGCGAGAGCTGGGCGTGGGCGGGTACCTGCACCATCTCACGGCCGGCACGCCGTGGTACCTCTGGCCGCTCATGATCCCCATCGAGATCATGGGCACGGTGATCAAGCCGGTGGCTTTGGCGCTGCGTCTGTTCGCGAACATGACGGCCGGGCACATCCTGGTCGCGGTGCTGTTCATGTTCGCGGTGAAGGGGATCGCGATGCTGGCGGGCGAGACGGTGGGCGCAACCGCGGTCACCTACGAGCCCGGCGCGGGCGGGGTGGTCCTGGGCGGGGCGATCTCGCTGGTGTCGGTGGTGTCCGCGGTCGCGATCTACTTCCTGGAGCTGTTCGTCGCGTTCCTCCAGGCGTTCGTCTTCATGTTCCTGACCACGGTGTTCATTTCCCAGTTGTCTCACCATGATGAGCACGAGCATCACGGGGAGCACGGCCACGAGCACGCCCACGCCTGAAAGGGGCCGGCCCAGCGTGGGCCGGAGCGTGCATGACGGGCCACCACCGGGGCAGCGGCCCCGGCAACGAGTTGCTTGTGCGGTTTTCTGAGGAGTCTTTGGCATGATGAAGAACATTGGCAAGGCGGGCCTGCTGCTGGCGCTGGTTGCTCCGGCGGTCGCGGGCGCGGAAGTCACGACCGGCCAGGGCCTCGCGGCGCTGGGCGCCGGCCTCGCCGTCATCGGCGGCGGCCTGGGCATCGGCATGATCGGCAAGGGCGCGGTGGAGAGCATCGCCCGCCAGCCGGAGGCCAAGGGCCCGATCGGCACGAACATGATCCTCGCGGCCGCGCTGGTCGAAGGCGCGACGCTGTTCGCCGTCGTCGTCGGCCTGCTGGTCGGCTTCGTCAAGTAATCCGTGTGCCGCGCCGCCGAGCAGGCGGCGCGGCGCTTTGTCCGCGCTGATCGTGATCAACCCCGGGCGCCCCTGCCCGACAGACTTGGGAGTTTCGCATGAAGGTCCAGCAGTTGGTGTCCCGCGTCGCGTTCCTGGCCATGTCCGGGCTCTCGGCCACCGCCGTCTTTGCCCAGGAGCATGCAGCGCCGGCCGCCGAGCACGCCCAGGAGGCCGTTGAACACGGCGAGCACGCCGGAGAGAAGGCCGGTGTGCTCCCCACCATTGCCCAGGGCATCGTCCCGATGCTGGTGACGATCCTGGTGTTCGCCGTGGTGCTCGCGGTGCTGTCGGTCAAGGTCTGGCCGGCCATCAGCAAGGGGCTGAAGGACAGGGAGGACAAAATCCGCAACGAGATCGAGTCGGCGGAGATGGCCCGCAGGCAGGCAAAGGACGCGCTGGAGCAGTACCAGCAGTCGCTCGCCCAGGCCCGTGCGGAGGCGCAGAAGGAGATCGACAAGGCTCGGGCCCAGGCCCAGGCGATCGCGGCGGACCTCAAGCAGAAGGCCGACGCCGAGCTCTCCGCGATGCGGGAGAAGGCGATGCGGGACATCGACGCGGCCAAGAGGGCAGCGGTGTCCGAGGTGTACGCCCACGGCGCCCAGCTGGCCACGGCGATGGCGGGCAAGATCCTGGAGCGCAGCGTGAACGCGGGCGACACCGACAAGCTGTTCCAGGAGTCCCTCAAGCAGCTCGAGGGCATGAAGAACTGACCGTTCCCCGTCCACGCATCTGACCAGCCGCTCGCGGCAGGAATTCCCCATGCCCCTCGTCACCGAACCCAACAACACGGCCCGCGTGTACGCCCGCTCCTTCTTCGACATCGCGTTCGCCAAGGGCGGGCGCGAGTCCGTGGAGGCGCTCGCGGCGGAGCTCTCCCAGGTCATCGAGATCAGCGCCACCGTCCCGAAGTTCGGGGAGCTGCTGAGCCACCCGACCATCACCGCGGACGAGCGTGCCAAGAGCCTGACGCGCATCTTCCAGGGCAGGGTGGGGGAGCTGACGTTCCGGTCCCTGATGGTGCTGAACGAGAAGGGGCGTATCAACATGCTCCCGGCCGTTTCAGCGGCCCTGGGCGAGGTGACGCAGGAGAAGTTCGGCAAGGTCGAGGTTGATGTGTTCACCGCCCAGCCCGTGCAGGGTGCCGAGCTCGAGAGCCTCCGGGGTCGGCTCAGCCAGTCGCTGGGCAAGGACGTGGTGGTGCACCCCTACACCGACCCCAAGATGATCGGCGGCGTGAAGCTCAAGATCGGCGACAAGCTGGTGGACGCTTCGGTCGAGAGCCGCCTGCGGCGCATGCGCGATCGGCTGCAGAACGACGGCGGGACAGCGCTGCGGTCCCGCATCGCCAGCGTGCTGCAGGGCTGACACGGGACATTTTGCGGGAGGCACGGCGCCACCGCGAGCATTCCGGCGGCTGCAGTCTTACACTGCGCGCCACGCCCGCGCACCGGCTTCGGCCATCGGCAGCGGCGGGCACGCACTACGAAAGGACGGGTTCCATGTCCAAGAAGACCATCGGTTCCGTTGACGTCAAGTCCAAGCGCGTCCTGATCCGCGTGGACTTCAACGTGCCTGTTGAGGACGGCTCCATCACCGACGATCGCCGCATCCGTGAGGCTCTGCCCACCATCAGGTCCGTCATCGAGCGGGGCGGACGCTGCATCCTGATGAGCCACCTCGGGCGCCCCGAGGGCACCGGGTACCAGGCCGAGTTCAGCCTCAAGGTGGCCGCCGACCGGCTGTCGCAGCTCCTTGGCAGGCCGGTGGGCTTCCCGAGCCAGGACTGCGTGGACGCGAAGTCGGCGGGGGCCGTTGCCGCGATGAAGGATGGTGACGTGGTCCTGCTCGAGAACGTCCGCTTCCACAAGGAGGAGAAGAAGGGGGAGGCTGCGTACTGCGCCAAGCTCGCGGCGTACGGGGACGTGTACGTCAATGACGCGTTCGGCACGAGCCATCGGGCCGAGGGGAGCATGGTGGGGGTGCCCAGGGCGATGGCGGGCAGGCCGCGGGTCATGGGCTTTCTGGTCGAGAAGGAGCTCAGGTACCTGCAGGCGGCCCTTGCGAAGCCGGCCAAGCCGTTCGTCGTCGTGCTGGGGGGCGCGAAGGTTTCCGACAAGATGGGCTGCATCGAGAACCTCCTCCCCAAGGCGGACGCGATCCTGGTCGGCGGGGCTATGGCGTATACCTTCCTCAAGGCCCTGGGCAAGCGCGTCGGCGAGAGCAGGGTGGAAGAGGACAGGCTGGAGGACGCGAAGAAGATCATCAACGCGGCGGCGAACGCCAAGTGCGAGCTCATGCTCCCGGTGGATCACGTGTGCTCGACCGAGTTTTCCGAAAGTGCCGGCGACATCGAGGTGTTTGACGAGCACATCAAGGATGGCTTCAAGGGGCTCGATATCGGCCCCAAGACACAGACGCAGTTCGCCCTCAAGCTCATGAAGGCGAAGACCATTGTGTGGAACGGCCCCATGGGCGTGTTCGAATTCAGGCCCTTTGCCACCGGAACCCAGCAGGTGGCCCGTGCCATTGCCGACGCCACCAAAGCCGGTGCCGTCAGCATCGTGGGCGGAGGCGATTCCGCGGCGGCGGTGGAGAAGTTCGGCTTCGCCCAGGCGATGAGCCATGTGTCAACAGGCGGTGGCGCTAGCCTGGAAATGCTGGAGGGCAAGAAGTTCGAGAGCGTCGAATTGCTGGATTCCTGATCGCGGCGTCCCCCTTAGTGGTTACAGGGCGAGTATGATCCGAACACCCACGCTCTAGCGCCGGGTGGCAGGTTGACTACGGTCGTGCTTCCCCTTCTGTGTATGAGTGACCACCCCTCCACTGCGCCGGTTACCGAACTGGAGTTTCGTGCGTGGGCGGCGACACCGTTGGTCGGCATTGTCCTCTGGACGCGCGACGAGCAGGTGCGGTGGTGCAATGAAGAGTTCGCGAAGAAGTTCAACCGCCGTCCGGAATCCCTGGTGGGAATCCGGATCGGGGATTACCTGCCTTCCAATGTTCTCAAGGAACGGCGAGAGCTTTGGCGGCCTTTGCTTGAGCGCGGCGAGCGCGTTGAATACTCCCAGTTCTTTGGTGACCGGCGCATGCGGACCCGGTGCGCCCCGCTGCACACCGACGTCCTCGGGCCGGATTCTTACATTGCAGCGTTCTTCCCGGAAGAAGACTCGGGGGATCACTCGCCTTCGCTCGTGGCAAGTGTCGCTATTCTCAGCGAGTTGAGGGTGCTCTCGCCGACGGAGCTGCGTGTCGCGCATGCGTTTGCGAAGGGCCTGCCACGCGAGGAAATCGCGAAGGCGCTGGGACGCTCGCCCCACACTATCCAGGTGCACTTCCGGAGTATTTTCGCGAAGATGGGGATCCACCGCGAGGTGGACCTTGCACTGCGGCTTGGGAAGTCGGGCCTCGGCTCGTTTTCGTTCGAGGAGTGGGAGCGGATCGTGGGGGCATCGATTCCGCAGTCTGACGCGAAGTCGGATCGTCAGCACTAAGTAGCTGTGCACGATGGACTTACGGATCAATTGCGGGACTTTGACAAATTACCATTGGAAGAGGTGGCATGCGCTTACCAGATATTGTTAGTATATGGGGGTAAGGGCGAGGGTTGTATCGCCTGGCGAGGGGCGCGCATGCACGTCAAAAACACTGGGCCGGTCACGCTCAACGAGTTCCGCTCGTGGTCTGCGCTCCCCGGGGTTGCTCTGGCGGCGGGTGACTTGGAGCGGTTGCGCTGGTGTAATGCGACGTTCGCAGCGTTCCTTGACAAGATGCCGGACGAGCTGATCGGACGCCGGTACGCGGACTATCTCCCGGAGGACGTTCTTCGAGAGCGGCGGGAGTTGTGGAAGCCCATGGTCGAACGCGGTGAGCGTGTGGAGTACGACCAGTTCTTCGGTGGCAGGCGTGTGCAGACCAAGTGCGCGCCGCTGCACCCAGAGGTGCTGGGGGAGGGGTTGTACGTGTACCGGTTCCTGCCGGAGGACGACAGCGCTCGTTCACACCGGGGCCCGGTCGCGTCGCAGAACATGTTCGCCGAGTTCGGCTCGCTCTCCAAGGCCGAGTTGCGGGTGCTTCACGCCTTCGCGCAGGGCTGGAGCCGGGAGGAGATGGCGCGACGCATGTTCCGGTCTCCGCACACTATCCAGGTGCACCTCAAGAACATCTACTCGAAGCTTGGCATCCACCGCGAGGTCGAGCTGGCGCTCAAGCTTGGCAAGTCCGGCATCGGCGGTTTCACCCCGGCGGAGTGGGACAAGATGGTCATGGCTTCATCCAAGGGCGCAGCTGACGAGGCCAATCGTCCGTCGCGTCCGTGAGCGTGGCGTCAGAATGCCGTGATTACGGGGGCTGGTGCCAGCGGGCAGTGTGGTCTTCTGCTCGGCACCGGGCGCATTGTTTTTTGCGGTGCCGACGGGGGCAACATCCCGCGTTGTCCGGGTGTCCTCTGCTGGGAATGGATGACCGGATCGACTATTCCTGTGCACGCAGGAGGGCCGGATGATTTTATCGCATTCACTCGCCACCGCTGCGCCGACAACAGGTACATTGCGGCGCGAAGTTGTAGCAAGGAGGCGGTGCGTATTCCCTATGGAAGTTATCAACTCTGACAGTGTTTCTGAAGTCGAATTCCGGGCATGGGACCTGGCGGCGGGGGCTGCGATGATGGTCCTGGGGCCCGACTTCCGCATCCGCTGGTGCAATCGGGCCTTCGCCCAGCAGATGGGGATGGATGCCGTGCGGACCGTGGGTGCTGAACTGGAGGAACTCTGTCCGCCGGGTCTCGTGGCTGAGCGTCGTCACTATCTGCGTCCCCTCTTTGCCCGTGGGGACCGTGTCCACTTCCGGCAGTTGTTCTGCGGCAGGCGTGTGTGTGTCACTTCGGCGAGGCTCGGGTTCAACAGCCTGGGGCAGGACGCGTTCCTGTGCGCATACTTCCCCTGTACGGGGAACCACTGCGGTGACAAGCCTCTCGCGAAGGTCGGCTGCCTGGGCGAGTTCGCGCCGCTCTCACGCTCAGAACTGCGCGTTGCCCACGCGTTTGCGCAGGGGCTGACCCGCGAGGCTATTGCAGACCGGCTGTACCGGTCGCACCATACGGTGCAGGAACATCTCAAGCGAGTCTATCAGAAGATGGGCGTCAGCCGTGAAGTGGAACTTGCGCTCAGGCTGCCGAAGTCCGGCATCGGCGGGTTCTCGGTAGAGGAGTGGGGTGAGATCGTGGCGGCGACCACGCCGCGCGTGCGCATTGCTAGCGCCCCGGCATCAGCCGACCCTTGAACTGGTCGAGCACCACCGCAGCGATGATCGCGGCGCCCAGGATGATCTGGTTGTAGTTCTGGTCAATGCCCAGCATGACGATGCCGTTGTCGATGAGGCCGACCAGGATTGCGCCGAGCACGGCGCCGACGGCGCTGCCCCTGCCTCCGGAGAGGCTTGCGCCTCCGATGACAGCTGCGGCGATGGCGTTCAGTTCGTAGCCTTTGCCCGCGTTGGTCTCCGCGGCCCCGAAGTACCCGAGGTACACGAACGCGCTGGTGCCGGCGAGCGCTCCCATGAGGGCGTACACGGTGACCTTGACATGATCGACCGGGATGCCGGCGTAGCGAGCGGCGGTCTCGTTGCCACCGATCGCGTAGATGCGTCTGCCGAGCACGGTGCTGGAGAGCACCACCCAGCCCAGAAGCCCGACGGCCAGCATCACGAGCACGGGCACCGGGGTGATGGTGATGCCGCCGCCGATGGGCATGCTCCACTTCACGAACCCCTGGACGCTGGGGGCGATGTTGGCGACGGTCTGAGCCTGAGTCGGGAGGGCGACCAGCCCCCGGTATGCCGCCATGGTGCCGAGGGTGATAATGAACGGGTGCACCTTCAGGCCGACCACCATGCGTCCATTGAGCCAGCCGCACACGCCGCCCACGGCGGCGCAGACTCCGATGGCGAGCGGGAGGCTTGCGGTCCAGGGCAGGGTGGAGGTGCCCGTGGTGCCGGCACCCCCGGTCTTCCAGAGGGCGTTGACAAGCGCCCAGCCCGATATCAGAAGGAAAGCAGCGCCCGCCCAGAGCAGGCCGGAGTGGATGGCGGACCAGTCGAGGGTCCTTCCGGAGGCGGGAGAAGCCGGGCCGGTTGAGGGCTTGCGCTTCAGGGCCTTGGTGATCCCCAGGAGCAGGACCCCTGTCACGACGGCGGCCCACCAGAGGCCCGGGCTGTCCCGGAAGGTGGGCCCGGGCCACCCATCACTCATGTGATACCGCAGGACTATGCCGCCCACCAGGGCCGCGAGGGCGTACGTGCTCCCGATGGAGAGGTCGATGCCGCCCATGACGATGACACCGGTGATACCTACCGCCATGATGGCGATGAAGGAGGCGAACACCAGCACGGTCATGAGGTTTTCGATGTTGAAGAACTTGCTGGTGGTGCGTTCGCGTCTGAAGAAAGTGCCCGCCGGGCGTTGCTCCAGCGTCCAGCCATCCGATTCCCTGAACACCCGTTCCTGCCCATCAATGGAGGCGCGTCGCTCCGGGCCCTCGGGGTTGACGATCGCGATCCCCTGAGGGACCAGGACCCGTTCGGCAACGGTCTTCTTGCCTGCGAAGACCGTGAGCAGCGTCATGAGCAGGATGATCACGAGCACCAGGCCCGACTCCTGCGCCAGGAGCAGGCGCCGCACCCAGGACTGGGTGCGCCGCTGGGGAAGGGCGGCAGGCGGTGGCGGAGTGCCCGGATGGGCAGCGCCCGGCGATGAGTGCATGGGGTCGCTCACGTGGGCGGGAGGGTATCAGGACGGCTGCGGTGTGAGCAAGGGCCCGGCGCATTCAATCGACAGTTTCGACCTTCGCGCTGCGGTTGGGGTTCACGCTGTTCATGCTGAACTGTCCGTGCTGGTCGAAGAAGTCGCGGTGGATGTAGCCCTTGAGCAGTTTGGCGTGCCCGTCGGCGTAGACGAAGTTTGCGCCGCTGTCGCCGTGGTTGTCCCGCTTGCCGTACTCGCCCGGGTTGGCCTGGGCGACGTCGACCTCCTGCTGATTCGCGGTCACGTTCCCGTTGGAGTCGACGCCGGAGTGGTACCAGGCGTCGGTGTTGTAGTCGTTTCCGAGCGTTTCATCTCCGAACAGTGGGGGCGGGTACACGATGCCCGTTTCGTCCGTGCGGAGGCCGGCGATGTACAGGTAGGAGATGTTGTACCCGACGACTTCCTCCTCGCCTCGCGGCGCGCGGGGGGTGCGACGACCCGGGGAAGCAGGGTCGGCGGAATCCCAGAGCGCCTGGGTCAGCTGTCGGCCCGTGCCCCATGCGCTGCCATAGAAGATGTCCGCGCGGTCCATCGGGCAGTACAGGCTCTCGAACGAGCTCGTGTAGCTGGCGAGCATCGGGTTCTTCACGCCCAGGTCCGGCGGCGGCATCGAGCCGAGCGTCCAGCCGGCGCCGTTGCCGTCCGAGCCCAGCTGGTTGAAGCTGAAGAACCCGGCGAGTCCTCCGCAACGCCCCTGGCCGTCGAGGTACGCGGGGTTGGCGTTCGCCGGGCGCTTCATGACCGGGAACCAGTACTTGTAGTCGTTTGCGTACACCTGCAGCGACTGCCCCATGGAGCGGACGTGCGTCATGCACTTGAGCACGCGGGCGGCCGACCGGGCTTTGGACAGGGAGGGGATGAGCACGCCGATCAGCACAGCGATGATCGCGATAACGACAAGCAGTTCGATGAGCGTGAAACCCGTACGGCGCTTGAACATGGAACGGCCCCTGTACCCACGGTGCGGAGTCTTTTGAACCCTACAACATAGAAGGGGCCGGCGGTTAGGGCAACTCACCCGTGCAGGATGTTGGGCCTGCAGGGTGCCCCGCCGACGCGCCAGGCGCTAGCAGGAAGAAGGTAGAATGGCCGGTCGGGGCCTGGGACGCGTGCTGCGTCCGAAAAGGCCTGGCGGGAGCGCATATTTCACCCAAAAAGTCGTTTTGCGGGGGTGGAAGGGCGTGTATATTCCATGGCGCGAACGTGTCCCCCGGGCGGCAATTCCCTGCGCCGCTCGGGTTTTGTGCGTTCTCGAAACGTCCCCCATACACCCACCTTTCTGGAGATGCTGAGATGACGAAGTCGCTTGTTCTGTCCGCCGGGCTCTTGGCCGCCATCGCCGGCCAGGCATCCGCTCAATTCACGATCAATGGTCTCCGAGGCGGCACCGAGCCGTACACGCAGGTCTGGGTCAACAACCAGCCGACGACCTACGGGGACAGCGTTCCGTTCACCGGCGTCTCCGGCAACCCCGAGGACGCGGTGAACGGGCTTGAGATCGCCGTCCCCCTGGCATCGCTGGGTGTGACGAGCGCAGCGGGCCTGAAGTTCAACGCCGTGTTCGGCAACGGCAGCAACCTGTCCAATCAGGTCGTCGGTGTGGACGCCCTGCCGGCCAACAGCGCGGCGTTGGGCAACGGCCGCAACGTGAACTTCTCTACGATCACCGGCAACCAGTTTGTGACTCTGAACGCAACGCAGGCAACCCCTGTAGCGACCGCGCCGACCATGGACGGCGTTCTGGACGGCGGGCAGATGAATGGCGTGGGGGGCGTGTACGCCAACCACCGCGTTGCCCTCAACAGCAACTACACCAGCCTCGCCAACTCCGAGGTTGATGGCACGTTCGCCGTGGTGTACAACAACGCCACCCCGGGCGATGGCAGCGACGACATCCTGTACATCTTCGTGGCGGGCAACTTCAATGACTTCAACCGCATCGCGATCTTCTTTGACGCCGTGGCCGGCGGCCAGAACCGCATGCTGTTCGGCAATGCCAACTGGGGTTTCGGGTTTGTGCCCGGCCTCTCCGCGGCGTCCGCGACATCCACCGACGGCCTGCGTTTCGACACGGGCTTTGAGCCTGAGGCCATGATCATCTTCAACGCGGGCGGCGGTCCCCAGACGGGCTACACCGACTGGGTAACCCTGCCGACCGGCACCCCCGACGGCAACGGTGGGATCACCGGCGCCGGCAGCGCGGGCACCTATCTGGGCAGCACCGCACCGAGCGGCACCGGGGCGCTGGCGGGGGGTTCGAACACCGTCAACCTGCAGGTGTCGTTCAACAACCTGAACACCGGTGGCGTCAGCAACACGCCCGCGGGCCTGGTGAGCCCCGACCATGTCAAGGCCTTCGGCAGCGAGATCGACAACGTGTGGGCGTACGTGGATGGCCCGAACGACCGGCTGTACCTGTTCGTCGGCGGCAACCTCGAGAACAACTTCAACGGGCTCACGATGTTCTTCGACGTGAACTCGACCGACGGGCAGAACCAGCTCAAGGGAGTCGCCGACCTGGTCCCGAACCCGTACTTCGACGCCAACAACGGCCTGAACCGCATGGGCAACGGCGGCAACAACGCCGCCGGTGCAGGCCTGGGTCTCAAGTTCGAGTCCGGCTTCACGGCCGACTACGTGCTGCGTCTGGGCAACGACGCCACGCAGATCTACGCCAACGCCGTGGTCATCCGTTCCGGCGGGCGTCAGGACCTGGGCGGCTACCAGACCGAGTTCACGGCGTACAGCGGCGGGGATCGCGCCGGCAACGAGCCGATCACGTTCCCGGGCACGTTCGCGGAGTGCCAGCCGTTCAGCAGCGCGACCGACCCGAGCGAGACGAACTCGTCGCCCCGGTACGCGGCGGTCAACAACGACCTTGTCACGGCGTCCTGCAACATCGACGGGCGCATCGACGGTGCCGTGCTTTCCAGCGGCTACCTGCTGGCAGCGCTGGACAACAGCAACGCCGCTGGCGTGAACGGCGCCGGTGATGCGTCCCCGTCCGTGGCCGGAGCCGCTGCGGTGGCCTCGGGCATGGAGTTCAGCCTTAAGCTCAGCGAGCTTGGCTGGGACGGGAGCTCGCCGATCAAGGTGGCGGGCTTCATCTGCTCCGGCGATTACGCGGATATTTCCAACCAGGTGTTCGGCGGCATCGATGGCGGGTTCCACCTGACCAGCCTGGGCGAGTCCTCGATCATCGATCTGACGACGGTGCCGGGCACCCAGGAACTCGTGCTGTCCGCCGGTGGTCCTTCGTGCGACACCATCGACTTCAACCACGACGATCTCTTCCCGGACACGGCGGACATCGACGACTTCCTGTCCGTCTTCTCCGGTGGACCGTGCTCCAACGACCCCAACTGCGGTGACATCGACTTCAACAACGACGAGCTCTTCCCGGATACCGCGGACATTGATGCTCTGCTTTCCGTCTTCTCCGGCGGCCCCTGCACCTGAGTTGATCCGTGCGTGTTGTTCACGAGGCCCCCCGGGCGCATGGCCCGGGGGGCTCTTTGTTTGGGGCGGGCCCCTTTGGGCGGTGCGCCCCGGGCCTGTTCCCTAGAGTCCCGCGTGAACATGGTCGTCAGTCCTTACCACCTCACCACACGCGAGCCCGCCGTGATGGCTTCGTTCGCGCTCGCACGGCGGGTCGTCACGGTGCTGCCCGGTTCCGGCGATGGTGGGGGAACGGCGCGGGCGCTCCCTGCGTTCGCACGGGTCATGAAGTCGTGGGCGTGGACGGTGGCATTCTGGAAGACCGGTCTGCTGACGGGGGAGCAGGATGCGGTATCGCCCGATGCGGATGTTCTGGAGGCCGCCCGGCATATGGAGGCGGACGCGGGCTGCTTTCCCCTGCGTCACTTCCTCCGTGTGCACGACTATGACAATCCGCGCGCGTACCTCAACGCCCTGGCGAACGACCTCATGAAGGGCGGGCCGGACCCGGGGCTGTCACTCCCTGTGGCGGCGGGTCTGGACCGGTTTGCCGCCAGAACCGGTTGCATCGTTGCGCGGGGCGCGGCGAGTTCGCTTGCGCAGCGCGCGGAGTCGTCTATCTCAACCCCGGTGTTCAACGCGGTCGTGCCTGTGTTCCTGCAGGCGACTTCCGAACGGGTGCTCCACTTCCGGGAGGTGCTGGCGGATGAGGTCGCCGGGTTCGGCGCTGCGATTGAGCGGATGGGCCTGGCCGGAGAGGCCCGGGGGGATGCGGAAGTACAGGAATCCGCGAGCTCGCTGACTCGGGCGTTCGAGCGCAGGCGTGAGGAGTTGTACCAGGGTTCATCCGAGGATGAGGTGCGTCCGATCGAGGGCGCGGTTTCGCTGCAAGGGGTGCGTCTTCCGTGGGACGCGGTGCTCGTAAGCAGCGTTCGGGCGGTGGAGCAGTTGTCGGGCGCGGGAGCTGGGCCGGTACAGCAGCAGGAACACCCGGTCCACACCGCCCTCCCGGTGCTGAGGGATGATCTGGCGGGCAAGTCTTTTCTGTCGCTGGTGGTCCGGCCGATTGGCGCTTCAGCTGGCCGTAGCGGTGGCGGTCCAAACAAGTAATATGTGACAGAGTTTTGGTGCTTTGATTTTGGTATCCAGGGATTGGAATCACCAAGAGTCGCTGACCAACTAGTGCGGTGTTTGTCGCACAGGACTGTTGGTTGTTAGGTGTTTTGGGCCCACAATGTACCGCGAACACGGTGCTTTTGCGGTTGTTTGCACGCAATTTGCCATGATTTGCACATCTCCAACGGTTGTCATTTGTCTCTACCAACGTTTGGGAGTTTTCTTTGGAGGCACTGGATTGCGGTGGGTTTTCTCCGATAGAAACCTCTATGGAAATGGCACATGTGAGTCCCAATGAGCCTGTCGCCGCAAGTCAAGGTGCTTGCCGGGCGACCCGCGAGACGATCCGGGCGGCGTCCTCTCACCCCGGGGTCAAGCTGGCGGTCTTTGATAATCAGTGGAAACTGCGCTGGTGTGACGAGGGGCTCGCCTGCCTGTACGGTGCATCCGCCGTGTCCATGGCCGGGCTGGAACTCGACGAGATTGTCGGGCCAGAGGCGGGTGCTGAACGCCGGCGTCTGTGCCGGCCGTGCCTGGAGCGAGGGGAGAAGGCGCGGTATGCGTGCATGTGCGGGGGGCGTCGGACGCTGGTCACGGTCTTCCCGCTTGATGCGGGCGCTTTCGGTCATGAGGGTGTCGTGATGGTCTGCGTGCCCGCGACCAGCCCGGAGGAGGGTGCGGGGCTCCCGGTGATCTCGGTTCCTTCGCTCGGCAGTGGGCTCGGCAAGCTGTCGAAGGCGGAGTTGTGCGTGGCGTACCTGTTTGCTGCCGGGCTCACCGTGCAGCAGATCGGCGAGCGGCTTTGCCGCAGCGAGCACACGGTGAATGATCACATCAAGGCACTGCACCGCAAGCTCAACGTATCGCGCCAGGTGGAACTGGCGACATTCCTCGCGCACGCGGGCATCGCGGGGTTCACCGAGGCGGAGTGGTGCACGATGACCGGCGCGAGCATCCCGAACCCGTCCCCGGCGGTGGAACTCAAGCCGATGGCGGACACGCGGGCTGCCGGGTAGTCCGTCGTTGCGCGCGTCGTGTCCAGCGTCACCGTTTCTGGCGGCGCGGTGCGCCGGCGTGTGGACGATCGGTCGGGTGAGACTCAATCTCTTTTCGCACAATCCAGTGCACAAAGCGTCACTCTCGTGCGTTCTGTGTTGTAGAGTCTTGCGGAAAACGCACGGCGCAGACCGCATTGTTCCGGCGCTGGCCGTTACCGCACGGAGGACCTGCCGTGAAGAGCGTGTCCACCCCGGGGGAGTGTGAAAGGGGGGGCGACGGTGTCACCTGGGGGAGCCGGCAGACGGTGGCCACGGCTTGCCAGATCCCCGGGGTTGCGGTCGTTGTCCGTGACTCAGACTTGCGGCTGCGGTGGGCGAACGAGGTGGCGTCTGACGCGTACGGGGTGCCGCTGGCCCGACTCTTGGGGTCTCTCCCGAGCGCCGTCATGGACGAGCGCGCGGAGGCCGGGCTGCGAGCTCTGTACGCGGTCGCGGCAGCAGGAAGGGGACCCCGGCGGTACGTGGGGGTCTGGCAGGGCAAGCGGTGCGTTATGGTCATCTACCCGCTGGATGCGGCGTCGTTCGGGCACGGGGGGATGCTGTCGTTGATCGCCCCCGACATGGCGGAGGTGCGGACCGAGGCGCCGTTGTGCCCGGTCTGCATGCTGGGCCCCCGCCTTGGCCTGCTCACCAAGGGCGAGCTGTGCGTCATGTACCTGTTTGCGCAGGGGCGGGCTCCGGCCCAGATCGGCGAGCGGCTGTTCCGGAGCACTCACACGGTCAACGAGCACTTCAAGGCGATCCGGCGGAAGCTCGGGACTGTGCGGCAGGCTGAGCTTGCGGCGATGATGGCGTGCTCGGGGGTGGCCCAGTTCACCGAGGCGGAGTGGTGCTCCCTGACCGGAGTGCACATCCCCAACCCGTCCGCCAGCCTGCCGGCAACGGTGGTGTTCGGCGCCAGGGCCGGGGACCGGGCGGGCGTGTAGTCCGGTTCTACTCTGATGGCGGATGAGTGATTCGATCGTGCACCAATGCGACTGGCTGGAGGGCGCGTGTCGCCTGCGGCCCGGCAGCGTGGACCTGCTCTACGCAGACCCGCCCTTCAACACGGGTGCAACAAAGGCGACGCCCCGGGGCGCCGCGCGGGCGGGGAGGGGGGTGGGCGCGGTGTACGCGGATGCTTGGGAGTCGCCCGCGGCGCACGCGGGTTGGCTGAGGGAGCGGCTGCGTGCAACGCTCCCGGCGATGAAGCCCACGGGGAGCGTGCTAATCCACTGCGACTGGCGGGCATGCCACCACATCCGGCTCCTGCTGGACGACCTGCTCGGGCCCGACCGGTTTGTGAACCACCTGGTCTGGAGCTACGGGCTGGGGGGGAGTTCGCCCCGCTCGTTTGCGAGGAAGCACGACGACATCCTGTTCTACCGCATCGATCCTTCGCTCGGCTGGTTCGAAGCGCCGCGTGTGCCTGCTACGAGCCGGCGCATGGCCGGGCAGACGAAGAAGGCCACGGACGTGCTCGATATTCCCAGCATCAACAACATGAGCCGGGAGCGCACGGGGTACCCGACGCAGAAACCGCTCGCGCTGCTGGATGTGCTGGTGAGGGCGTGCTGCCCCGCGGGTGGCCTCGTGCTGGACCCGTGCTGCGGCAGCGGCACGACACTCGTCGCTGCCCTGCACGCCGGCCGGAATGCAGAGGGCTTTGATGTCAGCCCGGACGCCGTCCGCGTTGCGCGGTCCCGGGTCGACCTGGCCAGGGGCGGTTCCGGGGCGTGCGTGCGCGGCTGATGCGGGTGACGGGGCGGAGAGAACGGAGGGTGTAAACTCCCCGATGCAGTGGCTCGCGCGCGGGTACGCCGCGCTCTCCCAGTGGTTCGCCCGTTGGTACGCCAAGCGCGTCGTCAACGTGAACGTGAACATCCTGCTCGCGGGCGCCATCGCGATCGGGATCATGTGGGTGGTGATGCACTTTGTGAACGTGCTGGACATCGACGGCCACCTCTCGCGCCGCCTGAACGTCAACGTCAAGTACATCAACATGTCGCTTTCGTTCCTGATCGACCTGGTGGCGGACCTGGCGGTCTACTACGTCCTGCACTGGTACGCGAACCACGCGCCGGGCAAGCTGGGGGGGAAGCTCATCAACCCCGAGTACAGCGACCTGTCGTTCATGCAGGACGCCACCAAGATCCAGTTCGAACGCATGGTGCTCTCGCCGATCCTGTACGGCATCGCCATGGGGCTCCAGTGGCTGCTCCTCCACAAGGAAGTTCGCCCACCCACGGCGGCGGCGGTTGGCTTTGCTGTGGGCATCTGCACGACCCGCACCCTGCACACGCTGTGGATGCTGTGGGAGTCCCGGCGCAAGCGGGCACAGCTGAACGGCGCGCGGGGGCCCGAGGAAGAACGCTCCCTCTAACGGCTGGACGCATGCTCCCACCTACCAGGTGAGCACGATCTTGCCGAACTGTTCCCCGGCCTCCAGCCGCGCGTACGCATCGGTGCACCGCTCGGCCGGGTAGACCCTGTCGATCGCGGGGCGGAGCTTCCCGGACCGGAACAAGGCCGCCACCTCGCGGAATTCTTCGTTGCTGCCCATGGTGGAGCCGAGCAGCCGCAGCTGGTTCCAGAAGATCCGTGTCAGGTCGGTCGTGGCGTCGCCGCCCGTGGTGGCGCCCGGGGTGACGTACGCCCCGCCCCTGGCGAGGGACTTCAGGCAGAGCAGGTGGGTGGCCTTGCCGGTGGAGTCCACGGCCATGTCGACGCCGCGCTTGTCGGTCCACGCCCGGACATCCCGGCTCCAGTCCTGGCCAGCGTCCAGGATGCAGAGCGAAGCCCCCAACTGACGCGCGCGGTCGAGCTTCCACTGGTGGCGGCTGGTGACGGCGGTCGGGCAGCCAAGCATGGTCGCGATGGCCAGGGACATGGTGGCGACGCCACCGCCTATGCCTGTCACAAGGACGGACTGCCCCGGGTGAAGGCGCCCCTTGGTGACGATCATCGAGTACGCGGTCAGGGCGCAGAGGCCGAATGCGGCGGCCTCCGCAGGATCACAGCCGTCAACGACGGCGCAGTTGGCGGCGGGCGCGTGGAACTGCTCCCGGAAGAACCCGTCGTGGTGTTCGCCGAGCAGTTCGTAGTTGGGTGCAAGCGTGGACCCCGGAGGGTCTCCCGGGCTGGCCCGTTCGGGCACGCGGACAGCAGCATTCACGATGACTTGCTTGCCGAGCCACGTCGTCGGGACGCCGTCGCTCACGGCGGTCACCGTGCCGCACGCGTCGCACCCGGTGATGCGTGGATAGCCGGTGATGCCTGGCAGGCCACGCCCGACCCAGAGGTCCATGTGGTTGAAAGCCGATGCCAGCGCTCTTATCTGAAGTTGGCCGGGCGGCGGGGGAGGAAGGTCAGGCCAATCGGTGCGGAAGGCGATGTTGGGCGTGACGGGAGTGCCTTGGCGGAGGAGGACGACGGCGCGCATGGGGGAGAATAGTGTGTTCGCGTTGCCCGCGTCGGCGCAGCGGAGCCCGGGACAACCGGCGGTTCTTGCCAGTGAAACCGCCGGACTTCTCGCTTCACGCATCCAGCGAAAACTTCGGCGCGATGCGCCGTGCCGCGGACCACACGGCAACGACAAGCGCAAGCGTGGCAGCGCCGTTCGCCTGGTGGACCGTCCGGACCAGCGCCTGCGCGACGGTGCCGGGGTCGGCCTTGCGGATATCACCCACCATGAACGCCAGCCAGCCCAGCGCGAACTGGAAGGCGACCACGCCCAGGACGGCGCCGGCAAGGAGGCCCGCGGTGCGGTAGAACGGCTGGTCCTGCCCCTCGTCCCTGCGGAGCTGGATGACGCGCATGGTGAACAGGGCGCCGAGCGATACCAGCACCACGACGACGATGGAGAATGCCGCGTGCGACCAGAGCGCGTGGCTGGACGTGCGGAAGTGGCGGAAGACAGCGCCAAAGAGCAGCTGGAGCACGGTGGTGTGGAACGCCGCGGTTGCAAAGATCCTGGCGCGGGTCGCCGCGGGCGTGCGGGGCACGGGCGAGGTACTCGCGTACGCCGGCAGGAGCTTCATGGCGAGAACAACCAGGACCGCCAGCGTGATCTGGGCCAACACGCCGTGGGACATGGACAGGAACCGGTTGTCGCTGCCGGCGTCTGCGGATCCCAGGCGCACCCGCAGCCCGCCCAGGACCCCCTGGGCGATCACCAGCGCCAGGGCGACGGCGGTAAGCACGCGGATGCCGCGAGGGCGGCCTGCCACGAACACCCACGCCGTGAGAACAACGGTGCACAGACCCAGCAGCGCGCCGAACAGGCGGTGGGAGTGCTCGAGGAAGATCTTGTACGTCGCGTTGCGGGCGATGAAGTCGGCACGCTGATCTTCCGGCATCGCGCCGGCCAGTTCGATCTGCTCCTTGGTGAGGAACTTGTGCCATGTCTCCGGCTGCTGGTGCTCGTCGCCGGCGAGGTGGACCCGCGGGCCGAGCGGGTAGAGGAACATGTTGGACCCGTACGTGCCCGGCCAATCGGGGACTGCCATGCCGGAGTTGGTGCTGGTGACCAGCCCCCCAACGAACAGCAGGGGGGCGGTCGCGAGGACACACACCACCGCGTAGCGTGCGAGCCAGTCAGGGGAAGTGCTGCAGCGGCACCGGCGCAGGCGTGCTCCCGCGAACCCGCACACGGCGCCGAGCGCCGAACCTGTTGCGAGGAACCCCATCGCGATCAAACCCGCATTGGGTTTCAGTTGCGCGGCGGTCTGGGAAGCGTGAGCCGCGGCGGTCGACTCTGTGAGCTTGGTGAACAGCACCAAGAGCCCTACCAGTGCAGAAACCAGGCCGGCTCCCAGCCCGACTTTCCAGCCATCACGGAGTCTTCCGGCGGGGCCACCGATCGACCATCCGACGACGGTGAGCGAAACGACCCATACGCCCAGGAGGATCGGGATGGAGGTGGATTCCGCGAGTCTGGTCAAAGGAAGGTGCGTGATGAACCAGGCGGTCCACAGGGCCAGCGCGGAGGCGAAGCCGCCGGTCAAGATCGGACCCCACAAGCGGTTAGCGATGGGAGCGGGACTTTCGCTGAGAAGATCATGCATGGTGGTGCGTGCCTGTGGAGTTGAGACTGAGTCTCAATTACTGTTTCACAGCAACAGATTGTTGACAGGGTAGCATCAATGCCATGAAATTCCCGTCTGGCAGCAAAGTTGTGAAAGCGCGGGTATATTTGCGGACCAATCTATCAGCCGAATCGGTCGGTGGATGGATTCACCAACTCCAAGCGCCCGTCGGGATCCGTTGGGTGTCTTGGCAAGTGTTGTTTGCGGGACCTGACACAGGAGAGACGCCTTGTCTGTGCTCTTCCCTTCGTGGATGAACAAGTTGCCGCCGGTGCTGGCGGTGGGCGGGCTGCTCGCGACGACGGGCGTGGTGGGCGGATTCTGGTACTACGCGACGCCGAAGTTCTGGCGCGTGGGCTACATGCCGACGCAGCCGGGTGGCGGGTTCAGCCACCAGATCCACGCGGGCAAGCTCGGCATGGACTGCCGCTACTGCCACACCAAGGTGGAGAAGAGCTACGAGGCGAACATCCCGAACGTCGCGACGTGCTACGGGTGCCACGGCGACGGCAAGCTCAAGCTGCTCTCGGAGGGGAACGCGAAGCACAAGGAGCGTACGGAGTACATCCGCACCGCGTTCGACGCCGATCAGTCCATCGCGTGGACACGCGTGCACAAGCTGCCGGACTACGTGCACAACTTCCCGCACCAGGTGCACCTCAACGCGGGCGTGTCGTGCTACTCGTGCCACGGACGGATCGACACGATGCCGGTGGTCTACCACGTTCAGCCGCTCTCGATGAGCTTCTGCCTGGACTGCCACCGCAACCCCACCACGGCGATCGTGCCGAAGGACAAGCTGACGGACCTTCAGTGGGTGCAGGACACGCTCAAGGAGCGTGCGGCGGGCGCGGCGATGAGCCCGGAGTCCCGCGAGGTGATGGACACGGTGGTGCAGAAGGCGCCGCCGGAGAACTGCGGCGCGTGCCACTACTAGAAGATTCCACTCTGAGCCTCGGCGCTGCCGGGCCGGCCGGCCGGCGGCGGAGGTGTGAAAGAACGCCATGAGCCACGATCAATGCCACAGCACTGTGAAGGGTGAGAAGCAGAAGCCGGGCAAGGCCGAACTGGCCTCGTCCGCGCGTTCGCTGCACCGCGCCAACGGCCACGCCGTGTGGCGCAGCATGGACGAGATGGTCGATACCCCCGACTTCCGCGAGCACCTGGAGCGTGAGTTCCCCTCCGGCATGGCGGAGCTCGTCACGCGCGAGCGGCTTGACCTCTCGGCGACGGGGAGGAAGAACGGGGAGTCGCGGCGTGAGTTCCTGAAGCTCATGGGCGCCTCGGTGGCGCTGGCCGGGGCCGCGGCTTCGCTGCCCGGTTGCAGGCGTCCGGAGCACAAGATCTACGCGTACGGAAAGAACGTGCCTGAGGAGGTGATCCCGGGCAAGCCGCTGTACTACACGACGAGCATGGCCCGCTGGGACGGGGGTGCGGAAGGCCTGCTCGTGGAGACGCACGAGGGACGCCCGACCAAAGTGGAGGGCAACCCGCTGCACCCGGTCAGCAACGGCAAGGTCTCGATGTGGGCGCTCGCAAGCATCATGTCGCTGTACGACCCCGACCGCCCGAAGTTCCCGGCGCAGAAGGGCTGGACGGACGCGTCCAACCCCCCATCGTGGGACAACTTCCGCGCGTGGGCCGCGGAGCACTTCAAGCACTTTGACGGGAACGGGGGCGCAGGCCTGGCGTTCCTGGTGGAGAAGAACAGCAGCCCGACGCGGGCCATGGTCCGCGACAAGCTGCTCAAGAAGTACCCGGGTGCGAGGTGGGTGCCGTACTCGGCTGGAGAGAGCGTCGCCGGCTTCGCCGGCACGAGAATGGCGTTCGGCAAGGCGATGCGGGAGGTGCTGAACTTCTCGGCCGACACGCGGGTGGTGGTGTCGCTTGACCACGACTTCCTGCAGTTCGGCCCCGGAGAGCTGCCCAACGCGCGCGGGTTTGCGGCTTCTCGTGTGGTGGCAAAGCCGGGCGACCCCATGAGCCGCCTTTATGTCGTCGAGAGCGCGTACAGCGTCACGGGCGGGCAGGCGGATCACCGCATGCGTCTTGCCCCGTCTCGCGTCACCGCGTTCGCGTGCGCCCTCGCACGCCGCGTGCTGGCGGTGCTGGGCGACCCGGCGGCCAAGGCCCTCGCCGGCGCTCTGCCCGAGGCCGCCAAGGGTGAGGACATCCACGACGCGTTCGTGGAGGAGTGCGCCAACGACCTGCTCGACGCGGCCAACCGCGGCAAGAGCGTGATCACCGCGGGGCCCACGCAGCCGGCCATCATCCACGCGGTCGCCGCAGCGATGAACGCGGCGCTGGAGAACGTGGGCCGGGGCGTGGCGTACATCCCGGTCAACGACGAGTGGGCCTCGGCGTCGGGGCAGGCCCTGGGCGCACTTGCCAGGGATATCGAGGCGGGCACGGTCACCACGCTGGTGTGCGTGAACACCAACCCGGCGTACGACGCGCCGGGCGACTGTCGATTCGCTGAGGCGATGAAGACGTCGGGGCTCACCACCATCACGCTCAGCGTGGGAGCCAGCGAGACGGCCGACCTCTCGGCGTGGAGCCTCAACGGCTCGCACTACCTCGAGTCCTGGGGCGACACGCGGGCGATCGACGGCACCGTGGCGCCGGTGCAGCCGATGATCGCGCCGCTGTACGAGGTCTCGATGTCGGACATCGAACTCCTGGCGCTCCTGGCCGGCAAGGACATGAACGCCAAGGTGGACGGGTACGAGCTTGTCCGCGAGTGCTGGCAGACGCTGCTGGCCGACTCGGTGAAGGGCGCGGGCGTTTCATTCGACACGTTCATGCGCCGCTGCCTGCACAACGGCGTGGTGCCGGGCACCGCCTTCAAGGCGGAGACGCCCAAGGCGGACCTGGGCGCGGTGGCCAAGGGCGCGGCGGACCTGAAGGTTGGAGGTGCGCCCTCCAAGGACTCTCTGGAAGTCGTGTTCAGCGTCGGCAACCTCGCGGACGGGAGGTTCGCCAACGTGGGGTGGTTGCAGGAACTGCCTGCGGCCATGACGCGCGTCGTGTGGGACAACCCCGTGCTGCTGTCGCCCAAGACCGCGATGGAGCTTGGCGTGGCCCCGTTGGGGCTCAACAGCCTCGATACCACCGGTGGCACCGACGGTGTCAACGCGATGTACGACGAGTCCAAGTACCCGCACGGGCGGGTTGCGGAGCTCAAGCTCAACGGCCGGACGGTAAAGGCCGCGGTGTGGGTGTGCCCGGGCCTGCCGGACAATACCGCGGTGCTGCTGCTGGGCTACGGGCGGACGAGCACGGGCCTGGTGGGCGATGGCGTCGGGTTCAACTTCTTCCCGCTGCGGGACAGCGGGCAGGGCGTCCTCGCGGCGTCGGGGTGCACGCTGAGCGCGACGGGCGAGAAGCACATGATCGCCAGCACGCAGAACCACTGGACCATCGACAGCAAGACGACGATCCTCCGTGCGGTCGATCTCCCCGCATGGGACAAGCACGGCAACGAAGTCCAGAAGGTGATGAGCGAGTTCTACGGCACCACCGGCGAGATCAACTTCGCCGAGAGGCTCGGCGAGCTCAGCCACATGCCGCCCAGCATTTCCAGCCGCGTGAACCCCTACAACGGCTCGGCCCGCGATGCGGACCCGGGCGCCGTCACGCCGGGCAACCCCAGCGGCCCCAAGTACCAGCAGAACCAGGGGCCCGAGTTCACCAAGGGGCCGCAGTGGGGCATGACTATCGATCAGTCCGCGTGCACGGGTTGCGGCACCTGCACGGTGGCGTGCCAGGCGGAGAACAACATCGCGGTGGTCGGCAAGAAGGAGACCGCCAAGGGACGCGAGATGGCGTGGATCCGCGTTGACCGCTACTTCGCGGGCGACGACTTCAACAGCCCGTCCGCCGTCCACCACCAGCCGGTGGCCTGCGTGCACTGCGAGAACGCACCCTGCGAGGTCGTGTGCCCCGTGAACGCGACGGTGCACGGCCCTGAGGGCCTGAACTACATGACGTACAACCGCTGCATCGGCACGCGGTACTGCGCCAACAACTGCCCGTACAAGGTCCGGCGGTACAACTGGTTCGACTACGGGGTCACCAAGTTCAACGGCGGCTACGCCTTCAAGGACACCATCGACAGCATCGGTGGCGCGGTTCCCGGCCAGGAGGGCGTCAACGGCAGCACGGTGCATAACAAGATCAACCCGAACCTGATCCCGCCCAGGCTGCGTCAGAAGTTGGACGAGATCAGCAAGATGCAGAAGAACCCGGACGTCACGGTGCGGAGCCGCGGCGTGATGGAGAAGTGCACCTACTGCGTGCAGCGGATCAACGCGGCCCGCATCGACGCGAAGCTGGCGGACCTGAAGGACGCGGACGGCAAGTACGTGGTGCCGGAGGGCTTCTTCCAGACGGCGTGCCAGCAGGCGTGCCCGAGCAACGCCATCATCTTCGGAAACATCCTGGACAAGGGCAGCCGGGTGCACGCGGCGAGGGCCAACGCCCGCAGCTACGCGCTGCTGGGCTACCTCAACACGCGTCCGCGCACGACGCACCTGGTACGGGTGATGAACCCCAACCGGGCGCTGCTGGCCAAGACGGACCCGGCCCGGCTGCAGACCATCGACGACCCGTTCCACCACGGTGGGGGCGAGCACGGTGGTGGGCATGAGGACGGCGGGCACGGGACCGAGGGCACACACTCGTTCTTTGACAAGCGCAGGCGCGGCGAGGACGGCGGGTACGCGCTGTCGCTGCGGGTATTGGGCGGAGGTAAGGCATGACGTCGTTGCACCCTGACCAGGCAACCGCACAGAGGCTCGCGGGGCTTTCACGGCCCGCGACGCCGCCCCCGGTGCACGACCCGCGGACGGGTGATGGCACCCTCACGGATGAGCCGGGCGTGCGCCCGGACCTGGTGCTGAACGGGCGGTCGTTCGGCGAGGTCACGGACATCATCTGCGGGTACACGGAGAACCCGGCCCCGAGGTGGTGGACGCCCGCGTTCATCGCGGCGTTCAGCCTGGCCCAGCTGGGCGGGATCATGATCCTGTACCTGGTGATCACCGGTATCGGCACGTGGGGCCTGACCAACCAGGTGGACTGGGCCTGGGATATCACCAACTTCGTGTTCTGGATCGGTATCGGCCACGCCGGAACGCTGATCAGCGCGATCCTGTGCCTGCTGAAGCAGAGGTGGCGTACGGCGGTCAACCGCTCGGCGGAGGCCATGACCATCTTCGCGGTCGTGTGCGCCGCCACGTTCCCCGGCATCCACATCGGCCGCCAGTGGATGGCGTGGTTCCTGCCGCCGCTGCCCAACGCCAACGGCATCTGGCCCAACTTCCGTTCCCCGCTGCTCTGGGACGTGTTCGCGGTGTCGACCTACGGCACGGTGTCGCTGCTGTTCTGGTACATGGGCATGATCCCGGACTTCGCGACGCTGCGTGACCGGGCCGACCGGCGCCTGCGTCGCAGCCCGGACAGCGGCCCCCTGCTGGCGCCGTTCGCCCCCATCCGGACCGACAAGGTCCGGGCGTTCGCGTACGGGCTGCTGAGCCTTGGCTGGCGCATGAGCAGCCGCCACTGGCACCGCTACGAAGCCGCCTACCTGGTGCTCGCGGGCGTGAGCACGCCGCTGGTGCTCAGCGTGCACAGCATCGTTTCCTTCGACTTCGCCACGTCGATCCTGCCCGGCTGGCACACGACCATCTTCCCGCCCTACTTCGTGGCGGGTGCCATCTTCGGCGGCTTCGCGATGGTGCTGATGCTGCTGATCCCCTTCCGCGAGCTGTACCCCAACATGAAGGACCTGGTGACGCTCCGCCACGTGGAGAACATGGCGAAGATCATCCTGGTCACCGGCATGATGGTGGGCTTCGCGTACTCGATGGAGTTCTTCATCGCCTGGTACGGGGGCAACAAGTTCGAGCTGTTCGCGTTCCAGAACCGCGCGTTCGGGCCGTACTGGTGGGCCTACTTCACGATGATCTCCTGCAACGTGCTGAGCCCGCAGGTCTTCTGGATCAAGAAGATGCGGACCAACGTCGCGGTGGTGTGGATCGTGGCCCTGCTCGTCACCATCGGCATGTGGTTCGAACGGTTCGTCATCATCGTGACCAGCCTGCACCGCTCGTTCCTGCCGGGCGAATACCACATGTTCCACCCGACACTGGTCGATATCTGCATCTTCGCCGGGTCGTTTGGCGTGTTCCTGACACTGTACCTGCTGTTCATGCGGTTCCTCCCCAGCTTCCCGATCGCGGAGCTGAAGGCGGTGATGCCGGCGGCGAGCCCGCACCACCACGGTGACAACGGCGGCGGGCACGCGAAGGGAGGGCACTGAGTCATGGCAAACTCTCGAGGCGGGCGCGTCTACGTGACCGAGGGCGGCGAGAAGATCTACGGCATCATGGCGGAGTTTGAGTCCCCCGCCGACCTGTACCACGCCGCGGAGAAGGTCCGCGACGCGGGGTACAGGGAGTGGGACACCTACACGCCGTTCCCCATCCACGGGATGGAGGACGCCATGGGCGTGAAGCGGACGAAGCTTCCGGTGCTTGTCTTCGCGGCCGCGATGACCGGCGCGGGGCTCGCGATGCTCATGCAGTGGTGGATGAGCACCGTGGACTACCGGCTGGTCACGCAGGGCAAGCCGTTCTTCTCCTGGCAGGCCTACGTCCCCATCACGTTCGAGCTGGGCGTGCTGCTGAGCGCGTTCACGGCCCTGCTGGGGATGATCGCGCTGAACAAGCTGCCGATGTGGTACCACCCCCTCTCGAAGAAGGAGCGGTTCCTGGCCAGCAGCGACGACAAGTTCTTCGTGGCCATCGAGGCACGGGACCCCAAGTTCGACCCCGACCGCACGCGCGACCTGCTCCAGAAGGCGGGCGCCACGAGCATCGAACTGGTGGAGGAGTGAGCGCACCTGCGGCACCCGACAGGCGACAACCGATATGAAAACCACTGAGAACAACACGAAGGCCGGCACGGGGGTGATCCTCGCGTGCGGCGTTGCGCTCGCGGCCGGGCTCACCGCCTGCCGGGGCGACCGCACACCCGAGCCGCCGCACCAGTTCTTCCCCGACCTGGACGACGCCCCGAAGTGGAACCCGCAGACGCACAGCGAGTTCTTCAGCGACGGGCGCACCATGCGTCAGCCGCCCGAGCACGCGGTGGCGTTCGGCCGCCAGGCGTTCGTGCCCGAGGGGCGCGACTGGGCCGGCGAGTTCGCCCAGCAGCGGGCGGACCTCCTCCGGGAGAACCCCGGCTACTACACCGGCAAGGACGGCGACAAGTACCTGGAGAAGGCGCCGGTCGCGTTCACCGAAGCGGACCTGCTGCGGGGGCAGGAGCGGTTCAACATCTACTGCGGCGTCTGCCACGGGCTTGAGGGCGACGGTCAGGGGATGGTGGGGCGGCAGTGGGCCAAGCCCGTGCCCAGCTTTCATGACCCCAAGTACACGGACAAGACGGTGGTCCAGGGCCTCGACGGGTACATCTTTTTCACGGCCCGGAACGGCGTGCCCAGCGGCACGGCGGAGGCCCCGGACTACGTGAAGTCCAACATGCCTGGCTACAAGCACGCCCTGTCCGTGGAGGACACCTGGCGGGTGGTGGCGTACATCCGCGCCCTGCAGCAGAGCCGGGGCAACAGCATCAACGACGTGCCGGCGGACAAGCGGGACAAGGTGACCGAGCAGATCAAGGAAGAGGACGCGAGGGCGAAGGCTGCTGCCGACGCGGCGAAGGCCGCGGCCGAGGCGGCCAAGCCGCCCGCGCCCCCGGCGGCGCCCGCGACTGGAGGTGGCAAGTGACGGTTGTTTCTCACACGGGTCAGTCGCACCACCCCGCCTTGCGGAGCGACAACATCACGTTCGCGCCCGGAGCGGGCGGGGGCGTGTCGATGGGCATGATGGGCCTCGGTTTCGTGCTGCTGATCGCGGCGCTGGGCATCGGCTTCAGCGGCGCGGGCGGCATGCCGCTGGTGCACGCCCTGGCCGCGGTGCATGTCGGCGTCATGAGCGTGCTGGCGATGTGCCTGGGCGCCACGTTCTTCCTGATGGTGTTCCACCTGATGGGCGCGGGCTGGACATCGACGCTCCGCCGTCAGTTCGAGAACGTCGCGGCGTTCCTGCCGTTCGCCTGGCTCGGGCTGGCGGTGATCCTGGGCATCGAGCTGGCGAAGGGCGGCGTGCAGTTCGCGTGGCTCAAGCCCGAGCACATGCACAACCCCGTGCTGGTCGCCAAGAGCGGGTTCTACTACTGGCCCGGGCACATGAAGGAGGGCGCGTTGCCCCTCTTCTTCATCCTGCGGACCGCGATCTACGGGGCGTTCTGGACGTTCCTCGTGTCGCGTCTCCGGGGGCTCAGCCTCGCGCAGGACCGCACCGGTGACCGGGCGTTGTCCGCCAGGGCCAAGTTCATGTGCGCGTGGGGCATGCCCCTGTTCGCCCTCTCGATCGCGTTCTGCGCGTTCGACTACCTCATGAGCCTGGACTACTCGTTCTTCAGCACGATGTGGGGCGTCTACTACTTCGCGGGTGCCGCGTTCAGCGGCGTGGCCGTGGTCACGTTCGTCCTGGCACGCCTCGTGAAGAGCGGGAAGGTGCAGGGGGCGGTGACCAGCGAGCACTTCCACGACCTCGGCAAGATCATGTTCTCGTTCACGGTCTTCTGGGCGTACATCTCCTTCTGCCAGTACTTCCTCTACTGGTACGCGAACATCCCCGAAGAAACGGCGTTCTATGTCCACCGGTCCGGGCCCGAATGGAAGATGCTCGGCGTGTTCCTGATGATCGGCCACTTCGGCCTCCCGTTCGTCTACCTCGTTTCGCGGGACGTCAAGAAGAACCTGTTCCTGATCTCGGTCGCGTGCCTCTGGTTCGTGCTGGTGCACGTTGCCGACATCTTCTGGATCGTCCGCCCGATGACCTACGCGGGAGGGGGTCAGGCCGACCCGATGATGTCCGGCATCTGGCTGGACCTCCTCGGTATCGTCGGCGTGCTGCTGGTCTTCGCCGGATTCCTGGTGAAGAAGGTCTCCGGTGGTGTGCTGGTGGCGGTGAATGACCCGTTCATCCAGGAGGGCCTGGAGCACCGGAACTACGTCTGATCGATGCTCGATGATGGAGTCCGCTCATGCTTGAGATGTGGAACAACACCAGGACGTCGCCCCAGCGGTCGCACGGGCACGAAGAGCACGTGGACGACTGGCACCACCACGGGTCCGCCGAAGGTGAGCCCCAGGAGGAGCACTCCGGGCAGGTCAATACCGGCATCATCCTGAAGTGGTTCGTGGTGATCATGGTGTTCGTGACGGCGTCGATCGCCTTCATTGTGATCTACTTCAACCAGTACAGCGCAAACCTGCGCGCCACGACGGTCGAGACGGTGATGTCCGGCGACTTCCTGAGCTACCGCCTGCAGTCGCAGCAGCACCTCTCCAGCCACGGCCAACCCACGTCGTACACCGGCCTGGCCGGGGGCAGGGTGCAGGGCCCAGTGGCCGACGCGATGAAGAAGGTGGTCGGCCAGTACAAGGACGGCAAGACATCCCTCTCCGCCGGCCTGCCCGAGGGGCACCCCGTCAGGTGACGCGATCCCGGAAGCAACCATGCAGAGCGTGACGCACATCTTCACCACCGGACGCCCGGGCCTCTGGCTCGCGGCGGTGGTGTGCGCGTGCGCCGCGGTGCAGGCGTTGGCTCAGCAGCAGGAACTGCCCAAGCCCCCGGAGCCGCAGGTCCCCATGGAGCAGCGGGGTGTGGACGTGGAGGAGCGGGTGGGCCACCCGCTCCCGCTCGAGCTGCAGTTCACGGACAGCCACGGCAAGCCCGTCACTCTGAAAGACTACTTCCAGGGTTCCGCGGCGGGCGCAGGCGATGGCGATCACCGGCCGGCGGTGGTCGTGCTCGGGTACTACCGCTGCCCCGTGGTGTGCGGTCTCATCCGCGAGAAGCTGATGCAGACCCTGGACAAGGTGGACTACACGCTGGGCAAGGACTACCGGGTCCTCATCTTCAGCTTCGATCCGGGCGAAACGCCTAAGGCGGCCGAGTCGGTGCGGAAGTTCGACCTGTCGTACTACGCGCGCGGCGCCGAAGGGCAGCCGGACGCAGGGCCGGTGGACTCGGGCGTGGCGTACCACGTGTCGGACGCGAGCAACATTCGGCACCTGGCGGATGCGCTGGGATACCGGTACAAGCTGCTGGGGAACAACGAGTACAGCCACCCGGTGGTGGTGGTGCTGGTTGCGCCGGACGGAACGATCAGCCGGTACCTCTACGGGTTCAGCCAGGAGCCCGCGACGATGAAAATGGCCATCATGGAGGCGAGCGAGGGCAAACTCGTCCGCACGGTGGGCGAACGCCTGATGGCGTTCTGCTACATGTACGACCCCAAGAAGGGGGCCTACACGCTCCAGGCGTTCCGTGTGATGCAGGTGGGGGCCGTCCTCACGCTGGTCGCGCTGGGCACGCTGCTCGCGGTGCTGTTCGCCGGCGAGCGGCTCAGGAAGAAGCGGCGATTGGCCGCGGAAGTGAAGGGCGCGGTGGCCGGGGCGTAGGGACGGCGGGACAGGTGGTTCGGATGGATTCAGGACGGTCTGTAGTTGGGAGTTGATGCACGTGACGAGCAACATACTCAGCATGAGCGGTTCTGCCGGGAACGGGCTGCTGATGAACATCTTCAGCAACGGTTTCTGGCATGAGCAGTGGTTCCAGGGACCTGCGGCGTCCTCACTCGCGGATCAGACCGACCAGATGGCCATGTGGCTCTGGTGGTTCTGTGTCGCGTGGTTCGTGCTGCTGATGGCGTTGATGTTCTACTTCGTGCTGGTGTACCGGCGCAAGCCCCGCGTGATCGCCCAGCGAAGCCCGTCGCACCACACGTGGCTTGAGCTGGTCTGGACGATCGTCCCCACGCTGTTCCTCGCGTACATCTTCTTCCGCGGCTTCCACACGTACATGAGCCGCGTGGTCTCCCCCGGCAACGCGGTGGAGATGAACCTGACGGGCTGGAAGTGGTCCTGGAAGATCGAGTACCCCAACGGGGCCGAGAGCACGGCGCAGGCGACCATCGGGGCACGGCCGATCCCCGTCTTTTACGTGCCCAGCGACCAGCCCATCAAGCTGCGAATGAACAGCATGGACGTGATGCACGCGTTCTGGGTCCCGGACCTCCGCATCAAGCAGGACCTTGTGCCCAACCGCTACACCACGATGACGATCGCGTTCGACCAGCCGCGGGATGGCGAGACGGTGCACACCTACCCCGCGACGCAGGCGGACGCGGACAAGACCACCGAGTTTGCCGGCAAGGCGTACAACCAGGCCCTGGCGGGGATCAAGTACACCGAGCACCACGTGTTCTGCGCCGAGTACTGCGGCACCGAGCACTCGGAGATGGCGGCCCTGATCCGCGTCGTGCCGCCCGAGGTGTTCCCCACCTACCTGGAGAGCATCGGCCTCAAGACCAAGCCGCCGGTGGAGATCGGCGAGATCGTGTGGAAGGGCAAGTGCGCGTCCTGCCACAACATCGAGGGCGCGAACACGGGCCCCGAGTGGCGCAACCTCTACGGCTACGAGCACGAGTACACGGACGGCGCGAAGATCGTGGCCGACGACAACCACGTCCGCGAGTCGATCCGCGAGCCGGGCAAGCACATCCGCAAGGGCTTTTCCAACCAGATGACGCCCTGGTCGGAGAACCTCCTGCCGGACTACCAGGTCAACGGGGTCATCGCCTACATGAAGACGTTGAGCAACAAGGGCGGCACCGCGCCGACGGAAGAGAAGAAGTAAGGTCACACCGAACGAACCACACCGGCCGCCCGTTGGGGGCCGCAGGGCAGTCCACGGAGAGTCAGCAATGAGCGCAGCGCACGCAAGCCACGGGCACCATCACGGGAGTTACCTGACCCCCAAGGGCGGGTTCATCACCACCGTGTGGGACTGGATGACCACGGTCGATCACAAGAAGATCGGCGTGATGTACCTGTTCGCCATCCTGTTCATGTTCTTCCTGGGTGGCGTGGCGGCCCTGGTCGTCCGCACCGAGCTGTGGGAACCGACCCGCGTGAACTCGCTCGGCCAGATCACCGGGCAGTTCCTGGGGGCGGCGGACGCCAAGAGCGTGTCGACGGGCAACGACTGGTACAACCGGTTCTTCACCCTGCACGGCGCCATCATGGTGTTCATGGTGATCGTCCCGAGCATCCCCGCCAGCCTGGGCAACTTCTTCCTGCCGCTGATGGTGGGGGCGAAGGACGTGGCCTTCCCGCGGCTGAACCTCCTGAGCTGGTACATCTACGTCATCGGGTCGATGTTCGCCGTGGGGTCGATCATCGGGAACGGTGTCGATACCGGGTGGACGTTCTACACGCCCTACTCGACGACGACCGACCCGGACCACTGGCGTGTCGTCTTCATGGTGACCGCCGCGTTCGTGCTGGGGTTCAGCAGCATCCTGACGGGCCTGAACTTCGTGGTGACGGTGCACAAGCTTCGCGCGCCCGGCATGGGCTGGTTCGACATGCCGCTGTTCGTGTGGGCCGTGTACTCCTCGGGCGTCATCCAGGTGCTGGCGACGCCGGTCATCGGCATCACGCTGCTGCTGCTCATCTTCGAGCGTCTCTTCCACGTCGGCATCTTCGACCCCGCGCTGGGCGGCGACCCGGTGCTCTACCAGCACTTCTTCTGGTTCTACAGCCACCCCGTCGTGTACGTGATGATCCTGCCGGGCATGGGCATCATCTCGGACGTCCTGGCGGTCCACTCCCAGAAGAAGATCTTCGGCTACCGCGCGATCGCGTACTCCTCGCTGGGCATCGCCGGCGTGTCCTTCATCGTGTGGGGCCACCACATGTTCACCAGCATGAGCGAGGTGGCCAGCGCCGTGTTCAGCGGGCTCACGTTCCTGGTGGCCATCCCCACCGCCGTGAAGGTGTTCAACTGGATCTCGACCCTCTACAAGGGCAGCGTGTCCTTCACCACGCCCATGGTGTACGTGCTGATCTTCCTGTTCCTGTTCAGCATCGGCGGCCTGACCGGCCTCCCGCTGGGCACGCTCAGCACCGACCTGCACCTCCACGACTCCTACTTCGTCGTCGCCCACTTCCACTACGTCATGATGGGCGGCACGATCATGGCGATCATGGCCGGGCTCCACCACTGGTGGCCCAAGATGTTCGGGCGCATGTACAACCAGATGTGGGCGACCATCGGCGCGATCACCGTCTTCATCGGCTTCAACATCACCTTCTTCACCCAGTTCTTCCTGGGTGTCCGGGGCATGCCCCGCCGGTACGCGTCCTACGTCGACCAATTCCAGACCTACCACCAGATCAGCACCATCGGTTCGTACATCCTGCTGCTGGGATTCGTCATCCACCTCCTGGTGTTCTTCGCGTCGCTGGTGGTGGGGCGCAAGGCCAGCCAGAACCCCTGGGGCGGCCTGACCATGGAGTGGGAGGCCGCGACCCCGCCCAGCGAGCACAACTTCGAGCACGAGCCCCTGTGCAAGCACGGGCCGTACGACTTTGATACCACGGTGCCGCCGGGCTGGGACCCCAAGGACTACCCGGTCCCCGCGGAGAACCTCCGGGTGGCGGCGGCCGGGCACTGAGACCGGTGGCATGAAGTGACCGACAACAACGACCACGCGACTGGCAGCAAAGGCAATCCATGACGACGATGAACCCCAACCAGCCGATGACCGGTGAGAGCGTGCCGAAGTGGCGCCTGTACCGACCGGGACACCATTGGCGCACGGCGGACGACGAGTTCGAGGCCAGCAAGTTCGGCTTCTGGCTCTTCCTCGCGACCGAGGTGCTGCTGTTCGCCGGCATCTTCTGCGGCTACGCGATCTTCCGGTCCATGCACCCCGACGCCTGGGCCGAGGGCTCACACCTGCTGGACTGGAAGATCGGCGGCCTCAACACGGTGGTGCTGCTGGTGTCGTCCTGGACCATGGCGATGGCCATCTACTGCTTCCAGGTGGACAAGCAGAAGATGGCGCGGAACCTGCTGCTGGTGACGTTCCTTGGCGGGCTCTTCTTCCTGTGCGCAAAGCTGGGCTTCGAGTACATGCCCAAGTGGACCGGCTACTTCCTGTCCTTCGACCCCGCCCTCAGCCATCACCACGCGGAGATCGACCCCGCGCGGGCGAAGTTCGGTGGTCTGCTCCAATTCGTGGAGGGGTACGGCGGCAAGCGTCCGGGCAAGTGGTTCGATTACCCGTTCGCGACAAGCCCTCACATGCCGCTGTGGTGGGGCATCTACTACTGCGGCACGGCGATCCACGCCCTCCACGTGATCATCGGCATGACGCTCATCGCGCGTGCCTGGTGGCGGGCGGGCAAGGGCTGCTACGGGCCGACCCACTACACCTACGTGGAGTGCACCGGCCTGTACTGGCACCTGGTCGACCTGGTCTGGATCTTCCTGTTCCCGCTCCTGTACCTCATCCACTGAATCTGACGGCGCACCGGCCCCCCGGCCGGCCCGACCCGAGACCCACCCATGGCACACGCAGCGAACCACTTCAACGAGTCCAACCCGCACGGTGAAAAACACCACGGGCACCCCATCATCCCGCCCATCACCCTTACCACGGTCCTGGGCTTCCTGCTGCTCTTCACCCTGCTCACGGTAGGGCTTGCGCAGCTGGAGGTGTGGATCCAGGACTACTTCCGCATCAGCCTCCCGCACTGGGTGAACATCGCCATCGCGATGAGCATCGCCACCGTGAAGGCCGTGATGGTCATGGCCATCTTCATGCAGCTGCGGTACGACAACGCGATGAACACCATCGTCATGCTGTTCACGTTCTTCGCGGTGGGCCTGTTCCTGTTCTTCTCCGGGCTTGATCTGTTCACCCGCGACCGCGTGACGCCCTGGAAGGCCGAGTACGTGGTCCAGGGCGGTACCGGCTTCATGGTGGCGCAGGCCAACGGAAAGCCGATCGTGCAGGCGGCACGGGACCGGGCCATCACCCTCTGGGGGCCGGAGAAGTTCGCGAAGATCGAGGCGGCGACCAACGCAGCCCACGGCCATGCCGGCGAGGACTTCCAGTATTCCACCGCCGACAGGAGCCGGGCGCCCAAGGGTGTCGTTGTCCCGCGGGCGGCCCACGGGGCGCCGCACGACGAGCACGCGGCGGGCGAACACGAGGCCCCGGCCGGGCACTGACCGGGCCCGGAAGGGTCCTGGGATTGGGGACGATCAGCACCCATGCAGCAACGGGGAAGTCAGGCGGTGATGGGAGAACGCCTCCGCTGGGGCTTGATGGCTGCGCTGTGCTTCGGCGTCATGCTGGCTTCCGGCCGGCTTATGGCCCGGAGAATCGCGTCGTTCCACGAAGCAAACAAGCGTGAGCTGTACGCCTTCCGCGTCATCAACAACCGGGAGTTCTCATTCAAAGGGCGGCTGGTGCGGTTCGAGGACGACCGCACGGACCCTCTCCAGCCTGTGCTGGTCGTGCACTACGGCGACGCGATTGATCGCATTCCCATCTCCATCCCGCCCGAGCCAGACAGCCCCCGCTGGAAGCTGCCCGACATGCTGGTGCACGAGGACTGGCTGCGGGTTCTCCTCATGGCGCCGCGGGAGGGCATGACCTACACGGAGTGGCAGAGGAAGTTGGATACCGACGAGTTGGAGACCCGTCTGATACTCGCGACGCGGGTTCCCCGCCCGGGCAGCGATCCGGAGACCTGGGGCAGCGTCTGGAAGAAGGACTGGGTCTTTGACTTCTACGAGCTGATGCCCGATGGCACGTTCCTTCAGCACGAACGCCTCAAGTACCCGACGACCCGGGGCGTGGAGGAGCCCAAGGCCGGGGAACTGCGTGAAAACACGTGGCAATTCCAGGCCGCGCTCCAGACCATGCCCCAAGCCGGCAAGATCGGACCGACGCACAACTTCTTCGGCGACGCGATCGAGGCTGCCGGCTGGACCCTGCCTGCGGCGGCGTTCTCAGGGCTCGGCGGCACGGTGGCGAGCGTGTTCGCCTTTGCACCCCGCAGGCGTTCGGTAGGCTCCTGGCGCGATGCAGCAGCCAAGCAGACGAGTGGCGGCCATGACTAGTCGTGACTAACATACGGGAGCGTGGGTACCTTGTCGGCCGGGCAGGTGCGGGGGCGTCTGGTTATGATCCGAACCAACGACGGACACGACCCTGAGGCCGGCGACCGTTGAAGCTGATGCCAGTGCTGGATGAGATACGCACAATGCCGACCCCCATCACCAATCCAGTGCCCAAGGCAATGTCCGGGGCTCCGCGTGCGGGTGGGGGGGCCAAGCAGGTGACCCTGACCGGGATGGAAGGGGTGCCCGTGCCGGCCGGTGTCGTGGATACAGGGTCGGGGCAGCCGGTCGTATTCCTGCACGGGCTGGTAGGGCTCAACGACCATTGGGAGGCGGTCGCCGCCGGGGTTCAGCACCGGTGCCGGTGCATCATGCTGGAACTGCCGCTCCTTGAACTGACCGGAGACGACTGTTCCATCCACGGGGCTACCGAATTGACGGCCCGGTTTCTGCGGACCTACCTCAAGGGTGAGCCCGCGGTGCTTGTGGGGAATTCGTTCGGTGGGCACGTGGCGGCACGCCTGTCCTTTGAGCATCAGGACCTGGTGCGTGGTCTGGTCCTCGCCGGCGCGAGTGGGCTCATCGAGAAGTCGATGGTGAGTGACGTCCAGATCAAACCCAGCCGCGAATGGCTGGAACGCAAGATCGGCGAGCTGTTCTTCGATCGCTCGCGGATGAACCACGCGGACGTGGACCGCGCGTTCGGCGAGCTCTCCCAGCGTGACAAGGCGCGCGCCATGGTGCGGCTGTCCCGGACCGCTCGACGCAACCACGTGGGGGACGATCTCGGGAAGATCGCGGCGCCGACGCTGATTGTCTGGGGTCGGCAGGACATCGTGACCCCGCCCGAGGCGTGCGAGCAGTTCCACAGAAAAATCCGGGGAAGTCGGGTAGTCTGGATCGAAAACTGCGGGCACGCACCGATGATCGAGGCGGACGGCGTGTTCGCCGCGGCGCTCAACCAGTTTCTCGACGAGATCGGGCACGTTCCCCGTTCGTGAATGCGGGCGACCGTAGCAGCCATGACCAGCAGCCCCATCCGCTTTTCACCCGCGTACCGGTGGACGAGCCTCGTCGGCTTGGGGCTGCGCGGGTACCTGGCCGGGCGCATCTCTCAGCTTTCCGACGCCCGGCACTGGCAAGGAAACAGCGCCGGCGTGCAGCTCGCGCAGCTCCGCAACCTGCTCCGGACCGCCGCGGGAACCGACTTCGGCAGGCGCCACAAGTTTGCGCGGCTCGCGGGGCTCGATCAGGCGGAGTTGTTGCCTGCGTACCGCGCCGAGGTGCCGGTGGCGGACTGGCACGCGTTCCAGGAAGACATACGCCGCATGCGGGAGGGGGGGGAGCCGGGCGTGCTCTGGCCTGGACGGGTGCTCGACTTCGCCCAGACCTCGGGCACGACAGCGGGCGACAAGTTCATCCCGGTGAGCCGGGACATGCTCCGGAGCAACTTCCTCGCGTCCCTCGACATCTTCGCGCACCTTCACCGGTTTGGCGTGAGCCTCCCCCAGATGCTCGGTGGCAAGAGCCTCTTCCTGGGAGGGTCCACGAACCTGACGCCCAACGAGCACGGCGTGCGCACCGGCGACCTTTCGGCGCTGGTGACCCCGCTCATCCGGTGGCCGCTGAGCGAGATCTACCTGCCGGGCCCGCAGATCGCGCTTATGAGCCACTGGCCGAGCAAGATCGATGCGATGGCGGAGCGGTGCCTCGCCGAGGACGTGCGGATGGTGAGCGGGATGTGCTCATGGGGGCTTGTGCTGTTCGAGCGGGTCCTCTCGATGGCCAGGTCGAAGGGGCAAAGGGCCGACACGATCACAGACGTGTGGCCCAACTTCAAGGTCTTCGTGCACGGGGGCGTCAAGTACGCGCCGTTCGACCCACGCGTCCGTCAGGTGTATTCAGGCAGCCCGCAAGGGGACGGGATCCCGTGCCGGCTCGAGCTGTACCCCGCCAGCGAGGGCTTTGTTGCGATCCAGGACCGGGCGGGCGAGCCGGGCCTGCGCCTGCTGACAGACATTGGCAACTTCGCAGAGTTTGTTCCCCTGGAGGAGATCGGCGGCACAGCCCCCGTGGCCAAGACGTGCTGGGAGGTGGAGAAGGGGCAGAAGTATGTCGTGGTGCTCTCGACCTGCGCGGGTTTGTGGCGGTACGTCCTCGGAGATGTTGTGGAGTTCGACACGATCCCTGACAAGCCCCTGTACTTGGGCGGGGGCGGCGGCGAAGGGCCCGCACGCCTGCGCATCGTCGGCCGGCACCGCCACTTCATCAACGCGTTCGGGGAGAACCTCATCGTTGAGAATATCGAGAACGGGGTCGCCGATGCAAGCCGGGCGACAGGTGTCGTGGTAGGGGAGTTTACGGCGGGCCCGGTGTACCCCGGAGAAGGGCGTCGGCCGGGGCTTGAGTTGCTGGTCGAAGCCGGCGGGATGACCAGCGATCGCGTAGCTGCCTTTGGAGAGGCGCTGGACTCATCTCTGAAGCGTCAGTGCGTCGACTACGGCATAAAACGGACGGATGGACTGGGCATGGCCGAGCCGACTGTTTCTGTGGTTCCCCTGGGGACGTTTCACCGCTGGCTTGAGAGCAAGGGAAAGCTCGGGGGTCAGCACAAGTGCCCGCGCTGCGCGAACGGCAGGGAAGTCCTGGAGGCGATCAAGGCATTCAGTGCCGGATGACCGCCGGACGGTGGTGCGCAGGGTCGATCCAGCAGGCGGTGCCAGCGAGGTGGCGATTGACGCTGAACACGGGGGAATCGTGAGCGGGGCCGGCCGCGCGGGCGCGTAGAATTCGCTCTCTACAGGAGGTGCACTATGCGGACGCAGAACGCGGTTGCGAAAAAGTCCACGCCTGTCATTCGTCTGTACGAGGACGACGCGGACCATCTGGTGACGGCGGAGGGGGCTGCGGAAAAGGTGGTGCTGCTGCCGGGCGGCGAATCCCGCGTGGAGCGCCCCGAGGATATGTCCGAGCGCATCCGCATCATGTGGGGTCAGGACCTCCTGCGCGACCTGCTGGACGGCCGGTACCGCACCGTCATCTGCGGGGTGAACGACGTGGACAACACCCACGGCGTCATCAGCCAGGTGTGCAACCTGGTCGACGCCAGCCAGTGGACGCACCAGAGCGTGACCAGCTACGCCCACGTGTTCCAGCAGAGTGCCGGCACACTCGCGGGCAGCGACAAGGAGCCCTACGTTCTCAAGTTTGACCTTGACGCCCTGCTGGTCCTCGCAATTCTGCGGCCCAAGGGGCGTGACGCGTTCACGATGCACGACCTGGAGCGTGGGTTCCGCACCGTGAGCAAGATGCTCCGGGGTCGGCGCGACCGCCTGCCCGTCGCCAGCGTGAGCTTCCTCAACGCCAAGGCCAACAAACTCACGGGACGCGATGGCAAGGAACCCAGCTTCGAAGCTGTGCTGCGGGCGATGTACGAGAGCGGTTTCCGAGGTGATGTGTACCCCAGCCCCGGCATGTGGAGGGTTGGTCACGTGGGTGTATTCCCCAGCTTCCCCTTCCCGCAGGGTCTGGAGCGGATGCGCGAAGGTTCGTCGTAAGCACACCAGACAATCACGCGGCGCTGCCTGTTCGGAGTTTGTGCGGTCGCAAGGCCGAGGTTGCCGTGCGCGCAACGGGCGTGTCACCGGCACCGGGCATAGTGGGAACTTCCGCGCGACCTGGGGGTCCCTCCGGGCGTATGTGATTCTCACCAGGAGGCCCGCCCATGGCCGACGCCGCAGTCGCCCCCTTCCCGCTCGAACAACTCCGTATCGCCACCCCATGCCAGCAGCGCTGGGAAGACATGGAGGGTGACGAGGCCCGCCGGTTCTGTGCCGCATGCTGTCTGTACGTGCACAACCTCGCCGCTATGACTCGCGAGCAGGCCGACACGCTCCTCGCGGCTGGCCAGCGGTCGGGGGCCAGGACCTGCGTGCGTCTGTACCGGCGAGCAGACGGCACGGTGATCACCCGCGATTGCCCGGTGGGCCTCGCCGCCGCCCGCCGACGCGTGTGGGCCGGAGTGCGCCGGGCGGCTGCTGCCATCGTTCTGGCGGGAGCTTCGCTCGTGTCGTGGAAGCGTGCGCAGGGGGTACTTACGCCGGGCAGCGGCGCCCAGGCACGTGGGCTGCTCCCCTTCTCCTGGATCTCCGAACGGCTTGGCCGGAGTGCGCCGCCCCCAGGGACGAGTATGGTGATGGGTGACGTGTGCTTCCCTGCGCCACCGACGCTGACGCAGCACGTCAAGGAGCTGTCCGGTGTTCAGAAGGAGTGATCATGATCTTCTTCGTCCTCGCGTTCGGCGTGGTGCAGGCGTGCACCTGGGTGCTGGGAACGTTCGACGCGCGCCAGCACCACGCGCTCATCGGCACTGGCCTTTCTTCGCGGGACTTCTTCCAGCCCATGGTGCTGATGCCGATGCTGGCGGCCTGGTTCGGCGCAGAAGGCGCAGGATGGTGGCGCCGTCCGAAGTTGCTGGAACCGTGCGGAGCGGCCGCGAGGCCGGCCACTTGGGTGTGGCGCCTGGTGGCAGGCACCCTCGCGGGGCTGCTCCACATTCTTCTGGGCGGACTTGGCCTGACGCTGGTCGCGGAACGCCTCCCGGACTGGATCGTCCTGTCCTGCGCGGGCTTCGCTGCGGCGGTCGTGGTCGTAGCGTTCCTTCCCACCCACCGACGGTCGGGCTGCCCCCGGTGCGGGTACGACTGGCGGGGCTTGGCACGCTGCCCGGAGTGCGGTACGCTCAGGCACGCCGGGGACGGAACGCTCGCAGCGGCCGGAGGACTTTGAGATGACCAAAAGGGTTCCTTTGAAGACGAGGTCCGCCCGCAAGGCTGGTCCCTCCCGCCCGGCGAAACGGGCCGACCTTGGAAAGCCGGTGGAAATCGCAATTGAGCGCATGGCCGAGCCGCAGCGGTCGATCGCGCGGGTTCTGGACCGGGCGATCCGCGCAGCGGCAAAGCCGGTAGACGGGAAGGTGGCGTGGGGGAACGCGACGTACCGCTACCGGGGCGAGGACCTCTTCGCGCTGGGCGAGTGCCGCGACCGCGTCAACTTGTACATCGGGAACGGAGCGGCGATCAAGGACGCGGATGGGGTGCTGGAGGGTACCGGGAAGGTGATGCGCCACGTGAAGGTGCGCGACGTCACGCAGGCTTCCGCGCCGTCCGTTCGGCGGGTACTCCGTGAATCCGTGCGGCTGGCGCGGGCGGGGTCGGTGGGCGCGTGGACCAGGCGTGGGAAGGATGGAGGGGCGCCGGGCGCTGGCTGAGGCAACGCCGGAGCATTACGGTTCCGGAGTGGAGCCGACAGTGGCCATCAGGTCTGCGGCGACGCGGTCCGCGAGGAGGAATCCCCGCTCCGTCAGCGTCCACCTGCCGTCCGTCGTCGAAAGCAGCCCTTGGTCGGCCGCCTCATCGACAGCTTCCTGGAGCCTCAGCGCGGCGTCGAGCCCGATGCACGCAGCGGCGCTCAGCAGTGCCCGGGCGTCAAGGCCCTCCCGGAGACGCAGGCCGGTCATGACGCGTTCACGCAGCGAACGGGGATAGTCGGGCGGCTCATGATCGGTAATCGGCGCGAACCCGGCGTCGTCGATGGCAAGATAGTCGTCCAGCCTCGGGACGTTCTTCCAGCGGTGCCCGGCGAAGTGCCCGGACGCGCTCGGCCCGGCCGCCAGCCACGCCTCCTGACGCCAGTAGGCCAGGTTGTGCCTGCACTCGGCCCCCGGGCGGGCGAAGTTCGACACCTCATAGCGGTCAAGCCCGGCGGACCGGAGCAACCGCACGGTCTCTTCGAACATGTCCGCCTCAAGGTCCTCGTCGGCCGGGGTAAAGTCGCCGCGCTTGAGCCGTGCCGTCATCGCGGTATTAGGCTCGTAGGTGAGCGCGTACGCAGAGACGTGCTCCGTGCCCAGGCGGGTGGCGAGCGCGAGATCGCTTCGCCAGTGGTCCATTGTCTGGCCGGGAATGGCGTAGATGAGGTCCAGGGACTGGCGGGAGATCCCCGCCGCACGGGCAGTGTCCAGCGCTCTCTCCACATTCCTGGGGTCGTGCCAACGCTCCAGCGTCTTGAGGTGCGTGCTGTGGAATGTCTGAGCACCCATCGAAACGCGCGTGACGCCCCCGCCCCTGAGCACGTCCATGAGTTCCGAGGTCACGGTCTCGGGGTTGCACTCCACCGTGAACTCGCCCACGTCACCGCCGGTGCACGCGCCTCCGGCATCGATCTCCGACAGGTCAAAGTGCTCGCGGAGAGTGGTCAGCAGGTGGCGCCACAGTTCCGGCCTCAGGAGCGATGGCGTACCGCCCCCAACGAAGACCGTGCGGACCGGGCGTGCCGCCCACGGCGCGATCGCCCGCAGCTCGCGGCAGAGCCGTTGGGTGAACGCCTCCTGTCGGTCACGGGTATCCACGATGCTGTAGAAGTCGCAGTAATGACACTTGTGGAAGCAGAATGGCACGTGGAGGTACAAGGACCGGGCACCCGGTTCCCTGGGCGCATGAGAAAGTACCGCACGGGCGGTGGTGCGCGGCGCGGGCATGCTCTGGGGCAGGTGGACGGGGGCGGCCAACGGGCCATTATTGGAGGGAAGGCCGTGCAATCGGCGCGCAGCCGCGTCCGGGGGCCGAACATCCGGGGACGTCCCCCCATACATACCATCTGGGGACGGGGGTTGGGGGGTGGAGTGCGGACGCAGCGGGCGTGCGCGGGCCTTGGGTAGACTCCGGAGCCGACGATGAATGTGTCACTGGTCCTCGTTCGCGACGACGGGCGTCAGCAGGACGTGCCCCTCAAGAAGGCCGCCCAGGTGATCGGGCGTGCCACTGATTGCGGGCTGCGCATCCCAAGCTCCTCGGTCTCTCGCCATCATTGCGAGGTTGCGCTGGGGGAGGGCAAAGTGATGCTGCGTGACCTGGGCAGCAGCAACGGCACCTTTGTGAACCGCAAGAAGGTGGCCACCTCGGACCTGGCGGCGGGTGACCTCATTTCGATCGGTGAGTTCGTCTTCGTCGTCCGCGTGGACGGGGAGCCGACCTCCGTGGATGCTGAAGAAGCCTACGACGAGGGCATCGTGCTGCCCCCCAAGCCCGCACAAGCGCCCGTGCCCTCGCCGGCCGCGAAGGGGCCCGGCAAGGCGGCCCCGCCGCCAAAGGCCAAGCCAGCCCCGAAGCAGGATGAAGAGGACGAACTGCTTTCGTCGAGCGACCCGGACGACAGCAGCGTCGCTGACTTTGACTTCCTCGACGAGGACGAGGACCTCAAGAAGCAGCCAAAGCTCTAGATCAACGGATGAGGCACAGCCCCCTGCGGATGGACCTTGCTTACGCCGCCTTGGGCTTAGGCGCCTGGCTGGTCGGGCCTGACCCTTGCTTGAGCGGCACGCGGATGTTCGTGCTGCAGGTCTTGCACCGCACGGTCTTGCCGCGGCAGGATTCCGGTACCGCGAGCACCTTCCGGCACACGAGGTTCGGGCACATGATGCGGACGTGAGGTTGTGCAGAGTGAGGGGTAGCCATGGTTCCTCGCCAACGAGTGCTGGATCATCGGACGTTCCCGCCCGTGCCTTCATCCTGGCGTGGGGGGAGTACCTACGCTGCACGCTCCCGCACTGGTAATCGGACGCTACCGCCATGCCGCTATCGGACGCCGCAAGCAAGTCTCGCCTGACCGCTGTCGTGGGTATGCAGTGGGGGGACGAGGGAAAAGGGAAGATCGTCGATCTGCTGGCCGCGGACCACGACGCCGTGGTGCGGTACAACGGTGGCGCAAACGCCGGGCACAGCGTGGTGGTGGCGGGTGCAAGGTACTCTCTGCACCTCATCCCTTCGGGCATCCTGTACCCCGGGAAGCACGCCGTGATCGGGAACGGTGTGGTGGTCGATCCCTGGAAGCTGGTGGAGGAGCTGAACGGGCTGGCCGCAAAGGGTGTGGACGTCTCGGGCCTCGTCCTGTCGGACCGGGCCCACGTGGTGCTCCCGTATCACAAGGTCGAGGATGGTCTGCGGGAGGACCTCCTTGAGAAAGGGGCGGCGCCCTCACAGACCAAGATCGGCACCACACGCCGCGGGATCGGGCCGGCGTACGCCGACAAAGCGCACAGGGCCGGGGCCGTGCGGGTGCGGGACCTCACGCGCACAGAAACGCTGAGAGAACGCCTCGGCCTCGCCCTGGCATTGAAGGGGCCGCTCCTGGCCGGCGCAACCGGCAGCGGGGCGACAGGCCTGGAACTTGGGTCGTTGGAGGCCGGGTGCCTTGCCGTCGGTGAGCGCCTGCGGCCGATGATCAAGGACACCACGCAGTTCCTTCACCACCAGCTGGTGCTCGGCAGGTCTCTCCTGTTCGAAGGTGCCAACGGCTCGCTGCTGGACGTTGATCACGGCACCTACCCCTATGTCACCGGGTCCTCCTGCGTCACGAGCGGCATCGGGACCGGCACGGGCGTGCCCGCGTCCCGGCTCCAGCGGATAGTGGGGGTGATGAAGGCGTACTCCACCCGGGTGGGGAGTGGTCCGATGCCGACCGAGCTGGCGGGCGGAACGAACGACGCGATCGCGCACAGGATCCGGGAGCGCGGCCGGGAGTACGGCACCACCACCGGCCGGCCCCGACGGGTGGGCTGGCTGGACCTGGTCGCTCTGCGGTACTCAGCGATGATCAACGGGGTGACCGGGCTCGCCCTCACCATGCTGGACGTCTTCGCGGGGTTCGACGAGCTGCAGGTCTGCACCGCGTACGACATCGGCGGCGAACGCACACCCTACTTCACGCCGGACGCGGGGGACCTTGCAAAGGCGAGGCCGGTGCTCACCAGCGTGCCGGGGTTTGCGGAGGACATCGCCCGCTGTCGGCGCAGGTCGGAACTCCCGGGCAATGCGCAGCGGTACATCGCGTTCATCGAGGAATCGGTCGGCGTCCCGGCGGAAATCATCAGTGTCGGGCCCGGTCGCGAACAAACCATCGGTCTCTGACGAACTGCTCACCCCGACTGTCGTGACGACTCTCCGGAACCAACCCCCCGTTCCCGCAACCCCCCCGGACGGACCGTCGGCGGCGGCGCTCGCACGCATCCTGGCACACAACCCGGGCGCAACACCGCAGACGCTCCTCCCGGACGTGCCCGTCGCGTCCATCCCGAGGCACGTGGCGATCATCATGGACGGGAACGGGAGATGGGCCCAACGCCAGGGGCTCGCACGCCTGTTCGGGCACAAGGCCGGCGCGGAGAGCGTGCGCAGAGTGCTGGTGGAGGCGGCCAATCTGGGCATCGAAGTGCTGACGCTGTACTCGTTCTCGCTCGAAAACTGGAAGCGCCCGAAGGAAGAGGTCGAGGCGCTCATGCGGCTCGCGGTCGTTTACTTTGCCGGCGAACAGGACGAGCTTGTGAGCAAGGGTGTGCGGGTGCGCGTGCTGGGGCGGCGTGAGGGCCTCCCGGCCGACGTGCTCGAGGGCATGGACAGGCTTGTCGCCGCGACGGCGCACAACAGGAGGATCACGCTCTGCCTCGCGATGAACTACGGCGCCAGGGCGGAAATCGTTGACGCGGCGAGGTCCATTGCCCGGGATGTCGCGGCGGGGAAGCTCTCTGAATCTCAGATCTCCGAGGACCTGTTCTCGCAGCGACTGACCACGCACGGACTCCCGGACCCCGACCTGCTCATCCGCACCGCGGGAGAGATGCGCGTGTCCAACTACCTGCTCTGGCAGATCTCCTACTCGGAGATTCACGTGACCCCCACACTGTGGCCGGACTTTGGTGGCGAAGAACTGCACGCCGCCGTGCGGGAATTCGCCTCGCGGTCCCGCCGTTTCGGCGGGCTCGATCCCGCCGCCCAGGGCGGGCCGGTGCGCTAACCTCGCCCTGCATGCGCAACCGTCTGCTGCTGGGCCCGGTGATGATCCTGATGCTCGTGCTGGGGCTGCTGGCCGACCAGTGGCTGGACCAGCGGGCAATACCGCCGGGGTGCCGGGACTGGCTGTTGGGAGTCCTGCCCACGCCATGGGCCGTGCGGGACACCTGGCCGCCCGGAGTGGTCCTCTTCTGTATTGCTGTCACTATCGCTGTTCTCGCGTCCCGGGAGCTCGCGGCACTCCTCAGGGCGGACGGGATCGATGCGAGCAAGCGGATGCTCACGACGGCATCCATCGTCGGCCTGCTGGTTTCATGCCTGGTGCCCGACTCAGCCCCGGGCACCGTCGCGGTCCCGGTAGTGAGCACCGCGGCATTGGCGATGCTGGTCATGTCCATGGTCTTCCACTCCCGGAACAAGACAGTGGAAGGTGTGATCGCAAGCACGGGTGGCGTCCTGCTCTCGTTCGTCTACCTGGGCGTCATGTTCGGGTTCATGCTCGCGATCCGACGCGAACACCATGCCCTCGTGCTGCTGTGGGTGCTGCTGACCACCAAGTCCTGCGATATCGGGGCACTCTTCACCGGCAAGGCGATCGGCAGGCACAAGCTGATCCCATGGCTGAGCCCGGGCAAGACGTGGGAAGGTCTCGTGGGGGGTGTGGTCACTTCCTCCGCAGTCTGCGCCGCGGGCATGCAACTCGTCCACCACTGGTCGGGGACTCTTGTGCCCGACTGGTGGCACGGCGCGGTCCTTGGCGCACTGCTTGGGTTAACGGGGCAGGTTGGTGACCTCTTGGAGAGCGTCCTGAAGCGCGACGCGGGCAGCAAGGACTCCGGCAGGAGCATCCCGGGCTACGGGGGAATTCTGGACCTCATTGACTCGCCCCTGCTGACCGGCCCCGTCGCATTCTGGTGGCTGGAAGTGGCGTCTGGACGGGGGTATTTCCAGCCCGTGTGAAACAATGCGGGGCCGACCCGAGTGAGGGGGCTTTGCCAACCGTGTTTCCGAGTGCGGCGGCTGCTACAATCCATCGGCCGGGGAGGGCCACAACGCGGAGCACTTGAATGGACGTGACGGCGAAGTTGGTTGAAGTCTTCCACGTCGACAAACAACTCAGGGGGCTGAAGAGCCGCCTGAAGGGTGCGGAGAAGTTCCTGTCCGATCAGGACAAGGACCTGTCGAGCCTCGAGACCAGCCGGTCCGCGCTGGAGACGGACCTCAAGAAGCTGTCCGCACTCGCGGGGGACGCAGAGGGCGAGATGAAGCGTCTGGACGCCAAGATGGCCACCATCCGCTCCCAGATGGAGAACGCCCAGAACAACAAGGAATACAAGGCGTTCCTGACTGAGCTCAACACCTTCAAGGCCGACCGGGACAAGCACGAGGCGTCCGCCCTGGAGCACATGGGCAAGGCCGAAGAACTCCGGAAGCAGATCGCGTCCGTGGCAGGACGCAAGGACGAGCGGGAGAAGGTCCGCAAGGTCGCCGTCAGCGACCGGGACGCTCGCTCCAACGAGATCGCCGACCGCGTCAGGGAACTCGAGGGGCAGCGTGCCTCGCTGATCGCGGCGGTCCCGTCGGACGTGATGCGTGACTTCCAGAAACTCATCGACCGGCGCGGGGATGAGGCCATGGGGCTGGTGGAAGTCGTGGACGTGAAACGCCACGAGTTCAACTGTGGCGTGTGCATGATGAGCCTGCCCGTCGACGCGGTAGCGATGCTCGCGAGCAGCGGGCGCCTGACCAGGTGCGCGTCGTGTCAGTGCATCCTCTACCTCGACCAGCAGGGGAAGGAACTCATCCAGAACGGCGGGAAGCCCGCGAAGAAGCCCAAGGCGGCGAAGAAGGGCAAGAAAGAAGAAGAAGTCGCGGGCTGATGGCGCCGCTGCACCAGCAATGAATGTCTCTATGACCCCACGCACCCACGGGCTCCCGTGGGTGTTTGTGTTCTGGCCAGAGCGCCTGCTTCATCGCGCAGGCCTGCCCGCCGTGGACGCGGAATTCCCGGGCACCGGATCGATGGGCTTCTCACCCGGCGCTGGCACGAACCATCGCAGCTTCCAGTTGCCCCTGTCCATGGTCATGTCCATGCCCACAATCTTGAGGTTCGTCCGGGCGAGGCCGTTCGCCTCGATGCGGAACGTCCGCCCGCCCTGCGGCTGCCAGAACACGCCCGGCGTGTTTTCTGCGTAGGGGATGGCGTTGAAGAAGTCGATGATCTCGTCCTCGTGCTGCAGCAGCGCGTCGAACGCAAGCCCGGGGTCCAACCCCTGCCGGCGGTATTCCGCGCGCGTGGCCTCGGAGAGGACCTCCTTGGCGAACAGGTCACGTTCGTTCTCCGCGAGCGTCGTGTAGATGTGGATCATCAGCTGGCGCCCGGTTCTCGCCACCAGCGTGACGGACTTGTCCTCGTGCTCGACGCGGAGCTGGTCTTCGGTGACCCCCCCGGTCGGATCGGACCGCAACTCGGCCGGGATGGCGACCTGACGGTTGATCTGCGCACCCTCCAGCCCCGCAAACCATGGCTTGTACCGGACCACCTTCTCCTCGCGGGCGCACGACACACACGCGAACAAAACAAGGAAGCAGGTGGCCAGGGGTGCTCGTTGCATGGGCGTCTCTGGACTGTCGGCTTCGTGCCGGTGCTCAGCGCTTGGCGACCGGCCTCTGCTCCGCGCGGCTGGCCCCGCCCGCCGGGGTGTCGGAGCGCGTGCCCGCAGGAACGATAACAGGCTCGTCCCGTTCCCGGCGCCAGCAGTCGTGCACCTGGAACGCCGGCAGTGGAGCAGGAAAGTCTGTACGCAGGTGGGCGCCGCGGGATTCCTGTCGCCACGCAGCACTGCGGGCGATGAGGGCGCCCACGGCCAGCATGTTCTGGGTCTCCCAGCCGGTCGGGTCGTCGAAGATCTTGTCGAGCGTGTAACGCGCCCAGAAGTCAATCATCTCGATGCAGCCAGCCAACTTCTGGCCCGTCCGCTCGATCCCCACGTTCTTCCACATGGCGCTCCGCAGGCTCGACCGCACGTCCGTGAGGTCCAACTCGCCCCGTTCCGAAGGGCGTATGTCGCTGATCACGCCCACCGGTGCCGGCCGCGCGACCCGGGGTGCGTGCGGAGCCTTCATCTCCTCGCAGGTAGTCCCGGCTATCTCGCCGAACACGAGCCCTTCCAGTAGCGAGTTGCTCGCCAGGCGGTTTGCTCCGTGCAGCCCCGTGCTGGACACCTCTCCGGCCGCGTACAGGCCCGGCACGTCCGTCCGTCCAAACGCGTCGGTCCGCACGCCGCCGATCATGTAATGAGCGGCCGGGTGGACCGGGATGAGGTCGGTGGCGGGATCAAGGTCGAACTTCGTCAGGATCTCCGCGATGCCGGGGAAGAGGCGGGGGAAGTCCTTGATGTGGCGGCAGTCCAGGGTGACGTTGCCGCCACCCTGGCGGGCGATCTGGCGCACAATGGCCTGGCTCACGATGTCGCGCGGGGCGAGCTCGGCCAGCGGATGGACGTCCGACATGAAGCGATGCCCCGACGCGTCCAGCAAGTATGCGCCCGCCCCGCGGATGGCCTCTGTGATGAGAGAACGGGAGGCTCCCGCCAGGTAAAGCGTTGTCGGGTGGAACTGCATGTAGGCCATGTCCGCCAGCGTCGCGCCCGCGCGGTACGCCATGGCCAGGCCGTCCGCCGTGGCCGCGGGCGGGTTGGTGGTTTCGCGGTACAGCACGCCCGCGCCGCCTGCGGCCAAAATGGTGGCCTTGGCCCAGATCATCTGCAGCCCGTACTTGGGGTGGTGGGTGATGGCGCCCATGACCGGCGCGCCGACCTCCGCGGTGGGCGTGATGAGATCAAGGGCGAAGCACTTCTCGAAGACCCGGACGCCCGCGGTCGCCCTGACACGCTCGACAAGCGTCCGCTGAAGCTCGGCCCCGGTCGCATCGCCGTGGGCGTGCACGATGCGGGAAGCCGAATGCCCACCCTCGCGACCCAGTGAAATGGAACCGCCCGACGCGCGGTCGACCTCCATGCCCCAGGAGATGACCTCCTCCAGCAGACGCGGGCCCCGCTGCACGACCTGGCGCACCACCGGCTCGTCGCAGGTCCCCGCGCCGGCCACGAGTGTGTCATGGACATGGGACTCGAGCGTGTCTCCCGCCGCAAGCACCGCGGCGATACCGCCCTGGGCCCACGCCGTGTTGGTGTGCTTGAAGTCGCTCTTGGAGAGCACAATGACCTCACCGTGCCGGGACGCGGCGATGGCGGCCCGCAGGCCGGCAACGCCCGCACCGATCACCAGGGTGTCGGTGAATATCTGTGGCAGGAGAGAACCCCGGAACGGGATGAGGTACCTGCGTTGGTGAAGGAGTGGGTCCATGGATGCGTGCGGACTTCTCTATCAGTGCCCGCACCCACAACCACCGCCGCCCCCGCCGCAGCAACCGCCCTCTTCCTCTGCCGGTTCAGGGATGCCCATCTTGTCCAGCTTCTTCGTGAGGAACGACGCGTGGTGTTCCAGGTGCCACGTGTCGTACGCGAGGATTGTCTTGACCGTCATCGGCCCGTTGCTGGGGTGCATGATCCGCCGTTCCCAGGCCCCCTCCGGCAGGGCGAGCAGCCACTGCGAGCACCACTGGCGGAGGGTGTGGATGGTCGCCATGGGGCCGCCCAGGGCACGCATGACGCGGGCCTGATCGGCCTCGGCGCTGTCCGCGTACTCCTTGGGCGCCGCGTCGTACACATTGGCGTCCACGAACGCGTCCTCGTCCCACACCTCGACAACCGGACTTTCTTCACCGACTGCGCGGCGCATGCGATGGACGAAGACCAGTTCAGCGTCGGCAAGGTGTCCGAGCAGCACACGGACGGGCCAGCGCCCCACGCCAGCATCCGGCAGAAACGCCTGGTCGATCTGGCGCTCAGACAGTTCAAAGACACGCCGGTCGATGTGCTCGATTCCCTTTCTGTAGCGCATCACCAGGTGAAGCGAGGGGAACCGCATCATTTCCTCGCGCGTCGCCGGCTCATTGACGTGCTTCAGCATGTCCGCCATGATGCCCCCGCCCGACCCGCAGCCGCACCCACCCGGCTTGCCACCCTCCCTGGTCTTGCAGCACTCGCTCGCAGGCTTGCCGGAGCAGCACTCAGTGGAGCCCTGGTGGTGGTCGTGATGGAACAGAGGGGCGGAGGTATGGAGCATCCGCAATGGTAGCGGTCACAGAGCGGCTCACGCCCTGCAGGCGAGCACGACGCGGTCCAGCCCTTCGTGGTCCTTCAGCACCCGGGCATCTTTGAGCATCGGATCCCGCTGGGCCAGTTGCAGGGCTTCCCCGGACCTGGACGTCGCCACCTCTACCAGCATGAGACCCCCAGGCTTGAGAAGGCGGGCACCCTCCTTCAACAGGGGGCCGACCAGCCGCAACCCGTCCGGCCCGCCGCGGAGAGCCAGGTGCGGCTCGTGCTCCCGCACATTCCGGTCGACCTTGTCGGGCCACTCATCGTCCGGGATGTACGGCGGGTTGGACACCAGGTAGTCCAGAGACGCGTCCGCAGCGGTAGGGGCGAAGCTGGTCAGCGGCGTGAGAAGGTCGCCCTGCAGGAAGTCCACGCGGTCCGCGACGTTGTGACGCGCAGCATTCTCTCGGGCAAGGTCAAGCGCCTCCGCGCTGATGTCCGTCGCCGCCGCGCGGGCGCCGGGCATGTGCTTCATGAGTGCTATGGCGATCGCCCCGCTCCCCGTACACACGTCCGCGATCAGCGTCCCCTCACCCCGCTGGGCGGACTCGGCCTGGGCCGGCCCGTGCGTCGCCCGGTGGTGCTGAAGGACGTGCTCAACGATGGTCTCCGTGCCGGGCCGCGGGATAAGCACCCGCCTGTCCACCCTGAACGGCAGCCCGAAGAACCAGGCCTCGCCGACGAGGTACTGCACCGGCTCGTGCTGCAAGGCCCGGCCGACCAGGTCCCGCAGTGCCTCCCGCTCCAGGGGTGAAGCGGGCCGGTCCGGGTCCATGTAGAGCTTCAGGCGCTCGCAGCCAATGACGTGCGCCATGAGGAGCTCCGCGAGGAGGCGGGGAGAATCCAGGTCCTTCTTGGTGAACGCTGCCCCCATCCACGCCAGGAGCTTGCGCGTGGTCCACTGTGGTTCGGCGGGCGAATGAGGGGCGGCCATGCGGGCAACGGTACGGCACGGGCCGGCAGAAGGCGTTAGAGAAGCGACAACCTCCTGAGGTCATCCACCGGCTCATCGAAGGAGCACGAGCCGTAGGAAAGCGCAAAGGTCTCCCGTGCCTTGGCCAGCTGGGCGTTCTCGATCAGGAAGTTCTTCCACCCCAGAACGGTGTCGCTGAATCGGAAGGACGCCGGATCCTCCTCGTGCAAAATGGAGCGGGTCGCATGAGTGTCCACGCCCTTTGCGCACAGCAGCGCCGCGGACACGAACACATTCAGGAAACCGAGCATGTTGTGGCACGCGCTGTCGGGTTCATAGGTCAGGCGGTACGAGCCCCGCACGGCGTGGTGCAGCCCGGCAGTCGCCTTGAACGGAACCCCCGCCGCATGGCAGGCGTGCAGAAATGCCGCCACTTCGGCGGCGGTGGGGAACGCGTCCCCTACGACGCCGCCGGTGCGGATCTTGGCCCCCGCGGCGCTGCCGGAGAGCGACGCGATCAGACCGCGGCAATCTGTCGTGACCGGGAACTCGAAGAATGGGTAAATGTCCTCGGGCATCCGGTCCAGGAGCGTGTCGATCAGCGACGGGTTGCTCACCTTCATTTCGATCATGTCGATCGAAGCCAGGCCGTTCTCCTCGCGGGCGTGGTGGGCATTGAACGCGTCAATGGTCTCAAGCGCGGACTCGAAGGCCGGCGTCGCAGATTCCGGGTCCGGGGCAAGGTCCACGAGTACCGAGAGCCGCCAGGGATCGCCCGCGTCAGCCATCTCGCGGTAACCGCTCGTGCCCGCCGTGCCGGGAAGGAGGACGCTGGCCTGGTTCGTGAACTCGCGCAGCCGGCCCAGCGGGCATATGAAGCGACCAAGCATCCACTCGTACTCACCCACGCGGCAGCGGTTGTACGCCTCCACCGCCCTGGCCATATCGAGTTTTGCAGGCGGGAAGAGGCCCGCGTAGTCGATGAGGTCGGTCATCAGGGTGCGGAGCGACTGCGTCATCCGAACATGATAGGGGAGGGTCTTCCCGGTTCACCCACCGGCCCCGCAGTCCGGTAGGGGGCCGAGCGACCCGGCTCACACGACATCAACTTCGCGTACCACCGGGCACAGGCCCGCCGCCGCTCCCTCTTTGAGCAGCCACTCGATGGCGGTACGCCCCCGCTGGCCCATGTCCACCGTCAGGTCCGTCACGTACATGTCCACGTAGCGTTCCACAACCTCTCGGGTGGGAGGTGGTGTGCCGCTCGCCTCCGCATTCAGTGCAGCGAACGGCATCGTGTATGCAATGCTCTCGTCCCGGTGGGTCAGGGCATGGTCGATGGACATCTCCAGAAGGCGTGCTACCTCCGCGACAGACCCCGCGCCAAAGCGGATGTCCAGGTCACGCTTGATCGCATTGATGCCCAGCGGCAGGGGCAGGCCCCGCTCCCTCATCCACCACGCTCCCAGGTCTAGAACCTCTCGGAGGCCCGCCTGCGCGAAGGTCACCTGACCTTCATGAATGACCAGACCCGCGCCGACAGACCCGTCGCGGACCTTGGGGATGACCTGGTCGAACGGGACCTCCAGGAACTTCCCCTCCAGGGCCACAACCTCCCTGCCGAGCATGAGCCCGAGTGTCAGGAAAGCGCTGGTCCGCAGGCCCGGCACCGCGATGCGCACATCCTTCCTCCGGAGGCAGAGCTGGCAGGTAATCTGCTCTGCATCCGCGCGGCACACGACCTTGGGGCCGTAGCCCTCCCCGAAGGACGACCCGGCATTGGTAATCAGGTACCGGTCCGCGACCCCAGCCCAAGCCCGGACGGACAGGGCGGTGATGTCGTACGGAGCGCCACCGCGTTCATCGGGTTCGCTGGCAAGCGTATTGAACCTGCTGATATCCCCGGGCACAGCCCGGAAGCGGAACCGGTCCGACCGGATGAGTGGCTCGCCCGCCCTCCCGGGGTATGGTGCACCATCGGGGTGCACCTTCCCGGTCAGCGGCCACCACATGAACGCATCGTCCGGGTCCGCTGAGTGGGCGAGTGTGAGGGTGTGCATGGGTGCTCCAGCCGGCAGTTGGGAGGGAGCAATGTAGGTGAACCCGCGCCACGCCCTCGCCCGGGACGCGGTTTCCGGCCCGCGGGGCACGCCGCCAAGCAGCTTCGTATACTCCCCCCCCGACAGGAACCCACGTGAGCCAAACCGCCCCTTCCACCTCCCTCACGCCCGATCTGGGCGCGCTCGAGCCGCGGGCAATCCCGCGCTCGCGGCGCCATCGGGATTCCACGGCAACCGGCCTCCCGGCGCTGTGGGAGACCACCAAGCCCGGAATTACCCGGCTTGTCACCATGACAAGCCTGGCGGGCTTCGTGCTGGCGGCATTGCAGCGGGAGAAGTGGGCGTTCGCCGACCTGAGCGTGTCCCTCACGGCCTGCGCGGTGGGCACAGCACTCTCCGCAGCCGGTGCGAACGCGCTGAACCAGTGGATGGAGCAGGCCCGGGACGCCCGGATGGCCCGTACGCAGGGCCGCCCCCTCCCGACACAGCGTGTGAAGCAGTCGCAGGTGCTCGCGTTCGGTGCGGCGCTGTGTATCGCAGGACTCGCTGTGCTCTGGGCCTTGTGCGGACCGGTGCCAATGCTGGTATCGCTGGCGTGCATCGTGTCCTACCTCGCGGTGTACACGCCGATGAAGCCTGCCTCGCCCCTCGCAACCTTCGTCGGTGCGTTGCCGGGCGCCCTCCCCCCGATGATCGGATCGGCCGCCGCGTCGACCGCTTCAGGCTGGAATGTGCTGCGAGAGCCCGCCGGGTATGCGCTGTTCACGCTGATGTTCGTCTGGCAGATCCCGCACTTCCTTGCGATCGCGTGGATGTACCGCGACGACTACGCAAGGGGCGGGTATGCCGTCCTGCCCGTGGTGGACACAACCGGTGCCGGCACCGCATGGACCATGGCGCTCTGGACGGCCGCGCTTTTGCCCGCAACGTTGCTGCCGGCGGTGCTGCTGCCGGACCTGCTCGGCGCTCCCTACGCGACGGTGGCGGGGGTGTCGGGGCTGCTATTCGCGGTCTTCGCGGTGCGCCTCCTGCTGGAGAAGTCCCGGGAACGGGCCCGTCAACTCTTCTTCGGCAGCATCGTGCACCTGCCGCTGCTGCTGATCGCGATGATGGCCGAGGCGATCGTCCGCGGGCTGCAGTAGGCCCGGCCCGCCGGGTCAGTTCGCGCGCAGTTGTGCCAGGAGTTTCTCAACCTCGTCGTGCAAGCGCAGCATCGCCGCGTCCGGCCCGTCCTTCATGAGCTCATCGTGCGGGATCGGCTCCCCATAGAGCACCCTGACCCGTCGCTTCCATGGAAGGGGGAACTTCCGGCCCGGGGGCCAGCACTGGAACGCGCCGTCAATCGCGGCCGGGAGCACCGGACAGCCGGAACGCTTGACGAGAAGGGCGGCCCCCCGCTTGAATTCATGGAGTTCGCCGTCGTGCGAACGCCCCCCTTCCGGGAAGATGATCACCGCCCTGTTCATTTCGAGCCGACGCAGCACCTCCTTGATCGAAGCCGTGTCGCCACCGTCTCCCCGGACGGGAATGCTGTTGAGGTGGGCGATGAGCCACCCGAACGGCCTGAACGTGAACAGGCCGCTGCGTGCGATGAAGTCAAAGTGCCTCCGGCGCAGGAGCAGCCCGCCGATGGCGGGCGGGTCCAGGTACGACTGATGGTTCGCGGCAATGATGAGCCCGCCGGTCGCGGGCACATTCTCGCGCTGGTATCCTCGCGCGCCAAACAGCAGGCGCAGCGCAAGCCAGGCGACGCTGGCGCAGAACCGATAGAAAAGGACACCGCCCAGCGACGCCCCCGGCTGGCGTGCCCGCAACGCGTCAAACATCGGCCCAGCGTAGGGAACGTCGGACGGCGGGAACAGCGCCCCGCCTTCGTCAGCCTCTCATTCCTTGCTCTTCCGCATCACGATGTCGTAGAGGGTGACCACGACCTGCTCAAAGGACATGTGCGAGGTGTCGATGACCTCGGCCCCCTTCGGGCACGTCAAGGGGCCCACCGCGCGGCTCTTGTCGGATTGATCACGCGCCTCGATCTCGCGCTGCAGCGTTTCCAGGTTCGCCTGCACACCCGAGTCCATTAGCTGGGCCAGCCGGCGCTCGGCACGCACCCGCGGGGATGCGTCCAGGTAGAACTTCACCTTCGCCGTGGGGAACACCACGCTCCCCTGATCCCGTCCCTCACTGACCAGTCGCCTGTGATCCCGGGCTATAGACTGCTGCTGGGTCACCATGAGCTGACGCAGAGCCTTGATACCCGCGTAGGCAGACACCACGGCGGTCACGTCCTGCTCCCGGATGCGCACGTTCATCGGCCGACCTGCCGCCAGAATCAGGGGTGGGTCCTGACCCCAGTCGAACCGGATGTCAGCCTCACGGACAGAGCGGATGAGCTCCTCCACCTCGTCCAGCGCGATGCCGCGGTCCAATGCGACGGCGGCGGCCGCCCGATACATCGCGCCCGTGTCCAGAAAGTCGAGGCCCAGACGCCTGGCGAGCTCCCGGGCCACGGAACTCTTCCCGGTCCCGGCGGGCCCGTCGATGGCGATGATGATGGGTTCACTGAGGTTGAACATGCGTTGAGTGCCCCCCGGGGTGACTTCCACCACGACGGGTCGGACCACACGCAGAGGCTCGCTCTGCGGCGTGGGCCGGGCTTGGACGCTCTCCGACGTGGAGGCCGTGCGGTGCATCGTGTGCTCCTCGCCACATCATAACTCAGCGGATGTTCCCCGCCCAGCAGCCCGTTGCCAGGAACGCCCGCGCCGACACCATACCATATCTTCATCACGATGGCAAAGGAACGGGAATCTCTTGAGGTGCAGTCCGAAAAGGTCGTCCTGGCGGCCGTTCGCCTGCCCGACTCCAGCTACGACCAGCGCGACCCCTTCGGGGAGCTGAGGGCCCTCGCCGAACAGGCGGGTGCGGCGGTAGCGGGGGAGTTGCAGCAGCGCCTGGAGCGGCCCATCGCAGGGACCTACATGGGCGTGGGGAAGCTGGAGGAACTGAAGACCCTCTGCGCCGAACTGGGCGCAAAGACGATCATCTTCGATCACGACCTGTCACCCCGCCAGATCAACAACATCGAGAAGGCGACGCTGTGCAAAGTCGTGGACCGCTCGGAACTCATCCTGGACATCTTTGCCGGACGCGCGACCACCAACGAAGCGAAGCTGCAGGTTGAACTGGCCCAGCTGGAATACACGGCCCCCCGTATCCGCGCGATGTGGAGCCACCTGGAACGCATTTCCGGCGGCGTGGGCAGCCGAGGCCCGGGCGAAATGCAGATCGAGATCGACCGGCGTCTGGTGGCCGACCGGAAGGTCGCGCTCAAGCGTGACCTCGAGGTGATCCAGGCAAGGCGGAGGCGCGAGGTGCAGGCACGCAAGCGAGAGCACTTCACGGTCGGCATCGTGGGGTACACCAACGCCGGCAAAAGCACGCTGTTCAACTCGCTGACCGCCGGCGGCGCGTACGCGGACAACCGCCTGTTCGCGACGCTGGTCACCCGCACGCGCCAATGGGACCTGGGCCAGGGCATCGGCGTAATGCTCTCGGATACCGTGGGCTTCGTCAGGGATATCCCTCACCACCTCGTCGCCTCATTCAAGGCCACGCTGGAGGAGGCGACGCACGCCGACCTGCTGCTGATAGTGCTGGACATCTCAGACCCGGCCGCAGAACTGCATTACAGCACGGTGACGGGCACGCTGGATGAACTGATGGAGGAAGTCGCTCGCACCGAAACCGGGCAATGGAAGCCACCCCCGAGGGTGCTGCTCCTCAACAAGGCCGACCGGCTCCAGGACAACCGCGACGTGCTCGTTTGGCAGCGCAAGGTGCCCGGAGCCATCCCGCTCTGCGCGTTCGCGGGCGCGGCAGGCGGACCATCCCCGATGGGGCAGGAGGAACTGCGGCAGGTGGTAATGGCCCATGCCCAGGGCGGCGTGGAGACCTTCGACGTGACCGTGCCCCTCGAAGACGCGAAAACCATAAGCCTGATCGAACGGCAGGGGCAGGTCGTCTCGCGCGAGTACGCCATGGACGCCGCTCCCCCGACGGTCACGCTGAGGGCACGTATCGGCCGCCGGCAATTGGCCGCGCTCAAGAGTGCCGGGGCGAGGCTGGACCTGGCGGACGAGCGGGGCGAACGCGTCCACCTCTCGCCGGACCGCGAGGAAGAGAAGACCGGCTGGGGGAGGGGCTAGCTCGCCCCAGCCGGTCGGAGTGTCAGGCGTTCATCTCAGGGCGGGCGGCCGTTACAGGCACGGGCCGCCGCTGAACACGCTCAGCAGGCTGTCGATGTCGAGCGTGTCGGGGAACAGACCGTCGTTGTTGAAGTCGATATCACCGCACGTGCCGGTGGAGCACGGGCCGCCGCTGAACACGCTGAGGAAGTCGTCGATGTCGGCGGTGTCCGGGAAGAGCGCGTCACCGTTGAAGTCGATGGAGTCGCAGGTGATCGGCGTGCCCGTGATGCGGGACGACGCGGATGCCGTGTTGTTGGTGGGCTCCGCTTCAGCCGATGGCGTGGCTGTCGCTGTCACCGTGGCGGTGGATCCCGCACCGACGGCGTTGAGCGTGATGGCGATGTCGGACGTGCCGCCCAAACCCGCGAGTGAGCCCATGGTGAAGGTGAGCTGGGTGGCACTGACCCCGCTCGGTGAAGGCGTCGCGCTCACGTACGTCGCAACGGAGGCCGGAGGAAGGTCCACGGTGACGGTATAAGGACCAGACGGCACCGGTCCCGCGTTCAGCACGCGGACGTTGTACCCCATGGACTCCCCAGGATCGACGCTCCCGTCCTGCGGGGCTGAAGCGCTGGCAATCAGGTTGGTGCCCGGTCCACGCACCCACATGAGGGCCTCAGTCTGGTTGGTGACGCTATTCAATCCATATCCAACCACGTAGATCGTCCCCGACGATTCGTGCCGCCAGATTCCGAGCGCGTTGGACTCGCTGTAAGGGGCCGGAACGTACTGATGAATGTCGAGGTAGGTGCCCGGTACCTGCTCCCAGATGCACGCCCGCGCGTGAGAAATGCCGTCAGTATCGGTGATGTAGCCTGCCTGGACGCCGCCGTGCGTCGCATGGACCTCGCCCCAATGGTCCACGGGCATGTCGAGCACGACGAGCGACTCAGCGCTCCCGTTCCAGCGGCAGGGGTACAGCCCAGGCGCCGGATCGAGAAGGCCCATCACTCCATATTGATACATGCCATCGGTACAGGTCGCAGCAGAGAAGATCCCTTCGGGCGGCTGAAGGTTGACAAAGGACTCAGCCGAGCCGAACCACATGCACGCAGTGCCCAGAAAGCTGTCGAAGGTCGCGCCCACCTGCTGACCGCCTCCCACGCCGTGCACTTCGCCGGTAGAGAATCCCGCCGGCGTCAGGTCCACGAACGACTCGGACGTGCCACTCCACATGCAGGGACGCCCCGCCGAAAACGTCCCGCCGCCGCCATCCCCAAGAAAGGTCCCACCCTGGGTGGTCGCGTCCATCGCGTAGACCACCGAGTGGATGGCGGTTCCAGGGGCCGGATGAAGATCCACAATCGCGTGAGCGGGCCCGGACCAGATCACCGCATGCGTGCGAGCGTCGACCCCCGTGCCGACGTCGATCGTGCCGCTCTGGTTGCCGGAATTCACCGCGTTCGCGACCGCTGTCGGGTTGCCTGCATCGGGCAGCCGTAGGACCGACCCGGCGGACCCGTGCCACACCAACGCCCCCTGGTGGAAGTTCCACATTCCGGCCTGCTCGGCGCCGTGCACGCTCGTCGCTTCCGAAGACGTTGCGCCGTTTGGATGAAGGCTTATGACCGTCCACTGCCCGAACGCCGTGGTTGCCAGGCCGCTGGCGGTGATAATCGCAGCGAAGCCTGATGAACGAGAAAAGTGCCGGGGAACGTCACGATGTGTGGCCATGGTCTTCTCCATCGAGGGGGGTGGGGGATGAAACTTGGGCGACGTCCTGATTCGGGCGTGCGAATTCCCAGAATACACAGAGAATCGAAGAACGCAAGCAAAAAGCAATGCATTCGCAATGCGAATTTTCTTGACGACGCAGCCCGGGTCTTGTAGGCTGTGGGGCGTGTCAGCCGTGTGCACTCCCCAGCCTGGGCTAGCCGAAGAACAAAGCGTGTCCGCATGCGAACGCCTCGTCGTGATCGGCAAGCTTCTGGCGAATTCCAGTGACAAGTTGCTGGCCGCCCTGCCCGCGCAGGTGCGAACGTCGTCAGACCTCATGAAAGCAACCGGGGTAAACAAAGATATCGCGAGCCGGTTCTTGTCCGCCCTCTCCAAGCGAGATCCAATGGCCGTGGCGTACTACATGCCCGGCGTGGAGTCGCTCCGCCGTCTGAGCCACGGGGCCCGGTCGGCGGTGAGCAACAAGAAGGCGGTGGAAGAATTCGACAAGGCGGTCAGTGCGTTCGAGGGGTTCCTCCAAGATGAGCTGGGAGGACGGCACGCGCTGGATGCCATGGCGAGCGCCTGGCTCCCGGAAGCAAGAGAGAAGTTCGAGTTCACTTCTCGGCAGATGGCCTTCCGCTCCGCGGCCAACCTCAGAGGCCTGGAGTGCCAGGTCATCACGAACACGGCGATCGTCCACCCTGGCGCGGACACCGGCCGGTACGACGCCGTGCAGGTTGCGGGCATGCTCGGGCTGCAGCGACTCCGACCGTCGGTGCCGCTGATGCTGACGATGTTCGATCACCGGGACGACACTTCTGGGCTCCAGGCACAGACATTGGACGTGCGTCCCATCCGGGGCGACAGCGATGCCGCCGAGTTTCTGCCGCAGTTTGGCAGAGGGAAGCCGCCCCGGATTGGCGTCGTGCGGAAGGGCACCGCGAGCATTTATCAGCTGGTGGACGAGGGGCTCGGGGCGGAGGCCGCCGGCGACCTGTTCTTCGGGCAGGCAACGCCGGGCCTGATGCGTCGGTGGGGGCGGCATGCGGGCGACATCGCGGCGGTGATGGAAGCGGTGGAGATTCCGGCGCAGCGGCTGGTCATGGACGTGCTCCTGCACCCGGACGTGTGGCCGGGCATTGAGCCGGAATTGATGCACTACAACACGGGGGTGCGGGGCGCGGCGTTGCCGTATGACCGGTCACGGGACATGGACCGCGTGGATCTGCTGGACACCGTTCGGTACGTGGGCACGGGGGTCGACTATTGCCGGATGGGGGAGGCGCCGAAGTACGTTGAGCTGCTGCGGTGGGCGTGTCAGAACCGGGGCTGGGACCCTTCGTGCTTCCGGGTGTACCGGTGCGACAGCAGGTACCCGGTGGTCGGCGTGCAGTACACGATGGCGTTCAAACTGCAGGAGCGGGGCGCGGCGGGCTGAGTCCTCGGTTCAGCCGCCGGTTGTGCGGGCGGGCGCCTTTGCGGGCTTTGCTTCGCGTGGTTCCGGGGTTGGCGTTGGGACGCTGGATTGAGGCGGGCGCGACGGGTGGTATCCATCGATTGCGCGGTGCACGTAGTCGGGCGCCCTCACCACAAGGGCCCTGGAACCGCGCTGGTACAGGATGGAGGCGGCGTCACCTCCGTTGTCGGTCCAGGCTTTGGGCTCGCAGGTGGCGACGATGACGCCCCGAAGTTCTTGGGCCTTGTCCTCGGCGTGGCGGGTGTCCATGAACCCGGCGTCCCGCCACCTTCGGTGAGCGCTGGTAAAGGGGTGCGAGTCGTTGAACATCAGGCCGTCGTCGGGATCGATCCAGTCGACGATCACCTGGAGCAGGTCGGCCACGTCGTACGCGCAGGTCCGTGTCCACTTGTTGAGGCGTTCACGCGGTCCTACCTGGAGGGTGCCTGTGTCGCTGATCTGCCAGGTGCTGCCGTCGCCCTTGGCGCGGGTGTCGGCTCGCTCGGTGATCTTCTCCAGCAGGTCGATGACGTCCTGGTCCTTTGCCACCAGGGAGATCCGACGCTCCTTGCGCAGCCCGATCGCCGGGTTGTCCTCGTCTATCCACATGACCATCATGTCGACGCCGGTTTCTGCCTGGATGAACGCCAGGGCGTTCTCCAGCGGCTCGTCCTTCCACTCCACGGTCACCTGATGGTCAAGCTTTGCGAGGGTGGCCATGCGGGGATCGGGCTGCGGCGGAACGACCGGCTGTGCATGGGGGGTGTCGCTCTTGGCCGGAGGCACCGGCTTTGGCTGCGCAGCGGCGGCCTTTTCCACGGGGTGGGGACCGTTCAGTTCCCAGGCGGTCCCTTTTCCCCAGGCGCTGCACGAGCCGGTCTCGCACGCGATGAGCAGGCCGAGAAACCACGCGGAGATGACCATCGAGGTGGCGATGGTTGAACCGGCCCGCACGCACGCCGTCTGCACGCTGTTCATTGGAAGTTTCCCGTTCTGTCTGCCCTGGTGCACGGCACGCGCGGGCTGCCTGGGTGGGAGGCCTTCATACCATACCGCCTTGGGAGCAGGGGGGTTGCCGGATTCACTTGCCCCTCTGATTCGTGTCCCCTAGTATCTCTTCCTCCCCGCAACCTTTCGGAATCGGGGTCGGTGGCGAGGGGCTGTTCCCCGCCGACAAGTTCACCTGGTCCGCCTGCCCTCTCAGGCCGGAGTTTGGAGTCTGTATGGTTACTATTCGTCTGCAGCGGCACGGCCGCCGGAACCGCCCCTTCTACCGCATTGTCGCGATGGATCACCTGTCGCGCCGCGAGGGGCCTGTCCTCGAGAACCTGGGTATTTACGACCCGGTCAACCCCAAGGCTGACCAGCAGGTGCGCGTCAACGACGAGCGTGCGAAGCACTGGCTGAGCAGGGGCGCGCAGCCGAGCGACACGGTGCGGGACCTGTTTGCGAAGCGCGGGCTGGTTGATGTCAAGCTGTGGGAGAAGGACCGCGAGCACGACCGCAAGCGCCTCACGGCCCGCCTTGCCAAGGCGGCGGCGGAGGGCGAGAAGAAGGAAGAGAAGAAGGCCTGAGTCCGGCGTTGATCGGCGGCACGTCATGGAAGTTGCACTGCTCTCCTTTCTGTCGCTGCCTACGCTGGGTCGGTTGCGGGCGCATAGCTCAGTTGGCTAGAGCGCGGCTGTCACATAGCCGAGGTCACAGGTTCGAGTCCTGTTGCGCCCATTCACCCCTTTGCCCGTCGGAGGCCGTAAACCCCGCAGCCGCAAGGGGTTTTTTGTTTTTGACTTTGACGGGGTGCGCACCGGTGTGACTGCTGTGTGACACGATTTCGGCACATGTTGGCACGGATTCTGCCACACCAGGCGCGCTTTCCTCCAACCCTGTTGCGCTTGCACCTGCTTGGACCCCCTCCCATTTGGGGATTCCGCCGTTCGACGGCGAGAACACCGGCAGGGAACGCATCGCCGCGGCGAGGGGGAGGAGAGCTTCATCCGTGTACACGTCGGCGGTGAGACGGATGTCACTGTGCCGCATCATCCGTTGGGCCACGCTCATGGGCACGCCCGAAACCGCGAGCATCGTGGCGAGTGAGTGCCTCAACGAGTGCAGCACCACCTTGCGACCACGTGCGTCGACGTCGGGGATCTTGGCGGCAGCCAGGTCATTGCGGAAGGTGTAAATCCGTGGCAGGCTGGAAAACACCGGGTCCGAGGGCTGGCGTCCCTTGGCCGCCTCACGGAGGGGCCCGACGAGCTGCGGCACCAGGGGCACGCACTCCGCCCGCCCGGACTTCGTGATGCTGGCGGGGAGCTCCACATGGGGGTTCTCCCCGTCCAGGTGCACATGGGCCCACCACAACTGCTTGGCTTCACCACGACGCAGCCCGGTGTAGACCAGGAACGCGTACACCAACGACCTGGAGGGCGGGGCGGCCTTGAGCAGGGCGGTGATCTCCGCCGCCGTCAGGGCTCTGCGGGTCTTGTCCCGCTTGTCGGTGGGACGCTCGACCAGCTCCACGGGGTTTGCCTCCATGCGGCTGTTCTTGACGCACCACTTGCAGAAGGAGAAGACCTCATCCCTGGCACCCTTGATGGTCTTGGGCGTGCGGCCCTTTTCCGCCAGCCTGTCGAGGTGGTCACGGACGTCTTGGGCACGCACGTGCTTCAACTGCTCCCACCCGTAGGTTTCCGCGAGGTGCTTGAGGCGACGTTCGATCTGCCGGGCGTACTGGTCGTCGCGGCCCCGCCGCCGCAGGGCGTCGATGTAGTCGGTGGCATGCTCCGCGAAGGGCCGGGCGGCCTCTCGGGGGTCGGAGGTGATGGCCCCCGCCTTGAGCTTCTCGACTTCCTGGAGGCGTTTTCCCAGAAGCATCTGGGCCACGCCCTTGTCGGTCGACAACCTCTCCCGCACCCGCTTTCCGCGGGCGTCGGTGTAGTCGCCGCACCAGGTATTCGCCCGCTTGTAGATGGTCGCCACTTTGGGGCCTCCTGTGCTGTTTCTGGCAAGTGCCGAACACCATCTGATCATCCATATGCCCAGGGGCACGTCGCGGCAATGGAAGTACTGAGTTACGTGGGTTTCCCGTCCGCACCGTCCGCACCGTCCGCACCGTCCGCACCGTCCGTGCAGTCCGCAGCATCTCCGGCGGTGTTAGGGAGTTCATCCCACAGGAGGGTGATCGTGCGTTCACGCTTGCGACCCTCGCCACGGTCGAAAGTGATGCTGATTCCTGCCCGGCGAAGGTCCGGGGCCAACTTGCGGAGTTGCTTGGACAAAGCGGCCGCCGAGCCAGGCCAGTCGGATGGCACCCTGCTGGAACCACGCTCTTGGTTAAGTCGGTCGAGAATGGTCGTTGCGGTCCCCTGCCAACGCTTGTGACGCTCCATGATCCGGTGGAGCGGCGGGTAAATGGAGAAGCCCTCGAGGACGTTCAGCAGGCTGGAGTCCCTGCACGCCTGCAAGGCCTTGCACACGGCACCGGGCAGTACGCTCATCTTCGCCTCTGCCGCCGCGGCGAACCGGGCGAAGTCGAGCCGGCGGAAGTCGGTGGTGACCTGAGCGCCCTCCTCCCCGGCCAGCGCGGCCGCGACACAGTCGAGCAGGGCACCAAGCAGCTTGGGGCGTGCCGCCTCAAACTGCTGCCAGAGCTTCGCTTCAGTGAGGCGTTGCCCGGGGCCGAAAGACGGCACCTCGATCGAGATTGACCGGTCCATCAGGTCCCCGTTGGTGATCACGGGTACAAGACCCGTCAGGATCATCGCTGAAGACGCCCGGAAGACGTTTTCGGCGTCGTCGTTGTAGAACTTCCGGCGCGGCGCGGCGGCACCGTCTGTGATGATGCAGCACGTGTCGCTGAAGTACGCCGGGACGTAGCCGATGTTGTCAAAGAGCAGCACGTGATCGTTGGACGCAGCAATCGCAAACTCATGGGCGTCCTTGGGCATGGCCCGGCCACGATCGGTCTTCGAGGGGTCGATCAGGCTCTTGAGCACACGGGCATTCGTGCTCTTTCCCGAGCCCTGCTGGCCGTGCAACTCAAGCGGGACCCGCTGCAGCTGCGGGTTAAGGGCGCCGATCAACCAGGCGAACAACAGGACATAGTCATTATCCGAGCCCGCGTGTAGGAACGCCCGGAGATCGCGCATGCTCCCCCCCGGGCACGGACACGGGATTGAGTCCATGTTTGCCGTCCGCTCGAACACGACAGGCACTTCCGCCGACTGCTTCAGCATCCAGCCGGCCTCTGTCACTTCTGCCACACGGTCCTCCCTGTCCGCCAGATCGAGGTAGATTGTGCCTTTGCAGAAAGCCACGCGCCGGTGAATCCGCTGCGTCGGGCAGGAGGGCAGCTGGGCAATGCTGGAAATGTGGTCCTCGATGCCCTGCAGCGCATGCAGTCCGGGAGCGGAATTGCGTTTTTCCATGCACAGCGCGATGATCGCGCCGCGGCATGCCGAGGATCCGACTTTCAGGGCCTGGACGGAAGTGGGCGTGCGGGTGAGCAAGTATGCTTTGCCCGAGATTTCGTCTTTGACCCAAGTGATTTCAGGCGACGACTTCAAGAAGGTCAGGTATGCAGAAGGCCCTTCCGTCTGTCCCTCCGCGGGGGTGCCGTTCAGCGAATCAGTCATGGCACGCCCCCCCTTGCGATGAAGTGGTGCACGCTGTCGACGTGCACCCTGGTGGCCCGCCCAAGCTTGACGAATTTCAGTTCGCCCAGTGAACGGAGCCGGTAGATCTGCCGGCGAGAGACCCTGAGCATCGCGGCAGTTTCCGGGACCGTGAGCAGCTTGCATTCCACAGCGGTAAGGCGGGCGTATTCCGATGGTTTGGCCATGATCGATCTCCTTTCCTACACCGAGGTACACGCCTCGGTGTCAACGGGCAGATCATGGCATCACCTGGCCATTCGGCCATAACACGATTCATAACTTATGGGCAACACTCGTCAGAACAACGGCGACCCGCTCTGGTCCAGCACGTAGCCGTCGGGGGTAGTGGCGATCACCCGCTTACCAGCTTTCTGACGGATGGATCGAACTCGGTTCCGGACTTCCTGCTCGGAAGTCTTGAGAGTCTTCTTGAGTACTGCGGTCAGTACGGGGCCTTTGGCCAGTGCGTGGACCAGTGCCCGTTCGCCGGGCGTGAGCGACGGTGCCGGAGCTGGAGGAGGAGTTGGTGCCGGAGCAGTCGGAACTGTTCTACCACCGCGGACGATGCGGACGGCACGGACAGCAGAATCAAAGAGATCCGGACGACACACCCTGAGGAATGCTGCGGCGTGCCGTGGACGCCCGAGCAATCGGTCTGCAAGAACACGGTGCCCTTCGGCTATCGATTGTGGAGCTGTCGAGGGAGGCTTTCGAGGATCCATCCACTCCTTTACGGTGACAAAGAACACACCAGGCGTTGGAAAGTCGGGTTCCCTCGCGGCAACCGTCAGCTCATCCCCGAGCTTTCTGGGTAGATCGCGTGCGGGCACACCGTCATTGAGCATGATCCCACGCCACGATGCCATCCACGTCCGGGCAGCAAAGTCCAGGAGACCCCATAGTGGCTCGTCTCGCGATGGGGGGGGCACAAGGACGTTGTATTGGACCCAGCCCGGTTTGGGAGCCTTAGTTCTTCCACTACCGAAAGGGTGGCTGTTCACGCCACAATGTAAGCCTCTATGGCACGCGGTGGCACGTCCGGTCCGCTCGCAGCAACTGGCACAATAGTGCATTGAGCTGCACTGTCACGGCACCGTTTCCGTCAACCTGCCCGTCGGTCAGCCTTGATCGGAATTGCACACTAAGCCGCAAGAACTGCCTCGCCAAGCGACGAAAAGCCCGTCTTTGGCCGGTTTCCCTTCCGTGCTTCCAGGCATTTTGCTTGGAACGTTCCTTTCCGGTTGCGGAAGTTGGCCCGGTGGCGTGTTCCCAAGGCCGGTTTCGCAGGGCTGCCGCCCGCAGCCGTGCCCGTGCCTCATCGGATAGCGTCCGCCGCCGAGGTGGGGCATTTGGATGGGCAATGGGGGGCATGCTCATGGGCGGAACCAGTTCGTTTGAGGGTTTTCCTGGGTATTTGATTTGGTGACGGGGTCGGATCAGTCGAACCCCCTCCCACCCTCCTGAAGTTCGTGACACGTTCGGAGGAGGTTCCGGAGAGACCGAATTGCCCGCGTGGTCACCCGAGGATCTTCGTCGCGGATGAGGTGCACCAGCACCTCGATCTCCTGACCGATGGTCCAGACGGATGCCGCGTCCACACGCGGCCCATTGCGGGCGGGTGCCCCTATTCCGCAACTTCGACGAGCACGGCAACGCTCTGCCGCGGCCTCGAACGCTTCTGATCGACAGCGAACAACTCGAATCCGGTGATGCGCTCGATTCGCACTTCCGCGAGATGGCCAGTGACGAGATCGATCGGTTTCGCCGGGAGATTATTGAACGCACGGGTGATCGCCGGCAGGCCGAGAATCTCACCGATGAGGACCTGCTCCGCGAAGTCATGCAGACTGTCGGCAAGTGCGGCAGGCTCGGCGAGTCCATTCGCTGCGTCGTCTCAGTGTCTATGCTGACTGAGGGCTGGGATGCCAACACCGTCACGCACGTGCTGGGTGTCCGTGCGTTCGGTACTCAGTTGCTTTGCGAGCAGGTGATCGGCCGCGCGTTGCGTCGGCAGTCGTACGAACTGAATCCTGAGACGGGCCTATTCAGCGTCGAGTATGCCGACGTGCTCGGCATCCCCTTCGATTTCACAGCCAAGCCTGTTGTCGCACCGCCTCAGCCCCCGCGTGAGACCGTCCACGTCAAGGCGGTCAGACCGGATCGCGATCATTTGGAGATTCGCTTCCCTCGTGTCGAGGGGTATCGTGTCGAACTCCCCGAGGAGCGCCTCACAGCAACGTTCAATGACGACTCGACGCTTACGCTGACGCCCGATCTCGTCGGACCATCCATCACTCGCAACCAAGGCATTATCGGCGAGGGCGTGGACCTCACGCTTCAGCACCTAAACGAAGTGCGGCACTCAACACTTCTCTTCCACCTCACGAAGCGACTTCTCGAAACGAAGTGGCGAGACCCCGGCGAAGAGCCAAAGCTCCACCTGTTCGGCCAGCTCAAACGGATCACCCGTGAGTGGCTTGACAAGCATCTTGAGTGCAAGGGAGACACCTTCCCGGCGCAGTTGATGTACCAGGAACTCGCCGACATGGCGAGCGAGCGGATCACCGCTGGAATCACACGCGCACTCGTAGGCGAGTATCCCATCAAGGCCGTGCTTGATCCCTACAACCCGGAAGGCTCTTCAAACTTCGTGAGCTTCAATACCTCGAAGAAGGACCGATGGGAAACTTCTGTCGACCGATGCCACGTCAACTGGGTCGTGCTCGATAGCGATTGGGAAGCGGAGTTCTGCCGAGTGGCCGAGTCACACCCGCGTGTGAAGGCGTACATCAAGAACCACAACCTAGGGCTGGAAGTGCCGTATCGGTACGACTCCGAGACGCGCAAGTACATCCCTGACTTCATCGTGCTCATCGACGACGGTCACCCACCGCACGCCGACGGCACACCAGACTACTTGCAACTTGTCGTCGAGATCAAGGGCTATCGCCGCGAAGATTCCAAGGAGAAGAAGAACACGATGGACACCTTCTGGGTTCCCGGGGTGAACCACCTCAAGCGGTTCGGTCGCTGGGCATTCGCCGAGTTTACCGACGTATACCTGATCGATGCAGAGTTTAAAGAGAAGGTCGAATCGCAGTTCAATGAAATGGTCGTCAAGGCACAAAAGGGCACGGCATGAAGTACCTCACAGGCACGATCGGCGACACAGTCGCCCGGGTCAATACTGAGATCTTTCTACCCGCCATCCAGCGAGAGTTTGTCTGGAAGCCGGAACAGATCGTGCGCCTCTTTGACTCGCTGCTACGCGGGTACCCCATTAGCACCTTCCTCTTCTGGGAACTCGCCGACGGGAACCAGACCAAGTGGCAGGCATATCGCTTCATCACCAAGGCTGCAAAGAACGGAATCCACAATGAGCCCGCCGAACTCAACGGTGTTCCCAAGCCCACGCTCGTGCTAGACGGGCAGCAGAGACTCACCTCGCTACTCATTGGTCTGAAGGGTAGTTACCTGGTCAAAAAGAAGGGCAAGTGGTCATCCAGCCAAGGTGCATGGAGTGAGAAGCGCTTGTATATCGATCTGTTCAAAGCGCCCGTGTCGGCCGAGGCAAGCTCTGAGGATGAGGCCAGCGACATCTACTACGGTCTGGAGTTCCTCGAAAAGGCACCCAAACCCGACAAGGACACCCACTGGTTTCCCGTCGGCAAGATTTTGGGCCACCGCACAGCAGACGAGTTCGACGCGTTCGTTGAGGCGGAGAGCAGCGCGCTGCCGGACGGTTGCTCAAAGGGGCAGATCAAGACTTTCGAGAGGAATCTCCGGCGACTTCACGACACCATCTGGAAGGACGATGTTGTCGCCTATTACACGGAGCGAGACCAGACCTACGACAAGGTGCTTGACATCTTCGTCCGTGCCAACGAAGGTGGTACAAAGCTGAGCAAGTCCGACCTTCTGCTTTCTATGGTGACGGCCAAGTGGCAGTCCGTTGATGCCCGAAAGGCGATCCACGACTTTGTCGACGATCTGAACGGGCGTCACTGGGACGGGAAGTTCACCAAAGACTTCGTCATGAAGTGCGCACTCTCGCTCTGCGATCTTCCGGTTGGCTTCAAGGCGGAGAATTTCACAGACGCCAATCTGGCAGTAATCGAGAAGGGCTGGGAAGGGGTCAAGCGTTCACTCACAGCAGCGGTAAATCTTGCCGAGTCGTTTGGTCTGGACTCAGCCACGCTCACCAGCCAGAACGCGCTCATCCCCGTCGCGTATTTCGTCCACCGCAACCCCAAGGCTGACTTTGAGGAGGGAACAACATCCTTTGAAGCCGAGAACGCTGGCGTCATTCGCCGGTGGCTGTTCACGGTCATGATCAACCGCGTGTTTAGCGGCTCATCGGACAATCTCCTGAAGGACATCCGTGACGTGTTGCGGCAACTCCCGGCGGGTAAGGATTTTCCGATTGATGGCATCGCAAAGGTTGCTACACAGTCCGGTCCGCGCAAAGCGATGAAGCTGGAAGAAGACACGATCGACGACCTGATCGACAACGCGACGTTCGGCAGTTCGCAGGCCCGTCTGGCACTCTGCCTTATCTACGGCGGAAGACGCTGGCGGAGCGACATCCATCAGGACCACATCTTTCCACGCTCGCTTTTCTCAAAGAAGGCTCTCACTGCGGCGGGGTATGGCAAAGACGACCAGGAGGAGCTGAGAGCGGGCTCGGACCGTCTGGCAAATCTTCAGATACTGACCGCCAAAGAGAACACAGAGAAGAGCAAGAAGGACTTTGAGGAGTGGATCAAGACGCGGAAAGATGACTTTATGAAGGAACACTTGATCCCTGACGACAAGACGCTGTGGAAGCTCAAGAAGTTTAGGGAGTTCCTCACCGCTCGCGAAGACCTCATCCGCGAGAAGCTCAAGAAGGAGTTCTCGCTCTAGCCATGGCCAAGAAACCCTCCTCCAACGCTGCGGACTCCAAAGCCTCCAAGAAGGCCGTAGTCGCGCTGACTCACGAAGACGCCAAGCGGAGGAACATCCCCACCGCCGAGTTCCAGCCCGTCATGGCCAAGGAGCTTCAGTCGCCCATCCGCGTCGCCTATGAACGCCGTAACCGCGACCTGGACCCGCAGCTCGTCTGGCGCGGCAAGGACGACCAAGACTGGTCCGACCTTGTCGTCCCCGCTCCGCCGCTGTTCATTCAGGAGAAGGTGCACCCCAAGGCGCTCATCGATGATCTGCGCCGCCAGAGCGAGGCCGCGGAGATCGCCCGCAAGCTCGTGGAGCGCAAAGGCCGCCCCGTCGAGGAGCAAATCGACCTCTTCGCCGACTTCAACGGCCTGCCTGATGACGACGCCAAGACCGAGTTCTACCAGCACGACGCCCACTGGGCTAACCGCATGATCCTGGGCGACTCGCTCCAGGTCATGGCCTCGCTCGCCGAACGCGAAGGCCTCCGCGGCCAGGTGCAGTGCATCTACTTCGACCCGCCGTACGGCATCAAGTTCAACAGCAACTTTCAGTGGTCAACGACGAGCCGGGATGTCAAGGACGGTAAGGCTGACCACGTCACACGCGAACCAGAGCAGGTCAAGGCATTTCGCGACACTTGGCGTGATGGTATTCACAGCTACCTCACCTACCTGCGGGATCGGCTCACCGTCGCTCGCGATCTTTTGACCGCGTCAGGGTCATTGTTTGTGCAGATCGGGGATGAGAATGTCCATCGGGTACGGGCGGCGATGGATGAGGTATTCGGGGAACAGAATTTTGTTTCGCTGATCACCGTTGCGAAGACGACCGGCGCGGGAAGTCCTGCCATCGGCACGAACGTATTGGCCTCGATCAGTGATTTTGTTATTTGGTATGCGAAAGACGTGAAGTCGATTAAATATCGGCAAATCTACGCAGAACGTGTTTTTGGCGAGGAAGGTGCGACCCAATACACTTTCGTCGAATCGCCAGAGAGTGCCGTCGTTCGCAGCATGACAGCAGAAGAAAGGGGGGCTCCAGATAAACTCGCCGAGGGATGGCGAATCATTGCACACGGGGATATGACATCCCAAAGCAGTGCCGAGTCGACGAAGATGCCGATTTCTTGGAATGGAACTGAGTTTCGACCCGCAAAGGGTGGATGGAAAACTAACGCTGCGGGTGCTCAGCGCCTGAAGAGAGCTACGCGGTTGCTAGCGATTGGCAACTCGCTCCGCTATCGACGTCGGTTTTCGGATTTCGCGAACATTCCGACGAACAATCTGTGGACGGACTTCAGAACGAGCGGCTTTTCGGACTCCAAAGTTTATGTAGTGCAGACAAACCCAGGCATCGTTGAACGCTGTGTCTTGATGTCCACCGACCCGGGCGACCTCGTCCTCGATCCCACCTGCGGATCGGGTACGACAGCAACCGTCGCCGAGCAATGGGGCCGCCGCTGGATCACGATTGACACTTCGCGCGTTGCTCTTGCACTCGCCCGTGCCCGCATCATGGGGGCTCGCTATCCGTACTACCTCAAGGCCGACAGCCGCGAGGGGCAATTCAAGGAGGCCGAGATCACCCGCACGGTCCCGAGCACCGCGCGGACACATAACAGCCTGCGGCAGGGGTTCGTCTACGAGCGTGTACCGCACATCACGCTCAAGAGCATCGCCAACAACGCCGAGATCGACGTGATCTGGGAGAAGTTCCAGCAGCGACTGGAGCCGCTCCGCGCCTCGCTGAACAAGGCCCTGGGCAAGAAGTGGGAAGAGTGGGAGATTCCGCGGGAGGACGGCGATCCGTGGTCGACTACCAACGCCGAGCTTTTCTACACGATTCGTTCAGAACTCCGCCGAAGCGATGACGCCGATCCGACGAAGATCCGTAAGTCACTCCAGGCGCTCAATCAGAACCTCAAGCGTTCGTACACAGAGAAGACCCTGCCTGATCGCCCTGTGGACCCTTGGCCCGAGGAAACGACGAAGATCCACGTGGAGTGGTGGAAGGAAAGGATCGCTCGGCAGAAGGAGATCGATGCTTCCATCGCCACCAAGGCCGAGTTCGAGTACCTGTACGACAAGCCCTATGACGATAAGAAGAAGGTCCGCGTGGCGGGGCCGTTCACGGTCGAGAGCCTCTCGCCGCACCGCACGCTCGGCGTGGACGAGAACGACGACTTGATCGACCCGCTCGCACGAAAGATAATGCCGACGCTGCAGCTGCGCAGGACTTCGCGGCGATGGTGCTGGAGAATCTGAAGGCCGCGGGTGTGCAGCAGGCGGACAAGAAGGACCGCATCGCGTTCTCGTCGCTATCGCCATGGCCAGGGCGGTACATCTGCGCCGAGGGGCGGTACGCCGAGGAAGTGAACGGGAAAGAGAAGCGGGCGGCGATCTTCATCGGCCCGGAGTTCGGCACGGTGTCCCGGCAGGACCTGGTTGTGGCTGCGCGGGAAGCGGGCGATGCCGACTTCGACGTGCTGATCGCGTGCGCGTTCAACTACGAGGCACACGCGAGCGAGTTCAACAAGCTCGGCCGCATCCCGGTGCTCAAGGCCCGCATGAACGCCGAGCTGCACATGGGCAGCGAACTGAAGACCACGGGCAAGGGCAACCTGTTCGTGATCTTCGGCGAGCCGGACATCGAAGTGCTGCCGCCGGAGGAAGCGCCCAAGGGCGCGAAGGTGAAGGACTTCACGTTCATCCGCGTGAAGATCAACGGCGTGGATGTCTTCCATCCGCAGACGGGCGAAGTCCGCAGCGACGGAGCCGAGGGAATCGCGTGCTGGTTCATCGATACGGACTACAACGAAGAGAGCTTCTTCGTCCGCCAGGCGTACTTCCTGGGGGCCAACGACCCGTACAAGGCGCTCAAGACGACGCTGAAGGCGGAGATCAACGAGGAGGCATGGGCGACGTTGCGGAGCGACACGTCCCGAGAGTTTGCCAAGCCCAAGAGCGGGAAGGTCGCAGTGAAGGTCATCAATCACCTTGGGGATGAGGTGATGAAGGTGTTTAAGGTGGATTAGCGATGCTCACGTCACTGCAACTCAGGAACTACCGCTGCTTCGACCATCATGATATCTCATTCCGGTCAATGAACGTCATAGTCGGCGCGAACAACGCCGGTAAGTCCACCCTAGTTGAGGCGCTTCGCGTGTTGAGCTTGGTCTCCTCGCGATACGGGACGCTCGCCTACGGCAAGCCTCCCGCATGGGCTTCTCTGCCCGCGAGGTACGCCGGTGTGCGTCCTGCGATGCAGGGGATCGATTTGCGTGGGGGAAGTGTGTTTCATCGATATGGAGATCCCCCTGCGACTCTGAAAGCCCAGTTCACGAAAGGCGAAATCATCGAGGTGTACGTCGGACCCGCCAACGAGGTCTTCGGTGTGGTGTTTGATGCAAACGGCAAAATGATTGCTTCGAAGGCGGAAGCCCGTCACGTTGAAATCTCGCCAGTAGCGATTTTGCCACAGATTGGGCCACTTTTGGAGAATGAGCCGCTCTTGACAGAAGACTACGTTCTGCGGTCGGCTGACAGCGGGCTCGCTTCACGCCATTTTCGAAACCAGATGCACTTTCTCAAAGAACAGTGTTTTGACGACTTCGTTCAACGGGCAGAGTCCTCTTGGCATGGATTGCATATTGAGAGTCTGAATGTGGAGGGCTCTCGACCGGATGCCGTTCTAAGCCTGCACATACGGGATTCTGATTTTGTTGCCGAGGCTGGGTGGATGGGACACGGACTACAAATGTGGCTGCAGACGATGTGGTTTTTGTCGCGTGCCAGGCAAGCGGACACCGTTATTCTCGACGAACCCGACGTCTACATGCACGCAGACTTGCAACGCCGTCTCATCCGTGTGCTGCGCGCTCACAAGGGTCAGACTATCATCGCAACTCACTCGGTTGAGATAATGTCCGAAGTGGAACCTGAGAGCATTTTGGTCGTTGACAAAGGACGAAGACAGTCGTCGTTCGCGTCCTCCCTTCCGGTGGTGCAGAACGCGATCGACCGACTCGGGGGCGTTCATAACATCCATTTGGCCAGACTGTGGGGGTCTCAGCGGTGCCTCCACGTTGAGGGGAAGGACATCGCATTTCTTAAAGCACTTCAAGACATCCTGTATCCGCAAGCGGATACCCCTTTCGATGTCATACCGCGCCTGTCGATTGGAGGGTGGGGTGGATGGCCCTATGCGATCGGTTCGTCCATGTCCTTAAAGAACGCGGCGGGCCAGTCCATCGCTACGTACTGCGTGCTTGATAGCGATTACCACACAGAGGAGGAGATTGCGCAACGGTACGAGGAGTCACACCAGCACGGAGTGCGGCTTCACGTGTGGTCGTTGAAGGAGATTGAGAACTATCTCATCGTGCCTGCTGCCATCGTCCGAATCATCGCCGAAACCACGAATGGCAAGGCGGTGCCGAAGGGTGACGAGGTAGTCGCCGCCTGCGAGATAGCGGTGTCCAGTCTCCGAGACGCAGTGTTCGACTCATTGTCCCACGAGTACCTCATTCGTGATCGGGGAGCAGGCGTGCACGGTGCAAACAAGAAGGCGCGAGAGCGGATTGACCAAGCATGGGCGACGCTGGCGGGAAGGCTCGGAATTGTGTCCGGCAAGGACCTCGTGTCGGAACTCTCGGCGTGGTCCAAGAAGAACTATGGAGTGTCGTTCGGACCACTGAGAATTGCCAGAGAACTGAAAGGTGACGAAGTTGCGAGTGAAGTCAAGGCGGTAGTCAGAGCAATTGAGAAAGGGCATGCTTTTCCCAAAGAGCTGCGTGCTTCAGCGTTCTAAAGTCATCCTGTGGAGTACCGTACTTGGACTTTCGCATCGCCGACACATTCACCGACAGCCTCGCTCGCCTAAACGGCGACGAGCAGAAAGCGGTCAAGATGACCGCGTTCGACCTTCAGATGAATCTGAAGGGCGGGGGTCTTTCCTTTGAGCGTCTTAACCGTTCCAAGGACAAGAACTTCTGGTCGGTCCGGGTCAGTCGTGACATTCGCATTATCATCCACCAGGCGGATGACGGCTTGATGCTGTGCTACACGGATCATCACCAGGCCGCGTACGCCTGGGCGGAGCGACGGAAGATTGAACGTCATCCGAAAACCGGCGCTGCCCAGCTCGTCGAGGTTCGCGAGACCATCCGCGAGATCGAGGTGCCCCGGTATGTCGAGTCGGCACCTCCGTCCAATGTACCGTCCCCAAAGGCACCCCTGTTCAACTCCGTCACGGACGACGAGTTGCTTGCGTACGGCGTGCCCACAGACTGGCTTGGCGAGGTTCGCAAGGCTGACGAGGACACGATTCTCGACCTAACGGACCACCTTCCGAAGGAAGCCAGCGAGGCCCTGCTTGAACTCGCCACCGGTAGTAAGCCTAAAGCACCGGCGATCATCGCTGCGACCGTGAGCCCGTTCGCCCACCCGGATGCGCAGCGGCGTTTCCGCGTCATGTCCAATGTCGAGGAACTTCAGCGGGCACTGGAGTACCCGTGGGAGAAGTGGACGGTCTTCCTCCACCCCGCGCAACGCGAACTTGTCGAGCGCCGCTACAACGGTTCGGTGAGAGTGTCCGGCTCCGCGGGAACGGGCAAGACAATTGTGGCACTGCATCGAGCCGCTCACCTTGCGAGGGCGAACCCGGCCGCACGAGTGCTCCTGACCACGTTTTCTGCGACGCTTGCCAGGTTTCTGCGGCAGCGACTGGACCGGCTTATCGGCAATGAGCCGAACGTAGGGAATCGGATCGATGTACTTCCCATGACCGAGGTTGGCAGGCGGGTGTTTGTCGAGTTCTGGGGCGAGCCGCGCACCATTGATGAGCCGACGTTGCGGCGAATGGTGCGGGAAGCGGCGGCGGCCGTTCCCGATCACCGATCAACAGAGGCCTTCCTGCTCGCCGAGTGGACCGATGTCGTGGATGCGTGGGGCCTTCGCACATGGGAGCAGTACCGGGATGTGCCGCGCCTTGGTCGGAAGACACGTTTGAATGAGAAACAGCGCAGGGCGATGTGGAACGTCTTTGAGCGGATGCTGGCCGGACTTTCGCAGGATGGCCGACTTACCCGCGCGGGAGTGTTCGAACGAGCGGCGGAGGCACTGAAGGCAAAGCCTGGGCCGTATCGGCACGCCGTGATCGATGAATCTCAGGACCTCTCCGTCAGCCAGGTCCGTTTCCTCGGGGCGTTGGCGGGCGGACGGCCCGACGGGCTCTTCTTTGCCGGAGACTTGGGCCAACGCATTTTCCAGATGCCGTTCTCATGGAAGTCGCTCGGCGTGGATATCCGTGGCCGGTCGCACACCCTGCGTGTCAACTACCGGACTTCGCACCAGATTCGCCGCCAGTCGGACCGTCTGCTGCCGAGCGTCGTGTCGGACGTGGATGGCGTGGCCGAGGAACGGAAGGGCACGATCTCCGTCTTCAACGGGCCGGAGCCGGAAGTCTTCGTGGCTAAGGATGTTGCGGCAGAGATCGCCCGTATTGCCGAGTGGATTCGATCAAGGCTGAGCAGCGGATTGCGGCCCGAGCAGATCGGAGTCTTCGTACGGTCCGCGGATCAGCTTTCGCGCGCGGAGCGGGCGGTTCGGTCGGCCGATTGTGAATCGGTACAACTTGACGACGGCGGCGACCCGTGCGATGGCAAGATTGCCGTGGCGACCATGCACCTCGCCAAGGGGCTGGAGTTCCGGGCAGTTGTGGTCGCCGCGGTTGATGACGGAATTGTGCCGCTTGAAGAACGGATTGAGTCCGTAGTCGACGAGGCCGATTTGGAAGAAGTGTACAACACTGAACGTCACTTGCTGTACGTCGCATGCACGCGGGCACGAGACGCGCTGCTGATCTCCGGCGTTGAGCCCGTGTCGGAGTTCATTGCAGACATGGCATCAAGCAGACAGCGGTGATTCAACTCCGGAGAATGCACTCCGGACCTGGGACGCCAAAGCTACAAACAAGCTCCGCCGCTGAAAACGCTCAGAAGTGAGTCGATGTCCGCGGTGTCGGGGAACAGGCCATCGTTGTTGAAGTCGGTGTCACCGCAGTTTGGGTCATTGCTGCAGGGGCCGCCGCTGAAGACGCTGAGGTAATCGTCGAGATCGGCAGTGTCAGGAAAGAGACCATCCGCGTTGAAATCAGTGCAGTCGCACGTGCTGACGAACAACTCTGCAGCTTGGCTAACCACTTGTCCGCAACTGCTGGTGATCCGACACTGGAACCGAAGCCGCGCCGATGACAGGTCAGCAGACGTTAACGTCAGAGTTGGTGACCCGGTGCCGACGGCAAGGGTACTTGTCCCTGGGATTGCACCATCCTCAAGGTCGAAAACAGAACCGTTCGACTCAATCGCTTGCCAACGAAACCGAGGAGTTCCAATGCCATCCATCAGCACGACCCGGAACACAGCGTTACCCTGCCAGCATGTGCTCGTGGTTGAGGGATGAGACTGCAGCTGCGGCGTGCTGCGAACTGCAAAGCTCCGCCAGTCAGTTGTTCCGCGCATTGCCCATCCAACGATTGCTGACCCATCCTCGCTGGTGCCAAGCGCGTAGTCAAGACTTGTCCAATCTGCCAGGTCAGTTCCCAAGTCAGTCAATCGAGCCCACAAGGTCTGCATCCCATGATGCTCGTCCCAGATCATCGCCTGCTGCGGCGATGTCGATGTTGGACGCCCATATCCCACAATGACACGGCCGTCAGCGCTGATCCACTCCGCCGTCGATTCATGCCAGTCCGGGTTGGTATCCAGGCGGACCATGCCGGCTGCCCCGGTCCATCGAAAAGCATGGCGTGGGAAACCGGCGTTACCTGTTACGACCTGTCCGTCCCTGCTTACGGACCTCGCATAGGAGTACGAGCTGCCCGGGAAGGCACCAAGCTCTTGGAAGCCCGTCCCGGACACCCATCGAACCGCTCGATCACCATCCTGCTGACTAGTCGAGTATCCAACCAAGACGGTTCCGTCATCATTGAGGGCCTGAGGCATCACGTAGTCGCTTCCTGCCGGCGGGGCGAAGTCCACCATGCCGGTCGCACTTGTCCAAATGAACGTGTGGTTGGGACCGTCATTTGTGTACTGGTAAAGTCCAGCGATCACTTGGCCGTCTCGACTGACGGTCCTTGCGAATGACCTGGCGACGCCTGCGAGCGATGCCAACCGCTCAACTCCGCCACCAGGCGTCCAACGCATGGCGGCCAGCGGGACGAAGCCGTATGGAACGTAGTAGATGCTGCCGACCAAAACCCCTCCATCGGCGCTGCTGTCGTACGGTTTAGAGCCCACTCCGTCTAGAGTGGATCCGATATCCTCGATTCCTGAATTCAAGCGCCAGATGAAGCCGCGATCCGAGGCAGGACTGTTGGAGATCCCGAAGACCGTCGAAGCGTCCGCGCTGATCCCATACACCATGGATGCGCTTTGACCCGGCAAGGTGCCGACGTCATGTACAATCACCTGGCCTTGCGCGTCCAGTGCCACTGCGCAAGAAGCAGAAAGGCAAAGCGCAAAGCCGAATTCTCGGTAATACATAAACACACCACCAATCGGGCTCGATGACCTTTGGGTAGGACTTCCCCCTCAATATGATGGTATGCGTCATACCCGTGTTGAGCAGCGATTGACACTCTGCTAGAAGCGCTTGACGATCTCGACAATACCAAGTCGGACCACCTGCGGTAGGGAGTACCAAGCGCTCACCACGATCAGCAAGTCGGCGTCCGTGCCCCCAAGTGCCTGGAGACGACTCGGTGCTGACACCCCCGCCGGCACAGTGTTTTGCTGCTGACTTGGATCACCCGAGGATTGCTGGGGTGCGAGTGCAATTCCGGATGAGTTCGAGTCCTGTTGCGCCCATTTTCACTTTTCTTGATGGTGGTGTGGTGCGCTTCGGCCCGGTGGGGGGTGGGGCGGGGGTGGTGTGTTTGCATTTTGGGTTGGGGAGTTGGGGCGAGGTGGAGGGGGCTGGGTTTGTGGGTTGCTTTTTCGGGGGTGTTTTTGGAAACGCTGTGATTGCAGGGGTTTTGGGTGGGGGTGGTGGTCCGAGAATGGCTGTTTTTGGGGGTTGCGCTGTTGGGTGTTGACTTGGCGTGGAGGGCGGTGGTGCGGCGGGGTGCAGGGGTGGGGGTGCGGGGAGGTGGGCGTGCGTGCGCAAGGGTAATGGGGTGCTGGGGCTGATTCCGGGCGGAGCGAGGGATCAGCAAGAAGTGTGGCGCGCGTGTGGTCAGTCCGGAATGAGAATGCCCTGGTCCGGGGCGGGCGTTGGATGAGGCGAGCCCCGTCCTGGTCAAATACTCCGTCGCACGCGGACCGCAGTGTTCTCAGGCTGATCTCGCTCACGCGGCCATCGTCTCGTAGTGCTTGAGCACTCCCCCGAGCCTTTCCCTGCACTTCACGCTTCCCACGCGCTGCGGCCTGTCTCTCGCCAGCCGCAGCTTCGGCGACCCCACCACCGCATCGGCCCTCCCCGGCACACCAAACCCGATCTCCGAGTGCGGCCTCTCTGTGTTGTAGTGCGTGATGTACTCACGCACCAAGTAGTCCAGGTGTCTGGTCCCCACCACGAGGAACTTCTCCAGGCACTCCTGCTGGATCGTCTGCTGCAGCCTTTCCGCGTAGGCGTTGAGGTTGGGCGAGTGGATGGGGATCCGGTGCCCGATGATCCGGTTCACGCGCAGGGCCTCTGGCAGCGGCCTGCTGAACTTCCCGTCCCGGTCGTGCAGCAGCCGCAGCGTCTTCTGGCCGGTCATGGCCCTCGCTTGGTGGGCGAATGTGGCCATCTGCTCCGCCACCCACCGCTCGTCGGGGGTGAAGGTGCAGGGTGAGGCCAGCGCCTGCCGCGTCTTGTGGTGGATGAAGACCAGCAGGAAGGCGTCCTTCCAGCCCCTGGGCGTCAGCACCCGCTGCGTCATGAAGTCGCAGGCCCAGAGCGTCCTGGCGTGGCGCCGGAGGAACTCGTACCAGCACGAATGCACGCGGTCCGGCGCTGTGGGCATGTCGGCCTGCTTCAGGATGTTGGTGATGGTTGATCGGCACACCGTGGTGATGCCTGTGGTGTTCAGGTGCCGTCCCAGAGGCGGTAGCCGACGCCGGGCTCGGTGATGAGGAAGCGTGGCTGGGCGGGGTCGGGTTCGATTTTCTGGCGGAGCTGGCCGGCGTAGACGCGGAGGTACTGCACGTCGCGGGTGTGGGTTGGTCCCCAGACTTCCTTGAGGATCTGCTGGTGGGTGAGGACGCGGCCGGCGAACTTGACGAGGAGTGCGAGCAGCTTGAACTCGGTGGGGGTCAGGCGGAGGTCGGTCTTGCCGTTGGCGTCGGTGACGGAGGCGGACCGGTTGATGGTGTCGAAGCGGAGGGTGCGGCCGTCGGCGGCGGCCTCGTACACGGGGGCGTCGCTGGTGTGCGGGCGGGTGGCGTGGCGGAGCGCGACGCGGATGCGGGCCATCAGTTCGCCGACGCCGAAGGGCTTGGTGAGGTAGTCGTCTGCGCCGGCGTCGAGCGCGGCGACCTTGTCGCTCTCCTGGCCCCGGGCGGAGAGGACGACGATGGGGGTTGCGTACTCGGTGCGGATGGTCTTGGCGACGTCGAGCCCGTCGGCGTCGGGGAGGCCGAGGTCGAGCAGGATGAGGTCCGGGCGCTGGGTGCGTGCCTGCAGCAGGCCGTCGTTGGCGGTCGCGGCCTCCTTGACGCGGTACCCGTGCGATTCGAGGGAGGCGACGAGGAAGCGGCGGATGGGCTGCTCGTCCTCGACGATGAGGATGAGCGGTGCGTGGCCGGTGGGCGGGGGGGGCGTGGTCATGGAGCCTCCGGTGGTTCCGCCGGGATGCTGGGCTGGGGGTACTCGATGGGGAGGGAGAAGAGGAAGGAGACGCCCCTGGGCTGGTTGTGCTCGGTCCAGATTCGTCCGCCGTGGGCCTGCACGATTCCCTCGCAGATGGTGAGGCCGAGGCCGATGCCGGCGGACTGGCTGGCGCCGCCCGCGCGGCCCCGGAAGAACCGCTGGAAGACGCGGGCGCGTTCGGCGTCCGGGAGGCCCGGGCCCTGGTCTGAGACGCGGACGATGACGCTGGAGTCGGTGGCCCAGGCGGCGACGTCGATGGGCGTGTCGGGGGCTGTGTACCTGAGGGCGTTGTCGACGAGGTTGTGGATGACCTGGGGGAGCATGGCGTTGTCGACGCGGATGAGCGGGAGGTCCGGGGGGATACGTGCCTGGAAGGGCCGGGTGCGGAGGGCGGCGCGGTGCCTGGCGAGCCCGGCGCCGACGGCTTCTTCGACGGTGGACCATTCGCGCCGGAGTTCTATGCGGCCGGCTTCCAGGCGGGTTGCGAATACGAGGTTTGCGATGAGGTCGTTGAGGTGTTCTGCCTCGTGCACGATGCTGTCGGTGAGTTCCTTGCGGGTAGTCTCGGGGATGGAGGTGCCGGACTGGAGTGCGGTGGCGGCGCCGGCGATGGTTGCGAGGGGTGTGCGGAGGTCGTGGGAGACGGAGCTCAGGAGGGCGCTGCGGAGGCGCTCTGCCTCCGCCTCGATGCGTGCGGCGTGGCCGGCTTCCATCAGGACGACGCGTTCCATGGCGAGGGAGATCTGGTTGGCGAAGGTGTCCAGCAGGAGTTCCTGGCTGGTCTGGGCGAGGGCGCTGCCGGAGGCGGGCCTGAGCGCGAGGACGGCGAGCTTTCCGACGGAGGCGGAGAGGGGCTGGTACCTGCCGGTGGAGCCGGGGAGGGCGGCGGTGCCGGCGCCGGCGGGGCGGGCGTGGTCGATGGCCCATCGGGCGACGCCTTTTTCGCGTTCGTCCAGCCAGTCCGGGGAGCCGGCGGCGGCGAGCTGCTCGAGGGCGGGGGGGGAGGGGTCGGGGGCGGGGGCGAGGATGACGGCGTCGCAGTCGAAGGTGTCGTGGACGTGGCGGACGGCGGCGGCGGCGACCTCTCGGAGGTCCCGTGCGGAGGCGAGCTCGCGGGACATGGCGTAGAGCAGGTAGGTCCTGCGTTCGCGGTCGCGGGCGGAGGAGGCGAGGGAACGCAGGCGCGTGGTGAGGCTTGCGATGAGGAGGCCGACGGCCAGCATGACGACGAAGGTGACGAGGTACTGCACGTCGCTCACGCTGAAGGTGAGGGTGGGCGGGACGAAGAGGAAGTCGAGCGCGGCGACGCCCAGCACGGCGGCGGTGACGGCGGGCCCGCGTCCGAGCAGCACGGCGGCGATGACGACGCCGGCGAGGTAGACCATCGCCATGTTGGAGAGGTCGAGGGAGCGCAGCACCAGGGCGTTGAGGAGTGAGCAGGCGAGGACGATGGCGAGAGCGCCGGCGTATGGCAGGGGGCGGGGGGCGGTGCGCGGGGGAGTGCGGTGGGGGGCGCCGGGGGAGCGGTCGTCGTCGCCGCGGATGACGTAGACGTCGATGTCTCCGCTGGCGCGGATGAGGTTGTGCACGAAGGAGCCGAGGAGGGCTTCCCGGAGGTGTGACCTGCCGGTCTTGCCGACGACGATGCGGCTGACGTTGCGAGCGCGGGCGAGGGTGACGAGCTCGGTGGCGGCGTTGGCGCCGGAGGTGATGGAGGTTTCGGCGCCGAGGCTTTCGGCGAGGCGGAGGGTCTGGCTCACGCGTTCCCTGTCCTGGGGCGTGAGGCGGCTGGTGCGGGGTGTTTCCACGTAGACGGCGAGCAGGTCTGCGTGGAGGCCGGCGGCCATGCGCTTGGCGGCGCGGACGATTTTGCCCGCGGACGGGCTGGGGCTCACGGCGACCATGATGCGTTCTGCGGCGGGCCAGATGGCGCGGATGCCCTTGTCGCGCTTGTACTCCTGCATCTGGCGGTCGACCCACTGGGCGGTGCGGCGGAGGGCCAGTTCGCGGAGGGCGGTGAGGTTGCCTGGTCTGAAGAAGGACTCGGCGGCTGCCTGGATGGTCTGGGGCACGTAGACGCGTCCGGAGCGGAGCCGTTCCAGGAGCACCTCCGGGGGGAGGTCGACGAGCTCGACCTCGTCGGCCTCGTCCACGATGGAGTCGGGCACGGTTTCGCGGACGTGCACTCCGGTGATCTGGGCCACCACGTCCTTCAGGCTCTCGATGTGCTGGACGTTGAGGGTGGTGTAGACGCTGATGCCTGCGCGGAGGAGTTCCTGGACGTCCTGCCAGCGTTTTTCGAAGCGTCCTCCCGGCGCGTTGGTGTGGGCGAGTTCGTCGAGGACGAGGATCTCCGGCCTGCGTGCGAGGGCGGCGTCGAGGTCGAACTCCAGGAGTTGCGTGGCGCGGTACTCTGTGCGCCGGCGGGGCTGGATGTCGAGGCCGAGGAGCATCTGCTCGGTCTCGGTCCTTCCGTGGGTCTCGACGAGGCCGATCACGATGTCGACCCCGTTGCGTGCGAGGCGGTGGGCGGATTCGAGCATGGCGTAGGTCTTGCCCACGCCGGGGGAAGCGCCGAAGAAGATCTTGAGCCTGCCGTGCCCGCGTCTGGCTTCCTCGCGCTGGGCGCGGCTGAGGAGTTCGGCGGGGTCTGGGCGGTTGTCGGGCATCCCGTTGCGCATGGTACGGGGTCGCCTGTGTTACTGGATGTTGTCCAGGGCCAGGTTCAGTTCCACCACGTTGATGACGGGCTCTCCGAGCACGCCGAGCTGGCGCGGGTGGGTGTGCTCCAGGACGGCGTTCATGACGCGGTCTTCGGGGAGTCCGCGGGCGCGGGCGACGCGTCCGGCCTGGTACCGGGCTGCGGCGGGGGAGGTGTGGGGGTCGAGCCCGCTGCCGGACGCGGTCACGAGGTCGACGGGGATGGGCTGGCCCGGGGCGCGCTGGTAGCCTGCGGCCAGGTCGGCGGCGTGGAGGGCGTCGATGCGTGCCTGGACGTTGGCGGCGAGGGCGGGGTTTGCGGGGCCGAGGTTGGACCCGGAGGAGCCTGTGAGCGTTTCGGCGTTGTAGGCGGTGTAGGGCACGGGCGCGGTTGCGGAGGGGCGGGCCCAGAAGTACCTTGCGGCGGTGGCGGGCTCGCCCGCGCTGAAGTCCTGCCCGATGAGGGAGGAGGCGACGGGCTGGTCGCCCCGGCGGATGAGCGAGCCGTTGGCCTGGGACGGGTAGAGGGCCTGCGCGAGGCCGGTGACGGCGAGGGGGTACAGCACTCCGGTCAGGAGCGTGAGGAGGAGGAAGACGGTGAGGGCTGGTCGGAGCTGGCGTGCCATGTCGGGTCTCGCTTTGTTCTGGGGACACTCAGGCGAACAGGCTGATGACGAGGTCGATGCCCTTGATGCCGATGAACGGCACGGCGAGGCCGCCCAGGCCGTAGATGAGGAGGTTGTTGCGGAGGAGCACGGACGCCTCGACGGCGCGGTACTTGACCCCCCGGAGGGCGAGGGGGATGAGCGCGACGATGATGAGGGCGTTGAAGATGACGGCGGAGAGGATGGCGGTGGCGGGGTTCAGGTGCATGATGTTGAGGGCGTTGAGGGCCGGGTAGGTGGGCGCGAAGGCGACGGGGATGATGGCGAAGTACTTGGCGACGTCGTTGGCGATGCTGAAGGTGGTGAGGGAGCCGCGGGTCATCAGCAGCTGCTTGCCGATCTGGACGACCTCGATCAGCTTGGTGGGGTTGCTGTCGAGGTCGACCATGTTGCCGGCTTCCTTGGCGGCCTGGGTGCCGGTGTTCATGGCGACGGCGACGTCGGCCTGGGCGAGGGCCGGGGCGTCGTTGGTGCCGTCGCCGGTCATGGCGACGAGCTTGCCCCCCTGCTGGTTCCTGCGGATGAGTTCGAGCTTTGCCTGCGGGGTGGCCTGGGCCAGGAAGTCGTCCACGCCGGCTTCGGCGGCGATAGCGGCAGCCGTGACGGGGTTGTCGCCGGTGATCATGATGGTCCTGATGCCCATGCGCCGCAGCTGGGCGAAGCGTTCGGCGATGCCGCCCTTGACGATGTCCTTGAGTTCGATGACGCCCAGGGTGCGTGCCGCGCGGCTGTCGGCGACAACCAGGGGCGTGGACCCGCGTTTGGCGACCTCGTCGACCACTCGTCGGGCGTCGTTGCTGGGGTGTCCGCCCAGGCGGGTGACGTACGCCTCGATGGCGTCGGCAGCGCCCTTGCGGACTTCGTGTCCGTCGGGGCCGTGGAGGGTGACCCCGCTCATGCGTGTCTGGGCGGAGAATGGCGTGAAGGTGGCGCCGATGTCGTGGAGGTTGCGCTCGCGCAGGCCGTGCTGCTTGGCGAGGACGACGATGCTGCGGCCTTCCGGGGTTTCGTCGGCGAGCGAGGCGAGCTGGGCGGCGTCGGCGAGTTGTTCGAGGCTTGCGCCGTCGACCGGGATGAAGCGGCTTGCCTGGCGGTTGCCGAGGGTGATGGTGCCGGTTTTGTCCAGCAGGAGCACGTCGACGTCGCCGGCGGCCTCGACTGCGCGTCCGCTGGTGGCGATGACGTTGGCCTGGACGAGGCGGTCCATGCCCGCGATGCGGATCGCGGAGAGCAGGCCGCCGATGGTGGTGGGGATCAGGCACACCAGGAGTGCGGTGAGCACCGTGACGGTCACGGGGGCGCCGGCGCCTGCCGCCCTGACGGCGTAGACGGAGAACGGGAGGAGCGTGACGCAGGCGAGCAGGAAGATGATGGTGAGCTTGGCGAGGAGGATGTCGAGGGCGATCTCGTTGGGGGTCTTCTGGCGTTTGGCGCCTTCGACCATGGCGATCATGCGGTCGAGGAAGGACTCGCCCGGGTCGGCGGCGATGCGGATGATGAGCCAGTCCGAGAGGACGGTCGTGCCGCCGGTGACGGAGGAGCGGTCGCCGCCCGACTCTCGGATGACGGGTGCGGACTCGCCGGTGATGGCGGACTCGTTGACGGACGCGACGCCCTCGATCACTTCGCCGTCGCCGGGGATGGTGTCGCCGGCCTCGGCGAGCACGAGGTCACCCTTGCGGAGTTCGGCCGCGGCGAGCGGGGACTGGCGTGCGTCGCGGCGCGGGGCGTCGAGTTTTCTGGCGACGACGTCGCGGCGGGTTTTGCGGAGGTTTGCGGCCTGGGCCTTGCCGCGGCCTTCGGCCATGGCTTCCGCGAAGTTGGCGAAGAGCACGGTGAACCAGAGCCATGCGGAGATGAGCAGGATGAAGCCTGCGGGGGCTTCGCCCTTGCCGGCGAGGGCCTGGATGCCCAGGCCGGTGGTGAGGACGCTGACGACCCAGACGACGAACATGACGGGGTTGCGGAGCTGCACGCGCGGGTCGAGCTTGGCGAGCGCGGCGAGGGCAGCGGTGCGGACGATCGCGGGGTCGAAGAGTGCGCGGGTTGTGGCTGGCTTGTGCATGGTGCTGGTTCCTGGAACGGCGGCGGGGCCCGCGGGGGCGTCTGACGCGGGTCACTTCCCGGGGGGCGACCACAGCTGCAGGTGTTCGGCGATGGGCCCCAGCGCGAGCGCGGGCACGAAGGTGAGGGCGCCGACGATGACGACGACGCAGATGAGCATGGCGGTGAAGACGGGGGTGTGGGTGGGGAGGGTTCCGCTGGTGACGGGTACGTTCTTCTTGGCGGCCAGGGAGCCGGCGACGGCCAGCACGGGGATGATGATCCAGAAGCGGGAGAAGAACATGCAGAGCCCCAGGGCGGTGTTGTTGAAGGGGTTGTTGGCGGCGTAGCCGGCGAAGGCCGAGCCGTTGTTATTGGAGGCGGAGGAGTAGGCGTAGAGGACTTCGCTGAAGCCGTGGGCGCCAGGGTTTGGCGCGTTGGCGGCGTTGCCGGGCCAGAGGACGGCGGCGGCGGTGCCGATGAGGACGAGGGCGCAGGGCACCAGGACCGCGACGGCCGCCATTTTCATCTCGAAGGGCTCTATCTTCTTGCCCAGGTACTCGGGCGTGCGGCCGACCATGAGGCCGGCGACGAAGACTGCGACGATGACGAACATGAGCATGCCGTAGAGGCCGCTGCCTACGCCGCCGTAGACGACCTCGCCCAGCTGCATGAGCCACATCGGGGCCAGGCCGCCGATGGGCGTGAAGGAGTCGTGCATGGAGTTGACGCTGCCGTTGCTGGCGGCGGTGGTGGCGGCGGCCCACAGGGCGGAGCTGGTGGTGCCGAAGCGGGCTTCCTTGCCCTCCATGTTCCCGCCGGGCTGCAGGGCGGAGGCGGCCTGGTCGACTCCCAGGGCGCTCAGGCGCGGGTTGCCGGCCTGCTCCGCCCAGCAGCATGCGCCGAGGAGCACGGCGAAGAGCACCGTCATTGCTGCCAGCACTGCCCAGCCCTGGCGGCGGTCGCCCACCATTTCTCCGAACGTCCAGCAGAGGGCTGCGCTGATGAGGAGGATGGAGAGCAGCTGGAGGAAGTTCGAGAGGGGCGTGGGGTTTTCCAGCGGGTGGGCGGAGTTTGTGTTGAAGAACCCGCCACCGTTGGTGCCCAGCTGCTTGATCGCGATCTGCGAGGCAGCGGGCCCCAGGGGAATGGTCTGCGTTCTGACCTGGACGGCGCTGGTGGCGGCTGGACCGTCGGGGTTGAGCGCCGGGTTGCCGCCCTGGTCCAGCACCGGCTCGCTGTAGGCGGGCGGTTGCACGAGCGACACTTCCTGGTAGGGGCGGAACGTCTGCACCACGCCCTGGCCCACCAGCACCACGGCGAGCACGAGCGACAGGGGCAGCAGGATGTACAGCGTGCTGCGGGTGAGGTCTACCCAGAAGTTGCCGATCGTGGTGGAGGACTTGCGGGCGAGGCCCCGGATGAGGGCCACGAGCACGGCCATTCCCGTGGCGGCGGAGACGAAGTTCTGGACCGTGAGTCCCAGCATCTGGGTGAGGTACGACATGGTGGTTTCACCGCCGTAGCCCTGCCAGTTGGTGTTGGTCACGAACGACACCGCGGTGTTGAACGAGGAGTCCGGGGGCACGTTCCCCAGGTGCTGGGGGTTGAGGGGCAGGAATGCCTGGGAGCGCTGGAGCAGGTAGACGGCGAGGAGCCCGATGGTGCTGAAGACCATGGTTGCGGTGGCGTACGTCTTCCAGCCCATTTCGGTCGCGGGCTTGATGCCCGCGAGGCGGTAGATGAGTCGCTCGACCGGGCCCAGCACGCGGTCGAGGCCGCAGGGCCGGCCCTGGTAGACGCGGGCCATGAACCACCCCAGGGGCTTGACCAGGGCGAGGAGGACCGCCAGGAAGAGGGCGGGTTGGAGGATGGCGTTCAGGGTCATTGGAACCACTCCGGTTTGAGGAGGGCGCACAGGAGGTACAGCAGGAGGGCGCACGCGACGGCGGCGCCAATTACGTAGATCCACGTCATGGCTTGCCTCCATCGGAGTTGCGGGGTTCGGGCGGCTGCAGCCTTGCGCACACGGCGATGAGGCCGAAGGTTGCGGCGGTGCAGAGCAGCATGACGGTGATGAATGAGGGGTCGTTCATGTGTACACCTCTTTCTTGGATAGCGAACTATCGCCGGCGGTTGCCTGGCCGGCGATCAAGGGCGCATCAAAACACCGTGGGGGTGCGCAAGGGAGTCATAAAGACGGTGCCGGCGGGGGGATTCGCGGGCGTGACGCGGCCGCGGGGCTCCCGCGGTTTTGATGGATTCCGTATTCGACTCGGGGCCCCCGGGGGCGGATGTTTGTGTGGGCGCGAGCCGGTGCGGTGTCGCGCCGCGGGCCCTTGCGAACTGGAGGTGTGCGCGTGGACGGGATCCTGCTCAGGGCACTTTCGGCCCTGCTCGTGCTCGCCGCTCTGTGCGCGGAGGCGAACCTGCTGCGGATTTTTCTCCAGGATTGGATGCAATCACGGCGGGATCGCCGACAATGGGAGCAGTCACTTACCAAGGAACCAACCATGAAGTACTCACAGACGTCTTCCGGAAGCCCCCGAGTCCACGGTGCACTGCCGCTGGCGGTGGTGGTCGCGGGCGCCGCGTTCGTGCACGACGCTTGCGGGCAGGCTGCCGGCGATCAGGCGGTCAGCAGTCAGGCTGTTCGTGATCAGGCGGCGTCTGGGGTCACGGGGGCGCTTCCCGGTGAGGGGGCCGTGGGCGGTGGGCTCAGTGTTCAGCTCAACTTCGACTACGCCACGGCCTATTACTACCACGGCATCGTCCAGGAGGACACGGGGCTCATCCTGCAGCCGGCGGCGAAGATCACCGCCAGCATCATGGACGGCGATTCCGGCAAGCTCGATGCGTTCTTCGGCACTTGGAACTCCTTCCACGGTCAGAAGACCGCGGCGGCGACGCAGGGCGACTTCACCGAATACTGGTATGAGTCCGACGTGTACGCCGGCCTTTCGTATTCCCGGGGCTGTTGGAGCGCGACGGCGAACTACATCGTGCTCACCAGCCCGAGCGATGCGTACGAGACGGTGCAGGAGCTGGACCTGACGATGGCGTTCGACGACACGGCTGCGATGGGGGCGTGGGCTCTGCACCCGTACGCGATGCTGGGGATCGAGACCGGCGCCGACGGTTCCGACGGTGGCGGCACACGGCCGGGCATGTACCTGGAGCTGGGCGTGGCGCCGGGGTTCACGGCGGACGTCCATGGAACGCCCGTGGCGTTCAGTTTTCCCGTGGCTGTCGGCCTCAGCCTGAGCAACTACTACGAGGACGCGTCGGGTGATGACGGGATGTTTGGCTTCGCGCAGGTGGGTGCGAAGGCGTCGGTGCCGCTCCCGTTCGGCACGCGGTATGGGCAGTGGACGCTGAATGCGGGAGTGGCGGCGATGTTCCTGGGCGATCACACGGCGGCGTACAACGCTGACGATGACACTGCCGTTGTTGGCATGATCGGGTTGCAGGCGAACTTCTGACGCGGCGGGTGTGGCCTGTGCATTCGGCGGGGTGTCGGTCGCTTACGATGTGGTTGCATGCAGAGCCGGGCGGCCATCGAGGTGTGCGTCGACGGCCTCCACAAGGGCTTTGAATCCAAGCCGGTGCTGGATGGTGTGGACCTGAATGTTGCCCGTGGGGAGATGATCGCCATCGTGGGCGGTTCCGGCAGCGGCAAGACGGTGCTGCTCAAGCACATCACTGCGCACTTCCGGCCGGACTCGGGGAGGGTGCTGGTGGCTGACCACGAGGTCGAGCCGGGTGCGCGCGGCGATGCGCCGCTGCGCGATCTGGCCACGCTCGACGACCAGGGGCTGGACAACCTGCGCAAGCACTGGGCGATGGTGTTTCAGCGCAACGCCCTGCTTTCGGGGAGTGTGCTGGAGAACCTGGCTTTGTGGCCGCGTGAAGTCACGCGGATGGAGGACGGTGAGGTGCTTGCGCGGTCGCGCCGGGCGCTGGTGGATGTGGGCCTGGATCCTGATGTCGTGCTGGCGAGGGACCGCGAGGCGCTTTCGGGGGGGATGGCCAAGCGTGTGGCGGTTGCCCGGGCGTTGATGATGGACCCGGTGCTGATCCTGTACGACGAGCCGACGGCGGGGCTGGACCCGGAGATGTGCGCCCAGATTCATGGCCTGCTGGAAACAACCCACAGGGCACAGCCGGAGCTGGCGCGGGTGAGGCGGGGGGTTGTCCGGACGAGCATCATCGTGACGCACGACACGCAGCTGCTGGAACGGCTCGCCCCACGGGTGGTGATGCTCCACGGGGGCCGCGTGCACTTCGACGGCACTTTCGGGCAGTTTGCCGCCAGTCGCGACCCGCACATCCGGCCCTATGTGGAGCAGATGGCGTTCCTGCACCAGCGGCGGGCGTGGTAGCGGGAGCTTCGGCCGCTATCCTGCGCGGCATGACGAGCGGAACGCGGAAGACGGGCTCTTGGGCGGTGCGGGCCGGGATGGCGGCGGGCGAGGCGATTCCCAGGCTCGTTGAGGGTCATGCGCCGCGGCTCTACAGCCTCGCGTCCCGGCTGTGCGGGAACGCGGCGGACGCGGAGGACATGGTGCAGGGGGTTTTTCTGCAGGCCTTCCGCAAGTGGCACACGTTCAAGGGCGACGCGGATCCCGGCACGTGGCTGTACGCGATCGCCGCACGCTCGTGCAAGGCGCGCATGCGTCGGAAGGGTGGCGTTGACAGGCGCATGCCGGCGCTCTCCCAGCTGATGCCGTTCACGGACAGCCGGGTGGTTGACGTGCCGGGCGGGCGGGAGCAGTCACCGGCGGCGGCGGTGGTGGCGAGGGAATCGCAGCGTGCGGTGCGTGACGCGATCGTCTCTCTGCCGGCGGCGTTCCGTGTGCCGCTTGTCCTGAAAGAGATGCTGGAGATGCCGATCGAGGAGGTGGGTGAGGCGCTTAACATCAAGCCGCAGACGGTCAAGACGCGGGTGCATCGGGCGCGGCTGATGCTGCGGAAGGCGATCGTCGAGGGTGCGGCGGTGCCCACGCGTGGTGCGCCGGCGCCGACGTACGAGCGGCAGGTGTGCCTGGACCTGCTGCGGGCCAAGCTCGACGCGATGGACCGGGGTCGGGGGTTCCCGATCGGTCAGCAGGTGGTGTGCGAGCGGTGCCGGGCGGTGTTTGCCGAGCTTGACCTTGCCCAGCAGGCGTGCGCGCGTCTGGGGGAGGGTGTCATGCCGGGCGAGTTGCGTGCCCGGCTGCTCGGGGTGCTTGCGGCGGAAGGGTCGGGGGCTGATCCGCGGGGACGGCGGTCGCGCAAGTAGCGCCTCCCGATCATCGGGGGTGCGGCGGGGTCGTTGATTTCGCCCGGGGGCGGTTGTTCGGGCGCGGGGTGGGGAAGTGTCGTGGCGCCGGGAACCGTGGGAGGCCTGCCTGCCTCTCAAGCCGGGGGTGTGCCCCGGGAGGTTTCGCGTGGTCAGTTGGAATTCAGGGCGGGTGCGTGGGTGGTTGGTCGTCCTGGCGACGGTCGGCGGCTTTGTTGCGGGCGTGGTGGTGCTGATGATGTGGCTGTCGGGCGCGTTCAGGCCGAAGGTCGACGCGTCGGCGGCCCGGGAGGCGTTCGCCCGTCCGATCGGCGGCGGCAGGGTGGTGGAGGTGCAGCTGCGGGCGGTGCCCATGGAGGAGACTGCCGTGGGCACTATCCAGCCGGCGCACCGGATCGACGTGGCTTCGCGGTTGCTATCGCGGGCGGTCGAGGTGAATGCCTCGGCGGGTCAGCGCGTGAAGAAGGGCGAGGTGCTGGTGCGTCTGGAGGCCGCTGATCTGCAGGCCCGGCTGGCGCAGGCCGGTGCGGCCGTCGTGCAGGCGGAGGCCGCGGTGGACCTGGCGCGGGCGGAGGAGTCGCGGATCCGTGTGGCGTTCGACAAGAACGCGGCGGCGGCGATCGAGGTGGACCGTGCTGCGGGGGCCGTGAAGGGCGCGGTGGCGGCCCTGGAGCGTGCGAAGCAGACGCGGCTGGAGGCGGGTTCCATCCTGGAGTTTGCGACGATTGAATCCCCGATCGACGGCACGGTGATCGACAAGCGCGTCAACACGGGTGACACGGTAACTCCGGGGCAGGTGGTTGTGACCATGCTGGACCCGACGAGCATGCAGATGGTGGCGAGCGTGCGGGAGTCGCTCTCGCGCAGGCTGCGGGTGGGGGGCACGGTGTCGGTGAAGGTGGACGTGCTGGACCACGCGTGCTCGGGGGTGGTCAGCGAGATCGTTCCCGAGGCGGAGAACGCGAGCCGGACGTTCCAGGTGAAGGTCACGGGGCCGTGCCCGGAGGGCGTGTATACGGGCATGTTCGGCCGGCTGTCGATACCGGTGGGCGAGAGGCGGCAGATCCTTATCCCGGTAGCCGCTGTGCACACGGTCGGGCAGGTGGAGTGCGTGGACGTGGCGGTCGGGGGAGAGCGTTCGCGGCGGGCGGTGCGGCTGGGCGCGGTTGTCTCTGATGAGGTCGAGGTGCTGGCCGGGCTTCAGCCCGGGGAACGCGTCGTCGTGGATGAGCCCGGCAGCGGGGGGGGTAGCTGAATCATGAGTCTCTCACCTGCCGGCGCACCGGCTGAGCACACCACGGGGGCGGACCACGCGAGGGGCGGCTGGATCAACGGCATCGTCCGGACGTTCCTGCATTCGAACCTCTCGTTGATCCTGCTCGTCGTTTCGGTGGCCGTCGGGGCTGCGGCGCTGCTGATCACGCCACGGGAGGAGGACCCGCAGATCGTCGTGCCGCTTGCCGACATCTTTGTGGACGCGCCGGGCATGTCGTCCGAGGAGGTCGAGCGGCTGGTGACGACGCCCCTGGAGCGGGTGTTGTACCAGATTGACGGGGTTGAGTACGTCTACTCGATGTCGCGCACGGACTCGGCGGTTGTCACGGTCCGTTTTTATGTGGGGCAGGATCGTGAGCGGGCTCTGGTGCGGATGTTCAAGAAGGTCGAAGAGAGCAAGGAGCTGATCCCACCGGGCGTGGCCGGGTGGGTCATCAAGCCCGTTGAGATTGACGACGTGCCCATCGTGACGCTGACCCTCAGGGGCGCTGGGGGAGACGAGCACACGCTGCGGCGGGTGGCCGAGGAGGTGGCGGCACGCCTGGCCTGTGTGGAAGACACGTCGCGGGTCACGGTGTCGGGCGGGCTTCCGCGGGCGGTGACGGCGTACATCGACCGGGAGGCGGTCGCCGGGCGTGGGTTGGCGCTGCTGGACATCGAGCGTGCCCTGCGGGCCGCCAACGCGAGTGCTCCCGCGGGGGAGGTGGAGCAGTTGGACGGGGCGATCGAGGTGCGGGCCGGGCGCGTTGTTCGGGATGCTGCGGACCTGGGCGGTGTGGTGGTCGGGGTGTCGGGCAACCAGCCGGTGTTCCTGCGGGAAGTTGCGCGCGTCGAGGACGGGCCTGCGGAGCGGAGCGTGTATGTGCGGCACGGGTGGGGTCCGGCGCGGGGGCGGGGGCTCGCGGCGCACGGCGCCGGCACCCTGGTCGGGGCCGGGGCGGGGCCGGATGAACCTGGCGCTTCGGTTCCTGCGGTCACGATCGCGGTGGCGAAGAAGAAGGGGACCAACGCCGTCCGTGTCGCGGAAGCAGTCCTGCGTGAGGCCGGGCGGTTGAAGGCGGGCGTGGTGCCGGACGGGATTGACATGGTGGTGACCCGCAACAGCGGGGGGACGGCGGACGAGAAGGTGTCGGAACTCGTGGAGGGGCTGTGGGTGGCGGTGCTGATCGTGGTTGTGCTTCTCACGCTCGGCCTGGGCTGGCGCGAGTCGCTTGTTGTCGCGGTCGCGGTGCCGGTGGTGTTCGGGCTGACGCTGGCGGTCAACATGCTGGCCGGGTACACGATCAACCGGGTGACCCTGTTTGCGCTCATCCTGTCCCTGGGCTTGCTGGTGGATGACCCGATCGTGGACGTGGAGAACATCGCGCGTCACTTCGGGCTCCGCCGTCGTGCGACCCGCGCGATCACGCTGGAGGCTGTGAGCGAGATCCGTCCGCCGCTCATTTCCGCGACACTGGCGGTGATCGCGAGCTTCCTGCCTTTGTTCTTCATCACGGGCATGATGGGGCCGTACATGCGCCCCATGGCCCTGAACGTTCCGGTCACCATGGTGATGTCGATGGTGGTCGCGTTCACCATCACGCCTTGGCTGGCGTTCCACCTTCTCAGGAAGCGCAGCTGGTCGGCGGGGGGGCACGGGGAGGGTGCGCACGACGAGTTTGCGGCGGCGAGGTCCAGCAGGCAGTACCGTGTGCTGCGGCCGCTGCTGCAGCCGCTGCTGTCCTCCCGCTGGAAGGCGTGGGCGTTCCTGGGCGCGGTGGCGGTGCTGACCGGCGCGGCGGCGATGCTGGCGGCGTTCAGGCAGGTGCCCCTGAAGATGCTGCCGTTTGACAACAAGGGGGAGGTGCTGCTCCAGCTCAACGCCGACGAGGGGACGTCGCTGGAGCGGACGGACGCGGTGGTGCGGGAACTGGAGGGGGCGGTCGCGCTCGTTCCGGAGGTCACGGACTACACCACGTACGTGGGCACCTACTCCCCCATCGACTTCAATGGTCTTGTGCGGCACTCCTACCTGCGTGTCCAGGGCCACCAGGCCGAAGTCCGCGTCAACCTCGTGGCGAAGAAGTCGCGCGGGGCCGCGAGCCACACCCTGGGGTTGCGCGAGCGGGACGCGTTGACGAGGGTGGCGGCGCGGGCCGGCATGCGGCTCAAGATCGTCGAGTTGCCGCCGGGGCCCCCGGTCATCGACACCATCGCGGCCGAGGTGTACGGGAGCGACGATGCGGGCTATGCCGACCTGTGCGACGCCGCGGGGCTGGTGCGGGACCGGCTCGCGGTGGAGCCCGGCGTCGTTGAGCCGGACGACACGGTCGAGGCCGGGCATGACGAGTGGGTGTTTGTTGCCGACCAGGAGAAGGCTGCGCTGAGCGGGGTGAGTGTCGCTGAGATTAGTGCGACTGTGCGGGGTGCCATCGCCGGGGTTGATGCGGGGGTCGTGCACGACCCCGGGGAGCGGCAGCCCTTGAGGATCGGCGTGCGTCTGCCGGTTGCGGACCGTTCTTCACGGGAGGACCTGTCACGGGTCCAGGTCCGTTCGCGGGATGGCGGGGCGCTGGTTTCCCTGGGGGAGCTGGGGCGATGGGAATCACGCCCTGCCGCGCAGACAATCTACCACAAGAACCTGCAGCGGGTCGCGTACGTCTTTGCGGAGACGGCGGGGCGTCCGCCCGCGGATGTTGTCGTCGACGTCATGGCGGACCGGGCGCGAGAGGGCGTGGGGGCGGGCGCCGGGGCGACGAGGACGGCGGGCGGGTGGATGGACGCGTCTGCGCCCCTTCCTGTCTCCGGGCGGTCGCACCTTTTCCGGGGCGGGGGCGTGCCGTGGGCGACGCGCGACGGAACTCGCGTCGTGTGGTCCGGGGAGGGTGAATGGAAGATCACGCTTGACGTGTTCCGGGACCTGGGACTCGCCTTTGCGGCGGCGCTGGTCATGATCTACATCATCCTGGTGGCCCAGACAGGATCGTTCGTGATCCCGGTGGTGGTGATGCTATCGATCCCGCTGACGATGGTGGGGATCATGCCGGGGTTCTGGCTGCTGGGGGTGTTGACGGGGGGGAGGGTGGGCGGGTACGCCGACCCTGTGTTCTTCACGGCGACCGCGATGATCGGCATGATCGCGCTCTCGGGCATCGTCACTCGGCAGTCGATCATCCTGGTCGACTTCATCCATCTCTCGATCCGGCGGGGGAGGCCGTTCATGGACGCGGTCATCGAGGCCGGGGCGGTGCGGCTGCGTCCGATCCTGCTTGTGGTGGCCGCGGCGATGCTCTCGGCCATCCCCATCACGATTGACCCGATCTTCTCCGGGCTGGCGTGGGCGCTCATTTTCGGGCTGATCGCTTCGACGGTTTTCACGCTGTTCGTGATTCCGCTGGTGTACTGGATGCTGTACCGCAACGTGCCGGGGCATGGCGTCGATGTAGCAGCGGACGGCTAATCGGGCGGTCCGGCTCCGCGCTGGTTGGAGCGTTGGGTGCTTGGGCGTGATCGGCTTCTCCCGGGAACCGGAAGGACCACCGGTGCCTCCAACATGGTGCGGGTCACGCACCGTGGTGCCCGCCAGGAGGCCTTTCATGAGTTCATCGACATCGTCAACGCCCGGAGGTCACCGTGCATGCCAGGCATGCTCCCCGCATGATCCGAGGGTCATGCGTCAGACGCAGGTTGTGATCGGTGTCATGCTGCTGGCGGGGGTCGCGCTCACCTGGTTTGTGGATCGCGCCTGGCTGGGGCTGCCGGCGTTCATCGGGGTTGCGCTGCTCTTCGCGGGGGGCAGCGGGGTGTGCCCGATGGCGCACGTCATCGCGAGGATGCCCTGGAATCGCCGGTGCAATTAGCACAGAGGAGGGACCTATGCAGACGCCATCGTCCGTGACACTTCATCCCACCGTGGAGACCTTTGAGCAGACGGTCATTCGGTCGCCCGTTCCCGTGCTGGTCGACTTCTGGGCGCCGTGGTGTCCGCCCTGCCAGGCGCTGAAGCCGGAGCTCGAACGCCTGGCGCCCGAGCTGGCGGGGCGGGCCGCGATCGCCTTCATCAACGTGGACGAGCAGCCGCAGCTGGCGGGCGTGTTCGGGGTCAGCAGCATCCCCGCGCTGGCGATCATCAGGGGCGGCAAGGTCGTGGACGCGTGGACGGGGTACACACCCAGGGCTGAGGTGCTGCGCCGGCTCTTGGCGCACCAGGCGTGAGCCCGGGTGGCCCGGCGGGAGCACCTACGCTCCCGCCATGCTTCAGAAGGCGGTTGTCTTCGGCGCGCTGGCGGTTGTGCTGGGTATTCCGCTTGCGCTCAGGCTGATGGGGCCCACGCAGGCGGCGCCGGCGCACGCCCGGAGCGTGGTGGTCATCACGCCGCACGTGCCGCAGATCCGCCTGGAGTTCGGTGAGGCGTTCTCTCGGTGGTACCGGGGGAGGTACCACGGGGAGGCGTTTGTGGATTGGCGGAGCCCGGGCGCCGGCACGAGCGAGCTGGTCAAGGTGCTCGAGGCGCAGTTCACGGCGTCGGCGAAGGCGGGCAAGTTCGACTTCAGCGATCCGAAGAACCCGACCGCTGCGCCCGGGACGATTTCGTTCGACGTCATGTTCGGCGGGGGCTCGTTTGATCATGGGCGGCTGAAGGCCGGGGTGCGGGTCACGCCGGCGGGCGCGGACAAGGAGGTGTCGCTGCCGATGAGCGCGCCGGCGGGTTTCACGGACGATGAGCTTGCCGGGTGGTTCGGGCGCGACTCCGCGGGCAGGGTGAACAACGCCATCGGGGCGGGGCAGCTGTACGACCCGCAGCAGTACTGGATCGGGACGGCCCTCTCGTCGTTCGGCATCGTGTTCAACCGGGAGCTCCTGGCGCGGACGGGAGTGCCCGAGCCCAGGGGGTTCGCGGACCTCACCGACGGCCGGCTTGCGGGTCTGGTGATCCTGGCCGATCCGAGGCAGAGCGGCTCCATCACCACGGCGATGGACGAGGTGCTCAACGCGGCGCTCTGGAACCGTGCGGCCGACGAGGGGTGGCGGGGCGCGCTGGCGGCGGCGTTCGACAAGGAGCGGGCGGACAAGACCCCGTGGGAGCGGTCGCTGTCCGGAGCGGAGTTGGCGCGGGTGGAGGTTGCGTTCCAGGAGGGGTGGCGGACGCTGCGGGAGATGACGGCGAACGCACGTTCTTTCGCCCCCAGCGCGACACGGCCGCCCATCGACATCTCGGCCGGGGAGGGCGCGGCGGGGCTCGCCATTGACTTCTACGGGCGCGGCCAGGCGCAGGCGGTCAGCGGCGCGGACGTGAGGAATGCTCGCCTGGGTTACGTGGACCCGGAGGGGGCGACGTACATCGACGCGGACCCCGCCTCCATCCTGCGGGGGGGGCCTGACCCGGAGCTTGCGAAGCGGTTTGTCGAGTTCTGCCTCTCTGAGGAGGGGCAGCTTCTGTGGCAGCTGCGCAGCCAGCGGGACCCGGGGCACGTGGAGAACCCCAAGGACGAGGCCGGGCGGACGATGGGTCCGCGCATGTACGAGCTTCGTCGGATGCCTGTGCGGCAGGACATCATCCGCGCGTTCGGGTCGCACTTTGTAGACCAGGTCGACCCGTTCTCGATCGCGGCGGCCCACAGGCCGGCGAACTGGCGGTCAGCGATCGGCCCGATGATGGGGGCGTTCAGCATTGACAACAGCCACCTGCAGCGGGAGGCGTGGCGGGTGATTCTTGCGGCGCGGCGTGATCCGGCGTACCCCGGGGATCGTCTTGCGCGGATGGAGGAGCTTTTCTATGCGTGGCCAGAGACTCCCGTGCATGACGGGGGGGCGCTCGCGTTCAACGCCGCGAACTTCCGCGCGATCCGGGAGCAGTGGCGGGACCCCGCCCGGATGGCCCGGCTTGAGGTGTCCTACTACACGTTCTTCCGGGAGAATTACCAGAAGGTGATCGATATCGCCGACAATGGCGGGTAACAGCCTTTCCGCGCCCCAAACGCCGATCGAGACGGTACCACCCTCATGCACACGCCCTCCACCGACACAGAGGCCCCGGACTTTCTTGCCACGATTGTCGCGACGATCGGTCCCGCCTCCGAGTCGCCGGACTCGGTGCGGAAGCTGATCGGCGCGGGCGTGGGCGTGTTCCGGTTCAACTTCTCGCACGGCGAGTTCGCCATGCACCAGAAGAGGCTGGACACCGTGCGGAGCGTGGCGCGCGACATGGGCGTGGAGGTCGCGTGCATGGGCGACCTGCAGGGGCCCAAGATCCGCGTGGGGAAGGTGCCCGCGGGGCTGGGCAGGCCCAGCCCGTCGGGCGGCGGCCTGGTGGAGGTCAAGGCCGGCGAGGACGTGGTGTTCAAGGCGGGCATCACCGAGGCGGTCTACAGGGCTGACTCACCGGGCGGGGCGCCGCAGCTTGTGCTGCCTGTCACGTACCAGCCCCTGGTGCGGGAGGTGCAGCCGGGCCACAAGCTTCTTGTCAATGACGGCGCGATACGGATGCTGGCTGTCGACCAGGACCGGGAGAAGGGCGAGCTGCGCTGCCGCGTCGTGGTGGGGGGGTTGGTGAGCTCCGGCAAGGGGATCAACGTTCCACAGAGCGAGCTCTCCGCGTCCGCCATCACGGAAAGGGACTGGGAGTGCGTGGCGTGGGCGGTCCGCAACGACATGGACTACCTCGCCCTTTCTTTCGTGCGCACAGCTGATGAGGTGCACGAGCTCAAGTCGAGGCTTGCGCAGATGTGCCCCTCGGTCAAGCCCGACCGGGAGGCGGTGTACGGCGTCTGGATCCCGGTCATCGCGAAGATCGAGATGCCGCAGGCTGTCAAGAACCTCGAGTCGATCGTGGAGGCTGCGGACGCGGTCATGGTTGCGCGCGGGGACCTGGGCGTTGAGATGGACATCGCGAAGGTGCCGGTCGTGCAGAAGCAGATCGTGGCGGCCTGCCGAGTGCGGGGGAAGCCGTGCATCGTCGCGACGCAGATGCTGGAGACGATGATCGAGAATGCCACGCCGACCCGGGCGGAGGCGAGCGATGTCGCCAACGCCGTCTTTGATGGTGCCGACGCGGTCATGCTGAGCGGCGAGACGGCGGTGGGCAAGCACCCGGTGCTGGTGGTGGAGACCATGGCGCGGATCATCGCCGCGGCGGAGGAGCGGCTCAAGGACGCGCACCTGGAACTGACCCCACCGCTTTTCTTTGATGAGTCCCACCGGACGACGGCGGCGTTGGCGGAGGCCGCCGCGGGCATTGCTCAGGAACTGGACGCGAGTGCGGTGGTGTGCTGGAGCGAGCGTGGCGGGACGGCGAGGTACCTGTCGCAGAACCGTTTCCACGTTCCGATCGTGGCTTTCTCCAGCGACCCGCAGCAGACCCGGCGGATGGCCCTGTTGCGCGGCGTGTTGCCGGTGTGTGCGAAGCCGCCGGGGCAGGGCACTCTCAACGACTGGAACGTGGCGGTGGACGCGCACCTTCGGGCCAGGAGTATTTCGCGCCGGGGCGATTACGTGGTGCTCGTCGCCGGGCGTCCGCTCGCGCAGGCGAAGGCCAGCAACACGCTCGCGATCTACCGGGTGGGTGAGCCGACCGGTGGGTACCTGCATACGTAGTTTGTGCGGCCCCACGATCGTGGTGCCATGCGGGGGCACGGGGCGTGGGGAGGGTAACTGGGGAGGGGGGTGAGGCAATAAGTCGGCATAGCGGGGCGTTCTGCCCGACGGTTTTGGTGCGCTTGGCCTGGAGCCTGGTTTGGGGATTGGGCTGGGCGCTGGCGATGAGCACGTGCGCAAGGAGCGTTGCAATGTTGAATTCGCGTTCATGGAGGTTTGTGGCGGGGGCGGCGGTCGTGTGTTTGGTCGCCGGGACCGTGTGGGCGCAGGGACAGCAGCAGCCGGGGGGCGGCCGGCAGCCTGGGCAGCGTGCCCGTGATCGGGGGCAGGGCGGGGGGGGAGGCCCGGGCGGCATGGGCGGAGGGATGTTCCGCAATGCGCTCGAGAAGCCCGCGATCAACCCGCGGGACCTGGAGACCGCCATGCACCAGCTGGCCCTGAGCAAGGACCAGCAGGACGCGGTGCATTCCCTGATGGACGGCTACCAGGGCGAGGCGGACCGCATCGCCGAGGAGATTCGCAAGGGCAGGCAGAGCGCGATGGAGGCCATGCGGGACGAGGGGCCTGAGGCCGCGCAGGACGCGTGGAAGAAGGTCGGGGAAGATCAGAAGAAGTGGCGGGCTGAGAGGGAGAAGATCGACACCGGGCTCATGAACGACATCCAGGCCGTGCTCACGAAGGAGCAGGGCGCGGGGTGGGAAAGTGCGCGTCGCCAGGTGGTGCGTGCCCAGTCGCTGCGCCAGGGGCTGCTTTCCGGCGAGCGCGTCGACGTGCTTGTGCTGGTCAACCAGCTGGACCTTGTGGAGAAGGACAGGGACCAGGTCAAGCCGATCCTGGAGCAGTACGAGCTTGACGTGGACCGGGAGATCGCGGAACGCGACCGCGTCACCAATGACGCGATGAACAGCTTTGATCCCAGCCAGTTCTTCGACCCCGAGAAGCGGCAGGACCTGACCAAACGCCTGGAGGCCAGGAGGGCGGCGAGCGAGAAGGTGCGGGACGTGAACAACCGGTACGCGAAGCAGGTGGAGGCTGCGCTTCCTGATGGCCCGCGGGGCCAGTTCGACAAGGCGTTCCACGAGGCGTCGTTCCCGGAGGTTTACCGGCAGACGCAGGCGGGGCGGGCTCTGGCGGCGGCGGAGGGGTTCGACGACCTCTCGACTGATCAGCGGCTTGGGGTGGCGGACCTGCGCGACCGGTACGACGCGAAGATGGTGGAGCTGCACCCGCGGATGGAGCAGGCTGCGCTCGACATGGAGAAGAACTTCTCCATCGCCGGCGCCCTGGGCGGGTTCGGCCAGAGGGGCGGGGGCAACGGCCCCAGGGGCGGGAACGGCGGTCAGGGTGGCGGCAATCAGCCGGACGCCCAGCGGGCTCTCCGCCAGGAACGGCGGGAACTCGACGACAAGTTCATGGCCGACCTGAAGAAGATCCTCAGCGAGGACCAGGCGGCCCGGCTCCCGGAGCCTGAGCAGCAGGACCAGCCCCGCCGGCGCGGGGGCGGGGGTGGGGGAAGTCGGGCGAATTCGCCGGACGGGGCCTGATCGCGCATCTCTATGGTTGTTCAGCAGGGGCGGGGAGCGGTTCCCGCCCCTGTGTGCATTGGCAGACCAGCGGCCCCTTGCCGCGAGGAGCGATCGATGAAGAACGCGTTGTTGCGCACTTTGGCGGGGCTGGCGGTGGGCGTGGCGGTCGCGGGGGGGGTGGCGTTGCCGGTATCGCCGGCCCTGGCCCAGGTGCGGATCGCGATGTCGACTTCGAGCGGGCGGGGGTCGATGTCGGCGATCGGCCGTTCGTCGTTCAAGGACTACGGCAAGCTCCTGGGCCTTTCGGAAGACCAGGTGCAGAGCGCGACGGAGTTGTTCGACGGCTACCGGGCTGCGTTCAAGACGGCGAAGGATGAGAACGACGCGAAGATGCAGTCCATAAGCGAGAACATGCAGGAGTCGGGGGACTTCCAGGCGTCCATCAAGGAGATGCAGGAGCAGTCCGGCAGGTTCTCGGAAGCGTCCGCCAAGCTGGAAGAAACGTTCATGGCGGACCTCAAGGCCCTGCTGACCGACAAGCAGGCGGACAGGTGGCCGGCGGTGGAACGCCATCGGCGTCGGGAGAACGGGCTGCGCATGGGCTTCTACAGCGGAGCGGGCGTGGACCTCCTGTCCATGGTCGCGAAGATGGGCGCGGACCCGGGCACGCCGGAATTCTCGGCGCTCATGGAGCAGTACGAGGTCGAGATGGACCGGCGCCTGCAGGAGAATGAGCGGAAGATGGGGGACGCGGCGAAGGAGGGCGGCAAGGCGGACGCCTTTGACTTTGCGGCGCAGCAGGAGCAGATGAAGAAGATGGGTGAGAGTTCAAAGACGATCCGCGATCTGAACAGGGACTACGTCAAGCGCATGGGCGGGCTCATGGACGGCGAGCACCGGGGGGCGTTCGAAGCGGAGTTCAACCGCCGGTCGTTCCCGGATGTCTACAAGGAGACATACACGGAGCAGTGCCTGAAGGCGGCGGCGACCATGCCGGATCTCGACACCGCGCAGAAGGAGGCGGTCGCCAACCTGCTGTCGCAGTACCAGAAGGACGCCGGCCCATTGAACGAGTCGTGGTCCAAGGCGATCAACAAGGCCGAGGAGGACGCTGGGGGCTCGATGCTGATGGAGATGAACAAGTGGTCCGGCGGTGGCCAGAAAGAGGATGTCAAGAAGGCGCGGGCGGATCGGAAGGAGCTTGACTCGCGTGTCGCGAAGCGCCTGGACGAGTTGCTGACGCCGACGCAGCGTGAGAAGCTCCCGCCCAAGAAGCCGTCCGAGGATGGCCCCGGCGGGTTCCGCATCCGGATCGGCGGGCCCGGCGGCGCTGCGGATGGTGAGGGTGAAGAGGACTGAGCCGCGCGGGGTGCGGGCGGCCCTGCCGGGCGGGCGGGGGTCGGAGGGCACGCCGGTAACGCTCCGTGGCTTCCGCCGTAGGATGTGCGGTGTCCGGTTGGTACGCCCCTGCCTGCTTTGGCACGGCGGTGGGCGTCACCAGTTTCAGGGAAGCGTTTCGCGGGAGTGTTGACCATGAAGTGCATCAGTGGGATTGTGCAGCGTGGCGTGCGGGCTGCGCTGGTATCCGTGGCGTTGGTTGTCGGTATCGCCGGCGTTGCCCAGGAAGCGAGCGCTCAGCGGGGCATGATGGGCCAGTTCGACATCGGCACCAGCCCGGTTTCGAAGCGGAGCCTGGAGGAGTACGCCAAGATGCTGGGGATGGACGACACCCAGAAGGAGGCGGCCACCGATCTCCTTACGGGCTATCGGGAGCAGCTCAAAACGGCCCGCGAATCCCGCGACTCCAAGATCGAGAGCATCATGGAGGAGGCGAAGGACTCCGGCGACTGGATGGGCATGCAGAAGAAGCTGCAGGGCGAGGGGATGAAGTTCCGGGACGAGTTCAAGAAGCTGGAAGAGGGGTTCTCTTCCGACATCAAGGCCCTGCTTACCCCGAAGCAGATGGAGAAGTGGGGGGACGTTGAGCGTCACCGCCGGCGTGACCTGCACCTTCGCTTCCAGTTCTACTCGGGCGGCGCGGTGGACGTGGTCAGCGTCCTCAGCCGCACGGGCACGGGGCTCGACACACCGGAGTTCAAGGACCTGCTGTCGCAGTACGAGACGGCGATGGATACGCAGCTCCGCGACTGGGAGGCCAGGGCAAAGAGCATCGAGGATGACATGAAGAAGGACGCCGACAACGGCGGCATGCAGGGCCCCATGAAGGCGATGGAGGAGCTCGGGGCTGTGTCGAAGCAGGTCCGGGACATCAACAAGGACTTCTCGGGGCGCGTGATGGCGATGCTCAGCGATGAGCAGAAGGCGAAGTTCGAAACGATGTTCAACGAGCGGGCGTTCCCGCGTGTCTACAAGAAGGTCTACGTGCAGGAGAAGCTGGAGGCCGCGGCCAAGCTCGACGGCCTGGACACCCAGCAGAAGGAGACGGTTTCCCAGCTGCAGGACCAGTGGACCAAGGAGTCCAAGCCTCTCAATGCTTCGTGGACCCAGGCGATCGTTGCCGAGGAGGACGAGTCGGGCGGCATGTTCGGCTCGATGATGAAGCGGTTCGGCCAGCAGGAGGGCGACAAGAAGGGCGCGAACGTGAAGGAGGCCCGTGAGGCCCGCAAGGCGCTGGAGGACCGGATCAGCAAGCGGCTCGACGAGGTGCTGAGCCCGCAGCAGAAGGAAAAGTTGCCCAAGAAGAAGCCCGGGAGCATGGACATGTTCGGGGACATGTTCGGTGCCGGGCCCGACGACGAGGACGAATGACGGAAGTTGCGTGCGGGCCCGCAAGCGTGCGGGCCCGCGTGCGTTCACCATGTGCGGCTGGAGTTGGACAGACAGCAAGGAGCATGCGTTCACGATGTCCCCACCGTCCCACCTGTCTCAGGGAGGATCGCCGCTGGCGTCACCTGTTGGAGAGTTCGCTCAGGCTCCGTCCGCTGGCGTCGGGGCGTCGGTGCTGCGCGGGGTCCGCGAACTGACCGAACGCCCGGAGGTGGACCCCAAGGCGGCGGCGATGGTGTCTGCCCAGCAGGCGATCCGGAGGCGGGTCGTCCCGTTCGGTTTCGAGGGGAAGCGGCTGCTGGTCGCGATGGTGGACCCGTCGGACGTGGCGGCGGCCGACGAGGTGGGGGTTGCGTCGGGTCGCCCCGTCACGCGGGTGAGGGTTGCCGAGGACGTGTTCCGTGACCTGCTGCGAGAGGGGTACGGCACCACGGCGTCGCAGATGGCTGCACGCCTGGGGGGGGCGCAGGACGACGACGAGCTGACGGCCAACCTGGAGGCGATCGAGGCGGACGACCTCCACCGGATGGCCGAGCAGCCGAGCCTGATCAACCTGGTGAACCTGCTGATCCTGGAGGCGGTGCGGACGCGGGCCAGCGACGTGCACGTGGAGCCGTTTGAGAAGAAGCTCGCGGTCAAGTACCGCGTGGATGGCGTGCTGGTGGAGCAGGACAGCCCGCCCAAGCAGCTGCAGCCGGCGATCACCAGCCGCATCAAGATCATGGCGGGGATGAACATCGCCGAGCGGTACGCGCCGCAGGACGGGCACATTTCCCTGCGGTTCGAGGGGCGGAAGATCGACATCCGCGTGAGCACCGTGCCGACGATCTACGGTGAGAGCGTTGTCATGCGCATCCTGGACAAGGAGGCGATCACGCTCGACCTGGAGACGCTGGGGATGCGCGCGGAGGACCGCGCCAGCATGCAGATGCTGATCGACCTGCCGCACGGGATGGTGCTGGTGACGGGCCCTACCGGGAGCGGCAAGACGACGACGCTGTACGCGGCGCTCACGCGGCTGTACGACCCCGGCCTCAAGATCATCACGATCGAGGACCCGGTGGAGTACGAGCTGACGGGCGTCAACCAGATCCCGGTGAACCCCAAACGCGGTGTGACGTTCGCGGACGGCCTGCGCAGCATCCTGCGCCAGGACCCGGATGTCATCATGGTGGGCGAGGTGCGCGACGGCGACACGGCCGAGATCAGCGTCCGGGCCGCCCTCACCGGCCACCTGGTGTTCAGCACGCTGCACACCAACAACGCCATCACTGCGCCGGGGCGGCTGCTGGACATGGGCGTGGAGCCGTTCCTGCTCAGCAGCGTGCTGGAGGGAGTGATCGCGCAGCGCCTGGGGCGCCGGCTCTGCCAGGCGTGCCGGCAGCCGGTGTCGCTGAGCGAGGAGCTCTCCCACCGGTTGGCGGTGCCCGAGCGGGCGATGTTCCGGGCCGATGCGCGGGGCGGTCTGGTGGGATGGAAGGGCGCCGGGTGCGACCGGTGCAACGGCGCGGGCATGAAGGGCCGGCTGGGTTTCTACGAGGTGATCCTTACCACGCCCGGCCTGCGGCAGACGATCGCGGCCGGGGCCAGCGCCATGGAGATGGCCCGGCACGTGCAGCCGGGGTTCATCACCATGCGGCGGGACGGTGTGATGAAGGCCGCGGCGGGCATGACGACCGTGGAGGAGGTGCTGCGCGCGACGCAGGATTCTGACGAGTCTGTGGCGGGCGCTCCGCTGGGTGAGGGTTCTCCGGCGACGGGGGGGCAGCGGTAGGCCATGCCAACGTTCTCCTACAAGTCGGTGGGTGCGGGCGGCGGCGTCATCGAAGCGCCGGACCGTGCGGACGCGCTGCGTGAGCTGCTGCGGCGCGGCGAAACCCCCGCGAGTCTTGAGGAGGTGCAGCACCGTGCGCCCGTCCGGGCCGCCGTGCGGGCCCAGCACCAGCCGGCGGTGCAGAGGGTCGGGAGCGCGTGGATGAAGCGGGCGGACCTGGCCATGATGGTCCGCGAGCTGTCGGTCGCGCTCAAGGCGGGGCTGCCGCTGGTGCAGGCGCTGCGCACGATCGCGCGTCAGGGGCGCAAGGAGTCGCACCGGAGGGTGCTCAACTCGCTCATCGAGCAGGTGGAGGCGGGCAGGCCGCTGTCGGACGCGTTCGCGGGTTGGATGCCCCCGTTCACGGAGCTCACGGTGAACCTCACGCGCGCGGGCGAGGCGTCGGGCAAGCTGGGTGAGGTGCTTGGGCATGCGGCGACGCTGCTGGACCGCGACGTCAAGCTCCGGCGCACGCTGCTGTCGGCGACGATGTACCCGATGATCCTGGCGGGGCTTGTGGTGGTCGCGGTGATCATCGTGACCACGGTGATCGTGCCCAAGATTCTGGCGCAGGTGGGGGCGCAGGCGGCGGTGCTGCCGTGGCCGACCCGTGTCGTGCAGGGCTTCGCCCACTTCTTCGGGTCGTACTGGTGGCTCATTGTGGGGGTCATCGGGGGTGCGGTGCTGCTGTTCTCGGCGTACTACCGCTCCCCCAAGGGCCGGCTCTCATTCGACACGTTCGTGCTGCGCCTGCCGCTGGTGGGCAACCTGGTGCGCGATGTGGCGGTCGCGCGGTTCACGCGGACGCTGGCCACGCTGGTGAACTCGGGCATCCCGGTGGTGTCCGGCCTGCGGGTGACCAGCGGGACGCTGGGGAACCGGGCGATGGAGGCGGTGATCGACCACGTCATCGAGCAGGTCTCGGCCGGCAAGACGATTGCGCAGCCGATGGAGGAGAGCGGCTACTTCCCGCCGATGCTGGTGCAGATCGTGAACCTGGGTGAGCGCAGCGGCCGCCTGGACGAGCTGCTGCTGCAGGCGGCCGACGCGTTTGAGGACAAGACCGAGAGCAGTGTCAAGGTATTTACCGCGGCTCTCCCGCCGATCCTGGTCGTGTGCCTGGCGAGCGTGGTGGGCTTTGTTGTGCTCGCGATCCTGATGGCCCTGCAGGCCGCGCAGGATGCGGCGATGTCGGGGTAGACCGGTTCGGACTTTCCACTCCTGAGAGGTGTGTCATGAATCAGAGGAAGAACATCTGGCGGGCGTTCACGATCATCGAGGTGATCGTCATCGTGGTGATCCTGGGCGTGCTGGCGGCGGTGATTGCGCCGCGGTTCCTGAGCAGGATCGGGCAGAGCCGGTCGGCGGTCGCCAAGTCGAACGCGAACTCGCTGGCGAGCGCCATGAAGTCGTACATGCTGGACTGCGGCATGCCGGAGGCGGGCGCTTCCATCGACGTGCTCTGGGAGCGTCCCGGCAACGTGGAGGAGGGGAAGTGGAAGGGGCCGTACGTGGACAACCAGGAGGCGCTGCAGGACCCGTGGGGCCGGCAGTTCATCCTGCGGATTCCGCCGGAGTTCAACGCCGACTTTGACATCGTGACGTTCGGCGCTGACGGCCAGCCCGGCGGCGAGGACGAGAACGCGGACATCATCAACGGAAAGAAGTAGGTCCCTGGTGCCCGGTGTGCAGCGAACATCCCCGGCCAGGCACGCGATGACCATCATCGAGGTCATCGTCGTGACCGTCATCCTCGGGGTGGTCGCTGCGCTCACGCTCCCCCGCCTGTTCGGCGGCGAGGGCCGGCAGGTCGCGGCCAAGGCGGACGAGGTGGCGCAGGTGCTTACCGCGCTCGCGCGCCGGGACGCTGCGGTGGCGCAGGCGATCGCGCTCTCCTACGAGCAGGACGACGGACGCCTCCAGATCCTGGTGCGCAACCGTGACCCCCTGGCGCGGGAGGTGTGGGTTTCCGACATGATGCTGCCGGAGGCGCCACTGGGCAGCGTGCGCATCAACTCGGTGGAGGTGGACGGGGCCGAGATCGACCCCGGGGCGTTCCAGGTGGTGCTCGATCAGTTCATGCCGCGCCCTGCGCTGCGGCTGGTGCTGACGGACAGCAAGGGGGGCAACGCCTGCAGCGTGGAGATGGCGGGCACGGCGGGGCAGGCCCAGGTGGTGGTGGGGGACCTGCACGGGAAGGGGCTGGCAGGCACGGGCACGTCCTCGGTGGACCTGGACGCGGCGGGGAAGGAGCGTGAGGCGTGGTGAACGCGCTGCGGCCGTCCCGCGGGGGCGGCTTCGTGCTGGTGGACGCGCTGGTTGCCGCGGTGCTGCTGGGGGTTTCGCTGGCGGCGGTTGTCGGCATGATCAGCAGCGCCCTTTCGGCCCAGCGCCGGGGCGAGCAGATGGAGGTCGCGGCGATGCTGCTGGACGAGCAGCTGAACCTGGTGGTTGCGCGGGGCCCGGATCAGTACGCGCAGCGGTTCGGCCTGGAGGGGCGGTGCGACGCGCCCTTTCAGGAATACTCGTACGAGCTGGAGTTTGATTCAAGGTCCGCGGGCGAGGCCTACACGGTGACGGCGACCGTCCGCTGGGTGGACGCGGGGAGGCAGTTCACCGAGAGCGTGCAGACCAAGGTCGCTCCCCGCCTGGGCGATGAGCCGGACCCGGATCGCAAGCCCGAGGAGAACGTGGTCAGGCAATGACGACCCGCTCTTTCCAAACCCGTCCGCTGCGTCGCCCCGCGTTCACGCTGGTGGAGCTCGTGGTGGGCATCGTGATCGTCGCGATGCTCGCGGCGGCGGCTTCGGCGGCGATCGGCCAGCTGGTGCGGTCCCGCACCGCGGCGGTGTCCCACCGTCAGGCGTTTTCCCGAGCGAGCGACGCGGCGGCCAGGATCGCGCTGGACCTTGCCGCCGTGACGCGGGATATGAACCTGTCTGTGAGCAAGGTGCAGGTGACCAGCTCCGGCGGGCCCAAGCAGGCCCGCGACGAGCTGCTCCTGCTGGTGCGGTCGACGCGCCCGGTCCGGGGGCTGAGTGAGATCACCGGCGCCGCGGAGGGGGCGGACCAGGAGCTCCAGTACCGGGTGAAGGACGATGGCGGCGTGCCGACGCTGTGGCGCCGGGCGGACGTGGCGCTCGACGGGATCGTGGATGGCGGCGGGATCGCCTCTCCCATCATCTCGCGCGTGCAGACGCTGTCGCTGGAGGCGTACGACGGTTCCGCGTGGAAGGAGTCGTGGGACAGCGACGGCGACGGCATGCCGCACGCGGTCCGGGTGGTGGTCACGGCGAGCAGCGACGACGGCAAGTCCACGGCCACGGCGCGCCGGGTGGTCGCGATCGATCGGGTGCCCCTGGCGCCCCGGTCGGAGGAGGGCAGTTCGGGCAGCAGTTCCGGTTCGTCGAGCTCCAGCAGCGGGAGCGGCGGCGGGGGAGGTGGCCAGTGAGGTACCGCTCCCGGAGTTCTGCGGGGGGCCGGCGTCGCCGGGGCGGCTTTGCCACGCTGCTGGTGTTCGGCGTGCTGGTGTTTGCCGCCCTCGCGCTGGCGATGGTGCAGGCTTCGGCGTTCGGTCAGGCCGGGAGCGGGCGTGAGGCGGTAGCCCGTGTTCGCGCGGAGTGGGCAGCGCGGGCGGGCGTGGAGGCTGCCCTGGCGCGCCTCGAGGCGGAGGTGGACCGGGGGGACGACGGCGACGCATTCGCCCGGCTGGAGGCGATGTCGCAGGTGGCCGACGGGGAACTCGACGGGGCAACCTGGCGGGTGCGTTCTCTGCAGGACGGGCGCGAGGTGGCCGGTCCTGAGGACGCGGCGGCCAAGATCAACATCAACCGCATGACCAAGGAGCAACTGCTGGCCGTCGAGCCGTTCATGACGGAGGACGTGGCGGACAGCGTGCTGGATTGGATCGACGCGGACGATGACACGCGGGAGCTGGGCGCGGAGATCGGGTACTACAAGGGTCTTGCGTACCCCGTGGAGCCCCGCAACGACGTGATGCGGTCCATTGCCGAGCTCGAGCTTGTGGCGGGGGTGGATGCGAAGGACGTGCGGGGGGAGGACTGGAACCTCAACGGCATCCTGGACCCCAACGAGGACGACGGGAACGCGTCCTGGCCGCCGGACAATCAGGACGGCATCCTGGACCGCGGCTGGTCCGGCATCATGACGGCCTACAGCGCCGAGAGCCCGCTGGCCCTTTCGGGCCAGAAGCGGCTGGACCTGACGGTGGCGAGCGTCAACGAGATCGTGACGCGTCTGCAGGTCACCCAGCCCCAGGCGCAGGCCGTGCGGGACAGCGTCGACAACGTGCCGGGCATCCGCCAGACCGACTTCGTGCGTTTCCCGCTGGGGAATCTCAACCGGCAGGCCGCCCGCAACCAGGGCAAGAGCCAGCAGGAGCAGCGGAACGCGGCCCGTGTGCAGGCGCTCACCACCGAGCAGCTCGGCAAGGTGCTGGACGAGTGCAGCATGGGGCCGGCCGAGCTCGCGACGTTCGTGCCCGGCCGCCTCAATGTCAATACCTGCGACGCCAAGACCATGGAGTACCTTGCGGAGATAGACCCGAGCCTGGCGGACGCCATCATCGCCGAGCGGTCCGGGCGGAGCAACGGCTTCACCAGCGTGGCGGACCTGCTGGACGTCGATGGCATGAGCCGGCAGACGCTCGCGGACATCGCGGAGCTCCTCACCACACGGTCCAGCGTGTATGTTGTACACTCGAAGGGGCGCGACGAGCGGACGGGCCTGGAGGTGGAGGTTTCTGCGGTGCTGGACGCGTCGACGCTCCCCGCCGTGAAGAAGGAGGTGCGGGTGCGATGAGCAGTGTGAAGCCGGTGAGTCCCAAGGTCTCAGGGAAGCTCGTCGCGGCCGTGGACGCGGTGGGGAGCCGCGTGTCGGTCGTGGTCGCGCGGGCCGCGGGCCCATCGGGGGCGGTCCACGTCGTGGAGGCGCGGAAGTTCAGCGCGGGCGACAAGACCGGGGTGGGCGCCCTGTGCGAGCGGCTGAAGGTTGCTTCGGTGGTCCGCGTCGCCCCGGCCGACGCCTGCACGGCCCGGGCGGCGAGCGTTCCGAGCGGTGATGCGGCGGGCATGCTGGCCGCGGCGAGCCTGCTGGCCGAGGGGGAACTCTTGTCGGACGTCCCCGCCCACCGGCGTGCGGGGGGGCTTCTGCCTGGGCACCGTGAGGCCAGGCCCGGTGTGCGGGCGGTGCTGCTGACGGCCTGGGTGCGGGGCGAGGGTGGTGCGAGGCTGACCGAGAAGGCTGAAGAGCGGTGGACGACGCCGCCTGCTGCGCTGGCGGCCCTGCGGGGGACTGCGGCCCTTGCCTACACGGCCCGGCCGGAACAGAACGCGGTCTGCGTCCTGGTGACCGGCGAGGCGGCGACCGTCGCACGCGTGGTGGTGGAGGACGGTGAGGACACGGCGGCGTGGAACGCGGCCGTCTCGCAGGTGGTGCATGACGCGGGCACGGCGGCGGGGGCGCTGGGCCTGGACGTGTCGGCGGGCGAGGTGATCCACATCGCGGGCGGGCTGGACGACCTGCGTGGGCGGGTGCAGGGTGCCCGCGTGGATGAGGCGTGGCTTACCGAGTACGGCATAGCTCTGGGCGCCGCCATGGTGGCGCTCGATGCGCCCTCCGGCATCGCGCCCCTTGCGTCCATGCACGCCGTTGCGCCGCGGGAGCGGGTGCCCGCGCCGGTCCGCATCGCCTCGTGGATAAGCCGCCCGGCGGTGGCGTGGACGATCGGCACGGCGGCCGCCCTTGTCCTGGTCGCCGGCCCGTGGGCCCTGGCGCGTCAGCGGGCGGAGATCTCGACGGGGAAGGCCGGGCAGTTGGAGGAGGCGAAGAGCAAGACCAAGGACCTGGGCCTTCGGGCGGCGGCGTACGAGCAGATCGAGGTTGCCCGGTGGCCGATGACGAAGGTGCTGGCGGACATCGCGGGGGCAGCCCCCGTGGGCGTGACGATCGAGGACGCGCGTGTTTCTGTCGAGCAGGGCGTCACGCTGCGGGGAGTGGCGAAGTCCCGTGAGCTCGTGAATGAGCTGGAGAGGAACCTGGGGGCGACCAAGGTCTTCCGCAGCATCAAACAGAACCGCAACGAGAGCAAGGCGGGCGGGGGGGCGGAGTTCGACCTGTCGGCGCAGGTGGACACCTCCCAGGTGCACATGCCGGTGAAACCGGTTGAGGACTTTGCGGCCAAGAACCTCGCGGCACGGCTGCACGGGGACGGCGCGTCCAACACTGCCATGCCCGTGGGTGCGAAGCGGGCGGCCCCGGCCGGGTCGAGGGGGTCCGGGCGTGCGTCTTCCGGTTCGGACACGGTCGACACGTCACGCCGGGGGGCTTCTGCTCCTTCGGCGGAGGCGCCGCCGGCCCTCACGGACGCGGAGATCAACGCGATGGACCGGAGCACCGCGATGAAGGGCTGGTCGACCCGCCGATCGTTCCTGCAGAGGAACTCGGGGATCGACCCCACGGTGAAGCAGCGTCTGGAGGACGAGGTGACCAAGCTCAAGGATCGGATGCAGAAGGCCGGCGAAGGGGGGGAGAAGAAGTGAGCTCACCACTGGCACAGCGCTGGCAGGCAACCCCCTTTGTGATCAAGTTCGCGTTGGGGGCCGGCGCGTTCGCGGCGCTCTACTTTGCGGTCGTCGAGCGGGGCGTTGACAGCATCAACCGCGATGGCGGGAAGAGCGAGTCGGCGGAGTCGGCCCTGGAGGAGTACGCGCGCAGCGGCGGGAAGTTCAAGACGGCGAGCGAGGCGGTCTCCCGCGGCGTGCGTCAGTTCGGGGAGGTGTCCCTGCCGGGGGACCCGCAGTCCCGGCCGAGCGAGTTCAACTCCGCCGTGGACAGCGTCCTCAACAAGCACGGCGTCGACAACGTGGCGAGCACATCGCGCACCACCCCCATGGGCAATGGCCCCCTGACGAAGTACCTGGGCACCGGGCAGCGTGTCGACCGGGTGATGAAGGAATTGACCTTCAGCACCACCCCGGAGAAGTTCGACGCGGTCCTGGCTGACCTTGAGCGCACGCCCGAGGTCGCGGCGATCTCCCGGGTGCAGGTCCGGCAGGGTGACGAGCGTGAGAAGGCCGACCGCCTGCTCAAGATCAGCATTTCTCTCGAGACGTGGACGGTTGCCCGGAAGGAGCCCAAGTGAACAGCGTGTGGCAGAGGGCGTGGCGGTCGTTGAGCGCGGGCGGCGCGACCGTCGCCGCTCTGGCGGTGATCGCGTTCGCGGTGGTCGCCCCGTTCGCATGGCGGCTGGTGCGGGCGTGGTGGATGCCGGCGCCGAGCGCGTTCGTCACCAAGGACGACTCCAAGGACCGCGCCCAGGCGTACGCCGCCGCGTTTGACCCGTACGTCAAGCAGCTGGACGGCCGGTCGCTCTTCTACGAGCCTTCCGCGCCCGGCGCAGAAGGCGAAGCGCCGGCGGAGGTCGTGGAGGAAGGGGCCTCCCAGGAGAGCGCCCCGTCCCGCTACGACGGCCCGGCTGTGACGGCGGTGGTGCTGGACACTGTCTGGTTCAACGACGGCCAGAAGCTGAAGGTGGGGGGCGGGAAGGCCGGCGACCTGGAAGTGCTCAGCACGAACACGCCCTGGGATGTCCGCGTTCGGTGGCGGGGCACGGAGTTCACGGTGCCGTTCTTCGATCGTGACAAGGTCATTTTCAAGGACCGCGCCCAGGCGCCCTCTGCCGCCACCGGCGCAGGGGCCGCGCGCCCGGCGGACGGCACGGGCGGTGAGGCACCGCCTGCCCCGCCCGCACCCCACCCTGCATCCACCGAGGTCGCCGCCGCGCCGGCGCTGTCCTCGCCCGCGCCGACGACACCGCAACCGCCCGAGACCACCAAGACGCCTACGGAGACGCCCCGATGACGAGCCGTTCTGAGATCAACACGCCGCTCGCCGCGATGACCCTGACGCTCGCCCTCACGCTCTGCGCCGGCACGACGCTGGTTGCGGCGCAGGACGCGGCGCCCGGCGCGGCTGCGCAGAAGGACAGGCCGCTCGATGAACGCGGGCGGCGCACGGTGGAGGGGCCCCCGACGACCCTGGCGTTCAAGGACGTCAATGTTTCGGAGGTGGTGCCGTTCATCGTGGAGGTCACCGGGAAGGTGGTCATTCCCCAGCAGGGGGTGATGAACCGGAAGATCACGATCCTGAACGATCGGCCGCTTCCCCGGGAGCAGGCGCTCGACCTGGTGGTGCTGGCCCTTCAGCAGACGGGTGTCGCCGTGGTGGAGTCGGACAAGATCGTGACCCTCCGCGACATCGGCGAGACCAACCGGCAGGACGTGCCGGTGATCGGCCCGGACCAGAGTGTGCTGGACCGGACGGACCTTGGCAACATTGCGGAGAAGGTCTTCCCGCTGCGGTACAACACGGCGAAGGCGATGGGGGACGTGGTCAAGACCGCGCTGCCGGACTTCGCGAAGATGTCGGTGGACGAGGAGTCCAACCAGATATCCGTCCTCGGCAATGTCGGCCTGCTGCAGCGCATCGAACGCCTGGTCACTTCCCTGGACCGGCCGGCCGCCGGGGCGCTGCAGACGGAGACCTTCCGCCTGCGGTACGCCGATGCCGCGGCGATCAAGACCAACATCGAGGAGCTCTTTGGCTCCAGCGCCAGCAAGAACCGCCAGAACGACAACCAGAACCGCGGGTTCCGTTTTCCGGGCCAGCCCGCGCAGGACAGCGGGGGTGCGAGCACGGCGGAAATCCGCGTGTCGGCCAACACCCAGCAGAACTCCGTGACCGTCGTGGCGGACCCCGTGGTGCTGGCCCAGGTGCGGGACCAGATCAACGGGCAGTGGGACCAGCCGCTCCCGGAGGAGGCCATCACCCCCAGGGCGTACAACCTCAAGTACACCGACCCGGTGAAGGTCGCGGCTCTGCTGGAGGGGCTGTTCGGCAAGGCGACCGGCACGACGGGCGGCCAGAACCAGCAGGGTCAGCAGGGCCAGCAGCCCTCCTCGGGCCAGGGTGTCGGGCGGCTCGCGGGCCAGTTCAGCTTTCAGGCCGTTCCCGACGCGGGGCGCCTCATCGTGGTCGCCAAGAGCCCGGACAACGCGGCGATCATCGACAAGATTGTTGCGGAGATCGACCAGCCGCAGACGGCGGGGTTGCCGAGCGTCATCGAGCTCAAGCACGCCAACGCGGAGGACCTTGCCGAGCAGCTCAACGCCCTGCTGGCGCAGGAGGGGACGCTGGCGAGCATCCGCCGTGCGGCCTCGGGCCTTTCCTCCAGCAGCGCGACGGGGGCGAGCCCGTTCTCCCAGAACAGCGACACCACCACCACCAGCACGACGGACGCGAACGCCCAGACCCAGGCCGAGACCCTGTCCTTCTGGTGGCAGCGCGCCCGCACCCCTACAGACCGGCGCAACGCCAGCAACCTGATCGGCCAGCTGCGGATCGTGCCCGTGTGGCGTCAGAACGCCCTCATGGTGGTGGCGCCGCCGGAGTACAAGCAGTCCATCATCGACATGATCGCGCTGCTCGACAAGCCGGGCCGGCAGGTGCTCATCTCGGCCATCGTGGCGGAGGTGTCGCGTGAAGACGCGCTCTCGCTGGGGCTCCGCTGGAGCAGCCAGACCATCACGCCGTCCAACGGGGACAACTCGATCGGCATCGGCACCTCGCAGCAGGGCACCCGGAACAACTACGCCACGAGCCTGTTCGACACGAGCGTGCTCAACGTCAACACGGACGTCAACCTTCTGCTGCAGGCGCTGGGCCAGGACACGGACGTCAGCATCCTGAGCGAGCCCAAGATCTTCACGAGCGACAACCAGGAGGCGGAGTTCTTCGACGGGCAGGACATCCCGTTCATCACCGACAGCCAGACGAACGCGCAGGGCAACCTTGTCCAGTCGTTTGACTACCGCGCGGTGGGCATCCGGCTCACGGCCCGTCCCCGCATCACGGTGCAGCAGGACGTGGACCTGCGCGTCAACGTCGAGCTTTCGAGCATCGTGCCTGGCGAGACCATCAACAACGCCTTCGTGGTCGACCGGCGTGAGACCACCACGCAGCTCATCGTGAGGGACGGTCAGACCGTGGTCATTTCGGGCATCCTCCGCGAGGAAGCTACCAACATCATCCGCAAGGTGCCGCTCCTGGGCGACATTCCCCTGCTGGGTGAGGTATTCAAGAGCCGCGACATCACCAAGACCAACACGGAGCTGCTCGTCTTCATCACGCCGGTGGTGGTGAACAACACGGAGGAGAGCGGGCCGGTCAACGAGAGGTTCATTGACCGCCTCCAGGGGATCAAGAGCGACTTCGGCAAGGACGTCAAGAAGGGCGATCCGCGTCTCCGGCCCGGGGAACTCGTGAAGCCCGCGGAAGCGGTGGAGACCCCGCAGCCCGCGCCGACCGGGCCTTCGGGCGCTGAGGTGCGGGAAACCCCGGAGGCAGCGCCCAAGTGATCACGCGCAGCCAGCTGATCGGGCTCACTTGCGTCGCAGCGGCATCCGCGCTGCCGGTGGCCTGCGTGACCGTGAAGCAGCCGCATGCGCAGCGCGGGGTCCCGATCCGGGATAACCGCGTGGCGAGCGCCCGCGCGGATGCCCAGTCGCGCGCGGTGAGCAATGCGCAGCTGCCCGCCGGTCCGGTTGCCCAGCCCGTGACGTCGGGAGTTTCCTCGGCGCGGGTGCAGATCACGGTTGCGCCCAAGGGTTTCGTGCGATACGACGCCCAGACGCTGCCCCTGGTTTCTCCCGACGGGCGGTTCATCGCCGTCCAGTCTGGTGAGGCGCCCACGTGGGACACCCTGCTCGCGACGGATCGTCAGGAACCCGCCGACAACGCCCGGATCAGCGTGGTGTCCCTGGAGGGTGGGGCTGCGCGGACGGTGCAGGTCACCGAGGTCCCTCTCGGCTGCACGCTGGGCAGGGACGCGACCGCAGAGGGGTTTCTCATTGAATCGGTGCGCCCCGACGGGGCACGGTGGATCGGGATCGTGGCGTGGGCCTCGCACTCCCTGAAGTGGCTCGTGCAGGGCGGGGGCGTTGCCTCGCACGCGGCGTTCGTGCGCACGGGCTCCCACCCTCAGGATACCGCCCTGGTCTACCAGCTGCGCAGCAGGGATTCGGCCGAGTCGTCGCTGGTGTTCCGCGACGCCTCCGGGGCGGAGAGCATCCTGGCGACCGGTGGCACTTCGTACTGCTATCCCACCTCTTCCCCGGACGGCACGGTGATCTTCGCGGTTGCATTGACAGAGGCCACCGGCGCACCGCCAGCGTCGAATCCGGGGGGGGCTCTCGATATCGTCGCTGCCCGGCTCGTGGAGGACGTGCAGCGTCCGGGGGGCGTCAAGCTTGGCGCACTCGTCTCTCAGCGCCCCCTGGGCAACTTTGCCGATGTGCAGGCGGCGGCGCACCAGGTCTTCGCGTCGATGCAACCATCGGCGTGGTGCAGCCCGTACTCGTCCGCTGCCGGCGGGGTGATTGCGTTCACGCACCCGGGCAAGGGGCGCGCCGCCGTCATGGACCCCGGATCGGCGTCCTTCACCTGGATGCCCGAAAAGACCATCAGCGCGGCCGGGTGGGGTGGTGCCGGGGGGAGCGATGCGGGGTACTTCTGCACGGCGCCGCGGGAGCTCGTGTTCCAGTCTGCCAACGCGCCGGACAACCAGGCGCCGGCACGGATCCTGCCATCTCCCTACGTCGCGCGGGTGGTCGTGGAGGCCGGCGTCCCGCGCCTTCTGCTGTTCGGCCCCGCGAAGCAGCGGGAAGATGAGCTGGAAGTGCTGCAGGTGACGGTCGGCGCGCCGCCGCCGGCGGCGAGGTGATAGGCCGCAGGAACCGGGCGGCGCTACGGTTGCGGCGACGTGTCCAGCCCGAGAGCGGCCATCCCGACTGAACAACTCGACGAACTGGCCAGGCAGGCGGAGTCCTGCGGCCTGGCCGATCGCGACCGTGTGCGCAGGCGAATCCAGGCGCTTCGGACGTCGGCCCGGGACCCGGCGGGGGAGCTTGTGCAGGTCCAGAGGCTGCTGGCAGAGGCCCAGGCTCGCCTGGCGGCCCGCGCCCTGCGGGTCCCCGTCATCACCTTCCCCGAGGACCTTCCTGTCTGTCAGAAGCGCGACGAGGTGCGGGACGCCATCGGTCGGCACCAGGTCGTCGTGATCTGCGGCGAGACCGGCAGCGGCAAGACCACACAGCTCCCCAAGCTCTGCCTGGAGATGGGGCGGGGTGTGCGTGGGCTGATCGGGCACACCCAGCCCCGGCGGATCGCTGCGCGGAGCGTGGCGTCCCGCATCGCCGAAGAGCTTGGGTCACGCGTCGGTGAGCACGTGGGCTTCAAGGTCCGGTTCGGCGACCACACAAGCCCCGACAACTTCATCAAGCTGATGACCGACGGCATCCTGCTGGCGGAGACGCAGCACGACCGGATGCTGACCCAGTACGACACCCTCATCATCGACGAGGCGCACGAGCGGAGCCTCAACATCGACTTCATGCTGGGGTACCTGCGGACGCTGCTTCCCCGCCGTCCGGACCTCAAGGTGATCGTGACCAGCGCCACGATCGACCCGGAACGGTTCGCGCGTCACTTTGCGGGGAGCGGTGCGGGCGGCGCGCCCGTGCCCGCGCCGATCATCATGGTCTCGGGGCGCACGTACCCGGTCGAGGTGCGGTACCGCCCCCCGGCCAGCGAGGACCTGGACGAGCGGGACCAGCAGATGCAGGAGGCCATCCTGCACGCGGTGGACGAGTGCAGTGCGCACGGGCCCGGGGACATCCTGGTGTTTCTGTCGGGCGAGCGGGAGATTCGTGAGACCGCCGAGACGCTCCAGGAGCACAAGTTCCCCGGGGAAAAGCACCCGGAGATCCTGCCCCTGTTCGCACGCTTGACGGCGGAGGAGCAGCAGAAGGTCTTCCAGACGCACGACCGGCGGCGCATCGTGCTCGCCACCAACGTCGCGGAGACCAGCCTCACCGTCCCGGGCATCCGTTTCGTCATCGACCCCGGGTACGCACGCATCAACCGGTACAGCGCACGCACGCGGGTGCAGCGGCTGGAGATCGAGGCGATTTCCAGGGCCAGCGCGGACCAGCGCAAGGGGCGCTGCGGCCGCCTGGGGCCTGGTGTCTGCATCCGTCTCTTCTCCGAGCGGGACTACACGGCAAGGCCGCACTTCACGGACCCCGAGATCGTCCGCGTCAACCTCGCGAGCGTGATCCTGCAGATGGCCGCGCTGCACCTTGGCAAGGTCGAGGACTTCCCGTTTGTCGAGAAGCCCGACGGCCGGATGATCAAGGACGGCTATGAGACCCTGCAGGAGCTGGGCGCGGTCGACGAGCGGGGGCAGCTCACCCCGATCGGCCGTGACCTTGCCAGGCTCCCGATCGATCCGCGCATCGGGCGCATGGTGCTCGCGGCGGGCAGGGAGGGGTCGCTGGAAGAAGTCCTGATCATCGCGTCTGCGCTTTCGATCCAGGACCCCAGGGAACGGCCCATGGCGGTCCAGGACCAGGCTGACGCGGCGCACGAAGAGTTTGTGGACAAGGGCAGCGACTTCCTGACGTATCTGAGACTCTGGGCCGCCTGGAAGGACCGGAAGAAGCACCTTTCCTCCAGCAAGCTCCGCAGGTGGTGCAAAGAGCACTTCCTCTCCTTCGTCCGCATGCGGGAGTGGGAGGACGTGCACACGCAGCTGGCCGACATGGCGGGCGACCTGCGTCTCCACCATAACCGCCAGCCGGCCCCACCGGACCGCGTCCACCGGGCGCTGCTCACGGGGCTGCTCGCGAACATCGCGACTCGGGCGGACAAGCCGGACCGCGAGCTGGGCAACTACCTCGCCGCCAGGGGCAACAGGTACGGAATATTCCCCGGGTCCGCACTCTTCGGGAATGCCCCCCCGGGCGGGTTCAAGTGGCTCATGGCCGCGGAGGTGGTGCGCACGACCAAGGTCTACGCACGGACCGTGGCGCCCGTTCAGCCGGAGTGGGTGGAGGAGCTGGGCGCCCACCTGCTGAAGCGCACCCACAGTGAACCGCGCTGGGATCGGCCCTCTGGGCGTGTCGTTGCCAACGAACGCGTCACGATCTTCGGTATCGAGCTGGTTGCCAAGCGGCGAGTCCACTTCGGGGCCATTGACCAGTCCGGCGCCCGGGACATCTTCATCCACCACGCGCTCGTCATGGGGGACATGGAGTCCAGGGCGCCGTTCCTGGCCCACAACCTGGGCCTGGAGGACAGCGTCAGCGAGTGGGAGATCCGGAGCCGGCGCAACAACCTCCTCGCGGACCTGGACAGGCGGTTCCAGTTCTACGCGGCACGTGTCCCGCAGGACATCGTGACCGCAGCGGCTTTCGAGCGGTGGCGGTTCGAACAAAGCAAGAAGCAGCCCCGTCTCCTGTTCATGAGCCTGGAGGACCTCATCGCGGCCGATGCGGACCTCCCCGGCTTGGATCAATTCCCCGACACGCTGGACGTGGGGCCCCTCCGTCTCCCGTTGGCGTACACACTCGAGCCCGGCAAGGAAGATGACGGAGTGACAGCGAGGGTCCCGCTCGAAGCACTCGGCCAGCTCCACCCCGACCGCCTTGTGTGGCTGGTGCCGGGGCACCTCCGGGAACGCGTCGAGACCGTGCTCCGCGGGCTGGGCAAGGACTACCGACGCGTGCTGCCACCCTCGGGCCAGTTGGCCCAGCAAGTGATGCCGCTCCTCCGCTTTGGTGAGGGCAGCTTTCTGGATCAGCTCCGCGCGGCCATCCTGAAGGTCACAACTCTGGACGTCCCGAAGGAATCCCTGGCCGCCGTGCCCCTTCCCCTGTGGATGCAGCTGCGCATGGAAGTAGTGGGGGAGGAAGACCGCGTGCTGGCTGCGGGGAGGGACCTGGGTCAGTTGCGGGCGGTCCTCGCTCCGAAAATCAAGGCCGGCCTGCTGACCAGCCCCAACCGGTTCACGCGCGATGGCGTCAAGCACTGGGACTTTGGCGACCTGCCCGAACGTCTGGAGGTGGAGCGGGCCGGGGTCGTGATCGGCGCGTTCCCCGGGATCTTGGACGCGCGTGCCACGGTTTCGCTGCGCCTGTTCGACACGTTCGAGAGTGCCCAGGCCGCCACACGGGCGGGGAGCAGGCGGCTGTTCATGTTCGAGGCGGAGCGTGCGCTCCGCGCGCACTGCGCATACATACCCGGCATCGAGCAGATGAGCCTGCACTACTCCACGCTGGGATCGCGGGCGGACCTGGCCGCCAGTATCCAGGAGCTTGTCGCCGACCGCGCGTTCATCGGGGACATGCTGCCCGTCCGCACGGAAAAGGAGTTTGCCTTCCGCACGACCCGGGGCATCGAGCGCCTGCCCGCGGCCATGCAGGAGGTCGTGCCGCTCGTCGGGGTCATTCTCCAGCAGTTCCACCAGGTGCAGAAGGCTCTCTCCGCCCGTCAGCCCGAGGCCTTCGGGCCCGCGCTGGACGACCTGCGGCAGCAGATCGTCGGCCTGTGCCCGAGGGGGTTCCTGACGTCAACCCCGTACACGTGGCTCCGCCACGTGCCTCGCTACCTGCAGGCGGTCCAGATGCGTCTGGCGAAGCTGCAGAGTTCAGGGGGCGGGCCCGGGGCCGGAGCGCAGCGGGATGCACGTCTGGCGGGCGATGTCCTGGCGATGCAGCGTGCATGCGACGAGCTGCGTGAGCGGCAGAAGGCGCTCAGCCTTTCGGGCGAGCTGGTCGACGAATTCCGATGGCACCTGGAGGAGCTCCGGGTGTCCGTCTTTGCGCAGGAGCTCCGCACCAGCGTGCCGGTCTCGGTCAAGAAGATGCAGGAGATGTGGGCGGCGATCGTGCGGGGCTGAACCTACGCCGCCGCAGACTTGCGTCCGAACGTGATGTACAGGATGGGGCCCACCACCGGGATCAGCAGGATGACGAGCAGCCACAGGAGCTTTTCCTGCGTGGGCCGGGAGGTCCTGAAGAGGTGGATCAGGGACCCCGCAGCCAGAGTGAACTTCACAATCACCAGCAGCGCGAGCAGCCCGATGATCACGTACCCGCCACCTGAAAAGCTCGACATGCCGCATGATACGCGGATTCACTGAGGGGGCGAGGGCGGGCTCAACCGGGTGGTGTGTCGCGGGGCCTTCCCACCGGGTCCTGTCCCCTTCGGGTTGCACCCAGGGCCAAGGCCGCCACGGCCGTTCTCCTATCCTGCTTGGGAGAAGGACGCGGGCCGGGCAGCGATTGCATGGTGCAGATACTCATCATCCTCGCGTTCTTCGCTGCCCGGCTGGATGAGGTGTTCGGAGCTGACCAAGCGGCGGACACCCCCCAGGGCCCGTGGGTGGGCGCCGGTGCCCGGGCGTGGTGGGGCCCCGCGCTCCCCTTTGTGTCGCTCCTGGTCATGTGGCTGGTGTTCCACGCGTTCACGCTGCGGGCGGGCGTGGCCATCGACCGGACCGGAAGGCTGTCCGTCCTCAATCGCGCGCACGCCCTGATGACAACGCTGAGGGTGAGCGTCCTGGTCGTGCTGTTCGTCTGCGTGCTCACCCCGGCCATCGCCTGGGCGGATCTGGTCCGGTCGTGGACGGGTGACATTGTGCTCCTCGATGAGGTCATCATCGCCTCGCCGGTGCTGCTCATGCTGGTGCTGACGTGGTGGAGCATCGAACCGCTCGAACGGCGCGTGCACGACGCGGCGGTGCTGCGCAACCTGCTGGTCGGGTCCGGTGTGTACCCGCCCCAGTCTCGCGGGGAGTGGGTGTGGTCCCAGGTCCGGCACCAGATGCTGCTGGTCCTGGTGCCCATCGCGATGGTGCTCACGTGGACCGAGGTGGTGGAAGCGCTGCCCCGCTGGCTGCACGCCGGCACGGGCGCGTGGTGGCTCGAACCTCTCCGGTGGGTGGGGGTGATCGTCGTGCTGATGCTGACGCCGCTCGCCCTGCGTGTGGTGTGGCGGACGGTGCAGATGGGCGGGGGGGAACTGCGTGAGCAGATCCTCGCAACGTGCAGGTCGTACAGGGTGCGCGTGGTGGGCCCGCTGGTGTGGCGGACCCACGGTTCGCTGATCAACGCCGCCATCCTCGGGATGTTCTACCCGTTCCGCTACCTCCTCCTCAGCGACGCGATGCTGGAGAGGATGCCCCGCGAGCAGCTGGAGGTGGTGCTCGCCCACGAGATCGCCCATGTGCGCAAGCGGCACATGCTGTGGACCGCCGTCGCGGTCTTCGCCGTGGTCATGTTCCTGGGCGTGCTGGGCGAGGCGGTCATGCACTTCCTGCCCCTGCCAGGCCTGCTCGAGTCCGTCGCTGTGGGCGGCGCGGCTGTCACGTCGGTCATCGCCGGTTTCCTCGTGTTCGGCCTGGTCAGCCGGCGGTTCGAATGGGACGCCGACGCGTTCGCCGCCGCCCACATCGCGAGGCTGACCAGCAGCGGTGCGCCGCCGGTGGTCAACGAGCACGCCGTCGCCGCGACCGTGGCGACGCTGCAGTCCGTGGCGGACCTCAACGGCATCCCCCCCCGGAAGTTCACCTTCCGGCACGGTTCCATCGCCGAACGCCAGCGCCGTGTAGCCGCTCTCCTGGGGACCCCGGTGCAGCGGATGCCCATCGCCCGCCAGGTGGTCATCATCAAGATCGCGGCGGCCGTGCTGCTGGTTCTCGCGCTGGCCCCCGTCATCCTCAGCATGCTTCTGGAGAACGCACACTCATGAGCATCAGTAGAACCGAGGAACAACTGGTCGGCTCCATCGCCCGGCGGAGAGCATCCCTGGTGGAGGAGCTTGCCGCCCTTGTCGCCATCCCCACGGGCCCGGGGCCGGGGTCGCGCCTGGACGAGTGCCGGGGCCTGTTGTGCGGGCGTTTGCAGCGGCTCGGCGCCGTCCTTGAGCTTGCGCCCGGCCGTCCCAAGCCCGCGTGGCTTCGGGAAGGAGCTGCGCACGATGGCGAGGTTCCACCGTTTGCCCTGCTGCGCCGCGAGTGCCCGGGCGCACAGGCGAGGATCCTCCTGTGTGGCCACATCGACACCGTCTTCCCGCTGACGCGTGAGTTCGCCGCCCTGGACATCCAGCCGGACGGCAGGCGCGGCGTCGGCCCGGGGTGCTCCGACATGAAGGGCGGGCTGTTGGTCGCGGTCGCCGCCCTGGAAGCGATGGAAGCGGCGGGCGCGCCCCTGTCCTGGACATTCGCCATCGTGAGCGACGAGGAGACAGGATCGTTCCACGCCGACGCCCTGCTCCGCGAAGAAGGGGCACGCCCGCGGGGCGCGGGCGGGTATGACTGCGGGCTCATCTTCGAGCCCGCGTTGCCGGACGGCGGGCTCGTCGTCGAACGGCCGGGCAGCGGGCAGTTCATGATCGAGTGCCGTGGCAGGGCGGCGCACGTCGGCCGGGACTTCAGCACCGGCGTTTCTGCAGTACGCGCCCTGGCGGAGGCCATCACGCGTGCCTGCGATCTTGCAGACCCCGCCAACGGCTGCATCGTGAACGTCGGCCCGCTGGAGGGCGGGGCGGCGACCAATATCGTGCCGGATGCAGCCCGGGCATGGGGCAACGTTCGGTACTTCTCACCCGCGGCCGAGAGCCGCCTGGCGGGTGAACTGAAGGCCATGAACGCCAACAGCGGGCGCCTGCCGAGCACGCGGGTGGAACTGGTGCTCAACCGCCCCGCCAAGCCCAAGACCCCGGCGGTCGAGCGGCTGGCACACCTGGCAAGGTCCTGCGCGCTGGACCTGGGCCAGCAGCTGCCCTTCGGCACCACCGGCGGGGTCTGCGACGGCAACAACCTGCAGGCGGGAGGCCTGCCCACCATCGACACGCTGGGAGTGCGGGGTGGCGGGCTGCACACGACCCAGGAGTGGATCGACCTGGACTCCCTCGTGGACCGTGCTCAGCTTGCGGCGCTGCTCCTCAGCCGTCTGGCGGCGGCGCCGGGTCTCCTCACGACCGGCCCCTAAGCCATGCTACTTTTGAGTACCCCATGACACCGCACGAAGCGCAGCTCATCGGCCGATTCCAATCCCGCAACGCGAGCGTGGGGGTGGTGGGCCTGGGGTATGTCGGGCTGCCGCTGGTGCGGGCCATGCACGAGGCAGGGTTCCGCGTGGTCGGGTTCGACATCGATCATGGCAAGGTGGAGAAGCTCCGCCGGGGCGAGGCGTACCTCAAGCATCTGGGCGAGGACCTGACCAGAGCGCTCGCTTCTTCAGGCCGATTCCTGCCGACCAGCGAACCGTCGGACCTTGGGTCCTGCGACGCCGTGTGTATCTGCGTGCCAACGCCCCTGGGGAAGCACCAGGACCCTGACCTTTCCTTTGTTGAGAACTCGGTCCGCATGTTCGCCACAGTGCTCGCCGCCCGCACCGGCGACCGCGCGAACGCGCCGGTGTTGGTGTCACTGGAGAGCACTACGTACCCGGGGACGACCCGGGAGGTTGTGCTGCCGATCCTCAGGGACGCCATGGGCCACCAGGCGCCGCTGTTCGTGTCCTTCAGCCCCGAGAGGGAAGACCCAGGCCGTGCGGGGGTCGAGACAAGGACCATCCCGCGCCTGGTGGGGGGTGTCGACGATGCGAGCACGCGGGTGGCCACCGCCCTTTACTCCGCCGCCATCTCGACCGTGCACCCGGTCGCCAGCGCGGAGGTGGCCGAGGCCGCCAAGCTGCTGGAGAACATCTACCGCGCCGTCAATATTGCCCTGGTGAACGAGCTCAAACCGGTGCTGGGGAGCATGGGCATCGATATCTGGCAGGTCATCGAGGCGGCGTCCACCAAGCCGTTCGGCTTCCAGAAGTTCACGCCCGGCCCGGGCCTGGGCGGGCACTGCATTCCGATCGACCCCTTCTACCTGACATGGAAGGCCAGGGAATACGGGCACACCACCCGGTTCATCGAGCTCGCGGGCCAGATCAATCAGGCGATGCCCGCGTACGTGGTGGAGCGCGTGGCCGACGGGCTCAACAGCCTGGGCAAGAGCATGAAGAATGCACGCGTGCTCGTGCTCGGCGTCGCGTACAAGCCCGACATCGACGACGTGCGGGAGACCCCCGCGGCGGAAGTCCTGGAACTGCTCCGGGAGCGCGGGTGCCAGATCATGTACCACGACCCGCACGTGCCGCGGTTGGCGGGCATGCGCAAGCACGCCCTCGATCTCTCGAGCGAGCCGCTCACACCCGCGGTGCTCAAGTCGTCCGACGCCGTCGTCGTCGTGACGGACCACCGGGCGATCGACTGGCGGATGGTGGGGGAGCACGCCGGCCTGATCATCGATTCACGCAACGTCATGGGGAAAGTCCCCAATGTGAAGGCGGTTGTGGTGCGGGCGTAGCCCGCGGAGGTTCCGATGAGCATCTTCTGGGAACTCTGGCAGCAGTCGCGCATCCGTGAGGTGGAAGACTCGGCCGCGCAGGCCGCCCGTGCCTCCCGCAATGAGACGAGGGATGCCGAGCAGCGCCTCGCCGAACGCCTGGACAACATCGTGCTGGCGCAGTCGGCCATGTGGGCGCTGGTCAAAGATCGCTTCAAGCTCACCGATCAGGACCTGATGGACGCGATGGAACGCATCGACATGGCAGACGGCGTCCGCGACGGCAAGATGGGGCGCGTGATGCAGGTGTGCCCCGTCTGCAAGCGCCGCAGCGCCGAGCACCACAACGCCTGCATGTACTGCGGCGCCGCGTTCGGGCCGCGGTCCCCGTTCAGCGGGTGATCGCTACGGCGGGCCGGGGTCCTTCCCCTTCACCGTCAACCGGGCCGGGTGGTTGAACCATTCGCGCCGTCCAACCGCATAGTGGTCTTCCACCGCCCGTGCCACGTCGGTCATGGTGCCGTCCGCGGGGACCCAGCCCTTTTCGATGTCCGGGAAGTCGGTCCGGCAGTTCTCGCACTTCTTCCCGTCGTAGAACCGGATGGGGCACCAGAAGCTCTCCACGTTCCGCAGCATCTCTGCGCCCAGCGAGTACACCCCGGTCATCCAGTCGCAATACAAGCACCAGATGAGGTCGTGCCCGACAAGCCCGCTGAACTTCTGGCGGCTGACGTTGATCCACTCGCCGTGCCGGTACCGGGGGAAGTCCACGATGAGCATGAGCAGCGGGTACGCCGTGATCTGGCCCAGGCGGATCGACCAGAACGCCGGCACCGCGATGAGCGTCGCCCAGAGGGCCAGGTGGTTGGGCCCGCGCCCCACGATCCGGTTCAGGCTCTTGACGATGCGCGGCCCCTTGCGGGCCGCCGGATGGGCCTGCTCGTGCAGGAAGCACCACACACCCAGCGCCAGCATCTGCCCGGCCAGTGCCGCGAGGAACCCCCGCCAGCCGTAGATGATGCTGAACGCCACCCAGGGCACCCAGGTCATCACGGCGACAATTAGGTCGAGCACCGGTGCCTTGCAGCAGGCCGACGCGAGCCACCTGCCCGCAGCGCCCAGCTTCGGGTTCAGGTGCAGCTGACCCGCCATGAGCAGCAGCGCCAGAGCGGTCCCCGCAAGTGGAACCAGCCAGGGAATGTACGGTGTGAGCGATGCGGGCATTGGCGAGCGTAGTGGGGGAGGGGCCGATGAAGAAAGCTCCGTCCTGCGCGGCCCGGCTTTACCCTCGGACGTTCAACGCCCCGCTCCTGACCGCCTCGGCGATCACCTCAATATCCGGGCCGGGCGGCCGATCATGCTCCAGCCGCGGCACCAGCGACCGCACCACGTCATACGCCCGCTCCACCCCGACGCCGCTCCTGAGAGGCTTGTGATACTCCAGACCCTCAGCCGCGCACATCAGCTCGATCGCCACCACGCTCCTCGCCAGTGCAACCGCCCGCACCGCCTTCGCGCCCGCGCGGGGCCCGAAACTGTTGTAGTCTTCGATGCCCGCGCTGGTCGAGATGTTGCTCACGCTCGCCGGCGTCGCCAGCGTGATGATCTCGTTGCAGCACGCCGCGGCGACATACTGAGCGATCATGAGACCGCTCGAGAGGCCCGCGCCCTTCGCCAGGTAGGGGGGCAGGTGACTCTCGGGATCATGCGCGGAGAGCATCCAGAACGTGCGACGCTCGCTGATGCCGGCGATGTGGGAGAGGGCGATGGTCGCAGCGTCCAGGGGGATGGCGAGCGGCATGCCGTGGAAGTTGCCGGCGGAGATGATGTCGCTCCCGAAGACCAGCGGGTTGTCGGTCACGGCGCCCAGCTCGTTCTGCACCGCCAGCTTTACATAACTCAGGCAGTCCCAGGCCGCGCCGAGGACCTGCGGGGCGCACCGGAGGCAATAGGGGTCCTGAACCCGGGGATCGTTGTCCCTGTGGCTCTCGACAATCTGGCTCCCGGAGAGGTGGTGGCGCAGGCGTTCCGCCACAAGCAATTGACCACCCTGATTCCTCGCTGCATGCACTCGCGCGTCCAGGAACGCATGGCTTGCTCGGGACGCGTCAATCGACATCGCGCAGGCCGTCAGCGCCGCCTCCGCAAGCACCGCCGCATCGTGCGTGAGCAGCGCCCCCATGGCCGCCATGAAGTGAGTGCCGTTGATGATCGCGAGCCCCTCCTTCGCTTCCAGCGTGAGCGGCCGGAGGCCGGCCTTCTGCAACGCTTCCGCCGCGGGAATCCCGGTAGGGGGGGTGGCGGACGCGCCCGCCTGAACGTACACGCTGCCCTCTCCCAACATGGCAAGGCCGATCGCCGCGAGTGGGGCAAGATCACCGGATGCCCCCACGGACCCGGTGGAGGGAACGACCGGCGTCACCCCCCTATTCAGCATCTCGACGAGCAACTCCACCACCTGAACCCGGACACCCGAATGCCCCCGGGCGAGCGACGCGGCCAGCAAGAGCATCATGCCCCGGGCAACATCGATTGGAAGCGGGGACCCGATACCCGCGGCGTGCGAGCGGATCAGGTTCGTCTGCAGCTGCTGCAGCTGGTCCGGAGCGATCCGCTTGCGACTGAGAGACCCGAACCCGGTGTTGATCCCGTAGTGCGCCCCGCCGTCGGCCAGACAGTCGACGATGCATTGCCGGGCGGTCTCGATCGCATGGCGAGCGTCCGGTGAAATTGCGACTTGCCGGCGGTCCCGGGCGACTGCCACAACATCAGCGATGGACAGGGGGCCAGAAGTGAGTGTGACCGCGTTCGCCATATGGGGCCGAGTGTACTTGCCAGGGGGTGCCTGTGGTTGCGGACACCCGCCGCAGGGCCAGGACTCTCCGTTCCAGGCAAGGTCTTATAAGATAGGTTATGTAAAACAGGCCGTCCCCGGGCTGTCACAACTGCCCGTGAAAGCCCCGCGTCACTTCCGCCACCACATGCCGCCGCCGTACACCGCGCTGTCCCCGAGGTCCTCGGCGATCCTCAGGAGCTGGTTGTACTTGGCGTTGCGGTCGCTGCGGCACGGAGCGCCGGTCTTGATCTGGCCGCAGTTGCTCGCCACCGCAAGGTCGGCGATGGTCGCGTCCTCAGTCTCGCCGGAGCGGTGGCTCAGGATGGCGCCGTAGCGGCTGCGGATCGCCAGGTTGACGGCCTCGAACGTCTCGCTGAGCGTGCCGATCTGGTTGACCTTGACGAGGATGGCGTTGGCGCACGCGTTGTCCAGGCCCTTCTGGAGGAACTTGCGGTTGGTCACGAACAGGTCGTCCCCGACAAGCTGGACCCGGCCGCCCAGGCGCGCCGTGAGCTTCTTCCAGCCCTCCCAGTCGTTCTCGGCAAGGCCGTCCTCGATGCTGCGGATGGGGTACTTGCTGCACCATGCCGACCACATGTCGATCATCTCGTCGCTGGAGACCACCTGCTTGGTGCTCTTGAACATCTTGTACCCGGTCTTTTTGTCGGCCGCCGCTTCGTTCCAGCACTCGCTCGTGGCCGGGTCCAGAGCAACAAACACCTGCTCGCCCCACTTGTAGCCGGACTTCTTGACGGCCTCTTCGATGATCTGCAGGGCCTCCTCGTTGCTCTTGAGGTTGGGGGCAAAGCCACCCTCGTCCCCGACCGCCGTGGAGAGGTGCTTGTCGTGCAGCACCTTCTTGAGGTTGTGGTAGATCTCGACGCCGCACCGCAGGCCATCCGCGAAGGTGTCAAACCCCCAGGGCTGCACCATGAACTCCTGGAAGTCGACCGTGTTGTCGGCGTGTTTGCCGCCGTTCAGGATGTTGAACATCGGTACCGGCAGCGTCTTGGCGCCGCTCCCGCCCAGGTAGCGGTAGAGCGGGAGCCCGGACGCCTCGGCCGCGGCCTTGGCGCAGGCCATGGAGACGGCAAGGATGGCGTTGGCTCCCAGCTTGGTCTTGTTCGGCGTGCCGTCGATGCGCAGCAGCAGGCCGTCGATGGCTTCCTGCTGCCCGGCGTCCATGCCGAGGAGTTCGGGGGCGATGATGTCGTTCACGTTCGAGACGGCCTTGAGCACGCCCTTGCCGACGTACACACCCTTGTCGTTGTCGCGGAGTTCGCAGGCTTCGTGCTCACCGGTGGAGGCGCCGCTGGGCACCGCCGCCCGGCCCGTGTGGCCGGAATGGAGCATGACGTCGGCTTCGACGGTGGGGTTGCCCCGGCTGTCGAGGACCTGGCGTGCGTGGAGGGCGGTAATTTCGAAGGGCATGGGATGCTCCTGGAATGTGCTGGGGTGCTCCGCCGGGCGACTGGGCCCGGCGGCCGGGGTAACCGGGGCAAGGATACCGCCGGCGCGGGCTGGTGGCATAGCCTTTTGCGGCCCGCAGCACGGAGTGAGCATGCCCACCACCCCCGAAGGTTTCGCACAACGCACCCAGGCACTCAAGGCCGAGCTTGTCGAGCAGGGCGGACGCGTGCAGGCGATGCTGGAATCCGCGTTCGGCGCGGCGTTTGACCGCGATGAGGCCAGGGCCAAGTCGGCGATCGGCATGGACGACGCGGTGGACGCGGCGGACGTGGCCATCGAGCAGCGCAGCGTGCAGGTGCTCACGGAGGCGACGCGGGGAGGGGCCGAGATTGACGCGAGGCAGCTGCGGGAACTGCTGACCATCGTGAAGGCGAACAACGAACTGGAGCGCATCGCCGATGTCGCGGTAGACCTCGCGGAACTGGTGCCGGCGCTCAAGAAGATCGGTACGCCCCTGCCCGACACGTTCCGGGTCATGACCAACAGCGTCATCGGCATCGTCCGCGACGTGAACCAGAGCATCGGGCGCAGCGACCCCTCCCTCGCCAACATCGTGCTGCAGTCCCAGCACGCCGTGACGGCTTTCAAGGGCGCCCTGCTCCGCGAGGCGGAGCAGAAGCTGGCCAAGGGGACCATGACGCCCGACTTCGCGTTCCAGCTCCACGAGATGGCGTCGATGTGCGAGATCATCGCCGACCATTGCACCAACATCGCCGAGCAGGTGATCTACCAGACCACCGGTGCGATCGTGCGTCACATGGAGACGAGCTGGGTCGAGGTCTCCCGGCCGGGCAGGTCTTGACGGGCCCGACTGAGGCCGTTTTCCGCTATCATCGTGCCATGAACCTCGCTCTCGCCTGGGCGTGCGCGCTCGCATCCGGCGCTGTTGCCGCCCCCCCCGCCGTGCCGCTGGTCACCATCGACCCGTACATGAGTGTCTGGTCCATGCGGGAGCGGCTGACCGACGACTGGCCCCGCCACTGGTCGGGGACCGTCATGGGCATGGCGGGCATCATCCGCGTGGACGGGAAGCCGTTCCGCTGGTGTGGTCCCCTGCCCCAGGACATTCCCGCCGCGGATCAACGCTCCGTGGAGGTTGGTTGGCGGGAGTCGGTGTACGTGTTCGAAGCCGGCGGCGTGCGTCTGACAGCCACATTCGAGAGCACGGCCGATGATCAGCAGGGCCTCGGTTCGCCCGTGGGCATCGTGAGGCTTTCCGCCGCGAGCACCGATGGCACGAGCCACACCGTCCAGGCATACCTGGACGTCACCGGCGAGTGGTGCACCCACACGCCCGATGAGGAGGTGACCTGGAGCCGTGTGCAGCTCTCGGGGTCTCAGGCGCTGGTCATGTCCAGCGCGGCCCAGCCGGTTCTCAAGCGGGCGGGAGACGGCACAAGGATCGATTGGGGGCGTTTGTACCTCCTCGTGCCGGGGGCGGGCGCGTCGGACCTTGCCGTGGGCCCCCACGACACCGTTCGCCACGCGTTTTCGACATCCTCCCACCTCCCCGCGAGCGACGATACACGGTTGCCGCGTGCCGCCGGCGACGAATGGCCTGTGCTCGCGGCCACGGTGGACCTGGGGTCGGTGTCTGTTTCTCCCGCCGTCGCTCGCTTCTGCCTTGCGTACGACGAGGGCAGGTCCGTCGAGCTCTTTGAGCGCAGGCTTCGCCCTCTCTGGGCCGCGGACAATCCCGACATCAGCGCCCAGATCGAACGCGCGCTCTCCGCGCCAGCGCGATCCGCTTGGATCACCAGCATGGACAAGGCCACTGTCCGCGTCGGCGGCGAGGGCTACGCGGGCATGCTCAGGCTTGCGTACCGCCAGGTGCTCGCCGGGCACGGCTACGCCTGCGACTGGGACAACACCCCCCTGCTCTTCGCCAAGGAGAACACCAGCAATGGGTGCATCGCGACCGTGGACGTCATCTACCCGGCGTGCCCGTTCTTCCTGTGCCTCAACCCGGAACTGCTGAAGGCACAACTCCGTCCTCTGCTCGCCTACGCGGGGAGCCCCCGCTGGAAGTTCCCCTTCGCGCCCCACGATATGGGCACATACCCCAAGGCCAACGGCCAGGTGTACGGCGGGGGTGAATCGAGTGAAGACAACCAGATGCCCGTCGAGGAATCGGGCAACATGCTGGTCATGCTCGCCGCGCTCGCCAGAGTGGAGGGCAACGCTGAATTCTGCCGCCCCTACCTCCCGACGCTCGAACGCTGGGCAGCCTACCTGCAGGAGCACGGTGTCGACCCGGCCAACCAGCTCTGCACCGATGACTTTGCCGGTCACCTTGCCCGGAACGCCAACCTGTCCGCGAAGACCGTCATGGCCCTGGGGGCCTACGCGCAGATCCTGGACGCGTGCGGCGACAAGCCCGGCGCGGAACGCTGGATGGGTCGTGCCCGGGGTGCGGCGGCCACATGGGAGCAACTGTCCAGGGACGGCGATCAGACCGTGCTGGCGTTCGGCAAGCCGGGCACGTGGAGCCAGAAGTACAACCTCGTCTGGGACCGTGTGCTCGGTCTGAACCTGTTCCCCCAGGAGGTCTATGACCGCGAACTCGCCTTGTACAGAACAAAGCTGCAGAAGTTCGGCCTCCCTCTGGACAGCCGTCGAACGTACACCAAGCTTGATTGGACGACGTGGTCGGCGTGCCTCACCGGCAGGCGGTCGGACTTTGATGCTGTGATGTCCTCCGTGCTGGCCTGGGCTGACTCCCCCACCCCTCCCAGCCGCGTGCCGTTGACGGACTGGTATGAAACGACGACGGGCACCACCATGGGCATGCACACCCGCACGGTGGTGGGCGGGCTGTGGATGCCCATGCTGATGGACAAGCTGGGTGTGGGGTTGAAGTAAGGAATCAGGGGCGAAAATCCTCCAACGGGCTCAACACGGCTTGACAAGCGATACCCTTCCATTATCCTAACAGTATGGTAGGTGTATTGTCTGTGTCACGGCACTCTCCCCCACTGGAGTCGCTCCGCACTGTCTGCCAGCCGCTCCCACGCAAGCAGGCCCAGGCTGTTCCCACGGGCTGGGCAGGTCTTGATTCCCTGCTTCCCTCAGGCGGACTCCAGAGGCACGCGGTGCACGAGTGGGTAGGCACGGTTGGAGATTCCGTGTCGGGCCGGAAGCAAGGCTGGATTCCCCCACTGTCCCTGTTGCTGCACCTCGCGCAGCAATCGTGCGACAAGCCGGGTGGGTGCATCGTGTGGGTGGGGCGATCCGTGTGTCCCAACCCCTCCGCGTTCCGGCGGCATGAACTGCTCTCGTCCTCGCTGTTCCTCGACGCTGCGACGCCGCAGGACCGTGTGTGGGCTGCCGACCTCGCGCTCCGCAGCGGGGTCTGCGCCGCCGTCGTCGTTGACGGCTCAGGCTTCAGCATGTGCGCGACGCGCCGGCTGCAGCTTGCCACAGAAGCAGGCGGCGCACTGGCCATGGGCGGGGTCTGCCTGCTTGCACGCCCACCACGGGAAGAAAAAGAGCTGTCCGCAGCGACAACGCGGTGGGTGGTGCGTCGGGCCGTGGGCCCGGCGGAGGTGCGACGCTGGAGTGTTGAACTGCTGCGCTGCAAGGGAATGCAGCCCTCGGCCCTGCACGCGGTGTCGCGTCCATGGGTGGTGGAGCACGATCATGCGACGGGCGATCTCCGTATGGCTGCCGACCTTCGCGACGGACTTGGTAAAACGCAGGCTGGCCAGGCAGTCGCCCGCACCGCGTAACCCCCCCACCGTCTTTCTGACGCGCCGGGTGGGCGGGCGTGAGCTGGTGGAACGCTGCTGCGCCGTCTCCCAGGCCTGCGGCGTGGCAGCCGGGATGGACGTTGCGCAGGCCCGGTCGCTCCTGGACCGTGGGAAGCTCCTGCACATGGAAGAGGCCCGGCCCGCCCACGATGCATCGGCCCTTCAGGCCCTGGCTTGCTGGACGCTGCGGTTCTCGCCTGTCGTCGCCGTGGACGGCGACGACGGCCTGCTCATGGACGTCAGCGGCATGGAGCGTGTGTGCCCCGACGAGCAGAAGCTGGTGCGGAGGATCGCCCGGACGCTGGCCCGGCTGGGCTTTGCGGTGCGCGTGGCCCTGGCCTCCACGTACGCGTGCGCGTGGGCAGTTGCCAGGTACGGGGGGCGCCGCTTGATGGTGGTGCCCGCGGGCACGGAGGAAGCCGCGCTAGCCCCGCTGCCTGTCGATGCGCTGGGTGCGGAGGATGCCTGCACGGCCGGCCTGCTCGATGTGGGCGTGGAGACCATTGCCGATCTCGCGGAACTGCCCCGCCACGCCGTGATCGCAAGGTACGGCGGTGCACTGTTGGAACGCCTCGACCACGCGTTCGCCCGCAGCGTGGTGCCCGAGGCGGTCGTGGGCGTGCAGGCCCCGCCGGAGTTCCGCGCCGGGATCGTGTTCGAGGGTCCCACCGATCACGCCGAATCCGTGCAGGTCGCTGCGGGGCAGGTGCTGGGCGAGCTGGTGGCGCAACTGGCGTCGCTCGGCCGGGGCGTCCGGAAGCTGCGCATCACGATCAAGCGGCCTGACGCGATCCCGGAGTCCGTGGATATACAGCTGAGCCGCCCCAGCGTGAACCAGAAGCACCTCTGGAAGCTGGTGGAGACGCGTCTGGAGCGGATGGACATGGGCCAGGGTGTCGAGGGCGTCAGCATGGCGGCGGTCCGCACCGCCCGCCTGCGTCACAGGCAGGAGGGCAGTGCGGCGCTGGGGGATGACGGCGTGCAGGTGCACGACACTGCCATGGGAGAGTTCATCGACACGCTGGTGAGCCGCCTGGGGCCCCAGCGTGTGCTGCGGGCACAAGTGCAGGCTTCCCACCTGCCGGAAAGGTCGTTCCGGTACGTGCCGGTCCTTGAGCAGCAGCCCACCGAGGCCATGCCGTGGTCCGTCGATCGGCCCACGCTGCTGTTCGCGAGGCCCGAGGAGGCACAGGTGATGTCGCTGACACCGGACGGTCCGGTCCTGAGCCTGCGATGGCGGGGTGAGTCCATCGCCGTGATCCGCTGTACAGGCCCGGAGCACATCGGCCCGGAGTGGTGGCGCAGGGGTATGACCCCGCTGCCCGACCGCGCGTACTACGGAGCGCAGACAGACCAGGGTCGGTGGCTGTTTCTGTGCCGGCAGGTAGGCACGGGCAACTGGTTCGTGCAGGGGGAATGGGCATAGGAGGCTTTGGATGCCTGAGAACGAACTCCCCAAGGTCGTGCCCCATCCGTTCCGCAGGGGCGTCGAGCCGGTGCGGTGTGATGGCAGCGATGCAGCGCGGCTGTACCCCTACGCCGAGCTGTGCACGACCAGCAACTACACCTTCCTCACGGGCGCGAGCCACCCCGAGGAGCTGGTGACCAGGGCTGCTTCGCTCGGCTACCGCGCTGTTGCGGTTGCGGACCTGCACACGCTCGCCGGAGTCGTGCGGGCCCACGTCGCGGCGAAGCAGCTGCAGGAAACGCCGCCCCCCACTCCCACCCGGCTGCTGATCGCCAGCCGTGTGATGCCCACTGACACGCCCGGCTGGGCCATCGCGCTCTACCCCACCTGCATGGCCGGATACCGCAACCTCTGCCGCCTGCTGACCACCGGCAAACGCCGGGCACCCAAGGGCGAATGCCACCTCACGCTCGCGGATGTGGAGCACTTCCATGATTCTCTGCTTGCGGTAGCCATCTGGTGCGGCGGGCCGCCTGCTCAAGGCTGGGAGAGAACGGCGGGCGAGGTTGTGCAGCGTCTGAAGTCCACGTTTGGCGACGACAGGCTTTCGCTCGCTGTGGCACGCGTCTACGGGCATGATGATGCGTCCCGTACGGCATTCCTGGCTCGGGTGGCTGATGCCTCGGGTGTTCCTCTCGTGGCCACCAACGACGTGCTGTACCACACCCCTGAGCGGCGCATGCTCCAGGACGTGCTTACGTGCATACGCCATGGCTGCACGCTGCCCGAGGCGGGCCGGCGGCTGCACGCCAACGCCGAGCGGCACATGAAGCCTGCGGAGGAGATGCACCGGCTGTTTGTGGACATGCCGGGGGCCATCGGGCGGACGGTCGAGATCGCCCAGCGTGCCGCGGGGTTCTCGCTGGACGAGCTTCGCTACGAGTACCCCGACGAGGTCGTGCCGGCGGGCGTTACGCCTCAGCAGCACCTGGCCACCCTGACCTGGCAGGGGGCTGCGGAGAAGTACCCGCAGGGTGTTCCCCAGAAGGTCCGCACGCAGGTGCTCCACGAGCTGTCGCTCATCGAGGAACTCCGTTACGCCCCCTACTTCCTGACTGTGCACGACCTTGTGCGATACGCCCGGACAGGTGAGGAGCGTCCGGGCGATGCTCCGGCGGAGAACTGGGCGGGTCCCATTCTGTGTCAGGGGCGTGGGGCGGCGGCGAACTCGGCGGTGTGCTACTGCCTGGGGGTCACGAGCGTGGATCCCGGCCGGATCAGCGTGCTGTTCGAGCGGTTTATCAGCAGGGAGCGGAACGAGCCTCCGGACATCGACATCGACTTCGAGCATGAGCGGCGCGAGGAGGTGATCCAGTACATTTACCGCAAGTACGGGCGGGAGCGTGCGGCGTTGACGGCCGAGGTCATCTCCTACCGCAGGCGCAGCGCTGTCCGTGACGTGGGCAAGGCGCTGGGGCTTTCGCTGGACCTGGTGGACAAGCTTGCGAAGGACAGCGACTGGTGGGACCAGGGGGCGGTGAACCCCAGGCAGCTTCGTGTTCTTGGGCTCAATCCCCAGGACCCGACCCTGCAGTGGCTTGCGCGTCTGACGGGCGAAGTCCTGGGCTTCCCCCGGCACCTCTCGCAGCACGTCGGCGGGTTTGTCATCACGCGCACCCCCCTGTGCGAGCTTGTCCCGGTGGAGAACGCCGCCATGCCGGGGCGGACTGTCATTGAGTGGGACAAGGACGATGTGGACGCGGCGGGCATGATGAAGGTGGACGTGCTGGGGCTGGGGATGCTGACGGCGATCAGGCGGTGCCTGGCGATGGTGAACGAGAGGAGGGGGCAGGAGGGGGACGGGGGGGGAGGGTCGCCGCTGTTTCTTCACACGGTTCCGGCGGAGGATCCCGCGACGTACGCCATGATCCAGAAGGCCGACACTGTGGGGGTATTTCAGATCGAGTCGCGGGCGCAGATGTCGATGCTGCCGAGGCTGAGGCCGGCGTGTTTTTATGACCTGGTGATCGAGGTAGCCATTGTGCGGCCGGGTCCCATCCAGGGGAACATGGTGCACCCGTACCTGCGGCGGCGGAACCGGGAGGAGGCGGTCACGTTTCCGAACGAGGCGGTCCGGGAGGTGCTGGGGAGGACGCTGGGGGTGCCGTTGTTCCAGGAGCAGGCGATGCAGCTTGCGATCGTTGCGGCGGGGTTCACGCCCGGGCAGGCGGATGCGTTGCGGCGGGCGATGGCGGCGTGGAAGCGGAAGGGTGATCTGATTTACCGTTTCGGGGCTCAGCTGGTGGAGGGGATGCTGGCGAGGGGTTATCCGCGGGAGTTTGCTGAGCGGTGTTTCGAGCAGATCAAGGGGTTCAGCGAGTATGGGTTTCCGGAGAGTCATGCGGCGAGCTTTGCGCTCCTGGTGTATGTGTCGGCGTGGCTGAAGCGTCATCATCCCGCGGAGTTCTGCGCTGCGATCATCAACAGTCAGCCGATGGGTTTCTATGCGCCTGCGCAGCTGGTGCGTGATGCGCGGGAGCATGGGGTGGTGGTGCTGCCTGTGGACGTGCAGCACAGTGCGTGGGGGTGCACCATCGAGCGGGACTCTGAGGGGAGGTCGGTGCTGCGGCTGGGGATGCGGCTGGTGAGCGGTTTGAGCAAGCCGGAGACGGACAAGATCGAGGGCGCCGTTCGCCGGCAGGGGCCTGCGCGCTCGATGCTGGAGCTGTGGCGGCGGAGCGGTGCGGGTGCGGGCACGTTCCGCAGGCTGGCGGGGGCGGATGCGTTCGGGTCGATGGGTCTTTCCAGGCAGGAGGCCTTGTGGAACGCGCGGCTGCTGCGTGACGATCGGCTGCCGCTGTTTGAGGCGTGCGGGGAGGTGGAGCAGGGTCCGCTGGAGCTGCCGGCGGTGGCACCGGACCGGCGGACAGCCCTGGAGTATGGTGCGGTGGGGTTGTCTCTCAGGGCCCACCCAGTGCAGTTCGTGCGTGAGCACCTGAGGGCCAAGGGGGTCAGCCCCTGTGCGGATCTGCGGGACGCGCAGCGCACGCCCAACGGCATGGGGGTTTCCGTCGCGGGGCTGGTGCTGGTGCGGCAGCGGCCGGGTACGGCGTCGGGCGTGGTGTTCGTCACGCTGGAGGATGAGACGGGGATTGCCAACCTCATCCTGTGGAGCAGGACCTTCGAGAAGTACCGGCGGGTAGCGCGGCTGAGCACGTCGCTGGTTGCGCGGGGGCGTGTGCAGCGCGAGGGGGATGTGGTGCATGTGCACGTTTCCCACCTTTCCAGCGTGGACGGGCTGCTGCCCAGGGTCCGTTCCCGCTCGCGCGACTTCCACTGATCCGGGGCCGGGTGGGAGCAACAATTCCCCTTATGTGCGGCCGGTACACCCATCTCTACACGTGGCGCGAGTTGTTCCGCCTGATGAACCTGACGGCGGGTGTTCCCGAGGTCGGGGTGCATCCCAGCTGGAATGTTGCGCCCACGCAGTCTGCGCCGGTGGTGGTCGAGGACCAGGGCGTGCGCAGGGTGCAGATGATGCGGTGGGGCTTTTCGCCCCCCTGGGCCACCGCATCGTCCGTGCATCCCATCAACGCCAAGTGCGAGACGGTGGCGTCCTCGCCCATGTTCCGTGAGTCTTTCCGGCACCGCCGGTGCCTGGTGCCGGCCAGCGGTTTCTACGAGTGGAAGGCGGGCATCAAGGAGAAAGCGCCCAAGCAGCCGTACTACATCACGCTCAGGGACGAGCCGGTGATGTGCTTTGCGGGGCTGTGGACGCCGGGGGCGGGTGAAGAGCCCGCCACGTTCACGGTGCTTACCACCACGCCCAACGAGCTCATGGCGGGCATCCACACGCGGATGCCCGTGATCGTGGACGGGGCGCACCGGGACGCGTGGCTGGGGCAGGGGCAACTCGGTATGGATGATCCATGGTGGTGCGCACCGTTGCCGGCGGGACGCATGCAGACGACCACGGTGGGCACGCGGGTGAACAGCCCCAGGAACAACGACGCGTCGCTGATCGAGCACAGGCCGGCGGAGCGCACAAGCCTGTTTGACCTGTAGGTGCGTGCGGTGGTGTCCTTTCTCGGGGTGGTTTTTGCGGGTGCTGTGTTTACAGGGGTTTACGGCTTCGGCGATCGTCCGAGAACGGCTGCTTTGGCGGGTTGCGCTGTGCGGGGTTGACTTTGGGGAGAGACGGAGTAAAGAGAAGAAGGGCTGGTGGCGGGGCGGCCCAGGGGTGATGCGCGGGGCGCTGGGAGCGGTCATGGCGCAACATTACATGGCGGCGATGGTGGCGCCAAGGGGGGACCGGCCGATGTACGCAAAGTGTCGCACACGCATGGTGGATGCGCTGCAGATTTATTGAGGGAGGATGCGAGCGGGGATCGCTCGGAGGCACGAGGGCTGCACCCGAGGAGTCTGGAACGCCCCTCCAACGGAGCGCCCGGGGTGCTGGGCGGCGCGTGCGGGCGCGATAGCTGGTTACTGGGTGAGGGGTAACGTGTCGCGGATGCGTTCGAGGCGGGTGAGCTGTTCCTCGGCCAGTTGGCGTTGTGCGCGGGCGGCGGCGATCTTCTCGTCGAGCCTGGAGAGAACTGTCTTCAGGCGCTGGATGGCCATGACGCCGTGGGCGGGGCGTGCGGGTGGGGCGGGCGTGGTGGCGGGCGCTTCATACCGCGGGGCTGACCGGGGCATGGTGGTGCCGGTGGGGAGTGGGCGGGCGCGTGTTGCCATGGGTGTCTCCTCGGGTTGCACTGCCCGGGCATGGTGCCGCCTGATGAATGTCCTTCGTCTGTGGCGTGATGGGATGCTCACTCGCGCAGCGCGCATCGGCGGGCGGCCGGCTGCACGCGCCTTGGTCGATGGGGGTGCGGGGGAAGGGTTCTGCGGCGTGCTTATGAGGGCGTTGGGGCCGGGCGGCCGCACTCGGGGCAGGGGTCGGATGGAGCAAGGCCGGTGCGGGAGTAGGAGCAGGCGGGGCACGCGCCGAGTTTCGCGCGGCGCGTGGCGAGGGTGTCGAGACGCCAAGCGAAGCCCGAAAGCATGAGCGAGGCGAGTGCGTGTATCCAGAGCGGAACGACAACCTCCCGGTAGCCTCCTGAGAGCGCCCGGTATTGTGGCCGCCAGGACATTTGTTCCATACTGAATCGCTTGAATCGGAGCGAGTACCACCCGACGTTCATGAGTGGATCAGACGCGGCAGAATGCCCCGCGGTTCCAACACCCACGCATCCGCCACTCAGGAACACGAACCAGCCGCCGCCGCTCTGCCAGCCCCGCGTGCCAAGCCCGCTGGGCCACCACGACACCGCCAACACCGCAACGAGAATCAACCCACCCCACTTGACCACCTTGCGGATTCTCGGGTGCGGCTTCACGCCACCAGTCTACCACCAGGGGCCACGGGGGGGGAACCATCGACGTTCGCGCTCTCAATCGACCCGCGCGAAAGCGGCAGTCAAAGGTCCGGAGGGGTTGGTTGCAAACCAGCCCGGAGGACATGGCGGAGCTGACGCGAGAAGGAGCCAGCCCGCCGCTCCGCCCGTGTGCAAGAAACATGCCCCGAATGGGGTGTGCTGTGTGGTACACCGGTTTCCACACCGGCACGAGATCAAAGACGCGCTCAATCCCGTTTTTCTGGAGTCTTCAGACACGTGAATACTTGCGACAAATCGCACAGATTCTTGGACATTCGCTCAACAATGGTGCATCTTTTCCGGTAGACGTATATGCGTCCGGAAGTATCTCATGGACACATTTGGGCTCAGGCGGATGGGTCGGACGGCTACGTGTGTGCTGCACATTTGTGGCGTGTGGTTGGCAAGTATGGCCCACGCCGACATCGACCCCGTCAGCGGCATCGACTTTGTCACGGTGGGAGCGGTCGGTAACGAGGCGTATCCCGGAGGCGGGGTGTACCAGCCGCCTCAGGACCGGGCCGTCGGTCGTGGGCAGGTCACGTACGAGTACCGCATCGGGAAGTTCGAGGTGACGACGTCCCAGTGGGTCGAGTTCTTCAACGCGGCGCTTGATCGGCCAGCGGGGGACGCGATTCCCCACGTCTTTCTGTTCGGCGACCAGTTGCAGGCGATGCCCGCCACGCCGCAGAACCCCGGCGGGCGGCGCTGGACGGTCCCCGCCGGCAACGAGATGCTGCCCGTCGGCGACATCACCTGGCGCACGGCGGCGATCTACTGCAACTGGCTGTGCAACGGCAAGGCGACGAACCGCGAGGCGTTCCTGACGGGTGCGTACGACGTGAGCACGTTCGGCTGGACCGGCGAGTTTGGCGACATCTTCACGGACCAGCAGCAGCACACGCCCGGCGCGGCGTACTGGATCCCGACGTGGGACGAGTGGCTGAAGGCTGCGCACTACGACCCCAACAAACTGGGGCCGGGCCAGGCGGGGTGGTGGCAGTACTCGTACATGACGGACGTGCAGCAGCAGCCTGGGTTGCCCGGTCAAGGCTGGGGCAACTGGAACCCGCGTCCCAACGGGTACAGCATCCCGCTGGGCGCGTACAGCACTGTCATGAGTCCATGGGGACTCTTTGACACGGCGGGGGCCACGACGGAATGGATGGAGACAGTGTATGAACTAACGGGTGGTGAACGATTCCGCTACCACGATGGAAGCGACTTTGATGGTTCGGGTGTTCGTGACAATATCGGAATTGTGAGCGCGGACTATCCGCACATACCAGACACGACCTTTGGGCTGCGCATCGCAGCCGCGGTCCCCTCTCCGGCCACTGCGGCGCTGGCGGTGATAGTGGTGCCCCTCATTACTTTGCGTTGCAGAAGAAGGATGTGACCAATGATGGAGAGTGCGCTTGTCGTAGACTCGGCCCAGTCGTTCACACGATTTGTTGCAGAGTGCCAGCGGCACATACGGAAGTCCACTGGAGGAAGGATGCTTGCAAGTCAGCTCCTGGACAGCATGGCGGCCTGGATTGAGAATGGTGATTTTGCCCCTCAAGCACTTACCCGCGAACGCTTGGGAAATCCGTGGACCTCGGCGGCGATGCTGATTGCAGCCGGGATTGAGTATGATTGAGTGCGGAAGTGCTTTGTATTGAAGTCCAAGCTGGGGTGGTTTTCGGCTGGCCCTATCTGTTTCAACCTCTGGTGGGACCATCGCCCTGGTGGCGGCGTGGTGCTGGGCGGGTGGGCGGAGGAGGGGGATGCGCGGTGAACGTGCGATCGTGCGCGGGACACGCGCGTGGGCGATCAGGAAGGATGGTGCCTGATGGCCCCCAGGGCAGGCTTGTTGTTCATGCTGGCGATCCTGGCATCAATCGCCGGAGAAACGCGCGCCGACATCGACCCGTTGAGCGGCATTGACTTTGTCACGGTGGGTGCAGTCGGCAACGCGCCGTGGCCCGGCAACGGAGCACCGGACGATCGCGCCATCGGTCGCGGCGGTGTGAACTATGAGTACCGCATCGGCAAGTTCGAGGTCACGAGCGCCCAGTGGGCGGAGTTCTATTCCGCCGCCCGGGGGCGTTCGGACCCGATCCCGTGGGTGCAGATGCCCAGCGTGTGGGGCGGCAGTGTGGACGGCACCTGGCATGGCCCTGGCACGCGCTACCGCGTCAACCCCGGCGACGAGATGCGGGCCGCGGGCGGCATCACCTGGCGCACCGCCGCGATCTACTGCAACTGGCTCTGCAACGGGAAGAGCAGCGACTTCTCGGCGTTCATGTCCGGCGCGTACGACGTGAGCACGTTCGGCGTGACCAACGGCGTGTGGACGGACCAGCCCGCGCGGACGCCGGGTGCTGCGTACTTCATCCCGTCGCTTGACGAGTGGATCAAGAGCGTTCACTACGACCCGAACAAGGTCAACCCTGATGGGACAACCGGCGGCTGGTGGACGCGCCCCAACGGGACGGACACCAACCTTGTATACGGCCCTCCGCCCGCTTTCGGCGGCAATGGCACGGGCATGGCCAATGCGGGGTTCACCCTACCAAACAGCGGCGCGTACTTCATCCCGCTCGGGAGTTACCCGACGGTGCAGACGCCCTGGGGCCTCCTCGACGCGGCGGGAACGACCACGGAATGGACGGAAGAGATTCTGGAGGTGGATGGAGGTTCGAGGTATCGCATTTTCGATGGCAGTTACTGGGAGAGCGCCGGGGGATTGGATCGGGTTCAGTATCAGGGAGGCGAAGAGCCGGGTGTCCCAACCGTGAACGCCGGTTTTCGCATAGCGGCGTTCGTACCGGCACCAGCCCCGGGCGCGATGGGCGTCGGTTTTCTTGTGTACCTCTGCGCCCGGAGAAAGCGTGGAGAAACACAAGAGAAGAATGGCTCAGAACGTGTTGATGTTCTCACTCGCCCTTTCAGCGGCGACGGGGAGGCTGTCCGGAGAGACGGTTCAGGTCGCTGCCCGGGTGGGTGAGACAGGCCCTGTGGTTGTGGTGTGCACCTCCACGGCGAGGGCGCGGGTCGGGACGCCGACACGCTGCGAACACCTTGCGTTTCACGGGATTGCGCGACGAGGCGCACGCGGACGGACAGACTCAGGCAAAGCCGCTGACAGGACTTGAACCTGCGACCCGCGCTTTACAAAAGCGTGGGCACCCCAAAAATCCTAAGCAGGAAACAGGGGTTTGCGAAGTGGTGTCACCACCGGCGGCACCAGTTGCACGCACCAACACCCCGCCAGCCCCCCCACCCTCCGACCCGGACCTCGCGGCGGTGGTGGCAGCATGGGCGACGCTGCCCACGCCGATCCGGGCTGCGGTCATGGCGATGGTGCGGAGCGTGGGGGGTGGGTCGTGAGCGCCCCCATTACCTGCAACCTGCGACGGCTGGGGCTGCGTCCCTCTACACCACCACTGACCCGCGCACGACTCACACGCTCAATTGGCGGGCGGCTGGGGCGATTGCGCGGCGTGGCCGCACTCGGGGCAGAGCGAGGATGCGGGCAACCTGGAGCGGTCGTAGCGGCAGGAGAGGCATTCGCGGACTTTCGCGCGGCGGCGGGCGAGGGTGTCGAGACGCCAAGCGAGGACGGTGGGGAGGGCAACGACCAGAAGGCAGAACCAGAGGGGGACTGCCAAGGCGTAAGAGCCACGATCGCTTCTCGCGCGGAACGGCACTTCCACCTCGAATCCATGAGACTCAAATATGAAGCCCGGAATCCCGTCGACTTCATGGGGTTCGTCGAAATAAAAGAGCCACGCTCGACCTTTGCCCATCGCTGCGACGATCCCGGTTGAACTTCTATAACCAAAGGAGTACCACGGCGTGATCAACGAAGTGACGAGCAGGCAGGCCGTGAGGATGAGCCCACCCCACTTGATCGTCTTGCGGATGCGTGGGTGCGGCTTCACACCACCAGTCTACCACAAGGGGGCCACGGGGGGGGGGAACCCGCGACACCAAAACGCTCAATCGTCCCTCGCGAGATTGCATCGCAAATTTCTGAAGGGGCTGGCGCATTGGCCTTCTTGGCGTCTCAGCAATGGGGCTTTGCACGCTGCACAACTACTTGCGGACGGTGAAGCAGTTTTCCAAGTGGCTGCACCGGGAGGGACGCACGCCCACGGACACCGGCGCGCTGGACCGGCTGCCCACGCTCGACCGACCCGCCCCAACGACCGAAGCGGCGCAGGCGCGAGCGACCGGAACGGACCACGCGCGGGCGAGCGACGCGGATAGGGGGTGTCACCACTGGCGGCACCACTCAGAACGGAAAAACGACGATGCAGGCGCGCAGGGGCGCGCAACGACCATCGCGGGTCGGGACGCCGACACCGCTGCGAACACCTTGCGTTTCACGGGATTGCGCGACGAGGCGCACACGGACGGACAGACTCAGGCAAAGCCGCTGACAGGACTTGAACCTGCGACCCGCGCTTTACAAAAGCGCTGCTCTACCACTGAGCTACAGCGGCGTACGGGTGATGATACGCGTGGGACTTTGTGGTTGTGCGCGGGGTTGCGCGGGGTGGCGGGCGGGGTTACAGCTCGCCCCGCTTGGCCTTGTATGCCCGGGCCTGGTCGAGCATGGCCTGGGCGCGGGTTTCGATCACGGGGAGTCGTTTGGACGCGGGCTCGGCGTGCTTCCAGAGGTCCATGAAGGTGGTGTCGAAGAGGTCCTTGTATTCGGGCCAGACGGGGGTGGGCGGGGGGATGAAGGCGCGGGGGCTGCTGGCGAGGACGGTGTGGAGATGGACGCCGCGGTTGGGGTGCTGGGCGAGGAACGCGTCGCTCACCTTCACCATGGGCGAGCCTTTGCAGTGGGCGGTGGCGAGTGCTTCGACGTTTTCCTGGCGCTGGGTGTACGCGATGAACTCCATGGACGCCTCGGGGTGCTTGGCGCCGCGGGGGATCATGAGCACATCGGTGTCGATGCAGGCGATGGGCGCGGCGGGGTCGTACAGCGCCCTGGTGACGGGGAGCGGAGCGACGCCGTAGTCGAGGTCGGGCTTGAAGGTCTGGATGAGGTTGGCCATCCAGGGGCCCTGCACGACCATGGCGACCTCGCCGGTGAGGAATGCGCTCTGGGGGGTGCCGTAGGGGCCGAAGCCGGTGCGGAACTTTTCGACGTTGTCGACGCCGAGTTTCTGCGTATAGGACTGCACCCACTCGTAGGCCTCAATGCACTGGGGGCTGCCGGCGAGGGCTTTGTCGGCGGCGGGGTCGTAGAGGCTGCCGCCGAAGTGGTAGCCCCAGATCCAGGACCACCAGCCTGGTTCCATGTGGAGGAAGCCGGCGCGTTCGAGGGGTCCTGAGCCCGGGGCCCCCCCACCCTTGACGCGGCAGAGGGCTTCGTGGGCGGCGTCGAGTTCTTCGATGGTTCGGGGGGCGAGGGCGGGGTCCAGGCCCCGGGCGCGGAGGGCGTCTGCGGACTCGCGGAAGAGGGCTTTGTTCCAGTAGAGGGCGAGGGTGCCGCCGGTGTTGATGGTGGCGAACCACTTGCCGGCGTACTGCATGATGGGGCGCATGCCGGGCGCGTAGTCGGTGAGAGAGAGGCCGGCGGGGGCGGCAAGTTCATCGAGGGGGAGGAGTGCGTTGGCTTCGGCGTAGGACGGGACGTTGAAGGCGTAGAGGCCCAGGATGTCGGGCGGGTTTCCGCCCAGGATGGAGACGAGGGCCTTCTGGTGGATGCTGTTGGTGATGAGGTAGCGGACCCAGAGGCGGTCCTGGGAGGCGTTGAAGGCATCGACGACGCGTTCCATCGCGGCGCCTTCGTGGCCGGTCCACTTTTCCCAGTAGTCCAGGGTGAGGCGGCCGGGGGGGGCGGGTTTTTTCTGAGTGCGTCCGCCGAGTGCGAGGAAGGTGAGTGCGCCGGCGGCGAGGGTGCCGACTGCTGCGCGTCGGGAGATGTCTGCGGCGCGGGGCAGTGCCGGGGGTCCTTACTTGCCGGTTGGGGTGGGCGGAGCGGGGGTCTGCCTCGGGGCGGGCTGGGGTACCACTCGCGCCTTGCCGCCGCTGGCTGCCTTAGCCTCGCTCTTGTCCCGGTTGATGTGATCGATCATTTTGCTCCACTCATCCTCATCCACGAGGAAGCCGGTGGGCTGGCCCGTCTTAGGGTTGGTGATGCCCTTGGAGGGGTCGATCTGATCACCAGATCTGCGCAGCATCTGGTCGAGGCGGCCACGCGGGATTTTCTCAGTTTCGTTTGTATCTGTATAGCGGATCGTCAGCATTTCTTTCATGCTGTCGGGGTCGTATTCGGTGGCGCCGCGGGTACGTGCAAAGTACAGCCAGATCGAAAGGCCCAAGAGCAGCCCGGCGAGGGCCCAGCCGAGCCACGGGTACTTCTCAAGTATGCTGCGCACGCGGTTACCTCCGGTTTCGGTTCAGTTCAAGGGTAGTAGTGGCCCCAGTTGTAGAACGGTGCCGGCGCGCCGGCGGGGTCCGGTTCTTCCTGGTACTTGTCGTAGTCGAGCATCTTGACGGATTGATCGCCGAAAAGGAAGTTGTTCTTGCCGACACTGCCGACGCCGGATGCCTGGTTCTGCAGTGTGCGTGCGTTGGCTTTCGCGCCCTGGTGCCTGGGGAATTCGTCCAGCGCATCCGTGGCGACAACGACGTATTGCGGCCACTTGATGAGCCGCCACTTCCGCGCGGAGACGCCGCTGCGTGCGATTGCAGGGGGCTCGGGCCAGATGCGAGAGTCGTTAAACCAGTATTCGGTGTACCTTGGGAACGGACCGTTCGGGGTGGTCAATACCGCCATCGGGTTCAGCGTTCCCGATTCGGTCGTGGCCACAAAGAACCGCCCCGCGCCGGCCAGGTACGGGACGTTTGCGGGGTCGCGGACGCTTGAGAGGCCTTTGGCCGCCTGACAGTCAAACGGCTTGCTGCCCATGTATCCGAGGTACGGTTGCAGAGCGTCCACGACGGCGATGTGGTTGTAGATGCTTGGCCCGAGGGAGGTCAGGTCGAAGAACACGGGGTCCTTCTGCTCGTCGAGGTACATCTGAGTTGCCAAGCCCAACTGCCGGAGGTTGTTCTGGCAGAGCACGTTCCAGGTTGTGCGGCGGGCGGAGCCGACACTGGGCAGGACGAGGCTGATGAGCAGCGCGATGATGGCGATGACGATCAGGAGTTCGATGAGCGTGAACGCGCGCGTCCTGTTTCTGCTGCCCGACATGGTTCCACCTCCGGGAATTGTGCCAAACCCCGCACGCGAACATCTCCCTGCCGGGTCGCCCTGAGCGGGGCCGGCCTCACTTCCATGATACCACAACATGCGACGCACGCCGTGCGGCTGTTGCGGCGGCGAGGTCCTTTTCGTGCAGGAGCCCGCCGGGGATTACCCGGCCGTCGAGTTCCACGCGGGGTGCCCCGGCATTCCATGCGCGGGCGTTGAACTCCACGCGGATGCGGTGGGTTCGCCAGGGTCGTTCGAAGGCGACTGCGCCCAGTGCGGGTGGCGGGACGGGGTCAACGAGCAGGGCTTCGCCCTCCCCTGACCAGACAGGACGCACGCCCAGGACCCACTCGAGGCTTACGCGGCGCAGCCAGGCGGCGGAGCCTGAGTACCAGGTCCAGCCGGCGCGGCCGGGCTTGTCGGAGAGGGGGCCGTCGACGTTGCCGGGGAGGACGTAGGGCTCGGCCCAGTAGGCTTCGGGGTCTTTGCAGCGGTTGGGCGGGGCGATGGCGTTCCACACGGCCTCCACGGCGCGTACATCGCGCATGGCGGCGGCCGCGGCGAGGGCCCAGGTTGCGGCGTGCATGTAGACGCCGCCGTTCTCGCGGCTGCCGGGGGAGTATCGGGTGATGTATCCGATGTCTCGGTCGGGCACGGTGTATGCGGGGGCGAGGAGGAGGGGGCCGTAGGGGGTGAGGAGGTTCTTCTTTGCTGCGTCCCAGGCGGCGGCCTTGCGGTCAGCGGGGCCGGTGTCTGCGAGGATGGACCAGGTCTGGGGGTTGAGGTGGATTTTGCCTTCGGGGGACTGGGAGGCGCCGATCCAGTCGCCGGAGTCCTTGGTTGCGCAGCGGTAGTGGCCGGTGGAGCCCCCCACTGCGCCGGTGTCCCAGGCGTGGGTGTTGATGGCGCTCACGAGCGTTTCGCGGCGGGCGAGGCATTGCCTGGCGGGGGTGGCGCCGCCTGCGCGGGTGTAGATGACGTGCCAGTCGGAGAGGATCTGGCAGAGGAACATGGCGAGCCAGACGGACTCGCCTTTGCCTTCCAGGCCGAGGGCGGAGAGGCCGTCGTTCCAGTCGCAGGAGCCGATGAGTGGCAGGCCTCGGGGGCTCATGCGCTGGAAGGACCGCTCGATGGAGCGCGTGCAGTGGTCGAGGAGTGTGGTGGCTTCGGGGCTGTCGCGGAAGGGGCTGGTGCGGTGCAGGATGGCGAAGTCGCCGGTCTCCTTGAGGTAGTTTGCGGTGACGAAGGCGAGCCAGAGGTAGTCGTCGCTGCAGGCGGTGTGGTTTCCGAAGTCTGCGAGCGGGTGCCACCAGTGGTTGACGCTGCCGTCGACGAACTGGCGGGTGGCGTGGAGCATGATCTGGTCGGCGCAGCGCCTAGGTTCGATGGGGAGCCAGACCTGGCTGTCCTGGAGCTGGTCCCGGAAGCCGAAGGCGCCGGACTGCTGGTAGTACCCGGTGCGGCCCCAGAGGCGGCCGGAGATGGCCTGGTACGGGAGCCAGGTGTTGTTGAGGAGGTCGAAGTCCGGGGCTTCTGTCCTGACGGAGGTGACGGAGAGGCGGGCGGCCCAGGCGGCGCGGGCGTTGCCGAGGGTGCGGTCCGGCGCGTCGGTGTCGGCGAACCTGTCGATGAGGGAGAGGACGGCGGCTTCGTCGGGGGCGATGGCGGTGAGGTAGTGGAGCTTTATGGTCTGTCCCGGGGCGAGGGTGAGGTCTCCGCCGAGGGCGGCGCAGGCGTCGCCGAAGCGCCCGAAGCCGCCGGACGCCGGCGACCAGCCGTGTTCGGCGTTCTTTGTCATGGCCTTGGGGCAGGCGGTGGAGCCGTAGCGGCCCAGGAAGGTGGACTTGTCGGCGATGGTGAGCGTGCGTTCGAAGGAGGGGCAGGTGACGCTGTGCGCGGCGGCGTAGGGCCAGTGGATGTTCCAGTGGTCCTTCTCGGTCTTGTTCGGGATGTCCCACATGTTCTTGGTCGCGACGATGGCGCGGCGGGCGGCGTCGAACTTCGTGGTGAAGAAGAGGCGGTGGAACTCGCGCTTGACGTCGGGCGCGACGCCGCAGGTCCATTCGAAGTAGGAGGACACGCGGAGGCGGCGGGGCTGGGCGCCCGTGTTGGTGAGGGTGACGCCCCAGACTTCGACGCCGTCGGTGGGGTCGACGGTGAGGGTCCAGGTGGTGGCGATGCCGTGCGTGGTGGTTTCGAACGTGGTGGCGCCGGGCTCGTGGGTGCAGCGGTAGGCGTCCATGGGGGCCTGGCAGGGCGCGGGGGCTGCGGACCAGACGCGTTCGTCGTCGCGGTCCATGAGGTACAGGAACTTGCCGTAGCAGTCGCGGACGAGGTCCATTTCCCAGCGGGTGAGGACGTTGTGCTGGGCGTCGTCGTACCAGGAGAAGCCGCCGCCGTTCTGGCTGATCACGAGGCCGTAGCGCCCGTTGCAGATGACGTTGCACCAGGGCATGGGCGTGGCGGGGTCGTGTATGGCGTAGGCGTTGCCGTCTGCGGAGAAGCGGCCGAACCTGTTGCTGATCGTGGTTGCGTCGTTCACGCGGTCACGGTACGCGCGCGGCGGGTTGTTGTGGCGGGCGGGGCGTAGTCGGGAAAGAACACCGGCCCCTTGCGGGGCCGGTGCGTGACGTTACTTCAGATTCATCCCTGCCGTTCAGCGGCGACGGCGGGCGGCGGAGAGGCCGGCGAGGCCGAGGAGGCCCAGCGCGGCGGGTGCGGGGACGATGGACACGCCCGAGTACAGGACGTCCACGCTGTCGGCGATGAAGGGGTTGCGCTGGTTCTGGTCCTTGAGGCCGACGTAGGCGCCGCGCATGCCGCTGACGTTGTCGTACTCTGCGCCCCAGACCTTGATGCCGCTGTCGTGCACGCCGGTGACGGCGTCGGTGAAGACGAGCTGGTAGGCGCCCTTGGTGGGGTCCTGGACGCCGGGGGCGAAGTAGCGGAAGGAGACGTGGGCGGTGGTGCCGAGGGTGTAGCAGCCGGTGCCGAAGCCGGTGAAGGGGAGGGAGGCGCCGAAGACGGCGACTTCACCGTTGTCGCTGGCGATGAGGACCTGACCTTCGTCGATGAAGTCGGGGCTTGCGTAGGAGCCGCGGGGCTGCCAGATCTCGATGCCGGCTTCCTTGCGGGGGGCGCCGGAGGCGGAGTTCATGTTGACGTCGAAGTCGATGGACCAGGACTGCCCGACGTTGGTGCGGGCCTTGTTGGCGCCGCCGTCGGCGGAGAGCCAGGCGATGTGCTTGTTGGCGAAGTTGCCGGGCTCGCCCTGGGCGAAGTTTTCCTGGAAGTGCACGGGGCCGTAGGCGAGCGGGTGGGTGGTGGGCGCGGGCTCGTTCACGCCGTTGACCAGGAGGCTGGAGCCGCCGAAGTCGTTGAAGCGGCGGATTTCGGCGCTGTAGCCGTTGACCTGGGACATGTCCTGCGCCTGCGCCAGACCGGCGAACGCAGCGATAGCAACCACAGAAAGGACCTTGCGCATCTGAACTCTCCTCGATTTCTGGGGCGTGCGTGCACGCCCATCAACCCTGCAGCCCGGTACAACCGCGCGGCCAAGGCTGTCTTGTCTCCGGCATAAGCCTACAGGATTTCACGGCCTGGTCAAGGCGGGGAAAACCCTAGTTGTGGTGAAGTGCACGGCGGGGTGCGGGGGGCGCGGTTACCGGAAGTGGGCTAGGCGAGGCGTCGCCCAAGTTCGCCGGTTTCGAACCAGTGCGCGGCGGTCAGGTTGGGCGCGGCGGTCACATTGGCCTGGGGTTGGAGCGACCCATGTAGGGGAATACGAGCGACGAGGGTGGAGCCTGCGAGATCGAGGGTGACGTCCATGAGGTCGCCGAGGGGCTCGATCACCTTGATGGTTGCGGGCCAGCCGGGGGAGCCTGGCGGGAGTATGTCAAGTGATTGGGGCCTGATGCCCAGCACGATCGGGCGGCCGGCGGCGGTGCCCAGCAGGGGCTCCAGGGGCACCGGCACCGGGGAGCGGAGGGGTCCGGCTTCGAACCAGAGCCCGGAATCCGCCCGCAGTTGCCCGGTCAGGAAGTTCATGGGGGGCATGCCGACGAAGGCGGCGACGAAGCGGTTGGCGGGCTTCTGGTAGACACGGATGGGCGTGTCGACCTGCTGCACGAGGCCGTTGCTCATGACGACGATGCGGTCGCCCAGGGTCATGGCCTCTTCCTGGTCGTGGGTGACGTAGATGGAGGTGGTGTGGAGGCGCTGGTGGAGGGCCTTGAGTTCGGCGCGGGTGGCGACGCGGAGCTTGGCGTCGAGGTTTGAGAGGGGTTCGTCGAAGAGGGCGACCTTGGGGTCTCGGACGATCGCACGGCCGAGGGCGACGCGCTGGCGTTGCCCGCCGGAGAGCTGGCCGGGTTTTCTGTCGAGCAGGTCTTCGATGGCGAGGGCGCGGGCGGCGTCGCGGACCCGGGTTTCGACCTCGTGTGCGGGGGTGCCCCGGAGGGAGAGTGCGAACGCCATGTTCTTGCGCACGGTCATGTGCGGGTAGAGGGCGTAGTTCTGGAAGACCATGGCGATGTTGCGGTCTTTGGGGGCGAGGTCGTTGACGGTGCGTCCGTCGATGGCGACGGTGCCGGCGGTGATGTCCTCGAGGCCGGCGATCATCCGGAGCACGGTGGACTTCCCGCAGCCGGAGGGGCCGACGAGGACGACGAATTCTCCGTCGGCGACGTCGAGGGAGAAGCCCTTGACGGCGTGGTGGCCGCCGGGGTACCGCTTCTCGACATTGGTGAGCGTCAGCGTGGCCATGTGGCGCAGATTAGCGCGCGGGCGGCGTGTGGGCGGTGTCCGCCGGTTTCGGGTTGTCCAGGTGCAGTTTCAGCCGTTCCATGCCTGCCCGGACGAACGGGTGAGCGTGGAAGGTCTTCCAGATCAGCCCTGTGCGGGCGTTCTCGATGGCGAGCAGGAGCGGGCCCTGGTCGATGGAGACGCAGTCGGGGGCGACCCACTTCTGCCCGGCGTTGAACGCGTCGCGGAAGCCGTATCCGCCGGTGGCGGGGTTGTCCCAGAGGGGCTGCTCTGCGCCGATGTCGAGGGTCTGGTAGTGGCGGAGTGCTGCGACGGCGGCCTCAGGATCGAAGAGGATGCTGCAGCCGGCGGCGTAGGGGGCGATGGTGCCGTTGCCCCAGTCGTCCTTTGCCGGCCACTGGACGAGGTCGCGGGGCTGGCTTGCGCCCGGCATGGGGAGTGGATCGGGGAAGAGGCCGGGCACGGCGTAGCCATCGTTTACGTCGGAGGCGGTGAGGCCCCAGGCGTGTTCGCCGAAGCCCGGGAGGTTGAGCGGGTTCTCGGCGGCCTTGCGCCGGTGCATCCGGGCGGTGCGGCGGCTGTTTTCCCACCAGTCGACGTGTGCGCGGTGAGGGACGTTCCAGTAGGTTGGGTCGTCGGGTCCCATCGCGGCGTAGTCGATCCAGCAGTGGGCGAAGAAGGCCGTGAAGAGCGCGCCCGACCACGGGAACCAGACGATGGGGCCGCTGTCCTTGTACTGGCCCAGCTGGCGGCGCATGCGGTAGTAGACGACCGGGTCGATGCGGTGCGCGGCTTGGGGTGCGCAGATGCCGAGGAAGGTCGCGAGGCGGTGCTCGTCGCCGTTATCGACCCAGGCGTAGGGCAGGAGGGTGCCTTCAGCGCCGGGGTGCTTGACGTCCTTGGGGTTCCAGCCCAGCGAGAGGAAGCCCCTGGTCTGGGGGTCCTTTGCGTCCGGGGGGCAGATGAAGAAGTGCCAGTCGGCCTCGGTGAAGAGGCGGTCGGCGAGGGTCTGCACGTTGGCGCCGAAGTACTGGGATGCGGTGAGGACGCCGGCCATGAGGAGTGCGGAGTCGGCGGTGCTGACGCAGCGTTCGCCGGCTTCGGGGGGCTGGCCCGCGGTGTGACCGTCGATGAAGTGGTAGAAGAGCCCTGCCTTGCGGTTGTCGGGGTTGTCGAGGAGGGACCTGAGCACGAGCTCGCAGCGCTCGCGTCCCTGGTCCCTGGTGATCCATCCCCGCTCGACGCCGACGCAGATGCCGGAGAGCTGGAAGCCGACCCCCGCGACGCTGACGGTCGTCTTGCTGGTGCGGTCGGGGGCCATGCCGGTGGCGATGCCGCGTTCGGGCGATCCCTGCATCCACAGGAAGTTGAAGGCGCCGTGCTGGACCTGGTCCAGGAGTTCCTCGTCCGCGGGGGAGAAGTGGAAGGGCGGGCGGGGTGTTCCCTGCGGGGAGGCGATGGTGACGAAGTGCGCGGCGGGCGGGGTTGGCGGTTCTGCCTGCGGGCGGGTGGGGAGCGGGGCGCACGCGGCGAGCCCGGCGAGGCAGAGCGTTGACGCCGCGATCAGGGCGGGGCTGACGGCGGGCGCGTGTTTGCGTGGTCGTTGCACGGTGGGCTCCCGGGGCTGACGGCGGACTGTACGTTCCGCTTCGGTCGCGGCGGCCGCCCGGGGGAGTCAGGGCGCGGGGACGCCGGGGAAACCCTGCCGGAACGGGTCTGAGTCGAGCGAGGCGCCGTTGGATTCGATGACGGCGCGGTACCAGGCGCTGGAGTCCTTGGGGATGCGTTCCTGGGTGGGGTAGTCGACGTAGACGAGCCCGAAGCGTTCGCGGTAGCCGGCGGCCCACTCGAAGTTGTCCATGAGCGACCAGTGGAAGTATCCGGCGATGTCGACACCGTCTTCGCCGGCGCGTCGGAGTTCGGTGAGGTATCGCCGGGTGAAGTCGATGCGTTGGGGGTCGTGCACCTTGCCGTCCATGCTGGGCCAGTCCATGCTGGAGAGTCCGTTTTCGGTGATGTAGATGGGGACGTCGTAGCGTTCGTGCATGAAGCGCGGCCCCCAGTACAGGCTCGTGGGCTCGACGGGCCAGCGGAAGGCGGTGAGGGGGTGGCCGAGCGGGCGTGGGGCGTTTTCCCAGCCGGGCGGGTTGGCGGACGTTCTGACTGGTTGCCCCTCGTAGATGTTCAGCCCGAGGAAGTCCATGGGCTGGCGGATGATCTGCATGTCGCTGCTGTCGAACTGGGGCACGTCCGCGCCGTAGAGCCTGAGCAGGTGGGGCGGGTATTCACCGAAGAAGACGGGGTCGTTGAACCAGGAGTTGTTCCACAGGTCGCGGCCGGCGGACCCCAGGGTTGCGGTGCGTGCGGCGGCGACGTCGGCCTGCGACTGGGTTGCCGGGTACTTGACGACGCAGACGGGGGCCCAGCCGACCCGGGCCGGGAGCTTGCTGTGTGCGCGGATGGCCTGCACGCTCAGGCCGTGCGCGAGCATCGCGTGGTGGGCGATGAGGAGTTGCTCGGAGAGGGGGAGCTTGAAGCCGGGGGCGTTGGTGCCGTCGCCGTGGCCGAACTTGATGAATACCTGGGGCTCGTTGAGTGTCATCCAGTGGCGGACGCGGTCGCCGAGCTTCTGCACGACTGCGCGCGTGTATTCGGCGAACCAGTCCGTGATGCCGCGGTTGAGCCAGCCGCCGCGCCGGTGCAGGGCGGAGGGGAGGTCCCAGTGGAAGAGGGTCGGGAAGGGGGTGATGCCGGCGTCGAGGAGGGTGTCGACGAGCCTGCTGTAGAAGTCGAGTCCGGCGGGGTTGACCTCGTTGCGGCCCTGCGGCATGACGCGGGGCCAGGCGATGCTGAAGCGGTAGGCGCGCAGCCCCAGGGTGCGCATCAGCTGGACGTCGGCCTCCATGCGGTGGTAGTGGTCGCAGGCGTCGTCGCCGCTTTGGTCGTTCCAGACGTTGCCGGGGGTGTGTGTCCAGTCATCCCAGATGGACGGTCCCCGGCCGCCTTCGCTGGTTGCGCCTTCGATCTGGTATGCGGACGCCGCGGCGCCCCAGGTGAAGTTGGGAGGGAAGGGCATGGGGGTTCCTTGGGGGTGCGGCGATCATTGGGGGCGCCTTTGCGTGGAGCAACCCGGGGGCCGGGCCCTGGGCCTGATCACTCGGCGTTCCACGTGGCTTCGGCGGGGAGTGACCTCACGACGATGTCCTGGCCGGCGGCGTGGGGCGGGCGGCGGATGGTGAAGCCCGCCACGGGGGGCGTGGCGTTGCCGGTGACTTCTGCGTGGATCACTGGTCCGCGGCGCTGCATGCGGAGGTTGAGGACGCCGTAGGGTGTGTGGAGGTTGTCGATGCCCACGGGGTCCCCGCTGTCGATCCAGGAAGCGGGTACGCCGGCGAAGAGGATCGGGGAGTCGGCGCGGTCGCAGGCGAACATGCTGAGGACAGAGTTGAGGTAGTCGGAGCCGACCCAGGTGTGGGGCATGTCTCCGATGAAGCGGGGCGTCCTGGGGTCGTGCCACACGACTTCGGCCCAGTGGTGCCAGCCTTCGGGGCGCTGGAACTGGTGGAACCACTGGAGCAGTTCGTAGGCGCGCTCGGGCTGGCCCAGGCGTACGAAGGCGCCGGCGTGGCGGAGTTCGTAGGGTGTGAAGGCTTCCCAGGGCTGTCCGTGCATTCGTCCCTGGGCGAATTCCCAGTAGCGGTCGAAGGTGGCGCGGAGTTCTGCCTGCGGTGCGTGGTCCTGTTCGGCGCAGGGGAAGAGTGCGATGGTGGTGGACGTGGAGTCGAAGTCACCGAGTTCGACGCATCCTGGGATGTAGGCGATGTGCTTTTCGGCGAAGACGCGGCGCATGGAGTCGTAGAGGCAGCCCCGGAACTCGACGGCGTACTTGGCGTAGGCCTGGGCCCACTGGTCGTCGTGCATCTGTTCTGCGATGTAGGCGGCTTCCTTGAGGCCCAGCAGGATGAAGAAGTCGTCCCAGTACGAGTGCATGGGCTTGGCGGAGTAGCCCTCGTGGCTGATGGACTCTGGCACGAGGCCGTACATGGCACGCTTGGGGGAGGAGACGTCCTGGTATTCCTGGGTGCGGCGCTGGGACCGGAGGCCGTCGATGTAGGCGACGGTCTTCTGCACGCGGGGGTAGTGCCTGGCCAGGAAGTCGGTGTCGTGGGAGTAGCGGTAGTAGTTGGCGACGGCCCAGATGTACTCGCCGTTGCTGTCGTATTCGTTGACGGGGTCGGGGCCGCGGCTGTCGACCACGCAGGGCACCTTGCCGTTCTCGAACTGGTGGGCGCCGAACCAGTCGATCCAGGCGCGGGCTTCTTCGGTGCGTCCGCAGGCGAGGAGCGCGGCGGACGTGAGGGAGCCGTCGCGCGCCCAGGAGCGTTCGTAGGAGCGGGAGCCGGGCTGCAGGGCGGGGCCGTCGCGGTTCACGAGCACGTAGGCGAGTTGTGCCGCGAATGTGTCTGCCATCCAGCGGTCTGTCGGCGGGACGATGACGCGGGTGGCGGTGGTTTCGTCCTGCCACTGTCGGGTGGCGGCGTCCAGACCCTGCTGGGTAGAGTCTGGGGTGGCGTTGGGCGTGACCGGGAGCGCGGGCAGGGCGGATGTGTCGTGCAAGGGGACGGCGACCACGTACTCGCTCTGGAGATCGGGCGCGAGGTCGAACTGGTACCAGAGCACGGCGGAGCGGTGGCTTTGCGGGTCGTTGCGTGTGCAGCTGGTTAAGTCGGCGATGGCTTCCAGGACATCGGCTTCATCGGAGGATGTCAGCGTCACGCGTGTGGGCGCGGTGAGGCAGTGCACGTCTCGGGACTGTCGGCCCGTGGAGACGCGCAGCCCCACGGGGAGGCGCGCGTATTCACCGTCGGGCTGCACGAGCGGGGTGATCTCCCGGATGGGCGTGAACCCGCCCTGGGTGTTGAGCCACTGGTAGGTTGGGTTTACCTGGAAGGGCCGGACGGCGAGGGCGAGCATGCCCCGCTGTGGCTCGTGGGAGGTGTTCTTCAGCCGGTAACGCAGCATGAGCCACGGCACGCCATAGTTCTGTTCCGTCCAGACGGTCGTTTCGAGGAGGAGGGCGCCGGCGACGCTTTCCGTGATGGGGAACGGCACGCCGGGCGCGGCGAGGCGCTGGGTGTGTTCGGCGTCGGCCCATGTGGAGACACCAGCGTTCTGTACGAGGAACGGCTCGACGGAGAAGCACTTCTTGCCGACCTCCACCAGGCCGTCCTCGTTTACCAACGCTTCTTCGGTGGTCGCGGCTTCCGGGAGGGAGGAGTGTGCGCCGACGACCGTCCAGTAGCTGGCTTCCTTCGAGAAGTAGCGCGGGTAGGCTCCGCGGCGGGCGTGCGAGGCGAGCCACTCGAATGCAGCATTCGGGGATGAGGCGACGGCGGCGTCCAGGACTTCGACCTCTTCGATGGCGGCCTGCTGTTCCTCGGTTCCGTCTCCGGAGCATGGGATATCCGGCGTGGGCGCGGCGGATTCGATGTCGAGGCGGACAAAGCGTGCTTCCGCGTCGGGGAGCAGGATGAGGGAGGACTGTCCGGCGGGGCGGGTGCGGGAGGCCTGGGTGGTCCAATGCTCGCCGTCGTCGGAGCACAGCACCTTGAAGGAGTGTGCGGGACTGCGCCAGTGGATCCGCACGCCGCCGAATTCACGGGTTTCGTGCTGGTCGATGTCCAGGGTGGCGTGTGTGACGTCCTTCGCGGGGCTCCATGTGGTGCGTTTGTCGCCGTCCAGGGCGTTGGCGGCGGGGCACGCTGCGCCGGCGCTGCTGGATGCGGTCGCGGTGGGCGGCTGCGGCCGGGCGGGGGCCAGCGGGGGGAGTTGGCGCAGGGTCAGTTCATCCAGCCAGACGCTCCCCTTCCCCCCGCTGCTGCTGGCGACGGCGAATTCGATCTTGCTGATCCGTGTCAGCGGGGCGCCGCCGGAGGGTCCCCAGGCGAACTCGAGTCTGCGCTTCTTGTTGGAGAGGCGTGTCCATTCCGCTGGCCACTCGAGGGCGCGGCGGTTGACCCACCAGACGCTGTCACCGTGTTCGTCGAGCAGCTTGAATTCGAGGTTGTTGTCGGGCCCCTGGCCCCGCACCTGGAAGGCGAACTCGTAGTTGTCCGGGAGGGTGACGGGGAGGTCCTTCTGGATGATGCAGTACCCGGCGCCTGTGACGAACTCGTAGTCGAGGCGGAGGCACCTGCCTGTCACGCCGTCGTCCTCGTGCACGCTGAGCCTGACGCCTTCGGGCGTGATGACCTTCCAGGACGCGGCGTTGTCCATCGGGTCGAGCACTTGTCCTGCGGGGCCCGGGGTCTGGGCGTGCAGGGCGCGGGTGGCGCCTGCGAGGGTGGCGCAGATGACCGAGCAGGCCGCAAGGAAGGTGCGCATGGAGGCTCCCATTTTGATGCGGAAGCGTACCCGGGGTGAGGGCCTCTTCTTCCATGAAAAACGCCCCCGCGGGGGCGGGGGCGCGTGCGGGGTTGGCTGGGGTGCATCAGGCGATGCAGGGGCCGCCGGAGAAGACGCTCAGCAGCGCATCGATGTCCATGGTGTCCGGGAAGAGCCCGTCGTTGTTGAAGTCGATGTCGCCGCAGTTGGGGTCGTTGGAGCAGGCACCGCCGGAGAACACGGAGAGGAAGTCGTCGATGTCCTGGGTGTCGGGGAAGAGGCCGTCGTTGTTGAAGTCGATGGAGTCGCAGGAGGGGCCGCCGGGGAGCTGCGTGTAGGTGACGTCGTCCCAGTAGATCGTGCCGCTGGTGGGGGTGCCGTCGCCGACGAAGCGGCTCAGCACGATCTTGACGTGGTTGGGGGCGGGGTCGGCGGGCACGCAGTTGCAGCCGCAGTCGGGGATGATGCCCCGGTTGCACTCGTACTGGTGCTGGATGTCCGCCCTGCTGAACGCCTGCGTGAACTGCACCCACTGGCCGTTGGTGTGGCCGGAGATGCTGAGGGTTTCGGCGCGTGCCACGTCCTGGTTCTGGACTTTGACGATGACGGTCATGCCGGCGAGGTCGCCCACGATGGGGTCGTTGGCGGGGATCATGTACCAGCCGGAGACGATGACATCGCCGGCGTTGTAGTCGAAGATGGGGTCGAAGTACGGGAACGGGGCGTTGCAGAAGGTGGAGCAGGTCTGGTCGCAGTGGCAGAAGTTGACGGTGTCGGTGGTGACGCCTTCAAAGCCACCGCTGCCGTAGGTGCCGATCGCCTGCACGCAGTTGCCGGTGCGGGGCGTGATGGCGTTGGGTGTGCCGACCGGCTGGATGGCGGGGGTGAGGCCGTCGCCCACGAAGCGGCGGGGGGCGATGGTGTCGCCGCCGGGGCTGTGCCAGCCTTCGGCGAAGGGGCCGCCGCAGATGAAGCAGATGCGTTCGAAGCCGCCGTTCTGCAGGCCGTTGGTCTGTGCGTTCAGTGCGGCGGCGGACGCGGCAATGGCTCCGGCCGCGATGATCAAGGAACGGGCTTTCATGATGATCCTCCACGCCCCCTCCGGGGCAGCAAAAAGGTGCAACTACACAACACCGGGCGCGGGTTCCCGCGCAGCCGCGTGATGGACGGTTTAGTGTGACGGAAGTGGGCGTCGAAGTCAACGCGTTTCTGTCGCTGTATTCCAACAATCGGCGGGCGCGTGATTTCGGACCTTGCCGGGGAAACTACTCTTTCAGGCCTTCGGCGGCGATTCCGCGGACGAAGGCCCTCTGGGTGAGGAGGAAGAGCAGGAGGACCGGGGCGACGACCATGGTGCTGGCGGCCATGAGCAGGTTCCAGGGGGTGAGGCCCGCCTTGCTCTGGTAGAGCTGGAGGCCGAGGGCCAGGGTTCTCTGGTCGGGCTTGGTGATGAAGACGAGGGGTGCCAGGAAGTCGTTCCACACATAGATGAAGTGGAAGAGTGCCACCAGGGCGAGGGCCGGTCTGCTGAGGGGCACGATGACGCGCCAGAAGGTGGTCCAGTGACCGGCGCCGTCCACGCGGGCGGCCTCGCTCAGTTCCTTGGGTATTCCCAGGAAGAACTGGCGGAGCAGGAAGATGTTGAATGCTCCCCCGAACCATGCGGGGACCCAGAGGGGTCTGAGGGTGTCGATCCAGCCGAGCCAGCGGAAGACCATGTACAGGGGCACCATGAGGACGGGGAACGGGATCATCATGGTGATCAGCACGGTGACGAAGACGGCGCCGCGGCCCCGCCAGGTGATGCGTGACAGTCCGTAGGCGACGGCTGCGCTGCTCAGGGTCATGCCGACCACGCTCAGCAGCGCGACGATGAGTGTGTTGCGGAGGTAGAGCGGGAACTCGATGGAGGGGTCGTTCCAGACGTCGGCGTAGTTGCGTGCGGCCTGTGCGGGGGCGGTTGATGGCGGGTCGGGCAGGAGCGAGAGGCTGGCGGACGCGGCCTGCGTTTCGGGCTTGAGCGTGGTGGCGACCATCCAGATCAGCGGGAAGACAAACAGCAGCGCGGCGCCGAGCAGCATCCCGGCCAGCACCCAGTGCTGGTGGCGCCGGCCTGCGTGGCGGGGATGGGTCTGGCTGGTCATCGTCTAGTGTCCGCGGTAGTGCACGAGGCGCTTGCTCAGCGCCAGGAGCAGGCCTGTCAGGGCGAGGATGACGAGGAGCTGCATCCAGGCCATCGCGCTGGCCTGCCCGAACTTGCGGTAGACGAAGGCGTTGTCGTACAGCAGGAGGTTGTACATATCGCCGGCGGCTTTCTGGCCGCGTTCGTTGCGGAAGAGGACGTAGGGCATTACGAAGGCCTGCAGCGAGCCGATCGTCAGGGTGATGACGTTGAAGAGGATCGCGGGCGAGATCATGGGGAGCGTGACGTGGAGGAACCGGCGGACGGGGCCCATTCCGTCGATGCGTGCGGCCTCGTACAGGGACGCGGGCACCTCGTTGATGGCGGCGATGTAGACCACGACCATCTGCCCGATGCTCCACACGCTGGTCATCACGAGCACGGGGACGGCCCAGCGTCCGTCCTCGAGCCAGTTGGGGCCGGTGATGCCGGCGGCCGCCAGCGCGTTGTTGATGAGGCCGTAGCGGCCGTTGAACAGCCACATCCAGATCATCGCGGTCGCCATCATGGGGACGAGGGTCGGGAGGTAGACCGCCGCGGCGAACGCACGGCCCAGCGGCACGCCCGGGGTGGCGAGCCCGGCGGCCAGGATGAGGGCGGCGATGGAGCAGGCGGGGATCGCGAGGGCCGCGTAGAGGGAGGTGTTCTTCACGACGAGCCAGAAGCGGTCGTCGGCGAGGAGTGAGCGGTAGTTGTCGAGCCCCACGTACACGGGTGGCTTGAGGAGCGGGTAGTCGGTGAAGGAGTACCAGCAGCTCATCCCCATCGGTATGAGCATGAAAACGGTGAAGCCGACCAGCCACGGGCTGGTCCAGGCGAGTCCGGCGAGTGTGTCCCGGTGCACACGCATCAGGGTGGATGCTATCACGTTCCCTGCGGCGTGCGGCGTCGCGTGCCGGGCGGGGCTGCGGGGATTATCACTCCTGCGCGGCGGGGTCGTCGTTGACAGGGCGTGTAGGATGTTGCTGGTGAAGAGGCGACGTTCAGTTTCTGCCGGGTGCTTTGCCGGCGCGGTGCTTTCGTGCTGCGCGTGGGCGGGTCCTGTCGTGACTGCGCTGCCGTTGGGGGGCTCCAACGATGCGTGCGCGGTCGCCGGGGCGGCGATGGGCGGGGTGACGGCGATTGCGGACAGCTTTGAGGATCGCGTGATCGTCCGTGCGGCGGGCGGGACGGTGGTCCGGACGATTACCCGGGCGGAGCTGCTCGGGCTGTGCCCGTGGATGTCGCTGGATGGGGGTCCGGATGGTCCGTCGGCGCTGGCGCTGACGTCTTCGGGCGCGCAGCTGTTCATCAGCGTGCATGACGACACGGTGCCGGGCGGAGGCCTGGGTTCTGACGCCGTGCTGCGGTACGACGTGGGCGCGAACACGCTGGGTCTTTTCGCGCGGCTTGATCTGTACGACCGTGGTGATCTGTTCCCGCACGAGGGGCTGGCGCACTGGAGGGCTTGCCTGTACGTGGGCACTGCCGGCGTGGGGGGCGGGCAGGTCAGGGTGTACCTGGCCAACGCTGCTGCGGCGTCGGGTTCGCTGCTGGCAACGTGGAACCTCCCGGTCGCGGGCGACATCCGGGGCCTGGCGGTAGACCGGGACGCGGGAGTGCTGTTCGCGACCAACGGGACGCAGGTGTACCGGACGCTGCTTACGAACAACTTCTCGGTGGCGCCGGCGTGGACGCTGGTGGCGAACGGGGGTGACGTCCAGGGCCTCGCGTGGGGTGACGCGTACGGGGGTGCGGGCAACCGCGGTCTGTACATCCTGTCACGCACATCGCCGACCACGTCCCGCATCGACTTTGTCAGCAGTGCGAACGCGTACCTGGGGACTCCCGTGACGCCGGTTGTGTACGCGTCGTCGCCGGTGCTGTGGCACGCGGTCTCTCACGGCGGGGACGGGACGATGCTGGTGGGCCAGGATGAGGACGCGCTGCTTGTGCGGGACGATGCGGAGACCAGCCTTCCTTTCGGGCAGTGGAGGGCGGACGAGTTTGCGCAGGTGGTGACGTACGGGCGCGGGCTGATTTCGCCTGACGGTGAGCCGGCGGGGTGGGTGATCGACGGGGACACGCAGCCCACGCAGGCGCGGTTCCATCCCGCGACGCCGGACGGGGCCTGCTGGGCGGTGCTGCTGCTGCTGGCGAATGACTACGTGAACGGCGACCCGCTGGCGCAGCAGCAGGTGCGGGCGATCCTGACGCGCTACGGCGGGCTTGCGGCGGACAACATCAGGCCCAGCCGCTCCGGCGACGGCATATTCCGGCACTGGATCGACCCGGCCACCGGGGCGACCAAGCCGGGTTGGGACCCGGAGTTTGCGACGCTCTCGACGATGAAGATGGTGCTGGGGGCGTCGCGGGCGATGGCGTATTACCCGGATGATCCGCAGATCGCGAAGGCGGCCTCCCGCATCATTTTCCGCACGCGGAACTGGGATGCGTACTTCCAGGCGTCCAACGCGTATGCGATGGCGTTCAGGGGGCTGCAGGCGGGTGGGCCGGACGGCGGGTCCTGGGCGCGTCCGTTCCACGAGGGCGTGATGTTCGTGGAGCAGGCTGCGCAGTACGGCGGCGCGGGCGGCGACAGCGCGTACGCGTACTGGCTTACCCGGGCGAACCACCCTTCGGCGTCGTACCTGCCGGGGCTGCCGATCTCGGCGACCGGCTCGTACTTTGAGTCCGCGTTCATCAGCATCTACCCGGCGCTCACGTGCCGGGACTATCGGGGGAACGCCGGGTGGAGGACGCAGGTGGCCAACATCGCGAGGTCGAACGCCGCGTGGACGGACGACTTCGGGCCCAGGTTCTCCACGGTGTTTTCCGCGGGGACGACGAGGAGCGACTGGGGCGGCTACAACGCGGACAACCTGACGACGCACCCGGGCAACGTGACGACGTTCCCGTCGCTCATGGGCCTGTGTGCGCTGGGAGACGAGGGGCCGGCGTGGGGCGCGTATCACGCGTACCGGCGTGGGGCGCGGGAGGCTTTCCGGACCGGCGCGAGCTTCCTGTACCGGCGGTCGGATGTTGATCGGGCGTACACGCCGGATTCGGCGGGCCTGCCGGATGTGGCGCTGGGGGCGCTGGGGCTGGCGGAGCTGCTCGCGCCGGGGGTGTGCGATGCGGTGCTTGCGGTCCCGTACCCGGCGAGGGAACTGAGCCCGACGGACGTCAACTTTGACGCGCGGATCACGCTGGATGATCTTCACGCCATTTCGTTCATCACGAGCGACATCAACGGGGACGGGGCGGCGAACCAGCTGGATGTGACGGCGCAGATGAACTGGTTCCGCCGGCATGAGCAGCGGGACATGCTGGGCGGGCGCTAAGGGCGGGTGTCTTCAGGTGAACAGGTCGCCCGCGCCGCCCAGGGCGTCGGGGTTGAACTTGACGCCCAGGAAGTCGCAGGCGCGGTGGGTGAGGGCCCGGCCCCGGCGGGTGCGTGCCAGGAAGCCGATCTGGAGGAGGTAGGGTTCGACGACGTCCTCGAGCGTCCCGGCGTCCTCGTTCATCGTGGCGGCGATGGTCTCCAGGCCGACGGGGCCGCCCTTGTACGTGGTCGCGATTGCGCGCATGAAGGCGCGGTCGAGTTCGTCGAGCCCGAGGTCGTCGATGCCCTCGAGCCTGAGGGCGCCTGCCACGCTCGCCTCCCCCACTGCTCCGTCGGCCTTGACCTGGGCCCAGTCGCGCACGCGGCGGAGGAGGCGGTTGGCGATGCGGGGTGTGCCGCGGCTGCGGGCAGCGATGGTCTCCAGGGCGGGGCGTTCGACGCGGTCGATGCCCAGCAGCCCGCAGGAGCGCTGCAGGATGTGCAGGAGGTCGGTCCGGGAGTAGTACTGGAGGTGGTGGGTGAGTCCGAAGCGGGACCTCAGCGGGGAGGACAGGAGTCCTGCGCGGGTGGTGGCGCCGATGAGCGTGAAGGGCCTGCACTTCACCTGCACGGTGCGGGCGGCGAGGCCGGCGTCGAGCGTCACGTCGATCTTGAAGTCCTCCATCGCGGGGTAGATGAACTCCTCGACGGCGATGGGGAGGCGGTGGATCTCGTCGATGAAGAGGATGTCGGCGGGTTCGAGGCGGGTGAGTGCGGCGACGAGGTCTGTGCCCTTGGCCAGGGCGGGCCCGCTGGTGGCGTAGATCTTGCTGCCCATTTCCTGCGAGAGGACGTGGGCGAGGCTGGTCTTTCCCAGGCCGGGCGGGCCGTGGAGGAGGACGTGCTCGAGCGGTTCACCCCTGGACCTGCTCGCGGCGATGGCGATGCGGAGGCGTTCGACGAGGTCGGACTGGCCGACGTACTCGTCGAGGCGCGTGGGGCGGAGGGCCCAGTTGGCCTGTTCCTCCTGCGGGAGGGGGTCGGAGGTGATGAGGCGTGAGGTGGCCACGTGATGGTCAGTTCATGGGGAGGTGCTTCTTCTGCCAGAGATCATACAGGTCCTTGATGGGGATGATTTCGGAGGTGATGCCGTTGCCGGCGTCGCCCTTGGTCAGGACGCCCTGCGGGGTGAAGTAGCTGACTGTCTCCGGTGTGCCTTCCGCGAGGCGGGTGGTCAGTTTCCACGGGAGGTTGTCGGCCCTGGGTCTTTCGAGGGAGTCGCGGCGCATGGTGATGCGTTCGGCCTGGGACTGGTAGGCGTAGAAGCCGTAGGTGAGGGGGACGCTCTTGCGCACGAGGAGTTGGGGCAGCAGGAACGACTCGACGCGGCTGATGTACCCGTCGCCCATGATCTGGGGCTGGATGGTCTTTGGGGCATCACCGGCGCTGTTGACGAGGACCTGCATCTTGTCCTTGTAGCGGGCGCCGGTCTCGGACAGGGTCTTGTCGGGCGCGACGGGCTTGCCCGCGGCGTCCTTGCCGCCGGCGCCGTGGATGGTCATGAGGACGGACCAGTTCTCCTCCTGGCGGTCGTAGGCCATGTGGAAGATGCTCTGGGAGTCGACGACGGACTTGTCCTGCAGGAAGCGTGCGTCGATGCGGACGATCCAGCCTTCGTGGGAGGCCCCGGCTTCCCGGCCTGTGGACAGGCGCACGCGGCGGTAGCCGACCTCGACGTCGTCCTCGCGTTTGCCGGTTCTCGAGGGCTTGTACAGGCGTTCCCAGCGTTCGGGCTGCTCGCTGATAATGCTCTGGATGTCGTCGCGGGTGACGCCGTCGAAGAACTTCACGCCGGCCGTCACCATGGCGGCGCGGGCTTCCTTGGCCTTGGAGACGTCGGCGAACCTGGCGCTGCCGATGGCCATCTCGTAGATCTTGCGGGCCCGTTCGAACTTGGTCGACGTGGTGAAGAGCTCGAAGGTGATGAACTGGTCAGCGCCGATGCGGGCGGCGGTGAACCCGCGCACGACGGAGTCCTGCTTCTGCAGGATCGGGGGGAGCTCCACGTAGCAGCGTTCGATGGGGAGGGAGTTTCCATCGTTGGTGATGGACAGCGTCTGGCCGGCGCCGGGCTCCCGGGCCAGCACGCGTGCGGCGGCTTCGGGCTGCTCCTTGGCGACGTTCTTGCTGGGGTCCACCTCCAGCACGCGGTGGGCGGCGAGGAGCTGCTCGAGGGCTTCGTCGACGACCTTGCTCAGGGTGAGGTCCTTCCGCGCGGTGCGGGGGGTCTGCACTTTGATGACCCAGTCGTTGTTCTTGTCCTGGAACGTCGCGGCGGTGTTGCCCGCCATGGAGTCGGCGACGACCTCTGCACCTTCGGGCACGAGCATGGTGAGGCCGATGGCTTCGATGGTGAGCGGGTCGGTGTTGAAGGTGATGGGCGCGTCCGCGTCGGGGGTGGCCGGCGGCTTGGCGGCGGGCGTGGGTGCCGGCCTGGGGGCCTGCGGGGCGGGCTGGCCGCCGGAGGGGATGCGCACGGGGGGCGCTGCCTGGCGGGTGGACTGGCAGAGCGCGCAGGGCGCGAGGGATGCGGCGGTCACCAGTGCTACCAGCATGCTTGCACGCATGAGAAACCTCCGTGTGGTCTTTTCGCCGGCGCGGGGGCGCCGGCTTGGTCCTTTGGGTGACAGTTTGGTGGGGAGCGCCCCGTGCGGTGGTCCGTGGGTGTGTATGGTGGGACGGGGGTGTGGTCGGGTGCGGTTTGGTATGATCATCGGCACGTGGCCGACCCCCACTGCAGGAGCGGCGGGGCTCGTCGAGAACATATGTGCGTGCGGCGGGCGAGGCGGTTCGGTGGATTTTCGCGCACGGCGGGTTGACCCGCCGGGGGTTGCGTCTACCCTAGCTCCCCTGCGCGCCGCGAGGTGGCGTGGGCATCTTTGTCACCCCGGCGTTGGTGGTTTCGAAGGTGGTGGTCCTCCCGACTTCAAGAGAAGGGTGCAGCATGCAAGGCGGCAAGATCAGGATCCGGATGGAAGCGTACGACCACCTCGCCCTGGACGCGAGCGCCAAGGAGATCGTGGAGCACGCCAAGCGGACCAACGCGAAGGTTGCGGGCCCGATCCCGCTGCCGACCCGGATCGAGAAGTACACGGTTCTGCGTTCGCCCTTCATTGACAAGAAGAGCCGCGAGCAGTTCGAGATCCGCACGCACAAGCGCATCATCGACATCATCGAGCCCAACGCCCGCACGGTCGAGGCCCTCAACCGCCTTGTCGTCCCCGCCGGCGTGTTCGTGAAGATCAAGGCCTGATTCCACGCCCACAGGGAGCATCCTGTGGGTTTTTTCTTTCCCCATCAGCAGCGGACGCTCAGGGCGTCACTCGGCGCGCCGGATTCCGCGGGAGACAGTTGGCATGAGCATCTCACTTCTCGGCAAGAAACTCGGCATGACCCGCGTCTACACGGACAAGGGCGCCGCCGTCCCGGTCACGGCCATCGAGCTTGGGCCCTGCGTGGTCACGCAGCTGCGCACCAAGGAGAAGGATGGGTATACCGCTGTGCAGGTCGGGTTCGGTGAGGTGGCTCCCCGGAACAGCACGATCCCCATGATCGGGCACGACCACAAGGCGGGCACGACGCCGAAGCGCCACCACGTCGAGTTCCGGGTTTCCGAGAAGGACCTGGGCGGCTACACCCTCGGCCAGACGCTGACGGTTGCGGCGTTCGAGAAGACCGCGTACGTCGACGTGATCGGCACGAGCAAGGGCAAGGGTTTCGCGGGCACGATGAAGCGGCACCACTTCAAGGGCCTTTTCGCTTCGCACGGCACCGAACGCAAGCACCGTTCTCCGGGGTCCATCGGCGGCCTGGGCAGCAACCGCGGTTTCGGCGGTGGTCTGCTCAAGGGCAAGCGGATGGCCGGACACATGGGCGCTGAGCGCGTGACGGCCCGCAGCCTGGACATCGTCCGCATCGACGCTTCCAAGAACCTTCTGCTGGTGAAGGGTCCCGTCCCGGGGCCGAACAACGGGACGGTGGAGGTCCGCACGTCGGTGCGTCTGTACAAGACCAAGAACAAGAAGCAGGCGGAAGTTGCGGGCAAGTGAGAGCTTGCCTAGTATCTCAACCCGGTTCTGAGCGGCGGAGCGTTTCGGGACGGGGGTTGGTCGTCGGTCGAGAGTGATCTCATCGCCGGGCGCGTCGGCAAGGCGCCCAGTGAGCCCGAAGGGTCCGGACGGTCGTGAAGACCAGAAGGAAACCGGCGGGCAGCGACAAAGAACTGCGGCGGTGAACTCAGGTTGACCGCCGCCATGCCGAGTCGATGCCGATCCACCCCGCACGCATGGTGCGTGCAGCCCGGGCATAGTTCCCCGGAGCGATTGGAGGTGAGACGGCTAGGCGAATGGAAGGGCGTTCCGCCCGTTCTCAGCAGTGCTGGGAGCATGTGCGGGCGGGGTGCCCAGGCGTCGGACGAGGAAAAGACTCATGCAAGTCCCCGTCTACAACATGCAGGGCAAGGAAGTTGCCTCCCTGTCGATCGATGAAGCCGCCCTTGGCGGCAGTGTGAACGCCGCGCTGATCAAGCAGGCGTATGTGCGGTACCACGCCCACGAGCGTCAGGGTTCCGCCCGCACGAAGAACCGCCACGACGTGGAGGGTTCCACGCGGAAGATTTACAAGCAGAAGGGCACGGGCAACGCCCGGCACGGCGACCGCAAGGCGAACCTGTTCAAGGGCGGCGGGCACGGGCACCACAAGCAGAAGACCCGCGAGGACTTCCGCCTGGAGATGCCGAAGAAGATGCGTCGCAAGGCGAACCGCAACGCGCTGCTGGCGAAGCTGGTGGACAACGAGGTGCGGGTGGTGGAGAACTGGTCGATGAAGTCGCCCAAGACGAGCGACTTCTCCGAGTTCCTCACCAACCTTCGCGTGGACCGGAGCGTGCTGGTGGCGCTGCCGATGGACTTTGAGTCCGGCAAGAACGCGATGCTGAGCGCCCGCAACCTGGACGCGGTGAGCCTGTGCCGCATCGACCAGATCAACGTGTTCAACATGCTGAACAGCCGCTACGTGGTGGTGGCGAAGGGCGACCTGGAGGCGTGGCTGAAGGGCCCGTCGAGCCAGACCGGCAAGGAGGCGAAGATCAGCCCGATGGGGCGTGTCGCGTCCACGGAGCGGCCGAAGGCTGCCACGCCGCGCGGCGGGAAGGCTCCCAAGAAGGCGCCCGCGAAGAAGTCTGCCAAGAAGACGGAGGTGAAGTGACATGCCCGCCAACGTCGATTCGTCGTACATCCTGAAGAAGCCCCTGCTGAGCGAGAAGAGCACGTGGGCGATGAACGAGCAGAACCGCTACGCGTTCATCGTCGATGCGCGGGCGACCAAGGACGAGATCAAGCACGCGGTCGAGAAGATCTACAAGGTGCGCGTGGAGGGCGTCGCCACGCAGCGGAAGAAGCACCGCGAGAAGCGGTTCCGCACGGGCGTGGTCATCCCGAGCGACACCAAGAAGGCCATCGTGAAACTCCACAAGGACGACAAGCTCGAGCTGTTCTAAGGCTCGCACCCAGAGGCTCCAGCCGAGGTACACCCCATGCCCATCCGTGTATACAAGAAGACCAGCGCCGGGCGTCGCAACGCCAGCGTGAACATGCACGCCGAGGTGACGAAGTTCACCCCTGAGCACTCGCTGATGACGCCCCTGCCCAAGTCGGGCGGGCGGAACAACCGGGGCATCATCGTCTCCCGCGGTATCGGCGGGGGCGTGAAGAAGATGTATCGGAAGATCGACTTCAAGCGTTTCGATCGCGACGGGATCGAGGGCAAGGTGGTCGGGATCGAGTACGACCCCAACCGTTCCTGCCACATCGCCCTGGTGCAGTACAAGGACGGGGAGAAGCGGTACATCATCGCTCCCAACGGGCTGACCGACGGGATGACGGTGGAGACGAGCAGCACGGGCCCGGTGGAGCCGCAGGTCGGCAACGTGATGAAGCTGCGGTATATCCCGACCGGCCTGGACGTGCACTGCGTGGAGCTCATCCCCGGGCGCGGGGCCCAGATGTGCCGGAGCGCGGGCACCTACGCGAAGCTGAGCAACCGTGAGGACGACTACGCGACGCTGGTGCTGCCGAGCGGGGAAGTCCGGCGGGTGCCCCTGGAGTGCCGTGCGACGGTCGGCCAGGTGGGCAACCCCGACCATCGTCTGCGCATGCTGGGCAAGGCGGGTCTGTCGCGTCTGATGGGCATCCGCCCGATCACGCGTGGCGTGGCGAAGAGCCACCATGCCCACCCGCTGGGCGGCGGCTCGGGGCGCAGCAAGGGCAACCGCCCGCCGTGCGGCCCGACCGGCGTTCACGCGAAGGGCGGGAACACCCGCAACCCGAAGAAGGCGAGCGCCAAGCTCATCCTCCGCCGTCGCGTGAGCAAGCGTTACGGCCAGAAGAAGTAATCCTCGCCCAGGCACCACTCAAGGACACACACACCCATGGGACGCAGCCTCAAGAAAGGTCCGTTCGTCGACGAGAAGCTCTACTCCAAGGTGGAGAAGCTGAACCAGACGCGCAAGAAGGAGCCCCTGAAGACCTGGGCCCGGCGCTGCACGATCGTGCCCGAGTTTGTCGGCCACACGTTCAAGGTGCACAACGGGAAGGTCTTCAACGACGTGTTCGTCACCGAGGACATGGTCGGGCACAAGCTGGGCGAGTTCAGCAGCAGCCGCACCTTCCGCGGGCACACCAACAAGAAGGAAGGCATCGAGGGCGGCGATACCGGGCCGGCGGCGGCACCCGCGAAGAAGTAAGCACCCACCAGGGGACATACCCGTGAAGATCCACAGCACCAAACTCCAGAAGGCCATGCAGAGCAAGGGCGTCTCCGCGCAGCAGCTTGCGGAGGTCGTCGCGGCTCCGGCCAACGGCACGACGCCGGCGTCCCGCGAGGCGCGGGTTTCCGACGCCACCCGGGCGGTCAACAACTGGCTCGACGGCAAGGACCACCCGCGCTGCGACGCGAAGTCCATCAAGCAGATCGCCCAGTACCTGGGCGTGCGCACGGTGGACCTCTGCACGTTCACCAGCCGGATCTGCCACCACCGCGGCAGCCCGCGGAAGGCGAAGCTGCTGACCGACCTCATCAAGGGCAAGCGCGTGGACCAGGCGCTGAACCTGCTCACGTTCAACACGAAGCGGGCGGCGGTCAACATCAAGCGCTGCCTGAACGCGGCGATCACCGACGCGGAGGCGGCGGAGGCGGACACGACGCAGCTGTTCGTCACCGAGAGCCGGGTGGACAACGGCCCGGTCATGAAGCGCTTCCAGCCCAAGGACCGCGGCCGGGCGCACGCGATCCACAAGCCCTTCAGCCACATCACCATTTCCGTCGAGGAAAAGCCCGCCCGCTAACCCGTCGTCCGAGCACCGATCACGAGAAACACCATGGGACAGAAGACACATCCATTCGGGCTGAGGCTGGGCATCACCGAGGCGCACAAGAGCCGCTGGTACGCGCCCAAGGCGTTGTACGGCGAGCTGCTGGTCGAGGACCAGAAGATCCGCGCCTGGCTGGACAAGCGTCTCAACCGCAGGCCCCCCAACGCGGCGGTGAGCGACATCCACATCGAGCGGACGCGCGAGGAGCTGAAGGTGGTCATCAAGACCGCGCGGCCGGGCCTGGTGATCGGGCCCAAGGGCGCCGAGATCGAGCGGATGACCGAGGAGCTGCAGTACATGACGGGGCGCAAGGTTGCGATCTCCGTCATCGAGGTGAAGAACGCGGACATGGACGCCAAGCTGGTGGGCGAGGCGGTGGCGGAGCAGCTGGTGAAGCGTGCGTCGTTCCGGCGCGTGGTCGCGATGAAGTGCGACGCGGCGATGGCGGCGGGCGCGAAGGGCTGCAAGGTGCGCATCAGCGGGCGCCTGGGCGGCGCGGAGCTGGCCCGCGTGCTGGAGGTGAAGCGTGGCAGCCTGCCCCTGTCGACGCTGCAGGCCAACGTCGATTACAACACGGCGGAGGCGGTGACCACGTACGGCGTGATCGGCGTGAAGGTGTGGATCTACAAGGGCATGTTCGACGCCACGCATCGTGACGAGACCGAGTCCAACGCGGCCGGCGGTCGGGCCCGCGCCCGCGGCCGCAAGTGAAGAGCCTGGAGCAACACCCGGTCCGCCCCGAGGCGGCCCGTTCAACGACTGGAGTCTGACCGATGGCCCTGATGCCGAAGAGAGTGAAGTACCGCAAGGAGCAGCGCCGGGTGCGCCCGCGCAAGGCGACCAAGGGCAACTACGTTGCCTACGGCGACTACGGCCTGCAGTCCCTGGAGGGGGCGTGGGTGAAGGGCACCCAGCTCGAGGCGGGGCGTATCGCCGCCATGCACTTTGTGAAGCGTGAGGGCAAGCTCTTCATCCGCGTGTTCCCGGACAAGCCCATCTCCAAGAAGCCGCTGGAGACCCGCATGGGCACCGGCAAGGCCGAGGTGGACTACTGGGCGGCGCGGGTGAAGCCCGGGACGATCCTGTTCGAGATGGCGGGCGTGCCGGAGCGGACGGCGAAGATGGCCCTCCTGCGCGTCGCCATGAAGATGCCGGTCAAGACCCGCTTCGTCGGCCGGCGCGTCCGCGTCTAACTCCAGAGCACACCACACGAGGAACTGACCCATGAACGGCAAAGAAGTGCGGGCGATGAAGGACGACGAGCTCAGGCTCGAGATCGCCAAGCTCCGCAACTCCATCTACGACGTCCGCGCGAAGCGCGAGACCGAGGCGGTGCAGGACACCGCCCAGCCGGGCAAGGTCCGCAAGGACATCGCCCGTCTGCTGACCGAGCAGCGTGCCCGGCAGATCAAGGCGAGCCCGAGCCCCGCGCGTGCGGAGGCCAAGGGAGCGGCGCCCAAGAAGGTGGCGCGCAAGACCGTGAAGGCCGCGAGCAAGTAGACCACCGACCGCAGGACCGAACCAGGAACCAGCACCCATGGCCACCCCGAAGCCAACCCCCAAGACCGCTGAGAAGGCCCCCGCGGCCCCGAAGGCCGTGAAGGCCCCCAGGGCTGTCAAGCAGGCGACCGTGTCCGCCGGCGCGAAGGCGGCGAGCAAGACCCCCCCGACGCCGCTGGCGAAGGACCTCAAGGGCACCAAGACCGGCGTGGTCGAGTCCGACAAGCGTCCGCAGACGCGTCGGGTCGTGGTGGCCTACATGTCCAAGCACCCCAAGTACGGCAAGTACATCCGTCAGCGGACGGTGCTGCACGTGCACGATGACCGCAGCGAGTCGCGCATGGGGGACGTGGTGGAGGTTGCTCCCTGCCGTCCCTTCAGCAGCAGCAAGACCTGGCGGCTGGTCCGCGTGGTCGAGCGGCGCAGCGAGATCACGGCGGCGCTTGCGAGCGCGAAGGCCATCGGCGAGGCGAAGGACTAACCCACGGCCCCGGCGCGGGGACAGCACACAGCGTTAGGAGAGGATCGCAGTCATGCTCCAGCAGGAAACACGGTGCGAAGTAGCGGACAACAGCGGCGCGAAGATCGCGTACGTGATCCGCGTGTACGGCGGCTCGACCGGCAGCGGCAAGTTCACGCGCCGCGTTGCCGGGGTGGGCGACCGGGTCTTCGTGTCCATCAAGAAGGCGTTGCCCGGCGCGGACGTGAAGCCCGGCGACAAGTCCAAGGCCGTGGTGGTCCGGACGACCAAGCCGACGCGTCGTTCGGACGGGTCGTACGTGAAGTTCGACAGCAACGCCGTGGTGCTGATCCAGGACGACGGCAACCCGAAGGGGACGCGTATTTTCGGGCCCGTTGCCCGCGAGCTGCGCGACCGCAACTACATGAAGATCGTGTCCCTGGCCTCGGAAGTCATCTGATACCGCACCCCTCACTCAGGATCACACCCATGCCAGCGCATGTTCGAAAAGGCGACACCGTGATGGTCACCTCCGGCTCCTTCAAGGGCCAGGTGGGCGAGGTCATCCGCGTGGACAAGAAGCACAGCGAGGTGATCGTCAAGGGCGTCAACCTCAAGACCCGGCACATGAAGCCGACGCGCGTCAACCCGCAGGGTTCGATCATCACGAAGGAAGGCCCGCTGCACATCAGCAAGGTCAGCCCGGTGGTGGACGGCCGGCCGGTGCGGGTCGGTTTCCGCACCGAGAAGGACGGGAGCAAGGTCCGTATCGCCCGCCACAAGGGCAAGGAAGTCGGCGTCCTGGGCGGGATCAGCCCGGCCGCCAAGAAGTAACTCACACCGAACACCCCCTCAGCAAGAGGTAGCACGCCATGTCGAAGGAAGCACCCAAGGACAACCCCAAGGCCCAGGAGCACGCGGCGAAGAACGCTGCCAAGGCCGCCGCCAAGAAGGGCCCCGCCTCCGGCGGTGGTCACGGCTCCAAGAAGTACTCTGCGGAGGTGATGGCCGCCGCGGAGGCGGCGGCGAAGGAGCCGCCGCGGCTGAAGGCGCGCTTCGAGCAGCAGGTGCGGGAGAAGCTCGCGTCGGTGCACGGCGTGAAGAACCGCTTCGCCCAGCCCAAGCTGGAGAAGATCGTGATCAACATCAACGTGGGTCGGCACCTGGAGGGCACGAAGGTGCCACCGAACGTGCGTGACCAGGTGATCGACACGGTGCAGAAGATCAGCGGCCAGAAGCCGATCATGATCCGTTCGCGGAAGAGCGTGAGCAACTTCAAGCTCCGCGAGGGCTACGAGAGCAGCTACATGGTCACGCTGCGTCGGGACCGCATGTGGTTCTTCCTGGACCGTCTGATCAACCTCGCGACGCCCCGCATCAAGGACTTCCGCGGGCTGAACGACAAGGCGTTCGACCGCCAGGGCAACTACGCCATGGGCCTGACGGAGCAGGGCGTTTTCCCCGAGATCAACATGGCCGAGGCGCAGTTCACGCACGGCATGCACATCAACTTCGTGTTCCGGAACAGCGGGCCCAAGCTCAGCCGTTTCGTGCTGGAGGAGCTGGGCATGCCGTTCAGGAAGCCCGAGGAAAACACCGGCAAGTCCAAGAGCAAGTAACCCCCGCACCCACCCACTCACGCGCCCCGGTCACGCCGACCGGCGCCAACCGCCCCGGAGCCGAACAGCATGGCCACGAAAGCACAAGTCGCCAAGAGCCGCCGCAAGCCCAAGTTCAGCACACGCACCGTGCGTCGCTGCGAGCTGACGGGTCGCGCCCGCGGCGTCTACCGCAAGTTCCGTATTTCGCGCATCATGCTCCGCAAGCTCGCGCTGGAGGGCAAGATCCCCGGGATGCGGAAGAGCAGCTGGTAATCCACAGGTACTCAGGAACGAACACGAACAACCGGTCGGGCCGACCCGACCCGCACTTAGAGGTGATTCAGATGGCCATTGGTGACCCCATCGCGGACATGCTGACCCGCATCAGGAACGCGGCCCGCAACAAGTCCAAGACCGTGACCTGCATCCGCAACAAGGTGTGCGTCGGTATCGCCACCGTGCTGCGTGACGAGGGCTACATCAGCGGGTACGACCTGATCGACGACGGCCGGCAGGGCCTGATCCGGGTGCACCTCAAGTACGGCCCGGCGGGTGAGACGGTGCTGAACAAGGTCACGCGCATGAGCAAGCCTGGGTGCCGCTCGTACAGCGGCGTCGAGGGGCTGCCGCGTCCGCTGCAGGGCCTGGGCATCGCGATCGTCAGCACGAGCAAGGGCGTCATCAGCGACCGCAAGGCCCGCCAGGAGCGGGTGGGCGGCGAGCTCCTCTGCACCGTCGAGTAACCAGCACCATCCGCGGAAGCCCCGGCGGTGCCGGGTGAGCAACACGCGACAGGAGAATTCAGCATGTCACGTATCGGCAAGAAACCCATCCCGATCCCCTCCGGCGTCAAGGTGAACATCAGGCCGGGCGCCGTCGAGGTCGAGGGCCCCAAGGGCAAGCTCAGCCTCAAGGTCCGCGACGAGATCAAGGTCGTCTGGGACCAGGGCGAGAAGGCCGTGAAGGTCAGCCTTGCGGACGGCGTGTCCCCGGACCTGCGGCAGGCGAAGGCCTCCTGGGGGGCCACACGGGCCCACATCCGCAACATGGTGGAGGGCGTGACCAAGGGGTACGAGAAGAGCATGCAGGTGGTGGGCACGGGCTGGTCGGCGACGGTCTCGGGCAAGACGCTCAAGATCGTGGCGGGCCTTGCCAACCCGATCATCCTGAACATCCCCGAGGGGGTGACGGTGGTGGTCGACAAGCCCACCGGCGAGGTCACGCCGGTGAAGGTGTCGGGCAGCGACCGCGGCAAGGTGGGCATGTTCGCCTCCTCGATGCGGCAGAAGCGCAAGCCCGAGCCGTACAACGGCAAGGGGATCAAGTACGCCGAGGAAGTCATCAAGCGCAAGCAGGGCAAGCAGTTCGGCGCCTAATCAGAAAGTCGCAGGTACGTCACCATGGACAAGAACGCACAGAAAACCCTCCGCCGCAGCCGGCGCCGCATCGGCATCCGCAAGCGCATCAGCGGCACCACGCAGCGCCCGCGGCTGGCGATCTACAAGTCTCTCAATCACATGTACGCCCAGGTCATCGACGACCTCGCGGGGCGCACGCTTGTGGCGGCGTCCAGCCAGGACGACGCGCTCAAGCTTGCGAAGACGGGCAACAAGGATGCCGCGGCGGCCGTCGGCACGCTGCTGGCGCAGCGGGCGAAGGAGAAGGGCATCAAGGCCGTGGTGTTCGACCGCGGTGGTTTCAAGTACCACGGGCGCGTGAAGGCCCTGGGGGATGCGGCCCGCAAGGCGGGGCTGGACTTCTAAGCACCACACCACGCGGGGTCACCCCCCGCGAGAACGAGAGTGAACCATGCAAGACGTGATGGAACAGTCGGGCCGGATGGACTCCACCAACCTGGGCGTTGACCGCACCAGCGCGACCGTGAAGGGCGGGCGTCGCTTCTCCTTCGGCGCGCTGGTCGTCGTCGGCGACCGGAGGGGCAAGGTGGGCTTCGGCTACGCCAAGGCCAACGAGGTGCCCAACGCGATCGAGAAGGCGGAGAAGTACGCCAAGCGGGTGCTGGTGGAGCTGCCGCTGGTGGGCTCCACGATCCCGCACGAGGTGGAGGGGAAGTTCTCCTCTGCGAAGGTGCGTCTGGTGCCTGCCGCGCCCGGCACGGGCGTGGTGGCCGGGAGCACGGTGCGCGCCATCCTGGAGATGGCGGGCGTGACGGACTGCATCACGAAGTGCTACGGCACGACCAACCGCAAGAACGTGGTGAAGGCCGTGTTCGACGGGCTTTCGCAGCTCCAGAAGAGCGACAAGATCCAGGCGGTGCGTGGGGTGTCGCTGGGCGCCACGGTCATCGAGGACAAGATCGAGCGGGGCAAGCGCTTCATGCCCGTTGCCCCCAAGCGTGACAAGGCGAAGGGTCCGATCAACACGGTGGGCGACGAGCGCAAGCGTGGTCGCGGCGGCCAGCGGCGGCGTGGTCCGGGTGGTCCGGGCGGTGCTTCCGAGGGCGGACCGGCGCCGGAGGCTGCTGCCCCGGCGGCTCCGGAGGCCAAGGCCTGATACCCCGTTTCTTTTCAGACGACAGACCCAGAGCCACAGAGGCACACCCTCTCCGGCACTTGATTCCGGCAAAGTGAGAACCAAGCCATGATGATCCATGACATCACCGCCCTCGCCGGGCGTTACAAGGACCGCAAGCGCGTCGGGCGCGGCGAAGGCAGCGGGCACGGCAAGCAGTCCGGGCGCGGTAACAAGGGCGCAGGATCGCGGTCCGGCACCTCGGCCAAGAAGGGCTTCGAGGGCGGCCAGATGCGGTACTTCCGGCGTCTGCGCAAGTTCGGTTTCACCAACGCCCCGTTCAAGGTCCAGTTCTGGACGGTGAACGTCGGCGACATCATCGCCCATCCTGCGTTCAGCAAGGGCGGCGAGGTGACGGCCGAGTCGCTGCGGAAGGCGGGCCTCGTGCGTGACGACAGCCGGGACCTCAAGGTGCTGGGCTCCCTGCCCAAGGGGGCTTCGGGCGTGAAGGTGAAGCTCAACGTCACGGCGGCCCGCGTCACGGCGAGCGCGGTGAAGATGATCGAGGCGGCGGGCGGCAAGGTCACGCAGACCGGTACGCGGCGTGACCGCGTCCGGGGCGTGGACCTCTCCAACCCCGAGGCGGCCCCCAAGAACCTCACCAAGAAGCTGAAGCGGAACACCGCGAACCAGGCGAAGCTCGCGGCCCTTCCGAAGGGCTCTCAGAAGGACGCGTCCAAGCCGGAGGCTCCCAAGGCCGCGCCGGGCGCGAAGGCCCCCAGGGCGGACAAGCCCAAGGGCGAACCGAAGGGTGAATGATTGAACCCGTCGTTGCCGAGTGACATCGCATAACATCGTCGGCGTTTGTGCCCACCGCACCGCGGGCCGCACAAACGCCGACGGTTCGTTTTGGATCATCCCATGCTGCAGACGTTCATCAACATCTTCAAGATCCCCGAGCTCCGCTCCAAGATCTTCTTCACGCTCGCGATGCTGGGTGTGTTCCGGATCGGGCACTGGATCCCGCTCCCGGGCGTGAACCAGGAGGAGCTGCGGAAGGCGATGGAGAACGCGACCGGGTCGGGCAACCCCATCGGGTCGCTCGCGCAGGCGGTCTCGATCTTCTCGGGTGGCACGCTGAACCACTCCACGATCTTCGGCCTGGGCATCATGCCCTATATCACGGCGGGCATCATCTTCCAGCTGCTCGGGCAGGCGCTGCCGGCGCTCAAGAAGCTGCAGGAGGAGGGGCCGACGGGCCGGACGAAGATCATGGAGTACACGCGGTACGCCACGGTGTGCCTGTGCTTGGTGCAGGGCTTCGGGTGGCTGGCGTACCTCCGGTCGCTGCACCTCATCTACCCCGAGTACGCGGCGACGCCCCTGTGGTGGGTCATGGCGGTGGCGTGCCTGTCGGGGGGCTGCGTGTTCCTGATGTGGATCGGCGAGCAGATCGACAAGCACGGCATCGGCAACGGCGCGTCGATGATCATCATGGCGGGCATCATCGCCGGCATTCCCCGGGCGATTTCCTCGATCATCGGCAACTTCGAGCCGGGTGTGCAGGGCAAGCTGGGGTACATGAGCATCATCTGCCTGGTCGCGGGCTTCTTCTTCGTGATCGGCGGGAGCGTGCTGATGACGGTGGCCCAGCGGCGGATCCCGGTGCAGCAGGCCAAGCACACCCGCGGGCGGCGCGTCTTCGGGGGTCAGCGGTCCTACCTGCCGCTGCGGATCAACCACGGCGGCGTGATGCCCATCATCTTCGCGAGCAGCCTCATGATCTTCCCGCCCATCCTGTTCCAGCAGGTGTACCAGGCCATGATGAGCAAGTGGGGAGCGGGGTTCTTCGGCACGTCGGCCGCCGGGTTCCTCATGAGGGAGTTCGGCCAGGGTGCGTTCCTGTTCATCGTGGTCGAGGTCCTGCTGATCTACTTCTTCTCCTACTTCTGGATCACGGTGCAGTTCAATCCCGAGGAGATGAGCAAGCAGCTCAAGGAGAGCGGCTCGTTCATCCCGGGGCTGCGCCCGGGCCCGAGGACGGCGGAGTATCTGGAGACGGTGATGAACCGGGTGACGTATGTCGGCGCCGGGTTCCTTGCGATCGTCGCGGTGCTGCCGGTGGTCATCAACCACGCCATGAACATCGACTATGCCATCACGCAGTTCCTGGGGGGGACGGGCCTGCTCATCGTGGTGAGCGTGTGCATGGACTTCCTGCAGCGCGTCGAGGCGAACCTCATGATGCGGAATTACGCCGGATTCCTGAGCAAGGACGGCGAGGAGGGCCCCCGCTTCCGCGGCGCTCAGAGCTGACGTGCTGCGGGGGCGGTCGGTCTGACCCTCCCCTATCATTGTGCCCTGTCCCTTTCCCCGGAGTTTGCCCCCACCCATGCCCAAACAGGACGACAAGTTCACCTTCGAGGCCGTGGTCATCGAGGCCCTGCCCAACGCCATGTTCAAGGTCCAGCTGCCCAATGAGCAGAAGACCGAGGTGCTGGCGTACCTGTCCGGCAAGATGCGTCAGAACTACATCCGCGTGCTGCCGGGGGACAAGGTGACGGTCGAGATCAGCCCGTACGACCTCTCCAAGGCGCGGATCACTTTCCGCCATTGAGCGTGTTGTCGCTCTCTTTCACGCCGGCTCTGCGGGCGGGCCGATGCTGCATGCCCGGCGGGTACACTCTGCGTCCCCCAAGGAGCCACGCATGCGAGCATCCTTCCTGGCCGTGTCCTGCACCCTCCTGACCCTGATCGCGGCCTCCGGCACGGCGATGGGGGCTGATGCGGTGCAGCAGCAGGACTGGCGGGCGGGCTGGCTGGAGGCCCGTAACGCGCTCATCGACGCGAATCCCCGCCTGGCGTACGACCCGACGAGCCTGCTGGTGAAGTTCAGGGACGGCGCGGACCCGGCGTGCATAGCTGCGGCCAAGTCCGCGGCCGGGGTGTTGGTGGAGCCCATCGAGACCTGGAAGAGTGTTCCCGGCGTGGAGCATCTGGCGGTGGACAAGGGTGTGCGAGTGGAGTTCGCGATCAAGGTCCTGGGTGCATCGGCCTGCGTGGAGTATGCGGAGCCGGACCAGGTTGCGCAGCTCGCGGTCAATCCGAACGACACCCACTTCCCGCTGCTGTGGGGCATGAGCAACACGGGGCAGACGGTGAACGGCGATCCGGGCGTGGCCAATGCCGACATTGACGCCGACCTTGCCTGGGGGGTGACGACGGGCAGCAATCTCGTGGTTGCGGTGTGCGACTCGGGCATCCGCCGGAGCCATGCGGACCTTACGTCCAACATCTGGAGCAACCCCGGCGAGGTGGCCGGCAACGGCATAGACGACGACGGGAACGGGCGTGTGGACGACACCTGGGGGTGGAACTTCTGGTCCAACAACAACAACCCGGTGGACGACAACGGCCACGGCACGCACGTGGCGGGCACGATCGGGGCCCGGGGCAACAACGGCGCGGGCGTGGCCGGTGTGTGCTGGAACGTGAAGCTTGCGTCGCTGCGCATCGCCAACGCGAACGGCAGTATCCTGATGACGGCGGCCATTTCGGCGGTTGACTACTGCCGTACCAAGAACATCCGGCTCGCCAACCACTCCTGGGGCGGGACGCAGGCGAATGCCACGCTGCAGACCGCCATCAGCAACGCGCGGGGCGCGGGGCACATCCTGTGCGTCGCGGCGGGGAACGACAACCGGAACAACGACTCGACCCCCTACTACCCGGCTTCCTACAACTTCGACAACATCATCGCGGTGGGCGCAATCACCAACGACAACCTGCGTGCCTCGTACAGCAACTTCGGTGCGGCTTCCGTCGACGTGTTCGCGCCGGGCACGACTATCGCGTCGTGCTACCGCACGAACGACACCTCGTACGTGTACATGAGCGGCACCAGCATGGCGACTCCCCACGTGACCGGCGTGTGTGCGCTGGTCATGTCGCGGTATCCGGCGTGGACCTCCACGCAGGTCAGGGCCCGCGTCATCTCCTCCTGCAAAGCGGTGCCGAACCTTGCGGGCAAGTGCGTGAGCGGCGGGTGCGTCAACGCCTGGAACGCTGTGCAGTAACGTGTCCGCGGGTGCGGCATCCCAGGGGCCCGGGCGCGTGCCGCGGGGCGTTGTCTGCGCGGTCGGTCTGTCGCCAACCATCAGCCCTTGGTCCCCGTGCACGCCCAACCTGTCGCAACTTCCCCCCGCACGCCCATAGCTGTGATGGTGCTGCACTTGCTGGGCGTGGCGCTTGTGCAGGCGGTCGGGCAGGCGGTGATCGTGATTCTCCCCATGATCGCGCAGAAGCGGTTTCACGCTTCGGAGCTGCAGACGGTGCTCATCACGGCGCCGCCGACGATCCTGTACGTGCTGTCGATCTTCTGGAATGACATGTTCACGCGGCTGGGTGGCGTCTGGTGCTTTATTGCGTACTGGGTGCTTGCGAGCCTGCCGCTTGCGTTGATTGCGCTTGCACGTGGGGAGGCGGGGTATTGGTGGCTGCTGGCGCCGCACCTTGTTGCCTGCGCCGGGGGGGCGGGGTGGCCCCCGCTGGCGGGGTCGCTGCTCAAGAGCTTCTACGCTGCTCAGTCCCGCGGTCGGGCGTACAGCATCGTGTGGGGCGGGCAGATGGTGGCGAGCGCGGTGCTCGGGTACGCCATCGGCCACGTGCTGACGAAGGAACCGGACGCGTTCCGGACGTTCATTCCAGGCGGCGTCGTGCTGCAGCTGCTGGGCGTGCTGCTGCTGCTGGCCCTGGCCCGTTTCACGGGCCACCTGCCGGACCTTGCTCCTGCGCGGGAGGCGGCCCACCGACCGTGGTCGCTGCGTTCGGCGCTGGACCCGATCCTCCACATGACGGGGGTGCTCAAGGCCGATCCGGTGTTCGCCCGTTATGAAGGGGCTTACATGACCTACGGGGTCGGATGGATGATCGGGTATGCGCTGCTGCCGATCATGGCAACGCAGCGTCTGGACCTGGCGTACGACCAGTACGCGCTGTCGACGCAGGTGGCGTACCTGGGAGCGCTGGTCGCCTCGATCTACCCGGCGGCGGTCATCATGGATCGGTGGGGTGCGCTGCGGGCGACCGGTCTTTCTTTCTTCCTGCTAGCGTTGTACCCGGTGGGGCTGATGGTCGTATGGGATGAGCGGAGCCTGCTGGTGGTGAGCGCTCTTTACGGTGTCGCGCATTCCGGAGCGAGCGTGGGCTGGATGCTCGGGCCCGTGTCTCTCGCCCCGACGCCGGACAGGGTGCCTACTTATGTCGCGATCCATGCCACGCTGGTGGGCGTGCGTGGAGCCTTGTTCCAGTTCCTGGGGGTGGGCATCTATCTGCTGTGCGCGAAGGTCCTGCGGTTGCCGTTGTCGGTGTCCTTTGGGGTTCCGTTTGTGATCGCGTCCGGGGCGTATGTCTGGGCCGGGGTGCAGATGGGGTCGTTGCGGCGGGTGATGGCGGCTCAGGGGGCGAAGGCGTCCTGAATCTCGTCGGGCGGCGTGGGTCAGGGATTCTCGGCCCCTGTGGTTCAAGTCAAGGCCCCGCACGCCCTTACAGCCAGCGCTTCCGGACCTTGCGTTCCCGGAGGCCGGCGAGAACGCGCACTTTTCGCACCATCGGGCGTCCAACCCAGTTAGAATCTCAGCGTGCCGGACGCCCCCACTTCAACCTCTCCGCCCCAGCCGCAGCACGCCGTGTGCGTCGCGTGGACACCCGTGGGTGTGCCCGTTGACCCTCGCCTGCGGGGCGCCCTTCAACGTCCCGGGCTGGAGGTGGCGACGTGTGACGACCCCTTTGCGGTGCTTGCGGTGCTCACCAGTGCGCACCTGGGCGGTGCGGGAGCCAAGATCCTCCTGCTGATAGAGCCGCAGCGGCTTGCGTACGTCATCGACCTGCTGGACATGGCGCCGCGCTATGTGCCGGAGATGGCGATCTGGCTGTTTGATCCCACTCGGCAGCCGGTGCTCCGTTCTGCGCGGATTGCCGACGTTCTGGCGGCCATCGGCGTGACGAAGGCGGCGGTGAAGGCTGAACCGGTCGCGCCCAGGGCGCGGTCGGCGCAGGCGATCGCCCCGGACCAGGAGGGCGGGCCTTCCGCTCCGGTCGCGTGGACAGGGCCGTGGGTTTCCGCATCGACGCAGAAGTGGAGCGAGCCTGTCGGCGGGCTGCGGCTGGCGGGGGAGGGCACCCTGCCGGAGCGGGGTGGTGTTCGCGAGGACGAGGTTGATGCGTTCGCGGCCGGTGCTCAGGGGGCGGGCGCAGGGGCGCCGGCACCCGCGCAGCCCCCGCGTTCTTCGCCCCGGGTGCTGACCGATGAGGAACTGGCGATGCTGCTGGGCGACGGGCCGGCGTCGGGCTCTGTCAGCGGTGGGAGGAAGCCATGAACGACCCCGCCCACCGCGTGGTGCTTGTTGGTCGCACGAACCTGGACGCGGCCTTGCGGCTGCACGAGGGCGTGGAGTTGCTGCGGGCGCACACGGCGCTGGAGGCGGTGGGCGAGCTCGCGTCCATGCCCGGCGATATCCCCGGGGAGCGGACGTTTGTCGTTGTGGCGCCCGAAGTGGCGATCGCGCTGGAGGCACCACCGGCTCTTGCCGAGCGGTTCGTGCGCGCTGTGCACGCGTCGGCACCGGGTGCACGCGTGTGGGTGCAGACGCCGCTGGGCATCTCGCGCGATCCGGGCGTGTTTGATGGGGTGCTTGAGCACGACAATCCGCTGGTGTTTCTCCGTGGTGGAGCTTCGGGTAAGCGGGCGGAGCCAGTCGCTGCCCCGGTGGCTGTGCGTCCATCAACGGCCGCTTCGGCGGCGCCGGTTCTTCCGGCTGCGGCTGCGACTGTTGGGGCTGCAGCGGCTCCGGCATCACCGGCGCCTTCTGCGCGCGTTGCGGCACAGGTGCCGGTGCGTCCGGCGCCCCCACCGCTGCCTCAGCCCGAAGGGCCGCCGGCCCGCGTGGGCAGCCCTGCGCCGGCGCAACCGGCTGCTGCGGCTCCGCGTCCCGCGGCGCCCCGCGCTGCGGCGGTCGCACCGGTCCCGGCGGCGCCGTCCGCGCCGGCTGGGCCAGAGGCCGGGGACACGCAGCTGGTGGGCCTGCTGATCCGGCGGGGGGACATCCTGCCGACCGCGCTCGCCCTTGTGCGGGAGCGGCTGAACGACACGACGGTTGAGTTCCTTGCCGGGCCGGGCGACCAGGTGCCGGGTTCTGCTCCGCCGGCGACGCTCTGCCCCGTCACATGGGACGCGAACACGTTCGGTGTGCTCCGGAGCACGCGGACGAGGGCGGCGGCCCTTGCCCCGCAGGCGCGGTGGCTGGCGGGCTGGCTGCGGCTGCGTGACCAGCACACGCAGCTCCACGAGGCGGCGTTCACGGATGCTCTCACGGGCGCGTGGAACCGGCGTTACTTCGACATGTTCCTGGGTCGTGCGCTCGCGGAGGCGCGCGAGCAGCGCCGTTTCATCACGGTTCTGGTGTTCGACATCGACGACTTCAAGCAGTACAACGATCGCTACGGGCACGGGGCGGGCGACGATGTGCTCACGCAGACGGTCTCGCTGCTGCGCAGCGTGATCCGCCCGACGGACCGCGTCTGCCGGATCGGCGGGGATGAGTTTGCGGTGATATTCGACGATCCGCAGGGCCCGCGGCAGGAGGGCAGCCGCCATCCGCGCAGCGTGGAGGAGATCGCGCACCGGTTCCAACGCCAGGTTGCTCAGCACCGTTTCCCTGCGTTGTCGGGCATGCAGCCCGGGTCTTTGAGCATCTCGGGCGGGCTTGCGACATTCCCCTGGGATGGCAGCTCGCCGGCGGAACTGCTCAAGAAGGCTGACGACCTCGCCATGGCGGCGAAGCGAGAAGGGAAGCGGTCGATCTTCTTCGGCACGCCCGCCGACAGGGTCTGACGCTACTCCCGGGCTGCCCAGGCGAAGGACACCGGGCTTCGGAAGCCATCCTTGTCGTATGCACGCACGCCGAAGAAGGCGTTGTCCTTGCTCAGAGCGATGCGCAGTTCGGTCGCGTTCCCGGCGTCGATGACGCGGGTCCAGTCCGGCTCGGTGGTCTGCCGGCAGACCACCTCGTAGCCGGCGGTGTCCGGCTCGGGGCTTGGGTTCCACCGAAGGAGTGTGTCGGTGGAGAGCTCCGCCGTCACAATCCTGGCGTTGGCGGGCGGTGTCGGGGCGCTGGCAAGGTGCACCAGGCTTGCGAGGTTGAGGCGCGTGACGGCTGCGAGGTACTCCGCGTCCACGAATGCGGGCACGTCCCCGTACGGCTTGCCGTTTTTTTCGGTGACGTTCTGGTGCTGGCGCGAGTAATCTTCGGTCGGCGCCGTGAGGCGCACGGCCGCGAAGCCGGACTCGTTGAAGGCCGCGTGGTCCCCACCCCGCAGGAAACGGTCCTGCCGGAACACCAGGAGCGGCTGGAGCTGGGTGTGCTCGCGGTGTGCGACGTAGGCGACGAACCTGGCGAGTTGGCGGCTGGTGGCATCGGACTCTGCGCCCTCGAGCCGGATCCTGGCGAGGGCTTCCGCGTTGGCATTGCGGGGTATGCCCTCCGAGAAGACCCTGATGATGGACTTCCGGTATCCCAAGGGCGGTCCGGGGGGCGATCCGGGTTGGTCCGCGTTCTGGAGGGGTGCCGCACCGGGTTCACCTGACAGAGTCCGGGAAGTGCCGGTTTCCGCACCCGGAGAGGGGTCGCCCACGATGTCGTTGTTGAGGGCCTGCACCAGTCGGTAGCGTTGGTCTGACGCGAGCTGCTTCGCGTGTTGCTGGGCGCCCACCAGGCCCTGTTCTTCCCCGGCGGTGCACAGGAACACGATCGTCGCCTCGCACGGGTGGTCTCCCAGCACGCGGGCGCACTCCAGCACTGCGGCGACTCCCGACGCGTCGTCGTTAGCGCCCGGGGCCGGTCCCTTGGCGTCCATGGCGTCCCCGTTGCGGCTGTCGTAGTGCCCGATTACGTAGTACGCGCGGTCCCGGGCCTCCGGCATGGTGCCCGGCAGGACGGCGACGACGTTTGCGAGGCGGGCGCCGTCCGGGAGGCGGACGGACTTGGGCGCATCGAATTCCTCGAGAGCGGCTTCCAGTCCTGGCGAGGAGGATCGCAGTTCATCCCGCAGCCAACGTCCGGCAGCGCCGATGCCTTCCGATGGGCTGGATGCGTCCGACAGGGAATGGCGGGTCCCGAATCCGCACAACTTCTCGACGGTGAGGTGGAGTTTCTGCGGGGATACCTGGGCGAGCAGTTCGGCCACGCGTGGTGCGGGCCCGGGATCGCTGGCATCGGGCACGCCGGGGACCATCGCCATCACCGCCAATGTCATGAACGGGAGCATGGCGCAGCGTACGCCCGCCGGGTGGATTCCTGCGGGGTGATCCGCGGCGGTAACATCCGGTGTGCCGGTCGGGGTGTCAGGGAGTGCACTGATGAACTCGTGGATCGGGGAGTTTTCCATCGCGGTCGGACTGCTGGGGCTGCTGTTCGTGGCGTTCTGGACCGGGCGCCGATTGGGGCGGGCGGACGATTCGGACCAGACCCACCTGGGCGTCATCCAGGGCGCGTCCCTAGGCATCCTGGGCCTTCTCATCGGCTTCAGTTTTTCGGGGGCGATGGGCAGGTTCGGCGATCGGCGGGAGGTGCTGGTCAGGGAGGCCAACGCGGTGTCGACGGCGTGGATGCGGACTGACCTGCTCCCTCCGGACGCGAGGGGCCGCCTCCGCGGGGAGATGGTGGAGTACGCCAGGGCACGGCTGTCGCTCTTTGAAGCGGCTGAGACGGATGTCGGCGAGCGTGCCGAGGCGGCGGTTGCCGTGGTGCAGGACAGGCTCTGGCGTGACGCGTGCGTGTGCGTGGGTGAGTCTGAGAGCCTGCGGCAGATGATTCTCCCGCCGCTGAACGAGGCCTTTGACCTAAGGAGCGAGCGCAACGCGGCCGCCCGCAGCCACATCCCGGGCGCTGTCGTTGCGGCGCTGATCCTGAGCGCGATTCTCAGCACCGCGATGATCAGCTACGGGCAGAGCAGGCGGAGGGCGCCGGTGCTTTTCCCTGCCGTGGGGCTGGTGCTCCTTATCGGAACGGTGATCTGGATCACGATCGACCTGGACTTTCCCCGCAGCGGCCTGGTGCAGGTGAGTGACCAGCCCCTCCGGGAGCTGCTCACGCAGATGACGACGCCCGGGCCCGGGTGAGCGGGCTCAGTCGCCGTCCAGGATGCGCCCGAGCCCACCCAGGATGGACCCTTCGCCCACATCGTTCCCGCCATGGCCCGGTGCGGACGCCATGATGCGGTCGCACAGGCGTGAGAAGGGCATGGTCTGCAGCCACACCGTGCCTGGGCCGGTCAGCACGGCGAAGAACATACCTTCGCCGCCGAACAGCTTGTTCTTGATGCCCGGGACGGTCTGGATGTCGTAGTCGACGCCCTGAGTGAAGGCGACGATGCAGCCGGTATCCACTTTCAGGCGCTCGCCCGGTTGGAGTTTGCGTTCGATGAGCGTGCCGCCGGCGTGCAGGAAGGCCTGGCCCCGGCCCGCCGGGCTGCTGATGCGTTCCATGATGAAACCTTCGCCGCCGAAGAGGCCCACGCCGATCTTCTTCTGGAACGCGATGTCGACGATCACTCCGCGTGCGCCGCAGAGGAAGCAGTCCTTCTGTGCGATGAGGGTGCCCCCGTAGTCCCCGAGTTCGACGGGCAGGACCCGTCCCGGGTAGGGTGCGGCGAAGGCGACCTTGCGGCGGTCACGGGCGTTGTTGGCGAAGTAGGTGATGAAGAAGGACTCGCCCATCACCGCGCGCTTGCCGGCCTCGAACAGCTTGCCGAACAGGCCCTTGCCCTCGCTCATGGAGAGCTGGGTCGCCATGTCGACGCCGTCTTCCATGAACATCATGGCGCCGGCCTCGGCGACCACGGCCTCGCCGGGGTCGAGCGTGATGATCACGCCCTGCAGGTCTTCTCCGATGATCTCGTGATCAATGATGTCCGGTGTCGCCGACATATGGGCTCCTTGGGCACGGCGGGTGCCGGCCGCCTGCCTTATTCGGCGGGCGTCGGGGCGGGTTTCAGGGCCGCGTCATTGGGGCCACACCCACCGCGTGGGCGTGAGCGTCCGCTGCACGTTCGTCAGGTGTTCCTCGTACCCCTTGCGTCCCATGAGGCCGAAGGTCGCCTGCTTGCCCAGCTCGACGGCCGGCTGGTCGTACGCGTCCACGCCGAGCAGGAGGCCGGCGTACGCCGTCGCGATCTGCCAGAGCATGACAAACTGGCCCACGTGGCGTTCGTCGATCGTCGGGAAGGAGATGGTGAAGTTGGGCCGGAGGCTCTCCACGAGCGCATACTCGGTGGCGCGGCGTTCCGCGTTGAGCAGTTCGCTCATCTTCTTGCCCTCCAGGTACTGCAGGGCCTCGACACCCATGCCCGTCGGGATGGTGACGTCGTGCGGGGAGCGGTCCACGGCGATCAGCCCCACGACCTTGTCGTTTGGACCCTCGCGGTACAGCTGCACCTGGCTGTGCTGGTCGGTCGTGCCCAGCGCCTTGATGGGCGTGAAGCCGGCGAAGACCTCCTCGCCCCCGCGGTTGAACTGCTTGCCCAGGCTCTCCGCCCAGAGCTGGCGGAACCAGTCGGCGAGCAGGTACAGGGAGTTGCTGTAGGGCATGAGGACGTGGTTGGTCTTGCCCTTGTGCTGCCCGAGTTCCACGAGGAGGAGTGCCAGGAGCGCGGCGGGGTTCTTCATCAGGTCTTCACGCGAGCAGGCGTCGTCCATCTCTGCGGCGCCCTCCAGCAGGGAGTTGATGTCGATGCCGGCCATGGCCGCGGAGAAGAGCCCCACCGGGGACAGCACGCTGAACCGTCCGCCCACCCCGTCGGGGACGGGCAGGGTGGCGTACCCGTCGGCCTCGCAGATCTTCCGCATGGTCCCCCGGGCGGGGTCGGTGACCGCCACGATGTGCGAGCCGAAGGCGGGCCCCACGGCCTTCTTGAGCATGTCGCGGATGATCATGAACTGCGCGGCGGTCTCGGCGGTCTCGCCCGACTTGCTGATCACGTTGAACAGCGTGCGCTGGAGGCCGCCGGGCTGGGACGCGGCGAGCTCCAGGAACGGCGCGAAGTAGGCGGGGTCCACGTTGTCGATGACGAACACCCGTGGGCCGCGGCGTGCCGGGGGGGACATCAGGTTGTAGGTGGGCGGGTTCAGGGCGCTCTGCAGTGCGATGTTGCCCAGGGCGCTGCCGCCGATGCCCAGCACGACCATCGTGTCGAAGCGTCCGCGGCAGCGTTCGACGGCCGCATGCACGGCGGCGGTGTGGTCAGCCCGCATCGGGTCCTGGGCGAGGTTGCGCCAGCGTTCCCACCCCTTGCCGCGGCTCTGGGCCAGCGACCTTGTGAGTGCTGCGCAGGCCGCGGAGGCGTCCGAGGCTGGTTCCAGGAGTGAGGGGTCAAGCCCGTGCTCGCCGACACGGTCTTCGAAGCAGTTGGCGTAGTCGATGTGGAGCATGGGCGAGGATAGGTGGAGCCGGGCGGGGGCTTGGGTCCCCGCGGTCGCACCTTCACTACCCTCCGGCATGATCCATCCCTGGCACGAAGTCACGCCCGGCATCGACGGGCAGGAACTGCCCCTGACTTTCCGCGCGGTCATCGAGATTCCCAAGGGCAGCAACCTGAAGTTCGAGCTCGACAAGAACTCGGGCCTGCTCAAGCTGGACCGGGTGCTTTCCAGCGCCGTGTATTACCCGGCGAACTACGGGTTCATCCCGCAGACGCTGGCGGAGGACGACGACCCGCTTGACGTCCTGGTGTACTGCACGGAGGCCATCCCCAGTCTCACCCTGTGCAACGCCCGCGCGGTGGGCATGATGACGATGGTGGACCACGGGGACCCGGACCACAAGATCATCGCGGTGCTGACGGACGATCCGATCTACAGCGAGTTCCGTACCGCGGGCGACTTCCCCAAGCACATCTTCAAGATGCTCCGGCGCTTCTTCGAGGACTACAAGCAGCTGGAGGGGAAGGAGGTCGCCGTGGACGACATCCTGCCGGTGGACGCGGCCGGCGCGGTCCTCGAGGAGAGCCTCCAGCGGTATTACAAGGCCCGCCGGACCGGGAGCATGGCCGGGCTGCCCTGACCCGCGCCCTGGCTCTGGCCCCGCGGGGGCGGCGCCCCGCTTCCTCTCCACGCCGGGTATGCTTACTGCCCTGGACCACCCGTGCACCACGACATTGCTTCCATCCTCGTCGAGAAAGACCGCATCGCCCAGCGTGTCCACGAGCTGGGGCACCGCATCGCGTCCGACCTGTACCGGGAGGGCGTGACTCTCGACGGCGAACAGCGTGTCATCATCATCCCGGTGCTGACCGGGTCCATGGTGTTTGTCGCGGACCTGATTCGGGAACTGCCCTTCAAGCTCCGCATGGAGGTGGTTGCCGTGAGCAGCTACCCGGGCAAGAGCATGGAGAGCAAGGGCGTTCGTCTCAAGGGCGACCTTCCCGGCGACCTCACCGGTGCGCACGTCATCCTGGTGGACGACATCTTTGACTCGGGGCAGACGCTCGATGTCCTGGCCCGCCTCATCCGCGATCAGCGCCCGGCAAGTTTGCGCTCGTGCGTCCTGCTGCGCAAGCCGGGCAAGGCGAAGGTCACCTTCGTGCCTGATTACGTCGGCTTTGACATCCCGGACGAGTTTGTGGTGGGTTACGGGCTGGATTACGACGGGTTCTACCGGAACTTCCCCGCGGTTGCGGTGCTCAAGGACGTGGGCTGAGCCTTGGCGGCCAAGCAGGACAACCTGATTCCGGCGGGTGAGCACGTGGTTGCGGAGGTTCATCCCTCCCCCCTGACCATTCCGCTGTGGCACCACTGGGCCCTGGCAGCCTGCCTGCTCATTGCGCTGGTGGCGTGGGCGCTGGAGCGGTTTGTCACCCCCGGCGGCGAACTCTCCCCCACGGCCACCATGGTGCGGATTGTGCTGGCGGTGATGGTGTGGCTCGTTCTCAGTTCGCTGGACGTCGGCGTGCGCCGCTACATCATCACGGACAAACGCCTCATCGTTCGCGTGGGGGTGTTCGCCCGGATGGTTGTGGACATGCCGTTGTCACGCGTCCAGCACAGCGTCTGGACGCAGGGGGCTGCGCAGCGCGTGCTGGGCATCGGCGACGTGATTGTGTCGAGCGCGGGCGTGGATGCGCCGCCTGTCGTGTTCGCAGGCGTGGGGAACCCCGCGGCGGTGTTGGACACCATCCGGTCGGCCCGTGATCGGGCGGCGGCGGAAGTCCCGGCCTCCGAGGGGGTGACGCCTGTCATCGGCCTTGTGGGGGGCATCGGCGCCGGGAAGAGCACCGTCGCTCGCGCGTTCGAGGCTCTTGGGTGCCTGATCATTGACGCGGACCACGATGCTCGCGAAGTCATGAATCGTCCCGAAGTCATTCGGGAGCTGGTTACCTGGTGGGGCGAGGAGATTCTGAACCCGGAAGGACGGGTCGACCGCGCAAAGGTGGCCGGGGTGGTGTTCAAAGATCCAGCGCAACGGGCACGCCTCGAAGGTCTGGTCCACCCCCTGGTGAAAACCGACCGCTTGCTGACCATTGCCCGGGCCAGGCAGGAGGGGCGGCCGGCGGTCATCATCGATGCCCCGCTGCTTTTCGAGGCTGGGAGCGACAAGGACTGTGACGTGGTTGTGTTCGTGGATGCTCCCCTCGGGGAACGCGTTGCGCGGGTTGCCACCCGGGGGTGGTCCAGGGAGGAACTCCAACGGCGGGAGGCTGCCCAGATTCCCCTGGACCAGAAGCGTGCGCGCTGCGGGGTGGTCATCCAGAACACGGGTTCGGTGGAATCACTCCAGGCCTTGGTGAGGGCGGCGTTGATCAAAGTCCGTCAGGACACTGCCAGGCGGCCCTTGCCGCATGCCCCCACCGGTCCCTGATCGGTAGTCCGAAACACCGGCCCGAGTAGATGGGTATAATGTGCCGTCGGTCTGGTCGCCTCTGGCGATCTGGGCTTTGCGAAGCCCCAACCGGTTCCCCGGCTGCCCGACTTTTCCGCCAAGAGCGACGCCCATCCTGCTTCCCACCGTGGTGTATTCCACAGTGGGCCGTACCGGGGTGTGGTTCAAGCGTCGCGACGATCCCCTGAGCAACTCCACGTCCGGCCCCGAAACTGCGGGCGTGTGGATAGTCGCTGGTACCGGTCCCTTCCCTCCCTTTCAGGATCACCGCCCGTGTGGGCGCAAGAGCGAGGGCTAAAGGCAAGGTCGCCCACTTTCAGTGAGACTTCAGTACATGGCAAGGCAATCCCAGTCCGTCGCCGACAAAGGCAAGTCCGATCCCGAGAAGCCCGTGCGCAAGTCCAAGGCACGTGACGCGGAGGCGCCGAAGACCAAGGAAGTAAAGGAGGCGCGCGAGCCCAAGGAGCCGGCGCGCGATGCCAAGGCACCGGCGCCGGAGCCCAAGCCTGCCGCGGTGGAACCCCCCCGCTGGCACGAGCAGCGCACGGTGACGCGTCCACCCGAGCAGCGACCCACCCCCACCGGCGGGGAGGGTTCTCGTCCGGTGTTCAGCAGCGGTCCTTCCATGGCTCGGCCCGCAATGGCGAATCCTCCGACTGCAGTTCGGCCGGAGTCTCGCCCGGAACCGCGGCAAGAGGCCAGACCTGACGCTCGTCCGGAGCCACGTCCTGAGTTCCGGCCCGAAGGGCGTCCGGAAGGACGGCCAGATTCGCGTGGGGAAGGGCAGCAGAGCCGCCCTGACAATGGTGGCCCCCGATCGGAGGGGCGCCCGGAAGGTGGACCTGCCCCGCACGGGACGCGGGACCGCGAGTTTGGCCAGGGGGGCGGTCAGCCGTTCCAGCAGCGCTCGCAACCTGGAGGGCAGTTCAACCAGTACGGGGGCGACCAGTTCGGCGGCGGGTTCCGGCGGAAGAAGAAGCGTCGCCGGGGTGGTGGCGGCGGCGGCCCCATGGGCGGGCCGGGCGGGTTTGGCGGCGGCTTTGGGGGAGGTCAGCGCTTTGATCCGTATCTGCCCAGCGACGAGGAGCTGGAGCGCGAGGCGGCGGAGCTGGAGCGGGCGATCGCGAATGCCGACCCGAAGCGGCTCCAGGAGAGCATCTCGATCAATGAGCTGCAGTTGATGCCCCTGCCCGAGCTCCACAAGCTCGCGGCCAAGGAGGGCTTCACGGACTACCACCAGCTGCTCAAGCAGGACCTGATCTTCAAGATCCTCAAGGGCCGGGCGGCGAGCCAGGGCCTCATGTTCGGTGAGGGAACGCTGGAGATCATGCCCGACGGCTTCGGCTTCCTGCGTTCCGCGGAGCAGAGTTATCTGCACGGCCCGGACGACATCTACGTGAACCCCACGCTGGTGCGGCGGTATGGCCTGCGTCGCGGCATGGTGATCAAGGGCGTGATCCGTCCGCCCAAGGAGAATGAGAAGTACTTCGCGCTGCTGCGCGTGGACAGCGTGAACGGGCGGGACCCCAAGTCGATCAGCAAGCTGGTGAACTTTGAGGACCTGACTCCGCTGCACCCGGAGAAGCGGTTTGTGCTGGAGACGAGCCCCGACGAGATGGAGTGCCGCATCGTGGACCTGGTGGCTCCGCTGGGTTTCGGCCAGCGGGCGCTCATCGTGGCCCCGCCCCGCACGGGCAAGACGGTGCTGCTGCAGAAGTTGACCAAGGCTATCAGCAAGAACTTCCCGAAGGTGAAGATCATCGTGCTGCTGGTGGACGAGCGTCCGGAGGAGGTGACCGACTTCCGCCGGCACGTGGCCGCGGGTGTGGAGGTGGTTGCCAGCACGTTCGACGAGAACTCGTCGCGTCACGTGCAGGTGGCGGAGATGGTGTCGGAGAAGGCGAAGCGGATGGTGGAATTCGGGGATGACGTGGTCATCTTCCTGGACTCGATCACCCGCCTCGCGCGGGCGTACAACAGCGAGACGTCCAACTCCGGGCGCATCATGACCGGCGGCCTGGACGCGAACGCCCTGCAGCGACCGAAGAAGTTCTTCGGCGCGGCCCGCGCGATCGACGGCGGTGGCAGCCTGACGATCATCGGCACGGCGCTGGTGGACACGGGCAGCAAGATGGACGAGGTCATTTTCGAGGAGTTCAAGGGCACGGGCAACAGCGAGCTTCATCTTGACCGGAAGCTGATGGAGAAGCGCATCTACCCGTGCATCGACATCCCCGCGTCCGGCACACGGCGTGAGGAGCTGCTGCTGGACGCGAAGGAGCTGGAGCTGGTGCACCGGCTCCGCAAGGTGCTCAGCGACATGAATGTCGTGGAGGCCATGGAGCTGATGCGCACCAAGCTGAAGAAGGTCAAGACCAACGCCGAGTTCCTGATGACCATGAGCCTCGGATAAGCCTCGCGGGCGGCATTCTCGGGCGTGGTGGTCGTGCTCGTTCGGGCACGATCCCGGGGGGCCCGGGCCGCGTAGTCATGCGGACACTCGCGGGCGCCAGGACGGGCCCGCAGAAGAAGGCGGGACCCTACCCATGAAGCGTCTGCCATTGCTGGTTGTGGTCGCGGGCCTAGCAACCGGGCTGCCTGCGCGTGCGCAGGATTCCGCCGGCGCTGCCGGGACCGGTGCGGCTGAGCCGACGGCTCCCGCTGCTCCCGGGGCGACTCCGCCCGCGTCGAACGAGGCGCTGAACGCCAACGCGGCGAGTTCGCTGGCCCGCGCCGCGCTGCTGGACCTGCGGGGCATCCGGAACCCGTCTCCCGACGACTTTGCGATCTGCTGCGACCTTCTGCGCCAGGCCTCCGGCTTTGCGCCCGGCAATACCCAGGTGCTGCACGCCCGGGTGGAAGCGGCCCACGGTGCGGGGGATGATGCCGAGGTGCTCGCGGCGAGCCGGGACATCGTGCGTGCCGACCCGCAGGACACGGTCGCGCAGCTCCGGCTCATTTCTGCCCGGATGGCCCGGATGCAGACTGCGCAGGACCGCATGAACGCGTTCCAGCAGTTCCTGGGCAGGGCGGGGGAGAGGCTCGACCCGTCCATCCGCAGCAGGCTGGCGCTGGACGCGGCGCTGCTGTGCCGGGAGCTGGGTGACGAGAAGGGCTTCGTGACGAACCTGAAGCTGGCGACCTCGCTGGACGGCACGAACAAGGACGCGGCGCTGCTTGCGCTGTCCTACTTCTCGGAGAGTGTTTCGGACCGTGCTGCCCACTTCGACCTGCTCGCCAACGTCTTCTATGCCGATCCGCTTGATCCGGGCGTGATGACCCAGATCCGCGACGAGCTGGCGAGTGCCGGGGCATGGGACCAGGCTGCGCGGTTCCACAAGATGGCTGTCGCGGTGCTCTCCGCACGCGGGGACATCCAGATGGAGGACCGGCTGGCCGATCACGGCATGACCTGGCATGCCAAGGGGCCGGGAGAGATCCTCACGGTGCTCAACACCGACCTGGCGACCATGCGGTTCCGCCAGGAGCAGATGTTCAACGCCAAGACCAAGACCATGGAGGGCGGGTACGACGTGCGCCGGCCCGAGGACATCCGGCTGTCCGTGCCCATGGATCAGCTGCGCCTCGCGGCGGCGCTGGCCACGGGGGACATGGAAAAGGCCGAGTCGGTGGTGAAGGACCTGATTGCCACGAACAAGGAGACCACGGACGTGCTGGCCGACCCGGCCCGGCGGCCGCAGTCCCTCACGGGCGAGGATGCGGCCGTCAAGACCACCGAACTGAAGGTGGAGTTGGCGGTCTGGCGGCTGCTGGCGCGCCAGGGTGTGCAGGAAGTGCTTGGCGAGGTCCCGGACCTGGTCACGCGCCTGGGCGAGGACAACGAGCTGACCCCCATCCTGCAGGCGTGGGCCGCGCTGCGGCAGGACAAGGCTGAGGAGGCGGAGCGCATCGCGGGCGAGTCCGGCGTGTCGAGCGGGTGGCTGGGCGTGGCGATCGCGACGGCGAAGGAGACACGGGGGGACAAGGCGGGCGCCGCCTCGGTGCTCCGTGCGGTGAGCCAGGACGAGCCGCTGACCGCGCTGGGGTGCTGGGCGTGGTCGCACGCCAAGGAGCTTGATCCCGGGTATGTCAATCCGCTGACGGCGCAGATGGACCGCATGGCGCGGGACGTGCCGCTGTGGGTAGACGCGATGATCTCACGGCCGACGCAGACGCAGCGGCTTGTCGTCGATCTTGATCGGCGCGACGCGCGGGCGTTGGATCCGGTGTGCGTCACGCTCCGGCTCAAGAACCTGGCGCCGATCCCGCTCTCGCTCGGCAACGACCAGGCGCTCAACGCCAGGCTGCTGGTCATCCCGAGCGTCACGACCGGTGAGAGTGAGTTCGGGCGCTACCTCGCGGCGGACGTGGTCATGCTGGACCAGAGGCTCCGGCTCCTCCCGGGCGAGGAGCTTGCCCTGCAGATCGACCCTGCGATCGGCTCGCTCGGCTGGGTTGCGGGCACGGCCTCCGGCCGTCCGGTGACGGAGAAGTACAGGGTTCTGCAGGGGTTCGTGGCGGGCGATGGGGGCACGCGGACGGCCGGGCCGGGCTGCCTGGACATCACGAGCCTGTCTGTCACGCGGGACGCGCTTGAGCAGAGCCGGCTTTCGCCGGAGGCCCTCGCGGAGCAGGTGGCGGTCGCCGATGAGCCACGCCTGGTGCGGCTGGCGGTCGCGACGAGGGCGGTGATGGTGCCGGCCCAGGTGTCCAACAGCATCCAGGCCGCGCACGATGCGCTGGCGAAGGCGTGGGCCGCGAGGTACACATCGCTGTCGCCCCAGGCCAAGATCACGGTGCTGTGCGAGCTCCCGCCCTCCTCGGAGGTGCCGGCGATGAAACCGTTCGACGATGTGGCGTTGGGGGAGGCGGATCCGTCGGTGTTCCGCGTGGCCCTGGTGCTGCGGACTTCCCACGCGGACGACCCGGTGTTGGCGCGGGCGGAGTCGGGCCCCGATGCCGGCGTCGCGCAACTGGCGAGGCTGCACCGGGCGCGCTTGGCCGCGGGCGCCCACGCGTACGCGGTGCAGGGAGTCACCGGCGGCATATCGGGCGGGCCCTCCCGCTGAATTCCCTGTCGCTCCTGGTGCGGGGAAGCATGAAACAGGACACCCCCAACCCGGCCGCCGACCCAGCGCCCAGGCGGTGGAAGAACATCACCGGCTTCTGCGTCGGTGCGTTCCTGCTTGGGGCGGCGGTGTGGGTTGCCTGGCGGGGGCGGGCGGAGCTTTCGACGGCGCTGGGGCATGCACGGGAAGCCCGGTGGTGGCAGGTCGCGCTGCTGCTGATGCTGCCGTGGCTCAGCTGCTCGCTGAACAGTTTCATGTACGCCTTCCTCATGAACCGTGACGCCAGGCGGGGAACGCGGCAGCACGTGGGGCTTGTCGAGATGCACGCGGTGCTGGCGTCCGCGTGGCTCATGAACTACTTGTGGGCGAGGCCCGGCATGTTCGGACGTCTGGCGTACCACAAGACGGTGAACGACATTCCGCTTCGAGAATCGATCGGCGCCTCGCTGGTCGCCATGGCGTGCGGGGTTGCCGGCATGGCGATGCTCGCGGTCGTAGCTGTCGGGCTCACGGTGCTCGCCGACAGGGCTGGTCACCCCCCCACCGTGCTCCACACTGTCGGAGCGCTGCTGCTGCCGGCGTTGGCCTGCCTCGCGTGCGCGGTCGTGTTCCGCGGGCGCGAGGTGTGGCGGCGCGTCTGCACCGCGCTCTGCTGCCGCTATGTCGATGTTCTCAGCTGGCTGGCACGCTACCTCGTGCTGCTTGCCGTGCTGGGCAGGGACGTCACGGTGGTGCAGGCCGCTGCGTTCACAGTGGTGAGCCAGGTGGTGGCCATGGTGCCGTTCGTTGGCAACGGGCTCGGCCTGAGGGAGTGGGCGAACGCGTTGCTGGGCCCGTCGCTGCCCGCGTGGATGCGGGGCGCCGGGGGCGCCGTCCCCAGCCAGCTCAGTCTCTCCATGGAGTTGCTGCACAGAGCGGCAGAGGTCCTGGCGGCCCTCCCCGCGGGGCTGGCGGGCGGGTACCTGGTCGCCCGCCGGGTGCGGGCTCTATCCCGGGAGGGTGCCGGCGGCGAGCCGGCACCATCGGTTGTGCATCGCGGTTGATGGCTGATAACCCGTGCGCGTAGCGGTGACCCGCATTCATGGCGAATGCGGACCTTCCTAACCGCCGAATGCGTATAGACATGTATCAGGGCTCTCTTCAGGAGGGCCACTCGAGCAGGGGCCGACAAACCCCAGGACGGGGACCATGGTCAGCAAGATCGAACAGGACCATCAACGCTTCCGCCAGATCGTCCGCGGCAAGATCCGCAAGGACCTGCGGCGGTTCCTGTCGCGCGGTGACTTGCTGGGGCGGGAAGGGCAGCGGTACGTGTCCATCCCGATCCACGATGTAGACATCCCGACGTTCCGGTACGGGGACAACTCCGGCGTCGGCATGGGTGAGGGTGAGGAGGGTCAGGGCGTCGGCAAGGGTGAGGGTGGCGAGCAGGAAGGCCAGCATGTGCTCGAGGTGGACATCTCTCTCGAGGAACTTGCGGACATTCTGGCGGAGGAACTCCGGCTCCCCCGCATTCAGCCCCGCGGTTCGCACCGCATCACCACTATCCGCGACAAGTACACGGGGATCCGCCCCGTGGGGCCCAACAGCCTGCGCAGCTTCAAGCGGACGTACCGCGAGGCGCTCAAGCGGCAGCTGGCGATGGGCCAGTACGACCCCGACAACCCAGTCATCATCCCGATCAAGAACGACCTCAGGTTCCGCGCGTGGAACGAGGTGAAGAAGCCGCAGAGCAACGCCGTCATCGTCTACATGATGGACGTGTCGGGCAGCATGGGCGATGAACAGAAGGAGCTTGTGCGGCTGGAGGCCTTCTGGATCGACACGTGGCTGCGCCGGAACTACGAGGGGATCGAGAGCCGTTATATCGTGCACGACGTGAAGGCGGCGGAGGTGGACAAGAAGACGTTCTTTTCGGTGAAGGAGGACGGTGGCACGCGGATTTCGTCGGCGCTGACCTGCTGCAAGGATCTGCTGGACTCCCACTACGATCCGGGCGAGTGGAACATCTACCTGTTCCACTTCAGCGACGGCGACAATTCGTCGGACGCCGACAACAAGCTGTGCGTGCAGATGATCAGGGAATCGCTGCTGCCCCGGTGCAACTTCTTCGGGTACTGCCAGGTCGCGAGCGCCTACGGCAGCGGCAGCTTCCTGGGCGTGCTCAACGAATCGTTTCCCGGGGGCAGCGCGGACGAGCTTGGTCCGCGTCTGATCACGAGCAAGGTCGGAGGCAAGGACGACATCCTGGAGAGTCTGCGCACATTCTTCAAGGCCGGACGGTGACTTCCGGACCCGGAAGTCCGAAGTCCGTGCGTGCGCGCCGGGCGAACGAAGGGGTGCGTGGCCGTATCGTTCCTGACCGTGCTTCTGTTCCCCGCCTATGCCGTGCTGATCTGGTACCTCTGCGTGCGGTTTCGCAGGCAGGTGTGGGGCTTTGTCTCGCTAGCGTTCGGCCTTACGTTTGTCGCGACCCTGGCGACGCTTCAGCACCGGCTGCGTGCCTCCTTTGACCTTGACGGCTTTGTGTTCACACACCTGGACTTCCTGCTCTGGGTGGAGTTTGCTGCGATCGGCCTGGTGGGGATATTTCTGCTGTGCCTGCCTACCCACGCCGCGGCCAGCCCGTGCCGGGCCTGCGGGTACGAGCTGGATGGCCTTGAGCATGACAACCCCATGTGCCCGGAATGCGGGCTGCGGTTCGCGGCCCGCAAGCCGCGCCGGATGCGGTGCGGGATTTGCGGCGTGAGGTCTGAAATGGACCCGGAGCGGCCCCGGTGCGTGCATTGTGACGGCCCGGACGAGATTCCTGCCGCAGCATCGCGGTGAACGGGGCAGGCTGTCACCGCCAAGAAGCTGGGACACAACGACTTGCAACACGCCGCGCAGGAACAACCTGTGTTTTCATGCCGGTGCGCGGGTCTTGCCGATATCATCGCCGCGCCACTGCGAAATGGTCCCGCCGGAGGCGGGCAGGTGGTCACGGATGGGAATTCTCACGGAAGGGTTCGACATGAAGGTTACTTCGATCAGCAAGGGAATGCTGGGCTTGGTCTGCGTGGCGGGTCTGATGCTGGGCGGCTGCGCCAACAAGAAGAAGACTGACCTCGCGATGCAGGAGTCTGCGGAACTGCGTGAGCGCAACGCGACGCTGGAGCAGAGCAATCGCGACAAGGACTCGCGGATCGCTGAGCTCGAAGCGGCGAATGCCCTCAAGGTGCAGCAGCCCGTGACCGTGGTGCAGGGCGCGCCCGCCCCGGTCCCGACACAACAGGATAACGGGGGCTGGAGCAAGCCTGCCGCCGACGACATCTTCAAGCAGAACAACAAGGGCGAGATGGTCGCGACCTTGTCGGGCAGTGTTCTCTTTGATTCCGGCCAGGCCACACTGAAGTCCGGCGCGAAGCAGGACCTGGACCGGGTGGTGGCTTCCATCAAAAAGAACTACCGCAACGCCGCCATCCGCGTTGAGGGTCACACCGACAGCGATCCTATCAAGCACAGCAACTGGCGCAGCAATGATGAACTGAGCCAGGCCCGGGCTGACGCGGTCATGCGTTACCTGTCCAGCAAGGGCATTTCCACTGACCACATGACCGCCATCGGGTTCGGGTCCGCGAAGCCCAAGGCCTCCAAGCAGGCCAGCCGTCGCGTGGAAGTCATCGTTTCTCACTGAACGAGCCCGCCTCTTACGACCATCCACGCCGCTCCCGGGAGAACAACCGGGAGCGGCGTTGTTTTTGAGTCCGTCCGTGCGGGTTGTCCGCTCACCTGATGGCGCTTCGCGCGTGTATCGCAGGGGCTGCGGGCTCGTCCGCCCATAACCGGCGTATGAGCGGAGAAGGGCAGCGACCATTATCGAGGGCGTATCGAAAACCCCGGCGTCTTGCGTGGGTGGTCCCTACAGAACATCGACGTCAGGCCCGTTGTCGCCGCGCGTCAACTTCCCGACCACCGTATCCTCTGTTGATGGCGTCCTTGCCCACCGCGGCATCTTCCTGCGATCAGAATGGGAGGACGGTGTCGCTGCGCGTGATGCCCGCACCGGGGCGGGAGGCGTTTCCGCACAGCCCGGTCCGCAAGTCGGGCGTCACCAAGTGGCGGACGCTGGTGCTTATTGCGGTCCACCTGTTCATGATCGTGCACATCGCACAGTGGCTGATCCACGGGCTCACGGTTTCGCCGGTCGAGCCTAGCGAGTCGATGTACACGCTGGAGGTGGGCAGGATCAACGCGGGGTTCGTGTTCTTCTCCCTGGCGCTGCTCAGCACGCTTGTCTTTGGTCGGTTCTTCTGCGGGTGGGGCTGCCACATGGTGGCATTCCAGGACCTGTGCGGGCACATCATGACCCGCCTTGGAGTCCGTCCCCGCATGTTCCGCTCGCGCCTTCTGCTGTGGGTGCCGCTCCTGCTGGCCGGGTACATGTTCGTGTGGCCGGCGGTGCGCCGAGAAGCCCTCTGGCCGGCGTCCAACTGGGTCGGTCACGGCCTGTTCAAGTACCTTTTCACGGACGTTGCTCCCTGCCCGTCCCTGGTCCAGTGGACGAGCGGCATGGACCTGGGGCTGCCATGGTGGGTGGGCGAGGCGTTCCACTTCCCCGGGTTCCGCAACAGCTTCATCGTTGAGGACTACTGGGCAACGTTTCCGCCGTGGTGGATGACGTTCCCTTTCCTCCTGACCTGCACCTTTGCCATGGTCTACTTCCTGGGGAGCAAGGCGCTCTGCAACTACGCATGCCCGTACGGCGGGTTCTTCGGTCTGGTGGACCGGGTCAGCCTGGGGCACATCGTGGTGGACGACAAGTGCAACCAGTGCGGGCACTGCACGGCGGTCTGCAGCAGCAACGTCCGGGTCCATCAGGAGGTGCGCGACTACGGCATGGTGGTGGACCCGGGTTGCCTGAAGTGCGTGGATTGCATCAGCGTCTGCCCCAAGGACGCGCTGAGTTTCCGGGTTGGCAGGCCCGCGTTCCTCACGGCCCCCCGTACTGCTGCTCCCGGGCCGGCACGGGCCCGCAGGCCCGAGTACGACCTCGCCCCCTGGCAGGAACTCGCGGTGCTGGGCGCCGGCCTGCTGGTGTTCTACTGCTGGCGCAGCGCGTGGAACCAGATCCCGATGTTGATGGCTGCTTCCATCGGGGCCATCGGTGGATTTGCAGTGTGGAAGGTGTGGTCGATCCTGCGGGTCGCCAACGTGCGTCTGCAGAGTCTTCAGCTGAAGGCCAAGGGTTCGTTGCGGGCCCCGGGGGTGCTGTTTCTTGTCGCGTGCGTGGTGTTCTTCGCGACGACGGCGTGGCTCGGCTGGGTCCGTACGCAGCGTCGTGCAGCCGATGGGCTCGACGCGGGCATCACGGTCGATCAGAGCGTCGTTTTCCGCGCCGGCTATCAACCGACGGCGCAGAACAGGACGGACGCGCTGCGCGCCGTCGCCCTGTACGAGCGGTCGGGCCCTCGCGATGCGGGCGGGTACGGATGGAACCTGACTCCAGACCAGTGGAACCGCATTGCGTGGTTGAAGGCCGTCGCGGGCGATCTTGCCGGTGCTGCACAGGCTGTGGAGCGGGGCATGAGCGAAGGCAACCCCAAGGAAGAGCTGGTGCTGTCTGCCAGGCAGATCTTCGCGCTGCAGGGCAAACCTAACGAGGAGTTTGCCGCCAGCCTGAAGCGCGTGCTGGCAGCCAACCCCCGGGCCGAGCATGTCCGTGTTGCCCTGGCGTACACGCGGCTGCAGCAGGGAAAGACGGACGAGGCGGTTGACCTCTTCAACCGTGTGCTGGGGCCTGGCGAGCGAGCGGAACCTCAGGCGGTGTACCGGTGCGTGGACGCTCTGATGCAGCTCGGGCGCACGGATGAGGCTGTCGCCGGCCTTGATCAGCAAATCAAAGACCGCCCATGGGCGTGGGAACTTCTGGAGTTGCGGGCGGCGATCTCGTCCATGCAGGGCCGCCCTGCGGAGGCGGCGGCGTTGCTTCAGCGTGCGACCGGCAGGGCGAGCAAGAACCCTGGTCTGTGGGTGAAGCTCTCGGAAGCCCGGCGGGCGGCGGGCGATGAAGCTGGGGCCGACGCGGCGCAGAAGATTGCGGAAGATCTCCAGCGCCAGCAGCCCCCGCCGGCGCGATAACCACCCACGTTATCGGTTATAGGGTGCTTGCTGATCCCCGGTTGTTCGTCCGCCCTTGGCCTGCAAACCCATTGCATGCGTGCCCACTTCGGGTATGCTGGCCCCTCCCCAGGCGGTGGTCATCAAGATCCGAGGAGTTTGCGTTCTACCCTTGCATGGCGGGCCTGCCTGCCCGGGGGCAGGTCTACTCCAGGCCTGAGCACGGAGGATTGACATGCTGCGTACTTCGCATGCCATCACAACGGTCGGGGTCATGATTCTGGCCGGCGCTGCGGCTCGGGCGGATCAGACGTCCGCAGAGTGCGTCAAGGACAACACGCTCTACCAGTCCGCCGCCAGCAACCCGCTGAGCAACGGGTCTGGCCCCGGCATGTTCTGCGGCAAGAGCGGCGGCGGCATCATCCACCGCGCGCTCATGAAGTTCGATGTGGCTTCGGTCGTGCCGGCCGGTTCCACGATCAACTCCGTCACTCTGCGGCTGCAGTGCACGCAGTCGCCCAACGGGACGCTGCGTACCTGCACTCTTTACAAGCTGCTAGCCGATTGGGGTGAGGGGACTTCCTACGCCAGCGGCGGGGGCGGGGGCGGCGACGTTGCGGCCCCGGGCGATGCCACTTGGTTCAATCGATTCCAGGCGACGGCGACAAGCCCGGCCATTCCATGGACGACGCCGGGCGGCGACTTCTCGCCCATTTCGTCCGCCAGCACGCAGGTGGGCGCCTATGGCACACCGGTCTCGTGGGGTCCGTCCAGCCAGATGGTCGCGGACGTGCAGTCATGGCTCGACAATCCTTCCACCAACTTCGGCTGGGTCCTCCGGGGCGTTGAAACCTCGAGCCAGACGGCACGCAAGTTCGGCACGCGGGAGGAGATCACCGCGGCGTACCACCCGAAGTTGTCCATCGATTACACCCCGCCCGCGACCTGCAACGACATTGACTTCAACAACGACGGGCTCCTGCCGGACACTCAGGACATCGCAGACTTCCTTGCGGTGTTTTCCGGCGCGGCATGCCCGGGCGAGAGCTGCGATACAATCGACTTCAATAACGACGGGTCCTTCCCGGACTCCGGCGATATTGACGCTTTGCTCCGGGTCTTCTCGGGGGGGGCGTGCTGAAAGCCTGCTCCCTCGTCTTGAAGCGGGGAGCAGGCGCGGGGGTGTTCCGTCCTGGGGGTGTGGGATTCGCGTGTGGGATCAGTGTGTGGGCTTCGCAAAGGAGGCCGCCGTGATCAGTGTATCGTGCCGTTCCACCTGCCCGTGTTCCTTGCTTGTCGGCTGCGCCCTTGCCGCACTTGCGTCGCCGGCCGGGGCTGACGAGGCTGTAGTGCAGGCTTCGGCGGACACCTGCATCTTTGCTCCCCTGGACGAAACAGAGCGGTGCAATGGCATGGGCGCTTACCTGCACGCGGGTGTGAACTCCTCGGGCAACGTCCGGCGTGCACTCTTGCGGTTTGATGTTGCCTCTTCCGTGCCCGCGGGCGCCACTATCACGGGCGTAACGATGACCGTGTTCTGCGACAGGGCTGCTTCCACCGATCCATTGGTATTTTCACTCCACCGCGTGCAGGGCGAGTGGGGAGAGGGGGCTTCTGATGCTGGGGACCCCGGCGGGTCGGGGGCACCGGCGGAGCGTGGGGACGCCACGTGGCTGCACCGCGTTTTCCCCGAAGTCACCTGGGATACGTCGGGTGGGGACTTCGATCCTGCGGCGTCTTCCACTCTGACCGTGCCGGACGTCGGTTCGTACACGTTTCCCAGTTCCGCCTCGATGGTCTCCGACGCTCAATCCTGGCTGGACCACCCGGAGACCAACAACGGCCTTATCCTCCTCGGGGACGAGACTGGATCGTTCGCCCGGGCTGCACGCCGCTTTGGATCGCGCGAGAACCCCACTGCTTCCGAGCGGCCGCACTTGACAGTTACCTACACGCCCCCGGCCGGGTGCGACTCCGTGGACTTCAACAATGACGGCCTGTTCCCCGACACAGCGGACATTGACGACTTCCTGAGCGTGTTCTCGGGCGGGTCCTGTTCCAACGATCCCAACTGCGGTGATGTTGACTTCAACAATGACGGTCTCTTCCCGGACACAACGGACATCGATTCGCTGCTGTCGGTATTCAGCGGTGGCCCGTGCCTGTGAATCGACATCGCCAGCACGCCCGGGGCCGGGTATACTTTGCCCATACTGGCGGGCGGCTGGCGCAGTTGGCTAGCGCGCATCGTTGACATCGATGAGGTCACTGGTTCGAGTCCAGTGCCGCCCACTTTGCAAAGGCCGTCTCCCCCGCGGGGACGGCTTTTCTGTTTGTGCACCTGTGCCCGCGATCCACTCATTCCTGGGGTGTGAACAGGCTTGCCGGGGCTATGCGTCGGGATTCCACGGTCCCGGACAAGGTTGAGACACCCAGCCAGCCGGTGGGCCCGTCTGGCGAGGACACCGTGACCCCCAGGGGCCCGTGCTGGTGGTGTCGCACGGCTACTTCGGGCCGGTTGCACTCGCGGGACAGGTGCAGGAGCACAACGTGTCTGCGGGGGGCGATTGATCGCACAAGGCTTGCGCTCTGCTCGTTGGAGAGGTGGCCTGAACCGCCCATGATTCGCTCCTTGAGTGCTGCGGGGCGGCCCGAGGCCTGCTGCATCAACGGGCAGTAGTTGCTCTCCACCGCCAGCAGGTCAACCCCCGCCAGCGCACTGACCAGAGCAGGCGTCGGCACACCAATGTCTGTGGCGTACCCCAGGTCCCCGGCCGCGGCCTCGAACATGAAGCGGAATGAAACGCTCCCCAGATCGTCGTGCGGGTTGTGGGCGGTCCGGACATACAGGGGGTGCCCACCCTTGGATGGCAGGTCAAAGTCGCCCTCAAAGAACTCGGTGCGGTGGTGCGTGACCCCTTCGCGCCCTGCCCTCCCGCGGTGGCGCCGGTGGACGAAGATGGGCGTGTGCTCCGGGAGAGATCGCGCCCAGGTGGCACGCCAGTGGTCCGCGTCCAGGTGCGTGAGCAAGGCGGCGGCGATGGGGACATCTGCCAGGCCAACTTGTGCCAGAAGAATCCGGGTGCGGCGGGGCGACAGGCCCAGGTCGATGAGGTAGAGCCGGCGGGTGGTGCCTTCCCCCGCGAGCAGTGCTGAGCAGTTGCCCCCCGAGCTGCTGGAGAGGACGCAGAGCTGCAACGGGCACGCTTCGAGCGGGCGAGTGTGGGGCTCAACGGGCTCTGGTGCTCGGCGCGCCATGGGGCTCTGAGGGTCGGCTGCTGCGAGGGACCCCGGGTTGCGTCAGTGCATCGACTCGTCGTCGGCACCCTGCCGTGCGAGCGAGAGCGCCCGGCTGGTCTTCTCGGCGATGAAGTCTCGCATTTCCTTCACGTACACGCTCTGCTGGGCGAGCTCCGACAGTGCAGCAACCATTTCACCGCGCGGCAGGCGTGGGATCAGCACCATCCGGTAGGCCTTATCGATCAGCGTGATGTCCTCCCGGGGCACGCCGTTGCGCCGCATGCCGACGCGGTTGATCCCCGTGAGGGTGTTGCGCACGCCGCCGATGCAGAAAGGGGGCACGTCGGTCGCGAACACTGTTCCGCCGGACACGAAGGCGAAACGGCCTACGCGGCAGAACTGGTGGACGGCGGTATTGCCGGACAGCATGACGTTGCTGGCCACATGGACATGGCCGGCGAGCAGGGCGCCGTTGGCGAGGATGACGTCGTTGCCGATCACCGAGTCGTGCCCCATATGGCTATTGACCATGAGCATGCAGCGGTCGCCCACGGTGGTCGGGTGCTCGGTCTTGCTCGCGGCGTGAATGGTGGCTGATTCCCGGATCAGGTTGTGCGAACCGATCCGAACCCCCGCTGTGGGTGTCACCCCTGGGGTGAACTTGTAATCCTGGGGGGCGAAACCTATGCACGCAAAGGGGTAGACCGTGTTGTTCTCGCCCAGTTCGCACGGCCCTTCGATGCAGACGTTTGCAATCAGGCGGGTGCCCTGCCCAATACTCACCTTGCCCCGGATGATGCACCCGGGCCCCACCTCCACGCCCGCCGCCAGCCGGACGTCCTTGTCGACGAGGGCTGTGGGGTGGACCTTGGCGGCCGACGGTTTGGCTTCCACGACGGACGAATGGGCGGTTTGCATGGACATGGACAGGATGGTATTCGCTCAGGGGGTGTTCGGCAGGGCGGAGTGCCATATCCTGCGTGGGCACAAGGCCATGGGTAAGGCGGTTCGGACGATCATGGACCGATATTGAGTGCCAGCCCGGGCAGGAAGCCCGGACCACAAACCAGGGTGGAACCCGAGTGATCCTCAACTTTCAGAGCCTCATCGTCAAGCGTCTCCTGCTGCTGCTCGGGATCGTGGCGGTGTCGTTCGTCCCGCTCGCGGTCCGTTTGTTTGCGCTGACGGTCAACTCAAGGGAGAACCTCACGGAAGCTCGTGCCCGGCTTGAACGCCGGCAATGGCTGCCGACGGTCCGGGGGCGGATCCTGGACCGGAAGGGACGGGTGCTGGCCGAAGACCGGCCCGCGTATGACATCGCGGTGGAGTACCAGGTGCTGAGCGGCGAGTGGTCAAGGTCCCAGGCCCGCGCCACTGCGCGGCGGTTGGCCGGGCGGCGTTGGCTGGACATGAGCCCTCAGCAACGTCAGCAGCTTGCGGACGAGCTGCAGCCCGGCTTCGAATCGCACCTGGACAATGCCTGGGACCGGCTGGCGCACGCGCTGGGGGTACCGCGGCAGACGCTGGAGGAGGCGCGGTCCAGGATCCTTGCGCAGGTGGATGCCCGGCAGCGGGACGTGTCCGCCAAGCGTCTGGAGAAAGAGCTGGCGCAGGCCGAAGCCAGCCGGGAGGTCCTGACACCCGAGCAGATGCGCAAGGCGCAGAAGCGTGCGGACGAGCCCATCGCGGAGAAGAGCCAGGCGCATGTCCTGGTCGCACGGGTGGACGACGCCCCGGGGTTCTCGGCGCAGTCGCTCGAGAACGACACGGTCGAGGTGGTGCTGGCCACCGGCGGCATCGCAGACCAGCTCGGCCTGCCCAGTGACCGCACAGAAGTACTGCCGGCCGTCCCGGGGCTGGTCGTGCTGGACTCTTCGGATCGGACGTACCCGCTCGAACACCAGCGAGTATCGATCGCCCGGGATTCGTTCCCGCACAGCGTGAGCAGCAACGCCCCGCTGGATATCGATGTGGACGGCGTGGCCATCCACCTGCTGGGGAGGCTGCGTGACCAGGTGCACGGGACGGCGGTGGATGACCGGGGCAATGTGCAGCCGGGCGACGCTGACCGCAGGCGTGACTTTCTGCAGCAGAACCCTTCTGTCTCAGCGGACGCGACGCTTGAGGACGGGACCGACCGAGGCGCTTACTGGAACCGGGACCGGGTGGGCGACACCGGTATCGAGGGCCGTCAGGAGAACATTCTGCGGGGGCTGCGGGGTCTGGCGCTGACGCACATGGACACGGGGGGGAAGGACACGCTGCCTCCATCCCCCGGTCACGACGTGCAGCTCACGATTGACGCTTCGCTGCAGGCGAGGGTGCAGGCCCTCATGGATCCACGGGCGGGCCTCGCGGTGGTCCAGCAGTGGCACGGCACAACGTCGGACTTCCCGCTCCCCCTCGGCACGGCGCTGTACGGAGCGGCGGTGGTGCTCGACGTGGAGAACGGGGACGTCCTCGCCGCTGTGAGCACCCCCACCTACACGCGTCAGCAGCTGGCGGATGATCCAAACTCGATCTACCGGGATCAGGTCGCCCGCCCGGCGATCAACCGGGCGATCGGGGCGGAGTACCCGCCGGGGTCCATCGTCAAGCCGATGATGCTGTGTGGCGCCGTGCAGCACGGGGTGTACACGCTGGAAGAACGCATCGCGTGCCACGGGTACCTGTACGAGAACAACCCGAACCAGCTGCAGTGCCTCATCTGGAAGCGGTACAAACGCACGCACAGCGACAAGTTCGGGCATGACCTTGGTCCGGTCGAGGCCATCGGCGTGTCGTGCAACATTTTCTTCTATACCCTCGGGCGCCGCTTGGGAGGAGACGGCATCCGGGAGGTGTACGACGAATTCGGCGTCGGGCACAAGTTTGGGCTGGGGGCGGGCTACGAAGCGCCCGGCCAGATCGGGGCTCCCGGGCGCGGCATCACGCAGTTCGACGCGACCCTCATGGGCATCGGCCAGGGCCCTGTCACGTGGTCTCCCCTGCACGCGGCCAACGCTTATGCGACGCTCGCGCGGGGCGGGGACTGGATCTCACCCCATGTCGTCCAGGGCGAAGCGCCCGGGCCGGCACGGAACCTCAACCTGGATGCGTCCGCTGTGGACGCGGCGCTGAAGGGGCTCGACTACGTCGTCAACAATCACGACGGGTCGGGCCACCACATGGTGAGCGACAACGAGAGCGGCCAGGAGCCCATCTTCAATACCCACGGCGTGCGGATCTGGGGCAAGACGGGGACGGCTGAGGCGCCCGACCTCACCGTGGATGACGACGGCGACGGCCCGCAACGGCCCCGTGCTGTCCGGGTGGGTGACCACTCCTGGTTTGTGGTGCTGACGGGCACCGACCGGCCCCGCTACGCCATCAGCGTGATCATCGAATACGGCGGGAGCGGCGCAAAGGTCTCTGGACCGATCGCGAACCAGATCGTGCATGCCCTCCAGGCGGAGGGGTATCTCCCGTGAGCAGCCATACGTCCGTCTACTCCCACTACGACGAGCCTTCGATACCCCGCCTGCTGCGTGCGCCCGCGGTGCTCCTCCAGAGGGGTGGCGCGGCGTGGCTGACGGTGGCAGCGTCGCTGCTGCTGGTGCTCATGGGCGCACTGGCCATTGACGCCGCGGAGTCGCTGCGGCCATCCTCCCAGCACCTGTTCAACCCGACCGCGATGCGGCACCTGATGTTCTCATTGCTGGGGATCGGGTGCGCGTGCGCGGTCGCTCTGCCCAACTACCGGAGGCTGGGGCCCTTCTCCTTCATCGCCTACGGCGCGGTCCTGCTGCTGCTGATATTCCTTCTGGTGCCGTTCATCCCCACCTCGATCGTGAGGCCCCGCGGTGGCGCGCGGGGCTGGATCGACCTGGGGCCCGTGGACTTCCAGCCCAGCGAACTGATGAAGGTGGCGTACATCGTCGCCCTCGCGTGGTACCTCCGCTACAAGAAGAACCACCGCACCGTGAAGGGGCTCCTCTGGCCGGCCATCATCACCGGCGTTCCGATGGGGCTCATCATCCTTCAGCCGGACCTTGGTTCTGCCATCCTGTTCATCCCTGCCCTGTTTTTTGTGCTGATCGCGGCGGGCGCGAAGCTCAAGCACCTGGTGCTCGCCGTGGTCATCGCGGCGCTGGGCGCACCCGCCGTGTACCCGCTGCTCAAGCCACACCAGAAGCAGCGCATTGTCGGGCTGTTCCTGCAGGTAAAGGGTGACGACCGGGAGAACCTCGACATCAACATGCAGCCGGTGACCGCCCAGCGGCTTATCGGTTCCGGCGGCTTCCTGGGCCGTTCTGAGGAAGAAACACGTGCCCTGCAGCACTTCAACGCTCTCCCGGAGCGTCACAACGACATGGTGTTTGCGCCCGTGGTCACGCGGTTCGGCTTCGTCGGTGGCATGGCGGCGTTGGGTCTGTGCCTGGCGTGGTGCGCGGGGGCGATCCTCACGGCGGGCTCGTGCGGCAGCCCGTTCGGCCGTCTCATCTGCGTGGGGGCGGCGGGCTTCTTCTTCGCGCAGACGGTTGTGAATGTGGGCATGAACATCGGGCTTCTGCCCATCATCGGCATCACCCTGCCCTTTGTGAGTCACGGTGGCTCCAGCATGATCGCCCAGTGGCTGATGACAGGGCTGGTGCTGAGCGCCGCCCTTCACAAGGGTGGGTACGAAATCGGCCAAAGGCTCGCCTTTGACGACGAGGACCTGGAATAGCGGAGCGGGGCGGGCGCTATGGGGTTCTATCATCCGGTGTGAGTGACGTTGCCCCCGCCAACAAGGCCCGCAGGATCTACCTCGATAACGCCGCGACCAGCTTCCCGAAGCCGCCCGCGGTCTACGAGGCGATGCAGCGGTACGCCTGCCGGGTCGGGGCATCGCCGGGGCGGGGTCACTATGCGGAGAGCAGGGAGGGCGCCCGGATCATCCGTGAGTGCAGGCGACGAGTCGCGGAATTCATCGGCGGGACCTGCCCGGACAATGTCGTGTTCACGCTCAATACCAGCGACTCGCTCAACCTTGCCATCAAGGGCGTGGTGCGTGCGGCGCGAATGAGGCACAAGAAGGCCGGCGGGCACTTTGGGGATGCAGCGGTGCGGGTGGTGACCACCGCGATTGACCATAACAGCGTGCTGCGCCCCTTCTTCGCCCTGGCCGAGGAGGGCGCCGAGGTCATCCACGTGCCTGCGGACGCGGACACCGGCATCGTGGCGATGGATGAGTTGAGGGGTGCGATCACGCGGGGGACAACGCTGGTCGCGGTCAACGCCGTGAGCAACGTCACCGGCGCTGTTCAGCCAGTCTGCGAGGCGGCGGAACTCTGCCGGTCCTTGGGCGTGCCCTGCCTGGTGGACGCGGCGCAGGCGCTCGGTCATGTGCCGGTGTCGCTCCATGAGTGCGATGCAGATCTGCTGGCGTTTCCCGGGCACAAGGGGCTGCTGGGGCCCCAGGGGACCGGGGGTCTGTACGTCCGCCCCGGCTTTGAGGACCGTCTGGCGACCACACGCGAGGGCGGCACGGGTTCCGTCAGCGAACTCGACGCGCAGCCCACGACCATGCCGGAGCGGTACGAGGCCGGCAGCCACAACACGATGGGCATCGCCGGGCTCGCGGAGGGCGTTGCGTGGCTGCAGGAGCGGGGAGCCGACGCCCTGCGCGGGCATGAGGAGCAGCTGATTACGCTCATGCTTGAGCTGCTTGCCTCCGCCGGCTGCCGTACGCATGAGCGGGCGGAGACGTCCGGTGCGCTCACCTCCCTCCGTCTGCTGGGGCCTTGCTGCGTAGAGGACAGGGTGAGCACATTCTCATTCGTCCACGACTTCTTCTCACCCGCGGAGCTGGCGGCGCTGCTGGAACAGCACTTTGGGATCCTTGCCCGGGCGGGTCTGCACTGTGCGCCGCTCGCGCACAGGACGCTGGGAACGTTGTCGGACAGTACCCGATCCCGCGGCGCCCTGCGGATGAGTATGGGGCCGTTCACGACAGAGGATGATGTGCGCACCGCGGCCCAGGCGCTGTGTGAGTTGTGCGCCTTGGACCGCACTCCTCAGCCTGTGCCCTGACGCACGGCGTCGCCTAGAGGGCCTGCAAGGAGGCTCCACGCGATGACACCGCCAGGAACATGCCGGGGGGCGCACCCACCCTGCGGGAGTAGCCCTGTGCGATGCGAGGGCCGGCGTGCGGCACGTCCTGCCGCCGTACGAGAGCGATCGCGCACCCACCGAAGCCGCCGCCGGTCATCCGGGCACCGAGCACGCCCGGGCTGTCCAGTGCGGCATCCACAGCCGCGTTGAGTTCCGGGCAACTGACGCGGTAGTTGTCCCGGAGGGATGTGTGAGACTCGGTCATGAGCCGTCCCAGCAAGGACAGATCACCCTGTTCCAGGGCACTCACGGCACGCCGGACACGGGCCGCCTCTGAGGTGCAGTGCGACGCAAGCCGGGCTTCCTCGGGCGTCAGCGGGCCGCCCACTGCGATGAGCGATGCAGGCTGCGCATCGCACAGCCATTTGACCCCCAGCGTTGCCGCTGCCCGGGCTGTAGCCATCACCCTGGCCGCGTATTCCCCGCCGGCAAGCGCGTGCCGCACGTGTGTATTGATCACCAGGAGAGCAGCGTCGCTTGGGAGAGGGACGTGCCGCGTCACGGGCGGCTCGCCGCCCTCGATCAGCAGCGCGTTCCCTTCACGGGCGCAGGCGCACACGAGTTGGTCCATGCTGCCGCACGGCACTTCCGCGTAGCGGTGCTCGGCTTCTCTGCACGTTCTGGCTGCTTCGGCGGGTTCCCAGGGGCGTTGTGCGGTGATGCTCACCGCCGTGTATACGGCCAACTCCAGGGCGGCGGAGGATGAGAGCCCCGCGCCGATCGGTACGTCGGAGGCGATTGAAACGTGCTGCGGGACTGCCGTCTCCCCGCCGCCTGACATGGAGATCGTTATCCCCGCAAGGACCCCCAGCACGTACCGACGCCAGTCTCCCTGTGGCAGGCCATGCTGGGCCATCCCCCGGGCGATCAAGACAAGGTCCCGGGGCGCGAGGCAGAGTTCCGTGCTTTCCGCCTCCGAGAGCACACGCCACAGCCCATCATCTGACGAACCGGCGACGGCGCAGCAATCGCGGCTGATCGCCATGGGGAGCACCGGCCCCCCGTTGTAATCGGTGTGGTCGCCGATGATGTTCACGCGCCCCGGCGCCCGAGCGGCGGCCCGCGGTGTGGTGGCGAAGCACTGCCTGTACAGCCGTCGGGCTCGCACTTCTGCGGTCTGCCCCGGCGGGGACACCAGGTCCAAGCGATCAGCGTCCATGCAGAAGCCTACGGCCGGAATGAAAAACGGGGCAGGCCGTGCGGCCTGCCCCGTGGGGGTCATTCTGACGAGCGAATCCTCAGAGGCATGCACCGCCGGAGAAGACACTCAGGAGCGAATCGATGTCGGCGGTGTCGGGGAAGAGGCCGTCGTTGTTGAAGTCGATGTCGCCGCAAGCGCCGGTGGAGCAGGCGCCGCCCGAGAAGACGCTGAGGAAGTCATCGATATCAGCGGTATCGGGGAAGAGGCCGTCGTTGTTGTAGTCGATGGAGTCGCAGCCAATCTGCGTGATTGTCAGGTTGCCCGACCCGACGGCGGTGGTGCTGTTGCCCGCGACACGGATGATGTAGGTAGTGTGGCCGGTCACGTTGAAGTTGTCGATGACCGCCTGGCTCGTGCAGCCGGTCAGGTTGGAGTTGTCGTTGCAGGCGAGTTCCACGCCGCCGCACCCGTCGGAGACGGACATGACCGTGTTGAGCGTGGTGCCGCAGGTGCTGAACTTGACCTTGCCGGTTGATTCCTGCGTGTAGCTGAACCAGACGTCACGGGAAAGGGCTGTATTGCAGGAGGAGAACCCGTCGTTGGTCGCCTCGGTGAGGTCGAAGGGGTTGGCGCCGACAATCGCCGCGGTCGCCGCGGAGCAGCTGTCATTCGCAGCGGGCGCGGGGGCGGGGTTGATGGAGAGGTTGAGGAGGCTTGTGGAAGAGAGGAACGCGGCGGTCGGAGCGGCGACGCGGATGAGGTAGGGCGTGCCCGAGGTCATCGCCAGCGACGGGATGCGGCTGCGGGTGCTCGTGCAGCCTGTGGTCGGGCCGGTGGTGTAGTCGTTGCTGCAGGCGAGCTCCGAGCTCGAGCAGGAGGCGTAGACCGTGACCACGGTGTCATAGTTTGCCCCGCAGGTCTCGATGCGGAAGTTGTTGGTGGTGGTCGGTGTGAACGTGTACCAGCGGTCCGACTTGCTCGTGCCGTTGGGGGCGCACGACGCGGTGCCGAAGAAGTCATCGACGAACGCACCGCAGGGGCTCTCGCCGGCGCCGAGCACGTTTGTGCCCTGCACGACGGTCGACGCTCCCGAGCAGACGTCGTTGGTCGCCGCGGGGAAAGCGGGGTCCACCTGCACGGTCGCTGAGTTGGTCTGCACGCTGGGTGCACACTCGCTGGAGATCACCGCGTAGTAGGAGCCGGCGTCGGCGACGGACAGTGGCGGGTTGACGCGGAGCTGGAACGTGCCCGCCCCGGTCACGTTGGAGCCCGTGGGCTGCAGACCGTCCTGGAGCTGAACGCCGTTCTTGTACCACTGGTACGAGAGTGGCGCTGTGCCCGAAGCACCGGCGTTCAGGATGATGCTGCTCGTGCACGCGGAGAAGTTGGTGGGCGTGGTGGGATTGGTCGTCACGGTCGGCGCGACGCACGTGGGGCCACCGGTGAAGAGGAGCACCCACGGGACTGCGCCGGGGATCAGCTGGTTGCCGCCCTGGAAGCCGGCCACCGCGTTCCCGTTCGGGGAGATCGCGGAGGGGAACCCCAGCTTCGGCAGGCCGCGGCTGGGGTCGCCCAGGTCGCCGATCGGGCCGTAATCCTGCGTGACGTTGGGCACGCCGATGGAAACGCAGTAGTCGTACCAGTCCTGGATCTGATTTGTCGCGCTCGTCCAGATGAATCCGCCGGACATGAAGGAGCCGCACGTGCTGTACCGGGCGATGCCCACGACGGTGTTGCCATCATTGGACATTCCTGTGACAGTCAGCTGCGCCGGAACTCCGCAGTTCGTCACCGCAGCCGGCAGCCACGTCGCCGGAACAGTCAGGTTGCTCCCGATGGAAACAGGGGCATCCCAGCTGGACGTGCCGGCGTTCCAGACCCACTTCCCGATGTAGCCGCTGCTGTTGTTGTCGACCGCAGGGCCCACGATCAGCGTACCCGTGGCGTTCATCTGCACAACGCCGGGCGTGGTGCTGTAGGGAATAGGGAACCCACTGCCGTTGACACCGTTGGGCAGGTAGCTCATGTCATACGTGTTGGTGCCGGCGTTCCATCGCCACACAACAAGGCGACCACCATCGGGGTCGGCGGTCGGGGTTGTGCCAACGTTGTGCTCCTGCGCGCCGACGATCACCTGTCCATCGTTGCTCACAGCGTACGCATTGCCGGTGCGGCGCCGGTACGTGTTGGACGAAGTGCGGAAGGGCGTCGGCAGCACACGGGTGATGCCCGTGCTGGAGTCATACACCCATGCACGCCACATGAAAGAATTGTTCGAGATCGCCGTGCCTGCCGCTGTGTTGTAGGTGGAGATATAGCCCTGCCCCACCACGAACTGGCCGTTGGCAGAAATGCTGTTGGGCGACATGAATGTTCCGGAGCTGCTCCCGCTGGAACCCGAGCCAAACACAAGCAGAGACCGGGCCTGAGTGTCCGCCAGCGTTGCCGCGGTTGTTCCCGGGAGGCCACCCAGGCTCTGCCAGGACGTGCCGTTCCAGCGGCGGGCGTAGGACTCGGTTGCCGCAAGGAGCGACGTCACGAGCGTGGGGCTCGTGCTGAACGCCGGTGATACTCCCGTCGCCGTCGCGCCCAGAATGCTCTGGGGGCTGTGAAGCGCCGTGCCAATCAGTGCCGATCCATCCGCTGCGATACGGCCGCCGCTATTTCCGCCCAAAGAAGTCGCGCTCAGTGAGGCACCGTTCAATGTCCACAGCGTGGCAGAACCGGATCCTCCGCTGATGTAGTAGATCCCGGACACCGGGTCGCTCACGCCCGCCGGGAGACCCGTGCCCAGTGAGGTGATTGTCGGCTGCGCAACCGCGCTGCCGGCGATGGACGCCAGCAGAAACAGACCAAGGGAAGTGGCAGGACGAGGCATGGCTTCTTCTCCAAATGGGGGTGTCTGCGGACCGAGGAGTGGCGCCGCGGTGTGCACGCGGCCACGTGTGTACGCGCAGATTACACCTATCGGTCTGTTTGTCAAGACATTTTTACAAACAGTATTGCGAAACTGTTTGTGCGAATGATTTTTCGCGATATAGTCGGTTGCATGTCGATGGTGGATGTAAAACACCAAACACTATCCGAACATTTTGTTTCGGTTAGCAGAGCTCGTTTGGACGAGGTTGCGCACAGCCTTGGCGCGCTGTACCTCGCGGCAAACCTCGACCCATCGCAGCCGCAGGTAGTGGCGAAGGCCCTGGGCCTCAATCGCACGCTCACGTGGAAGTTCTCGCGGGTGATCAATGCCTCGGATGCATTCTCGACCCTCAACCACCTTCCAGGGCAACAGGGTGTGGACACGTTGCTGACGGAGTGCCGCAAGTTCGGGGCGCCCGCGGCTGCGTGCGACCGGGTGCGGCTGGCATTCACGGAGTTCGCAAACCACGTTCGCGAGTGCGCCGGGGACCGGGAGTCTTTCGACCTCATGCTGCAGAGCATGGGGCTGTTCGAGCCGGAGCACAACGTCGAATCCGGGTTGGAGCTCGCGTACCGGGGAAACAGCATGATCTGGGGCGTCCAGGCGAGAGTGCGGCTGTGCACGCTCGTGGTCGTTCCCGGCTCAACCGCGGACACCGTGGACTGCGCGCTCATCGGCTCACTGCTCGGCTTCCGTCGGCTGCGTCCGTCGGTGCGGTGGCGGCTATTCCGCCTCCAGATGTTCGACGACAAGGGCGGGGACATCCTTGCGCAGGCGGGCCCGGAACAGCTCTTCCCGTCCAAGACGGACCGCACGCCCTACATGCTCTCGGACTTCTGCTCACCCAACATGCCGGATGTTGAAGTGGTGCGAACCCCTGAAGGCCGCGAGTACCTGCTTCCGGAGGGGCCGGTCGGCCTGCAGTCCACCTTTGACGCGTTCTACGGATACGTCTACCGGGGGCTCCCCGCGTTCAAGGATGATCAGAATTCGTACGGTGCCGCTGCGGCTTCAAGCACGCTCCCGGTGCAGCACCTCATCTGCGATCTCCTTTTGCACAAAGATGTGCCTCACGCTGACGAGTTCGAGACACAGGTGTTTGGGTATCCGCATGGAGGGACCGACTCCCCCGCATCTCAGACGATCGCCAACCTGCTGCCCATTCAGTGCCCGGTAACTCGTTTGAAGGGCTCACCTCCTTCGCTGGCAACACATCTGGTGCCCGTGTACCGCCGGCTGATGAACGCCACGATGGAGCACCTCGGCAGCGATCCTGACGACTTTGTTGGCGTGCGAGCGCAGATGGAGTACCCGCCAATGGGATCCCGCACTGTTCTGCGATATCCCTTGTGCGAGCGACCGGATAGCAGGGTCGATTAGGGCGGTTGCGCCCTGACGAGAACTGGCGATATCGCTTGTCTCCAGAGAAATCTTTTTCCACTCGATTCGGACCCTTCGCTCTTTATCCATGGATAGCATCCAATGACCGACACCTTGCGTGGGGCAGCTCAAAGCATGAGCGTAATCCAAACACAACCCGACTTGCTGGTGGAGGATTGCCGCCGCGCTTTACAGGAAGTCCGGCGCTCGCTGATTGAGCTTTATGCCTCGGTTGGGGCGGATCCGAACGCCCCGCAGGATGTTTCCCGCAAGTTTGGGATTCACCGCAACCTGACTTGGAAGATGTCGCGGGTGATGAGCGCGGGTGATCCCTTTGCGACACTGCAGCACCTGCCCGGGGATTCTGGGCTGGAGATTGCGATCGAGGCGTTCCGGAAGGCCGGGGCTCCCGAGGACACACTGAAGGGTGTCGAACAGGCGCTCCGGGCTTTCGAGGACGTGGTGAAGCTGCATGCGGGTGAGCGGGCGCACCTCGAGCTCATGCTGGACAGCGCCGGGCTGCTGGGCACGTCGTCCGCTCTCGAGCGGAGCCGTGAAATGGCGTTCGAGGGGCTCTCCGGCCTCTGGGGGGTGCAGGCGAAGGCGAAGTTGACGACAGGCTTTGTGGCGCCGTGCACCCATCGGCCGGGTCACGTCGACTGCGCACTGGTGGGCGGGTATGGCGGTTTCCGCCGGCTGCGCAGCCAGGCGACCTGGACGCTCTTCCGTTTCTCCGGGTACAACGACGACGGGACTCCCCGAGAGGACCCTTCGGGCACCATGGAGGAGATCGAGCCTCCGCAGCCCGGACAGCCTGCGCGGGTGCTGAAACGATTCTGCTCTCCCAACATGCCGGAGTTGACGGTGACCACGCACGAGGGCATTGCCGATTACGTGCTGCCCTCGGGCCCGATAGGCAACCTCGGTGCGTTCGACTGCTACTTCGGGCACATCCTCCGCGAGCTTCCCTACTTCAAGCGCGCGGGGGACGAGCGTGCGGCGTTCGCATCGGCCATCACGCTCCCCACCGAGATGCTCGTGCTCGACATCATCGTGCACAAGAGCTTGCAGACCCCGTTGGTGGAAGCGGTCACCTTCGGGTATCCCAACGGTTCGCCGGAAAACCCACACTCTCAGCAGCACCGCTGCACGCTGCCCCTCGTCGAGCCCATCCTGGAACTCGCCGGCAACCCGCCGGCCGTGGCCCATGTCGCGATTCCCCGTTACCACGAGGTCGTGAACGCGGTGTACGAGCGGATGGGCTGGAAGCCCTCTGACTTCCGGGGCATGCGGGTGACGATGAAGCACCCGCCGATGTCCTCCCTGGTGGAAGTGCGCTGGGCACTGCCCGGATAACGCAAACCCGGCGGATTTCGGGACCTGGAACGGTCAGGGGAGGGGGTTTTCACACAAGCTTCCGGCCCCCGGGCTGGCAACCACCACAAACCGTGATACCTTGTGGGCGTGATCACACAGACCGGCACGCACGCGTCCCTGCTTGCCCGTTTGGGTCAGAGCCTCGACGGAGGCGCGGACGCGGCATGGCGTGAATTTGTCGACCGGTACGGGGAGCTCATCCGTGGTTTCTGCCGTTCCAGGAATGTGCTGGGTGCCGACTGCGATGACGTTGTGCAGGAAGTGCTGCTCTCGCTGGCCAAGGCGATGCCGGGTTTCCGGTACGACCCCGCCAAGGGCAAGTTCAGGTCTTACCTCAAGACCGTGACCCTTCACGCGATTTTCCGCAAGTCCGGTCAGAAGCACCGCGGCGAAGCGCTAGCAGATGTGGAGGCCCTGACGCACGCGGCGGCTGCAGATGACGTGGTCGATGCCACGTGGGAGCAGGAGTGGCGCCGCTACCACCTGCGTCGCGCGATGCAGGTCATTGACGCGGAGTTTTCAAGCAGGGACCGGGCTGCGTTCTCCCGGTACGCTGTCGCGGGGGAGGACGGCGGCATGATCTCGAAGGACCTGGGCATTTCCATGGACGCGTTGTATCAGATCAAGACCCGCATCACCCGCCGGCTCGCGCAGGTCATCGAGCAGCAGGTGCAGGACGAGGGCTAGCAGAGGCTGGACACCGCCGTGAACGATCCGCATGCATCCAACTCCGGCCGCTCCGCGTCGACGTGGTACCAGGACGACGACCAGCTGCTCGCGGAGCTGAAGCGGTCCAGGGGGACGCCCGCCATGTCGCCGGACATCGCGGGGTATGAGATCACCCGCGAGATCAAACGCGGGGGGCAGGGCGTTGTCTTCGAGGCGGTCCAGAAGTCCACCCGCCGGAGGGTGGCGGTCAAGGTGTTGCTGGATTCGGCTTACTACTCGCAGAGCGGACGGGCCAGGTTCGAGCGGGAGGTGGACCTCGCCGCGTCGCTCCGGCACCCGGGGATCGTGCGGGTGTACGACAGCGGAGTCACCCAGGACAACCGGGCCTACCTCATCATGGAGTTCGCCGAGGGCAAGCCGCTGGACGACTGGGTCTCCGCGGACGGAAGGGACGCCGGCAGGACGCTATCCCTCTTCGCCAAGGTGTGCGACGCGGTGCAGCATGCACACATCCGCGGAGTCATCCACCGCGACCTCAAGCCAAGCAATGTGCGGGTGGACGGCGAAGGGACGCCCCGGGTGCTGGACTTCGGGCTCGCCAAGTTCGACGAGGTCTCGGCCTCGCGCAGCGGGGACGACTCGCGCATGGGCGTCCCCGCGGACGTCACGCTGACCACGACCGGGCAATTCCTGGGGTCTCTGCCGTGGGCCAGCCCGGAGCAGGCGAGGGGTGACCAGGATGATGTGGACACTCGTTCAGATGTGTACTCCTTGGGGGTTGTGCTTTACCAGCTGCTGACGGGCCACTTCCCCTATGAAGTTTCGGGGCCCTTGCACGAGGCCCTGAACAACATCGTGACCGGTGCACCGGCGCCGGCACGTCGCTACCGGCAGGGCCTGGATGAGCAGGTGGAGGTCATCCTCGCCAAGGCCCTCGAGAAGGACCCTGCACACCGGTACCAGTCTGCCGCCGACTTCGCCGACGATATCCGGCACCACCTGGGGGGCGAACCGATTCGGGCGAGGCGTGAGAGCACATGGCGGGGTCTGCAGCGCACCGCGCGCCGGTACCGCGTGGCTTCCCTGGTCGGGCTCGTCGCCGTTGCCGCTGTCTCGGTCGCGGCGGTCATCGCGGTGCTTGCCGCGAACAACGCGTCGGCGCAGCGCGACGAGGCTCGCGCCCAGGCCTCCCGCGCCCAGGCAACCATCGACTTCCTGCAGAACCTGCTGACCTCGGCGTCGCCCGACAACGGAGGTGCAGGGGTGAGCACCAGGGTTGTCGACGTGCTGGACAAGGCCGGCGGCACGCTGGACGCGACTTATGGGAAGGATCCGGTCACCCTCGGGACGCTCCACGACATGCTGGGCACGGTGTACACGCAGATTGACGCCGGTGACAAGGCCCAGCGCCAGTTCGAACGCGCTGTAGAGGTGAGGTCCTCCCTTCCACGCACGCGGGAGAACGAGCTTGCCCTGCTCACCAGCAGGGGCAACCTGGGTTCGCTGGCGATTGCCCAGGGACGCTTTGCGGACGCGGTGCCGATCCTGCAGGAGGTTGCGGCGGAGCGGACTCGGCTGGAGGGAGCGCAGAGCAAGGACCTCCTCGCGACCTACAGCGATCTTGGGTTCGCGCTCCGCAAGACGAACGACCTGCCGGCCTCCAAGGCAGCGTTTGTGGCGGCCATGGGCGCAACGCCTCCGGGCATGGCGGAGAGCGACGTCTACCTCACCATGCTGAACAACTACGCGCAACTCCTGACAAACATGGACGACTTCCCGGAGGCTGAGCGCCTGATGAAGCAGGTGATAGAGGTCCGGCACCGCACATCTCCCGATTCGGCGCAGGCCCTGATGGTGCAGTCCAACCTCGCGTTCTTCTACCTGGAGATGGGGCGCCATGAGGAGGCGCTCAGGGAGATGCAGCCGCTGCACGACCGTGCGCTCCAGATTTTCGGGCGGGATCACCAGAGCTACCTGTACATCCTCAACAACCTGGGCACAGCCTACCACCGCCTGGGCAGGAATGAAGAAGCCGTCCCGATGTTCCGCGAGGCCATCGAAACCTACCGGCGGCGCGGACCCCTCACGATGGATGTTGTGCCACCGATGGGCAACCTCGCGGGGGCGCTCTCGGACCTGCAGAGGTTCGACGAGGCCGCGACGGTGTCCAAGGAGTGCTACGAGCTCGCCATCCATCTCGCGGGAGAAAAGAGCCAGGACTCCCTCATCCCGATGAACAACTACGCCGTGAACCTCCGCAAGGCCGGCAAGGTGGACGAGGCCATTGCCATCCTGAGGCGGGTCGTGCAGCTATCAGGACCGGACGGGGGCGTGTACCCCGCGGGTCACTTCCAGCACGATATGTTCCGGCTCTCGCTCGCCAGCGCGCTCATCGGGAACAAGCAGGAGCAGGAGGGTCTCCCGCTCCTGCTGGATGCGCACCGGGCGTTGAAGGACAAGGTCGGTGAAAAGCACTACGGCACCATCCGGGCGGCCGCTGCGCTGGTGAAGTACTACGACGACCACGGCAACCCGACCGAAGCCGACAAGTACCGGGACGGCGCGAAGTAACTACCCCTCCACCACCGCCATGATGAAGCCATCGTGGCCCTTGGCGCCCACGGTCTGGAGGGCGGACGCGGTCAGTCCCGGTTCCGACGCGATGACATGCAGGGCCTGACGGATACCGGCCACTGAGGCGTCACGGTTCCGTTCGTCCGCCACCGCGCCGCCCCGCACAGCATTGTCGATGACGATGACCGCCCCCGGGCGTGACAGCCGCACGGCCCACCGAAGGTACTCCGCCGTGGAAGCTTTGTCGGCATCGATGAACGTCAGGTCGAACGGCGCCCCCTTCCCCGCTCCGACTTCCCGCGCCAGCTGGGGCAGGGTTTCCAGCGCCGGCCCTACGCGCAGGTCGATCCTGCCCCCGTACCCTGTGCGGGCAAAGTTCTCCGCCGCGATTCGGGCGTGCTCGTGATCGACCTCCAGCGTCACAACCTTCCCGTTGACGCCCACAGCCTCCGCGAACCAGAGCGTGCTGTACCCGCCCAGCGTGCCAACTTCAAGCACGTGCCGACACCGGCACGCCCGCGCCAAGAGCATCAGCATCTTGCCCTGGCTTGGGGTTACCGCGATGTCGGGCAACCCCGCCGCCCGGCTGGCCGCGAGGGCGTCGGACGAATACCGCTCGATATCAGACCGCCCTGAGAGGGCTTGGCGCAGGAACTCGTCCACCTCCGCCCACGCGGCAACATTGCTTGGCTGATCTGCAGGCACATCGATCTCCTCTGGCAGCGCGGTCAGTAGTGGAACCTGGGCGCCCAGTCGCCTGCCCCCCCCTTGAGGAGTTCGAACATCGGCCAGACGGTGCAGAAGTCGTCCCCTGGACCAAACGGCCGGGTGCCGGTGCGGAAAACAGCGCCCGTGTCGTCCTTCCAGAGAGCGGAAATGCCCGGATGGAACGGCCCGTATGTGCTGTCCTGCCCCTTGTATCCAAGGTCTTGTGCGAACGTCGTTCCGGCGTGGCTGAAGACGGGGAACGTCCACCCGCGGGCGCTCGCAAACGCCCCCGCCACGGCAGGGTCGTCCGGGGTTGTGAGCACCATTGCGCACCGGTTTGCCACGTGCTTGTACATGGAAGCGAACCCATCCGCCCAGAGCGTGCAGTACGGGCACCTCCTGCCCATGTTGTGCACCACCAGGAGGTCGCGTCCGCCTGCAAAGAGAGCCGAAAGCTGCACGCCGGCCCCCGAGGGGGCGTGACGCAGGGTGTACTCACCGATCGGTTCCGGAGGGAGCGAACGTATCGCCTCCGCGAGCCGCTTCTTGGCATCGAGCACGTCCCGTTCGAGTTGAGCAACCGTGCCTTCTGCGCGTCCCATTGTCATGGTTCCGTTCCTCCGTTGGCTGTACGGCTTGTCACCGACACCGGCCACACCCAGCGGGTGCCGGCCTGGTACTTGCACGAAGCACACACTCTCTCCGGCCCCGGGAGCGGCGACTGGCACGCTGCGCACACCGGCACCGTCCCCGCTCGAGCACGGCCCAGTTCGTCCGTTGGGCTGGACCGGGGAAGTCCACACTCGGGACACCCTTGATCGGGGTGTATGCCCTTGCGGTCATATCCGCAGTGGCGGCATGACTCCGTTACGCGCCCTAACTGTGCATCCGTGACCACACGCTTGGCAAGGCGGACCTCACTCCACGCTGCGCCGCAGTCGGTGCATACGACACACCCGTCCTTTGCCACCACGTCCGGCAGGTCGGCAAGACAGCGTGCGCACACCCTGTAGCTCAGGAAGTAGTCTCGGCGCACCGTCCACGGCCGCTGGAGGCCCAGGCTGCAGAGCCCTCCCAGCAACAGCAACAACCCGAGCACCACACAGCGCTCCGTCCAGTCGTTGGCCGGAGATTGCACCGCCATCCCGACCACGAGGAGCACAAGACCGGTAGCGAGGAGCCACGCACGTAGTCTCCTCCTGCGGGCCCACATCGCTTCCTTGAGTTCCAGGACAATGGCGTTCGCACGCACGTTTCCCGCGGGGAGGCCGTCGGCACGCCCTACGTGGCCGGCGACGAGCACCATGCACAGGCGATCGTCGTGCTCCCGTCGTCTGCTCTGCTGCTGCGCCAGCGTCGCCGCCTCAACATCCGCGGCAACCTTGGCGGCGGACACCGGCCCCTTTGTGCAGCGGCGCTGCTCCCATGCCGAACCGCACTCGCTGCAAATCACGCAGCCGTCGGGTTCCTTTGATGGCAACTGCAGCGCGTATCCGCACGCCCCGCACCTCTGCGCGGACACCAGCACCTCGGCGATCGCCTGACGCTCGACGCTCAAGGCGGTTGTAGGCTCTGTTCCGACAGTGGCATCCCCGCGAGACCTCGCTGAACCTGCAAGGACGTGGGCAATGTAGCCGATCAGTGCCAGCAGGATAATTCCGAGCAGAATGGCCAGTTCCGTCCAGCGGGCGGACTGCACGAGTCCCAGGAGGGACCGCGCCGCGTTGATGTACACGATCACGATGATCGCGGACGCGCCGCCAACCATCCGCCAGGAGAACCAACGCTTTCCGGCTTCAACGCGGACTTCTCCCAGCAAGTCACGCACGCCGCGCCCGGGAATCATCCGACCGCGGTCGTCCCTCACCATGCGTGGACCGATCACCACACCCATGCACTCAAGTATACAGAACACCGGGCGAAAGCCGCCGGCATCATCACTTCCATTCCCAGCCCGCCTGGTGCAGGCAGCGAGTGCAGACCCTTCCGGGGCCCGGCAGTTCGTCCCCGCACGCGCTGCAGACCGGCACGGCCCCGGGGTAAGGCTGGCTGAGCGCATCGTCGCCCCACGCCGCCCCCAACCCACACTCAGGGCACGGCGCGGTTGCGGACAATTGTGTCAGGTCATATTCGCACTTTCTGCAGAAGCGTTCGACGGGCCCCAAGGCGCCGATGTCCACCCCGTTCCAGTGCGATTGGCAGTGCAAGCACCGGACGCACCCGTCAAACTCCGTGGGAAGGCCGACAACGACCGAACCACAGCTGGGGCACAACCCCTCGCTCAGCAGCAACCTCCGCCACTTCGCCCTGGGTGTAGAAACGCAAGCGACCCCGATACCCGCGAGGCTGATGACCACACCGACAAACCCAACGTAGATCGCTTCATCACTCCTCCGGAAAGCACGGGAAGACGCTGCGCAACCGGCAAGGACCAGCACACCCATGGTGAACACCGCCGTGCCGAGAAGAACGCGCATTCGCGTTGTGTGAGCGGTGCCCCTCCGGAGAATGCCCCGGGCCCTCCCACCGCCGAACATCGGTGAGGAGCCGAGGACCGTTTCGTCCGCGATGCGGGCGGGCTGACCACGGTCATCAGCATGGGGCTGCTCCCACCAGCCCACCAACTTCTGGAGTTGCTCGTATTGGGCGATCGCGCCGTTCGCGGCGTCTTCGGGCGATATCCCCGGAGCGCGACGGGTAAGTCGTTCCCGGTTCCAAGCACACCCGCATTCCGGACACACCACGCAATGGTCCGCGGCGACGGGGATGGGTTGAAGGTCGTAACCGCAGCCTCCACACAATCCCCACTCCAGGAGGGCTGCGACCTGCGGGGCGACAGGCTGTCGCCTACTGGGCAGTCGGGCGGCAATCCCGATGCACAGAACAACTCCTGCGACCGCAAGTATGCTCATCCAATCCGCCCATGATGTCAGCGGTCGGACCAGAGAAGTCCATGTCGTCTTTCCAACCAGGGAATACAAGAACCACACTTCAAAGAGCAGCACCAGTGCGTGCCACCAGCGAACGGTGAACTTCTGGCCTCCCGCTGTGCGGGTCTCTGTCAGGGTGATCAGGTGGTTCTGTACCTGACGGGATTCGCCCCGGTCGTCCAGTATGCGACATGGGTCGTTTCCGGCCGGCTGCCACATGTCCGGCATTCTACAAAGCTTGCGCCCTGTCTGCAAGTGTAATGCTCATCCGCGGACCGCTCCCAGCAGCTCTCGTGGCTGCTTGCTTGCAAGCGAAGCTACGGCCGGGGCTGCGGCTCCGACGGAAATAACGAGCAGGGACAGCCACCCCACCCCAATCCAGCCCAGGGGCGGGCGCAGCGAAAGCTCCAGACCCCAGATCAGCCGGTTGAGCACAAGCCCGCCGAAAGCCCCCTGCAGCCCCATAAGCGTTCCCAGCACACAAGCGGCGCACACGACGATCAACACCTCGCCCACGACGAGGCGTGACAGCACCCCCCACGCCCCTCCGCTCCCCCCGACCGCTCGGATGACTCCGAATTCAAACATGCGCGACTGGACGCCCGCGATGATCACGTTCGCCACGCTGAAGCTCGCGACGACCATCGAGAAGACTGCAACACAGCTCGCGACCAGCAGGGTGGTCTTCACGAATCCCTGCATGGTCTGCTTCAGCTGCCTGCCGCTGCCCGCGTGCAGCACGCCGTAGGGCATCAGCGCCTGCTTGACCGCCAACATCGCGTGCTCGTCATCGATCCCCGCTTTCATCGAGAACTGCAGCATGCCGATAGTCTCGGTGTGGAACTGGCCAACAAGGTCCTTGCGGCTGCCAAAGACGGCGTGCGCGCGCTGCTGGGTGAAGTCCTCACCCACGTCGAAGACGTCGTTGGCCACCTCGAGGCCCGGGCTGGTCACCACGCCGACGATCTCGAATTCATGACGCGATTCGTCCTCGTCCCAGCAGACAAAGCGGTCGCCCACCCCCTGGCCCCGGGCGGTCAGGAACTCACGGGACACGATCACCGCCCCGCCCTCGTTCAGGCGCTCCCTGGCCGACGCTTCGTCACCCTGCACCCAATCCACACGGGTCATGCGGAAGAAAGCGTCCGGCTCGAACGCGACAAAGCTGGACTTGACCTTGGTGAAGGTGTCGAGGCCGAAGGCGTCGGTCGTAACCGGGTAAATCGAAATGGGGCACACGTCGGTCACGAAGTCCAGCGACCGTAGTTCCGCCTGTGCTTCGGGGGGCATGTTGAGCCCGACCGCGAAGGCGTCTGGGAATTGGAGCCTTCCCACCCAGTCCCGCAGGGCCGCACCGCCCTGGGTCCAGATCGCCACCATCAGCGCGAGACCGCCCATGAGGGCGCCGGCCGTGAACCCGAAGCGGTACGGGGTGGCACGGACGCTCCGCTGCAGCAGGTGCGGGGGCAGATGGAATAGCCGCTCGATTCCCGGGCCCAGCAGCCTGCCCGCCACCAGCACCGCGGGAACCCCGAGCAGGAAGTAGCCCAGCATGAGCGAAGGCAGGCCCAGCAGCACGTACGTCAGGAAGACACGGTCGCGGCCCTTCATGAGCGTGAAGATGGCGAAGTGGACCGCGGCGCACGCCAGGCCGACGGCGGCGAGCACCACCGCGGTGCGTGCCCGGGGGGCCTCTGCCCGCACCGCGAGCGCCGCCAGGGGCGAAACTCGCGTCGCACGCCACGCGGGCCACGCCGAACCCACCAGCCCCGCGACCAATGAACCCCCCACGGAAGCGAGCACGCGGTACACGTCAAAGTGCAGGGGAGCCTGCAGACGCTCCTGGAAGTACGTCACCATGCCGGCGGCGAGGGCGGCGCCCAGCGGAACACCGATGGCTGCGCCCGCCAGGCCGATGCAGACGCCCTGCGTGAGCTGGGACGCGGCCAGCTGCCAGGGAGTCGCCCCGATGCACCGCAGGATCGCAAGCTCGCGCTGGCGCTCCACAACGCCGGTGCTCATGCCCGTCGTGATAATGAACCCGGCGGCGATGCACGCCATCAGCGTGCCCAGCAGGAACGCCAGCTGGTTCGCCTGCAGGTTCTTGTCCAGCCCGCTGGTGATTTTCTCCGCGGTCTGGACCGTCATGGAACCGGGCATCTTCGGGCCCTGCTCCGCCACAAACACCTTCGCGTCGGTTCCCGGCTTCAGCACCAGGTCCACCTGGGACAATTGGCCGGGAGAGCCGGCCAATGCCGCAAGGGCCGGCACCAGCATATATACACGGGCACGCCCGCCCAGCGGGGGTTGGGCGGCGAGCCCGACGATCGTCAGCGTGACCGGCTCCTGCTTGAATCGGAGCACCTGAACGGTGTCGCCTACGCGCGGCTCACTGGACGCGTTCAACTCGTCCGCCAGTTCCTGCGTTGCAACCGATTCCGGCCCGGCATCCGCCTTATTGATCGTCGTGCCGGTTGTGCGGAACATCGCCATGCTGAACGAACTTGCAGGGTCGGGGCGGTCCGGCTTCTTGGATAGCCGCTTCACGGCGTACCGGTCGAGCACGATCTCGTTCGCCAGCGTGGGCAACCGCCCGCTCACCAGTTCAACTTCCGGGGACGGGAGTCCCGGCTCGATCGAGATCCCGGCGGCGAGCACGGGTGACTGGAAAGTCTCTACCGAGCGGCGGAATGGGCCGTCCGACACGCCCTGCGCCCGCGCCCACACAGGCTTCCCGAACCGCAGCGACAGCGATGTGTCCAGACGGGGCACCGCCGCGGCGACCCCCTCCCAGCCGCGCGCCTGCTCCAGAACCCCCTGAGGCAGCAGGCCAGCGTTCTTCGCCTTGATGCGCACGTCGGCGGCCCCCACCATCGCGTCGACGCGGAGCTTCACGGCGTTGCGGAGACTCCCCATGGCGACGCCCACAGCGCTCACCAGCGTTGCGGCGAGGCTGACAACGGCGATGAGCAGGAACGTCCTGCTACGCCGTTCGGACAAGCTGCTGGTAGCGAGCCGCAATACCGCCCGCATCAAGGCCCTCCGATTCAATGATCCCCCGCACCCGGCCGTCCTGCAGCACGAACACGCGCCGGCAGTACGCCGCCGCCGCCGGCTCGTGCGTCACCATCACGACGAGCATCTTCCGTTCCCTGGCGACATCCCCGAGCAGCTGCCACAGGCGGGCGCTGGACTGGCTGTCCAGGGCGCCGGTGGGCTCATCGGCGAAGAGCACTGGTGGAGAGAAAAGCAGGGCCCGTGCGATGGCGACCCGCTGCTGCTCTCCACCGGACATCGCATCGGGGCGGTGCCCGGCCCGCCCTCCGAGACCCAGGCGGTCCAGGAGCTCTCTCGCCTTCGCGTTCAAGGCCTCCGGCGCCTCTCCTGCGAGCATGCCGGGGAGTTCCACGTTCTCAAGGGCTGTTAGCGTCGGGATCAGGTTGAACTGCTGGAACACGATGCCCACGCGTGTCCGGCGGAATTCAGTAGCCGCCCTGTCGTTCATGGAGTGCACCGGTGAACCGGCAACCAGGACTTCACCTTGATCGGGCCGGTCCAGCGCAGCCAGCAGGTGCAGCAGCGTGCTCTTGCCGCTGCCGGACTGACCCATGATGGCGTAGAAGCCCGGCTGCTCGATGACCAAGTCGACCCCGCGCAACGCCGGCACCGACGCCCCGCCAAGCTGGTAGGACTTGTGCACGTTCCTGCAGATCAGCATCGGCACGTTGCTGTCATTCATGCTTCAACAACCCACCGTGCCGACGGACCTCGCAGGGGGCTTACCCGTGCTGCTTGTCGTACGTCGCGGCGTCGATGCACTCTCCCAGCTTGCCGTTCCCGGACTTGCGGACCTTGATCAACCACCCCTTGCCGTACGGGTCGGAGTTAAGCAGGCTCGGGTCGTCCACCACCGCCTTGTTCACCTCGGTGACCGCGCCGTCCACGGCGCAGTAGATGTCACTGGTGGTCTTGACGCTCTCCACTTCGCCGACGATCTCGCCACCCTTGAAGGTGGTGCCCGCCTTCTTCATCTCCACGTACGTCACGTCCGTGAGCTGGTTCACGGCGAACTGCGTCAGGCCGAGGGTGACGGTGTCGCCCTCCACCTTGTGCCATTCGTGAGACGGGGAATACACGCGATCAGCGGGAGATGCCATAGGTAAGTACCCAGAAAGTGCGCTCGGAAGGACCTGGTGTCGCGCCTCCAGACGCGGCCCTCGGCGAGGCTGACGGTAGCACGGCGGACCACCGTCCGCACGGCGCACCGCTGCAGGGGCCCCTCGTCTGCCTGACCGCCCTGTCATTTTGACACCCGCTAAGGCCCCGATGCACCCCGCTCGCCCCTGCAACGCCCGGGCCGGGCACGCAACGCAACCACAACAATCTCGAATCATCCAACGTACAACAATGCCTGGACCGATCTGGGGGTATCCATGACACGATTCGCCAACAACTTCAAGACCGCGCTGCTGATGGGCGCCATGTTCGCGCTCTTCCTGCTGATCGGATCTTTCTACGGGAAGGCCGGCCTGATCTTCGCCCTGCTCTTCGGCACAGTGTCCAACTTCATCGCCTACTTCTTCTCGGACAAGATCGCGGTCGCGTCGATGGGTGGTGTGGAGGTTTTCGGCGACACACCGGGCCCCGGGGGGCGCCTGTACCACATGGTGGACGAGCTCCGCCAGAACGCGGGCTTGCCTATGCCACGTGTCTACATCTGCCCCGTGCAGGCCCCCAACGCGTTCGCGACCGGACGCAGTCCGGGCAAGGCGGCAGTCTGCATCACGGAAGGAGCACTGCGCCTCCTCTCGGAGTCGGAGGTGCGGGGCGTCATGGGGCACGAGCTTGCTCACGTGCGAAACCGGGACACCTTGACCTCGTGCGTCAGCGCCATGATCGCGGGAGTGCTGTCCTTTTTCGCCCATTCTGCGATGTGGGGCGGGTTCGGCTCCCGAGATCGGAGGGAGGGGGGCAACCCCCTCGCGATCATCGCCATTGTTCTGGCACCGATCGCCGCCGTCCTCATCCAGGCCATGATCAGCCGCAGCCGTGAGTACGTCGCAGACGCTGACGGCTCCGCATTCGCAGGTTCGCCCGACGGCCTGATCTCTGCCCTGCAGCGACTGGAGGCCGCGTCCCAGCGTGTGCCAATGCCCAACCACAACCCGGCGATGAACAACATGTTCATCGTTGAACCGTTCCTCGGCGGGCTCACTCGGATTTTCGCAACTCACCCGCCCATGGAAAAACGTATCGCCGCGCTCCAGCGGCTGCGCGCAGAGATGGCCGGACAGGCGTTGTCCTCGGGGAACGCCATGCGCGTGTGATCGTGGCCGGGCGGCAGTTCAGTCGCGCGCCTTGCGTACTTCATCCACGGTTGTCCGGCGGACATGCACTCGGCCTTCGGGCGTCTCCACCTCTGACTCCTGCACGAACGTGCGGACGTGCACCCCCGGCCCATGCACCGGGGTGCGGATCGCCTTAATGATCTCCCCGCAGAAGCCGCCCAGGTAGTACAGGATGGAATGATCCTCCTCACTGGACGGGCGTGGGCGAGGTGGGGTCGGGGGGGACGGCACAACCCATTGTTGCACGGCTTTACCGCCAACGGAGCCGTCCGGTCAGGAGCCAACCCATGAAGAGGAAGTTGGCATAGAAAGGCAGGGGGGTCACTGCGCACTTGGCGATCAGGAAACCCGCCCCAGGACGCTGCGCAACGCCATGCGCAATATCTCCTCCCCATGCCGCTGCCCAATCGGCCACCCGCACACCCAATGGGGTAAGCAATGCAATCGCACCCGACGCTGCGGGCACGGCAACTGCCTGCCACAGCATGTACGCCGCATACTTGCGAGCCCTCCCCGTGTCACCCGACTCAAACACGTGCCGGACGGACGCAAAGAACACGAACGTCACCGCGCACGCGGCGCCCACGAGGTTGGCCACAAACGGCAATGCCTCCACCTCTCGCAGGCCGACCGAAATGCAGAAGTCCAGGGCAAGCCCGATGCCGGATACCAGGCCGAAACGGCCGATGCGGGCGAACGCGCCCAGAACCCGGCCCGTCCCTGGCGGGGCATTCGATGGCGAGGATGGCGTGGCTCCTTCGTGCATTGGACATTGTGCCGGGGCCTGGGCGGTCCTCCCCCCCTCGGCCTGCACCTCCTCCCCTCAATATACTCCGGCCAGGCGATGAACCTCGTCTTCTGCATGGCCGGGCTCTACAAGCGTTTCCGGGACGCCGGGTACGCCACGCCCAAGTTTCTTCTTCCCTTTCAGGGGCGAACAACGCTCGCGCATGTGGTGCAGGAGATGGTGCTATCCCCAGGCAGTCGGGGGGTGTTCCAACACGTGGTATGTATCGCCAATCAGCGGGATTACGCGTCGGAGAGCGCGATCCAGAGCGTGCTCGGAGCTATGGACCTGGCAGCGCACGGCGTGCGGACTTTCCTCGCCTGGGTTCCGGACACACGGGGCCAGGCACACACGGCCTCGCTGGGGGTGGATGAACTCGAACACCGCCTGGGCAGATCCGCATTGACCCAGCCAGTGCTGTTCCACAACATCGACACGATCCTGATCGGGAGGGATTACAAGCGCGTCCGGGACACTCTGCTGACGTCGGACGGCTACATCGACTGCATCGACAGTGAAGCCCCACAGTACTCCTACGTTGTCACGGCGCCGCACGAGCCTTCCGTCGCGATCGACGTGCGGGAGAAGGTCGTCCTGTCCCGCCATGCTACCACCGGGCTCTACGGATTCCGGTCGGCCGAGGCGTACCGCTCCTGGGCGCAGGGCGTGGACTACACAAAGGAATTTTACATTTCCGACGTCTACCGCGCCATGCTCCGGGCCGGGAAGCGCGTCATCATCAACACCAGCAACGAGGGGCATCGGACCATCATCGTCGGCACTCCGGCGGAATATGAGGCCCTGGCGACCATCGACGAAGTCGCCGCCGCCAGGCGCGGCGTGGAGGCACCAGCCCGATGAACCGGCGAGGGGCCATCCTGAGCGTCTGCGTTTTCCTGCTGGCCGCGATGGCGGTGATGTACCAGGTCGCGCACACGCTGGGCAGACTCCGGTCGCCCGCGGTGACGCCGATCTCGCCCTCAGACTGGGGCCCGCTTTTCGGCGCGGTCTCCCTGTACCTGCTGGCCCACCTGCTCCGGGCGCTCCGCCTGGTCGTCATAGTCCATGATGAACGGGTGGGCCTGCGTGACACATTCGCTGCCCACTTCATTGCCGCAGGTGCGAGCCTGCTGATCCCGTTCAAGCTTGGCGAGCTGTTCCGAGTCGCGGAGGTCGCCCGCCTGGTCAGGTCTCCCGTCCGGGCGATCCTGCTGGTGTGGGCGGAACGCGTCCTGGACCTCCTGGCCATCACCGGGGCCATGCTCGTGGCCCTTGCCTTCAGGAGAGACCTTGCTGACAGCGCGGCCATGGGTGTATTCCTGACGATCACAGTGGTCGCGGGCACGTTTATCGCCTTCTACGTCCTGCCTGAGCACCTGGAGAGTCTGAAACTCGCCCTGATCCGCCGGACCCACGCGCCATGGAGCCTCCGAGCAGTCCAGGCTGTCGACGCATCCCAGCGCCTGCTGCTGCACGCGCCCGACGCCGTCAGGCGCCGTCCGGCGACGCTCGTCCTGCTCACGGCGATCATCTGGACGCTGGAAATCGCGTCGCTAGCCCTGTTCCTGCCCAGGGCCGCGGGGACGCTGGGGGCCACGCTCTCGGCAACCACGTTCTTCTTTGCTCAGCTCTTCCCGGCCAACAAGGGCTCGTTGAGCGAGATCCTCACGCGCGTGATGCCGGGGGTCCTCGCCGGCCCGCTCGCGACGCTGTACCCCGCCGCGCTGTTCATCACGTTCCTGTTCAGTTCTCTGGCCGCCATCATCGCGGCCCTCCCGAACCGTGCAGCCGAAGTCCTCCGGGCCGTGCGTTCGTCAGTCCTTTCCAGCCTGCCCCCGTGGATGCGCGAAACGGCAACACCCGTCGCGCCGCCCTCCGTCGGAGAAGCGTCATGAGCATGTGCCTCATCTACGACGACCGCACAGACGTATCCCCCGACATCCAGGCGCTGCTGGGCGTGCAGAAGTTCAGCCAGGTGCTGTACCGCAAACGGTCGCTGCTCGACCATGTGCGCGCCCTGGTCCGGGACGCGGGCATCCCGGAGTTCATCCACCTCCACCGCGACAGCGACCTTGCGGACTTCTCCGACCGGCTCCACAGGGCCCCCGCGGCCGAATCCACCCCGGCGATCCCTCCCCGCCGATTCCTGTACTACCCCAGCAACGTCATCCCACGCCGCCTGGAGGATGCGAAACTCTTCCTCCAAAAGCTCCGGTACGCACGGCGTGACATCTACATCCCGGTGGAGGATGCGACCCCGTCCCCGGACGCTTCCCTCCTTCTCTGGGTGGGCGAGCAGCGGCTGCGGGAACTCCTGGAGCCCCTGGCTGCGCACGACCTCGCCCGTGTACGCCGGGCGGCCCAACGCTCCCTGGCAAGCGTCGGGAGCGCGGGCGATCTGACCGACCTCTCCCGCTACGACCGTTTCGTCGAGTTCCTGTCCAGTAACTTCGACGTCCGCCACTTCAATGCCGTTGAGCACGATGCCCTGAGCGTCATCAAGCGCTCCCCTGACGTGCAGAAGATCAAGCGGGAATACACGTTCCTCTCGCTCGTCGACGGACCGGTGCTTCCGTTCTTCCTCCGCCCGTTCGCCTACGAGGAGGAAGTCCACGCCGGCGTGCCTACCGCGTCCTACCGGCTGGAGCGGCTGAACGTGCCGGACATGGCCATCCAGTGGGTGCACGGCGCGTTCTCCCTCTCCGAATTCTCCGGCTTCCTGGACAAGGTCGAGACGTACTTCCGCGTCCGTCCGGCGCGGGCCTGCGCTCCACAGGGGATCGCCAAGGCCTCACACGACCTCTACGCCGGCAAGATCTCTGACCGCATGGACAGGATGCGCACGCTCCCCCAGTGCGAAGTGCTCGCGCAAATGCTCGCTCGCGCCGCCGTCCCTACCTCACTGGAACTTCTTGCCCAGCGGTGGCGGAACCTTGCGTCCCGTATCGGGCCCATGGACCGCTCGGATGGCCTGGCTTTCACGCATGGGGACCCCTGCTTCTCCAACATCCTGTACGACCGCAGGGTGCAACAGCTCAAGTTCATCGACCCCCGCGGCGCCACCACGCCCGACGACCTCTTTGCCCACCCCTACTACGACGCGGCAAAGCTGTCACACTCCGTGCTGGGCGGCTACGACTTCATCAACCACAACCTGTTTGAGCTTGAGCTTGACACCCACCTCCGCCTGTCCCTGACGCTCGCCGCCCCGGACCTGCGGGAGCACCAGAGAGCATTCGCCCGCCGCATGGCGGAACTGGGCTTTGACTACCGCGTCATGCGCCTGTACGAGGCCTCCCTGTTCCTGTCCATGCTCCCCCTGCACGCGGACGTTCCGAAGAAGACGGTTGCGTTCGCCCTGACGGCCGGCGCGATCATGGACGAACTGGAAACCCTGGCATAGGCATGACGGCGAGCGAACCCCGCACTCCCTCGACAATGGCGCTCACCCGCGACGGCGGGGACTCGCATCGCACGGCGATAATCGGTGGAATAGTCGGCGCACTTGCCTTCCTATTGACGCACTCCCTGCTGCCCGGCCCGGACGTATCCACCCTGGGCGTCGAGGAGGCCGTGCAGGCCCATCGCGTGCACGACACCAGCAACGCGCTGGTCGCGATATTGGCCTCATGGATCGCCCTCTCCTTGCGATCACTGATCCAGAACTTCCGTGCGGGTGCACAGTCGGACCCCGTCAGCGTGGCCCGGAGGCTTCGGCTGTTCGCGATGTTCTTTGTTCCCCTGCTCCTCGCGCTGGGCGGTTGGTGGGTGGGTGAATGGCCGGGGCATTGGAAGACCGATGAAGCGTACCTCTACCAGCAGGCGGTCCGCGGACAGGCAGAGCCATGGCTCTCGACCGCATACAGCGTGTACGCCGTGACCATGCTGCGCTTCCTGGGAAACTACACACTGGTTTCACTGGTCAATGCGGCCATCGTTGCCGCGGCACTTGCTGATGTGCTGTCACTCCTGGTCCATGCGGGTGTTCGGCGTTGGGTTGCGGCCCTGCTGCTCGTCCTGGCGTGCAGCTCGATCCCGCTCGGACTGCTCGCGACCAGCCTTTCACACGACCTGCTCAGCGCTGCGCTCCGCCTGAGCCTTGCCGCCCTCGTACTCCGGGCCGTCGTCCGGACCACCCTCGCTCCCCAGGCGTCGGCCCCGCCGCTGGGGATCGGGCACGCCTTCATCCTGACCAGCTTTGCGGTCTCGCTGCGCGGCGAGAATGTTGTTCTGGTCATTCTCGTCCCCCTGCTCCTGGCCGCGGCAAGAGCCATCCGACCTGCCAGGGCGGCGACGCTCTGTTTCCTCCTGGTCATCGCCGCCTGGTTGTGCAGGGGGCCGCTGACCCGCAACCTGGCTAATCCCGATCCCGACCGGGAAAGTCGTTACACCCTCACACTGGTCATTAACCCCCTGAGCTACTACCTCGCGAACGACTACTGGACCCCCACACCCGAACAGGACCGCACCGTGCTGTCCAAGGTCGTTGACCTGAACGATGTCACACGCTTGTACACCCCGTTCGACATACACACCTACTGGATCGGGGCCAGCCACGGCGACGTTACGGGCGAAGAAATGCGCGGGGTGAAGAAGCTCTTCGTGCGTGCTTCCCTCGACAACCCGGGCCTCTTTCTTTCCAGCCGTGTTGCGACCGTCTCCGGCATGCTGGGCATGACCCCGCGCAGCAACCTGTGGTTCTATGACCACCGGGAGCAGCGTCCCTTGGAGCAGTATGCATCCTCAAATCCTCCGATGCAGCGCGCATTCGACGACGGGTACAAGTGGAGCGAGCACCCCGGGCTGATCGCTCGCTGCACACACACCCTGCGCGACTGGTCCGTGCCTCGAGGCTGGACGTCTCCCGGGCACTGGATCTGGAACGCATGGCCGTCTCTGCTTGTGCTGATCGCCGCGCTCACCCAGGCCCGAAGGACACCCAAAACCGCCCTCGTGGCCTGCGTGATCGCCGGCCCCTTCACGCTTATCGCGCTGGCCGGCCCGGCCTCGCACTTCAAGTACATCTACGACCTTTACGCCAGTGGGTTCCTGCTTCCGGCGTGCTGGGTGTGGGAGAGATCCCGGCGACCGGCGCGATGGACCGCCCCAGCCCCGCGGTTTACTGCCCGGGCGTGATATCCCCGCGACGCTCCACCTGGAAGAAAATCGGGAGGAGGGACGCTTTGCCGCCGCTGCTCACAATGCGACCACTCATGCGCACGACCAGCTCGGGCCCACGGGCCGCAGCAACACCCTCCACCTCTTCCAGCACCTGGCAGGGCAGCAGCACGAGGGATGGCATGGCGGGGCTGTCCGGATCGTTGTCCACCACGAACGCCAACCGCCCACCCTCCTCCGTCAGCCGCACCAGCCTCCCCCGGCGGTTGGTCAGGACGCTGCCGTCGGTTGTCGCCACGCTCACCGTGTCATCGGACTTCTCGCGCCGGCGAATACTCCCTGCCCCCGGTGTGAGCACGCGGCGCTCCTCGCTGGTGCGCTCCAAGTCCTTGATGAGCTGATCAACTCCTTCCGGTGCAACCGGTGTCTCTGCCCCGGGCGGTGAGGCCGGGCGCTTGTCCGTGATCCCCGCGAAGGTGGAGCACAGCAGGTACGACCTGCCGTGGTAGACGTAGACCTGACCGCCCAGGGCGTAGGGCTTTGGGTCGCTGTTCGTGGGCGCCGCAGGTTCCGCGCTCACCCCCAGCGGATCTTCAGAGAGGGCGGCACCGAGTTGATCGCGCCGCGCATTGGGCAGCAGGACCATCAGCGGCAACGGGCTGGGAAGGCCGGTGGTGTTCTCGGCCGGCTGCTCCTTGTCCGGCGCGAACACCACATCGCCCCGTGCTGTGCGGATGACCCGCCCCACCACCCGTGGCAGATACGTCCCTTCCGGCACCACCTGCGCGCCGGGCACCTCAAAGTCCGGTGGCAGCGAACTGATCCTCGTGTCGATGGCACCTCCACCCGCCGCATCGGCCCCCTTGGGCACAATCGGTTCCCCGGAGCCACGCTCGAACGCGGGGAGTTCCTGCGAGGCAGGCTGCGTCTGCGCCGCAGCAGACCGTCCGCACGGGCCCGCGGCCATCGCCAGCATTGAGAGAACCATCCCAGGTCGCACTTCCATGCTCCATTATCGACCAGCCGAGCCCCCGGCGTTGACCCCTTGCCCGGGATCGTGGCCGGACGGCCTGACTCTACCCTCCCACCCCCCTATCCTTCGCCTCCTCGACCCGGCCGGGTGCCAGAGTGGTCTAATGGGGCGGATTGCAAATCCGTTGCGCAAGCTTCGTGGGTTCGAATCCCACCCCGGCCTTTTCACGCTCCCCCATGAGCGCCGCTCCACTCAAAATCGACCTCCACACCCACATCCTTCCTGAGCGCTGGCCAGACTGGACCACGCGCAGCGGGTACCCCGGATGGATCAGCCTGGGCCATGACCCGGCAAAGTGCGGCTGCGCGAAAATGATGCAGACGCTTGACGCCGGGCCCGTCGAAAGTCGCCAGTACACGTTCTTCCGCGATGTCCAGGCCAACTGCTGGGACGCCAACGCCCGCGTGCAGGACATGCACCGCACCGGCGTGACCACACAGGTGCTCAGCACAGTCCCCGTCATGTTCTCGTACTGGGCAAGGCCGCAGGACGCGTACGACCTCGCACGCCTCCTGAACGACCACATCGCCGAGGTCTGCAGGACCGGCGGAGGCACCGTCCAACCCATGCCGGCGTTTCTCGGGCTCGGGAGCATCCCCCTCCAGGAACCGGGCTTGGCCTGCAAGGAACTGGAACGTTGCGTCTCGGACCTGGGCCTGAGGGGCGTCCAGATTGGCACAAACCTCAACGGGGCCAACCTTGACGACGCCCGCGTCCAGGAAGTGCTCGCACACGCCGAACGCTTGCAGGCGGCCGTCTTTGTCCACCCGTGGGACATGCTCGCACCCAGCAGGATGGACAAGTACTGGCTCCGGTGGCTGGTAGGCATGCCGACAGAAACCGCCCTCGCGATCGCCGCACTTATTTTTTCGGGCACCTTCGACCGTCTCCCTCGGCTGAGGGTCTGTTTCGCTCATGGCGGCGGCTCCCTGCCGGCCATCCTTGGACGCCTTGAGCACGGTCATCACGCCCGCCCGGACCTGGTCGCAGTCGACAATCCACGCCCCCCCACTGCTTACCTCCGCCAAGGCCAGACGCCGGCCAGGTTCTGGGTGGACTCGCTGACGCATGATCAGGCCGCCCTCCGCCATCTCATGCACATCATGGGCAGCCGCCGGACTTGCCTGGGAAGTGACTACCCGTTCCCGCTGGGTGAGGACCATCCAGGACTCATGTTGGATCAAATGAACGACCTGCCGCAACTGGACCTGGCCAACATGCGTGCGGGGGCCGCCCGCGAGTTTCTCGCCCTGGCCTGAACTACGCTCCGGCATGCCCACAACCGTGGACACATCCGAATCGCGCGCGCACGCCCTGGATGCCAGGGACCCGCTCACGTCCCTCAGGGGCGAGTTCTTCCTCCCGGATGCGGCAGCCGTCGCACGGACGGCGGGCCTGGCAGGACAATCCACCCCGTCCGGGACCGCGGTGTACCTCACGGGAAACTCCCTCGGCTGCCAGCCCAGAGCCGTCGCTCAGGACCTCACACACGAACTGGAGGATTGGGCACGCCTCGGAGTCGAAGGCCACCTGCACGCTCGGGACCCATGGTTGCCCTATCACGAACAGTTCAGATCATCCCTGGGACGCGTGGTCGGCGGGCTGCCCACCGAGGTGGTAGCCATGAACTCGCTCACGGTCAACCTCCACCTCTTGATGGCGTCGTTCTACCGACCGACCCGCGATCGCTTCAAGATCATGATCGAGGACTCGGCGTTCCCCAGCGATTCCTACGCAGTTCAGAGCCAGGCCGGATGGCACTCACACGCCTCGGGATTTGACGCCAGACAGGCCATCGTCAGGCTCACACCCCGCGAGGGTGAGCACACGCTGCGAACGGATGACATCCTCGCCGCGATCAACCGCGAGGGAGCGTCCCTGGCGCTAGTCATGCTGGGCGCTGTGAACTACCTCTCGGGACAGTGGTTCGACATGGACACCATCACCCGCGCGGGGCACGCTGCGGGAGCAAGTGTCGGCTGGGACCTCGCCCACGCCGCGGGCAACGTGCCCCTGCGCCTGCACGACATCGGGGCGGACTTTGCGGCGTGGTGCTCGTACAAGTACCTCAATGCCGGACCCGGAGCGATCGCAGGTGCCTTCGTGCACGAGCGGCACCACGCGGCAGACCTCCCGCAGTTTGCCGGCTGGTGGGGCAACGACCCCGCGTCACGGTTCCGGATGGGACCCGAATTCCATCCGGTAGCCCGGGCAGACCGTTGGGCGCTGTCAAACCCGCCCATCTTTGCCCTGACCCCGCTGAAAGCCTCGCTTGCGCTGTTCGATCGGGCAACCATGCCCGCCCTTCGGGAGAAGTCTGTCGCGCTCACGGCGTACATGGAAGGCCTGCTGAAACAGCTTGCGCCCAACGTCGGAGTCCGCACACCCGCGGACCCCGCGCAGCGCGGATGCCAGCTCTCCATGGTGGTGCGGGGCTCGTCACGCGAAGTGCAGCAGAAGCTGCTGACACGCGGCGTCGTGTGCGACTTCCGTGAGCCGGACGTCATCCGCGCGGCACCAGTACCCCTGTACAACTCGTTCCACGACGTATGGCGCTTCGCCACGGAACTTGGAGGGATGACATGACGGTCGGGACCGGGCGTCCAACCGAGCCTGCCCGCCCCTGGAATGCGCCTCGTTGAAGCAGCTATGCCACGCACCGCGATCATCATCGGAGACGGATTGGCCGGGGCCCTGCTCGCCGTGCTGCTTGCAAGGGACGGTTGGTCGGTGCGTGTCTATGAACGGCGCCCCGACCCCCGCGCCGCCGGGTACGTTGGCGGGCGTTCCATCAACCTGGCCCTGTCCGCACGCGGACTTGCTGGCCTCCGCGAGGCCGGACTCGAGAAGGTTGTGATGGAACGTGACGCGATCCCTATGCCGGGGCGCATGATCCATGCGACCGACGGGACCACCACCTTCCAGCCCTATAGCAAGAACCCGTCGGATGCAATCAACTCGGTCTCGCGGGGCGGGCTGAATCTCACGCTCATCCAGGCGGCGGGAAGGTGCCCGGGCATCACCATGTTCTTCGACCACCTCTGTCTGGACGCCGATCTGGGCAGCGGCACCGCGGTACTACGAAGGGGTGACGGCAGCACCGTAAGGGATTCCGCCGACCTGGTGATCGGCGCGGACGGCGCGTTCTCCGCCCTCCGGGGTGTCATGCAGAAGACCGACCGGTTCGAGTACTCACAGACCTACCTCGGCCATGGGTACAAGGAACTGCACATCCCGCCGGCAGACGGGAAGCCCGCTGCGGCGATCAACGCCCTGCACATCTGGCCCCGGGGCGGTGCAATGATGATCGCCCTGCCCAACCGGGATCACTCATTCACCTGCACCCTCTTCTGGCCCTGGGAGGGCGAGCATTCTTTCGCGAACCTCCGTACACCTGAAGAAGTCCGGGCACACTTCGAGAGGTTCTACGCAGATGCCACCCCGCTCATGCCCACGCTGCTCGACGACTACGAAAGGAACCCCACGTCCTCTCTGGTGACGGTCCGTTGCTGGCCCTGGCATCGTGAGGGCAGGTGCGTCCTCGTCGGCGATGCCGCGCACGCGATCGTGCCCTTCTACGGACAGGGCATCAACTGCGGGTTCGAGGACTGCGTGGAACTGGCTCGGTGCCTGCGCGCTCATCAAGATCAGCGGGACGCGCTGGAGGCGTACCAGGCTGCACGCAAGCCGAACGCGGACGCCATCGCCGACATGGCGGTCGCCAACTTCACGGAAATGCGGGACCTGGCAGGCCGGCCGGAGTGGCAGTACCGCAAGAAGATCGAGCAGACCCTGCACGCGGCCTTCCCTGATCGCGTCGAACCCCAGTACAACCTGGTGAGTTTTTCAACGGTGCCGTACGTGAAGGCGCGGGAGAGCGGCGAACGTCTCGCTCGCATCGTGGCTGCCGTTGCCAGCGAAGTGCCGCAAAGCCAACGGGCAGCCCTTGGCGACGACGCATGGACTGCGCGCATCCGCGAAGTCGGGAGCAGACTTCTGCCTTCCCTGTCAATGGGGTCAGCGGAACCTGTTCCCCTGACCACACTTATTGACATCTCACCAACGGTATCCGAAGCCCTGGGCGTCTGGCCCAGTGATACGCCTTTCTCTCGAGAGGTGCTTCTGGACACGGAGAAAGGCAACAACATTACCCTCAGCACCATCCGCTCCACGGTGCACCTCGGCAGCCACGCGGATGCCAGCAACCACTACGCGAAGCAGAATGAAGGCGCAAAGGGAATCGACCGGATGCCGCTCGCGCACTACATCGGCGAGTGCCGTGTTGTCCGCGCACGCCCGCGCGAGGAGGTGGGTGCCTGGCGGGTCCGCCCAGCGGACATCCACGAATTCGAGTGCATCAAGGAAGCCCGGGTGCTCATAGAGACCGGTTCCTTCCCCGACGGCACTCGGTGGAACAGCGACTTCGCCGGCCTGTCCGTCGAACTCGTCGATGCCCTGGCGGCCCGGGGCGTCGTGACCATCGGCATCGACACGCCCAGCGTCGACCTTCAGGACTCCAAAGACCTCCCGGCCCACCGGGCGATATTCAGGCACGGGATCGCGATCCTGGAAGGCCTGACGCTGGCCTCGGTTGACCCCGGGGTGTACGAGCTGTTCGCCCAGCCGCTCAAGATCGATGGGTGCGATGCGAGCCCGGTCAGAGCGGTGCTCCGCTCCACACGTCCTTAGGATTGCCGATGTTCTCCTCGATCCGCGGGACCATCGTCCGGCGTGTCCTTGTCAACTACCGAGTCCGGCCCGAAGCCATAGAGCGGTCGTTGCCTCGCCCTTTCCGCCCTCAGCTTGTGGAAGGCTGGTCAATCGCCGGCATTTGCCTGATCGGGCTTCGCAACATCCGGCCGAAGTTGCTGCCGCTGCACCATGCCTAGACGCCTGGCACCACCGCTATCACCTTCACCTCAAAGTGAATCGGCGTATCCCCACCCTGCGGCAGCCCCTTGATCTCCAGCGTCGTGCGTGTTGGCTGGTTTCCACCCGCGGGAAAGTACTCCGCGTAGACCCGGGAGTACACCGCCCAGTCCCTCTGCATGTTGGTCATGAACACCGTGATATCCACGATGTCGTGCCATGCTGCACCACTGTCCTTCAGAACCGCCAGGACGTTCGCGAAACACGAACGCACTTCCGCCTCGATGTCGTAGTCGATGAGGTTGCCGGCGCCGTCCACCCTGGACCCGGGCACCATCCTGCTTCCCCGCTGCCGCGGACCGACCCCTGACAAGTACAGCATGTTGCCGACCCTCCGCGCATGCGGGTACGGCCCCACGGGCTCTGCTGCAGAAGTGCTGTGGATGGTGGTTGACATGCCGGGTGCTCACGTGCGAACGCAGACGTTCTTGGGTTCCGTAAAGAATCTCAACGCCTCATTCCCGCCTTCGCGTCCCACCCCGCTGTGCTTCATGCCGCCGAATGGAGTGCGAAGGTCCCTGACCATCCAGCAATTAACCCAGACGACGCCGGCCTGGATGGCCCCCGCCACACGGTGGGCCCGAGACAGGTCTCTGGTGAAGACGGACGCCGCCAGCCCGTACTCCGTGCCGTTGGCCATCGCGATCGCTTCGGCCTCGTCCCGGAACTTCTGTACCGTCACTACCGGCCCGAATATCTCGTCCTTCACCGCCCTGCACGCGTTGTCGAGCCCCGCTATCACAGTGGGCGGATAGAAGCACCCACCCCGGCAACGCTCCGGGAGTTGGCCCGGCGGGACGGGAAATCCGCCGGTGAGCACGACCCCGCCCGCCCGCTTGGCTTCCTCCACCATGTGGGAGACCTTCTCAAAGTGCGCGCGGCTGACCAGCGAGCCAAACTCGGTTCCCGAAACCGACGGATCACCGATGCGCAGAGCCTTTGCCCGCTCCACCACACCTTGGACTACCTGGTCGTACACCCGCTCCTGCACCAGAAGCCGTGACCCGCACAAACAGATCTGTCCCTGGTTGCTGAACGCCGCCCGCGCCGCGGTATCCACCGCCCCCGTGCCGGGCGCGTCCAAGTCGGCGTCCTCAAAGACCACAAACGGGTTCTTTCCACCCAGTTCGAGGCTGACGCGTTTCAGTTGTTCACCCGCCCGGCCGCCGATCCACCTCCCCACCACTGTCGACCCCGTGAACGTGATCGTGCCCACCCCGGGATGTTCAACGATCGCCCCGCCCGCCCTGCCCGCCCCGTGCACGATGTTCAGCACACCCTCCGGCAGGCCAGCTTCCCTCGCAAGATGGCCCAGCATCCACGCCGTGACCGGCGTCACCTCGCTGGGCTTGCCCACCACCGTACAACCGGCCGCGAGCGCCGGGGCGATCTTCCAGGTGAACAGGTACAGGGGCAGGTTCCATGGCGAGATGCACCCGGCGACCCCCCTTGCCCTGCGCAGCGTGTAGTTCATGGTGGGCACGTGCCCCGAAGTTCCGCCCCCGATGTAGTCGTGAAGTTCACCCGCCCCGTGCAGGATCGCCGTCCCGAAGAAGCGAAGGTTCACGGCGCTGCGCGGTATGTCGAGCGTTTGGGCAACCGCGACCGGCTTCCCGGTGTCCCGGCTCTCCGCCACCGCGAGCGCTCCGCCATCCCGCTCGATGAGGTCCGCCAGCCGCAGCAGCAGCCGGCTCCGTTCCGCGGCCGGCATTCCCGACCACACCGGGAATGCAGCCGCCGCGGCCTTCACCGCAAGCTCAACATCCTCCGGGCCGCTGTCGGGCACGCGCCCGTAGACCAATCCGGTCGCAGGCTCCACAACATCCAGGTACGCGCCCGCCACCGGGGCGCAGTCCTGGTTGCCGATGAAGTTGGAGAGGGTAAGGGAGCGCACACTCATGGGAGAGCCAACGCAAAGACACCGTCACACAGGGCCATCATCACAACGTCGCCAGTCGCCCGCCGTCCACAGGCAGATTGACTCCGCTGATGTAGCCTGCCGCCGGGCTCGCCAGGAAGGCCACCGCCGCGGCAACTTCCTCCGCCGCCCCCAACCGAGCGGCGGGGATGGAGGCGATCACATCGGCCTTGACTTTGTCCAGCGTGGAGTTGGTCTTCGAAGCGCGGTTTTGGAAGAGCTGGTTCAAACGCTCAGTGTCTGTGTACCCGGGCAGCACGTTGTTGACGGTAATCCCGCTCGCCGCCAGCTCCTGCGAGAGGTTCTTCGCCCAGTTCGCCGTCGCCGCCCGGATGGCGTTGCTCACCGCAAGGTTCGGGATGGGCTGCTTCACGCTGGTGCTGGTGATATTGATGACCCGCCCGTACCGGGCCGCCGTCATGGCCGGCGCCAGCGCTTGCACCAGCACGTGGGGCGTCGTCAGCAGGCTCTCAAGCCCGGCGGCGAACGCTTCCGGTGCGGTGTCGATGGCCCGGGACGGCGGCGGACCGCCGGTATTGTTCACGAGGATGTGGTACGTGCGGCCGTCGGTCAGCAGCTGACCCATCCGCTGCTTCACCTCGGCGCTTCTGCTCAGGTCCACCACCCAGTAATCATGCCGCTGCTTCTCGCCCCGGGGTTTGGGCATCGCGCTGACAGCGTCCTTCAGCCTGCCCTCGTCGCGGGCGGCCAGCGTCACGCTCGCGCCCAGCGAGGCCAATTCCATTGCGCACGCCCGGCCGATCCCGCCGGACGCTCCGCACACCAGGGCTTGCCTGCCGGTAAGGTCAAGGTTCATGGTGCGAGGTTACGCACCATCGGGCCCTGTTCCCCGGGGCTAGTTCTCTTCGTCGCCAAACTGCGCGCCCACGTTGCGAGCGGCCAGGATCAGCGGGTCGTCGGCCTTGACAAGCCGCTGCCTGCCCGCCGCGGTCCCCAGGTCCACATCCGCCAGACGACCACCCTGGATGGCGACCATCCGGCCCACCTTGCCCTCACGGAGCAGCGTCATGGCATGGCTGCCCATGAGTGTCCCCAGCACGCGGTCGCTGGGGACCGGCGTCCCGCCGCGCTGCGTATGGCCCAGGATGGTGTACCTTGCCTCCACGCCGGTCTCGTCCTCGAGCTTCTCAGCGATGTACTTCGCGACGCCGCCCAGGCGGATAGGGTCCGGGCTGGTCTCCACCCGCCTCGCGACGACCTGCTGGCCGCCCTCCATCCGAGCGCCCTCGCTCACGCAGATCAGGCTGCTGCGCTTGCCCCGGCGTCCCCGGTCCTTGACGTGCTCGAAGACCGCCTGCATGCGGAACGGCAGCTCAGGGAGCAGGATCATGTCACTCCCGCTCGCCACGCCCGAATGCAGCGCGATCCAACCCGCATTCCGCCCCATCACCTCCACCACCATCGCGCGGTGATGGCTGTCCGCCGTCGTCCGGACCTTATCCAGCGCGTCCGTCGCCGTTGCCACGGCAGTCTGGAAACCGAAGGTGATTTCCGTACCCTCGATGTCATTGTCGATGGTCTTCGGCACGCCCACGATCGGCACGCCCTTCCTTGCGAACATGGCCGCCGCTGTGTGCGTGCCATCCCCGCCGATGGTGACCAGCGCCTGGATCCCGGCCCGCTCCAGGTTCTTGATGCACTCGTCGAGCACATTGCGGTAAATGGGGTGCCCCTGTTCGTCCTTCCCCACCAGGTGGCGTGCAGGGTTGCTCTTGTTGTTGCTCCCCAGGATCGTGCCGCCCTGGTTGATGATGCCCGTGACGTCCGCCATCTCGAGGCGGCGCATGCGGTTCTCGATGAGGCCCAGGTACCCGTCCTCGATGCCGATGCACTCCAGCCCACAGTGCAGCGCATCCCGCACCACCGCGCGAATGACGGCGTTGAGGCCCGGGCAATCGCCGCCGCCAGTCAGCACGCCCAAACGTCGGATGGCAGGGCACGAAAAGGCGAGCATGGTCATAGCACAGATTATCGGCTGTTTTCACGACGCAGTTCGCGACGCGTTCGGACATTTTGAGGGAGCCGGAAGTAGCGGATCCCCCCTGCTTCTGGTACGATGACACCCGGGACCCCAAGGCGTTTCCGCGCCGGCCCCTTTGCAATTGTTGGAAGGAGAGACACAATGAAGCTCGTACTTGCAGCGCTGGCGCTCGCCGGCACGGCCGCGTCCGCACTCGCCGGCGGCCCGGTGGTCTTCCAGAACACCTGGGACAACGGTTTCTTCACACCATTCAACAGCAGCACGCCGACCAGTATTCGGTATGGTGATAGCGGCTGGTTCGGTTCCGGCGGTGACGCCCCCGCGGCCCTCTGCGAGATCACGCTGGGCCTGGTCGTGTTCAACTCCACCGCTGCAGGCACCACCGACCTGACCTTCACCTTCAACAACGGCGACCCCAGCGGGATGGTCTTCGGGAACGGAGCCACGCTCTACTCCACAACCGTGACCAACGTCACACTCCCCGACGCGTCCGAAGTCGGCGGCGTCGCCCCGATCTTCGTCACGATCCCGCTCCCGGGTGTCTCAACCACCGGCGGCTTCAACAACATCGGCTGGAGCCTGGGAGTCCAGAACTTCAGCAGCAACGGGAGCCTCGGTTTCCAGTGCTCTTCCGGCTTCGCACAGCCCGCGGGCTTCTACACAAACAACGCCTCATACTTTGATGGCAGTTCCTGGAGCCTCTTCAGCTTCGGCAGCAACCCAATCTCGGGCGTCGCGAACTTCGTGACCACCCTGACGGTGCCGGCCCCCGGGGTTGTCTCCCTGCTGGGCGTCGCGGCCCTTGGCCTGCGTCGGCGTCGCTGAGCAGCACCCCCAAACACCGACCCGCGCGGGGCCTTCCGGCCCCGCGTTTTTGCCGCGCGTGGGGAACCGTCGTGCCGGTTCAAGCCTCCCAACCATGTCCAGCCGCGCCGCACGGAACGGCTATACAGGAGCCCGCATGCACCAGGCCCATTCCCGTCTCACGCTCGTTCTGACCGGGGCGTGCACTCTTCTCGCCGCCTGCGCCGGTCAGCCCGCCGCAAACACCGAGCAGCCCGCTCCGCCAGGTACCCTGGCGTACGACAAGCAGGTCTTCCACACCCTGCTGGACGACCACGCGAAGATACGCCGGGTCGTGACCCTGACCGCCGCTGGTGTCGAGGCCACCACGGAGTCTGACGACCAGCGGGTTGCCGGCCTCATCAAGGACCATGCCCTCGCCATGCAGACACGCATGAAGTCGGGGTCGCGCGTCCGCGCCTGGGACCCGGTCTTCGCCGATCTCTTCGACAATCACCAGAAGGCCACCCTGGAGGTCACGCCGATCGAGAAGGGAGTGACCATCAGGGAAACGGGGGCGGACGAGGCGACGGTCTCCCTGCTGCACTCCCACGCCCTGGGTGTAAGCGAGTTCGTACGCTTGGGTCAAGCCGCGGCCCCCAACGAAACCCCCAGGCTCGCCAAGCCCACGCCGGGCCGGACTATCGCCTCCATCGGCACGTTCCAGCACCAGTTCGACCACGGACAGCCGGACGAACCTGGCCTGGCCGCCTCCCGGGCTGCCGGCGCGACCACTGTCATCGACTTCCGCAAGGCCTCCGAGAAGCCGGACTTCGACGAGAAGGCCGCCGCCGAACGTGCGGGGCTTGCCTACATCAATATCCCATACCAGGGCGATGCGGAACTTACGGACGCTGTGTTCGAGACCTCCCGCAGAACCTTCACCTCACTCAGCGGCCCCGCGTTGATGCACTGCCGCAGCGGAAACCGCGTGGGGGCCGCGTGGCTGCCCTACCGCGTGCTCGACGGCGGCGTCACTTGGGAGGAGGCGCTCGCTGAAGCCAAAGCCATCGGGCTCAAAGACCCCAAGCTCGAGGCAAAGGCCAAGGACTACATCGCCCGCATGCGGGCAAAGTGATGGCCACGCACCGAACGAAATGACCTAAAGGAACTGGTCCAAATGAACAAGGGCCCGGGCGGCATGCCCGGGCCCTTGGTGCTGGTTGCGTATGCCGGAAGAACCTACGCCTTGGCCGGCGCAGCCTTGCTTGCCTTCACCGCGATCTGCGTGATCTTGTCGAACAGCTTGGGATCGTGGATCGCCAGCTCGCTCAGCATCTTGCGGTTCAGCACGATGCCGGCGTTCTTGAGGCCGTTCATGAACAGGCTGTACCGGGTGCCCCGCATCTTGCAGGCGGCGGTGATACGCGTGATCCACAGCTTGCGGTAGTCACGCTTCACACGGCGCCGGTCACGGAACGCGTACACGCCCGCGCGGATGATCGCGTTGCGCGCACGGTACTTGCTGGTGCTGTTGGACCCGTAGTAGCCGCGGGCCTTCCGGAGGATGCGCTTCCTGGCCTGGGCCCGGGCTGCGCCTTTACGAACGCGTGGCATGATCGAACTCCATCAATGGCTGCGAGCGGGGCAGGCGGTTGCCTGGCTTAGGTCCCGTCGAGCGGTGCGTGGGCCGGGCGTGCCCGGCTCGAGAAACTGGTTAATCCTTCTTGGCCTTGGCCGCCTCGGCCTGCGCGGCCTTCCGCTGGGCAGGGCTGGGGCTGCGCCGGACCGCCGTGCGGGGCTGCTCGCGACCACGGATCCGGCGGAACAGCAGCTTCTCCAGACGCTTGGCGTCCGCGCTGCTCATGAACGGATCGTTGCGGTACTGGCGCAGCTTCTTGCCGCCCTTGCCCGAACGCAGGTGCTTGTGGTTCGCAGACTTGTGCCGGATCTTGCCGGTCTTGCTGATGCGGATCCGCTTGAGCAGACCCTTGTGAGTCTTGTTCTTGGGCATAGTGCAGCCTTTCGTCCCGCGACGTGACGGGCCAAGACTTTAGGCCCGCCCTCCCCCGGGTTTCCACCCCTGGCAGAGAATTCCCTCCCAAAGCCCTGACGGACCTACCCCCTGCCCCGCCGCTTCCCCGCCCGCGTGCCCGGCGCTCCCGCCGGCCCCTTCTTCGAACGGCTCTTCCCTTTGGCTCCATCCTCGACCTCGCTGCGCCGGACTGTCTGTTTCTCCCCACCCCCACGGGCATTCTCCACGGCCATCCGTTGCTTCAGTCTGGCGATCGCGTCCCTCAGGTGTGCGGCTTTCTCAAAGTCCAGCGCCTGAGCCGCCGCCAGCATCTCCTCCTGGAGCATCCTGGACATCTCGGCGAGCTCAAACGCCGGCTCATTGCTCGCCACCGCCTCCCTCGCCGTCTTCCGGGCCTGGAGCTCATGCGCCAGCCCCCTCCGGATCGCCTTCTGGATGGTCTGGGGCGTGATGCCGTGCTCCCGGTTGTACGCCACCTGCTTGGCCCGCCGGCGTTCAGTCTCTTCCATGGCATTGCGCATCGCCGGAGTCACACTGTCCGCGTACATGATCACCCGCCCGCCCACGTTGCGCGCAGCACGCCCCATGAGCTGGATAAGCGAGGTCGGTGACCGCAGGAACCCCTCCTTGTCAGCGTCCAGAATCGCTACCAGCGAAACCTCGGGAAGGTCAAGCCCCTCACGGAGCAGATTGACGCCCACCAGCACGTCGAAGTGCCCCATCCGCAGGTCCACCAGGATCTCGACCCGATCCAGCGTCTCGATGTCGCTGTGCAGGTACCGCACCTTGAGCCCCTTGTCCGCCAGGAATGTCGCGAGGTCTTCGCACAGCCGCTTCGTCAACGCCGTCACCAGCACACGCTCGCCCCGCTTCACACGCTCCTCGCACTGCACCAGCAGGTCCTGCACCTGGCCCTTGGTGGGCTTCACCTCGATCTCCGGGTCCAGCAGGCCTGTGGGACGGATGACCTGCTCCGCCACCACCCCGTCGGACTTCTGAAGCTCGTACGCGCCCGGCGTTGCGCTCACAAACAGAAGTTGTGGCACCACCGCCTCGAACTCTTCGAACCGGAGGGGCCGGTTGTCCAGGGCGCTGGGCAGACGGAACCCGTGCTCCACCAGCACCTCCTTGCGGGCCCGGTCCCCGTTGAACATCGCACGCACCTGCGGCAGCGTGACATGCGACTCGTCGATGATCAGCAGCCAGTCCCTGTAGTTGGGCCGGGGCGCCGACTCGTTGGCGATGCGATCGGTGTCCAGCGAGCGGTATCCCCGAGGCCCCCCTTGCGAGGAAGCTTCTGGGCTGACCGACGTTGCCACGGCAGGCGGCGCAAAGTCGAAGTAGTCCAGCAGGCAGTACGGCCTTTCCCCGGGCATCCGGCCGTCCATGAACCTCGAGTAGTTCTCAATGCCCGGGCACGTACCCGTCTCTTCCAGCAGCTCCATGTCGTACTTGGTGCGGCTGAGCAGGCGCTGCGCCTCCAGCAACTTCCCCTCGTGGCGCAGCTGCATGACGCGCGCGTCCAGTTCTTCCCGGATCTGCTGGAGCGCAGTGCGCAGCTGGTCCTCGGGCATCACGTAGTGCACCGCCGGAAAGAGGAAGAACTGACGCTCATCCGCCAGCACCTCGCCGCTGGTGGGGTTCACCAGTTCGATCCTGTCGATCTCGTCGCCGAACATCTCGACGTGCACCGCGAACTTCTCGTACGCGGGCCAGATGTCGATGGCGTCGCCGCGGATGCGGAACAAGCCCCGCTTCCACTCCAGCTCGCTCCGCTGGTACTGCATCGCCGTCAGCGCGCCCAGGAACGCGCGGCGGTTGACCGTCGAGCCCCGCGTGATCGTCAGCACCCGCTGCGCATACGCCAGGGGCGAGCCCAGGCCAAAGATGCACGACACACTCGCCACCACAATGGTGTCACGCCGGCTCAGGATGTTGCTGGTTGCCGCCAGCCTCAGCTGGTCCAGGTCGTCATTGCGGGACGAGTCTTTCTCGATATAGATGTCCCTTTGAGGGATGTACGCCTCGGGCTGGTAGTAGTCGTAGTACGACACGAAGTAGTTGACGCTGTTCCTCGGGAACAGCTCCCGCATCTCTTCGTACAACTGGGCGGCCAGCGTCTTGTTGTGGGACAGGATCAACGCGGGCTTCTGCAGCCGGGCAATCACATGCGCCATCGTGAAGGTCTTGCCCGTGCCCGTGGCCCCCAGCAGCGTGGCAGTCGGCTTCCCGGCCGACAGGTCCTGAACGATCTGCTCAATGGCCGTGGGCTGATCCCCGGTAGGGGAGAACTCGGACACCACTTCAAACAGACGGGGTTGCGGGGTGTGGGGAGGCACAAGAAAATGTACGGCCGCACCACCCCGACCCTCCCAGACCTGTTCACTCTGCTGTAAACTGCCCCCATGGCAACCGCACATGCCACCCACAAACCCGTCGTGCTCCACCCCCCGGTCGCACCCCCGATGACCAGAACCTACGAATCCCCCGTTCCCTACGAACGCACCCGCATCCACGCCGCGGCCATCTACTGCTCGGACGGCCGTATCGGCGAGCACTTCGACGACTTCCTCCAGAACGGCCTGGGCCTCCCGCGCTACGACCGCGTTGCCCTGCCGGGCGGCCCGGCGTGCCTCGCCGGCCACAGCCAGGCCCACCTGGAGGAGCAGGGCGTCATCGACGAACTGCAGTTCCTCGTGGAGGTCCACGGCCTCAAGAAGATCGTGCTCGTCGCCCACGAGAACTGCGCGTTCTACGCCACGCGACTGGAGCTCAAGGCGCCCCGGCTGGAACTCGTTCAGCGGGCGGACCTCGTCCGTTCCGCCGCGATCGTCCAGCGCGTCACCGGGCTCGACGCCATCGAGGGCTACTTCGCCCGCCTGGTGGACGGCAAAGTGGTGTTCGAGCGCGTCGAGGTATAAGACCGGCAGCGACGGTGCGCCGCCGGAGATCCCGCCGGGCGTGAGCTCGGCCGACAGGACTACTGACAGCGACGCCATACCCTCCGCCCATGCCGAAGTACTCCACCAAGGACATCGCGACCCTCTTCCCCAACCTGATGGACATCAAGGACGGCGCGCTTCGTGACAGGGTCGCGGCCGTCTGGGACGAAGCCCTTACCTCCGGCTGTGGCGGCAAGGGCTGGACGTTCGACGAGATCCGCGCCATCCCCTTCACGCTGCTCGCAGGGAAAATCGACCTGCGCTTCGTGGAGCACCTCAACTCCTGCTGCAAGCAGTGCATCGCGATCACCAAGGTGCTCAGCGAAGTCTTCGGCGCCCGTATCCCGGTGAACCTGGACTACCTCATCGCCGGCAGCCTGCTCGCCGACGTGGGCAAGATGCTGGAGTTTGACAAGAACGCCGGCGGTGGAGTCATCAAGGGCCACTACGGCGATATGCTGCGCCATCCGTTCAGCGGCGTGGCCCTCTGCTACAAGCACGGCATCCCGCCGGAAGTGATGCACATCGTCGCCACACACAGCCACGAGGGCGACAAGGTGGAACGCACCATCGAGTCGTGGATCTTCCACCACGCGGACTTCATCGACTTTGACATCGCGAAGGTGCTGGGGAAACAGGCCAAGTGACGGCGGCACCGCGGTCACCCACTCGCGTTGCACAGAACGACTCTACACCCCCACACTCCCCACCACCACCACACCGCACCATCCGTTCCCGATCCGATCGCTGATCGGGAACCCGCCTTGGATCGGCGAGCGGAACACAACACCGCGGTCCAGGGCCCGGTGCATCGCCACGCCGACATCGTGCTCCGCCGTTCCGCGATCGCCCGTGAAGAGCACCAGCACCAATGCGCCATGCCGGATGAGCGGCTCGTGCGAGAGTTTCGCAAGGTCTTCGAACACGGCCTGTGTCAGCTCACCCCCGTACGTCGTGTTCGGCGCAGGCACGCCCCGCTTGAAGCAGTGCTGCCCCAGTGTCTTGACCTCCAGCCACAACGCGTCTTCCGGGGCCATGGTGGGCCGGACAGGCTGCAACTCCGCCCCGGCGAAGAGCGTTCCCGACATCGCGTCCCGCTCACGCAGTTCCGCCACTGGGTCACCCAGCGCCACCCCCGGCACCGGCGTCAGGACCAGGTCGCACCGCATGCGGGCAGAATCCCTTGCGCGCCCCCCCGCCGAACCCTGTTCCTGGTGGCCCGGATAGGGCCGCTCCCTGAGCACGCCGAACCCCGCCCTCGCGAGAAGGTCCGACAGCGTCCGCTGCAGCGCCACCTCGCTCAGAGCATCCAGGCCCTGGACCGCCTGTTCCTCGACGATCGCTCGTTCTCTCGCCCCGAGCCCTTCCACCACCGCGCCGTGCACGACCGCCAAGTCCCACTGGTAGGCCGTGACCGCGTCCGTGCGTGGGTACCTCGTTCCGCTCACGCCAGAATCCTACGTCACCCCTCCAGGGCCGCACGGATAACCTCGATCGACTCCACACCGTGCTCATGCGCCGCTGCCTTGGAGTTCTTCCACATGCGCCAGAACATGAACGGCAGTGGCAGCACGGTGATCGGCAGGTACCAGGCCCATGTCACCCACTGCGGATACCCGTACGAAGGGAAGTACGAACGCACCAGCGAATCGGTGATCGGCCCGCCCGGCCACACGCTCGCCGCCGCAACGAGCAGGAAGATGAGCGGCACCTTCATCCGCGCCTTTGCGTGGAATGCCACGCGCGTGCCGGTCACGTCCGCGGACGCGACGGCCGCAACCCGGTAATCAATGGGTGCGCCAAACGCCGCAAACGAAAAGAGCTCCCCTCCAGGTCCCCCACCCTCGAAGCCGGGCAGCTTTCCCCGCCGGGACAGCGTGCGCGCCGTATCACGCACACGTTCCGCGGACACCCCACAGACAAAGTGGCCCCACGCACCCGGGGCTTCAGCGGCGCCATGCTCGGCCTGTGAATGGGTGGATGCGGGAGTGTGGCTCATGCACAATAACCGGCCGAACCATGCCGGCGCAGCGTCCTTGCGGTTCCCATAATCCCCCGGCAGCCCGCCACTGTAACCAGGCGCGGGATTCTCTGCCGGAAGACCTGTCGGTTTGCTGGTCTTTCGGCCCGCCTGTGGTACGTTCTGAGCGTGAACGCAAGACACGAGGCAACTTCCGCGCCGCGCCTCCGTCTGGTCGGCAGGGACGAGCCAACCCCGGCCCGGGGCCACCCCGCCGAGCGTCCACTGGCCCGCCAGCAGGCAGCCCGGCAAGCAGTCGCCCGTGAGAACCTGGCCGCAGCCAGCTCGGCACCCCACGACCCAAGGCTCGCGTTCGCCGGCGAGGTCAAGCTCGCCATGGAAGGCGGGAAGGCCGCCCTGCTCCGACCGGAACGCCGGCGAGAGCTCTTCCACAGGGCGGAGGACATGGGCCTCCGACCGTTCGACGCCAACCTCGTGATCGCGATCGTGCAGGAAGCAGCCAGGCGCGGGGAAGACGCGACCATACCGGAGCGAAAGCCGCAGTCCCCCCACGCGAACCTCCGGGTGCTTTCACAGCTGCTCCCGCAGCAAGCCCGCAGCAACTCCCGTGATGAGGTGATCCGCTTCGCGTTCATCGCCGCCGGCCTTGCGATCTGCATCCTGGCCGGGTTGATCGCCGCCATGGGGCGATAGCAACTGCCGGGCTGTCTACTGCTCCTCCGCGGCGCGCCTCGACCACTCGAACTCCAACGGCTCCAGCTCGGCGGCGAGCGCATTGCGTTCGTTGCTCAGGGACTCGCCCCTGCTGTGGTTGCGCCACACGTCCGGATCGGAAAGTTCCACATCGATCTGGCGGACCCTCGCCTCGATCTTCTCGATGCGTGCCTCGATCTGTTCCGTTTTCATGCGGGCCAGGGCGTTGGTGCTCGGCTGCCGGCCGTTCCCCGGGCCCGCCTGCCTGGCCGTCCTGGCAGCCTCGGACTTCTTGCGTTCCTCTGCCTCCCGACGCCTGCGTTCCTGCTCCTCCCGGCGCGACTGCTCTTCGGCCGCCCGGGCCGCCTCCTCACGCTTGCGGATCTTCTCCTTCTCGGCCCACTCCGTGTAGTTGCCGTGGAACACGCTCGCCCCGCCCTGCCCGTCAAGCACGATGAGGTGGTCGCACGTGGCATCGATCAGCGCACGGTCGTGGCTGATGAGGATGAGCGTGCCGTCGAAACCACCCTCCAGGTCCAGCGCATCCTCCAGACGCTCCGCGCTCTCGATGTCCAGGTGGTTGGTGGGCTCATCCAGGATGATGAGGTTCTTCGCGCTGGCCAGGAGCCCGGCGAGCACTGCCCGGGTGCGTTCGCCGCCCGACATCACGCCCAGCTTCTTCTCCTGGTCCTCACCGCTGAACAGGAATGCCCCGGCGAGGTCCCTCGCCTGCTGCTCGCTGAGCGCTGCCTGCGGGGCCTCCCGGAGGATGACGCCCTGCAGGTACCGCACCACAGTCTCATCCGCCTTGAGTTCCTCGTGTGTCTGGCGGAAGTAGCCGATCGCCAGGCTGGAGCCCAGCTGCAGCTTCCCCGAGTCGATCGGGAGTTCCCCCAGGGCACACCGCACAAGCGTGGTCTTCCCTGCCCCGTTGGGCCCCAGGATGCCCCACCGTTCCCCCCGCCCGATCGACAGGCTGAGCGTGTGGAACAGCACCTTGTCGCCGCCGTCCTCCCGCTGGTACTTCTTGGACGCCTCGCGCAGCGCAACCACGATATCTCCCGAACGCGGCGCCCTGGGGAGCGTGAACCCGAACGTGTCAAGCTCCATGGGGCGCTCGAGCGTGCTGCTCTCCTTCGCCCGGTCCAGCTTGCTCTGCCGGCCCCGGGCCTGCTTGGCCCGCTGGCCCGCCTTGTACCTCCTGATGAAAGCCTCCTCCTTCTTCCACTTATGCTGCTCCGCCTCGTACGCGCGGAGCATGGTCAGCCGGCGCTGCGCCCGGATCTCCCGGAACTGCCCGTAGTTGCCCGGGTAGTCGATCAAGCGGCACTGCTCGGTCTCGATGATCCGCGTCACGACGTTGTCGAGCAGGTACCGGTCGTGGCTGACCATGAGCACGGCACCCTTGTACTCCTCCGTGAGGAAGTGCTCGAGCCAAAGGCGACCCTCAATGTCCAGATGGTTCGTCGGCTCGTCCAGCAGCAGCACGTCGGGCTGCTCCAGCAGCAGCCTCGCCAACGCAAGACGCCCCCGCTGCCCGCCCGACAACTGCCTGACCTTCAGCTGGAACTGCGCGTCGGTAAACCCAAGGCCGTGCAGCACCTCCTCGATCTTGTGATCGATCGCGTACCCGCCCAGCGACTCGATCCTCGCCTCCACCGCCGACTGCTTCCGGAGCAGCTTCTCCAGCTCCGGCCCCTGGGCGTGAGCCATCTCGTCGTATATCCGGTGCTGCTCCTCGTGCGCCGCGTGGAGCTCGTCAAAGGCCCGCTCCGCCGCGTCGCGAAGCGTGTCCTCCGGATCGAGGTTGGGGTCCTGCTGCAGGTACCCGACCCGGCAGCCCTTCTGCAGCGTCACGTCCCCCTTGAGCGGCTTGACCAGCCCGCCCAGCACCTTCATCAGCGTGCTCTTGCCCGTGCCGTTCCTCCCCACCAGCCCGATCCGGTCGTTGGCCTCGATGGACAGCGAGACGCCGTCCAGGATGATGGTGTCGCCGTGGGCAAAGTAGATATTGGTGGCAGCAAGAACAGGCACGCCCCACAGTAGGAAATCCCCGCCCGGTTTTCAGCTGCGGATAACCACCCTACGCTCGTCCCCATGCAGATCTACCTCGATTCCGCCTCGCTGGAGGACGTCAAGAAGGCACACGACCTGGGCGTCCTGGACGGCGTCACCACCAACCCAAGCCTCATCGCGAAGGAGGGGGTGCCCTACGCCAAACGCCTGTCGGAAATCTGCGGCGTCTGCAAGGGCCCTGTCTCCGCCGAGGTCATCGCAACCGACTACGCGGGCATGATGAAGGAGGGGCGCGAGCACATGAAGATCGCCCCCAACATTGTCGTCAAGCTCCCCAGCACCATGGACGGGCTCCGGGCGTGCAAGGCCATGAGCGACGAGGGCATCCGCACCAACCTCACACTGTGCTTCCAGCCCCTCCAGGCCATGCTCGTTGCCAAGGCCGGCGCATTCCTGGTCAGCCCCTTCATCGGACGCCTGGACGACATCTCCCAGGACGGCATGCAGCTCATCAAGGACATCCGCACGATCTACGACAACTACCAGTTCAAGACCAGGATCCTCGCCGCAAGCATCCGCCACACGAACCACATGCTCCACTGCGCCCTCGCCGGCGCCGATGTCGCCACCTGCCCGCTCAAGGTCATCCAGGACTGCATGAAGCACCCCCTCACCGACAAGGGCATCGAGATCTTCCTCGCCGACTACAAGAAGGCGTTCGGGCAGTAGCCGCCCTCACCCAGTGTGCGATCGGACCAGTTCCACCGCCCGACGCACGTCCTGCACACGCCGGTCGCCCGACTCCCTCTCGATCACAAGCCCCGCGTCCGGGCAGTGCTCCCGCAGCACCCGGAAGAACAACCGCCAATCCACCGCGCCCGCCCCGGCAGGCACCTCCGTGCCCCACACGCCGGGCGACGACGCGGGCAGCGCATCCTTGACGTGCACCTGACGCACGAAGGGAGCCACCCGCCGCAACGCCCCCACCGGGTCTCCGCTCCCGTACAGGATCATGTTCGCCGGGTCAAAGTTGAGGAAGGGCGACCCCGTCGTCTGGTGCATCGCGGGCTGAGCGCACTCCAGGAACCCCGGCAGCACCTCCGCCGGCTCCTGCCCGGTCTCGAGGGCCACCGCGATGCCACGCTCCGCAAACGCGTCAGCCACCTCGGCAACCCGGTGCGCGATGACGTGGAATTCCTCGTCCTCCACGCTGTGGGGGACAAACCCGGCGTGGAAAGTCACCAATTCCAGGCCCAGCGCCTGGGCTATCGCCGCAGATACATGGGCATTGTGGAGATTCTGTTGCCAGTGCCGGTCCGGCCTGACCCCCCCGGTCCACCGGATGGTCTCCAGCGTCGAGTAGTCCTCACCCACCATCCCGATCATGCCGGACACGATCGAGATACCACCCTCGGCCAACACCCGGCGTGTCTGCTCCAGGGCCCAAGCACCTCCCCCGCGTTCGGATGCCTCCCGGAGCGGGTCCAGGGCCAGCTGTACGGCATCCAAACCACAGCCCCGCACACTGGACACGAGGGCCTCCGGTGTGGTAGGCTGGAGCGACCAGGAGCAGACGGCGAGCCTCGGCGAATACGTCATGGGTGAAATACCAGGAAACCAGAACGATGAACCCGAACGCTGATCATGTGGTCGATCGAATCGCGTGCCGACGGACCGGGGCCACGGCCGGAGAGTCTACCCGCGCAGCCGGCCGGGACGCCGGGACCGCCATCGATCCACCCCTCAGCCGGCGTGACCTCATCGCCATGACCGCAGCCGCGGCCGCCCTGGGCGCGATCGAGCTCCCTCAGGCCATGGCGCAGACCGAGCCCAAGAAGAACTCGGGCGGGCAGGGATGGCACTTTGACATCTCCCTGGCGCAGTGGTCACTGCACCGGGCCTACTTCGACAAGAAACTGGACCCGCTCGACTTCCCCAGGACGGCCAAGCGGGACTACGCCATCGACGCTGTCGAGTACGTCAACCAGTTCTACATGGGACATACCGGGGACACAGCTTACTTCCAGGACCTCCGATCCCGCTGCGAGGGCGAGGGCGTCAAGAGCGTGCTCATCATGTGCGACCACCAGGAAATGCTCGGCGACCCCGACCCCGCGGGACGCAAGAAGGCTGTCGATGTGCACCGGTTCTGGCTGGAGGCCGCCAAGATCCTGGGCTGCCACAGCATCCGCGTGAACGTCAACGGCAAGGGCACCCCTGAGGAACACGCGAAACAGGCCGCGGAAGGCCTCCGGGCCCTCTGCGAAGCCGCGGATCCCATGGGCCTCAACGTCATCGTCGAGAATCACGGCGGCAATTCCTCCCACGGCGACTGGCTTGTCGGGGTAATGAAGGCTGTCGACCACCCGCGCGTCGGCACGCTGCCCGACTTCGGCAACTTCTACGAGTACGACCGCTACCAGGGCGTCAAGGACATGATGCCGTACGCCCGGGGTGTGTCGGCCAAGTCCTATGACTTCGACGAGACGGGCGAGGAAACCAAAGTTAACTACTGGCGCATGCTCAAGATCGTCAAGGCAGCCGGGTACAACACCCGCATCGGCATCGAGTTCGAGGGCGAGCGTCTCAGCGAGGCCGACGGCATCCGCGCCACCAAACGGTTGCTGGAGGAAATCCGCTCGCACCTGTCGACGCAGTAGCACCGCCCACCCCCACCCAGGCCCTCAATAATCGGGTCTGGCCATCCCTCCCGCCAAACTCCAGCAGGCACAGTCACTCCTGAACGCCGGGCAGCCCGGCGAATCCCTCGCGCTGCTCAAGCCCTTCGCGCTCCGCGATCCACGCAACGTGCAACTGGCGAGCCTCATCGGCCTCGCCGCCCTGCGGTCCGGCCGCTTCGAAGAAGCCGAATACCACGCCCGCCGCGCCCTTTCGCTCGCTCCCCGGGAGGCCGCGCTCCGCTCCAACCTTGCGATGACGCTCCTCCAACGCCCCGGCGCGGACAGGAGAGTTCACCAGGAGGCGATGGTCCTCCTGAGGGAAACACTCGCCGTCATCCCCCACCACATGGACGCCCTGTGCACCCTCGCGCTGATGCTGCTGGACGCGCACGAGCCCGGGGAACTCCTGCGTCTGTGCGAGGCCGCCGTCGCGTATTGCCGTGCGCACGGGCTGCCCGACCCCACAGACCCGCAGTTCACCATGTACTACAGCCAGGTGCTCTGCACCTCCGGGCGGCACACCGAGGCGTTTGTGATGCTGGACGCCGCCATCGCCCGCTTCCCCACCCACGCCGGCCTGCGTCTCGCCGCCGCGGTGCCGCTCCACGTCATCCCGGGCGTGCCTCCCGCCGAGATCGCCCGCCGCCACAAGGAATACGGCGCAGCCCTGTGCGCCCAGGTGCCCCGGGTGGCCGTGACCCCGCCCGCGGGCGCGGAACGCCCGATCCGCATCGGCATCATGTCGCCCGACCTCCGTCGCCACTCGGTCGCCTTCTTCACCCAGCCGTGGTTCGAGCGCATCGACAAGCAGCAGTTCGAGCTCTATGTCTACGCGATCGGCCACACGCACGACGACGTCAGCGCACGCCTGGAGCAGCACACCGCGCGCTGGCACAGGATGGGCCTCAGCACCGACCAGCAGATCGTCCGCCAGATGCTCGACGACCGCATCGACGTCCTGGTGGAACTGGCCGGCCTGACCAGCGAGCAGCGGTTCAGCGTGCTCGCCGCCAAACCCGCGCCCGTCCTCGTGACGTACTGCGGCTACCCCGACACCGTGGGCATCCCCACCATCGACTACCGCATCGTGGACAGCCACACCGATCCCCCCACCCTGCCGCCCGCGTCGCCCGCGGGGACACCCGCGTTCGACACGCGGTGCGTGGAGAAGCTGGTCCGGCTCGACCCCTGCTTCCTCTGCTACACGCCCCCGCCCGGGGCGCCCGATGTTGCGCCCCCGCCCTGCGCCCAGCCCGGCCCGGTCACGTTCGCGTCGTTCAACTCCTGGCGCAAGCTCAACCCCAGGATCATCTCCCTCTGGGGCCGCGTGGTGCACGCCGTCCCCGGCTCACGCCTGCTCGTCAAGTGCGTGGACATGCGCGACGACTTTTCCCGGTCCCGCGTCCAGGCAATGCTCGACGCCGAGCCCGGCCTCGCCGGCCGATGCGAGCTGCTCGAACCCCGGACCACGATCGAGGAACACCTCGGCGCATACGGGCGCGTCGACATCGCCCTGGACACGCTGCCCTACCACGGCACCACCACCACCTGCGAGGCCCTGTACATGGGCGTCCCCGTCGTGACCCTGGAGGGAGACCTCCACGTGTCCCGCGTCGGAGTTTCGCTGCTCCGCAACACCGGGCTGCAGGAGCTGATCGCAAAGAACGAAGACCACTTCGTCGATACCGCCGTGTCGCTGGCCCTGGACCGCGCCCGCCTCGAGGCCCTGCGCCCCCAGCTGCGCCCACGCCTGCTCTCCTCGCCCGTGTGCGACGCAGCGGCTTTCACCCTGCGGCTCTCAGAAGCGTTCCGGACGATGTGGCGCACCGCCTGCGCGCAGCCCGTCTGACCGGCCGCGCCGGAAACGGTCCATCACACCTTGGCAGCGAGCGCAGCGTTGATGGCGTCGGCAACCGCGCGGGCCGCGTCATCCGCCGTCTCCCCCTGCCAGCTCCCGGTGATCATCCCCGCCTTGTCAACGACGAACGTCGCCGGGAAGGTGTGCACGCCAAAGGCCCGGCCAGCCGCATCGGCCTTGACCAAGTGCCGGAACCCCGCGTCGCTCTTGCCGATCTCCGATGTCGCATTCGCGTCATCCCGCTCACGCACGGAGAGAGCGAGCAGCTCCACGTCCTGGGCCTTGAAGGGCTTGACCGCCGTGCCCAGCTTCAGCGTCCACTCCGGGCACTCCAGGCACCACGACCCGAAAAAGTACGCAACCACCACCCTGCCCCTGAGGTCCGCGAGCTTCACAACCTCGCCCGTCGGTGTCTTGAGCTCAAACGCCGGCGCCTCCCGCGGGCCGGCCGCCGCCGGGGCCGACTCCACCACCGGTGCGGCCTGCGGCACCGTGACCGCCGGCGCAGCCTCCGCGGGCTTCTCGCCCTGTTCCGACGCCTTCGCCACCGCAGGCACGCTCGGCGCGGGCGGCGCCACGCTCACACGCACCTCCCTGAACCCCTCGGGCACGGTAACCCGCAGTTCCTCCGGCTTGACCGCCGGCGGATCATCATTGTCGATGTGAACACCCGAGATCTCTATCCGCACCACGCCGGAGATGAAGCCCTCCATGATCTGTTCGTACATCCGCGGGAAGTGGTCAGCCTTGCCGATCGCCCAGCGCGACTTGCGCCCGGCCCGGTCCAGCAGAAGCACTTCGCACTCCACCCCGTCGATCGTCTTCGTGCCCTCGTTGGTGTAGTTCACCGGGTCCTTCCCCGTCAGGCCCCGCTCCAGGCTGAACGGCTCGTTCGCGAACACCTCCTTCAGCCGGGAGGCCGTGGCGATCTGCAGACCCGGCGCAGCCGTCATCTGCCGCACAGGCTTCTCGTGCACCTCCTTCTTCTCGGTGTCCACCGCCTCCACGGAGCCGGTGGTCCACGCGATGTCCACCGGCAGGGCGTCCTTGTCCTTGCGATCCATCGTGCCCGTCACCCGCACCAGCCAGCCGAAGAACCCCCCCGCGGGTGTCCGAGCCGCCTTCACCTCGACCCGGGCCTTGGGGTAAGCCTGCGCCATCCCGTCCGTGCCCTCCACGCCCGCGCGGAACGTGATGCCCCTCGCCCGCTTCACCACGTCGGCAGCTTCATCGAACAGCTTCTGCTCCGCCGATCGTTCCGCGGGCGGTGCGGCCTCCGCCGGCTTGGGAACGTCGGCCGGTTTGCCGGCCGGCTGCGCGACCTGCGCAGGCTTGCCGACCTCCTGGGCCCAGGCCGAGATTGCCAACGGTCCACAGGCAGCGAGCACGCCGAGAACACGCAGATTGGTTCGCATAGTTACTCCCAACAAAGATCAGTTCACTGTGCAGATCAAGACCATACCCCATCTTCATTCCGGGCCGGGCGTCCCTTCCTTCGGCTCCACCTGGGGCCCAACCCCCGTCAAGAGGCGCGACAACGCCTCCCCGGGGTCCGGAGATCGCATGAGGTGTTCGCCGACCAAGGCAATGCGCACCCCCGCCGCGTGCAACTTCATCAGGTCGCCGTGCGACTTCACCCCAGATTCGCTCACAAGTACCCCCCGGTCCTCCACCATCTCCGCGAGCCGGAGCGTGTGACCCAGGTCAACCCTCATGGTGGTCAGGTCCCGGTTGTTGATGCCCAGCAGCATGTACGACGGGTGGGGAAACCCGATGTGAGGCCGCACACGCAGCAGGTTCTCCATGCTGTGCACCTCCAGCAGCGTCGTTAACTGAAGCTGCTGCCCCAGAATGAGCATGTCCACAATTTCTGCTTCTGTTAGGGCTTCGGCAATGAGAAGTACCGCGTCCGCCCCCGCAGCCCTGCTCTCCCACAACTGGTACGGATCGATAATGAAGTCCTTGCGCAACACCGGCAGAGCAACCGCATCCTTGATCGCCCGGATGTAATCCCGGTGCCCCCCGAAGAAGCGTTCGTCCGTCAGACAGGAAATGGCAGACGCCCCCCCGACCTCGTACTTTCTGGCGATCCCGGCCGGATCGAACCGATGACCCTCGTATTCGGGGCGGATCAGCCCCGCCGAAGGACTTTTGCGCTTGACCTCTGCAATGACCGCCACATTCGCCAAATTCGACGGCCTCGTGACCGCCGCAAAGAAGTTCCTTGGCGGCTCTTCCTGCGCCACCATCCCCTCAAGCTCCTTGAGCGGTACCCGCTCCTTGGATGCCTCCACCTCGGCACGCTTGTGCTCGAGGATGACCCGGAGTGTTTCTGGCGTGTCTTCCACCGGGTCGATTGTTGGCACGGCGGCAGGCGTCGGTGCGGGGATCGCGGTGGCTGGGTTCGCCGCATGGCTGATCCTCCACGCGCCCACCGCCCACGCCGACGGCCTGATCACCCTCGCACAGCAGGCCAAGCCCGACGCGCGCAACGGCGCCCTCGACCAGGCCACGGCCGCCGCCACCAAGGCAGCCAACGACTTTTCCAAGCTCATCAAGTCCGACCCGTGGCGGTACGGCCACATCATCGCCGCCTCCGTCTGCGTCCTGGGGCTCTTGTTCGCCGACGTCGTCCGCCCCGGCTCGCTCGAACGCGCGGGGAAGCGGGACGTCAGCACCTTCGGGCCCCACATCTGGTTCCTGTGCGGCGTGCTCGTCACAGGCATGCAGATGGTCGCCGGCGGCTTCAACACCATGCTCCCCGAGAAGTGGCTCGGGGATGCCGATTCCATCCAGGGGGACGCCGTCAAGAGCACGGTCATCTACGCCGTCAGCATCCTCACCGCCTACCTGCTCGCCAAGCTCATCTCCGCCAGCGCAAAGGGTGCCGGCCTCGCCTTTACCGCCCGCTCCACCGCGTGGGGGCTCATGGCCTTTGTCCTCGCATGGCCGATCGTCCAGGCCAGCTCGTTCGCGTTCCTGGCCATGAACACGAAGTTCAAGGGCCCGGAGCCGGGCTCGAACATCGCCCACGACACCCTCGCGAAGCTGGTCGAGCACAAGAACGACCCCTGGGCCTGGCTCCTCGCCGGCCTGGCCGTGATCGCCGCCCCCGTGGTCGAGGAGATCGTGTACCGCGGGTTCCTGCAGTCCTCCATCCTCCGCATGACGGAGAAGCCCTGGATCTCCATCCTGGTCACCAGCGCCCTGTTCGCCTCCGTGCACATGGTCGGCAAGCACCCCGTCCCCTGGTTCGCCGCCGCCACCGTGGGGGTGCTGGGCATGTGCATGGGCATCGCCTACGAACGCACGAAGGAGATCGGCGTGCCGATCACCATGCACGTGCTGTACAACCTGACCAACGTCATCCTCGCAATGTACACCAGCAAGGGCGCCTGACGGCCCCCTACGCCGGCAGCAGCCTGCCCACCGTCACCGGCTCCATCGGGAAGGACTCGCACAGATCCCGCAGGTCCTTCAGCGTGACCCGCGAGACCTTCTCCAGTTCCTCCTCCAGCGACCAGTACCTGTGAAGGTACGTGTACAGGCGGCCCAACCGGTGCATCCGGTCATGGGGCCGCTCCGCGCCCAGAGTCGTGCCGGTCACGATCTTCGGCAGCAGCCGGTCGATGTCGTCCTGCGTGAGCGAACCCGCCAGCCCCTTGAGCTGCGCGTCCATGATCGACCAGATCTCCTCCAGCCGCCCCGGCTCCCCCGACGCGTACACAAAGAACTCGCCCAGCCCGTCGTGCGGGTCGTAGCTCGCCTGCGCTTCTTCCGCGATGCCCGGCTCGATCAGCGACCAGTGCAGCCGGCTGTTGTCCGGCAGCCCCAGCACCTGCGAGAGCAGCGCCGCCGCGTACCGCCGGTCATCCTCAAACGCCGGCGCCCGCATGAACGCCAGCACGTACGCACGGTTCACCTTCTCGCTCCGCACCTCCAGCGCCCCGCCCGCCAGCACCGGCGGCGTGCTGTCCCGCACCGCCCGCGTCCGGGGCCAGTCCCCGCACATCCGCTCAATACCCGCGACGCAGCGGTCAAAGTCGATCTTCCCCGCCAGCGCCACCACGGTGTTGTCCGCCGAGTACCGCGCGTCGAAGTACCCCTGCATCTCGCCCCGCTGCATCGCCGTGACGGTTTCGGGCGTCCCCAGCACCCGGTGCCCCATGGGGTGGGGGCCAAAGTGCCGCTCGACCGTCGCCTCGTACAGCCTCCAGAACGGGTTGTCCTGGTACATCGCGATCTCTTCCAGGATCACGCCCTTCTCGGTGTCAAAGTCGCTCTGCCGCAGCGCCGGACGCATCATGCGCCCGAGCAGCTCAAGCCCCTCCGGCAGCGCCTCCGGCAGCACATGCGTGTAGAAGCACGTCATCTCGTTGGACGTGTACGCGTTGCTCCTCGCCCCGATCGCGTCGAACCTGCGGTTCAGCTCGTGCGCGTCCAGGTCCGCCGTCCCCTTGAACATCATGTGCTCGAGGAAGTGGCTCACACCCATCACCCCGGAGGCCTCGTCCCTCGCCCCCGTACGGACAAAGAAACCCGCGGCCGATGTCTGCGCAGCGCCGTCCGTGTCCGCCAGGACCGTCAGCCCATTGTCCAGCGTGTGCCGTTGGAATGCCATCCTGATCTGCCCCTCCTTGGACGAGCAAGGCCAGCCGCCGCCCTCACGCGTACGTGCTCACCGGCGGGCACGTGCACACCAGGTTCCTGTCGCCGTACGGATTGTCCACCCGCCCCACGCTGGGCCAGAACTTGTGCCCCCGCGTCCACGCCGCCGGGAACGCCGCCTGCTCACGCGTGTACGCGTGCTTCCACTCGTTCGCCGTCACCACGTGCATGGTGTGCGGCGCGTTCTTGAGCGGGTTGTCGACCCGGTCCATCTCGCCCCGCTCCACCGCAGCGATCTCCTGCCGGATGGCGATCATCGCGTCGCACAGGCGGTCGAGCTCGGCGCGGCTCTCGCTCTCCGTGGGCTCGAACATGAGCGTCCCGGGCACCGGCCACGACATGGTCGGCGCGTGGAACCCGAAGTCCATCAGCCGCTTCGCGATGTCGTCGGGCTTGATGCCCACGGACTTGTCGAACGGGCGCACATCCAGGATGAACTCGTGCGCGCAACGCCCCTGCTTCCCCTTGTACAGCACGGGGTAGTGTCCCTCCAGCCGCTTGGCCATGTAGTTCGCGTTCAGGATGGCAAGCTGCGTCGCCCGGCGCAGGCCGGCCGCGCCCATCATCGCGATGTACATCCAGGAGATCAGCAGGATCGACGCCGAGCCGTAGGTCGCGCTGCTTACCGGGCCGATCGCCCTCGCGTAGGTGTCGCCCGGGCCCACGCCAGCCGTGGGCGCCGCTACCGGGTGCCCCGGCAGGTACGGCGCCAGGTGCGCAGCCACCCCGATCGGGCCCATCCCCGGGCCGCCGCCGCCGTGCGGGATGCAGAACGTCTTGTGCAGGTTGAGGTGGCACACGTCCGCACCGATGTGCCCGGGGCTCGTCAGCCCCACCTGGGCGTTCATGTTCGCGCCGTCCATGTACACCTGACCGCCACGCTCGTGCACGACGCCGATCGCCTCGCGGATGCCCTCCTCGAAGACCCCGTACGTGCTCGGGTACGTCACCATGAGCGCCGCAAGATTGTCCTTGTGCTGCTCCGCCTTCGCACGCAGGTCGCTGAGGTCGATGCTGCCGTCAGGGAGGTTCTTGACCACGACGACGTCAAACCCGGCGCACACCGCCGACGCCGGATTCGTCCCGTGCGCCGACTCGGGGATGAGGCACACGCCCCGGTGCCCCTGCCCGTTCGCCCGGTGGAACGCCCGGATCACCGCCAGCCCCGCGTACTCGCCCTGCGCGCCCGAATTGGGCTGCAGGCTGACCGCCGCAAACCCGGTGACTTCCGCGAGCCACGCCTCCAGGTCACGGAAGACCCTCGCATACCCGCCCACCTGCTCCGCCGGCGCGAACGGGTGCAGACCACCGAACGACTCCCACGTCACCGGGACCATTTCGCTCGTCGCGTTCAGCTTCATCGTGCACGATCCCAGCGGAATCATGCTGTGCGTCAACGACAGGTCCCGGCCCGACAGCGTGAAAATGTACCGCAGCATCTCGTGCTCGCTGTGGTACGAGTTGAACACCGGGTGCGTCAGGTACCCGCTCTGCCGCGCCAGCCCCGCGGGGATCGCGACCCCCGCCTCCGCCAGCAGCGAGTCCGCGCTGAACGCCCCCTGCGTCGCCACGCCCTCCGAGAAGCACTCGAACAACGCCGCGATGTCCGCCCGCGTCGTCGTCTCGTCGCACGATATGCCCACCGTCCCGTCGCCGAACTCCCGCAGGTTGATCCCGCGCGCCCGCGCCGCACCCACCACCCCCTGGTGCCCGTCCGCCGGCCGCACCCGGATCGTGTCGAAGAACACCGGGGTCAGCACCCCGTGCCCCAGCCGCTTCAGGCCCGTCGCAAGCACCGCCGCGAACGCGTGCGTCCGCGCTGCGATGCGCCGCAGCCCCTCCGGCCCGTGGTAAGACGCGTACAGGCCCGCCATGATCGCCAGCAGCGCCTGCGCCGTGCAGATGTTGCTCGTCGCCTTCTCCCGGCGGATGTGCTGCTCCCGGGTCTGGATCGCCATCCGCAGAGCGGGATTGCCCTGCGCATCCCTGCTCACGCCGATGATCCGCCCCGGCAGTTTCCTGACGTACTCGCTCTTGGTCGCGATGAACGCCGCGTGCGGGCCCCCGAAGCCCATCGGCACGCCGAAGCGCTGCGCACTCCCCACCGCGATGTCCGCACCCAGCTCGCCCGGCGGCGTGAGCAGCGTGAGCGCCAGCAGATCCGTCGCCATCACCACCAGCGCCCCGGCGGCGTGCGCCGCGTTGATCACCGCCCGGTAGTCCTGCACCAGGCCGTCCGTCGCCGGGTACTGCAGCAGAATGCCCGCCACGTCCGGCGTGAACTCCGCCCTCGCCGGGTCCGCCACCACCAGCCGGAAGCCCAGCCCGTCCGCACGCGTCCGCACAACCCCGATCGTCTGCGGGTGGCAGTCCGCCGCCACAATAAATGTCCTGCGCGCGTCCTCGTGGATCGAGACGCACATGCTCATCGCCTCGCCCGCCGCCGTCCCCTCGTCGAGAAGGCTCGCCCCCGCGAGCGGAAGGCCCGTCAGGTCGCTCACCATCGTCTGGAAGTTCAGCAGCGCCTCCAGGCGCCCCTGGGAAATCTCCGCCTGGTAAGGCGTGTACTGCGTGTACCAGCCCGGGTTCTCCATCACGTTCCGCAGGATCACCCCGGGCGTGATCGTGCCGTAGTACCCCATACCTATGAACGACCTCGCCACCCTGTTCTCACCCGCGTACCCGGCCAGCACACGCAGGGTCTCATGCTCACCCCTGGGCGTCTCGGGGATGCCCGCCAGTGACAGCGGCCGCCGCAGCCGGATCGCCTCGGGCACGGTCGCGTTGGTCATCTCGTCGAGCGAACCATACCCGAGCGTCGCGAGCATCTCCGATACGTCCGCCTCGCTGGGGCCGTTGTGCCGGTGCACGAAGGTGTCGGACGGGTTCAGAACCGAGGCTGTGGTCGCTGTCATCGTGGGAGTACCGTTCGTTGCGCCGGCCCAGGGGCCGGTGTGCATACCTGGGTGCGCGGAGGAAGTTGTTCCGGGATGGCTCTGGGTGGGCATGAGGGGTCCTGCACGGTCGGGCCCCATCGTAGGAGTCGAACAGCGCGACCGGGCTGCCCGCAAACGCCCCGCGCGCCGCCAAATCCGCGAAACCCGGACGCCCCAGCGGCATCGCACCAGCCCGTCACCCTCCACCCCTCACAGAAGGAAGTCACCATGGGCCAGCACGCGCAGAACATCGCCACCGCATGCAAGATCACCCGGGGATACGCCGAGCGGCTGCTCGCCGGCGTTCCCGCCCAGCAATTCGCCCGAAAGGCGACGGTCGCCGGCAAGACCATCGACGCGAACCACCCCGCCTGGGTCTTCGGGCACCTGGCAACCTACCCGGTGAAAGTCGCCGCCATGCTCGGCCTCGACCCCGCGAAGATGGCCGCACCCGCCGGCTTCGAAGAGCTCTTCAAGGACGGCACCCCCTGCCAGGACGACGCGTCCGGAACGGTCTACCCGCCCATGGAAGCCGTGACCGCCGCGTTCTTCCGCACGCACGACGCGCTCATCGAGGCCCTTGCCGGGGTGGACGACGCCAAGCTCCTGCTGCCCACGCCCGACGAGAAGGCCCGCCAGCGTTTCCCCCTGCTCGGCGCCCGCGTCTCCTTCATGTGCAACAACCACATCATGATGCACATGGGCCAGATCAGCACCTGGCGCCGTGTCATGGGCATGCCGGCAGCCTGACCGAACGCGCCCCTCAATGAAAACGGCCACCCGTCCGTACGGGTGGCCGCGTGCGTTGCAGGAACCCCGGTCAAACCTTGGGCGGCGCGATGCTCTGCACGTGCACGTCCCGGAGCTGCACATCGGGAACGAAGCTGGGAGCCCTCGTCATCAGGTCGCTGCCGATCTGGGTCTTCGGGAAGGCGATCACGTCGCGGATGTTGTCCGTGCCGATGAAGTTCATGACCAGGCGGTCCAGGCCGAACGCCACGCCCGCGTGCGGCGGCGCACCGAACGACAACGCCTCCAGCAGGAAGCTGAACTTCTCTTTCGCCTGCTCGGGCGTCATGCCCAGCAGTTTGAACACCTTGCTCTGCACGGCCCGGTCGTGGATGCGCACGCTCCCCCCCGCGATCTCCTGACCGTTCAGCACCACGTCATACCCCGCGCTCACGATGCCCTCGATCGTCACCTCGTCCTCCACGTCGGCGTTGAGGAACGCCTGCATCTGGTCGTCGCGTGGGCTGGTGAAGGGGTGGTGCATCGCCACCCACTTGCCCGTCTCCTTGTTCTTCTCGAACATGGGGAAGTCGACCACCCACAGGAAGTTCCACGGCCCTCCCTCTGCTCCAGGCCGGGGAACGACGCCCATATCGCGGGCCACCTTCTGCCGCAGCTCCCCCAGGGCCTTGGTCGCCACGCTGTACGTGTCCGCCACGAACAGCACGGTGTCACCCACCTGCGCCCCCATCAGCGCCAGGAACTCGCCCTTGAGCGGCTCCAAGAACTTGGCAATGCCCGTGTCGAGCTTGGGACCCCCGTCCTCGCCCTTGATCACCTTGACGACCGCCACGCCGCCCGCGCCGAACCCCTTGACGAACTCGGTGTACCCGTCGGTGAGCTTGCGCGTCAGCTTCTCCGCCCCGCCCGGCACACGCATGGCCTTCACCACGCCCTTCCTGCTGTAGAAACGGGGACGGTCCGCCCCCTTCTCCAGCACCGACCGGAACACGCCGAAGTCCATCTTCGCCGCAAAGCCGCTGATGTCCTTGATCCGAAGGTCGTACCGCGTGTCCGGACGGTCGATGCCGTAGTCCTCCATCGCCGTGCGGTAGTCCATCCGCTGCATGGGAGGCACGTCCACCCCCGCCACCTCCCCCCACAGCCGGCGCACGAATCCCTCCATCATCGCCATGATCTGCTCGCGGCGGACAAACGACATCTCCAGGTCGATCTGCGTGAACTCCGCCTGCCTGTCCGCCCGCGGGTCCTCGTCGCGGAAGCACCGGCAGATCTGCATGTACCGGTCGCAGCCGGAGACCATCAGGATCTGCTTGAACAACTGCGGGGACTGGGGCAGCGCATAGAACGTGCCGGCCACATGACGGCTGGGCACCAGGAACTCGCGTGCACCCTCCGGCGTGCTCTTGTACAGGATCGGCGTCTCGATCTCGAGAAACCCGTTCTCGTCGAAGTACTTCCGCGTCACCTGGTAGATCTTGTGACGCGTGCCCAGGATGCGCTGCATGCTGGGCCGCCTCAGGTCGATGTACCGGTGCGTCAGGCGCAGCTCCTCGTTGGCCAGCTTGATCTTCCCGTCCGCCGTCGGGTCCTCCGGCAGGAACGGCGGATTGTCGGTCTTCGCCAGCACCTCCAGCGTCCCAACCACGACCTCGACCTTGCCCGTCGCAAGCTTGGGGTTCTCCCCGCCCACGCGGACGCGGACCTTCCCCTCGACCGCCACCACGTCCTCGTTCCGCAGCTTGTCCGCCTGCTCCATGACGCCAGGCGTCCTGGTCATCTCCTCCTTGTCGAAGACCAGCTGCGTGAGCCCGTACCGGTCCCGCAGGTCGATGAAGATGAGGTCGCCGTGGTCGCGGTAGGAATTGACCCAGCCGTTCAGGCGGACGGTGGAGCCGACGTGGGAATCCCGGAGCTCGCCGCAGGTGTGCGTGCGGATCAGCATGCTGTTCTCCTTCCGACGACCCGGTGGACAGCCGGGGCCGGTGCTGGTGTGCGTGAACCAGTATACCCGCGCGACCACACCGCGCGCCACGCATCTACCCTCCGCGATGCGCCGCGCACAGGACACCCTGCGACAGCTGGCCGCCCTGGGCGTGATCCTGCTCGGCGCCGCCGCGGTAGCGTGGCTCGCTGCGCGGGGGTGGCAAAAGGCCCCCGACCCCGTCAGCGACTTCTACGACTTCTTCTGGGCCGCGAAGGCCGTCCGCGACGGAACCGACATCTCCACCAGCGGAGAGGCCGGATACCTCTACCCCCCGCTCCTCGCCACGTGCATGGTCCCCCTCACGCACCTGAGCGCCCCGCTCGCCGCCCGCGCATGGATGCTCTCCATGATCGCCCTCGGAATCGCGAGCGCGGCCCTCTCTGCCCGGGGTGCCTCCCGCACGATGGGCGGCATCCGCACCACCTTCGTCTGGTCCTGCGCCGCCACCGGCTTCCTCCTGCTCGCCGACAACTTCCGCGCCGAAGCCGAATGGGCGAACTGCAACAACCTCATCATCCTCCTCATCGCCGGCGCCTTCGCCTGCGCCCGAAACCGCCCGGCCTGGTGCGGGGCCCTTCTCGGCGCCGCCGCAGCGCTCAAGTACACCCCCCTCATCTTCCTGGCCTACTTCCTCGTCCGCCGCCGCTGGAAGGAAGCCGCCTGGATGACCGCGACGCTCACCCTGCTCACCCTCGCCCCCGCACTGGCCCTCGGCTGGGACGCAAACCTCACCGCGCTGGCAAACGCTTCAGGGGGCATCGCCTCCATGCTCGGCACCGCCCCCCTCGATCACGCCAACCCCAGCTTCAACCCCCTCGAGGCCAGCTTTTCCTGGAGCATCCCCAGCGGCATGGCCCGCGCTGCACTCCACCTCCAGCAGAGCGTCGCTCCCTGGGTAATCGCCGGCACTGCCGGCTCCGTCCTTGGCTTGGCAACGACCACTTTCATCGCCTACCGCCGTGCCGGACTCGCGTTCTGGTCTCGAAGCCCGAGGGCCGACGACGCCACCCACCCCCTCCTCGTGCTCGCCGAACTCACCGCCACGCTCGCACTCATGGTCGCGATCAGCCCGCAGACGACCAAGCGACACTTCAATTACCTGCTCCCCATGACCGTGCTGCTGGTCGTGCTCGTCGTCATGCGCAAAGGAACACCACGCTGGACGGCCGCCCTCGCGCTCGCGATCATGTGGTTCCTCGCCGCCCCAATGGCGGACATCGACGCCATCCGCCCGTTCATGGACCATACCTGGAAGGACATCGGCGGACCCGGCTTTGCCGTCGTCGCTGCAGCCGCGCTCCTGCTCGCGGCCGCCGCGTCGGAAGCACGAAAGCCGGTTCCTCAGCCAGGCCTTCAGGCCGCCGCCCTCCCCGAGTGAGCCTGACGCTCGTGCAGCATCGCGCCGATCACCGCGTCCAGCACGACCCGCCAACCCGCAGCCAGCCCTGGGGTCCAATCGTCCCCCGCAAGGCGCGCCATCGCCGACATGAGCTCGTCCCGGATGCTCGCCATGTGCCCCGGGGTGATCCCCGCCGCCGCTGCACGCTTCCCCAGCACGCCCAGGCCCGGCTCCAGCGTGTGGAACGATCCCAGGTTGTCCACGACCTGCTCCAGCGTCGCGAACCAGCGTCCGTGCCACCCGCTGGTATCGGGTGGCAGCTTCGAACGAATACCCGGGTGGTTATCGGCAACCTGCCGCACCGTCTGCGCCACCAACGCCGCCCCACACGGGCGGAACCAGTCCAGGCTGCTCTTCACTCGGTGGATCTCGATGCGGTTCATAGGTGGGTGCAATCACCAGTTCGCGGCCGACTTCCCGTGCGATCGGAGAACACCTCCGCACCCGGGCGTTGCACCATCGTGCGGCCGCATCCGGCACTTCAACCTGCGGACAATCAACTCCTCAGTCAAGCCCATACTCGGACCACCTGCGCTCTACTCCCGCCCGCACATCTTCACTCACCCGCAGCACCGGCGGAAACGCCCGTACCGGCAGGCCCATCCTTCCCACCCCCTTGACCTTGGCAGTCGCGTCAAACGCAACCCGCCGCCCACACACGCTGAGATACCTGTCACGCTCCGGGCAGATGTTCGCGAGCCAGTGGAAGAGCGCCGACGGCACCGTCGCCGGCTCGTTCCCCGCCGTCACCAGCACCGTCCACCGCGGAATCACCACCTCATTCGCGGCAGCACCAATCGCCTTGATGATCGACCCGGAATCGGCGCCGGGGACGCACCACACCAGCATCCACCACCCGCCAAGTTCCGCTGGCACCATCGCCTCGGCCACACCACCGATCCGACGCACCCGCCCCGCCGCATCCGAGGCCGATGAAGCCACCACCGCCGGCACGTCCCCCGCCCCGCACAACTCCGCCGCCAGCCCGCTCAAGGCACGGTGCGTCTCAGCCCCTGGCCACTTTCGGGTAGCATCCAGCCCGAACTTCGCGCCCGACCCCAGGAACGGCGCCGCGTGATCCAGGATGTCCAGAGGCCCGTGCACCAGCTCGACGTCCCGGCCCGGCACGCAATGCTCCCCCACCGCCCGCAGCACAGCGCACCCATCGTGCACGGCCACATCATCATCCACAACCACCACGCACTTGGTCCACGCCATCTGCCCCGCGCCCCACACACTGTGCATTACCCGCCGAGCGTGCATCGGGTACGACTTGCGCACCCGCACGGCGGCACAGTTGTGGAACGCCCCGTACATGGGAAGGTCATAGTCCTCGATGTCCGGCACGATCGTCCGCAGCAACGGCAGGAAGATCCGCTCGGTCGCTTTCCCCATGAAGTAGTCTTCCTGCGGAGGAAGGCCGACCACCGTCGTGGGATACACGGCGTGCCGCCGGTGGGTGACCGCCGTCACGGTCAACAGCGGGTATCGATCCGGCAACGAATAGAAACCGGTGTGATCCCCGAAGGGGCCCTCGAACACCGCGCCAGGCCCCAGTGGCTCCGCGCCCGGCTCCCAGCCCACGCCCCCCGACTCGTGACTCACGAAACCCTCAATGATGATTTCCGCGTTCGCCGGCACCCACAGCGGCACCGTCACCCCCCGGACCATCTCGATGCCCCTGCCCTGCAGGAACCCCGCCAACAGCAACTCGCTGATGCCCGGCGGCAGCGGCGCCGTCGCCGCGTACGGCAACACGCTCTCCCCGCCCAGCGCAACCGCCACCGGCATCGGCTTGCCGACCGCTTTCCAGGACCGCCAATGCCGCGCGCCGTCATGATGCATGTGCCAGTGCATCGCCATCGTGCGCCGCCCCAGCAGCTGCACCCGGTACATCCCGATGTTGTGGCTCGCCGGCCGCTGCTCGTGCGCATCCGCCGCGTGCACGGTGTGAATGCCCCCCAGCGTGATGTACCGCCCACGAAACCGCCGGTCCCAGTCTTCTCCCGTCTCCAGACCAGGCACACCATCGTTCACGCCCGCGGGGTACCCGACCGCCTCAAAGTCCCCATCCAGCGGCCAGCAGCGGATCATCGGCAACCTGGTCAGATCGATCTGGTCGCCCGTTTTCAGCACCTCCTGGCAAGGTCCCCGCACGGACCGACGCCGGGGAGGAATCGCCAGCAGCGGAAGCAGTTCCCTGCCCTTGCGGACAAGCTCGCCCAGCGACCGGGGGAACTCCGGACGCACCAGCCCGCCGATCTTCCCGGCAAGCCCCTCCAGCCCCCCGGCCACCCGACCACCCTCGTGGCAACCCAGCGCCATCTCCATGCGCCGGTAGCTGCCCAGCGAATTGATCAGCACCGGGAAGTCGCTCCCCTCCACACTCTCAAAGAGGACCGCCGGCCCCCCAAGGCTGTGATGCGCCGGGTCCGTCAGGCGGGACCCGATGGAAGGCAGCCCCGGTGCAGCGCGCCGGCTCAACCGGTCTGCAATCGCCGCCACCTCCAGCACCGGGCTCACCCGCGCCCTGACGCGACGGAGTTCGCCCGCTCGTTCCAACGCGGAGATGAAGTGCGGCAGGCTCGGGAACATGCAAGCACCACGAATACTGTGCGGGCGACCGAAACCACGAATGCGGGAAGAACCGCCCGCCCCCCCAACAATAACACGCTCCATCCAGCGCCCCCACCCACATGTCCCTCTCTCCCCAATACCAGCGCGACTGGCCCGCCTACTTCGACGCCGTCGCAGACCAGCCCCCGCGCGACACCCTCCTCCGTGCCCTCGCCGCGTTCGACGCCGAGCGCGCCCTGCCCACGGCCCCCGCCGCAATCGACCTCGCCTGCGGCGAAGGCCGGGACACCCGGGCAATCCTGGCGAGCGGGCCGTCATTCCATGTCCACGCGGTCGACAACTCGCCCGACGCGCTCTCCCGCCTGCGCGCCAGACTCACCGCCGCGCAAGCCCGACGCGTCACCCCAGTCGCGCTCGCCCTCGAGCACGTCGCCGACCGGCCCCACCTTTTCCCGGCCCACGCGCACCTGATCAACGCGTCATTCGCTCTGCCGTTCTGCCACGAGGACCACTTTCCCCGCCTGTGGGCCTGGATCACCAGCACCCTCCTGACGGGAGGCCGATTCTCCGGCCAAATCTTCGGCGACCGCGACGAATGGGCCGCCGTGAACCCCCGCCGCCACTTCACCCGCGTCGAGACGCTCGACCTGCTGAGCCCGTTCCACATCGAGCACTTTGAAGAAGTGGAAAAGGACGGCTCCGACGCCACCGGCGGCACCAAGCACCACCACCTGTTCCACATTGTGGCCCGCAAGCGTGCGTGACCCCGCCACGCCCCGCCCGGATTCAAAGCAACCCCCGCTCCCTCGCCAGAAGCAGCGCCACCATGCTCTTCCCGTCGTCCAGGCGGCCGTCACGGACCATCCGCCATACATCCTCCACCGCCGTCGGCTCCACCACAATGTCCTCGTCCGGCTCCAGACGCTGCTGGGCCTGCGTGAGGTCAAACGCCGCGAACGCCCACATCCGCTCGTCCGACAGCCCGGGAGAAGTCAGAAAGTTCCCCAGTGGGACGATCCGCCCAGCCAGAAACCCCGTCTCCTCTTCCAACTCCCGGGGAGCGCAGGCCGCGGGCGCCTCCCCCACCTCCAGCGTCCCGGCAGGAAACTCGTAGATGGACCGCTCCACGGAAAGCCGGTAGCTCCGGATCAGCACAAGCTTCCGCCCCGCCGCCCCATCCCAGATCGGCAGAATGACAACCGCCCCCGGGTGCCGCACGATCGCACGTTCACGCAGCTCCCCGTCCCGCGTCCGCGCTGTCAGCACTTCGATGTCGTACTTGCTCCCCTTCCGGAGCACCCGCCGCGCAACCACCGTGCCGCCGACAGCCCCACCCGGGATATGCTTGCCAGCACTAACCCCGCCCGCGCCCGCAGCTCCGAGTCCTTCCTGGCTCATGCGGCATCGTACGGTGACCACCCGGGGGGTGCCGCTCCAGGGAGGCTGCGCCAAGGAGGGCCGCAATCGCCGTGCTGTTCCGTTCCGCACAACCACGCCAGGAACCCGCCGCCCCCGCCACCGCAGGGGACGGCGCCATCGTGCGCCTCGTGGACGTGCACAAAGCCTTCGGCGCCCAGACCGTCCTCAACGGCGTGTCCCTCGACATCCAGCACGCACAGACCACCGTCGTCATGGGCCCCTCCGGCTGCGGCAAGAGCGTCATGCTCAAGCACATCGTGGGGCTCCTCCGCCCCGACCGGGGAGAAATCTGGTACAACACGCACCGCATCGACAACGCCGACGACGACCTCCTCGACAAGGTCCGCCTCGAAGTCGGCCTCCTCTTCCAGATGGGAGCCCTCTTCGACTCCATGACCGTCGAGGAGAACATCGCCTTCCCGCTCATCGAGCACACACGCCTCTCCCGCCGCGAACGCCGTGACCGCGTCGCCCAGGCCCTGGAGACCGTGGACCTCGCGGGGGTCCAGGACAAGCTGCCCAGCCAGCTCTCCGGCGGCCAGCGCAAACGCGTCGCCCTCGCCCGTGCAATCGTCCTCCGACCCAGGGTCATGCTCTACGACGAACCCACCACCGGGCTCGACCCCATCCGCTCCGCAGGCATCGACGAACTCATCAACCGCCTGAAGACCACCATGGGCGTCACCAACATCGTCGTCACCCACGACCTCGCCAGCGCTCGCCACGTCGCCGACCGTGTCGTGATGCTGCTGGGCGGCAAGATCGCCGCCGACGGCACCTTCGAACAGCTCACGGCCTCCAGCGACGTCCGCGTCCAGCACTTCCTGCAGGGCGTGTACGACAAGGCCGACGAGCCGGACATGCCCGAGGCCGTCCGCCCGCAGCGCGGGCACGTCGCCCCCAGGACCGTCAACATCCCCGCCATGAACTTCGCCGACAGGAGCAAGACGCGGTGAACAAGACCCTCTTCCGAGACTTCCTGACCGGACTCACCTCGCTTATGGGCCTGGTGGGGCTCATCATCATGCTCATGCTCTTCGGCGAGATCAGCCCCTCGCTCATCAACAAGCAGTTCGAGTTCAGCGTTACCCTCACCAACGCCGGAGGCCTCTCCGACTCCAGCGCCATCACCCTCGACGGCGTCAAGGTCGGACGCGTGACCTCTATCGAGAACGCGGCGGGCGTCGGCGCCCGCGTCCGCGTCCAGGCCCGCGAGGCCGCACACATCCCGCGACGCGCCAAGGTGTCCGTCGAGCGTGGACTCACCGGCGACGCGACCCTCGACTTCCGAAGCGTCGGCCTCTCCCAGTCCGACCTCGCCGACGTCATCCGCAAGGACGACGTCGTCGACGGCGGCTCACCCGGCTCGCTCCTGGGCGGCATCCAGGACGCCCTGCAGGAACCCCTCGCACGACTCGGCAAGACCGCCGACAACATCGACGCCCTCGCCGTGGAGTACCGCAAGCTCGGCGAACGCCTCAACGACATGGTCGAGCCGCGCACACTCGACGAGGTCGCCGGCGGCAAGCCCGCCAACCTCCGCTCCACCCTCGCACGCATGGACAAGGCGCTGGCCGACGCCGACCAGTGGCTGGGCGACTCGCAGATGCGCACCACCACCCGCGACCTGCTCGAACGCGCCGGGCGTGTGGTGGACCAGGCCCAGGACCTGACCAGGGCATGGACCTCCGCCGCCAACAAGGTGGAGACCACCGTCGGGGACATCAGCACGCGCGCGAACGAAGTCTCCGCCGAGTTCAAGTCCCTCTCGGGCAAAGCCCAGGATGTGCTCACCAGGGCCCAGTCCGCCGCCGATCAGCTCACCCTCGCGATCGAGAAGGTGAACAAGGGCGAAGGCACCGCCGGCCGGCTGCTGACCGACCCCAGCCTGTACAACAACCTCGACGACGCCGCCGACCGCCTCTCCAAGGTGCTGGACGAAGCCCAGCAGCTCCTGGAGAAGTACAAGGCCGAAGGCATCCCGCTCAAGCTGTAAGGACCGGCATCGCGCCCCCGGCCGACGTCAGCCGCCGCCACCGGGAATCAGGTCGCCGCCACCCGTCGTGGCCGTTACGGGCAGGTTCTTCATGTCCTTGAGCATGCTCGTGCCCGTATCAGCGCCCATCGTCACGTACCGGCGCGTCCCCGTGTGCGCCACGCGCGTCGCCGCACGCGACCACCACGGGTAGCCGCCCAGCGCACGGTGCACGTAGTCCGGCGCATTGACGAGCAACGCGCCCTGGAAGTACCGGATCGTTGACGACTCGCCGCCGTTCTGCTGCCACTGCTCCGGCTCCACAAGCTGCGTGAGGATGTCGATGATCTCGCTCGACTTCTGCTCATCGCTCCGCCGCTGCTCCTCCGTCCCCTGCCGGCTCTGGTTGAACGGGTTCTGACCGCCGCCGCCGCCGCCCTGCCCGGCCGCCTGCAACGCCTGCTGCAGGTCAAGCTCGTACGAATTCGTGTAGTTCGGGGTGTCCAGCATCAGGTCGCGGACCGGGTACACCTCAACCCGCCGGTACTTGTTCAGCCGGTCCTTCGTGCTGATCTGCATCGCGCCCGACTGCGTCATCTGCCACGTCGCGCCGCCCCCGGACGCCGTCGGATCGCCAAACCGCTCCAGCACACCCTCCACGATGTCCAGCATCGTCCGATTCTCGAACTTCGCCGTCACCGCCGTGTCCTTGTCCAGCCCCGTCCCGCTGTGTTCGTCCATCCACAGGATGTCGACGTCCGCGCCCGTGGTCGTCACCACCCAGCGCATGACCTCCTCCATCCGCGTCTCCTTGAACTCCACGGTCGTCGTCGTCATGAACTTCGACAGCGTGTCCCGCTGCGGAATGCCGCTGCTCCGAACGACAACCTGCCCGCTGGTCACCGTGCTCCCCGCCGCGCTCTGGGCCACCGCCGGCTGCGGGGCCGGTGCGCCCGCCGGAGCCGTCTGAGCCTTCGGCGCAGCCTGCCCGAACGCGCCCCCGCACGCCGCAACCAGACCGCACACACACGCCGCCGTCCTGATCTTCATGAGTGGCCCTTTCCGCGATCCGCACTGCGGTCGCAACGCCCGACGAGCCCGTACTCCCGAACTGTCCAATGGAGCCGCTGTTCCAGCGCGACACACGCGCGACCGCGACCCCCCTTTGGACGGCCCACCCGCGCCGCGGTTCCCAGCATATCGGCACTCTGCGATTCGCCCAAACCAGACTCCGGTTGCTCCCAACCTGAGAAACGCGTCCGATAATCCGTTCCAGCCGTCCAACCTGTTTTCACCAGCCCCAGCACCACCCTCGTCGATACACACACCCCGGCCATCGGGGCCGCCCGCAACCCAACGGAAAGGACTCCCTCCATGTTCCCCTGCAACACCAACACGCCCTGGAACGCCAACAACCCCTTCAACCCCGCCCTCACCACCAACCCCTACTTCGCCCAGACCCTCACCCTGCTCATCAACCAGGCAGTCCAGCAGGCAGTTTGGCAGACCATGCTGATGCAGCAGTGGCAGAACACGCAGAACTTCACCCCCACTTTTCCCCAGCCCTGGCCCCAGCAGTGGAGCAACAACCAGGCGCCGTTCCCCCAGTGGAACGCCCAGTGGACCAACCCCACCGCCAACAACAACCCCAATTACCCGCAGCCCTACCAGCCCCAGACGAACTTCGGCCAAGCGTTCAACCCGACGCAGGGCGGGTGGATGAACGCCCCAGGCTACTTCGGCACCGTGCAGTTCCAGCAGACAGCCCACCCCCAGCACACGCCCACCAACGAAGTTGTCGAGGCGGCCACCAAGCGCAACGGCAGCCGCTGATCCGCCCCGCTTCCCTCCAAAAAGCAACCAGCCCCGGCGCCTCGCACCGGGGCTTTTTCATGACCGACGCCGGGCACTGCACCCGCCCCGCCGGAACCACCCGCGAAAGCCACCTCGGGGATTTGAACCCCGGACCTATGCTTTACGAAAGCATCGCTCTACCGCTGAGCTAAGGTGGCGGACAACACGCCCCGCAGGCGGCCGTGGAAGGGAAGTATCGGCGGGCAAAGGCCGGATTTCCAGCGCAAGCCAACATTGCTTTTTGAGTCCACCAAGACCCTCCGGCCCCGCCATCGGCACCGCATGCTCGCCTGCGCCCCGGGGCCGCACCCCTTCCCGCATACCGTCCGACCATGCGCACGATCACCATCATCGCCAGCCTCTTGCTCATCGCCGGTTGCAGCTCCACCCAGCCCGCCCTGGACGGCAAACCGGAGGTGAAGACCCACCGCGTCACCGGGGAGGTCTCCACCATCGTCAACAGGGGCCTGGAACGCACGTTCGACGCCTCCGTCGACGCCGTGAAGGACGACCTGAAGTTCACGGTCGAGTCCTCCGTTAAGGACGCCTTGGTCGGCGTCGTCAAGGCGCGCACCGCGGAGAACAAGCTCGTCACCGTGACGCTCAACAAGAAGAGCGACACCGTGACCTCTGTGTCCGTCACGGCCGGCGCCTTCGACTCGGGGATCGCCAAGGCCACCGTGGACCGCATCGTCGACCGGTGCAACTAAGGCCCGTCACACCCGGCCGATCGCCTCGAAGTACCGCCGCACCTCGGGACGCAAGCCCCCGAGTGAATCCTCCATGCGCACCGCCTGCTTCAGCATCCAGGCCCGGTGGTCCTGGGTAATGGCACCCACGTCCAGCGGCTTGCCCCAGAGCGACACCCGCCCGCCGGCCCGCCCTTCCAACTGACCGCTCACGTCAGCCAGCAGCGCCCCATCCCCGCCCAGGTACTCGTAGTAAGGGATCATCAGCAGGTTGTTGTGCGCAGGCTTCACGCCCCGCCCTTGGCAGTGATCGACGAACTGGCAGATCATCTGGCTCGGGTGCACCATGTCCGCCTCCGGCAGCGCGATCACGTCCCGCGACCCCGCCATGAACTGCGCGTTCAGGAACGTGTCGAACTCCACCCTCCGCCCGCCCATCCACCTCATCGTGTTGAACAGATCGATGGGCCTGTTGTGCGAACGCACAAACTGAGCGTCAAACATGAGCTCGAACGTGCGGCACAGCCGGTCCGATTCTTTCGTACCGCCCCCCGCGTGGTACGCAATCCCCAGGTACTCGACCTTCCTCGCCCGGACTTCACGGTACCGCTCCTCCAGCACATCCGGGCGCAGCAGCAACGCATCAAAGTCGTGCAGCATCGCGTACCGCGTGGTTGTGGCCGCGATGCCCACGCACCACGAAAGCCATGCGTACACCCACCCCCAGTCGATCCTCCGTGTCACCGACCGCTGCCGCTCGCTGTAGTGGACCACCCGTACCGGCAGCCCCGGCGCCACCCGCGCCGCCCGCTCCACGACGCTGAACCCGACCTCCTCCTCGCCGCCATCAATCACCAGGATCACCTCACGAAGGTTGCCCCGCTCCTGCCGCGCCAGCGCCGCCAGATTGGCCATCAGCAGCCCGCCCAAACGCCGGTTGCACCCTACCAGCACGGTGTACCCCGGCTGAGGCTCCACCAACGGCTGCCACTCCACCAGCGGCGCAATCACAGCCCCCATCGCCCGCCGGGCGAGGGCCTTCTTCACGTACTGAAAAACCGTGTGCTCTCCCATGTGGGGTGGAGAGTATCGGCTCCCAAAGCCGCCGACACCCCGCCGCCCCCGTCCCACCCCGCGCCCCACGATCGCCTGTAACGCCCCTACCCCCTGAGCTCAGTCCGAACGTCCCACAACTCCGGGAACAGCCGGTCGTCGACCATCTGCCGCAGGTAGGCCACACCGGCCGTCCCCCCCGTCCCCCTCTTGAACCCGATGATCCGCTCTACCACTTTCACGTGCCGGTACCGCCACAGCGAGTACGCCTCGTCAATGTCCACCAGCTTCTCCGCAAGCTCGTACGCGTCCCAGTACTTCTCCGGCTGCTCGTACACCATCAGCCACGCACGCAACACCCCCTCGTCAAACGCGTGAGGCACGCTCACATCCCGCGCGAGCACCGCCGCCGGGATGGGCAGCCCCCGCCGCGCCAGGTACGCAATCGAGGCGTCATAAATACTCGGCGCCCGCAGCTGCCGCTCCAGAACCGCGTGAACCCCCGGGTGATGCCGGAACACCGCCAGCATCTTCTCGTCCTTCCGCCCCAGCATGTACTCCACCCGCCGGTGCTGGTAGCTCTGCACCCCGCTGCTGGGGCCCAGGAGCCCCCGGAACTTCACGTACTCGCTGGGAGTCAGCGTCGCCAGCACGCTCCACTGGCTGAGCAGCTGAGCCTGGATGTGCTTCACCCTCGCCAGCACCTTGAAAGCAGTCTCAAGCTCATCCGAGGCCAGCAGCCGCAGCCCCTCGTCGAGCTCATGAATCATCAGCTTGAACCACAGCTCGCTCGTCTGGTGCTGGATGATAAACAGCATCTCGTCGTGGTGCTGCGAGAGCGGGTGCTGGGCAGACAGCACCTGATCCAGCGCAAGGTACTTGAGGTAGTCCAGCTTCCCGGCAAGATCCGTGGTCATCCCCGTCTCGGGGCGCGCCGAGGGGTGAAAGTCCGGAGACCGCTCCGGCTGCGGGGGTGTTCCGTGGGCGTGAGGGCAGGGCATGCCGCAGGGTAGCGGATCGGCCCCGCGCCGCCCCCCGCCCACCAGGGCACGCCCCCGCCGTCGTATGCTTCGCCCATGCCCAGGCCCGTCACGCTCTTCACAGGACAATGGGCGGACATGCCGCTCGAAGACCTCGCCCGCCGCGCCGGGGATTGGGGGTACGACGGACTGGAACTCGCCTGCTGGGGAGACCACTTCGACGTCGAACGCGCCCTCGCCGAGCCCGGGTACTGCGCGGGCCGGCACGACCTCCTCGCCCGCCATGGCCTGAAGGTCTGGGCCATCAGCAACCACCTGGTGGGCCAGTGCGTCTGCGACCCTATCGACGCCCGCCACAAGTCCATCGTCCCCGCGCGCATCTGGGGAGACGGAAACCCCTCCGCCGTCCAGCGCCGCGCCGCAGAAGAAATGTCCCGCACCGCCCAGGCCGCCGCGCGCCTCGGCGTCAAGGTTGTCAACGGCTTCACGGGCTCGAGCATCTGGCACAAGCTCTACGCCTTCCCCCCCACCTCCCAGCAGGAGATCGACGCAGGTTTCCAGGACTTCGCCGCCCGCTGGAAACCCATCCTCGATGAATTCCACAAGCTCGCCGTCCGCTTCGCCCTGGAAGTCCACCCCACCGAGATCGCATACGACATCCACACCACACGGCGCGCCATCGACGCCCTGAACGCCCACCCTGCCTTCGGCTTCAACTTCGACCCCTCCCACCTCCACTGGCAGTTCGTCGACCCCGTCCAGTTCATCCGCGCGTTCCCCGACCGCATCTTCCACTGCCACGTCAAGGACGCCGTCCGACGCCTCGACGGCGTCACCGGCGTGCTCGCCTCCCACCTCGCCTTCGGAGACCCCCGCAGAGGCTGGGACTTCCGAAGCCCCGGGCGGGGCGATGTCGCGTTCGAGGAGATCATCCGCGCCCTCAACCACGCCGGGTACGCCGGCCCCCTCAGCGTCGAGTGGGAGGACTCCGGCATGGACCGCCTCCACGGCGCCCGCGAAGCCTGCGGCTTCGTCCGCCGCCTTGACTTTGCCCCGTCCGCTTCCGCGTTCGACGCCGCGTTCGACAAGCGATAGGCAGCACGCACCAAAGGAACCATCCCATGACCGCACACAACCTCGCCGCCGCACTGCTCCTCGCCGCCACCGCCGCAGCCGCCCCGGCCCAGGGCGACAAGCCCGCGAGCGTGCCCGCCACCACGATCCTGTCCCCGGGAGAAGCCCAGACAAAGGCCCGCAAAGACGCCGAGAAAGACCGCGAAGCCCCGCTCTACGACGAAAAGGCCGACGCGAAGACGCTGATCGACGCAGCCCTCGCCCGCGCCAGGAAGGAAAACAAGCGCGTCCTCGTCCAGTGGGGCGGCAACTGGTGCCCCTGGTGCATCCGCCTCGAAAAGCTCTACCGCACAGACAAGGACATCCGCAAGGAACTGCAGTACGAGTACGAAACGGTCTTCGTGGACGCCGGACGCCCCAGCGGGAAGAACGTGGAGTTCGCCAAGAAGTACGGCGCCGACCTCGCCCAGTTCGGCTTCCCCTTCCTCACCGTCCTTGACGCCGACGGCAAACCCCTCCTCAACCAGGAATCCGGCAGCCTCGAGGTCAAGAACGCCAAGGGTGAGTCCGCCGGGGTCGCCGCCGGGCACGACCCCAAGGCCGTGCTCAAACTGCTGACCGACCACCAGGCCCCCGCCCTCAAGGCCGATGAAGTGCTCGCCGCCGCCCAGAAGAAGGCCGGCGCCGACAAGAAGCTCGTCTTCCTCCACTTCGGCGCCCCCTGGTGCGGCTGGTGCCACCGCCTCGAGGGCTGGATGGACCAGCCAGAGACCCGAACAATCCTCGACAGGTACTTCGTCGACTGCAAGATCGACGTCGACCGCATGACCGGGGGCAAGGACGTCCAGGACCGCTACACCGCAGGCAAGTCCACAGGCATCCCCGTCTTCTTCTTCGTGAACGGGGCCGGCAAGACCGTCGCCACCAGCATCGGCAAGGACGGCAACATCGGCTACCCCGGTGGCGACGAGGAGGCGCCCCAGTTCCAGGGCATGCTGAACGCCGCCCACGTGTCCAAGGCCGACGCCGCCGCGCTCATGGCCTCCGTCCGTATCGACAAGAAGTGACCCAGCAGCCCGCCATCAACATGAAACCAATCCTCCTCGGCATGGTCGGCGGTGGCCAGGGCGCTTTCATCGGCGCCGTGCACCGTACCGCCGCGACCCTGGACGGCCAGGCACGCGTCGTCGCCGGCTGCCTCTCTTCGACGCCCGAACGCGCCACCGCCTCCGGCAAGGCGATCGGCCTCTCCGACAACCGCAATTACCCAACCTGGCAGGCCATGCTGGACGGAGAGAAGTCCCTCCCCAAAGGTGAACGCATCGACGCCGTGTGCGTCGTCACGCCCAACCACGTGCACTTCCCCGTCAGCCGCGCGTTCACACAGGCGGGCTTCCACGTCATCTGCGACAAACCCGTCACCCGCACCGCAGCCGAAGCCGAAGAACTCGCCGACCGCGTGCAGCAGGCCGGCACCGTCTTCTGCGTCACCTACAACTACACCGGCTACCCCCTGGTCCGCACCATGGCGGACATGATCCGCGCCGGCAAACTCGGCGCCGTCCGCAAGGCCTTCGTGGAGTACCACCAGGGCTGGCTCGCGACCGACCTCGCCAACCAGGGCCAGAAACAGGCCTCATGGCGCGCCGACCCCGCCCTCGCAGGCGCCGGCGCCCTCGGCGACATCGGCAGCCACGCCGAAAACCTCCTCCGCACCGTGACCGGGCTCGAGATCGAATCGCTCTGCGCCGACGTCCACACGTTCGTCCCCGGCCGCAGAATCGACGATGATGCCGGAGTCCTCATCCGCCTCTCGGGCGGCGCACGCGCCGTCCTCACCTGCTCCCAGGTCTGTGTCGGCGAGGAGAACGGCCTCACCATCCGCGTCCACGGCGAGCGCGGCTCACTCACCTGGCGACAGGAAAACCCGAACCTCCTCACCCACGCCGCCCAGGACGCCGCACCCCGGCTCATCACGCGCGGCAGCGCCGACGCGGGCGACGCCGCCCGCGCAGCCACCCGCCTCCCCCCGGGCCACCCCGAGGGCTTCTTCGAGGCCTTCGCCAATATCTACCGCGGCGCCTTCGCAGCTATCCGGGGTGAGCCCGCCACCTACCCCACCATCGCCGACGGCGTGAAGGGCATGCACTTCATCGAAAAGTGCCTCCAGAGCCGGGGGAACTGGGTCAAGTGCTGAGCACTCAGTCCGCCAGCGGCGATTCTCCACGCATCACGCGTTCGCCCGAACCCACCCGCGTGATCCGCTTCACAAACTCCTGGAACGGCCCGTCCAGGTCCGCCACAGACCGCCCGGTATAGCCCTCCAGCAGGTCCTCTGCGCGCCGACCACCCCGACGCGCCCGTGCGAGCTTCCCCGCCGCCGCGTCCGCCAGCATGCCCGCCAGCGCAGGCCGATACACCCCGCCGTCACCCTCACACAGGAAGTGCACCAGCGCCCACACCTGCGCGTAATAGGTCAACGCCTCGCTCTCGTCCCCCCCCATGAGCTCCTGCGGCGTGGACCGCAGCAGCCGGGGCAGCGCCATGAGCCGCCCCCGCTCCGCCGCACGCCGGAGCGTGAAGAACCGCTCCGGATTCGCCCACGCCCGGAACGTGAACTGATCGCGGTTCTCACCCGTCAGGCGAAAACCCTCCATGTACGTCGCCAGCCCCTCCTCGAACGCCGTGGGCAGCTGCTCCCGGAACACCGTCTGCGAATACTGGTGCCACCCCTCGTGGGCCGCGATCGCCAGCGTGTCACGCATGCCGATGTCAAACAGCACGCTCCGCCCCCGCGCCGTATACCCGCCCCGCACGATCTGCAGGTACACCGGCGCCTCCTCGCCCATGAACCGCTGCGTCATCCGCTCCCACTGGGGCCGGTTGCTGAACACGAACGATTCCAGCGGCTCCCCCGGCGCCGGCAGCGCCGTGATCGCCGACCGGTAGTTGACAAGGGCCGCCTCCATCAGCCGCGGCAGCCGCTCCAGCAACGCGTCCCGAGTCACCGTGGTCCGGATGCGGTAGTTGGCCGTCATCAGCACCTTGCCCGGAACTGCTTCATATGTCCACTCCGAAGCCACCACAGAGAACGGCGCCGCGGCGCCCTCCGCGACCGGTGCCGAAGACGCCATCGACGGCGATGCCGCAGGACCCTGTGACGCGCACCCGCCCACGCCCCCCGCCGATGCGGAGGCAACCATCAACAGCAGGGAGAGCATTCGGCGCGCCATGTCGCTGCTTGTTCGCGGGAACCGCCCCGGAGGTTTCGTCATGTTCCGGCCGTACCTCAACGAACTACAGGCGTTTCAACGCCTCCTGGGCTGCCGCCAGGTCGCCCTTCGCCTTGGACAACTGGTCTTTCGTCTGCTGCACCATCGCCGCCGGGGCGCGGTCCACGTACCCGGGGTTGGAAAGCCGCCCCTCCAGGGTGCCCATCAGCTTGGCACTGTCCGCGATGATCTTCTCCAGCCGCACCCTCTCCGCAGCCTTCGCCGACCCGCCATCAGCCGCAGGCCCCGACGCCTCGTCCCGCAGATTGCTGACCCGGTACTCCCGTGAGTCAAACATCAGGGCCACCGACCCCTCACCCGCGCCAGCCGAAAGGCTGATCCGCTCCAAGCCCGCAAAGGTCATCACCAACCCCGCAATCTCCGCGTTGTCCAGCGGCACCGCGCCCCCCGCCGGCGCATGCAGCGTGATCTTGCGGCTGGGCTTCACCTGGTGCTTCGCCCGCACGTCGCGGATGACGCCCACCAGCCCCCGCACACGATCAAACTGCTCGTTGGCCCCCGCGTCCTGCAGGCTGTCCGCCGCCCTGGGCCACGGCGCCACACACAGCAGGCCCCCCGTCCGCGCATGCTCACCCAGCGTGAGCCCGGGAATCTGGATGCCCGGGCTCCCCGTGAGCCGCAGATGCCCCCAGATGGTCTCCGTCACAAACGGCATTACCGGGTGCAGCATCCGCAGCACGGCGTCCAGAGTCCCCGCCAGCACCGCCTGCTGCGCCCGGCTCTTGGCCACCGTCGGCTTGATGCCCTCCAGGTACCAGTCGCAGAAGTCCCGCCACACGAAGTCGTACATCGCCTGCGCGTACTCCGCAAACTCGTACCTGGCCAGGTGCTGGTCCACCCTCGCCAGCGTGGACTGAAGCTGCGACAAGATCCACCGGTCCAGCACGGGCAGGGACGGCACGCTCGTCACAGCCTGGAACCGCCCCGTGCCCTCGGGCAGCGACATGAACACCAGCCGTGACGCGTTCCACAGTTTGGTCGCGAAGTTCCGCCCGTAATCAAACTTGGCGCTCGTGTTCCTGGCAAGGGGCATCTCGGGCGTGGCCTTGGCCTGCCCCGACACCTCGCCGTACACCGTCACCATCTTCTTGGACGGGTCCTTGGGGCTGTTCTGAACCGGCGCCGGCACCACGTGCCCGCCCGCGACCGTGATCATCTTCGGCGTGAACACCGCGCCCGTGTGCGGGCAGATAAGGTCCACCGGCAGGCGCACGTCCTGCGTCTGCGTCGCCATGTGGCACAGCGTGAACCGCATCGCATCCGCCCCGTGCGTCTCGATGATGTCCAACGGGTCCACCCCGTTCCCCAGGCTCTTGGACATCTTCTGCCCCTGCCCGTCCTGGATGACGCAGTGGATGAACACATCCCTGAACGGCGGCGGGCCCAGGGGCGCCAGCTCCCCGCTCCTCCGGAAGTACCGGTTGAACATCACCATCCGGCTCACCCACAGCGTGATGATCTCCCGCGCGGTCGACAGCGAGTTCGTCGGATTGAAGGCCTCCAGCAACCCCTTGTTCGACTCGGCGTTGAACCTCGCCGGGTCGGGCCACCCCATGGTGGATAAAGGCCACAGCGCGGATGAGAACCATGTGTCGAGAACATCGGAGTCCTGGGTGCAGCCCCAAGCCTCAAGGCGCTTGCGGAACTGATCGCTTTCAGACGCCGATCCCCCGATGCACGCGAAGAACACACCATCCGTGACACGCCACTGGACAACCTTGCCCAAGTCGCTCCTGACCCACTCGAGCATCTCGGCGGGCGGGGAATCGTGACTCCACACCGGAATCCTGTGCCCCCACCACAACTGCCTCGAAATGCACCAATCCCTGATGTTGTCGTGCCACTGCTCGTACGTCTTCGCGTACCGCGCCGGGTAGAACCGAAGGCTCTCACCCGCTGATCCCTGCTGCCCCCCGCCCGGCGCCCGCTGGTCCCTCACCAGCACCTCATTCGCCGCCTCCGCCATCCGCTCATCCGTCACCTTCACGTACCACTGATCGCTCAGGTACGGCTCGACGATGGAGTCACTCCGGTCACTGTGCTTCAAACTGTGCCGGTGCGGCTTCGTGCCCTCCAGCAACCCACGCGCGTCAAACTCCTTCACCACCATCTTCCGCGCATGCTCCCGAGGGCGCCCCACGAACATGTGCGCGTCGCCGACGTCTGTCCACCCGTGCTTGTCGCTCACCGTGCCGTCCGGCGCCAGCATGTTGACCACCGGCAGGCCGTGCCGCTTCCCGATCTCCCAGTCGTTCGGGTCGTGCGCGGGCGTCACCTTAAGGAACCCCGTCGCCATCTTCGCCTTCGGGTCGCTCTTCTCCTCCTCGTCCCGCGCGTACCGCTCGGGCAGCACCACATACGAGTCCTCGATCACCGGGATGACCCGCCCCACCAGCGGCAGCTCGCAGAACAGCCCCCGCAGCGCCTTCGCCCGCGGGTCGTGCGGGTTCACCGCCACCGCCGTGTCCCCCAGGTACGTCTCAGGCCGCGTCGTCGCCACCGTCAGCCACGCCGCATCCTCGCCCCTGTGGTCCTGCGCACCCGGGTACCCCCGCCGCGCCAGCTCATTCCACGTCACCGGCACCGCGTCCGCACCGTCTTCCCCCTTGTGCACCAGCGGATACCGCAGGTAGTAGAACTGCCCGTCCACCTCCTCGTCATACGTCTCGTCGTCCGCCACCGCCGTCTGAAGCACGCAGTCCCAGTTCACCAGACGCTTGCCCCGGTAGATCAGCCCGTCCCTGAACAACCGGAAGAAAGCCTCCCGCACCGCAGCCGCACACTGGTCGTCCATCGTGAACCGCTGCCGGTCGTAGTCGCACGAACAGCCCATCCGCTTCAGCTGGTTCGTGATCTCCGCCTCGTACTCGTCCTTGAACTCCTGCGCTTTGGCGACAAACTCCTCACGCCTCATGCTCGTGCGCAAGGGCCCGGTCAGCTGCCCGCTGTTCCGCAGACGCTTCTCCACCACCGCCTGGGTCGCGATGCCCGCGTGGTCCGTCCCCGGCATCCACATCGTCTCGTCACCCATCATGCGGTGGGCCCGCACAAGAATGTCCTGCAGCGTGTTGTTGAGCGCATGGCCCAGGTGCAGCCGCGCCGTCACGTTGGGCGGCGGAATCAGCACCGCGTACGCCCGCTTCTCCCCGGACAGCACCCGCCCCGGTTCCGCATGAAACGCACCGGCTTCGACCCACCGACCCCACGCAACCGACTCGTGCTCCGAGGGCTTATAGGAGGGGGGAAGAGGCGCAGAAGGCGGTGGGGAAGCGTGCGAATCCATGCTGGGGCCATGATAGGTGTGCCGATATTGGAGTACCCGCACAAAGCACGCCCACCGCCCCACCCTCGTCCCGCAACAATGCCCCCATGAACCGCACCCGCCCCCAATCCCGCAGGTCAGGCCGCGTCGCCATCGTCCTCCTGGGCGTCATCGCCGCTGCAATCCTCCTGGGCGTCATGTACGCGGTATTCGCCGCCACACGCAAACCCGCCCTCGTCGCCCCGCCCGGCCCCACAGCCCCTGCACCCACCCAAACCAGCGCTCCCGCCAACCCGCCCGCCAACCCGCCCGCCAACCAGGCCCCCTCCAGCGCCACGCCCCCCGCACCCGCCGACAAGATCGACGGCATCCTGAGCGCCGTGCTCCCCCTCCGCAACAGCCAGGAATGGGGCAAGGCCGAAGCCGTCCTGAACGAAGCCGTCAAGCAATACCCCGAAGAGCAAGTCCTTTACCTCCAGCTGGGCGAAATCCTCGCCATACAGCGCAAGAGCGCCGAGGCCTACGCAAACTTCGAGAAAGCCCTCGCCATCGGGCCCCGCGAGCCCGAAATCGAGATGGCCGCGGGCACCGTCGCCAACGACGCGGGCAGACTCGACAGAGCCGAGGAGCACTACCAGGCCGCCCAGGCCGCCCGCAAGAACGACTGGCAGCCCTCCCTCTTCCTCGCCCAGGTCCAGATGAAGCGCAACGAGTTCAGCGAGGCCAAGAAGAACCTCATGCTCGCCGCCGGCGCAAAGCCAGACCTCGCCGTCGCCTGGGGCTCCCTCGCCGAGGTCCTCCTCCGCGAGAACTCCGTCGGCCCCGCCCTCAAGAACATCGCCAAGGCCCGCGAGCTCGAGCCCGACAACCTCAACTGGCGCATCATCGAAGCCCGCGCGCTCAAACGCGACGGCAAGCCCGACGCCGCCCTCCAGCTCCTCGTCGGCCTCGACGAATCCACGAAGACCACCCCCGGCGTCATGCCCCTCATCGGCGAGTGCTTCGGCCTCCTCAAACGCCCCGCCGACGCCGCCGCCCAGTACGCCAAAGTCTCAGACCGCTTCCCAGACAAGCCCGAATGGGCCCTGGAGGCCGCACGCTGGTTCGGCCGCGCAGCCGACAAAACCAAAGCCCTGGAATACGCCAAACGCGCCCAGTTCCTGGGCGACAAAGACGCCGAAAAACTCGCCGCCGAACTCGAAGGCAAGTAGACCGCTCCCGGCCCCTACCCCGCCGCCCCGCAGCCGGCCACGTGCCCGCTCGCCCACGCCCACTGAAAGTTGAACCCGCCGATCCGCCCGTCCACGTCCAGCACCTCGCCGCACAGGTGCAACCCCGGGCACACGCGGCTCTCCATCGTCTCCAGACGTACCTCCGAAAGCGGCACCCCGCCCGCCGTCACCTCGGCAAAGAGCCAGCCCCGATCCCCCGTGATCGGCAGCGCCAGCGACGTGAGCGCTTCGACAAGAGCGCCCCGCTGTTCACGCGACAGCCCCCGCACGATCCCCCCGGCCTCGGTACCCGCAGCGCCGCACACACCCCGCGCCAGCCGCTCCGGCAGACCACGCCCGCACAAGAACCGCAGCAGCGACTGCTGCGCATGCCGCTCAAAGCCCTGCCGCAGAGCCTCCGCCGTCTCCCCCGGCAACACGGACAGGCACAGCACCGCCCCCGGGTCCCCCCTCACGCCCGCCGTGTAATACCGGCTCATGTCCAGCACCGCCGGCCCCGAAAGCCCCACGTGCGTGATCAGCGTTGACCCCGTGAACGCTCGCAGCCGCTTCCCGGTGGCCGACCTCAACTCCAGCCGAGCCTCCAGCGTGATCCCCGATAGCCCCGTCAGCCAGTGACCTTTTTCCAGCAGCAGCGGCACAAGCGCAGGGAATGGCCCGCCCTCCGCGTCCGCAGGCGTCACCGTGTGGCCCAGCGTCCGCACCATCCCATACCCCAAGCCGTCGGACCCCGTCTTCGGCAGTGCCTTCCCTCCCGTGGCGATGACGACCCGCCCCGCGCGGACGCTCCCGCCCTCCCCGCCACGCACCACAAACTCCCCTCCCGCCCGCTCCACTGCCCCCACACGCCACGGGTGCCGCAACTCCACGCCCCCGTCCCGGGCCGCCCCCAAAAGCGCGTCCAGCACCGTCCGCGCATCGTCCGTCGTCGGGAACAGCTTCCCCGTCTCCTCCCGCTTGAGCTCTACCCCCCGCCCGGCAAAGAAAGCCACGGTGTCCTCCACCGTGAACTGCCTCAGCACCTTCCTGATCGCATGCGGCGACGAACCTGCGTACGCACCCTCGTCCACCCGGAAGTGCGTCACGTTGCAGCGCCCCCCGCCCGCCACCAGCACCTTGGCGCCCAGGGACCTCGCCCCATCCACCGCCAGAACACGCAGGCCCGGCCCCGCGCGCGCCGCCGCAATGGCAGCAAAGAGCCCCGCCGCCCCGGCGCCGACGACCACGATGTCGTACCGCTCGCTCTGCACGAGCACATCATTCGGTGCCCCGACTCCACAGGCGAACCGCTACTTGCTCATGGCGCTGGCCATCCCGATCAGCATCGACAAGACCGACCAGACCAGCGACAACGCAATCGCCGCCGAGCACACCACGATGCCCGCCGTGCGCACCCCGTCACGCGACTTGGAAATGATCCCCAGCACAAGCCCCGTCAGGCTCACGGGAATCGCCACGCACGCCGTGCAGCACACCAGCGGAAGCCCAAGGATGCCCAGCACCAGCGAAGCAATCGCCAGCCCGTCCGGCCCGGGCGCGGCCACAGGAACCCCCACCGGGAACACCGGCGGCGCAGACCCCACGGGATCGGCCCGGGGCAACGGAGGTGGCTGGTTGGGGAAGGGAGGCGGCTGGTCGGTCATGGCACCCAATTACTTGGGATTGCCCGGCGCCGCTTGCACCTGAATGCCCTTGAACCACTGCTCACCAAACTTGCCGATCACCGGCAGCGGAGCCATCCGGTGGTTGACGCAGTTGATGATCCCCATGATGATGCAGCCCAGGACGCAAACCATGGCCGCAATCCAGATGAAACAGCCCAGCAACGGGATGAAGCTGAGCAGGAACAGGGGAATCAGGCAGATGAACGCCGTCAGCACCTGCTTCGCGTGGTAAAGGCTGAACCGATTGTCCTTCTGGATCAGGGGGACCAGCGCGATGATCCAAATGATGTACCCCAGAATCGCGAGCACCTTGCCCTTCTCGATCTCATCAGCAGAAACAGTGGTTTCTCCCGGCACCGCACCGGGCTGGGTGGGGGGCGCAGGGGGTGTGGTCGGGCTGGACGGTTCAGGGGGCATCTGAGACATACGCCCAGTATACCAGATCGGAGCGGCGCGTGCACGCCCCAGGATCAGGCCGACCCCCGGGATCCCCCACCCACACCCCAAATCCCTCTCCAGGATCCCCGGCTCAGCCCCTACGCCGGCCGGATACCCCGCAGCACCTGCTGCACCCGCGCCGTCTCGCTCTTGACCACCGACATCAGCACCGAACGCGGCACCCGCCACTCACTCTGGCTCTTCGTAAACCCTGCGCAGTGCTCGTTCATGCACCGGTACAGCAGCTTGAACGCGTCCCGGGGCTGACGCACCTTGTCGAACGCGTCCAGCAGATCGTGCTGCGTGACGTCCTCCGCAAACAGGTCCAACAGCGGCAGGTGCCCCGCGTCCGGCAGCCGGCACGCGTTGAGCCGGCTCTCGCACAGGTCGTACAGCATCTGCCCCGTCCACGCCAGGTTCTCCACCAGGTGCTGCTTGTCCAGCCTCGCCTCCTGGAAGAACGCGTTGCTCTCCCGCAGAAGCGCATGCTGGAGTTCCATCGGCAGCAGCAGCTTGATCCCGATCCCCTCCTGCTGCAGGAACTTGTTGTTGAGCAGCGGCCACACCACCGCCTTCATCCGGTCCGGGTCGCCCGCCACCAGCGTCGGCTCGTCCATCCGGTCCACCACCACCACGATCCCCGTGTACCCGAAACACCGCAGCAGCCGCCGGAGCCGGTCAAAGCACGCGTACCGCGGCGTGTCCGCCTCCGTCAAGGGCAGGTTCGCCGCGTCACGCAGCGAACTGGGGAGCAGCCGCAGGCTCTTGGCGTAGGAAATGTCCCCCCGCGCCAGCACCCGCACCTGCTTCCGCACCTTGTGGGCCGTCCGCAGCAGCGAGACCCGGTCCCACACCACGAACTTCATCACCACCGCCGCATAGATGGCCAGCATCCCAAGGAAAAAGAGGTCCACCCAGTCCCGGGGCAGGTTCGGCGGCGGGTAATACCGCTCGATCAGCAGCATCGCGCCGATCACCACCGGCGTCAGATAGACGAAGATGTTCCCGCCGATGATGCTCGCCGCCGGCCAGATCCCAAGCCGCCTCCGCAGCGCGTACGTCCGCTCCCACGCGTGCTCCGGGCGGTCGTACAGCGCCTGCAGCAGCAGCAGCTCCCGCCGCATCATCCGGTCCAGCTTCCGCACGCTCTTCTTGGCGTCCGCCGGCATCTCGAACACGTCGCCCTGGAACACGTGCCCCAGCAGCGCGTCCACCAGCCGCGGCACAATCGTGTGCAGCACAGCGTCCATGTGATCCACCAGCCGCGTCCGCTGCAGGCTCTCCAGGTACGTCTTCCCGCCGATCCGCTCGTGCAGCCGGTCCAGGTACGGGTTGAGGTCGTCGTACGGCACCAGCAGCACCTTCGCGCCCGGGTTCGCCACGTTGTGCTCGCTGATCCGCCGGCTGATCTGCAGCCGGATCGCCGTCTTGCCGGACCCCTTCTCCCCGAACACCACCGCGCTGCTCGGCCGCCGCAGGTCGCCCATGATCTTGTCGAACTCGGAGTGGTAGCACACAAACTCGCTGTGCGCGATCGTCAGCCCCGGCTTCTCCACGCTCGTCACCTGCACCGGGCGCGCCCCCGGCATCGCCATCTTCGCGAACACCGCGTCCGAACGCGCCTCCTCGCCCCGGAAAGGGTTCTCCGTCAGGGCCCAGTGTTGGAGGAAGTCGGTAACGGTCATGAGCGGAACATCGCCTGAAGACCGGAACTCCAGAACGCCCGAAACGGCAGCCGACGCGCGAAGGACGAAGGGGGCCGCCCCGACGCCGCCTAGTGATCCACCTGCCTCCCCAGCAGCGGCGTGATCCTCGCCAGGGCCTTCTCCAGCGTCTTGCGGTCCCTGGCCTCGCAGTTGAGACGCAGCAGCGGCTCCGTGTTGCTCTTCCGCACGTTGCACCACCAGTGCTCACGCCCCCAGCAGTCGATCGTCACGCCGTCCAGCTCGTCCATCAGCGTGTCGTCGTGCTTCTCGAACATCTGCTTCAGCTTCGAGATCGCCCCGTCCTTGTCCTCGATCTGGAAGTTGATCTCCCCGCTCTGCGCGTACCGCGCGATCGGCTCCACCAGCGTCGAAAGACGTTTGCCCGTCTTCGCCGCGATCGTCAGCACCGTGCACATCGCGATCGCCCCGCTGTCCGCGTTGAAGTTGTTCCGGAAGTAGAAGTGCCCGGACAGCTCCCCCCCGAACACCGCCCCGTTGTCCGCCATCGCCTGCTTCAGGAACACGTGCCCCACACGCCCACGCACCGCCTTCCCGCCCGCACGCACCGCCTCCTCCGGCACCGCCTTGCTGCTCCGCAGGTCGTACACCACCGTCCCGCCCTTGTTCTTCTTCAGGAAGTACCCCGCCATCAGCGCCGTCAGGATGTCGCACCCCACCGCCCGGCCCTTCTCGTCGATCACCATGCAGCGGTCCGCGTCCCCGTCGTAGCAGAAACCCATGTCCGCCTTCTCACGCACCACCGCCTCCTGCACCTGCCGCAGGTTCGCCGCCACCAGCGGGTTCGGCTCATGCGCGAACACGCCCTTCGTGTTCTCGAAGTTCACCTCCACGATCGTCAGCCCGGGCACCGCGCCCAGCGGGCTCAGCTTCCCGAACACCTTCGGGATCATCGTCCCCGCCATCCCGTTGCTCGCGTCGATCACGATCTTCAGCTTCTCGGCCCCAAGGTCCAGGAACGACCGCACGTGCTTCGCGTACGCCGCCCACAGGTCCCGCTGCTCCACCCGCCCGCTCTGCTTCACCATCGTGAGCTTGTCCACCATCGCCGCGTTCTTGCGGATGTCCGCAAGGCCCGTCGCCTCCCCCACAGGCTTCGCCAGACGCTTGCTGATCTTGAACCCGTTGTACTGCGGCGGGTTGTGGCTCGCCGTCACCATCACCCCGCCCGCGCAGTCCAGGTGGTTCACGGCAAAGTAGATCATCGACGTGTCGCACAACCCGATGTCGATCACGTCCCCGCCCTGGTCATTGACCCCCTGGATCAGGTTTTTCGTGAGCGAAGGGCTCGACTGCCGCATGTCACGCCCCACCACGATGTTCCGCATCATCGGCGTCGTATCCCCCGCCGCCTCCGCGTCCGCCCGCAGGAACTTGCTCGTACCGTACCCTATCTGCCACGCCATCTGGTCCGTCAGAAGATCCGGGTACGTACCCCGGATGTCGTAGGCTTTGAAGACGCGACCGAGCATGGGAATCTCCTGGCGTGGCACGGGGCAAGAGTAGACGGAGAAGATACCTAGTATCTCCCGAACAATCAAGGTTCCGACACCACCATCAAGAGGGATCATCCCCCCCCCCCCAGCCGAACCACCAATCCCCTCCCCGGCCCAGACCAATCCACCCATGCCCGAACCCCCCACCCTCGACGACCGCCAACAGCCGTTCCAGGTCTACAACCCGACGAAGGGGGACCACTGGACCAAGGAGGAACTCGCGCGCGACCCCGGCCGCGCCGAACTCTCCGTCCGCCTCGCCGCCATGACCAACCAGAGCGTGCCCCGCTGGGCACGCATCCTGTTCGTCGCCGCGCTCACCATCATCAACATGGGCGCCGTCTTCCTCGGCGCAACCGTCATCCGAAGCTACGGCCTCCCCGCGTGGATCATCCCCACACTGACAACCCTCACCTGCATCTTCATCTACGGCGCAATCCTCAAACGCCGCCGCGCCCCCATGGTGACACGCGCCCTGCTCGCCGATCGCCGCTGCGCCGCCTGCGCGTACCTGCTCGACCAGCTCGCCCCGGCCCCGGACACCTGCATCGTGTGCCCCGAGTGCGGCGCCGCCTGGCTCGACGCACGCCTCGGCACCGCCCCACCCGCAAGACCGGCAGGCGCCGTCACCCCGCGGTCCGTCATCCTGGGCCTGCGCTTCGCCCCCGCCACCGTCATGGACGCCAACGGCCGCCTGCACGGCATCGCCCCGCCCTCCTCCTGGAAGTGCGACGAGCACGTCCGCCGCGCCGTCCGGCGTGCCACGCTCCTCCGCCGCGTCCTGCTCTGCACGCTGCTGCTGATCCCCCTGGGCCTCTGCGCCTTCACGCTCGCCGCGTCCCCGTCCTTCCGGAGCCTCCCCTCCCTCACAACCTCCGCAGGCTGGCTCAAACTCCTCGGCCTCTTCTTCGCCGTGTACTGGATAATGCTCGTCCCCGTCCTCATCGTCCGCACCTGGACCGGCCGCACCGCTTCCCTCTGCAGCGTCACCGCCAAGGCCCTGACCAAGCGGTCCCTCTGCCCCGCGTGCGGAGAAAACCTCAAGGGATCCCAGCCCGACCCTCAACACCGTGTCCAATGCCCCACCTGCCGCGCCGTCTGGCCCGTCACGCCGGCGAGCCCGACCCCCCGCACGCCCGCCCAGGAAACCGCACCCTAGCTGAGCCCGTCCCGCAGCACCTTCGGCTCAACGCCCGGGGGAAGCGACTCCAGGAACAGACGCCCATACCTCGCCGTCACCACACGCGGGTCCAGCACCGCAACCCGCCCATGGTCTTCGGCCGAGCGGACCAGCCGCCCGAACCCCTGCTTGAAACGGATCACCGCCCGCGGCAGGCTCTCCTCCATGAAAGGGTTCCCCCCCCGCTGCTCGATCAGCTCCAGCCTCGCCTGCGTCAAGGGCCGGTCCGGCGGGTCAAACGGCAGCTTCGTGATCACCACATTCCGCAAGCCCTGCCCCCGCACGTCCACCCCCTGCCAGAACGACGCAGCCCCGAAAAGCACGCTCCGCGGGTCCTCCCGGAACCGCTGCAGGATCAGCGTCCGTGAACCGTCGCGCCCCTGCGCCAGCAGCGGCAGCCGAAGATCAATGAGCGGCTCCGCCAGCAGCGTCGCGCACTTCCGCAGCATCGCAAACGAGGTGAACAGCACGAACGCCCCGCCCCCCGTCGCCCGCACATGATCCAGGATGAGCGCCGCGATCCGGTCGCCCTCGTTGTGCGCGCCCGCACGCCCCGCATGCCTCGGCTGCGCCGGCGCCTCCCATGCAAACACGTCCTCGTCCCGCTCGATCCGCCGCCCCGCCAGCGCAACCCGCTCCCGCAGGTCGACAAAGCACTCCACCTGCCGCGCGTAATCAAACGGGCTCCCCAGCTGCATCGCCGCCGCCCCCTCGCACCCCAGCCGCTGCATCGCGTGCGCAAACGCCGTCTCGTGCCGCTCCGTCGGCTCATCCTCCCGCGTCGTCCGCGTCGCCAGCGTCGCGCTCGTCAGCACCACGCTGTGCTCCCGCGTGAAGAGCCGCTCCTTCAGCAGGGGCCCCACCTCCACCGGCCCGCACGCCAGCGTCAACCGCCGGCCCGAACCCGCGTCCCCCTCTCCCCCCCCCGACGCCTCCGCCCAGTACGCGTACCCCTGCAGCGCATGGCTCACCAGCGTCTCCGCGTCCGAGGCGATCATGTCGCAACGCTGGATGTACGCGTTGATCTCGTACCGGTCCGCCTCCTGCTTCGCCTGCTCCTTGAGCAACCGCAGCCGCATCGACAGCTCGCGGAACGCCGGCGTCAGCATGTTCTGCACCGCCCCCGAACGCCGGATCCGCACCATCGCCGGCTCCGGCTCGGCGCGCTGAGGCCGATCCACCCACGACCGCCCCCCCGCGCCGCCCACACCCCCCTCGCCCCCCTCGCCCCCGCCCCCCTGCACCACCCGCAGCAGGTCGTCAAAGAACGCCCGCGCCGCCGAGGACGCCCGGTCCACAAGCCCCAGCGCCCGCGACACCGCCTCCGTGTCGCCGCCCGACAGCGAAAGCTGCGGCAAGTACCCCTTCCCCGAACGCCCCGAGTACAGCGTCGACAGCAGGTGCTGCACCCGCCCCTCCGACAACGCCACGCCGAAGTGTTCGCCCGCCACCTCCTCCACGTTGTGCGCCTCGTCGAAGATCACGTGCTTGTACGCCGGCAGGAACCCCACGTCCTGCGACCGCAGCGCCAGGTCGCTGAAGAACAGCGCGTGGTTGCACACCAGGATGTTCGCCCCGTCCATCTCGCCCCGCGCCCTCTGGAAGAAGCACTGCGCATGGTTCGGGCACTTCTTCCCCATGCAGTTCCCGCTGTCGCTCTGCACCTTGTCCCACACGCCCATCCGCTCGACCGCCGGGAGCGTGCTCAGCGTGCCGTCCAGCGTCGACAGCGCCCAGTCCTCGATCACGTGCAGGCTCCGCCGCGCCGCCGGGTCCGCGAAGAGACGGTCCTGACGCTCGCTCGCCAGCCTCAGCCGACGCACACTCACGTAGTTGCCACGCCCCTTCACCAGCACGCTCTTGACCGCCGCGTGCTCCCCCGTCGGCGTCTGCGCGGGCGGCAATGCGCCCTGCGCCGCCAGCCGCGCGATCACGCCCTGGATCAGCGGCAGGTCCTTCTGCACGAGCTGCTCCTGCAGCGAAATCGTGTGCGTGCTGATCACCACCACCTCGCCGTACACCGCCGCCCGCAGCGCCGCAGGCAGCAGGTACGCAAAGCTCTTCCCCGTCCCCGTCCCCGCCTCCACCAGCAGGTGCGACGCCGTGTCCATCGCCCGCGCCACGCCCTCCGCCATCCGCCGCTGCTGCGGACGCACCTCAAAGCCATCACCCATCACCCCGGCGACAACGCCGGCGGGCGCAAGCAGGTCGGCTATGAGCGAGTCGGCGGGCATCCGTGCGGCTGATGATAGGGTGCCCGCCCACCGCCCCACCCGCGTCCCGCCTCACGCGGGAGCCCGCAAAGCCAGCGTGAACACCACCGCCAGACCGCCAATCACAACCAGGTTCGCGATGCTCCACAGGACCGTGAGCAGCACCTGCATCCAAGGGTCCATGCCCGTCCGCTTCCCCGCCAGCACAGCGCCCAGCACCTGCTGCGAAGCCAGCGAAGCACCCATCCACCCGCCCAGCACCACCGCATAGAAAAGCACCACCCACAGCGCCACCGGAAAGACCCCCCGCCACGCGACCAGCAGGTACAAGCACGCCGCCGCGCACGGAAAGTGCAACAAGTACCGCAGCCACCGAGGTCGTTGGAGAGGTGTGTCCACCGGGCGATGCTAGCACCTCCAGAAACAACGCAGCCGCGCCCTGGGACAAGGACGCGGCTGCGCAATGGACCAACATGGAACCAGGTATCAGGAAGCCGCGGCCACCTTCTCAGCCGGCCTTCCCTCCGCAGCCTTCTGAGCCGCGCCCGAAGCCTCCGCCGACGCCGGCCGGACCGACCTCGTGGCAGTCACGCCGTGAACCGTCGCCTGCGCCGTCGCCGGCGCCTGCATGTCCGCCTTCGGCAGCACACGGATCACCGAACCGTCGCTCCACTCGCCCCGCACGGTGGCCACGCCCGGCCGTTCGCTGCACACCTGGTAGGTCTCCACCCGCGGCGCCATCACCCGCATCCTGCCGCGGAACCGCGGCGCGTCGTCGGGCAGACGGATCACCGCCCGCGGCTCGATCCGCGCAGGCGCCGGAGATCCCGCCATCGTCACCACGTCATCCCCGAGCATCCCGCCGCCCGCCGGAGCATCCGCCGGACGCTCACGCACAGGCCGCTCATGCCCCGGGTCGTGCCAGGGACCGTGCCCCGGCCTCTCAGGCTCCGGCCGGTAGTACGCGTCGTTCCGGAACGTCCGCACCCCAGAGCAGTAGTTGTGCGCCTTGAGCCACAGGATCCGTTCGCGCTCCAGCCAGTGCAGGCCCGGCATCTCGATCCGCTGCCACGGCGAGATCGTGATGAGCTGCTGCCCCACCCGGACCACGATCCGCTGATGATCAAACTCACCCGCGCCGTACGCCGCCGGCCCCGGGTTCTCGCAGCTGTGCACAGGCCGCGTGGGCCCAGGGCCGATCATCGGCCGGCTCACCCAGTCGCGACCATTCCGCCCGAACACGTAGGTCCCCGTCCGCTGGATCGGGTACATCCGCCCCTGCGCCGCCGCGGGCTCCGCCTCAACGTTCTCCGCCTCGCGAGGCAAGGCCGCCAGCACACCCATCGACACCACCGATGCGATCAAGAACATACCAGACTCCTTCTGCGCGCAAGCGTCAGTGCACTCCGGGGACCTGACGGCCGGCCGCCGCGCCCGTCCATCCTCCCCGATGACTGCAGAGAATCAAGCTATTTTGATGCGAGCCGGGCCCGGTTGTTCCGGTTATGCAGCCCAGCCCGCTCACCCCCGCCGGATATCAGACCTTCGCCTGCCCCGATCGGGTCGCCACCAGCGACCCGTACCCAGACAGCACCGCCTTCACATGCGCGCTCGCCCGCCGCTGCTCACGCACCACCCCCCGCGCCGAAGCCCCCAGCGCTCGCGCGCCCGCCACGTCCGTCAGCAGGCCCCGCAGCGCCGCCTCCCACTGCCCCGCCTGCTCCCCCGCCACCAGCCGCGCCGTCGTCCCCTCCACCAGCACACTCACCCGGGGATCCCGCGCCGCCACCACAGGTATCGCCCTCGCCATCGCCTCCATCAGCAGGCTCCGCTGCTCACCCGCTGCCTCCGGGTGCACCAGCACGTCGCCCTCCAGCACAAGATCCCGACGCGCCTCCAGGTCTTCGATCAGCGACAACCGGTCCAGCACCCCCAGCTTCCTCGCCACCTTCCACAAGTCCGCCCGCCGCGCCGCGTCCGCATCGCAGAAGATGAGCAGGTCCGGCGTCCCCTTCGCCGCCGCCACCACACCCCCCAGCGCCGCCGCGAACGCCGCGCCGTCCCGCCCAGTCCCCACCATCATCACCGACACCGCCCGCTCCGGAAGCAGAACCTCCCTTGCGTCCGCCGGCAGCACGCCCCACGGCGCCGCAAAGACCTGCGCACGCGGCGCCAGCCGCCGCAGCTCCCGCTCCGTCACCGCGTCCGGCGCAAACAGCGCGGGCGCACTCCCGCCCCCGAAGTCCCACTCCCGCGCCGCCCGCTCGCACAGCCCAAACCGCCACACCTCCACCGCCAGCGCCGCCTTCAGCTCCCCCGCAAGCTCCCCCGCCAGCCCCCACGCGCTCCCGCCGAACACGTGGACCACGTCGATCCCCCCTACCTCGTCACGCAGAATGTCCCGCACGCTCTGCGCCAGCCGACGCACCGCCAGGCGACGCGTCAGAAAAAAAGTCCGCGTCGAGTAGGCCAGAGACCTCGCAAACACCCCGGGCTCCAGCGTCGCCAGCACCTGCCGGGGCAGCGCCTGCAGCACGCTCTCCCCCTCATCCGCCAGACCGATCTCCAGGCGCGCAAGCAGCGTCCGCTCCCGCGACGCAAACACGCTGTCAGCGATGACAAGAATCCTCACGCGTCAGCGTACGGCCCCCCCCGCCGCTGCCCCTGCCCGCGCCGGCCGCACATACCGGATATCGGGCGCCCCCCCCTCGCCGCACCCAAACGCCCCCACCCACCGCCCCGCAGCCGCCTCCACCAGCCCGTACCCCGGCCCCAGATGCCCCTCGCGCCACGGCCACCACGGCACCAGCCCGCCCCCGTGCGCCTCAAACTCCCCCGCCCGCTCCACAAACTCCCGCACCGTCGCCAGACGCTCCCGCCTCGCATCCATCCGCGGAATGCAGGCCAGCAGCCCCCTCGTATACGGATGCAAAGGCGCCGCAAACACGTCCCCCACCCGCGCATACTCCACCACCCGCCCCCCGTACATCACGCACACCACGTCCGCGTGCTGCGCCACCACGCCCAGGTCGTGCGTGATCAGCACCACCCCAAGCTCCCTCTCCCGCCGCAGCGAACCGATAAGGTCCAGCACCTGCGCCTGGATCGTCACGTCCAACGCCGTCGTCGGCTCATCCGCGAACAGCAGCCGCGGCCGGCACGCCAGCGCAACCGCGATCATGATCCGCTGCCGCATCCCCCCCGAAAACTCGTGCGGGTACTGCCGGAACTTCCGCTCCGGCTCCCGGATCCCCACGTCCCGCATCGCCCCCACCGCCACCGCCGCCGCCTCCGCACGCGTCACCCGCCGGTGCAGACGCACCGCCTCCACCACCTGCTCCCCCACCTGCTCCACCGGGTTCAGGCTCGTCATCGGCTCCTGGAAGATCATCGACACCTGATCCCCACGCAGCGCCCGCAGCCCCGCCGCCCCCGCGCGCAGCAGGTCCACGCCCCCCCCGTCCTTGCACCGCAGCACCGCCGATCCCCGGTCCACCCGCGCAGACGGCAACAGCCCCATCACCGCCAGTGCGCTCACGCTCTTCCCGCTCCCGGACTCACCCACCACCGCCAGCGTCTGCCCCGGGTACACCGTGAACGAAACCCCGTCCACCGCCTGCACCCGTGGACCACCCGGATTCGCGAACGACACCGCCAGGTCCCGCACGCTCAGCAGGGCCTCCCCGACCGGATCTGTCCGCGCTTCACCCATGCACTACCGCCGCTTCGGATCCATCGCCTCCCGCAACGCCTCCCCAAGGAAGCTGAGCGCCAGCAGCGTCAACCCCAGCAGCAGGCACGGGAACACCAGCAACCACCAGTTGCTCTCGTACTGGTTGAGCTCCGAAAGCCCCGCCGCCGCAAGGTTCCCCCAGCTCGGCAGCGGCGGCTTCACCCCGATCCCCAGGAACGACAGGAAACTCTCCTGCAGCACCGCCTGCGGCACCGTCAGCGTCGCGTACACCACGATCGGCCCCACAAGGTTCGGAAGCAAGTGCCTCGCGAAGATCCGCCACGGCGGCAACCCCAGCGCCCGCGCAGCCTCCACAAACGCCTGCTGACGCAGGCTCAGCACCTGCCCACGGATCACCCGCGCCATCGTCAGCCACGACACGCCGCCGATCGCCACCAGAAGCGTCATCAGGTCCAGCACCGTCCGTGCACCCTCACCCATCTCCCGGGGCGGCACCCGCTCGAACGCCGCCCGCTCCCACCCCTTCCGCGCCGCCTCATGCGCAGCCAGGTGCGCCAGCACCTGCGACCGCGTCGGCCCCCCCGCCGCATACGCACCCGGCTGCTCCGCCACCATCGCCGCCCGCGCAAGCTCCCGCACCACCCCCGCCCGCTCACGCTGCCGCGACACATACTCGCCCACCACCGCGTCGCTCGCTACCGCCAGCAGCACCACAAGGAGCACATACGGCAGCCCGTACAGAACGTCCACCACCCGCATCATCAGCCCGTCCACCCGCCCACCCGCATACCCCGCCACCGCCCCGTACAGCGTCCCGATGCACACCGACAACGCCGCCGCCGCCAGTCCGATCGCCAGCGACAGCCCGCCGCCCGCCAGAAGCCTCACCAGCATGCTCCGCCCCAGCACGTCCGTCCCCAGCAGAGTCCGGGGCCACAGCGCCCGCACCTCCGGCAACGTCCGGCTCGCCATCACCTCCGCACGGCTGATCCCGTGCGCCCGCGCCAGCTCCTCAGCCCTCGCCTCCCCCACCACACCCCGATTGACACGCCCCGCCTGTTCTGCGCTGGGCGTCACCCACACCGGCGGAAACCGCCCCTCGCTGGGCCGGCCCGCGTTATACCTCGCCACCCCCGCCTCGCGCCCCATCGTCCACGGCAATGAACCAACGCACAGCACCAGCATCACCGTGAGGAACACCAGCCCCACCACCCCTGCCACGCTCCGCGTCAGTGGATTCCGCCGCGCCACCACCGGCGCCATGATCGCCGGGACCGACTCAGCCTGGTTCTGCGCAGCGCGGGGCACGGTGCGAACGGTACACGCCCCGCGCAAGAAAAAAGGCCCCGGCATCCCGGAGCCCCCACCAATCTGCCTGCCCGAGGGGACTACGCCGCCGCCAACCTCGCACGCCGAGCCTCACGGCGCTTGTGCAGCGTGAACAGCACCATGAACAACACCAGCCCCATCAGCAGCACCGCCATCACCGGGATCAGCACCGCCACCGCCGCCAGCAGCAACGCACCCACGTTCTCCGCCGTCGCCACCACCGGGTTCCCCAGCCCCCCCGTGGTCGCCAGCGAAAGCCCCCGCAGCAGGATCGTCCCCGACTGCACCAGCCCCGCAGCACCGCCCCCCGCCACGATCCCCACCACCCACGACATCCACGGATCCGCGTGCGTGATCTGCGACGCCACCGCCAGTGTCCCCGCCGTGATCGAGCACGGCATCGCCACCGCGTCCAACACGTGGTCCAGCCACGGCCAGTAGAACGCCGTCACCTCCAGCACGCTCGCCACGCTGAACGACACCAGCGCGGGCGTGGACGCAATCCACGCAAACTGGCTCCCCAGCGGCACAACCCCGGCCTTGGAAGCCACGCTCAGCACCAGCATCGGCACAAACACCCGCAGCCCGCACGCCGCCGCCAGCGCCACGCCCCCCAGCACCGCCAGGGCCATCGAAAACACCTCGCCGGTCGTCATGAGCCGCGTCTCCCAAGTCCCCGGCCCGCGCGCCACCGACCGCGCACCGGGACAGAAGAGTATTGGGAAACGCCCGACCTGCCTTTCAAACCACTCCGCAAACCCAAACCCCTTCCTACCAGACACCTGCAGTCCCCACAATTCCCCGGTATCCTCTCCCCCTCAAAGCGACCTCCCCCACCCCCACCCCGGAGCACCCCATGGCCCCCCAGGCAGCACCCGGCGAGCAGTACACCATCCGACGCAAGGTCTTCAAGCTCTTCGGCGCCTCGTTCCATATCTACAACGAACAGGGCGCCGTCGTCGGCTACTGCAACCAGAAAGCCTTCAAGCTCCGCGAAGACATCCGCATCTACACCGACGAGTCCATGCAGAAGGAACTCCTCCGCATCAACACCCAGCAGATCATCGACTTCTCCGCCGCCTACACCGTCGCCCTCGGCGACGGCACCGTCCTCGGCATCATGAAACGCAAGGGCCTCAAGAGCACCTTCCTCCGCGACGAGTGGCTCATCCTCTCCCCGCAGGGCGCCCAGCTCGCCGTCCTCCGCGAACGCGGCAGCTTCATGGCCTTCCTCCGCCGCTGGATCGACTACGTCGCCCTCTTCTCCCCCCAGAAGTTCGACCTCATCCGCGACGACGGCTCCCACGCCGCGGCCTTCCGCCAGCACTTCAACTGGTTCGTCTACCGCCTCGGCGTCGCCATCACCCGCGACGACAAGGACCGCGACGACGGCATCGATGACATGATGATCCTCGCCATGGGCTGCCTCATCTGCGCCATCGAAGGCCGCCAGTCCAACGCCTGATCCACCCCCGCCCGCGTACCCTTGCCCCGACCGCGGCCCCGTAGCTCAGCGGTTAGAGCAGGCGACTCATAATCGCTTGGTCCTCGGTTCGAATCCGAGCGGGGCCACTTGAAAACAGCGCTCCCGTGCCGCCCGGGAGGTTCGGATGGTGCGCCCTTTGGTACGCCTTTTCGATACCTGCTGCCAAGCCGTACTCGTTTCCCGGCACCTGCCCGTAGTGCTTGGCCGACACTGTGACCGAGTGCCTAGCGCCTGCCACTTCTTCTGCGACGACCGCGCCGGCCTGCACCTTCCTCTTCTTGCCCCGAATGCGGCACAACCCCACCCAGCAAACGAAAAACCCCGCGCACTCGCGCGGGGTTGGGGGGTTGACCGTACAACGCCAGCCTTCCGTTCTTACTTGATCGACAGCATCTCGCGGTACGTCGGGAAAGGCCACATGTCCCGCGGCGTGCGATGCTCAAGCTCGTCCACGACCTTGCGCAGCTCGCCCATCGCCGGCCGCACCTTGTCGCGCACCTGCTCGGCGTGCTTCTCCACATCGTCCGCGTGGAAGTCCGTGACACCCTCGGTCTTCTTGATCGCCGCACGCAGCCGCACCACCAGGGCAACATACTGCTCAAGGTGAGCCCGTGTGTCCTGGGCGTCCACGTCCGCCGCCTCGGTCGCCGCGACAGCCTCGGCGAGTTCGGTCTGGTGGCGGATGGCCGCCGCCAGCACGTGCGTCTGGGCCATGAGCACCGCCGTCTCCGCCTCGATCAGCACCTGCTTGATGTACTTCTCCAGGTGGATGTGCTCACGCGCCTCAACCTCCGCCTTGGAAAGCACGCCGAACTTCTTGAACACGTCGATGTTCTTCTTCGTGGCCATCTGCTCCAGCGCAGCCACGCTCTCACGGAAGTTGGGCAGCCCGCGCTTCTTGGCATCCTCGTGCCACTGCTTGGTGTACCCGTCCCCGTCGAAGATCACCCGCTTGTGCTGCTTCACGATCCCCTGCAGCACCTTCTTCACGCCCTTCTCGAGCTTCGCCGGGTCCGTCGTCCCACCCAGCTCCTTCTCGAGCAGCGTCGCGACATGGTCAAGGCTGTCCGCGACGATGGTGTTGAGCACCGCCGCCGGCCACGCCACGTTGTTGCTGCTGCCCACGGCCCGGAACTCGAACTTGTTCCCCGTGAACGCGAACGGGCTTGTGCGGTTGCGGTCGCCCGTGTGCCGGGGAATCTGGGGCAGCGTGCGTGCCCCCAGGTCCAGCCGGCCGCCCTTCATCGTGCTCTTGGGGTTGCCGCTCTCCAGCTGGCTCACGATATCGCTCAGCATGTCGCCCAGGAACACGCTCATGATCGCCGGCGGGGCCTCGTTCGCCCCCAGCCGGTGGTCGTTGGCCGCGCTCGCCACGCTCGCCCGCAGCAGGTCCGCGTGCACGTCCACCGCACGCAGCACCGCGCACAGGAACACCAGGAACTGCATGTTCGTGTGCGTGTCGTCCCTCGGGTCCAGCAGGTTCACGCCCGTGTTGGTCGAGATCGACCAGTTCAGGTGCTTCCCGCTCCCGTTGATGCCCGCGAACGGCTTCTCGTGCAGGATGCAGTGCATCCCGTGCCGCGCCGCCACCCGCTTGAGCGTCTCCATCGTCAGCATCTGGTGGTCCGCCGCGATGTTCGCCGTCTCGAACAGCGGCGCAAGCTCGAACTGCCCCGGCGCAACCTCGTTGTGCCGCGTCTTGACCGGCACGCCCAGCCGGTACAGCTCGCGCTCCACCTCGTTCATGAAGCCCAGCACACGCGTCGGGATGCTGCCGAAGTAGTGGTCCTCCAGTTGCTGACCCTTGGGCGGCCGCGCGCCGAACAGCGTCCGGTCGCACGCCAGCAGGTCCGGACGCTCGAAGTACTGCGCCCGGTCCACCAGGAAGTACTCCTGCTCCACGCCCGCCGTCGCCGTCACCCGCGTCACGCCCTCGTCGGCACCGAAGATCTTGAGCACCCGCACCGCCTGCTCCGACACCGCCTCCATCGACCGCAGAAGCGGCGTCTTGAGGTCCAGCGCCTCGCCCGTCCACGCGACAAACGCCGTCGGGATGCACAGCGTTGCACTGCCCGCATCCCGGTTGATGAACACCGGGCTCGTGCAGTCCCACGCCGTGTACCCGCGCGCCTCGAACGTCGCCCGGATGCCCCCGCTGGGGAAGCTGCTCGCGTCCGGCTCGCCCTGCACCAGCGCGCTGCCCGTGAACTCGCTGAGCGCCCCGCCCTGCCCGTCGGGCGTGAAAAACGCGTCGTGCTTCTCCGCCGTCAGCCCGGTCAAAGGCTGGAACCAGTGCGTGTAGTGCGTGCACCCGCGCTCGATGGCCCAGTCCTTCATCGCCGCTGCCACCACGTCCGCCAGCGCAGGGTCCAGGGCCTCCCCGTGCTGGATCGTGCGCTGCAGACGCTTGAACACGTCCTTCGGCAGCCGCTGCTGCATCACCCGCTGCGTGAACACGTCCGCCCCGAAGTTCTGGTCAATGCGCTCGTTCATGGCGTTGGTCGTTTGCTGGTCCCGGTGATGGTGCAGGAGGTGCGGCTTCCCGTTCGCGCCGTTGAGCAGTGTGTGCATACCAGTCCTCTCGGACCACCGGAAAACAGTTCCCCGCGCTGGCCAGTTCCAGCGCAGGGCTACGCGACCAGGACGCCGCCGGTGTGAGCCGGCACCCGGGCCGAACGTGTCCCAAGCATGATCAGAACCCCCCCCCAGCAAACCCACGCGGAGCCGCCTGCCACGCCCCGGGACCAGACATTGTCCCGTCCCCCCGCCCCCGGGCAAGCGCCGCACCCCGCCCACAGCCCCTTCCCCACCGCTTTCCCGCGGAAAACCTGTCAATACACCACCCCCACCGCCTGATTATGCACCCCGCCCGCTGCATAGAAAGACACCCGCCGCAGCCCCACCCCTGCCCGCGGCCCCGGCCACCCCGCGCCATCACACCCCAAAAAAGCGCGACAAGCCCGCCCCGAATCCGCCACGCACCTCCCGCCTCAGCAGTTCCCTTCCCCCAGCATCCCGGAGAGGTGCGCGAAGACTGCCAGGGGTGGCCCAGCAACTCTGGCAGACGCTCCTCCGCTTACTCACACGCCCCGCCGCTGAACACCCGCAGCAGCGCGTCGATGTCCGCCGTGTCCGGAAACAGGCCGTCATTGTTGAAGTCGATGTCACCGCAGCCGGGCACCGGAGACGTCGAACATGGACCACCGGCGAACACGCTCAGGAAGTCGTTGATGTCAGTGATGTCCGGGAACAGCGTGTCGCGATTGAAGTCGACGGAATCGCACGCAGAGCACCCCGCGGGCGTCCCCCAGAGCGCAAAGCACGCGGAAACCCCGCCGCCGGCGTGGGAAAAAAGCCCGCCCGCGGCCAGCGTGCCGTCCGGGAGCATCGCGAGCGAACTGACAAGGCCGGACGTGAACACGCCGTCGTACGAGAGACCCTCTGCGCTCATGGCGTGCCAGGCGCCGTCCCAGCGGGCCACGCTGTGCACAGCGATCCCGCCCGCGTTGGTGAAGATGCCGCCAACCGCAGCGCTGCCGTCCGGGAGCTTCGTGATGCAAGTCACCGCGTACCCATCAACCTGCCCGAACCCCACACCGGGTGAGTTCCAGGCCGAGCCATCCCATCGGGCCGCAACCGGGACGTAGCTCTGGCCCGACGCATCGGGCGTCTGCCCGCCGACAAGAAGTGTCCCATCATCCAACCCCTCCACCGCCAGCAAGCTCGTGTTGGGTATCTGGATGCCCGCGCCGTACGCCGACCACGACACCCCGTCCCACCGCGCGACCCGGTTCGCCGGCACCCCGCCCGCGGCCGAGAAAGCGCCCACCACGACGACGGAGCCGTTGGACAGAACCCGCATCGCGTAGACGGAGCCGTTCACGCCTCCCCCGACGGGTGCCCAGGCTGAACCGTTCCACCGGGCAATGCCCTCGCACGTGACGCCATCAATCGTGGAGAACGAACCCCCCGCGAGCACATCACCGTTGGGCATCACCGCGAGAGCCAAGACCGAGCCGTTGAACGCGCCCATCGCGGACCACGCGGACCCGTTCCATCGCGCGAGAAACCTCGCTGACACCCCGCCCGCGCCGTCGAACGAGCCACCCGCGACCACATCGCCGTTCGGGAGTGCTACCAAACCCCGGATATCATCGATGGTGCCGCTCGGCGTGAAAAGCCCGCCCAGCAAGGTCCACTGATGCCCGCCCACGTGGTGCCGATAGACGCCCGCGCTGGAGCCCAGACCGTAATTCGCACGCACGGCAACAGCCACATCACCCCCGGGAAGCGCCGTGATCGCGAAAATCTGACCCGGCGCGCCCTCGCCCAGCCCGACCCAGTCCGTCGAGTTCCAGGCCTTTACATGGTTGGCAGTCTCTGGGTACTGACCCATGCGGCCGACCACGTACTGGCCGCCGTAGACCGTGGAGCACATGCAGGAAAAGTCGTCGGGCGTGCCAAGCGTGTGCCAGCCCGAACTGTCGAGGATGTTGAACCTGCCGTAGCCCGACGAACTGGACCCGAAGATGGCCGAGAGCTGGTAGGTGAGCCCAGTACTCCGGACCAGGAGGCGCAACGGGGTCCCCGCCGGGAGCGTCCCCAGAGATGTCCACGTGTTCGTACTGGGGGCATAACGCGCGAGGGTTGGTATGGCAACGCCGCCAATGGTGGAGAACGTGCCACCGACAAACAGACGCGGGCTCGCGATCGTGTCCCCGGTGTACTGCCCGAGCGTCGTGACAACGCCGTTGGGCTGGCCCGCCTGAGACCACACACCGCTGACGGGACCGTAACTCGCGAGGTTGGTAGCCGCAACCCCGCCCACCGAAGTGAAGCTGCCCCCCGCGTACAGCGAGCCCTGGAACCCCACAAGGGCCCGGACGAACCCGCCCGCGTTCACGCCGCCGATGGCCGCCCAACCCCCGCCGTCCCACCGCGCCACGCTCTGCGTCGAAAGGCCCCCGGCCTGCGAGAACGACCCGCCAACGAACAGGAACCCGCCCACAGCCGCCAGAGAGTACACATACCCGCCCGTGACTCCGCCCCCCAACGGCGCCCAGGACGTGCCGTTCCAGCGCGCAATGCTCGACGCCGGCACGCCGTCGATGGAGGAGAAGTAACCCGCGGCGTACAGCTCGTTGTTGAACACCGTCATCGCGTACACATACGAGTTGATGTCACGGGGCCCGTTGTCCAGGGAGCGCCACCGCGTCCCGTCGAAGGCGATCACCTTCTGCCCGGGCAGCCCAGGCACGGACACATCACGCCCGCCCGCAATGAGCCAGACCGGCAGCGGGCCCGGGCCATCAGGATCAACCGTCGCGAACGCGCGCACCTCGCCCTGCACCAGCTGCCCCACATCGCCCGGCAGCCACCGCGGCTCACACCCCTGCCCGAACACGCGCGATGGGCACAGCACCAGCATCAGGACCGACACAACCAACAACGCCACTATCGGGCAACGGCGGTACGACATTCGGACCTCCTCGCGGTCGAACACAGAGACGTCAATGCAGCGGCCTCCCCCTTAAGCGATGAACGCACGCAGGCCCGCAAGGCGCAAACCCCGATTCCAGCATAACCCCCCCGCCCCTCACCCGATTAGGTGGATCTCGCACCCAGACCCAAGTTCACCGCCTCCCGAGTGCCGCAGCACGAACCACCGCACCGACGGCCTCCCCGCGACGGCTTTGTTCCCGCACACCGAGTCCGTGTCAGCCAGGACCACGCCAGCCATATGACACGAACCGCCGCAGCCCGCCCGCCCCGCATTGACTTGGACGCCCGCGTGTGCGTTGGATGCTCCATACTCCGTGCGTCCCGCCGCCGAAGCAGCCGAACCTTGACGAACTCGACGGCCCCCGGCGCGCTGAACGTGCCACCGCGCGACAACGTCAACGCCATCTGGGGAACAGTGCTGCGAGCCCCTGACTTCTGTGGTGCATCAACCGTCATGAAAGCGCGAGGCGGTTTGAAGTTGCGGACGGCGCGACTCGTCACGCTCTCCTGCCAGCGTCGGCTGACCGTATCAACATTGCCGTGGAAGTACCAGCGCACCGCTATCCGCACTTCGGTACGCGAAGGGAGAGGCGTCGCCGATCCGGGGAACCGCTGAGGCTTCCCTGAGCACAAGCAGCCTTCCTTCAGCCCGCACACGAACCACATACACACTTTTCTATTCCGGACTCCACCCCCGCGCGCGACACTTCATGTCGATGCGCCCTCGCCCCCTTGGCGCCACTCACGCCGCGTGGTAGGGTTGCCCCATGAGCGCCCCCCACCCCACCAGCGCACCCTCTTCTGCACGCCGTCCCTCCGACTCTATCTTCGAACACTTGCCCACTCCCCATGCTGACCATGGTCCTACTTCCCATCCCGACCATTGTCCACCCCCCACAGCGCAACCATCAAAAACAGCCGTTCTCGGACCCGGCCGCCCTTCAAAAAGCCCTGCATTCACAGCACCCGCCAACCCAACCCGGGAAAAAGCACGCCCCGCAGCTCACTCCCTCGCAAGCTCTTCCTCCAGCGCCCCCGCCAGGTACTCGTACTGCTCCACGCTGTTGTACAACTGCGCCGAAACCCGCAGCAGGCGCACCACCCGACCCGTGCTCAGCGTCCAGTTCCACAGCGGCACCTGGATGTGCCACTTGTCCAGCAGAATGTCCTGCAGCGCATCCCCGTACCGGCACGGCCGCTTCCGGAGCTCCGCCGCCTTCTCCGGCGCCGTCGGCAGCACCATCGAACTGATGCACCCGACCATCGCGTCCGGCGCAGGCGCCACCATCCCCAGCCGCTCGCACAGCAGGTCCCGCCCCCGCAGGCACAACGCACGGTTCGTCCTGATCACCTCCGGCCACCCGCCCGGAACCATCGAGCCCATCGCCTGGATGGCGTCCGGCAGGCAGTACATCGCCGTGCAGTCGTTCGTCCCCAGGTAATCAAACTCCGTCAGGAACTGCGCCCGCCCCGGCCTCCCGCTCTCCGCACTGTTCGACAACGCCAGCGGCCGCAACCCCTCGCGCAAGCCCTCCCGCACCCACAGGAACGCCGACCCCTTGGGAGAACACAGCCACTTATGACAGTTGCTCGTGTAATAGTCGCACCCCAGAGCCGCCGGGCACAGCCCCGCCACGAAGCCCACCGCGTGCGCCCCGTCCACAACGATCCGCACGCCCTCTCCCAGCCGATGACGCAGCTCGTGCACGATGCGCTCCACCGGCATCACCAGCCCCGTCGGGCTGGTGACGTGGCTCAGCAGCACCACCCGCGTCTTCCCCGAGGCATGCGCCAGGACGTTCGCGACGACCGTGTTCTCCGCTGCCCTGGCGTCCCGGGGCAGCGGGAACGGCAAGGGAACCGCCACGGCGTGAGCCCGGCACTGCCGCGCTGCCAGACGGGCCGCGTTCTGGCACGCCGGATACTCGTGGTCCGGCACCAGCACCTCGTCACCCTCGCGCAGGAAACCCGAGTCCCGCAGGTGGGCAAACACGGTCGCGACGGCCATGGTCGCGTTGGGAACAAGCGCGAGCGAATCCCACCCGCACCTGAGAAAGTCAGCCAACCCGCGCCGCGCCGCATCCATCACACCCTGGTGGTGCTCGACAAAGAAGCGCACCGCGTCGTTCTCCAGCCGCTCACGCCACACAGACTGCACGCCGAGCACGCGCGCAGGCGTCGCGCCGAACGAGCCGTGGTTGAGGTACACGGTGGATGGATCAAGCCGCCAGTGGCGGGCCAGCGGCGAGGGCGCAGGCAGGGACAAACGGGCGGGCAACGGCGAAGAAGGTGGCATGCTCGGTGGTTCTCTGTGGCGGACACGCGCGATTCCACGACAAGGCGGGTAGAGTACGACGTGCAGACACAGCCCCGAGCGCACGAAGGAGAATCCATCGCCCCACCACACGCAACACCCGCGTGGAAGGTGGCCCTCTTCCTCGCCGCCGCCGCCGCCTGCACCACACCCTGGGCAAGCCCGCCCATCGCCCTCGCCGCCGGCATCGTCCTCGCACTCCTCGGCATCACCGCGTTCGACAAGCCCGGAAAAAAGGCGTCCCGCTTCCTCATCCAGGCCTGCATCGTCGCCCTGGGCCTGCGCCTGGACCTCTCCACCCTCGCCCACGCCGCCTGGGACGGCCTCGCCCTCGCCCTCTGCACCATCGCCGGCGCCGTGCTCATCGGCCTCACCCTGGGGAGACTCCTGAACACCGGGCGCGAAGTCAGCACCCTCATCACCGGAGGCACTGCCATCTGCGGCGGCAGCGCCATCGCCGCCATCGGCTCCTCCATCCGCGCCACCGCCAGCTCCATGGCCATCGCCACCGGCGCCGTGTTCGTGCTCAACGCCATCGCCCTCTTCGCCTTCCCCCCCATCGCCCGCGCCCTCCACCTGACAGACCACCAGTTCGGCCTCTGGGCCGGCGTCGCCATCCACGACATGTCCAGCGTCGCCGGCGCCGGCGCCGCCTACGACGACTCCCTCCGCGCCGCCAGCCTCCCCGCCCACGCCCTCGAAACCGCCAACGTCGTCAAGCTCACACGCGTCATCTGGATCCTGCCCCTCGCCCTCCTCGCCGCCTGGTGGGAAAAACGCTCCAACGCACAGGGAAGCGCAAGCCCGCAGGCCAAGGGCGCCCCCGCCCCCTTCCCCTGGTTCATCCTCTTCTTCGTCGCCGCCAGCGCAATCCGAACCTTCACCCCGCAGCTCGACGCCGCGAGCGGCGTAATCAAGACGGCATCCGGCCTCGGCTTCCAGCTCGCGCTCTTCCTGATCGGCGCCGCCCTCTCACCCGCCGCGCTCAGGAAAGTCGGATGGCGCGCCCTCGTGCAGGCGGTCGTCCTCTGGCTCCTCCTCGCCGGAGCCACCCTGCTGGTTGTGACGCGCCAGACGCCGCCCGCCCCAAGCCAGGCCGCGTCGCCCACAACGCCTCACACAGCCGCGTGGGATTCCCAGACCTCGTGCACTTCCTCGACGCCCTCCACCGCGACGCTGGTCGTCACGCCCGGGCACCGCCGGAAACCCGCCTTGCTGGCCACCCGCTGGCTCGCCTCATTCGAACGTGAAATCGCCGCCCGGATCGTGTGCAGCCCCAGCCCCACCGGCAGGTCACGCAGCCCGTGGTGGACCGCCGCCCCGACCATCTCGGTCGCAATGCCGTTGCCGCAGAACTCCGGCCCCACCCACCAGCCCGCGTCGCCGCTGAACTCAACGCCCCGCTGGATGTGCAGGATGTGCACCATCCCCACGGGCTGGCCCGTCACCAGGAACCCAGCCCGCCGCCACTGCCTGCCATTCGTGTCGCCCGCCTCGGTCGCCGCCAGCAACCGGTCGAACACCGCCCCGCTCGGCTCCGACATCGCATGCACGTTGATGCGCCCCCGCAGATGGGCACGGCTCCGCTCCAGCAGGTCCACCATGCCGCCCCGATCGGCGGGCGTAACCCCACGCAGCACCAGCCGGCGAGTGACAACACCCGCCGGCGCCAGCACCTCGACAGGGCGTTGGGCCGGCACCGTGCCCTGCGCAATCACCAGAGGACTGACACGCACAGGAAACGGAAAGGACGCCACCACGCCCGCCGTCAGCGCCTGCCGATGTTCATCAATGCTTCCTGATTGGTCCCGGTCCGCCGTCACCGCTCCATAATCGGCACGACTCACTCCGGCAGTTCAAAGGCCAGATCCACGCCCACACTTACCCTGCAACCCTTGACGCCCCCCACCCACATCCCCGTCCTCCTGCACGAGGTCGTCACACTGCTGGACCCGACCGCCGGGTCCCACTTTGTGGATTGCACCGCCGGGCTGGGCGGGCACGCGTCCACCATCGCGCAGGCCATGGGCACCGGGAGTGTGACGCTGTTCGACGCCGACCCGGACAACCTCTCGGCGGCGACCGCACGCGTAAGTGCAGCCGCCCCGAAGGTCTCCGTCACATCCCACCACGCCAACTTCGCCCACGCCCCCCGATTGCTCGCCGCCCAGCCCGCCGACATGGTCCTGGCAGACCTCGGCTTTTCCAGCAACCAGATGGACACCCCCTCCCGGGGCTTCTCGTTCCGTTACGACGCACCCCTGGACATGCGCCTCGACCCCACCCTCCCCACGACCGCTGCGGACCTGGTCGCCAGCCTCCCGGAGCGTGAGCTGACCCGCCTGATCGAGGAACTGGGAGAAGACCGGGCCGCATCGCGCATTGCCGGCGCGATCGTCCGGGCCCGGCGCACCCAGCCGCTGACCACAACGGCGCAACTGGCGGACGTCGTCCGCTCCGTCATCCCCAAGGGCGACAGCCCCATAGACCCGGCCACCCGGACTTTCCAGGCCCTGCGGATCGCGGTCAACGACGAACTCGGTGTGCTGCAAGCACTTCTGGACGCCGTCATCCGTGCGGCCGACGCGCTGGAGCAGGGCAAACCATCCTGGCTCCGCCCCGGGGCCCGGGTGGCGATCGTTTCCTTCCACTCGCTGGAGGACCGGGCCGTCAAGAAAACGTTCGGGGAGATCGTGCGCCGGTCCCGCGCAACGGGCAACAATCGCGCGCAAGAACTTTCCTGTCGGCCGACCGTCCCGACCGAAAATGAATCCGCGGCAAACCCGAGGGCACGCTCCGCCAAACTGCGCGTGGTCCGGCTTTCGCTGTAGGAATACCCGCTCGCCCCGCTCCCGCGGCGTCGAGTGATTCAAGTCGCGATCCCCGGACTTCCCGACGCATGGATGCAAGCGGGGCCGGAGGACGCCCAAAGGCGCAGTCGCACCCCGCCCCCGGGCTGCGACGCTACGCAAGGATGCTGTCGCCGTGACCCGTGAACTCAAACTCGCCCTCATCGTCGGCTTCGCGCTGGTCCTGCTCGTGACCGTGCTGATCAGCGACCACCTCTCCAAGGCCCGCAAGGCCCAGCTCGCCGGCAACGTCACCGACGCCCCCACCGGCGTTGCCACCACTCCCAACGAGACCGCCCCGGGCCCGGTCGTCACCATCAACCAAGGCACGGGCGGCGGCGTGCTCGCCCAGCCCGCGCTGATCGGCCCCGCCCCCACCGACCCCAACGCCGGCCTGGTCATCAAGGACCCCGCGAAGGACCCCACGATCACCAGCCAGATCGCCAACCGTGGTGGCGAGCCGATGCCCGTGGGTACGACTCTGCCCCCGATGGTGAGCCTGGACTCCGCGAGCATCAGCAACGGCCTGCCCTCGTCGACGCCGCTGCTCCCGGGAGGACCGGTTTCTGGCGGCCAGACGCCGGACGGTGCCGCGATGCACGAAACCAGGCCCACGCTTGGCCCTGGCTTTGACGCGCAGGCCCAGCAACCGCTGAACGCAACGACCGTCGCGCTGGATCCCACCGCCAAGACGTCGGAAGCGGTGGTCAAGAAGGCAGAGGAAGCTACGAAGCCTGCGAAGGCCTCAGATGAGCGGTGGCACACGGTTGCCTCGGGTGAGAGCGCGTACAGCATCGCCAAGAAGTACTACGGCAAGGGCGAGCTGTGGACGAAGCTCAAGGCGGCCAATGGCGACCGGATGGGCGACAAGGGCCAGGTGCGTGTCGGCGTCCGCCTCCGCGTGCCGGATGCCCCCGGCGCGAGCAGCAAGGAATCGCCCGCCAACGCCACCGCTCCCAAGAGCGAGGGCAAGCCCAAGGACCGGATGATCGCGGAGTTCAAGCCCGCGAAGCCGGCCGGCCCCCGTTCCTATACGGTTCAGAAGGGCGACACCCTGGGCACGATCGCCCAGAAGCAGCTGGGCTCCTCGAAGCGGATGGACGACATCCTGAAGGCCAACAAGGACATCCGGAATCCCAACGCGCTGCGTGTGGGTTCCAAGCTCGTGCTCCCGGCTGCCTGAAAGACCATTGATCCTCTCCAGCCGGGCGGTGCGACAGCACCGCCCGACTCTTTGACGACGAGCACGCCCCAGCCATTCTGAGAACCGAGGTCCCCATGTTTGCCAAGCTTGTGACATTGGTGGTTGCGTTGGGCGTCATCGGATGCGGGGTGCTCGCGCAGCGCCAGGCCCGGCTGCAGGCCGGCAGCGAGGCGGCGCAGGCCCGGATCCGGATCGCCGCGGCGGACGACAATCTCCGGGATCTGCGGGCGCACGTGGCTTCGGCTGTTGCTCCGGTGGAGGTTGAGCGGGTGGCGTCCGCTGCGGGGCCTTTGCGTCCGGCGACCAATGACATCCCCCGCTCGCTGCTCGCGGCGGAGCTCAGGGGCCTTGCGCCCATTTACGACCCGCTGTTCGCCCAGCGTACCCAGACCAAGCAGCAGAGGACCGCGGCGTCTTCTTCCGGCGGTTCGAAGAAGAACCCGCAGCGCGTCGCGACCCGTCAGAACTGAGCACGCTCCCCGCCCGCCGAACGCACTTTCCGACGCTCTCGATGCTGGATCATCCCGGAGTGCCCCGTGGTATCACTCTCCGCCCAGACCCCTCAGGCCCGATTCTCCCGCACGGCGATTGCACTGGTCGCTGGCGCGACGGTCGCCTTCTCCCTGCTGTTCGCCAGGGTTGCACAGCTGCAGCTCGCTCCTGGCGCCGATCTCCGCGAGCAGATGGTCGCCCGCACGACAACACGCAACGACCTGGCCCCGCGCGGGGACATCATGGATCGCCGCGGGCGGCTCATCGCCTCCACCGCGTTTGCGCGGCGGGTTGTGATCGATCCGACTGTGTTCGGCAAGGACCGGGACCTGTCCGCGGAGGCCGCGCGTCTGGCCGGGGCGACCGGGCTCTCCAAGGCCGAGGTCGAGGCCAAGATCAGGAATGCGATCGCGGAGAACTCGCGGCGTGATGAAGTCACCGCGAACTGGCCCGCGTCCGCACCCACGGATGCACCTGTGATGGTGGCCAAGGGTGTTGACGTTCCGGCTGATGCAGCGACGGAGGGTTCGCCGAAGCCGTCCGATGATCCGTTCGCGGAGGCTCAGGAGGCGGGCAGGAGGGCCGAGGCCAAGGCGGCCGGGAAGCCGGCCGGCACTCCGGCGGAGGCGAATCCGATTGAGCCGAAGGAACCGGCGGGGCCGCCCAAGCCGATCCGCTACCTGGCCGTGACCGACCTGCTCACTCACGAGCAGGAGTTGGCCGTGCGGGCGCTCATGAAGCGTTCGAAGGACAACCCCAAGCCTCTGGTGGGTGTTGTTCTGGAGCGCCAGCAGGTGCGTGAGTTTACCGGCGGCGACCCGATGGCCCCGCTGGTGGGCAAGGTTGGCTACGGCCACAAGGGCGTGATGGGGGCTGAGTACCGGCTGGAGGAGACGCTCTCCGGGGATGAGGGGTCACTGACGTATGTGCGTGATCGTTCGGGCCGGCCGCTGTGGGTCGAGCCGACGGGCGTCATCCCCGCGACTGCAGGGGAGAACGTGCGGTTGTCCATTGACTCCGAGCTGCAGCGGATCGCGTTCGAGGAGACCGGCAAGCAGGTTGAGGACATGAATGCCGCCGGTGGCCGGTGCGTCATCGCAGACCCCAGCACTGGCGAGGTGCTCGCGATGGTGGACATCGTGCGTGACGTGCCGGACGCGATCATGTTCCCCTGGTCTGATCCGCCCGCGAAGGGCGAGCCCCGGCACCGCACGACGTTCGATCCCAACCGCCGGTACAAGGTGATTCCGGACGATCCGGGGCGGCGGATACACCCCGCGCTCGCCCGCAACCGGTGCGTGGAGGATATTTACGAGCCGGGCTCAACTTTCAAGCCGTTTGTGTGGTCGACCATCACGGAGTTGGGGCGTGCGAAGCCTGAGGAGGTCATCAACACCGAGAACGGCCACTGGACGACGCCCGACGGCCGACCGCTGACGGACGTCACCGCCCGCCCCACCATGACGTGGCAGCAGGTGCTGATCAATTCGTCCAACATCGGCATGGTGAAGGTTGCCACGCGGCTCACGCCGCAGGAACTCCATGATGCCGTGGTGCGGTTCGGGTTCGGTCAGAAGACCAACATCGGACTGCCTGGCGAGGCCACCGGTCTGGTCACCCCCCTCTCTCACTGGAAGACTCCCACCCACACGTCGGTTTCCTACGGCCACGAGCTCGGCGTGACACCGCTGCAGATGGTGCGTGCGTTCAGCGCGTTCGCGCGTTCCGGTGAACAGGCGGGCACCTTGCCCACGCTGCACCTGCTGGCGTCCGACACGCGTGCGCCGCAGCCCAGCATCCGTGTGCTGCCGCCGGAGATCGCGCTGCTCACTCGCCACACCATGAAGTACGTGGTGGACGCGGTGGACCGCAACGCGGCCAAGAAAGACATGCCCGTGGGAGGCTGGCGCTACTCCATGTTCGGCAAGTCCGGCACGGCGAAGATCCCGATCACCGGGGCCCCCAAGGGGAAGGTCAATCTCACGGGCGAAGGCTACTTCGACAACCAGTTCATCTCGTCCTTTCTTTCAGCCGGACCGGTTGAGAGTCCCAAGCTGGTGTGCCTGGTCATCATCGACGATCCGGGACCGCGGGAGGGCGCGTCGCGCCGGTCGCGGTATGGCGCGTCCGCCGCGGGACCTGCGGCCCGGCGCATCATGGAGCGGAGCCTGACTTACCTGGGCGTTCCCGCTTCGCCAGAGGAACCGCTCGACGCCAATTAGCGAATTCCGTGCTCATTGGTGGAATTCGCCGGCTTTATCGGCACCCGGACACTCAATATTCAGGACGAAAACCACCCCGATCCCCTTGTGCGGGCCCGTGGCACGCGGTACACTGGTCGTGGAGACAAGACCACCCGGGCCTTTCTGCGCATGTTGCTGCGCGCCCGGAGGCAGAGAAATAGGAGAGAGACCCCATGAAGAACGTTTTTGCATTGCTCGCGGTCGCGGGCTTGGCCAGCGCGGCGTCCGCCACGACGTACACCGACGCGCAGAACGAGCTCTTTGACAACGGATTCGGTCACCTGGACATCACCAGCGTTGATGTGTCCCACGATGCAACGTTCATCACCTTCGTGGTGAATGTTCGCGGCTCCATCGACGCGGGTGCGGGCGGCTCCAACTGGGGCAAGTACTGCATCGGCATCGATACGGGCGCCGTCGGCGGCGACACCAGCAACGGCTGGGGTCGCAACGTCAGCTGGGGTTCGGGGCAGGGCATCGAGTTCTACGTGGGTTCGTGGGCCGACGCCAGCTTCCCCTTCGGGGCCGGCGCGGAACTCCGCCAGATGAGCGGTCTGAACGACAACAGCAACACGCTGCTGGATGCGACCTACACCACCAACACCCTGATCCAGGCTTCGACCAGCGCGTTCAGCCAGACGATTTCCGTGAGCCGCGCGGCGATCGGGATGGGTGGCAACGGCACGTTCCGCTTCGATATCTTCACCACGGGCTCCAACTTTGACCCGGGCGTGGACCATCTCAGCCGGAGCGACATGGCGACTGACGGCTGGGGCACCCAGTCTGTCGCCGGCTCGTTCCTCTCCTACACGATCCCCACCCCCGGCGCGTTGGCGCTGATGGGCATGGGTGGCCTGGTCGCGGCCCGCCGTCGGCGCGCCTGATCTGTTTTTTTTCTAAGCACCCCCCTCGAAGCCCGGCCCCGTTCTCAGGGGCTGGGTTTCTTTTTGGTCCTGTCCGATCCAGGTTGACTGCGCGTTCTCGGCCATATACGCTTTATCCGGATACACGGATGAAGCAAAGAGCCTCCATCCCGGCGACCGGGCTGCTTGCGGCGATGGCCGACACGACGCGCCTTCGTCTGCTCCGGCTGCTGGAGTGCCATGAGTTGTCGGTCGGCGAGGTTGCGCTCGCCACGCAGTTGCCACAGTCCACCGTGAGCCGGCATCTCAAGGTGCTCGCGGACGCCGAGCTGCTCGTGCGGCGCAGCGAGGGGACTGCTTCGTACTTCTCGCTGGTGCAGGACGACATGAGCGTCGGGGCCCGCACCGTCTGGGGCGCGGTGCGGTCGCACTCGGTGCCTGTGCAGGAGAAGCAGGAGGACGAGCGCAGGGCGCGGGCGTTGATCGAGCAGCGGAGGGTGGATTCCTCGACGTTCTTTGGTTCCGTGCGGGGGGATTGGGAGGGGCTCCGGGTGGACCTGTTCGGGGCGAGGTTCACGGGGCTCGCGCTGCTGGGGCTTCTGCCCCGTGCCTGGGTCGTTGCCGACCTGGGCTGCGGCACGGGGAGCGTCGCGGAGGCGCTGGCCCCGCACGTGGAGCGGGTGCACGCGGTGGACGCGTCGGGGCCGATGATGACCGCTGCCCGCCAGCGGATGAAGGGGTCGCAGAACGTGACCTTCACGGAAGCGTCGGCGGAGGAGACGGGGCTGAGGCCCGCGTCGGTGGACGCCGCGGTCTGCGCACTGCTCCTGCACCACGTGGATGCGCCGCTAGCCGTGCTCCTGGAGGCACGCCGGCTGCTGCGTTCGACGCGGGGCGGGGGGCGGGTGCTCGTGATCGACATGGTGTCCCACGACCGCGAGGTGTACCGGCGCACGATGGGCCACAGGCACCTGGGCTTCTCCCGCAAGGCCATGCTCGGGCTGCTGTCGGATGCCGGGTTTGCCGATACGCGGTATGTGACGCTTCCCGTGGAGCCTGAGGCCAAGGGGCCGGGGCTCTTTGTCGCTTCCGGGGTGGTCCCGGGCTGAACCGACCGAACTCACGCGATTGCATGATCGCACGATTCCCAGACCAAAGGAGATTCCCGATGACGACCGTTGCAAGCAAGACGACCCCCAGCAAGGCAGCCGGAGACTTCAAGGTCAAGGACCTTTCTCTGGCGGAATTGGGCCGGAAGGAGATCCGGCTGGCCGAGCACGAGATGCCCGGGCTGATGGCGCTGCGTGAGAAGTACGGCGGTCAGAAGCCCCTGAAGGGCGCGAAGATCGCCGGCAGCCTGCACATGACCGTGCAGACCGCGGTGCTCATCGAGACGCTGGTTGAGCTGGGGGCCGAGGTGCGCTGGTGCTCGTGCAACATCTTCAGCACGCAGGACACCGCGGCGGCGGCGGTGGCGGTCGGCAGGGACGGCAGCCCGGCCGACCCGCGCGGGATCGCGGTGTTCGCGTGGAAGGGCGAGACGCTGGAGGAGTACTGGTGGTGCAGCGAGCGCACGCTCGCCTGGCCCGGCGGCGACGGGCCGAACATGATCCTGGACGACGGGGGCGACATCACGCTGCTGGTGCACAAGGGCGCGGAGTTCGAGAAGGCCGGGAGGGTTCCCGCGCTTGACGCCAAGAACGACTCGGAGGAATGGGGCGTGATCCTGAAGCTGCTCGCGGAAGAGCAGAAGAAGCACCCCGGGCGGTTCGGCCGGATGCTCGCGGGCATCAAGGGCGTTTCCGAGGAGACGACGACCGGCGTGCACCGGCTGTACGAGATGGCCAAGAAGGGCGAGCTGAAGCTCCCGGCCATCAACGTGAACGACAGCGCGACCAAGAGCAAGTTCGACAACCTGTACGGCTGCCGCCACTCGCTGGTGGACGGGCTGAACCGCGCGACCGACGTGATGCTCTCCGCGAAGGTGGCGGTGGTGCTGGGCTACGGCGACGTGGGCAAGGGCTGCTGCCAGGCTCTGCGTGGGCAGGGCTGCCGCGTGATCGTCACCGAGATCGACCCCATCAACGCGCTCCAGGCGGCGATGGAGGGGTACCAGGTCACGACGCTGGAGGATGTGATCGGCAGCGCGGACATCTTCATCACCGCGACGGGCAACAAGAACGTCATCACGCTGGAGCACATGCAGCGGATGAAGGACAAGGCGATCGTCGCGAACATCGGGCACTTCGACAACGAGATTGACATGGCGGGCCTCTACAACGCCGCGAAGACCGGCGTCGCGCAGCGCGTCAACATCAAGGAGCAGTACGACGAGTTCGTCTTCACGGAGTCGAAGAAGAGCATCCTCGTCCTCGCCGAGGGGCGTCTCATGAACCTTGGCTGCGCCACGGGGCACCCGTCCTTCGTGATGAGCAGTTCCTTCACGAACCAGACCATCGCCCAGATGGACCTGTGGTCCAGCGCGAACGGCCGGCCCACGTTGTCGGGCATCCGGTACGAGTCGGGCCGGGTGTACACGCTTCCGAAGAAGCTGGATGAGCTGGTCGCCCGCCTGCACCTGGAGAAGCTGGGCGTGAAGCTGACGGTCCTCTCCAAGGACCAGGCCACCTATTTGGGTGTTTCGGTGGATGGGCCCTACAAGCCGGACCACTACCGGTACTAGATCACCGTCCGTTGAACAGCCTGCTGACTGGCACGAGGGCGACACCGGTCGCCCTCGTTTGCTTCGGGAGCCACCTGATTTGACCGGCGACCGCCGCAGGAATCTACGCCGCATCGCGCATCGCGCAAACCTGTGTGTTTCGTCACCCTGGAGGGCTCAGGTCGTGGCCCAAACACAACCCAACTTCACAGTTTCTTCGCAACCAACAGTGTTCTAGGTGCGAATCGGCTGGCACTCGTGGCGGTTTCGGGTATACTCAAACCCTCACGATTCGGCGGCAGGAGCCGCTGTATGACCGAGACGGGGGCCTGTATGGCCCGGTGCGTGTGTTCTGCACGGCACCTTTGGAGAAGGAAACAATGGAAAGCAAGCACGCGACTCGTCGTGGCGCATTCACCCTAATCGAACTGCTGGTGGTCATCGCGATCATCGCGCTGCTCATCAGCCTTCTGCTGCCTGCGCTGGGCAAGTGGAAGCAGACGGGTCGCAACCTGATCTGCGGCACTTCGCTGAAGCAGTACGGCGTCGCGACGCACTCCTACGCGGCGGACTACCAGGACAAGATGTACGGCTTCTCCTGGACCACGAGCGTGAACACGATCCCGACGAGCCCGGTGGCGAGCGAAACGCCGACGGATGACACCAACGCTGCGCACCTCCAGGCGCGCGACATCATCTGGCGTCGCTCCGGCTGGGACATCGGCGACCAGGGGCTGTGGATCCCCCACATCCTGTACACGCACCTGGTGCTGCAGGACTACCTGGCGCAGACGCTGCCCAGCAAGAGCGTGGTGTGCCCTGCGGACACCAACCTCGCCCGCTGGCAGACGGAGATCCAGGCATTCTCGAACGGAACGCCGGCCAATCCTTTCCCCCAGCCCCAGAGCGCACGTTGGCCGTTCTCTTCTTCCTACCAGGTTGTTCCGTGCTCCTTCAGCCCGGACGGTGGTACCAATGCCGTGTACCAGGGCGCGACGCACCGCACGTGGTACACGCCCGGCACACCCAACGTGCTGGGCAAGCGCAAGCTTGGCGACGTTGCGTTCCCTTCCGGCAAGGTGCAGATGTATGACGGTGAGGCCCGCCACATGGGCAAGAACCGCTACTTCTTCGCGTACGCCGAGTCCAAGCAGCCGCTGCTCATGTACGATCAGTCCGTGTCCACTCGCAAGACGGGCGACTGCAACAAGGGCTTCCGCCCCGACCAGCCGACCAACCTGAGCGCCTGGACCGTCATTACCTACTCTCCCGACCCGATCCCCAATAACTGGGAAGCCCCGACCCTGAACGGTCAGCCTACGGAGACGTACTCGGGCGGTTACTTCCGCTTCACCAGGGCCGGCCTCAAGGGCATCGACTTTGGTGGCAGCGAAGTGCCGTGGCGCGGCTCGTAAGCAGCGGCGTGTTCCCACCTCCAGTCCACACCCCCGCACCCCGGTGCGGGGTTTTTTTTGCCCTGAAGCCGCTTGCGGTTCGGGGCGGGACTTGGTAGTCTGGTGCGGGCGTGCAGGTCCGGCGCCCACCGTGTGGTGTGGCCCTTTCTGGGAACGCCCGCGGCGTAGGCCGTTTCTATGGCGGCCGGACGGGCCACGCCGGCGTGTCGGGAACAACAGGAGTGGCACCCATGAACGGTCGCGCAGACGTTGTTCGTCGTGGTTTCACGCTGATTGAACTGCTGGTGGTGATCGCGATCATTGCGCTGCTCATCAGCCTTCTGCTGCCGGCCCTGAGCAAGTGGCGTGGCACGGGGAGGCAGCTCATCTGCTCGGTGCAGCTCCAGCAGTTCGGAGTCGCGACCCACTCCTACGCGGCGGACTACCAGGACAAGATCTACGGCTTCACGTGGACACCGAGCAAGTACACGCTGCGCCCCGGTTCCCCTGTGACGATGCCCCAAGGGGACGACGTCGCCTGTGCGGCGGAGCAGGCCCGCGACATCATCTGGCGCCGGGCGGGCTGGGACATCTCGTCGTGGGCAGGGTCGTGGATTCCGCACATCCTGTACACGCACCTGGTGCTTCAGGACTACCTGGCGGCAACACTGCCCAACAAGCAGGTCGTGTGCCCGGAGGACCTGTACCGGATGCGGTGGCAGACGCAGATCCCTCAGATGCACACCGGAGATCCTTCGACACTCCCTTCCCCCGCGTCCCCCACGTCGTCGCGATGGAGCTTCAGTTCCTCCTACCAGATCGGCCCGTGCACGTTCGGGCCCGACGGCAACCTCAACCCCGCGGCGATCGTTTCGCAGGCGACAAACCACCGGCTCTACTGGGTTCCCTCGGCGCAGTACGCGAACACGCTGGGCAAGCGGAAGCTTGGGGACGTGTCGTTCCCATCCGGCAAGGTGCAGATGTACGACGGCATCTCCCGGCATGAGGGCAAGCGGTGGAACTTCTACGCCTACGCGGAGGCCAAGCAGCCCCTGCTGATGTTTGACCAGTCGGTGAACCGGCGGCGCGCGGGGGACGCGAACCCCGGCTACAACCCCAGCACCCCCACCTCCGCCGGGCCCACGATCATCACGTTTGACCCCGAGGACCCGCCCAGGAATTGGGAGGGCACCAACACCCAGGGCAACTGGAACCCGGAGAGCGGGTACCTGGGGCGTTGGCAGTACACACGCGCGGGTCTCAAGGGCATCGACTTTGGCGGGTCCGAAGTGCCGTGGCGGGGGTCCTGAGACCCGAGAATGATGGGCACGGCTTGCAGGTTTCGGGGGAAACGTCCTGACTTTCCGATATGTTGCAAGGGCACCACGGGTGGCGCAGGTTCAAGGGCCACGGGGTGCACAGGAGTCTTCTCCCGATGCTCAAGAACCGAAGCGCATTCACCCTTATCGAGCTCCTGGTGGTCATCGCGATCATCGCGCTGCTCATCAGCCTGCTGCTGCCTGCGCTCGGCAAGTGGCGGCAGACGGGCAGGCTGCTGATCTGCACCACGTCGATGAAGCAGTACGGCAACGCGACCCACACGTACTCCGCGGACTTCCAGGACAAGCTGTATTCGTACTCCTGGGTCGTCGGGCAGACGCCCATCGATGCCAACAGCCCGCAGGCCGGGAGCACGGCGGGGTCCGACCTGGAAGCGACGCGGCTGCAGCAGCGGGAGATCGTGTGGAAGTACTCAGGGCACGACATCCAGGACCAGGGCAACCACATCCCCCTTGTGTCCTACAACCATCTCATCCTGACGAGCTACATGACCGGGAAGTTCCCGGAGAAGGCTGCGGTGTGCCCTGAGGACCGCTTCCGGCTGGAGTGGCAGAAGGTCGAGAACTGGCAGCCGTTCGCGGACGGCACGTACGCCTCGCACCCCGTCCCCAACCTCACTGCTCTGGGTCGATGGCCGTTCTCCTCGTCGTACATGACACCGACCTGCTGGGTCTCGCCCGACGGGCGGACTGACGGCACCGCCATCACGCAGGCGACCAACCACATCTACTGGAACGTGCCCAACGTCAGCGGCGTGTACGGCAAGCGCCGCTTCGGGGACATCAGCTTCCCCAGCCAGAAGGTGCAGCTCTACGACAGCATGGCCCGCCATCAGGGCAAGCGCTGGTTCCCGTGGCTGTACGCGGACGCGAAGGTGCCGCTGCTGATGTGCGATCAGTCGGTCTCGGTGCGGCGCACGGGCGACTGCAACAAGGGGTTCAACCCGGCGCAGCCGCAGAACAACCTGCTCTACACCGTGATCCGCTACGAGCCGGACCCGGTGCCGGATCTCTGGGAGGCCCCCACGGTCAGCGGCGCGGCGTTCGAGATCTACCCGGGCGCGTACTACCGGTTCACACGCGCCGGGCTCAAGGGGATCGACTTCGGCAGCGGCGAGGTGCCGTGGCGGGGGTCGTAACGTGAACTTCTCGCTGGATTCGGAACGAATGGAGGAAGGCGTGCTGCAGAAGTCCCGTGCCGGTGCGTTCACCCTGATCGAGCTGCTGGTGGTGATCGCCATCATCGCTCTGCTGATCAGCCTGCTGCTGCCCGCCCTGGGCAAGTGGAAGTCGACGGGGCGCACGCTCATCTGCACGACGCAGATGAAGCAGTTCGGGGTTGCCACACATTCCTATGCGGCGGACTACCGGGACAAGATCTACTCGTACACGTGGACGATGAACAACTGGCAGCAGCAGCTGACCCCCGGCAGCCCGGCGGCTGCGACGGCGGTCAGCAACGACAACTACGCGGGGAAGGCCCAGCAGCGGGACATCATCTGGAAGCGTTCGGGCTGGGACATCGGCGAGCAGAACAACCACATCCCGCACGTGTCCTACACGCACCTGGTGCTGCTGGACTACATGGGCGCCAAGCTCCCGGACCCCGGCGCGGTGTGCCCCGAGGACCGCTTCCGGCTCCGGTGGCGTCAGCCCGATGCCTGGCTGCCCTTCAAGAACGGCTCTTACAACATCCCGCCGGTCCCTGACCCCAACCTGGGCCGTTGGCCCTTCAGCTCTTCCTACATGAGCCCCACGTGCATGTCCGCCCCCGACGGCGGGCCCAACGCGATCACGCAGGCGGGCGACCACATCTACTGGTTCGTGCCCAATGCACCCGGCATCTACGGTCGGCGGAAGCTCGCGGACGTTTCGTTCCCGTCGCAGAAGGTGCAGATGTACGACAGCATGGCCAGGCACATGGGGAAGCGCTGGTACCCGTGGCTGTACTCTGAGTCACGCATCCCGCTGCTGATGTTCGATCAGTCGGTCGCGATCAGGCGTTCGGGGGACTGCAACCCCGGGTTCAATCCGTCGTCCCCCAACGCCAACACGCCGTTCATCATCACCTACAACCCCGCGCCGATTCCCAACAACTGGGAGGCCCCCAACACCGCCGGCACATGGGCTGCACAGACGTTCCCGATGGCGTACTTCCGGTTTACCAGGGCCGGGCTCAAGGGGATCGACTTCCCGGGCGGTTCAGGGACTACCTGCGAGGTGCCGTGGAGGGGCTCCTGACCGGAGCGTCGGGCAAGACGGCGCGGGTTGTCACTTGACCCTGGCAAGACCCTTCTCGATGCAGGCGAAGATCCGCGGCCAGTGTGATTCCTGCATGACGGGGAGCGGGGGGAGCATGCGCACGTGGTATGGGCCGTGCCCGCAGTAGAAGGCGATCACCCCCTCATCGAAGAGCGACTTGCACGCGTTCATGACCTTCGTCTTGTCGCCGCCGAAGGGCGTGAACCTCATCATGCCGCCCAGGCCACCGGCGAGGCGTTCACCGCCGCCGCCCAGGGCGTCGACTGCCGGGAACCACTCGGGGTGGCGTGCGATGAGGGCGGCGCACTGGGCCCGGAACGCGGCATGATGCCGGGAGAACGCCCCCTGCGGGCCGGGGTTGGTGATCGTGCCGGCGTCATAGCAGCCCTCGGAAGCGAGCCTCTCAAGCACGCGGGAGCCCACCCGGAAGCTGGACGTTTCGCCTGTGAACGTGCCGCTCAGGAGGTTGGTCCTGGGGTTGAAGTCGGTGGTCCACAGCGTTGCGCAGGCCTGGGTCATCTTGCCGACACAGAAGACGTCGACGTAGTCGCCGAGGTCGAAGTACTCGTACGCGAACATGCGGGGGAGGCGCCCGAAAGTCTGGATCTCATCGTCCCAGACGGCGATCTTCCTGGTCTTGCAGAATTCCATGAGTGCCTTGAGGTAGTCGCGGTCGCCGACATTGAAACCGCCCTCGCCCTGGACCATCTCGAAGATGAAGCAGGCGTGCCCTCCCGGGTAGCGGTCGGTGTACTCCTGCATGCGGGCCAGGGCGTCGTCGATGAATCGGGTCTTGCCCTGCGTGCCGGGCCCCAGGCGTTCGGCGGCGGCGGCGTCCCAGAAGGGCATGTAGTCCACGTGGACGCCGTTGGGCAGGCCCTCACGCCCGGCGTGGCTGTCGCCGATCTGCGCCATGGTGGTGCTCCGCCCCATGAAGCAGTCACGGAACGCGATGACGCGGGGGGTAGCGGTGTACGCCGCAAGCATCTTCGCGGGTTCGTTGGCGGCCGCCCCCTCGCAGTGGCGCTGGTAGAGGCGGTGGAGGCAGACCTTGAGCGCGTTCTCGTTGGCCATCGCGCCGCTGGTGGCGACGTACGCGTGCTTGAGCCGCGAGTGCCTGGCCGCCTCGCGCAGGAGCACTTCCCCGAACTGGTACGCCTCGAAGTTGCTGGTCAGGTTCCCCTGCTTCACCACGTCGTCCAGCCCGCCCAGGACCGCCTGCCTGATGAGGTCCGCGTCGCTGTGCCCGAAGAAGTTCACGCCGATGCCGCACACCATGTCCCACTTGACGCTGCCGTCGGCCAGTTCGACCAGCGGGCCGTTGCCGACCCCGCTCCCGAGGTAGGGGTACAGCAGGGGCTTGCCGCGGACGGCCGAGGCCCGGGCCATGAGCGACTCGTACGACTCCTTGAGGGCCGGGTCGGGGGGGCGGACGTCGGTGATCTGGGAGCTCCTGGCGCGGACCTCCGACACGATCGCGTTCACCGCGTCACGGACGGCCGGACTGGAGTGGAGCTGGGCCCCGACGGTGGCGTGCGGGGTGTTCTGCGCGCTGCCCGCGGGACGGGCTGACGAGGCTGCGATGGATGACATCCGGTTCCTTTCGGGAGAACGTGCGATGAAATGGTATATCGGCGGCGTCGAGGGGCGTCGATGATCGGATCAAAACTCCGCGAGCGCACGCCCCCTCCCGGCCAATCACCTGTATCTTGTTGCAAAGGAGTTCGCCATGAATATGCACCGCACCGCGTGGATCTCTGCTGTTCTGTTCGCCGGCGCGACCGGCTTCGGGCTGCACGCCCTGGCGGTGCGGCCACCCGAGGCCGCGGCCGAGCCGCCTCGTGTCGTCGGCGCCGGCCTGGACGTGCTGACGGGGCGGGAGGTGGTGCTTGTGCTCCGGGACGACTGGGCGAACCGGCGCCGGGGGGATGGGTTGCTGCCGGGCTCGGGGACGCCCCTCCTGCAGGCGAACTGCACGCTCGTCTGCCGGATCGACGAGGTGCACGCGGACTGGGTGGAGGTCAGCGTCCCTCGGGCCGCTCCGGGCAACGGCTCCTCGGCACGGGAGTTCTGGGTCATCCGCCGGGACGCGATCTTCGCCATCCAGACGGGCGAAGCGGCCCGCTGAAACACCCCCCCTGCTGAGGCGTGCAGCGCAAGGGTGCATATTGAGGACTTTTGCCTCTTCTATCACTACGATGGCCGCATGAAGACGATCATCGAGCCCTTCCGGATCAAGGCGGTTGAGCCCATCCGTATGACCAGCAGTGCGGACCGCGAGAGAATCCTGCGGGAAGCGGACTTCAACCCGTTCCTGATCCACGCCAAGGACGTGCTCATCGATCTTTTGACGGACTCTGGCGCGAGCGCCATGAGCAGTGAGCAGTGGGCCGGCATCATGCGGGGCGACGAGAGCTACGCGGGCAGCGAGTCGTTCTGGCGGCTGCGCGCGGTGCTGAAGGACCTGACCGGCTTTGAACAGGTGCTGCCGACGCACCAGGGCCGTGCCAGCGAGCGGCTGCTGTTCGAGCTGATCGGCGGGAAGTGCAAGGACGGGGCGCCCAAGGTGGTTCCCAACAACGCGCACTTTGACACGACGCGTGCCAACATCGAGCACAGCGGGGCGGAGGCGGTGAACCTGCCCATCACCGAGGCGCAGGACCCCAGGAACCGGCACCCCTTCAAGGGCAACATGGACGTCGCGGGGCTGGACTCGCTGATCAGCCGCGTGGGGCGTGACCGCATCCCCGTGGTGATGATGACCATCACGAACAACACGAGCGGCGGGCAGCCGGTCAGCCTGGAGAACCTGCGCGCGGTGCGGAAGGTGTGCGACAAGCACAAGCTGCCGCTGTTCCTGGACGCCTGCCGATTCGCGGAGAATGCGTACTTCATCAAGCAGCGCGAGCCGGGCCAGCAGCACCGGAGCGTGAAGGAGGTCACGCGGGACATGTTCGATCTCGCGGACGGGTCGACGATATCCGCGAAGAAGGACGGCCTGGTGAACATCGGCGGGCTGCTCCTGATCCGCGACAAGGAGCTCTTCCAGCGGGCGTGCAACCTGCTCATCCTGACCGAGGGGTTCGTGACGTACGGCGGCCTTGCGGGGCGGGACCTGGAGGCGATGGCTCAGGGGCTGACAGAGGTGGTCGAGGAGGACTACCTGGGGTACCGCATCCGCAGCGTGGAGTACCTCGGAGAGAAGCTGCTCAAGGCGGGCATCCAGATCATCGAGCCGCCTGGGGGGCACGCCATCTACATCGACGCCGCGCACTTTGCGCCCCACATCCCCAAGGCCCAGTTCCCCGGGCAATCGCTGGTGTGCGGGCTGTACCGGACCGCGGGCATCCGGAGCTGCGAGATCGGGAGTGTCATGGCGGGGCCACGGCGTGTGCCTGAAATGGAGCTGGTACGACTGGCGCTGCCGCGACGCGTGTACACCCAGAGCCACTTCGACTACGTCGCCGAGGCCTGCGCGGAGCTGTTCGCCAGGAGGGCTGAGCTGCGCGGGATGCGGATCGTCGAGGCGCCTGAGGTGCTCCGCCACTTCACCGCCAGGTTTGCGGAGATCTGACGGCGGCCCGTTCCCCCGGGGCCCAGCCCCCCACTGCCCCGGTACCATCCCGCATGACTACCCCCCTCACGATGGTCGAGAAGATCGCCACGCGCTTTGCCGTGGGCCTGACGCCGGGTCAGCCCGCACGCCAGGGGGACTTCGTCACGATCCGCCCCAAGCACGTGATGACGCACGACAACACGGGCGCGGTCATGCCGAAGTTCAAGCAGTTGGGCGCGAAGCGGGTGCACGACCCACGCCAGCCGGTGTTCGCGATCGACCACGACATCCAGAACAAGACGCCGGAAAACCTGGGCAAGTACGCGAAGATCGAGGCGTTCGCCAACGAGCACGGGGTGGACTTCTACCCGGCGGGCACGGGCATCTCGCACCAGGTGATGGTCGAGCAGGGGTACGTGGTGCCCGGCGCGATGGTCGTCGGCAGCGATTCCCACAGCAACCTGTACGGCGCGCTGGCAGCGCTGGGCACGCCGGTGGTGCGCACAGATGCCGCGAGCATCTGGGCGACGGGGGTGACGTGGTGGCAGGTGCCGCCCGTCGCGCGTGTGACGCTCAAGGGCCGCCTCCAGCCGGGGGTGGTGGGCAAGGACGTGATCATCGCGTTGTGCGGGGCATTCAACAAGGACGAGGTGCTCAACCACGCGGTCGAGTTCGTCGGCGAGGGTGTCGCGTCGCTCTCCATGGACCAGCGCATGTCCATCTCCAACATGACCACCGAATGGGGAGCGCTGGCGGGCCTGTTCCCCTTCGACCAGACGTTGCGGGAATTCCTCGTGACTCGGGCGGGCTACTTCGCCGCCGGGAAGCGCCCCGGCACACGCCGCGCGGGGTCGCTGGGCGTCTACACGGTCGCGGACGTTGATCGCTGGTGGACCGAGCGGGTCGGCACGGCCGCGGACACCGGCGCGGTGTACGCGGCGGACCTGGAAGTGGACCTTCCGTCGATCGTTCCCCACGTCTGCGGGCCCAACGACGTCAAGACGATGCACCCGGTGCCGGAAGTGCAGCGCACCCAGGTCCGGATCAACAAGGCCTGGCTGATGTCCTGCGTGAACGCGCGGCTGGAGGACATCAAGACCGCCGCGGCGATTGTCAGGGGAAAGAAAGTGGCCCCGGGCGTGGAGTTCTACCTCGCGCCGGCGAGCGCCGACATCCAAGCGCAGGCCATGGCGTCCGGGGATTGGGGTGCGCTGCTGGACGCGGGTGCGATCGAACTGCCGCCCGGGTGCGGCACGTGCATTGGCCTGGGGGCCGGCACGATCAAGGCCGGGGAGGTGGGCATCTCCGCCACCAACCGCAACTTCGAAGGCCGCATGGGAGATCGGCAGGGCCTGGTGTACTTGGGCTCCCCTGCCGTGGTCGCGGCGAGCGCCATCGCGGGGTACATCTGCGCGCCGGGGAGCTACGGGGAGGGCCGGGCGGTCCGGACTGCGTTCCGGAAGGCCGCGGGCGCTGGCAGCCCTGCCGGGAACGCCTCGATCATCGCGGGGTTCCCGGAACGCGTGCAGGGACGGCTGTTGTGGATGGACCGGGACAACCTCAATACCGACGGGATTTACGCCGGGAAGCACACGTACAACGATGCGATGACGCCGGAACAGATGGCGGCGGTCATCTTCGAGAACTATGACCCATCGCTGAGGACATGGGCCAAACAGGGGGACGTGGTCGTCAGCGGGATGAACTTCGGCACGGGCTCTTCGCGGGAACAAGCGGCGACGTCTCTGAAGTTCTTCGGCATTCCCTGCGTTGTGGCAGGATCGTTCAGCGAGACGTACAAGCGCAACGCGTTCAACAACGGGTTTGTCTGCTTTGAGTGCCCCGGGCTGGTCGCATGGCTGCGGGGCGCGGGGAAGCCCACGCACGACGATGGCAGCGACAAGACCCGCGTGGTGGGCACTGTCGAGATAGATTACCGCGCTGGCATGCTGAGGGTGACCACGAGGGGTGGTTCAACGATGCAGTTCACGTTCACCCCTTTGTCGCCGGTTGCGCAGGAACTGGTCGTGGCCGGCGGCGCAGAGGAAGTGGTGAAGCGCCGGCTAGCGGTCGGGTAAGGACTGGACGGAGGTTTGAAGCGTCCCTCCGTCGCGATCGCGGGGAAAACCCGCTGCCTGGTTCAGTGCCCCGCCTCCCGGTAGTCGATTACACGGGCTGCCTGGTTTCGCCGGCGGCGAAGCAGGAACTGCAGCATGCCAGCAACCTGACTTCCTTTCGACTCCCACAACAGCCGGGCGTAAGTCCTTGCGTGCCGATCGTCCAGGCCCTTCCCCCGTGCCAACCGTGCCATTTTCGATTGGTGCCAGAGCAACAAGAGCACGATCGCCAGCAGCGCGGACGCGGAAATCGCAAAGCCCGACCATCGCCAGGCTGCGAGCAATGGGCTGCTGACGAGCGTGACAGCGAACGCCGCCGGCCACACGGCCCCCCATATCAGCGCACTCCGTACCTGGTTCGCGAACAGGCCCCGGCTGGCGGGTGTCTTGAAGTAGCTGACCTCGATGATGGCGTGGCCGTGCCGCCGGGCCCGGGTGAGCCACTGCCTGCGGCTGGTCATGGCGATGTCATGCCACGCCATCTCATCCGGGATTCTCCAGACCCTGTATCCGAGCGAACGCATCCGGGCGCACAGTTCAGGCTCTTCGCCGGCGATGAGCGTGGGGTCGAAGCCGCCGGCCTTCTGGACGGCTTCCACCCGCATCATCGCGACACCGCCGCAGGACTTCTCCTCCCCCACCGGCCGGTCCCACTCAAGGTCAGCGAGGCGGTTGTACACCGACTTTTCGGGGAATCGCTCGCGTAGACGCCCGGACACCGCGCCGAGTGAAGCGTCTGCGGCGAGCTTTGCGGCGCCGGCCTGCAGCCACCCCTCGCGCACCTCGCAGTCGCCGTCCACAAACTGCGCGAAGGTCGTTGCCGCGTCAACTTCCAGCAGCTTTGCAAGCCCGGCGTTCCGGGCTCGCGCGGCGGTAAAGGGGGTGGACATGTCCAGCCGTACCGCATGCACGCCCTGTGGTGCGAAGGACTCCGCCAAGGCGACGCTGCCATCGGTGCTGCCTGAGTCCACGTACACGATCACGCCCGCGCGCCCTACGAGCGAACGCAGGCACCGCTGGAACCGTTCGCCCTCGTTACGCCCGATGATGACCACACCCACGCTCACAGCGGCGCGACCTCCTCGGGGGGACGGGGCAACTGCCACAGGGGGTGACGCCACCGTCGGAAAACCGGCCCTGGGTGTTTGCCCATCGTTCGCCGCAACAACGCCACGGGCGGCTCGACGCAGAACTCCGCCAGCGTTGCAAGCATCGCCTTTGCACGGCCGAAGTGCTTGGCGAGGTAGTAGAACCGAGACTGGTAGTAGTGCACCGCGATGCAGCCTTTGACGCGGTCGCTGGACTCCTCAGCCGCTGAGACCGCGCCGATATGCTCCGCTGTCGCGGTCGGGATGCACCAGACTTCGTGGCCCGCGGACACCACTCGGCGGCACAGGTCGGTCTCCTCGTAGTACAAGAAGAAGCGGGGATCGAACCCGCCCAACGAACGGAGCACGTCGGTCCGTGCAATGAACATCGAGCCGCTCACCCAGTCCGTTCGGAACGGTTCCATACCGGGCTCGACCTGGGAACGCCTCCAGAACGAGGTACCTCGTCCCAGGGCATCGCCGACCACCGCGCCCGGTGTCAGCAGGCCGCCGACGTGCAGGTACACGGGCCTTCCCGAGGTGTCATCGTGCTGGAGCACGGCCGGTCCGGCGACCGCACATCGGGGGTGCGCGTCCATGAACTCGACGATCGTGCTTACCGCGTGCGGTTCCAGCGTGGCGTCGGGGTTGATGAACACCACGTACGGAGTCCGGACTTCCGCGAGGCCCCGGTTGCAGCCCCGGCCAAAGCCCTGGTTGTGGTCGCACAGCACCACGCGGGCAAAGCCGGCCTCCCGGGTCAGGACCTCCCGGGTCGCGTCGGGCGGGGGGGTGTTGTTGTCCACCACCACGGTGTCCATGACGCCAGCATCGTGGCAACGCCTGGCGGAGGCGAGCGCGGCGCTGATGGTCTTCTGCGACCGGTATGTCACGATCACGCCCGTCAGGCGGGCGCCGGGAACTGCCGTGGACGGGATGGTGGCTGTGGTGGACACGGATCAGCGGGGCCCCGGGCCGTGCGGGTGCGGCCGGCGCATGGGCTGGCCAGGAGGGTACTGGGGCGGGTACGGGAATGGCGGCCGGGCGTAGGGATAGGGCGCCATGGGGGTGGCGGGGCTCCCGCGCAGAACGGCGAGCGTGCGGGCGTCCGGCGTCAGGCCCATCACGGCACCGGCCGCGAGCAGGTACACCGGGCTAACAAATCCATTGAAGAGCGTGTCGCACACGAACATGATGAGAACGAGGCACAGGGCTGTCGCGGGCGCGAGCATCGGGTGGGACATCGCCAGCCGGCCCCAGCGCACGATGTGCAGGATGGGCGGCATCAGGAGCATGCCCATCATGGCGAACAGGCCGGCCAGCCCGCGCTGCCCCACGATGACGACCCAGAGCGCATCCGTTACCGAGCGGAAACCGGTTTCCTCGATGGACACACGGTTGCGCCCCCAGGTTCCCCAGCCAAAGAGCGGCTGGCGAAGTGCCTTTTCCACCAGCACGGTCTCGTTGCGGACGCGGACCATGAGCGAACCGCTGCGTTCGCCGCCGCCGATGTCACGGGCGAGGTCGACCAGCTGGTGGCCGTCCCACAGGTCCGTGGCCCGGAGCACCATGTAGAGAACGGGCACCATCACGAACAGCACGACGAGCCAGTGCAGGCGGAGCCACTTGGCGATGATGCCGATGGAGAGGGCGAGCGCCATCAGCGCGATTGCTCCGAAGGACTTGCACGCCACCGCCGCCCCGAGCAGCACCAGCACGACCACCCACATCGGGATCGTCGCGACCGAGCGTGGCCACTTCGACTGCCACAGGTATACCGAAACCACAGCCGCGCAGCACATCCAGAGCCCAACGGCGAGGCCGTGCTCCAGGAAGACGTTGGGCCGCCATCCGCCCATGCGGCGCGTCATGCCGAAGTTGCCGGGGAAGAACCCGTACACCGTGCGGTGCAGCTGCGGGCTCATCTTGACCTCGTAGAGGCACAGCGGCGTGTAGATCAGCGCCCCGATGATGATCAGCGTCGCGAGGTCGCGTGCGCCATCCAGGTCCGAGTAGTAGACGCGGGCGAGGAAGTACGGGGCCGTCCAGAGGCAGAACGCGTTGAACATCTGCGAGACGCCGTCGTACGCACCCAACCCGTTGGTAATCGAGGAAAAGAACGGGATGACGAGCATGAGCAACGCCGGGATATCGAACCAGCGGGGGCGGAACGCCATCAGCCGGCCGCTGTCAAAGAGGGCGGACCCCAGCACGGCCGCGAGCCCGATCGCCGTGTACTTGCTGTAGTCCGGCAGCCCGGGAAGGTTGAAGGTGGTCCCCACCGGCAGGAAGAGCCAGCCGAGGATGAAGGTCGCCGCGACCGCCCGGCGGGCGGGCATCAGCATGAACAGGAGCAACGCGAAGGGGAGGAACCCGAACAGGGCCAGGGGGACGAAGATGCTCATGGCGTCGCCGCCTGCGGCCCGCGACCCCGGGCCTCGGCCGCCTCCACCTCCGCCAGCAGCACAGCCTCCAGCCGCTCCGCGGAAAGGTCCCAGTTGAACTCGTGCGCCTTGGCGTAGGCCGCCTCGCTCATCCTGCACCAGTCGGCGTCGGGCATCTGGAGCACGTGCATGATCCGCTCCGCCAACGCCCTGGGGTCCTTCTGGGGCACGAGGAAGCCGGTAACGCCGTCCACCACGTAGTCCTCGGGCCCGCCGCACCGCGTGGACACCACGGGAGTGCGGCAGGCGGCGGCCTCGATGCCGGGCATGCCGAAGCCCTCGTCGGTGGAGCAGAGGACCCAGCAGTCGCACATGCGGTAGAGGCTGGGGATCAGCGCCTGCTCAGGGCGGTGGTAGAACTCGGTTCCCTCGGGGACGCGGAAGGACGCGGTGGGCTCGTGGGAGCCGAACGCGATGATCCGGGCCCCGGGCATCCGTTCACGCACAATGCGGAGGGCCTCCAGGCCCGTCCGGATGTCCTTGAAACCCGCGAGGGAGAACTGGATGCCGACCGTGGGGACCGGGGCCTTGCCGCGGGGGGTTGAATCGAACTGATTCCAGTCGACCCCGTTGGGGATGAGGGCCGTGCCGTGGTCCCCGTACTCCTTTTCCATGATGCGCTGCAGGTAGGTCGAGATGACCAGCTTCTTGGCCGGCAGGCGGTAGGTCTCGCGGACCTGCTCGGGGTCCCCACCGAACAGCTCGTGGGCCCGCACGAAGTAGGCGTGCACGCCCTTGCCGGCGGGGAAGGCATGGACCCACTGCATCGTCTCCCACCAGGTCGCGATGGTCACGTCGGCGTTGGGCACGTCGTCGGAGTGGATCTCGTGGGCCATGACGGGGATGATGGCCGCCGTCGACTTCGCCAGGTGGTGCCGGGGCGTGCGGAACGAGTTGACCTCGATGAGCGTGCGCCGGATCATCGTGCGCACGCGCCAGGGCGGGGGCCAGGACTCCGGGGCCGCGGGGAACAGGATGTTCACCTGGTGGCCGCGCCGCACCAGCGCCTCGCCGATGAGGCGGTTGGACTTGACACCGCCGGAAAGGTCGGGCGTCGGGAGAACAAAGTTAATCCGCAGCTGCCTTCGCCCGCCGGACGGGGCCGACGGGGTCGTGGACTCCGAAACGTCCGCGTCCCTGCGGAACGCGCTGAAGTTCATGGCCGGGCTGATACGGCGCATGGCGTTGGTGATCGCCGGGGCGTAGAGGACCAGCGTGAGCACGCCGCAGCCGGTGAATTCCAGCCACGCCGGAGCGTGCACCCCGGCGAGCAGTTGCTGCGTGACCAGCAGCACCGTGACAACGACACCCAGGTACAGCGACGCCCGGATGTCGTGCGAAAAGGGGCTGAGGCCGATCTTGGCCGCGTCACGGGCGAGGATGAGGTACTTGGCGAACTCCGTGACCGAGAACGCGACGATCACCGCGATCAGAGTGTAAAACTCGCGGGCGGTGTCGGCGCTGTCCCTCCACACGTACTGGGCCCCGAAGAACGCGGCGGGCACCAGCACCAGCATGGCGATGAACTTGACGGTGTTGGACATCGCGCTGCTGCGCGACTGCCCGGCCGCCAGCAGCGCGGCCCCGGTGTTGTTCTGCAGCACACGCATCCACGCCAGGCCGCCCAGCAGCTGCAGGAACTCGGCCGCCGCCAGGTACCGGCCCTTGTACGCGATGTGGATGAACGCGGGGCCGACGCCCACCATGCCGGCAACCACGATGCCGCCGAGTGTCGAGGTGAGCACCGCGACCTGGTTGTAGACGCTCGCCGGCACCCTGCCGTCGCGCTTGACCCGGGCGTACATCGGCATGAGGATGCTGCTCGAAAGGCCCTGCGCTATATCCACGGGCATGGTCGCCAGCTGGAGGGCGATGCTGTAGATCCCCAGGAGCTGGAGGTTCCCGAAGAGCTTCTGGATGAGCACCCGGTCGGTCTGGAGGGCCAGGAAAGTCATGAGGGTCGATACAAAGACCCACCTGCCGAACCCGAACAGCTCCTCCACCGCGTGCGGCTCCCAGCGGAACCTGTGCCGGATGCCCGAGAGCATGGTGTGGCTGAACGCCATGCGGCAGAGCCCCGTGACCGCCGTCCCCAGCACCAGCGCCCAGACATTCTTGAGCCGCCACGCCAGGAACGCCATGCTCAGCAGCGTGATGACCGAGGTCATCAGCTCGATGATCGTCAGCCGCTTGACGTTCATGTCCCTCGCGGCCGTGTGCAGAGATGTCGAGTTGAACGCGGAGATGCACCCGACGCTCGCCGCCGCGACAATGAGCAGCGTGAGTGTGTGCTGGTCGGAAGGCTTGTCCGTCAGGAACAGGGACGCGGGGTAGGCCAGCGCGGCGCCGATCATCGCGAGCGTGACCGCACGCAGGACCTGGATAGTCCACGCCGTCTGGAGGAACGCCACCTCCTTGCCCCGGGGGTGCTGGACGATGCTGGGGCCGACCCCGATGTCCGACATCATCTGCAGGCCGCGCAGCACCAGGTTCACCAGCTGCATCAGGCCGAACGCCGACGGGTCTTCCTTCCCGGCGCTATCCACCAGGAAGCGGGCCATCACGACGTTGGTCGCCAGGCGGATGCCCTGCTGGGAGAACTGTGCGCCCAGCGACCAGAAGGTGCCCGTGACCGCGCGGCTCTTCACCGCCGCGCGCGACATCGCCTCCGCGGGAGGGGTGTTCAGGGCGGGGGGTTGGGTGGCTGCGGCTGACAAGGGGTGTGGTACGTTCAATCCTGTCGACGGGTTGGCAGATCGCACACGCTGACTTCTAGAGCCAGAGCCACGGGGTCAGGCGGCGGGAGGCCGCCCGGACCAGCTCTTTGGCCTTGTACTTCCGGGATTGATAGGAGAGGTTGTGGTTGCCGCCGAATCCATCGATAATCGGCTGAATCCTGAACCTGGGCACAATCCCATGGTCGGGGAGGGTGGACAATGCCTCGCGCATACGGGCGTACAGGTAGTCCTCCGGGCCGATGTTGCCCTGCGGGCGGAATTGATTGCGCAATTCCGGGTACTTGCCGCGCAAGTATCGGTCGTAGCCCGCGGGTGTCCATGAGGCGACCCGGAGGTCCATCCAGCGGTTACCGCTGATGCGGTCGGCGAAGACCGGGACGTACCGGAGATCGCAGTACACCAGGTACGAACGGGGCGCGGTCTCGATGAGACGGGCGAGGTTCCGGATCTTGAGGCGCCCCGTCACTTTCCACATCGGGGACGGTTCCCGGAGGAGGACGGACCGCTCCAGCCCGATGTCGAGCATGCGGAACTCGCCGTAGCCCTTGCCCAGGTTCGGGTCGTGGTCGTTGGCCTGGAAGCCGATGAGCTCAACCCGCTTGCGGCCCTGTTCCTTCGACGCCAGCTCACGGAAAGGCGACAGGTCCGTGTCGGTGTTCTCCAGCAGCACCACGCGGTCGACCGCGTGGTCCGGGAGGGAGAGGTAGAACGAGAACGCCTCGAGGTAATCACGCATCCGGACGGCCGGGTCGCTGCGTTTGAGCCCCGGCGCGTTGGGGGGCGGGGTGATGCTCGCGGTCATGACGACGGCGTGGGGTTGGAAGGTCCGGGTTGCCATGGGCTACCAGCGGAACTCCCCGCGCCGCACCGCGCGATTCGCGGCCCACAGCACCGCCGTCTCGAAGGGGAAGGCGAACATCGCGAGGAAGAAGGACCGGACAGCGCGGGCCAGCGGCTTGTCGCGGAGCTCTCGGAACCTCCGGAAGACCAGCCCGTCGGGCATCACCCAGAACCCCAGCGAGCGGACCTTCTCGTGGACCAGGTCCCTGAGCCAGTCGGGGTTTTCTTCGTTCCGCGCGTGGCACCACGCGCCGGCGTCCTCGCCCCGGGGCAGGTGCCAGAGCTTGTCGTAGATGCACGCGTTGATGCGCACGCCCACGAGGAGCCTCTTGGAATGCTTGAAGATGCCCCGGGGGCTGCGCACCGCCTCGAACACCTGGTGGGCGCCCTCGGCCCGCACCACACGGTCGTACTGCGCGCTGTAGTTCTCGTTGGTGAAGAAGTTCGTGATCAGCATCGAACGGACGAACCCGTCCTCGACCAGCAGGCCCCGGGGCATCCAGATGCGACGGATGATCTCACCCCGCACCGCGTACAGGCTGCCGGCAATCGCGGCGTGCTGCTGCTCGTTCGCGGCCGAACCGACGAGCGAGATACGGTCGAAGAGCGACTTGCGCTCCTTGAGGGCGATGTCCTTGAGCGGTCGCCCCACCACCGCGTAGGCCTGCGGGGACACGCCGAGCTTCTCCACCAGCATCTCCAGGCAACGGTCGGGGGTAAACAGCACGTCGGAATCGAGCAGGAAGACCACGTCGGCGTCCTGGCGTGCAAACGAGTGGACGTAGTGGTTCCACGCGTTGCTCTTGCCGGGCTGGGCCAGCACTTCCACCCGGGCGCTGACCCTGCCGTGGGCGAGCCCGGGGAGCAGCTCGTCCAGGGCGTTCTGGGCTGCTTCGGCGGTGCAGTCGGTGCAGCCGTTGGGCACAATGACCAGCTCCACCGCTTCGACCCCCGCCGGCGGGTTCTGGAGCAGCGTCTGCGCAAAGACGCAGCGGATCGTGGAAGCGATCCGCTGCGACTCGTTGTAGGCAAGCATGCCGAGACTGATCTTCATACGTCACGCCGCAGAGCGATGTAGTTTATTGCCCCGCGCCGGCCAGCGTGCCCTGGGTGGGCTCGGGCATGCCGAACCCCTCGCGGATGTACTGGTTGACCGCCTGGGCCGTGAATTCCGGGCGCCAGTTGGTGCGGGACTGCTTCCGTGCCTCCCTCAGGAACGCGTCCAGCGTGGGCTCCATGCCCAGGCTGGCCATGTAGGTCCCGACGGTACGCTCGGGATCGGGGAAAGACACCTGCGACATCTGCGCGGTCGTGTCGCCGGTCCTGGTCGCCCACTCCGCGGGGGTGAGGGGTGACGTCTGGAAGCGGAACCAGCCGCTGTTGCTGGGGTCTGTGCTGTAATAGGCGTTGTCGGACCACTGCCCGCCGGGGGTTGCCACGCCCGCCTGCACGCAGCGCCCGCCGCGGGGCTGCACGAACACGTTGTCGCGGTGGGTGGCGTTCGTCGGCTGCCCGGCCTGCACGCGGAAGGCGACGGCCGTGCCGTTGGCCCCCTTCCAGTCGTAGACGATGTTGTCCTCGGCGAGCACGTTGTCGTTGGCGTCATCGGTGGCGAGCCCGGGCTCGTCGCCGTGCGCGAGGGTGTTGTGGGCGATGATGTTGCTCTGGACGGTCACGTTCTTGCTGCGACCCCACGTGAGCCCGAAGCCCCGGGGCTGGACCTGCGTGCCGGGAGAGTTGCCCAGTCCGATGTCGTTGGAGTCGAGCACGACGTTGTAGAGCATCGCGCCGCTCGAGAACTCGGTGGGCCAGGGGATGCTGCCGTGCCCCATGGTGATGCCCAGCGGGTTGGCGAGGGCCAGGCAGTTGATCGAGCTCATCGGGCTGCCCCGCATCTGGATGCCGGTCGCCGCCGCGCGGGCGGAGATGGTGTTGCGGATGGTCACGTTGCGGCCCATCTTGTTGAGGTAGAAGTTGTGGTTGAAGATGGTGGATTCGGCCTCGGGCACGGTCTCGTGCCAGCCGTTGTGATCAAAGACGCACTCGTCCACCAGGAGGCCGTCGACGGCGCCCGAGTACAGGCCCTGGCTGTGGCTGGTGGTGCTGTAGGCGTCCGCAACCACGCAGCGCCGCACGACGATGTTCCGGATGGGGCTGGCGTCGTTGGACGCGACGAACGAGAAGCCGCCGGAGAAGTGGTCGATCTCAAGGTCCTCGAACAGGAAGTTCGCGCCCTCGGAGTAGTACGAGATGCCGTTGACGCCGCCGGGACCGGCGGGGTTGAAGTCCGGCGTGTTGGGCACCTTGCTGCTGGCCTGGAAGTGCACACCCATCACCCACACGTTGCTGATGCCGCCACCGCTCTGCATGTGCAGGCCGAAGGGGCGGGAGCCGGCCTTGACCAGCGGGCGTTCCGGTGAATCGCCGTAGGTGTACACCACCATCGGCTCGGTGGCCGACCGCCCCCGCTTGTTGAACGCGCCGACAATCCCGCCGGAGAAGTCGCCGATGTGCTCGTTGACCCATACGTCACCCCGCCTGAGGCGGAGGTGGTCGGGGAACTCCCAGCGGAGCAGCGGGAACGCCGCCGCGATGGTCCGCTTGGGCGTCTGCTCCGTCAGCCCGTCGTTGGCGTCGTTGCCCAGGCTGCTGCTGACGAAGACTTCGCGCGTGTCGGCGCTGCTGGGCACGGGCGTCCAGCCGTCCGTCACGTTGACGACCACCCAGTCCGTGGCGCCAGAGTCACCGCCGGAGTTGAACGACTGGATGCGGTAGCGGTGGCGTCCAAGCCCAGGGGCGTCCACGCGGGAGGACGTGTTGGCACTGAGCAGGATGGGGGAGGCCGGCTGCCAGGCGCCGTTCTCCCATGTGCTGCGCTCGATGCGGAAGCCCTGCTCGTTGAAGGACGCGTCGGTCCAGCGCAGGGCGACGTGGGTCTGGTCACCCGCGTCCGTGGCGGAGAGGTCCAGCGGCGTCGCCGGGATGGTCTCCGACACCGTCACGCTCGCCCAGTCGCTCCACGAGGAGTAGCCGGCGTTGTTGAACGCCCGTGCGCGGTAGGAGAACGGCCCCGACCCGGACGTGTCGACGTAGGCCGTCACGTCCGCGCCCAGCGCGACCGGGCCGCCAGGGAAGGACGGGCTGCGGTCGAGCTGGAACCCGGACTCGTTCGAAGAGTTGTCGTTCCAGGCCAGGCCCGCCCGGCGGTTGCCCTGGTCGCTGGCGACCACACCCGACGGCGCGTTGGGCGGCAGCGTCGAGGGATCGACGGCCGGCGCCTCCACCGTGATGGTGGACCACGGCGTGTAGGCCGAAACGCCCGTGGCGTTCAGGGCCGCCACCCTGTACCGGTGCGTGCCCGGGCCGGGCTGATCGGTCTGCTGCTCCGCGTTGGCCAGCGCCTGCACCACGCGGGTAGAGCCCCAGCCGCCCGAGGACTGGGCCTGGTGCTCGATGCGGAATCCGGCCTCGTTCGACGCGTTGTCCGACCAGTGGAGTGTCACGGACTCGTGGTCGCCGGCGTCCGACAGGCTCAGGGCGCTGGGGGCCTCCGGCGTGGTGTCCGCCACGGTCACGCTCACCCAGTCCGTGAAGGCCGATGCACCGGCGCCGTTCACCGCGCGTACGCGGTACCAGAACTGGCCCACGCCGCACACGTCGGTCAGCACCGTCTGGTCCGCACCCACCCGCATCCGGCCGCCCGAGAACGCCGGGTTGCGCTCGACCTCGAACGCGACCTCGTTGTCCGACGCGTCGGTCCACCGCACGGATGCGTTGCGAGCTCCGGCGTCGGTCACGATCAGGCCCGACGGGGAAACCGGGATCTGCGCCTGCTCCCCTCCCGGCGTCGGCGCGGGCTCGATGGTCAGCCCCACCCACTCGGTGGCCGCGGACTGCCCGACGCTGTTCGACGCCGAAACACGGTACCGATGCTCTCCCGGCCCCGGGTTGTCCACCTGCTCGCCCGAGTTCGGGCTGACGATGATGGTCTGCAGAGAACCCCAGTCCCCGGACGCCCCGCGGGTCTCCCGCTGCAGGAGGAAGCGGGCCTCGTTGTCGCTGTTGTCCGTCCAGGTAAGCCGCACTCGGTCGTGGTCGCCAAGGTCCACTGCGCCGAGTTGGGCAGGCGATGCAGGGGCGATATCACCCACCGCGACGCTCACCCACGCCGAGAAGTCGGAGGAACCCGCCCTGCCCGCCGCCCTGACGCGGTAGGAGAACTGCCCAGCACCGCAGTGATCCTGGTACGACGAGGCCGTGGCGTCCACGCGCACGATCCCTCCCGGGAACGCCGGTGAGCGCTCGAGTTCGTACCCGCGCGGGCTGCCCGTGGCCGACCCGGCCCACGAAACACCGGCCGTCCGACCCCCAGCGTCCACGGCTCCAACCGAGCCCGGCACCGACGGGATGACCGGCGGCTGGTTGCCGCCGGCGGTGTTGGGGCTACTGCCAATATTGCCGCTGCCCACCTCCACCTGCACGCCCTGGGCGGCCACGACCTTCCAGGGTGAGTACCAGGATCTTCCTGCGGCATTCACCGCCGCGACCCGGTACGCCCAGAGGCCGTCTCCCGGCGTATCGCTGATCGACTGTGTGTTCGCGTTCACCCGCAGTTCAACCGGGTCGGACCACTGGTTGCCCTGGCGTTCTGACCGCTGGACCACAAAGCCCACTTCGTTACCGGAGACGTCGTCCCACGTCGCCGTGACGAGGGTGTCGTTCGACTCAAGGTCAAAGTTCTGTGGCGCCCTGAGCCCCGCCCGGTTCATGAACCTGGCCGCGCCCGCACGGCGCTCGCCCGCGGGGGGCACAACGCCCGAAGCGGAAAGACGCGGACGCGGGGCGCCGGGGTTGAGGTTCGGGCTGCCGATGGGGGTAACACCGCCCGGGAGCGTGCCGGTGGTTCCATCCGTGGTGTTGTTGCCCGTGCCCGGCGCACCAGTGGGCGTGACACCACCGTTGTGCTGCTCATTGATGACGCGGATCACGCGCGACCGTGCCTGAGAAGCGCCGCCGGCGCGTGTCTGGTTCGTGCGCCACACGCGGGCAGGATCCTCGTTCTGCGGCTGCTGCTCCTGCGCGTGCACCAGGGGCGCGCCCACACTGAACGCAAGGGCAGAGGTCAGGAGCAGTCGGGTAGGCGTCATCAGTCGTTCTCCCAGCGCGCGGGAACACGCGCGGGGTAAGGAATCGGCAAGCCATGCGCGGTCCGTCGCACCCTCCGCCCGGAGAACACCCTTCTGCCGCTTCTCAGGCCCCCCTGACCGGCATGCGCGTCATGGAATGCCCATCTTCCACGTCGGAGAACGATACGGGCCGTACGCCTCGACGCCCCACCCCGCCCGTCCCGGGCATGTATCCACCCGGCACTCACGCAGAACGCGCACAGCGACCGCACAGCCCGAAAAGGAGCAACTCGTGCCCGTCCAGGCGGAAGCCCTTGGGTGTCAGGTCCGAAAAGTGACCGCAGCAACCGTCCAATTCGAACACCTTCCCGCACCCACGGCAGTGGAAGTGATGATGGTGTCCCTTGGGCACCTCGTAGCGTGGGGCCTCGCCGGGAATCTCCACCACCACGACCTCTCCCGACTGAACCAGGAACTTCAGCGTCCGGTACACGGTGGCAAGGCCAAGGGAGCCCTTCCGGCGGGCCGCGAGAGCGAGGATCTCTCGGGGAGAGAGCGGACCACCCGCGGAAGCGATGGCTTCGCGGATGGCCTCCCGCTGCATCGTGCGGCGTTCCGGCAGGGATGGGGTGCGTCGGTTCGGCAGGGGGAGAATGTTAGAACGCGGGCGATCAGGCCTTCGGCGCACCCTCGGAGGCGTGGTCCTCGGACTTCTCGCGGGCATCCTTATAGAGCATGCGGGTCTTGAGTGTGTCGAGGGTATACGGCATTGCACCACCCGCCTCCTGAAGCTCGTCGGAGATGATCGTGTCCGACATGCCGGGGCGAATGGTGTGCATGATCTCCGCCGTCACAGGGTCCACGCCGGTCACCTGCCCGATCACAACCGTCCTCGTCTTGGGGATCGGCACAGCGACCGTCCGCAGCGGCATGTTCTCCGCCGTGGGGGGCGTCAGCACGCCCAGCACCCGTGCCTGCCCGATGATGGCCTTGCGGCACACGCCGTCGGGGCTGTCGTTGACAATCTCCGGGCTGCGGGACTGCGTGAACTGCTGATCGTGGAAGGGCGTGAGCGCCCGGCTCTTGTCCTTCGCTTCGTCCGAGAGCACCTTGCTCACCGCATCCAGTCCTTCGGCCGCGGCCTGCGCCTCCAGGGCCGGCAGGCGCGCTTCGAGCGCCTGGAAGGCCGCCAGGGACTGCACGTCGCGGATGACCTCCGCCCGCACATCCGCGATCTCGTCGGCCGGGCCCGCCGCCTTGCACTGGGACACGAGGATGTAGTAGCGGTTGCCCAGGTTGTCGGTGAGTCCGGCCTCGTAGGGCACACGGCTCTGCAGGCCCAGTTCCAGCCGGGGCTTGAGTTCCAGCGTGTTGATGAGCAGTTCAGAGAGCGACACTTCGCGCGTGCCGACCATCATGGAAGACTGCCCGATGCCGGAGAGCTGTGCGGCCTCGGGGATACGGACCCAGTCGCTGCGGTGCTCCACCGTCGGGGCCGGCAGCGTGACCTTCAGGGTGTTCTGCACCCCGTCCACGATGGCCTGCGCGAGCGCCTCCATCGTGGGTGGCTGCCAGTCCGCCGGCAGACGCTTGACCGGGCCGTCTGTCTCAAGGCGGCGCGTCTCCGACCGCAGCTTGGCTTTGTACGCACGGTCCGCTTCGGCAAACACGTCCTTCACACGCTCGGTCTTGAGCTCGGAAACAACCTTGTCCTTCTCCGCCCCGAAGTCCCCAGGGAACTTGGCACGGTTCTTCTGCCAGTGGATATTCGCCGCAACAGGATCGATGACCACGGCGCTCTGCACCGCGCCGATGTCCACCTTGATCCAGTCCATCTTCACGCGCTCGGGCTGGGCGTACCCGAAACCAAACTCACCGTCGCCCTTCTCCACAGCCTTGTACTTGTCGAAGTGGGCCTGCAGTTCCGCGTCCGCGGGCGCCGCGCCCGTGTCCACCATCACCATGGCAGGGACGGAAACCACGCTCGCCTTCACCCGGTCAAACCGGTTCCTCGCAGCCTCAGCCAGGCGCTTGTCGGAAAGTCGCCCCGCGTGCGCGTAGCCGTTGAACATGCGCACCACGCCGCGGAGCTTGGCGAGCGCCAGATCAAGCTCCTCCTCCGTGAGACGGGAACGCCCCGCCACGCTCGGCCGTCCCTCGCGAAGCTGCTGCTCGATCGTCTCCGTGACCTGCTTGATCTGCTGCGGGTCGCGGAGTTCCTGCTGCACCAGCTGGGAAAGGAAGTTGCGATTCTCCAGCAGGAAGCGGTACATTGCCGGCTGCGTGGTGCGGTACTGATTCAGGATCGAGTACTCAAGCCGGATCGGCACGAGGCTCGTCGCCAGCTCCGGCAGCCACTCCTCACCGTCCTTCGCGTTGCCCACCAGACCTTGCGCTTTGGCCTCCCGCGTCAGCAGGAACCAGTGCGTGGCGTCCTGCACGCCCAGGCGGGCTACCAGGTCAGGGATCAGCAGCTTCAGCGCTTCCAGCTCGGTGGTCGAATGGCTGAACTCGCCGGCCAGCACCTTGGTGCTGCCCAGCGTGAACATCACCTGCTTCTCCGGCTTGGGCTGGAAGATGTTGGACGACCCCGTGAACAACCACGTGATCAGGAGGAACACGCCGAAAATGGCGAGCAGGATCTTGTTGTACTTGCGGATGACCTTTGTCATAGGAAGGGGAAGGGTAGGGGGCTTGGTGAGGGTGGAACGCGCAACCGAGGAAGAAGGCGGGGCGGAGACGCCCACGATAAAAGCAGCCCTGCCGCGGGGGCAGGGCTGCCGTGTGCAGGTTCTCTTAAGGCCCCAGGCAGCTTACCGGTAGAACTCGATGATGAGGTTCGTGTTGACGTCGAAGGGGATCTGGTCGGTGCTGGGCTTGGCAACAACCTTCAGCTTGAACTCGCTGGGGTTGAGGTCGAGCCAGCCCGGGACCTCGTAGCCCGCGAGGCTCTCCATCGCTTCCTTGGCCAGCTTCTGCGCCTTGGCCTTGAACGTGATGACATCGCCCACGCGGCAGCCGAAGCTCGGGCGGTCGGTCTTGCGCCCGTTCACCAGCACGTGGCCATGGGCAACCATCTGGCGGGATGCCCAGATCGTGCGGGTGAGACCCGCGCGACGCACCACATTGTCCAGGCGCATCTCGAGCTGCTGGAGGAGCATGTCGCCGGTGTTGCCCGGCATGCTGCCCGCGAGCGTCATGTAACGCCGGAACTGCTTCTCGAGCACCGCGTAGTGGAACTTGAGCTTCTGCTTCTCGTTCAGACGCACGCCGTAGTCGCGCAGGCGACGCCCACGGAAGCCGTGCATGCCCGGGTACACCAGGGCACGCTTGGACGTATGGCGGGGCGTGTCCACAATCGGCACGCCGACGCGTCGGGACTGCTTGAGCTTGGGACCGGTATAACGAGCCATCGAGTTACTCCGTCTTCTGCGGCACCGTGCGACGGTGCCTTCAGGTGCCCCGCGGCTGGCAGGCGTTCCCAAAGGAACCCGTGCCGCAGGCGATCTTGCAACCGGCTCCCGGTGGCTACCGGGCCGGCGATCCGGGTTGTTCTCCCGGCACAGCGCCGGGAAGGGGGTAATTAAAGGGTCGGTCCCCGGTCGGGTCAACCCCAGCCGCCTCCCGCCACCGCCACCCCGTGCTTGACGGAAGAAACTGGGGGAAATGAGGGTTTCATGGGTCCATGGGACTTCGCCAGAGCCACACATCCACCCGCGAGTGCCGACACTCTTCCCTAGCACAATTTGGATCGCGAACGGCACGGCCCCGCATACGCGTGCCTCTGCCCCTCGTGCGCAGCCGCAGTGTTGCACCCGCCGCACAACCCCCGCCCATTGCATTCCTGGCAGCACGCCGGCTCTGTCCGATCATCGCCTGGGCGCAGTCCGCAGCGGCATCAGGATCACGCCGCCGCCGCTGCCGAACGCTGGGCACGGCGCGCCTGCACGGCCGGGAAGTTCCGGGTACATTGCGCCCATGCACACGCTCCTGGTTGCCGCGTCCCTCCTGGCCGCCCTGATGCTGGCCGCATGCCACACGCCGCACGCGGGCGCACCAGCACCCACCTTCGCGATCGCGCTCCACGGGGGCGCAGGCGTCATCGACAAGAACGCGCCCGCAGACACGCGTGCGGCCTACGAGGCCTCGCTGCGGTCTGCGCTCTCGATCGGGCGTGACGAACTGGCCCGGGGCGGCTCCGCCCTCGATGCGTGCGAAAAAGTCGTACGGTTCCTGGAGGACGACCCGCTGTTCAACGCGGGCAAGGGCGCCGTCTACACCGAGGATGGCAAGCACGAACTCGACGCCTCGATCATGGACGGCCGCACGCTGGGCTGCGGCGCCGTCGCCGCGGTCCGGACGGTCAAGAACCCCGTCTCCCTCGCCCGGCTCGTCATGGCACGCACGCGCCACGTGATGCTGATCGGCGATGGAGCAGAGAAGTTCGCGGACGAGACCGGTGTGGAGCGGGTCCCCAACTCCTACTTTGATACCCCCCACCGCTACGAAGCGCTGCAGAAAGCCCTGGAGGAACGGCGCAGCGAGAAGAACAAACGGACGGACGCCGCGGCGCCCGTGCCCCCCGCGCACGACGGCAGCCGCGCCAACCGAAGCCCTCAATACCGCGGCACCGTCGGATGCGTTGCGCTCGATTCTCAGGGCAACCTCGCCGCCGCGACCTCCACGGGAGGGCTCACCGCCAAACGCTGGGGGCGCGTGGGAGACTCGCCCGTCATCGGCGCCGGCACGTACGCCAACAACGCGACCTGCGCAGTCTCCTGCACCGGCACCGGCGAAGAATTCATCCGCCACGGCACGGCACGCACCGTGAGCGACCTCATGGAGTTCAAGGGCTGGCCGGTGGCCCGCGCGGCCGACGAAGTCATCCACAAGCGCATGACCAGGGACGACGGCGGCCTCATCGCCGTTTCTCACTCCGGTGAGATCGCCTTCCCCTTCAGCACCGACGGCATGTTCCGCGGCGCAGCGGACAGCACCGGGCGTTTCGAAGTCGGGATCTGGGAGTCCATGCAGCAGTGAGCAGAGCACACCCCCGCGTCAACCGCAGGTAAAACCAAGGGCATTCCCCATGACCACAAGCCGTGCGAACCCGCTCCCCGTCCGCGCCCTCCGCGCCTTTACGCTCGCCGTCCTCTGCTCCCTCCCCGTCCTGCTCTGCACAGCGTGCAGCACGCGCACGGGCAACGCCGGGCACCTGCTCATCTGCGGCGGCGGCATGAAGGACAACAACACCGCGGTCTACGGACGATTTGTGGAACTCGCCGGCGAGGGAGCCACCATCGGGGTTGTCCCCACCGCCACAGGCGTTGAAAACCCCGGTGCCGCGACGCTGGAGCTGCTCAGGAGCTTCGCGAAGCCGTCACAGCGGGTCATCCTGCTCCCCCTCACGAAGGACGATCAGGCCAACGCGGATAAGCCGGACGTGGCCGACCTTGTCCGCTCCTGCCACGGACTGTGGTTCGTAGGTGGCGACCAGTCACGCATCACCGGCGTGTTCCGCCCCCCGCACACGCCGGCGCCCACCGTGCCAGGGTTCGCGGCCCCTTCGACCACCCAGATTCCCTCCCTTGTGTACATGGCCGCGATGGACGTGCTCCGCGCCAACGGCGTCATCGCCGGCACCAGCGCCGGCGCTGCCATGATGTCCAGCCCGATGATCACCGGAGGCTCCGCCGAGGATGCCCTGATGCACGGCGCCGTGTGGGCCAACGACCCTAAGGAAGGCCAAGGCGTTGGCCTCGCCACGGGGATGGGCTTCTTCACCTACGGCCTCATCGACCAGCACTTCCTCGAACGCGGCCGGCTCGGCCGCCTGCTCGTGGCCATGCACGCCGCCGGCATCCACGACGCCTGGGCGATCCGCGAGAACGGCTGCCTCGAGGTGGACCGCGCGACAGGCCGCATGCGCGCGATCGGGCCGTACGCCGTAGTGCACGTGCGGCTCCCCAAGGGCGCCCGCCCGGACGACGGCCACATCCCCAACATCGACCTCATGCCCCGTGAGCAGTGGGACAAGGTGCAGTTGGGCGACTGACCGGCCCGCCGGCGCGGCGATCTACGCCTTCCCCTTGCAGCATCCGCCACAGCACTGACCCTGGACACGCCCCGCCGCCGCGCTGCGCCGCAGCACCACATCACCCTCGACCGGCTCGAACCGGGCCTGGAAGAAACGCAGGTACTTGGGCTCGTACGTGAAGCGCAGCCCCACCACACGCTCCGGCTCCTCGTGCAGGGCAATGACGCTCTCGGCGGTCACGTCCATGTGCGCCTGCGTGTACACCCGCCGCGGAATGGTCAGCCGGACCAGCTCCAGCTTGGGCACGATGTTCTTCCCCGTGTCCTTGTCCCGCCCCGCGGACACCGTGCCGCGCTCCATCGCACGCACGCCGGACTCCACGTACAGCGCCGCCGACAGGGCCTGGGCGGGGTAGACGTCACGCGAGAGGTGCGGCAGGAACCGCACGGCGTCCAGGAAAATGCCGTGACCACCTATGGGCTTGATGATCGGCACGCCCGCGTCGCTGAGCAGACGCCCCAGGTACTCGACCTGCCCGATACGGGCCCGCACGTGGTCGAACTGAACGGACTCCTCGATGCCGATGGCCATGGCCTCCATGTCACGCCCGGCAAGCCCGCCGTAGGTGTGCAGGCCCTCGAACAGCACGACAAGGTTCCGGGCCTCCTCGGCGAGCTCGTCGTCGTTCAGGCAGAGAAACCCGCCGATATTGACAAGGCAGTCCTTCTTGGCAGAGTTCGTGCAGCCGTCGGTGTGCGAGCAGATCTCCCGCAGGATCTCCTCGATGCTCCGCTGGGAGTACCCCGGCTCACGCACCTTGATGAAGTAGGCGTTCTCCACAGCACGCGTCGCGTCCAGCATGATCTTGATGCCGTGCTTCTTGCACAGGGCGCTCACCGCCGCGATGTTGACCATGCTGACAGGCTGCCCGCCGGCCATGTTCACGCAGCACTGCAGGTTCAGATAGGGGATCCTGGCCGCCCCGTGCGTCGCGATCACCTTCTCGAGCTTCGCCAGGTCGATGTTCCCCTTGAACGGAGACTCGTCCAGCGGGTTGTGCGCTTCGTCGCAAATGACGTCGACGAACGACGCCCCGGCCAGTTCCTGGTGCGCCCTCGTCGTCGTGAAGTACATGTTGCCCGGGACGACATCGCCGGGCTTGATCATCATCCGGGAGAGGATGTGCTCGGCGCCCCGCCCCTGGTGCGTGGGTATCAGGTGCTTGTACCCGTAGAATCGCCGCATCGCGCTCTCGAGGTGGTAGAAGTTCGCGCTGCCGGCGTACGCCTCGTCGCCCAGCATAAGACCCGCCCACTGACGGTCACTCATCGCGCTCGTGCCCGAGTCCGTCAGCAGGTCGATGTACACGTCCTCGCTCCGCAGCAGGAACGTGTTGTACCCCGCCTCCCGGACCGCCCGCTCACGCTCGTCCAGCGTGCTCACCCGCAAGGGCTCCACCATCTTGATCTTGAACGGCTCGGCCCAGGAACGCTTGCGCATCGGTCAACTCCTTGTGCTGCCCGGTCATCCGCACCGGCAGGCTGCACGCCGTCAGAGCCGGCGTGCACTGGATCATAGCATACTTTTAGGTCCGTTTGTCGCTTATCGAAGCGGCTTACGACTATCTGCTTGCAGCCACAGCACTTGCTTCTCGGACTCCACCCCGGGCGCCACACAACCGATATCATTTGGAGGGCACGAGCACCCCATTCGATGAACTTCTTCGCCCGCATCATCCTCGCGGCATGCATGCTCCTGCAGACGTTGCCCGCCAGCGTCCAGCCCCCGTGTGCACCCCAAGAGAAAGCCCCCCGGTGCACTTGCTGCTGCCGGGATAATGCACCGGCGTCCGGCGCGCCCTGCTGCTGCAGCACCCCGGACACCACCGAGCCCAATCAGGCGCCGCCTTCACCAGCGCCCCGGGCAGACCTGACACTGGTGCACGTGTTCCTGCCCCCAGCGCCGCTGCAATCGCTCCTGCCCGCGGTTCCCGCGCCTTTGTTTAGGCCCGAGCCCGAGCGAGACCCGCCTGCCCCCCCGCCGGCAAACCGCCAGGCCTCCCTGTGTGTCTGGGTGGTATAGACGCCGCGCCCCCAGCGCCACTGCGCGCTGATCGTGCCGCGTCGTCAATCCACGCCAGCCAGATCGCGTGCCTTCTCCGCACGCACCCTCCGCACAGGAGCCCATCACCATGCACCGCCCGTGTACCGGCCGGCCCCGCGCGTTCCTCGCGCCCGCGCTGGCACTGCTGACGCTCGCCGGGATTCCCGGCTGCGTCCTCAAGCCTGACGGCACCTCCGAAGAACGCGCCCGCGTGGACGCCGCCGGACTCGCGTACGCGAAGCCGTACGAGCAGAGGTCGATCCCGGACCTGCCACCGCACCCCACATGGCAGCTCGTGCTTCAGCGCGCGTTCCTGGCCAACGGGGATGTCGAAGCGGCCTTCGAGCGTTGGGCCGCGGCGATGGAGCGCGTCACCGCCGCCGGCGCCTACCCGAATGCCAACCTTTCCGTGGGCTATTCGTACATGGCCTCCGGCGGTGACATGCGTGCGATCGACCGCTCCACGCTGTCGCTGGGGTTTGACCCGGCCATGAGCCTTGTGCTGCCCGTCAAGGTGCGCAGAGCCGCCGAGGCCGCCCTCCACGAGGCCCAGGCCGCCGGCGCCGAGTTCCGCGTCGCCCGCTTCGACCTCCAGAAACGCGTCCTGTTCGCGTGGGCCGACTACAAGGCCCAGGCCGCCCTCACGTCCATCCGGGAGCAGGACGCGACGCTCCGTCGACTCTCCCTGGAGACCGCCCGCATTACCGCCGCTTCCACCGGCGCGTCGGCAGACCTCGTAGACGCTGAAGCTGCCCTCGCCATGGCGGAAAATGACCAGCGCATGTCAGAGGCGGAACTCCAGTCCATGCGGGCCATGCTCAACGGACTGCTCGCCCGAGACGCCGACGCCCCGCTGGGCCTCCCGGAACACGAGGAGCAGATACCCGACGTGCCCGACGACGCCACGTCACTCCACGCCGCCGTGGAGTCCTTCCCGGAAGTCGCCGTGGACGTGCACCGGCTGGAAGGCCGGCGCGACGCCCTCGCGCTTGCACGCCTCCGCTGGCTCCCGGACATCTCGCCTACCGCCATGCTCACCGGCACGGCGTCCCAGGCGATCGGAGCGATGCTCACCCTGCCGACGAACGCCGTTCAGATCGGCGCCGCGATCAGCGAATCGCGCGCGGGCGTCCGCGAGGCCGAAGCGACGCTCCGCCAGAAGCGGTCGGACCGCATGGGCGAGTACATCTCTCTGCTCATCCTGGCCCGGGACGCACGCCGCCGCGCGGACTTCGCGTCCTCCACGCTCGTCCCCTCCACGGAACGCCTCGCCGCACTCCGCGAACGCGCGTACGGCGCCGGCTCGGGCGATCTCAGCGAAGTCCTCGACTCCCGGCGGATGACCCTGCAGGCACGCACCGCGCTCATCGAAGCAGAACGGTCGTACGAAAAGTCCATGATCGACATCGCATGCTGCCTGGGCATCGGCCTCGACCAGGTAGGGTCGCCCACTGAGTCCCCCGCTGCCCCGCTCGTCCACCCGGAGCCCACGCCATGACGCCCCCCACCGCCCGCGCGCCCTCCCGGGCGTGGTTCCTCACCTCACTCGCCGCCGCAACCGCCGCCGGCATCTTCATCGGCGTGCGCTGGCACAGCCACATCCTCCACGCGCTGGGCACCGATGTCAACCCAGGCGCGGCGGTGGAAGCAACCGCCCCAGCCCCGGACACAGCACACCTGTGGACCTGCGGCATGCACCCGCTGGTCATCCAGGACCACCCCGGCGACTGCCCCATCTGCCACATGAAACTCACACCCCTCGCCGCGTCACCGCAAGTGGCGAACCAAGGGGGCGCCCCCGCGGGCGGAGTCACCATCGACCCCTCGATGGTGCAGAACATGGGCATCCGCACCGCCGTCGCTGCGATGGGCCCCCTGGTAAGGCACGCCCGTATGACAGCCACCGTTCGGGAGCCGCAGAGCGCCGCGTACGACATCAACCTCCGTGTTTCCGGGTGGGTGAAGGAACTCCACGCAGACACCGACGGCATGGAGGTGCGCCGGGGCGACCCCCTCTTCGAACTCTCAAGCCCGGACCTTACCCGGGCCATCGACGAGTTCATCGCTGCCCGGCAGCCCGCCAACGCGCCGCAGGCCGACGCGCTGCACGCCCCGCTCGCCCGCGCCGCTGAATCCCGCCTCCTCGCCCTGGGCATGACACCCCAGCAGATTGATTCCTTCGCTGGGCTCGACCACGCGCCCGACGTGGTGACCTTCCTCTCTCCCATCGACGGCTACGTCTCAGCCCGGGATGTCACCGCACGCGGCGCCGCCGTGGAACCGGGCATGCGCGTGCTCCGCCTGTCCCAACGCGACGTCATGTGGGTCGAGGGCAGGGCCGCCGAGACCGATCTCGCGGCGATCCGCGTCGGCCAGCACGCCACCATCTCCCTCTCCGCAGCGCCGGGCGCCACAACCGAGGGCCTTGTGACCTTCATCGCGCCCAGGGTGGACGAGGCCACGCGCCGCGCGATCATCCGCGTCGAGGTGCAGAACCCCGACGGACTCCTGCGCGAAGGTCAACTGGCGACCATGGACGTCAGCACCGGCGCCGCACGTGACGCCCTCCTCCTGCCGCGGGAGTCCGTGATCGACACAGGCGTCTCACACACCGTCTTCGTCTCCCTGGGCAACGGCCGGTTCGACCCCCGCCGTGTCGTCCCGGGGGAGACGGGCGACGACGGGCTGATCGAGATCACCTCGGGCATCGCCCCCGGTGAGACCGTGGTGACCAGCGGCCAGTTCCTGCTGGATTCCGAGAGCCGGCTGCGTGAAGCGGTCGCGAAGTTCCTCTCGGCAGGTCCAGCCCAGGCCGCCCCCGCCCCCCCACCGCCGTCCGCACCAATCAGCAGCGAGGCCCGTGCCGGTGTCGACGCTGTGGTCGCGGCGTACCTCCCGATCGCCGAATCGCTGGGAGCCGTGCAGGCAGCAGACACCCCCCTCTCCGTGGAGGCGATCACTTCCTCACTCCGGACGCTGCGGGCTGCCGTGAGAGACCCGGCACACGCCTCCCTGGTGGACAAGGCGGCGGACGCTGCAGCCGCCCTGCAGAACCAGAGTCTGGACGAGCAGCGCGAGCGATTCAAGGCGCTCAGCGCCGCCGTGGTCTCCCTCGTCGACGCCATGCCCCCCACCACCCGCCTGTTCGTCGTCCACTGCCCGATGGCGCCGGGGACATGGCTGCAGCGCGGAGAACACGTGGCCAACCCGTTCTACGCCGACGAGATGAAAGAGTGCGGCACCGTCGAGCGTGAGGTACACCCCGAAGGAAAAGGAGCGCCCCGGTGATCGCACGCATCATCGAACTCTCCATCCGCAACCGCATGCTCGTGCTGCTCCTCACGCTCGCGCTCGTGTGCGCAGGCGCCTGGAGCATCTCACGCATCCGCTTGGACGCGATCCCTGACCTGTCGGACGTTCAGGTGATTATCACCACCGAGTACGCCGGCCAGAACCCTGAGGTGGTCGACCAGCAGGTCACGTACCCCCTCGCCAGCGCCATGCTCAGCGTGCCCGGCTCCACCGTCGTGCGCGGCACCAGCATGTTCGAGCAGTCCTTCGTCTACGTGCTGTTCGAGGACGGGACGGACATCTACTGGGCACGCAGCCGGGTGCTCGAGTACCTCAACTTCGCCCGAGACCGGCTTCCCAAGGGCGTGGAACCCAAGCTGGGCCCCGACGCAACCGGCGTCGGCTGGGTATACCAGTACGCGCTCGTGCCAGGGTACTTCAGCCCCGCCCATCCCAAGGGCCTCTGGCACGACCCCGAGAAGAGCCTCTGGTACGCCACGCCCGCCGATGCCCCCGAACCACGTCGCGAGCACCTCTCCAAGGTGCGCGCGTTCGACACGCCCGGTACCGACCCCGTCACCGGCGTACCCCTCGTCCCCGCCAACCTCGACCTCGCGCAGCTCCGCTCGCTCCAGGACTGGTACCTGCGGTACCCCCTTACCAGCGTCGAGGACGTGTCGGAAGTGGCATCCATCGGCGGATACGTCCGTCAGTACCAGGTGGTGATCGACCCCGCGAAGCTCCTGGGGTACGGCCTCGCCGTGAGCGACGTCATGATGGCGGTGCAGCGCTCGAACAACGACGTCGGCGGCGCCGTCATTGAACTATCCGAAAACGAATACATGGTCCGCAGCCGGGCGTACCTGCGGGGCCTGAAGGACCTCGCCCAGGTGCCCGTCGGCCTGGGCATGGACGCAACCCCCGTGACGCTCGCCGATGTGGCAACCCTCCAGGTCGGGGGCGAGATGCGCCGCGGTGTCGGCGAACTGGACGGCAGGGGTGAGGCCGTGGGCGGCGTCGTCGTCGCTCGCTTTGGCGCCAATGCCCACAAGGTCATCGCAGACGTCAAGGCCAAGCTCGCGTCGCTGGAGGACGGCCTGCCCCCCGGCGTGACCATCAAGCCCACGTACGACCGCTCCAACCTCATCAACCGGTCCATCGCCACGCTCCGCAGCACACTCCTCGAGGAGATCATCGTCGTGGGGCTGGTCTGCATCCTGTTCCTGCTGCACATGCGCAGTGAACTGGTCGCGGTCTTCGTGGTCCCCTCCAGCGTCGTCGCCGCCCTGCTAATCATGCACCTCCTGGGGATCAACGCCAACATCATGTCCCTGGGTGGCATCGCCATTTCCATCGGCGTGGTGGTTGATTCAGCCGTCGTCATGGTGGAGAACGGCCACAAGCACCTGGACCGGGAAGAGGAGAGAGTCCACGCAGGGCTCGCCCCCACCCCGCGTATCGAGGTCATGACCGCCGCCGCGAGGGAAGTTGGGCCGCAGCTCTTCTTCTCCCTGCTCATCATCACCGTGTCGTTCCTCCCTGTCTTCGTGCTGGGCGGAGAAGCCGGGAGGCTCTTTAAGCCCCTCGCGTACACCAAGACCTTTGCGATGGCCTCCGCGGCACTGCTCTCCATCACGATCATCCCGGTGCTGATGCACGCCTTCATTACCGCGCGTGTTCTCCCCGAATCCTGGGGAAAGGGCAGGAACACCGCCATCACGCTGGGAGCAATGCTCATCCCGGCGGCCGCGCTCTTCATCCTCGCCACCGGCATGGCACACCTGGCCCCATACCGGTGGTGGGTCGCCGGCGGCTGGGCCGTGCTGATGGCCATGCTGCTGCTGCCCCAGAAAATCATCCACGAAAACCACAGCCCTGTCAGCGGGCTCCTCCAGTGGGTGTACGAACCGGTCTTCCGCTCCGCCATGAAACACCCCGTCGGCGTCCTCCTCCTCGCGCTCGCTGCACTCGCCTCTACCTGGATCCCCTTCTCGCGCATGGGCACGGAGTTCATGCCGCCGCTCGACGAGGGTGACCTGCTCTACATGCCCACCACCGACCCTTCCATCAGCATCACCAAGAGCAAAGAGCTCCTGCAGCAGACCGACAAGCTCATCGCCACCTTCCCCGAGGTCGTAAGCGTCCACGGCAAAATTGGGCGTGCCGAAACCGCGACAGACCCCGCACCCTTGTCCATGATCGAAACCGTGGTGCAGCTCAACCCCGACCACTCGCAGTGGCGCACCCGGCAGCCGCCCTACTTCTTCAGCTCCTGGCCCGCACCCCTGCGCTGGCCCCTCTCCAGCACCTTCTGGCCCGCCACCCGCCCGATTACGACCGAAGAACTCCGCTTCGGCTGGCAGGACGCCGACGGCACCATGCACGCCGGGCTCAACTCCGTGGTCACGTTCCCGGGCATGGCGAACGCCTGGCCATACCCCATCGAGAACCGCATCAACATGCTCGCCACCGGCATCAAGACGCCCGTAGGTATCAAGTTCCTGGGCCCGGACCTCGCCGTCCTCAACGACCTCGCCGACCGCGCCGCCGCCGCCGTCCGGACACTCGACGGCACCGTCTCCGCCTACGCCGACCGCGCCGTCGGCGGCTTCTACCTCGACATCGAGATCGACCGCGAGAAGGCCGCCCGCTACGGCCTCACGACAGGCGACGTGCAGGACGTCATCCAGACCGCGATCGGCGGCATGAACATCTCAACGGCCGTAGAGGGTGCGGAGCGTTACCCCGTCAATATCCGGCTGTTCCGCGACTTCCGCGACGACATCCCCTCCCTCAAGCGAGTCCTGATCGCTTCACCCATGAAGGCGGCCGGCGGCGAGCGCGCCCAGGTGCCGCTGGGAGAAGTCGCCGACATCCGTATCACCCCCGGACCGCCCATGATCCGCTCCGAGAACGCACAGCGCACCGCGTGGGTACTTGTGGATGTCGCGGGACGCGACCTCGGCAGTTACATCAGGCAAGCCCGGAACACCGTCGCCGAAAAAGTGCCCCTGCCCCCGGGGTACTCGGTCGTCTTCTCTGGTCAGTTCGAGTTCTGGGAGAAGACCATCCCGCGCCTTGTGGTCGCCGGTGTGCTCGCCCTGGTGACAATCGTCTTCCTGCTCTACGTCAGCAGCCGGTCGTGGTTCCGCGTGGGCGTCATCATGCTGGCCGTCCCGTTCAGCCTGATCGGCGCGTTCTGGTTCATGCACGCCCTGAACTTCAACCTGTCCCTGGCGGTCGTCATCGGGATCATCGCCCTCGCGGGCCTCGACGCCGAGACCGGCATGGTCATGCTCCTCTACCTCGACAACTCGTTCGAACGCGCCCGGGAGCAGGGACGCATGACGTCACCCGCCGACCTCTTCGCAGCCGTGCACGACGGCGCCGTCAAGCGAATCCGTCCCAAGGCCATGACGGTCGCCGCCGCCTTCATCGGCCTCGTACCCCTGCTCTGGGCGCAGGGCACGGGCGCCGACACCATGCGCCGCATCGCCGCGCCCATGATCGGCGGCCTGCTTGTCAGCTTCGCCATGGAACTCATCGTGTACCCGGTCGTGTTCTACCTCGCGAAGCGGTGGCGACACCGCTCCGAGCTCTCCGCACACTAAACTGCCCCCGCCACCCACACAGGAGATCTGGAATGAAGGTCCTGCTTTTCACCGCCGCCCTGACCGCCGCACTCACGTTCGCGCACCCCCTCCTTGCCCAGGAGCACGCCCGCGACCAGGCCCCCAAGCCCCCAGTCCCCCAGGCAAAGCCCGACTCCGACGCACACAGCAGCGACAGAGGCCCTGACACCAAGGTCAATAAGGACAAGAAAAGCCTCCCTGAGAGCAACATCTACCCACTGTCCACCTGCCCCATCTCCGGCAGCCCACTGGGAAGCATGGGCGAACCCGTGGTGAAGGTGTACGGCAACCGCGAGGTCCGGTTCTGCTGCGCGGCATGCCCGCCCAAGTTTGAGAAGGACCTGGCCAGGTCCTCCGCCGCGCTCGACGAAAAGGTCATCAAGGACCAGCTCCCCCATTACCCGCTGACCAAGTCGGTCGTCTCGGACAAAGCCCTGCCCGAAAAGCCGCTCGACTTTGTGCACGACAACCGCCTCATCCGCGTCGTGGACGAGGCCGAAAAGACCGAATTCCTCAAGGACCCCGCCCCACGTCTCGCCGCGCTCGATACAGCTGTTATCGAATCCCAGACCAAGGACTACCCCCTCACGACCTGCGCTGTCAGCGGGGAGAAGCTCGGCAGCATGGGAGCGCCCAAGGACGTTGTCCTGGCTTCACGGCTGATCCGGTTGTGCTGCGATTCCTGCCGCAAGAGCCTGCAGGCAGAACCCGCCAAGTTCATCGCGAAGGTGGACTCCGCCCGCTCGGCGACAGAATCGACCCGGAAGCCGCCTGAAAAGGAGCCGCAAGGCAAGTAAGACGGGAAAGTTCGGGCGCCCATCAACCCGCGCCGCCTACTTCTCCTCCGCGTACTTCCCGTAAGCGTACACCACCATGACGGCAGGCACGAACGTCATTTCGCCCGCCCGGCGGGAAACAGCCTGCAGGTTCGCGTGACGCCCGTCCCGGACCTCACGATCAAGATCAACGGTCATCTTGTCCAGCGTCACCACCAGCTTGCCCAGGATCTCCCACTGCTCGCTGTCCTTAGGAAGGAACTTCTCGGCACCCGGCACGTTGGTGGGCAGCACGATGAACCACTTCCCGTCTTCTTCCTTGCGCATCACCATCCCGAGGGGCGGGAGCACCGGCTTCTGATCCCACAGAATGGCAGCCGTCTCGTCGTCCACCTCCTCAACCGTGAGCCTCCCCTCCGCGTCACTCAGGATCGCGTAAGGGTCGGCAAACAGCCTTGCAAGCCCGTCGTTGAAGTCGTCCTTGATCTGCGAGCGTTCCCGTGCCTGCGCCCCCCGGGACCCCCGCCCCGGGCCCAACCCCACACCCCCCTTCGCAGCGCCCCGCGACTGCTGCACGAGCTGCCCAATCAAGCTGGTGGCACGCCCCTCCTTTGCCGCCTGCACCGCCCGGGCCTGCAGCGCCTCGACCTCCTGCGGGTACCTCTCACGGATGGACCCCGAGAGCGTCTCGAGGTCCCCCATGAGACGACCCACCGTGTTCAGCCACCGGCGCATGTCCGGGTTATCAGCGTGCACAAGGCGTGGGATCTTCTCCGCCTCGCCGTTCTTCACCATCAACTGGGCGGACGCCAGTGTCTCTTGGGGTGTGCCCTGGGGATAAGGGTCCCGGGTGCACGCCCCCAGCACACCAACGCAGATCAGCATCAAAACCCACCGGGCGCTCATCCCCGACTGTACGGGAATCACGCCGCCGGGTTACGCCGCAAGCACCGTCAAGCCAGTTTCAACCTTCACCCACCAACCCCTCCCCACCTAACCGGAATAACCGGTCCCTCCTCCGTGATTCTGGCAGCCTCTGCGCTTACCGGACGCCGACGACCGCCCGCGCCAACCGATGCCAGAACTCGCGGAGCCGTCGCGCGCCGCCTGTCGTCCGCAGCCCCAGAGGAGCGAAGCATGAGCCGTTGCACCAGCGCCCACCGCACCCTTGCCATCGTGTCGTCCGTTGCGACCGCACTCCTCCTCGCCTCCTGCGGCACCACCCGGACTATCTACGTCGGGCGCTGGCCGGCGGAAAACGGCGCCCAGGCATACGTCACCACCCCCGGTGCCACGCCCAAGGCGGGGCAGACCAAACAGGCCGTCCGCACACCCGAAACAGCCGTCGCCAAGCCCACCACCGGCACAACACCCGCCGTGGCCATCGCGACCCCCACCAGCCCCGCAACCGCCGCGCCCGTCACCACCACAGCAGCAACCACCACGCCCAGCGAGGCCACGAAGCAGGCAAGCCCTGAGCCTCAAACGGCCGTCGCGACCCCCACCGCCCAGCCCGCCGGGGCTGCGCCCGCGACCCTGGCAACCCCGGTTGCCGTGCCGACCTCCGGCTCCGCCGGGTTTGAGATCACCTCCAGCACGCCCAGCCTGCCCGTGCACCGCCAGGCGCCGCAGCTCGGCAACCTGCCCAATGCCAACCCCGACGACACCACCGCCTCCCGTTTCCGCCCCACCACGGCGAACGACGAATCCATGGAACCCAGCACGCAGAACGTGTCCCGTGTGACCTACGCCGAGGAGGGCGCGGACTTTGATCCCAGCCTCTCCGAGGACGGTGAGTTCATGGTCTTTGCAAGCACCTCCCACCGCGCAACCTCGGACATTTACCTCAAGCGTGTCAGCTCAAGGGTCGTGACCCAGCTCACCAACGACCCGGCCCGCGACATGTGCCCCCGCATCAGCCCCGACGGCAAGCAGATCGCCTTCTGCTCAGACCGGTCCGGCAACTGGGACGTGTACGTGATGCCAACCGAAGGCGGAAGGCCCGTGCAGGTCACCTTCGACCCCTCCGATGAAATCTCGCCGTCCTGGTCGCCGGACGGCAAGCAGCTCGTCTACTCCCGCATGGGCGAGAACAGCGGGCGTTGGGAAATGTGGGTCGCGGACGTGAAACGTCCCGAAGTGGCAAACTTCATCGGCTACGGACTCTTCCCGCAGTGGTGCCCCGTTTCCGGAACGGGCAAGGACGGCGCAGACCAGGTGCTCTTCCAGGTCGGCCGTGAACGCGGCCGACGCACCTTCGGCGTCTGGACGATCGACATTGCCGAGGGGCAGGCCGGCAACGCCACCGAAATCCGGTCCAGCAGTGCCAACGCCCTCATCAACCCCTCCTGGTCGCCCGACGGCCGCTGGGTCGTCTTCGCGGAAGTGCCGCTCAACGTCGGCGAGGCCAAGAACGCCCCGCTCAACGGCTCCACGCCCGTCCAGCAGCAGATCAACAGCGCCCTGTGGCTGGTGAGTGTGGAGAACGAGGCCCCCGTCCGCCTGACCTTCGGCAACCGGCTCGCGGTTTCCCCGGTCTGGAGCCGCACCAACAAGCTCTACTTCGTGTCCAACAACACCGGCGTGGAGAACATCTGGTCACTGGATATGAGCAAGCCCCTGACCACGGCCGCCGCCATGATCCGCGACCAGTCGAACACCTACGCGGCCCAGCCTGAGGACGGCGCTGAATTGCACACCGAACATGGCGCTGACCGATAGCTCTTGGGGATCCCGGGACGGATTCGCCCGCGGGTCCGCAGGAGTTGGGGTGGCAACCTGCTTGCTGCTCCCGGTTACACCATGCAGCACGCCCGAGCCATCATTCTCCTGGCAGCCCTCCTTGTCTCCCTGTCCGCGTGCGCCAGCCGCCCGCGTGAGGTGCTGGTCGCCCCCAGGACCCTGACCGCCCCATACGACACGACCAAGGGTGAGGTCCTGTGGGCCGTCGCCCCGCTCCGCAACGAGTCGGGAGCATCCGTGGTGGACGAGAACCTCCTGACCGACCGGGTCATCGGGGCCATTGAGGAAGTACAGGGCGTGCGGTGCCTTCCCCTGTCGCGCACGCTCGCCGCGATGGATGCCCTCCAAATGAGGAGCATCCGCTCGCCCGGAGACGCGCGGGCCCTGGCCGGGGCCATGGGCGCGGAAGCGATCGTCGTCGGATCGGTCACCGCGTACGACCCCTATACCCCAACCTTGGGGCTCTCCCTCGGGCTCTACCCACGATCCGGCGCTCCCGGAGCTCTATCCCCGCTCGACCCTCACTCCCTTTCCAGATCCACCACCGAAGGTTCTATCACCTCCACCGCCTACCCGCTCGACCGACCCGTCGCCGTCGTTTCTGAACGGTGGGATGCCAAGAACAACCAGGTCCTGGCGGACGTGCAGGCGTTTTCCCAGGGCCGGATGAAGCAGAAGTCCGCCATGGGCTGGCGTAGATACCTGGCCTCCATGGACCTCTTTTCCGAGTTTGCGTCCTATCGCGCAGTCGATGCGCTCCTCCAGCAGGAATGGGTGAGGGTTGCTCGCAGTCAGGTACCCCCCGATTCCCGCCCCAAGCCCCCCGCAGGCACGCAATAAGCAACTGAATGTGATGGACTTACGAATGGACAAGGGGTGATGGTCACATCAGCCTCAGGCCGATGCTAGGAACCGGCCGCCAGATTCTGCACCGAAGTTATCGACACGCCACGAGTCGCCATCCTGTACCGCCGATATCTGTCGGGTCCGAGCCTTCCGCGCGAGACGTTGTGCGTGGATCGGGCGTTGGGATTGAGAGAGCAAGAGCCGGTAAGGAGTCCGTGATGTCCAGCATCCCGTTCCCGCAGTTCCAGGGTCGCCTGGCCCTCCTGGATTCGTTCACGAGCTACCTCGCGGACGAACGCCACTTCAGCCCCTACACGGCACGCTGCTACGGCGCCGACCTGCGGCAGTTCGTTGACCACCTCTGCTCCTCCCTCCGCCTGAGCGTGAACGAGCAGCGCGACCAGGCCGCCTTCGAGAAGTACGCCGCCCCGCGCCAACCCGGCACGTCGTTCCCCACCGGGACCGGCACCGTGACCGACGCCATGTGCGGGGCAAATACCGAACTCATCCGCGGCTTCCTCACCCACCTGGGAGACCAGCAGTATTCCGCCGCAACCATGGCCCGCAAGATCGCCACACTGCGGAGCTTCTACAAGTGGGCCGACCGGCGGGGCCTCGCGAACGGCAACCCGATGACGGCGATCCGTACGCCCCGGCAGGCCAAGCGCCTCCCCAAGGCCATCACCATCGAGCAGGTCGAGAAGCTCCTGGCTGCCCCCGGCGACGGCGACGTCCTCAGCCGGCGTGACCGCGCCATGCTCGAGACGCTGTACAGCACAGGCATCCGTGTGAGCGAGCTGGTCGGCCTCCAGATGGACGACCTGGATTTGACCGGCGAAGCACTCCGCATCCGCGGCAAAGGCAAGAAGGAACGCATCGTCCCCCTGGGCAGCCACGCCATCGGCAGCATCCAGCGGTACCTGGACCTGCTCAAGACCGACGCGAAGTTCGCCGGCGTCATCGCCGCCGCGACGGGCCGGACGCCGCTGTTTGTGAACAAGCACGGCGGGCGGTTGTCAAGCCGCAGCGTCCGCCGGAAGCTGGACAAGTACCTGAAGCAGGTCGGGCTAGACCCGTCGATCAGCCCGCACACGCTGCGGCATTCGTTCGCGACGCACCTGCTGGACAACGGCGCGGACCTGCGCAGTGTGCAGGAGTTGCTGGGGCACCAGAGCCTGTCGACGACGCAGGTGTACACGCACCTGTCCACGCAGAGGATTCAGGACGCGTACAACCGCGCCCACCCTCGGGCGCAGGCCAGCTGAACCAACGCCACAATGGGGCCTAGGCGTTCCTGGTTGCTGAGCCTGAGAAAATCCCTGATCAATGCCCCCCGTCGCCCGCGCTGTCCTGCGCGGGCGGTTTGTTTTCCGGCTCCTCGCGCGTGCTGATGGTCCGACGCACTTCCTGGGAGATGGTCTCCGCGTCCACCATGCGGCCGTCCAGGCGGACCACGCCGGCCACGCGCTGCTGCTCGTCGAGCACGATGATGGCGGCGGCGGCCCCGGGGGCCACGCGGTGGAACGCGTCCCTGCCGGCGGTGCTGACCAGCCGCTCCCCCAGCGAGTCGGTGCCGGGCGTCCTGGCCTTGGCCAGCTCGGCCACTCTCTGCGCGTTGACCTCTCCCAGTTCGAGCACGGCGACTTCGTGGCCTTCCAACCGCGGCGCGTTGCGGACCCCCTGCATGCGCTGGATGCTGAACTCCCGCACAAGGGCGTCGAGGCCCCGCGCGGCCTGGGCGACGACGCCCGCGTGCGCCGGCGCGGCTTCGGGGGCCTCCACCAGGAGCACGATCCAGGCCGGGCCGGGGGGCTGCGGGTTCAGAGCCCGGAGCTGACGCACGGCGTCCGCGAACGACCAGCCCACGACCTGGCCGGTGAACAGGCTTAAAGGAGGGCTGGACTCCCCCACTGTCACCTCCCCGGGGATGGGCTTGAGGTCCGTGAGGCGCTCGACCCGCGTGCGTCCGGCGGTATCCACCCCCCATGTCGAAGAGCCGCCCAGTTCGCTCGACTGCAAACCGTCGGCCCTGACTTCCAGCGTGGTCGCGGGCTCGCCGGGGTACGTGAGCGTGAGGGTGTCGAGCGCAAGGCCGGTGGCGTCGCGGCGGACGGTGAGTGCGTCCACATGGGCTGGGCCCCGCACATCTGTTACATCCAGGGGAATGACAGCACCTTCGGTCCTGGACTCGCCGACATGGACCTGCCCCACACCCATGCAGTTCCACCAGCCTTCGGCCGGGGCGTCCTTCGAGACCGCCCATCCCAGTTGGGGCATGACCAGGGGCGGGAGCGTGCTCTGGAGGGCGTCGGCGGTGAGACCGCCGGTGAGGGTCTGCTCGAAGTAGGCCTTGGGGTTTCCGGCGTGGGAGGCAACGAGGCGGGTGTTGTCCGCCCAGATGATGAGGTTGCCCAGGTCGAGGCGGATAACGGGCGCGTTGGGGCCCTCGTGGGAGACGCGGAGGACGACGGTGCTGGAGCGGTCGGTGTTGGCGCCGGCGGCGTGGTATGAGATCTTCTCGCCGAAGCTGCCCCGGCGGTAGTGCTGCGCGACCTGGTCCCAGGTGTCCGGGGCGGGGAGTGAGAGCAGGGTTGTGATCAGCGCGGCGAGCATGGGCGAGTCTATGGGTGGGATGGGCTGGTCTGAGAACGCGGGCGGGCGCGTGTATGCGGACCCGCGCACGCGAGTTTCTCCAAATATTCCGCGCAGATGGCTCGTCTTGGCGAGGATCTGCTGCACATTCCTACCGGTATCACTTGCGTGGATGGAGGGGCGGTGCGTTCACCCGTCCCCTGCCACAACTGAAGACCGGGGGCCGACATGTCAACCCGAGCTGTTCTGGCCGCGGCGTGCGCCGCGGGCTTTGCCGCGTCCTTGTCGCAGGGGGCGATCATCCGGTACGACGCGTCGCAGGGGACGCTGCCGACGGACCAGGGGTTTTCGTACACGGGGAGCGTGGGCGCCCCGCAGGACACGAGCGGAGTGACGCTGGTGCACGGGCCGATTTCGGTCTCGGACATGAGCGCGTGGCAGAAGCAGTTCCCTGCGGGGACGATGAACTTCGCGACTTCGACGTGGTCGGCGACGATGACGGTGCGGCTGACGGGCAGCGACTTCGGCAATGCGTCGGGGATGCGCCGGGCCGGGTACAGCATATTTCTGAGCGATGACGCCGGGCGGTGGGTGATCGCGGACCTGGGCAGCAGCATGATCGGTCTGCGGAACGACGCGGTGGGGACGAGCGACCCTTCGGTGTCGGCGAACCTGTCGGGGGCGTTCCGCACGGTGACGCTGGAGGCGGGTCCTTCGGGCGCGAGGCTGTTCCTGGACGGGGCGCTGCAGACGACGTTGGCGCTTGGGACGGGGCAGACGGTGCGGAACACGGTGTTCTGGGGCGACGGGGCGAACACGGCGGGCGTGGCCCTGGCGGAGGTGCATGACCTGACGCTGGTGCCGGCGCCGGGGGTTGCGGGCCTTGGTGTGGGCGCGGTGGTGGTTGCCGTGCGGAGGCGGCGGCGGTAGTCGTTCTCCTACTTGACGGTCATGGCGGCGAGGTCGCGGGGGCTGGTGTTTTCCAGGTTGAGGATGGCGGCGGCGAGCTTGTCGCACTTCTGCCTGGTGATGACGCTGTCGCCCAGGGCGTGGAACTTCACGCCGATTTCTTCGGCGGTCATGGGGTCCCGGGGGTCGCCCTTGGGGACGTCGACGCGCTTGCTGAAGGACTTGCCGCCGGTGGTGGTGATGGTGACGCGGCTGGGCTGGAACTTGGGGAAGAGGGCCTCGAACTCGTCGTTGGCGACGACCTTGACCTTGTCCATGATGGGGATGAGGCTCTTGTCCATGACGCGTTCCTCCTTGAACTGGAGGGGCGTGACCATGCCGTCCACGAGCCCCACTGCCATGCAGTAGGGCAGGGAGTGGTCGGCGGTTTCCTTGCTGTCGGGGCGGTACTTGTGGGGGTCGCCCAGGATGTCGGCGGCGCGGGCGATGACCTCGACCTTGATTTCGGCGACATCGGCGGGCTTGATGCCGTTCTCCTTCACGCACTTCATCATGGCGGTGAGGGGGGCGTGTGAGAGGGCCTCGATCGGGAAGCTCTTCATGCCGCAGTCGAGGATGCGGTAATGGTCAGCGCCGGTGCGGGGGAGTTTGTCCAGGAGCATCTCGGTGCTGAACCTGGCGGGCGCGCCCTTGTAGTGCACGTGGCCGAAGACTGCGTAGAGGCCTTCCTTGCCGTCGATCATGTGCTCGGGGCCGCTGTAGCCGCGCTTGGCGAGGAGGGCTGACTCCACGCCCATGCGGGTGGCCCAGGGGTCGACGGTGTTCTTCATGTTGGTGAGCTTGCCGGCGGTGACGGCGCCGGGGGTGAAGGTGCGGGAGGCGCAGATGCCGATGGCCTGGACCATCTGGTCGACGGAGAGGCCCAGGACCTTGCCCGCGGCCATGGGTGCGGCGAAGGCGGTGAGGGTGGCGTGGTGCCAGCCGTACTCACGGATGCCGGGCTGCCCGAATTCGCAGAGGCGCTGCTCGATTTCGTAGGCGATGATGGTGGCGACTATGAGGTCCTTGCCGCTCTTGTTGAGCCATTCGCAGAGGGCGAGGGGGCCGCAGATGATGTCGCTGGGGTGGCAGGGGTCTGCCTTCCAGTAGATGTCGTTGTAGTCCATGGCGCGGACCATGTGGTTGTTGATGAAGGCGGCGTCGACGGGGTTGGTTTTGAAGCCGGAGACGAAGCAGGTGCAGGCGCTGGCGTGGGCGCCGCCCATGTCCTTGTAGTGGGCGAGGAGGATGTGGGCGTCTTCCTGCTGGCTGCCGCCCAGGGCGCAGCCGAGGGAGTCGTACCAGAAGAGCTTGGCGCACTCGATTGCGCGGGGGGAGAGGTCCTCGTAGCGGAGGGCGCAGGCCCATTCGGAGAGGGTGTGGGAGAGGTACTTTTTGTTGGGGTCGGTGGGGGCTTTGGCCATTTGGATGCTCCTGAGCGCGGGCAGGGTAGCGAGGGGCTGGAATGCGGGGCTGGGGGGCTTGGAACGCGCGCGGGGGCTTTGCGCGGGGGGTTTTCGGGGGTGCTGTGATTTCAGGTGTTTTTGAGATGGCATGGGGTCCGAGAACGGCTGTTTTGGGTGGTTGCGCTGTTGTGGGTGGACGTTGCTCGGTACCGCGAGTAGTCGAGGGAAACGGTGGATCTCGCGGCGAGAGGTGGACAGGGGTTGCGCGGGGCATGACAGGGGAGAACATGAGTGCGCCTCCGTATACACGGGGCGCGCCTCGGTTTGTGCGCGCGCAGCGGTCGCGGTGGTGGCGGAGTGGAGCGCGGATGGCTGGAAAGACTGCGGAAGATTTTTTTGCAATTCCGCGGGGCTCGTGCGCCGGCGTGCGGGCCACGCACAAGGGCGGTCCTTGCGTGGTGATCGTGGCGCCCGATGCAGGGGCATGCACTGGGGAGACGTGATTGCTCAACCCGGAAGGTCGCGGGAAGCGGAGGATCGCCGGGTTCCTCCTCAAACATGGGATCGGTGGCGTGCCCGTTTGCATTGATGGGGCCATTTGGTACCATGCCGCCCCATGCATGTGCCGGCTGTTCAGTCTTTGGCGCTCGCGCTCGGCATCGGGGCGGTGGTGAGCCTGATTTGCCGGCGGCTGCGCGTGCCGCCGATCCTGGCGCTTCTGGGTGCGGGGCTCTTGCTGGGGCGGTCGGGGGTTCACGTCATTGGTACGTTCAACCTGGGGTCGTCCCTGGATGCGTTCATCACAGTGGTGATCTGCATCCTGGTGTTCGAGGGGGCGATGTTCCTTGGGGGCGGGGAGTTGACGGGTTCGCGGCGGGCGGTGGTCGGGCTGCTGACGGTGGGCGCTGCGCTCACGTTCGGGCTGAGCACGGTGGCGGCGCACTCCTGCGCGGGGCTGGACTGGAGCGTTGCGGCGCTGCTTGGTGCGGTCCTGATCGTGACGGGTCCGACGGTGGTGCAGCCGCTGCTGCGGCGGTGGAACCTGCTCCCGCGGCTCTCCAACACGCTGTGGGCTGAGGCGGTGCTGATCGACCCGATCGGGGTGCTGAGCGTGGTGGCGGTGCTGGACCTCATCAAGATTTCGGTGCATGCGCCGGGGGCACCGGAGGGGGGATCGTCGGTTGCGTGGAAGGTGCTGCTGCCGTTTCTGGCGGGCCCGGTGATCGGGGCGTGCGTGGGCCTGCTGGGGCGGGCGGCGGTGCGGGTGTACACGCGGCAGGGGCGGGCGGGCCCGATGGAGATGAGCCTGCTTGGGATTGGCGCGTGCCTGCTGGCGGCGGGCGGGGGTGAGGTGGCGGCGCCTCAGGGCGGGCTGGTGGCGGCGACAGTGGCGGGGCTGTGCATGGGGGAGCCGTGGTCGCGGGGGGCGGCGGTGCTGCGGCAGTTCAAGGAGCAGGTCTCGGCGATCCTTGTGGGCGGGGTGTTCGTGCTGCTGGGCTCGCGGTTTGAGGTCAAGTACCTTGCGGATCTTTCGTGGGGCGACTACCTGTTCGTCGCGGTGCTGGTGGTGGCGATCCGGCCGATCGTGGCGTGGGTGAGCACGATGGGGTCGGAGCTCAGCGGGCGTGAGCGGGCGTTTGTGGCGTTCCTGGCGCCGCGGGGCGTGGTGGCGGCGTCGGTCGCGGCGCTGGCGGCGAGCGGCCTGGCGGACGCGGCGGAGGAGGCGGCGGCCAAGGGTGTGGACAACCCGGCGCTGGTGTCTGCGGCGGCGCAGGCCGAGCACGTGCGGACGATCATGATGCTTGTCATCCTGGTGACGGTGGCGGTATCGGCGTCTGCGGGGCTGCGGTTTGCGCGGTGGCTGGAGGTGGATAATCCGGTGCCGGCTGACGAGGGTGTGTAGCGGCCTGGGCTGATACCGTTCGGACGCGGGGCGATGCGCTCCGTGCCGGGCAAGGGGATCTCCGATGGCACCTCCGCTGGCTGACGCGTCCACCCACCGATTTCTTTCGCTGCTCGATGCGTGCCCTGTGGTTGCGGGGGCGAACGTGAGCAGGGCGCTGGTCAACCTGCCCGAAGGGAAGGTGGTGCTGTTCGCGATGGACGAGGGGCAGGAGATCAGCGAGCACCGTGCGCCGCATGTGGCGGTGGTGCAGGTGCTGGACGGGAAGCTCCTGTTCCGGGTGGGCGGGGAGGAGCGGGAGATGGGTCCGCACGCGTGGCTGGTGATGCCGGCGGATGCGCCGCACAGCCTGCGGGCGCTGGCGCCCACACGGTTTGTGCTGACGGTGCTGAAGGCCGGGGGGAGGTGAACGGCCCGGCATAGCCAGGGCTTCTCCCTCGGGCGCTGGTTTGCGGCGTTCCCGGCTTGGGAACTGCACTCCCTTGGCGTGCGGCCATTGGTTGGCGCGAACGGTGGCCAATGAAACCCGCTACGCCGCTGCGGGTGGAGAATCCACAGGGCCCGGGCACGGGAGTTTGATGCCTATTCGTCGTCGGGACGCGAGCGCTTGGGGGGCATGGGCATGCGTTCCAGGACTGCGTCGACGAGGCCGTATTCGAGCATTTCCTGGTCGTCGAGCCACTTGTTGCGGTCGCAGTCGCGTGCGATGCGGTCCTTGGGCTGGCCGGTGGCGTTGGCGTAGATCTCGTAGAGGCGTTCGCGGATGCGGAGCATTTCGCGGGCCTCGATCTCGATGTCGGTGGCCTGGCCTTCCATGACGCCGGAGAGGAGCGGCTGGTGCATGAGGTTGCGGGCGTTCTTGAGCGTGTGGCGCTTGCCGCGGGTGCCGGAGACGGAGATGAGGCTGCCCATGCTGGCGGCCTGTCCGATGATGTAGGTGGCGACATCGCACTGGATGAAGCGCATGGTGTCGATGATGCCGAGGCCTGCGCTGACGCTGCCGCCGGGGGAGTTGACGTAGAGGTGGATGTCCTGCTTGGGGTCCTCGTTGGCGAGGAAGAGGAGCTGTGCGACGATGACGTTGGCGGCCTCGTCGGTGACGGGCCCGCCGAGGAAGATGATGCGGTCCTTGAGGAGGCGCGAGTAGATGTCGTACGCGCGTTCACCGCGGGAGGACTTCTCGATGACGATGGGGATGAGGTAGCCGGACACTGGTGACTCCGTTCAAGCGGGTTGATCGTGGTTCGGTGGCGTGCGGATCACTTGACAGGGTTGGTCAGGACCTCGTCGGCGAGGCCGTAGCGGACGGCCTCCTCGGCGGAGAAGTACTTGTCGCGTTCGGCGTCGCGCTGGATTTCGTCCACGGAGCGGGAGCAGTGGTTGGCGAGGATCTGGTTGAGTTCCTTCTTCATCTTGATGATCTGCTCGGCCTGGATGCGGATGTCTTCGGCCTGGCCGGTGACGCCGCCGTAGGGCTGGTGGATCATGACCTTGCCGTGGGGGAGCATGAAGCGTTTGCCCTTCTGTCCTGCGGCGAGGAGGACGGCGGCGCCGCTGTAGGCGCGGCCGATGCAGTAGGTGCTGATGGGGCTGCTCATGAACCGCATGGTGTCGTAGAGGCCCAGGGTGTCGTCCACCGCCCCGCCGGGGGAGTTGATGTAGAAGTTGATGTCCTTGCCCCTGCCCTGGTTTTCCAGGTAGAGCATCTGCATCATGACCCGCGCGGCGGAGGCCTGGTTGATCTCGCCGATAAGGAAGACGACCCTGTTCTCAAGGAGCAGTTCGTCGATGGTCATTTCGCGGGTGCGCTGGTAACTCACGCCTGCTGCGGGCATGGTGCCCTCCGTGACTGTGAAGCGGTGTTGTGGATGCGGGCACGTGCCCGCGCCGCTCCGAGTTGGATGCTCAAGGCCTCCGGTCGTGGCACCTGTGCCGCGGCGGGGGAACGTGTTCGGGTGGGGCCCGGCACGTTCACCTACCACTATCGGCCTATTTGCAAAAAGTGCTCGACGAAAACATGGCCGGTGTGTCTGCAAACGGCGCAAGTAGTGTGGGAGACGCACGTAGCAGCGGTCATGCCCGGTGCAGTTGCCTGCCCGGAACGGCGGGGCCGGAGCTATGATCTTCATTCCCCGGCGTGGGCTTTCATTGGCCGGGGCGGGGCAACTTCACGGTTCGCACGGGCCCCAGCGCGGAAGGACGACGACTTGCCGACTGCCATCATCAGCGACGTACATGCCAACGCATCGGCCCTGAGGGCCGTACTCGCGGACATCGACCAGCGGGGTTTGCAGCGGATCATCTGCCTGGGTGACACCGTGGGGTACGGGCCGGATCCGTTGGAGTGCGTGGACCTGGTCAAAGCGCGGTGCGCGTGGTCTCTCATGGGGAACCACGACTATGGCGTGCTGTACGAGCCCACCAACTTCAACCCCGGGGCAGAGTCCGCGGCGTTCTGGACGCGTGAGCAGTTCGACAAGGAGCCGGACGCGGCGAAGCGGGAGGAGCGGTACACGTTCCTCAATCATCTGAAGGTGCGGGTGCAGGAGAAGATCGGTCCCTCGGGCGCGGAGCCGCTGCAGAACGGTTCTGCCGAGGGGGCGATGACGCTGCTGGCGGTGCACGGCTCGCCCCGGAAGCCGATCAACGAGTACATCTTTCCGGACGACGTTGCGAACAACCCGGACAAGCTGGAGGGGCTGTTCGACCGGGTGGAGCACGTGTGCATCGTGGGGCACACGCACGTGCCGGGGGTGTTCACGAACGAGGTGGACTTTTATCCGCCCAACGAGCTGGGCGGGGACGGGTACCGGTTCCGGGCGGGTGAGAAGGCGATCATCAACGTGGGGAGCGTGGGTCAGCCGCGCGACATGGACCCGCGTGCGAGCTACGTGATCCTGCACCCGACGCACGCGGAGTTCGTGCGTCTGCCGTACGACATCGACGCGACGGCGGGCAAGATCCGGAAGGTGCCGCAGCTGCCGGGTTGGCTGGCGGACCGGCTGTACGAGGGCAAGTAGGGCGCGGTCAGCGGTTTTCCCAGGACCAGGCGAGCGAGGGGTCGAGGACGGTGACGCCGCTCTCGGCGATGAGCCTGCGCGCGAGGCGTTCCATGGCGACACGTTCGAGGCGGGCGCGGAGGCGCTGCTCGACTTCCTGCGGGGGGAGTGTGCGGGCGGGGGGAACGCGGGACTCCATCAGGACGAGGGCGAAGCCCCTGCCGGAGACGAGCACGGGGCTGACCTGTCCGTCCTGGAGGGTGGCCAGGGATTGGCGGATGGCGTCGGGTATGGCGGGGTCTGCGGGGCTGATGCCGTCGAGGAGGCCGCCGGCCCTGGCGGATGGGTCTGTGGATTGGCGGACGGCGGCCTCGGCGAACCTTGCGGAGGTGGTTGCCGGGGTGGTGGGCGTGTTGGCGGCGTCGTCCTTCAGGATGGATTCCCTGACCTGCGAGCAGGTGGACTGGGAGGGGTGTGAGAAGATGCGGACGCGGAAACGGTCGCCGTTGGCGATGCGTTCTTCCTGGGCGAGTTGTTCGGTGGTGGGTGTCACTTCGGCGGCGGCCTGGGCGCGGGCGAGGGCGCGGAGGCGTGCGTTGCGGAGGAGGAGTGCGTCGAAGCGGGCGGGGCCCAGGCCCCGGGTCCTGCGGAGGCGTTCGAGCTGCTGGGCGGCCTGGTCAGGCGAGAGGGATGCGTCGGCTTCGAGGGCGCGGGTGAGGCCGGCGCGTTCGGCGTCGATCTGTTCACGGGTGACGTCGATCTGAAGGGACTTGAGGCGGTCGGCGAGGGTGCGGTCGAGGACGAGTTCTTCGAGGGCGACGCCGCCCCCCACTTCCGCGAGGGTGGGCTGGAGGTCTTCCCACTGGATGGTGGAGCCCTTGAGGGCTGCGGCGGGTTTGCCTGCTCGGGGCGCGGCGGGGGTATCTGGGGAGGTGCCGGCGGGCGACGCGCAGCCGGCGGCGAGGGCGCAGAGGAGGAGGGCGGCGGGGAGGGAGGGGCGTGCGGGGAGTGGCGTCATGGCTGCACCATTGTCTACGCTTCGGGCGCGCGGGGAGCGGGTCCGGGGTTGCGGCCCTTGCGGGCTGCATCGTTGACCCGCTGCGCGGCTGTTTCTTCCACCTCTCACTACGGAGACTCCCATGCGCGTCCTCATTGCCGACAAGTTCGAGAAGGCCGGGATCGACGGGCTGGCCGCCCTGGGCTGCACGGTGACGAACGACCCCAACGCGGGGGCGACGGGCATCGCCGGGGTGATTGCGATGCACGACCCGCAGGTGCTGGTGGTGCGTTCGACGAAGGTTCCGGCGGCGGCGCTGGAGGGGGCCAAGGGCCTGCGGCTGATCGTGCGGGCGGGGTCGGGGGTGGACAACATCGACGTGGGTGCGGCGAGCGCCCGGAAGGTGGCGGTGTGCAACTGCCCCGGCATGAACGCGGTGGCGGTGGCGGAGCTGACGATGGGGCTGCTGCTGTGCTGCGACCGGCGGATTCCGGACCAGTGCGCGGGGCTGCGGGCGAACCAGTGGAACAAGAAGGAGTACAGCCGGGCGAGGGGGCTGAAGGGGATGACTCTGGGCGTGGTGGGCGTGGGGGCGATCGGCCAGGAGGTCATCAAGCGCGCGGTGGCGTTCGGGATGAACGTGGTGGCGTGGTCGCGGTCGATCACGCCGCAGCACGCGTCGGCCCTGGGGGCAGAGTTCGGCGGGACGGATACGCCCGCGCTGCTGGCGCTGGTGCGGCGGGCGGACGCGGTGACGATCCACCTTCCGCTGGCGCCGACGACGAAGACGCTGTGCAACAAGCAGTTCTTTGACGCGATGAGGCCGGGGGCGTACTTCATCAACACGAGCCGCGGCGACCTGGTGGACGAGGCGGCGCTGCGTGAGGCGGTAGCGGGGAAGGGGGTCCGGGCCGGGCTGGACGTGTTCGAGGGCGAGCCCAAGGAGGCCTCGGGCGCGTGGGACAGCCCGACGCCGAAGCTGGCGGGGGTGTTCGGGACCCACCACGTGGGCGCGAGCACGGACCAGGCGCAGCTGGCGGTGGCGGAGGAGACGGTGCGGGTGGTGGGCACGTGGAAGCGGGACGGGCGGGCGATCAACTGTGTGAACGCGGAGGCCGTGTTCGGGCCCCAGTGAGCATTGCGGGAGGGAGGGACGGCATGGACCGATACGGGCAGTTTCAGGCGTACCGGGCGAGGATGAATGCGCGGATCCTGGGTGATGAGGCGGAGCGGTCGGCGGCGGGCGCGGGGCGGCCCGGGGGGGCGGTTGCGCCGGGCGGCACGGTGGTGACCAAGCGTTTCTTCCGGCTGGATGGGCAGGCGTACGAGGGCGGGGCGCTGGACGCGAGGACGAAGGAGCTTCTGGGGCTGGTGGCGAGCGCGGTGCTGCGGTGCGATGACTGCATCGCGTACCACATCGACCAGTGCGTGAAGGCCGGGTGCAGCGATGAGGAGCTGTGGGAGGCGCTGGACGTGGCGCTGATTGTCGGGGGGAGCATCGTGATCCCGCACCTGCGGCGGGGGATCGAGTTCCTGGACCAGGCGCGGGCTGCGCGGTAGGGCGTCAGGCGAGGGCGGCGAGGAGCTGGCGCGCGGTGCGGAGGAGCACCGGGTGCCGGGCGTCGGGCCAGACTTCGCAGAGGGGCGCGAGGACGAAGGCGCGTTCGTGCATGCGCGGGTGGGGCACGTGCAGGCCGGGCTCGTCGATGACGGCGTCGGCGTACAGGATGAGGTCGAGGTCCAGGGTGCGGGGCCCCCACCGCTGCTCGCGGGTGCGGTCGCGGCCGTGGCGGCGCTCGATGTCCTGGAGGGCGGCGAGGAGGGCGCGCGGGGGGAGCGTGGTTTCGAGGAGGGCGGCGGCGTTGATGTAGCGGGGCTGCGCGGGGCCGACGGGGTCGGTCTCGTGCGTGGAGGAGGCTGCGAGGAGGCGGATGCCGGGGGTGGCGGCGAGGTCAGCGGCGGCCGCCTGGACGGTGGCGCGGCTGTCGCCGGCCCTGGACGGGAGGTTGCTTCCCAGGGCGATGGCGGCGCGTGCGGGTTGCAGGGCGTGCTCCACTTTCCGGGTGCTGCGCGTTCCTACTTGCCGGTGGGCTTCTTCCTGGTGTCTTCCGCGTCGGCGGGGGCGGCGGGTTTCTTCTGCCTGGGCTTGGTGATGCGGGTGACCTGCTCGGCGGTGTCGTTGGGGACGGTGAAGGAGAGGACGTACTGCTGGACCTTCCAGGTGGTCTGAGCCCTGGGCTTGCCGTCGGCGTCCTTGGTGGTGGTCGTGACCTTGCAGAGAACGCCGGAGCCACGGCAGAGGCCGTACTTGGAGTTCTCGAGCAGCTCGTCGAACCAGGCGGTGTCGCTGCGGGCGCTGAAGCTGATGTGGCGGTCGACGGGGGTGTAGGTCCAGCCCTTGCCGATGCGGAAGTTGGGCTCGCAGTACTTGCGGAACTCTTCGACGGTCCAGCGCTCGGTGGGGTCGGTGCCGACGAAGACGGCGTCGTCGGTGAAGCGGGCGAAGTAGCGGTCGAAGTCGGCCTTGGCGGCGGCGTCGTGGAAGTCGTCGAGGGCGGCGCCGGCTGCCTCGCGGGCGGCGGCCTGCTCGGGCGTTTCGGGGGCGGGGGCGGGGGTGGCGCGGGGGCGGGCGGCCTCGAAGAGGTCGAAGAGGTCCTTGGGCTTCAGGTTCATGACGTGTCCTTCGCCCTTCACGATCTCGAACTTCACGCGGCCGCCCAGCTTCTTGAGCTTGTCCTCGGTCTTCTGGCCTTCGTCGTGCCACCTTGTGTCGAGCTCGCCCACGAACATGGTGACGGGGATGTCCTTGATGCGGGCGAGCTTGGCGAAGTCGGCGGCGGTGGGCGGGTGGCCCGGGAGCGTGGTGAGGGAGGCGAACTTTTCGGGCTCGCGGATGGCGAGGTTGAAGGCGGAGAGGCCGCCGTTGCTGATGCCGGCGAGGTGGAACCTGCCGCCCTCGACCTTGACGTGCCTGGCGACGTCGTCCAGGAGGGGGTCGATCTCCCACTTGAAGTCGGCGCCTTCCTGGGTGGAGATGGGGCTGACGACGGCCCAGCCGCGGGCCTTGGCCTCTTTCTCCCAGTAGCGTGCGAGCGCGTCCTCGGTCATGTTCTCGTCCTGGGCGCCCGGGGGCATGGCGAGGAGGACGGGGTATTCGCGTTCCTTGTCGAAGCCGTTGGGGAGGATGAGGGCGTAGCGCATGGTGGTCTTGGCGTCGACCTTGACGGTGAGCCAGGTGCGCGGGGTGTAGTTGTTCTGGGCGTGGGCGGGCGCGGCGAGGAGCGTGGTGATGGCGAGCAGCGCGGTGAGGATGGCCCTGGTCATGAAGGAGGGTAGAACGGCAGCACGCAGCCGAGGGGCTGCGTGCTGGTGGGGGTCGCTGCTACGGGGCGGGCTCAGGGGAGCTTCTGGCCGACGGAGAATCGGGCGAGGGCTTCGGGCGTCGTGCCGCTGGCGCCGATGAAGATGGAGTTGCTGGGGTAGAACCACTCGATGTGTTCCCAGACTGCGGAGTTCTTCTTCATGCGGACGCTGCCGTCGGCGAAGACGCAGTTGGAGGCGTTGTTGTGGCGGAAGGAGAGCTTGAGGTGGAAGTCGTTGCCCGCGGCTTCGCTCAGGGCGCGTCCGAAGGCGCGGGAGGAGTGGTACGCGGGGTCGTCGGTGAAGGAGCCGAAGAAACCGGGCGCGGGCGCGACGTCGAAGTCGAAGTACCCGGGGCCGCCGCCGGGGCCGTAGGAGTAGTACCGGGAGCCGTCCATGGACAGGACCTTCTCGGAGAGGGTGGTGCCGATCTTGTCGAGGCGCGGCTGGTACATGACGGGGACGCGGCACTGGTCGCGGAAGGAGACGCGTGTGCGGTAATAGATGGTGCCGTCGGGCCGGTTGTAGGCGAGTACGGGGTGGCTCGAGCTGGCGATGGCGGCTTCGCTGGAGGCGACGGCGAAGCCGTAGGGCTGGAGGTAGCTCACCTGGCGGTAGTTACGCCCGGACATGACGGTGGTGAAGTCTGCGCTATCGCTTGCGCCGCCGGAGGGGGGGAAGAGGGTGGAGTTGAGGGTGCGTGCGGAGGCGCAGCCGAGGCGGTTGAAGATGTCGGCGGTGCGGTTGGCGCGGTTGGGCGAGAACTGCATTCCATCGCCCATGGTGGGGCTGATCCAGTCGTAGGTGGAGGTGGGCATGGAGGCCTTGGTTTCGCCGACGACGTTGGTGCCGCCGAGTGCGTCGCACTCGGCACCGCTGGTGTAGAAGGTGGAGATGAAGTCCTTCCAGTCGTTGGCGTACATGAGCTGGCCCTGGCCGAGGCCTTTTTCGGTCGCGCCGCACACGATGGCGCGGGAGACTTCGCGGGCCTTGCCGAGGCCTGGGAGGAGGAGCCCGACCAGGAGTGCGATGATGGCGATGACCACCAGGAGTTCGATGAGCGTGAATGCGCGTGGGGACCGGGGGATGGCGGGAGGGCGCTGGTGGTGCATGGGGACTCTCCGTCAGGTGCCTTCAAAGACGCTCTTCTTGACCGGCTGGGGGCTGGACGTGGTGATTTCGCCGCTTTTGGCGTTCATTGCGGTGGGTTTGGGGTCCTTGGGGACGTAGGGGATGTAGCGGCCTTCGACGTACCACTTGCCTTCGCGGAGCTGGGCCGGGTAGAGCGTGGCGGTGTTCGTCGTGGGGTTCTTGGCGGGGAACATCACGGGCCGGTTCTTGGGGAAGGGGGCTTCCAGGAGGTCGCCGTTGGTGACATCGACGAGGATGATGGTGTCGGAGAAGGGGACGTTTGCGCGCGAGCATTGGAAGACCACGCCTGCGACGAGCGCGACGAGGCCGATGACGATGACGGCGATCTGCCATGGCCTGGCTTCACCCATTGGACGTACGACCCTTTCGGCGGGAGGAGCGGCGGCGGAAGGAACCCTGGGCGCCGCGGGGGAGGCGGATCCCTTTTCAGATGTTCATGTTGTATCAGGGTGGGGCAGAATGTTCAACTGGGGGATGGGGAGGTTTACCAATCCCTGATATACCGGGCGGGGGGCGCGGGGCGTCAAATGGGGAATTGCTGTCGCTGACGCCTCCTGGGTAGGGGGGCGTTGGGGAAAGGGGAGTTTGGAGTCCGATGAAGCGCTGGGTGCGGCCGTCCGTACAATCGGCCCGCGGAACGAGTCCCAGGGCCTGCGGGCGTGCATGCGCCGGGGCGTGGTGGCAGCCACCTACAGAGGAGTCAGGTTTCATGAAGACCAGCAGGGTTGTTGCGTTGTCCGGCGTCGCGGTGTCGAGCCTGGTGCTGCTGGCGGGGAGCCTGGTAGCGCAGACGGTGGCGCCTGCGCCCGAGACCCGGCAGGAGGTGGTGACCGACGTGTACCACAAGGTGGACGTGCAGGACGCCTACCGGTGGCTGGAGGGGGACAACTCGAACAAGGACAAGATGGGCGCGATGAGCGAGGAGGTCGCGAAGTGGACCGACGCGCAGAACGCGCGGACGCGGGGGGTGCTGGATTCGCTGCCGGGGCGGAAGGAGCTGGAGGCGAGGATCCGGCCGCTGATGGAGATCGGGAGCGTATCGGCGCCGACGATGCGTGGGAACCGGTACTTCTACACGAAGCGTGAGGGGAAGGAGAACCAGCCGAAGGTGTACGTGCGTGAGGGGAGCGGCGGGACACCGCGTGTGCTGCTGGACCCTGTGGCGGTGGACCCGACGGGGCTGACGGCGCTGGGGGGTTTTGTGCCCAGCCAGGACGGGAAGCTGCTGGCGTTCGGGTTCTACCGGGCGGGGGACGAGAACACGACGACGTACGTGATGGACGTCCGGAGCGGGGAGTGGCTTGCGGAGGAGATCCCGGGCAAGTCTGGGGTGATCGAGTGGCTGCCGGACAACAGCGGCTTTTTCTACGAGCGGTTGGCGGATGTGGCCAACCCGTACTCGGCGCAGATCAAGTATCACAAGCTGGGGACGCACCACCGGCAGGACAAGCTGCTGTTCCGGCAGTACACGCGTGAGGAGAACGAGAAGCTGGCGACGACGTGGGGCCCGGGCGCGACGTTCAGCAAGGACGGGCGTTGGATGGTGCTCACATACTGGACGGGGACGGCGAGCAACGACATCTGGGTGGTCGACCTGAAGCCGTGGTGGGCGGACGGGACGTTCGAGAAGAGGGTGATCAAGGTCGGTGAGAACGCGACGTTCAGCGGGCAGATCGAGGGTGATACGCTGTACATGCTGACGGACTACCAGGCGCCCAACAAGCGCGTGGTGGCGGTGGACCTGTCCCGGCCTGAGGAGGCGAACTGGAAGACCGTGATCGCCGAGAACCCGGGGGCGGTGCTCAACGGGTACGGGATTGCCAAGGGCATCCTGGCGGCGGACTACGACGAGAAGGCGTGCACGAAGGTGCGGCTGTTCGGGATGGACGGGAGCGACAAGGGTGAGCTGCGGCTGCCGGGCATCGGGAGCGGCGGGGTGAGCGTGGAGGACGACCGGACGGAGGCGTATCTGTCGTACACGTCGTTCAACTACCCGAGCACGATCTTCCGGGTGGACCTGACGGCGCCGGGGGCGGAGCCGGCGGTGTGGGAGCGGCCAGATGTGCCGGTGGACCCGTCCATCGTCGAGGTGAAGCAGGTGACGTACTCGAGCAAGGACGGCACGCCGGTCACGATGTTCATCGTGCACAAGAAGGGGCTGGTGCTGGACGGGAACAACCCGACGATCCTGACGGGGTACGGCGGCTTCAACATCAACATGAACCCCGGGTTCTCGGCGACGATCTTCCCGTGGCTGGAGGACGGGGGGGTGTACGCGATCCCGAACCTGCGCGGGGGCGGGGAGTACGGCAAGAACTGGCACGAGGGGGGGATGCAGTCGCACAAGCAGAACGTGTTCGACGACTTCATCGCGGCGGCGCAGTACCTGGTGGACAGCAAGTACACGAGCCCTTCGCGCCTGGCGATCAGCGGCGGGAGCAACGGCGGCCTGCTGACGGGCGCGATGGTGACGCAGCGTCCCGACCTGTTCGGCGCGGCGATCGTGGCGGTGCCGCTGCTGGACATGCTGCGGTACCAGCACTTCCTGATGGCCCGGTACTGGGTGCCGGAGTACGGCGATGCGGACAAGACGGTCGAGGAGTTCAACTGGCTGAAGGCCTACTCGCCCTACCACAACGTGCGGAAGGGGACCAAGTACCCCGGCGTGCTGCTGACGGCGGGGGAGAACGACACGCGTGTGCACCCGATGCACGCCCGCAAGATGGCGGCGGCGCTGCAGGACGCGACGGCGAGCGATCAGTCGCAGAAGCCGGTGCTGTTGTGGGTGGACCGGGAGGCGGGGCACGGGCAGGGCAAGCCGCTGGACCTGCGCATGCGTGACGTGGTGGACCAGCGGATCTTCATCATGTGGCAGCTTGGGATGATCGAGGGGAGCAAGCCCCGCGCGGAGGCCCCGCAGGCAGCCCCGGGCCACCGGGTGCGGACGGTGTCGCTGACGGTGAAGGGCATGATGTGCTCGATGTGCGAGGAGACGGTGACCAAGACGCTCAAGGGCGTGAAGGGCATCGCGAGCGTGTCTGTCGACCGCAAGCACGAGGGCGCCGAGGTGACCCTGGCCGACGATGCCGCGACGAGCGTGGACGAGATCGTCAGGGCGTTCGAGGGCACGAAGTACCAGGTTTCCGCCAAGTAGACGGCTGCCGGGGGTCGCGGTTTACGGGCCGGACGCGGGTGCGTCCGGCCTTTTTCATTTGTTCGGCGGGGCGGTCCCGGCGGGGGGCGGTGGCCGGCCACGTACACTCGCGACGCTGCACACCGACCTGTTCCATCTCCTGCTCCAGGACGCGGCACCGCCGGCGTCGAGGCTTTCGGCGGAGGCGAAGTCGGCGGTGCAGGAGTGGGCCAAGCTCTCTGTGGCGCTGCTGGTCATCGTGGTGGGCCTGTTTACCGCCTGGTGGGCGTGGTGGCGGTGGCACAAGACGCGGCGGCACGCGCTGGAAGACCCGCACACCCCCACCACCGTCCATCGCAGCGCGTGGGAGGAAGCGGGCAAGCGGATCGAGGTGCCCGGCGCGGGCGGTGCTGGGGAGGTTGCGGGCTCTGGGGCGCCGCGGCCGACGCCGCGGGAGCGGCTGGCGCCGCTCTCGGGGCAGGACCACCCTCCGGTGGCGCTCATCACGGGCGGCGCGCGGCGCGTGGGGCGGGAGGTGGCGCTCGAGCTTGCCCGGGCGGGGTGCGACATCATCCTGACGTACCTCAAGTCCTACGACGAGGCGACGCTGCTGGCCCGGGAGATCTCTTCGATGGGGCGCACGGTGTGGCTCAAGGAGCTTGACCTGGGCCAGCCGGCGGTGGTGGAGACGCTCGCGGATGAGCTTTCCCGCACGCTTCCCCGGCTGGACATCGTGGTGCACAATGCGTCGCTGTACGGCCCCACGCCGCTGGAGGACCTTGATGCGCAGGACGTGACGGCGATGTTCCACGTCAACGCGCTGGGCCCGCTGCTGCTCACGACGCGGCTGCGGAACATCCTGTCCGAGTCTCCGCTCAAGGGCGGCGGGTGCGTGATCGCGCTCTCGGACATCCATGCCCAGGGCCGGCCCCGGCGGAACTTTTCCGCGTACCTGATGTCGAAGGCGGCTCTGGACGAGATGGTGGACTGTCTTGCGCGGGACCTGGCGCCCAGCGTGCGGGTGAACGGTGTTGCGCTGGGTGTGGTCGCGTGGCCGGAGGCGGACCCGGAGATGACGGCCGAGGAGCAGAAGCGGTATATCCGGCGGATCCCGCTGGGCCGTGCGGGCGAGCCTTCGGACGCTGCGTCGGCGGTGCGGTGGCTGGCGCTGGGGGCTCCGTATGTGACGGGGGCGGTGATCCGCGTGGATGGCGGGCGGTGGCTGGGGTAGGGCCTACTTGGCGAGGAACTGCAGGGAGGCGAGGTTCTCGCAGGCGGCCTGGAACGAGAGCCCGTGGTCCGTGTCGACGTGGCCGCCGTACCAGTTCATGGCGGCGGGGTGGCGGCCGTTGCTGTCGGCGAACACGATTCGGGTTGGCCTCAGGCCGGGGTTTGGTGCCTCGGCTGTCGCGAAGGTAGATCCGCCGACGCTCGCGCAGACCGAGAGTTTGCTGCCGGTCTGGGAGAGGGAGAGCAGCACCGGGGAACCGCGGAGGAAGCAGAACCGCTCGCGCCCGGTGTAGTCCCCGCGCGGGCGCGCGGACCAGACGCTGCGCTGCCCGGCGGCGGTCACGATGACGTCGAGTTCCCTGCTGGCAGGGTCGGCGATGACCTGGATGTGGTTGTCGTCGTCCTGGCGGAGGGTGCAGAGGGTGAGGGGTGTCGCGATCTGGCCGGGTTCGAGGGTCTGGTCCCAGGCGTCGTCGGGGACTTCACCGGCGAGCTGCACGGCCCAGTCCGGCCCGCATGCGAAACCGGTGACGGCGGCCTGGTCCTGCGCGAACTGGGCGGGTGCGGCGGGGTAGGCGCCGTAGGAGGCGGTGTCGCCCTGCTGGACGGACTCGAAGGCGAGCAGGAATGCGCAGGGGTTCACGGGGGTGGTGGTGTCGAGTCGGATTCTCAGCCCGAGGGTGAACGGCGCGGGCGAGGGTGTAAAGGGAGGGAACCCCGGCTCGCTGCTCCAGCGGGAAGAGTCGGTATCGAAGGTGAGCGGGATCCAGCCGGCGAGGGAGTCGCCGACGGTCTGTATGCCGCCCACGACGAACTCCTCCCTCGCGCCTCCGACGGGGTTTCCGGGCGAGAGATTGTCGTAGCGTCCCACGGAGAAGTTTGCCTGGAAGGCGTTTGCGTTGGGCTGTGTTGCGGGGTTCCAGGGGAGCGGGTAGAGCCAGGCACGCACCTTTGCCGAGGTATGGGGCGAGGGCCCCTGCGGGGTCATCGCGCCTTCGTGCGTGAGTTGCCATGTGGCCACGCGGCGCGAGGGCGCCATGGGGGTGCTCACCCCCACTGTGCACTCGTACACAGCGCCGGCGGCGGGGGGCGGCGGCAGCCCGCGCTGCGCGAGGCGTGCGCGGGTCAGGTACGTGACCCGGTTGCCCGCGTCCACGCTGAGGGGAGCGAGGCAGGGGTCACTGCCCCGGAGGAGGTTGGTGCCACCGTCGCCCACGATCAGCGGGCGGGCCTGCAGGGTTGCGGGCACGGGGATCGACCTGAGCCCGAAGGCCCTGGTACGGTCGGCGGAACCGGAGAAGATGCGTCCGGCGCCGATTCTCGCGGGCCAGGGCTGAAGGTCCTGTGTGGCCCAGGCCTGTCCCCAGGTGAGGCCGTCACGCGAGAAGAGGACGCGCGGCACCGTGTTGTCGAGCATCCACCCGCTCTGCATGCCTGGGAGGACGAGGGCCGCGTAGGGCCCGGCGGACTCGGGGGAGGGCGTGGAGATGTGGAACGTGTTCCATCCGTAGGGCCGCGCGGGGGCGTACGAGTGGTTGTACGAGCAGGTGGGCTGGCCGTAGAGGCGGGTGAAGTTGAGCTTGTCACCCGGGTTGGCGCCCGGGAGCAGGCGGGCGAGGGGCACGGCGGTTTCGTCGCTGCCGACGACGTGTCCCATGGGGGCTGCGGGGGTGCCCAGCGCCGCGCTGCCGACGAACTGGTTGCCGAGGCCGACGGAAGGGTCCGTTTCGGTGCCGGAGGAGCCGTGGAGGTTCTCGTAGACTGGCCAGACACCTGATGTGTAGTCCTCGTCGGACCTGTAAGCCACGGCGACGCGGTTGCGGGCCCAGGAATCTCCCATGGGGCACACCATGCGCAGGCCGTGTTCCCCGAACCTTTCCACGAACGGCGGGTGGGCGTGCAGCCCGAGGATTGCGGTGCCCGGGGTGATGACGCGCGGGCTGGGCGAGTAGACGGCGTCGAGGGGACCCAGGGTCCAGGGCGCACCGACGGCGGGCCTGGTCGCGTTAAAGAGGTAGAAGACTCCTGTGTTGGAGTACGCGTTGGGGTTGCCGGGGAATGTGGGCTGGTTGTTCAGGACATAGTCAGAAAGCGGGAACCAGGCGCGGAGGACTGGTCCCGGGTCGAGCACGGTGTACCCGGGCATCTGGAATGCGGAGCCGCGGTTGAGGCCGGGCTGAGTGTTATCGCCCGGGCCGGGGTCCACCACGCGCCACCCCAGCTGGGGCGCTGCCATATCCCAGTAGCACACGGCGGTGCGGGACCGGGTCCACTGGCCGGCATTCAGCACGTTCACCTGGCACACGGAGACGACGAGGCCGTGGCAGATCGAGAACGCAAAGGTGGGCGAGTAGCGGATTCCCTCTGCTTCACGGTCGCTGAATTCGCCCCGCAGGAGGTTGGTCGGGCCGGTGCTGCTGATGGTCTCCTTCTGGAAGACCTGGGAGGAAGTGCCGTTGGCGTTGAGTTGTTTCAGGATGAGGCGGGCGGGGTCGCTCGCGTAGACAAGGAGGAGCTGCGTCGCTCCGTCGGGTCCCACCCCTGTTGCGCCCGCCATGAGGGCGCCGCCGAGCGACACGTCAATGGGTATTTCCGAGCGCACCACCGGTGCGCCGCAGAGGAGGCGTTGGCGGGTGGTGTATCTGGCCTGGTTGGGGGGAAGGACACTCCCGTCCTGGCCCATGGCCGCGGTTTCGCGGGCGTATTCAAAGGAGAGCGTGCCTGGGGTAGCGTTGAAGCCGTTGTCAAACCGGAAGGTCTGGCCCTGGGCGCGGCCGGCGAGGGCAAGGCCGGCGCACAGCAGGAGTGGGCGCAGTCGGCCGGCGAGCGTCATTTGGGCTGGGGGGCACATGGCTGGGTGGAGGTGGTTTCCACAGAAGATACCCGATGGAAGCCGGTTTGTCACGTTTCAAGTGGGGTGACCCGCCGGAATCGCACTGGCCGGCGGGGTCCGATACGGAGTATTGGTTCGGGCGGCTTGCGGGGGTCAAAATCCACCAGTTTACTGGCACCGGAACGTCCCTGATGTATGTTCTTGGGCATGAGCAAGGTGTGGTGCGTGTGGGCTGGGGCTGCCGGGCTGGCGTGGGGGGCGAGCGGGGATGTCGTGCTGCTCGGCGCCGCCCACGACAACACGATGTACCAGGATGGCGACAACCTCTCCAACGGGGCGGGGGCGTCGTTCTTCGTTGGGAAGACGACGATCGAGACAGTGCGGAGGGGGTTGATTTCGTTCGATTTTTCAGCGATTCCCGCGGGGTCCACCGTCCAGTCGGTCAGCCTGACGCTGCACTGCACGCGGTCGTCGTCCCTGGCCCACCCGATCACCGTGCACATGGCTCTGGCGTCCTGGGGCGAGGGGGATTCGGTGGCGTTGGGAGAGGGCGGCACTGGCACTGCGGCATCCGTGGGCGACGCCACTTGGAGGTACCGGTTCTACCCCTCGGTGGAATGGGGAGCACCGGGTGGGGACTTGGGGGCGGCGGTTGCGACCAAGCAGGTAGCCGGCGAGGGCGTGTACACATGGAGTTCGGCGGGCATGGTGGGGGCAGTGCAGGGCTGGGTGGACATGCCGGCAACGAACCTGGGGTGGGTGCTGGTCGGGAATGAGGAGGACATTCAGACGGCGAAGCGGTTCGGCAGCCGGGAGAACGAGGATCCATCGGTTCGCCCCGTCCTGGTGGTGGAGTACACACCCGTCCCCGGGCCGGGCGCTGTGCCGGTCGTGTGCGGTGCGGTGGTGCTGGCGGTACGGCGGCGGCGGGGCTGATCGGGGCTGGGAAATAGCCTTGCATCCCGGGCGTTCTGCGGCGATAATGGTCGCGTCACGGTCCCCGTCGGTCTAGAGGAATATGTTGCAGCAGGGTGCATCCGACATCGGCGGGGTGGGCCGGCGGGAGTTGCTGGGCGTTGCAGCGCTCGCCAGCGCTGTGGTGTCTGTCGCGCGCGGGCGGGAGCAGCCCGTGCACGTGCGGATGGACGCGGACCCGAGTGGGCTGCTTGAGAAGCTGGTGGACCGGGTGACGTTCGGGGCCACCGAGGACGAACTGCAGCTGGCGCGGACGCTGGGGTACGACGGGTACCTGGACTACCACCTGAACCACCTGGCCATCGACGACAGCGCGTGCGACGCGGCGACGGCGCACCTGACGACGCTGGGGCAGACGTACGTCGACCTGGTGGCACAGACGGCGGGCTTTGTGCGGAACGAGCTGATCGAGCACGTCATCCTCCGCGCGGTGTTCAGCCGGCGGCAGCTGTTCGAGCGGATGGTGGAGCTGTGGACCGACCACTTCAACATCGACGTGGAGGTGGCGCAGCAGTACAAGACGATCGACGATCGCACGGTGGTGCGTGCGCACGCGCTGGCGTCGTTCCCGCAGCTGCTGAGCGCGAGCGCCCACAGCCCGGCGATGCTGCTGTACCTCAACAACGACGTGAGCGTGGCGGGCAACCCGAACGAGAACTACGCGCGGGAGCTGATGGAGTTGCACACGCTGGACGTGGGCGGCGGGTACACGCAGGCGGACGTGCAGGAAGTTGCCCGGTGCCTGACGGGCTGGCAGATCATGACGTCCGGCTCGCTGCGGGGCACGTTCCGCTACAACAACACGCAGCACGACCAGGGCGTGAAGCAAGTGCTGGGGACGACGGTGCCCGCGGGCGGGGGCCAGGCGGACGGCGACACGGTGCTGGGGCTGCTCTCGAACCACCCGAGCACGGCGCGGTTCATCGCGGGCAAGCTGTGCCGGCACTTCCTGGGGTACTCGGTGTCGGCGGCGGTCATCGACCGCGTGGCGGGGGTGTACGCGGCGACGGGCGGGGACATACGGGCGATGGTGCGTGAGACGCTGCGCCCGCAGCACCTGGCGTCGGCGACGCCGAAGCTCAAGCGGCCGTTCCACCACTTCGTGTCGGCGATGCGGGCGCTGGGGGTGAGTGTGACGGCAACGACGGCCATGAGGAACAAGCTGATCGAGGCCGGGCACGTGCCGTTCGGGTGGCAGACGCCGGACGGCTACCCGGACAAGCTCGACCACTGGTCGAGGAATGTGCTGGTGCGGTGGAACTGGGGCGCGCAGGTGCCGACGAACAGCGTGTCTGGGGTGGCGTTTGATGACGTGGCGTTCTTCGGGGGGGCGACCACGGCGGAGGAGCGGGCGGCGGTGATCGACCGGAGGCTCTTCCAGGGGCGGATGCCCGCGGTGGAGCGCGAGCGGGTGCGGGCGTACATGCTGCCGGACCCGGTGAACCTGACCCGGTGGCGCGAGGGGGTTGGACTTGCGGTGGGGAGCCCGGCGTTCCAGTGGTACTGAACGGAGGTTGCATGGCGCAGGAGGAGACAACCGGGTGCAGCGAGTACCGTGCCCTTTCGCGCCGGCGGTTTGTGCAGGCGGGGGCGGGGCTGGCGGCGTTCCTCGCGGCCCACGCGTGGGTGCCGCGGGTTGCGTACGCGAGGAGCCACCGGGGCGGCGCGCGGGACGTGGTGGTGTCGGTGTACCTCCGGGGCGCGGCGGACGGGCTGACGATGTGCGTGCCCTACGCGGAGGGCGCGTATTACACGGGGCGGCCCACGCTGGCGGTGGCGCGTCCGGACAGCGCGGACCCGGGCCGGTGCACGGCGCTGGACGACCGTTTCGGCCTGCCGCCCGCGATGGCGCCGCTGCTCCCGGCGTACCAGGACGGGAAGCTGCTCATGGTGCACGCGACGGGGTCGATGGACCCGAGCCGCTCGCACTTTGAGGCGCAGCGGTTCATGGAGACGGGCAGGCCCGGGGATCAGTCGCTGGCGACGGGGTGGCTGGGGCGTCACCTCGCGACGGTGGACGCGGTGGTGCCCGGGGCGCCGGTGCGGGGCGTGGGCCTCTCGGCGGGCCTGCCGAAGGTGCTGGTGGGCGGCCCGGACACGCTGCCGATCGCGAACCTGGACACGTTCGGGATTCTGGGGTCCTCGTCATCGCTCCCGGCGCGGCGTGCGGCGCTGACGGACATGTACACCCCCACTCCCGACCCGCTGCACAACGCAGCGTTGTCGACGCTGACGACCATCGACGTGCTGAACACCATCAACTTCGCCGGGTACGTGCCCTCGAACGGCGCGGTGTACCCGGGGACGACGGGGTTCGCGTACGCGATGAGGACGACGGCGGCGCTCATCCGGGCGCAGGTGGGTGTGGAGGCGGTAGCGATCGATGTGGGCGGGTGGGACCTGCACGACAACCTGGGGCCCATCAGCGGGAGCATGGCGAACCTGATGGGGGCGCTGGCGCAGACGCTGGCGGCCTTCTACCAGGACGTGATCGCCGGGGGCGGGCCGGGGGTGACGGTGGTAGTGATGAGCGAGTTCGGGCGGCGGCTCCTGGAGAACGGCAACCTGGGGACGGACCACGGGCACGGGAACATGATGATGGTGCTGGGGCAGTGCGTCAACGGCGGGCGGGTGCTCACGCAGTGGCCGGGGCTGGAGCCGCAGAACCTGTTCGAGGGGCGCGACCTGCAGGTGACCATCGATTACCGGGACATCCTGTACGAGGTTGTGCAGCAGCGGCTGGGGAACACGCAGATGGACACGGTGTTCCCGTCCTACACGCCCACGCTGCGGGGGGTGACGGCATGCTGAGGCGTGTGGCGGCGGTAGCGGTGGTGGCGGCGTGCGGGGCGGCGGCGGCGCAGCCGGCGTTGTACAGCAATGCGTCCTCGATCCCGGGAGCGCCGGCGCTAAGCGCGGCGATGGTCACGGTGAGCGGGGTTGCGGCGCCGGCCGGTGGCATGTGGAGCGAGGTGGGCGCGGTGGACGCCATGAGCGGCAACGCGCTCGCGGGCGTGGCCTGCCAGGCGGACAGCGCGGGCGGGGTGCGGGTTGCGGACGACTTTGTGGTGCCGGCGGGGCAGGTGTGGTCGCTCGAGCGGCTCGCGGTGTTCGTGTACGAGCCGGGGCGCGTGGGTGCGGGTCCGCCGGTGATCGGGGGCACGCTGAGGGTGTGGCAGGGCAGCCCGGCGGCGGGCGGGCTGCCGGTGTTCGGCGACACGGGGACCAACAGGCTGCACGGCGTGGAGGCGACGGGCGTGTACCGGGTGTTTTCGACGATTGCGGGGACGCCGACGGAGGCGCCCGGGGTGTCGCGGCCGCTGTACCGCGTGGAGCTGGACATGCCGGTGCAGCTAGGCGCGGGGGTGTACTGGGTGGACTGGGAGCTCACGCCGGCCACGCCGGGTGCCTGGCTGTTCGCGGTCCCGGCGACGGTGCTGGGTGAGCGGACTGGTGAGGGGTGGAACGCGCAGCAGTTCCTGGACGGGTCGTGGCGGCCCGTGATGGACCCTGGCCGGCCGGTGGGCGCTGGTGAGGTGGCGCTGGACATGGCCTTCGTGCTGCTGGGGGCGGGCACGGCGGGCTGTGACACGGTGGACTTCAACGGGGACGAGATCCTGCCGGACATCCAGGACATCGCGGACTTTCTGACGGTGTTTGCGGGCGGGCCGTGCCCCACGGGCGCGTGCCACGACATCGACTTCAACAACGATGGGCTGTTCCCTGACACGCAGGACATCGCGAGCCTGCTGGGGGTGTTCGCGGGCGGGCCGTGCGTCTAGGGGCGGGGTGCGGGACGGCGCGGGGTTTGCGCGGGGGTGGCTGCAACGGATTTGGGGGGAGTGATCTACACTCTCCGCCCTGATCCCGCTGCGCGGGGCGGCCGTGCGGACGGCCTGCCCGTGGCGGCGACCTCCGGTGATCCATGCACACACACTTCTTCTCGCGTTCGTTCCTGCTCGCATCCATCTGCGGCACGGCGGTGTCGCTGGCGGCGCCCGCCGGGGCTGACACCTCGCCGCACGCGGGGATGATGCGGTTCCCCGATGTGAGCAAGGACTCGATTGTCTTCGTGTATGCCAACGACCTTTGGATCGTGGCGAGGGAGGGGGGCGTGGCCCGCCCGCTGGCGAGCCCTGCCGGGGCGGAGATGATGCCGCGGTTCAGCCCGGACGGGAGGACGGTCGCGTTTACTGGGAACTACGACGGGGGGCGGGACATCTACACGATGCCGGTGGAGGCGGGCGCCGGCGCGGTGCCGGTGCGCGTGACGCACCACCCGGCGGCGGAGATGGTGAGCGAGTGGACGCCGGACGGGAAGATCCTGTTCATCAGCAACGGGCTGGCGGGGCTGCAGCGCCAGTCGCAGCTGTTCACGGTGGCGCCCGGGGGCGGGCTGCCGCAGCGCGTGCCTGTGCCGTACGGGTCGTTCGCGAGCGTGTCGCCGGACGGTGCGTGGCTGGCGTACATCCCGCACAGCACGGACTTCCGTACGTGGAAGCGGTACCGGGGCGGGATGGCGACGGACATCTGGCTGTTCAACCTGAAGGACCGTTCGTCCAGGCGTGCGACGACGTGGGAGGGGACGGACTCGTTCCCGATGTGGGTGCCGGGGGGTGACGGCAGGGCGATGTACTTCCTGAGCGACGCGGGGCAGGAGCACCGGCTGAACATCTGGAGGTACGACGTGTCGAGCGGGGAGCGGACGCAGGTGACGACGTTCCGCGACCTGGACGTGAAGTTCCCGAGCATTGGTCCGGGGCCGGGGGGGAAGGGTGAGATCGTGTTCCAGCTGGGCAGCGAGCTGCGTCTGCTGGACCTTGCGACGGGGCAGGACCACGCGGTGAAGGTGACGATCCCCGGCGACCGGCCGACGATCCGGGCGCACATGGTGAACGCGGCGTCGGACATCAGCGGCGCGGGCATCAGCCCGAGCGGGAAGCGGGTGGTGGTGGACGCGCGGGGCGATCTGTGGTCTGCGCCGGCGAAGGAGGGCGCGGTGCGTCAGGTGACGCGCACGAGCGGGGTGTTCGAGCGTGACCCGGCGTGGTCGCCGGACGGGAAGTGGATCGCGTACTTCAGCGACGAGACGGGGGAGTACGAGCTGTACATCCGTTCCAGCGATGCGCGCCCTGAGGAGGAGAAGAAGAAGGACGGGAAGGCCGACGGGAAGGGTGGCGAGAAGGAGGGATCGAAGGAGGAGGCGAAGGAGGGCGGGAAGGACGGGGCGGGCGAGGAGGAGGCGGCGGCACCGCGCAGCCGGGCTGTGGCGGGCGAGGTGAAGAAGCTGACCAACCTTGGGCCGGGGTTCCGTTCGCGCCCGACGTGGTCGCCGGATAGCAAGCACATCCTGTTCCAGGACGAGGCGGGGCGGATCCAGCTGACGACGGTGGAGACGGGCGAGACGCGCGTGGTGGACACGGACCCGTGGTCTGAGCCCGGGGCGTGGAGCTGGTCGCACGACAGCGGCTGGATCGCGTACACCAAGGGCGACGCGGGCAACCAGCAGGGGACGGTGTGGGTGTACAACCTGAAGGAGGCGAAGGCCACGCAGGTGACGGGCGGGATGTTCGCGTCGGGGTCGCCGGCGTTCGACCGCAAGGGCGAGTTCCTGTACTTCGTGAGCAACCGGCTGATCGACGCGCCGATCTACAGCTCGATGGACACGAGCTTCGTGTACACGGGCGGGGAGCAGGTGTTCGCGCTGCCGCTGCGGAAGGACGTGAAGAGCCCGCTGCTGCCCCGGAGCGACGAGGAGGAGCTCAAGAAGGACGGCAAGAAGAAGGACGAGAAGGCGGAGAAGAAGAACGGCAAGGACGGGGACAAGAAGGAGGAGGGGTCGAAGGACGGGGGGGCGAAGGGCGATGACGGGGTGTCGGGTTCGTGGTCGGGCACGGCCAAGGGCGGCGCGAGCATGCCTCCGGAGGGCGTGTCCTTCACGCTGAAGGTGAGGGTGGACGGCGAGGGCAAGGTGACGGGGGACGTGACGAGCCCGATGGGCAGCGGCTCGGTCTCGGGCACGTTCGACCGGGCGTCGGGCGAGCTGGTCATCTCGTTCGCGGTGGGCGAGGCGAGCGTCACGATGCGCGGGACGGTGAAGGACGGTGCGTGCGAGGGCACGTGGACGGAGGGGCAGAACAGCGGCACGTGGTCCGCGTCGCGTTCGAGCGCGGAGGGCGGGAAGCAGGAGGGGGACGAGGGCAAGAAGGACGACGGCAAGAAGGACGAGGAGAAGAAGGACGAGAAGCCGCTGGTGATCGACCTGGAGGGGATGGAGGCCCGGGCGTTTGCGCTGCCGATCGGGCGCGGGTCGCTGGGCGGGCTGGCGGTGAACAGCGACGGCAGGCTGATCTACGTGCGGAACCCCGCGCGGGGGTCGGGCGAGCCGAGCGCGATCAAGGTCTTTGACCCCGCGGCGGACGAGAAGGAGGAGAAGAACGTCGTGACCGGCGCGGGTGGGTTCGACATGTCGGCGGACGGCAAGAAGCTGCTGGTGTTCAAGGGCGGTTCGATGAGCGTGGTGGAGGCGAACGCGGGCGGGAAGAGCACGGACGTGCCCACGGCCGGCATGCGGACGGAGGTGAACCCGCGCGAGGAGTGGAAGCAGGTGTTCATGGACACGTGGCGCCTGTTCCGCGACTACTTCTACGAGCCCACGATGCACAACGTGGACTGGCCGGGGATGCGTGACCGGTACATGGCGATGCTGGACGACTGCGCGAACCGGGAGGACGTGGCGTACGTGCAGGCGGAGCTGGTGAGCGAGCTCAACATCGGGCACGCGTACATCACCAGCCCGGGCGACGTGGAGAACCAGCCGAACGTCGGCGTGGGCATGCTGGGCTGCGACTACGACCTTGCGAACGGTGCGTACCGCATCACGCGCATCTACACGGGGGCGGCGTGGGACGTGGACGCGCGGGGGCCGCTGAGCCAGCCGGGCGTGGGCGTGAAGGAGGGTGATTACCTGCTCGCGGTGGACGGGGTGCCGGTGGACACGAAGCAGGACCCGTGGGCCGCGTTCATCGACACGGCGGGGCGCGTCACGACGGTGACGGTGGGCCCCAACCCGGTGATCGACGCCGGGGCGCACGATGTCACGGTGACTCCCATGGGCTCGGAGGCGAACCTGCGGTTCCGCGCGTGGGTGGAGGCGAACCGGCAGTACGTTTCGCAGAAGACCAACGGGCAGGTGGGGTACATCTACGTGCCCAACACGGGCGTGGACGGGCAGAACGAGCTGTTCCGGCAGTTCTTCGGGCAGCGGCAGATGCCGGCCCTGCTCATCGACGAGCGGTGGAACGGCGGCGGGCAGATCCCCACGCGGTTCATCGAGCTGCTCGCGCGGACGCCGGTGAACTACTGGGCGCGCCGGCACGGGAACGACTGGCCGTGGCCACCGGACGGGCACTTTGGGCCCAAGGCGATGCTCATCAACGGGCTGGCGGGTTCGGGGGGCGACGCGTTCCCCAACTACTTCCGGCAGATGGGCATCGGCAAGCTGTTCGGCACGCGCACGTGGGGCGGGCTGGTGGGCATCTCGGGCAACCCGGGGCTGGTGGACGGCGGGAGTATCGCGGTGCCGACGTTCGGCTTCTACCGCACCAACGGCAACTGGGGCATCGAGGGGCACGGCGTGGACCCGGACGTCGAGGTGATCGACGACCCGGCGAAGATGCAGGACGGGGGCGACCCGCAGATCGATGCGGCGGTTGCGCACCTGCTGGAGCAGCTCAAGACCAACGCCTACCAACCCCCCCACCGGCCCAACAGCCCGGACCGGCGCGGGATGGGGATTCCACCGGAGCAGCGGTAGAGTCGGCGCCTGAGACCTGGCTTGAGACCTGGCTTGCGCGGGGGGCCGGTGTCGGCACGCCCTGGTCAGGCCAGCCAGGCGGTCAGGAGTTCCACGGGGTGCTGTGCCCGGCGCTGCGCGCCGTCGTGGATCTGGTGTCGGCACGAGGTGCCGGGGGCGGCCACGTGGGCATCGGGAGCGTTGCGGAGGGCGGGGAAGAGGGTGAGGTCACCGATCTTCATGGAGAGATCGAAGCGGTCGCTGGAGTATCCGAAGGAGCCGGCCATGCCGCAGCAGCCGGTGTCCAGGACCTTGAGCCGGTCCCCTGCGACGCGGCGGAGCATGTCTGCGCTGGTCTGGGCGCCCCAGAGGGCCTTCTGGTGGCAGTGGCCGTGCAGGAGGACGTCGGACTCCGGGGCGTGGAAGCGGGGGCGCCTGGGGTGGGCGTCCCAGCGGCGGTGGAGGAAGTCCTCGACGAGGAACGCCTTGTCGGCGAGCTGGCGGCGGAGGCCGAGCGCGGTGCGGGCCTTGAGGGTCAGCCAGTCGTCCTTCACGGCGGAGAGGCAGGAGGGCTCGAGGAAGAGGATCGCGGCGACCGATGCGTCTTCGATGAGCGGGCGCAGGCCGGCCAGTGTGGCGTCGGCTTCTTCGATCGCTTCGGGGAGCATGCCCAGGGAGATCTTGGCGCGTGCGCAGCAGCCGGCGTCGGCGAGGACGACGCGGTAGCCGAAGGCCTCGAGCAGGCGCCGGGCGGCGAGGCCGACGCCGGACTCGTTGTACATGGTGAAGCAGTCGCCGAAGAGCGCGAGCGTCTTGGGGCTCTGGGGCGGGGCGCCGGCGTCGTTCCACACGCGGGGCAACGCGGGCGAGAAGCGCGGGAGGGATCGGCGGGGGTGGATGTCGAGCAGGCGGTTGGCGAGCGCGCGGGCGGGGGGCAGTGACGCGGCCCAGTTTGCAAGCGAGGGCGTGAGGCAGCCCAGGCGGTTGACCGTGCGGATGCCGCCCATGATGCGTTTGGACAGCGGGGTGCCGTCCCGCTGGTGGGACTGCGCGTGGTACTCGGCCTTGAGCTTGGCGATGTCCACGTTGCTGGGGCACTCGGTCTTGCAGGCCTTGCACGAGAGGCAGAGGTGCAGGGTTTCGAGCGTGGCGGGGTCAGACCAGGGGGAGCCCGGGGGGGCGCCGCTGCCGGCGAGCTGGCCGGTGATGGCGAGGCGGAGGGCGTTGCCCCGGCCGCGGGTGCTGTGGCGCTCGTCCAGGGTTGCCATGTAGCTGGGGCACATGGTGCCCCCCTGCTTCTTGCGGCAGACGCCCGCGCCGTTGCAGAGTTCGACGGCGTGGTCGTAGCCGTGCTCTGCGTCGTACGAGTAGAAGGTCTGGACACCCGCGGGCACGCCGACGGGCCGGCCGGGGGTGGGTTCCACGCGGAGGGACATGGTCATGGACTGCACGGGCCGGGGGCGGGTGCCGTCCAGGTCGACGATGTTGCCGGGGTTGAGCGTGTTGGAGGGGTCGAAGAGGCGTTTGAGTTCCCTGAAGGCGGCCATGAGCTGCGGGCCGTAGAAGCGTTCGAGCAGCGGGCCACGGACGCGGCCGTCGCCGTGCTCGCCGCTCATGACGCCGCCCAGTTCGCGGGCGAGGTCGGCGGTTTCGGTCGCGATCGCGCGCATGTGCTCGCGGTCGTCTGCGTCGTGGATGTCCAGGAGTGGGCGGACGTGGAGCACGCCGACGCTGGCGTGGGCCCAGTAGCTTGCGGTGGTGCCGTGGCGGGTCACGATTTCCCGCAGGCGCCGGACAAACTCGGCGAGGTGCTCGACGGGGATGGCGTTGTCTTCGATGAAGGTGATGGGCTTGCGGGCGCCGGGCACGCCGTGGAGGAGTGGTTCGCCGGCCTTGCGGAGTTTCCAGGCGTTCAGCATCGCCTGGGCGTCGGTGTGGCACTGCATGGGGAGGGTGCCGGTGGCTTGGCGCAGCCTGTCGAACGCTTCCTGCACCTGGGCGGGGTTTGCGCCGAAGTACTCCACGTACAGCACGGCCTTGAGCGGCGCCCCGCCGGCGGGGCTGGGCATGAGGTCCACGTACCGCCGGTATTCGGCGTTGGCCCGGGCGAGGTCGATGATCATGTCATCGAGCATCTCCACGGCGCTGGGGCGGGTGGAGAGGATGGGGGGGACCATGGCGATGGCGCCGTCGAGGTTGCTGAACGCGATGACGGCGAGGCCCTTGGCGCGGGGGCGGTCGTGGAGCGTGAGGGTTGCGCCGAGCGTCATTGCCAGCGTGCCCTCGCTGCCGCAGAGGAGGGGGGCGAGGTTGACGTCGTCGGGCTCCACCCCGGCGTCCAGCTGCTTAAGGACCATGTCCAGGCCGTAGCCCGCGTTGCGGCGGACGGTCTTAGGGAAGCGCTCGCGGATGAGGCTCTCGTGGCGGCGGACGATGTCGACAACGCCCCGTGTGATATCCCGGACGCGGGCGTCCCGGCGCGCGGCGCCGGCACCGAAGGTCACGCGGCTGCCGTCCGCGAGGCAGGCGTCGATGGACTCCACGCTCTCGCTGGTCCGCCCGTACAGGATGGAGCGGGCGCCGGCGGCGTTGTTGCCGATGCAGCCCCCGATGTTGGCGTGGCGGCTGGTGGCGGGGTCGGGGGCGAAGAACAGGGAGGCGGCGTCACCGCCCTGCGCCGCCAGCCAGTCGTTTAGGTCGTCCACGGTGATGCCGGGTTCGACGCGGACGCGGCGGGCGTGCTGCTCGATGACCCGGTTGCAGCGGGGGGACAGGTCGATGACGACTGCCTGGTTGGTGCACTGGCCGGCGAGGCTGGTGCCTCCACCCCTGGGGAGCACGGCGAGGCCGTGGGCGTGGCACACGGCGACAGCGCGGGCGGCATCGTCCACGTCCTGCGGGATGACGACCGCCAGGGGCTCTGCCTGGTAGAGCGAGGCGTCGGTCGCGTAGAGCATGCGGTCGTGCAGGGAGAGGCGCACCTCTCCGGCGACGGCGGAGGCGAGTGCGCGGAGGGCGTCGTGCATCGGTGAAGTGTAGATTGCAAAAACACAACCCCCGGGCCAGGAGCCCGGGGGTGTGAGTAGGAATCAGAGAGCGGACCGGTTCTTCAGTCGAACCAGAAGGAGAGGGCGGTGTAGCTTCCGGGGGCGCCGCCGGTGCCGGCGGTCACGGTGCCACCCGTCCAGTTGCGGAGGTAGTTGGTGGTGTAGTTCCAGTCCAGGGCGCTGTTGCTCGTGGTGAGCTGGGCCGGGGGCAGCGCGCGGTTGGTGTCAGCCTCGTTCACGAAGAGGTTGTCGGGCTGGGTCTTGTTCTGGCCGGTGGGGAGGCCGGAGAAGTTGAAGGGGGTGCTGTCGGGGTCAGGCTTGGTCTCGAAGTTGACGTGGTTGTCGTTGTAGGCGATGTTGCCTTCCCACGTGCTGCGGCCGCCGTGGATGAGGAGGGTGTAGGAGTTGGTGCCCAGGGTGACGTTGCCGTTCTGGAACGTCTCGGTGGCGGCGTCAGCCTCGAGCTGCCAGGTGAGGGCAGCGCCGGTGCCGGAGTTGGTGTAGACCGGGCCGCGGTTGCCGACGACGGCTTCGGTGGCCTGGAAGGTGTTGCTCCACTTGGAGCGGCGGCCGGCGAGGGGGAAGGGGTTGATGGCGTAGGAGAAGTTACCCTGGCTCAGCGTGGTGCTGGCCGCGGCGGTCTGGGTGCCGCCGGAGGTGGGCTGATCGTGGCAGGTTGCCTTGAAGTTGGGGTCCCACAGGGCCTGGGCCGAGTTGACCGTGTTGGAGGGGGCGGACTGGGCGTAGTTCGTCATCTGGACGAAGTTACCGTTCTGCTCCGCGGGGGTGATGCAGAGTTCGGTGCTGAAGAAGCCGTTGAAGACGAGGATGGAGATGACGTTCTGGGGGCGGTCCTTGCCGGAGGCCGCCGTCAGGGTGGTGTTGCCCTTGTCGTACTTGAAGGGCATGGGGTAGTCGTCGTTGTTGTTCTGGGCGAACAGGACGAAGCCCTGGTGGATACCACGGACCTGCGTGCCGCACTTGATCTGGCGGGCCGTCGCGCGGGCCTTGCCGAGCGCGGGGAGCAGGATGCCGATGAGCAGGGCGATGATCGCGATCACGACCAGCAGCTCGATCAGCGTAAAGGCCTTCTTCGAATTCTTCATGACAGTCTCCTGAAGCCCTTCGGGTCGGCGGTCAAGGGAACTCCTGACCGAACGAACCGCCCTTGGGGCAAACAAGCAATGGGTTGATGGCCGGGGACCCGGCTGCGGCATCCCTTCCGGGCACACACCCGTGGGGTCGACGCAGGCCGACAACGACGACGCGGCAAGAGGGGCCCTTCAGGAGCCGGTTTCGCCGCACTGGAACGCTTCCGCCGCGCGTGTGCCCGGTCATCAGGCCGCACACCTCTGGCAGAGGCGAACCATCCAGGTTGTCGGCAGGAGGGAGAGACGCCCGTGCGGGCATCAGGAGGCGGGTTCAAAGACCCGCATCAGAACGGATTTCGAACATAGCACAGATCGCTCGCGCCGCCTGCCAAGGAACATGTTCCGGTACCAGTGTACCAACAGATGATACGGATAGCAAGGGGGGCAGTTGCGGGGAAGCGGGTGGGGAACTGGGAAAAAGGGGTAAGAACGTTGGCCGACTGGCTGGTGGGCCGGGAGGGGGCGAGTATTTTCCGAACGGGCGGGTTTGTTCTGGGACTGGGGGGTCTGGATGGCAACAATGGGCCATGAGCAACACTGGCACGAGCCCCGAAGGACGGTTGGCGGCGCTTGGCATCACCCTGCCTGAGCCGCCGAAGCCGGTCGCGGCGTACATCCCGTGGCGGCGTGTGGACAACCTGGTGTTTGTGTCCGGCCAGATCCCGGTATCGGGAGGGCAGATGCTGCACAAGGGGTCCATTCCCACGTACGTGACGATCGAGCAGGCCCAGGCGTGCGCGCGGCAGTGCGCGGTGAATGCCCTGGCGGTGATCAGGAGCGCCGTGGGGGACCTGTCGCGGGTGAAGCAGGTGGTTCGCCTGGGGGTGTTTGTGTGCTCGGAGGCGGGCTTCTACGACCAGCCGAAGGTGGCGAACGCCGCGAGCGAACTGATGGTGGCGGTGTTCGGGGACGCCGGGAGGCATGCGCGTGCGGCGGTGGGCTCGGTGGCGCTGCCGCTGGGGGCGCCGGTGGAGGTGGAGGTCGTGGTGGAGGTGGAGTGAGCGGGGAAGCGTTCCCGCCGGCCTTCTATCATGCGTTGAACCGACGGCAACGGAGTGCCCCATGGCGAAGAAGAGTGCGTCCAGTTCGTCCACGCCTGCGCGCAGGCCCAGTGCGAAGCTCAAGGAACGCGACAGCCGCACGCTGGGCAAGCTGGTGGGGCTTGCCGACGACGTGTCGAAGCGGGCGTTCTCCGGGAAGGACCCCCGGATCGACATCCCGCTGCGGACGAAGAGCAACACCATCTGGGACAGGAAGAAGGGCATCCTGCAGATGGGCGGGGCGAGCGCGGAGCGGGAGCTGTTCAACCTGAACCAGGCGAAGCAGTTCATGCAGACGATGCTGCACGCGAGCACGATCAAGGACCTGATCGCGGCGGAGAAGACGAGCAGCCTGCGTGGCGTGTTCTACAAGGCCAAGCACACGGTGGCGGGGACGAAGGAGAACACCTTCGACACGCAGGACGAGAGCGACCCGATCCTGGAGGACCTGGAGGTGACGCTGGGGGCGCTGCGGGAGGAGCTGCACATCTTCGCGGAGAACCGCGGCACGATGGTGGGGAACATCACGATCGTGGACAAGGGCGACGAGATCGACTGCCGCCGGATGGGCAGCGGCGGGTACGGGATCCCGAGCATCGTGGAGCCGGACGTCATCCAGTTCAAGAAGTGCGAGGCGAAGTTCGTGCTGCACGTGGAGAAGGGCACGGTCTGGAACCGGTTCAACGAGGACCGGTTCTGGGAGAAGAACAACTGCATCCTGACGCACGGCGCGGGGCAGCCGCCGCGGGGCGTGCGCCGGCTGCTGCAGCGGCTGAACGGCGAGCTGAAGCTGCCGATCATCTGCGTGCTGGACAACGACCCGTGGGGGCACTACATCTACAGCGTCATCAAGCAGGGTTCGATCTCGCTGGCGTTCGAGTCGTCGCGCCTGGCGATCCCGGATGCGCGGTTCCTGGGTATCCGGGCCAAGGACTACGGCGAGTGCGAGCTGCCGGACGCGGTCAAGATCACGCTGTCGGACAACGACATCAAGCGTGCGAAGGAGATCGCGGCGTACCCGTGGTTCGCGGACAACAAGCCGTGGCAGAAGGAGATCGAGGCGATGCTGAGGAACGGCTTCAAGATGGAGGTCGAGGCGCTCATCGCCAAGGACATCTCGTTCGTGACGGAGGAGTACGTGCCGCAGCGGCTGAAGGACAAGGACTGGCTGGACTGAGGGTGCGCGGGGGCGATGCCCGCGCGGGCGCGCGGAAATCCGGCGGCGGCGCGGGGTGGTGTTACCCGCGGGGTAGTGTTACCCCTTGAAGAACTTCCGGATGGCGTGGACGGTTTCGTCGCGGCCGACGGCGCCGATGGACTCGGTGAGGGGGATGCCCTTGGGGCAGACCTTGACGCAGTTCTGGGCGTTGCCGCAGTCGTCGACGCCCCCGGGGCCGGCGAGGGCGTCGAGTCTTTCGGGCTTGAGCTGCCTGCCGGTGTCGTGCTCGTTGAAGAGGCGTGCCTGGCTGATGGCCTGCGCGCCGATGAAGGCGCTCTCCCACTGCTGCGGGTCCGCCTCGTGGGTGAACTGGGGGCAGGCTTCCAGGCAGCAGCCGCAGGTCATGCACTCGCTGAGCTTGTAGCGGGTCTCCTGGCTCTGCGGGCGTTCCTTGGGGCCGGCGCCCAGGTAGTAGGTTCCGTCGATGGGGACCCACGCGCGGACGCGTTTGAGGGCGTCGAACATGCGCTGGCGGTCGACCCAGAGGTCGCGGACGACGGGGAACTTGCTCATGGGCTCCAGGGTGAGGATGTCGCCCTCGGCGGGCGCGTACTCATCGATGAGGCAGGAGCAGGACTGGCGGACGCGGCCGTTGATGACCATGGTGCAGGCGCCGCAGACCTCCTCGAGGCAGCCGGAGTCCCACACGACGGGCGTGGTCTGGCGGCCGTCGGCGGTGACTGGGTTGGCGGCGATCCACTGGAGGCAGGAGATGACGTTGGCGTTGGGCGCCACGGGCACCTTGAAGTCCTCCCAGCGGGCGGGCTTGCCGGGGCCGTCGCAGCGGCGGACGCGGAAGACGACGGAGCGGCCGGGCCTGGCGGCGCGGCGGTTGCTTTCGCGCATGGCCTTGTCCTGGGCCTGGGCGAAGGGGATGTGGCTGGGTGCGTTCTCGCTCATGGCGTTCCTCTGCGGGTTGCGGGGTTCAGCCCTTCTTGCCGTAGGTGCGGGCGGTGGGCAGGACCAGGGACGCGTCGATGGGGATGAGTTCCAGCGACACGGACCGGTCGGTGGGGTTGTACTTGGCGAGCGTGGTCTTCATGAAGTTGGCGTCGTCGCGCTCGGGGTAGTCGGTGCGGTAGTGGGCGCCGCGGCTCTCCCTGCGTGCGAGGGCACCGGCGGCGACGGCGTCGGCGATGGTCAGCATGTCGCCCAGGGCGCGCGCGTAGGACAGGGACTGGTTGGTCCAGGTTGCCGCGTCGGCGAGGCGCAGGCGGGCGTAGCGGTCCTTGAGCTCGCCCAGCTTGCCCTGGCACTGCTTGAGGCGGGCCTCGGTGCGGACGACGGTGCAGGCGGCGGTCATCTCCTCGCCCAGTTCCTTGCCGATGATGTAGGGGTTCACTTCCGGGGCGCGGTTGCCGGCTGGGTCGACGGCGTCCATGAGCCTCTTCATCTTGGCCTCTTCGGCGGCGGCCACCCGGTCGAAGACGCCCTGGGGGAGGCCCTCGGCGGGGGCCTTGCTCACGGCCTCGCTGCGGACGTGGTTCACGACGCTGACGCCGCAGAAGAGGCCGTCGAAGATGCAGGAGAGGAGGGCGTTGGCGCCCAGGCGGTTGGCGCCGTGGTAGGCGAAGTTGACCTCACCGAAGGCGTAGAGGCCGGGGATGTTGGTCATGCTGTTGTTGACGGCGCCGGGCTGCATGCCCAGGCCGACGTCGAAGTTGATGGGGGGCCGGGTGCCGGACTTGTGCTTGGGGAGGGGCGAGGCGGGGTTGTACGTGCCCCTGGTGAAGGTGGTGTAGAGGCCGCCCATGGTGTAGTGCACGGCGGGGAAGATCTTCATGGGCTCGACGCGCGGGTCGACGCCGACGAACTTCTCGTAGATGTCGAGGATGCCGCCCAGCTTCTTCGTGAGGTAATCGGGGTCCTTGTGGGTGAGGTCGAGGTAGACGCTGGCCTGGCCCCCGACGCCCATGCCCTGGTTGATGCAGATGTCGAAGATCTCGCGGGTAGCGATGTCGCGCGGCACGATGTTGCCGTACGCCGGGTACTTTTCCTCCAGGAAGTAGAGGCGCTCGGGCTCGGGGATGTCCCTGGCGGCGCGGGCGTCGCCCTTCTTGCGTGGCACCCACACGCGTCCGCCCTCGCCGCGGGCGGACTCGCTCATGAGGCGGAGCTTGTCCGCGCCGGGGATGGCGGTGGGGTGCACCTGGATCATCTCGGGGTTGCCGTACCAGACGCCGGCCTGGTAGCAGCGTGCGGCGGCGGCGCCGGTGCAGATGACGCTCTGGGTGCTCTTGCCGAAGACCAGGCCGTTGCCGCCGGTGGCCATGACGACGGCGTCCGCGCGGAAGGCGCGGACCTGCATGGTGCGCATGTCCTGGGCGACGATGCCGACGCAGCGGCCGTCCTCGACGACGGGCCAGAGGAACTCCCAGAACTCGTGCTTGGTGACCTTGCCCTCGCTCTCGTAGCGCCGGGTCTGTTCGTCCAGGGCGTAGAGGAGCTGCTGTCCGGTGGTGGCGCCGGCGAAGTGGGTGCGCTTGAAGAGGGAGCCGCCGAAGAGGCGGAGGTCGCGGTTGCCCTCGCTGGTGCGGTTGAAGGGGACGCCCATGCGGTCGAGCAGGTCGATGATGCGCGGGGCCCAGTTGGCCATCTCCAGCACGGGGTGCTGGTCGGCGAGGAAGTCGCCGCCGTAGATGGTCTCGTCGAAGTGCTCGTACTCGCTGTAGCCCTGCTGGCGCGCGACCTCGTTGCAGGCGTTGATGCCGCCCTGGGCGCACACGCTGTGGGAGCGTTTGACGGGGACGAGGCTGAAGAGGTCGACGTCGAGCCCTGCCTCGGCGATGCGGACGCTGGCGGCGAGGCCGGCCAACCCACCCCCGACGACGATGACGCGCTGCTGAGCCATGGGTGCAACTTTCAGGTGAAGGCGTGCGTGTGAAGCGTGACGGTGCGCCCGTGCGGGGCGGTCAGTTCCGGGAGCGGGCGACGGACTCGGGCGGGACGGCGTGGGCGCCCACCGTGCGTTCGACCTTCTGGGCGTCGGCGGGGTTCAGCAGGGCGAAGCCCAGGATGGAGGACCATGCCATGAGCATCATGGCGGCCCCGACCGCGCCGCAGACCAGGCCCCAGCGCTGCTGGGCCTTCTCGGTGACGGTGAGGCCCCAGGTGATGGCGCTGGTCCACAGGCCGTTGGCGAAGTGGAAGACCAGGAGGCTGACGCCCAGGAAGTAGAAGAGCGAGACGACCACGCCCATGAAGGTCACGCTGTTCTCGCCGCCCCGCAGGCACGCGGCGAGCGTGCTGGCGGAGAACTGGTGGGTCCACTGGGTGCCCCCGGGCACGAGGAACGTCCAGCCCCAGCGGAGGGTGGCGACGTGGTAGAAGATGAAGAGGACGCCCAGGTACCCGCTCAGTCGCTGCAGGGCGTAACGCACATTGCCGCCGTAGCGGTACTGGGAGGCGTTGTTGCTGCCGCTCATGGCGTAGGCGATGCCCAGGATGGCGTGGAACGCGATTGCGCCCCAGAGGAGCAGCTCGGTGAGCAGCAGGTGCGGGACCTGCTCGTTGATCCACGCGACTTCCTTCCAGAAGTAGGCGACGCCGCCCTCGCGGAAGCTCAGCTCGGCGTGCTCACCCCGCAGGCCCAGCTTGCCCCAGGCGATGCTGGAATTGGTGGTGAGGTGGATGAGCAGGAAGATGCCGATGGGCAGGATGCCGGTGAGGCTGTGCAATCGGCGGAGCAGGAAGTGATGCTTCTGGAAGAAAGTCTGTTGCGTCGTGCCCACTCTGTTGCGTCCCTTCTGCGGAACCGAGCCGCGCCCTCCCCCCTTTGCGTCGGATCGGCTGGATGGTGCTTGCGTCGTGAGAACACTGCCCGCGCCTGCGGTCGGTCAGGGCATGCCGATGGCGGGGCCTGCGCCCGGGCCGACGGGTCCGCCGGCGGGCCCGCCCGGCCCCCCCACTCCCCCCACCCCCCCCACCGCCCTGGGCTTGATGCGCCCTTCCTGCACGGCCTTGGAGACGGCGGCCTGGACCTCCACGAAGGCCATGCGGAGCTCGGAGACGGTGCGGGTCATGGCGGCGGCCTCGGCCTCCGTCAGGTTGCCCTTGGTCTTTTCTTCGAGCACGCCGAGCATGTCGATGTGGAGCTTGGCGTACTCGAGGCTGACGACGGCCTGGCCGGTGCGGGGGTCGGGGAAGTAGCCGAGGTAGGAGAGCGCCTGGGAGGCGAGCAGGGCGACCATGTCCTCGAAGCGGACCTTTTCATCGTCCGGCCCCGCGGGTGCTTCGCCGGGCGCGGCGGGCCTGGGCTTCTTGGCGGCGGCGGCCTGCTCGAGGCGGTCTTTTTCGGCCTGGGCCTGGCTCTTCCAGTCGGTGTCAATAATGAGTTTCGGTTCGTCGGGCAAAGGGAGCTCCTTGGGAGCGGGTGGCAGGGCAGGCCACAAGTGGACCCGCGGGGCGATTGTAGCGGTTGGGCAGGGCGCATGGAACGGAGCCACCAGCATGGATGCACACTGGGTGAGGTCAGCGGGGATGGCGTTCGCGGTTGCCGCGAGCGCGGGATTGGCGTGCTGTTCCGGCACGGGCGGTCCCGGGCCGGCGCCGGCCGGTAAGTCGCTGACGCTGACGGAGTTTGCGCCTGCGCCGGGGGGAGCCCCTGCGGGGGGCGAGCACGCGGACCCTCCGTTCATCATCGCGACGCCCGAGACGCGGGCGGCGGTGCAGGCGCCCCGGGGCGGGACGGCCGCGCCCAAGGTGGTGGCGGAGTCGGCGGCGGCGGTGCAGAACGTGGTGGCGTCGCCCGGTGCGCCGCGCCCGGTGCTGGGCGCATCGTCGGGTGACGCTTCGCAGATCGCGGCGGGCGACGAGGTGCTGGTGGACGCGAAGGTGGGCGACATCAACGGGCGGGCGGTGTACGCGTCGGCGATCTTCGACTACGGGATGGCGGGGATCTCGCCGATCGGCGCCGAGCTGGCGGCGGAGGCGAAGCTGAGGCCGATGGGCGAGTGGCGGAACTTTGCGCGGCGCAAGATCGCGTCGACGATGGGCGACCTGATCCGCGAGGAGCTGCTGCGTGCGGAGGCACTGCAGCAGTTCACGCCGGAGCAGAAGCAGGGGTTCCTGGGGTGGATGGAGAAGCTGCAGCAGGACTTCCAGCGTTCGCGGGGCGGGTCGCGGGCGCTGGCGGACCGGACGCTGCGGGAGACGGAGGGGATTTCGATCGACGAGTGGCGCCGGCGGCAGGAGGACGACGAGCTGGTGAAGTTCCAGCTGCGGGAGCGGATCCTGGGCCGGGTGAACGTGTCGTACCGCGACATCGAGCAGCGGTACGAGCGTGAGAAGGACCGGTTCGACCCGCCGCCGCGCGCGGTGTTCCGGCTGGTGCAGGTGAACAAGGCGCACCCGGAGGACGTGCTTTCGTTCCAGCAGGTGCTGGACAAGGCGGCGAGCTTCGAGGAGGCGGCGAAGAACAAGCTGAACATCAACCAGCCGGAGAACGGCGGGCTGGAGGCGCGGGACCTCAACGGGAAGGCGCGCGCGGAGGGGGAATTCTTCCCCAACCCTGCGCTCAACCAGGCGGCCCGGTCTCTTGAGGTGGGTGGGACGGTGGGCCCCATCGAGCTCTCGACCACCATGGCGTGGCTGCACCTGGACAGCGAGGGTGCGAAGAAGGTGAGCCTGTACGACGCGCAACTGACGCTCGAGGACGAGGTGCGGGCGCAGCGCACGCAGCGAGAGCTTGCGCGGTACGTCCAGAGCCTGCAGGGCAAGGCGAGCATCACGGACGCGGAAAAGATGGTGGAGCGGCTGGCGCGGATCGCCGAGCAGCGGTACTACCTGCCCCAGCTCAAGGCGGGGGCGGGGCAGTAGGCCGGCCGGTTTGGGGGTGGGCGGGATGGCGCGGGGGGCCCTGGCATGGCACGCAGATCCGGGCTGCGACGCTTGGCGGACGCTGTGCGGCACACGGCGGGTGCGGCGTGGCGGTTCATCGGGCTGAGGGGGGCGCGGGCGGGGGACGCGGAGTACCTGCGGGTGGGCCGGCTGGGGGAGGAGGCCGCGGCGCAGCACCTCAGGGGGGCTGGGATGGTGGTGGTCGCGCGGAACGCGCTGGTGAAGTTCGGCGAGGCGGACATCGTGGCGCGGGAGGGCGGGGTGTTCGTGGTGGTCGAGGTCAAGACACGCCTGCGGGACGGCGGGGGCCCGCGGCAGAGCAACACGGTGGCGCCGGAGGCGAGCGTGACGCGTGCGAAGATGGCCAAGCTGAAGCGGATCGGGTCGTGGCTCGCGGGGCAGAACGCGTGGCCGGCGTGGCGGATCGACGTGGTGGCGGTGGAGGTGGCGCGTGAGGGGGAGGGGCTCCGGGTGAGGAGCGTGCGGCACCTGAGGGATGTGCGGTAGGTCGCCTTCGGTCAGGGCAGGACCCACACGCTCACGAGCACGCCGAGCAGCGCGGAGACCGCCAGGTTCATGAAGAGCAGGGGGACGAACGTGAGGAAGAACCGGGAGGCCCACGGGCGCTGCGCGCCGACTGTTGCGTGCGCCCGCTCCATGGCTCCCAGCAAGGCGCCCACGACCGAGGCGACCGGCAGGCCCGGCAGCATGAGGAGCACCACGGAGGGATCGGACCGGGCGCAGATCCCGAGGGTGAAGACGAGCAGCACGGGCGCGAGGGCGAGGGCGAAGGTGAGCCAGTCGAACAGCCTGAGCCTTTCCTGGGGTCGGTGCACCGCGTTGCGGCACGAGCACTCGGGGCACGTGATGACGGCGCGCTGGGGAGGGAGCCCGGCGAGGTTGTAGCCGCATCGTTCGCAGTGCATCGTGCCGGCCTTGCGTTCAGGACCCGGATGAGGCTCCGGCGGCTTCGGTGTTCACGACCGCGGGCTCCACGGGCAGGATGACGCTGAACATGGAGCCCTGGCCGAGGTTGCTGACGAGCTGGATCTGTCCGCCCAGGACCTGGGCGAGCTCCTTGCTGATGGCCAGGCCCAGGCCGGTGCCGCTGGCCTCGCGGGTGTGTCCGCCCTCGAGCTGGTAGAACTTCTCGAAGATGCGTTCCTGTTCCTCTTTGGGGATGCCGGGGCCGTTGTCGATGACGCTGACGCGGACGCGTTCCTCGTCGTCGGCGCCGGCGGGGGGCAGGCGTTCGGCGCGGAGGGTGACCTCGGGCACGCGGAGCACGCCGGTGCGGTCGGGTGCGGGCGGGGCCTGGGGGGTGAACTTCACGGCGTTGCTGAGGAAGTTGAAGATGATCTGCTGGAACTTGCGGGGGTCGGTGCGGATGAAGGGGAGGTCCTCGGCGACCTCCAGCTTGAGCGTGACGCCCTTCTTGTCGGCCTGCGGGGTGATGAGGCCGATGAGCCCCTCGCAGGCGTCGCGGATGTTCATGCGCTCGATGCGCAGGTCGACCTTGCCGGCCTCGATGCGGGCCATCTCGAGGAGGGAGTTGATGAGGTTGAGCAGGGAGCGCCCGGCGGTCAGGATGTTCTCGGTGTAGCGGAGGCGCCGCTGGACGTTCTGGGGCGGGGTTTCCGCGTCGGCGTCGGCCCTGGCGATTTCCTGCAGCAGCTCGGTGAAGCCGATGACGGAGTTGAGGGGGGTGCGGAGCTCGTGGCTCACGGAGGCGAGGAACTCGTTCTTGACCTTCGCGGCCTGGTGGAGCGAGGTGTTGCTGGCGGCGAGCTCGTGGACCTTCATGTCCAGGGCGGCGTTGATGTTGCGCAGGCGGTCCTGGCTGGCCTGGAGGTCGGTGAGCATGGAGTTGAAGGTCTCGGAGAGCTCCTCGAACTCGTCGCCGGTCTTGATTTCCGAGCGGATGGTGAGGTTGCCCTGGCGGACGGTCTCGGCGGTGTCGCGGAGGACACGGACGGGCGCGAGGAAGATCTTGTTGGTGAGCAGCCAGAAGACGACCATGGCGAGCACGAGGACGAAGAAGCCGGCGACGAGCAGGTAGATGGAGTTGAAGACGATGAGGCGGAGCGGGTCGTACTCGCGCCGGTTGAGCTCGACGACGCCGACGAGGCGCATCTCGCCCTGCACCTCGCGTCGCACCGCGCGGGCGTACCGGAACTCGCGTGTGGTGCCGATCCAGGAGGCTTCCTGGTAGTCCGCGCGGGCGGGGCTGCCGACGAACTGCTCGATGGCGTGGTCGAGGAACCTGGAGCCCGTGCGCCGGGCCTGCGAGATGGAGAGCTCGCGGGCGCCGATGCCCGCGTACCGCTGGTCGGGGTCGGGCGTCAGGCGGGGGAGCACCCAGGGCCCGGTCTCCATGGCCTGGCCCTGCTGGGCGGCGCGGGCCTCTTCCCAGGTCGTGACCATCTGCCGGGAGAGCTCCAGCTGCCCCTCGTCGATCAGCATGTTCATGCGGATCCACGGCCCCACGAGCGCCGCGAGGATGATGAGCACAATCGCTCCTCCGAAGAGCAGCATGCACTTCATCGCCAGCGAGAGGCCGCGGAACATGGGCGGAGGGTAGGGGGAGGCCCCTTGCGCCGGGTGTCGCGCGGCCCGGGCGCCGGGTTACCGGCACCGGAAAAACGGCCGGTGCAGCCGTGGATCGCGGCTGCGGGCCGCTGCGCCGATGCACGTTCCCTACCATCGGCGCGATGCCCGCACGGAAGGTGTACCTTGAAACATTCGGCTGCCAGATGAACGAGCTCGACAGCGAGCTGGTGGCGGGCCAGCTGCGCGCCCTGGGGTACCAGTTCGTGAGTGATGCCGGCGAGGCGGGCGTGGTGCTGTACAACACCTGCTCGGTGCGAGAGCACGCGGAGCAGAAGGTGTGGAGCCGGCTGGGGGAGCTCAAGGCCCGGAAGAAGCTGGACCCGGCGCTGGTCGTGGGCGTGCTGGGGTGCATGGCGGAGCGCGACGGGACCGACCTCATCAAGCGGATGCCGGTGGTGGATGTGCTGTGCGGGCCCGGGGAGCTGGACAAGCTGCCGGCCCTGCTGGACAACGCCGTGCGCACGCGCCTGAGCTTCATCGCGGACGCGGCGGCGCCGACCGGCGACGGCGCCCGCGCCACGCCGGTCGCCAGGCTGTCGGCCTCCCAGGTTGCGCTGCAGGGGTCCTCCTCGCGCCGCAGCGCGACGCTCGCCGCGGCCCAGGACACGCTGGAGCTGCTGGACCTGTCGCGCGCGATATCGCCCGTCGGCACGGCGGCCCCGGGCGGGGAGGGCGGGGAGGGCCACGCCCCCGCCCGCAGCGCGTACGTGCGGATCACGCGCGGGTGCAACAAGTTCTGCACGTACTGCGTGGTGCCGTTCACCCGCGGCGCCGAGGTGCACCGCCCGCCCCAGCACATCATCGACGAGTGCAAGCGGCTGGCGGACTCGGGCGTCATCGAGGTGACGCTGCTGGGTCAGACGGTGAACCACTACCGCTTCGAGCACGGCGCGTCGGTGACGGTGGACGGCGTGGTGCAGCCCCAGAAGGGCCGTTCCTACGCGGGCGGGCACAGCCGCGACCCGTTCGCGGGCGCGAACGTGACAACGTTCGCGGACCTGCTGCGGCGCATCCACGACGAGGTCCCGGGCATCCAGCGGCTGCGGTTCGTCACCAGCTACCCGCGTGACTTCGGCGAGGACGTGCTGGAGGTGATGCGCAGCCACCCGCGGATCTGCCGGTACATCCACGCCCCGGCCCAGAGCGGCAGCGACCGGATGCTCAAGATGATGAACCGCGGGTACACCGTGGGGGAGTACACGGAGTTCGTGGACCGCGTGCGGTCCTACCTGCACCAGCCGGAGGTCGGGCGCCCGGTCATGATCTCCAGCGACTTCATCGTCGGCTTCCCCACCGAGACCGAGGAGGACTTCGAGGCGACCTGCCGCCTGGTGGAGCGATGCCGCTTCAAGAACTCCTTCATCTTCAAGTACTCTGCGCGCCCGGGCACGGTGGCGTTTGACAAGATCCCCGACGACGTGCCAGAGGCCGACAAGCGCCGCCGGAACAACACCCTGCTCGCGATCCAGGGGGCCGTCAGCCAGTCCATCGGGCGCGAGCAGGTGGGCACGACCGTGGACGTGCTGGTGGAGGGGCTGAGCCAGCGTGAACTGAAGAAGTCGGGCATGACCCACGGCGAGATCCGCAGCAAGGGGCTCGTGGCGATCACGGTCGGCGGGCGCGGGGGTGGCACGGGCGGGTGCGGGACCGGCTGCGGGTGCGCGCCCGATGCACCGCCTGACGCGGCGCCGTCGGGCGCGGTGCAGATGGTGGCCCGGACCGACACGGACCTGATCGTGTTCTTTGAGACGGACCGGGACCGGTCGGCGAACCTGGTCGGGTCGGTGCAGCGTATCCGGATCGAGTCGGCGGACGGCGTCGGTCTCCACGGAACACCCGCGACAGGAGAGTGACGTGGTCTGGATCCTGGTGTTCTGCGTCGGCCCTGCGGTGGCCGTCATCCCGGGGTGGGCGGCCGGGTATGTGCTGGACCTGTGCTGCCGCGAGCTTCCGGCCGAGCTTTCCTACTGGAAGTGCGCCTACACGCGGTCCGGGCTGCCGGAGCACAGCGTGTGCCCGGAGTGCGGGTCGGGCACCACCAGGCCCCAACCGCTGATTGGATGGGCGACCGTGGCCTTCACCGCCCCGGTGATCGCGTGGATGGTGTGCGTGGTCCCCTTCTGGCTCTACGAGCGATGGTCCTTAGGGGGTACCAGGGTGGTCTTCCTCGAAGCCGCCTTTCAGCTGCTCTTGTTCTCGGCGAGCACCATCCTGACTATTGGCGTGTGGTGCCTCATTTTCGGGACGATCACCCGCTGGAGACCATTGGCGCTGAGTTCGATCGGCGCCAGCGTGGGGCAGGTCTGTGCAGTCTGCTGGGCCCTGTGGTCCGACGCCCATGCGTCGGGTGATGACATACTGCCCTTCTTGACTCTCCCTCTGTGTGGTCCGCCGCTGGCAATGCTGGCGGCGCTGGCGGTAGCGGGCTGCCTGTTCGTGGTCGAGCGCAAACATCAGCGCGAGCGGCACGCCGCTGTTCCATCGTCCTCTATTCCTCGCTCAGGTTCATGATGTAGCTGTCCTGTTCGGCCTGCGCCTTGTTTACCGCGGCGCGCGCGGACTTGAGGCTCTCGAACAGGTTCTCCATCCGGGTCTCCTGCTCGCCCAGCTTCTTGAGCAGGCGTGCCCCAAGCTCGCCCGAGCGGTCGATGGTGTTGAGGTTGTCGCGGATGCGGGCCTGCTCGGTGCGGATCTCGGCCTGCTCCTGCTCGATGGCGGCGACCTGCTGCTTGGCGTCCTGCACGGCCTGCCGGAGGGCGTGCGCCTTCTCGAACGCCTGGCGGACCGCCGGGCTTATGGACGCACCCTCGCTCGCGAACCGGGCGAACGCATCGGCGCTGGTGTCCAGGATGACCAGCGAGTTCGCGGTGGTCAGGCTCTGCACCACCTTCAGGGGCCTGGTTTCCCCGGGCTTGAGCGCGACCTCGAACCGGTACTGCGTCGACGTTTCCGAGGACGCCGCCTTGGGCTCGGTCAGCTTGGCGTTCAACACCTTGGGGTGCTCCAGGATGAGTGTGCGGGGCGCGTCCTCGTCGGTGCTCTCGATGCGGTACTCGGCGGTGGACACGCTCGCGATGGTAACCTCCAGCAGCCCCTTCACGATCCGCACCCGGGATGCCCGGGCCACGTAATCGGTATTCGTCGTGATCTTGACGTCGCTGTCCATGCTGTAGCTCAGCAGGCGCACGTCGCCCTTACCCGTGTCGCCGATCTGCGCATCCCCGGCGTAGACGTCGCCCTCGTACACGGCGACCGGCCCCGCGATGAGTTCCAGGCCCGAGTCGTTGGTGATCTCGACACCCAGACGCGGATGGATGCCCACATCGCCGGGCGTGCGGATGCTGACGCGCCGACCCTTCACTTCCTTGCCGACAATCGGGAGCATCGCCGAGCGCTGCCGGTCGATGGTCACGGGCTGGGCCACGCGGTAGAAGAACACGTCACCGGTCTCCACCGCGGCCGCGGCGGCGGGCATCGAGGCGATCATGGTGCCGCGGTTGCGGGCCCCGTACTCGGCCGATTCAGCTGCGACCGACGCCGGCGCTCCGGGAGCACCGCTGGGGCTCATCCGCTTCGCCGCGAAGTCCTTGCGATTGTCGTCACCTGGGTTGCCGGGGCGCGGTGCGAACGCCAACTGGCCGACAGTACCGCTGGCAAACTGCTCTTCGTACGACCGCGGCGCAACGGCCGTGGGCACGGGCACAGGCACCTCGATGCGGTCCTGGAAGAGCGGTTCGTACAGGTTCATGCGGAACGCGCTGGGCTGGCCGCTGGCCAGGGACAGTTCCACGTTGCGCCAGTCCTCGTCGGTCGTGTTCTCCACGATGGCCCAGCCCTGCAGGAACGGCGCGTCCTTGCTGGCGCGGTCACCGTCCAGCACCAGGCGGTAGGATGTCTTCCAGACCGGCGATTCGTGCACGTAGGCCACGGACACGTCGCGGGTTCCGTCGCCCCGCAGGTCCAGTTCCACCATCTTGAACTGGTCGGAACGCTGCTCGGCGATGGCCGTGAGGGCCTGGCGCATGTCCTCCGCCAGTTTGGCGTCCAGCACCTCAAAGCCGCTGGCTTCCGTCAGGTTCACGGATCGGATGCCGGACTTGGTCAGCAGGTTGATCCAGGGCAGGTCGTGCCTGACGGTCGCCCCGTCGCCCTTGGGCGGGTAGACCGTGGCGCGCGTCTCGACGTTCAGCACGGTGCCTTCGTAGGTGGTTTCCTGTGTCTGGATGCGCACCGGAGAACCCCGCAGCCGGCGGAGGACCTCGGTCATGTCGGGGTCGTCCGCGATATTCACGCCGAAGCTGCCCAGCCGTCGCTCCAGAGGCTCCTGGGAGGGGTACGAAACCCCGGCCACCGTGCCGCCGGAATGGTCGAGCACCACCAGCGACTTGAGGATGTCGTTGATCTGCTCCGTGCGGAACCGCAGGGCCGCGCTCGCGTCATTCTGCACACTCCCCCTGCGCTCGAAGCTGCCGACCCCCGAGCGGTAGAGGGTCAGACGGCGGATGGGGAGGTCCGCGTTGGGCGCTTTCGCGGCGGGCGCTGCCATGCCGGGGGCCTGCGCACGGGCGGTCTGCGGAAGGATCGCCGCGGCGGCGAGCCCGGCGGCGAGCACAAGGGCGAGGGCTTGAGGGCAGCGCATGGGGGTTCCTTTGCAGTGATCTGAGCGGGGCGGCGCACCCGTCCCGGGACGGTGTTCGTTCCGTGAGGAGTCTACTACCCATGGGACGCGCCAGTTGCGGCCCGGTTCAGGCTTGTGACAACCGGGTGACCATCCCGTTCATTCTTCGTCGAAGCGTCGGGCAGCGCGGCGCTTGGCGGCGAGCAGGGACGGCGTTTCCTGCGCCCCGTCGGCCGTGCCCTGCACCTCTGCCGCACCCACGGCGGGCGGGGGCTGCGGCGGAGGTTCCGAGGGCTTCAGTCGCGCGAGCTTCTCCGCCCGCCTGCGGTCCCGGGCCGCGGCGGAAAGCGTCGCGGCGTCCTGATCGCTCAGGACGACGGACTCGCTCACGCGGAAGTGCTCATCGGTGGCCTCCGCCCGCACGCGAAGGCCGGCGATGCTGCGTTCCGCGGCGGCGGCGCGCGCCGACTCCTGCCGGGCCGCCCGCTGCTCGGCGGCGGCGTTCAGGGCGTTGCCGAACCAGCGGTCCCACGCGACGCGGCGCATCGCAATGTCCAGCAGGAAGAGCGCCAGTGCGGCGATCATGAGCGGTCGCCACAGTGTGGTGACCGCCTCGGCGGGGCGGATGCCGTCGCGGCTGAAGAGCCCGGCGTTCTGCGGCTGGCGGATATCCAGCACCCGTCCTTGGCCGACGCGGGCGACCTGGGCGAGCAGGGCGTCGTTGCTGGAGAGCGCCCGGAACTCGGCGCCCTCCTGCACGGTCGCCCCGACGATGACCGGGGAAAGCCTGCGGCTGCCCTGCTGCGGCTTGAGGAGGGCGATATAGGAACCGGTCTCCCGTGCACGCACACGCCCCTCGTAGACGCCCGGCGAGGCCTGGGCCAGAGACACTTCCACCGCCTCGCCGCTCGGCGCGTACACGGTGACAGGCACCACGAGCCCGGAGCGGGGGGAGTTGTCGTCGTTGACCGCGTCCAGCCGGATCAGCACTTCATCGCCGGCGGCACGCATCGACCCGCGGACCTCCTTGCCTCCGGGCGGGCGCGACGCGGCCCGGATCACCTGGGCCCACATGCGTTCGTACCCAGGCCAGTCCATCCAGGGAGATGCCCAGTGCTCGGCGTCGCTGGTGAAGGCGACCACCTGGCCCAGGCCCACGTTCCAGTGCGCCAGCAGCGGTTCGCCCGTGGGCGCGACCATCGCCGTCACGACGCCCGGCTCGGCGCGAGGACGCGTCAGCACCATGCCGGTGAGCATCGGCGGGTCCTCCAGCCCCACGGTCATCGGGGAACCGCTCAGGAGCGTGACGGGCTCGAAGGGGACCTCGCGGATGAGCGGGGACCGCACGACCTGCACGGCCTTGAGGAACACCTTGGGCAGGGACTTGGGGTTGGATGCGTAGTAGAACGTGCCCTGGCCCAGGTCCGCGAGGCGCATCAGCATCTTGACGTCCGCGTCATCCCCCACCGCGATGCACGAGACCTTGACGTTCATCGCCTTCAGGCGCTCCACGAGCCCGGGCAGCTCGTCCTCGCGCTGGCTCTTGCCGTCGGTCAGGGCGATGACCTGGCGGGTCTTGACCTGTTTCACCTCTGCGTCGGTGCGCTCAAACTCCCTGATCGCCTCTTCCAGCCCGTCGGCCATGTCGGTCCCGCCACCCGTGCCGATGGACCGGACCTTCTCGACGTTGCCCTTCACGTCCTTGTTCTGCGACAGGGGGATCACGACGGTCGCGTCCGCGTTGAACACAATGACGCCCACCATGTCGTTGCGGTCCATGGAGGAGATCGCCAGTGCAGCCGACTCGTTCGCGATCTCCTGCTGCGTCTTGAGCGAGCCAAGCACCGGCCGGCGCATCGAGCCGGAGTTGTCCATGACCAGCACCGTCGCAGCCTGGGGCGCAACGACACGGTCCGGCATGTCCAGCAGCACCGGCAGGACATCGGCCACGGGCGTCGCCTTCCAGCCGCCGGGCCCGAACGAGTCGGGCCCACCGATCATCGCGAGCCCGCCGCCCATGTCCCGCACGTACGAGGCGAGCTGCTTCTGCTGCTCCGTCGGCACCGCGTACGCGCCGACGTTGTCCAGCAGGATCATGTCGTAGGCCTGGATGGCCAGCAGCCCCTGGGGGACCGCCTCCGGGGCCACCACCGACACCTCAAGACCCGCCCGCCGGAGCGAGGCCGCAAGCACGCTCTTGCCCTCGTCGCCCCCGTGGACGCCGTCCACCAGGAGCACGCTGCCCTTGCCGGGCGTGATCGTGAAGGCCTCCCCGGCGTTGTTGTCGGCCAGGGCGTCGCCCGAGAGGCGCACGCCGCCACGGCCGTCGTCGACGGGGTCCGGCTCGTACACCGCGCGGAACCTGTGCACACGCCCCGCCCCCAGGGCAACCTCCACCAGCTCGACGTTCCTGCCGGGGGAGAGTGAGACGCGCCGCCCCGTGGTCGCGTCGGCGTTGAGGTCGACACGCTGGCCCTCGTTGAAAAGGTACAGTGTTCCGGTGGAGGGGGCCGACGCCGTCAGCACCACGCGGACGTTGACCGTTGCTTCCGCCGGCGCCGTCGGCGGGGCGTCCACGGACTCCACGACGACCTCTTCCTTCAAGTGGTACGTGAGCGGCACCACATCGATGCGGGCGGGGCTCCGGCCGAGCCCCGTACCCACGACCTCCCCCGCGGCGGCGACCGTGTCGCCCATGGTCTCGTTCCCGTCGCTGAACAGCACGATGCGCCCGGATGCGTTGGGCGGGACCAGCGCACGGGCCAGGCGCAGCGCGTCCGCGATGTTGGTGCCCGGGGTGGAACCGACGTTCCACGAACGGTCCCAGGCGCCGCCGAGGGACGGGGTGGCAATGGCCGTCGAGGCACCGTCGAACGCCACGACGCCCAGGTAGTCCTCGCCCCCCCGCTTCGCAGCCGCGGCGCTCACGAACGTCCTCACTGCCGTGAGCGCGTCCGCGGGGGCGGTGGCCTCCCCCGCGCCCTGGGAGTAGAACCTCTGGACTGAACCGGACACATCAACCACGGCGATAACAGCGAGTTCGTTGGTCCGGCGGAGGGAACTAAGGCCGGCCAGCAGCAGGGCGAGCACGGCGACCAGCCCTGCCCGGGAGAGGATGGCCGCCCAGCGGCGAAGCGGGCTCATGGCCGCGAACCAGCGCAGGGCCACCGCCGCGGTCGGCACGACCGCGAGGCAGATCCAGAGCCACAGGGGTTGTTCGAGGATGAACTCCACGATGGGCAGCCTTGGGGTTACTTGGGCGCAGCGTCCTTGGCCGCTGCCGGCTTGACGCGCCGCTGGTAACGCTCAAAGACGCGCCGCACCAGGTCGCTTCGCTCCGCGGGGACGGTCTGGTTCTCTATGCCGCTCTCTGCGCCCTGGGCGGCCTGCTGGAGGGCCTGCTCGAGCGCCCCCTGGGAGATCGGGGCTCCCGTCGGCGCGGGCCGGTCGTTGAGGATGTCCGAGATGACCCGCTGCGACGACCCTTCCGCGTTCTGCCTCGCGTCGACCGGGACGATCGACGTCTCGCCTGCGGGGGCAGGCTTTTGCGGGCGGACCGGCAGGCGCGGTCCCTGGGTGCCATTACCGCCCTGCGCGCCCCTCCCGGGCTGGGCCTCGCCGTCCGAGTTGTCCTGTGCGAGTTGCCGGGCGAGTTTCTCGAGAGCATCGCGCTGCTCGGGCGAAGCGGACTCGAGCATCTTGCGGGCCTGTTGCTCAAGGCCCTGGCCCTGCTTCATCATCTCCTGCGCCTCCCTGCGGGCGGCGTCGGAGTTCTTCAGCCGTTGGGCCAGTTGTTCCAGCACCTCCTTGGGAGGCAGCGCGGTCGGCGGTACACGGGAGTCACGGGGTTTGTCGGCGTCTGCCCGCTGCTGCTGAGTGTCAGGAGTTCGTCCATTCTCCTGAGCGCCGGAAGGCTGGCGTGCATCACCCGGCGCGACGCCGTTCTTGGGCGCGTCTGGGCGGGCGTCTTTCGTCTGCTCGCCGGGTTGGCCCTGCGATTGGCCCTGAGGCTGGGCCTGAGGTTGAGCCTTGGGCTGGCTCTGGGGCTGGCCTTGGGACTGGCCTTGGGACTGGCCCTCGCCGCGCTCCTTGGATGTGTCCGGTCGTTGGCCGGACTCCTGGCCGGACTCCTGGCCGGACTTCTGGTCGGACGGGCCCTTCTGCGGGGTCGTTTGCGGCTGAGTACCCGGCCGCTGATCACGCGCATCAGAGGTTCCACCCGTCTCTGGTGATGGCTGCTCGCGCGGAGTTCCTTGCTTCCCGTCTTGAGCACCGCTTGGCGACGACTGCTGGGAACCGTCCTGCCTTTCGCCCTGCTTTTCGCCTTGCTTCTCGCCTTGTTTTTCGCTTTGTTGCCGGCCCTGTGGCTCGCCACGCGGTTGACCCTGTGGTTGGCCTTCCCGCTGGGATTGCTGCTGGGGTTTCTGCTGGTCTGCCACCCGATCTGTATGCTGTTCTGGTCCCCGGCCTGGCGTCTGACCCGACTCTCCCGTCGGCTGCGTGGATTGATTCGCGTCCCGCGGCTCGCCCTGCGCCGGCCGCGGCTGCTTGTCCTGTGCCTCGCGGGGATGCTGCTCTCCCTGCCTGCTCTCACGGCCGGTCTGTTGTGAGGGACCTGATTGCGGCGAAGAGGACTTGTCCTTCGCGTCGCCCCGAGACGCATCTCCCTGCGATTCCGGCTGGCTGCTTGAATCGCCTTTCTTTGCTTTGTCGCTCTTCTCGCCGTCCTTTGAGCCGGGCTGCGGCCCCGCCTGGGGTTGATCAGCGTGCTTGCGGGAGTCATCCAACGGCGCATCGGCCGAACGTTGTTCGCCCAGTTTGGGCCCGGTGCTGTCCCCGGGTGTTTCACTGCCCTGAGACCCGTCCGCCGGATGAGCCTGACCGTCGCCTGGAACCTGATTCGGCCGACGCTCTGGGGCGTCCTTCCGTGTGTCCGTGGGCTGCACCGGACGTTCCTTTGGTCCGGACGGGTCGAACGCGTCCTTCCCGACGGATGGCTTGCTCGGCGGGACTTCGCGCTGGATACCCGGCGCCGAAGGCTGGGGTTGGTTGCCGCTCCGCCCGTCACGTTCACCGGACCTTTCGCTCTTCCCGTCCACGGCCCGCCGGTTGCTCGGCTGGTCCGGCTGTGCCGACCGATCGGTCGAGTTGGAGGTGCCGCCCGGGGCGGTTTCCTCCACCCCCGGCGGCGCCGGCCGGAGCTCCTTGCCGTTCGGTGAATCGTGCGTCCCTTCGGGCTGGGGCCCGGGCTCTGCCGCCTTGGCCTTGTCCCATTCCTCCATGGCCTGAGCAAGCTCACGCAGTTGACGCTCGGTCTCCGCGCGTTCAGCCGGGGGCATGGAGTCCATCTGTTCAGTGACCTGGCGCGCGGCATCGGCAGCGCCCGCCGCGTCCTGGCGCCGCAGGGCGCGGGCCAGGTCACGCATCGCCTGGTTGCCGGGCTCGTCCGTGCGCTGCGCAGACTGCGCGAGCCGGTCGAGCAGCCGCTGCTGCTCTGCCTCGGTCGCCTGGGCGCGCTGCCGGACTTTCTCCCCGGCCTCACCCACGGCCCGTGCCGCGGACGTCACCGCGTCACGGTCCGCGTTGGGCCGGCTCAGTTCCTCCTCGACCGCCTTCAACGCCTCCACCTGCCGGGCGGCGGACGTGTCCGTGAACTGCTGCACGGCCCGGGTCGCCTCCTCAACCGCCGACCGGGCCTGCTCTGCAGCGTCAGGAGTCACAGACACAACCCGTCGTGGCTGCGGCTTTGGTTCCCACAGCGCGATGTGAGGCGCCCAGTGCAGCGCACCCCACGAAGCGCATGCCAGCACCGCGGCACCCCACCAGGCGCGACCGAACCGGACTGGCACAGCCCCGACGGCGGAGACCCTGGCCGCCACCAGTTCGGCGTCGGCAATCGCCAGTTGCTCAACGGGGCCCGTGGGGGCTGTGCTCAATTCCAGCGCAGAAGAGAGTCGATCTTGCAGCTTGAGTCGTTCGTCCAGCACCGCCGCCCCCTGGCGCGGCCCGCTCCAACGGACGATCGAGAATGCTGCGCCGGAGACAGCGCCCAGCAGCAGGGGTGCCGCGACAAGCCCGGGCCACCCGGCCGCCCCCAAGGCCTGTGTCCCTGCCCAGTGATCCAGCTTCGATGCCCCCACCAGTGTAAAGCTCGCGGCGCCCCCGACAAGAGCGCCGACCCCTGCCCAGCGCAAAGCCAGGCCTGTGGACAAGCGGGCCGCCGCGATGCGTGCCACCCGTACCGTCCTCACGGGCCGGGGGGAGGGCGACGACGGAGTTGGCAGGGTCCCCGCGCTCATGGCTGAAGATCATACGAACACAGGCCGATCAGGGTCGGTAACCCACGCGCAACCGCATGCAGATTCAGGATGTGCTCAACACCCTTGTCTCGGGCAGCCCGCTCCATCCGGACCAGGCGCGGTTCTTCTTCGACCGCATGCTCGCGGGCGGCCTGGAGCCGGCCCACATCGGCGCGGGGCTGGCGATGATCCAGCAGCGCGGTGCCACGGTGGACGAGCTCGTCGCCGGCGCACACGCGATGCGGGCCCACGTGACGCCGGTCCACACCGATCCGGCCTGGGGCGTGGTCATCGACACCTGTGGTACGGGCGGCGCCCCCAAGACCTTCAACGTATCGACGATCGCGGCCGTGGTGGCCGCCGGCGTCGAGCCCGCGCCCGCCCGTCCCCGCACGCTGGTGGCGAAGCACGGCAACCGGAGCCGCACGGGGAGGGGCAGCGCGGAACTGCTCCAAGCCCTGGGCGTCAACGTGGACGCAACCCCGGCGCAGCAGTCCGAGTGCCTGCGCAGAGCGGGAGTGTGCTTCTGCTTTGCCATCCACCACCACCCGGCGACGCGCTATGCGACGCCGGTCCGCCAGGCGCTGGGGTTCCCCACCATCTTCAACCTGCTGGGCCCGCTGACCAACCCGGCGGGAGCGCAGCGTCAGGTCCTGGGCGTCTACGACGCCGTCCTCGCGGAGAAGGTGGCGCACACGCTCTCCAGGCTCGGTTGCGAGCGTGCGTGGGTGCTGCACAGCGATGACGGGCTGGACGAACTCACGGTGACCGCGGACGCCACCGTGTGGGACGTCGGCAACGCGGGCGTGACGCGACATCGTTTCACGCTGCGGGAGGCGCAGGCGATGGGCCTGCGGCGGGCCGACCTGCACGACCTTCGGGCCCGCGACCTGGACGACGCCGTCCGGTTGGCCCGTGATGTTCTGGACGGAGCGAACTCTCCGGCCCGCGACATGGTGCTGCTGAGCGCGGGCGCCGCGTTGCTCGTTGCCGGCACCGTGGGCACGCTCGCGGAAGGGGTTGACGCGTCTGCCCGCTCGATCGACTCGGGCCGGGCCCGAGCGACGCTGGACGCGCTGCGGTCCCTGTCGCACGGGGCGTGATATTCAGGGGACGCGCGCGCTGCGGTTCAGACGCAGCCGGCTCTCCGTGTCGGTCAGGCTCACGATCACGCTCTGGCCCGCCAGGCTGTCGCGCAGGCCCGCGTAGGAGAACCGGCGTGTGACCTGCCGCCCCGGGGCCAGGTTCGTGATGACCACCCTCGACCGGGGCTGGCCCGGCGCCAGCGAGGTGAGTTCCAGCGTCATCGGGCGTTGCGAATTGTTCGTGACGACCGCTTCGATGATCGCGTCCGCGCCCGCGCCGCTCGCGCGGAGTTCCATGGCGTACTGCTTGAGCCCCACCTCCACCTGGCGCGTGGTTTCCATGAGGCCGTACGGGGCGTCCGCCGTGACATCCAGGGCGAGCAGGAACGGCTTGTACCCGGCCTCCTCCGTCGGGCTGAACGAGATCGTGAACGGCACGGTCGCGGACTTGCCCGGGGGGATGTTGAACGGCGTGGAGCGGGGCGTGATGCGCCAGGACCGGTCCTTGGGGCCCTTGCCGTACCCGCCCGGCTCCACGATGCTCACGCTGCCGGTGATGCTCGCGGGCCACGGGTTGGTGAGGATGATGGTTCGCTCGAGGATGTCGCCGCTGGCGTCCAGGAACGGCGGCTCAATCCGCACCGAGCTCAGGAACCGCACGAGCGGGACGTCGATGCCCTCGATGAACACCGGGGCGCTGGTCACCGGCACCTTGGCCACCATCGCGCCGTTCGCCGTGCGCTCCAGCGGCAGGGGCGTGCTGTTGCCGAAGATGTCGAACAACTGGAGAGGACCCCTCCCCACCGCCGCCTCGAACCTGGCCTGCTCGGGCGGCGCGGACTCGTTCCAGAGCACCAGGGCGCCCGGGCGTTCGTCGTTGCTGCCGTTGAGCGGCGCGAGGATGTAGCAGCGCACCCCCTCGGCGATCGGGAACTCGCCGACAATCCGGCGTCCGCTCAGGCGCTGGCCGACCCCCACCCACGCGCCCATCGCCGGGCTGGGCCGGGCCTGGGGGCGACGCCCGGCGGGCAAGGACCAGGGCTGGGACAGGGTGAGCCCGGCGCTCGACGCAGAAGCGTCCGCGGATTCACCCATGATGCGCCACGCCTCCACCATCTGGCGGGCGGCCTGCTCCGCGGCCGCCGTCACGCCGTACGCGCGGGTGTCGGCCGGCTCCAGGGCCAGCCGGACGCTGGTGTTCCCGCGGGAGGATTCCGCCATGGGGAGCCAGTTGCTCACCGCCTGCCTCAGCGCGGGGGCGCTCATGTTGCCCGGCACGCTCGCGATGATCTGCACGCTCGACTTTACCTTGGAAAGTTCCGTGGCATCCCACGCGTGGTGGATGCTCGCCGGCACGGCGATGATGCTGCCCGGGACATACCCGTCAAGGTCACTCTGCAGGTGCGCGAGCTCGGCGTCCCAGGATCGCCAGAAGGCGCGGTCGTCGGTCACCCTCCCCACCTGCCACGCGGGCACCCGGGGCCCCATGCGATCAAAGATGTCCTCCGCGAACTTCAGCCACTGCTGTCGGTCGCCCGCGAGCACGGGCCACGCGTCGCCCGCGTCGAACCGTCCCTGCGAGGTGATCCCGGCGGGCACCGGCCCGAGCGTCACCGTCGGTGCGATGCCATCGCCGATCAGGGTGCTCACCAGCGCCTGCAGCTCGTCGGCACGCCTGCGGGCAGTCTCCGGCGTGAGGTCCAGGGACCAGCCAGGAAGCGTGACCGAGCCCATCCCCGTCACACGCATCATGCGGGGCAGAGCCGCCCGCTCGGACGCGGAAAGACTGGCCAGTGTGAACCCCAGGCGCGTCCGCTCGACCGACACAGGCGCCAGCCGGGCGACTCCCCCGCCCTCAGCCGCGGGGGCCGGCGTCCACAGCAGGTCCGTCACGGCGCCGCCCACGTTGATGCCGTCCGCGTTCGCCAGGGAGAGCCGCGCGCGGTACCAGCCCAGGCGCGGAAGGCGTGGCTGCCACGAATACTGGCTGGCGCCCCCCGTCAGGGTGAACGCGGTGCGGTCCACCACGTGCCCGGTGCCATCGAGGACCTCGATCGTTTCGGAAAGCTGCTCGCCGGCCATGTCCCGCACCAGCGAACGCAGCGTGGGCAGCGCCGGCATCGCCGTCACGTTCCCGGGCGATGTCGTCGCGAGCTCCACGCGGGGGAGCTGCAGCACCGCGACGTCGTCGAAGTACGCCGCCCCGTCCCGGTCCTCGCTGACGATGCTGAAGGGGCGGGCAGGAGACGACCCCAGGGTTGCCTGCGACTGCGGCTGAAGGAGGAGCAGCTCAATCTGAATGTACGCCGCGCCCGGCGCGTCGCTGCTCACCTCCACCGAAAGGTCCGTCCACGATTGCGGGCTGGTCACGAGCCTGCTCATCACCTGGGAGTCCGGGATCGCCCTCCCGCCCGCGTCCAGCAGGCGGGCCACCACACACGCGCGCGCGTGCTGCAGGCCCTCTGTCCTTACCGCGGCGTGCACCACGTAGTCGGCCTCGGAGAAGACCGGCAGCACGCCCTTGCCCAGCAGCAGGGACGTGCTCCCACCCTGCGTCGGGAGCCGCACGCTGCCCTTCCCCCGCCGGACAAAGGGCGACCCACGGTCCTCCGCGGCTGTGTAGTACAACTCGGAGCGGTTCCAGGCGGGGAAGTCCGGGCGCGGAGTTTCCTTCGAGTCCTGCGCACGGTACCAGTACCGCGGCACCTCGCCGGGGTTGGTTTCCTGCTCTTCGAAGTCGAAGACCCGCACCATCCGCGCCGCGGCCTCCGGGCGGGCGCCGTCCTGGGCGCTCTGTGTGTCGCCGGCGGAAGCTGTGAACGGGGCGACCAGGGCGCTGACAGCCACCAGGCGCGCAAGGCAACCGGAGCGGGTTGGAGACGCGGCTCTCACCCCGTTGTTATCGGCTTCCCCGCACGCCGGGCTTGCGTGAGAATTGCGCGGATGTCGCGGTTCCCTCCGGCCTTACGCCACGGACGCGCACACCTTCTTCGCCGCGTCCGTCAGGTCTGCGGCGGCCTGGAGCGTGGGCAGGCTGGCCCGGGCGTTGTTCAGGAGCTGCCGGCCCGCCTCGACGTTGGTGCCCTCCAGGCGGACCACAAGCGGGACCTTGAAGCCCGTGCTGCCATCAGCGTTCTTGTGCTTGGTCGCGGCGTTCACGATGCCCTGCGCGATGACGTCGCACCGCATGATGCCGCCGAAGATGTTGACAAGGACACCCTTGACGCTCCTGTCGCTCAGGATGATGGAGAAGGCCTCGGTCACCGCCTCTTCGGTGGCGCCGCCGCCGACGTCCAGGAAGTTGGCGGGCTCCCCGCCGTGCAGCTTGATGATGTCCATGGTGGCCATGGCCAGCCCGGCCCCGTTCACCAGGCACCCGATGTTCCCGTCCAGGGCGATGTAGGTCAGCCCGAACTTGTTGGCCCGCTGCTCCGCAGGGTTCTCTTCCGTCGGGTCGGCAAGGGCCGCGACGTCCTTGTGGCGGAACAGGCCGTTCTCATCGAAGTTGAACTTGGCGTCGATCGCGTACACCGCGGGCTCGGCGCCCACGCCGGTGGCGATCACCAGCGGGTTGATCTCCGCCAGCGAGCAGTCCTTCTCCACGTACAGGCGTGAGAGCTTCTGCATGATGTCCGCCGCCTGGTTCGCCAGCTTGCCCGTGAGGCCCAGCTTGAACGCGACGTTGCGTGCCTGGAAGCCCTGGAGACCCAGCAGCGGGTGCAGGGGTTCCTTGATGATGGCATCGGGGCGGTCGTGCGCGACCTGCTCAATCTCCACCCCGCCTTCACGGGATGCGATGAGGATGTTGCGCCGGGTGCCGCGGTCCGTGGTGATAGCGAGGTAGAACTCTTCTTTGCCGCCGCCCTTGCGGTCGGCAATGTCCACAGCACTGGCGATCAGCAGGCGTTTGACCTCAAGCCCCTCGGGCGGTGTCTGGGGGCTCTTCATGCGGTTGCTGAGCATGAAGCGGGCCGCTTCCGTGGCCTCTTCGGGCGACTTGACGAGCTTTACGAAGCCCGCTTTGCCGCGCCCGCCGGCATGCACCTGGGCCTTCACGACCGCGAGGGGCCTGCCCTGGCTGGCGGTCACGGACTTGAAGGCGGAAGCCGCCTCCTCGATGGACGTGATCATCTTGCCCGTCGGAACAGGGATCTGGTATGAGCCGAGGAGGTCGCGTGCCTGGTATTCGTGGATCTTCATGGGTGCGGCAGGATAGTGGGTGCAGTCAGCAAGTTTCGAGGGTGCATCCGGGAGAGCACCCGGAAGCACAACCTCCATCGGCGTGCGGGGTCGGTTTGGTATAGACTTGCGCGGTCGGCAATGCCGCCGGCGCATGATTTGACGCTCACGCAGGAGGCGTGCCGATGAATCAGCCCGTGAACAACGAGCCCACTCCCTGCCCCCATAGTCCCGGCCCTCTCGCACCGAAGCTCCTCCTGGACCGAAGGCGCCTCCTGCAGATCTCCGCCGCGCTGGGCGGGGCGGCGTTTCTGACCGGCTGCGCGGGCGGTCGGCGGGCCAGCGCGGCCCTCCCCGGCCCCGTCTGGCCGCACGAGGAACCGCAATTGCCGCAAGCGAGTGCGACCATCGCGACACCCCAGCAGCAGGTGTACGTGCCCCCGCCCCAGCCCCAGCCGGTCCCGGCGCCGGCATCGCCGTCGATCAGCGTGATCCCGCGTTCGGCCTGGGCGAAGGGCCAGCCCCGCATGCAGTTCTCCAAGCCAATGCGGGGGGTGACGCGCATCACAGTCCACCACGACGCCAATAACGCCGTCGGGCTCTCGGGCGGCAGCGCGATCACCGCGCGGCTGAACAGCATCCGCGAAGCGCACCTGCGCCGGGGCAGCACGTGGGTCGACATCGGCTACCACTACATCGTGGACCCGGACGGTCGCGTGTGGGAGGGGCGCCCGATCGCGATCGAGGGTGCGCACGTCGCGGACACGAACGACCACAACCTGGGCGTGATGCTGCTGGGGAACTTCGAGCAGCACCGGCCGACGCAGGCGCAGCTGGACATGATGGACCGGTTCCTGGCCGAGCAGATGCGCGTGCACAATGTTGGCCTTGGACGCGTGTACACGCACCAGGAGCTCAAGCCGACGGAGTGCCCGGGGCGGAACCTCCAGTGGTACATGCGGCAGACGCGGGCGGGCCGAGGCCGGCTGGCGATGATGGCCTGAACTCAAGGGTCAGAAGTCGCGGCGGGAGAAGATCCAGCCGGCGATGCCCAGGACCAGGCACTCGAACGCGAGTGACGTACCGATGATCCATGTTTCGGTGCGCCCGCGGAGGATCGCCTCCATGCGCTTGGCCACCTTCTGGCGGTCCGCGGCGGAGAGCTGGCGGCGGATGGTCTCGACGTTTTCGTCTTCCTTCTCCTCGGGTGTGGGGATGTCGAGTTCCTTCACGAGGTAACGGTCCAGGAGCGCGGTGGTCTCGCTGGTCTTGGGGAAGAGCGTCTTGCCGGTCACCACGATCCGGCAGGCGAACTCCCAGCGGGGTTTGTTCCGTTCTGTTTCCTCGAGGTCTTTCTTCGCGTCCCGGACGGGGATGGAGGCGGCGGCGACTTCCTCTTTGGCAGGTTCGGGGACCGTGATGGCGTCGAGGGCGGCCTGGTCAAGTGTCCTGCCCTCCGCCGTCGCCGCGGCCGTGGCCTTTTCCCTGGCGTCCTTGAGGGCGGCTTCCCTGAGGCGCTTCCCTGTCGAGGTCTCGAGGCGTTCGATCTTGGCCACCAGCGATTCGCGGCGGACGGCGTTGGTCTCGCGGCCGTTGAGCACGATGACGTCGGCGGTGTTGAGGAGGAACAGGAACAGCCAGAAGAGCAGGGTGAGCAGCAGCGACGCGATGGTGGAGCGGGTAACGAGCCCCAGCAGCGCCTGGACGGAGTACAGGTAGCTGAAAAAGAGCAGCACGATGGGAACGGCCAGGAACACCCGGGGCGTCCACGAGCCGCCCCGGATGCCGATCACGAGGAAGCACGCCAGGGAGAACGCCGCGACCTGCAGCCCGACGAAGAGCAGGCCGACCAGCCACTTGGTGCCGAACAGGCGGACGCGGCTGATCGGCTTGGAGAGGGTCAGCTCGACCGCGCCGCCGGCGATGAAGTCGGGCACCATGCCGGAGGTGGAAACCAGGGCCAGGATGGTGGCCAGCCAGCCGAGCCAGAAGCCGACGCCGAAGTTGGCGAACATCATCTTGTAGAACTGGTCCTTGGGGATGACGTCGCTGTTGATGAAGCCGCCGAAGTCCCCGATGTTCCACCAGAGGAGCGAGAGCCCCTTGGTGTCGATGCCGACCATGGCGAAGGAGACGGCGATGAGGCCGGAGATGGCGAGCGTGAACCAGAACAGCTTCTTGCTGTTGAGTTCGCGGTAGGCGTCGAGGAGGAGGGCGAGGGTCTGGGTCATGGGGTGTCGGGGTCGTTGGGCGGTGTCGGGTCAGTCCTTGCGGGCGCCGGGCGCCATGGCCTTGCCGGTGTTGGGGTCGGTGACGGCCTGCATGAAGAGGTCTTCCAGGCTGGGGCGGAACGGGCGGACGGCGCGGATGACGACGCCGTTTGCGCGGAGGCGGTCGATGATGGGCTGGATGATTCTCGCGTCGGGCGTTCCCACGGTGATGCCGGTTTTCGTGATGGCAAACCTGGTTCCGGTGCTGAGCGACCCGGACCAGGCGATCCGGGCGGCCGGTCCGGTTGCCACCGGGCCGGGCTCGGGAAGGGCTGGCGCGGCGGCAACCTCGGGCAGCGCCGCGCGCAGGACCGGGGCGGCGCCCTCGGGGCCTGACTCGACCTCAATCTCGTACCGCTGCTGGTCCACGGTGAGCTCGTGGATGGTGCCCTGGCTGGCGACGGAGCCCTGCACGAGGATGGCGACGCGGTCGCAGAGCATTTCCAGTTCGCTCAGGAGGTGGCTGTTGAGGAAGACGGTGTGGCCTTCTTCCTTGATGCGGGTCAGGACTTCGCGGATGTCCCTGCGTCCCACGGGGTCGACGCCGTCTGTGGGCTCGTCGAGGACAACGAGGTCGGGGTCGGCGGCGAGGGCCTGGGCGATGCCGACGCGCTGGCGCATTCCCTTGGAGTAACCGCGGACCTTGGCTGAGCCCCAGTCCTTCATGCCGACGAGTTCCAGGAGGGCCGGGGTGCGTTTGCGGCGCTCCGCGCGGGGCATGCCGCAGAGTGCGGCGTAGAAGTCGACGACCTGGGCGCCGGTGAGGTATTCGGGGAAGCGGTGGTGCTCGGGAAGGTAACCAACTTTGGCGAGGGTCGGCTTGTGGCCGACGGGCATGCCCAGGAGCGTGCCGTCGGCCCGGGTGGGGCGGATGACGGTCATCAGGATCTTCACGAGCGTGCTTTTCCCGGCGCCGTTGGGGCCGAGGAGGCCGAACACCTCGCCGCGTCGGACGCGCATGTCGATGCCCCGGAGGGCGTGTACGCCGGGCTTGCGGAAGCCCCCGGCGTACACCTTGGTGACGTGCGTGAGGTCGATCGCCCAGTCTGCGTTCGCGTGCATCGTGCCGGTGGACATGCGGGGCATTGTTCGCACGGGCGGGGTTCGGCGTAACACGATCTCGGGGGGGCCGAATGAGCGGGTATGAGCGATTCTGACGCACGGCAGGTCCTGCTCCGGCTGTGGGGCGAGTCCTGGGAAGATGGCATCTGGGTGGCGGCGTGGGCCAGGGCGATCGGGGACGTCGGCCCCGCGCAGGCGGCATGGAAGCCGTTGCCGGCGATCCACTCCATCTGGCAGAACGTGAACCACGTGTGCATCTGGAGGGAGTACACGCTGGTGAAGTTGGGGATGCGCACGGCGCCTGCGCGTGAGGAGGTCGGGGCGCGGAACTTTGAGGCCCCCACTGACACGGGCGAGGCCGCGTGGCATGCGACGCGGGCCCGGCTGAAGGAGACGCACGACGCGCTGCGGGGGGCGATCGAGTCCGGGCAGCCGCTGGAGCGGCTGCAGTACCACCTGCCGCACGACACGTACCACCTTGGCCAGATCATGACGCTGCGTGCGATGCAGGGGTTTGCGCCGGTCGAGTGACAGGCCCTGCGGGGCGGCGGGCGCGGCTCCTAACCTTTGCCCATGAGCACTATCCAATCCATCGGCGTCATCGGCGCCGGACAGATGGGCGGCGGCATCGCGCAGGTCGCGGCCGTTGCTGGGCTGAACGTCACCGTCTTTGACGCCTTCCCGGGCGCGACCGAGAAGTGCAGGGGCGTCCACAAGAAGAGCCTGGGCAAGTTCGTCGAGAAGGCCAAGATGACCCAGGCCGAGGCGGACGCGGCGCTGGCGCGGATCAGGTATGTCGAGGCCCTTGACGGCCTGCGGGGGAGCGACTGGGTGGTGGAGGCGGTGGTCGAGGATGTGAAGGTAAAGAAGGACATCTTCGCGAAGCTGGCGGCGATGTTCCCGAGCGACGGCGTGGTGCTGGCGACCAACACGAGCAGCATCAGCATTACCGAGATCGCCACAGCGGCGGGCGCGGGTGCGCACCGCGTGGTGGGCATGCACTTCTTCAACCCGGTGCCGCTCATGCAGCTGGTGGAGGTAATCCCGGGGATCCAGACGAGCCCGGACGTCACGGAGCGCACGATCGCGCTGGCGACGCGGATGGGGAAGACCCCGCTTAAGGCCAACGACCGCGCGGGGTTCATCAGCAACCGCGTGCTCATGCCGATGATCAACGAGGCGTTCTACGCGTGGATGGAGGGTGTCGCGGAGCCGGAGGCCATCGACGGGATCATGAAACTCGGGTGCAACTTCCCGATGGGCCCCCTGCGGCTCGCGGACTTCATCGGGCTCGACACGTGCGCCCACATCATGAACGTGCTGGCGGACGGCCTGAACAACGACCGGTACCGCCCGTGCCCGTTGCTGCGTCAGCTTGTGACGGCCGGGCGGCTGGGGGACAAGGCGGGGCGCGGGGTCTTTGAGTACGCGAAGAAGTAGGAGTTCGCACACTTGCCCGACGCGACTCCACCGCAACCCACCTCTCGCCCCCTGCCGCGCCCCTGGTACACACGGAAGCGCTGGTACGCGCTGGCGGCGGTCGCGGCGGTCTTGAGCATGGCGGGCGGTTTCCTTGCGCCTCCCCTGGTGCAGCCCATGGGTGGGCTGGGGAAGTTCGACACCGCGATGGACGAGGAGGTTGCGCGGGTGCAGCCGCGGGCCGGGCAGGACGCGTGGCCCCTCATTCAGGCTATAGCGAAGGACTACTCGGCGACGGTCAGCGCTGAGGTGGAGAGGCGGAAGTCCGAGCCTGACTACAACCCCGTGCCGAACCTGTACCCGTATTACGACGCCATCTTCGTGCCGGAGGGCACGCCGCAGGCAAGTCCCGACGATGTGGAGCACGGCAGGGTCGCCCAGAGGGTTCTTGATCGCCTGGATGAGGCGGATTTCTGGGGCCGCTTTGATGCTCTGAGCGCCTGCGGGTTCTCGGCGCCGGTGAGGGCCCGGGGTATCGCGCTGTGCACCTTTGACGACCTTGTCGGCGGTGAATTGCGTTCCCTTTGCCGGGCGCTGGTCGCGCGGATGAAGGTGGCGGCACGCCATGGAGATCAGGCGGGAGCGGTTGCGTGTTTCCGCCGGGTCATGGACCTGGGGCGCCTGACTCCGCCGGACGACGGGGTGATAAGCGCTCTGTACCGGGTGTCGATAGAACAAACCGTACTCACTGCGGTGCGTGAGGAGGTTGCGGCGGGCCGCTTGAGCCCGGAGTCGCTTGCGCAGCTGGATGGCGTGCTGCGTGATTATCCGCGATTGCACTCCGAGCACTATTACGCCGTCGAGCGCGTGCGCGGGCTTGACATGATCGAGTGGATGCACACGGACAACGGGAAGGGGGACGGGTACTTCAGTCCGGGCACCCTGCCACTGGGGGTGGGCGAGGGGCCGCGCATCGGTGCGGGTCGCGCTGGCCGTCTGGCCGGGGTCCTGTTTGAATCCAAGGCTGCGTGCCGCGGCAAGTACCTGGGCTTCGTCGAGCGGTTCAGCAGGGACCTGGATGGGAACGAACCAGTGCCGGTCGTGCTTGCAAGGAACACTCCCGATTTGGACGCGCTGAGCAAGCGGAGGACTGTTCTCCTGGGCATCATGCTTCCGGCCCTTGGCACCACCGTTCGCGTCGGGCGGAGCTGCGACATGCATCGGGATGGCACTCGGATCATCGTTGCGATTGGACGGTACAGGGCGGATCACGGGTTTTATCCGACGGGCCTGGACGCGCTGGAACCCGCATATCTCGAGCGCGTCCCGGTCGACCGGTTCACGATGCGGCCGTTTGGGTTCGTCGCGGCCCCGGGTTCTGAGCCGCGCTGGTGCTCCCTTTATTCGCTTGGGTACGACCTGCAGGACAACTCGGGCGCGCCGGCTGCAAGGAGTGTGCAGGATGCGTTGACTGAGAAGGGCGCCGGTACGGACTATGTGCTGGGGAGGCTGGGCGACGCCGATCAGGCCTCCACCTCGCCGTGACGTTTCTTGCTTGATCGACTTCTCCCAGCACGCACACCCATGTCCACCCCCCACCCCCCACACGCCCCCCACCCCATCCATCGGGCCAACTTCGCCAAGTATCGCACCACGGTGGGGACGGCGCTGAAGGGGGTGCTGCCGGCGCTGCGGGCGCTGCCGCGGGTGACGCTGCGGATGCCGGGGCAGTGTCACGCCGGGCCGTTGCCGGGGTTGACGGAGTCGCAGCGGGCGTTGGCTGCGGAGTTGTCGCGGGATGTGCATGAGCTGGCGGGTCCGCTGCTGGGGAGGAACCAGTTCCACGTGGCTCAGCTGCGGAGGTGCGAGGAGTTTCTGTGCAGCGAGTTCCGGGCGGCGGGCCTTGAGGTCGCCCGGCACGCGTACACGAGCGAAGGTGTGGAGGTTGCCAACTTTCACGGCGAGGTGCGGGGCTGCAGGACGCCCGGCGAGATCGTGGTGTTTGGCGCGCATTATGACTGCGTGGAGCTCAAGGGCGGGCCGTGCCCGGCGGCGAATGACAACGGGAGCGGGGTGGCGACGGTGCTGGCGCTGGCGCGCCGGTTTGCCACGCAGCGGCCGGCGCGGACGGTCCGGTTTGCGTTGTGGGCGAACGAGGAGCCGCCGTTCTTCTACACGAAGAACATGGGCAGCCTGGTGGACGCGGACCGGAGCCGCGCGCTTGGTGAGCGCATCATCGCGATGATGACGCCGGAGACGCTTGGGTATTACACGGATGCGGCGGGCACGCAGAACTACCCGGTCCCGGGCGGGGGCCTGGTGGGGCTGCCGTCGGTCGGCGACTTTGTGGCCTTTGTGGGCATGGACAACGCGGGCCCGCTTGTGAAGCAGTGCGTGGGGCTGTTTCGGGGGGCAGCGCAGTTCCCGTGCGTGGGTGCGGGGTTGCCGGGGGTGATCCCGCTCATCGGCGCGAGCGATCACTGGAGTTACTGGCGGCATGGTGTGCCCTCGCTCATGATCACGGACACGGCTCCGTTCCGGTACCGGTGGTACCACACGCCCGAGGACACGCCGGACAAGATGGACTTTGAGCGGTTTGCGCGGGTGGTCGAGGGGGTGGAGGCGGTGGTGCGGGGTGTGGCGGGGTGAGTCGGGGAGGGGGAGAGTGCGAGGGTGGGTTCTTTCGCGGTGGGTTTGCGGGGCGCTGTATTTCCAGGGCTTTTTGAGGTGGGTGCCGGGCCGATAACGGCTGTTTTGGGCGCTTGCGCTGTGGGGAGTTGACTTTGGCAAGCGAGCGGGCAGGCGGGGATTCGGCGGGCCGGCGTGAGGGGCGCGGGTCGTGCGGCGCGGGGCATGAGGAGCGAGGGGTGGCGGGCGGGCGCATCGAGTGGTCCTCCACCTTCTCAGGGCGCGCCTTGATTTGTGCGCGGAGCGGCGGGTGGTGGAACCCATGGGGGAGGGGGGAGTGGCGGCGGGGAGCGTCGTCAAGCTGGTGTGCGGGCGGGGTTTAGCGGGGCGGGGTTGCGGCGGAGAAAAAGTTGAGAAAGTGGCGGCGGGTTCCGTTTTGGACGGGCGAGCGCGCGCACGGGGATGGGCATCGGGCGGAGGCCCGTTTATCACAGAGCACAGACAGGGAGGGAGTGAGAGCAAAGAGGCCACGGGGCGTGCTCTAAAGCTCGGCGTGCGGCAGTCGGCCCGACTGCGTCATCAACGATGCGTAGACACCAGCCGCCCCGCCCAGTCCTCGATATGCGTCCCCGGGCTCCCGCACCCCCACATGTCCACACGTGCAGCGCGTGTGTGCTGCAATGTGTCGGGGAACCTCCGGGAGGAGATGTTGGTATATTGCTCACGTGCGTTTCTACACCCGCGAGCACTTGTGGCGGGCGTTCCCGGAGCTTGACGCGTACAGCGACGAGCGGTGCCGGGTCTTTGTGCGGTCGGCGCAGGGTGGGATCCCGCGGCGGTTCTGGCATTGGTTGCTGGTGGGGTTGGGGGGTCTGGTTGGCGGGATGGCGTGGTTCTGGGTGCTGGCGATGGTGTGGGACAGCGGGGACGCGTACTACCGCATTGTGTTTTTCCGGGGGTGGATCAGCGGGGTCGGGTTCCTGCTGGCGCTCCTGACGATCGTGACACCGTTCTTTGCCGGTCTGTTCGTGCGTGATCGGTTGTTGCATCGGCGGGTGCGGTACGTGCTGCGTGTGCGGGGGGTGTGCTCGGGGTGCGGGTACTCGCTCATCGGGCTGCCGGTCAGTCCTGCGCATGAGGTCACGTGCCCGGAGTGCGGGGCCACGGGTGAGACCGATCCCTCGCTGGGTGATCTGGTCACGGACGAGGACGGGCGTGTGCGTTTTCGGCCGGACGTGCTGCCGGTGCGTCCGCCCCGGGTGTTCACGCCGGGGCGGGTGCGGTTCCTGAAGCGCGCGGCGTTGGTGCTGGGTGTTGGGGTGCCGTTGCTGGCGGGGGCTGCCTGGGGGGTCTATGAGTTGCTGCTCGCGCGGCAGGCCTCGGCGGCGCGTGCGGCGAGGCCGGGGTGCGGGGTGTTCAACGACCTTGTGCTCAGCGTTCAGCCGGAGGGGGCGCAGTATGGGCCCAACGCGTTCGACGTGCTGCCGGCGCTCAACCGGGAGTATTCGCGCGTTCTTGCTGCGCTTGATGCGAGCGTGCCGCCCAAGGGCGGGGAGGCCGCGTCGTGGTCGCTCGATATTGCATCGCTGTACCTGCGGGAGGAGGCGTATATCCGCCTCCCTGAGGATGGCGCTCGCTACGAACGCGTGCGGCTTGTGTCGGCCCTGTTCTTTGCGGATTGCCAGGCGTCGGCGCTCCCCGGTTTGCTTGACGAGCTTGCGGCGCGGTCCCGTGCTGCGCGGGTGTTTGCGTATCCCGACACGGAAGCGGCGTACGGGGTGCTGTTGCCCGAGCTGAGCCTGATCCGGCGGCTCGCGTGGTACAACGGTGCGCGGATGGAGTCGGCTCGGAGCGCGGGCGACACGGCGGAGTGGTTCCGCGCGCTGCGGGCGAACCTGGCCCTCGCCAGGGTGTGCCGGATGCAGGTCACTCTGGATGATGCGCGTACCTCGAACATGATCCGGGATGTCACCACTTTGCAGGTCGAGCGGCTGATCCGTGGCCATCCGGCGGAGGACGTGCTGGTTGCGGTCGGGCGGGCGCTGGATGATTATCCGAGCCCCCCACTCACTCAGCAGTTCGCGGGCGAGCGCCTTGCGTTGCTGGACACGCTGGGGTTCCTCTATTCAGAACCCGGCAACGTGCGCTGGGGTGGGCGGCACGGGAGGGTCTGGAAGGACTTTGGATGGGGAGAGGGCCCTGAGGGCGGCGTCGGCTGGTTCGGCGCGAATCGGAGGGCGCTTGACGGTTACTTTGACGAGGCTGAGCGGCAGCTCACCCTGGCTCCGAGGGAGGTGTTCCACCTCCCGGTAGAGCGGCCGTGGTTGGGTGCGGGTGGCTCTGGTGCGTTCGCGCGACTTTGTCCGAACCTCTTCAAAGCGATGGTGGAACGCTGGCGGTCGGACCTTGATGCGGAGGGGCTGCGGGTTCTGCTTGCGCTGGAGCGGTATCGTGGGGCGTGCGGGGAATATCCGCGGTCGCTGGAGGAACTTGTGCCCGGGTACTTGGAGGAGGCGCCTGTCGATCCGTGGTCCGGCGGCGTGCTGGGGTACCGGCTGACTCCCGCAGGTGGTGACCCTGCGGGGGGTTTCGTTCTGTATTCGGTGGGTGCGGGGAAGGACAACGGCGGCGCTGCGCAGGGCGGGGAGGGTGACCTGGGCAATGTTCTTTCCAAGCAGGAAACGGGTGATCAGTTTGACTATGTGATCAGTGATGAGTGAGGTTTGCGGCGGGGTAGGGCGTCTGGTATGCTGCCGGGCATGCCCAAGCCCATTCTCATCGTGATCATCCTCGTTGCGCTCGGCATCGGTGGCTTTGTGGGGTACCAGGCGTACCAGAAGAACGCGGGCGGTGCTGCGGCGTCTGCGGGCGTGGCGCCGGGGCCTCAGGCGGGCGACCCGGTGCTGGAGGGTGTGACGCCGGAGGATGTGATGGGCGCGGTTGCGGGGCAGCGCAAGCAGGCGGACCAGGAGGCGATGGCGGCGAACTTTGTGGGGAAGTGGATTGCGCCCGGGGGCTGGCAGGGTCCGGTGCAGGTGATCACGGATGAGTCGGGCGGGAAGGGGTACCGGATGCAGTACACGATGAAGGGGCTGCTGACGAACGAGTTCTGGGTGGTGGCGGTGGTGCCGGATGGTCGGCAGTACTTCCACGGCTTTGAGCCGGAGGCCCGCAACTTCATCACGTACGGCGGGAAGATTGACAAGGTAGAGGTGATTCCCCCCAACTCGTACAAGCCTGTGCCGGACTACAGGATTGTGGTGAAGGATGCGTACGTGATCAGCATCAACGGCAGGTAGCGGCGGCGAGGGTCAGGGGGTCTGGCCGCGGGGGCGGGCCTGTTCCCAGTTTTCGAACCCGGGGGGAGCTTTGCTCCAGGCGTAGCCTCCTTTGGCGGCGGAACTTCCCAGTTCGAAGAGTTGCGACATGTAGGCGGGGTCGAACATCTCCTGGGTGGGGCGGTCGGCGGAGGCGGGGATGGTGGCGAGGCGGAAGTCCATGCCGTCGCGGAGGGTTTCGAGGTAGATGCGGTAGAGGTCGCCCACGCCCTGGCTGGCGATGAGGCTGGAGACTGCGCGCTGGGCGATGGCGAGGGTGCGTCGGCGGACGGGTTCGTACTGCGGGCGGAGGCCGGCGTTGCGGACGACGTACACGGTGCGGTGGCGTTGTGCGTGCACCTGCTGGACGAGGGCCTGCATGTCGAAGGTGGGCGGGTAGAGGAATACCTGGGAGGTGGCGCCCCCGTCCACGTGCATTTCCTGGAACGTCTTGCCGGCGGATTCCACCTCGATCATCACCGGGGGGAAGACGCCGGGGATGGAGGCGGAGGCGAGCAGGATGTCGCGGAAGAGCCTGGGGGCGTCGGGGTGGTTGCTGTCCGCGAGGCGGCCCATCGCCCAGATGACGGGCCGCTGGGAGTCGAGGTTGGTGGTTGCGATGTAGAGGTTGCGGCCCTTGCGGTATTCGGCGGCGACGTGGGCGAGGAAGTCGCGGTTGACGTGGCGTTCGAGCAGTCGCCGGAGGGGGGCGGGGTCGTACATCGAGTCGCCGGTGAGGCCGGAGAGGAGGCTGCGGCTGTTGGCGATGTCGCGGGTGTGGAGGGAGGTGAAGATTTCCTGGAGTACGTGGTCGTACTCGGGCCCGGCGAAGGCGAAGGGGGCGACGAGTGCGCCGGCGGAGACGCCGGTCACGACCTGGAAGGGCGGGCGGGTGCCGGCCTGGGTCCAGCCGCACAGGAGGCCCGCGCAGTAGGCCCCGTTTTCGCCGCCCCCGGAGAGGGCGAGGTAGGCGGCGTCGGGCAGGGTGTCCTGTCCTCCTGCGGCGAGGCGGGCGCGTTCCATCTCGAGGCGTTCGCTGGTCCAGCGGCCGATGGCGAGTTCGGGTTCATCTCCCCAGGCTCGGATGTCCGGGAGTCCGGGGACGGCGGCGCGCTCGACGGCGTCTGCGGGGACTGCGGAGCGGGGGAGGGCTGAGCAGCCGGCAATGGTGATGACGGCGAGGGTGATGGCGGCGGGGCCGGTGTACGCGAGGGTGCGGGGGCAGCGGAGCAGGGGCATGCGGCCATCATACCTGGAACCGGGACCCCCGCGGTGAGTTGCCCGACGCTACGCTTGGGGCCCGGGACTCCGGGTGCGTGCAATTTGAATCTGGCATTCGGTCTTTCGATCGACCGTTCCGTACCACTTCCACTCCGTTCCCACGATTCTCACCATGGCCACCACTCACCCCGTTATTCTCGCCGCGAAGCGCACCCCGATCGGCCGTTTTTTCGGCGGCCTGGCGAGGGTGCATTCTCCCCACCTGGGCGCGTACGCGATCCAGGGCATCTTTGCGGAGCAGCCCGGGCTTGCGGAGGAGGCGAGGGCGGGGCGGGTGGACGAGGTGCTGATGGGTTGCGTGCTGCAGGCGGGGCTGGGGCAGAACCCGGCGCGGCAGGCGGCGCTGAAGGCGGGGTGTGCGGAGACGCAGTCGTGCGTGACGATCAACAAGGTGTGCGGGAGCGGTCTGCAGGCGGTGATGACGGCGGCGCAGTCGATCAGGGCGGGGGACAGCAGCCTTGCGATCGCGGGCGGCTTTGAGAACATGACGGCGTCGCCGTACTTCGCGAAGATCCGCGACGGGGCGGGTGCGCCGAAGTTCGGTCCGGTGCAGTTCGAGGACCACATGCAGTATGACGGGCTGCGGTGCGCGTTTGAGTGCTGGGCGATGGGGAACGGCGCGGACTACATCGCGAAGAAGTACGGCATTTCGCGGGCGGACCAGGACGCGTGGTCTGCGCGGAGCCACCAGAGGGCGGCGGAGGCGGCGAAGAGCGGGTGGTTCAAGCAGGAGATCGTGGCGCTGACGGGTGAGCAGTGCAACGACAAGAAGAGCCCGGGCGTGGCGGCGGACGAGGGTGTGCGTGCGGAGACGACGGCGGAGGGGCTTGCGAAGCTGCGGCCGGTGTTTGACGCGAAGGAGGGGACGGTGACGGCGGGGAACGCGTCGCAGATTTCGGACGGCGGGGCGGCGGTGGTGGTGGCGAGCGTGGCGAGGGCTGAGCAGCTTGGCGTGAAGCCGATCGCCAAGATCCTGGCGTATCACACGTCGGGCGTGGCTCCCAAGGACATCTTCCGGGCGCCGGCGCTGGCGGTGCCGGCGGTGATCGCGAAGGCCGGTCTCACGATGGGGGACATCGATCTGTTTGAGCTCAACGAGGCGTTCGCGGCGCAGGTGCTGCAGAACATGCGCGAGGGCGGGGTGCCTGAGGAGAAGGTGAACGTGGCGGGCGGGGCGGTTGCGCTGGGACACCCGATCGGCGGTTCCGGTGCGCGTTGCCTGGTGACGCTGATCCACAACCTGGTCCGCACGGGCGGGAAGCGCGGGGTGGTGGCCCTGTGCCTGGGTGGGGGCAACGCGGTGGCGATGGTGGTGGAGCGGTAAGGCCGAGCTGACGGGTGGGGCGTGTGCAGCGGCGGTGCGCGCGGCGGCGTGCGCGTTTGGGGGGCGGGTGCGCGGCGGGTGCGGGTTTGCATTTCCGCGCCGATCCGCTATCTTCTGGGTTCCGGGGCAACGGAGACCGTTCATCCCATGAACCAGCCAACAACTCCCCCACGTTCGCGCACATTCGCCCTGTCGGTGATGATGTTCCTGCAGTTCTTCCTGTGGGGGGCGTGGTTTGTGACGCTTGGGCCCTACATGAACGCCAAGGGATTCAAGGGCGCGGACATCGGGAATGCGTACACGGTGGCGCCGATCGCGGCGATCCTGTCGCCGCTGTTTCTGGGCATTGTGGCGGACCGTTTTTTCGCGAGCCAGCGGGTGATGGGTGTGCTGCACGTGCTGGGGGGCGCGATGCTGGCGGCGGCGCCGGTGGTGGCGCAGAAGGCGGGGGAGAGCCCCTGGCCGTTCATCGGCGTGCTGCTGGCGCACATGCTGTGCTACATGCCCACGCTGGGCCTGTCGAATACGGTGGCGTTCAACGCGATGAACAACCCGGAGAAGCAGTTCCCCATCGTGCGGGTGTGGGGAACGATCGGGTGGATTGTGGCGGGGCTGATCGTGGGGTACCTTGCCACCCGGCTTGTTCCCGAGCAGGCGACCAAGGAGGCGACGGAAATGGCGCGGGCGGCGTCGCCCCACTTCTTCTACGTTGCCGGCATCAGCGGGGTGGTGCTGGGGCTGTTCTCTTTCTCGTTGCCCAACACGCCTGCTCCCAGCAAGGGGAAGCCGGCGAGCCTTGAGTCGATGCTCGGTCTGGACGCGCTCAAGCTGCTGAAGGACTCCTCGTTCCTTGTGTTCTGCGTGTGCTCGATGCTGATCTGCATCCCGCTGGCTGCGTACTACTCGTTTGCGGGCGTGTACGCCGGGGCGACGGGCATCGCGAACGTGCCGACCAAGATGACGCTGGGGCAGATGTCGGAGATCTTCTTCATGCTGGTGATGCCGCTGTTCTTCCGGCGGCTGGGTGTGAAGTGGATGCTGGCGGTGGGCATGCTGGCGTGGGTGGCGCGGTACGGGCTGTTTGCGGGCGCGTGGAACCCGTCCGGCGGCGGTCACGTGATGTGGATGGTGCTGGGCGGGATCATCCTGCACGGCATCTGCTACGACTTCTTCTTTGTCACGGGGCAGATCTACACCGAGCAGACGGCGCCGAAGGAAGTCCGGGCGCAGGCCCAGGGTTTCCTGGTGCTGCTGACCCAGGGTGTGGGCATGCTCATCGGCAACCAGGTGTTCGGCCGGCTGGTTGATCACTACACCAACGGGCAGACGAAGGCGGTGGACTGGCGGACGGTGTGGATGATCCCCGCGGCGTTTGCGGGGCTGATATTCGTGGTCTTTGTCGCGTCGTTCAAGCACCGGCCCCAGCCCCGGGTGTGACGGGTGTGTGGTTTCCCCGGGGTCCCTCTGGTCCCCGGTTTCCCGTGTCGTTCTTTCACAACCCTGTGTACGCTGTTGCACACAAGGAGCACTCCATGGCCTCAGAGAACCCTCCCACCAACCATCCCCAGCCTGATCATTCCCGGCGCGACTTCCTCAAGGCATCGACGGCTGCGCTGAGCGCGGGCGCGCTGCTGGCGGGGTGCACGACGGGCCGGGCGGCGAGCGCGTCTGCGCCTGCGGCGCCGGGCGGGGGCGCGGGGCCATCGCCCAGCGCGTCCCAGCAGTCGGTCTCGACGGGGACGCTGCCCAACCCGCTGCCGCCGGCGGTGGCTGCGGACGCGAAGACGCTGCGGCTGGGGGTGATCGGCCTGGGGGCCGACGGGGCGTGCGCGATGGGCCTGAACCACGCGCGGTCCTTCATCGACCTCAGCAAGCAGGGGAAGGAGAAGTGCCAGATCGTGGCGATCTGCGACCTGTGCACGATCCACCTTGAGAAGGCGCACAAGGACCTGCTCGAGCGTCAGCCAGGCGTGGAGATCGCCACGTACACGAAGCACGAGGAGCTGCTTGCGCGGAAGGACCTGGACGGGGTGATCATCGCGGTGCCGGAGCATGCGCACGCGCACGTGGCGATCGACGCGGTCAGGGCGGGCAAGGACATCTACCTCGAGAAGCCGATGACGCTCCACCTGGAGGACGCGCTGAAACTGTGGGACACGGAGAGGGCGCACCCGGGGGTTGTGGCGCAGGTGGGCACGCAGATGACGCGGATGCCGAAGTTCCACGAGGCGCGGAAGCTGATCCAGAGCGGGGCGATCGGGACGGCGACGTTCAGCCAGACGTCGTACTGCCGGAACAGCAAGGACGGCGAGTGGCACTACCCCATCAACAGCGACTGGAAGCCCGGGGTGAACCTGGACTGGGACCGGTGGTGCGGCCCGCTGGGCAAGCAGCCGTGGGACCCCAAGCTGTACTACCAGTGGCGCCGGTACCACCTTGTGAGCACGGGCATCATCGGCGACCTGCTGGTGCACGTGATGACGCCGATGATGATCGCGATCGACCAGGGCTGGCCGGTGCGGGTGTCGGCGACCGGTGCGCACCTGGTGGACAAGGACATGGACAACTGCGACAACATCAACATCGTTGCGCAGTTCGAGACCGGGCACCAGATGATGGTGGCTGGCAGCACGTGCAACGAGGTGGGGCTCGAGACGCTCATCCGCGGTCACAAGGGGAACATCTACCTGGGGAGCCGGCACTGCACGGTGCGCCCGGAGCGGATTTTCGCGGAGGAGCTCGAGGAGAAGACGATCGAGTGCCCGGACATCGGCAACGATCAGGACGTGCACCGGCTGGGCTGGATGCACAGCCTCCGTACGCGTGAGAAGCCGTACTGCAGCATCGAGCTGGGCGCGAAGGTGATGGTGATCGTCGACCTGGCCCAGCGGAGCATCTGGCAGGGCGGGGCGTGGACGTACGACCCCGCGACGCGGAAGGTCGCGCGGGCCTGAGGCCGGGTCGGCGTTGAGTTTCTTCCGGCCGCGTCCCTGACGCGGCCTTTTTCATTTCTACTCTCCTGGCGCACCGTGTCAGAGCCGCTCCCCATCACGACGCATGCGTGCCACGCCATGGGCACACGATTCGAGTTCGCGGTGGTGCATGCGCGTGGGGCGCAGGCGCGGGCTGCCGCGGAGGCTGCGGCGGAGGAGGTGCTGCGCCTGCATGCGTTGTGGTCTGCGCACGAGCCCTCCAGCGTGGTCGCGGCGATCAACCGGGGCGCGGGTGCGCGTGCGGTGCGGGTGGATCATGACACGTTTGCGCTGCTGCTGCTGTGCCGGGAGGTGTTCCGGGCGAGCGGCGGGGCGTTTGACATCGCCCTGGGCGGGCTGATGAGGGCGCATGGGTTCCGCGGGGCCGGTGCTGGGGCGGGGGGCGCGGCCTTGCCGCCGTTTGGGTCCGTGCACCTGCACCTTGATGAGGGCTCGCGGTCGGTGGCGTTCAGCGGCGCGATCGAGCTGGACCTGGGTGCGGTGGCGAAGGGGTGGGCGCTGGACGCGGCGGGGGCGGTGCTGCGTGAGGCGGGCGTGGCGCACGGGCTGCTGCACGCGGGGACGAGCAGCGTGCTGGCCATCGGGGGCGCGCCTGATGGGGGCTTGTGGCGGGTGAGGGTGTCGCCGGCGCCCGGTGCGCCGGTTGTCGGCCTGCGGGACAACGCGCTGTCGGTTTCGGCTCCGCATGGGCGCGTGGTGGTTCGGGGCGCGGAGGGCGGGGCGGGGGATGGGGACGCGCTTGCGTCCATCCCTGCCCATCTGTCGCACACGCTGGATCCGGGCACGGGCCTTCCGACCGCCCCACTTCTGCATGCTGCCACGGTTGCATCCCGCGCGGCGGTGGCGGATGCGTGGTCGACCGCGCTCCTCGTGCGCGGGGGAGCGTTGGCGGCGGTCACGGGGGTGCGGTTCATCACGCAGGGGCGGGACGGGAGTTGGTCCGCCGGCGGCGTCTGAGCGGCGGCTGCCCGCGTTTTGCGCCCTGCGGGGGTGTACTTCGAGTCAACCCGGGGGTGTACCAGGAGTGCACTTTTCGGCGGGGGGCGGCGCGGTGTTTATTCACCGTCGAAGGCCGCGTCGGACTTCGCAGTCGCATTCCTCGAAGGAGATTCGCATGACCGCTACCTTGACCAAGACCATCGTGAACGGGATCAATACTTCGGACCTGCAGGGGGCGGTCGACGCGATCACCGCCGATCCTGCGAACGGGCAGACGCAGTGGTGTGTGACCAGCCGCTGGGTGGGCGGGACACGGTCTGATCACCACGTGGAGTCCTGCCGCATCGGTGGTGCGGAGGTGCAGCGCGTGTTCACGCTCAGCACCGATGAGCCGGTGGAGTTGTGCGGCACCAACCTGTACGCGAACCCGCAGGAGTACCTGATGGCTGCGCTGAATGCGTGCATGATGGTCGGTTACGCGGCGGTCGCCGCGCGGATGGGGGTGACGCTTACCCGGGTGGAGGTCCGCACGACGGGTGACATCGACCTGCGCGGGTTCCTGGGCATTGACGCCTCGGTACCGGCGGGGTATGAGTCGCTGGAGCAGACGGTGCATCTGGCGGGGGATGGCACGCCTGAGCAGATGAGGGCGATCCACAACACGGTGAAGGCGACGAGCCCGAACTACTACAACCTGACGCGGGCGATTCCGACGAACTCGCGGCTGGTGATCGGCTGAGGTCGGGTGGTGCGGTGCGCCGGGGTGGGGTCTGCGGCGCCGGTTGCAGGAAGCAGATTGGCATCGGCGGCCCCGCGGGCGAGCAGCCCGCGGGGCTGTCTGCTGGGCCGGGCGGCTGAGAGCGCCGGGGTTGGCGGGCGGGGAAGGTCCTTTAACCGGGGAGGTAACACTCCAACCTGTGGCGGTTTGTGCTGCGCGGGGCGGGTGCGGGGGGGGGCGCGGGGAAACCTGCATTGACGTTCTTGATCCCGGAAGTATCATGCGTCGTGGTCTGCGGTTGGGGGCCACTTTGGAGGAGATCACGGAATGCATCGCAAAGTGCTGATTGCGTGCCTAGGCCTCACGGGCGCGGCGAACGCCAACGTCATTGTGAATGGTGATTTTGAGGCGATGCCGAACTGGAACGCGGGCATTGCCGGTGACGGGAGCTACACGCTGCTCACTGGGGGCGCGATTCCGGGGTGGACGGTTGCGGCGAACCACGGCGCGACGATTCACAACACGGGCGCGTACCCGTTCATTTCGGGGAACTACTCGCTGAACACGGACGGCGAGGGGTGGAATGGTCACAACGTAGACATCTTCCAGGACTTTGCCTCGGTCAATGGTCAGGCGTATGCGTTGACCTTCGATTGGAAGAACTGGTACTTCGACAGCACGCCCAGGCTGGACGTGTCGGTTGTGGACACGGTGACGAGCGTGGTGCTGGCGCACGGCAACTACGGGCAGCTTGCGGGCACGCACAGCGAGCTGTTCACGTTCACGGGCAGCGGGAACGCGCTGCGTCTGCGGGTCATGCACAGCCCCGAGTCCACGTACAACGACAACGCTTTCATCGTCGACAACTTCGCGGTGGAGCTGGTACCGGCGCCGGGGGCTGCCTCTCTGCTCGGGGCCGCGGTGCTTGCGCGTCGTCGTCGGCGGTAGGGTCCTGCGGGGCATGACGGTTTTCCGGGGCCCGCGGCGGCGCGGGCCCCTGGTTTTTTTGCGCGCGTGGCGGGCGGCGGGGCGCGGGCGGGGAGTGGTGGTGCGGCGGGGCTGCACCCGTCCTACTTTCTGCCTTCCACCAGCAAGGAGTGCTCATGCCGACCTTTGACCGACGCGAGTTCCTCGTCCAGTCCGCCGGGGCCCTGTCCGCGGTTGCGATCCTGCCGGCGTTTGCCCGTGCGGCGTCGCTTTCGGCTCCGCTCAGCGTTGCGGTGATCGGGTTGGGGCGGCAGGGGCGGGCCATCATTGCCGAGCTGCAGAAGATGGAGGGTGTGAGGATTGCCGCGGTGTGCGACAATGATCCGACGCGGCTGGAGAGCGGGGCGAAGCGGGTGCAGGGCGCGTCTTCGCACGCGGCGCACACGGAGCTCATGACGGCCGACGTTGCGGCGGTGTTCATCGCGACGCCGACGCACCTGCACAAGCAGATCGCGGTGGACATGCTGGCGGCGGGGAAGCACGTGTACTGCGAGTCTCCGCTGGCGCACAGCATCGAGGACAGCCGGGCGATCCTTGCGGCGGCGAAGGCGGCGAAGTCGGTGTTCCAGCCGGGGCTTGAGGGCCGGTGCAACCCGATCTACAAGCTGGCGCGGACGTTTTTCCGTTCCGACAGCGTGCGGGACCTGGTGTCGATGCGGGGGCAGTTCCACCAGAAGACCTCGTGGCGTGTGCCGGCGAGCGACCCGTCGCGGGAGAAGGCGCTCAACTGGCGTCTGGACGAGGCTGTGACCACGGGCCTGGCGGGGGAGTGGGGTTCGCACCAGTTTGACGTGTTCTGCTGGTACCGCGACCAGTACCCGGTGGGCGTGCGCACGGTGGGCGGCATCTTCTTCCACAAGGACGACCGGACGGTGGCGGACACGATCAGCACGCAGCTGGTGTGGGCGGACGGGCGGGTGGCCAGCTACGAGGCGACGCTTGCGAATTCCTACCAGGGGAGGCACGAGCTGTTCCACGGGAGCAACGCGGCGATCAAGCTTGCGTGGTCGCACGGGTGGATGTTCAAGGAGGCGGATGCGCCGACTCAGGGGTGGGAGGTGTATGCGAACCGCCAGCAGTTCCACAATGACGAGGGCATCACGCTGATCGCCAACGCCACCAAGCTGGCGGAGCAGGGCAAGCTGAAGGAGGGGGTGGGCATGCCACAGACCTCGCTCTACTACGCGGTGGAGGCGTTTGTGCAGACGGTGGCGAACGGGGCGAAGCAGCTTGCGAACGCGGAGGACGGGCACCGCGCGACGGTGCTGGGGATACTGGCGAACCAGTCGCTGCGTGAGAAGAAGGAGGTCGCCATCGACAAGGACATGCTCGGATGAACCGCACGACGACGGACATGCCGGCTCCGTGGCCGCGCCTGAGCGCGTTGCCCTGGTTTGCCCGCCTTGGTGTGGCGTGCCTGATGCTCGTGGTGCTGGGGGGCCTGGGGGTTTCGGCGTGGCACCTGCACGACCACTACGAGAACCGGGATGAGTCGCCGGGTCTCACGATGACGGACCTTGAGGGGGCGTATCACGGTGTCAGTGCGCCATCGCCTTTGCTGGAGTCGCTGAAGAAGGGGCATCCGGAGACGCTTGCGCGGGCGGATCGCGATGCGCTTGTCCGGTGGCTGACGGCGGACAAGATCAGTGAGAATTACGACAACCTGGACCTGGGTGACAAGGCTCCGAGCGAGGTGATGGCGCGGTCGTGCGCGGAGTGTCACTCCCGCAAGCATGCGGACAGGAGCCCGATCGCGAAGTCGGTCCCGCTGGATTACTGGGACGACATCAAGCCGATCGCGTTCAGCAAGGACATTCAGCCGGGGGGGATCAAGGTGCTGGTGGCGTCTGCGCACGCGCACTCGCTCAGTCTTGCGACGTTGGCGCTGGTGTTGAGCGTGCTGCTCACGATGACACGCCTGCCGCGGGGTCTGGCGGGCCTGTTGACGGCGTGCATGGGTCTTGGGTTGCTCGTGGACATCGCCTGCTGGTTTGTGGCACGGCAGGTGGCGGGGGCGACGTATCTGGTTGTGTTGGCTGGGCTGGTGTTTAATGGCGGCTGCGGGCTTTCGGCGGGCGCGGTCCTGATCGACGCGATGGCTCCTCGGCGAGGCTAGCCTGTTTAGGGTATTTGCGGAACACAAATCGTACCCATTTGAGGGTATGATTTACACTCTCTTTCCACCCAGAGTTTGGAAATTGTTCCCTGAGCAGAAATCCCTCGCTCATGAGGGTATACTGCACAAGGCGATCCTTTTATCCTAAACCGAATGCCGTTGCTCTTCAGGGCGTCGCCTCGGCAGGAAACACGGGTTGGAAAGGAACGGTCGTGCCGTTCTGTCGGAACAAGATCTTCTTTTTCTGCCGGGTGGCATCCGCCCTGTCGGCGTGGATGCTGCTGGCGATCCCCACCGCATCCGGTCAGTCGGGGGAAGCGGCCAACAAGCGTTGTCTGCAGTGCCACGGCCAGGCGCATATCGGTGAGCTCAGCCCTGCGGAGCGGCTGTCGATGGTGGGCACGTGGCTGGGTACGGAGCCCCGCCCGGACACACCTGTGCAGGCGCAGCCCACGCTGCGGGGTGATGAGCCGGCGACGCGTCCGGGCCTGTACATCCGTCCTGACGCGCTGGCGGGGAGCGTGCACGCGAAGAACGCGTGCGTGGACTGCCACGAGGACGCGGCGAACCTTCCCCATGGTCCGCGGCTCAACCTGACGACCTGTGCGACCCGGTGCCACGAGGGGCCGGCGACGCAGTTTCCGACGGGCGCGCACGCGGAGGCGCTGCGGAAGGGCAACCCGCTGGCGCCGACGTGCGCGTCCTGTCACGGCGGGCACACGATCCTGGCGATCAGCGACACGAAGTCGCCCCAGCACCGGCTGAACAGCATATTCCTGTGCGCGAAGTGCCACGAGAAGCACGAGAAGCAGACGCCCGGGGGGTATGAGCCCAAGGGCCACATCGAGGCCTACCTCAAGAGCGCCCACGGCAAGGCGATCGCGGAGGCCGGGCTGGTGGCGGCGCCCACCTGCGCGGACTGCCACTCTGCGCACGCGGTGCACCCGGTGAGCGACCCCCAGTCGCCTGTGCACCGGACGAGGATCTACACGACGTGCGGGCGTTGCCACGTGGGGATCCTGAACACGTACAAGCAGAGCCTGCACGGCCAGAAGGCTGCGGAGGGCGACCTCAAGGCGCCGGTGTGCACGGACTGCCACGCGTCGCACGAGATCATCCAGCACGACAAGGTGGCGTTCAAGCTTGCGAGCGGTGACCGGTGCGGGAAGTGCCACGAGGACCGGATCGAGCACTACCGGGAGACGTTCCACGGCAAGGCGCTGTCGCTGGGGCAGTCGAACGTGGCGGCGTGCTACGACTGCCACGGGTACCACGACATCGTGCCGATCAAGGACCCGAGGAGCCGTCTGCACGGGGAGCAGAAGCTGAAGACATGCCAGCAGTGCCACCCGAGGGCGACGGAGAAGTTCACGTCGTACATCGCGCACGCGGATCACACGAACCGGCAGCTCTACCCCACGCTGTACTGGACGTTCGTGGCGATGACTGCGCTGGTGGTGGGCACGTTCCTGTTCTTCGGGGCGCACACGGTCCTGTGGTTTGCGCGGTCGGCGGTGCTGTACGTGCGGGATCGCCGGGCGTTCCGCGAGATCAAGGCGCGGGCGCACGCGGACGGGGAGAACTTCGTGCGGTTCAGGCCGTTCGAGCGGTTCCTGCACGTGCTGGTGATGACGAGTTTCCTGCTGCTGGTGGCGACGGGGATGCCTCTCAAGTTCTACGACACCGGGTGGGCGCGGGAACTGGTGCGGTGGATCGGCGGGCTGGAGGCGGCGGCGCAGCTGCACCGCCTGGGGGCCATGATCACGTTCACGTACTTCACGCTGCACATCGGGAGCATGCTGGTGGCGGGCTTCCGGAACCGCGGGCAGTTCCAGGAGCAGGGGCGGTTCCGGCTGCGGAAGTTCCTGGGCGTGATGTTCGGGCCCGACCTGCCGTACCCGCACGTCCAGGACCTCAAGGACTGGTGGGCGCACCAGAAGTGGTTCTTCGGGAAGGGGGAGCAGCCGCAGTTCGACAAGTGGACGTACTGGGAGAAGTTCGACTACATGGCGGTGTTCTGGGGTGTGGCGGTGATCGGGCTGAGCGGGCTGGTGATGTGGTTCCCGGAGCTGTTCACGCGGGTGCTGCCGGGCTGGGTCATCAACCTTGCGCTCATCGTGCACAGCGACGAGGCGTTGCTGGCTGCCGGGTTCATCTTCACGTTCCACTTCTTCAACGTGCACTTCCGCCCGGAGAAGTTCCCGATCGATTCGGTGATCTTCTCGGGGCGCATCTCGAAGACCGAGATGCTGCATGAACGGAGGCGCTGGTACGACCGGCTGGTGGCCAGCGGGCGTCTTGAGTCCATCCGGGTGAAGGATGAGTGGACGCAGTGGCGGAGGGTGGTGCACCCGCTGGGCTTCCTGGCGTTCGGGCTGGGCCTGGTGCTGCTGGTCCTCATTGTCATTGCCATGACTTCACGGTTCGGGTCGCACTGAAAGGTGGGTACGACATGACCTCCCGCAGGGCAGCACAGGCAGGGCCGGGACGCAGCTGGGGCGCGGGTTGCGCCGCGGCGGTGCTGCTGCTGCTGACGCCGGTGTGCGCCGGGCAGGCGGGCGCACCGGATGCCCGGGACGTCTTGCAGGACAACAAGCGGTGCATGCAGTGCCACGGGCAGGAGCACATCAGGACGCTTTCGCCCCAGGAACGGCTGTCGATGGTGGGCACGTGGCTGGACGCGGAGCACCCGGCCCCGGCGGGCGGGGGGGCGGCGCCCGCTGCGGAGGCTGCGCCCGGTGCGCCGGCGACGCGGGAGGGGCTGTACATCCTGCCCGACGCCCTGGCGAAGAGCCCGCACGCCGCCAACCGGTGCACGGACTGCCATCAGGACGCGGCGCAGCTCCCGCACGCGGCGCGGCTGCAGAAGGCGACGTGCGCGACGCAGTGCCATGCGCGGGCGGCGGAGTCTTACGCGTCGAGCTCCCACCGGGCGGCGCTCGACAGGGGTGATCCGCTGGCGCCGACGTGCGCATCGTGCCATGGCGGGCACCAGATCCTGAAGGTGTCGGACCGGCGGAGTGCGCAGTACGGGCTCAACTCCCTGTACCTGTGCGGGGACTGCCACAAGAAGCACAGCGCGACGGACTCGGACAAGGACCCTTCGGGGCGGATCAGCAACTACATGGACTCGGCGCACGCGCGGGCGGTGACCAAGGCGGGGCTGCCGATGGCGGCGACGTGCGCGGACTGCCACACCGCGCACGGGGTGCGGCCCTCGAAGGACCCGGCGTCGAGCGTGAACCGGGCGAACATCCCGGAGACGTGCGGGCGGTGTCACGTGGGCGTTGCCGAGACGTACGCGACCAGCGTGCACGGCGCGAAGCGTGAGGAGAGCAAGGGCAAGACGGCGGTGTGCACGGACTGCCACACGGCGCACCAGATCACGCTCGCGTCGACCCCCCACTTCATGCAGGACGTGATCAGTGAGTGCGGGCGGTGTCACGACTCGCCGGACGCCAAGGGCGATCGGGTGGGGACGTACTACCAGACATACCACGAGAGTTACCACGGGCAGGTGACGCGGTTGGGCGGCCAGCGAGCGGCCCGGTGCAGCGACTGCCACGGGGCCCACGACATCCTCCCGGTGAAGGATGCGAAGTCCCGCGTGGCGCCGGCCAACGTCGTCGGGACGTGCCGGAAGTGCCACCCGTCGGCCAACGAGAACTTCGCCAAGTTCAACCCGCACGCCAACTTCAAGGACGCGAGGAACTTCCCGGTCCTGTACGGCGTGTGGCTGTACTTCATGATCGTGATGACGACGGTCTTCACGTTCTTCGGTCTGCACACCGTCCTGTGGTTTGTGCGCTCCCTGATCGAGCGTCGGAAGCACGGGGCGCACCCGGCGCACGGGCACGCGTCGACGGCGATCCGGCGCTTCGACACGCTGGACAAGATCAACCATGCGTTCGTCGCGCTGACATTCTTCGGGCTGACGGCGACGGGCATCCCGCTGGTGTTCAGCGACGACAAGTGGGCGCGGACGGCGGCTTCCCTCATGGGCGGTATCGAGGCTGCGGGGCTGTGGCACCGGATGTTCGCGGTGCTGCTCATCGCGAACCTGGTGCTGCACTTCCTGGGCCTGGGCTACCGGTTCCTGAACCGCGGGTGCTCGTGGAAGGAGTGGCTGTTCGGCCCCGGTTCTCTGCTGCCCCGTTGGAAGGACGTGACGGACTGCCTGGGGATGCTTGGCTGGTTCGTGCGGGGGCGGAAGCGGCCGCGGCTGGACCGGTGGACGTACTGGGAGAAGTTCGACTACTGGGCGGAGGTGGGCGGTTCGTTCATCATCGGCGGCTCGGGGCTGCTGCTGTGGTTCCCGGAGATCGCTTCGCGGATGCTTCCGGGGTGGGCGTTCAACGTGGCGATGATCGTGCACGGGTACGAGGCGCTGCTGGCGATCGGGTTCATCTTCACGATCCACTTCTTCAATGCCCACCTGCGGCCTGGGACGTTCCCGGTTGACGAGGTCATCTTCACCGGCAGCATGCCCGAGAAGGAGCTGATGGAGCAGCGTCCGGAGGAGTACCACCGGCTGGTTGCCACCGGGAGGCTTGAGGCTCTGCGGGTGCCGGCGCCCGATCCCAAGCGCAGGCCCGCGATCCTGGTCGTCGCCGTCGTTTCTGTTGGGTTCGGCCTGCTGCTGCTGGCGTTCATCCTGATCGGGGGCTTCCTCTAGCACCATGAACCGGGCGCCTGCCATCATCCGCTTGCGAGCGTACCTGCGATCCAGGCGGCGGGTGGCGGCTGTGTGCGTGGGGGGCGTCGCGGTGCTGGCCGGGTGCGCGGCGGTGCTGCTGTGGAGGCTGCCGCGGGAGCGGCCTTCGGCGCCGGTCTTTCAGCCCGCGGCGGCGCGGGCGGTGGACCCTGGGGTGAGGCCGTCCCGGGAGGTGACGTTCCGCGAGGGGTGCAGCACGGGCGGGTGCCACGGCGTTTTGACATCGTGGGCAGTGGTGCATGCCCCCACCGCCCACGGCGCGTGCGACGCGTGCCACGGGCCGGACGCGGGCGGGCATCGGTACCCGCTGGTGCGGGGGAAGGCTCAGCTCTGCACGGCGTGCCACGATACCGGGGGCCACGAGCTGTTCCAGCACAAGGCGATGAGCGAGGATGCGTGCCTTGCGTGCCACGATCCGCACGGGGGACCGACGGGCGCGATGCTGCGGTCCCCCACCGTGCAGGCGACGTGCGCGAAGTGCCACCCGGCCATTTCGGGGTCAGAAACCCACAAGCCGTACGGCGCGGGGGCGTGCGATGCGTGCCATGATCCGCACGGGGCGGACAATTCCCACCTGCTGGTCGGGGGCGTGGGGCCGGACCTGTGCAAGCGGTGCCACGCTCCGACGGTGGTGGCGATGGAGACGGCGGCGCACACGCACGGCACGGTGAAGGGCGGGTGCGCAGCGTGCCACGGGGCCCACGCGTCCAACTTCCCCGGCCTGCTGCATGCCCCGGCGCGGGAGGTGTGCGTGTCCTGCCACCGCGAGGTGGGCGACACGGTGGCGCACGCGGCGGTTTCCCACGACCCGGTGCTGAAGGACAAGCAGTGCGTGACCTGCCATGACCCGCACGCGTCGGACCACCCGAAGATGCTGCGCGGGTCGCAGGCGCAGGTGTGCCTCACTTGCCACGACAAGTCACTCAGGACGGGCGGCGGGCGTGTGATCGCCGCCATGGGGGAGCTGCTCACGAAGTCGCCCGTGGTGCACGGGGCGGTGGCGCACGGGGACTGCGCGGCGTGCCACAGTGTGCACGGGGCGTCGCACGAGCGGCTGCTCAAGCAGCTCACGCCGGACGTGCTGCCGGACCCGTACGACGCGAGCAATTACGCGATGTGCTTCTCCTGCCACGACCGGAACATCGCCGGGCCGGGCTCCGTGACGCAGTTCCGGGACGGGGCGAAGAACCTGCACGCGGCGCACCTGAAGGCGGGGGAGAAGTCGCGGGGCTGCTCGGCGTGCCACTCGGTGCACGCGAGCCAGTCGCCGCGGCTGATCGCGACCACGGTGCGGTACGAGGGGGGGGAGTGGGACATGCCGATGCGGTTCACGCTGACGCCGACGGGGGGGAGCTGCGCCCCGGGGTGCCACGAGCGGATGTCGTACGACCGGTCCGCCCCGCGGGCGGTCGACACCAACAGGAACGGAGGTGCACCATGACGCGGCGCGGACTGACGGCCTGTCTGCTGGTGCTGGTCGGGGGCCTGGGGGCGGCCCGGATTCAGGACGCCCCGGCGCGTCAGCCTTTGGACGCGACGGGTTCCACCGCGCCGGCGCCCAAGACGCTGGTGCCGCGGGAGGGGTGTGTGACGGCGGAGTGCCACCCGGGGATCAAGAGCCGGCCGGTGCTGCACGGTCCTGTGCGGGTGAACGGCTGTGACGGTTGCCACAAGGTGGTGGACGGGGCGAAGCACACGTTTGAGCCTCTGCGGGGGCGGCATGACCTGTGCAGCCTGTGCCATGCGCCGGAGCCATCGACGAGCCCGGTGGTGCACGAGCCGTTTGCGCAGGGCGAGTGCCTGGCGTGCCACGACCCGCACGGGAGCACGGAGACGCGGCTGCTGCGGGGCAGCCGGTACGCGGACTCGTGCCTCAAGTGCCACGCGGACGTGACGGGTGCGCACGACAACGTGCACGGTCCGGCGTCGGTGGGCGCGTGCGGGGCGTGCCACCAGCCGCACGCGGCGAGGCTGCCGAAGCTGCTCAATGCGGAGGGGAGGGACCTTTGCCTCAGGTGCCACGTCCGGACGGGGCTGGAGATTTCCTCGGCGCCGGTGCCTCACCAGCCAGCGCTGGGGGACTGCCAGGTGTGCCATGATCCGCACGCGACGGACCAGAAGGCGATGCTGGTGGCGGACCCGGCCACGCTGTGCACGCAGTGCCACGCGGACATCAAGCACACGATGGAGACCGCGACGACTCAGCACGCGGCGGTGACGACGAAGCGTGCGTGCCTGAACTGCCACAACCCGCACGGGAGCAGGAACCCCAGCCTGCTCAGGCAGGACGTGAAGTCCCTGTGCTTTGAGTGCCACAACCAGCCGATCAAGGCGGCGGACGGCACGACGATCGTCAACATGAAGCAGGTCATCGAGACCGGGACCAGCCTGCACGGGGCGGTGACGCAGCGGGGGTGCGTGGAGTGCCATGAGATCCACGGGGGCGGGCACCGGAAGCTGCTGACCAACGAGTACCCGAGCGACCTGTACTTCCCGTTCAGCGAGAGCAGCTATGCCCTGTGCTTCTCGTGCCATGACCGGCAGCTTGTGCTGCTGGCGGACACGGGCTCTGCCACGGGTTTCCGCAACGGCACGGAGAACCTGCACTACGTGCACGTGAACAAGGACAAGAAGGGGCGGTCGTGCAAGGTCTGCCATGACGCGCACGCCGCGAACCACGAGAAGCACATCCGGGACGAGGTCGTCTACGGCGCGGGCGGCTGGAAGCTGCCCATCAAGTACGAGGCGCTGCCGGAGGGGGGCCGGTGCGGTGCGGGCTGTCACCAGCCGCTGGAGTACAACCGCAGGGAGCCCATCAAGTACCCGCAGGCGCCGGAGTCCAAGTGGAAGGGCGAGGACATGGTCCCCGGGGTCCTTGCCGATCCGAAGGAGAGCGGCGCACCGGGGGCCGGAGCGCCCAAGAAGTGAGTTTGTCTGATTGCACACCCGCCGGCGCCCCTCGGGCCGGAACACCAAGGAGAAAGCCATGATCACCAAGCGTCTCATCCCAGCCCTTTGCGTCCTGAGCCTGCTCGCGGCGACGGCGAGCACGCGGGCCGACGACCTGCGGAACGTGAAGCGGGGCGAGCCGGTGCCCGCGTTCCGCATGCCCACCCTGGACGGCTCGCTGGCGGACAGCGAGTCGATGAAGGGCTCCATCGTGGTGGTGGTGTGCCTTTCGGCGGAGCAGCGGAGGTCTGAGATGGCGGCGATGGAGTCGGCGGAGGTGGTGAAGGCGGTCAATTCCGACCAGGTGAAGCTGGTGCACGTCACGGCGGACGTGGTCCAGAGGGCGTACTTCGAGAAGTTCCGGCGGGACCGGGACATTTCGGCCACGCTCGCGTTTGACCCGGACCGGACGCTGTACGGCAAGCTTGGTCTCATCGTGTTCCCGACCACGGTCATCATGGGGAAGGACGGGAAGCTGGTGGAGGTGATCAGCCTGCACAACCCGGACTACAAGAACACGCTGACGGCGTACCTGCAGCACACGCTGGGGCAGATCACGGACGAGCAGCTCAAGCAGAAGCTTGCGGAGCACGCGTCGGAGGACGGGACGCCCAAGAGCCTGGCGTCGGCGCACAGGGCGTTGGCGCGGTCGATGCGGCAGAAGGGGCAGCTGGACGCGGCCCGGGAGGAGCTTTCCAAGGCGCGTGAGCAGGACCCGGACAACAAGGAGGTGCTGCTGGACATCGCGGACCTGGACATGGCGGCGGGCAACCTTGACGAGGCGGAGAGCATGGTGGGCAAGGTGCTGGAGAGCCAGCCGGACCACCGGCGGGCCCGGCAGCTCAAGGGCATCGCGCTGTTCCACCGGAACAAGCTGGACGAGGCGCAGAGGGTGCTGGAGGAGGCGCTGTCGCTCAACCCGAGCCCGGAGGTGATCCACTACTACCTGGGCCAGATCTGCGAGAAGAAGGGGCAGCAGGACAAGGCGCTGGAGCACTACCGCGAGGCGCTCCAGCGGTTCATGCATGAGGGCTCGGCGGGCGCGGAGCCGGTGAAGGAACCCGCCAAAGAGCCGGGCAAGTAACGCTGGCGCGGCTTCTTCCAGGGTGTGAAACAAGGCCGGCACGCTTGACGCGTGCCGGCTTCTTTCTTCGCGGTCGGACTGTGCTTGCCCTGTTGCCGTGGTCAGGCTTTGGCGGAAAGCGCGCCGGATGCGAGGGCTTCGCCGGCTTCGAGGGCTTTCTGGTTCAGGTCGGCGAACTTGGCCGGGACCCGGGCGGCGACGGCCTTGGAGAGTGCCTCGCGGGAGACCACCTTGGCGAGGGCGTTGAAGACTCCGAGGGCGACGGAGTTGGCGACCACCTTGTGGCCGACGGTGGCGGCGGTCTCGGTGATGGAGAGGCGGACGACCTTGCCACCCGCGGGGATATCGGCGGGGATGCTGGAGCTGTCGAGGATGACGAGGGTTTCGGGGGTGACCTTGGACGCGTACTTGCGGGCGGCCTCCTGGGAAAGGCAGAGCAGGACGTCGGGCTGGGTGACCTCGGGGTAGGCGATCTGGCCGCGGGAGATGATGACCTCTGCCTTGCTGCTGCCGAGGCGGGCCTCGGGGCCGTAGGTCTGAGTCTGGACGACGTTCTGTCCTTCGAGCATGGCGGCCTCGGCGAGGATGATGCCTGCGGTGATGAGGCCCTGGCCGCCGGAGCCGCTGAAGCGAACCTGGACGGGGTCTTTCATCGTGCACCGTTCCTTTCGACAGCGCGGGCGGCCTTGCGGGCGCCGGCGGCGGCGATTTTCTGCTTGTACAGGGAGCCGTAGTCTGGGCGGGCTTCGTCGCGGAAGATGCCTGTGGGCCAGGCGTCGGGCTTGGGGTCGTGGCCGTCGGACTCGCCGCAGGTGCAGTCCTGCATGGGGGAGCTGGTGTCGCGGAGGTAGTGGACCATGTCGTAGGGCTCGGCGACCTCGTTCATGCGTCCGAAGTAGGTTGGGCAGCTGGTCAGGATGTCGACGACGCTGAAGCCCCTGTGCTGGATGGCGCGCTTGATGAAGGAGGTGGTCTGCTTGTGGTCGAAGGAGGTGGTGCGTGCGACGAAGGCGGCGCCGGCGCCGAGGGCGAGGCGTACGAGGTCGAAGGCGGGCTCGATGCTGCCGGTGAGGGAGGTGGTGCTGCGCTTGCCCATGGGGGTTGTGGGCGCGAGCTGTCCGCCGGTGAGGCCGTAGATGCCGTTGTTGAAGACGAGAGCGGTCATGTCGAGGTTGCGTCGGCAGGCGTGGATGAAGTGGTTGCCGCCGATGGCGGAGGCGTCGCCGTCGCCCATGATGGTGATGACGTGGAGGTCCGGGTTGGCGAGCTTGATGCCGCTGGAGAAGGCGAGGGCCCGCCCGTGCGTGGTGTGCATGGTGTTGAAGTCGAGGACGAAGGGGGTGCGTCCCGAGCAGCCGATGCCGCTGACGACGACGACGCGGTCCTGGTCGAGGCGGAGTTCTCCGACGGCCTCGAGCAGGGCCTTGACGATCATGCCGTTGCCGCAGCCGGGGCACCAGACGTGTGGCAGCTGGCTCATCCGCAGGAACCGACGGTAGTCCTCGCTCATAGCTGCACCGCCTCTCGGGTAATGGCGCCCTTGGCGATCTGCTCTGGTGTGAGCAGGTGGCCGTCGACGCGGCTGACGGGGATGATGTCGCAGAGCCCGGCGCTGGCGCGTTCGATCTCGCGGACCAGTTGCCCCATGTTGAGCTCGGGCACGACGATGGCGTCGACCTGTTCGGCGACTTCGCGGACGAGGTGGTCGGGGAAGGGCCAGAGGGTCTTCAGGGAGAGCATGCCTGCGCGGGTGCCCTTGCGGCGGAGGAGGTCGACGGCGCTCTGCGCGGGGCGGCTTGTGATGCCGTAGCTGACGATGGCGAGTTCGGCGTCGTCCTCGAGCTTGTACTTGTCGTGGAGGGCGAGTTCCTCGGCCTTGTCGCGGACCTTGCCGACCATGCGTTTGAGCTCGGCGGCGGCCTTGTCGTCCACGACGGTAAAGCCGTCGGCGTTGTGGGCGAGGCCGGTGACGTGGAAGCGGGCGCCCATGCCGAAGGGCATGAAGGCGCCCCCGGCGAAGGGCTTGTAGGACCTGGGGTCGGCGGGCACCTGGCGCGGGATCAGGGGGATTTCGCCGGGCTCAGGCCACACGATGTTCTCGCGCATGTGGGCGAGCACTTCGTCCATGAGGAGGATGACGGGCACACGGTACTTTTCGGCGAAGTTGAAGGACTGGACGGTCATGTCGAACACGTCGCGGACGGTGGAGGCGGTGACGACGATGACGGGGTGGTCGCCGTGGGTGCCCCAGATCGCCTGCATGACGTCGCCCTGGGCGCCTTTGGTGGGCTGGCCCGTGGAGGGCCCCCACCGCTGGCAGTTGACGATGACGCAGGGGGTCTCCGTGATGGCGGCGTAGCCGATGCCCTCCTGCATCAGGGAGAAGCCCGGGCCGCTGGTGGCGGTCAGGGTCTTGGCGCCGCCCCAGGCTGCGCCGATGATGGCGGAAATCGAGGCGATTTCGTCCTCCATCTGGATGAAGGTGCCGCCCCGGGCGGTCATTTCGCTGGAGAGGATCTCCATCACTTCGGAGGAGGGGGTGATGGGGTATCCCGCGTAGAAGTTGCAGCCCGCGTAGAGGGCCGCGTGGGCGCAGGCCTCGTTGCCCTGGATCAGTCGTTGTGGTCTCATGACACCGCCTCACCTTCCTGCGCGAAGACGCGCGCTCGCTCGGTCGCGCCGCGGGCGATCCAGATCGCAAAGTCCGGGCAGCGGGCCTCGCACAGGCCGCAGAACACGCACGTGTTGGGGTCGACTACTTCGATGTGGTTCGCCCGGTCGAGGCGGAGGGTGTGCGTGGGGCAGCCGGTCACGCACACGTTGCAGCCCTTGCACAGCTTGGGGGCCGTGGTGAGCCGGTAGTCGCCCTGGAAGTGCCTGAGCGTGCCGTTCTCCTGCTCGACACGCCCGGGCACCTTCTCTGCGCGCGGGGCGCGGCTGGTGCCGGCGAGGGAGCGGTCGATGGCCCGGGCGGCCTTTCGTCCGTCCCGGACGGCCTGCACGACGGTGGACCCGCCGTTGACGCAGTCGCCGCCGGCGTACAGGCCGGTGACGCTGGTCTTCATGTGCTCATCGATCTGGACGACGCTGCCCTTCATGGCGACGCCGAGGGCGGTGAACAGGTCGCTGTGGGGTTTCTGGCCGATGGCCTTGATCACCATGTCGGCCTCGACGACGAACTCGGAGCCCGGGATCGGTTCGGGCCTGCCCCGCCCGGAGGCGTCCGGCGGGCCGAGCCGCATGCGGACGCACTTGACGCCGGTGACGTGGGTCGTCCCGACGAACTCGACGGGGGCGACCTGGGGCATGATGCGCACGCCTTCGCGTTTGGCCGCGGAGACTTCGTGGGCGAAGGCGGGCATGTCCGCCTCGGAGCGCCGGTAGAGCATCGTGACTTCCGCGGCTCCCAGCATGGTGGCCTGGCGGGCGACGTCGATGGCGGTGTTGGCGGCGGTTGCTTCCGTGGCGTGGAGCATGCGGGCCTCGCGGGCCACGTCGATGGCGGTGTTGCCGCCCCCGATGATGGCGACGCGCCGGCCGATGGTGAGCCCGCCGGAGGGGCCGAGCTTGAGGGCCTCGATGAACTTGAGGGACTCCCACACGTTGGGAAGGAACTCGCCGGGTACTTTCGCCGGGCTGTCGTCGCCCATGCCGCACCCGAGGAAGAGGGCGTCGTGCTTGGAGCGCAGGGCGTCGATGGAGATGTCCACGCCGACCCGCACGCCGAACCGCAGCTGCACGCCCAGGCCCCGGATCTGTTCCACCTCTTCGGGCAGGGGTTTGTACTGCTGCTTGTACGGCGCGATGCCGCGCGTGACCAGCCCACCGGGGAAGTCCCGGTATTCGTAGACGACGACGCCGTAGCCCATACGTGCGAGTTCCGCCGCGCAGGCGAGGCCGGCGGGGCCGGCCCCGATGATGCCGACGCTTTCCTGGCGTTTCTGTGCGGGGGGTGGCGGCACCACGCTGGCGCCGGACTCGATCGCCTGGTCGGTCGCGTAGCGCTGGAGGCGCCCGATCTGGATCGCGCGGCGGCCTTCTTTCAGCAGCACACAGGAGCCCTGGCAGAGGACTTCCACGGGGCAGACGCGTGCGCACGTGCCGCCCAGTATGTTGTCGGCGAAGATCTTCGCCGCGGCCTCGACGGGCCTTCCCTGGGCGATGTCCTTGATGAAGCCGGGGATATCGATGCCGGCGGGGCAGGCTCCGACGCAGGGGGCGGAGGTGCAGGGGCCACCGCACTGCAGGCAGGCTTCCGCCTCCAGCACGGCCTCCGCGTCGTTCAGCCGCGGGTGCGCGTCGCGCGAGATAGGGCCAAGGAGCGAAGCGCTGGGAACGTTTGACACAACGCCCTCACTTTCACGAGAGGCGGAGCCAGGACGTGCCGGACGCCGGCACCCCGGCGGACCCAAACCAGAACAGAGCATATTAGGATCGTTTTGTCCCGAATCAAGACGGGGCGGCTGCTCTCTGGCGCGGTTTCTCGCGGGAGGGGGAAATCTCACGGGGAAACAGTGTCAGCGGGCTTCGAAGACCTCGTCCACGAGGGCGAGGCCCTGGTCGAGAATGCCGAACGCCTCGGCCAGCTGGTCCTCCCGGATGCACAGGGGCGGGTTGCACATCACCATGCTGCCCTGGAGGAGGGTGAAGAGCCCGTTTGCGCGCAGGAACTTCCCGAGCTTGGCCATGACAGGGTGGCTGCCGTTGTAGGGAACCAGGGGTTCGTTTTTGGCGCTCCTGCGCAGCTCTATGGCGCCGAACAGTCCGATGCTGCGGTGCTCTTTCACGCAGGGGTGGGAAGCCCGCATGCGGGCCATGTGCTGCCGCATGACTTGGCCCATCGCTGCGGCGTGTTCGACCATTTTTTCCTCGACCAGCACGTCGACGGCTGCGAGGGCGGCGGCGAGGCACATGGGGTGTGCGTTGTATGTCAGCCCGCCCCAGAAGACGTTCTCCCGGAAGTGGTTTGCGATCCGGTCGCTGACGGCCATGACTCCCAATGGGAGGTAGGAGCTGGTGAGTCCCTTGGCCATGGTCACGATGTCGGGCTGTATGCCTGCGGGGTTGCCGGGGTCGTTCTGGGAGTGCTGGAAGGCGAAGAGGCGTCCGGTGCGTCCCCAGCCGCACATGACCTCGTCGCAGATAAGGAGGATGCCGTGGGCGTCCAGGAGCTTCTTGAGTCCGGAGAGGTAGCCGGCGGGGGGCGGGAGGATGCCGTTGGTGCCGGTCACGGTCTCGATGATCATGGCGGCGATATTCCGCGGCCCTTCGTACTGGATGACTTCCTCGGTGTACCGCAGGTTGTTGGCGGTGACTTCCTCGTCGGAAGCGCCGAAGGAGTAGCTGTAGGGGCGCGGGTCCATGACGCGCACCACGCCTGCCATGCCGGGCTCGCTCGGCCAGCGCCTGGCGTCGCCGGTGAGGGAGATGGCGCCGTGGGTGGCGCCGTGGTAGCTGCGGTACCGGGTCAGGATCTTGTGCCGGCCGGTGAAGAGGCGTGCGGCCTTGATGGCGTTTTCGTTGGCCTCGGCGCCGCCCAGGGTGTAGAAGAACGTGTTGAGGTCGCCGGGGCAGAGTTCCGCGAGGCGTTTGGAGAGGCGGGCCCGGGCCTCCGTGGCCATGCCCGGGTAGGCGTACGCGAGGGTGGCGGCCTGTTCCTGGATGGCGCGGATGACCCTGGGGTGCCCGTGCCCGATGTTCACGCTCATGAGCTGGCTGTTGAAGTCGATCCAGCGTTGTCCTTCGGGGGAGTAGAGGTAGACGCCCTCGGCGCGGGCGATGGGCATGGGGTCGACTTTCCCGGTCGCCGACCAGGAGAACAGCGAGTGGCGCAGGCAGAGGTCGATCATCTCTTGGGATTGCATGTGGCGGTTTCCGTAAGGGGCGGGCGCGTGGTCGGGGCGGCGGCTCAGCTCATCCATGTCTGGTCCTTCTGCACCGCCCACTTGCTCGTGATCTTGCGCTGACGCGTCCAGAACCGGTACCCGTCCCATCCGGTGATGTTGCCGTGGCCGAAGCACGAGTCGTTCCAGCCGCCGAAGCCGAAGGGCTCCCGCGGCACGGGGACGCCGATGTTGACGCCGCACATGCCCGCCTCCACGCGGGCCATGACGCGGCGGGCGACGTCTCCGCTGGACGTGTAGACGGCCGACGCGTTTCCGTACGGGTTGGCGTTCTCGATCTCGAGTGCCTTTTCGAGAGACTCGACCCGCACCACGGAGAGCACGGGGCCGAAGATCTCGTCGCGCGTAGCGGGCATGTCCAGGGTGCAGTGGTCGATGATGGTCGGCCCGACCCAGTAGCCTCCCGCGTCGGCCTTGGCGCCGCGGCCGTCCAGCACGACCCTTGCTCCGCGTTTTTCCGCGTCGTCGATGTAGCCGGCGATGCGCCGCAGGGCGGCGTCGGTGGTCACCGGGCCCATGTCCCTCCCGGGCGTGAGTTTTGCTGCGCGTGCCTTTACGCGGTCCAGGATGTGGTCCACCTTTCCCACGGCCAGGAGAACGCTTGCGGCCATGCAGCGCTGGCCTGCGCAGCCGGTGAAGGACGCGACGATGTTTTCGGAGGTCAGTTCGGTGTCGGCGTCGGGGACCACCACGAGGTGGTTCTTGGCCCCGCCGAGGCAGAGGGCGCGCTTTCCCTGCGTGCAGGCGCGGGCATAGACGGCTCTGGCCACGCGGGTGGATCCCACGAAGCCGAGCGCCTTGACGCCCGGGTGGTCGCACAGCCCCTCCACCACTTCCCGGCCGCCCTGCACGAGGCTGAAGACGCCCTTGGGCAGGCCGGCCTCGTCCAGCATCGAGGCGAGTCTCAGCGAGGAGAGGGGCACCCGCTCGCTGGGCTTGAGGATGAACGCGTTCCCCCCCGCCAGCGCCTGGGGGAGCATCCACAGGGGGACCATGAGGGGGAAGTTGAACGGGGTGATCCCTGCGACGACGCCGAGCGGCTCGTAGACGACTTCGCAGGCGACGCCCCGGCTGACTTCCAGCTGGTTTCCGGCGGCGAGGTTGGGGAGGGAGCACCCGTACTCGGTGCATTCCACGCCCTTCTCGATCTCCGCGCGTGCCTCGGCGAACGTCTTGCCGTTCTCGTGGGAGATGAGCCAGGAGAGTTCGTCCGAGTTCTGCAGCAGGAGTTCGCGGAGCCGGTACAGCACCTGGGCGCGTTCGCGGATAGGCCACTCGCGCCAGGCGGTGCATGCCCGGGCGGCGGCCTGGACGGCGAGGTCCACGTCCTCGGCCCCGCTCATCGCGACGGTGCTCATCGCCTTCCCGAAGCGGGGGTTGATGACGTCCTGACGGTCGCGTGTCGCCCTGGGGTCGCACCAGGCGCCGCCGATGTAGTTGCGGGCCGGGATGAAGGTGGTGAAGTCGTTGCTGCGCGCGGCGAAGGTGGTCATGGCGGTCTCCGGTGTTCAGGCCTTGGGCAGGACCCGCTGGACACCCCGGGGTTCAGCCAGGCGGTTCCGCAGGCCTTGTGATGTCCAGTAGTCGGGGAAGCAGGGCCGGTCGATGTACTTGCCGGTCCCGCGCTCCGTGAGGAGCTTGCCGTTCTCCCACAGCACGCGGCCCCGGCTGAGTGTGATAGCAGCGTTCCCCCTGACTGTCATGCCCTCGTAGATATTCGTGTCCACCTTCTGGTGGTGGGTCTTGACGGAAATGGTGCGCGACTTTGCGGGGTCCCATACCACGATGTCCGCGTCGCTTCCGGGCGCGATCGCGCCCTTGCGCGGGTAGATGTTGAAGATCTTTGCGGTGTTGGAGCTGGTCACGGCCACGAACTCGCTGGGCGTGAGCCTGCCGGTGTTCACGCCGTGGTGCCAGAGGACGCTCATCCGATCCTCGATACCACCGGTGCCGTTGGGGATCTTGCGGAAGTCGGTCATGGCGGCGCGGGCGTCACCGCCCCGTTTCTGGGGCGTGCAGAAGCAGCAGTGGTCGGTCGCCGTCGTGTCCAGCGTGCCGCCCTGCAGGCCCCGCCAGAGGGCGGCCTGGTGCTCTTTGGCGCGGAAGGGCGGGCTCATCACGAACGCAGCGGCCTTGTCCCAGTCGGGGTTCTGGTACACGGAGTCGTCGATCACGAGGTGCTGGGCGAGGACTTCGCCGAAGACGCGTTGTCCTTCGGACTTGGCGCGTGCGATGGCTTCGAGCGAGTCCGCGCAGGAGTTGTGGACAATGTACACGGGCACACCGACCACCTCGGCGATGCGGAGGGCCCGGTTGGCGGCCTCGCCCTCGACTTCCGGCGGCCTGGAGAGCGGGTGGCCCTCGGGGCCGGTGATGCCCCGCTCGAACACCTCCTTCTGCAGGCGGAACACCAGCTCGCCGTTCTCGGCGTGGACGGTGCAGAGGGCGCCCAGTTCCTTGGCGCGCAGGAAGCTGTTGATGAGCACCTCGTCGTCCACCATGATGGCGTTCTTGTACGCCATGAAGTGCTTGAAGCTGTTGACGCCGTACTCCCGGCAGAGCGTGCCCATGTCCGCCGATACCGAATCATCCCACCAGGTGACGGCGACGTGGAAGGAGTAGTCGGCCGCGGCCTTTTCGGCCCAGGCGCGCCACTTCTTGTAGGCGTCGAGCAGCCGCTCCCTGGGGGCGGGGATGACGAAGTCGATGATCATGGTGGTGCCGCCAGCGGCGGCGGCGCTGGTGCCGGAGAAGAAGTCCTCCGATGCCACGGTGCCCATGAACGGGAGTTCCATGTGGGTGTGGGGGTCGATGCCGCCCGGCATGACGTACGCCCCGGTCGCGTCGATGGTGCGTGCGTGGGCGGGGGCGTCGAGGCCGGGACCGACGGCGGCGATCTTCTCACCCACCACCAGGACGTCGGCCTTTGCCTGCCCTTCGCTGGTGACCACTGTGCCGCCCTTGATGACTATCGACATGGCTTGTCCTCCGTCGGGCGTGGCTGGCGCCCGCGCAAAGCTGGATGGTCAGGCTTCGACGATCTCCCCGTACGCGTCCGGGCGGCGGTCGCGGTAGAACTGCCACACGCTCCTGACCTGCTCGATCAGGGACATGTCGAGGTCGGCAACCAGGAGTTCGTCCTTGTCTTCCGAGGCCTGGGCGACGGTCTCGCCCCGTGGGTTCACGAAGTAGCTGGTGCCGTAGAACTTCCCGATGTTCCAGGGCGCTTCGGTGCCGACGCGGTTGATGCAGCCCATGAAGTAGCCGTTGGCCACGGCGTGTGCCGGCTGCTCGATCTTCCACAGGTACTGCGACAGGCCCGCGACGGTGGCGCTCGGGTTGAACACGATCTCCGCGCCGTTCAGGCCCAGGCAGCGTGCGCCCTCGGGGAAGTGGCGGTCGTAGCAGGTGTAGACGCCGACCGTCGCGTACCGGGTCTTGAACACCGGGTAGCCGCCGTTGCCCGGCCTAAAGAAGAACTTCTCGTAGAAGCCGGGGTTCACCTGCGGGATGTGCTGCTTGCGGTACTTGCCCAGGTACGAGCCGTCGGCGTCGTAGACGGCGGCGGTGTTGTACAGCACGCCGCTCATTTCCCGCTCGTACACGGGCACGATGACGGCCATGGCGTGCTTCCTGGCGGCGGACGCGATGAGGTCGGTGGTGGGCCCGGGCACCTGTTCGGCCGCTGCGTACCAGCGGGGGCTCTGGCTGGGGCAGAAGTACGGGCCGTTGAAGATCTCCTGCAGGCAGAGGATCTGCACGCCCTTTCTCCCCGCCTCTTCGACGAAGGGGAGGTGCTTGTCGACCATCGCCTTCTGGATCTCGGCGACGGGACGGCTCTCGTCGTTCACGGGGTTGCTGCACTGGATGAGCCCACAACGGACGGTGCGCGCCATGCCGGACCCTGCCTTTCTCGCTCTGTGGCCTTCGTCGATCTGCGGTCGTTCCTGCTGTCAGCTTCCTTGCTGCTGTCTCCCTGCGCCCCTAGTGGGCTCCCTTTTTGGGCCTCAGGGCCCTGCCCTCCAGCACGTGCTGGTTCCAAGAGGCGGGCGGGTGGCCGTTGCGCACCTGGTCCATCGAGATGCACCCGGGCACGGGGCACACGATCTGGCACAGGTTGCAGCCGACGCACTCGGCTTCGTCCACCACCGGCACGCGGGTTCCCGCGGCGGCCGGGGGGTGGATGCACTGGTGCGCGCCGTCGTGGCAGGCTGCCACACACACCTGGCACCCGATGCACTTGGCGGGATCGATCCTCGCGACGGTCTCGTAGTTGAGGTCAAGGTCCCCCCAGTCGGCGAACGCGGGCACCGCCCTGCCCACCATCTGGTCCACGCGCTCAAACTTGTGCGTGCGCATGTACTCCCGGAGGCCGTCGAGCATGTCCTCCACGATGCGGTAGCCGTGCAGCATCACCTCGGTGCAGACCTGCACGCTGCTTGCGCCCAGCAGCAGGAACTCCACGGCGTCCCGCCAGTTGCACACGCCGCCGATGCCGCTGATGGGGAGGCCGAACTGCTTCTCCCGTGCGAGGGCGGCCACCATGTGGAGGGCGATGGGCTTGACGGCTGCGCCGCAGTACCCGCCGTTGGTCGACAGGGTTCCGACGCGGGGCTCGGGCACGAAGCGGTCGATGTCGACGCCGATGATGCTCTTGATGGTGTTGATGAGGGACACGCCGTGGGCGCCTCCCCGTCTGGCGGCCAGGCCGTGGGGGACGATGTCCGACACGTTGGGGGTCAGCTTCACCAGCACCGGGACCGTGGAGTACTCGACGGCCCATGAGGTGATTTCCTGGTTGATCTTCGGCTCCTGTCCCACCGCCGAGCCCATGCCGCGCTCGCACATGCCGTGCGGGCAGCCGAAGTTCAGCTCGATGCCGTCTGCGCCGGCGTCCACCGAGCGATGGATGATCTCCCGCCATTCCTCGCGGGACTCCACCATCAGCGACACCACGAGGGCGTGATCGGGGAAGAGGCGCTTGGTCTCTCTGATTTCCCTGAAGTTCACCTCGAGTGAGCGGTCGGTGATGAGCTCGATGTTGTTGAAGCCTGCGCCCCGGACGCCCCGGATGGTGTGCCCGCCGAAGCGGCTTGACACGTTCTGGATGGGCTGGCCGAGCGTCTTCCACACAGCGCCGCCCCACCCCGCTTCAAAGGCGCGCTGGACCTGGAGCCCTGAATTGGCCGGCGGGGCTGACGCGAGCCAGAAGGGGTTGGGGGCCTTGATCCCGGCGCAGTTGACGGACAGGTCAGGCACGGGGGCCCCCTTGGTCCGCCGTCCGGCGGCGCAGGTACTCGTGGATCGCCCCGGCTGCGCGCTTGCCCTCCGCGGCGGCGTTCACCACTTCCTTGCCTCCGTTTGCGCAGTCTCCGCCGGCGAACCAGCCGGGGCGGCCGGTTGCGCCGGCGGCGTCGGTCACGATCCGGCCGTTCTCCAGCCTGATTCCCGCCATGGCACCGAACATCTGTCCGAGCCTTGCCTGCCCGATGGCAATCAGGACCAGGTCCGCTTCCAGCGTGAACTCGGTCCCGGCGACCGGGCGTCGGTGCTCGTCCACGCGGGTGCACCGGACGCGCTGGACTCTCCCGTCGCCCTCGAACGCCGTCGGGAGGGCACGCCACTCCGCTGTTGCGCCGGCGGCGCGGGCGGCCGTCCACTCGTGGGCGTAGCCGGGCATGGCCGACTCGAGCCCCCGGTACAGCAGCGTGACGGACTCCACGCTCAGGCCCATGGCTTCCCGCACGCAGTCCACCGCGGTGTTGCCGCCGCCCACCACCACGCACCTGCGGATGCCGGAGAGGTCCACCCGTCGGAGTTTCATTTCCTCGATCCACGCGACGGCCCCCCGCACGCCCGGAAGGTTTTCACCCGGGACCCTGAGCGGCGTGTCCTCGCCGAGCCCCACGCCGATGAAGACCGCGTCGTAGCGGGATTCCAGGGACGCAGCGTCCTCAGGGCCATCGACGCCCGTGCCCCGCTTCACGTCCACGCCCCCGATACGGAGGACCCAGTCGGCCTCGGCGAGCGCGTTGTCGGCCCGCATCTTGTACGGGGCGACGCCGGAGGTGTTGAGGCCACCCAGGACCGGCTTCTGCTCGAGTATGGTGCAGCGGTGCCCGAGCCGGCGCAGTTCGTGGGCGCAGGCGAGGCTTGCCGGGCCGGCCCCCAGCAGGGCGACGGACCGGCCGGAGTCGGCACCTGCCTCGAAGAACCGCCAGCCGGCGTCGAAGGCGGCGTCGGTTGCGAAGCGCTGGAGTCGCCCGATCTGGATGGGCGGGGAGTGCATGTGGTTGAAGACACACGCGCCGACGCACAGCACTTCGACGGGGCAGACCCGTGCGCAGCTCATGCCGAGGATGTTGCTCCGGAAAATGGTCTCTGCCGAGCCGTGGACGTTCCCGGTGGAGATCTTGCGGATGAACTGAGGGATGTCGATGGACGTCGGGCACGCGGCGATGCAGGGTGCGTCGGTGCAGAAGAGGCAGCGGTCGGCCTCGGCCACAGCCTGCTCGCGAGTCATCGCGGGCTTCGCGTCGCCGAAGGCGACCTCGGACCGGTCATTGGCGATCGGGTGACCCATGCAGGTACCGGCGCGTTCGGCGCAGGCCGAAGGGGCAATAGTACCACCGGCGGGGCGGAGCTACTTGTCGAAGCCCCGGAGGAGGCCGCTCACGGTGATGAGCGTCATGGCCGTTGCGTCCAGCGATTGACGCTGGTCGGTCACAGCCGCCCGCACCCCCCACCGTGCACGCTGCGGGTCCGCCACGCACCAGTCCCACGAGTCGTCCAGCGACAGCTGGCGCAGGAACCGGAGGGAACGGAGCATGCGGGATGTCTGGGCGGGCCGTTCCGCGTCGTCGGTCAGGCGTTTGTCGTGCAGGGCCGTCGCGAGGTAGGCAAAGGCCCGCGCGGACTGGGCGGTGGGCACGGCGTCTCCCGAGGCGTTGGCGAGCATGAGCCCTCCCGCAACGTCGTTCCCGGCCATGGAGGCTTCGAGGTCACCCACCTGCATCTGCCACGCTGTATCGCGCATCTGGCGGAGGGCGGCTGCGGAGGGGATATCCCCGGCGCCGGCGAGCGCCAGCTCTGCCCTGGCGAGCCAGGGCATGTGCATGACCAGCGAGCCGGGGGGTGTTTCACGGAACAGCGCCCGCACGGCACCAGAGGCGCGAGCCCGGGCTGCGATGGCCGGCGGTGTTCCGGGCGTTGCCGTGCCCATCACGGGGTCTGACGCAAGCTGCACCAGGGCCAGCGAGACAATGGACCGTTCCGCGGCGCGGGTGCGGTCGTTCCACACCCCGGCGTCGTCGACCGCCCTTTGCACCGCGACGGCGAGGCGGTGGTGTGCAGGCTGGAACCAGTCGCCCTTGGGGCGGCCGGTCCACGCGCACAGTTCGCTCATGGCCGCGACGACCATGGCCGCGGCTGCGGGCGTCAGTTCGCTGTCGGGCAGCCTCCCGTCGATGCTCAGCATGGGGATCAGGAGTTCCTGGGCGGCGGCGACGGGCGCGGGGAGGTCCGAGCCGGTGCCATCGGGCCTGGCGGTCAGGCGGGCGCCTTCGCAGAGGGCCAGGCAGGTCAGGGCCTTCTCGCGCACGGACGCGATGCCTTCGCTGCGGTCCTGGAGGGGCCAGTAGGCGGCGAAGAGTTCGTCGCGACCCTCGACAGAAGTCCTCTGCGCGAGCAGGTTTTCGGAGAGGTGGACGGCGAACTCGCGCATCGCCGGGGTCGTGATCTCGCTGCCCAGGACAATCCGCCCCCCGCGTGTGAGCGGGACAGCAACGCCGTCGGGCGCCATCTGTACGGCGTGCAGGACGCGGAACTTGTAGAAGTGGATGTCCTTGGTCCGGGAGAGGTCACCGGCGTCATGGCCCGGCACACCGGGCATGGCGAGCGTCGGGTCGCCCGAGATCCGGGAGACGAGGCCGATGAGTGCGCCGGCCGCCGTGTCGTTGGCGACCAGCATCTGCGAGGGGAACACGGCCTCGGTGCGGGCGCCCAGTCGCACCGCGACGCCCTCGACGCCCACCATGACGCGTCCGTCGGCATCGCTGAAGGTTGCAATATCCGTCTCTACCAGGGGGCCGGCGAGCTCCACGCCCGCGGTCAGCCCCTTCCAGAATTCCTTCTGGGCCGCGCGCTGCAGCATGTCCCTGGCCCCGGGCTGGGCTGCCCGGGCTGCCGTGATGGCCTGTTCGGCCGCGAGCCGCAGGCTCGGTGTGCGTTCCATGGAGACCCCGCGACCCACCTCGCGCTGGTGCAGGCGCAGGGACACGCACACACCCGCCCCGGGCGCGTCGGGCACAACTTCTTCCTTGGCGGCCAGTTCCTGCAGCGATGCGTCGACGGGCTTCTCGACTGCGTCCGCCTCGCGGGACACACGGCCGGTCACGTACTTGAACGCTGTCAGGAGTTGAGCGGCGGTCGGGGCATCCTGGCCGTGGGCGGCGGGTGCGGCGCACGCGACCACGGCCGCGGCGACACACGCGCACACCCACCCGAACCGGCTGAACATTGAGCCATTCCTCGTTGCTTCCACGCCGCATCGTTGCATGGCAGAACGCCCGGCGTGGTGACAGTCCGCAACATGTCCCGGGCCTGGTGCGGGGCGTGGTCCTAGAACACCGGCTCCGCGGGCCATTTGGGGCGACTGGGGCGCATATCCGGTGCACGCAGCGCGGCCGTCGTGTATGCTGTTGGAGTCGCGCTGGCGATCGGAAACTGGCATACGGGTTGAATCATGAATACCGGCAGCCCCACATCATCTGCCCCGACCTCCGCTCCGGCGGTCGGCACATCGAAAGAAGAGGCGTTCATGACCCTGGTGATTGCCATGACTGACACCCGCAAGCGCATCGCGATTCTCGCCCTCCTGTCCTTCCTGGCCATGTGCTGAAACACTGGCCCGGCGCTCAGGAACGGGGCGCGGCGCACCCCTCCAAGTCCACCCCGCCTCCGGTCGAACCACCCCCGCGGCACGCGAACCTCGAGAGATCGCATGCCGCGGGGTTCTGCCTTTTCGGCGAAGGCCGGCCCCGGGCATGCCCGGGCGGTTCTACGCGGCCTGCGTCCGCAGGCGGGGCACGTCCCGGCGGACGGCGCCACCCAGGGCCATGGCGGCGGCGATGAGCACCAGGTTCTTGATGATGTACTGGCCTTCCAGGGTCGGGGCCCAGGGTGCGTGCGACCAGCAGACGTCGGGGAGGATCACCAGAGGGAGGAAGGTGCCGGGCATCTGCAGCGCCAGGAGCAGGATGCCAAGCCGGACGAGGCGGGGCACCACAAGGCAGATGCCGATCGCGACCTCCCACCATCCCAGCAGGGGCACGAACCAGCCCGGGTCGAACCAGTAGACGGTGCGGGTGACCAGTTCCAGGGCAGGGCTGACTCCCAGGGGTTTGAGGGCACCAAACCAGACGAACACCACACCCAGCGACCACCGCACGGCTGTGAGGCCATGGCGTGCGAGCCAGGCTGTGATGGCATAGTCGGCGTGTTCAAGACTTTCCCGTGCCGGTGCTGTCCGCGTCGTGTGCATGCCTTGCCCTCCGTGGGTGCCGTGTGCCCTCCCCCACACCCGCGCCGCGTAGAATCCGTGCACGGTTTGATGCGGTCACCGACCGGGAGATTCCCATGCCCCATTACGTCAAGCTCGGCCTGATGCCTCAGAAGCGCCACGTGCAGTTCCGCCGCCCGGACGGCTGCCTGTACAGCGAGGAGGTGTTCGGGACCGAGGGCTTCAGCGGCCCGACGACGACGATGTACCACATCCACCCGCCGACCCAGGTGTACGGGTGGAAGCCGCTGTACGGCACGAAGACGGAGTACGTGGAGCAGGACATCATGCGGATGCGCCACGTCAAGAGCGCGCCCATGGCGCCCAAGGGTGACGCGGTGACGGGGCGCGTCGTGCTGTTCGGCAACGCCGACTGCGAGATGGCTGTGTGCAATCCGGCGGAGCAGATGTCCTACCACTACAAGAACGGCCAGGGGGATGAATGCCTGTTCATCCACTTCGGCTCTGGCGTCTGCCACACGATGCTGGGCTCCCTGCGTTTTGGCCCTCGGGACTACGTGGTCGTTCCCAAGGGCGTGATTTACACGATCGTCTGGGACAAGCGGAAGAACGGGCCGGACGGGAAGCCCACGGACGGCGGGCCCAGTGTCGAGTCCTGCCCCTTCGGCAAGGTGCTGCTCATCGAGGTCATGAACGGTTCGCACATCGGCCCGCCGCCTCGCTACGTCAGCAAGGCGCACGGCCAGCTTCTGGAGCATGCGCCGTTCTGCGAGCGCGACATCCGCACGCCCGAGTTCCCCATGACGTGGGATGAGCGGGGTGACTTCGAGGTGCGGATCAAGGCGCGTGACCTGGTGCACTCGTACATCTACCACTACCACCCGCTGGACATCGTGGGGTGGGACGGCTGCTACTACCCCTTCTGCTTCAACGCGGACGACTTCAGCCCCATCACGGGCAAGCTCCACATGCCGCCCCCGATCCACCAGACGTTCGAGGCGCACAACTTCGTGATCTGCACGTTCGCGCCCCGGATGCTGGACTACCACCCGCAGTCGATCAAGGTGCCATACAACCACAGCAACCTGGACAGCGACGAGGTGCTGTACTACGTCGAGGGCAACTTCGGGTCCCGGAAGGGCATCGAGGTGGGCTCCCTCACGCTGCACCCGCAGGGCATCCCCCACGGCCCGCACCCGGGGACCATCGAGGGCACGCTGACGGCGACCCACACCGCGGAGCTTGCGGTGATGTGCGACACGTTCCGCCCGCTCTTCCCGACCAAGGCAGCGCTCGACCTCGACGACACGAAGTACCCGGCCTCGTGGCAGGGCGAGCACTTCCCTGGCCTTGCGAGCGGCAAGATGCACCTCAACGGGGTCACGCAGGCCCCGATCCACGCGGCGGCTTTCCCGCGAGAGACAAACCCCGTCTCGGTGATCAAGGCCGACGTGGGGCAGGTGACAATCCCGGCGCCAGGGACGGGCAGCACCGCGGGCGTGAAGCCCGCGGTGGGAACGGTGACGGCGAACGTGTGGGCGCCGTAGAGGCGTCCCACGCCGGGACTTTGCCGCATGCGGGGAACGACTTTCCCCGGTGCGTATGGTCGCATGGGCGCCAGCGGGCCTGCTTGGGGACTCTCCCGGGCGCAGCGTTGGGTGTAGCCGCGCCGGTGGGGCGGTCTGCAAGTAATTCTCAGACCGGACGCCGCCCGGCGTCGATGCACCCTGCATGGCTGACACCACCGACCCGGCAACGGTTGTCCCCGGCACGCCCGACCACCCGACTTTCGGACGCCACATCGCGACGCGGGGCCAGTCTGCGCTGTACGCGGTCGTCGGGCTGGTGATTCTGGGCATTGCTGCCGCGGTCCTTCTGGGGCTGATCGGGGCCGTCTCGGACGCGTTTGCCAAGCCGCCGCCGACCGTCCCGCGGGGCTCGTTCCTGAACCATGCGATACCGATCGTTGTACTCCTTGCCATCCTGGCCGGGCTGATCTGGGGCGCCTGGGCGGTTGGCCGCATCACGTTCGATCGCTTCCGCTTCTTCGAGCGTGGGCTGAGTGTTACCCGGTTCGGTGCCGAGCGCCGCACGCTCGCGTACATTGACACCAGCAGGCTGCTCTTCACCGTCACGCGCCAGTACATCAACGGCATCTACGCGGGCACGGCGCTTGCCGTGAAACTCACCGACACCGCCGGGAGGAAGCTGTCGTTCTCCGGCAGGTACAAGGAGAAGTCCAAGGGATTCGGGTTCACGATCCTCCACAAGAAGTTCGAGGGCGAGGACGAGATGGACGTGGTGAAGCTCATCATCGCTGAGTCCGTCGCCGACCGCATGGTGGAGCAGATGGAGCGTGACGGCAGCGTCGAGTGGGCGGCGAAGGTCCGGCTGTCCCCCGGCGGGGTCACGGCCCCGTCGGGCAAGCGCAAGCGGCAGGAGGTGGCCTACGAGAAGATCGTGAGCGTCCTCCCCAAGGACGGGTTCCTGCACCTCTTCCATGAGGGTGACGAGAAGTCGTTTGTGGGCGTGCCGTTCAACGCAGAGAACTCGTGGCCCGGGTTCGTCGTGTGGCAGCGCATGATGCAGGTGGCGCACCAGCCCACGCAGGGTGGGGCGTCCGCCGGATGATGGAACTTGGGCGGGAGATTGTCTGCACGGTGCGCACGCATGGGACGTTCCGGGTTCAGGGATTGCTGCATCACGCGCGCCGCAAGCACCGAACGGTGCGTGCCAACCGGGCGGTAAGAAAAGCCCGCGTTGGCCGCCATGCGGTTCCCGCCGTCCGCCACGACGGGGCCGTTGCGAGCACCGAATGCCTAACGCCCGGATGATGCTGGATACCCGTCGCTGCGAACATGGACCGTTGCCTGTATATTGACAACAGGGCATTCTGCTCTGAGTTTTTTGCCGCCCGGCGATCGGTGTCGAGGCGTTCCGCGTGCGCGGAGCACCCCATCATCCCCCGCTCGGCACCCAGATCACTCCCCCGTTGTCGCGCTCCCGCCTGCCCTCTACGCAGTCGCGGACGATCCCCGCGATGGTCCCGGGTGACAGCGTCCGGTCCCGGGGCAGCAAGCTCTCGCTCACGACACTGCGGAGAAGGTCGGTCTCCACCGCCCCCGGGGCAACCGCGTAGGCCCGTACGCCCAGCGCAGCACCCTGTTTCGCGGCGGACTGCGTGAAGGAGTGCAGCGCAGCCTTTGCTCCTGCATAGGCGTAGAGCACGTCGAACGGGTCCAGGACCGCCATGGATGAAGTGCTGACGACAACCCCGCCTGCGCCGCGTTCAAGGTGCTGACGCTCGAATACCGGCCACGCGCGGGCGATGCTCACGCAGGGCGCCACCGCATTGAGCGCGAACACCTCGTGCGCGATCGCGGGGGTCGTTTGCCCGATGGTTGCGGGGGGCGACCACCCGGCGTTGTTGACCAGCACGTCCAGCCGGCCCAGCCGGGCAACGCACTCATCCACGATGCGCGATGCTTCCGCCGGCTCCCGGAGGTCCGCGGGGATGCAGGCGTGCGACCCGCCCACCAGAACCGCTGTAGCTTGGAGCGCTTCCTCACGCCGCCCCACCAGCGCGAGGGTGTACCCCGCCCCGCCCAGGGCGACTGCAATTGCCCGCCCGATGCCCGAACCCGCCCCGGTGATGAGTGCCACGCGGTTCATGCACAAACGATACCCTCGCCCCGATGACCTTCGACCTCGGCCATGGCAAGACCCTTGACGACGCCCCCGGCATCATCGCGCTTACCCCCGCCGAGTATCCGCCTCTTCCTGACGCCGCGATTGCCGCTGCCACGGCGGGCTTCCTGCGCCCGTCGTCGTGGTTCAAGGACCCCACCCGCCCTTTGGAGCTAGAGATCGGCTGCGGGAAGGGCACTTTCATCATGGAGCAGTCGGCGCAGTCACCGGGCACCAATTACCTCGGCATCGAGTGGGCGCGTGAGTTCTACATGTACACCGCCGACCGCCTCCGTCGTGCCCAGCGTCCAAACGTCCGGATGCTGCACACCGACGCGGCGGACTTCCTGCGCTGGCGCTGCCCGGCGAAGACCTTTCACGTCATCCACTTGTACTTTTCCGATCCTTGGCCGAAGGCCAAGCACCACAAGAACCGCGTCATCCAGGACCGCTTCCTGGCCGAAGCCTGGCGGACCCTGACGCCCGGCGGTGAACTGCGGGTCGTGACCGATCACGACGATCTCTGGGAATGGGATGTCGCCCACTTTGCCCGGTGGACCGGCGCGGGCCAGGCTCGCGAATCCCGCAACAGCCAGTCGCTGGTCATCCCCGACCCGCCCTTTGACCTGCTCCCGTTCACGCCGCCCGGCTGGGTCGGCGAGGGTCAGACGGTGGGGACCAACTACGAACGCAAGATGTGCGTAGACAAGCAGCCGCACGCCTGCGTCCTCCGCAAGCGGGGTGACACGTGAGCCTCCGTCCTCCGGCCGTCGTTCTGCTGTCTGGTGGCCTGGACTCCGCGACCTGCCTCGCGTGCGCGGCGCGTGACGGCTTTGCGCCCCACTGCATCTCGTTTGACTATGGGCAGCGTCACCGGCACGAGCTTGCCGCGGCGGCTGCCGTGGCGGACCAGCTGCGGGCCGCGTCCCACATCACGGTGAAGATCGATCTCCGCGCGGTCGGCGGCTCGGCCCTGACGGGGGACTTCCCTGTGCCCAAGGACGCCCTGGCGGGCCCGGCCCACATCCCGATCACGTACGTCCCCGCACGCAACCTGACGTTCCTGTCGCTGGCGGTTGGTTACGCGGAGGTGGTGCAGGCGCGGACCGTCTTCATCGGCGTCAATGCGGTGGACTACTCCGGATACCCGGACTGTCGCCCGGAGTTCCTTGCTGCTTTTGAGAGGACGGCCAACCTGGCAACCAAGGCGGGCGTGGAGGACGCCTCTCCCCACTTCCGCATCGCCGCACCCTTGGCAACCCTTACCAAGGCCGGCATCATCCGCCTGGGGTCTTCTCTGGGTGTGGACTACTCCCTGACCCACTCCTGCTATGACCCTGTGGTAAGGAACGGCACCGCCCTTGCGTGCGGGCACTGCGATTCCTGCCTGCTCCGCAGGCGGGGGTTCACCGAGGCGGCCGTGACAGACCCGACGCCCTACGCGTGAACCGATGCCGATCCGGCTCCCCATCTCCGAGACCTTCACGTCCATCCAGGGCGAGGGGAAGCTCACGGGCGTGCCCAGCCACTTCATCCGCCTCAGCGGCTGCAACCTGCGCTGCGCGTGGTGTGATACGCCCTACGCCAGCTGGGACCCCGATGGCGGCAGTCAGGACGTCGACACGCTCGCCGCGGCGGCCGTCGCGGCCCGTGTGACGCACGCGGTCGTCACGGGCGGTGAGCCGATGACGTTCAGGTACATCGACGACCTGTGCGCTCGCCTGCACACGCACGGCCTTCACATCACGGTGGAGACCGCCGGCACTGTGCACCGCGTGCTGCACTGCGACCTCATGAGCATCAGCCCCAAGCTGAGCAACTCCACCCCCCGGAACGACCCGCGGGACGCCGGCGGGCGGTGGGCCGTGCTGCACGAATCGCGGCGGACCAACATCCCGGCGCTCCAGGCGCTGATCGACCACTACCCGGAGCGCCAGCTCAAGTTCGTGGTTTCCTCACCGGCGGACCTCGCGGAGGTGGACGCACTCCTGGCCCGGCTGAGCGGGTGGCGAAACTCCGATGTCCTGCTCATGCCCGAGGGCGTAACGCCGCCCACCCGCGCTGCTACCGACTGGATGGTGCGTGAGTGCACGTCCCGCAACTGGCGGTACTGCCCTCGCCTGCACATCCATCTATTCGGCAACACCCGGGGCACGTGAGGCCCCGGGGCAGCGTGATCGACGGGTTCAGGGGTCGAGCTTGCGGAGTTCGAGCCCGGCCTCTGTCAGCCGCTCCTTGATCTCCTTGAGGCTCGTGGCGCCGAAGTTCTTGATGCCCATGAGCTCGGCCTCGGTATGGCTCGCCAGGTCGCCCAGCGTCTGGATGTTGAGCAGCTGCAGGGCCTTCCTCGCCCGCACCGAGAGCTGCAGGTCCGTCACGGGCTTGGCGAGGGTGCCCTCGCGCCCGGTGCCCTTGTACTGCTCGAGCAGTGCGCGGCGGGCCGCGCGGTGCGCGTCCTCCAGGCCCTGGCCCAGCTTGAGGCCCTTGGCGGCCAGCATCTTCTTGATCTCTGTCAGGCTGGTGTCGCCGAAGTTCTTGTAGCTCAGCAGCTCCGCCTCGGTGATCCGCAGCAGGTCTCCCAGCGAGCGGATGTTCATCTTCTTGAGGCAGGTGCGCGCCCGCACCGACAGCTCGAAGTCGGTCACCGGCGTGTCCAGCATCGCCTTGCGCTTGAAGATGTCACGGTCCTGCTCCTCCACCACCACCATGCCCTTGCTCGCCTCCACGTCCTTCATGTACAGGCGGGCTCGCATGTGGTTGGGCGCGGAGTCCAGGATCTGGCGCAGGCACCGCTCGGCGTCGGCGTACTGCCCCCGGTCCTCGTAGGTCACCGCCAGGTTCATGAGGGCGTTGAGGTGCGCGGGCGCCTTGCCCACGCAGCGTTCGTACAGCGAGAGCGCCTCGTCTTCTTCGCCGACCAGATCGAGGTGGTAGGCCAGCTTGAACAGCGCCTGCGCGCTCTCGGGGTCCGCCGCGACCGCGCGGCGGAGCTCGCCGATCGCCTCGGAGCGGTCATTGCCCTGCTCGGCCTTGATGGCGTTCATTAGGTGTCGTGACGCCGCGACGCTGTCACGCTTCACCGCGTCGGTGGATCCAATCACAATGTCCAGAGGATCGTGCCCCATGTGCTGTACTCCAGGTCTGTTCCAGGCCCTTGTCCATCTCCGGCGCCGCCTCCCGACGCCGGGCCCGACCTTAGACGCCCGTCGAGGGCAAGTCCACCGCAAAACCAAACCGATACCGAACAGATCGCGGGGTCCGCTGCAGAAATTCTGCGGCGCGCTTCACGCCTGGCCGGCGTCCTCCCGCACGATCTTGATGGTCTTCCACCGCCCGCTCAGGAAGCGCAGCAGCAGGAACACGGCCAGCACGGCGATGTACGTGGCCGCGGCGATCCACCCGGCCATGGACTCAAGCCCCGGGGAAAGGGCCTTCAGCGACAGCCCGCCACCCACAATGATCGTCCAGGACAGCACGAGCGTCGCAACGCCGGGCACCCCTGTGTCCCCCGCGCCGCGCAGGGCCCCCGAAATGGTCATGGCGACGCCGTCGAACAGCTGGAACGCCGCGGTAGCGAGCAGGAAGTTACGTCCCAGCCGCAGCAGGAGGGTCTCGTTCTCCATGGAGGTGGTTCCCTCGATGAAGACCTCCATCAGCTGGCGCGGGAAGAGCGCGAAGATGGCGCCGCAGATCCCCATGTAGATGACGGCAACCCGGAGCCCCAGCCACGCGCGCTGCGCCGCGAGGTCGCTGCGGCCCATGCCCTGGTACTTGCCCACCAGCGCCGTCACGGCCACGCTGATGCCCACGGTGGGCATGAACGACAGGCTCATGTACTGGTGGGCGATCCACCCCGCCGTCGCGTGCTGGGCGCCGCACCCGCTCACGAGGAACACCATGAAGAAGGCCCAGCAGATCATCTCGTTGCCGAACATCGCGCCCTGGGGCCAGCCCATCCGCCACAGCTCGCGGATATGCCGCGTGCTCGGCTTCCAGGCGGCCCGCGTGCCGTAGAGCCTGTTCATCTGCGGGCCCAGGAAGACGCAGAGGGGGATCGCGAGCTCGATCAGCGTCGCGAGGACCGTGCCCACGGCGGAGCCCTGCACGCCCAGCTTGTGCACGTGCAGCACGCGGGCGATCTCCGCGGTGGCCGCCCCGAACCAGCCGAGCGAGGCCGGCGCCTGCGTGCCGAACATGAACACGGCGGCGAGGATGAGGTTCGCGATGTTTGCCGTCACGCCCGCCACCATGACGATGCTCGCCCGGTGAAGCCCGTAGAAGAACTGGGAGAATGCCCGGGTGAACAGCGTGAGCCCCGCGCCCCACAGCAGCACCCGCCCGTACTGCGAGGCCATCGCCGCCTGCCCGGGCTCCACGCCCGCGACGGCGAACACCCGCGGCAGGAAGAACGAGTAAGGGATCAGCACGACCAGCCAGTACGCCACCCCAAGCCATGCGGCGTTCCATGCGTAGGCCGGCCCGCGTTCGGGCCTGCCCGCTCCCAGGTTCTGTGATGTGAAGGTGTTGACCACCGTGACCACACCGTGCGCGAACGAGATCGGCACCCAGGAGGCCAGCCCCCCGTTGCCCTGCGCCCCGACGTAGATCGGCTCGCTGCCCAGGTGCGAGCACAGCCACTTGTCCGTGAAGGTCATGAGCGTGTAGGAGCACATCGCGGCCACGGTCGGGCCGGCGATGCGGAACATCTCGCGCATCGGGTGCGGGTCCACGCCCGGCGTGGAGGGGTTGGGAGCGGGTTCTGACATGGAGAGGGCCCCGTCGGACTGCCGCCGATGTTAGGAGCGGGGTGCACGGCAGCCCCGGCGCGAGATTGCCGCCGCCCGGCGCGCTGCGTAGCGTCGCCCATGCGGATCGAGGTCCTCCGCCAGAGCCCGGAACGCCGGCAGCCGCGTTGGCGCATGATGCTCACGCTGGGCGTTGTGCTTGCGGCGATCGCCCTCTCGCTCTGGTACTTCAGCCCGGCGGGCCAGCAGTCCCGCGCCCTCCGAGAGGCCCGACGCCACATCGACTCCTCCCTGGCAGCGGCGGTGAGCGCCGACGACAGGTTCCGCAGGGTCGGGTTGGGCACGTACACGGGCGAGGGTGGCGCCATCGCCGTCAAGGGCGAGGTGGCTTCCTGGGAAGATGCCCGTGCGCTGCGGGAAACCGTGGCCGCCACCCGCCCGCCGTGCGCCGTCTACTGGGGGTTCCTGTTCGTGAAGGAGTCCCAGGAGCACGAGCCCCCCGACCCCGCCCTCACGAGGCGCGTGACGCTCCCTGACCCTTGAGCTGGAGCCGATGCGGGACACCCCTTCACCTGCCGCCGATATCCCGCCTCATGACCATGCCGGGGAAGGCGATCTTGGCGCAGGCGTCGTACGCGCGGGCCCGGGCCTGTGCAAGGTCGGTGCCCAGGCCCGTCACGGCCAGCACGCGTCCACCGCCGGTCACGACATGCCCCACCGCGTCCCGCCTCGTCCCGGCGTGGTAGATGGTCACACCGGGCGACTGGGAGGCCTCGTCCAGACCGTGGATGGGCACTCCGGTCTTTGGCTTTTCGGGGTACCCCTCCGCGGCGATGATGACGGTGCAGGCTGCGTCGGTCTTCCAGCGGACGTCGCACCGGTCCAGAGAGCCCGTGCACGCCGCCAGCATGAGTTCCAGCAGGTCGCTCTCCAGGCGGGGCAGGATGGCCTGGCACTCCGGGTCGCCGAACCGGCAGTTGAACTCCAGCACCTTGGGGCCCGCGTGCGTGAGCATCAGCCCGGCGTAGAGCACGCCGTGGTACGCGATGCCCTCGCGGCGCAGCGCGTCCAGCGTGGGCACGAGGACGTCCCGTTCCACCACGCGCATGGTCTTCTCGTCCAGCGTGCCGGCGGGGCAGAATGCGCCCATGCCGCCGGTGTTGGGGCCCGTGTCGCCGTCCCCGAGACGCTTGTGGTCCTGCGCGGGCGGCAGGATCAGCAGCGACGAGCCGTCGGTGATCGCGAGCACCGAGACCTCGGTGCCGGTCAGGCGTTCCTCGATGAGCACCTGACGCCCGGCCTCCCCGAAGACCTTGCGCACCATGATCTCGTCGATGGAGCGGACCGCTTCCGCCAGCGAAGTCGGCACGATCACGCCCTTGCCCTTGGCCAGACCGGTCGCCTTGATGACGGGGAGCCCGGCACGGGGGCGCTCATAGGCGGCGCCGACATCCTTCTTCTTCCACGCTTCCTGCTCGATGAACTTGCGCCGGTCCGCCGGGTCCTGGTACTCGTCCGCGCGGGCCATCAGGCCGGCGATGACCGGGTCCTCCAGGCAGCGCGACTCCAGGTAGCCCTTCGCGCTGTGGGGGTCGCTGAACACCCGCCCCTCGGCGGTCGGCACCGAGGCCGTCCGCAGCAGGTGCTTGCACCACGCCTTGTCGGCCTCGAGCTGCGCGCCGTCCCTGTTCGGCCCGAACACCAGGCAGGTCGGGCTTGCGAGTTTGTCCGCGTAGCCCTCCGCCAGCGGGTCCTCCGGGCCGACGACCACCAGGCCCACCTGCTTCTTCTCGATGAACTGCTGGAGCCGGTAGATCTCGCGGATCGACACGGGCACGTCCACCGCCGTGGCCAGCGCCGCAAGCCCCGGGTTCTCCGGGTGCGTCGTGTACAGCGTGCCCAGGCGCGCGGACCTGCGCAGCGCCACCGCGATCGCGTGCTCCCGCCCGCCCCCGCCCACGAGCAGCACATTCACCTTACCGGATGCAGAAACCTGTGCCATTGCCTGAGGCTAGGAGCGGTCGGGACGAAAGTCGTACCGCGGGAAGCCTGCGCCGAACTCCCGGCCTAGTCCCGCGGCACTCCGATGTCCTCGTGCCAGAGGTCGGGCTTCTCCCGAATGAAGGCCCGCATGATGTCCACGCACCGCGGGTCGTTCAAGAGGTGTACCTGGGCGCCCGAGGCCTTCAGCCAGTCCTCGCGCCCCTGGAAGGTGGTGTTCTCACCGATGACGACGGTCGGGATCCGGTAGAGCACGGCCGTGCCGCTGCACATGGCGCAGGGCGAAAGCGTGCTGGCCAGGATCAGCTCGTGCCAGTCGCGCCGCCGCCCGGCGTTGCGGATGCAGACCGTCTCGGCGTGCGCTGTCGGGTCGCCCTGCTGCACACGCAGGTTGTGGCCCAGGGCGACAACCACGCCGTCCCACCGCACCAGCGCGGACCCGATCGGGATGCCGCCCTCCCCACGCGACTTGACCGCCTGCTCGTACGCCGCGTCCAACGCCAACCTGTAGACCTGGCTCGTGTCCATGACGGATCGTAGTGGCGTTCGCCCGGTGCTCCTCGCCCTGCTTCCCTGGTCCACCCCTTCTCCTACGCTGTTCCATGCCCCCTCCCAACGTCATCGTCTTCGATCACCCTCTCATCCAGCACAAGCTGGGCTACCTCAGGGAGCAGACCACCAGCCACAGGCCCTTCCGCGCCCTGCTCTACCAGATCGCCGGCCTGATGGTGTACGAGATCACCCGCACGCTGCCCACGAGCCAGGTCGAGATCGCCACGCCGCTGGAGCGCACCCGCGGGCAGCGTCTCTCCGCGCACATCACCGTCGTGCCCGTCCTCCGCTCCGGCCTGGGGATGGCCGAGGGGATCCTGGAGATGATGCCCGAGGCGCGCATCGGCCACCTGGGCATGGCCCGTGACGAGCGCACGCTGCGCCCCACCACCTACCTCCGCAAGCTGCCCAGGGACATCGACACCGGGCCGGTCATCCTGGTGGACCCCATGCTCGCCACCGGCGGCTCCGCCAGCGAGGCCGTCACCATCCTCCGCGGCGCCGGCGCCAAGGACCTGCGCATGATCTGCCTGGTCGCAAGCCCCGAGGGCCTCGACCGCATGCACAGGGACCACCCGGACCTGCTCATCTATACCGCCGCGATCGACCGCCAGCTCGACGAACGCGGGTACATCCGGCCCGGGCTGGGCGACGCCGGGGACCGCATGTACGGCACCGAGTGACGTGCCAGGGCGTTCAGGCCCGGCGGACGGCCCACAGGCTCACAACGCCCCCCACCACCAGCACACCGATGAGGACGCCGAATGCGCCGTCGGGCACGCGCGGCGCGCGACGGAACCCGTCCGCCACGGGCGCGTACACCACCTGGGCCGCGACCACGTCGCCCAGCTGCCACCCGTACCCGCCCTTGTCGCCGTAGAGCTCCACCTGCCTGCGCGGGGCCATCTCGGGCGTGGTGTGGCACTCCAGGCACGCCTTGTCCCCCACGCGCATCGGCCGTGCAATGTAGAACGCGGACCGCCCATCCGGCAGGCGTGTCGTGTCGCTGATCACCTTGGTGTCGGGCTCCTTCTTGAACCGGTCCACGAGTGCACGCTCGAACTCGTCGGCCAGGTTCTCCCGGCTGGTGGGGTTGGGCGAGGCCTCGTGGTAGATGAACCCCTCGTGGCCGGGCTGGGCTCTGACCCGCTCGAAGACGCTGCGGGCCGCGAACGCGGGCACCATCTCCGGCTGGAAGTTCGCGTAGGGGTCGGCCTGGCCGTCCTTGTGCTCGCCCAGGAGGGCCGGGCGGACCTTCTCGGTCGTGTACTTGCGCACGGCGTTCATGCCGTCCAGCACCATCATGGCCCGTGCCTCGGTCTGGGCCTGGATGGTCATGTCGCGCTCGTGCTGCGCCTGCAGGAGCCCGTACGCAAGGGCGACCATGGTGAGGAGCAGCGCGCAGACCACCCCGATCCCCGCGCTCGCCAGCCCCCGGTTCCGCGACACGAACTTGCGGAACCGGTACGACGCCGTGGGCGGGTGTGCCAGGATCGCCTCGTGCCGCAGGAACCGCTCGATGTCCAGCGCAAGCTCGCTGGCCGTTTCGTACCGGCGCTGGCGGTCCTTCTCCAGGCACTTCATCACGATCCAGTCGAGGTCGCCCGCCAGGGCCCGGCGCAGAGACCGAGGGTCGGTGCGACGGTGGCGCGCGATTGCCTCCGCCGTGGTGCGTCCGCCGGTGCCCGTTCTTGCCTTCTCCTCCCGCGACTGCCTCGAGACCGCGCTGATCCGCGTGCTGGGGCGGGGCGGGTCCTCCTCCTTGATGATCCGCTGCACCTCCGCCAGCCCGGCGGACCGGAGCTTGTCGCTGTCGAAGGGCGTGGTGCCGGTCACTAGTTCGTAGAGCATCACGCCCAGGGAATACACGTCGCTCCGCGTGTCCACGTCCAGCCCGCTCATGGCAGCCTGCTCTGGGCTCATGTACTCGGGCGTCCCGATGAACTGGCGGAACTCCGTGAACACCGTCGCCTCGGTCAGGTCCTGGTTCATCGCCTTCGCGATGCCGAAGTCGATCACCTTGACGACCGGCTTGTCGTCGTGCAGCGTGATCAGCACGTTGCTGGGCTTGAGGTCCCGGTGGATGATGCCCTTGTTGTGCGCGTGCTGGATGGCGTCGCACACCGTCACGAACAGGCGGAGGCGTTCTTCCGTCGTGAGGTTCGCGTCGTCGCAGTACTCCGTGACGGGCACGCCTTTGACCAGCTCCATCACGAAGTAAGGCCGTCCGTTGGCGGTCGTCCCCGCATCAAAGACCCGCGCGATGTTCGGGTGGTCCATCATCGCGAGCGCCTGCCGCTCGCTCTCGAACCGCCCGATCACCTGCTTGCTGTCCATCCCGGGCTTGACGACCTTGATGGCGACGCGCCGGCGCACCGGTGCCGTCTGCTGCGCCATGTACACGACGCCGAACCCGCCCTCGCCGATCATCTGCAGGAGTTTGTACGGACCCAGGCTCGTCCCGGGGCCCTCCAGCCCGTCGGGGCCGGACATGACCGTCGGGTCCGCCCCGGGCTCACCCCCGCGCCGCGGCGCGGGCAACCCCGGCTCCTCATGCTGGCCTTCCTGCTCCGGCGTGCTTCCCATGCGGAGACAAAGGTATCAGGACCGCACCGAACCCGCAAGTGCCCGAGCAACACCGGGGCGGCCACACCGGGGCGGCCCGCCGGTGCTCCACAATTGCACGATCCTCCCCGCCCCGCCCGCCGGACCGCCGCTCATGCCGCGTGCCGGCGCCGCTCGGGCGTCGCGAACGGCAGCGGCCCCTCGTGCCCCGCAGCCATGTGCATGGCCACGCTCTGCTCCTGGATCAGCCGGGCACGCTCGGCCACCGACTCAAGCCGCGGCCGCTCGGGCACGTCGCTGATCGCGGATGCCCGCACCTGGTTGAACTGCTCCGCCGCGCGCACAAAGGCCTCCACCACCCTGGTGTCAAAGTGGGTGCCGCTCCCGTCCGTGATGATCCTCACGGCCTGCTCGTGGCCCATCGCGTCCTTGTACACCCGCCGGGATGTCAGCGCGTCGTACACGTCCGCCACCGCCACGATCCGCCCCGCGAGCGGGATCTGCTCGCCCCGCAGGCGGAACGGGTACCCCGTCCCATCCCACCGCTCATGGTGAGAGAGGGCGACCTGGATGCCCATCGTCAGCAGGTCGTCATCACCCACGCGACGACGCACCGCCAGAAGCGTGTCCGCACCGATCACCGGGTGCGTCTCCATGATCTTCCGCTCCTCCTCCGTCAGCCGCCCCGGCTTGAGGAGGATGGAATCGGGGATGCCCACCTTGCCGATGTCGTGCATGGACGCCGCCACCCGCAGGCGCTCGATCCACGCGTGGTCCACCTCCGGGAACTGCTCGCCGAGCTCCTGGGCGAGCACCACGCTGTACCGGCAGATCCGTTCCAGGTGCGCCCCCGTGTCGGTGTCCCGGTAGTCCGCCAGCTTGGCCAGCCCGAACACGAGCGCGTTGCGGATCGTCAGGCCCCGGCGGGTCCGCCGCTCCACCTCGTGCTCCAGCTGCGCGTTCACCCGCATCACCATCGAGTCGTAGCGGCGCACCAGCACCGACGACCCGACGAGCGATACGCCCAGCAGGACCAGACCGGAGGCCGTCACCCACACGATCACGCCCCCGCCGATGCGGGCCGCCGCCGCCGACAGCACCGCCTGGGGCCGGTACACCAGCACCTTCACGCCCAGGTCTGGCACGTAGGCCACGGCAACCGACGCCTTGCCGCTGATCGACTCGCTCACACCCGTCTTCACCTCACCCGGGTTCACCCGGGAGAGTTCCACCGCCTGATCGCTCCCGTCCAGGCGCACCACCTGCGCCGCCATGTCCAGCGTGCGCAGGCCTGGGGTGTTCATCAGCCGCGGGTGGCAGAGCACACGCCCGTGATCATCCAGCACCACCAGCTGCGCCCCCTCGGGCAGCGCGAACGTCTCCACGTGCTTCTGCACGCGCTCCCACTCGGAGGACCCGTACTCGAACGGCTCCGCCGCTTCCGTGTGCAGCACCTTCACGAATGTCTCGCACGCCCTGGCGTTGTCCATCGCCGCTGATTCGCCCACCTTGTCGGCGAGGCTCGAGCGTGCGGCACGCAGCGTCAGGTACCCACCCAACCCGATAACAACCGCCTGCAGCGTCAGCGTCGCGGCCACCAGGGCTGCTCGGCTCCTCAGGCGAAGGAATCGGGGGCTGTTCTGGAATTGCTGCACGGCATTCCAACATCGGTGCCCGCCGTGAGTTCTTACACCCCGGCCATCCCCTTACCCCCTGCCCCCAGGCCCGCGCACGGCCCGTGCCGACACGCGCCGCGCAGACGGCGCAGCTTTCGGGAGCGGCCGCGACGATAACACGCGCGATGCTCTCCGACGCGCCTGAATCCACCAGTCTCAGCGGCGTCTTCCCGTGAGGCACGGGTTCAGACCGGGAACCGTGCCGCGATCAAGGCATCGGCACGCTCGAGCGAGTTGCCGACGGCGTTCCAGTCGACCGGGTTCGCGCGACGCACCTCGTCCGGCAGGGACAGCTCGGGCAGGGACTTCAGAAGTTCCTCCGTCAGCCCGTGGCGGATGGGCACATTCCTGCTCTCCGACTGCGCCAGGATGCGTTCGCACGGGGCGGACACCAGGAAGTCCAGGAGTGAGCGTGCTTCCGCCCGCACCACCGGGCGGGCCACCAGGGCCGCCGTATTGGGCACCAGGAGCGGGCTGCCGGGCTCAGCCCCCACGCCGAAGGCGGCGTCCACCGCCCAACCATTCGCTCTCCCCGCCCACACGTCGTCGGTGTCGGTGAGCCCCACATCGCACTCGCCCTGCGCGACCGCCCGCACCACGGCGGAGTTCCCCGGGTACAGGCGGCAACCTTCCTTCAGTCTCGCGAACAGGGCCCCCGCACGCTCTTCGCCGATGGACGCCACGGTCCATGCCAGGTGTGTGCGCGTCGTGCCGAACTGTGGCTGCGCGATCCCCACCCGCCCCGCGGGCGTGAATGAAGCAAGATCCTCAAGCGACCGGGGCACTTTCGCGCCTTCCACACGCTTGGTGCTCCACACCACGACGCGGGCCCGCTGGCCGAACCCCCACCACAGCCCCGTGCTGTCGCAGACGCCCCCGGGCCATGACCCGGAGAACTCCTCCGAAAGACAGGCGGGCGCACTGCGCGTCAGGAGCCCCGCACGGGCCAGTGACACCGTGCCCATGACCTCGCTGGACCACCAGACTTCCGCCCGTGGAGAACCTCGCTCCGCGACCAGTCGCTCCACCAACCCTGCCGTCTTGGTAGCTTCGCTGTCCGTGACGGCTCTCACAGCGATGCCCGACGTTGCCGTGAACGCCGCCGTCACCTGCTGGACCAGGAACGCGTCCGCCGAGGTGTACAGGGTCACCGGCTCCACCGGTGCGGCCCGCCCGCTTCGGCACCCCACCAGAGCGACGCCCGCGGCGGCGCCAAGGCTCGCCTTCAGTACCTGGCGGCGTGACAACCCGCCAACACCCTCACCTGAAGATCTCATACGCGACGTCCGTCCTGTCCGTCCCTGATGGGGAGCAGCTTCGGTGCTACTTCTTGTCGTCCTTTTTGGCGTCCTTGGCCTGGTCCGCCTTCTTCTTCAGGTTGCCGAAGTACGCCTTGACGGCGCCCTCCATCTCGCGCGGGATCCGGACGTTGTCGATGCCCTCGGCCGCTGTGACCTCGCCCTGCTCCACCGCCTGCGAGAATTCCGCGACCGACTCGCCCTTGATCTGATCGCCCTGCACCAGGCGGCTGGAGATGATCGGGCCGGCCGTGGTGCTCACGTCCGCCTTCTTCTTCTCGAACGCGTAGTCCGAAGCCTGGGCGTCGGGGCTCCTCCCGCCCTGGCTCTTGCCCGGACCGCCCGAGCCCTTGCCGGACTTGCTCGAATCACCCTCACGCCACTGCCCGAGCTTGCCCGAGCCCTCGCACTCGCCCTCGCCGGAGTCCCCGCCCTTCTTGCACTGACCGCCCAGCTTCGCGAGCTGGTCCTTGGCCTCCTCCATGGCCGCCTGCAGGTTCTCCATGTCCGTCTGCATCGCCTCGGCGTCCGAAAGCTGGTTGGACATCTCCTGCATGGCCTGCGCGGCGTCGTTCTGGGAACCCTCCTGGCTCATCCCCTTGGCCATCTTGCTGGCAGCGTCCGACATGTTCTTGCACGCCTCGCTGCTCTTGCTCGCGGACTGGGCCATCTTCATCAGCGCATCCTTCTGCGCGTCCGAGAGCTGCGGCAGCTTGTCCATCGCGTCCTTGAGCGCCGACGCGTCGGAGGCCTTCTTCGCCAGGTCCTGCGCGGTCTTCTTGTCCAGCCCCTGGTCCTGCAGCTTCTTGGTCAGCTGGTCCTGCTGCTTGGCGAGATTGTCCAGCTGCTTGGCCAGGTTCTCCGCCTGCTTCTTCATGTCTTCCTTCTGCTGCTGGGTCATCGAGCCGTCCTGCACCTGCTTGGAGAGCTGCTCCAGCGCCTGCTTCGCGGCCCCGAAGTCGCCCTTGCTCAGCTGCTTGGACATCTCGTCCATCGGCCCGGGGCCAGGCTGCTTCAATTGCTCCATAGCTTCCTTGAGCGCGTCGGCCTCCATGGACTTCTCAGACTTCTGCGCGTCCTCGAGCTTGTTCGTCAGGCTTGTGAGGTCCCGGATCGCCGCCCTCTTGATCGCCTCGGGGTCGTTCTCCTGCACCTTCTGGTCCGGCGCGTTGGGGTTGTCGTTGGCGTCCTCCTTCAGGAAGTCGACGTTGGACTTCTGCAGCATCTCCTTGAGCTTCTGCTGGTCGGCGGCCACCTCGGCCTTCACCTGCAGGATCTCCTTCTCCTTCTCCTTCTGCGCCGTGCGCACCTTCTGGTGTCCCAGCACGTCCATGCTCGGCACCGCGTACCAGAGCACCAGCAACCCGATGAGCGTCGCCAGAGGCACCGGCCACGCCCGCGGGGCCTCCACCGGGACGGTCCCGGACACGTTCACGCCCGCGGCCACACGCGTCGCTGTCTCACGCATGGCGTTCGCCCACGCGTCGCCGCTCTTCTCCACGTACAGGGCCGTGCTCAACGCCTCACGCAGGTCGGCACGCTCATCCACCTCGGTCGCCACGGCAACAACGCTCTTCCGCGTGGCGTACGTCCAGAGAAACGCCGCCACCAGCGCCGCTACGCCGCCGCCCACCAACGCCCACATCCAGTACGGGCGGAAGGACTCCTCCAGGCTGAACACCCGCTCCACCAGGCGCGCGATGATCGCCAGCACCATCGCCCCCGTCAGCGTGAGAGACGCGTGCTGCAGGAATGAGTTGAACATGAGCCGCCGACCCGCCCGCGTCACGACCCTGCGAACCTGATCCATGCTGCGCCTCCTGGAACGTCTCCCCGAGCGTATCTATCGACACTCTCATACACAGACGCCCGCCAACAGTTGCGGGTTCCGTCCCACCCCCGTCACCGCCCTGTCACGCCTACGACTCCCCACCGCGACCCATGCCCGACCCTACGCCTACAGCCCCCGCACCCCCCGCCTGGACCGCCAGATTGCTCGATGGCTGGTGGATCGACCCTAACATATCCCTTACTTCGCATGCGGGGCAGTTTGAAAGCCCACTCGGGAGATTGGGGTACTCCTCCCACGTCGCGCTCGCAGCCGTTGCGTGTTTCTCCGCCGCCGGCCCGGTCTTCCTCGTCGAACTGGGGGCCCTCCCGCTCTTGGCGTGCTGGATCCTCCGCCTGCCCTTCGTGTGGCGGGGCGTCCCCATTGTCCTTAGGCAACCCCTCGCCATTGCTTCGACGGCGTGGCTCCTCTGGCTCATCGTGTCGATCACCTGGAGCCCCGACCGCACCGCGGGCTGGCACGAGGCCGGCTATGCACGTTGGATGTGGCTCGCGCTCGCCGTCTGGCCCGTCCTCGACCGCAGGCCCTGGCTCATTGCCGCCCTGTGTGCCGGGTTCCTCAGCGCACACGCCGCCCAACTCGCCGAGTACTTCGCCGTCCGCTCCGGCGGCACGCTCTTCTCCCACCCGCCCGCCCCGGATCCCCTGGCCCGCATCAGCGGCTGGTGGCACCAGCCCGCCGCCGGCGGCGTCATGTGCGCAGCGAGCCTGGGGCTCCACATTGGTCCCGCGCTCATGGGCACGGGCTGGAGGAGACTCGCCGGCATCGCGGGTAGCCTCACCGCAGGGCTGGCCCTGCTCATGACCGGTTCCCGCGGCTCCATGCTCGCGGCGTGCGCGCTCACCGCCGTCGCCGCGGGCATCGCCCTCACCCGGGCGCTCACACGCACCCGATCCACGGATTCCCAGCGGGCCCGCCTCTCCCGCAGACGCACATCGCTCATGACCGCCGTCGCGCTTGTCGCCCTCGCCGCCGTCTTCTGGTCGGTCGCAGGGCGCACCCTCTCCTCCCGCGCGGCGCTCGCCCGCGATGAACTGACCCGCATCGCGCAGCAGGGCGACGCCAACTCCGACATCGGAGCCCGCGTCATCGCGGCCCGCGCGGCCGTCCATGCCTTCGCGGCCGCGCCCATCCAGGGGCACGGCGCCGGTTCGTTCTTCCCCCTCGTCAAGGAATACGCGCACGAGCGGGCGGTCACCCTCGATGAGTTCCGTCTCCAGAAGCTCGCCACCGCCCACAACACTCCCCTCCACGCGCTGGCCACCACCGGCCTGGTCGGGGGCGGCCTGCTCCTGGCCGCCTGGGCCTGCGCGCTCTGGGGCGCGGGCCGGGGCCGTATCGGGCCTTGGTCATGGACGGAAGACCTTGGCACCTACAGCGCAGCGCCGCTCTTCGCCCTGACTGCGCTGTGCTTCGCGGCCGCGTTCGAGACGCTCTACGTCAACAACACCATGCAGGGCCTGGTCTGCCTTCTCATGGGGCTGTGCCCCGTCATCCGGCCCAGACCGCGGTAAGACGCTTTTCCCCGGCCCCCCCGCGCGGGGAGCCGCCCACCGGTCACGTTCCCTTTTCCGGAAAGCCGGACCGGTGCGTCCTCGCCAGCACGAACGCCGCGAAGAACCGCAGGAAGGACGACAGAAGGAATACAGCCACGAATGCCGCCCTCCCCCTGCCGCCCGCGTCCAGCACAGCCCCGCCCACGAAGGAGCCCGCCGTTCCTGCGCTCCACTGCAGCAGCCCGTATTTGCTGAGGAGGCTCGTGCGTTCCTGCTCGTCGAACGTCTCCATCGTCACCAGGAACGTGGACAGGTCCCACACCGCGATGGACATGCCGGCCAGAAGCTGCGCGACCGCCAGCCACACAGGCTCCACCGAAAGCGCCCACAACGCCGGGATGGGCGCCATGAACAGCGCGGCGCCGACCAGGAGTTTCCTCCGCCCGTAGCGCGACACCGCCTCCCCCACCACCGAAACCGCCACCGCCCTCCCGAGGAACCACAGCACGACAAGGCCGGCCCATGCCAGGAACGAGAGCCCCGCGACCCCGCGCACGTACGCCGCCCAGTACGGCGAGCCCACCATGGCGCAGGCCCAGAAGACCACGATCACGCCGATGAGCCGCCACCGACCCCCGTGCCTCATCCGTTCCACCAGCTGCCCCGCGGTCAGCACCGTGTGGCGTTCGATGGCCTCCCGGGGTTCCATGTGGCGGACAAGGTACGTTGTGGACACCGCCCTCGCCACCCCCGCGAGCACAAACAGCACGCCGAACACCGGCAGCGTCGGGTGGTCCTTCCACGCGTTCAAGGCTCCCCACACTCCGGCCGCGGCTCCCACAATCCGTGGCGCCGAATCCAGGAGCGATGCGCCGGTGATGACCGCCACCACGGCGCCGATCTGCAGCGTCCGCAGGCGGCGCGCGAAGAAGTTCGCACGGATCGGTGCCGGCACCAGGATGCTCATGAGCGCGGTCCACGGCGGCCCCCCGACGATGGCCCCCGCGTGGTACATGGATGCGAGCAGGAAGGTGAGCCAGAGCGGCGCATGACCTGTGAACGCAACTGCCGCGAGCAGGGGGCACGCCACGGCCTGCAGCCCGGCGCACACCACCACCGCCGCCTTGTACGACCTCAGTCGCTGCACCAGCACCGGAGAGGCCAGCTGAAGCACGCTCGCCACCAGCAGCGGCACCGTGACGATGAGCCCGCTGGCAACCTCGGCCCCGTACAACTCCAGCACAAACAACGGGAAAAACGTCTCCGCAAGCCCGTACATCACCATGTAGCAGGTGCCATCAATGACAGAGCAGCGGAGGTTGTGGCGCAGCGGTGTACGCACGGGGCAGGAGCGTACCCCCGCGCAGGGGTCGCTGCGGGGCCGCGGGCCGCTCCGCCGCCCGGTCGACAAACGCCACGGGCCCGGCCGGCCCGCCGTGCCCGTGGCTCAAGAATCAACGGGTGCACTACCGGCCCTTGCTGTCACCCCTCGCGAAGATGCTCGCGACATAGTTCAGCACGTCCGTCGCGCTGGTCTCGTTGTACCCGAACTGCTTGATGAGGCGCTGCTTGACCACGTCGATCTTCTGCTGCGTCTCGTCGTCCACGACGCTGGAGACAAGGTTCTTGAGCTTGATGGTGTCGCGCTGGTCCTCGAACAGCTTGAGCTCCAGCGCCCGGTACAACCGCGCGTTGGTGTTGAACTCGAACTTCTTGCCGTCCAGGGCCAGGGCGCCGATGTAGTTCATGATCTCCTGCCGGAAGTCGTCCTTGCGGCTGTCGGGGATGTCGATTTTCTCCTCAATCGACCGCATGAGGCGCTCGTCCGGCTCGTCGTCGCGTCCCGTGTAGCGGTTCTTGACCCGCTCCTTCTGGGTGTAGGCCCGGACGTTCTCGATGTAGTTGGTGCACAGCCGGCGGATGGCGTCCTCGTCGGCAGAGATCGCCCGCTGCACCTCGCCCTTGATGATGTCCTCGTACTCCTCCTTCACCACCGCGAGCAGCTCTCGGTACCGCTTCTTCGTGTTCTCGTCGCTGATGAGCGAGTGGTGCGAGAGGCCGCCCTCCAGCTCGTTCATGACCATGAACGGGTTGATGCACTTCTCCTCGATGGCCTGGCGAGACACCATCGCGTTGCTCACCTTGTCCTGGATGTACCGCGGGCTGATGCCGTTCATGCCCTCGCGGTGGGCCTCCTCCTTGAGCTCGCGCACGCTGTCCTCGGTAAAGCCCGGGATCGACTTGCCGTTGTAGAGCTTCAGCTTCTGCAGCAGCGTCAGGCCGGCCTTCTTGGGCTCCTCCAGGCGGGTCAGCACCGCCCACATCGCCGCCACCTCCAGCGTGTGCGGCGCGATGTGGATGCTCTTGATCTTCGCCCCGTTGAAGTCCTTCTGGTAGATCCGGACCTCGTCGTCCAGCCGGATGTTGTACGGCACGTCGATCTTCACCGTGCGGTCGCGGAACGCCTCCATCATCTCGTTGGACTGCAGCCGCTTGTACTCGGGCTCGTTGGTGTGGCCCAGGATCACCTCGTCGATCGCCGTCTGGGCGAACTTCTTGGGCTTGATCATGTGCTCCTGGCTTGCGCCCAGCAGGTCGTACAGGAACGCCACGTCCAGCTTCAGCACCTCGATGAACTCGCAGATGCCGCGGTTGGCAATGTTGAGTTCCCCGTCGAAGTTGAACGCGCGCGGGTCACTGTCGCTCCCGTACTGGGCGATCTTCCGGTAGTTGATATCACCGGTCAGCTCCGTCGAGTCCTGGTTCTTCTCGTCCTTGGGCTGGAACGTCCCGATACCCACGCGGTCCTTCTCGGAAAGAACGATCCGGCGCACCCGCACGTGGTCCATCACCTTCCGCCAGTCACCGTCGTAGAACGCCATCAGGTCCTCGAGCACCTTCCGGCAGAACGGGTCCGGGTCCCCCACCACCCGGAGCTTGCCGCCGTGGTGCTTCGGCTTGTACGCCTCGTTCAGGCGGGCCAGCACGTCGGCGCGCGCCTCCCGCGGGATCAGCACCAGCGGCTCCTCGTGCATCGGGCACCGGAACTCGTGCGTCTTGACAGCCGACCTCGAGTCCCCGTGCACCGGCGCCACCTCGCAGTGCTCGTCCAGCATCCACGAGAAGGAGTACAGGGCGCCCTCGGGCGTCCGCGAATAGTGCTCCGCGCCCTTCTTCATCAGGCGCGCGATCGTGCTCTTGCTGCTCCCCACGGGGCCGTGCAGCAGCAGGATCCGCTTGTCCGTCCCGTACCCCTCCGCCGCCGAACGCAGGAAGTCCACCAGCGTCATCAGGGCCATGTCCAGCCCGAAGATCGCGTCCTGCCCGTTATCGAACGGGTCTCCGAAGAAATGGTACCGGACGCACTCCTTCTTGAAGAGCTTCGTCCTCTCGAACCCCTGCGACAGGATGGCGTCGTACATGCGCTGGTACGCGTTGCGCACCACCGACGGGTTCATCGCGCAGATGTCCAGGTACTCGAAGAACGTGCCCGTCCAGTGCTGGTCCTGGAAGCGCCGCCGGTCGAGACGCGCCTCGATCGCGCCCAGCAGGTCCGCCGAACGGACCGGGCCGCCGGAGCCCCACTCGGGGTTGAAGTTCAGAACCGCGTGCGACCGGACAAGAGCGCTGAGCATGGCGTCCTCCTGCACCCGGACGACCACCCGTGCAGTGAAACGCAGCGCCGGGAAGGCGCCGCACCACCCCCGTGGCGTCCGTGCAACACCGCGCGGGCGCACAGACGCACGCGCGATCAACGGTGCAGCGCACGCACACACCATGCGCGGCCCCATAAACCTATCGTCGCCCACCACCCCGCGGATCGGGCCTCCTTGACAAAATCTTGCAGAAACCCGACTTGCGCACGCCCGACGAATGACCCCCGATCGCGGCACCGTCCCCCTCGCCGCACGCTCCCGTGCCCTCCCCGCGTCGATGCGCCAGCCCCCGGATAATCCCCCCATGACGCTCCCCTTCCAATCCGCCCCTCTCCGCGCCGCCCTCCTCCTGACCACCACGCTGCTCGTGGGCTGCGCAGGGGAGGCCAGGTCCACTTCCACGACCGCCCAGCCCCGCCCGCGGGTGGTGATCCCCACGGCACCGCCCCAGCGGCGTGATGTCTCCCGTGAAGCCTCCCCGGAAGCTGCCCAGCCGGCGAAGGCCGCCGCCGCGACCCCGGCTGCTGCCGAACCTGCCCACGCGATCACGCTTGACGGCGACACCAGCGACTGGAAGGGCTCGACCGTGGCGACTTCAGACGCAGCTCACGCGTACTTCCGATTCATGGTCGCAGATCAGCGTTACACGCTGCAGTCTGCGGACCACCCGACCTCGATCCTGCTTGACGCCGACAGCGACGCGCGCACCGGGCGGAAAGTGGTGCTGGGGAGCGTGACGCTGGGCGTGGATATCGAGGCCCAGTTCAGCCCACGAACGCCGGAGGGCAAGCCTGGGCGCGGGTCTGTTATCTACAGCTATGACGGCGATGCAGGCACGCGTACCAGCGCGTACGACTGGGACTTTGCCTGCACTCCCACGTACGCCAGCGACTGGTACGAGGCCCGGATCAGCCGCACCCCGCGTGGGGAAGTGAGCTGCACGAAGAAGGGACTGCTCTCGACCGGCGCAGCCCGCGGCGCGGTTGCGACGCTGGACGCCTCGGGCGCCCCGGACGCGTGGAGCCCGGTGTTTTCGTTTGAGAACTCGCCCGCGCAGGACGAGCCCCGGGCTGACATCGCTGTCCCGGCCAAGCCCGATAGGGCCATCCGCGTGATGTCGTACAACGTGCTGAAGTCCAGCCCCAACGCCAAGCCGCAGGTGTTCCAGCGGATCCTGGGGGCCCTCCAGCCGGACATTGTGCTCGTCCAGGAATGGGAGTCGCGCTCGGAGGCTGAGATCGCCGACTGGTTCAATTCCATGATCCCGGATGATCAGGACGGCTGGCACGTGGTTGCCATCGCTGACACGGTGCAGAACGGCGGCGGTGTCGCCGTGGTCAGCCGGTACGCCTTGGTGGCTGAGTCCGACGAACGGCCCAAGGTGCCCCAGGGCGCCGTGAACGCCGGCAAGCCGATCCGCGCGGCCATTGCGCTCGCCGACACCCCCCAGGGTGTGATCATGCTCAGCAGCACGCACCTCAAGTCCGGCGGATCGGCCTCCAGCACCGAGGACGTGCGGCGCAGCGAAGAGGCCAGGGCGATCAATGCCATCTTCGGGTCCAAGGCGCCCAGGGACGCCATCCGGGTCATCGCAGGCGACATGAACCTGGTGGGGAGCCGGGAACCGCTGGACATACTCCGGGCACGAATCGACAACGACCAGTCTGACCTGTCCGCCGCGCCGACCCGCACGCTGGGAGATGCGACGTACCTCACGTGGAGCGAGAACGGCAATGCGTTTACTCCCGGGCGGCTGGACTGGCTGCTGTACAGCGACAGTTCCGCGCGGGCGGTGAATGCGTTTGTGCTTGACACCAGCCGGCTCTCGGACGCGGCCCTGGCACGCGCCGGCCTGACGGCCAGCGACAGTGCGGAGGCCACGGACCACATGCCTGTGGTGGTGGACCTTGTGCCCAATGAGTAAGGACGTGGTGAGGGACATCATCGATGTGGCGCTGCGGGCCGCCGATGCGGGCGGGGCGGTCCGGCGGGCGGGCATGACGCGGGACCTAGGGGAAGGGCCGGTTGCCCTGCTGGCTGTCGGCAAGGCGTCGCTGGCGATGGCGGGGGCTGCCTTCGAGGAGTTGGGGCGGCGCGTCACGCATTCTTTCGCGACGACCTTGCCCGAGCACGCGGGCGATCCGTTCTGGGGGTCGCTGCCGGGGCCGGTCTTTGCGTGCGACCACCCGCTGCCGACGGCGCGGAACATCGACGCTTCGGAGCGGCTGGCGGGCTGGGTGAGGTCGCTGCCGCGTGGTGCGGTGCTTGCCGTGCTGCTTTCCGGGGGTGCTTCGGCGCACTTGTGTTCTCCGTTGCCGGGGCTGGGGCTTGAGGGCCTGGTGGAGGCGACGAGGACGCTGCAGCGGGCGGGGGCGAGTATTTACGAGCTCAACTGCGTGCGGCGGCACTGCGAGACGCTGAAAGGCGGGGGGCTGGGGGCTCTGGCGGCGCCGAGGCGGGTGGTGACGTTTGTGCTTTCCGACGTGATCGGGGATCCGCTCCATGACATTGCTTCGGGGCCGACGGTGGCGGACCCGACGAGCCGGGATGATGCCCTTGCGGTTGCCCGGCGGTATGGTTTGGGGGCGATCGAACGTTACCTGCGGGCTGCGCCGGTGCGGCCGGTTGCGGACCTCTCCCACTGCCGCACCCGGGTTGTGGCGAGCAACAGGATGGTGGCGGGCGCGGTTGTGGAGCGGCTGAGGGCGGAGAACGTTGGGGTGACTGAACTGCTGGATGTGGAGGGGTGCGCTGCGGGTGCGGCAAGGCGGTTGGCGGGGTGCACGGGGTCGGTCGTGATGGGGGGCGAGTGGACGGTGGATACGCGGGATTGTGACGAGCCGGGTGTGGGAGGGCCGAGTCAGGAGTTGGCGTTGTGGGCGGCGGTGCACCTGCGGTTGCCCCGGTGGACGCTGCTGGCGTTGTCCACGGATGGGCGGGATGGGCCGACGGACCATGCGGGGGCGTGTGTGGACGAGGGGACGGCGGGGCGGGCACTGGGGGCGGGGGTGGACCTGGGGGAAGCTCTGCGGCGGCATGATTCGACCGCGGCGCTCGGGCGGGTGGGCGGGCTGGTGACGACGGGGCCGACGGGGACAAACCTGAACCATGTGGCGGTGCTGCTGGTGCCTTAGCGCCTGGGTGGGTGGTTGTCGCATTCAGGGGGATGGAAGATCCGCTGGCGGGGTTGCCCTTGTGGGCGCAGGTGCTGGTCGGTGCGCGGGTGCTGCGCCGGGCGGCGATGGCGCTGGAGGATCGGGCGGTGCTTGCGCTGTGCGACGGGGTGGAGGCGTCGGCGTGGAAGGGTGAGTGGCGGATCAGGACTCCATCGGCGTGCGCGGGTGTGCTGCGGGCGGCGGCGATGTCGCTGGCGGACGCGGCTGCGGGGGCGGAGGGGGCGCAGTCATTCCCGGTGGACGCGACGGTGACGTTGGGCGTGCGGCGGTGTATCGATGCGGTGCGGGGCGTGCGCGGGGCGAATGGGGTGCAGGTGGCGATCGTGGTGGCGGCGGACGTGGATCAGGTCGGGTTTGCGTGCCGGGAGGTGGGCGTGGGCGCGTATGACGGGCTGGGGGCGCATGTTCGGGGGCGGTTGGCGCCGGTGCATGGGCTTTGCATCGTGGAGCCGGCGCCGACGCCGGAGGAGGAGTTTCGATGAGCTGGGTCTGGACGGTCATCACGGGTGTGCTGTGCGGCGCGGCGGGGGGCGGGGCGGGGCTGTTCATCAGCGACAAGTGCGTGCACTGGTACTCGGTTTCTTCGCGGGAGGGGAACTCGGGGTACTTCATGGCGCTCATGATGCTGGTGGGCGCGGTGGTCGGGCTGCTGGTGGGGCTGGTGTCGGGGCGGGTGTGCGCGGCGAGGTGGTATTCGGCGTTCTGGGCGCAGGGTGTGGTGGGGCTGGGGGCGGTGGTGGTGCTTTCGCTGGTGGTGCTGGGGTTGTGCCGGTTCGGGGCGGACGTGGAGCCCACGTACCGGGGCAGGTGCATGGACATCGAGGTCGAGGTGCGGGGTCCGGAGGGGGTGGCGGAGGCGGCGGGTTGGAAGAAGGACGAGGCGTGGATTGCGTTTGCGTCGGTGCAGGGGGGCGTGCAACGGTTTGAGCAGCGTGGGGAGTTTCTGGAGGGAGCGCCGAGGTCGGAGGAGGGGCGGTGGTTCATCCGCGGGAAGGTGCCGCTGAGGTCTGAGCGGGGGATGCGTGTGGTGCGGTTCAAGGTGGGCGAGGTCGAGGAGGCGTTCGGGGTTTCGGTGCCGGCGTGGCCGGAGCCCGCGGAGGCGTGGAGCGAATGGCTTCCTCGTGCGCGGCCGGACGGGAAGGCGCCGGTGAACAGGACGATGTACCGGTTCCGGGTTGTCGAGCGGGCGGGGTAGGGCGAGGGCATTTTCATGCGGGCATGAACCTGCCGGCGGGCGGGGGGTGCAGATTTCCTGTTGTTCAACCACCAGGAGGGCACCATGCGCGTTCGAGAAGGGAAAGTGCGGCCTGCGATTCTGCTGTGGGCGCTGGGCGTTCCGATTCCGCTCATCCTGCTCATCCTGCTGCTGCGCAGCTGTGTGTAGCTGCGCGGTCGCCTTTTTCCCGGGGGTTTTTGGGAGTGCTGTTTTTTCAGGCCTTTTTGCATAGGCCGGTGGGCCGATAACGGGTGTTTTTGGGGGTTGCGCTGTGGCGGGCGAGGGGTGGTTCCGGCGGCTGGGGCTCACGGTGTTTCTCATAGGGATGGACGAAGGGACGGGGCAAACTTTGATGCTCCTCCCTCTCTCCGGGTCGCGCCTTGCTTTGTGCGCACGGGGGTGGTCGGTATTTACTGGATTGGTGAGGAAAGGGCTGGAAAGACTGCGGCAGATTTTCTTGGGAATCTGGCGGAGGGGTCACGGCAGGCGCGGGGGCAGGCCGAGCCACGGGTCCTGCGTGGTGCACAGGGCGGATGGGACGAATGGGGCAGGGGGCTACTGCAAGGTGAGGGAGCTGTCGTGGGCGCGCCTGGTGAACAGGTGAGCAGGTGAGCAGGTGGAGCACACAAAGGTTCGTTCGAAGTGGGGGCCGCGGGAGATGACGTTGAGGAGGGAATCGATTTCGTGTCGGGAACCTCCCCAGCGAAATCATCTCCAATTCGGCAGAGATCGACAGAGCTCCAAGGCGCAGGCCTCTGGCACACCGCACTTGCCAACCCTCCTTGCTCCTCAGCAGTGCGGCTTTTCGGCCACAACAACCACAACACAGCGCGTGAGAGCAGCACCCGACCACGATCGGTCGCGTGTCACGAAACAGGGCTCCACCACCAATCCCTTGACAGGGGAGACGGTTGCATGTAGCATGCAGCAAGCGTCCCCTTGAGTTTCTCTGGCTCCCCACGGCTTCAAGCATGAAACAAGAAACGATTGCGACCCTGCTCTTCTTGTTAATCGTGATCGGTGTCCTCGTCGTGTTCAAGAGGATCGCCTTTCCTTCCCCAACTATTATTGAAGAACTGGCGGCAGAGACGGCCCTATGGTCGTTTGGCGTTGTGTTCACCAACACCATACAAGGGCTGCTCAGTCTTATCGGGCAAGTGCACTCCGGCAAAGCCGTTCAACCACCACAGCGCGTCACCGTACCAGTGCCCAATCATCTCCGTGCACTGGTCTATCGGGTCGACCCGCTCATCCTCCAGGTCATGTTCCTTGTAGGCGCGATGTTCATGTGGTGCTGCTGCCTGCTGCTTGGCTCACTCGCCCAGCACTCTACCGGTGTTTCTGCTATATATTATATCTGCGCAAGCTACTATTGCTGCGGCCTCGCGATCGCAATCGGGTATGTATCCCTGGAGGTGAAAGCGTGATCGCACTTCATGCACCGATTGCCACACTTGCTTCCGCAGATGTTACGGCCAACCCCGAAGTCGCCCGGGTGATGGCCACCCTCCCGGTTCTCTCCGCGCTCTTTGCCATCCTGGGAGTGCTCACCGTCCTACTGGCACTGCGACGCGTCAAGCTTCCCGCAGAAGAACAGGTACGGGAGCAACTGCGTGCACTAGACATGAACCAGGACGTCCAGCAATGGAACGAATGGCGCAATGACCACACTCGCCTGTCGCCGATCATCGTGCACGCCAACATGGATCAGGCCGCCATCCCGGGGCTGGACATGTCGAACATGACCGTCGCGGACAGCTCCTTCAAAGGGGCAGACTTGCGCGGCGCCAACTTCTCCAATTCAAAGCTGTACAGAGATGACTTTACCGATGCCGACCTTTTCAAAGCCAGCTTTGAAGGGGCCAAGGTGCATGACGTCGAGTTCCGGAATGCGAGCATCTCGAAAGAGCAATTGCGGAAAGCCAAGATATACATAAACAACAAGAAAGTCGATGACATCGATAGCATTATCCCCGACCCCATCCAGGAGCTCGAATCCGCAGAGAGTATCATCAAAAGGGTGCTGTCCGCAAAGCTGCCCATCGAAGTTGTGCCCGGATGGTACTTTGAGGACCTTATCTTTGTGGCCATATCAGGCTACTGCAAGGACTGCTCCAGACTGAAAACCGCACACGGCGTCATCATGACCGCCTCGCTGGAAGGGGACAAGTACGTGGTGGAAGCCCGCAACTACTCTCCTGGGAATGCCGTGGGCGCAAAGCCCGTCACGTCAGCCATCCGGATGGCCCGGCAGTTCACTGAGGAGTCCAGCGTACGTCACGGGCTGCTCTTTGCCAGCCTTACGGGCTTTTCAGACCGTGCAATCTACGTCGTCCGAGAGAACCCCGATATCACCGTCCGACTCCTGGACAGAGAGTGGTTCTTTGCCAACCTGCGCCGCGGGTACGACGAAGGGGCACTCGCCAAACTCTGAGTCAATAGAAGAGTGCACTTGGCCCTCGCCTCCGCGGGCTAGAAGAACTGCGGCATGCAAAGCTCACACGCATGCCCCGCCGGAGAAGACGGAGAGGAGGCTGTCAATGTCGCTGGTGTCTGGGAAGAGGCCGTCGTTGTTGAAGTCGATGTCGCCGCAGGTGCCGGTGGAGCAGGGGCCGCCGCTGAAGACGGAGAGGAAGTCGTCGATGTCTGCGGTGTCGGGGAAGAGGCCGTCGCCGTTGAAGTCGATGGGGTCGCAGGTGGGGCCAAAGAAGGCTGCCACGCGGGTGGGCTCGTATCGCACGTGCCCGGCGCTGCCTGGTGGGAAGTTCACTTGATCGAACGCGCCGATCACGCTCGTGCCGGTGAGCACTGTGAATTCATCGCACGTGCACGCGGGCGAGAATCCATTGATCAGGCTCACTGTGAGCGTGCCGCCGAGCATGAGGGTACCGGTGCCGGAGATGGCGTCGTACTCCGCGGGGGCGGTGCCCCCGATGTCGACTTCGAGGCGGGCGGTGGGGTTGCATCGGATCGTGCAGGCCTGACCCCGGATGACCCCGGTGGGGTCGCTGGTCGTGCCCGGCGAGACTGTGCCGTCGAGCACCCACGTTCCGTTCTCCAGCTGTCCGACACCCCGGATTGTCTGGTTCTCACCGATGGTGGTCACGTGCGAGCCGGTGTGGTACAGCCGCGCGGAGGTCCATGTCGGATTTGCGTTCAGCGTGACGGCCCCGGTTCCCACCAATGATCCGTCCACTGAGAACCAGAGGGTTGAGTTGACGCCGCCCGCTGTCGGGTTCACCGTGATCGTTCCGTTGTTCGTCAGCGTGCCATCGGAAACGTTCAGGACTGTTCCGGCGTCAAGCTCTGACGCACCGCTCAGTGTCGTGCTTGTCGTGGAGCACTGGGTGCGGAACTGGACCCGTCCGGCGTTGAGGCCGGCAAACGTCACGCCGCTGGCGCGCACGCCGGACAGCGCGAGGATTCCTCCGTTCTCCGCGACGAACTGTCCTTGCCCCGACAGCACGGCCAGCAGGTTCAGCGAGCGCCCGTTGACATCCGCGCGGATTGCACCGTCATTGATGATTGTTCCGCCGACCAGTTGCCCTGTGCCGCGGATGGTCTGACTGGCGGCGATCGTCGTGACGTGCGAGGGGGATGAGTGTCGCAGCTGGGCGGTGGCCCAGGAGGTTGACGCGTTCAGCACGACGGTGCCTGTCCCGCTGATGGTGCCGCTCGCGGCGAGCTCGATGGTCGTGCTGTTGAACGGCCAGGCCGTCGGGTTGACCAGGATGACGCCGTTGTTCATCAGGTTGCCCGATGCGAGGGTGAGCGTTGTGTTGGCGTTGATGTACAGCGCCGCGAAGGCCGGGAGCAGCTGGACCTCTCCGACTGTGGTTGACACGTTGTGAGACACGGTGAAAGGGGAAGCCCCGTCCAGCACCGCGATCTCCGTCGCGGTGTCGGGGATGTTGCCGCCCTGCCAGTTGGCGGCGGTGTTCCAGTTGCCTGTGGCGCCGATCCAAGGGATGTTCTGCCCAAGCCCCGGCTGGGCCACCCCCCCCACTGCTCCGCCCAGCACCGCAGCCACTGCGGCCCGGCGGCCCAGGGGTGTACGGCGTGGTGCGGCCTTGGCGGTTTGCATCTTGCTTGTGGTGGAGTGCATGGACCGCTCCGCGTTGGGTGCCCTGCGCACGTTACCGCTTCAGGGGAGGTCGTGTCAAGCCAATACCCGGGGGAGTTCGGGTGTTGGCGGTCAACGCCTCTCAAGGGGAGCATCCCGGGATGTTGGGCGGCGCGGGGCGTCGGGCTAACCCCGCTTCCTGCTTGCACGCAGCGCTGATGCACGCGTGATTCCCGGACAGTCTACAGGCAGGGGCCGCCGGAGAAGACGGAGAGGAGGCTGTCGATGTCGCTGGTGTCTGGGAAGAGGCCGTCGTTGTTGAAGTCGATATCGCCGCAGGTGCCGGTGGAGCAGGGGCCGCCGCTGAAGACGGAGAGGAAGTCGTCGATGTCGGCGGTGTCGGGGAAGAGGCCGTCGCCGTTGAAGTCGATGGGGTCGCAGGTGGGGCCGCACGTCTGCGACGCGTAGGCCATCGCGTTCCTCACGAGCATGAGGTTGGCGGCGGTGAGGAAGCCGTTGCTGATCATCGTGGAGTCTGAGAAGAGCACGACGGGCCCGCTGCCCGGGGCGATGGCGTTGCAGGGGATGACGGCGAGGCAGGGCTGGTTGTTGTCCACGAGCGTTGCGAGGCTGCTGGCGTAGGGGCCCAGGGCGCTGAACCAGCCCGTCCACCCGACGCTGAAGCTTGTCACGGTGCCGAAGGGGCCGGAGGTGACGGGTGAGGCGCCGGGGTTTGCGACGTGCGCGGAGCGTTCCCAGGGCGCGCCCGTGCCGAGGGCGTCGAGGCCGAAGGGGTCGAGCATGGACTCATTGACCGCGTCGGAGCCTGCGCCGGCGAACGTGTCGTTGTCCACGAAGAGGAGGGCGCCGCCGCCGGCCGAGATGAAGGCGAGGAGGATCTGCTTCTCCTGGGTGGAGAGGGGCGTGATGGCGGTGGTGCCGGCGCGGGCGGACGAGAAGAAGACGACGTCGTCTGTCGCCGGGTTCAGCGCTGTGAGCGTGGCAATGCTGCGGAAGGTCATCGACGGGAAGGCAGCGAGCAAGCCGCTGCGCAGCTGCGTCATGCCTGAACCAAACTGGAGCGACGCATCCCCGCCGCGGCTGGCGTCCAAGCCCACGACGGCGGGCTGGGCGAGGGCGGCGGGCACGATGCAGAACACAAGGCAGGCGGAAGCGACGCGCATAAGAACTCCTCCCATTCGCCTGCAATGTAACGGATGGCACCGGGGGAGTCAAAGTGAATAGGTGATTGCGGGACGCCTCGCTCCACGGATGACGGCGTCCGCTTTGTGTGAAACTGGAGTGTGTCGGCGGGGCGGGGGTGTGGGCGGGGAGGGGGGAGCGGGTGGGCGGGTGGGCGGGTGAGCAGGTGAAGAGGTGAACAGGTGAGTAGGTGAGTAGGTGAGTAGGTGGTGGAGATCATGAAGGCCAGTTAGAGGCAAGGGCCGCCGGAGAAGACGCTGAGGAGGGAGTCGATGTCGCTGGTGTCGGGGAAGAGGCCGTCGTTGTTGAAGTCGATATCGCCGCAGGTGCCGGTGGAGCAGGGGCCGCCGCTGAAGACGGAGAGGAAGTCGTCGATGTCGGCGGTGTCGGGGAAGAGGCCGTCGCCGTTGAAGTCGATGGGGTCGCAGGTGGGGCCGCAGGGGCCGTTGACCCAGATGTTGTTCACGATGCCCAGCGACACGCTGTTGGCGGTGCTGCCCGGGGGGAGGTTGAAGACGGGCGTGCCGCAGGGGTAGGAGATCCGCACGTCGGTGTCGGCGGAGCCGGACCGCGGCGACGGCGCCACGGGGTTGTAGAGGACGCTCTGGCTGCACTGGGCGATGAACTGGACGGTGACGGGCTGGGTGAGCGTGAAGGTTTGGGAGGGCGTGGTGAGGTGGAGCGGGGAGTAGTCGTTGGGGTACCCCGCGAGCGCGCCGGTTGTGATGGGCCCTGATGGCCTGAGGTCGTAGCCGCCGATGGTCGTGACGGAGCCCAGGATCGCGCGGACGGAGTTGAACGAGCGGGGCAGGGTGGTTGAGATCGGGTCGGCCGGCCCGGACACCGACGCGTGCAACTGGACGACGAAGTTGAGGCTGGCCGTTACGGGGCCGACCATGGCGGGGTTGGCGGTGCTGGTGAAGATGATGTCGTTCATGGGGTACGCGAAGTCAGCGACGCCCTGGGCCCGCGCGCCGCCGGGGTTGCCGAGGTGGGTCTGCATTTCCGCGTCGGCGGTGTTGATGACGTGGACGACGCCGCCCGCCGCGAGGATGTAGGAAGTTGCGGCGTTGACCGAGCCGGTGCCGCCCTGGGTGGTGGTGCAGGTGCCGGTGGCGGTGAGGGTGTTGCTGCTGCCGATGGGTGGCGGGACGGAGGTGTTGGTGCCGCACTGGGCGAGCACCTGCTGGGTGTTGGAGACGGGCTGGGCGTGGAGGGTGGCGGCGGTGGCCAGGGGGGCAAGGGCCGCGCAGCGCAGGAGTATCCACGGCGTGGTGGTGGGCATGGGGTCTGCTCCTTGCCGGCCCGTAGGAAGACGGGGCGGTACACAGGGGAGCGTGAAAGGGAGGGGCGGAGCGCACGGAATCCGTCGAAAGAAGATGGGGCGCTCAAGGGTTGCGGGGGGAGCCAGGCGTACGGAGATCGTCAGAGCCTGATCTGCGGTGGCACGAGCCAGAGGCAGCGCACTGGCGTCGGCTCGTTCTTGGAGAGTGGACGCGCGATATTGCCGCGTTGCGGCGGCGATGCGGCAGCCGCATCGCGTGGAAGCGCTGCGCGGACGACTTTTCCAGGGGTTTCGCTCGCTCGAAGACTCGCTCGCTGCACCCCTGGCTACACACGGGCGCCCCTCCGGGGCTGCGAACGGGGGAGGGGCGGAAGTCGCATGCGTTGAAGCACCGCTTCGCAACCCGAAGCCGCCGCGAAGGTGTGGCACGAGGGAAGGCAAGGCGTGCCACCCTGCCGGACGTCAACGACCGAGTCGTCACGATACTGAGTCTTGCCGTTCGCTACAAGGGGTTGTGCGTTGTGGGCGTTGTAGGGGCGACTTGCCAGCGAAGAGGCGTTTGACGGCCGCCTCACCGCCGAGGGAGTAGGCGCCGAGGATGCCGAGGGCACAGCAGGCCACGCTGGCGCAGACGGCGGCGAGCAGCCATTCCTTCGGTGAGAGCCAAAGGGGACTGGTCACGAAGGTGGTGACGGCCATTGCGGCGCAGGCGATGCTGATGAAGGCGGTGGTGGTGAAGCCTGAGGCGAGAAGGCGGCGGGCGAGGTGGCTGTGGTGGAGGAGGGACATTTTGGGGGGAGGGTATGTGGAGGGTGGTGCGGGCTTGGGGACGCAGGTTCTTTCGGGGCTTTGGCTGACGGCGGCTGCGTTCCCACACTTGATCCACCGCTCCCTCCGAGAGGGGCTCGGCGCGGCCGTCTCACATCGCTGGCGCGAGCGATGGGGTTGGTGGCACTCCACGCGGGCTTTGCCACCAGCGGTTGAAGAGTTGGAAGCTCAGGCTGGTCAGTGCCTGCGCAGTAATGCCGAGCGTGAGCGGCACGCTCGAGAAGGGGTTGCGCACGTAGGGCGAGGGCGGAAGGGCCACAGCCTGAGCCGTCAGTGCGAGGGAGTACGCGCACAATCCGACGCAGAGGACGGTCAGAACGATGGACATCGGAAGTCCCAGGCCCACGTTTGTACTCGGTGGCGATGCCGCGATTCGCCAGAACCCCAGGAGTGGTCGGCGTATGAGCGTCTGTGCGAACGCCACCGCCGCGGCGATGAGGGCGGCGCACACGAGCACGAGGATGAGGGTGTCCAAACCCACTAAGTTTGGGATGGGTGCCGGCGCGGGCGGGCGCGAGGCGGCGATGGCCATGCCGGTGATGGAGAGGGCGACACCCAGCAGAGCCGCGAGGACGGCGAGGAAGGAGGTCGCGGCGCACCACGGGGTGAGCGGGCGGGACGGGGGGGTTGGGGGGTCGGCGGTGGGAGTGGCCATGCCGGGGTTAAGGGTAGTGCGGGGGGATGGGGGTGGAGCGGGTGGAATGTGGAGGTGACGGTGGGCAATGAGGTGGACGGGGTGCCGATCATCGGAGTTTTCGGCTTTCGCCTTCTGTTGTGCGTAGGCGCCACGCGGTCCTACGGACCCGGGCTTGGGTCCGGGAGCGACTGGAAGAACCTAAGCACGTCGGTCCGCTTGTCGTCCTTTGCCAATATCAAGATATCCAGCGTCACCGCGCGGTAATAAATTGGAAAACCAATTTCATAGCCTTTGGGCGTTGCGCTGGCGGCCTTCGTCAAAGTGTCTTCAGCGGTGGCCGCGGCGGTGGCGTACTTGGCGTCGATGTACTGTTTCACCTCGGCGGGAGGGCTGTGATCGTGGATGTACTGCAATACGCGAGGGCGCATCGCCGCGTACGGATCGGCCGGCGGGGTCTTCTTGCAGGCTGGAAGGAACGCGAGCATGCACGCGGCGAGGAACGCCAGAACCACGATGGGACGCAGCATGTGTTGGTCTCCAGATGTGCAGACAAGACTATGGAAGGTCATGTGATGCTGGCGATGAGCGACTGCGGAGGTGGGTTCCGGCCACCGGGCGGCAACGCAAAGAACCCCGACCTGTCCGCAGAGCCGGACAGGTCAGGGGCACGAGGTTCGGGCCACCTGCCAGAGCCGTCAGTCGTGGCACAAGAGTCGGGCCACCTGCCCCATCCAGACCCTCTCACGGCCACAAGTTCACCGACCGCTCCCTCCGAGAGGGACTCGCCGCCCCTATCCCCCCACAGGCTCTCCGGGCCCGGACGGCGGGGGATGAAGATCAACCACGCAGAACCCCGACCTGCCCGCAAAGCCGGTCAGGTCAGGGGCACGGGTTCGGGCCACCTGCCAGGGGGAGCGACTGTGCGGAAGAACGGAAGTGAGAGGCATGGCATGCCACTCTGCCCACCCTGCTCGTAGTCAGTACGAAACGCTAGTTCCTGGGTGCTCAACCATGTCCGCGATTCGTGCCAAATCTGGCTCAGCCAACTTTGCAATCAAATCCATCATCGGCGGGCACCGGCCGCTCAATCCTGCAGACTGGACGCGCCTCTGTTCTCCTACTTCGATTCCAGACATGAGCTCAAGGAACATCCTCGCGCACTGAAGCCGAATCCCCAGCGATGGCTTCGCGCCCTCGTGATAAGCGACAGCAAGTTGGCGCTTCACATTACTGTCGGACAATGGAGTATCTAACATCACCGCTTCGATGTAGGCCATCTTGCCAACGAGTTGCCTAATTGCATAGAGGCCAAACGAGGTGATTCGCATTGCCCGCCAAGCGGCTTCATTCTCCTTTTGACGCACATCAGCTTCAATGAGGTCTGAATTCACCATCTGCCGCACAAGCATGCTTTGAGAATCGTCTGACAATCCCAGCAGGGTTAGCATTGCCTTTAAATCACTCAGTACAACCATTCCGTCTCCCATGGGCCCCGGCGTGTTTGCAAAGGACGCCAAGTGATTGAGTGTGTACAGTTTGGCAAAGTAAGAGTACGAAGAAGCGTCGCGCGAAGGTACTGGGTGGAATAAGTTCGGTACCATTGAACGGCTTGAGGAATAATGCTTTCGTGCTCCATATGCAATCGACTTAAATACTTGATGAAACTGAATCTTATAGGTCGAACGCTGTACGATTGCGGCGAGGTACTCTTGAACATGCGTATGCCCTGAGCGAAGAAATTCCAAGAAGATGTCAAGTCCCTTTCTTACAGACCCGTTTGCCAGGCACTCAAAGAATACCGTGACTTCATCGTCATTGAAGAACGCTTCTTTGCATGACTGCAAGTACTTCTCTAGATGCCCAGCTTCGAGTACCACATTTCCCGGAAGCACAGCAGTCGTCGCAGGAATGTCATACCGCGAGGAGAGCAAGATAGCATAATCGAGTCGCTTCGCAAGCACATCTCGTGCGCGAGGTGCCGGTATGTGAAATGCGATGTCGTGATAGGCGGCGAACGGTCCGCCACTCCGCCCAAATTGCCAGTACCACTCTTCTCGCAGCGCAACAATCACTAAGCACTTAAGCTCATCCTCTAGAGTACGAGCATAGACATAAATGGCCGCCTGATATGCTGGGTCGCACTGGTCCGCATTGTCCAGCACTAGCGATATTGCTCTATGATATCGCTCTCGCATCACTTTAATCACGCCGCGCACGAAAGCCCGGCGATCTTCACGGAGCCTACCAAGGTACTCAAGCTTGGCTTTTTCATACGCAATCTCGTCCAATTCTTTAAGTTTTCTTTGGGTTTTTTGAAAGCCTTGAATCTGCTGCCAAAATACTGCGACAAGTCCGTCTTCCGTAAGAAAATCATACGTCGCGCCATCCTTGGCCCCCGGAACTGGCTTGCCATCAAGCTCAAGGATCTGTTGTTCAAGCCTCTCGTAAATAAGCTCCGGTATTTTTGTTGGGTCCAATCCAGGTTTTCGAAAATCAATGAAGAATGGCACAGTCTGATCTGAAAACAGGTCATGAGAGGCTGGCAACAAGAAAAAACGGCGCAGGAACATTGTTTTACCAACGCCCACGCCACCCACTACAAGCAGTGTCTGCGACCAGTCTGTACGAGCAAGATAGTTTTTTACCGTCTCTTGAAATTTTCGCGCAGCGTTCTTGCTATTTACCGTAATCGTAGATTCATCAATATAAGATGGTGGAATATCAAGCAATAGTGCTTCGAATTCTTCATGTCTCAACTTGGTCTCGCCAGGAAGGACATAGCAATGCTCCAACACTTCCGGAGAATCATCTTTCGCGACATCGGAGAACACTGTACGAAGCATCGGCTCAATCGCGAGCCCAACTGGGTTCTTCCCAATGTTAAGGTCAACAGAAGCAAAGTCTGATGTGATGGATCTTGGCGGCGGTGAAGGCAAGTCACCCATGATCGCTGTTCTTAGGTATCCAGCTCTTACTGCCTGCTTCGAGAGCAAGTTGTAAAGCTGAGAGAAGTCGAAGCTGGAATCGAAAATGTTGTAGATAGCGACAACACGGCCATCTTGCCATCGAACGCCGTCCGTACGTGTGCCGCAAAAGACAAAGTAACTACGGCCGTTGGTTAGTACTGCAAACGGTGTGGACCAGTGCTGACAGTACTTAACGACCTGTGTAAATGGCTCTACCAAAGTCGGATTAGCGCCGAGTAGGCGCTTGATTGTGGTCGATGCCATTCCAGTCGTCTTCAACTCACTCAAGTACTCTGAGCCGCGCTTGGCCTCAACAATGACGGTGGGCGACGTGATCGATAGTGTATAGTCAAGCCGCTTATTGTCTTCGCCAAGTTCACGGTGGATGTCTGCTTCAGTCCATCCTAAACAGTCGATCAACACAGTATCGATGAACTTGGACCTTGTGTCGGATTCAGACCAATCCTCGTCGTCAATACGAGGGGCCTGCGTGCGCAACTTCAGAAATGCACCGGTCATTTGGTCTAATGCGCTCATACGCTCCCTAGCTTAGCCCCCCGCACTCCCCTCCCCGCCCGGCAGGGTCATGGACCACGGGTCAAGGTACGCGTCGATGTCCTGGCGGGTGATCTTCTTGCCTGCGCTGTCGGGTTGGCCCACCACTGTTTCGTAGGCAAGTTGGCGGACGGTTTTGCCTTGTTTGAAGGCTTCTTTGGCCAGTGCCGCGGACTTGTCGTAGCCGATGACGGGGACGAGGGAGGTGCACATGGCCAGGGACCCTTCGATGAGGGACTTGCACTTGACCTCGTCGGGCATCAGCCCTTTGCCCGCCGGGCCAGCGAGCAGATTGGCCGTGAACATCCGGCAGGCGTTGGAGGTGAGGTGGATGGAGTCCAGCAGGTTGTGGGCCATCATGGGCATGGCGACGTTGAGGTCCAGGAGTGAGCCGACGCCGCCGAAGCCGCCGTAGGTGATTGCCGCGTCGTTGCCGATGGTCTGGCAGCAGACCATGATGAGTGCTTCGCAGATGACGGGGTTGGTCTTGCCGGGCATGATGGAGGAGCCGGGCTGGACGGCGGGGAGGATGAGCTCGCCGATGCCGCAGCGCGGGCCGCTGCCCAGCCAGCGGATGTCGTTGGCGATTTTGCTGAGGCTCACGGCGATGGTCTTCATGATGCCGGAGGTTTCGACGTAGGCGTCCTTGGCGTGCTGGGCCTCGAAGTGGTTCTGGGCCTCGCGGAAGTGGACGCCGGTCTGCTTGGTGAGTTCGGCGGCGACGAGGCGGCCGAAGTCTTCGTGGCAGTTGATGCCGGTGCCGACGGCGGTGCCGCCCAGGGCGAGTTCACTCAGCGTGTGGAGGGCGCGGTGGAGGCGTTCCTCGGCGTGGTGGAGCTGGGAGGCGTAGCCGGAGAACTCCTGGCCCAGGCGGATGGGGGTGGCGTCCTGGAGGTGGGTGCGGCCGATCTTGACGATCTTGTCCCAGGCTTTGGCCTTGGCGTCGAGATCGGCGGCCATTTCCTTGATGGCGGGGAGGAGTTCGTGCTGGATCATGGTGGCCGCGGCGATGTGCATGGCCGTGGGGAAGGTGTCGTTGGAGGACTGGCCCATGTTGACATGGTCGTTGGGGTGTACGCCGCCGGCGGCGATGTAGGCGGGGTCTTTGGATGAGCCAATAGGCGCGTGGCGGCGGAGGCAGATGATGTTGGCGATCACCTCGTTGGCGTTCATGTTGGTGGAGGTGCCGGAGCCGGTCTGGTAGATGTCCACCGGGAAGTGGCGGGTGAGGCCGCCGAAGGCGGGGAGGCCGTCGCTGATCTCGCGGCAGGCTTCGGTGATGGCCTTGGTGCGTTCGTTGGAGAGGCGGCCGAGGCGGTTGTTGACGGTTGCGCAGGCGGCCTTGAGGGTGGCGTAGGCGGTGATGACGGTGAGGGGGACGGTGCGTCCGGAGACGGGGAAGTTGAGGACTGCGCGCTGGGTGGAGGCGCCGTAGAGGGCGTCGCTGGGGACCTGCATTTCGCCCATGGTGTCTTTTTCGGTGCGGAAGGATGCGTTGCCCGCGGGAGCGGGTGGAGCGGGTTTGCGGGAGCCGTTGGCGGAGGCCCCCACTGCTGCGGAGGGGCGTGGGGCATCACCCTTGGGGGAGGTCTGGGAACGGGCGGGCTTGTTGGTGCGGATAGGTTTCTTAGCCATGGGGGGAGTGTAAGGGGAACGGGCGGGGGGCGGTGGCGTCTGATACTGTGTGCGTGCCCTGCCCCCCGGGGGAACCCTTGCCGCGGCCGGGGCCTGTGGTGGGGCTCAAGCCTGGCGTGCCATGTCCTGATGGGGCGTGGTGATAGGAAGACAAGCCATGAGAAGCAGGAAGTTTGCGTTGGCTGGCGTGATGGTGGTGTCGGCCGGGATGGCGGTGGGGTTGGCGGTGGGTCAGACGACGCCGGCGGACCCGAAGCCCGGGGCGCAGCCTGCGGCGCCGGCGGCTCAGCCCGGGGCGCGGCAGCCACGGCAGCCGAGGGCGCCCAAGGCGCCGGCGGCGGACACGAAGGTGGTGAAGAAGGCGGCGCCGATGTGGGGGCCGTGGGTGCTGCGTGAGCGCCCCAACGACATCATGGTGGAGGTGCGGGTGCAGGTGAGGTCGGACAACCCGAAGCAGAAGGAGACGTTCCGGGACCCGTTCTCCGGGAAGACGGTGCAGATGCCGGTGGTGACGCCGTTTGAGTTTGAGGCGGTGTCGATGGTGTGGCCGTACATCCTGCACACGGCGGGGAGCGACCTGCTCGGGGAGACCAGGCCGTGGCCGGAGGGGGACATCGGCGAGGTGGGGTACAAGGGGCGGTTCACGGTCGGGGACAAGATCGTGGACGACGAGCCGACGATCGTGGACAGCGAGTATCCGTCGGGTGCGCGGTACGCGACGTGGCAGGCGCCCAAGGAGGTGCTGGAGCGTGCGCGGGCGGGGACGGCGGGCGTGCGGGACGCGGGGCTGGTCATGCAGTACCCGGTGCGCTGCTACAAGGTGCGGTACGACGAGGAGGCGGCGGCGAGCGTGGGTTGGCCGCAGTCGTGGCCTGCGGACGCCGCGAGCACGCTGCACGGGAGGCAGATGTGGATCGAGAAGGGTGCGGACGCGGACGGGAAGGTGGCGGAGTATCCGGCGCAGGAGATGGCGGACGTCCTGAAGAAGTACCTGGACGAGGAGCAGATCGGGGACGCGAAGAAGGTGAACCCGGCGCGGCTGGCGAAGGTGCTGACGGGGAAGGTGTGGCGGGACGTGTCGCCGTCGCTGGGGACGGGTATCAAGGCGTCGCGGCGCGGGACGCTGGAGGGCATTGAGCTTCAGCGGCCGGGGGAGACGTTCCAGACGGGGAAGGGGACGACGTACGACATGGTGGTGGCGCTGGTGGCGCTGCTGCGGCAGGCGGAGATCCCGACGCGGCTGGTGCTGGGGGTGGACGGTGGGAGCGGGGGCGGCGGGCTTGGGGGCTCTGGGGCGAACACGACGCTGCGGCCGTGGCTGGAGTTTGCGCTGTATGACGAGGCGAACAACACGATGTGCTGGGTGCCGGTCGACATCCTGAAGCTGCGGAAGATCAGCAACAAGCCGCAGAAGATCGACGCGAAGTGGCGGTACTTCGGGAGCCACGACGAGCTGGACGAGGTGGCGCCGGTGTCGTTCCACCTTTCGCCGCCGGTAGAGGGCGTGGTGACGTACGGGGCGCCGGAGGTGTGGGGTTGGATGGTGTTCCCGAAGGCGCCGGCGTTTGCGGATTCGTTCGTGACGTTCGGGACGGGCGGGGTGCCGAAGAAGGCGAGCAAGGAGCTGAAGGAAGTGGAGCCGCTGGTGGTGGCGCCGGTGGAAGTGAAGAAGTAGGGCTGGGAGCGAGGGATGCCTATGCAGCAGGGAGCGGTGACCATCAAGACGTTGCGGGCGATGGCGCGGGCCGGGGAGGCGTTCGCGTGCCTGACGTGCTACGACGCGACGACGGCGCGGTGGCTGGCGCGCGGGGGCGTGCACGTGCTGCTGGTGGGCGACACGGCGGCGGAGGTGGTGCTGGGGTTCGGCCGGACGATCGACATGCCGCTGGAGGTGCTGGTTGCGCTGACGGCGGGTGTGAAGCGCGGGGCGCCGGACCGGGTGGTGATGGCGGACATGCCGTTTTTGTCGTACTCGGCGGACGAGGCGGAGGGGGTGCGGAACGCGGGGCGTTTCCTGCGGGACGGGATGGCGGACATCGTGAAGGTGGAGGCGGATGCGTCGCAGGCGGGGCTTGTCCACAAGATGACGCGGGCGGGGGTGCCGGTGTGCGCGCACGTGGGGAGCCGGCCTCAGCAGTCTGCGCTCACGGGCGGGTATGCGGGGGCGGGGCGGACGGCGAAGGACGCGCAGCGCGTGGTGGATGACGCGGTGGCGCTGGAGCAGGCGGGGGCGGTGATGCTGCTGGTGGAGGCGGTGCCGGAGGAGGTCACGCGGCGGGTGCTGGACGCGACGACGGTGCCGGTGGTCGGGATCGGGGCGGGGCAGGCGTGCCACGGGCAGGTTCTTGTGCTGCAGGACCTCCTGGGGATGACGGATAACCCGCCGCCGTTTGCGGTGCAGTTGGCGGACATGGGTCCGCGTATCCGGGATGCGGGGCGTGCGTGGGTGGAGCTGGTGTCGCGGCGCGGGAACGGTGGAACGGGGGGGGAGGTTGTGACGAAGAAGGGTGGTCAGGTGCAGGGGCGGGGGTGAACGGGCGGGGGTGGGCGGGCGTAGGGGTATGGGGCTGGCACAGAAGGAACTCCATGCGGCGCATCGTTTCGTTCGGTCCTGCGTTTGTCGTGCTGCTCACCGCGGGTGTGGTGCTGGTGGCGATGCCGGGGCTGATGATGCGTGCGAGCGCGGCGCGGGCGCGGGAGCGGGTGGCGCTGGCGCGGCAGGAGCTGGACGCGGACGACGTGCTGGAGCGGCTGAACAAGGCGACGCAGCACGTGGCGGACGCGGTGGAGCCGAGCGTGGTGCACCTGGACATCCGGCTGTGGCGCGGTGCGGGCGCGAGCGGGTCCGGGTGGGTGTTTGACGACGACGGGCACATCGTGACCAACGCGCACGTGGTGGGGCCGGCGAACCGCGTGGACGTGCAGTTCGTGGACGGGCGCGTGGAGACCGGGCAGGTGGTGGGCGTGGATGCGCTCACGGACATTGCGGTGCTGAAGGTGCCGGCGGGCGACTACCTGGTGCCGGTGCGGCGTGCGACGGGCGAGCGTGTGCACCGGGGGGACCGGGTGTTCGCGTTCGGCAGCCCGTTCAACTTCAAGTTCAGCATGAGCGAGGGGATAGTGAGCGGGCTGGGGCGGACGGCGCGCGGGGGCGCGGGGGCGGCGGGGATCACGAACTACATCCAGACGGACGCGGCGGTGAACCCGGGCAACTCGGGCGGGCCGCTGGTGGACGTGAACGGGCGGGTGGTGGGGATGAACGTAGCGATCGCGACGGCGGAGAACGCGAGCGGCGGGACGGAGGGCCAGAGTGCGGGGATTTCGTTCGCGATTCCGCTGGCGACGATCGAGCCGCGGGTGCAGGCGATCATTGACGGTCAGAAGCCCCGGAGCGGGTACCTGGGCGTGTCGATGGACCTGGACATCGTGCGGTTCGGCGGGGACCACTTCGAGGGCCAGGGCGTGCGCGTGACGCTGGTGCAGCCGGGGAGCCCCGCGGAGAAGGCGGGGATGGTGGCGGGCGACGTCATCGTGGGCGTGGACGGGGAGGGCGTGGACGGGCGGGACCTGGTGCGTGCGCTCATCGGTGCGCACCGGCCAGGCTCCAACGCGGTGGTGAAGGTGTACCGGGGCGGCACGGGGGATGTGAAGGGCGAGTTTGTCGACCTGAACGTGGCGGTGGGCGCGATGCCGGACGACGTGCTGGCGCTTCAGTACCTGGGCATGTTCGGCGAGCGGTTCGGGGTGTTCTTCCACGGCAATGCGGACGCATCGGACGAGGCGATGGTGATCGGCGTTGCGCCGTCGGGCGCGGGTGCGGACGCGGGGTTTGAGTCCGGGGACGTGATCATCCGCGTGGAGGGGAAGGACGTGAAGTCGATCCAGGAGGCGATGCTGGCGCTGGAGGACGCGGGGGCGATGAAGGGGTCGCGCGTGGGCGTGACGGTGCGGCGCAGGGCGGCGGACGGGACGGCCGCGGAGAAGGAACTGCGGCTGCGCCGGCGTGCGGACTGAGTCGTGGCTCGTCCATGCACGCGGTTTGGCTCTTCCCCCTACGGGCGGATGATGCGGATGGGTGCTCGTGCGAGGACCTTGCGGCCCTGGCCTGCGACGTAACGGACTTCGGCTTCGCCGGGGTCATTGGGCGCCTGGATTGTCATGGGTGAGCCCTTGGAGGCGTCGGCGTAGGCGGCGTAGGCCTCGTCGGGTGCTGCCTTAGGGACAATGGTGATGTAGTCGCCCGGGTTGGCCGGGCCGGTCCAGGTGATGCTGACGTCGGCGCCGGGGGCGCCCTGCTCGGGAACATTGAGCGTGATGGGGGCGGCCTTGATGGCGATGGGGCGGCGTGCGAGGACCTTGGCGCCCTGGCCGGTCATGTAGCGGAGTTCGGCGTCGCCGGCCATGATGGGCAGGAGCAGTTTGAGCGGGGAGCCGGAGGCGGTGTTGGTGTAGTTGCCGTACTGCCCGTCGGGCTTGTCTTTCTCGACGACTGTGATGAAGTCACCCTTGTTGTCCGGGCCGGTCCAGGTGACCTCCGCCGTGGATCCGGCGGTGGCGGTGGACGGGGCGGTGATGGTCACTTCGGGGGCGGAGATGGAGATCGGGCGGCGTGCGAGGATCTTGGCGCCCTGACCGGTGATGTAGCGCAGTTCGGCGGGGCCGGCTTCGGCGGGGGCGGTGAGGGTGAGCGGGGAGCCCTGCTGGGTGAGTGCGTAGTTGCCGTACGTGCCGTCCTGGGTGCCTTTGGGCACGATCGTGATGTAGTCGCCGGTATTGTCTGGTCCGGTCCACGTGACAGAGAAGGGTGCACCGAACGGGGCGAGGGCGGGGGCGGTGAGCGTTGCCTGGGCGGGCGTGACTTCGACGGAGGCTCGGCCGAGGATGGTGTGGGAGCGGGCGGTGACGTAGCGGACTTCGTGGGGTCCGGGCTCGGTGGGCGCGGTGAGTGGAACGGTTGCGCCGAGCTGGGTTTGCTGGTAGTCGCCGTTGGCGGCTGCGGGGGCACCTGCGGGGACGATGATGATGTAGTCGCCCGGGTTGTTGGGGCCGGTCCATGTGACGGAGAGGGGCGCGCCGGCGGTGACGGTGGCGGCTGTGGTGAGCGTGGCGGGGGTGAGGACTTCCTCAGGGGGTGCGGGTACGGGCTGGCTCGTCGCTGGGTGGGCGGGGGTCTGGGTGACCGGCGCGGGGTTCGCCGGCGCGTCGGCCGGCAGCGGCGCTCGGGTTGCTGGTTTGGGGGCGGGCTCCACTGGAGCAGGCTTGTGGCGGCAGCGTGTGAGGAGCAGGATGACGATCGCGATCACAAGGATCGCGATGGCGATGGAGGTGTTGCGGCGGCGGGAGGGGGAGGACATGGGCCGAGTTTACCACGGATCGGCGTCTGCGCCGTGGGATGAAAACGGCCACATTCAAGGCCGGCAGCCCGCTCGCGCTTCGCGCACGGTCAGTCCGCAAGGGCGCTGCTGAGGACCTCGGGCAGGAGGTCGGCCAGGTCCTGGGCAAGGAGTCCTGCTTCGGCGTGGTGGGTGCTGGCCCACAGCTCGCCTGCGCGGGCGTGGGCCCAGACAGCGAGGCGGGTGAGGTCATACAGGGTCGGCCGGGGTGTTGCCGGCGGGGGCGCGGGCTGGCCGGAGAGGCGGGCTCGGGCGAGGGCGTGCAGGTCTGGAGCGCTGCCTGGGCCGCCTGGTTGTCCGGCGCGCGGGAGGTGCTGGGCGATGAGCCCCGCGAGGAGGCCGGTGAGCACGTCGCCGGTGCCGGCGGTGGCGAGGCAGGGGTGGCCCGCGGGGCAGGTCCATGTATCGTGGCCGTTGGTGACGACGGTGCCGGCGCCCTTGAGCACGGTGATGCAGCCGAGGCGCTGCGCGAGTTGTTCGGCGGCGGCGGTTCGTGAGGCGGGGTTGACGGGGTCGGCGGTGATGCTGAGTGCCTGTGCGAGCCTGCGGAACTCGCCGGGGTGGGGCGTCAGGACGCAGGCGCCGTGGAAGTCGCGGGAGAGTTCCGGGATAGCGGCGAGGTTGGTCAGTGCGTCCGCGTCGATGACGGCGGGGACGTCTTCCTGCTGGACTGCGCGGAGGGAGAGGGCCTTTGCGCCGTCGCTCGTGCCCAGGGCGGGGCCGATGGCAATGCAGTCTGATTCGGCGAGGGCACGGTCGAAGACCTCGGCGGCCTGGTGCGCGATGAGCCCCCCACTGGCGTCCGCCTCCAGGGCGATGCCGGTGGCGGAGGGGCAGAGGGCGATGGCGTGGGGCAGCACAGCGCGGGGGGCGACGATCCGGGCAAGCCCGACGCCGCTGCGGAGTGCGGCGCGTGCGGCGAGGGCGGGTGCGCCGATCATGCAGCGTCCGTCGTGCATGGAGCCGCCGAAGATGGCGGCGGTGCCGGCGGTGCCCTTGTGGGCGTCGCGCGGGCGGCGTGGGAGCGTGGCGGGCGGCGGGCTGGACGCTGGCTGGGTCACTTGCGGTCGTTGTCCTTGGCGGGCTTGTCGGGGTTCGGGCGGGCGTGCTCGACGGACTCGACCTTGACTTCCAGGCGGCCCAGGACCATGGCGAGGTTCACGAGGCTCTGGTTGATGGTGTTGTCGCCCAGGTCGAAGTGGGCGATGGCGATGTGCGTCGCGTCGAAGACGAGGTTGGGCGGGAAGGTAGCGTCCAGGTCGACCCAGCGGGGGCCGTCGGGTCCTTCGAGGAGTGCCTGGGCCCACATGTGGTAGCCGAAGATCTGCTTCTCCCCGGCGAAGGCGTCGGCGTAGATGATGCCGGTGGCGACGCGGGAGGGGATCTTGTCGGCGCGGAGGAGGGCGGCGAGGAGGACGCCGTGCTCGGAGCAGTCTCCGGCGCGGGAGCGGACAACCTCGCTGGCGGTGGCCATGGCGGTGGAGAGGTTCTTGTCGCTGATGTGCTCGTAGACGGCGCGGCGGAGGAGTTCGGCGCGTTTGGCCTTGTCGGCCGGTGCTTCCTTGAGCACCTTGGCGGCGAGGGACGTCAGTTTCTCGTCGGCGAGGTCGGCGTTGACCGTTGAGGCGAGGAACGCGGCGTTCTTGAGGTCGTCCGGGCTGGCGGGCTGGGGGTGGAGTGCGTCCACGGTCACGCGGGCGGAGTGGGCGTCGACCTTCTCCACTTTCTGAGCGGCGGACGAGGGCAGCGCCGGCATATCTCCGTCCGTGGTCGTGAGCAGGAAGACGGCACGGCTGGAGTGGCGGGGGTCGTCGATCGGTTTGTCGGGCTTCACGAACGTCTTGACCATGACCTCGGGGGCGGGCCCGTCGGCCTGCTCCTGGGCGAGGACCTTGGAGGTGCGGGTCATGGTGATGGCGATGCCGCCGAGGTTGGTTTCGCTCTTGATCAGGTCGCCTTCGGCGTCGAGCCATTCGGTGGAGGCGACCCCCTGGACGGCGTCGGTCTCGACGGAGGTCTTGAGGGCCTTCACGGGCTGGCCGTCGACGGTGACGGTGTCGTCGGTGAACCCGGTGCGGGTCTGGCTGACGACGGTGAGGCCGTACTCGGGGGAGAGGGTTTTGCCGGTGATCCTCTTCTCCCCGGCCCGGAAGCGTGCGAGCATCTGCTGCTCGAGCGCGGCGGGGGTGGTCCATTCACCCTTGGGCGCGGGGACGGTCTCGGTCTTTGTGCGGCCGCCCTGCCTGGTCACGACCTCCACGTTTTCGGCGCCGAATGTCCAGGTGGTGTCGACGGGGTCGTTGCCCATCTTGGACTGTGACCGCATTGAGATTGGTTTGCCGTCCTGGGACTCGACGAACTCGGAGGCCATGGAAATCTCGATGCCGGCACCTGCGCGTCCCATGGTGATGCTCATCTTGGACCGCGTGGTGACCTTGTCGCCTGCGGACTTGAGCTGGGTGTGCATCCAGCCGGCCTTGGCGCCCATCATCTCGACTGCGTACCAGCGGTCATAGTCGGCGATGCGTTCGGCGGGGGCCGGGGCGTGTGCGGCGGGCTGGTCTGCCGGGTGGGCTGCGGGAGAGTGCGTCTGCGCAGGGAAGGCGAGCGCGAGGGCGAGGAGGGGGGCGGTGAGCATGGGGCAGTGTACGGAAGAGGGGCGTGGCGGCGGGCGGCGGGGGCGGGGGGCGTTTCAGCGTGCACGGGTGGTACAGGCGGCGCGGGTCGGGCGTTATCGGGGGGAGGGCGGGGTGGGGCGGGGTGCAGAAAGTGCCGATACGCGGGTGTGCTCCGTATTCGGCTCCAGCACTGCAGGCCGGGGATGACGCTCGCGGTCCCGGTGTACCACCCGCGGGCGGCGGACATGGTGCTGCTGCGCGCGGATGTTGCGTTGGATTCGCTCTCGATTCCGCACCTGATGGAGCTGGGCATTCAGGAGGTGTGGATCACGTACCCCGGGCTGGAGCGTCTGCTGCGCTTCGTCGACCCGGAGATGCTGCACGAGCAGCGGGCGCTGGTTTCGACGCTGGGGGCGGCGCTCGACCAGGCGTTCGTCAGCAACAAGGTTGAGGTGGACTTCTACACGTGCAGGCGGTCGATCACCTCGATTGTGCGGCGGTTGTGGGAGACGCGGGAGTGCGCGGTGTGGATGGGGCAGGTGGCGGGCGCGGACCGTCCGTTTGTCCGGCACTGCGGCAACGTGGCGTACCTGTCGCTGCTCATGGGCATGCGGCTGGACTTCTACCTGGTGCGGGAGCGTCCGCGGTTGTCGCCGGGGCGGGCGAAGGACCTGACGAGCCTCGGGGTGGGGGCGCTGTTCCACGACATCGGGATGCTCCGGCTGGAGCCGGCGGACGTGGCGCGGTACAACGCGACGCTGGATGACTCGGACCCTGCGTACCGGTCGCACTGCGCGGTAGGGTTCGACATGGTGCACGGGAAGCTCGACCCCGCTGCGGCGGCGGTGGTGCTGCACCACCACCAGCGGCACGACGGCACCGGGTTCCCCTGCCGCGAGAGTTTCCGGGAGGAGCCCCGCCCCGCGCGGGCGAGGGAGATCCACGTGCTGACGCGGATCTGCGCGGCGGCGGACTTGCTCGACCGTCTGCGGCACCCGGCGCATGCGCCGGGCGCGAGCGAGATTGCGCGGCCGCCGGTGCCGATGGTGCGGGCGCTGAAGCAGCTGCTGGACCCCGCGGTGCGGGCGTGGATTGACCCGGTGGTGTTCCGTGCTCTGTTCACGGTGACGCCTCCGTACCCGCCGGGGAGCCTGGTCACGCTGAGCGACGGCACGGAGGCTGTGGTGACGGGGTGGAGCCCCAAGGACCCTTGCAGGCCTGTGGTGGAGCTTGTGGACCTGGAGGCGCACTCGCGGCGGAAGCGCCGGAAGGCGGTGGTGATCGACCTGCGGAAGCGGCGTGAGCTGTCGGTCGCGGCCATTGACGGCCAGCGGGTGCTGGAGGACAACTTCTCGCCGTCGGTGGAGGACGAGTTCGACCTGACGGGGCTGTTCCGCAGCACGGAGGGCGTTGTCACGGATGCTGTGGTGAACGACGCGGACGAGGTGGATCGGCGCGACGCGGCGTGAGGGCGTGTTTCGGCTCCCCGTGGCTGTGGGGAATCAGCGTGAGCGGGCGTCCACGGCGGCGAAGAAGTCCAGCCAGTTCTTCCAGGCGAAGCGGTCCAGGTCTTCGGTGGTCCAGCCGCGTTGCGCGAGGGCGTCGAGGAGGAGGGGGAGGTCGCCGGGGGAGTTGATGCCATCGGGGAGGGTGGCGGCGCTGAAGCCGCCGTCCATGTCGCTGCCGAGGCCGACGGCGCGGGTGTGGCCGACGAGCGAGCAGATGTGCTCCACGTGCGCGACGGTCTCCTCGATAGTGGCGCGGCGGGAGCGGAGGGCGCCTGGGATGAGGAAGGGTGAGTAGAGGTTGAGGCCGATGACGGCGCCGCGGCGGGAGATTTCGCGGATGGTGTCGTCGGTGAGGTGGCGTTGGAGAGCGATGCGGGCGCCGTCGGGGTGGGTGCGGAGGGACTCTGGGATGGCTTCGCCGGTCAGCGGATGGCGGGCAACGATGGAGCGGCAGTTGGAGTGGGACGCGATCACGGGCTTGTCGGTGGCCTCGAGGAGGTCGGCGAGGGCGCGGTCGGAGAGGTGGGAAGCGTCGTGGACAACCCCGAACGCGTCCATGCCTGCGACCAGTTCGCGCCCCATTTGGGTGAGTCCGTGGTCGGTTGCGGGGTCCTGGGAGTTTCCGGCGGCATAGCGGGACCCGCGCCCCCACGCGAGGCCGATCACGGCGACGCCACGGTTGGCCCACCAGGGCAGCTCGGAGGGTTCGCGGATGGGGTCGGCGCACTCCATGAGGAAGCGGCAGTGCAGGCGCGGGCCCGTCGGGGCGGGAGCGCCGGGGCGGTGGATGGTGAGCAGGCCTGCCTGCTCCCACTTCTCGTATTGGTCGAGTTGGAAGAGGCCAGCGGCGTGCGCTGCCTCTGCGTCGCCTGCGGGGTAGCTCACGCCGGGGTCGGTGCCGTCGGCCTCGGTGAAGATGGTGGGCAGTGCGTGGGTGACTTGGCCGTCGCGGAGCGAGGGGAGGGTGACGGCGGCGGGCGGCCAGGGGCCGGTGGCTTCGGCGAGGGAGCGGGCCATGTCGCGGCCGAGGGCGGCGGCGCAGGCGAGGTCGAGGTGGGCGTCGAACCAGTGCGTGGGCATCGGGGAATGCTACGGGAGGAGGCTCGTATCATCGGGCATGGCGACGGGCAAACAGCACGGCTTTGACCTTCAGTGTCCCAAGGACCATGCGCGCATGCACCGTGTGGATGTGGGCGGCATCACGATCGACCGCTGCCCGCAGTGCGGGGCGATGTGGTTTGACGTGGGCGAGATTGAGCGGGTGCTCAGGATGAAGAGGAAGGCGGCTGTGGACGTGGACACGGGCACCGCGGGTGCGGAGGCGCACCCGATGGCGGCGCGCCGGCCGCTGCGTTGCCCGCGGGACGGGGAGGCGCTGAAGCAGCGGGTCTACCCGGATCAGAGCCACATCACGGTGGACGAGTGCGTGTTCTGCCGCGGGATGCTGATGGACGCGGGCGAGCTCAGGGACGCGGCGGACTTCACGTTGTCGGAGCGGGTGAAGAGTTTCTTTGCGTGAAGCCCGGGGCGGGGTTCACACGGCGATGGTCGGGGGCGTGCCATCGACGATGAGTTCGGCTTCGGTGGACTTCTTCACTTCATCTGCGGTGACGCCGGGGGCGAGTTCCTTGAGGACGAACCGGCGGCGATTGTGGTCCATTTCGAGGACACAGAGGTCGGTGATGACCATGTCGATGCATCGCTGGCCGGTGAGGGGCAGGTCGCACTTCTTCTTGATCTTGGCGGTGCCTTTGGCGGTGTGCTCCATGGTAACGATGACACGTTTGACGCCGGCGACGAGGTCCATGGCGCCGCCCATGCCCTTGACCATCTTGCCGGGGATCATCCAGTTGGCGATGTCGCCTTCTTCGCTGAGCTGCATGGCGCCCAGGATGCAGAGGTCTATGTGGCCGCCGCGGATCATGGCGAAGGAGTCTGCGGAAGAGAAGTAGGATGCGCCGGTGCGTGCGGTGACGGTCTGTTTGCCGGCGTTGATGAGGTCGGGGTCGACCTGGTGCTGGCGGGGGAAGGGGCCGATGCCGAGGAGGCCGTTCTCCGACTGGAGCCAGACGTCCATGCCCTGCGGGACGTAGTTGGCGACGAGGGTGGGGATGCCGATGCCGAGGTTGACGATGTAGCCGTCCTTCAGTTCACGGGCGGCGCGCTGGGCGAGTTGGTCGCGGGTGAGGGGCATGGTGGCTCCTGGCTGCGTTCGGCGGACGCCCGGCCTGGTGGGGCGGGTTGCCCCAAGCGTAGCGATTTGCGGACGTTCTCGCGGGGGTCAGGTCCTGAAAAGAACCGTGGGGCGCGTCGGGGTTGAGAGGGGGTGTGCGGGCGGCCGGATTTGGGTTGCATCCGGTGCTTGGCGTTGCATAATGGTGGGGCCGGGCGTGCGTGCTGCCCGGCCTTTGACGGGTATCGACATGACCAAGACTGGCTCCAACTCCGCCGGGAAGCGTGCGCTGCGTGTGCCTGCGCTGTTGCTTCTGATGTTGATGGGGGTGGGCGCTGCGGCGTCCTTCTCCGGCCTGGCGTCGTGCGCGAACCAGGAGTACTACGAGACGCAGACTGCGGCGCGGACGGCGTACGAGGCCGCGGAGTCGGCGCGGCGGGCGGCGGACGCGGCGACGGTGGCGTCGATCGACCTGCGGATGTCGAACGACCGGCTGGGAGAGTCGGCGGACAAGCTGCGGAATGTGATCACGGGCGAGGGGTTTGCTCGGCGGGTTCCGGTGCGTGATGAGGCGGCGCAGCAGGGTGCGCAGGGTGCGCAAGGGCAGCCGGGGCAGGACGGCGCTCCCGGGGCGACGTCTGAATCTCCCAGCAGCAATTCGGCGGCTCCGGCGGGCGGTCCGGCGAACACTCCTTCGGGCGCTGCGGACTCACAGGTTGCGGCTGCTCAGCGGGACCTGGTGCAGGCGCAGCGGGACCTGGTCGACGCGACCAGGGCGGTCGCTGCGGCGGTGAAGGACGCGAGGCCCAGGGCCGGCGCGGTCACGCCGGAGGGTGCGTTGGGGGATGTGCCTGCGGAGCGGCCCGGGCACGACATGTTCGACATGGACCTTGCGTTTGCCGCGGCGGCGTTCCTGTCGCTGGTGGCGATCGCGTGGTGGTCCGGGGAGGCGAGGAGCCGGGCGAGGCACGAGGACCGGGCGGCGGACTGGATGCCGGTTTCTGCGGCGGCGTGCGCGGCGATGGTGTCGATCGCGCTGGCGGGTGCGGTGTACTTCGGCGTGCGGATCTACCGGGACGGCGGCTCGCCGGGCCCGCATGTGGGCGTGCCGTTCATCGTGATGGCGTGGGTGTGGTGCGGGATGGTGGCGGCGGGCCTGGTCGTGATGTGGGTGTCGGCGCTGGCGGGGTTCTGGAGCCACATCGGTGCTTCGGGCTTGGGTGGGCGTCGTGAGGAGCGGCCGGACATCTGGCGGTTGTGGATGATCGTGCTTGCGATCGGCGTGCTGCCCGCGGCGGGGCTGCTGGTGCAGGGGCGGTTCGCGGTGCTGCTGGGGATGCTGCTCATTGTGGTCTTTGGCGCGATGGCGGGCATGGCGATGCTGGCGACGGCCCGGGATGAGGCGCGGCTGGTCAAGAAGAACGGCGTGTGAGGGCGTGTCAGCGGGCCTGGCGGGATTCCATGCGCTTTCGCATGCGCTGGATGAAGGAGACGCCCAGGAGCACTGTTCCGGCGATGGTGAGGGGGAGGCCCAGGGCCCCCACTGCGACCCCCTTGAACATCTGGCGGGCGAGGGCCTTGCCGTCTTCCTCGCCTGTGGGGTTTGCGCCGGAGATGGGGGCGTCCTTGAGGGGATCGTCCAACGCGGATTGGTAGGTGTGGATGAGTGGCGACAGGGCGAGGTAGAGCCCCGCGCAGACGACGCAGATTCCGGCCAGCAGCAGCACCCAGCCGAGGACGCGCTTCATGGTGGGAGCGTAGCGGGGTCTACCTCTCGTACTTCCAGTTGCGGGACTTGCCCTGGGCGATCCACTCAACGGCGGTGGCGAGGCGCTTCTCGCGGGTGGGCTGGGTCTTTGCCTCGGTGATCCACTGGGCGTAGTCCTTCTTCCTGGAGTAGGAGAAGTCGGCGAATTGCGCGGCGGCCTTGCTGTTGGCTTTGATGGCGGCGGCGAGGTCCCTGGGGATGACGAGGGGGGCCTTGGGCTTTTTTTCGCGCGCGACCTTGATGCCTTCACTGTTCAGCATGGCGGCCTGCTTGATGAGCCTGGTGAGGACGGCTTTGGAAGGGAGGTCCTTCAGCGATGTGATGCGGCCCCGCTGCTGGGCGATGACGCCGGCCTGCTTGGCGGCGGCGGGGTCCGCAAAGACGAGTGAGTGTTTCCAGAAGCCGAACACGCAGTGCTGCTTGAACGCGGCCATGCCGCACATGGGGCCTTTGTGTTCGAAGGACGGGTGGCCCCACTTGAGTTGCTCATCGACCTGCGGGCATGCGCTGTGCACTACGTCTCGGAGGTGGGTGAGGACGGGCCGTGCGAACTCCGGGGCGGCCAGGATGTAGTCGTCGAATGCTGGGTTTCGCGGCATGGGTGATTGTTCCCTCCAACGGGCGGCCTGGGTCCGAGTGCAGAGCCCTCAAACGGGGCATTATGGCTGGGGGGAGGAATCAAGTTTGTGGACCGGCATCCGATATTCGTTCGATAGCGAACGAATGAGCATGCAGCGGGATGTTTCCAGGTCCGCCGGCGGTCTCTCGCAGGAGTTGCTGCGGGAGTTGCTGCGCGCGGGGAACCTGGTGCGTCGGGCGTCGGAGGCGCGGGGGGCGAGGTTCCGCCTGAGCGCGGCCCAGTGGGGCATTCTGCGAACGCTGGGTCGGCTGGAGGCGTCCGGCGCGCGGGCGCCACGGATGCATGAGCTGGGGAAGCTGCTGGTGGTTCAGCCGCCGAGCCTGAGCACCACGCTGGCCCGGATGGAGCGTGCGGGGCTGGTCCGTCGGGAGGTGGATGCCTCGGACCAGCGGACGCGGCGGGTGTCGCTGACCGGGGCGGGTCGGGACGTGCTGGGGCGGAGCATGGCGGGTCACACGGAGTGGCTTGGGACGCTGGTCGCGGGGTTGTCGGCGGGCGAGCAGCGGGCGCTGCTTGGCATGTTGCAGCGGATGGTGGAGCACCTGGAGACTTCGGTCGATGCGCCGGCGCCCGAGGGAGGGCGCGGGCGGCGGCGGCTGGCGAGGACGGGATGAGAGTGGGTCTTACCTCATGAAGACGAAAATCACCGTTGGTCTGGCGGTCTCGGCGTTGATGGTTGGCGCGTGCAGGAAGCAGGAGGGCGCGGCGGCCGGTCCTGCGCCGGCGGCGCCGGTGTCTGTCGCGGTGGCGTCCGTGGAGGACGTGCCGGTGGTTCTGCGGACGATCGGGAGCGTGGAATCTCGGGCGCGGGTGGTGGTACGGCCGCAGGTTTCTGGGCGTGTGCTGGAGTTGCCCGCGGGGGAGGGGACGGACGTGGCGGCGGGGCAGGTGCTGGTGCGGATCGATGCGCGTCCGTTCGAGGTTGCGCTGCGTTCGGCGGAGGCGGCGTGGACGCAGTCGGGCGCGGCGGCGAAGGACGCGCACCAGTACCTGTCGAGGCTGGAGGGGGCGAGGGGGACGACGGCGGTGTCGGACCGGGACATCGAGGCGGCGCGGGCGAAGGCGGACGGCGCGGACGCGGAGGTTCTGGCGGGTCAGGCGGGGGTGGATTCGGCGAAGCTGGAGCTGGAATACTGCACGATCTCGGCGCCGTTTGCGGGGAGGCTGGGGGAGTTCCAGGTGAAGGTCGGGTCGGTGGTGAAGGAGAACGAGGCGGGCATCGTGGAGCTCGTTCAGTTTGACCCCATCGACGTGGCGTGCGCGGTGCCGGAGGAGCAGATCGGCGCGGTGCGGGCGGCGATGGAGGCCGGGGCGGTGGCGGTTGAGGCGGAGCCGAGCGGGGAGGGGGGCGGGGGGGTGCCCGGGACGCTTTCGTTCGTGGACAGCGCGGTGGACGCGGCGACGGGGACGATCCGGCTCAAGGCGACGTTCGCGAACCAGCAGCGGCGGCTTTGGCCTGGGCGGTTCGTGACGGTGCGCGTGCTGCTGGGGCATGAGCGGGGGAGTGTGGTGGTGCCGGATGCGGCGGTGCAGCAGTCGCAGGCGGGGGCGATGGTGTACGTGGTGAAGGGCGACAAGACGGTGGAGGCACGGGCGGTGACGGTGGGTCGGCGCGTGGATGGCCGGTCTGTGGTGACCTCGGGGCTGGCGGGCGGGGAGACGGTGGTGACGGAGGGCCAGCTGCGGCTGGCGCCGGGCGCCTCGGTTGTCGTCAAGGGCGGCCCCGGGGCGGCGGGGGGTGGCGCGTGAACCTCTCCGCTCCGTTCATCCGCCGTCCGGTGATGACGACGCTGGTGATGCTGGCGCTCGTGGTGTTCGGGTGGTACGCGTACCGGAAGCTGCCGGTGAGCGACCTGCCCAACGTGGACTTTCCCACGCTGCAGGTGACGGCGTCGCTGCCGGGGGCGAGCCCGGAGACCATGGCGTCGTCGGTGGCGACGCCCCTGGAGCGGGAGTTCTCGACGATCGCGGGTGTGGACTCGATGAACTCGGTGTCGATGCAGGGGAACACGCAGGTGACGCTGCAGTTCGCGCTGGAACGGGACATCGACGCGGCGGCGCAGGACGTGCAGGCGGCGATCTCCCGGACGGCGTCGCGGCTGCCGCGCGAGATGCCCAGCCCGCCCTCGTACAAGAAGGTGAACCCGGCGGACCAGCCGATCCTGTTCCTGGCGGTGAGCAGCCCGACGCTGCCGCTGTACGAGCTGAACGAGTATGCCGAGACGCTGATGAGCCAGCGGATCAGCCAGCTCGCGGGGGTGGCGCAGGTGGTGGTGTACGGGTCGCAGAAGTACGCGGTGCGTGTGCAGGTGGACCCGCAGCGTCTGGCGGCGATGGGGATCGGCCTGGACGAGGTGTCGCGTGCGGTGCAGGAGCGGAATGTGAACGAGCCGGTGGGCGTGATCAACGGCCCACGGCAGGCGGTGACGATCGAGTCGACGGGCCAGCTGACGGACGCGTCGGAGTTCGCGGGCTCGATCGTGGCGTACCGCAACGGCAACCCTGTGGTGCTGGACCAGCTTGGGCGGGTGGTCGACTCGGTGGAGAATGACCGGACGGCGGCGTGGTACCGCGTTGCGGGGCGCCCGGGGGACCGGGCGATCATCCTGGCGGTGCAGCGGCAGCCGGGGACGAACACGGTGGAGGTGGTGCAGAACGTGCTGCGGCTGCTGCCGGCGTTCCGGGAGCAGCTGCCCCCGTCGATCACGATCAACACGCTGTACGACCGGTCGGTGACGATCCGTCAGTCGGTGGACGACGTGCAGTTCACCCTACTGCTGACGCTGGCGCTGGTGGTCATGGTGATTTTCGTGTTCCTGCGGAACGTGCGGGCCACGCTGATCCCCAGCCTGGCGATGCCGATTTCGCTGGTCGGCACGTTCGCGGGGATGAAGCTGCTGGGGTTCAGCCTGGACAACCTCTCGCTGATGGCGCTGACGCTGTGCGTGGGGTTCGTGGTGGACGACGCGATCGTGGTGCTCGAGAACATCGTGCGCCACATGGAGATGGGGAAGGGGCCTCTTGAGGCGGCGTTCCAGGGTTCTTCGGAGATCGGGTTCACGATCCTGTCGATGACGCTGTCGCTGGTGGCGGTGTTCATCCCGGTGCTGTTCATGGGCGGGCTGGTGGGCCGGCTGCTCAACGAGTTTGCGATCACGATTTCGCTGGCGATCCTGCTGTCGGGCGTGGTGTCGCTGACGCTGACGCCCATGATGTGCGGGAGGTTTCTCCGGGCGCACGGGGGTGAGCGTCACGGGAGGGTGTTCCGGTTCACGGAGCGGGTGTTCGACGCGGCCGTGCGGTCGTACGGCTGGATGCTGCGCGGGGTGCTGCGGGCGAAGTTCCTGACGCTGCTGGCGTCGCTGGGCATCCTGGCGGCGACGGTGTGGATGTTCCGCGTGGTGCCCAAGGGGTTCCTGCCGACGGACGACCAGGGGCGGGTGTTTGTGCAGACGGAGGCGGCGGAGGGGACGTCGTTCACGCAGATGGTGAGGTACCAGGAGGCGCTGGCGGACATCGTGGCGCAGCACCCGGACGTGGACTCGTTCATGTCGAGCATCGGGTCGCGTGGCGGTCAGACGACGGGCTCCAACGTGGGGACGCTGTTCCTGCGGCTGAAGGACCTTGGGGTGCGCACACGGTCGGTGGACGAGGTGATCCAGGACCTGCGGAAGCAGCTGGCGGTGGTGCCTGGCGTGCGTGTCTTCGCGCAGAACCCCCCCACTATCCGCATCGGCGGGCAGCTGACCAAGAGCCTGTACCAGGTGACGCTGCAGGGGCCGGACACGGGCGAGCTGTACAGGGCGGCGCCGTTGCTGGCGGAGAAAATGCGGGGGATCACGGGCGTGCAGGACGTGACAACGGACCTGCAGCTGTCCAACCCGCAGCTGCTGGTGGACATCGACCGAGACCGGGCGGCGGCGCTGGGCGTGACGCCCGCGCAGGTGGAGGCGGCGCTGGGGAGTGCGTTCGGCACGCGGCAGGTTTCCACCATTTACGCGCCGAACAACGATTACCAAGTAATCCTGGAGTTGCTGCCGGCGTACCAGACGGATCCCTCGAGCCTGGACCTGCTGTACATCCGTTCGGGGAACGGGGGGTTGGTGCGGCTAACGTCGGTGGCGACGCTGACGCGAGGCGTGGGGCCGCTGTCGGTGAACCACGCTGGGCAGGTGCCGTCGGTGACCGTCTCGTTCAACCTTGCGCCGGGGTTCTCCCTGGGATCGGCGGTGGCGCAGATCAACGAGATCTCGCGGGGGGCGTTGCCCCCGAGCATTTCGACGAGCTTTCAGGGCACGGCCCAGGCGTTCCAGTCTTCGCTGGCGGGCCTGTCGGTGCTGCTGGTGATGGCGCTGCTGGTGGTGTATCTGATCCTGGGGATGCTCTATGAGTCGTTCATCCACCCGGTGACGATCCTGTCTGCGCTTCCGTTCGCGGGGTTCGGGGCGCTGGGGACGCTGCTGCTGTTCCGGGTCGAGTTGTCGCTGTACGCGTTCGTGGGCGTCATCATGCTCATCGGCCTGGTCAAGAAGAACGGGATCATGATGGTGGACTTCGCGATCGAGCAGCGGAAGTCATCGGGCATGACGGCGGAGGAGGCGATCTACAGGGCGTGCCTGGTGCGGTTCCGGCCGATCATGATGACCACGATGGCTGCGCTCATGGGGACGCTGCCGATCGCGTTGGGGCTGGGCGCGGGGGCCGAGTCCCGCCGGCCGCTGGGGCTGGCGGTGGTGGGTGGGCTGCTCTTCTCGCAGTTCGTGACGCTGTTCGCGACGCCGGTGTTCTACGTGTACCTGGACCGGCTGCAGCGGCGCGGCCGGTCCGCGGCCGAGGCCGGGCCGGCAAGATTCGCGGGGGCGGGCGCACCGGTGCACGCCAATGGGCACGCCGTTGCCACGCAGGAGCGGGAATAGCCCAGGGTCAGGGCTTGCGGGCGGCGATGTCCAGGCTGGTGATGTAGTCCGCGGGCGTGGAGCCCTTGGGGAGGTTGTCGACGATCCGTCGGTAGAGCGGGTCTTCCCAGTTGTTCATGGCCTCGATGTACTGCGGCTTGGGTGTGAGCACGATATCGGTGAGCCCTGCCTCGCGCATCTGGACGCGGGTTTCTTCGACGAGGACGGCGCCGGCGACGCAGCCGACCAGCGCTTCGACGTCCCGACGGACCGCCTCGGGGAGGGGCCTGAGCAACGCGAGGTCGGAAACGGCGACACGCCCGCGGGGTTTGAGCACGCGGGCTACTTCCTGCCAGACGCGGGGCTTGTCGGGCGACAGGTTCAGGACGCAGTTGGAGATGACCACGTCCACACTCGCGTCGCCGACCGGGAGGTTTTCGATCTCACCCAGGCGGAATTCCACGTTGTGGAGGCCGGTCTGGGCCGCGTAGAACGCGGTATTGCTTCTTGCCTTGCTGATCATGTCCGGGGTCATGTCAACGCCGATCACTCGGCCGACCGGCCCCACCTTCGGGCCGGCGATGAAGCAGTCGAAACCTCCGCCAGAGCCAAGGTCAAGGACGACTTCGCCGGGTTTCAGGGAAGCGATGGCCGTCGGGTTGCCGCAGGAGAGGCCCATATTGGCGCCTTCCGGGACGGCGGTGAGTTCGGCGTGGGAGTACCCGATGGCCTTCGCGAGTTGTTCGGGTGAGAAGGTAGCCGGGCCGCAGCAGCCGCCGCCAGCGCAGCAGGCGCCCGCGGTGGGTTGGGCGTTGGCTTCGACAGCGGACCAGGATCCGGCCTGGGCGATCTTTGCGTACCCGTCGCGAACCTGCCGGCGGAGGGCGTCGTCGGCCGCGGCATCGGAGACGGGGTCGGTGTTCTTCACCGGCGGGTTGGTGGTGCAGCAATCGTCCTTGCAGCACGGTGACTTCTTCGTGGCTGACATGACTTCTCCTCTGGGTGGTCAGGGCTTCAGGTTCTGGACAAGGTCCCGGATCTGGTCGCGGACGCGCCGGTAGTGCGGGAGCGCATCTTCGTCGCTTGTGGCGTGGCGGGCGAGGCGGGGAGGGTCGTCGAAGGGCGCGTGGAGGGTGCGGGTTCCAGGGATGAGCGGGCATGCGGCGTGCGCGGCATCACAAACGGTTACGACGAGGTGGACGGGCGCGGGGACCTCTCCCGGGGACTTGGGCGTGCCGCCGGAGATGTCGATCCCCACTTCGGCCATGGCGCGGACGGCGAGCGGGTTCAGGCGCTGCGGGTGGGTACCTGCGGAATATGCCGCGAAGTCCGTGGCGCGCAGCGCGCGGGACCAGCCTTCGGCCATCTGGCTTCGGCAGGAGTTGCCGGTGCAGAGGAACAGCACACGGGGGCGGTCAGCAGCATCCACGGCAGCCTCCCTTCTCACAGGAGGGGCCGGGGCGGCACTGTTCGAGGGCATCAGCGAGTGCCCGCAGGGAGCGGCAGACGTGTTCGAAGCGGACCTCGTATGACACGGTGCGGCCCTGCTTGGACGCCTCGAGCACGCCGCTGCGCGCGAGGAGGGCGAGGTGGCGTGAGACGACCGAGAAGTCGACGGAGCAGCACTCTGCGACTTCCCCCACGGAGCAGGGGCGGCCACACTTGGCCATGCAGCAGAGCAGGGACACGCGGGTGGGGTCCGCGAGGGCCTTGAAAAGAGCCGGGGAGAGGAGCGCGTCCAGGGGTCCCTGGCGGGCGGCTGCGTGGCGTGGTGTTGCCGGGCGGGGCGACGGGCGGCCGGGCCGGGGGCGGGGCTGTTTATTGCTTACTTGCGTCATTATGCAAGTATCGGCGGGTCGCGGGGGCTTGTCAAGACGGGCGCTGCAGATTGACGCGTTCAGGTGTGCCTGCGGGCGAGCACCTGCACCACCGAGGCCTCCCCGCTGTGGAATTGGCCCTCTTTCACGGTCCGTACCAGGGCCGCATGGTGCTCGGCGTGCAGGCCCTGCAGTTCCGCGAGGATGGTGCCCAGGGGGGCGAGGAGGGCGGGGTCCTTGGGGCCGCCGGTGGTGCGGGTGATCTGGTCGGGGGCGTAGGCCTCCAGGATGAAGATGCCGCCGGGCTTCAGCCAGCGGGCCAGGCGGGCATGCACGGCAGCGCGGAGCTGTGCGGGCAGGTGCACGAAGATCGACGTGACCACGTCGAGCGACGCGTGGGGCGCATCGAAGTCAGCAAGGTCCACCGCCTGGGTGCGCAGCGAGAGGCCCCGCTCACGGGCTCGTCGCTGGGCTTTCTGCATGCCGATCTCACTCTGGTCGACCGCGAGGACACGGAGTCCTTGGGAAGCGAGGAAGAGGGCGTTGCGGCCTTCGCCGGCGCCGATGTCAAGAGCATCGCCTGTCCGGGGGAGTTCCTGTGCGAGCGAGGCGAGGAACTCGTTGGGGGCGTCGCCGTAGACGCAGTCGGTGGAGCCGTAGCGTTCGTTCCAGAAGTCGCGGGTCATTGCGCAGGTTATGTGGCTTTCACGCTGCGGGTTTGCGTGGGACGGACGGTTCGGGTAGTCTCCGTTCATGCAACGTATTCCTTCGAGTCGGGGTGTTGCCTTCATCGCCTGTGCCTTGTCAACGATGCCCTGCGGGGCGGTGGACAGCACGTCGCTTCTCCACGGTCGTTCGGGATCGTCGGCTGGCCCATCGGACGTGTCTGCGGGCGAAGCAAGCCTGCAGCGATGCGCAAGCCCGGGCTTGTTCCCCGGTGCGCACCTTGCCCTGGGGGAGGCCGAAGTCGGGCCGCAGGAGTCGGGGGCGGGGCGCCGCTCCTGGGAGCTGCCGGCAGTCATCGTCGAGGGGGAGGCTGCATCGAGCCTGCGGGAAGAGGACCTCGTGGGGAGCTACGGGCAGCCGCGGTGGACGGCGGCCCGGCGGTTTCCCTCCACGCGGGTGTATGTGATACCCGAGGGGAAGGTGGAGGTGGAGGCGTGGGCTCGGGCCACTGTGCTTCGGGCCGACCAGGGCGGCGAGACCGAGTGGCGTTTCCTGCAGGAGTTCGAGGTGGGCCTCCCCCACCGCTTTCAGCTCGATGTGTACGCGCGCCAGGACTACGACACGGCCAGCGACGAGACGCTCTGGGGCGGGCAGTTTGAGGTCCGTTACGCGCTTGCAGACTGGGGCAAGTTGTGGGGCAACCCGGCGTTGTACTTTGAGTACCTGGTGCTGGAGGACCGGCCCGACAAAATTGAGCCCAAGCTGCTCCTGGGCGGCGAGGTGGCGGAGGGGTGGCACTGGGGCACGAACTTGGTCTTTGAGTATGAGCTCTCCGGCGAGCGGGAGGCGGAGTATGCGGTGACTGCCGCAGCCTCGCGCACGATCGTCGATGAGGTGGTGTCCCTGGGTGTGGAGACCGTGTTCTCGGCGGAGGATGTGAAGGGCGAGCGCGGCGACTTCTCCAAGTCTCTTGTCGTCGGGCCCAGCCTTCAGTGGCACCCGGTCCCGAACGCGACCCTGAACTTCGCTCCGCTCATTGGTGTGACGAACGACAGCCCGGCGGCTCAGATCTACTTCAACTTCGGGTGGGAGTTCTAGACGGCAAGGTGCAAGGTGCGGAACGGGGCATCCATAGCGATAGCGGCATCGGTAGGGCTGCACGTGGCTCTGGGCGTGGGTGTGGTTGTTCTGGTTCCGCTTCTGCGTGTTGGCGGGGCGTTCGCGGACGTTCGTGGCGCAGCTGTGCTGCTGAACGCTCCTACGGGAGAGCCCACTCACGATCAGGCTCCGCCCAGCGCAGGCACGTGTGACGTTCGGGCTCCGGCGCGGGAGGGTGTGCAGCGTTCACGCCAGGAATGGGCGGCAATGGTGGAACAGGTCGATGCCCTTGAGGTGCAGGTGCGGGCCTCGCTTGAGGACCTTCGCGCCACACTCGACCGCAACCGTCGCGGGCTGGAGGAAGCGCCGGCTTTGGACCTGAGCGGAGCCAGTACTTGTCGTGCTGAAAGAGTGAGCCATCTCCCGGCCATGAACACCACCAGCATTCCAGCCTCTGACGGGGGCGCGGAGGTTGGGGGCGGTGGTGAACTGGGGGCGGATGGCGGAGGGACGCGCCTCGGTCGCGCCTCCAACGGGGAAACGGGGGTGCGCGAACACCTCGGCACACTCGCCCCGGTGGCGTTGCCTGAGAACCAAGCCCCGGTCTACCCGGAAACCGCACGGAGGCTGAAGCAGGAGGGCACCGTGATTGTCCTGCTCGACGTCAGCGGCTGGGGTGAAGTGACGGCGGTGAAGCTGCAGCGGTCGAGCGGGTTCCGCACGCTGGATGATGCTGCGGTGGCCGCGGTGCGCACCTGGAGGTTCTCCCCTGCACGCGACGGGGAGGCTTCGGTGCGGACGGAGGTCACTTTGCCGGTCGTCTTCCGGCTTCGGGGCGGCGGGTGAGAGCGGCGCACGCGCACTGACAGACGGGGTGGACGGGGACTGGTGCTGATCGGGAGCTTGGGGGTCGTACTTACGAAGATGGCCTCGGCGTTTGCCGAGGCCATCAGGCGTCCCAAGTCGGGGTGGGCGGATTCGAACCGCCGACCTTTTGACCCCCAGTCAAACGCGCTAACCAAGCTGCGCTACACCCCGATGGTGTATGTTCCCAGCCGGCAGGCCGGGAGGGGAGCATAGGGAGCGACCGGGCCGAAGACCAGCCCGGGGGCGTGCGAGCCCTATGGAGGGCGGGATGGGGCCGCGGTTTATGGGATTCTCGGTGCGGGGGTCGGCCAGCATCTACCCTGCGGCCATGCCTTCCCTGCTCATCGCGAACGGGCGCTTGATTGATCCTGCCAGCCGGACGGACCGGGTGTGCGACGTGGCGTTGGAGAACGGGCAGGTGGCGGCCATCGGGCCGGGGATTTCACGAGGGGCGGCGGGGCGGGTGTTCGATGCCGAGGGGTGCATCGTGACGCCCGGGCTCATCGACCCTCACGTGCACCTGCGTGAGCCTGGGCACGAGCATAAGGAAACGATCGCGACGGGCACCGGGGCCGCGGTGTCGGGCGGTTTCACGTCGTTGTGCTGCATGCCCAACACGAGCCCGGCGCTGGACAGCCCGGAGGTGCTCGCGCTGGTGCAGCAGCGGGCAGCGCAGACGGGGGTGTGCCGGGTGTTCCCGGTGGCTGCGGCGACGAAGGGGCGCAGGGGCGAGGAGTTGACGGAGGTGCACCTGCTGAAAGAAGCGGGCGCGGTGGCGTACAGCGACGATGGTGACTGCGTGCCGACGGCGGGGATGATGTCCCGGGTTCTGTCGGCGGTGGCGCCGACTGGCCTGTGCTTCATGCAGCACTGCCAGGATCCGACCATGACGCGGGGCTCTGCGATGCACGCGGGGACGGTGGCGGCGCGCCTGGGTCTGCCGGGCTGGCCCCGGGCGGCGGAGGAGGTCATCATCGAGCGGGACGTGCGGCTTAACCGCGGGGTGCACTGCCGCTATCACGCGCAGCACATCAGCAGCGCAGGGAGCGTGGACATCCTGCGGCGTGCGCGGGTGGAGGGCCAGCCCGTGACGGGGGAGGCATCCCCCCACCACTTGGCGCTGACGCACGAGTGTTGTGACCAGTACAACACGCTGGGCAAGGTGAACCCTCCCGTCCGGGAGAAGGGCGACATCCAGGGGCTCATTGAGGGCATCGTGGATGGGACGATCACGGTGCTGGCGACCGACCATGCGCCGCACAGTGCGGATGAAAAGGCGCTGCCGTTCGAGGAGGCGCCGTTCGGCATGGTGGGGCTGGAGACGGCGCTGCCCGTGTACATCGAGGCTCTGGTGCGGAGCGGGGCGATCGACTGGGCCAGGCTGGTGGCGATGCTGACGACGGCGCCGGCAACGCTGTGCGGGCTGGACGCGTTCGGGCTGGGCTCGCTGCGCGTGGGCGGTCCTGCGGACGTCACGGTCATCGACCCGGACCTAGCGTGGACGTGCCGGGCCCAAGGGCTGGTGAGCAAGTCGCGGAACACGCCGTTCGAGGGTTGGGCGCTGCGTGGCCGCGCGGTGCTGACGGTGTGCAGCGGCATCATCAGGTGCGAGCGGCCCCGGGGCGTGCGTGCGGCGACCTGATCCGGGGCCGGAGGGCCAGAGCGCGGGGAGCAGCGGTTGGAGAGCTTTAGCGTCCATGACACCATCTGCGCCGCAGCGACGCCCCCGGGGCGGAGCGCGCGGGCGGTGGTGCGCGTGTCGGGCCCGATGGCGCTGGAGGCTGTCCCCGTGGTAGACGGTGTGTTGACTCGGACGAGGGGCGTGCAGCGCGTGGTGCTGCGGCTGGCGGGGCACGCGGGCGTCACGCTGCCGGCCCTGGTGATGGTGTTCCCGGGGCCGGCCTCGTACACGGGGCAGGACTGCGCGGAGGTGAGCTTCGCGGGGAGCCCGTTCATCGCTGAGCGTCTGGTCGCGGCGATGATCGCGCGGCCGGGCGTGCGCGCAGCCCAGCCGGGAGAGTTCACCGCCCGGGCATTCCTGCACGGGCGGTTGACGCTCGACCGCGCGGAGGGGGTGGCGGCGGTGATCGCGGCCCAGAGCGAGGAGCAGCTCGCGGCAGCGCGGGAAGTGCTCTCCGGGCGCGCGGGGGAGGAGTACAGGCGGTGGGCGGACGAGTGCACCACCATGCTGGCATTGGTTGAGGCGGGCATCGACTTTACGGACCAGGAGGATGTGGTCGCGATAGCCCCCGAGCAACTGCGGGATCGGGCCCTCGCGCTCGCCGGGGCGGTGGGCGGACTCCTTGGCGCCCGCGCGGGAGCGGAGGAAGCCCGCACGCTGCCGGTGGTGGCGCTGGCGGGCGCCCCGAACGCCGGGAAGAGCACGCTTTTCAACGCGTTGCTCGGGCGGGAACGCGCGGTGACCGGCCCGGTCGCCGGGACGACTCGGGACGTGCTGGAGGAAGAGCTCGAGCTCGCGGCGGATGTGCCCGGTGCGGGGCGGGTGCTGCTGCAGGACCTGGCGGGGCTGTCGGAGAACGCGCTGGGGATATCCGACCGCGAGGCGCAGCGCGCGGCGGGGCGGGTGATCGGCCGGGCGGACGTCGTGCTGTGGTGCGACCCTTCCGGGAGGTTCGACGAGGCGGCCCTGCCAGGGGCCGAGCCCGGGCGTCGGCGGCGGGTGGTGCGGGTGCGGACTTTCGGGGATCAGCCCGGCGCTGGCCGGGAGGGTGAGATCGCGGTGTGCGCCCTGGACCGGTGGAACCTCGGGGCGCTGCGGCGCGCAATCGCGGACCAGGCCTGCGTGGCGCACGCGGCCGGGGTCGCGGCCCTGCTGCCCAGGCACCGGCGCGCGATGGCGGCGGCCTATGCGCACCTTGTGGCGGCGGCTCAGGGCGCGGGCACGGCGGAGATCGCGGCGACCAGCCTGCGGGGAGCGCTGGACGAGCTGTCGCAGCTGGTGGGCGCGATTTCGCCGGATGACGTCATCGGACGCGTGTTCTCGCTGTTCTGCGTGGGCAAGTGAGGGCGCGTCAATCCTGCTCTGCGGCGAACTCGTAGCCGCACTCGGGGCACCTTGAGCCCTGGATGCCGGCACGGGAGTATCCGCAGGTGGGGCAGGACCGGGTGCGCCGGAACTGCTCGGCCTGCCAGCCCGACGGTCGGTTGCGGGGCAGGCGGAAGACGATCCACATCGCGCAGGAGATGAAGGCGAGGCCTGTCGCGATGGAGACGATGAGGGCAGGGCCGTACCAGAGGCCGATGAAGATGCCTGCTGCGGTCGTGAGAAAGAGCGAGATCATCAGACCGACGAGGAGTGCGGGCGGGCGCTGGGTCATGAGTGCGCCTCCCGCAGCGTTTGGTGGCCGCACTCGGGGCACATCGTCCGCCGGTTCGCGATGGGGAGCCCGCGGAGGTCGTACCCGCACGCGGTGCAGGATTCCGAGCGCTGCGCGAGCGCGGCGAGGCGGTGCATACGCATGGCGCGGATTCCCAGGAGGAGCGACGTTGCACCGAAGACCCAGTGGAGCGGGGCCGCTCTGCTCACCAGGCACGTGAGCAGGTACAGCGATCCGAAGGTGAGGATGATCCATGCCAGGACGGGGGATGGCTTGAAGCGCTCCATCCATGACCCTCCCCGCGCCGCTCACCCGACCTTCGGCGCCTTGTAGAACGGCAGGGTGGTGACCTTGGCGGCGAGCACGCCCTTGCCGGTGTCCACTTCGAGGTCGGTGCCGGGCTGGTGGAGTTCCTTGTCGAGGAAGCACATGGCGATCGTGCCGCCCAGCTGTTCACCCAGCGTGGGGCTTGGGCAGCCGCTGGTCACGACGCCCACTTCCTTGCCGCCCTGGAGGACCCTGGCGCCCTGGCGGGCGGCACGTTTGCCTGGGACAACGAGGCCGGCGAGCTTGCGCCGGGGGCCGCCGGCGGCAACGGTTTTCTTGAGTGCGTCGCTGCCGATGAAGGGTCCGGCCTTGTCGTCGTCGGCCTTGTCCACGGCGATGGCGAAGTCGACGCCGCACTGGAGGGCGTTGATGTCCTCGCCCAGTTCATGCCCGTAGAGCGGCATGCCGGCCTCGGTGCGGAGGGTGTCGCGGCAGCCCAGGCCCGCGGGCTTCAGGAGGGCGTCGGGCTTGGTCATGTCGACGTCGTTGAGCAGGAGCTTGAGGGCCATGTTGGTGGTGCCGGCGGGGAGGATGACCTCGACGCCGTCCTCGCCGGTGTAGCCTGTGCGGCTCACGATCAGCTTGATGATCATGAGGTTCTTGACGGCGAACCGGTACTTCTTGAGCGAGGGCACCTCCTTGCTGAACTTGCCGATGAGGGGCATGACGGCGGGGCCCTGGAGCGCGACCATGGAGGTCTGGAAGGTCTCGTCCTTGATGTCGCAGGTGAAGTCCCCCGCCCGCCGGATCTCGTCGAAGTGCGGCAGGAGCTTCTCGCGGTTGCTCGCGTTGACGACCATGAGGAATTCATCGTCGTCCAGCCGGTAGACGATGACGTCGTCCTTCACGCCGCCCTGCGCGTTGCACACGAGCGAGTAGCGGCACTGGCCGGCGACCATGTCGTGGATGCGTCGGGTGCAGGTGCGTTCCAGGAACTTCCGGGCGTGACGGCCCTTGATGCGGACGCGGCCCATGTGGGAGACGTCGAAGATGCCGCCGCTCTTCCGGACCTGGTGGTGCTCCTGGGTGAGCCCGGTCGCGGTGTAGTAGAGCGGCATGTCCCAGCCGACAAAGTCGACCATGTGGGCCTTGTGGTCGAGGTGGAACTGGTGGAGGGGGGTTTTGTGCATAAGGGGAGGGGACGGTAGGCAATGAGGGGCGTGTGCCGACCCGCACGGGGATGGCTTAGTCGGGCGGGCGGATCACCCCGCCCACCACTCCAAGGCGTCGGGAAAGAATGGGTACACGATCCAGCGGTTGACCGCGAGCAGGGCGTACCCCAGCACGACGGTGGCCAGGAACGCCCTCCGGTCGCGCACGCGAATCCACGGTTCGGTTTTTCGCAGGCGCCACGCGGCGAACAGTGCGACGGGCCCCGCCCAGAATGTGAGACCGCACGGGAGGGTCCACGCCCACAGAAGCCAGAACGGCGTTGCCCACGTTGACAGGTCTGATGTGGTTGGTCGGCGGGACAACGCGAGGTATGCCAGGACCCATGCGAGGTAGGGGATGACCGCGTTGCACCACGGGGCGAACGCGAGCGTCCACATCGTGGTCTTTTTGACAGCCAGTTCGAGCACCCGCTCGTCGCCTTCGCACCGGTACGTCGACCGCTCGTAGCGGTTGAAGGGAAGGCCGCACTCGGGGCACCTGGGCTCGATGACACCGCCGATGGCGTAGTTGCAGCGGAGGCATCGCATCATACCGGGAGGCCTCTGTTATCGAGTGTGTGAAACCAAAGTGTCAAAGGTCGATCTCGCGTGCCGGCCATGCAGCGTTGCAGCCCCGGCAGAGCAGGTTACCTGCAGGGGTGGTGGTGTCCGAGTTCAATGAGCCGCGGCAGCTTGGGCAGAAGCGGCGTGACACGAAGGCCCTGACCACGGCCCGCGTTCCGGACGAAGTCGTGCCCAGGAGGGCCGAGTAGACCCAGCGTGCGCGGTGGATCACCAGCCCCACCGTCACGACCGCCATACATATCCAGGTGACTGTGTCTCCATTCCAGCCCCACACCAGCGGCACGGCGGCGCGGAAGGGGACGATCACCCACCATGCTGCGAAGCCCGCGAGCACCAGGGCGCCCACTGCGATCCACCGCTGCCTCCCGCGTGCGGCCCGGGCGCACTCTCCCAGGGTGTCCTGTCGGCGGGCGAGCTGGTGCAGTTCTTCGCGCGAGGGCAGGGGCACGAAACGGTCCTGTGCATCGATGCGCATGGGACGGTCGTCGACGATCGTGCTGCTCGCCTGGAGGGGAGACGCGAATCGCTGTATACGGCCTGGCACCTGTTGGGTGCCCACGCGGCTGCCCTTCCAGGCGGCGCCGCATTCCGGGCAGATCACGCAGCCATCGCTTTGGCGGGGGGCACCGGCGATGGTGTAGCCGCAGGAAGCGCAGCGTTCGCGGGCGAGCAGGAGTGGCACGGTTTCGGCGCGGAACTCACGGCGAAGGAAGGAGAGCGTCAGGGCTGAGCTCCCGAGCCCTGTCAGGGCGAAGGCGGTCCATGGCGGGAGTCCGGTGCGGGAAGCGACGAGGACCAACAGGAGGGGGAGCAGTGCCACCACTCCCGTGACGGCGGCTGCGGAGCGGGTCATCGGGGAGAAGAGCCCCGGGTTTCGGAGGGATTGCAGGCGGGCCTGAATGCCGGCGAGTTGCGGGTCGTCCTTCACGGCGGGAGGGGCCGCCGTCCAGTCAAAGACGGGGACCTCTTTGCCGCGATCATCCGCGAGCCTGGCACGAACCGACTTGCGGAATCCGGGCCACATGCAGGAGAATCATACCGGATGGGGTTCCCATGCACAGTTGTCGATGAGCCTGACACTCCCCACCCGCGCGGCGATCAGGGCCCGCCAGGCGGTATTCGGGGGGGCGATCGCGGGGCGTTCCAGCGTCGCCGCGTCACGCACGACGGCGTACTCGGGGGTAATGCCGGCGCGCGTGAGAACAGCCCGCATGGCGCCCTCGGCGGCGTCGGGGGATGACTCGGCGCGGCCGGCGCAGAGGGCCCGAGAAATGGCGAGGGCCCGGGGGCGGTCGGTGTCGGTGAGGAAGCGGTTGCGGCTGGACATGGCCAGGCCGTCGCACTCCCGGACGGTGGGTGCGCCGATGATCTCCAGGGCGCGCCCCTGCTGCGTGGTCATGGCCCGGATGACGGCCAGCTGCTGCCAGTCCTTCTCGCCGAAGACGGCGGCCGCGGGCTGCACAAGGTCGAAGAGGCGGGAGACCACCTGGCAGACACCGGCGAAGTGGCCGGGGCGGTGCGAGTCCTCCAGGCCCGGGCGGGTGGCAACGGCGGGGAGGGGCGGGACCGCTACAGGCAGGTCGGGCGGGTAGATGTCCGCCGGGGCGGGGGCGAACACCAGCGTGGCGCCGGCGGCCCTGCACACGTCCAGGTCGGGCTCCAGCGTGCGCGGGTAGCGGTCGTAGTCGGTCTTCTCGTTGAACTGGGTCGGGTTGACGAAGATGCTGACGGCGCAGCCGCCGGGCAGGGCGCGCTCGCGGGCGAGGCGTGCCGCGTGCTCGATGAGCGTCGCGTGCCCTTCGTGCAGGGCGCCCATGGTGGGCACGAAGACACAGGGCCTGCCCCCGCGGGCGGCGTGGAGCGCTGGGTTGCCGATCGCGACGATCACGCTGCAGATTAGGGCGGGCGGTGCGCGCCTGAAACGCGGGTTCTCGCGGGGGCGAACAAGGGGGCAGGGCCGGGGCGTATGCTCAGGAGAGATTGGCGAGTGCGCCCGCCCGGCTTTCCGCACCAAACCCTGGAAGACCCCATCCATGAAGATACGACTGAACCCGGTTCTTGCGTCGCCGGCCATTGTCCTTGCGGCCCTTGCGGGCGTGGCCCCGGCGGCGCCGGACGACGGGAGCAGGGCCCGCATCGCGATGATCGACATCGAGGGCGCGCCGACGGAGCGGCCCAGCGAGCTTGCCTGGCTGTTCGGGCCCGGCAAGGAGCACACGCTCCACGACTACCTGACGGCGCTCAAGCGGGTGGCGGACGACGACTCGTACGCCGGGTTGGTGCTGCGCCTCAAGGACGCCGAGCTGGGGGCGGCGCAGGTGGAGGAGCTGGGGGCGGCCCTTACCGAGGTGCGCCGCGCGGACAAGAAGGTGCACGTCTTCGCCGACGCGTACGGCACCACGGAACTGATGCTGGGCGCTTACGCCGACGAGGTGATCGCCCAGGACGGGGCGCCGGTGTCGATGCCGGGCCTGTATATGGAGGAGATGTTCCTCGCCGACACGCTGGCTTGGGCGGGCGTGAAGGCGGACATGGTGCAGGTGGGCGACTACAAGGGCGCCAGCGAGCAGATGGCGCGGAACGGCCCGAGCAAGGAGTGGGACCAGAACATCAACCAGCTCCTCGACAGCATGTACGCCAACATCCGGTCGCCCATCATGAGCGGGCGGAAGCTCACGGGTGATCAGCTGGACTCCGCCATGAAGGTGGCGTGGATGACCGAGGCGAAGGACGCGAAGGACCTGCACCTGATCGACACCGTGCTGGACCTGACGGCGCTGTCCGACCACCTCAAGGACGAGTACCACAAGGAGGTCTCGTGGGACACCGGCGTGCTGGTGCCCGAGGACGACGAGACGTCGCAGATCGACGCGGCGAACCCCTTCGGGATCCTTGCCAAGCTGGGGCAGGAGCCGGACTGGTCTCCCTCCAAGGACACCATCGCCGTGGTGCACATCACCGGGCCGATCATCGACGGCGAATCGACCTCGGGCGGCGGGCCGCTGTCGTCGGGCGAGAGCACCGGGTGCCGCACGATCCGCAACGCGCTGGAGGACATCCGCAAGAACGACCTGTTCAAGGGCGTGGTGGTGCGGATCGACTCGCCGGGCGGGAGCGCGACGGCGAGCGAGATCATCTGGCAGGGCGTGCGCCGCACGGCGGAGAAGAAGCCGGTCTGGGTGAGCGTGGGAGGGATGGCGGCCAGCGGCGGCTACTACATCGCGGTATCGGGGGACAAGATCTACGTGAACCCCTCGAGCATCGTGGGCTCCATCGGCGTGGTCGGCGGCAAGATGAGCATGTCGGAGCTGTACAAGACACTCAAGGTGAACGTGGTGGGGCGCGGGCGGGGGCCCATGGCGGACATGTTCGCCAGTTCCAGCACCTGGGACGAGGCCGACCGCGCCGCCGTTCGCGCGAAGATGACCGACACCTACAACCTGTTCACCTCGCGCGTGACGGCGGGGCGGAAGGGGATCGACCTGTCCAAGACGGCGGAGGGCCGGCTGTTCACGGGCAACCGGGCCATCGAGATGAAGATGGCGGACAAGGTGGGTGGCCTGGAACAGTGCATCGGCGACCTCGCGAAGCAGGCGGGCATCTCCGAGGACTACGAGGTGATGCACTTCCCGGCGCCGCGCCCTTTCGGCGAGGTGATCGGCGATGCCCTGGGGAACTACATCCAGGCGCCGCGCGTGCAGGGCACCGGCCCGCTCGCGCAGAACGCGCTGGGCGTGGTGCGGGAGGTGATGGGCGACGGGGCATTCGTGCAGGTGCAGGACGACCTGCGGGCGTTCATGCTGCTGCGTGATCACCGCGTGCTGCTGATGAACCCCCGCGTGATGATCCTGAAGTAACGCCTGTTACCGGCCCCACAAACCGCCCGGCGCGGTCGAAAACACCGCGTGCGCGCTCTACCCTCTCGCCCCCGCCGCCGCCGTGTGGCGGGACTACCACCATCCCGCCGCAGGGCACAGGGCTGCGGTCGGGCGAGAGGGAATCTGTCATGGCCAAGAGCGTGCTGGTGCTGGGGACGGGCAAGGTCGGCAAGACGGTCGCGGAGATGCTGCTGTCGTTCGGGCGGGGCGAGTACCGCGTGACGCTGGCGGACGCGTCGGAGGCGTCGCTCGCCGAGGCATCCCAGAACCTCTCCAGCCTCGCGGGCTGGCTGAAGGCCAACGCGAAGGGCAAGGGCGGGTTCGGCGTCGACTTTGACTCCCGCCGGGTAGACTGCTCCAGCAGCGCGGATGTAGCGGCGGCGCTCAAGGGGCACGACTACGTCATCTGCATGCTGCCGCACCAGTTCGTGCGGGGTGTGTCGGAGCAGGCGAACAAGGCGGGGGTGCACTACTTCGATGTGACCGAGGACGTGAAAACGACCGACCGGGTCCGTGCGATCGCGAAGAACCGCCCCAGGGTGGCGCTCGTGCCGCAGTGCGGGCTGGCGCCTGGGTACATCGCGATCGCCGCTCACGACGTGGCGCGGGAGTTCGACAGCGTGCAGACGCTGACGCTGCGGGTGGGGGCACTGCCGCAGTTCCCGACGAACCGGCTCAAGTACAACATCACCTGGTCGACCGACGGGCTCATCAACGAGTACTGCGAGCCGTGCAACGTCATGCTCGACGGGAGGATGGTGAAGGTGCCCGCGCTCGAGGGGCTGGAGAGGTTCAGCCTGCGGGGCGTGGAGTACGAGGCGTTCTACACGTCGGGCGGCGTGGGCAGCCTGATCGAGACGCTGGAGGCCGGTGGGCGGCTCTCCCCCACCGCCAGCGTGGCGTACAAGACGATCCGGTACCCGGGGCACAACGAGCTGATGAAGTTCCTGCTGCACGACATGCGTTTCATCGAGCGCGCGCCGGCGGCGCCCGCCGGCGGTGTCAAGAAGGGCGCAAAGAAGGTCGAGCGCCCGCACGGCGACGCGCTGGTCAACCGCGAGACGCTGGTGCAGGTGTTCAACCGCTCGGTGCCCCGCACCCTGCAGGACGTGGTGGTGGTGTTCGTGCACTGCATCGGCACCCGGGGCGGCAAGCCGTGGCAGAAGAACTTCGAGCGCGTGGTGCCGGCGACCAGCCTGTTCGGGCGCGTGTGGCCGGCGATCGAGCTGACCACGGCGGCGGGAGTGTGCGGCATGGTGGACCTGCACCGCACGGGCGCGATCAGGAAGACCGGCTTTGTCGCGCAGGAGGCGGTGACACTCGAGATGTTCAGCCGGACGATCTTCGGCCTGGGGTACGACAACCCGGGAGCGATCGAGGCCAGCGTGCTGGGCAGGTGAGCGTGCGGCGTGGGGGGCAGGTGCCCGGTATCCTTGCGCATGCCCCCGGCCCCCACGCGTGGAACCAGCATGAAGGCCCTCACCTACGCCGGCGCGGGCGTGGATATTGACGAGAAGGACTCGTTCACAGAGTCCCTCGACACCGTGCTCAAGCGCACGTACACCGACCGAGTCATCCCGAACCCCGGCGGGTTCGCCGGGCTGGTGCGCCTGGACTTCAAGGCGCGGCTCTTCCGGCGCAACTACAAGGAGCCGGTGCTGGTGGCCTGCTGCGACGGCGTGGGTACCAAGGTCAAGCTCGCGGCGGACCTGGGCGTGTTCGACACGGTGGGTATCGACCTTGTCGCGATGAACGTGAACGACCTGGTGGTGCAGGGGGCGGAACCCCTGCTCTTCCTGGACTACATCGCCACCCCGACCATCGACCGCCGCTTCCTGCACGATCTGGTGCGCGGCATTGCCGAGGGGTGCAAGCGGAGCGGGTGCGCCCTCATCGGGGGCGAGACCGCCCACATGCCCGACCTGTACAAGCCCGGGGACTTCGACCTCGCAGGGTTCTGCGTGGGCGTGGTGGAGCTCGACCGGGTGCAGAAGCCGGCGCGGGTGAGGGAGGGTGACGTCATCCTCGGTCTCGCCAGCGACGGCATCCACAGCAACGGCTACACGCTCGTGCGGAAGGTCGTCAGCGAGGCCGGGCTGGACCTCGGTGAGGTGTTTGAGGAGTTGCAGCCTGCCAGGTCCAGGCCGTCCAGGCGGCGGGCGCCGAAGGCTGAGGCAGCACGCAGCGGCACGGGGAGCGGGAAGTCGGCGGGTCTCACGCTCGGGCAGGTTCTCCTGACACCGACCCGCCTCTACGCGGACCCGATCGTGCGGATGCTGCGCCAGTACCACGTCAAGAACGTCGTCACCGGCATGGCCCACATCACCGGGAGCGGCATCCCGGGCAACCTGTGCCGCGCCCTCCCCCCCTCCCTGGACGCCCTGGTCGATCGGTCGGCCTGGCCGGTGCTGCCCGTGTTCCGCTTCCTTCAGGCCAGAGGGAACATACCCGAGGACGAATTGTGGCGGGTCTTCAACATGGGTCTGGGGTACTGCGTGATCGTGAAGCCCGCGTTCGCGGAACCGGTGGCGGAGAAGCTGTCCAGACTGGGCGAGACCGTGTACACGGTGGGACGGGTGGTGAAGGGCAAGGGCGAGGTTCGCTGGAACTCCTGAGCCGCTTATCCGGACCCCAGCAGGGGTGCCACCGGCGGGCCGGGCTGGATCGGCCCCCCCGGGGATCCACGCGCAGGCCCTCTGGCGTGAGTTTTCGCGCTCCTGGCCGTTGCATTCCCCGGCAAGTTGCCTCATACTCAGGGGTCCGGGCGTCGGTGCGCCTGGACCCCGCACGGTGCACGTACAAGCGACTCCCATGCCAACCACTCGATTCACGCCCAGGATCTCCCCCGCCGCGCTGCTTGCTGTTGCTGCCCTGACCGCTGCGGCCCGCCCGGTGATCGCGCAGGTTGATGACCCTGCGCCGATGCTCCAGTGGTTTGAGTGCAGGTGGTACGACATGGAGCGGCGCATGGGCGACTACTTCATGGCGGGGTACGGCGCGGTTTGGCTGCCGCCGGTGTCCCGCGGGTACCTGGACCCGCGCACGGCGAACCAGAACTCCTTCAGCGCCGGGTACGACCCCTTCGACCGGTTCAACCTAGGCCGGCCTGGGGCGGAAACGGCGTACGGCACCGAGGAGTACTTCGACCAGCTGGTCACGGAGTTCCACCGCGCAAACGCCGAGGTGTTCGTCGACATGGTGCTGAACCATGACGCCGGGCGGCAGACGTCCCTGCAGTTCCAGCAGGATGGTGGGTACCCGGGATTCTGGATGGGGCCGGTGACGAGCCCGAGCAAGCAGCCCACGAGCCCGTGGGGCGACTTCAACGCCGGGATCGCCGCGGGGTACTACCAGAGCGAGAACCCTGGTGGCTCCCGGTACTGCCTGCTCAACGGCGACCTGGTGGGGCTCATCGACATCAACCACGCGTCGAACAATTCGTTCATCCGGCAGCCGACGGCTGCGGGCAACCCATCGAACATCCCCGCGGGCACGTTCTTCAATCTGCCGGACCCGGCGAACGCGCGGTTCTACCCGGACCAGTCGCTCGGTTCGGACACGGTGAGCAACCCGGGGATGTGGTACGCTGGACCGCTCAACACCGGGGTGTTTGCGGCTCCCTGTGACGTGCCGGCCCGCAACGAGCCGGCGAGCAACCTGACGCTGGGACGCTTCAACACCACCACCCCCCTGGCGGGCGACCCCGTGCCGGAGAACGCCACCGGGTACCTGCTGCGCTGGACGCAGTGGATGCTGGACGTGCACCACGTCGACGGGTTCCGCATCGACGCGATCAAGCACATGCCGAGCTGGTTCTTCGACACCTACTACGACTCGGTGGTGTACAACCGCCGGCGTACGCCCGACGGGCGGATGGTGACGCCGTTCTCGTTCGGTGAATCGGTGGAGAGCAATGACTTCTGCTTCGACAGGTACGTCCGCAAGCCCAATGGGCGGACGACCGGCCGGCTGACGGCGGGCGATGCCTTCGGCAACCGGGACGTGCTGGACCTGAACGGCGCGGGTTTCCTGCGGAATGTGGTGGGCGGGGCGGGGACGGGCTCCTGGAACGGGATTTTCGGCGCGCACATCGACTCGACAGACGACGGGTACAACAACGGCACGGTGGGCGTGAACCACTGCTGGAGCCACGACAACGGGAGCACCGGGGACGGCGTGAGCCCACCCCCCACCCCCACCGACAAGCAGCAGGGCTGGTTCGCGCACGCCTACCTGGGCATGCGCCCGGGCGTGAAGAAGTTCTTCCACAATGCGCGCGGCGTCACGCGCGAACTCTCGGGCGGGTTCTGGCCCAAGGCGGGGCTGCTGCCGGTCTTCGGCGTGAACCCGGCCACCAACGCGGCGAACCCGGTGATCACGGGCATCGTGCAGCTGGACAACATGCTGGGGCGCGGCGAGTTCTGGCCCCGCTGGACCGACGACGACATCATGATCTTCGAGCGCACCACCAACGGCGGTGCGAACGGCTATTCGGGCAACTGCCTGGTGGGCAGCAACGACAGGTACGACAACGGGTACGACGCGCGGACGGTATCCACGCACTTCCCGGCCGGGACGGTCCTCGTGGAGTACTCCGGCAACGCGACCAACGCGGCCGTCGACCCCAACAACGACATCTTCGACACCATCACGGTCGGCGCCGGGGGCAGTGTCACCATCCGCGTCCCACGCAACAAGAACGCCAACGGCGTGGAGCACAACAAGGGCTTTGTCATCTATGCGCCGGCGATCCCCGGCGCCACGCTGCAGCTGGTGGGCTCCACGGGCTCGATCCCCGCCGAGGCCGGCGGCCCGTCGTGGCGGCGCCGGTTCAACGCGTTGCCCATCATCAGCACCCCGACGTTCACCGTCCGCCTGACAACCACCAACGGGGAGCCCGGCGCCCCGAACAACAACAACGCGGACGACAACGCGGTCTTCCGTTTGAATGCCGGGTACCAGGACTGGAATGGCAACGGTTCTCACGACATCCCGTACACCAACGCCTTTGTGCCGGGGTACGAGGAGTTTGTGACGACGCACCAGCCTCTGGCGAACACGTCGAACACGCAGGGGCTGTACGAGCAGGCGATCAACGCTGCGCAGCTGCCGGAGGGCATGAACTACCTCTCGGCGGTGGCGTTCCGCAAGCGGAATGCCTGGGAGTCGCCCCTGTTCCGCGAGGTACGCCAGGCCTTCTACGTGGACCTGCTGCCGCCGGGCGCTCAGTTCACCAACGCGCCCAGCACCCTGCCGTGCGGCACGACGTCCTACACGTTCACCGCCAGGGCGCTGGACCGTACGGCGACCAAGCTCCACATCATCCTGAACCCGGCCAGCCTGAGCAACCCTGTGGCGCTGGCCAACACGAGCAATCTTGCCACCCAGGCCAACCGGTTCGACTGGCAGCGGACGCTGGTGGGCATGGTGAACGGGACCAACACCATTCTGCTCGTTGCCGTCGAGGATTCCGGCAATGCTTCCTGGCAGACCGTGGCCGTTGACGTTTCCTGCGGTCCGGTGTGCGACACGATCGACTTCAACGGCGACGGCCTCTACCCGGACACGGCGGACATCGACGACTTCCTCAGCGTGTTCAGCGGCGGGCCGTGCTCCACGGGTACGTGCGGCGACATCGACTACAACAACGACGGGCTCTTCCCGGACACAACGGACATCGACAGCCTGCTGAGCGTGTTCAGCGGCGGGCCCTGCCTGTAGCACGGCTTCACGCGGGGTCCTCTCACGGGCCGTGCCCGGGCGTGGCTACTTGCCGCCGGTATAGAGCACAATCACGAAGAGGTCGCTGGGGGCGAACCGGCGGCCTGCGCCATCCTGGGCGTAGGAGATGCGGCTCGTCTCGCCGTGCCCGACCACGGTCTGGGGCGCGATGTTGCCCTGGATGGAGGTGATCGTGGCGCCGCTCTTGGAGAGCCAGGCGTTGATCTCCTTCTCGAGGTTGTGGATGTTCTCCTCGGTGTCGTGGAAGAGTTTCACCTGTTGCATAGAGGAGTCCTTTCACCATAATGGTACGGTGATGGACCGGCGGCAGGTGCCTGGGCGATCGAGCGGGTTTGCGCCGGTCTATCGGCCTTCGGGGGTGACGATGGCGAGCGTGCGCGATTCGCCCCCGGAGTGGAGGAGGGTGGCGGTGCGGGCCTTGTCGTCGATGGCGGACAGCGTCCACTCGGGCGTGATGCGGTCGCCGACGCGGTACAACTTGCCCTGGATTACGGCGACGGTGCCTCCGGCGGTCTTCATGACGCTGGTGAGGGCGACGCCCGTCGGGAGGTCGTGGCTGGCGCGGGGCGTGGGGCCGGATGGCGCGTTCTGGACGTTGACGGCTCCCAGGCCCAGGGCGACGCGTTCCCGGGCGTGGGTTTCGGACTGCTCGAAGGTCGCGAGCAGTTCGCGTTCGGCGTCTGTGACGGGTGCGCGGACCGGCATCGGGTCCATGGACGGGAGCAGGTCGGCGGCGGCGTCGACCTCTGAGGGGCGGGCCGCCGGCATGACGGACCTGACCGCCAGGAAGACCACGGCGGGGAGTGCGAAGGTGAACAGGGCGACGACGTAGTGTCGTGAGTGTGCGCGGCTGGTATTCACTTGCGTCCTCCTGCGTCGGCGTCCAGGAAGCGGAGGTGCGCCGTCTCGACGGTCGCTTCGACATCACCCCGGGGAGAGTCGGCGACGGGGATGATGCGGAACCTGGTGATGGCGCTGGTGCCCAGCGAGTGCTCGCAGGCGTGGATGAAGGACGCGACGGACTGGTACGACCCCTGGACGGTAATCCTGTATTCCTGCACCTCTCCCCGCTGGGCGGCCGTCTGCGGGCCCACGCGGTTCTGCGGGGGGCTGACCTGGTGCAGGCCGGTGGGGTCCAGGCGGAGCACCTTGACGGCGTGGGAGGCGGCGAGCCGGTTGACGGAGTCGTAGAGGCGTGAGGAGACGGCAGAGACGCCCTGGGCTGCGCTCAGGGACTTGACGGTGGCTTCGGCCTTGGCGGAATCGGCCTCGATGGTGGCGACGGAGGACGTGAGGCCTTCCGCGTCGGACACCTGCGTCTGTTCCGTGGACAGGCGTTCGCGGTCCTGCGCGAGCGCGCGTTCGGCGGGCTTGAGGAGGAAGTGCCAGCCGGTGGTCACGACGCCCACCGCGAGGGCGCATTCCACCAGGCGTGCGCGCGTGTTGGGCTTGATGGCCATCATGGCTTCTTGTTCTCCGTCGTGCGTGATTCACCCTCGGCGAACGGCAGGGACGCGGGGGTGCTCCGCAAAGCGGCCTCGATGACAAATTCGGTACCGGCCCCGTCCGTGCGTGCGGAGACAACGCGGGCGGAAAGCACGACGGGCGAGGCGGTGAGGCGTTCGACGAGTTCCGTCACGTGGTCGGCCCCGGCGTGGGAGTCCACTTCGGCGGGAGGGACCCGCCCGTGGACGGTGAGGATCGGCGGTGCGTTCCCGTCCTTGGGGGAGACGCCGTCCACGCCCAGGATGGTGACGTCGCTGCCCTGTTCCTGCACGGGCAGTGCGAGGGCGGAGAGCCAGGACGTGTGGCGCCCGAGGCCGGCATCGATGAGGGCGCAGGCGCCCTCGATGGTGGACGCGTCTGCGGACATCTTCGCTCGCAGCGCGATGACGTGCTCGAGTTTCGCGGCCTGCGGGGCCAGGGCTTCGAGTTCGTGCTGGGCGGCGGCGCTGGCCCTGCGGGTGGACCCCCACATGGCGGCGAGCAGCAGTATTCCGACGGCGGCGCCGGCGCGGATGCAGAGCGTGAGGCGCTTGTTCTCCGCGCGGATGCGCTCGCAGGGGGGCACACTCCAGAGTTCGGATGCGCGGTGCTGGGCGGCGATGGCGAGGTCGCCGACCTGGTCCTCCGCGACGCCGCTGTTGGGGCCCGCGTCGCGTTCGCGGCAGGTGAGGTCCACCTCGAGGTGGTCGAAGAAGGCCTTGGAGATGCCGGGGATGACCGAGCCGGGACCATCGAGGTGGATGGTGGCCCGCTGGATGTCCTGTTCGGGCAGGCCGAAGCGGAGCGTCTGGCGCACCTCGATGATGCAGCGCTGGAGGGCGGGCTGCATGAGGGGCATGACGGCGTCCGCGGAGAGGTTTCGTGACACGTCGAGGATCTGCCCGCGGGTGGGCATGCCGGTGGAGAAGAGGAGGCGGGAGGCGTACTCGCGCGAGGGCAGGTCGCCGTTGGGCATGCGGGCGGCCCGCTTGAGGGCGTCGATGACGAGGCCGTAGCCGACGTCGGCGCAGCGGGCGAAGGCGAGTCGGCCGTCGATCCATCCGCAGAGCGTCATCGCGTGCTCATCGAAGTAGATCCGGACGGTGGTCGAGCCGGACTCCGGGCTTGCGCGGACGGCGTGCTCGAGCAGCATGCTCTTGGATGGTGCGATGGTGGCCGGCTTGACGCCGCAGCGGACCAGCCACTGCGCGACGGTGTTCTGGTTGACTTCCGTGTCGGTGCTGAGGAGCATGACCTGGCGCTTTGTCCGGGTGGCCTCGGTGATCTGCTGCAGGGGCTGGATGTTGGTCGCCCACCCCTGGCCCGCGTCGGGCAGCGACTGCGTAAGGTGGAGGCGGGCTGCCTGCAGTGCCGCGGGGCCGGTGGCGGGCGCGACGAAGATCTCCGACATCATCCGCGGGCTGTGGTAGACCACCTGGGCGAGAGCGCCGTTGCGGGCATCGAGTGATCTGAGGGCGGAGCGAAGCGCATCATCCAGCGGACGCAGGCCCTGCTGCCAGGCCTCCTCGAAGTTGACGGTGTCGATGTCGACACGCTCGGTGCGTGTGACTTCCGTACCCGCGGTGAGCGCGACACGCAGGGACGTGGGTGACAGGCTGATGAGGATGCAGTCCCGTGCGAGCACGCGTGGCCTCTCTGATGATGGACGGCGGGCGGGTTCGGTTCCCCCACCCCACTATCGGGCGTTTGCGTGCATCACTTCCGGGTGGGTGCGCGGTGAGCCCTGCAAGCCGGGGCTTTCGCCGCCGATAACCGAACTGCCACTGTGCTTGCTAGTCGACCGTGAACGTCACGGCGATGCGGCGGCGGGCATCCCCGGAGGTGGCGGTGACCCAGAGTGTGCCGCCGGTGGTCGCGGAGGGCACGCTCTCGTAGGTGCAGGTGGCGTTGGTCAGGTTGAGGGTGGAACCGGCGGTGGGCAGTGTCTGACGGGACTGCGTCAGCTTGAGGACGGCGACGCCGCCGGACTCTGCCGCGTAGAACGCGCGGATGGTCTGGGCGCGGGACACGCTCAGGTCAGATTCATCTGTGCCGGCGGCGAGGACACCCATGGCAGCGATGTTGAGGACGGCCAGCAGCAGGATGAGCGCGGCGATGCCGGTGCCGCGTCTGCGGGCGCGGCGGGCGGGTGCGGCGGGTAGGGTTCGTGTGCGCTTGATCACTGGGGCACCATCCTGACGCGGGGGAATGCGACGCAGCGCAGTTCCGCGTTGCCTGCGCGGATGGTGATGACGAACCTCTGGGTGGTGGCGGGCGCGGTGAGCGTGCTGGTCACTCCGTCCTCTCCGAGGTACTGGAGTTGGAATGTCTGGACGCCGCTCAGAAGCACGCCGGCTCCCGCGGCCGTGTCCGTCGTCAGCATGAGCTGGCCGCTCTGGAGGGCGATGGACGAGCCGTTGCCGAAGACCAGCGCGTCCTGGGACGCGGAGGTGATGTCCAGCGTGTTGATCGTGGTGCCCGGCGGGGCGTCGCGGAGCAGGCGGACTGTTCGCTCCATGGCGAACGCGACGTTCTCGGTCGCCCTTCGCGCGGAGGATGCCTCGGCGAAGTTGTCGGTGGCGCCGTTGACGACCGGCAGCGTGAGGGCGGCGATGATGGCGATGACGACGATGGACAGCAGGCCCTCGAGGAGGGTGAACGCTGCGCGGATGTGGCGTCGGGTCTGCACCGGAGCTCACAGGTCTGTGACGAGGGTGGACAGGGAGATGGAGAGGGGCGTGGACTGCTGCGCGGAGGGGTAGGTAACGGTGACGGTGACGATGCGGAACACGTCCAGCGACGCGTTCCCGGTGGCGGCTCCCGAGGAGGACACCTGGGCGCTGGCGGAGACCGAGTAGGACATTCCCATGCTGGTGTAGAGGTCGGTCACGCCGGTGAGCCTTGTCCTGAGGCCGGTGGAGGGCGTGTCGAGGTAGGCGGACATGCCGGCGAGTGCGCCGTACCCGCGGCCGGGGGTGGAGCTTGCGACGTCAGCGAGGACAGACTCCATGACGCCCTGGGCGAGGGTTGTGGCCCGTTGAGTGTTGATGGCGTCCGCACGCTGCGCGGCGGAGGCGTTGAGGAAGCCAACGGTCGGCGGGACGGCGATGGCCAGCACAATGATGACCATGAGCGCCTCGAGGAGCGTGAACGCGCGTCGGGGATGGCTCTGCCTGCGTCTCATGACCGTTCGATGGCTCCTGTGACCTCGCGGACGTGCACCGCGAGCCCGCCGGCGAAGTCGAGTTCCGCGTCGGTGGTGGGGGTGCCGCTGCGGGCACCGCTTGCGTCGCGGACGCCCGGGACAGCGTCGGCGCCGAACCAGATGACGCCGGACTGGTTGCCGGTTCCGTCGCAGTAGGTCACACCGTTGAGGGCGGATCCCGGGTAGGCGGTGGGCAGCACCGTCCAGTCGTTCGCCTGCAGGCCGGTGGCGGGGGCAGGCGTCGGGGCAGCGCCGCGCGTCGGGATGTACACGAGTCGCACGCGTTGCCCGGACCAGTCGATCTCGACGCCCCATGGCCTTCCGCTGGCGAGCGCCTGCGCCCGCGCGGTCAGGAGGAGCCTCTCCACGTGCTGGGCGCCGGCGGCCTGACGGGCGGCATTCACTGACGACAGTGCCGGGATGGCGGAGATGCTCAGGAGGGCGACGATGGTGACGACGATGCTGAGTTCCAGCAGCGTGTACGCGCGTCGGGCGGCGTTGGCCGACCGTCTGGGCATCGGCATGCTGCGGGGCGTGGGGTTGGTCGCGCGGGCGTTCACGGTGTCGGGCCTAGGGGTGTTCAGTACTGGTTAGCGGTGCGTGTGGCGCCGCTGACGGTCTCGACGGCGTCGTCGCTGTTGGGGTAGAAGATGGCGACCGGGGGGGACGCGGTGTTGTCGACGTAGTAGTTCCAGCCGTAGGCAGCCTCGTTCACCACGGTGCGGGCGTTTGCCTGGGCGAGGGTGACGCTCTGGACCCCGGACTTGCTGTTGTACGGGTTGGCCGGGAAGTCGCCGGAGACGACGGTGCCGGTGGTGGTGAGCTGTGCCAGAGTGGGGTAGGGCGTGCTGCCGGCCAGGAGCTGCCGGGTGCGGTACGCCGCGATGCCGCTGCGCCAGCCGGCAACGGAGGACTTGAGCGCGGAGGCCTTGGCGTCGTTGGTGATGCCTCCGAACTGGGGCACCACGATCGCGGCGAGGATGCCGATCATGACGATGACGACCATCACCTCAAGGAACGTGAATGCGTGGCGTGCGGTGCGCATGCGGGGATGTTCGGCGTGCGCGGGGGCGCCGTTCAGCCGTGGTTGACGGGGCGTGGTTATGGGGCTCCGGGCGGGATGTCCGGGGCGGCTGGGGGGTCAGTGGTGCAGGCGTGCCATCTGCCACATGGGGAGGAAGACCGAGAGCGCCACCAGCAGGACGATGCCGGCGAGGGCAACGGTCATCATGGGCTCGATGATTGTGTTGATGTTGCGTGTGAGGTCGGAGGACTCACGGTCGTAGTGCCTGGAGACGATCTCGCAGGCGCCCGACACTTCGGAGGAGTCCTTGCCCGCGCCGAGCATGCGCCGGGCGAAGGGGGGGAGGTAGCGGGTGGCCTGGAGGACGTCGGCGAGGCGGTCGCCCTGGCGCAGGCGGCTGGCCATGTCGGTGCATTCCCGGGTGAAGACCGGCCTGCCCGTGGACTGCCCGGCAAGCTCGATGGATTCGGTGACGTCGAGGCCAGAGGAGAGGGAGATGCCCAGCACGCGTGCGAAGCGCGCGGTGGTGACGCTGGTGATGATCCTGGAGAGGTACGGGATGCGCAGCAGCGCAAGCTCGAGGTTGACTCTCCCGGAGGTGCTGCGCCACATGAAGGTGAGGGTGCCCACCACGGTGAGCACGACGCCGGCGTGTATGTACCAGTAGTTCTGGAGCGACATGCCCAGGGCCTGGACGATCCGGGTGGCGGCGGGGAGCGTGGCCCCCTGGCTCTGGAAGGTCGCGGCGAACTTGGGCACGACGAATCCGACGATGATGGTCACGGCGACGGCGACCACGGTGAGCACGATGACGGGGTAGGTCATGGCGCGACGCACCTGCTTGCGGGTCTCGAGCCGGCGCTCCAGGAGTTCCGCGAGGTGGTGCATGACGGCGCGGAGGTTGCCCGACTTTTCCGCAGCGCGGAGGCTGGAGATGTACACATCGCCGAATATAGCGCGGTACTTCTCCAGGGCGGTGGTCATGGGGTGCCCGGCCTCGATCTGCCCTGCGATGTCGCGGACCATGGAGGCCAGCTGCTGCTTGGGCTCGTGCTCGGCGATGGAGACCAGCCCGCGGTCCAGCGGGATGCGGGCTTCGACGAGCACGGCGAGCTCGCGTGTCAGGCCGACGACGTCCATGAGCGAGACGCGTTGGAACGCGAAGAGGGGTGCGCGTTCGCGGACTTCCTCCAGGACCAGGGGGGTGAGGCCGGCGGCGGTCACCTTGCGGAAGGCGTCCTGCTCGCTCACGCCCCGGATGGTGCCCTTGCGTTTGTGGCCTGTGGAGTCCAGGGCGCTGTAGTGGAAGGTGGAGAGGCTCATGCGGCCCTCCGTTCGGACTGCGCGGACGCGTCGTCGAATTCGGCGCGGAGGGAGAGGGCCTCCTGGAGCGAGGTCTCCCGGCGCGCGGCCTTCTCCACGCCGTCCTCCCAGAGGGAGCGCATGCCGTCTGCCCGGGCCGCGGCGGTGATCTGGGGGGTGCCGGCCTGGGCCTCGATGAGCTGCTGCACGCGCGGCGTGATACGGAGCATCTCGTATACACCCATGCGTCCTCTGTAGCCGACCTGCTTGCACTCGGCGCAGCCGGCGGGCGCCATGAAGGGGGTGTTGCGGTGGTCCCTGTGCACGGCGTGGAGCACGGTGGGGTCGGTCTCGGGGATGGCGCAGAGTGGGCAGAGCCTTCGGACGAGGCGCTGTGCGATGGTGCACAGGAGCGCGGCGTTGATCGCGAACGTCGGGAGTTCGAAGTCCTTGAGGCGGTTGATGCAGCCGACGGCGTCGTTGGTGTGCAGCGTGGAGAGGACGAGGTGGCCGGTCATGGATGCCTGGACGGCGATTTTCGCGGTCTCGGCGTCGCGGACTTCTCCCACCAGGACGACGTCGGGGTCCTGGCGGAGGATGGACCGCAGTGCGGTGGCGAAGGTGAGGCCGATTTCAGAGTTCACCTGCACTTGTCGGACGAGGGGGAGCCGGATTTCGACCGGGTCCTCGATGGTCATGATGTTGGTATCCGGGGTGTTGATCGAGTTGAGCGCGGTGTAGAGCGTGGTGGTCTTGCCGCTGCCGGTGGGGCCGGTGACCAGGATCATGCCGTGGGGCTTGCGGACAGCCTCCTCGAACCAGGCGCACATCTGCTGGGGCATGCCCAGTTCGGCGACGGTCCCCAGCTTGGCGGCGGGGCGGAGGAGGCGCATGACGACGTTCTCGCCGTGGATTGTGGGGATGACCGACAGGCGGACATCGATCTGCTCGGCCTTGTGCTTGAAGCGGAACTTGCCGTCCTGGGGCTTCCTGGTCTGGGTGAGGTCCAGCTTGGCCATGACCTTCAGCCGCTGGACCATGCCCTCGTGCGCGCTCTTGGGGGGGCCCTGCTGGGGCAGGAGCACGCCGTCGACGCGGTAGCGGAGGTGGAGGGCGGTTTCGTCGGGGCTGATGTGGACGTCGCTGGCGCCGGCCTCGGCCCCGCCGGCCAGGATCTGGTTGACGGCCTGGACGATGGGCTCGTCGCCGGTGGTGAGGGAGACCTCGGCCACGCCGGTGGCCTGGGCCTCGGTCTCGACCGCCTTGGCGAGGCTGTAGGCGCGTGCGATGAGGGCCTTGAGCTGCTCGCTGTCGCCCTGCACCGGGTCGACGTCGCAGCGGAGGTGCTGGCGGACCTGGTCGATGGCGTGCAGGTTGAGGGGGTCGAGCATCGCGACTGTGGCGACGCCGTCGATGACGAAGATGGGGAACGCGTTGAGGCGTTCCGCGACCGAGCGGGGCAGGTGCCTGGCGTTGGCGAAGTCGATCTCGTAGTGGGTAAGGTCGACGAAGGGGTATTCGCAGATCTTGGCCTTGGCGATCGCGAGGCGACGGCTGGAGATGATCGAGAGCTGCACGAGCGAGTCGAGCAGCTCGCCACCGGAGGCGATGGAGTGCTCCGTCGCGCGGCGCAGGTCACCGTCGGTCAGTTGACCGTCGGCGATCAGCGTGCGGATGACGAAGTTCCGAGAGTCGAGCATGGGCTACAAGCCCTCCGAGAGCATCTGGTTGATGGCCGTGACCTGCTTCTGAGATTCGGCGTCCAGGTTGTGGAACGACGTTCCGAGGTGGTACGCGGGGCGTCGGTCGGTCATGATGACGCGGCGCACGACGGCCTCGCCCTCGAAGAGCACGGTCGATTCCTCGCCCGGGGTGAGCAGGCGGACCCGCACCCCGGCGTGGCGGGGGAGGAAGACGGAAGTAATGAGCCCGACACCGCCCAGGGAGAAGTCCACGGCGTCGGCCTCGAGCCAGCCGTCCTTGGCACCGGCTGCGGGGCTCAGGCGCACGAGGGCCGCGTGCATGCCGGAGATGCAGACCTGGGCGCGCATGGCGACCTGGTGCCGCACGTCGCGGCGCAGTTCGGCGAGTTTTGCGTTCGGCGCGGTCATCGGTCTCTGCTGCTGCGCGGTGCAATGAGCAGGAGCGCGGTTAACGCCCCTCCCGCGTCTTATCGAACCAACGCGCTGCACGGGAAAGCAGGAGCGGCCAGAATTCCCCGGTGTCCCCCTCCCGGGGTCGCGGGATACACGCCGCGGCGTCCTTCAGCCCGCACAAACTGCTTTATTCGGCTTCTGGACGGGGACTTTCTGTGGGGAGTGGAGCGGCGGTGCTTGGCCGACCTATCATGGGTTGTCTGGCCCGAGTCGGGGCCGGGCTCCGCGCGTCGCCCCTTGGGTACCGCAAGGATCATGCACAACCCCGCCCGTCACGGCACGCCGCGCCGGGCACACCGAAGCACCCTTGTCGCGGCACGGGGTGTTGGCGGGAATCCCGCCAGCGCCCACCGACTCCGCACCGCCGGGATTGCTGCCAGGAGATATGCAGATGGCGAACACGCTCGTTCAGGACCTTATCGAGGCTGGTATTCACTTCGGCCAGCGCTCCAGCGGCTGGAACCCGAAGATGGGCCCGTACATCTACGGGAAGCGCAACGGCATCCACATCATCGACATCAAGGAGACCGTCAAGGGCCTCCTGCTCGCGAAGAAGTACATCGCCAAGTCCGTTGCCGAGGGCAAGGACGTGTGCTTCGTCGGCACCAAGCGCCAGGCCAAGAGCGTCCTCGAAGGCCGGTGCCCGGACGTCAAGATGCACTGGGTGACTGAGCGCTGGCTGGGCGGCACGCTCACCAACTTCCGCACGATCCGCGGGCGCCTCAAACGCCTGGAGGAACTGGAGACCATCGCGGCGAACGACAACTTCGCTTCCTACTCCAAGAAGATGGAGAGCCAGCTCCGGCGCGAGATGAAGAAGATGAAGCGCAACCTTGACGGCATCCGAGGGATGGACAAGCTGCCGGGCTGCATCGTCGTGATCGACGTGAAGTCCGAGGTGACCGCGCTCCGCGAGGCCCGCAAGCTGGGCATCCCCACGATCGCGCTCATCGACACGGACGGCGACCCGGAACTCGTGGACATCCCGATCCCGGGCAACGACGACTCGATGCGCAGCATCGATGTGGTCATCCGCGAGCTTTGCCTGGCCGTCGCGGAGGGCAAGACCTCCCGCGAGCAGGCGAAGGCCGCCGAGAAGGACAAGGCGCCGGCGGGCGATGGCGGCATGGCGGGCGACACGGGCCAGCCCCGGCGCAGCCGCCGCTCGCAGTTCAAGGCCGATGACGCGGCGGCAGCTGCCCCGACCGCGGGGGCCTGATCGGACTGCCCGCACCGTGCATTGAACCCGATGCGAACACACAACCCGGCGTGCCCAACGCCGTTCTGGGAGATTTTGTGGCCATGGAACTGAACGCCAAAGACGTGATGAAACTGCGAGACAAGACCGGCCTGCCGATGATGGCGTGCAAGAGCGCGCTCATCGAGGCCAAGGGCGACTTCGAGAAGGCCGAGGACATCCTCCGCAAGCAGATGAAGGGGAAGATGGACTCCAAGACCAACCGCGCAGCGGGCGAGGGTCGTATCGCCATCTGCGTGGCACGCGAGGCCGCGACCATCGTCGAGCTCAAGGCGGAGACGGACTTCACCGCCAAGAACGAGAAGTTCGTGAACGCGGCGCAGAAGCTGGCGGACCTTGCCATCAGCTCGCACGCCGGCGACGTCCCCGCGAGCCCGGCGATGGCGGCGGTGGTCGACGAGCTGCGCATCTCCACGGGTGAAAACATCTCCTACGGGCGCGGCCACAAGCTGCTCCAGGACCCCGGCTCGGGCGCATTCGGCTCCTACGTGCACCACGACGGCAAGACGGGCGTGCTGGTGCAGGCCGAGGGCTCCATCGATGACGAGACGCTCCGCAACGTCTGCATGCACATCGTGGGCTCCCCCATCCGTCCCATGGGCGTGTCCATCAAGGACATCCCCGCCGATCTCGCCGAGAAGGAGCGCAAGTTCCGGATCGAGCAGGCGATGGAGAGCGGCAAGCCCAAGGAGATCGCGGAAAAGATGGTCGAGGGCGCCATGCGGAAGTTCTACGAAGAACGCGCCCTGCTGGAGCAGCCGTTCATCCGCGACGAGAGCAAGAAGATCAAGGACGTCGTGGGGTCCAAGTCCACGATCGTCGCGTTCTTCCGCTGGCAGGTCGGCGAGGCCTGATCCGGTGGCGCAGCACACTTGCGAAGGCGGGCCCTGAGGCCCGCCTTTTTTCTTCGCTGGCGGGGTTCGCAGGCTGGCTCAGGCAAGGGCCGCCAGGAGTTCCGGCACGCCCTGGCCGCGGCTGGCGACGGTCTCCAGGATGGGCCGCCGGCCCGCGACGTCCTTGAGGTCGCGGATGAGTTCGTGCTGACCGGGGTGGTCGGCCTTGTTGCAGACGAAGATATCGGCGATCTCCAGGATGCCGGCCTTGTCCATCTGCACCGCATCCCCCATGCCCGGCGTCAGCACCACCACGGTGGTGTCGACGTATTGGCGGATCATGGTCTCGTTCTGGCCGGCCCCCACCGTTTCCACGAAGAGAAGGTCGATCTGATCCGGGCCGTCGAAGGCGCCGCCGATCAGGTCGAGGATCTGGGGCAACGCGTGGTAGTCTTCGCCCCTGATGGACAGGGAGCGGTAGTACACGGCCTCGTCCAGGGCGTTGAAGTCGACGCGGAGCCGGTCGCCCAGCAGCGCCCCGCCGGTGATGGGGCTCATAGGGTCGAACGCGACCACGCCGCAGCGGCCATTGGCGTTCCCGGCGCGGACCGAGCGGGTGAATTCGCCTGCCATCTGCGCGACCAGGGTGCTCTTGCCGGCGCCGGGGGAGCCGGTGATGCCGATGACCCGCCGGGGGCGGCGTTTCCGTGCACTCGGCCGGATGGGCTTGTTGTCGTGGAGAAGGGAGATGTCCCTGGCCAACTGGGCGGCGGACGTCGCACCGGCGATGGACTGGGTGCGGGGCTTGGTCACGTCACAGACTGCCTGCGCGATGTCCTGCAAACCCACGCCCGTCGTGAAGCAGCGGGCGATGCCCCCCTCGATGAGTTTCGGGATGTCCTCTTGAGGGAGAATGCCTCCCATGTAGACGGGCAGTTCTCCCCGTCCGAGTTTTCTGAGCTCCCCGACGAGTTTGGGCCCGAGCACCAGGTGGGAATTGCTCATCATGGACGCGCAGACGACATCGCAGTCTTCATCGCGGGCGGAGATCGCAAGGCTGCGGGGTGTCTGCCAGAGCCCCGAGTAGATGACGTGGACGCCCGAGTCCCGCAGCGCGCGGGCGATGACCTTCACCCCGCGGTCATGGCCGTCGAGGCCCATCTTGCCGAGCAGCACACGGGGCCGGTGTTCGAGGCCAGCGCACCTGTCCTTGCGCTCGAACTCCGTGGTGGGGACGTTGAGGGTCTGCGTCATCACGGGATTCTACGAGGGGAGGCGTGCGTGGGCGGGAGAGGGGTGCTGCTACACTGGGCGGCACGGGAGACGCAGCATGCCGGAGCCGGCACACCCCCCACCGTTCACTACTTCGCAGAAGGTGTACCTGTGGCTCGCCGCCGTCGCGAGCACATGCCTGGTTGTCGCGGATATCGTGGGCGTGAAGCTGTTCACGTTCCCGATGGGGTTCAGCGTCCACGTGCCTTGGGAGTCCGAGCCGATCAGGGCCGTGACCCACACCTGCGGGATGCTGACGTTCCCGGTGACGTTCATCGTCACGGACGTGCTGAACGAGTTCTACGGCAAGCGGGCGGCCCGGCAGGTGGTTTACCTGTGCTTCGCCATGGCTTTGCTCGCGTTTGTGGTGCTCAACATCGCCCAGGAAATGCCGTGGCTGGACGCCCCGTACAACGTGCGTGAGGACGCGTTCAACCACATCTTCGGCGGGGCCAAGATCATGTACGTTGCCTCGCTGTCGGCGTACCTGGTGGGCAGTATCGCGGACATCGTGATGTTCGCGTGGATCAAGTGGGCGACGCGGGGCCGGTTTGTGTGGCTCCGCGCCACCGGGAGCACGGTGGTCAGCCAGTTCATCGACTCGTTCGTGGTGAGCTACATCGCGTTCAGCCTGGGGCGACGCGTGTTCCCGGGGAGCATTCCCCCGGCCGACTTCGTCGAGGTGCTCAGGATTGCCGGTACGGGCTACATGCTGAAGTTCGTGCTCGCGATTGCCGCGACGCCCCTCATCTACCTGATCAAGGCCTGGCTGTCCAGGGCCCTGGGCATGACCCCGTTGGCGCCCGAACGCGCCATCGGTTAGCACCCGCGCCGTCTCACTGGCCGATGGCCCGGAGGACCACCGTCGCGTACGCGCCGCTGGGCAGTGTAAAGCACACGCACCGCTTGCAGCGGGGCGGGGCCTTTGCGCCGCGTGCCGGGGAAAGTTCGTCCGGTTCCGGGTCGCTCAACGCGAACCCGCCTGCGCGCACAAGGACGGCCCGGGCCGCGTGCGAGAACGCGGGCCTCCTCAGGCCGGGGATCCGCAGGTCCGCGAGGGACACCGCTTCCGACACCAGCACGGCCTCCGCCGCGGGCTTCCACGGCTCGGCGTACGTGGCGTGCGGGCAAGGGAGGTCCACACTTGAGCCGGCGAGGGCCAGGCCCGTGTGTGCGCCGTCCTCGACGATCCGGTTCCACAGGTGTGACTGCCAGGCGTCGACGCAGATTTCCTGCAGCAGATACGGGAGGACGGCGAACGCGTCACGGAAGTCGTGGGGCGTCAATGGCCGCTTGGCGGCTCGCTCGGCGAGGAGTTCCACCGCTTTTCTTTGAGGGCATCGGGGGAGGGTGGCGGCCAGGTCCGTCCACCGACCCCACCCGGCGGCGAGCCCCCGGGTGAATGCGCGCTGCGCGCCGGCATCCTTGCGGTGCGGGGTGCCGATGAGGAGTCGCAATGCAACTTCGAATTCGCCCCGGACCAGGTGACGGGCTGCGAAGCCCTCGCCATGGCGAGCGGAGCCGAACCTCTGCTCGCCGAAGTAGTTCACCACATGGAGGCCGTCGCCTTTGCGAAGCCCTGCGGCAAGCGTGTCCATGCGGGCAGAAGCCTCGGGGGTCAGGTCCCGGACAGTGATCTGGAATTCGTTGCGTTCGATGTCCCGCGCCGAAAGGTGTGTGCTGCGCAGCCCGGTGACGCACGCTGACCAACGGTCCCCACCCAGCCTCTGCACCGGTGAGGGGCCGGGGGCGCGCACCGCGACGAACTGGGTGGTGAGAGCGTGCTTGTCCTTGAGCCCCGCGTAGGAGCAGTCTGCGGCCCGTACGCCCAGCGCGGCGGCGAACTTGCTGATTGCTTCCGGGGTGGTCAGGGACTCCTTCGTGAGCTCGTACACCACGAGCCCGCCCGGGGCGTCGGCCTGCCCGGGCTCCGCGCGCAGCACCTCGCGCACACGGAAGTCGCTGGGCACGCGGCGGATGGTCATGGCGGATCGTACCGCCCGAGGGCGGACGCCCTGCACTCTTTACCGCCGGACGGTGAACTTGCCCGAGAAGATGCGTGCGCCATCCTCAACCTTTACCACAGGGGCGCGGCAATCGCCCCGCCACTGCGCGTTGGGGCCGATCCAGACGGGTCCGAAGCTGACCACGTTGGCCTCGAGCGCTCCTTCCACCGTCACGCCGGCAACGGCCCGGATTTCGTGGGCTTGTGCTCGGGCCCTGGGGAGGACCACCAGTCGGCCGCACGTGTAGTAGGTGCGGGCGGCCTCGAGGGAGCGGATGATGATGTCCTCGAGGCGCAGGTGCTTGTAGCACTCAGGGCATGAGACGCTCATCGCGTGCGCGGAGGTGTCGAACCTGTGGCCGCAGTGATAGCAGATGATGGGCCGGGACTGGGTCGTGTCCTGCTGCTGCGTCATGCGCCGCGCCCTACCGACTCATCCGCCTGACCATTCCGGTGCTCCCTTGCCGATCCGTCGGCATGGACAAACGGCCCGCCGCTCTGCAACTTCGACGCGCGCGGGCGCGCGCCGTCACCGCCAGGCCCCGGGTGCGCTGTTCGCGATTCCTGTGGGTATCAGCGGGCGTTGCCGACGGGGTCCAGACGGTGCAGGATGGAACCCATCAGCCCGTTGGTCTCACCGGACTCCCCCCGGTCACGCTCCCCCCGCTGGGTCCCTTTGACGCCCTCCCCGACGGAAACGTGGCCGGTGAAGACTGCGCCTTCCATGACCACAAGACGTGTGGCGACGATGTCACCTCGCATGCGGGCCTTGGGGCTCATCTCCATCTTCTCACGGACGTTGACGTTACCCTCGATGGTGCCTTCGAGGAGGACTTTCTGCGCGTCCACCGTCGCACGGCACGTCGCGCTCTCCGCGACCTGCAGTTCGCCCTTGGTGGTGATCTGCCCCTCGAAGGTGCCGAGGATGCGGGCGTTGCCCTCGAAGACCATCTCACCCTTGATGTGCGTATCCGCGCCAATGACGGTGATGGTCTGGGTCGCGGGTTGACGGATTGGCTCTGGCATGCAATTCCTCCTTAGAACTCGGCGCAAAAATAGCCCCGCCGAGCGCGCTCCACACGCGTATTTAAAGCCACCCGTGCGCGTGTTCCGCATAACCCGCCACAGAACAACCACTTAAGCGGACACCCCATTTGCGTCAGACAGGTTCTCCACGTCCGTGAACCCACCATCTATGTGGCACGGGCGGCATTGCCTGCCCAGCTTGCGGGCTGGACACCTCGCGGCGCAGAGGCAACACGGGGAGCGAGTCGATAACGCCATGGCGTGCGTTCCGAGGCCTTGCGATGAAGTCAACGCTTACCACACTGGCCATCCTCTGTGCAATCGTGTGGGGCGGGACGCGCGCGTGGCACGCGTACCGCAACGTCTCACCCGTCGAACGTGCCCACTGGTGCATGGAGGGGGGCGAGTACGACAGTGCGATTCCTCTGCTGGAACAGGCGAGGGCGGAGGAACCTGACAATCTTGAGATTGACGTTCAACTCGCGGAATGTCATGACCGGATGGGGGATAAGGCGACGGCAGCGAAGTTGTACAAGGCTGCACGGCCCGTTCTCAATGATCCGGAAGCCCCACCTTCGATGGAATACCACCGGGATCGGCTCGCGACGCTGGAATCGCTGGGCTACTGACGGCATTCTTTGCCGCCCGATGACCGCTTCACGGGATCAGCTGGGCCGGGTGCGCCGTTTTCGCCGGAAATTCCCCTATAGACGTTTATGCCGGCCCCGGGGCGTCCGATACCGGACGCATGAACTCCGAGACGCCCGCAACCAGTCCGTCCACGCCCGAGCACCAGTCGAGCATCCCTCAGAGCGAGACTCCCGCGATCCGCTGCCCCAGCGCGACATCCGGGGACAACCTTTTCCTCGGGCCGACTTGGCCGGAGACGAAGTTCGGCCGCTTCATGGTGACCAGCTTCGGCCGGCTGCTCGCGGGTGCGGCCCGGGGCACCGAGTTCATCCGGAATGTGGGGATGGAGGTGGGTGCCACCACCCATTCCCGCAACGAGGACGAGGCGCTGGCCCGCTGGATCGACAGCAAGGGCTGGCCGGCCCGCCCGCTTCAGGTCGGCGTATTCCAGGGTGGCGAGTGGGCCGAGGACCTGGTCGCCGCGCCGGGCGTGTTCCGACCGGAGTGGTCAGAGACGTCCCGCCCCAACTTCTCAACGTTCATGGACACGCTGGTGCGTCGCTTCGATGACGGCGGCCTGCTGGTCACCACGCGGGAGCGTGCCGGCCGTGAGGCGTCGTGGTTTGACTGGGCGAGCGAGCGTCCGTTCTCCTACCCCAGCGTTTTCCCGACGCGCATCGATCCCACCCAGGTGACCATCGCGCCCGATGCGCTGGGCAGCACGGACCCGCTCATCTCCAGGCTGCTCATCGAGGCGGCGGCGTTGTGCTCGCGCCTGCCCGAGCGGCTCACGCTGGATGACCGCATCCACGGGCGCAACGTTGGCTGGTCGAGGTTCGCATCGGCTTCCACCGTGCAGGGCGCACCCATCTCGATCCGCAACAACGCCGACAACGACCCCCTCACCCTCGTCATGCGGGCGCTCACCGAGGCCATTTCCACCGCCGATCAGACAACACGCACGAGCCCTGCGGCGCACGCCGCGGCGAGGCTCCTGTCCGCGTGGGCCGTGTCCGCGCAGGGTGTGGACCAGTCGATCGTGCGTACCGCCGCGGAAACGGCGTGGGACGTGAACAAGAACGAGGTCGAGACCACCCTCCGGGTGGCGGCGGTGCGTCTGTCGCAGTTGGACGACCCGGCGGGCCTGGCGGCCCTGGAGTTTGCGTCCTCGCTGCTCCGGGACAAGCGGTACACGTTCGCCCAGGAGCAGCAGGACTTCGTGGTCAGCGAGCTCAAGACCCAGGCGGACACGCCCGAGGGCGTGGCCCGGGTGGCCGCGGGCATTGTGCTGGTCGCGTCGACCTTCCCGCCCGAGCACCTCCGGCACTTCAAGGAGGACCTGCTCGAGGACGTCCAGTTCAGCGGCGCACTGGTCGGCCAGGACCAGGACACGCACCTCATCCTCCAGGTCTTCCGCATGCTGGAACGGCGTGCGGGCATCCAGTTCATCCCTGCCCCGGCGTGGACGGGCAGCATCGAGCCCCGCCCCAGCAAGGACGCCCGGCCGAGCCTGACGCCTCCCACCTTCACCTTCCCCACGGCCGAGGTGGCCAGGAAGTCGACGCGGCGTGTGAAAGCGTCGTCGAAGGCAAGGTCCAGGCCTGCCGGCAAGGGAAAGTCCGGCGCTGCGAAGGCCCGGGAAACAAAGGCCCCGTCCGGGAAGAACCTGCGGCTGGCGGTCAAGGGGTCGGCGACTGCCGCCCGACGCAAGGCCGCCTGATCGTGCTCGGCCCGCTCAGCCGATAGGAGGGGTATGTCCGTCTTCGGGACACCCAACACGCAGGGCATCGCCGGCGCGCACGCCGCGGCGGGAACGCCCGCGGCTCGGCCCGCGAAGAGGGCTCCTGAGCACCCCCGGCGGGCTCCCCGCTCGGACGATGAGTACATCGCCGGGGCTGAAGGAGCTGGCGATGCCGAGCATGTCCGGCGCATCGCGAGCAACGACCAGGAGGACGCCCGGGAGGACAGGCAGGAGCACCCCACGTACTCGCCCAAGGGGCGGGTGCAGGCGGACGAACGCCACCATCTGGACACCTCGGGCTGAGGCGGCAGGCGCCCTTCAGGCGCCCAGGATATTGACGCCGCAATCGACGTAGATCGTTTCGCCGGTGACGCCCCTGGACATGTCGCTCACCAGGTACGCGGCTGTGTCTCCAACGTCCTTGCCCTCGACGTTTCGGCGGAGGGGTGCCCGCTTCTCGACCTCATCCTCCATCGTTCCGGTGCCGCCGACGGCGCTGCTGGCGAGGGTGCGGAGGTATCCGCCGCTGATGATGTTGACGCGGATGCCGTCCTGACCCATTTCACTGGCCAGGTAGCGGGCGGTGCACTCCAGGCACGCCTTCGCGACGCCCATGATGTTGTACCCGGGCACGACCTTTTCCGCCCCGTAATACGACATGCCGAGGATCGCCCCGCCCCCGGACTTCTTCATCTGCGGGTGGGCGGCACGTGCGAACGCGAGGAGCGTGTAGGCCGAAACGTCGATGGCTGAGAGGTACTGCGCCCTGGGCGTGGTGATGAACTTGCCAACCTGCAAGAGCTCGCGCTCAGCGAAGGCGATGGAGTGGATGACGAAGTCCAGGCGCGGGAACGCGCCTGCGTAGGACTCGAACACGGCGTGGATGTCCTCGTCTTTGCCCGCGTCCATCGGCTTGAGCCAGTAGTCCTTCACACCAAGCGCGTCGATGGCGCGCCGGGTGCGGTGCTCGTTGCGGTCGCCGGGCAGGTGTGTGAACGCGCAGCGGGCGCCGTGATCGGTGAGGCTCTTGGCGATGTGCCATGCGTAAGAACGCTCGTTCGCGATACCGATGATGAGGCCGGTCTTGCCGGAAAGAATGCTCATAGGGTGCTCCGGGGTGGTCCGGCGAGTCTAGGGGAAAGGCCCCGGGGTGTCGAGTTGTCCGGGGTCGGGGGGCACGGGCTCACGCCCCTGGGGCGCTCTAGTCCTCACTTCCGCACGTACTCTCGCGTATGCGCCCCGACCTGGCACTCAACGCACTGCCTTTGCCGGACCTGTTCGAACGCCTCGCCGCAACCGGTCTGGTGGACCGGCTCATCGCGCTCGCGGCGGATGAGGACCTGGGCGAGAGCGGCGGCTGCGGCGATCTGACGACGGAAGCGTGTGTGCCGCCTTCGAGAAGGGCTGCGGCCCGGCTGGTTGCGCGGGGCGGGGGGGTGATGGCGGGCATGGCGTGCCTTCCGCGGTTGCTGAAGGCGTTCACGACAGACGTTGTCGCGACGGTGCACGTGGCGGATGGGGCGATCGCGGGCCCGCGTCAGACGGTCGCCACCCTCACCGGCCCGCAGGACGAGGTGCTGACTCTCGAACGCACGATGCTCAACATCGTGGGGCGGCTCTCGGGGGTCGCGACGATGACACGTTCGTACGCGGACACGGTCTCGCACACCCGGGCGAGGGTGTGCGACACGCGGAAAACAACACCAGGGATGCGCGTTCTCGAGAAGTACGCGGTGCGGTGCGGGGGAGGCCTGTGCCACCGCATCGGGCTGTACGACGCGGTGCTGATCAAGGACAACCACATCGCGGGTGTTTCAACGCGGGACTTGCCGGGCTTCGTGGACGGGGCCGCGCGCCAGGCGAGGAGACTACGGCCGTCGCTGGCGTTCATCGAAGTGGAGGTCGACTCTCTAGAGCAGTTCGAGGCACTCCTGACGCTTCCCGACGGGACGATCGATATCGTGCTGCTGGACAACATGGCGCCGGACCAGATGCGGCGGGCTGTCGCGTTGCGGGATGCCCGGTCAGCCCGGCTGGAACTGGAAGCGTCCGGCGGGGTGACGCTGACCACGGTTCGCGTGATCGCGGAGACGGGCGTTGACCGCATCAGTTGCGGAGCGCTGACGCACTCGGCGCCGTGCCTGGATGTGGCGCTCGACATGTAGGCAGAGCTCGGCATGGCCCCCACTCCTCCCCCACCCTTGACCGGCGAGTTCCAGCACCTGGCGGCCACCGCGCGTGAGGGCGCGTTGGGAGAGGCGGCGGCACGCGTGCACGTCGTTGCAGAATGCTCGAGCACCCAGGACGTCGCCCGATCGCTCGCCGCGGCCGGGGACGCGCTGGGGACGGTGGTGATCGCCTGCAGGCAGACTGCAGGGCGTGGACGCCTTGGGCGGTCCTGGGTGGATGAGCGGGGCATGGGCGTTGCCACCACGTTCATCACCGACGCGGGGCCCGGCGCTCCCTTCCTCGCGTTGGCGGCCGGCCTGGCTGCCCACCGCGCGGCCCAGGTGGCGCTCCCACACGACCGACGCCTGGGTCTTCGCTGGCCGAATGACGTTGTCGAGATGGGACAGCCCCAGCGGAAAGCCGCGGGCGTGCTGGTGGAGGTCACCGGGAGGACGGCGCTGGTGGGCATCGGGATCAATGTCCTGCAGCAGGCCCGGGACTGGCCGGAGGCATTGGCGGCCAGGGCGGTATCGCTGGCGCAGCTGGGCTCTTCGTGGTCGCGGGCGCAGGTCGTGGACAGCTTGGCGTCGATGCTCTCGCTGTACCTTGCTCGCCCGGCCCACGAGCTCGCCGCGGCATGGCAACGGCTGGACACGCTCGTGGGCTCGGAGAGGACGTTCGAGCACAACGGAGCGTTTGTGACAGGCTGTGTAGAGGCCATCGACCCGCTGGCGAGGATCACGCTTCGGACGGCGGGCGGGGAAGAACTCCACCTGCCCGCCCTGACAACAAGCCTGGTGCACCCTTAGGCGGATGTTGGCGATGCCGGCACCGTCCTTGTTTGCGTGGGCAGCGTCGCGGCGAACCTGCACTTCCTCACGCCCAGGTAGACGAGGATCTCAAACGCGAACACGCCGGCGGCGGTCGAAACAAGAACTCCTGCGCCGTAGACCAGTTCACTCCATGACATGCCGCTGGCATTGCCCCAGCCCCCCCCGATGGACCCCGAGGGTGGGCCGACGTGGAAAAGCCGTACCAGGGCCTGGAATGTGGCGAGCGTGAGCATGGGGAGGATCCCCAGCAGCAGCCAGCCGACGCTGGCGTGGCAGCAAACCTGCCAGGCACCTTCGGGCGTCAGGCGCCAGCCCCGCCTGCGGGAAAGGAATTGGACGCCGACGAACTCCACCCACGTCAGTGCCCAGAGCACCGCGGCCGCGACCAGTGTCTCGGCGACCCACATGAAGCCCACGATGACCCAGCCTGCAACGCCGCCGTGCAGGCGGGCGTTGCGCGCGGGATCCCCGATGACGACGCCTACCCACGGGTCGATGAAGCACGCGGCGGTCACCAGCGTGTTGAGCGCCAGCAGCCCGGTGCCGGACCGTGGTTCGATGCGCACGCGGCTGAACGCGTCTCCGGGGTGGCGGAGCACTTCCCAGTTGGTGCGTATCCAAGAGAAGAAGCCGGGTCGCCCCTGCCACGCGGATCCCGGGCGGCCCTGCGGGAGCGAGCGGGCGATGGAGCGGCCGCACTCAGGGCAGGCGCTCTCATGGTCGAGTCCATCCAGCGGGTAGCCGCAGTCCTCGCACAGCAGGGCGCGTGTATCCACGCGTCACCGTACGCCGTGGCATCGGCGTTGGTTCTGCCGGGTGCCCCCCGCGGGACGCGCAAGCAGTGTCGCAGAGCGGGGCCGGTTGAGGGAGAATCCCCCCAGGTTCAGGCAAATCCCCCGCCATCGGCGGATTCACCCTTGCCAACCGCACAATCCCGTCAAGTTCCAGACACAGGCCTCCGATACGACAGAATCCGGGTACGCGGAGGGGTATCGGCCCCTCGGGACCCGGGACCACGCCTGCCCCGCTGCAGCAAAGAGAGGTTGCCATGCACGCCGCGATCAACCGCCGTCGCTTCGAACGCTTCAACCTCCCGTGCGCGTACACGTCCATCGCGTTGCGGACGCTCGACTCGGAGCGTTTCGAGCACGAGGGCCACGCCTACGACATCTCCGAGGGTGGTGTGCAGTTCGAGCTGGATCGCGGCATCGAGCCTGGCACTGCGGTGGCCATCAGGGTGGACCTGCCGACGTCGATGCTGCCGGACGACATGGGCCCGGGGCGGAGCGTCTTCATCATGGGCAACATCGTGTGGATGGATGACAGCGATGTGGGCCCCGCCCGCATGGCGCTGGCGATCACCCGTTTCGCGCGCCAGGGAGACCGTGAGCGCCTCATCAAGGCGTTCGCGGCCCGCAGGCTCTCGCGTGCGGCGTAGGACACGTTCACACAAACGGAAGAGCACGCGCGGAGGTCCGCGGGACGGCGCGCCACGTCATGCAGAAAAGAGCGCTTCGACGAACGCGCCCGGGTCAAAGGCCTGGACGTCGTCGGGGGTTTCGCCCACGCCCACGAACTTCACCGGGATGTCGGTCACGTCGCGCACGGCGACGACGATGCCGCCCTTGGCGGTGCCGTCGAGCTTGCTGAGGAAGATCCCCGTGACGCCGGCGGCCTTGCTGAACTCCTCCGCCTGGCGGAGCGCGTTCTGGCCGCTGGTCGCGTCGAGCACCAGGAGCACCTCGTGGGGGGCGCCGGGGATCTGCTTCTGCACCACCGACCGCAGCTTAGAGAGCTGGCGCATCAGGGGGTCCTGTGTGTGCAGCCGGCCCGCGGTGTCCAGGATGAGGACGTCAACGCCCCGGGCCCTGGCGGCGGAGCACGCGTCGAACGCGACCGCCGCGGGATCTCCCCCCTGCTGGCCCTTCACGACCTCGACACCAAGGCGGTTGGCCCACACCTCGAGCTGGGCGACCGCGCCGGCGCGGAAGGTATCGCACGCGCCCAGGAGCACGGTCCTGCCGTCGCGGCGCATGGCGGCGGCGAGCTTCGCGATGCTTGTGGTCTTGCCCACACCGTTGACGCCTGTCACCAGGATGACGGACGGCTTCTGGCCGGTTGGCGCGAGGTGGAGGGATCGGTCCTGCGCCGGCCAGAGAGCGGCGACCTCCCGCTTGAGGTACTCCAGCGCCTCGTCACCGCTCTCCATTTTGCCGGCGCGGAAGTCGGCGCGGAGGCCCTCGACAAGCCTGGTGGTGGTCTTGGTCCCCACGTCCGCCTGGAGCAGCCGGCGCTCGATCTCGCCAATGAGGGCCTCGTCCAGCGATCGCCCGGTGAGGATACTCCGAAGCCCCTGCACACCGGACACCAGCGCTTCACGGGTCTTCTCCAGACCCTTCTTGAAAGCGCTCGCAATGGAACGGAGGAAAGCCATGCCTAGGACGCACCGCCCCCGGACGCAGCAGCCTTCGCGGCGATCTCGTCGAGCAGGGCGTTGATAAATGCCGGGCTCTTGTCGGTGCTGAATGCGCGGGCCAGCTCAACCGCCTCGTTGATGGCGATGCGGTGCGGGGTCAGCCCCCTGGTGATCTCGTGGTGGGCCAGGCGGAGGATGGCGCGATCAACGCCCGCCTGCCGGTGCGAGGGCCACTGCGGGGCGAGCGCGGTGAATGCCGCGTCGGCCTGGGCCCGGCCCGCCCACGCGCCCAGCACGAGGGCCGAAACCTTGTCCGACGCCACCGGCCCCAAGTCTGCGACGTGCCCCAGTTCCTCGATCACGACGGGCCCGGGGTTGCCCTGCACCCCGGAGGCGTCAAGCTGGTACAGGAGTTGGAATGCGAGGCGCCGTGTGGCGACGTTGTGCACACGGTCCCGCTGGTCTGGCGTCAGCGACTGCATCGCGGAATCGGCGTCCAGCGCGGGCTGCTGGGAGGACGATGCTCCGGCAAAGTCAAACTGCGGGAGCCGGTAGACGCTCTCGAACCCCAGGCGCCGGACCATGTCTGTGTGCGTGTGCTCCGCGGGGGTCGTCACGGTTTCCTCCCAGCGCCGCGGGCCTTGTCGGGGCGCGGCGTGACGGTGATGACCCCGCGCCGGCCGCCGGCCCGCCGCAGAGACTCCAGGGTGATGAGCACGGCTTCCATGGCCTCAGCCCCTTTGTTGCCCTTGTCGCCGCCCGCGCGGGCGTGTGCCTGCTCGGGATTCTCCACGGTCAGGACACCCAGACCCACCGGCTTGGTGAACCTGGTGCTCAGTTCACAGAGGGATTGGGTGACGGCTGCCCCCAGCACGCGGTCGTGCCTGGTCTCACCCTTCACGATGCACCCCAGGGCCACCACCCCGGCGATGCGCTTCTGCCGCAGGGCTGCCGCGGCGAGCACGGGGAGTTCGAAAGCGCCGGGAGCGTCCAGCACAAGCAGGTCACCCTCGCTGCCTCCGGCTCGGGTGTACACGCCGATCGCGCCCTGCAGGAGCGGCTCGGTGACGCTCGCGTTGTAGCGGCTTACGACGACGGCAATGGGGCTGGGCTTGTGCGGCTTGCTGGGCACGGGGAGCGAGTGTAGGAAAGCGGCCCGGTGCCGGGCCGTATCGGCACCCCGCGTCACCGGGTGGGGAGCCGAGCGACCAGGCCGTTCAGAAGCCCGTGCATGCGGTCCGCAAAGCCCGCCTCGTCCCGCAGTGCCGAGCGGGCGAAGAACCCGGGGAGTGACCCGTGCAATTCCATGCGGGCCTGCCGGTCTGCGGCAAGCCCGACGGCGGCTTTGACGTAGGCATCGACGTCCTTTGCCACCAGGCGGTGCATGGCGCAGGCCTTCAGCAGGGAACTGCCTACCCGCCCGGCGTGCGCCCGCCCTTCGAGCGTCACGACCGGCACTCCCATGGCAAGTGCTTCGCAAGTTGTGGTGGTGCCGTTGTACGGGAACGGGTCCAGGGCGATATCAATCCCGCGGTACAGCGCCAGGTGTTCTCTGGGGGCGGCGGTGAACGGGAGGAACCGCAGGCGAGCGGCGTCGATGCTCCGCGCCTCGAACGCGCGGGTGAAGTAGTCCTGCACCCCATCCTGCGTGAGCATGCTGCTCTTGAGCGCCAGGGACGAGCCCGGCACGGCGTGCAGGATGCGCGACCATGTGTCGATCACGCTTTCATTCACCTTGGTGAGCACGTTGAAAGAGCCGAACGTGACCCCCTCTGGCGGGGACGCAGACGCGGGCTGCCTGGGAGAGGGCGCGTCCGCCCTGGGGCGGTAGCACAGGAAACATGGGTCAAGACGGAGCAGTTCTTCGGTACCGGCTCCCTCGCTGCCCGGCGGGTCCGTGATGGAATCCACGATGCGGTGCGTGTGGACGCCGCTCCCTATGGAGCAGGGGTAGCCGCAGTAATTCACGATGAACGGCGCGGGGTGGAGCGCCAAAGCATCCGTGCGGGCGCCCAGGGACAGGCCGGCGAGGTCGAAAAGCACATCGATGCCGTCCCCGCGGACCTGGTCCGCGAGGGCCCGCGCCGAGAGCGTCCACGCGGAGCGGAATCGGCCCGCCGCCCGCTTGAATTCCGCGGTGGTTTCGTCTTCCTTGTTGCCCGTGGCGTAGCAGGTAACCTGGACCCCGCGCTGCACAAGCCCGTGCACCATGGGCAGCGCAAAGTAGGCGACGGAGTGGGTTACAAAGTCGGGAGAGAGCACGCCGACGCGCAGCGGCCCTGGCCCGCGAGGGCCAGGCGGGGGGCCGGACGGGAGTGCGCACACGCGTGCCAGGTCCCGGTGGTACCCCGCGACCTCCTCGGGTGTGCACCTGTCGTCGTACAGGGAACTGATGGCGATCTGCATGCGGGCGCTGACCGACTCCGGCAACCCCGCGACCTCCATTCTGTGGTGATCCATGGCCTCACGCACTCGCCCTTCGCTGCGGGCGATCGCGGCAAGGAACCCATGCCACACCGGAGCGTCGTTCGGATCGGTCGCGAGGAGCGACTGTGCGAGTAACCTTGCGCGCGCCGTGCGGCGGGTGAAGTACAGCACCTGCAGCAGCAATCGTGTGGTGGGCGAATGTGCAAGGAATTGCAGCCTCGACCGTTCGATGTACTCAATGGCGGGTTCTGCGTCCCCCACTTCAATTAGCACGTTGGCCACGAGCAGCCGGGCTTCCGGGTCCGAAAGGGGGATCGCTGCTAACCGTTGGGAGTAAAACCTTGCTTGGGCAAGGTCGTTCAGGGACGAGTTGGCCCTGCACAGACCGAAGAGGACCTCAAGGCTGGCGGGATCCGAGGCGTACAGCCTTTGGTAGGCTTGTCGGGCCCGTGGGTAGTCACCAGCGTCCAACAAGGCTCGGGCTAGCGCCAGTTTGTTAAGCTGCTGGGACACCGTGGACGGTACGGAAGGCGATTTGCCTTGGTCTGGGGGCGTAACTGCCCGAACCTATTCGGGATCTTGTTATACGATTTTGGTAGGATTTTTCCCGCATTTCTGCAGGGAAACTCTTGCATCTATCGCTTCTCCCGATTATGGTGGACACCTGTTTGAGGAGAGAGGGACGCCGCCACCGCGGCACTCCCTCCACAATCTGGTTGGTCCATGGACAGCCGCGGCGGGTGTTGTGCTCCGCCCCGTTCGCCGCAGGCTGAAACCGCAGGGTTGCGCACTTTCCGGTGCACAGCCAGACGCGCGCGTCCCAATGGGCGGAGCTTGGTTTGAAGGAGAGAGAGATGAAGAAGGTTTTTGGTCTGATGGCCGTTGCTGGGTTTGCTGCAGCGGCGAACGCCGGGATCGTTATCCAGGCGTCCAGCGTTCCGTTCGTTGACATTTCCGTCACCGGCACGTCGGTCGGCACGACCTCCGATGACAGCGAGCACACCGTGAACGGCACGACGCACAATTGGGTCGGAAACGAACTGTTCGCCGGCGGCATGGCGATTCGCGTCGGGAACAACGGCGGCATCATCTGGGGCACGTCTGCCGCTGACACGTTCACGAATGCGGACAACGTGGGTTATTACAACCCCGGTCCCCTCAACACCGGAACGCCGGCGCCCCAGACCTCCATCGCAGCGATGGCGCCCAACAACGCGACCACCGCCATTTCCAACGGTAACGGCCTGCGTCAGTTGGTCGCGCCCCTGTGGGACGACTACAACAGCCCCGTCACTGGCACGAGCGTCAAGTGGCAGGTCATTGGCGCGGACCTCATTATCCAGTGGACGAACGAGGACCACTTCGCCGCTGCCGGAACGGGTACGGTGACCTTCCAGGCGATCTTCCGCGGCGGAGTTACGATCGCGAGCGGTCAGTCGCTCGTGGACTTCGTGTACCAGGACACCAGCTTTGTTGCCGCGGGGGCCTACCAGAACGACGGCGGCTCTGCGACCATCGGTTACAAGAACTGGGGCCTGAACGCGAACGCGAACGATGTCGAGTTCGGCATCGGCGGCGGCGGCGCCAGTGCGACGTCCGATCCCACCTTTGCTTCCGGCACGGGCATGCAGCCCAAGGTCGGTGGCTGGGCGGCAAACAACAATGCCGCGCTTCCTCACAGCGTCTCGATCATCCCCACTCCCGGCGCTCTCGCGCTGCTGGGCATGGGCGGTCTCGTCGCATCCCGTCGTCGTCGCGCCTAAACACGCGACAACACCCGCGGCCTGAACACCCGCGGTCGATTGGAAGGGTCACACCCTTCTCTGGATCAGTCCTTCGATCACCCCGGGCCAACGCCCGGGGTGATCGTCTTTTGGTGTACTTCAGAATTCATTGGCGCGGGAATCCCCGGCAGCACTTGCCGGGTGTCATTCGAACCTAGCCCAGGACACACCGGCTCAGTCTTGGCGATACCAGTTTCGAGTTGTTGGCCCTCTTACCAACGGACTCTTTTGACCACAAAATCTCCGCCGCGTGTGAAAATGGACTTGCATACCCCCCCCCACAGGGGTAACGTGCAGCGGATTGAGGAGAAAGGGATCCGCAATAGCGGCCCCCCTCCACAACTTGAAGTCCGGGCCCGTCCTTGGACAGCCGCAGCAGGCGTTGCGCTCTGCCCTGCCTGTTGTCGGCTGAAACGCTGGGTCGTGTACTCCCGTGCACGCCTCGACGCGCGTCGTGTGTGGGTGGAGCGGTCAGCAAGGAGAGAGAGATGAAGAAGGTCATTGGTCTTTTGGCGATTGTCGCTGCTGCAGGGGCTGCAAACGCGAGCACCTCGTCGACGACGTTCAGCGTCTTCGGCACCGCGACGTTCACCAACGTCAACAGCATGGACGTGCAAGGTGATATTGACAACGTACTGGGCTCCTGGGTCTCGACAGGCAGCGGCACAGTGACCGCCATCCGGGTCACGGGCAGCCTGACCGAGGTCAACACCGGCACATACGCCAGCGAGGCCCGGGTGAGGTTTAGCGCCGGCGCCGGCAGCGCGTTCAGTGCGTTCAACTTCCAGGCTTCCACGGTCGGCAACTACACCGGAACGCTTGCCATCGGCCCCACGCAGATCGCCGTAACACCGTTCACGCTCACTTCCGGCGGGACTGTGAATCTAGAATGGTTCGATTCCTACGACGACGCGGCGAACTCCGCCGACAGCACCTGGAACACGGTTACCTACGAGTTCGGCGCCGGCACCACCACGGTCACCAATGGCAGCTTCGCGTTGGGCGCGTTGAACCCCAACGGCGTGCAGGTAGTGACCAACAGCGCTCACGTCGCCGGCGGGCTTGACTTCTTCACGTTCAACCTCCCCTACGCCGTGACCAGCGCGTCGGATTACCTCAACATCGCCATGCAGCCCATAGCGGGCGGCACGGGCAACATGACGGACACCGAGTTCGCGCTGTACGACGCCGCGGGCAACCTCGTTGCCACGAGCGACGACGAGGGCCCCGGCCTGTTCAGCGAACTCTCTTACGGCGCGGGTGATCCTCTCGCCGCCCCGGATCTCGCGCCCGGGTTCAATGGCCTCGCTCTGGCCGCGGGGGGCTACACCGTCGTCACGGGTGGCTACAACACCGCTTTCCCCGCCACGCTGTCGGGCACCTTCACCCCCGGCACGAACGCCGGCAACTACCAGCTTGCCATCCAGTACGTCCCCACCCCCGGCGCTCTGGCGCTGCTGGGCATGGGCGGTCTGGTCGCGTCCCGCCGTCGTCGCGCCTAAACACGCGACAACACCCGCGGCCTGAACACCCGCGGTCGATTGGAAGGGTCACACCCTTCTCTGGATCAGTCCTTCGATCACCCCGGGCCAACGCCCGGGGTGATCGTCTTTGTTGGGGCCAGGCCGGCCAGCAGCGTTCCCATGCGCTCCCCAAACCTGGGCGCGTCCGCCAGGGCGGTTCGCGGGTACGAATCCCGGAGAGCCGTCCGCAGGCGGGTCAGCCGGGGCCGGTCCAGCGCGAGCGACGCAGCCGCGTCAACAAACCCGTCCTCGGAGGTCGCAACGAGTTCGGGCAGGCCCACGGCGGAGAGGAGTGAACTGCCCACCCGTGAGGCCGAGGTTTCACCCGCGCGCGTCACGACCGGAACACCCATGGAGAGAGCCTCGCACGTTGTGGTGGTGCCCGCGTAGGGAAATGTGTCGAGCGCTATGTCGGCGGCGCCGTAGGCGGGGAGCACCCCGGCACTGGTGCGGGAAGGGAGGTCCAACCGCACGCGCGCCGGGTCTACGCCCAGCGTTGAGAATTGCCCGGCCATGTGCGACCGTACTCCGGGGTCCGCGAGGGCATGGTGCTTGAGCGTGAGCGTGGAGCCGGGCACCCGGGCGAGCACGCGTGCCCAGGACCGCAGCAGCGCGTTGTTCACCTTCAGGAGGCTGCTGAAGGAGACAAACGAGACGGGGGCGTCCGGCTCGCGGGCGGGCGGAAGGTCTGCCGGTCGCGGGAAGGCAACAAGGCACGGGCCAACGTGCACCAGCCGCTCGGTGTTGTGTGGTTCGGGAGCCGCCGGGTCGGCTATCGGATCACTGATGCGTGCCCCCACGCGGGTCAGGCCGGTGGTGTTGGGGTACCCCATCCACGTTGCCTGGCTCGGCGCCGGGCTGAGCGCCATCACCGCCAGCCTGTGACCCCTGGTGTGCCCGGCGAGGTCAAGGAGCACGTCCACCCCATCGCTGCGGATGCGCTGCGCGATCTCGCCGTGCGGCAGGTACGGCACGTGACGCCACGCGTAGCAGTACGGGCGGAGCTGATCGGACACGGTGTCTTCACGCCCGGCGAGGCTGTACGCGATGAAACGGACGGCGCGCGGATCCGCGTGCATGATCACGGGCAGCACAAACCTGGCGACGGCGTGGTCCCGCAGGTCGGGGGAGAGCAGCCCGACGGTCACGGGGTGGTCCGGTGTGGTCCGGGCGTGCCGGTGCGGCAGCGGTGCGGTGGCCCCTTCCAGCAACGCTCCGTAGCGCCGGTGCAGGACCAAGGACTGCAGTGGACCGATGCCCGGCGCGTACGTGGACATTGCTGCGATCGCGTCGGCGTGATCGAGGCGTGCCGGGGCGAGCTGACAGGCCCGCTCCACGAGCGGCATGGCCTCTTCCACTCGCCCCGCCCCGTGAAGGGCGATGGCGAGGTTGGTCAGGAAGCGAGTGTCCTCTGGTGCTCGGGTGAGCCCCTCGCGGCACGCTTCCTGCGAGAGTGTCCAGCGGTCGGTGGCGCTGTATAGGTTTGCGCACGCCAGGAGTACATGGGGATCGTCCGGCGCGAGAGCACGGGCACGCACCAGCGGATCTTCCGCGTCTGCCACACGACCGAAGTGCAGGAGCGTGTGACCGAGGTTGTGCCACGCGCGGTAGTCTCCCGGGCGGAGCTGGGCCAGACGCTGCGCGCTGCCCTCGGCGCCGGTCGCGTCGCCGGACCGTAGCAAGGCGGTGGTCAACAGGCTCAGGGCGTCGGCGTCCGACGGGTCCCGCCGGAGCGCAGTGCGGAGGGTGGCAACGGCCCGGCCAATGTCGCCCGTGCGGATCAGCGAGTCGGCGGTGTCCGTAGGGCGGGTGGCCATCGCCCCAGCGTATCGCCGGCCCGCCGATGGATTCCTCGCGTCCTTTTAGGAAAAACGCCCCGGCCGCGGGGCCGGGGCGTGGGTTGCGGGATTGAGGAACCGGTCAGGTCCCGGTGGAGGCGGGCTTGGCGGGCTCCCTGGTGTCCTTGGCGGCCTCGGCCTTGCCCGTCTCGATCTTGTCGATGAGCCACTGCGGAGCCGGGGCCGAGTCGAAGAACAGGTGCTCCTCGGGCTTGCCCTCGCTGTCGTTGCGGCGTGTAACCTTGATCGTGGCGGGTGAGTTGAAGTTGCCCAGGAGGAGCATCTCGGAGAGCGGGTCCTCGATGTACTGCCCGATTGCGCGCCGCAGGGGGCGGGCGCCGAATTCGGGGTTGTAGCCCTTGTCGATCAGGAACTCCTTGGCGGTCTGGTCGATCTCCATCGCGAAACCCTGGAGGACCAGGCGCTTGCTGAGCTTGGCGGCCTCGTACTCCACGATACTCGCGATGTTCTCGCGGGTCAGCGGGCGGAAGACGATGACGTCGTCGAGGCGGTTGATGAACTCGGGGCGGAAGAACCGCTCGATCTCCTTCATCAGCACGCTCTTGATGTTGTCGTAGTCCGTCGCCTCCGTGCGCTTGCCGAAGCCGAAGCCCGCGCCGCCCTTGATGACGTCGCTGCCCAGGTTGCTGGTCATGATCACCACGGTGTTGCGGAAGTCGACGTTGCGTCCGAACGAGTCGGTGAGGCGTCCTTCCTCCAGGATCTGGAGGAGCATGTTGAACACGTCCGGGTGGGCCTTCTCGACCTCGTCCAGCAGGACGACGCTGTAGGGGCGGCGCCGGATGCGCTCTGTGAGCTGACCGCCCTCTTCGTAGCCGACGTAGCCGGGGGGCGCGCCCACCAGGCGGCTCACGTTGTGCTTCTCCATGTACTCGGACATGTCCAGGTGCACGAGGGCCTCCTCGTCGCCGAACATGAACTCGGCCAGGGCCTTGGCCAGCAGGGTCTTGCCCACGCCGGTCGGGCCGACGAAGATGAACGAGCCCATCGGGCGCTTGGGGTCCTTGAGGCCGGCCCGGCTGCGCCGGATCGCCTTGGAGATGGCCTTGATCGCCTCGTCCTGGCTGATGACCTTCTTGTGGAGCTCGGTCTCGAGCTTGAGGAGGCGGGCCGCCTCGTCCTTCTCAAGGCGCTTGAGCGGCACACCGGTCATTTTGGAGACCACCTCGGCGATGATCTCGTCGTCGACCGTGCCCATGGCCTCCGCGCTCTTCGCGCGCCATTCCTTCTGGATCTCGTCCTTCTTGCGGCGCAGCTGCTCCGCCTGGTCGCGGAGCTCCGCCGCCTTCTCGTAGTCGGCGGCACGCACCGCCTCGTCCTTCTCGACGCTGAGCCGCTCGATGTCCGCCTCGATCTCGGCGAGGTTCGGCGGCTTGGTCATGCTCTTGAGGCGGACGCGGGCGCCGGCCTCGTCGATCACGTCGATCGACTTGTCCGGCTGCACGCGGCCCGTGATGTACCGTCCGGAGAGTTCGACGGCGGCCTTCAGGGCCCCGTCGGTGATGCGGACCTTGTGGTGCGTCTCGTACTTCTCGCGGAGGCCCTTGAGGATCGCGACCGTCTGTTCGTCGTTCGGCGGGTCGACCGTGATGGCCTGGAAGCGCCGCGCGAGGGCCGCGTCCTTCTCGATGTACTTGCGGTACTCGTCGAAGGTCGTGGCGCCGATGCACTGAATCTCGCCGCGCGCCAGCGCGGGCTTGAGCACGTTGGACGCGTCGATCGCGCCCTCCGCGCCGCCGGCCCCCACGAGGGTGTGCAGCTCGTCGATGAACAGCATCACGTTCTTGGCCTTGCGGACCTCGTTCATCACGGCCTTGATGCGCTCCTCGAACTGGCCTCGGTACTTGGTGCCCGCCACCATCATGGCCAGGTCCAGCACCACCAGACGCTTCTCGGAGAGGATCTCTGGAACGTCGCCCGCGACGATGCGCTGGGCCAGGCCCTCGACAATTGCCGTCTTGCCGACGCCGGCCTCGCCGAGGAGCACCGGGTTGTTCTTTGTCCGCCGGCAGAGCACCTGCACGACACGTTCGATTTCGGTCGTGCGCCCGATGACCGGGTCGAGGGTGTTCTCACGCGCCAGCTCGGTCAGGTCACGCCCGAACGAGTCCAGCGCAGGGGTTTGGCTGCGGCCGCGCTTGCCCTGCCCGCCGGACTGGCCGGAGGGGCCGCCGGACGCGGGCGTTGCCGGCTCCTTGGACGAGGACGGGGTCGCACCCCCACCGCCGCCCTCCACGCTCTCGCCCTGGTCCTGGCCCGCGCCCAGGAGGTTGAGCACCTCCTCACGGACTTCCTCGAGCTTGAGACCCAGGTTCATCAGCACCTGTGCGGCCACGCCGTCGTGCTCACGCAGAAGCCCGAGCAGCAGGTGCTCGGTGCCCACGTAATTGTGGTTGAGGTTGCGGGCCTCTTCGATGGCGTATTCGATCACCTTCTTGGCCCGTGGGGTCTGGGGCAGCTTGCCCATGGTCACCATCTCGGGGCCGGCGCGCACCAGCTTCTCGACCTCCAGACGAACCTTTCGGAGATCAACGTCGAGGTTGCGGAGCACGTTTGCGCCCACGCCCGAACCCTCCTTCACCAGCCCGAGCAGGATGTGCTCGGTACCGATGTACTCGTGGTTCAGACGCTGGGCTTCCTGATTCGCCAGGGCCATCACCTTGCGGGCACGGTCTGTGAAACGCTCAAACATCGCTCCGTCCTTCCTTGCCGGGGTTTGGCCGTAGGGCCTCCCGACGCCTATCTATACGATCCAACCAGACCCTGAGATGGTCCGGGTGCACACGTTCTGCACCCTTGGATGCCGGCACCTTCGCGTTATCTTCATCGGTTGCTTGGGGCATGGCGTTCGATCCTTCCCGATCGCACGCGCAAGTATTGCTTTTTCAGCGTCTTATGCGACGAGACCGGATGCGCCGGCGGCTGTCTTTGGCCGCGGTGCGGACGTCCACGTCAGGATGGGGGCTCACCCGTGACCTCTCCGCCGCGAATTCACCAGCATCGCGGAACGTACAAACAGGTGGCGAGCAGGTGCCAGAATGGCGGCTTGTCTAGCGAGAACGATACACGAGGCTGGGGTCCGCAACGACATCGATGGGGATAATGCTCTCCGCCTCGGCGCCCGTGGTCGCGTCTGCAACGGTGACCTTGAGGTTGTACCGGCCGATGGAAAGCGTCGGCGGCAACTCAATGACCTGGATGAGGTAGAAGTCCCTTCGCGCACTCCGGCTCGTCTCGGTCACGCTCTGGGCCGGGCGGTGCCAAGCCAGAAGCCCATCCTTGTCGTTGTAGAGCGTGAGCGTCTGGCTCAACTGAACCGAGACCTGCTCTGCGACGGAAACTGTGGATTGCAGCGGATCACCCGACCGTGCCGGTCGGCTCGCGAACCCGTCCAACTCTGTGTAGACGATGGCACGGATCGCCCGTCCGGCCACAAACGTGGTGGACGAATACGGATCAAACCTCCCGAACCCGGTCACGCGGGTGCAAAGGGCCGAGCGAGTCACCGCAAACTGCTTGGCCTGCGGGGCTGGCGCCTGTGCCACCGGGGCCGGCGCGGCCGGAGTTGCAGGACGCAATGCACTGAGCAGTTCAGCAGGGGTTGAGGCGTCCGCCAACAGGCGCTCGCGGGCCTGCCGGAGAGTGCTGAGATCGGCCGGCGCGAGAGCCTTGGCCAGGACATTCTCTGACTGGTCGAGCGTCGTCAGCACCCCCGGGCTAAGGGCATCTATCGGCACCAACGCCGCCGAATCGCTCAATGCTGCCTTGGACTTCCCTGGAGCTGGCCGGAGGAGCGAGGCCATGCGTGACGCGAGGTCGGCAAGCGGGTCCTGCGGGGCGACACCGGACGCTGCAGGCGCCGTGACCTCCTGGCTTGGTGCTGGCGGGGGATTGTCAAGCGCCGCTTGCGCGTCGGGTGCCAAGGACCCCAGCCCGGTGCTGGCGGTGGCGGGCGGTGACTGGGTGCGTGGCTTCGTTCCCGAGGTGGACGCCTGTCTCGCCGCCTGAATGGAACCCCTATTGAGGGTCTGGGCCGCTGCTTCAGGTTGGCGCGTCGGGCGGCCCAGGTCGTCGATCGCGCCCTCCCGGATGAGCTGCTCCAGGCTCAGCGCGCTCATCCTGGCCCAATCCGCTTTTTGCGAGTCCGTCATCGGCGCAGAGGGATCGGGCGCGGGAAGCACGGCGGCCTCGGAGTTGCTGGCGAGGGCCGACAGGCCGGTATTCACCGCGGATGGCTGCTTTGAAGCCTTGGGGCTGGGTGCCTTCCCGCCGTCACGCGGTGCGCAGGCGTTGAGCAACAGCATGGCGCTCGCGAGCCACGCCGACGCCCCAGGGGTCCGGGGTCGCAGGGTTCGTCGGGTGCGCACAAAGCGGCGTGGAAACGCGTGTTCCATGCCGGGAGATCGGCAGAATCGGCTCTTCCTCATGAACACTTGGCCGGCCCGGGACGCGGGCGGCTCTACCGCACACGCCGGTACGTCGCCTCGATATCCGCCCCCAGGCGTTTCACCCGGGTCAGGTCGAACCGCCGGGCGCTGGAGAGCCTGTCGGCACTCCTCCCGACGGCAACGGACTTGGCCTGCTCGTCTCCCAGCATGAGAGGGGCGATATAGACGACTGCCTCGTCGATAAGGTCCTCCTCAAACATGGACCCCATCAGGCCGGGCCCGGCCTCCACCATCAAGGTCGAGACACCGTGGTCGCGGCACAGCACGGTCAGGAGTTCACGGAGGTTCAGCCCATGACCATGCCCCTGGTCGGCGATGGGGATGATCGTCACGCCCAGCTGGTCCATTTCCGCCCGCCGCGACGCCGTGTATGTCGTGCAGGCCATGCTGCGCTCGACCGCGAGGATGACGGGCACATCGCGCGCCGTCCGGGCGATCTGGGAATCGGCGGGCAGGCGCATGTCCGTGTCGACGACCACACGGGCCGCCATCCGCCGCGGCGTGTACGGGAGTCGCGCGGTGAGCATCGGGTCATCGGTCATGACGGTGCCGATGCCGGTGAGCACCGCGTCTACCCGGCCCCGGAGCTCGTGCACACGCCTGCGGGCCCACTCGCCGCTGATCCACTTGGACTCGCCTGTACGCGTCGCAACACGCCCATCTATGGTCTGCGCCCACTTGGCGATCACCCAGGGCATGCCCGTCCCGACACGCCTGAGGAAAGGCGCGGCCAGGCTCGAAGCGAGGACGGACGCGGTGGACTGCTGCACGTCGATGCCCGCCTCGCGCATCGCCCTCGCGCCCCCGGCCTTCGCAGGGTTCGTGTCCGCACTCGCGTATACCACGCGGACAACCCCCGCATCGATCAGAGCAGTTGTGCAGGGCGGCTGCCTGCCCTGCGCGTTGCACGGCTCGAGCGTGACATAGGCGGTCGCCCCGCGGCAGGAACTGCCCCTCCGATGGGCGTCCGCAATTGCCTCCACCTCCGCGTGCGGACCGCCAAAGACCCGGTGGTGCCCCATGCCAATGACGCTTCCGTCCTTGACCAGCACGCAACCAACGAGCGGGTTCGGCTCGACTCTTCCCGCCGCGCGGAGCGCAAGGCGGGCCGCAAGATTGAGCATGGTCGCGGCTTCGTCCACGGTGGAGGGTAGTAGGCGGGCCTGCGGGGTAGCCGCGGGGACTCACTGCCCCTTGGGGGCTTCCATGATGCCCATGTCAATCACTATGCCCGTGGGCATGGTGAAGTCCACGTTCATACGGCGTTCACCCATGAGCGTCAGGATGACCTCATTACGTCGGAGCCGGGCGGCGAGAGCCAGGTCAGTTGTTTCCGGTCCTGCCGACTCTTCGTTCCGGACTTTCCAGGCATGGAAGCTGTAGAACGCCACCGCGAGATCGCACTGGCTGATCAGGTCATCGGTCGGTACGTATTCCAGGTCGCTGCGGCGTTGGGCCGGCCGTGGCGGGTACACCACCGGGACGTATTCCACGGTGGAACCACGCCGGGCCATCCACGCCCCTCCCCACCCGCCCCGTTGGTCGTTCAGGTCCAGCTGAGCCTGACGCCACAACAGCGACATGACGCCCGGCTGATGCAGCACCTCATCCATAACGAGCATCGACAGGCAGTCGCCCCAGGAGAGCTTGGCCTCCTGCGGCTGAAGCGTTTCGCGGTAGAGCTTCTTGACGCCGGAGTGCTCCACGACCCGCCTTCCCGCGAACCTCTCCCGCAGCAATGACACCAGTTCGCTCTGCGATGCCCCCACCCACGCGGGTTGGTTGGCCGCGGCCCATCGGACGCTCTCGGCGTGACGCAGTTCCAGCACCACCCCCTGGGGGGCACGAGCCACGGCGGCGGTCGCGTCTCCCCACCACTTCGCGTTTTCTTTTCCATGCTCGTTGCGCAGGCTGAGCAGCCATGCCAGCTCATCACCGGAGTTGGGCAGGGCCCGCAGGTCAGCGCGGCATGCACGGATGGCCTCCAGGGCCGCTGTGCCCGCTTCGTTCGTTTCCTTTGCGGCGCCCACCAGGGCGGCACGCTGGTCACCTCCCGGGTCCAGCCTGCAGAGCACATGCCATGCGTCGCGTTGCAGGCGCACGGTCCAGTTCACGCCATACGTCGCTTCTATCGATGGCGGGTTCGCAAGCACGTCAAACACGGCCTGCTCGACGCTCTTGCCCGGCGCCAGACGTGCGATTGCTGCCCGCTCGGGGCGGACCTCATCTGTGGTCCCGGGCGCGTTGTCCCGGGCGTAGGAACGGATGATGGCGGGGAGACAGTCCTGCCATCCTTTGCCCGCTGCTGATTCGCACATCTGCGTGACAAGTTTGGAGGCATCCTCGTCGGGCAAACGCTTCTTGACCACCTCCCTCGCCCGGCTTTGGATGGAAGGGTCCGGGTCGTTGAGGAGGCTTGAGAGTGCCGCGTTCCGGACTTCGGGGGGCGTGCGGGTGGAGTAGATGAGTTCCTCCATCCCCTCCGCTACGGCAGAGACAGCGACGGGGTCGGTTCCCGCCAGATCACGGGCTTGTTTGACGGCCGCCAGTCGTGCAAGCGGCGGCTGATTCTCATCGCCCATCACCTTCATGGGGTCGTCGGGTGTGCGGGGCTCAAAGCTGCAAGCGCACAGGGCTCCGCTCGTTCCCAGGATCACGAGTATTCCCAACCAGGACGGGGCGCAGGTTCGCATGGCACGAGCGTAGAACCGTGGGGCGGGGCGTGAACTACAATCGCCGGATGTCCGGGACCATTCAGCCGCCACTTACCGAACGCGTCGAGCGCGTGCTCAAGCTCATCCGCCCGGCCGTTCAGGCGGATGGCGGCGACGTCGAGTTGGTGACGGTGACCCCCGAGGGCGTCGCCGAGGTGCGCTTTCACGGGGCGTGCGTCGGGTGCCCATCCAGTACCATCACGCTGCAGGTGGGGATCGAGCGGAACCTGAAAGTGCACGTGCCGGAGATCAAGGGCGTTCGGGCGGTCCCGTAACTACACGAGTGGGTGCCCAGCGATTCCACAAGAGCGTGTGAACAGCGTGTGGAGAAGCGGTCCACAGGCCGGAAAACCACCCCCAACGCCCCATTTCAAGTGCTTAGAGAGGCGAGGGTTACCCAAGTCCCCGCGCAGGGGGTGCGCGAGGGGATTTTGCGGGTCCAATGTCAGAAACTCTTTTCTTTCAAGCCGTTACGCGGTATGCTGAGGGTGGTGGTTGGAGCGCCTGGTGGACTGTGTTGTTCTGGCGCCCAGGATGGGAGTGAACGCCATGTTGGTCATCACGCGCCGTGAAGGCGAGGAAGTTGTCATCGGAGATCCCAAGAAGCCCTTGGGGGTCGTTCGCATCGCGAGCGTCAAGGGCGAGCGCGTTCGCATTGCCTTCGACTTCCCGCGCGATGTGGAGATCAACCGGCGAGAAATCGCGGATCAGATCGCCCAGCAACAGCCCGAAATCATCGGGACGATCAAGCCGGAGACGGCGTAAAACTCTGCCGACAGTGGAATACCTGGCGGTACGATCCAAGTATGCGATCTCTTGGCTTCCGCACCCTCCGATGGGTGTTCTTTGCGGTGTTGGTTCACATGTCCCTCACGGGCGTGGCGCGAGCGCAAGCCGCGTTTGACGAAGACCAATCAGCACTGACCGAAGGCGTTGAGAGCATCGCGACCGCCGGGACGCCGGGACCGCTCTCGGTCTATGGCGAGCGTGCGTTCGCCGTGGTTGCCGGCCGACAGGAGGATGGCTCGCTCCTCCCGGTGATCGCGGCGGCACGCTGGGAACAGGGGCGTGTTGTAGCGATAGGGCATGGCGGAATGCTCGGCGACGGGGCGCTCGGCAACGCAGGCACTCGACGCTTCGTGCTCAACACGGTTGGCTGGCTGGGAAAGGTTGAGCGTCCGCGGGTGGAAGTGATCGCGAACCCCAAACTGGCCAAAGTCCTCTCCGATGCCGGCCACCGGGTGCACCAGAGCCAGGCGCTGGAAGCCAAATGGTTGATGGAAACGGACGTGCTGGTGATCGACGCCCACCACCTCCGTGACGAAGACCTGGAACCTGTACGCCGGTTCATTGTGCAGGGTGGAGGCATGCTGACTGCGGGCCTCGGCTGGGGGTGGCTGCAACTCCATCCCGGGAAGACGATCCTCGAACACCCGGGCAACCGCCTGCTGAGAGACGCGGGGTTTGCCTGGATTGACGGCACTCTTGAAACGACCGCCGCCGCGGCGTTCAAGGTGGAACGCCTGCCCCCCGCCATCCACGCGCAAGCGGCGTTCGATGCCCTGTGCAGGAAACCGGAACGGCCGGCCGCCCCCATGGGTGACGAAGCACAGGCGTGTGCAGCGGTCACCGCGGCGGTGCGCGTTATGCCGGAGGATGCACCGCTGTTCCTGGCGTCTCGACAACTGCTGGAACGGCGAGAGCGGGACCTCGACGTGAGTGAGGCTGCGCCCTTGAAGCCAAGGGATGGCGTCCGGCGGGCTCTGCTTGCACTGCAAGTAGAGCTCGAACAACGATCGAAGCCCGAGGAGGTTCGGGCCCACCCGTCCGCCAGCGCATTCCCCGGGGCTGTGCCGCCCGACGCCCCCCGCGTAGCCCGCACCGTTTCCATCGACCTGTCCACGCCCGGATGGCACAGCACAGGTCTGTACGCGCCCGCCGGGGCCGTGCTGACCGTGCACACCGAGGGCCCCACCCAGGGCGCAAGCCTCCGCATTGGCTGCCACACCGACCGACTGTGGCACCTGAAGGAATGGAAACGCGTCCCCGACATAACCCGCGCCTGGGCGCTCAATGACGGCGAGGCACGTGTCGCGAGCGCATTCGGCGGGCTCGTCTACATCGAAACCACCGGTGCCAGCACGGGACAGCTCACGGTCACCGTGGCGGGCGTGGTCGAGGCACCGCGCTTTGTGCTGGGCGTCACAACCAACGAGGAGTGGTTGAAGATCCGCGAAGCTCCGGGGCCGTGGGGCGAACTGGAGTCCGGCAAGGTCATCGTGAGCGTGCCGAGCGGGCACCTGCGCACGCTCGACGACCCCGCGCCCGTTCTCCGGCAGTGGGATCGCATCAGCGACGCCCACGCCACGCTCGCCACCATCCCGATCCAACCCCGGCGCCCCCACCGCTTCGTCGCCGACATCCAGATCAGCGCCGGGTACATGCACTCGGGCTACCCCATCATGACCCACCTCGACGCGGCGGAAGACATGGTGCGGGTGGAGCGGCTCTCCAGAGGATGCTGGGGGCTGCTTCATGAGCTGGGGCACAACCACCAGGAGGACGAGTGGACCTTTGATGGCACCGGGGAGGTCACGTGCAACCTGTTTGCGCTGCACGCGATCGATACCGTCTGCTCGCCCGCGGCGGGGGACCGGGGACACCCCGCGGTGAACCGGCCTCCGTCGCTGGATGCGTACCTTGCGGCGGGGGCGAAGTTCGACCAATGGCAGCGTGACCCGTTCCTGGCACTGCACATGTACGTGCAACTCCAGCAGGCATTCGGGTGGGAGACGTTCGAGCGTGTATTCGCCGAGTACCGGACCCTTTCCTCGGAGCAGCGCCCCCGTGACGACGGCGCAAAGCGTGACCAATGGATGGTGAGGTTCAGCCGGGCGTGCGGGAAGAACCTGGGTCCGTTCTTCCAGGCATGGGGAGTGCCCACGTCGGAGGCGGCGCGCAGTTCGATCGACGACCTCCCCGAATGGATGCCCGAAGAGCTGAAAAAATAGCTTGGACTAGACCCGGTGAGAACTCGACAGCACGCGGCTGACGTGACGCAATTCATCGCGGACATCTGCACCATCGCATTCCTCGGCCACGACCTGCTCGAGCAGGGTTGCCAGGCGGCGCTTCACGGTCTGCACCGCGGCGGCAGCATCGGCGGGTGAAGGGAAACCCAGCGCGTCGCTCAAGTCCTGCAACGGCGGTGGCTGGGTTGAAGCGATCGAAGGTGCGAGCACGCGCATGTGGAAGAGTTCCCAGTGCCGGGACTTACCCGACGAGCGGAAGTGGTCTTCGCAGCGCCGGACGGCCTCCTCCAGCACCTGGATCGCCCAGCGGGCCTCGAAGCAGACCCGATCGGTAGGGCCCGACAGGTCAAGCCGCCCTTCCTCATCACGGAAGCCGCTGGCGGGGCGTGAGCCGGCGTGCCCACTCTCGGCGCGAGCGCGGGACGCTTCCCGGCGGGAGCAATCGATGACATAGTTTTCCAGGGCGGCCAGCACGAGGGTGCGGAGCCGGCCGTTGCCCCGCTCTGCCCGGGCGAAGAGGTCCCTCTTCAGGATGACCGTCTCGAAAAAGCCCTGGCACACGTCCGCCGCGTCGTCGGGAGAAAGACCCCGCCGGCGCAGGAATGCGTAGACACTGGGCCTGTAACGCCCAGCGAGCTCATCGATCGCCCTGTCCCTGTCCGTGTGATCGGGCGACCTGACCGCCTCGATCAGCGACCAGCGTGTGGCCTGAAAAGCGACGTGGTGTGTCGGGGCAGCCATTCAACAGCCTTCTCCCGTGCGCGGGGTCGCCCTATCTTGACCGAACCGGACCGTTTCTGCAAGCGGATCGGTGCGCTTCTTTCACCCTTGATCTCCGCTGGTGGCTCCACGCCATGCAACCCGACGCGCAATCTCCCAGCCCGGAAGGCGAATCTCGGTCGCTCCGCTTGGACGCCGCCGCTGCCGAGCGTCTGATGAGCCGGCTGGAACTTGAGCACGGAATCAACGGGGGAAACGGGTGCCCGGGAGGGTTCAGCGAGGGAGGAAGGTCACCCGCCGGGTACACGATCGTTTGCAGGCTGGGGTCCGGCTCTTCCGGCCACGTGTACCGCGCCGTCCGGGAGGGGTCTGACCGCCCAGTGTCCATAAAGGTCTGGCGAGACGGGCAGCGCGGGGAACGGGCAGCCCGTGCGTGGCGTGAGCTGGACATGCTCGGAGAATTCAACCTGCCGGTGGTGCCGCGGGTGCTGGACTATGGGTCGTGTGACGGCTCGCTCTACGTCGTCACAGACTTCATCGACGGGGTGGACCCCGTGGCCTTCGCCGAACAACACCGACTGGACCTTCGCGACAGGGCGCGGCTGCTGGCCGACATCGCCGACGCCGTGCAGGTGCTGCACGAGCACGGCATCATCCACCGGGACCTCAAGCCGGCAAATATCCTGATTGCGCGCAGCGCGAGCGGCGTTCCGCACGTGTTCATCCTCGACCTCGGCCTGGCGGTGCTGGCGCAACGCTCGCAGGAGGGCCTGACGCTGGAGGGCCAGCCCGTCGGCACCCTGGGCTACATGGCGCCCGAACAGGCACGGGGCGAACGGGCCAAGGTGTCCGTGCGGAGCGATGTGTACAGCCTGGGTGCAATCGGGTTCCAGCTGTTCTGCGGCGACACGCCGCACGAGATGGGCGAGTCGGCGTCCCAGACACTGCTGCGGGTGGCGTCGACACCGGCACGGAATGCGGGAGAGCTTGCGCCGCACCTGCCGCAGGCTGTTATTGCGGTGCTTGGCAAGGCAGTGCGGTCGGAACAGTCGGAGCGTTACGCGTCCGCAGCGGAGCTGGCATCGGACGTGCGACGATGGGCGAAAGGAGACCGGGTGCTGGCGACGCCGCCCACGGCGTGGCAACGACTTGTGATGGCAGCAGCCAGGCACCCTGTGCTGACCACCACACTTGTGTGCGTTGGCGTTGCGGGCGCCATTGTCGGCGGAGCCTCATGGCTGACCAGGCGTGCCCTGACACTCCCGGATCATCTGGTCCTCATGCCGGACAGGGCCGGTGTGCAGCTCATGTCGACAGGGGGCAACGTGCTCCGAACTTGGGGCCCTTGGGAGTCCCGAACTGTCGGCTTCGCGGCCTGGCTGCCGTCGGGCTGCCCGACGCCGAGCGGCAAGGGCGCACTCATGCTCGCCCCGCCGGAGGACCCGAACTTCCGGTGGCCGATTGTCATGATGTTCGACCCTCTCCGCCCGGAGCGGCCGGTCTGGGACAGCAATGAGCCGGCACGCGCGCCGCGTCACCCACCGGGCACCGATGTTTCCAACCAGTATGTTGCAGTTGAGGGGCTCCTCGTGGATGTGTTCCCCGAGGTACCGGACGGAATCCCCGAACTGATAACCTCCCACCACCATACCGAACGATCCGCCACCGTCCTGCGGGTGTATGACCTGAGCGGGAATGTGCGATTCGAGGTGTGGCACGACGGGTTTATCCATGCGCTCCACTGGGAGCCAAGCACCCGCGAAGTTGTGATTGCTGGAGTCAATAGCGAACGGACGTTTGCGGAGATGGGATTCCCGCAGGTCGCGACGAGCCACCCGGTGGTCGTTTTTTCCGTTCGGCCTCAGGACGGCCTGCACGCCGACTGGGTGCGAACCCCCACCTGGCCCGACCCGCCGGGGGTTCACACCATCGCGCCAACCTGGTACCGATACCTGGGACCGCCCCGTTGTTATCCGTTCGAAGTCAGCACCATGAGCATCAACCCGTCGATCGACGAACAGGGCCACAGGTTCCGGGTCTCGCTCTCCACGCCCAGGCGCCCCGGCGACTCGCAGAATCAGGCAGTGTTCTGGTACTTTGATGCTCACGGGAACGCGAGCGAGCCGCGCCCGGGAAGCGCGTACATCCAGAAGTTTGGCGCGGGCACCGTCTCGAGTGACTGGCAATGGAGAGAAACCCCGACGGAAGGCCGGTGACGACAGCGCCGGCGTGAAAACAGGCCGCCCTTCACGGGCGGCCTGTTGCTATATCAGACCAGGCACTCAGCTAGTGCGGATGCAGCCCGCCGGCTCACTCCGGCTTCCCGCCCCCGAAGTCGTACACCCACACCTCGCCCGCACGCTTCCAGTCCAGCACTTCGCCGGCCTTGAAGAACAGCTTCAGTTCCTTCTCCGCAGCCTCCGGGCTGTCGGAGCCGTGGATGAGGTTGAAGGAGTTGGAGACGCCGAAGTCGCCGCGGATGGTGCCGGGGTTGGCCTTGCTGCCGAAGGTCGCGCCCATCAAGTTGCGGCAGATGGTGATGGCGCCGTTGCCGCGGAGGGCGAGGACAAGCACCGGGGACGAGGTCATGAACTTGACCAGGCCCGGGTAGAAGCCCTTCTCCTTGTGCGCGGCGTAGTGCGTCGCAGCAAGGTCCTGCGAGATCTGCATGAACTTTGCGCCCACGACCTGCAGGCCCTTGTCCTCGAAGCGGGTGAGGATCTTGCCCATCATGCCGCGTTGGACCGCGTCGGGCTTCAGGATGATGAGGGTGGTTTCCATGGTTGAGTTCCTTTCGTGGGGCGGCGCCGCCGCCGGGTGTGGTGTTTGCTCGAAAAACGGGGCGGATAGTAGCACGCGGCGTGGGACGCCAGAGACCGGGGCGCGCACCCAAACACCTTCAAAACAGCCCCGCCGTGCCCCACAATTCCATGCTGCGCACCGCCGCGAACATGCCGGCCAGGAACCCGAGCACGCTGGCGGCGAAGAAGATGGGCACTCCACAAAGCACCAGCCACACCCCGGCCCTCGTGTGCAGCAGCGATGCCTCGTGCAACTGACGCTTGATGGACATCACCCAGGTGAACGCCATCATCAGGCAGATGGCGGCCCAGGCGACCAGCAGTGACATCGAGCCGATGATCTGGATGGCAGGAAGAGGGAAGGTGGCAAAGGCACCGAAAATCGGCCCCATCACACAAGTCGCCATCCACGGCACGTGGAACTTCCACATGGAAGCCTCCCAGATACACATCATGGGCAGACGGTTGTGGGGCATGGAGATGGCGGCAAGCGGCAGCGGCGCCACCCACGCCCCCACCACCGCGATGGAAGGCAGCAGGATTGCGCCGAGCACGTTCGCAACCCAGTGGTCCGTCAGCGCCGCAGACGCCCGGCCGATGCCCCATGTCGGTGCGGTGCACAGGCCGTACATGCCCAGCCCGCACAGCAGCACCGCACTCGACAGCACTCCCAGCACGCGCTGCAACCGCCGTCTGCGCTGGGCAAAAAGGCCACGCCGGCAGTTCCACACCCGCAGCGTAACAGCGTCCACCTCCTGCCTGCACTCGGAGCACTTGGGGAGGTCCTGGACCGGGTACGCACAAGCCAGGCAGATGCGGTGCTCCACCCGCGAGCGTACGGAGCGTGGCCGGTTTGATGTCGCACGTTCTCAGACGTTGCGGGTCCGCGAATAGGCCGTGCTGTACCCCGCCAAGCACCGCCACGCTCCGAGAAGCGATTTCTGTGCTTGATACAGCAGTTTCTGGTTGCAGGATTGCCCAACCCCACGTAGATTCCCCCCGACCGCCCGTGGCAAGAGAGAGCGACGGACGGAGAGGGAGACAAGACATGCACCGTCGAGCTTTTGTTGCGCTCGGCGTGGTCCTCGTCGGGGGGGCCGCGGCCAGTTCGCACGGCGCGATGATGGACTTCACCATCACCGCGGACAACCACTACGCGATCTACAACCAGGTTCCTGCCGTGGACGCCGTTGCGGCGCTCCAGTTCATCGGCATGAACGAGATCGGCAGCGCCGGCGACCCCGGTGAGTACAACTGGTCACTCCCGGAACACTGGGGGTTCCAGAATGTCACGGGCAAGGTGTACATCGCGGCGTGGTCTGACGACAACATCGCCCAGGCGCTCCTGGCCCAGGTGTTCGCCGATGCCACCGCCCTGCACACGGGCAACAGCGCCTGGGAGGTGTTCCCAACTCACCTCGACCTCGACGACTTCGATGCCCGCCCGACCGAGGCACAGATGGCCGGCTACATCGGCACGGCCGACACGGGCAACCTCTGGGAAGCGCCGTACATCGGCGGGAACAACGGGATCAACCCCTGGGGCGTGATACCGGGGGTCACGACCAACGCGCGGTGGACCTGGTGGGACCGGCCTGGCAGCGACGACCCGCTTCACGAGGGCTCCGGCGCAGGTGAGTTCATCATCTTCCGTCTCACCGTGCCCACGCCCGGCAGCCTGGCCCTCGCAGGCCTGGGCGCCGCCCTCGCAGTCCGCCGCAAGCGGCACGGCGTCTGATCCGCCACGCACGGCACGCGTGCAACGTGGGAGACCTAGAGCAGTCCCTGGGCCCTCAGCTCGTCGATGGCCGGCTGCGCGTGCGCCGGCCCGCTGGTGACCGCCTGGATGTTCACGCCCAGCAATGTGCATTCACCGGCTGGCCATCCTCGCAGATGGCAGGCAAACAGCGACAAGTTGGACGTGGCGAGCCCCACGAACCGGTCGCACATCGAGAGCAGCAGGCAATCGGTGAGCGCCTCCACCCCGAGCCGCACGCGGTCGGGTAGTGGCAGGAAGTGCGTGCCGACGTCCGTGGACGTCCGCATGGAATCGCTGGCGACGATCCGCCCGCCGTACCGGCGCCGGTACTCCTCCAGAACCCCTTTACTCTCCGTGCACAACACCACCCTGAGGTCAGGCTGCCGATCCAGGGCCGTGTCGATCATCGCCGGGTACTTTGCGTTCTCCTGAGCGAGAAGCGGGTACTCGCCCGACTTGTCGCTCGCACGGATGTGCACCCCAAGCGTTGGCGCGTTGCCAACATGCTGCGCCTTCCATGTCCGGGCCCGCTCCACATGCTCCGCCCTCACCCGCAGGTGCGTGCTCGCCAGCGCGCGGTAGGCGGACATCACCGAAACCCGCACAGCATCGCCGACATCTGCCCGTGCGAGGTGGCCCAAGGGGTGAGAAGCCGGCGTCCAGGGCAGAATGCTCACCATGGAGGTGGCAAAGTCCAGGACAACCACAGGCTCGCGCCGCGCGAACACGTCCACCGAGGCCAGGCGCGATCCCGGGCCCTCCCACCTCTGAATGACCGGCCCGAGCACACCCCCCGCCTGCCACTTCTCTGGGTACACCGGGCCCGCCCGAAGAGCGTCGTGGAGTCCACCGGCGTCGAGCGGCTCAAAGTAATGATCCCAGGCGTTCCCGGCTCCATCTGAATACAGGCTCTGGGGCCCCCACCAGACACACGGACGTCTGCCGCAGATATCCGCGACCAGCAGCCCGGCGAGCACGTGGGCGACCTCCGACCAGAACCCACACCCCCACTCCCGAATCACCAGGACGCCGCCCGCTCCCCGCCGCTCCGCCGCCCCCACTTCCCTCCCGATCCGTGCCAGGGCGGAACGGACCTGGGGCGAGTCGACCCCTTGTGAGAGCGCAAACCGGCACATGCACTCCGCCGCGGCCCAGCGGCCCCGCTCCACCAGGAGGGCGATCGACGTATGCAGGAACTGGGATCGGGGATCGGCCAAGGGGTGATTCTACTGGGCCGGCACCCCCGGCTGGCGTGGGGCTGTGCGGCGGCACTACGATGGCCCCACCCGCACACCTTTGCCATGGAGGGCAATCGTGATGGCCACCCCTGCCCTGCTCGAAGAGGACACCGTGACCGAATCCAAGCCCCGCAAGCAGCGCGTAACCGCCGAGACCATGGCGGCCAAGCAGCGCGATATCTCCGTCTCCGAGTTTTTCGCAAAGAACCGCCACCTGCTCGGGTTCGACAACCCGCGCAAGGCGCTCCTGACCACCGTCAAGGAGGCCGTGGACAACTCGCTGGACGCGTGCGAGGAGGCGGGGATCCTGCCCGAGATCGTGGTTGTCATCGAGGAACTCGAGGAGGCAGCCAGGCCCACCAAGGGCGCCGCCACCAAGGACAGCCCGGAGGAGGACGGCAAGACCGGCAAGAAGAGCAAGGCCCAGCAGTCCGCGAAGTACCGGGTCACGGTGGTCGACAACGGGCCGGGCATCGTGCGCAAGCAGGTCGAGAACGTCTTCGGCCGCCTGCTGTTCGGCAGCAAGTTCCACCGCCTCAAGATGAGCAGGGGGCAGCAGGGCATCGGCATCTCGGCGGCCGGCATGTACGGCCTGATCACCACGGGGCGGCCCATGGTGATCCACACCAAGCCCAAGGCCAACAGCGAGGCCCACCACATCGAGCTTGCGATGAACACCAAGCTCAACCGCGCCGAGGTGACGGTCGACGTGGAGACCGACGACTTCCCGCCCACGGCGCTGCGCACGGTGTGCAAGGGCTCCCGTGACGTGAGTTTCATGCCCGCGGCGCTCTTCCCCACCGGCACCAGCGTGTCGGTCGAGCTCGAGGGCAAGTACCAGAAGGGGCGCGGCAGCGTCGACGAGTTCCTCGAGCTGACGGCGATCGCAAACCCGCACGCACGCATCACCTTCATCCCGCCCACCAAAACCATCGACGAGGAGGACGAGGTCCTCCTCGATCCACGCCGGCGCAGGCAGGCGGAGCAGACGCCCACGGCCCCGGCCGAGCCCGCCGCGGCCAAGCCGCCGCCCCCCACCGACGACAACGATCACGGCCTCAACACCAGCATCAAGACCGAGGAGAAGGACGGGGTCATCCTGTTCCCCCGCGCGGTCGGCGAACTCCCCCCCGAGACCAAGGAAATCCAGCCCCACCCGCGCGGCATCGAGCTGGGCATCCTGCTGCAGATGCTCAAGGAGCACCCGGGCGAGTCCGTGTACAAGTTCCTCCAGGAGAACTTCTCACGCGTGTCCGCCGCGAGCGCCAGCGACTTCTGCAAGGCCGTGGGCATCACCGCCCGCACGCTGTGCAGCGACATCGACCACGACCAGTCCGAGGCGCTCTTCAGAGCCCTGCAATCCGCGAAGTTGCCCCCGCCGCCCACCGACTGCCTCGCACCCATCGGCGTGCGCCAGCTGCTCGCCGGCCTGCTCAAGGGGGTGCGGGCGGAGTTCTACGCGGCGTCCAGCCGGGAACCCGACATCTACCGTGGCCGCCCCTTCCTGATCGAAGCGGCCGTGGCCTTCGGGGGTGAGCTCGCGGCCGACGACTCCGCCCGGGTCATCCGCTTCGCCAACCGCGTCCCGCTGCTGTACCAGCAGTCGGCGTGCTCGTCGTTCAAGGCCGTGACGGAGACCAACTGGCGTAACTACGACCTGCAGCACCCGCGGAACGCCCTGCCGGTGGGCCCGCTCGTGATCATGATCCACATGGCCAGCGTCTGGGTGCCCTTCACCAGCGAGAGCAAGGAGGCGATCGCGGACTACGACGAAATCCGCAAGGAGATGAAGCTCGCGCTCATGGAGTGCGGGCGCAAGCTGGGCACCTACCTGCGCAAGCGGGCCAAGATGAAGCGCGAGAGCGAGCGCCGCGATGTGTTCCAGAAGTACATCGGCGAGATTGCCCAGGCCTGCAATGCCCTCACCGGCGTGGAGGCGAAGAAGCTCTACGAGGCTCTGCTCACCCAGGCCAGGCGGAAGACAGCCATCGCTGACGCCAAGCTGGACGAGGAAGGCAAACGCATCAAGGAAGAGGACGAAGCCGACTTGGACGGTGTTGTCATCATCCAGAGCGAGTCGTCAGCCCCCGGCGATGTCGCCGGCAGCGACGAACCGCCCGCGACCAGGCTTTCGAAGGCGGAAGCTGCCCGACTGAAGGTGGCCGCGATGGCCGGTGACGATGAGCCAAGCCTGCTGGATGTAAAGCCCGTGGGCAGACTCTCGCAGACTGGAAGAACCGGACGGGACAAAGAACCCCGCCCGGACCGCAAGGCTGCGAAGAAGGAAGCCGCGCCCGCCAAACCAGCCTCCAGGCCAGAAGGGAAGGCTGCCAGGCCCGGCCCTGCGCCCAGCAGGCCTGCGCCCCAGCCTTCGCCGACAACGCCCGCCGGGAAGGCCGCGAAACCGAAGATGAGGCTGGTGAACGGCAAGCTGGTGCCGGTGGACGATGGACCGAAGCTGTTCTGACCGGACGCGGAGACCTACTCACCCCTGCCCATCATGAGGCGGGTGATAAGACCATCGCGCACGGTGTAGACCGCCACCACCTCGAACTTCTCCCCGCCCGGCGCCCGCTCGCCGCACTCGTGATCCACGACGAGATTCCCGACGCTGAACCGGTCCTTGATCCAGCACCTGTTCAGAGGATTATTCCGGAACGTGGTGGCGAACCGCTCCCGCACAGCCTCCCTCCCGCGCAGCGTGACATTCCCGAGAAGGTCCGTGAAAACGCAATCCTCCGAATACAGATCAGCCATCGCCACAGCGTCGTGCGCGTTGTAGGCCTCGACCTGGGCCTGGACGACTTCAACCGGTGTAATCATGGCGGTTTGACCTCCGCGACCACGGTATCCGTTACGCGGGCGAATGCTGATTACCCTTCCGCATGCAGCCACACCAGACACCGGACCCGGAACACCTCTGGCGGGTGCGTGAGCCCATCGTGCTGCTGCCGCACGACCCCCAATGGCTGGCAGAGGCAGCCGCGGAAGCCGAGCGAATTGTTCGGGCCTGCGCCCCCAAAGTGCTACGGGTCGAGCATATCGGGAGCACGTCCGTGCCGGGCCTTCTCACCAAGCCGCTCCTGGACGTCATGCCTGTCCTGCGTTCCTACGAGGACGGCTTCGCCTGCGTGGAGCCCATGCGGGCGCTGGGCTACTGGTACGCCGGTGACTTCGGGATCCCGGGGCGCCACTTCTTTCCCAAGGGCGTGCCACGGACCCACCATGCCCACATGCTGGTGGAAGGCTCCAAAGAAGCCGTCCGACACCTCGCCGTGAGGGATGTCCTGCGCAAAGACCCTGCCATGGCGGCCCGCTACGCCTCGCTCAAGCAGCGGCTCGCGAGCGAGTTCGTTGACAACCGCGAGGCCTACTCCGCTGCCAAGGGCGCGTTCATGCAGGAACTCTTCGCCCTCGCCGGAGTGCCATGAGCATCTCAGCCGCGGACCATCACTTCCAGCATGCGGGCTCCCGTCCCGTCACACAGCGGCCTGTCCTGCCGTCCCTCTGAATGTTCAAGCCGGCGGGAGTGCCCGGCACGCCCCTCGCGTTCCTCACCTAAGGACGCGCGAACGGGCTCCGGCACCGCATGCGGTTCACGCTCCCACCGCATTCACCCGACTTCGCACGAGACCACCCTGTAACCCAGATCCTTGGCGTCCAAGGACAGCACGGCGTGATTGTGCCGGGCCCACCGCCCACTCGCAAGGTCATCGCGCAGCCGGGCGAGCCCCTGGTCTGCGTTGATCCTTGCGAAGCTGGAAATGGCTGCCCGGCGATCGGGCTCCAGGTACAACTCCGGCCGCCGCCAGTACGCGCAGAGGAACCCGTCGACGCAGTCGTGCGGGACCGGGACTGCGGCAATTTTTGCGGGACCAACCGCCCGCTCAAGCATGGCCGCCAGCGCGCCGCTGGTGGGGAAGACCGTCCGGTCGTGCGCCAGAACTTCCGGGAAGTAATCGCGTGTCAACCAAAACGGTTCGGCGTCGGGCACCCACGTGAGCAACACCACGCGCCGTCGCGCCACGCGCGCCATCTCTCGAAGCCCACGCTCCATGTCCGGCCAGTGGTGCGCGCTGAGGATGGCCATCGCCGCTTCAACCGACTTGTCCGCAAGGGGAATGGCATCCGCGGTGCCCTGCCGACAGGGCGCCGCCCCCTGCGGACGCTGCCGGATCATGACCTCGGACGGCTCTACCGCCGTCACATTCCGACCGCGCGGCTCGTACGACCCTGCGCCCGCACCAACATTGACAATGCTCTCCACATCTCCCAGCGCGGCTTCAATGGCCGACGCGATGCGTGGGTCCGGCCGCCGGAATGCCGTGTACCCAAGTCCAATGTTGTCGTAAAGAGCCATCCTGCGTTCCTCCGTACCGGCCCCCCACGGTGGGCCGTGAATCCCACTCAGGGGAACTCTCCCCGCGCCGCCCCCGGACAAGCGCCCGGCACCCACCAGCGGCGTTCCCTTATGCTTGCCCATGAAGTCCAAAGCAGCCACCGTCGAACAGTACCTCGCCTCCCTCCCGGAAGACCGACGCGCGGCGATTTCGTCCGTCAGGCAGTTCATCCTGGCCAACCTTGACAAGAAGATGGAGGAGTGCATGCAGTACGGCATCATCGGCTACTGCGTGCCCCACAGCGTCTGGCCCCACGGGCACCACACGAACCCGAAGCTCGGGCTCATGTACATGGGTTTGTCGTCGCAGAAGAACGACATGGTGGTGTACATGCTGTTCCTGCTCCACAACCAGCCCGCGCGGGAGTGGTTCGACTCGGCATGGAAGGCCACTGGCCGAAAGAACTACTTGGAGGTGACCGGGGCCGGGTGCTGCCTGCGGTTCAAGAAAGTCCAGGAGCTTTCGCTCGAAGTCATCGGCGAAGCGATGCGCAGAATGCCATTGACAAAGTACCTGGATGATCACACCGCCATGCTCCAGCGCATAGGGCGCGGAGCCGACGGGAAACCCCTCAAGCAGAGCGCGAAGAAGCCCGCTGCGCAGACCACGCGCCGCGCCAAGTCCACGACGACCAGTGTCAAGGCCAAGGCACGGACGTCTGGACGCGCCAAGTAGGCGGCACCGGAGCCGACGCCTGCGAATCGCTGCAATTCATGAATCATGCAGACAGTTCGCCCATAGAACTATTCGTGGCGGGCGTTAGGGGCTTGGACGCACCAATCCAAAGGCATGTCCTGGCCGGCATCTCTGACGGTCACGGCCCGAGCTACGTGTCGTATTCGCCGCTATCCCACGGTTCGAAGAACGCCATGTAGTTGCCCGGCTGAATCTCTACAGCCCACGAGTCGCCGGGCTCCTCAGGTTCGCGAGGCACGAGTCCAAAGGTAGATCCGAACTTTTGGATCGAGAACGGCCGCACTTCGATGCGCTCGTGCGTGATGCGTCCCAGTTCAACCAGCCATTGGTCCCTGAGAGACTCCCGCTTCTCATGACTCATCGTTGCACGTGGCCCTAAGTTCTCAATCTTGGAGTCAACGAGTCGACCGGACGAGTCAAACACATAGAGCGCGATGAACTCACAGCCCGGATTCGTTCCGAGCGCGGGCTCGAAGGGCGTGGTCAGAAAGAACTGTCTGCCATCAGACGTCGTTCCGACGTGTTCGGCGTGATAGTCGTCGTGGTTGATCGCAATCAACTCCGGTGCAGTATGCGACATGCGACCACCTCTCGAAATTGCTGAAAGTCAGAATCAGGGTGACAGTACGCCAATAGAACTTTTCTTGGCGGGCGTTAGGGTCTGGGAGCCCGGAATCCGGCGTTTGATGGTCTCCAAAGGGGGTCATGCGGATTAGATGTCATTCCGGCAAGGCCGACAGACACAGACGCGATGCGTCACGAGCAGTTGCCGACTATCGACATTGCCTCGAATCAGGCTCCCGCACACCCGCATATGCACGGGAGAGCAGTGACAACCTCAGGGAAGCTGGTGCCGGGAAGTTTCGTACTATCACCGGCCGATGCCCCGCAAGCCCCCGACACCCCGATTGACGAAAGAAACGCCCGACGCTTTACCCGTCCTAGCGGTCCTGATTGCCACCTGCAATCGGCCGGGATTGCTCGCCCAACGGTCTTTGACAGCCGTCCAACGTCAGTCCCGATCCCCCGACTTCCTGGTGGTCGTTGATGACTCGGATGGGCCTCATCGCGCCGACAACCGGAACATCGTGAACGATCTACGGCTGGGCAGTGCGAGGATTGTCTACCTGACGAACTCGCGTACTCGGGGTGCTTCTGGAGCGTGGAACACTGGGCTCGATTGGCTCCGACGACACGCCGGCGATCCAAAGCGTCTGCTTGTCGCGGTGCTCGATGATGACGATGAGTGGGAACCCGATCACCTGAAGGCCTGCATGGACGCCGTCAGGGTGCAAGGTCTGGATATGGTGGCGGCACCAGTCGTGCGAATCACCAGCGATGCGTCCCCGCGGATACAGACCCCACCACCCACACTGGATGCCAGCTTGTTCCTGGTGGGCAACCCGCACATACAGGGGTCCAATCTGTTTGTCCGCTTGTCCGCACTGCTTCAGGCTGGCACTTTCGACGAATCGCTACAAAGCTGCACCGATCGGGACCTGTGCATTCGGCTCGCAGACCTTGGATGGGTTCGGTACGCAGCACTCGATGTCCCGACTGTTCGACACTTTGCCGACACATCTCGGCCCCGGCTCTCGTCGCCGACTGCGGATCCAAAGCGGAGTGGGCTCGACCGCTTCTGGGCCAAGTGGCACGGCCGCATGACGGACGAGCAACGAACCGCCTGCCTGGAGAGGGCACACCGTCTCTTTGGTTGGTCACCTCCCATCGCAGCTGCGGCGACGGCTTCCGACGGTCCGCTTGTCCCGTACCGGGATCCAACGGCTCAGGAGATTCTCCATGCCGATGACCTCGTATTGGTAGTCGGGGTCATTGGCGACGATGACCACGCCGACCAGCTCTCTCGAATGTTCGATGACCTGATCGACTTACAGGGCTTCGATCAAATTTGCAGCCTTGATGTAGTGGTCCTCCACAACGGAGGTGAATCGGGCGCCCTGGCAAGGGTGGTTGCTGATTACAGAAGTCGGGGGCTGACGCTGTTCGTTGCGTCCCCGGAACAACAGGCCGACGATGCTGCACGGGGCGCGTTCGGCGAGGGCTTCACCCGTCCGCCCGGCAGAGCACCGATCGGACCTGCGAGAACGATGCTCCAGTCGTACGTCACTCGGGTTGCAAACCAACGGCCCGGCGCAATCGCTTGGATTCTCGACGATGACAGCCGGCTCGACAATGTCTCGGACGGCATTCCCATTCCTCCGTTCCGGAACCTGCTGGCCTCGTTGAAGCGGATGCACTCCCTCGGGATCGATGTCGTGCTGGGAACAGTCACAGGCGATCCTCCCATCCCGCCGGGAAGCACGGTACGAACGCAGTTGGTCGATTTGTACCACTCGCTCTCCTGGCTTGTGAGGTTCAAGGCGGACGACGTTCTGCCAGACCGCCGAGCGGAGAACCGAAACGCCCGGGCTTCCGCAAGAGACTTCTACTACGACCTGTCGCGCCGTGACACTCATCACTTGGAATGGCCCTTCTGGCTCACGCCGACCGAAAGCGGTGAATCTGTCGGGCATGCGCTCCGGAGAATGATTGATGCGCTCCCCCGCATTCTCGCCGGTCAGGGAGTGTTTCGGCCTCTGGTTCTGGACACTCCTTGCGAAACGATCGCCAGTATGCGGCCGTCGGTGCAGCGTGGCACCAACACCTTCGTCTTCGATTGCCGCGCATTCACGGACTTCCCCAACGCTGCCCCCCGCTTCGCCGGAGACGTGCTCAGACGTTCCGACATGATTTGGGCTCTGCTGAATCGCTACGCCGGCGGCCGTCGCATCGTGGGTGCGAGGCTTCCGATCAGGCACGATCGCGCCAATGAGCCGCCTGTCGGGCTCGATCTCCAAAGGCTTATCCCCGACATTCGCGGCTACGCGCTCTACTCGGCTCTAGAGGATGTGCTTGTCCGGCGGCGAGAAAGACGCCTGCGCGATGGCCTCGGCGCTGAAGTTCCGGACGATCTCCAGTTTCGCGAAGGCGATCTCGACCTCGGCGTTTCACGCTTCCGAAAGTACCTCGTTGAACGGACAGCGGCCCTCTTGATGAGTAGTTGGCGCATTCAAGGGCTATGTGATTCGATCACCAGTCTTAAACGGGTTGCCATCGCATCCGGGCTCTTCGGTCAGGCTGATGAGCAACAGCGGTATGCTCAAGCGCTCTCCGATTTTCTTGCGCAAACTCGCGGCTGCTTCGCCGTTGACGCCCTTGAACAGGTAGTGGAACGCGTACTCGACGTGCCTGCGGATGAGATTCGTTCATTCTTCCGCGGTCTTTCAGCCCTGGTTGATCGGCATCGCAAGGCCATTGCACTCCATCCGCACGAAGACCGCTGGTTTCACGCGGAGCGTTGCGCTGCCGCGTCCGCGTTGGCACGAAGTGTTGCTGGCACGGATGAACTCTGCTTGCTTGGGGCTGGCGGAGAAGGCGTCGTCTTCTCCGCGGACACGGCTGTTGTGAAGGTGATTGACTACTCGAAACGATCCATCGCAAACGGCGCAACTCAGGGACTGAGACGGCTCGCTGCCACAACCAATCCACTCACCGGTCTCTATCAGATCTCGATGCCGGCAGTGCCGGGTCACCGCTTAGTCATTCGATATCCATTTGATCGGGGCGACGCTTACCGTGGCGGCCACGCGGCGGACCTCATCCAGATTCTCCGTGATTGCCGGGCAGCCGGCATCGTCACATCGAATTTTCATCCAAAGAACCTAATCGTCACCCGAGACGGCGTCAAGCTCATTGACTACGGATCAGACATCCGGCTGTTCAGCGATGAAGGCTTCCGTTCAATGGTTCAACGTGCTTGGTTGACCCTTCGCTGTCATGATCGCGATGATCTGGCATTGCTGATGAGGCACGCGCTGACTGACACGCATCTTCCAGAACTTGAAGGATGGGAAGCGCTTCTTGCCGCGGTTGATCCTGTATCCAAGCGAGAGTCAGTAGACGACGCGGTGATCGACATCGTGCGGGAGTGGCAACCCAGACGAGTGTTGGACTTCGGGTGCGGCCATGGACGTATCGCAGCGGCACTTGCCGCGCAGGGCTCGGAGGTAGTTGCATTCGACCCCGACCCAGCCTTGGCTGAGCGATGGGCCCGGCAGCCCGAGATCGGACACTCCGGAGTGCGATGGCTTTCCCGCGACTGCGATGCCGTGCTGAAGGATGTCGGGGGTACATTCGATGCCGTGGTGTGCAGCCTCGTTCTTTGCGTGCTCGAACACGATCAAGAGTACAGGAGCGCCATTCGTGCGCTCGTGGACGCGATGACTCCTTCGGGTCGCTTCTTGATCCTTGTCTGCAATCCTGAAGCGACACTGACGAGCGATTCGACATTGCAGCGCCGACTTGTTCCTCCGCCGGCTGAGCGGGCGGAGAGTTTTGTATGGACGAAGGTGCTTCCATCCGGCAACCATCGACGCGATGTCCATCGAGAGACCGCGAACCTTGTTGCTGACCTGGCCGCCGCGGGGCTGACCGCGGAGTACACGACCACGACCGGCGGCCTGTCACTGCCCTCTCTTCTGCCAAGCGACGACCACCTTCTCATTGTGGGCTCGAAGCATTCGCGAGCTGTGCCCTTGCACAATCGCCGATCGCCGGCGGCAAGGGGCAACTCGCGAGGCCCAAAGACCGTTCCTGTCTTCTGCCATCACAGGGTGCTACCTCGCGAGCTTGACGACGCGATCAGCCGTTTCCAGCGAATCAGGGGAACAGTTGTTGATCTGGAAGTGTTCACCCGGCAGCTTGACGACCTTCGACGCTCGTTTGAACCGGTGACTCTGTCACGCTACTTCGACTGGCTCGACGGCACCGGCGAGCTGCCTCGCAATGCCTGCTTGCTGACGTTTGACGACGGGTATCGCGACTTTGCAGACCACGCGCTGCCCGCTCTGTCAGCCCGAGACATTCCCAGCGTGCTCTTCGCGACGATGTCGGCGGCACGCCACGACGCCTTGCTCCCGGTAGACCTCCTGTATTCTGCTCTGGGGAAAGCGTGCGACGAAGGCCGCCTCTCTGCTGATGACCAGTCTGAATGGATCACCGGCAAGCGCAAACGAGAGTACGTTCGGGCGGCTCCATCGGAGCAAGTCGGCTTGCTCACCAGTGCGGGCTTGGAACCTGGGCGTGCACGCCCATCAGACCTCTACTTGAGTGAACAGGAGCTCGCCAGACTTTCTGCAAAGGGTGTCACGCTCGGCGGTCACGGTTGGCGACACGAATTGCTCGCCGACAAGTCACTGTCGGAGCTACGTACTGAGTTCCGAAGGGTTCGGCACTGGCTTGAAAGGCTCAATGGAAACGGGAATGAAGAACGCCTGGCTTTCGCCTATCCCAACGGGAGTCAAGGCCCGACGACGGTTGCGGCGGCGATTGAAGCCGGCTTCTCGGCAGCCTTCACCGTTGAATCGTGCATCCTCGGCGAGAGGGATCACCGTTGGCGCCTTCGGCGTTCGTGCGTCCCCAATCAAGTAGATGCCATCGCCCAATTCACGGCTGGAAAGGAACTACGACTATGAGAGCATCTCCTCGGAGGCCCCTGGTAGCAGTGATCGGCGATTCCAAGCTTGACCAGGATGACGTCAAGGTGGGCATTGCTCAAGAACTTGGCCGGCGACTGGTGGACGCAGGCTGTCGCGTTATCACGGGCGGACTGGGCGGTGTGATGGCCGCGGCCATGGAAGGCGCTCGACAATCGGCCACCTATTCCGACGGCGACACCGTCGCTGTCTTGCCGGGGCACGATCCTGCGGACGCGGCTGATTCCGCGGACATCGTCATCGCAACAGGATTGGGCTTGGCTCGGAACATCATCGTGGCAAATGCCGATGCCGTCATAGCGATAGGCGGTGGAGCGGGCACACTATCGGAGATCGCCCTCGCTTGGCAGCTGCGCCGTCCCGTCGTCGGAATCGCTGTCGATGGCTGGAGCCTGAAGGCAAGCGGTACCCGAATCGATCACCGGCAACGTCAGCCGGACATCGACAACGACCGAGTTTTTCCCGCTGCTGACGCTGCTGATGCCGTGCGAATCATCCTCGAAGTGTTGCCCCGTTACTCGAAGCGCATGCGGTACGTTTAGGCCTGACACCTTGCTTCCCTGTCGCTCCCTTCAGCGTGATGCTCGTTGGGGGTAGAGGGTGAGGTTTGGAGCGGGAGAGGGGCCGCGTCTTCCGCTCCATAGATTTCCCAGCCGGACCGAAACCCAGCCTGAACAGTTTGACGCTCGGTGGTCAGGACGGGTTGCACTTCGGACCCAGCAGCCCTTTTAGCAGTGTCCACGTTTTCTCTGAGAACATAAATGGAGTAGCCTCATTCGCGGTGGCAATAGTGATCACCTTTCCTCGCCATCCGTACGGCTTCTCAGTTACCGACACGATGTCAGCGAACTGAATCGGAATGATCCCCTCGGCCGGCTTCCCAGCTTTCATCGTTTTCGCGAACACCAGGCCGGTGGCGGTCACCCAGATGAGGCCTGGCGTATTGTTCCATGCGCTCTTCCACAGCACGGCATGATCTTTGAGTAGAACTGGGTCGGCAGCCGAAACGTGTTCCTCAAGTTGATTTCCCGCTCGGTGATAGGAATGGGCCGTTTTCACGGCCATGCTGACCGTCTTGCCCAGCGCCTTCAAGAATAAGTGCGACGACATGCGGGTATTCTCCTTCGTGATGAGAGCCGTAAGCCCCATCAGTTTAGGGCCGCGCGGGGATGGTCGGGCGGCACTCTTTCCATGATACCGCCGGTAGGTTTGCCTCGGGCGGCCATTTGTTGACAGCGACCAGCCGTTCCCGAAACGGTCACCTGCGCTCAGTCTCTGGTCAGCGACCACGTCCGTGATCGTCGCCAAACATCTGCTTCGTGTGCTTCTTGTTGAGGTCGCGCAGAAGGGGCTGCACCATTTGAATCACGGAGGCCGCCGCCATGACGCCCATAGACACCATCGCGACCTTGTTGAACACGGCCGCGTCATTCAACGGGGCGCTACGGGCCATCTGCTGAGCAGCATTCGCGAGGTGAAGCGGGTTCGGTGTCGTCATGGTTCCTCGAAGTGGAAGCCTCCACAATACCTCATTTCACCGGCGACTTGTGTGACATTTGTGTGACAGTTGACAAGGACTGTTCGGGGAACGAGGAGCTGCTCGATCGTGGGAATGTGGGCAAGGCTTGTATCGGCAGCAGGAGAGGGCGCATCGCTGTCGCTCCATCAACTCACGCTCAGGAACAACTAGAAAGGAGCGTCTGGAGAAACTGGAATGTGCCCGACGAGGCTAGCAAGAAGATCTTGCTGCCCGAGAAACTCCCTCGCGGACCCAGGCACAACGACCACTTGCTGCACCTGGTCTCCGCTTAGGTCCAGCTTCGCCGCTACTTCAGCCGACTTCTTCTCGACTTCCGATGAGGAGCACCTCTGCACGATGAGCAGCCGTCGGCTCGGGTCGTTCCGGAGGCTCTGCGTCAGCATCTTGTTGATGTGGTCATCGCCGAACCCATACCCCAAAGTGACAATGAGTCGCGTTTCGAGCGCCAGTCGGCGGAACTCGTACGCGAAAAACAGATACGGATCTGCCGCCTCCATCTTGAAGTCACGCCCGAAGATCAAATCCATCTTGTCCGGCTCAACCTGCTGAATCTGCTTAACTCGACGGACGTGCTTGGAGGGGTTTCGTTTCCAGTCAATGGACCCATGCAGCTTGTAGAGGAAGACCTGAGGATTGACCTGTCGATGATCACCAAAGCGTTCAAACTCCCAAGTGTGCTCGGGATCAAATCCCGCAAAGCCGGTTTCGACGACAAAGTCGTTGCTCCCCAGTCCTTCGATGAGCAGGTCGTAGTTGAGAGTGAACACTCGAACTGGATGGCCGAGATCCTTCTGTAGCTTGACGAAGCCATCCAGGTAGCTGGCATCGGACGGCCGGTCAGGGCACATCCAGTCCTTAAGCTGCCGAAGAATCTGCCGACGGAATGCCTTGACGTGCTCGAACTTCGGTCCGGCAAGAGATACGAATCGGGAGTTCCACGACGCGATAAACGGGTAGAGCGGGTGCTCCTCGTTCCGTTCTAGCTCGTACAGCGTGTTGACTAGGGCCTCGATGTGAAACGGAACGCCATCCTTGAAGAGACCGCGCAGGCCGCATGCAAAGTAAAACGAGCTCTTCACGTGATGGTAGAGATCGAGGAATGCCTTCCAGTCGGCATCTTTGTGAAGGGAGTCTTCAACGAGAGAGACCATTTCGCCGGAGACCGGAATGCCGGCGTCGCGACTCGCGCCCGCACCGAGCAAGAAAATGATGTCCTTGGATCCGACGGCCATAATCATCCTCACAAAAACCACGGGCGAAGATTCTCCACCGCCGGAAGTGGCAGGTTCAGCGTGTGAAACTCGTGGACGAAGTCGGCAAAGAGCTGACAGTAGTAGACAGACACGGGCGAACTGCGGGCATTGAAACCCCTCCAGTTGGCACCGGAGAGATTGACGAGATCCTGGAGCAACTCCCGCTCCTCAGCCGGGTCGGTTGCCTGATCTCCCAGCCTTAGGAATTGAACGTGCGTCGGTCCCGGCAAGCACTTGCTGACAATCGGACGATCGGGATAAATGCCCTCGAACCACAGGAGATACTCGCCGTGTCCGAGCCGAACCCGACTCGCCTCAAATGGCACAAGGCTGTTCGTGCCTCGATTCGTTCCGAAGAACCTGGTGTATTGATTCACCTTCAGCACAGCGAATCGACAGTTGGGGTGCCGGCCTGAGAGCGCCACCTCCTTAACTGTCTGCTCGATCGCTTCCATTTCGTCCCGGCGGAGCTTGAAGGTCGTGTGGAGAACTACTCGGCCAAAGTGCTCGGCGTTTGACTCCAGAATGTGACGAAGGTTCGCCTTGAGGGATTCGATGTACTGCGCCTTGTCGGCTGTGTTCCCCAGCACCTGAATGCTCTTGAAAAGTCCGCTGCTATCAGTGAGCACGGAAAACGCGAAGTGCTTTTCCACAATGCGTTCCGGCCCTTCCCCCTTGACCTTGTGCGATTGGCTGATGCCGATGATGAGGGACTTCTCCAGAGTCGGCCTCACCTTCCACGGCTGTCCACCCGCTTTGCAGAACACTTGCAGGGCGATGCTCGCGACCGCCCACTTAAGAGAATCAGCGTCCTTTAGGACCCTTAGTGTGCACGCCTGAGTCGGAATGTCCGAGTGTGAGAAAATCGACTTCTGCACCATGTAACCATTGTCCTCCCCCGAAGGCAGGACGAGAACCGGAAGCAATCCGGGCTCCGCCACCTGGCGAGCTTTGACAGTTGCCAACGCTCCATCCATTGCCGGCCGGTCCAATGCAGTCAACACGATGGGCTGACGGTCAATCTCCACGTCCGTCTTGAACACCGCTTGGAAACCTGGGAATGCAAAGCTGCCACCCTTGAGCGCGGCCGCGAGCATTCGCGCCGAGGCACGGTCGGATTCCCTAAACACAAAGAGCAGTTTGGGCTTGTTGGGGGCGGCGACCAATGGTCCGTGTTCGCGAAGGCCGTTGAACTGGCCCCGCGACTCGCGACCGCCGCCGAAGATGTACGTCTTCGACCGCAGGCGATCGGCCGGCAAATCCACGAACTCGGCCGACACCATCAAAGGTCTGGAGTGGCCCGGAAGAGTGATAGCTCCAAATACATCCCGCCTCGCCTCGACGAACTGTCGGATCTTTCGGGAGCGGTCAAGATAGTGATCCGTGTTGCGACGATAATCTCGGTTCAAGCTGAGACTGAGCCGCTGGATATTCCTGTCGAACGGCACGTCAGGTCTCTTGCGGAAATGAAAATCGACCACGAATCCGAACTGACGTGTCGCGCGAAGGAAGTATGGCTCGACCACGAGTTCTTCGTGCCCCTCGTTGTGACGGTGCATGATGAAGGAGAGCTCCGACCGGAACTCGCTCGCCGGCAACCAGAATTCGTTGGGGTCCAATAGTCCTTGAACGGCCGTCTTCAGACTGCGGAACAGCATCCGTTGTGTCAGTCCCGGCTTGAGAAATGGATCACACTCGAATGCTTGAAAGCCCTCACCCTCGACGGGCCTGAACCAGTATGCCCTCTCGGACGCCCCAGGGCTCATACCTTCACGAAGCCGATAGGCGATGGAGTCGGCGGTCGGCCGTTCCTCCTGCGGAGAACTGCACGGTCGGCGATGCAGCAACATCGCGGGGATGTCGCCCACGATCGGAAGAATGTTGAGGTGGAGTCGGTAGTCGTCGGGCACCTTCAGCCTCCGCTAGAGAGTGAGCCTGCGAGCAGGAGTTGATCGGCGACCAGCTCGCGTGGCGGGAGCCCGCGTTTGGGCAACAACGCTCTCGTCATACGCTGATACACGCGGATGTTGTGGAGGAGCAGCTCGTCGATAGGCTCTCCCGCTTTAGTTGGAGACGATCTCCAGGAAACGGCGGCGCTGGACGACGTGCCGATCTGCCGCTTCTTCGCCTTCATGTGGGCGGTAGTATCGGTCCAGACAACGCGGCCAAAGGCCTCAGCCAGCATCGTGAGATGCTCGGCCCCCCCGCGGATCAAGAGCGAAAGCGGTCTGTTGACGCTTCGGGCAAGACGCACCAATTGTGCCGCGTGCCAAGCACGCCGCACGCTGGAACGACCCATGGTTCCCATCTCGTATGAGACGACCGAGATCCAAGGGGACTGATTCAAGTAGATCGCCCATCGGTCAAAGTCGTGCGGGGTGCGGCCGTTCACATGCAGCGCCGCAGGTAGGCCCGCCGAAGCAAAGTCCTCGAAGCACGCGGCGATCCGGGCCATACTGACAAGGTTGTCGTGGCGCACGGCCTCGGCGTGCATCGAGAAGTTGGGGGTTGCGATGAGGGCGGGACGAATCTTCTTGAGCGACTCCGCCGTGGCCTTGGACTGACGGTGTTCCCAGAATCGCTCAACCAGCGCGTCCTCGGCGGACGCGGTCAAGATCACCTTGGCGTCTGAATAGATACGGAACGCGGCCAACAGTTCTTGCCGGGAAGAGAACTTGGCGAGACCCGTGCGCCCGTCGATGACCTTGTAGAGCGAAATAGCCACCACGGGAATGTGCAGGGGACCGGCGAGGCTTCCTGCATCAAGAATTGTCGGAACGTAATCGGGCACAGCGAGCATCGGCGCTACGGGCTTCGTGTACGGGCGAAGGGCGAGTCCTCCGACCTCATTGACGAGCGCGGCATAGCGGCGAACGCTCAATGGACATGCATATCGCGTGCATGAACCATGGTTGCCGCAGCAGAGATCCAGGCAGTTATGGACCGGCGCGCCGATGCTTAGGCCACCACACAGTTCACGTTCGTTGCACTGTGAACACCCAAGATGTATTTCGCCACCATCGCGATGCCAGAGCGAAGGATCAGCGAGCTTGCCGCGGACAGTGAGAGGGGTGGTTTTGAGCATGGCTACTCCAGGAGAAGCTCCGCTTTTCCTGTCAGCGAAAAGTTGGCCACAACGCGACCTACCGCGACGGCTCCGGCCGCCCGCATGGTGTCGAGAATGCTTGGAGGAGGGTTTTCGATGTGCCCGACCGCTGTAACTCCACGGACGACACGGATTTCGCGATCCGAACGGCTCAGCCGGTACTCATCGCCCACGCGAAAGCTGTGCCCAGGCGCAGGCGTGGCGACCAGCGCGATAGAGAGTTTGGGTGCGCCGGAGAAGAGATTGGGCTCCTCAAAGCGGTCTAGGCACCGGCGCTGTTTCCGCTCGAAGCCGTCGGTGGCCTTGCGAATCATGTCAGTGCCCATATCGAAGTCCCTTCAATACCGGCCGATAGATGCGGCTGCGGCCTGTTCGGTGTGATCTGAGAATGTTCTTGCCTTCAAGGCTTGCCAGCCGGTTGTTCGCGGCCGACGCTCCAACGTGTGGCAGAGCTTTGCAGACGAACGGTGCGTCAAAAGTCTGCTCACCGGCGACGGCAGCGAGCGTTTCGCTGAGAGCCTGGTCCAGACGCCCAAGAAGCGTCGGACTGACCAGTTGCGAAGACGAACCTATTGCCGCTTCAATCACAACGGTGCCAGTAGCCTCAAGCGCAACTTGAAGTTCTTCACGTACGAGGTCGCTCAGATTGGCGACTACCACGACAACGTCGGGTTTTATGGCTGCCGCGTATTTGACTAAGGCGATCACCCCCTCGCGCAGCCAACTCACCGTCGCGATGCGGATGCCGTTGAAGTCGAGAACAAAAGCCCCATCGTCAACTGTGTCCAATTGCGACCGGGCATCCTGGTACCATGCCGAACCATCGATGGCGCCGGCGAGTTCCGTTCGGCCAGTAACAGCAGAGAGCGAGATTGATTTGCCGATCTTCATGTGAACGAATGAAGGATAGCCCCCTTGCCGGTCCGAGGCAAGTCAACCCCCATTGGCGGTCACTATGCGAACCGTAACCACTAGCCCTTGATGCGGGGGCCGCTGGGAACAGCGGCCCTGATCCGGCGCGGGACCTAGGCCAGAAATCTGCAAAACCGCACGCCCCGAGCGAAGGCGAACCAGACCAGACAACGCCTTGAGGGGGGCAAATACAGCCCGGTATCCATACCCAGAGCCGGATTGACGCCCTCGCCGAGAGATTCCCGGAGTAATCGCCAAGGGCAGGGCCTCCAAGTCATCTCGGAGAGCCTCGAACTCCGGCGCCTTGCGCAGGCTGGCGAGCATGCCGATTCCGGCATCAGCAACGACATACTCGAAGCCACCGTCGCAACACGCAAATGCTGCGATCCCCGACGGCGCTGCTTCGCTGTGAAGAATCACATTATCAGCGAGTTCCGCCATCGCACCGGCGAGCCCTGCCGCGATCAAGTCCCCCACACCGAGATTCCGCGCGGTGATCTCGGCACGCTTCAGGAACGCAATCCAGAATGGGTCATCTCGCAGAATGCTGGGGATCATGATGGCGTCCTCTGTCACCGCCTGGAGATCACCAGAGCGTGGCCCCTGACCAAGCCTCACCAGCTCTTCAATGCGTTTGACCATGACCGAATGCGTGTAATCGGACAACCTTGGCAGGTCGTGACGGTGCAGTTGTCGCTGCAACTCGTACTCGACAGTCGCACCAATGCTCCGGGGTACCGCCTTCGCGACTTCGTCGGCGGCAGCGACCACCTCGCGAGCAGAGGCTGTAGCAATGTCATCTAGAACGTGCGCCGGCATGGGACTCCAAGAGAGATGCTTTGCGTGGTGGTCGTCACTCGATAAGCGCCTTGAGTAGCGCATCCGGCGTGTCTGAATAGAACTGAATGTCCACCCTGGTCGCCATCGCGTCCGACAACTCGAAGAGTTGACGACGAGCAGACACTGGCATGAGCAGGGTTGATGCCCCTTTCTCGACAGCGAGTTCGGCCAACGCCACGGCGTTGTAGACGGCTTCGACAGAACCGCCGAGATTGAGCGAGCCAACCACAATCAGGCCGCCCTTCGTGCTCTTCTCCAGAAGAGCGCTGCACAGTGCCAGAAGCACGGGCAACCCGAGCGCCGCGCCGGAGCGATCCGCATCCATCGCCCGGAGCTGTACGGCAAACTCGTGCTCACGAGGATCACGGTTGCCTACCAAGTCCTTGCCGCGGGTGTAGAGATTCTGCTCGGCGTAGCGAGCGCTTTCGCGGAACGCGGGCGGGACAGGACTGTTGAGGATCCGAACGCCATTGCCAGGACCGACAGTGACCTCGATGCGATACAGACCTGGAGCGGCATCCTGTCCACCTGGACTGATCCCCCACACCTGGCCTGGCGGGAGCGGGTCAGACCCGATCGATTCGTCGCTCTGCATCTCCGGCGTCGCCACAAACTGTTCGACGCCCTCCGGACCCATTGTGTAGCTGAAGTGGCTGTTGCGGAATTCCGCTTTGAGACACCGCTTCTGCTGCTCCTTCACTCGACGCCGGCTTTCCAAGGCGACGCGGACGATCCACTCCAGGTCCGCATCCGGAACTGGCATTTCCGAATCTGGGAACAAGAGCTTTGTCATGCCGCTGATCGTTTTGCTCACACCCTCGATGTCACGGCCGCTGAGTGCTCCACCGAGATACACGCGGTGCTGCATGACTGACACGCGAGAACCGGCTCGAAGACGAGTCCAGCATTCGCTGAGGAAGTCGCTCACGAGTCCAAAGTGATTGGTGAGGTGCTCGTTGGGATTGAGCTTCGGGAAGTCCCATCCTGGCACATACGCATGGAGGCGGTCCATGAATGCCGTATCGTTCCGCATCTCCGGCGGGAGCGGGCTGAGCAGGTGTCCAACACGTTGCTGTTGCTCGACATCCACGTCAAAGTTGCCCACCATGACGATGCCGCCATCGGCTCGAATGCTCTCCTTGCCACGGCTGAACTCGCCGGACGCCATATATCCCTTCATGATGTTGACGCCGTCCTTCTGATCGAAAGAGACGCCCGACACCTCGTCGAAACAGACAACGTCGTAGTGGCACACCAGACCACGTTGGCCCGATGCGTTGTTGACGAACATTTTCGCGACTGTCGCCTTGCCGCCTGAGATGAGATGCGAATATGGCGAAATCTGCTGGAACAAGTGGCTCTTGCCGGTGCCGCGGGGCCCAAGCTCCACAAGATTAAAGTTTCGCTCGACGAAGGGCACCATTCGCAGCAGCGTGACCATCTGGGCACGTGCAGAAAGCTTGGTCGGCTCCAGACCGATCGACCGGATCAGGAAGTGTTTCCATTCCTCGGTCGTGAAGAGCTTTCGACCCCTGGCGAGAGTTTCCAGCACGTCCGACTTGGACAACTGGATCGGCCGGAGTGCATCGATCGAGAACGGTCGCCCGTTCTTCTCCTGTGCCACGAGCGCGTCATAGCCGAGCGTAACCTCGGCATAAAACCCGTCGGTCAGCATTCGCTCGTGATCGCGGACGAGCTTGTCCTCGATGCGGACTTCCTTCAGGGCCAGACTCGGCAACTCGGCGATGTAGCAGTCGTTCTTGGAATCCAGGCGTGCTCGCACGATGTCGATGAGCTTGACAGAGCCCTTCTCGCGAGCGTTGGCCTTGAAGAGTTCCTCTTCTCCGGTCCGCACCGCTCGATCCTTAAGCTGCTTTTCGACGATCGCGAGACCCTCTGCGATCTCCTTCTCGTCCACAGTGGCGCAGTACCGACCGAGCAGGAACTCGACCACATAGGTGGGAACCGGGTACTGCCTGGAGTACTTGCGAACGAGGTCCTTGCGGACGAGGAAGCCGTCGAATGCCGACGCGGCCAGTTTGTCAAGTGCATCAAGTTCCATATGGCTCATTCCTCTCCGCCGACCGTTGTTGGCCTCTTGCCGATGACGCGGCCAGAGGTGTCAAGTACCACAAGCACCGCCGCTGTGCCCACGTGCCCATCGTCCGCCACGATCAGCCCTGCTTTACCGTCCGTGTCAATGTTCTTGATCGATCCAGCGATGCTTGAGTTCGGGTCGTTCAGTTTTGTCCGTACATCGACCGTGAGCGAGGTGTCCGCCGGCGTGACCGCCACACGGCAACGCATACCCAGCCATTGAACGTCGGTGATGCTCGCGGCACCAGCGCTTCCAGCGTTGGCCGGCTCGATGAGCAAGTCCGGGATGAGGCACTCTTGGATGCTCAACCCGCCGTGCGCGTACTCGTTTCCCGCTCCGAAGCAGTGAATGCCTGGGGCGGTGGCAAAGGACCTCGATTCATTCCAGTGCCACTCTGCCGTCGGCACCGTCACTTTGGATGCGCCCTTGATGGCAGCGCACCGCGCCCACTTGCTCGCCGTCAAATAGCTCGGGAGATCGGCTTTCGGAAGGCCCTCGCCGCCTGGCATGAGAAGCCAGCCGTGGTCAGTAATGACACGGATTGATCGCCAACCTGCATCGAACAGGCCCATGATCCGCTCCAGCAGCGATTCAATCTCGCTGTCAAGGTGCGAAGCAAGTTTGCCCTGGAGATCGTGACCCAGCTTGTCGATCTGCCCTGCCTCCGCCCAAGCGCGAGCGTTGGGACGGCCGGGTGTACCCGTATCGTGGCCCGCCAAGACTTCGTATCCGGCTTCCATTAAGAGCTTTCGGAATCGATCGGTCGTCAGCACCTGCTTCGTAGCCGCGACTTCGGGAGAAAACGATTCGGGAAGCTCGGTGCCGGCAATCTCGCCGGCCACGGGGGACACAGCGGGCTTCGCGGTCGCCGTTACGCTCGGAAGGGCCGCCCACCGCTGACGCCGTGTAACACGAAGACCTCGCTCCTCCGCTTTCGACGCCAACCGCTGACCGAGATCGAATCGGAGTCCGTCGGCAAACAACAGGCAGTGCCCCGCCGCCACTGTGATGACTTCCTGTTTGCCCTTGGCCGGCAAGGCATCCTTCGCCACGAGTTTCTGAAAGTGCTCACCGGCGGTATCAAGCCAAGGAAGGTATAGGGACCGAACGGCCGTCTGCACGGCACGCACGTCCGTTGCCGACTTCACCGCTGCGACCGCTCGCATTGCGGCCTCGTCGGCAACGTATCCGCCCTCGGCGTAGAGCCTCCCCATCTCCTCGGCAGAGTCGCCTCCGAGTTTCGTTGCGGTCTTCTGGGCGAGAAGGGTGAGCGAACTCAAACTGAACGCGAGAGGACTACGACCCAGTCGAGACCAGACCCAGTTCCGACGGACCCCGTGTTCCTTCTCCAACGCCTCGATCTTGCGACGGGCATCTGCGTGCGAGAGACCGTCAAACGCGAGCAGTTCAAGCCGCAGCCGTCCTTCCGCTTCCTCATTCTCGTCCGGCCATGTTTCCTTGACGAACACCAGCCCGCTGGGTTTTGATCTCTTGAGCAGTTCCATAACGCCAGGAAAGACCGCCGGCGCATCATTGAAGCGAGCCCACACGGCCTCCCATGCTTGATCTCGGTCCTGCTTGCACATTCCGAGCCGCTCGCCGCCGGCGGTGTCACCGTCCTTGACCGGATCAAAGCCGTAATCCGCCCTGCACCGGGAGCAGAAGGCCGACCACTTGGCAGCGTCCCAGCGACGCCGAGTCCCTTCAGGATCGCCAAGCCATGTCAGCAGGTCGCGAGGTTGGTCGTCGATGACGAGACCATCGAAGTCCTCTGCCTCCAGGCGCTTGTCGTGCAACACGGACAACGGCGCTTCGGCCAATGCGACCAAAGCACCGAGCATCGCGGCCTTCGTTGATGCGTCCTTGGAGACATCAAGTCCAATGCCCTCTTCAGAGACGAGGAAAGCCTCAACGGTCCAGTCTTTCCCATTCTTCTGCGTCCACACAGCGCCTCGATAGTGCAACTCTGCCAACGGCTTCAGCGCGTCCGGGCACTCCTCGCCAGCGCGGAGCGTCTGCCGACTCACACCTGGCATGTAGATGATCGGCACTGTCGAATCGGGAAACTGACACCCGGCAACGACGCCACCGAGAACGCACTTGACCCAAATCGCGGGCCCCCGGCGTTCCGCGGGCGAGTATTCGCCATGCACGAGCAAGTGAGGAATCTTCGTTTGCAGCAGAGGAATCAGCGGCTGCCATTGTGCATCGGCGTCGGTCCACAGGATCGCGGCGGGCTTCGCCACGTCGCCGGGATTGTGCTTCGCCGCGTGTTCGAGTGAAGCGAGAATCGCGTCCAGCATCGTCGCGGGCTGAGGGGATGCGTTCTTCATTGGCGCACCACTCCCTGCCATGCGAGCGGATGGCCAGTTGGCGACAGATTGAAGTTCACCATCTTCAAGGCGTCACTCCGAGCTTGCTGATGAGGTCGCCGCGGCGGAACGTCGCCGATAGCTGCTGAAGCGAGACATACGTGTTTCCGTAAAGAGCCTTGACGGCCACGTCAATCGCTTGAACCGCTCGCGTGAAGTACTCGTCTTCCTTCTGATCCAGCTTTGCCTTGGCGTCCACAAACTTCACGTGATTCAACTGAGCGAGCGTGATGCCGAGTTCCTCTAAGAGGTACTTGCCCATGAGCATCGCGATGAAGCACGAGCCGTAGGCGACGAAGTCCGGAGATCCGGTCGGCGGACGACGACGCTTGTTTTCCGCGTATCGGAAGATCAGCGTTGCGAGAATGACCTGAGCCCCGTTCAGGTCGTCAGTGAAGATCGTCTCGTAGAGCTTTCCAAAGTGCTCGCGGCCCTGGAACTTGCCCTGCTGGGGCCGGCGACGCCAGACCGACAACACGGCCTCCGCCGCAACTGCGCTGCTGATGTCCGTAGGCTTCAATGACGTGTCGCTGCGGTGCCTGTGGTACGCATAGCTCAACTCCGCCACGGCCGCCTGGAGGCTCTTCTGCTTGGCGTCATTCGAGCGGAGGTCTCGCAGGTCAACGGGGTTCTGGCTATTTGTCGCGTAGGTGATGCTTCGCACAAGATCCGCAGAATCCGCCGGTAGTTCGTACAACCGAATCAGCACGAATGCCCGTTCAAGGCCGGGAGCTGCGCCCGCGAGTTTCGACAGCGTGTCCTGAATCGTCTTGCAGGTCTGACCTCCGTTGATGACCTGCAAACCTTCCGCCTGGACGGAATAGTCGCCCTTCTGCAACCCGCTATGAGCGAACTTGCGGCAGACAAGGGTGACACCGTTGTTGTAGAAGTAAAAGTTGCCCCGTTCGTTTTCAGCGAGCAGCGTGTGGGCGATCGCCTGATTCACGCGATTGCCCTGGAGGCCGAGAAACCGGCGCACGTTGCGCTCCAGCAGTCGATCGCCGTTGCGGGTGAACAGCCCCTCAATCTCGCGAACCAAAACCTTGCCGACCAGCACGCGGCAGAAGTCCAGGCTCTCGATGATGGCTTCGCCTGAGAGTCGCAGCATGTCGTCCACGGGCTTGACGGCCTGCAAGAGTTGGAACATCACGTCGTGGTTCACGTGCTTCCAGACCACCTGGTCTCCAAACTTTTCCTGATCGATCAACTTCTGTGCCTGGACCGTCCACGTCAGGCCGTTGTTGCACAGCACGATCTGCACTTTCGGAATATGCCCGTCGCGAACAACGGAGCGCACCTCCTCGATTCGCTTCTTCAGTTCGTCGTTGGCCGCAATGGTTGCGTTCGGATCGAAGAGGTGCCGAATGGTTTGGAGGAGACGCACCACCGCGTTCTCTGGAAAGTTCGCTTCGCCAGCCTTCTCCAGATTGTGGGTGTACTTGCCCTGGAAGATGGTGACCACGAACTCGCCGTCATCCACATCTCCAACATGAATCGCATCGACGCCCAAGTCGTTGCCACCCTCCGTCAGACAGTCCAGTGCCTCGTCGTCGGGCAGGTCGAGCACGGTCTTGACGACAAGGAACACGAATGCCGCAGATCTCCGCTTGATCTCCGCCTGTTCGTTTCCTGCGGTCGTCGGGATGTTCAAGCGAGTCTCGAAGTCGGCCGCCAAAGCGGTCGCGCGTTGCCGAACTTGAGAATCGATGACACCGATGTTGATGCTCATGGAGTTGCCTTTACTGCTGGGTCACTTCTTCTTAGCGTGGTTTCGGGCCTTGTCCTTCTCTGTAGACTTCAGGTGGATGTCGTTGACGCGGTCACCGATGAACGTGTCGCCTTCCCAGAACCACGGGAACTCCGCCTTGGGGCGGAGCTTCTCGGGTTCTTTGCCGCGATCCTTGGTCCACTTCACGTTGACGCGGTCGCGGAGCACGCCGGCCTCGATGAACGGACGAATGTTCATCCGCACGCCGTCGTTGATGTCCGGCTCCCAGCCGATGGGCTGCTCGTAGAGCGGTTTCCAGCGGACGAAAATGTCATGCGGTGGCTCGCCCTTCAGGATGGCCTCTAGCTTCTTCTGGAGTTCGCTCGCGTCCGCGAGGCGGCCATCCGCTCCTGCCTTATTCGCCTTCAATTCATCTCGCTGCCGAGCGATCCAGTCGCCAAGGTAGCCGTGGGTGATAGATTCAAGCAGGCGACGCCCGCCGCCATCGGCGGCACAAAGTCGGTGGTAATGGACCAGAACACCGAATCCGTCCTTCTTGCGGCCATCCCAAATGTGCCAGACGAAAGGACGGTGCTGAAACATCGCACAGTGCTCGGAGAAGAAGCGGTTCTTCAGCCATTCATCAAGGTTTGTCGCCGGCGACTTGTCGCCGTTTGCCTCTGCCGCGGCGGCGAGCAGCGTGGCTTCCTTCGCACCGTTCCATTCGCCCCCGAAAGCGGCGCGGAGCAGGTCGCGCAGACGGCCCTCGGCAGCCGGCTCACTTCGCATGGGCGCAAGTGGGACAACACCGTCGTCATCTGCAAAGTGATCGAGCGACTTGCACTTCTCGACCCACGCGCGGCACGCGGGATCGAGGCGCATCTTGTCATCCAACTCGGCGGGCCAGCGATAGCCTGCGAGCCGTGCGACCGCAACTTGGAGCACAGCACCGAGATTCGGCGTTCGGCAGACGAGGGAAGCATGTCGATCAGCACCAAACGGATCTTTGAGGCCCATTGGCGAGACACTCGCCGATCCGGCAGCCACCATGCCCGCGGGGTGGCCGTGGAAAATCCACTGATCAGGATCGTTGCTTTGAGGCTCCGGGAGGCCTTGCGGGTACTCCTGATTCGCGATCTTCTGCCAGTGCGCGAGGTCGAAGGGAACCTTGACAAGTGTGCCCGGAACGACCTTTAGGTGTTGGTTGAGCCGACGAACGGCGGTGGCGTAAGACTCACTCTGACAATAAGCAGCGACGGCCGGCAGCAGTGCTTCCGACTCGACCAGTAGCGGCGCTACCGAGTCATCGAACACGTCCCCTGTGTAGAAAGTGACGTTCAGGCTCGACATTCGCTGAATCGCGATTCCAAAGCGCCCAATGGTTGAAGGAGGAGGAAAGTTGTGGGCGGTAGAACGACGGTGGAGGTCGCCCTTGCCTCCTTCCCATCGAATCAGAGTTGATCGGGCGGTGTAAGCGAGCGTTCGATCCGGAGCCTGTTGGATTGGAACCCACACTTTGTCGGGCCAACCAGTTTCCCAAAAGGTCACAACATAGCGGTTATCGTCGCCAGTAACGATGCCCTGCCAAGCGTGACCGAAGTCGACCAACAGCCGCTGACTGGATTGGCGCTCGCTCGTTACCACCGCGTCGGGGTTCTTCAGTTGATCCGTCTGTGGCAGAAGTACCACTGATCCGGGTGATGCGTCGTCCGAGCCTTTTCCACCCTCCGTCGAACCTTGGTCGCCTTCGGTAGAGCCGTCAACGCTTTCCGAAGACGTATCGAAGATCGTCGTCGGCTGTGCTTTTGGCTTCGAAGACCCCTGAAGAGTCGTTGTCGCTCTTACCTTTGTCGTCGTAGATCCCTCGGATGCGACTGCGGGTATTCTCAGGAGGGCTGCCTTCGCCTCGGGCGTCGCCGCACCCGACACATCTACGCCGGCCATGACTGCATCTTCTGCCGGCTCACGGGCGGTGATCTCTAGCAGGGCGACATTCACCACGTGCCCACCGATCGTCTCGAATGCTCCCGGCCCCAATCGAGCGACAAGATTCCATGTGCGGCGCTCCAGCAGCGTCTTACGCATCTGGGTGTAGCTGGTGAGGAAGAGCCAGTTCTGCGGCGTCACGAGCGCCGTGCTTCCGCCCGGTGCACAAAACTCCAGGCAGCGCAGCACGAACGCCGTCGCCAAGTCGGACTTGCCGAGCGGGTACTGGGACTCCAGGTGCTCGCGGAGAATGTCATCCTGTTTGCCGCGGCCCAGATACGGCACGTTGGTAACAACAAGCGTGTATCCACCGCCCGATGGGCTTCCACTCCCCTTGGGCCCGGCGAGCAGTTCCGCGGCCTTGGCCAAGCCCTGTGCCGCAACGCCAAGCTCCTGTCGCTCCGGAGTAGCACGAGGGTCTTCCGCGATGGCCGCTGCGAGGGCCTTCATGAGCGTCTGCATCCCCTCCTTGCCAAGCATGCCGCTCCCAAAGAAGCGGTTGGGATTGATGAGACTGCCGAGCGTTGCGGCCTTGCGGAACAGGTCGTGAAGCTGGCCAAAGAAGAACCGAAGGTCGTGGGTGCCCTGCTGGGCGATCATCTGCATCCACTGCTCGCGGGTGCCGGCGGCGGCGATGCCGGTGCACGCGATGTTGAGCGGTGGAAGCGGCTGGTTCGGTCTATACCCCGTCTTCTTCCATGCCGCGAGGGCGAGGTTGAAGGCGGTGATGTGCGTGCAACGCTGATCGATCTCTAGTCCGAAGAGGTTGTCGCGGATGACGGCGTCCACGGCGTCGGCGATCGGCAGAGCTTCCTCTTCCATCCGCAGCCGCACGAGCAACTCGAACGCGGCGACCACGAAGTGACCGCTGCCGCAGCAGGGATCAAGGATCTTGAGATCGGACGCTGCCGTGGGCCAGCCTGCGAACACGCCGGCGGCGGGACGCCAGCCGCTGGTGTCCTTCACGAATCGGAGGTACTCGAACGAGTATCCGCCGTTGGCCCCAGCCTTCAGTGCCACTGCCCGGCGAAGGTCGTCTTCGCTGTTGGCAGAGTGTCCAATCGACGGCGACTTGGCGAGCACCTTGCCGGCGTGCCAAGCACCGATCGTGTTGTGGAGCAGAAAGAGCACCATGTAGTGCTCTGTGAAAAGCTGCGTCACTGAAGGAAGCGTCTCGCCGGTGATCTTGTCGCCGGAGTCATTGACCTCATCCTTCCGGCGGCTCTGCCAGAACTGGTAGACCCAGCCCAACGAATCATCGGCCTGGAACACAGGGACTGGCAAGTCGGCCAGAATGGTCTCAAGCTGGACACGCCGGTCGGCGGGGAGGGTCACCTTGAGGAGCGGATCATCTGCCCGGAAAATCTGCGGCAGCATCGCTTGGGCGAATCGGCCGGCGATCTCCCATTTGTTCGTCTTCTCTTCCTTGGCGAGGTCTTCGCACTCTTCAAGAGTCACGGCAACGCGGGCTTGGGGGTCGATCAGCAGGTTGTTCTCGGCGAGGAAGCGGGCGAAGAGCATCCGATGCCAGTGCTCGTAAGCACACTCGTGAACCAGAGCGTTGATTGTGATCTCGCCCTTGGAGTTCTGCATGTCGCCAAGCTGTCGGGCGTGGGCACGAAGTCGGTTGCGCAGGGCAGTGAGTTCGGGCTTGGACTTGATGTGGCTGTACGGTTCGGCCTCGTGGACCGCAAGAGCCTCAAGCGCCGCCCTGGCGCCGGCCTCGGCGATGGCCCTGGCGCCGGTGATCGCATCGGTGCCCGATCCCGCGATTGCGGTCTCAAGCCGACGGCGGAGTTGTGGGTCAAGTGCGGGCATATCAGATTCCGGGAGTTCAGCCGATGACGATCGGGCCTGTCTTGAGTTTGTTGAGGAGGTCAGTCTCCGTCTTCGCGACCCAAGCCTTCACGTCGGCCTCCGATCGCAACGCCTCGCTGCGGAGAGTGACACTTTGGGTCTTGGGCTCCAGTTCTTTGGCCGCTTCGGCCTTGGCCTTGGCGAAGCGAGTCGGCAGCGCGGCCGTGAGTTCGGCCCAACTGTCCAGCGATCGCGTCCCGAGTGCGGACGCGAGCTTGTGCTCATCCCCGGCATCGAGATCCGGGATGGGAACGATGTTGTTGGTCTTGGCGATTCGGTTCTGCTGGTCCTTGCCGATCTTCTTCCACGCTTCAGAAGAGCCGAGTGCATCCGACTCGCGGTCGAAGCTCCCCTGGCACTCCTCGTACGCCTTCTTCAAGGCTTCTCGGAGCGCGTGCTCCAACTTCTTGCACAGCGGCGAGACGTGGTCAGTAGGCTCCAAGAGTGAGCGGTCCCGGACGATCGCGTCGGCCTGGGGCTTGATCTCGGAGTGAATAGGCAACTTGCCGGCGTGGGCGAGCAGAGTTTGAAGCGTCTCCCAACGAGGCCAGCGGTCCTTGTGCAGTTTGGCGAGCCGACTCCAAGCGTCCGCTTGCTTGTGGAGTTCATCGTGCTTCTCAAGCAGTTTGGCAAGTTGCTCGTTGCCTGCCAGCGCCCTCACTTCGGCGAGGTGCGATGTGTTCGGACGATCCGGAAGCGGAGCGTCGCCGCCCGCCCAACGAGCCAACTCTTCCAAGACGCCAAGAAACTCGCCTGCCCTGAGTTCCTCTTCGCCGGCCTTGCACGCGACGTTCGCGGTCTGAAACAGGCCGCGGAGTTTGATACGGTCGCGGGCGGTGAGGTTCACCGACTCGACACGGAACTCCGTCACAGGAATCTTTGCCTGGTCAAGCTGTCCGGGTATGAGTGGCGTGCCGTTGTACGTCGCACGAATATGCCCCGCGGCGTGCAACGCGATGAGCGAAGCGTCGATCGCGTCTCGCGGCCAACCGAAGGGGCTGCTCTCAAAGGTGCCGCGAATCTCGCGGCCCTTCTTGCCCGAGCCAATCTCCGACAACACGGCCTTACAGACCGGGTGCTGATCCGTCGGGCCGGTCCAGTCCACGACACTCAGCGGGCTGTCGTCGCGGTTACGGGCTCGCGTGATGGCGAGTTCCCATTTGCGGGCATCGATGTCGGCCTCGCGGAATCGCGGGAACAACCTGTCGAGTGATGCCTCGCCGGCGTCTTTGATCTTCTCGGGGAAGCCGAGCGCGTGCATCTCAGTGCCGCCGCCCTGGAACACTTTCGCCGTTCGGACAATCTCGGTCACGAGTTCGTCGCGGATCGACTCGGCAACCTTCTTGCGAGTCTCCATGCCACTTCGGGCTTCGCGTCCCTCGGCGGTGCTGGGCACACCCTTGAACTGAAGCGTGCTTTCCGCTGCCTCGTACTCAATGACTCGCTTTTTAAGGTCGTCGGCACTGGCCTTGGGAATATAGACGAAGATGATGGGGCTATCACTGCCTGCTTCGCGTGCGGCGGAGAGGATCTCTTTCTCGCTCGTATTCCAGCCGTCACGAACCCAGACTGGAATCTCCTGGCCCTTGACCTGTGGTGCATCTTCGCCAAAGTGGAGTGCGAGCTTGCGTGACTCCTTGCTCTTGCCGTGCTGGAGTTTCACGCCCATAACGGCGTCATTTCCCGCGTCTCGCAAAAGGGCATCTCGCTTATTGGCGACTTCATTTTCGTTGCTGATGAGTCGAGCGACCCGCGTGCGAAACTCCTTGTCCCACTCGCTGCTCTCGCGGGTCTGGAGGCTGTACTCGTCGTCAAGCTGGATCAGAATGCCCTTCTCGATCAACTCGGCAAGGATGCGAGGCACTTCCTTGCGGAGCGTTGGACCCTCGTTGGCGAGATCGCGCACGACAAGGTCTCCGAGCATATCGGTGGTCGCGCGAACGCCGGTATCGACACCGGCGTCACGAGGGAGTTTGCGAATCAAGAAAATCAGGCCGCAAAGCCGGCGGGCGAGACGACCGTCGGTCGTCCCGTCATCGAGCATCCGGATTCGCTCATCAAGTTCGCGGAGCAGCACGCCGTGGCGCAGAAGGTCCGGCTGGAGTTCCTCGAACATATAGTCGGCCGGGACGACGGTGCCAACGGGCTCCTCGGCGAGATCCACGAGCGCGTCGTGGACAATTCGGAGCTGGGTGCGAAGCTGACCTGTCGTGCCGGGGGCATCTACGGCTCGAAACGCGTGCTCCCAGAAACGGCGACGCACGGGGAGCAACGGATAGTCGTCCACCAGGAACCTGCGATCTTCGGAACGAGTTCCAATCGCGGTGCTTGCGAGTTGGCGCTCGATTTCGCCGGCGTGCGAAGCCAAGACCTTCTTGATGGCGTCAATCTTGTCCGGCTTCTTGGCGAGCAACACCTTTCGCGTGACCGTCTCGACGTCGGTGTCGGACAACTCCACGGTGATGGTAAATCGGTCCTTGAGCCGTTGAAGCAGCGGCGTCCCCGAAAGCGCCGTCTGGCCTGCTCCGACGAGCAGGACGCGGCTGTCGAGTTGCTTGCAAAGCGCCTCGGCTACTTCAGTCACCAAGACGGCCCGCTCAGTGATGTCACCGATGTACTGCTGAACCTCGTCCAGGACGATGATCGTGCAAGGAATCTGACCCTTGACGGCGAGCACTTCACGGATGGTGCCGATGAACTCACCGGTGCTGATGTCGTCTCGCTGCGGGAAGTTCTCCTTGAGCAGCGTGCGTACCTGCTTGAGTTCGGGGGCAAAGTGCGGGTCGGCCTTGAGGACGGCCTCTGCGATGATTGGGCTCACGTATAGGTTGTTGAGCTCGCGACTAAAGTCCTTGCCGGCCTTTGTGACCGCCTGCCGCACGGCTTCCAGATGCCCGTTTGCCGCAAGCCAGAGACAGAACTTTGCTTGTGCGTAGCTCTCTGGCAAACCCTTTGAACGCAGCACGATTCCTAGCACGGTGAGACGAACACTCTGGCCGCTACCCGCGGGCAGAGTTCCTGACGCGGCATGAAGGCCCCCTGCTTGCCGGCCTCGGGTGTCGAGTTCTTTGAACACCGCCTGCACTTCGTGAGGCATTTTCGGAACGAGGCTTCGGGCAGTGGCGCCATCGCTGTCAAAAGTCGTATTGACCCACAGGTGGCAGAGCATCTTGAGAAGATGGGACTTGCCACTGCCAAAGAACCCGCTCACCCATGCCGCGGGCTGATTGGTGTTGTTGAGGCTGCCTAGAAACGACTCGATGATCCGACGAATGCCCTCCTCATACTGGCCCTCGCAGACGAATGTGGAGAGTTCAGAACGCAGTTCATCGACGGCCTTGTCGTTCAAGCTATCAGTGATTCTCGCCTGCCCGTTGTTGGCGAGTGGCGTTGTGACAGGGTCGCGGTCGAAAACTTCGCGGTTCTTCATGCTTGAAGCTCCCCATGATGCATGGTGATCGGAACTGCGAGGTAGTTTGACCCATCGCGAGCATCCAAAAGGCGGTAGTTATGGTTCTCGTATTCGCCCGGAAAGAATACCGCCAAGCGCCCTCGGATATCTTGTTCAACTTCCTTGAGCACGAGCGAGACGCGTGTAAAGCCGTAGAGGCAGGCCGCTCCAAAAACACCGACAACCGTGTCTTCATCAACCTCTGGTGCCGTCAATGCGGCCCGAAGCTGATCGGCAGCGAACGCCACGAATTCCGTGTCGAGCTTCATCTGAAGGTCGTCTGGAGACTCGAAGTACGCCTCGCGATAGTCGTCAGCACCCATCCAAGAGGGAAACGCGTCCGTGAAATCGAAAGAATGCCAGCGATGTCCCGCGTTGACCGTTGCAATCTGGAAGAGTTGACGCCGTGCGCGCAGCTTTCGCTCGTCATTCTTGTCGTACACAACGAACACGGCTTTCTGGCCGCCGGCAAGGTTGCGTTGCCATGGCGCGGCAATGTGCCGCTGGTAGCGATCAGCTAGGTCTTCAATTCGTCCCATAGGACAACTGCCTCTCCTCGTTTGTGAGCACCCCGGAGAAACCAACCTCGATCACCGAACCTGCATGCTTGAGGTCAATGTATCCCGTGCGTTTTGCGTCCATCGCGGTAAAGACAAGCTCGTCAACGGAAGCATCGAAAATGCGAGTCCAGGGCGACTCGAAGAGCCGGTGTCCTCGCAGGCCGAGCACATAGCCGATCAGCAGAGCGAACGAGACGGACAGGGGTGTGGGACGAACTCGTTGGCGAGACTTTCGCGACCGCCCGGACAGATGGGCTGATTGCGTCCATGAAGACGCGGCGTTGCGGACGACCTTGTCCAGGATCTCGGGATTAAACCGTCCACCGACCGCATCGTTCAGAGCGTTCGTCAAGGTCTGGCGTGCAAGCTCCTCCCCCGGATGTATGCGAAGAATCGGATCGGCGGTGGCGCGAAGCAGCGGGTCCCTCGCGAGTGCAAGCAGCAGGGCGAGTAGCGGGCGACCAGCCTGATCGGCTCCCCAGAACTGCCTGAAAACTCGGAACAGCGGGACCGACGGATCGAGGCCGTACAGTTCGCCCAGTCTTTGGTTTGTGAGCTTTCGAGTCGCCGCAGTGGGCTTGTGCAGACAGTTGCCTTCAACGATTGCCGCGGCGTATTCGGATCTGACGGCAGGAGGCGGTACTTCCGAAAGGAGCTCCGTCAGCTCTTGGAGCATCATCGTGCGACTGGTGTGCGTGCCCTTGTCCCCAACGCGGAATCCGAGCTTGCCAAGATGAGGAGCATCATCATGAAGAAGCCATGGATCGGAGTTCAGCTGAGGCGTTGCCACTGGCGAAGCATAGCAGGCCGCCGGCTGGTTTGCCGGCGAATGACGTAGTGGCACAGAGAAACGAGGCGGGTTTTGTTTGGTTCTTTCGCAGCCCTAGGGACCTACCCGGGTTCCAGGTGCTCAGTCGATTGACGTGCCTAGAGGCCGGCCTTGAGTTCGGGCGCATCGACCAGCTTCTGAAACTCGCTCAGGATGTCGGGGTATCGCTGTGACAGGTGCTTCACAACGCCCGCGTTGTCCAGAATCCTCCTGAGATACGCCACCGCTAGCACCAAGTTGAGCGTGTTTTTCCCGTGTGACTCCTCGATCATCAAGAAGTCTCGTCCGAGCACTTCCATCTCTCGTTCCATCCGCGCAATGTCCTCAGGCTTGATCCCTGGAAGCCCCTTGTTCTTGTCGCCATCGACTAGGTCCTTTTCTGGCGTAGCCGCGATGAGGCACATGGCGTAGTCGGTGGAATAGTTGTTCGCGGCGACCATCAGCTCAGCCATCTCGATTTGACGCATCGGCCCGGCACGCTTCACCTCCCGGAGCCCCTTCGCGGTCACGTTCTTGTCCTTGAGCAGAGCTACCGCTTCGGGACAGATTCCCGTGAGGAGATCTCGCTTGTTGCGGATCGCGGTGACGTTCACGCTAAGTGTTGCAGCGATGCGTTCCTCTGAGACGCCTTGTTCAAGAGCTCTCAGGATCATGAAATGCTCTTGGATGGGGGCCATCCGATTGACTTTGTGGTTGTAGGTGAACGCCTCGTCGTCTTTCGCAACCAAGCAGAAGGCCTCGGTACGTCCAAGCTCCTTGAGCACTTCCAGCCGGAAGTGGCCATCGAGGAGCGTGAAACGGCGATCGCCACCGCCAGATTCTTGGGGATAGATGACTAGGGGCTCAATTAGACCGATCTCTCGGACAGACGCGAATAAGCGGAGGTACTGCTGCCCCTTCCGCATCTCGGGGCGAACCGTTCGTACCGCCAAGATCTGTCCGATCGGCACCATCATGCCCTTGGGATCGAAACCCATCGCGACTGCGTCCACCATGTCAGGCTCCCTTCCGGCCGATGTGCTCGGCGAGGAACTGAGGGAGGGTCGCGAGCTTGCCCGCTTGAAGAATGGCCACGAGGCCGGGGTCACCGAATAGCTGCTTCAAAGCGCTCGCGACGAAGAGCAAGCGGGTTTCGCAGACCTTGGCCTTGTGTACGAGCAATCTCTGCTTGGTGCTTTCGCGCTTGTATGCCTGCATGAGCGTGTCGGTGGTTACCTCGGCCTTGAGGTTCTTTCGGCCTGCGTACCGCATGGACTTTCCAACGGCACGTCGGACCTCGATCAGACGACGCGCCTTCAGTAGCTGCTTACCGCGGAGGCTTTTCGATTCGTACGCCTCTGCGAGTGCCCGTTGAACCTCTTGATCGTCGGACGTAGCGATGGTGACCGCAATGCTGATGGGAATCTGACCCCACTCCACGGCTTCAAGCAGGCGAGTCTCTCCTTGTTTGAGCAGACGCACGATGCCCTTGACATAGGAGGCGTGCAGGTCGGTCTTCTGAGCAATTTCAGCGTACGTGTAGCCGCGTTCTTTGAGACTTCCAATCTCGCGGAGCATTTCAACGCAACCCTGCCGACGGCGAGCAAGATTTTCTGCCAGGCTCATCAGCATGAGCTCTTCACGCGTAGCTTCGATTATCAGCGCCGGCACAGTTGTGTCGCCGATCTGGCGGCACGCCTCAAGACGCCCCTGACCGCACACCAGCTCATACAACGGTTTGCCGTCTTTGGTTCCGCGCTGAACGACAGTGATCGGTTTTTTTAAGCCGATCTTCGAGATATTGGAGACGATCTGCTTGAACTTGACCTTCCCGCGTTCACGAGGGTTGATGACCGTGATCTGGTCGATTGGAATGCGGACCACGTTGATGTCGCGATGGTCAATCACGCAGCCACCTCGATCTGGATGACCTTCGCCATGCCGAAGAAGAACTCCAGCGATTCAAACCTGAACGTGTCGATTGACGCGCCATTGAATTCCGACAGGCGGAACTCCGGAATGTCCATATCGATGCTCGGCAGCAAGTAGTAGTCAGTCGGCTGCTCGTTCGCGGGGTCCATGCGTACGACGATGTGAATGTCGGCGGTCCTCTCCTCCGGGACGCGGAAACGCCAACGCAGTAGTCCCGACGCGGTCGAACGGCAGCGGGCCAAAGAAAGCGAGGCGCTGTACAGGCCATTGATGGTGAGCACGTCTGACGAGGCATTTCGCTCGACAGTCGCCCCCATGGTCTGCAAGTCCTGGATCATGTCGCCAAGAAGTTGCGGATGCACCTGTCGCAACTGCCGGTTCACCTCAAGATACTCAAAGTTTCGCTCCGGCGTGTACCCGGCCAAGCGATAGGCGTTGACCAGACTTCCGAACCGATGCCGGTATGCTGAACTGGAGGGCATTCCATCGGTCTCATCAATGAGACTTCCAGTGAGTTCGGGATGAACAGCGAGCAGTGTGCGCAGACGCCCGAGCATGTCGTCGTCGCTGAAATGCCGATTGCGTTCCTGGAGGATCCCTCGTGCCATAAAGAATGACTCTGGTTCGACGATGCCATCGAATGCGCCATCGCCACGAACCCAGATGTCGGGCGGATTGGTGACCCGCTTCTTCTTGAGCTTGAAGGACACCCGGTTGTACACGTTGTTCCCGATGTACTTTTCATTTGACAGGATCTGGTGGACCATGCCCCGAGTCCACGGCCGCTGGCAGGCAGATGCGATGCCGGCGGCGTTGAGGTCTTCTGCAATGGTTCGCTCGCTCTTGCTCTGCTTGACGAACTGTTCATAGATTGACCGGACGATCGTGATCTCCTCCTCGGGTCCCGGGACCAGAATGACCCGATCTGTCTGGAGGCTCTTCTGCTCACCGCGTTTTAGTACACCCTTGGGTGCGCCCGTCACGTCGATCAGCATCCTGCGCAGGCCGAAGCCCGCAGGTCCACCCTGCCGATAGCCGAGTTGGATGAGACGGCACTGGCCCTTGAAGACCTTGTTGGACAGCTCACGGCTGTACTCGCCTGCCATCGCCCGCTTCACGCTTTTGATGATGGTGGAGACGGGGCTGCCGTCGTTGGCGAACTGCTCCATGCAGTACTCGACTTGAATGCCGGCGCGTTTGCAGACGTACTCGTAGTAGGCGCTCTCGTCGGCATCCTGAAAACGTCCCCACCTGCTCACGTCGTACACCAGAATCGCTTTGAACGGTGCCGTACCACTCTCCACATCTGCGAGCATCTGCCGCAAAGATGCTCGGCCCTCGATGCTGAGTCCGCTCTTGCCGTCATCGGCGTAGGTCTTGACAACGTCGTAACCGCGCACTTTGGCAAAGTCCGCGATCGCGTCACGCTGATTTTCAGTGGAGTACTGCTGGTGCTCTGTGGACATGCGGACGTACTGTGCCGCGCTCACGCGAGTAGTGGCAGAATCGGTAGGGGTTGCGGTGGTCATGACGAGCTCCAGCAGGGTGGTGATACTTTGGCGACTTTCCAGAGGTCCGAGACCGTACCACCTCCGGGACATTGACCTGTGCAACCACGATCCAACCTGTGTTGAATCTCCGTGCAAGCGAACATCACTCTTTCGGCAGCATGAGTGCATAATGCCCGGAGTTGCTGCCGTCTATGAACTCCGCAAGGTCTCGCATCCCCGCCGCACGGAGTTTGGCCTTTAGCCCACAGACGGTGCTACGCACGGTGGATGAAGACCGAGTCGCCACCCAAAGCTCTTCAAGCAATCGATCTGTCGAGATGTACTCGTTGGGGCGGCGAGCGAGGCGTTCCAGCACCCGAAACGCCATCGTGTACCCGAGGAAGCAGGACTTGTGGTCCCATTGCACGGTGTAGGTTGCCCGATTGAGTTGGAGCGCACCGGACCCGCTGACCGCGACGGCGGATACCGGCGGGGTGGCAATCGTCGGCAGCCGCTCGATAAGGTCCGAAAGCTCGTCCACATTTGCGATGACGGCAACGAGACTCGTACGGAGGGCTCTGGTGGCCTTGAGGATTCGATCGGAGTGGGTGGTATTCATGCCAAGTTTGTGCGGTTTTCCATACTCGGATTAGCGCACAGCGCGGCGTGGTGGACAAGGGCAGCAAAGACACCCCGGCGGTTTCCCGCCGGGGTGTCGGATGAGTCAGGCCGCGATCGCCTGCTCGTTGGGGCATTGGATTGCCGCGATGATGTCCGCGGCGACGTGCTGGATTCGATCCAGAGACGCGGCGAGCGTCTCGGTCTTGCCGTCGTAGAGCTGGATGTAGTCGCTTGCGGCCGAGCCTGTCTCCAGCCCGATGGCCTGGCAGACGACGAAGGCGACTGCTTCGGCTTCGGTCTCGCGTACGGTCTTGCTGGTGGGGCGCTGGTCACCACGATGCAGAAGCTCGTGGGCAAGTTCATGGACGATGACTGAGAATTCGTTGGCTGGTTCCAGGCCGGGTCGGATGCTGATCCGTCCGCCGCGTGAGACGCCGTCGGCTCCTGGCGGCAGGTCGTCGTAGTCGAGCTTGATGCCTCGTTCCGCGACCTGCTCTTTGAGCTTGGTGAGGTGATGCTGAGGATCGCCACCGACCCGTGCCGGCTCCGGGAGCGGTTGTCCGTCGGTCTGGGTCACGTCAAAGACGTACACGCCGCGGAATCGGAGGATGGGCTTGGCTCGGTCGGACTGCTCCTGACCCTCGGGCTTGTCTTCCTTGGGGCGGATGCTCATCGGGGCGATGATCACGATTCCCTTCTCGCCCTTCTTGACGAAGCGGCCCATCTGCTTCCACGTGCCGAACCCGGCGACGTGGGTCGCCGCGGGCATCTGCGAGAGGATGAGAAGGACGTTTCCGAAGCTGTACCGGTGGAACTTGGCGAGCATCGCGAGGTACTGCGTGATTCGCTCGCTCTTTCCGCTCTTGAGTGCGTCGGTCAGATTCTGGAGGGCTTGGTCGGCGATCTTCTTGGCTTCTTCGGCTTTCATGTCTTTGCTCCTTTGCGGGACCCGCGACGTGCGGCCCCTTCGCAAGCAACGGGGCCACTCGCGGGTGCAATGGAGCCAGCGCAGCGAAGCCGGCAGAAGGTTGGAGGGCCAGCGAAGCTGCACAAACGAATGACAGACCGAACCCGCAGCCCCCAAGGTGCGGGCGCTCCGGGCGGGTCTGGCGTGAGGTGTGCAAGGCCCGGAGACCTGAAGCGCAGCGGTGACGGCGGGAGCGGAGCGTTTGAAAGCCGAGTGCCTTGTGAGCAGACAAGCCCATTCAGGAACCGACGCATTTCATGGGGAGCGAGCAACCGCCTTCCGCGATGCCGCCATGTGCCACGCTTCGGCTCGTCGCTCATCCGTCGCGCTGCGGAAGGGTGTTCGCGTGGAAACAGGTTGGGCCGCCTCGGAGGCGAGTGAGTGTCGAGTCCCGTTCCGCCCGAAGGCCTTGCCCGTGGGTCAGTCCGTGCCGCGCCGGACCATCCTTCGCGGCAGTGGTGAGATGAACGGACCGACGGCTGCTCCGGAGTTGGCGGGGCGTCCGAAGTTCACTTCACTCAGAATGCATCGGTCGCGGACAAGGCTCGACTGACGAGTGTCGGCTCTGAAGGCGTCCCTGCGGAGGCGGTCGCTTCGGCGTTGGGCCAGCCATTCGATCTGCTTCATCGTCCTGAATGCCCACGCGCAGCGTGGTCACGGCCCCACCACGATTGATGACCCGAGCGGTGGTCTGCTGCCGAGCGTCGTCGTTCGCAGCATTTGGGCTGGGCTCGACGCAGCGGTTCATCCGTCGATCAGCGGCCGAGAGTTGTCCACAGAACGTCGCCGATCAACATAGGAAGAGGTATAGGTAATGCTCTAGGTTTTACGGGGGGGCGATTCAGCGCATCTAGGGCGGGCTTCGGAGGGTGATTCAGCGCACAACGGGAGGGCGATTCAGCGTGGATAAGTCCTTGATTTGGCCGAGTCTCCACAGGATGGTCAGTCCGGTTGACGCACGTTTGCTGTGCTCATTGAAACCATGGTGCGAGGGATTGGAGAGCGTGACGGCTGGAGAATCAGCCCGCCCGGGGCATCGCGGAGTTTCGCGTCCGGGTAGACCGTGCAGACCTGCCGGAGGGCATGCCTGAACGTCTTCTTGAAGTCCTTGGATCGGCCATAGTCCTGACCGAATTGCTCTTTCAGATTCGACCAACTCACCTTCGTTCCGAGTGGATTGGTCACTCGCGGGAGTCGATGGGCGAGCCACGTGTAGATGTCCAGAGCGAGCGCGGAGTGTTTGAGGGCTCCCAGAGCCCGATAGTCGAGCGGCACGGCGTGCCGCGTGAGAGTGTCGAAGAAGTCCTCCGACAACTCAAGCTCTCCCGGCCACAGCGTTCGCTGTGACCCGTCATGGAGTCCATTCAGCAGCCAAGCGTCGAACCGCTTGATCGGCTTGGCGTCGATCGTGGAGACGCGGTCGCCTTCGGTCATGCCCAGCGTCATGCGACAAGCCGCAAGGGCTTGAAGCTGCTTCTTCAGGGCGGCGTACCCGCCGCGGCGTCCGCCGCTGGTTTGCAGTCCAAGCTGCGTGAGGAACTGACGCATGCTCTCACCAACGTCGATGACGCGGCTCCTGGTCCTGACCGCCTCGGTGCTGATGTGCACCATGACGAGACGGGGAATCGCTCCGTAGGGCAATGGCTGCTCTGACCATGACAGCCCATTCCATAGGCTGCCAGCTTCAACAAGCAGGCTGAGGTTGCCATTCGAGCGTTCGTAGCGACGCTCGGGAGTGTGCTTTCGCGGGATGCCGACCTGACAAAGCACGGAGTGTGAGAATAGGAATCGGTCCGGCGGCTCCTGGCGGATTTGATCGCCGGCAATGAGAAGGCCCCACTGCTTCCGCGTGAGACCGGATGGTGGGTTCGGCGAAGAGTCTGGATCGTTCACGCGAGATGACCGTGGTTGCGGAGCCACGGTTCGACGGCTTCTTCTAGGATGTCCTGAAGCGTGTTCGGTTCGACACCCTCAAGCTGACGTTGGAGCGAAGCTCGCTTCAGGGCCCTCGCGAGGTCCGAGCGGATGCGGGTGCTCACCAGCACCCTGGGTTCCTCTGCTGCACGCGGAGCGGTTGCGGTCTCGCCGAATACGAACTTGCGGCCCTGAGCTTCCTCGCTCGGATCCGCTGGTGGCGACGGTGGACGAACGCCCGCGACAAGGGAACGACGATCTGTCATGGCTGACCTCCAATAGTCTCAAGTTGAGGGGACACGGATTGACGATTCATACGTGGCAGAAGTTCTTGGAAGAGTTCGCCGATTTCGTTGGCGGCCTCCTTCGCACGAAAGCCCATATCCCAAACAACTGTCCCCTGGCCCGGCGCGTCGGCGTAGATTTGGCGAAGCGTTACGGCTGTTGAGGCCACAGACAACGAGAGAGCCGCTGCGGCTGCTTTCATGTCCTTGGTGAGCCGGTATGTCTTTCCGACCATGCTGAGCACGATGATGGCTGGAGGCATCCCGCCACGAATGTCCTGGGCCTGGCGGAGCACGTCCGTGACTTTCGCAAGCGCACGGACTTCAAGCATCGACGCCTTGCAGGGAACGATCGCGAAGTCGGCCCTGAACAGGAGGGCACGGCTGGTTTCCTTGTGGCTGCCCGGACCGTCAGCGATGACGAAGTCGGCCTCCTGGCCGAGAATGGGAAGTTCGTTAATGATGGCATCGGGGTCGCGAAGCGTGACCGTCTTTAGGGCTGGCTGCACCTCGTGAATCCACTCGGACGAACTCTGCTGCATGTCGCAGTCGGCGAGCGTCACGGAGTGTCCCTGGCGGTGGAGCCATGTCGCAAGATGAACAGCGAGCGTTGACTTGCCCACTCCACCCTTGCTGTTTGCGATTGCGATGATCATGCTCCAGCCATATCACGGATCGGTGTCAGCAGGCAAGCACTATTTCATGCTGGCACGCTGACGCGGCGATGCTACCAGCGTGCTGACGCGGTGAAGTGCTGACAATCCAGTCGGCTGACGAGCCCGCGTGTGAGCATGCAAGCCAGCCTGCCAGCGGGACGGATTGCAGGCAGGCAAGCTGGCAAGCCATCTTGCTGGCCAACCGGCCAGCCAGCCGTCTTTCACGGTGAAAGAAATGCCTAAGCACCGCTTAGGGGAGACGTCTGCTACTTACTGTGCTTTCTTTGCCGGTGAACATGGATGAATCAGAGTCATAGCCAGATGACAGCCGAAGCGGCGCTTCCAGCGTGATTTCTAGGTTGGAGACTTACGCTTGTTAGCCGTGGCGAGGGCCTGCTCATAGAGCTGATTAGCCCGACGGCGCGTCGCGTCCGGGCAGGGCCACGCTCTGTTTGCTTGAGCCTGCTCCACGAATGCGGCAAGCGCACACCCGTGGAATAGGTCGTCGATGATTGAACAGTCGAACGGGTCGGTCACCGCCGGCCGCCGAAGAGCTCGCGGCGGACGATGTCGAAGAGTTCTAAGGGAAGCGATTCGATCGCGACACGATTCCGGTCATCATCGCCACGGCGATAGCTTGAGGCAATAACGAGATGGTCCCGCAGGTCACGGGAGATCAGCACGCAACGGTCCTCGTCGCAGAAGACCTGCCAAGGGTATCGAACCGCCTCGGCGGCGTAGATGGCCGCCTCTATGCAGAGTTCGCGTGCTACGCCTGCTCGGAAGCCGGCCTCGTACGTGTCCCGCAGCGCAGCCCTAAGTCCGGCGACGGAGATATCGTGGAAGTCGAGAGAGTCCGAGTTCCGATCTGCCAGCGTAGAAATGTTCAACCGCTTCCGGGCGATTGCCTGGAGCTGTTCAAGTGCGAGTGGATGCATGGTCACCTCCTATCTCTGCTTCTCGAACACGGTGCACACGTCGTGCAGGCCGGGGATAAACGCTGAGCGGTAGACCTTCCGACCGCTCGACGCCCCGTGACTGAAGCGGATGATGTCTGTGCAACACTGCCGCAAGCCGGCCTCGAAGGCAAGTCGTTTCGTGTGATAGACCAAGGGAACGAAGCCAGCCTCGCGGTCGCTGTAGTCGCCCATAAGGATGGCAAGCCGGCCCCCCGGAGCGAGTACACCGGCAGCCGCCCGGATGAACGCCTCATATCGAGAGAGGAATGCCCCCAGCGTTGCTGTCCGCGAGAGATCGCGTTCATCGGTGGCGTAGAGCTTCTGCCTCCAGTAGGGAGGATGAGCCCAGACAAAGTCCACCGAGTCCTGCCCAGCCAGCGCCTTCATGGCCTCGATGCTCGTCGCATCAAAGCCCTCGTGTATGTCGCCGGCTCGGCACGGGACACCGAGTTCGCGGCACACGTCCTGGCACGTCCCGCTCCCGGTCATGGGATCCAGGACGAGGCGGGGCCGGAAGTACATCAACAGGTCCTTGATGAGGTTTCCGCCGCAGTTGCCGGGGTAGCTCCGACGGCCGTATTCGCCGGCGTCGGAGTTGTGGTACAGGCTGGTGAGGTGCGGAACAGGGCTCCCATTGATCGGAGCCCGGGGGAGGCGAGCAAAGATTGCAGGCCTGGCGACCCGTGTCGCGGCTGGTCGGAGCGTCGCCACTCTGCTAGCGAAGAACGGATTAATGGCGTTGGTATTTGTCATGGCCGCCCCCTATTCCGCGTCACTGGAGTTTGACTCCAGAGTCACTTGCACGTCAACGCCCTCTGGAAGCATCACCGTGCTTATGAGGTACCCGATGCGATTCACAAAGTGGAAGCCGCTGACGACGAACAGGCCGCCGTCGTCGCCATCGATGAACGTCCAGACCTTTCGGGAGTCTTGGTCTCGGACAAACGCGAGCTCTTCGCCGTAGGTTTCAAACAGACACCCGCCGCCTTCTCCCAGGCTCCAGCTGGCATTTGGGTTTAGGTGGTTGCGGACAAGCGGAAATAGCGCGTCGAAGGTGTCTTCCGAGAGTTCGATGAATGTACTGGTCATGGTGTAGTCCTTTCTGTGGGAGGGGGCGGACTCGAAGGCCCGCCCGAGTTGATGGCTATTCCTTGATGTCTGTGAGAACGCGAAGGCTGATGCGTCCATCCAGTGGCACGGCTTCGATCTGGATGTTGAAGCCGTTGCCGTCGGCATGGGGCCAAGCCGAACCGATTCGGGTCCAGATGCCTTTCTTGCCTTCGCGGTCGCGAACCTGGTATGCGACGTGGCTCGGTGTGCGAGTGCTCGTATTGGTTGGTGTGGTGGTGTCGTTCATGTTGAGTCTCCTTCGTTTGTGGGACACGCCTATCGCGTCCCGATGGCACGATGAATGAAGCCGCGAGAGACGGGGCGTAGCGCACCTGTCAAGCGAAAGGCCGAAGGCTTCCGCGTGCGGAAAGCGGCCTTGCAAGCTTGACGGGACCGGCTGCGGCTTCACAGTGCCATGAATGGGACGCGGGCAGTGTCGCTCTCAGGTGGAGACGAGGGGACGAATACACCGCACCACAACTACTGACAAACACACCGCAACCTCGGAGAACCCGCGGACGTAGACGAGCGAGCATCAGACCGATTCTCGGCTGAGCGTCGTCGCGTTAACGGAATCGCAGGGATTGCGTGTCAGGATGAAACCATGCTGAGGATTATCCAGAGCAACAGTTCATCGCGGGCCAAGAGCTATTACAGCACGGCCGATTACTACACAGAAGGGCAAGAACTCGTCGGCCAGTGGCGTGGCAAGGGCGCAGAGCGGCTCGGCCTGTCCGGCTCGATCGACCGCGAAGACTGGGATCGGATGTGCGACAACGCACGGCCCGAAGACGGAGAGCCTCTCACCGTGCGCCGCAAGGCCGAACGGCGGGTTGGGTATGACTTCAACTTCCACTGCCCCAAGAGCGTCTCGCTGCTGTACGGGGCCACACAAGACGGCCGCATCGTTCGTGCATTCCGCGAGGCTGTTCGCGACACGATGGCCGACATCGAAGTAGAGGCCAAGTCGCGCGTGCGACAGGACGGCAAGAACGAGGATCGCACTACGGGCAACCTAGCTTGGGGCGAATACATCCACTTCACAGGTCGGCCGGTGGACGGCGTCCCCGATCCGCACCTGCATGCCCACTGCTTCGTCTTCAATGCGACGTTCGATCCTGAAGAGAGCCGATGGAAAGCAGCCCAGCTTGGCGACATCAAGCGGGATGCTCCATATTTCGAAGCGGTCTTCCACTCCGTGCTCGCTCGCCGGCTCGAAGAGCACGGGCTCCAGACGGAACGCACGGCAAAGGGCTGGGAACTCAAGGGGTTCAAGGAAGAGACGCTCGACAAGTTCTCACGGCGTACTGCTCAAATCGAAGCGATTGCTCGGGAGAAGGGCATCACGGATGTGGACGCTAAGGCGGAACTCGGGGCCCAGACTCGCGAGAAGAAAGCCAAAGACCTGTCCATGCGGCAACTCCGGGAGCTCTGGGTTGATCGTCTGAGTCCGCAAGAGCAGGCGGTGATTGACTCGCTGTCACACCGGATTGGACGCGAGCAGCTTCCAGAGGACGGACACACTGCACGTGACGCCGTGGAGCGAGCGATGGAGCACTGCTTTGAACGGGCCTCGGTCGTTCCGGAACGCACCCTCCTGGCAGAGGCGCTCAAGCAAGGCGTTGGAAAAGGCTCTCGGCAAACCATCGAGCGGTTGGTCTCACAGCAGCCCCTGATACGCGGCGAGCGCAAGGGACGCCGGCTGGTGACAACTCGTGAGGTGCTCGATGAAGAGCAGCGGCTTCTGGCGTATGCACGGGATGGCCGCGGCGCTTGCCGGCCGATCAATCCGGGTCGTACCCGGTTCAACCGGGAATGGCTCAATCCCCAACAGCAGGCCGCGGTGCGTCATGTGCTCGAATCACGCGACCGCGTGATTCTCATCCGCGGCGCCGCCGGCACGGGCAAAACAACAATGATGCAGGAGGCACGCGAAGCGATCGAAGCGGCGGGCATGCACGTTCACGCCTTTGCACCGTCCGCGAGCGCCAGCCGCGGCGTGCTCCGTAGCGAAGGCTTTGAATCTGCGGACACGGTGGCTCGTCTTCTCGCCGACCCCAAAGTCCAGGCGGAGGTCGCCGACGGCGTCATCTGGATTGACGAGGCAGGCCTGCTCGGAACCCGCACAATGCGTCAGGTGTTTGAGTGTGCCGAACGCGCGCATGCGCGCGTGGTGCTGTCTGGAGACCGCCGGCAGCACGGCTCAGTCGAAAGAGGGGCCGCTCTGAGGCTGCTGGAGGAAGAGGCCGGCATCAAACCTGCGGAAGTCAAAGAGATTCAGCGCCAGAAGGACCAGTACAAGCTCGCGGTCAAGGACCTGAGCGATGGGCGGATCGAAGCGGGTTTCGATCGTCTCGATCGTCTCGGGTGGATTCGGGAAGTGGACGAAGCAGACCGATACCGGGCTCTGGCGGAGTCGTACATCGACACCATCGCAGCCGGCAAGTCTGCCCTGGTCGTCTCGCCGACGCACGCGGAGGGCGACCGGATCACGCAAGAGATCCGCACGCAGCTGCGTGCTCGGGGCCTTCTAGGGCACGAAGGTCACGAGGTGGCGGAGCTTGTGCCTTCGAACCTGACGCTCGGGCAGCTTCACGATCCCACCAGCTATCAGAAGGGCGACGTGCTCGTGTTCCACCAGAACGCCAAGGGTTACAGCAAGGGGCAGCGGCTCCTCGTCGGCGACGGTCGGCTTCCGCTTGACCAAGCTGCGAGGTTTTCGGTTTACCACCAGGCTCGGATCCAGCTCTCGGCTGGTGACCGCATCCGCATTACAAAGAACGGCTCGACTCGGGACGGCAAGCACACGCTTAACAATGGCGACCTGTTCACCGTGAAGGATTTCACGACCGAAGGGGACCTGGTGCTCAACAACGGCTGGACCGTCTCCCGTGACTACGGACACCTGGACTACGGGTTGGTAGTGACCAGTCACGCCAGCCAAGGCAAGACAGTGGACCGTGTGTTTGTTGGCCAGTCGTCTCAGTCGTTCGCGGCGTCGTCCCGAGAGCAGTTCTATGTCAGCGCCTCAAGAGGTCGCGAGCAGGTGGTGGTGTTCACCGATGACAAAGACGAACTCCTGCACGCTGTGGAGCGCAGCGATGAACGTCTGACCGGGAGTGAGCTTGTGAACGGGCTGGACGAGACAACACAACGAATCATCCGCGAGCAGGCAGAACGCTCGGCACGCGAAGCGACACCGATTGTGGTCGAGCGGGGCATTGAGCGGAAGGAGTATGGCTATGAGCGATAATCTGTTGGACAGGTTCACAAAGCGATCAGGGACGGAGAGCGCAGCCGACCTCCCGGACGGCGAGGAGGCCGAGAACCTCGGCTGCTTCGGATGGATGCGTGGCGTGCGTGACCGCTCAGTCATGCTGGAGCTTCGTAAGAAGGACGGGCACGTCCTGGCGATCGCCTACTCCTGGCTTGAGCGTGTGGAGTTCCAGCCGGACGAGGGCATCACGCTGCACCTCCCGGGTCGTAAGGTCCGCATCAAGGGCTCAGGGCTAAACACTGAGGTCCGTGGCTCAGTCCGTCTTTTCGACGGCATCATTCGTCACCGCGTGCCGTGGATTCGCGAAGCGGACAGAACGGAGTCATTGAAGGCGGCCGGCGATGGGGTCGTCATTGAGAGCATCCAATGGGATGAGTAGCCATTTCTGCTCGTTGGGGTAGAGGGGTGAGCCCGAGCGGGGAGAGGGGGCTCGTCTCCCCGCTTGTGGAGTTTTGCGCCATAGCGCAACGACAGGTAGGCCGGAGACTGATGTACAATCAACGCCTTCCTCGGCTCGGCACCTCGGCGAGGCGGTCCGATCCAAGGTTTCATCATGCCCGACACACACCCGCCCCACAACGCCGCCGATATTTGCCGAGAACTCCTGCGTGAGTTGCCGGGGAGCAGAGATGTCCGCAAGCCGCTCGCCGTCGCCTGGGCAAGGTTCCGCTGCCAGCCACACCTATACGCCCCGGCATTGCTTTCCTGCCTCACATCGGGCGCAGGTGAATCGGACAGAGTCGCTGCTGCGTGTCTAATGCACACCTTGGGGACCAACTGTCCCTATATACGCGGCGCGTCGGATTGGGTGGTCGCTTCTGTGCCTGAAGTGGTTCGGTTCATCGACTCGGCCGATGCAGACACCCGCTTCTTTGTGTGCCGGCTCTTGGCGCATGGAACGGTGCCGCCGGAGGCGCTCTCGCCCCTTCGCCGCATGGTGAGAACGAGGTCGGACGACGCCGCCATTGCAGCCGCCGTGGTGCTAAGCCGCATCGGCTCACGGAGCGCTCAAGCCGTAAGGCTCCTCGATCAGGGACTTTCCAACAGCCGGCTCGACATCGCTGACGCTGCGGGCGAGGCGCTCGCAGCGCTCGTGGAGCACCGCCCCGATGCGGGTGTGGCGTACTTTCGCGCTCTGGCATCGTCGGATCGGGCTATCGCGTCATCCGCTATCAAGGCCGCGGCCAACTCAAGGTTACCGCGTGCCAAGGTTGTTGCCGCATTAAGCCGAGCGGTTGCTGATGAGTCCACCGATCGGATCATCCGATCCTTCGCTGCCTCGAAACTTGGGGAGGTCGCCAAGACCGATACTGGGATCGTTCAACTGATCGCAACTGCCCTACGCAGCGATGATCCCTTCGTGATGGAGGGAGCCGCGAGGGGTATCAAGGCCGCTGGTCGATGCCCGGCCGGCGCGGCCGACGCACTCATTCGACATCTTGAGAGTCCCAGTCCCGATGTGCGTCTTGCCGCGCTTCGGTCACTTGCAGCGATCGGACCGGGGGCTTCGCCCGCCGCCGAGTCGCTCGTGAAACTGATCGAAACTGAGAACTCCGAAGACGCTATTCCCGCACTCGGTGAAGCGTTGGCGGCGTGTGGGGAGGACATCATTGAGCCGCTAATTCCGATCATCAGGCGTCAGGATTTCGCGCTCGTGCCCGCGATCGGGATCGCTCTCACGCAGCTCGGCCCAAGAGCCGCGTTGCGTGCTTTGAATAGGTTCAAGGCAGAGAACGACACCTGGGGTCTCGCGTTGGTCTTCGGCGTTGCTCGTGAGATGGGGCCGGCCGCCGCGGCAATGGTGCCCGTCCTTGGAGAAATGCTTGAGGTCGAGCAAGACGAGGCAATCGCCGGCATGCTGCTCACCGCCATTCACTCCACGGGTGTGCCGGCCAAAGATGCAATTCCTGGGCTCTTAAAGTGCCTGTTGCTGGGAGGACCGGAGCTGGCGGATCGGGCGGAGCGTGCGCTCCGCGCTGTCGGTCCGGAGATCAGGCCAGTGATTGAAGAACTGGTGGGCTTGGTCGCGCCCGAGAGCCGGGATCGGCTCCTTCGCCTGCTCGACGCGACTTCGCAAAGCAAGGATCCACGCTTCGCTCCGTTTCTGGCGTTCGACGACGACGCCACCCTGGAGCGGTTTACCCTCGCCGCCGAGCTTCTTTCTGAGCGAGGACAGGTTTCCTACAAGGAAATGGAGAGCATTCTTCAAGACCGCAAAGTGCGTGGGTTCTTGAGTCATGGGTGCTCGACAAGCGCATCAAGTCTCCGTCAGGCCATAGCGAGCATTGAGTCAGACTTCAAGCTCCGCACGACCACACGGATTCCTGGCCGCAAGGGACAGTTGACTCCCGAAGCGCTGAAGCTTCTTCACGAGGTCAAGATGTACCTTGAGCACAAGGCCCACTTCCGGGCGCACCATTGATCCATTGACTTGGCGGGCCTGACGTGGCACAACGGTGCCAGCAGGTACCCATGTCCGATTCTGTTCCCGCGCCCAAGCCCCGGCTCGATCCGGCCACGATGACCTTTCCCACCGACAGGATCACGCTCGGCGCAGTGCGTCGCAACGAGCCCGGGCTTCTGGACTCTCGTTCGACGAAACCTGGACACCTCGCCGCGAACGAAGCCTTTGCAGCGCACGGCCTCGAACTACTGCTCGCGGAAAAGGCGTTCGCCGCCGCCCGTGGCGACCCTGACCCAGACGCCAACTTCACACGCACAGAAATCATTGCACTCCTCGACGGCACATACCAAAAGTTCGGCCTCTCCGCCGGCATTCACACTACGGGTCAACTGGCTCGCGATCTGGAGACTGCGGCGGCCGTTCAAGCCCAGCAATCGAATCGCACCTCGCCCGGACGGTGAACTGCGACCAGCAAAACCGCGCCAAGTCGATGCGCGGTTCGTTCCCCCCGGAATCGCCGTGTACACCTCTACGTAACTGCTCGTGAATGCATCGCGTAAAGGTCACGCGACGCGACTCACGGGGCCGGTCACGGAGGCCATTCGATGAGCACAATCAAAGTACGCGTCCCGATCTCAAGCATCAAGTTGCCACCGCAAGTACGCACCCAGTTCAAGGAGGCGGCGATCCACTCGATGGCCGAGAGCATCCGTTCGATCGGTCTGCAAACTCCACCGCTGTGTCGCAAGGTCGGCACTGAGTACGTGTGCATCGACGGCGAGTGCCGCATTCGTGCGCACGTGTTGCTTGAAGAGAAGGAGATTGACATTCTCCTGGATTCCGGGACCGTTTCGGAAGTCGAGGCTCTGACTCGGGCACTCGTTTGCAACATTCAGCGCAATGACCTGAATCCCGTGGACCGAGCCGGCGGCCTCCGCTCGCTCATGTCCAGCGCTTCGCTATCCGCCGAGCAGGCCGGCAAGATGCTCGGACTGTCAGCCGGGACCGTTACCCGACATATTTCGATTCTCAAGCTGCCGGCGGACCTGCTGCAACGCGTCGCAGTCGGCGCAATCTCGGCGGACGCCGCGTACATGCTTAGCAGGATTGAAGACCCCGCAGAACAGAAGCGTCTGGCCATGCTGGTGATCGACGGGCAGCTCTCCCGAGACGGGCTGGCACGCAAGCTCAAGGCCACGCGCCGTTCGGACGAACGCCGCGCGTCCGGATCAACTCGCTGCACCGCGCTACTGGGGAAGTGCAGCCTGACCTTCGATGGACCCGGCCTCTCGCTTGACACGATGATCGAGTGGACTGAGCAACTCCTCGCTCGGGCAAGGAAGGCCAAGTCCAACGGCCTGACGCTTGAGACATTCGTGCGGGCCTTACGCGACCAGGCGAGCGAGCCCAAAGGGGCCAAGCCATGAATTGGCCTTTCAAACGCAAACGAGTCAAGAAATCCTCACGCTGGGACCTCAGTGCGGAGCTTCTCCAATGGACCGCCGGCGCTCCCTTCACCATTGGCGATGCTTGTCAGGGAACATGCATTCTCGGATCGACCGGTTCTGGTAAGAGTTCTGGCTCCTTTGCCACCATCCTTGACAGCTATCTCCGCGCCGGGTTCGGCGGCGTGTTTTTCACGGTGAAACCTGAGGACACACTCCAGTACATCAAGCTCGTAAAGCAAGCGGGACGACTTGATGATCTCCTCATCTTTTCACCTGAGCACACCATTCGGTACGGCTTTATCGCAGAAGAGCTGCGCCGCGGTCCCGAAGGCGCGGGCACCGTCGAAAACCTTGCGTCGCTCATTCTGACCGTGGTAGAACTTCTGGAACGCTCCAAGGAACGTGGGGGCGGCGGTGAGCAGTTCTTCAAGTTGGAGAGCACACGGCTCCTTCGCAACGCAATCCTGGTGCTCGTGCTGGCCAAGGGCACGTTCACGATGGCCGATCTTCATCAATTGATCGTGTCCGCGCCCCAATCCTTGGACGAACTGCAAAGCGAGGTCTGGCAGCGCTCATTCTGCTGTGAGTGTATTCGGGCAGCGGAAAAAGCTCCGCAGTCAGAATCCATGCGGGCGGATCTCAATCTCGCCGTGACCTACTTCGCCCGCGAGTGGCCCTCGCTGGCATCGAGGACTCGTAGCAGCGTCCAGGTGACTCTCACCTCGGCGACGGATCTCCTGAGCCGCGGCCTGGTCCGTGACATGCTCTCGGCCCCGAGTTCCAACGTGTCCGCCTCGATGCTGCACGATGGCGCGATCTTGATTGTCTCGTTCCCCGTACTCCGCTACGCGCTCGTCGGACAGCTCATCCAAGTCATCCTGAAGTTTGTTCTGCAACGTGAGCACGCTCGCCGCGATGTCACCGCAAACCCGAGACCGACGTTCATGGCGGCCGACGAAGCGCAGCTTCTGTGGGTCGATGCCGATCAACAGTTTCAGGGCATCACGCGAAGCACGCGGACAGCCGTGGTCTATGCAACCCAGAGTATCTCGACGATGCTGGAGGCGTTTGGACCAGACTCAGACAACAAGGTCCACAGTCTGCTTGGTAATTTGCAGCTTCGCATCGCCCATCAGCAGACCGATATTCGCACCGTCGAATACATGCAGAATTTGATCGGACGATCGCGTCGCTTCATGCTCAGCGGCAATAGCTCGGGCGACGGAGATTGGATGGCACCGCTGTTCGGCGAGCGGAGCGGGAGCAGTGCCGGCTTTAGTGAACAGTACGAATTCGAGCTCGAAGCCCGGGACCTGAACAGTCTTGCAAAGGGCGGTCCGCCCCTCTGGACCACCGAGGCCGTGGTGTACCAAGGTGGCAAAGTGTTTCCTAACGGGCGGACGTGGCTCCGCACCGCATTCCGTCAGTTCCTGTAGTCGCGGGTGAAAGCAAGTGATGGCGTCAGCGCGGGCGTTCCGCGCCGGGCTATCCCTCGCGCCCCGCTTGGAGTTCAACTATGCAGCAGCAGCAACCAGAACAACAGAATCTCTGGACACCCATCGAAGACGCGAAACGTGCGTTCTCGTTCCTCGCTTTTGTAGCGCAGGTTCTGGCGCACCCGGTTGAAGTATTTCTCCGCACCGGCTTCGGTTCGCAGTACTTCGGTATCGCCGCTTTGGTGTCGTTCTTCGCCGTCCCAATGTGGATGGTCTTCTTCCCCACGGAGAACCCAGCTGGCATCTGGATTTTTTGGGCGCTCTACCTCGTGATGCAACTCCGTGCCCGAATCGAAACCACGCGGTTGCTCTCCAAAGGGGAACGGTTGCATTCTCGCTACAACGGCTTTCCGCGCCTGGCTAAGGCGTTCAAATCGATGCCCGAGTCCAAGCTCAAGGGGTCCATCGAGCCTCTGGCCGTATTGCTGACGGCGCTAGCCGTCATGCAGGGCAGCGTGCCCCTGGGCAGTTACCTGATCGCCGCCGCGTTCGCGCTGGCGTTCAACAACGCCCTCATCGACGCGGTCACCAAGGCGCGGGTGCGCGAACTCAATGACAGCCTGATCGAGCAGCAGCAACTCGCGGAGCGTTTCCGCGCGATGCAGGGCGATCGTCACTAGTCATAGAAAGGAGCTCATCATGGGTTGGTTAGACACTCAGAAGCGGAGCCTAACGCGGAGTAAGGAGGTGCTGAGCGCCTACTTCCGCCAGGGCCTCCACGAGTTGGGCGCAGCGCTCTATGGGTCGGGCACCGCGGCTCAACACGCCGAGTACGGCATGCTCGGAACCAAGACCCCTGGGGAAGTGGCCGACGGACTCCGTGAGGCTGGCAAAGCAGCCACGTCCCGCGATGCGCCGTCGCCCTCAGTTCTGGACCAGCACGTCGAACAAGCTCGCGAACGCCCGGCCCCCGAGCGGGAGCCGGAGCGCGAAGACCGTCATGTCGAGCGGGATTGATCCCGGTCGAGTCTCTCATCCTCATTCATAAAGGAGTTGTCCGTGTCAAACGTAGCTTTCTCTGGTGCCGTACGTCAGGTGTTCAAGCAGTCGAAGAACATGCCGCCGGTTGGCAAAGGCAAGAACCCACTCGTCGGTTTTGCGATGGGTTTCTGTTTCGGCCCCTTTGGGGTCGGGGCCTATCTGCGCAGCTGGGGTGACTTCTTCGTCACCCTCGCAATCGTGCTTGGCGGCACATTCGTGACCGGCGGAGTCGCGGCACCTGTCCTGTGGTGCATTTGTGGTGCATTTGCGTACACCCGCATACGCAACTCCAACAGTCCTTTGTCGGACCCTGCTGCCGGCGAATCGGCCGACACGCCACTGTTCACAGAGCACCCTGCGGATGTCTCCTCGCACGAACGTGAAAACGTGATCGTTCGCGGCGGCAAGTAGCCCATTCATCTTCCAAGGAGTGCTGACAATGCAAACTGAGTCTTTCAAGAAGACCGTGAATAGCTGGATGAAGCCGCCAGCTTCCGGGTACGGCAAGAGCCCGGCGATGGGATTTCTCGTCGGATTCGCCTTTGGACCTGTCGGTGTCGGTGTCTTTCTGCGAAGCGTCGTTGACTTCGCTCTCAGCCTCGTCATGTGTCTGATCGTGATCTGCCTGGTTGATAGCTATGCCGGTCCGATCTGTTGGATGGCATGCGGAATCTGGGTCGTTGTACGAATGAAGCAGTCACTGCCTCAGAGTGCGGAACCTCCCCCGGCTGGCAGTCCTGGTGAGTGCGACCCTGGACGGGAGGCGACGACCAAGCCGCGGTCTAGCTCCATGTGAAGGCACCAGCCGGCAGCAGGGTCGCCTCTGCATTCTGAATGCCAGCGCCGTGTCTCTTTGTTCGCTCGCCGGCTAGCGCCGCCGGGCGGGCTTCTGAACTGTGTTGCCAAGCGTCAGCCGGACAGGCGTCAATAAATCTGCGAAATGCACCGTGAAACCGCTTAAGAGACAACCCGAAAAGACCCGCGAGGCGCGACCTGACGCTCCGCCCACGCCGAATGCGTGGGAGAGGCCGGCGTCTGCTAGCGGTTTGCCCGCGGGGACACCGTCGTGGATCACGCCAGAGCTCGTCGCACTGACCCTGAAAGTGTGGCAGAAGCACTACCGCGAGCCTCTCTCGGTCCAGGATGCCGTTACAATTGTTCAGAATGCGGGACAGTTGTTCGGAATCTTGCCCCGGGAGTGAACACCATGAAACGCTTCGTCGCACTTGCCAGAGTTTCTTCAAGAGAGCAAGAGCGCGAGGGCTTTTCGCTGGCGGTGCAGGAGGACGCCCTCAAGCGATACGCGACCCTCGCCGGCGGCGAGGTTGTGCGTCTGTTTCGCATCGCAGAGACTGCGAGCAAGACGGACGAGCGAAAATCGTTCAAAGAGCTGATCGCGTTCGCGAAGAAGCATGCCGAAGAGCTCGACGGGCTTCTGTTCTACAAAGTCGATCGCGCTGCCCGTAACCTGTTCGATTACGTCGAACTTGAACGCTTGGAGAGCGAGTACGGACTCGCGTTCATTTCCGTCTCGCAGCCCACAGAGAGCAACCCCGCCGGCCGCATGATGCGTCGAACGCTCGCCAACATGGCGAGCTTCTACACCGAGCAGCAGTCCGTCGATGTGCGAGAGGGCCTTGCCCGGAGAGTTCAGGAAGGCTGGTTCGTTGGCAAAGCCCCCTATGGGTTCCGAAACGTCCGCAAAGAGGGCCGCTGCATTTCCGAAGTTGATCCCGCAGCTGCGGCGAACGTCCGGCGTCTCTTTCACCTCTACGCGTACGAACCACTCACGCTCGATGCACTTCGGGACCGCCTGCACACTGAAGGGCTCGCGTATCGCGATGATGCTCCGCGTTTCACCCGGAGCAAACTCCACAGCATCTTGTCAGATCGGGCGTACATTGGCGAGATCCCGTACAAGGGACAGTGGTACCCGGGCAATCAACAGCCGCTCATCGATCGTGCAACCTGGGACCGAGTCCAAGCCCTTCTCGGCGGGCACGTATACCACGCCCACCAGATGACTTTCGCAGGCGAGTTCATGTCCTGCGGACATTGCGGCCGGGCGGTGACTGGTGAGCAGGTGACGAAATCCACCAAGTCATCCGGCGAGCGCCGGTACGTCTATTACCGGTGCAGCGGATATACCGCAGCCGGGCATCCTCGCGTCCGGGTCACGGAAGCTGAACTTGACCAGCAAGTGATGGCCATGTTTGGTCGGATGCGAGTCGAGGACCCCGAGATTCGGGACTGGTTCCGGGCCGTCCTGGCGTCCCAAACGCGGGACGCCCAATCTGACGCCCGGGCACAACGGGAAGAGCTCACGCGGCAGGCTTCGCTTCTGGTAGCCCAGCAGGACCGGCTTCTAAACCTGCGGCTCGGCGAGGAAGTCGATCAGGAAACCTTTGCAGCGAAGCACACGGAGCTTCGGGATCGGCTCTCGTCGATCAAGCTACAACTGGACGTGCTGGACCGCTCCCACGACGAAACGGCCGAACTCGCGTCCAAGGTGTTTGAACTCTCGCAAACACTGCAAAACAAGTGGATTTCTGCTGATTACGCCACAAAGCGCCGAATCCTCGAAATCGTCTGTTTGAACTGCCGCCTTGATGGCGTAAGTGCTGTGTTTACAACGAGAAAGCCCTTCGACGTGCTCGCCGAAGGGCTCGATCTCGCAAAAAGTCAGGGTGACAGGATTCGAACCTGCGGCCTTGTGGACCCAAACCACACGCTCTACCAAGCTGAGCTACACCCTGTGCTCAGGGCAATCCTAGTCGCCGCGCCCACCGCGTGTGCAACCAACCGGTGCGGTCCCGCCTGGCACCCTCGCTGAGTGACCGCAGCCACAGTGGCCTCAGCCGGCCCGGGGTGGCCGACCCACGGCCCGCCGCACCTCCTCGAGCACGCGCAGCGGATGGTCGTGCTTGGAGACCAGCGCACAGAACCCCGCCTCGAACGCGCGATCACGCGTCTCGGCGTCGTCATAGCCCGTGAACGCAATGAACTGGCACCCGGTCCGCCCGGGTGCAATCGCCGCCACCACCCGCAGCGGGTCCGGGCCCGGCATGCCCAGATCGACGACGGCCACGTGAGGGTCCGCCGCCCGCACCGCCTCCTCCAGGTGCACCGCCGAGAAGAGCGTCCCGACGCATACCAGGTCGGCCTCGCCGTCGATCAGGCGCGCGTACAGGGACACGATGTCGGGTGAGTCGTCGGCGAACAGCACCCGGATGCTCTCGGTCATGCGGTTGGTTCTCCCGGGGGTGCAGGAATGCGCCCCGACATGGCTGCGATGGTTGCGAAGAGCTCCGCCGGATCGACAGGCTTGGCGATATGTGCCTGGTAGCCCACCAGCAGCGCGCGTGTCTTGTCCTCCGTCCGCGCGAACGCCGTGAGCGCCGCCGCGGGCGTCCGGATGCCGCGACGCCGCACCTCCGTCATGAACTCGTACCCGTCGCGGGTCGGCATGCCGATATCGCTCAGGATGATGTCGAACGGATGCTGCTCGAGGAGCGCGGTGGCGGCCTCGGCGCTCGCCGCCTTGGTCACGCCCACATGACAGTCCTCGAGCATGCGGTGCACCATATCGAGCGCTTCGGGCTCGTCATCGACCACCAGCACCCGCAGCCCGTCCAGGCGCGGTGCGTTGGTCCCGTCCCTGCTCAGGAGCACCGCCCGAGGGTGCTCACGCGGCTCGTCGCTGCTCTTGAGGACAGCGAGCGGCAGCTCCACGACGAACGTCGCGCCCTGACCCTCGCCGTCGCTCCGCGCACGGACGCGACCCCCGTGGAGCTCGGCCAGCTGCTTCACCAGCGCCAGGCCGATCCCAAGCCCACCCTGGCTCCGGGCCGCGGTCGAGTCCGCCTGCCGGAACCGGTCGAACACGTGAGGGAGGAAGGCGGGATCGATGCCCCGCCCGGTGTCCCCAACCGTGATCTCCACGTGCGAATTCACCCGCGCAAGCACCACCTGCACCCGCCCGCCCTTGGGCGTGAACTTGATGGCGTTCGAGAGCAGGTTCCACACAATCTGCTGAATGCGGGCCGGGTCGCCGTTGACGGCGTCGGAAATCGGCTCAATCACGGCCTGGAGCCGGATGCCCTTGGCCTCCGCCGCAGGGCTGACCGATTCGATCGCCGCGTGGACCACGACCGGCAGCTCGACCCGCTGCACGTCCAGGCGCATCTTCCCCGTGATGATGCGGCTCATGTCCAGCAGGTCGGCGATGAGCTGCGTCTGGATGCGGGTGTTCCGCTCGATCACCTCGATGCCCTTCCTGACCCGCTCCGCGTCGCCAGCGTCTTTCCGCAGCAGATGGGCCCAGCCCGTGATGGCGTTGAGCGGTGTGCGCAGCTCGTGCGAAAGCGTGGCAAGGAACTCGTCCTTGAGGCGCGTGGCCCGCTCCGCTTCGGCGCGGGCCGCCCGCTCGCTGTCGAGCAGTTGCCGGCGTTCATCCTCCATCCGCCTCCGCTCGGTGATATCCAGGGCGAGTTGGGACACCCCCCCGCCCGCAACCGGCGACACCCGCACGTCCCACCACTGCCCGGTGGACTCGTCCTGGAACTCAAAGGAGTCTGGCTGCCGGGACGCCATGACCCTGCGCACCCGGGCCTCCCACGCCGTGCCCGCGACGTGGGGGAACAGTTCCCAGACCGAGCGACCGACGGCCTGTTCGCGGGAGTACCCCGTCACCGCGCACCAGGACTCGCTGGCAAACCGGAAACGCCACTCGCTGTCGATGACGACGAACCGGTCACGGATCGCCCCCAGCACAATCTGGAGGCGGTCCCGCTCGGACTCGGCTTCCAGGCGCAGCGCACGCTCACGCTCGGCCGCCGATCGCCGCAGCCGCGACACCTCGATGTTCGCTCGGACACGCGCCTTGAGCTCCGCAGCCGAAAAGGGCTTGACCAGGTAGTCGTCCGCGCCCCGCTCCAGCCCTTCAACCTTCGCCTCCTCCCCCGCACGCGCGGAGAGGAGAATCACCGCCAGGTCGGAAAGCTCGGGGTGTGCACGCACGGCCCGCAGCACGCTGAATCCGTCCAGCCCCGGCATCATGACGTCCGAAAGGAGCAGGTCCGGACGCTCCCGCTCCGCCTCGTCCAGCGCTGCCCGGCCGTCCGGCACGGCCACCACGGCGTAGCCCTCGCCCGAGAGCATGCGTTGGACGTACTCCCGCATGTCCGCGTTGTCGTCCGCGAGCACCACCCTGCCAAGCACAGCCGGTCCCGGGGCGTGCGCCGCCGCCCGCTCGCCAGATTCGGGAAGCCACCGGTTCACCTCGCTGAGGATGAGGGTGTTGCTTGTCGGCAGGCCCGGGTGTTCATCACCCTTGTCGCGCGTATCCCCAGCCGCGGCAGGCTGCGGACCCGCGAACGGCATGGAAACGCTGAACGTGCTGCCCCGGCCCTCCTCGCTCACCACGCTCACCGAGCCGCCGTGCAGGCGGGCAAGCTCCTGCACCAGCGAAAGCCCGATGCCGGTGCCCTCGTGCGTTCGGCCGCGGGCGCCGCGGACCCGGTGGAATCGCGTGAACAGGTTGGGCAGTTCCGCCGCCGGGATGCCAGTACCCGTGTCGGTCACCTCCAGCACGGCCCCGGACGCCTCCTCGCGCAGCGTCACACGGACCGAGCCCGCTAGCGTGTACTTCAACGCATTGGACAGCAGGTTCAGCACGACCTTCTCCCACGCGTTGCGGTCCACGGGGACCGCCCGGGAGAGTGTCGGGCAGTCGACCGTGAACTCGAGCCCCGCCCGCTGCATGGCCGAGCGGAAAACACTCGCAAGGTCCGTCGTGATCGCCGCCAGGTCCGCGGGTTCGATCGCGATCTGGGTCCTCCCGGCCTCGATGCGCGAGAACTCGAGCAGGTCATTCACCAGCTTGAGCAGGCGGTGCGCGTTCCGTTGGGCCACCCGCACAAGCTCTCCGTCCTGCGAATCCATACCCCCGCGAGATCGCCCCGCAAGGTCCTCAAGCGGCCCCAGCAGCAGCGTGAGAGGCGTGCGGAATTCATGGCTCACATTGCTGAAGAACGTGGTCTTGGCCCGGTCAAGCTCCGCGAGCGCCGCAGCGCGCCGCCGTTCTTCTTCCAAAGACCGCACGCCGGCGATCGCGGCCGCGATCTGCCCCACCAGCACGCGCAGGAACCCCTCGTACCTGTCGTCCATGACGCAGTGCGGATTGACCCCGACAACCACCGCGCCGATGGACTGGTCCTGGTGGCTGAGAGGAAGAATGATGGCGCGCCCGGGTGGATGAGGCAGGCCCCTCGGGGTAAGCGAGCCCGCAAACGGGGCGGGCAGGGTGTCCACCATGACAGCCTCCCGGCCCGAGAGCACGGCCCCCAGAGGCCAGCCCTCATGATGGAAACCGCCCGGAGGTGCTCCCACGGCAGCAGCAAGCCCAAGCCGGGACACAACACGCGGCGGCGACCCGGGCTCGGCGAGGAACGTCATCACGAACGGCAGGTCGGGCAGGTCCGCGGGGATCGCCCGCTCGAGCGCCGTGAAGACATCCTCTTCCCGCCGGACTGTGGTGAGCGCCGCTGCCAGCACACGCAGCAGCGCCCCGCGACGCTCCGCAATCACCCGCTCGGTCTCCTCGGTCACTACGCAGAACATCCCGCTCCTGCCGCCGGCATCGTCGTACACCGGGCTGTAGGAGAACGTGTGGTAGGTCTCCTCGGGGAACCCGCTCCGTTCCAAGTAGAGGAGCAGCCCCTCATCCCAGGTGGCCTCCCCCGTGCGGAGCACGTGCTCAATGCGGGGCCCGATGTCCGGCCAGATCTCCGCCCACACCTCGCGGGCAGGACGCCCCAACGCCCACGGGTGCTTCTTCCCCAGAGTGTCGCGCGCGTAGGCGTCGTTGTAGAAAAACGTGAGGTCCGGCCCGAAGCCCAGCCACATCGCGTAGCGGGAGTCCAGCATCACCCGCACGAGTGTCCGCAGACTCTGCGGCCAGCCGTCCGCCGGGCCCAGCGGGGTGGAATTCCAGTCAGTCGTCCCGATGCGACGGCTCATGGTCGGTGCCGAATCCTCGGACCGTGAACTCTCTTCGTGTGTAGGCATCAGGACGGAACTCCGGAACGGTCCGCGCATTCCTCTGAGAGTGGGCTACCCAGCAGAACCTCTGCTCCCAGCGCACAGCCATGTGCAATCCACACAACGTCCGGACCCGGCGTGAGAGTGCGCTGATCGGCACATGAACATCCGATCACCAGCCGGGCGTGCTGTCTTGGATGACGTACAGCCCGCACAGAGCTTGTGCAATCCCACCGCGCCTGGCGCGGCCTCCCCGCCGATGCCGACGCGCACCATCGAGCACGCGGCCCTTCCGGCTCAACCCCGCCGCTCGCACTCCGCGCCCGCTCCAGGCAAGCACAGGCACGCTCCCGCCCCCTGATCCGAACCGCACAAAAACAAAAAAAGCCCCGCCATCGGCGAGGCTCTTTTCAAGCGAGGCGGACGGGACTCGAACCCGCAACCACCGGATCGACAGTCCGGTACTCTAACCAATTGAGCTACCGCCCCAGGATACCTATGGCCGCCGGCTGTCGCACACCGGCGGGGGTTTATGTGCCCGCAACCTGCCCGAAGGCCTATCGCGGGGGGAGAAATGTAGGGCCACTGCGCCGGGAATCAAGGGCACAAGCCGCCCCGAAAGCAAACACCCGCCGCAATCGCGACGGGTGCTTGGAGTTACTGAAACGTGTGGCCCGCCCTCAGGGCTTGAGGTCGATCCTGTCCTGCTGGATGCCAAAGGGGTTGCCCCCCGGGCCGACCTTGCCGGCCGCCTGGAACATCACGAAGCAGGCCGCGGCGAGGAACAGGCAGGCCATCACCGCCATAGCGGTGTACACATCGGGGGTCGCGGCCTTCTTGCCGCGCTGGGCGGGCATTTGCATTCCGAACTTGCTCATGGGTCGCTCCTTGATGGGTTCGGGTGCTTACTGGAGGCGGCTGACGACGGTGTCGCCCTCGCGGACCTCCACCGTCTTGCCGAGGGTGTCCACGGCGCCGATGGAGTAGGAGAGGTCGGCCTGCGTCACCACCACGTTCGCGATGAACTGGTTGTCGCGGATGATGCGCATGAGCATGTTCTTGGCGACGCGGTCATTGCTGCCGATGCTGAGCTTGGCCAGCATGCGGTTGGTGCCCGGGTCGCGCTGCACGCTCTCCACCTTGCCCATGATGACGGGGCCGGAATAGGTGAACGGGGCCGAGGGTGCGCCGCTGCTGGCAACCGTGGTGCTGGTGCCCTGCTTGAGCTGGGCCAGTTCTTCCTGCAGAGCGCGGTAGTTCTGGTCCAGCACGTCACGCTGGGCCTGCAGGTCGTTCAGGCGATCCTCCATCTCCAGCTGACGCTGCTTGTAGACCAGCTCGTTCTTGCGGAGCGTGCGCACCTCGTCGCCAAGGTTCGTCAGAAGGGTCGCCTGCGTGCGGGCAACCTCCGTCTGCTCGCTGATCTTGGACTCGGCGCTGGTCTTGTCGGCAACAGCCTGGGCCTTGTCGCGCATCAGCGTCGCCCGCTCCTCCTGGAGAGCAGTGAGCTTGCTGTTGGAGTCCGAAACGCGCCCGGTCAGGTCAGCAACCTGCTGCTCAAGCCGGACAATCTGCTGGCCGCGCAACGCGGTCGCTGCGGTGGCCGCCGCCTCGCTGGTATCCAGCCGGACCTTCACGGCGGAATAGTCCTGGCGGATCTTGTCGGTGTTCGCGGCGTACGCGATCACAAGGGCAGAGAGGGCAACGCTCAGCAGCGTCGCGATCACCATGAACGCTTTGGTCAGAATGTGCACAAGAAACTCCTGCTTGCGGGATACACACAACAACCACGCCTGCGTGATGCGGGAAGACGGCGCCCTGCGGGCCTCCGACCCTCATCAGCATCCGCCGCAACACCGCGGGCGGTTCCGCCCCGCTGATCTCCTGACACCAAACACCGCCCTTCGGGGGTGCCTGCATGCCGGTCGCGGGGGAAGAGCATAGATACCCGAAAGGACCCTTGCTTGTCAAATGGGGTGATTTTCGGGTACCTCGAAACCGCCCCCAACCCAAAACCGAACACGCGAATCACTTGGTCGCCCGGAGCATCGCCCCGGCCGCCGCCAAACGCACAAGCTCCGAAGGGTCGTCCAGCAGCGGAGCGATCATGCCGACCAGGGCCTGCCCACGATCTGCGCCGGCGCTGATGTGGCCGAGCGCGTGCGCCGCCTGCGCACGCACCCCCTCGTCCTGGCTCGACGCAAACTCCTTCGCGACCGGGATGCCCGAGTCCATCCCCAGACGCCCGAGCGTTGAGGCAACGGCAAGGCGCAGTTCTGGTGGGTACGGGTTGCCCTGCCGGTCCCGGTACTGCGCAAGCCCGATCAACTGCGCGATGGCGGTCTTGTCCCCGGTCTCCCCGATCGCCTGCACCGCAAGCATCGACACCTCGATGTCGTCGCCCTGCGTGGGGTACAACGCCGCGATCAGCGCCGCACGCTGGTCCTCCGCGCCGACCTTCACCATGGCCTCGGTGAGCTGCACCTGGAACACGCGCTGCTGCGCAGGCGGCACCATGGAGACCCGTGTCGCCGACGCGCTCTGCAGCAGCGGCAGCGCCGACGCGTTGCCGATCTCACCCAGCACAAACGCCGCATGACGGTTGACCCAGGGCGAATCGTCCGTCAGCAGCAGCGCCGCGAGCGGCGTCTGATCGGGCGTATCACCGAAGCGGTGGAGAGCGAAGATGGCGCTCGCCCGGACCTGACCGTTCGTATCGCGGACAAGCGGCCGGACGATCTCGCGGAACTCCTGCATCTTGCACCGCCCGACCGTGACCAGCGCCACCGACCGCACCCCCGGATTCGTGTCCAGCAGGCCCGCCTGGATGACCTCGTGCAGCCGCTTCGGCGAGATACCCGCCAACTCGACCGCGTTCGCCCGCTGCTGCGCGTCCTTGCCCTTCGCAAACGCCTCGATGATGCCGATCGCCTTCTCCCGCATGTTGGCCACGTCCATCCCGGACAGGACAGGCGCCTCCGTACGGGGAGAAGAAACGCCCGCGGACGGCGCACCCGCGACATTGGTGATCGGGGGCGCCGAAGGCTGCTGCATCCGCTTCGGCTTGGGGTCCGCGATCTGGCACGATGCAAGCACCGACACGCCGGCAAGAAGAATGAGGGCGGGCGCTGCAGCGTGGCGCCGGGTCTGCGAACGTCCCCCACTGCCTGTGCCCGAATGCTCCGTGTTCATTGGTGTCCTTTAGAGGTAAGTACGTGTGCGGCCGGAGAGCAATCGTTGGCCGGGTCGGGCCCGCAAGCGAGTCTCGGTGCCGCCGGGCAGCGACAGGGATTATCCAGGTTTCTTACCCGGGTTTCCGCGCCGCCCCTCGTGACCGCAACAGGCCAAGGCCGGCCGCCAGCGCTGCGCCCCACAGGCCCGACCAGCCCGCCCAGTCGCCGCACCGGGCGTACACCGTTGCGCCGGTGCCGGGGTGAATACCCACGTCGGCCCTCAGCACACCATCCACCCGCGATCCCAGCTGCTCGATGACCCGGCCATCCTCGCCGATCACCGCGGAAAAGCCGGTGTTCGCCGCACGCACCACCGGCGTCGCGAGCTCGAACGCCCTCCACCGCGCCGCGCGCAGGTGCTGACGCTTCGCCAGGTCGCTGTCCCCGAGCCAGCCGTCGTTCGTCAGGTTCACGACCACGTCGGCCCGCCGCGACCACCCGTCAAACACCAACCGCCTGCACAACGCCGGGTCGGTGCTCTCAAAGCAGATCGGTGTCACCAGCCGGACACGCCCCGACTTGAGGTTGGGCGCAGGCACCTCGAACACCGTGAGACTCTTCCCCTCGTCCAGATCAAAACGCATCCCGCCCGCCGCGACCGCGAGGAGCCGGTCCTCCAGCCAGCCCCACCTCGATATCACGGGCATGATCTCGCCGAAAGGCGTCAGGTGGATCTTGTCGTACCGGGCGGGCTGGACCTCGCCGCGCTCAATCAGGTACGCGCTGTTGAAACGCCTGTCCTGCGCCCAGTCGACGCGCCCCTGCGCATCCTGCTTCACCACCAGGCCCTCGATAGCCTCCTCACCGACCAGCATCGGAATGCCGATCTCACGCTGCTGCGCCAGCAGTGCATCGGAGAGCGCGGTGGCGCCAAGGTTCGTGCCCTGTTCCCCCGCCACGCCCGCAGGCACGGGGAAGTACACCTGCGCCCTGCGGAGTGCGTCGAGCGAAGCGGCATCGAGCGTCAACCCGGGCGCCATCGTCTCGGGCCACACGAGGAAGTCCGGCGCCCCGTGCGTGCCATCCGCCCCCGACGCCTCCCGCGTCAACTCCATGAAACGGCGAAAGTCCCGCACTTCATCCGCGATGCTCCAGGCGATCTTGTTGCTCTGCGCCAGATTCGTCTGCACGACCCCGGCCCGCACGCTCGTCATCAGCACCGGCACCGGCCTTCCCAGCACGGCGGACGCAATCCAACCGACCAGACCCGCGCTGACGCACACGGCCCCGACCCAGCGGCGCGGAAGCCCCTCTGCCTGGCCGGCAAAGAGCCTCCATGCGCCCGCGACCACCAGCATCATCAGAAATGCGATGAACGAAAGCCCCCCAACCCGCGCCGGCGCAGCCAGCACGGGCACCTCGATCAGCGCGTCCCCCCCGAGCCCCCAGGCGTACCCGGTGAGGAACACCTGCGCACGGAAGAACTCCACCCCCGCCCACGCCACCGCCGCAAGCAAAGGCAACGGCAGCCAGGGAACACCCCGCCTGGCCCACTGCACCACGAACACGAACACGGCTGCCCAGCACGCTTGGAGCGCGACAAGCGGAAAAAAGCCAAGTTCTGAGACGTCCAGCACCCACCACTGCTGCAGCGCCCAGAGCGGCACCTGGCCAAGCCATAGCCCAAGGAACAGGGCCAGCCGACCGCCCCGCGCCTTGACCAGCCACACCAGGGGCAGAAGAGAAAGAAAGGCTGCCGACACCCCGACCCATGGGTGTACTACCCCAGGGAGGGAAAGCGCAAAGAGCCCGCCGTGCAGCAGACTGGAGAGCAGAGCCGGCGATGACTCCCTCAGGAGTGCCGAGAATCGCTGCCTCCAGGGCCCTTTGGATGGGGTTCCAGCTGCTTGCATCGCTCCCGCAGCATAGCCCGGAGCCTACCCCCACCCAACCAGACCACAAACCACCCAGCGGGCACGAGATATGGGTTCTACAATAAAGGGCATGCCGTCCATTGCGCAACTGGAGACCCTCCTCCGGCACGACCCCCAGGATGCGTTCGTCTTGTACGGCCTCGCCCAGGAGTACGCCAAGCGCGGAGACACAGCCCAAGCCGTCAGTTTATACGACCGCTGCCTCGCCGCCGACCCCATGTACCTGTACGCCTATTACCACAAGGCCCGGGCCCTGCAGCAGGCAGGCCAGTCCCAGGAAGCACTGGCCACGGTGAAGGCCGGTCTGGAAAATGCCTCGCGGGCGCAGGACGCGCACGCCGCGGATGAACTCAGCACCTTATTGGACGAACTCGCATGAACTGGGGTTCCACCGGCATCAACGTCCCTCCCCTCCGCCCGCAGGTCCGCCCGAGCCTGTTCGGGGACAACGTGCCCAGCCGTGATATCACCACGGCCGGCCGGATCAGCGCCATCTCGCCGGACCTCAAGAACCCGACCGTGACCTTTGTCAAGGTCGCCGGTCAGGTCGTCGCGAGGGTCCCCTTCATCGAGGTGGACCGCCTGGGCTTGCGGGTGGGCGCAACCTGGTCCAGCATGCTCGCGAAGACCTGCGAACAGGTCTGGATGACCTACGAGTCGCGTGAGACCTGCATCCGGCTCATGGCCGCCAGGGAGCACACCTCGGTGCAGCTCGTGGCGAAGCTCAAGAGCAAGGGCGTGAACCACGACATCGCGCACCGCGTCGTTGAAGACCTCAAGAAGGAGGGCGTCGTCAACGACGACCGTGCCGCAGAGGCCATCGCGCACTCCGAAACCAGGAAGGGCTCCGCGTCCGCCAAGGTCAAAGGCAAGCTGAAGGCCGCCGGCGCCCCCACCGACATCGCCGTGAAGAGCGACAAGAAGCAGGCCAGGGAAGCCGCGACCAGGCTCGTCGAAAAACTCGACGGCCGCCTCGCCAAGTCAACCAAGTGGCGTCGCGTAATGTCGGGCCTCGCCCGCCGTGGCTTTGACGAGGACACCGCACGGGCCGCCACCCGCGCCCTGCTGGGCGCCGAACCGGAATAATCCCCGGGCCGCCCGCGCGCCCAGCCCCGCCGGCAACCGGCCGACCCCGCCGGGCGTACCGGATACCGTGACCACCACCCCTATGCACACCCGCTCCGCCACACGACTCCTGCTCGCCACGGCATGCACCGCCCTCGCCGCCTGCCGCAGCGAGGTGAACGACCGCACGACGCTCGGTGCCCCCGGGGCCGCTAGCGCCGTCCGGCTCTCGGACATCCACGGCGCAGGCCAGCGGGCGGAAACGCCCCGCAGCGACGACGCCACATCCCTCGCCGGCCTGTCCCGCGCCTCCTGGACACGCCAGACCGTCGAGGTCCCCGTCGAAGGCACCTACGCCCTCCGCAGATACACCCGCACGTACCACATGACGGAGACGACCTCACGGCAGCGTGGGGAGTTCCCAACCCCCATGTCCACCCTCGAACTGACGGGCGACACGGGCAACGAGCAGGCGCTGGAGGCCCTGGTATCCGGCCCCTACGCGCTCTACGAGGGCGTCGTCCTCATCCCCAGGCTCTTCTTCGTGCGCCCCTGCGAGGAGATCCGCGCCACACCCGAGGAACACTGGCGCGCCCCCGTCAGCACCATGCGGTTCACCGCCGAACAACGCGCAGCAGCCACCGCGGCGCAGCAGGCACAAGACCCCGCCGCAGCGCCCCGCTGAGCACCGCACGCAACTTCCCCCGGACCCAAGACACATGCCCCCACCCGTGCTGAGCGAACAGGGACTCCCCATCGGCTACCAGCTCAAGCCCCAGTACGAGATCACCCCGCGCGAAGCGGCAGCCCGCTTGGCCGCCGGGAAACTCGTGCTGATCGACGTCCGCACGCAACCCGAGTGGGACCTGGTGCGCGTGCCCGGGAGCGTGCACATCCCGCTGGACGACGTGGAATCACGCCACGACGAGGTGGAAGCCGCAGCCGGTCAGACGATCGCGTGCCTGTGCCACCACGGTGTGCGGTCGATGCGGGCCGCGCTCGCCCTTCGGTCCCTGGGACACGGGAATGTCGTGAGCGTGGCGGGCGGCATCGATCTCTGGTCGCTCGCCGCAGAACCGGCACTGCCCCGCTACGAGAGGGCCGCGGGAATCTGCCGCCCCATCGCGTAGCGCCGCCCGACCGCCGGCAACAATCCACCGTGCCCGACCCCTCGCCCACCTTCGTCTCGCGCGGCGGCCTGAAGCTCCGCCACGCGCTGGACAAGTTCGCCCTGAGCGTCCAAGGCCTGACGTGCGCCGACTTCGGGTGCAGCACCGGCGGGTTTACCGACTGCCTGCTCCAGGCGGGCGCTGCCAGGGTGTACGCGGTCGACACCGCCTACGGCGAACTCGCGTGGAAGCTCCGCAACGACCCCCGCGTGGTCGTCACCGAACGGACCAACTGTCTGCACGCACACCCACCCGAACCCGTTGACCTGGTCGTCGCCGACGCAGGCTGGACTCCGCAGCGCCTGCTCGTGCCGGCGGCCCTTCGCTGGCTCAGGGCAGACGGGCGGATGATCACGCTGATAAAACCCCACTACGAACTCAAGGACCGGGGCAGGGACCTGCCGCCCAAGGGCATCCTCGCCGACGCCGTTGCCGAACAGGTGACCCAGCAGACTGTCGACTCGCTGCCCGCGTGCGGGGTGCGTGTGGAAGGCCTCACGCGCTCACCCATCCTCGGCGGGGCCAAGGCCAGGGGAAACGCGGAATGGCTGGCCCTCCTCGCAAAGGCATGAGCAGCGGCCCGCACACCCGCGCCCGCCCCGCCCGCACCATCCGCGTAAACTCGCCCCATGTTCGCACCCGATGTTCTTCACCTGATCGCACAAGCCACCGCCCCGTCCGGACCCGCCGGCCTCACCAACGCCCTCCCCAGCGGCGACCTGTGGGCGCTCTTCCGGCAGTCCTTCGACGCATTCACCGTGCTGCTTATCGCCGGATCGCTCACCGGCGTCACGCTCATCTTCCTCTGCCTCCTCGAGGTGCGGGAAGGCAACATCGCGCCCGCGGACCTCTGCGCCCGCATGACCAACATGGCCACCGCCGGGCGTGTGGATGAACTCCGCGACATCACGCAGCGCGACGACTCCTTCGTCTCCCGCATCGTCCGCGCATCCCTCGCCTACCCCGGCGCAGACCGCACCACCCTCCGCGAAGCCGCCGAACTGGCGGCGAGCGAGGAGTCCGCCCGCTGGTTCCGCAAGATCGACATGCTGAACGTCATCGGAAACCTCGGCCCCCTCGTCGGCCTCGCCGGGACCGTCTGGGGCATGATCCTGGCGTTCACATCGCTCGGCGCCAGCGGGGGCACGGCCGGCCCGGCCGACCTGTCCATGGGCATCAGCAAGGCCCTCTTCCACACCCTCCTGGGCCTCTGCCTGGCCATCCCCTGCCTGCTCACCTACTCGATGTTCCGGGCCCGCATCGACCGCCTGTGCACCCGGGCGATCGTCATCGCCAGCGACATCGTCGAGAAACTCCCCGCCGCACCGCCGCCCGCAGCCCCGGCCGCCACCACCACGCTCGACGCGGCCCGCCCGCAGCACGCCACGCTCTGACGGTTACCCGACGATCTCCCCCGTGCGATTCCGACCCTTCCAGCACGACGCCCCGACAGGCAAGATCAACGTCACCCCGCTCATCGACGTGGTGATGGTGCTGATCGTCTTCTACCTGATCGTCGGCCGCCTCGCGACCCAGACCCAGGGCCGCGTCCAGCTGCCCCAGACCGCAAGCGGTGAAACCGCCCAGGCCAGCGGCGTTGTGATCGCGGTCTCGCCCGCCGCCGACCCCATCTCCCCCGTCAATATCCTGATCGACGGACGCCCCACCCCGTTGTCCGCCGTGAAGGACACGCTCACCGCACGCATGCCGGAACTCGCCGCGGGCACCGCCCCGGCCATCCCCGTGCAACTGCGGGCCGACCGCTCGCTCTCGTACGGCGACCTTGCCCCCATCGTGCAGGCCTGCCGTGAAGCCGGCCTCACCAACCTTGAACTCGTGAGTACCCGCGGGGCCGGAGGCGGCCAGTGAGCGCACCCCGCCACGTCTACCGGCGCCGCAACGCTCAGTCGCTGTACGCCATGCACTATGGGCCCAACATGACTCCCATGGTGGACGTGGTCATGGTGATCCTCATCTTCTTCATGGCCAGCGCAGTCGTGCTCGGGCCAGAATGGTTCGTCCGCACGAACCTGCCCAAGCCCGACACCGCAAGCACCCAGCGCCCCGGCTCACAGCCCCTCCGACTCGCGGCGCACATCACCCGGGAGGGCGACACCACCAGTGTGCAGTTCAACGACGACGCGCCCGTCAGCCTGGAAGTAGCCCTCAAGGCACTCCGCCCCGCCATGCAGGACCGCCCCGCCGACGAGGTCGTCATGCTTATCCGCCCGGACGCCGATGTGCCCTACGAGGACGTCGTCCGCCTCCACGCCGCCTGCCAGGAACTGGGCATCACCCGCGTGGGCCTCGTGGACCGCTGAGCGTTCAGCCCGGACCCCGGTCCACTGTGTGGTCGCCCGCCACGATCGCCTCCACCCCCACGCGGGCCCGCGTCAGCCGCTTCCGACGAGTCTCATCCAGCAGTTCCAAGTTCCGTCGCTTGCCCTCCGCGTTGTAGTTGCCCTGCCCGTGCTCCATGTGGAGGCAGATGGTGTTGTAGCGACTGTGCCGCCCCTTTACCCCCACGTTGTTCAGCCTCACGCCCACGTCCGTGTCGTCCTTGCCCGGAGACCGGAACGACTCGTCCCACCCACCCACCCGAAGCAGGTCAGCCCTCCATGCACTGGCGTTGCTCCCCGTGAACCGCGCCCTGGACACATTGACTGCGTCCATGCACCCCGTCACAACGGACCGTTTCCACAACTTGATCCGCCGGCGCGTCGGCGTCTGCCCGATCGAGAGCAGGTACCGGTAGCTGAACGCACGCCCAGTCCGCACGTCGTCCAGCGTGAGCGCCCTGGTCGCAGCATCGGACATCCGGAAGTCTCCCCCCCCCAGGAAACAGCCGGGCCGCCGCAGGTCCAGGTGCGTACGCACGAAGTCGTGCCGGGGGATGACGTCCCCGTCCGCCGCGATGATGTACTCCGCGCTGGCCGCCACCAGCGCGCGGTTCATGACCGCCATCTTCCCGTAATACCCGCGGTGAGCCTGCCAGACGTGCGTGACGGTCAGCCGAAGTTCCGCCCGCAGCCGGGAGACAAGCCCCCGTGTTTCCGCACGCGACCCGTCATCCGCGATGACAACCTCGAAGTCACGCACGTCCTGGCACGCGTACCCGTGGAGCACGTACTCCAGCGACCGCACGCTGTTGTGGGTGGAGAGGATGACGCTCGCGGCCGGCATGGCGGGAGAAGGTAGCCGTCAGACCGAACGCCAGCCCTGCGCGACCGGGTACCGCCGCCCCGCACCGAACGCCACGGACGTCACCTTGAGCCCCACCGCCGCCTGCTGCCGCTTGTACTCCGCCAGGTCGATCATCCTCGCGATCTTGGCCACCAGGTCCCGATCGAACCCCGTCTCCTCCGCGATGTGCCCGACGCCGTGCTTGTGCTCGACGTACAGGTCGATGATGGAGTCCAGGACGTCGTACGGCGGCAGCGAGTCCTGGTCCGTCTGGTTGGGCCGCAGCTCCGCGCTGGGCGGCTTCGTGATGGACCGCTCGGGGATGGGCGGACGCGTGCAGTGCCCAAGGCCCGGCAGCGAGCGGTAGTGCGCGTTGATAAAGCGTGACAGGGCGTAGATCCACTGCTTGTTGACGTCGCTCAGCACCGCCAGCCCGCCGTTCATGTCCCCGTACAGCGTGGCGTACCCCACCGCAGACTCGCTCTTGTTGCCCGTGGTCAGCACGATCGCCCCGGTACGATTGGAAATCGTCATGAGCAGCGTGCCGCGGATGCGCGACTGCAGATTCTCCTCCGTGACATCCGGGAGCCGCTCCCCCAGCGCTGGCACCGCCATGCCGCGGAACACCGGGCCCACAGCCCCCCGGAAGCCCTCCATCGCCGCCGCGATCGGCGCATCGATGCACCGCATGCCCAGCGCGGACGCAAGCTCCCTCGCATCACCCACGCTGTGATCGCTGGAGTACGGCCCGGGCATCGAAACCCCCAGCACCTGCTCCCGCCCGACCGCGGCCACGCCGATCACCGCCGTCAGGGCGGAATCGATGCCGCCCGACAGCCCCAGCAGGGCCGACCGGAACCCGGTCTTGCGGAGGTAGTCCTGCACGCCCAGCCGCAGCGCGTGGAACAGCTGCCCGGCGTCCTCTGCCCGCTGAGCAACCTGCTGCGGAACCACCCCGAGCCCGCCGGACACCGAAGGCGCAAGCTCGACCAGCAGCGCCCCGTCCTCAAAGAGCCCGCCGCTCGCCATCATCTCGCCACCCGGCCCCAGCACGTAGCGGTGACCGTCGAAGACAAGGTCGTCGTTGCCGCCCAGCTGGTTCACCGAACACACCGGCACCCCGTGCGCCCGCGCGTGCGCAGCCAGGATGTCCACGTGCCGCTCGCCCTTCCCCACGACAAAGGGGCTGGCCGACGCGGAAAGGACGCACTGCGCCCCGGCCGCGATCAGCTCACACACGGGGTCGGGAGCACCACGGTACCGGGAAGAAAACCCCGCGTCCTTCCCCTTCCACAGGTCCTCGCAGATGGTGAGCCCCGCGCGGACCACGCCGTGCGATGTCGGCACGTCGATCACCACCGCGCGCGAGCCCGGCTCGAAGTACCGATCCTCGTCGAACACGTCGTAGGTGGGGAGCAGCCGCTTGTCGTACGAAGCGACGAACGCGTTGTCGCGGTACACCAGCAGCGAGTTGGTCGTGCCCGCACGCGGGTCCGACCGGTCCACCGGCAACGGGCAGCCGAAAACACAGGTCAAGCCCGCCGTCGCCCGCTCCCCCAGCGCCTGCGCCGCCGCAACGCACGCCGGGACAAACCCCTCGTGCGTCAGCAGGTCCCGCGGCGGGTACCCCGAGACCGAAAGCTCCGGGAACAGCACCAGTTCAGCCCCCGCCCGGCGCGCACTGTCCAGCAGCGGGGACATCCTGCCGGTGTTGCCCCAGATGTCGCCGACGGTCGGGTTGAAGGTCGCGAGGAAGACGCGCATCGCCCGGAGTTTAGTGGTCACCCGGGGGCTGCGCAGCCGGCGCCTCTCCCGGCTTCGCGCGCATGGCGTCCCGCTCCGCCGGCAGCAGCGGCCGAAGCAGGAGACTGGAGCCGTTGTTCCAGACGTGCGCCGCGGCCGTCGACTTCTCGATCCAGTCCTTCATGTTGCCGGGCAGCAGCCGGGGGTCAAGGAACTTCGAACGGTCGTACCGGGCAACCTCGCCCAGGTTTAGCAGCACGAAGTCGTACCCCTGCGCCCGGAGGTACTCCGAAACACCATCCGGGTTCCCCGGCGCGGACGCAAGCGCGCGCACCATCGGGTTCACATCCCACGTGGTCGCGTACGCCGCCGGGTTGCGGAAGTAGAGCGGCGCAGCATCCCCCACCAGCAGCAGGCGCGTGCCTGCCTTGAGGGAGAGGTTTGTCCACTGCTCAGGCGATAGCGTCTCCAGGAGCGCCGGAGTTCCCCTCGCGAAGACCTCCCCGGTCCGCTCCGATGCTCCCATCGTGACGCCATACAGCGGGATCGAACCGCCCTTGGAAGTCCGGTTCTGCGCCGCCAGCGTGTTGTACGAGAAGAACGCCTGCGCGCCCACCAGCATGATCACCGCCCCGCCACGGAGGTTGTGCGCCTCCACAAGCGCAATCGAAAGCCCCACCAGCACCGCCGCCGCAGGCAGCACGGGCAGCAGAAACCTCGCCTGGATGTGCGTGGTAAACAGCCACAGCCCCAGCTGCACCACCACCGCACCCAGCAGCAGCACAACCCCCGCACGCGCGCCCCGCGGCAGACCCTGCCACCGGGGAAGGAGCCCCAGCACCGCCAGCGGAACCATGTAGAAGAACCAGCCCCACTGCTCGTTGGTCATGCCCCGCTTCACCTCCACCTTCGGGTTGCCGGGGTCAGGCGAAGCCAGCACCGCCATCTGCAATCGCTCCCACACCGAGCCGGAGAACCGGTGCGAGGATGCAAACCGCGCCACCTGCTCCGCAGACCAGTGCCCCGTCCCGCCCTCGGCGTTCTTGAACAACCCCGCGGCGAACGGGAACACGGGGTTGCCCGAGTCAACCGCGTTCCTCACCATCCACGGTGCGAGCATCAGCAGCCCCACCACCAACCCCAGCAACGCCGGCTTCCACACCTGCCGAAGAGGAGTGACTGCCAGCAGTGCCAGGCACGCGGGCACTCCCAGGAACAGCACCGCCGTGAGCTTTGCCCCGCACGCCGCCCCCACAAACAACGCGCACAGGCACCACCGGGCCGTGTGCGACATCGGCGCCACCACCGCCATGACGACCCCGCCCGCCATCAGCAACACGGCCATCTCGTTGTAGGCGAGCGTACCCGTGACAACCGTCCATGGTGTCCAAGCCACCAGCCCCGCAGTCATGGCCCCCGCAACGCTCGCCGCGAGACGCGCGTCATCCACCCGCACCGACCCCTCGCCAAGCACGCGCGTCGCCAGGCGGGCAACCGCCCTCCCGCACGCGAGCGCCGCCATCGCCCCCAGCGACGCATGCAGCAGCTGCGCAGCGATCAACCCCTGCCCTTCCCTCCCGACCAGCCCCACCCCCCACGCCGCCTCCGTGCCCTCTCGGGGAGGGAACGAAAGCAGAGAACTGTGCAGGAACGCCGTCTCCAGGTACGACGGCAGGTACGAGTAAACGTTGTGGTGCAACGGCACAACCCGCCCCATCGCCATCCACTCCTGCGGCAGTTCCAGGTGGTACGACAACGCATCAAAGCCGCCAAACTCACTGGCCCAGAGCCATCCGGGCGTCGAGCACGCCGCCGCCAGCATGAGGCCCAGGGCAGGCGCAACCACCAGCCACCAGCGGCTGGGCGTCGGCGCCACTTTGGCCTCTTCCCACCACGCGGACAACGGCCTGACCACCAGCACGCACCCGGCCACAACCGGCAACCAGGCCACGAAGGACCCCCACCTCCCGCCGAACAACCCAGCCCAGCCCAACAGGTGGCTCAGGGTGAGCATGCACGCCAGACCGGTGCACAAGGCGAGCGTCCGAGATGCCACCGCCGGCAACAGCCGCCTGTGCAGGGTGACGCCCAAGCCGAGCGAAGCCATCAGGTACACCGCGGGCATCCACCCGCTCGTCACAACCTTGAACACCAGTGCGAGCACGCCCCCCACCGGGTTGCCGCAGGCCGCGGCCGTCCATGCCAGCGCACTCACCAGCACCAGCACCGCAAACACGCCGGGGAACTTTGGCAGCGAAAACCGGCCTGGAGCACTGGGAATGGAAGAGCCGGGCATCTGTTCTGGAGGCATCCCCCCATTATCGGCGCATCCGCACCCAAGCGCCACACAGCCACCATTCCCACTAGGATTGCCCGTGATCCACCCCCCGGGAAACACCCCAGGCAGCGACGCCGCGCCACTCGAGGTCTTCGAGCCCCTCTGCGCCGTCTTCCGCCGAACCCTGAAGGCCGAAGGCCTCAAGTACACGCCCGAACGGGCCCACGTGCTGGACACCATCATCCGCTTCGACGGCCCCTTCCAGGCCGAACGCGTCGTCGATGCCGTGAAGGGGGGCAGAGGACAGCCCGGCGGCCCGGGCGGTCAGCGCCTCCGCATCAGCAAGGCCACCGTGTACCGCACGATCAAGCTCCTCCTGGACGCCGGCATCATCCAGCGCCTCCCGCTGGGCGAGGAGCAGGGCTTCTACCACCTGGTCTACGGCAGACGGCCCAGCGACATGATCATCCGCACCGACACCCGCGAGATGATCCCCATCAGCGTGCCCGAACTGAGCGCAGTACTTGAGCGTGTGTGCCGCGCCAAAGGGCTCACCCCGCAGGGCCACCGCCTCTACGTCTACGCCGCGGACAAGTAGGCCCCCCGCCCGCGCCCGCTTCAGATGGTCTCCGGCTCCATCCGGATCGCCCCGCACGGGCACTCGGTCGCGCACATGCCGCACCCCTTGCAGTAGTCGTAGTTGATCCGGAACCGCTTGCCCGGACCCAGCTTGATCACGGCGTTGTCCGGGCACACGCCAAAGCAGTTGTCGCACTCGAAGCAGTTGCCGCACGACAGACACCGGCGCGCCTCGAACAGCGCGTTGTCCGGCGTGAGCCCGCCCACCACCTCCTCGAAGTTGGAGGTGCGCCGCGCAGCATCCAGCGCGGGCTGCACCGTCGCCGGCGCATCGGCGTAGTACCAGGGGTTGAGGTTCTCGAACGTCGCCAGCTCCGTCTTGGGCTGCGGCGCGTACACCGAACCCTTCAGGAACGCATCGATATGCCTCGCCGCCTTCTTGCCGTGCCCCACCGCCACCGTGATGGTCCGGTCAGCCGGCACCATGTCGCCCCCCGCGAACACCCCGTGGTGCCCCGTCATCATGTCCGGCCCCACCTCCACCACCCCGTCCGTGACCTTCAGCCCCGTCACCCTGTCCAGGAAGGAGAGGTCCACGTCTTGGCCCAGGGCGAGCACGCACGAATCCGCCTCGATGGTCTCGAACTCGCCCGTGGGCTGCGGCTTGCCCTTCTCGTCCAGGCGCATCTTCTCCACCGTGAACTTGCCGCCCTTCTCCGCCGTGATCGTCGAAAGCCACTTGAACATCACGCCCTCGTCCATCGCCTCCTGAACCTCAAAGTCGTGCGCCGGCATCTTCTCCCGCGTCCGGCGGTAGACGACGATCGCCTCGCTGGCCCCAAGCCGCTTGGCCGACCTCGCCGCATCCATCGCCGTGTTGCCACCTCCGTAGATCAGCACCCGCCGCCCCAGCAGCGGCGCATGACCCGCCTCCACGCCCCTCAGCAGCTGCAGGGCGTCCATGATCTTGCCCGCATCGCCCGCCGGGATGTACGCCCGCTTCGCCAGGTGCGCCCCGACTGCCAGGAACACCGCGTCGAATCGCTCCTTCTTCATCACCGCGTCAAGGTCCGCGACCTTCGTGTTGTACCGGATCGCCACGCCCATGTCCGTGATCCGCTTCACCTCCGCGTCCAGCACCTCACGGGGCAGGCGGTACTTGGGGATGCCGAACCGCATCATGCCCCCGGGCATCGGGCCCGCCTCGTCGATCGTCACGCTGTGCCCAAGCAGCGCGAGGTGGTACGCGCACGAGAGCCCGCTCGGCCCCGCGCCCACCACGAGCACCCGCTTCCCGCTGGGCGCCCTCTCCGGGCGGACCGACCACCCCTCCCTGATCGCCAGGTCCCCCAGGAACCGCTCCACCGCGTGGATCCCCACCGGCGAGTCGATGCGTGCCCGGTTGCAGCAGTCCTCGCACGTGTGGTAGCACGCCCGGCCCATCACCGCAGGCATCGGGTTGTTCTTCATGATCTCACGCCAGGCCGCCTCGTAGTTCCCCTCCTCGGCGTGGAACAGCCACTGCTGGATGTTCTCCCCGGCGGGGCACGCGTTGTTGCAGGGCGGCAGGCGGTCGACATACACCGGGCGCTCGGTGCGCCAGGAACCCGTCTTGTTGACCAGGCTGCTGCCCACGTCCAGGGTGATGGCAAAGGGCTTGTTCACGCGGGAACTCCTTCCGGGAGCAGGCCGAACCGCTGGATGTTGCGGTCGGCAACCGCCTGGATGCGGGCAACACGGGCCCGCCCGGCGTCCGACTTGAAGAGGTGCGCAAACCGCGACTGCAGCTTCAGGTAGTCGTCCACCGGCACACGCCGGCGGATGAGCCGCCGACCCGTCACCTCGCCGTACTCGGCCTCGAAAATCGGGAACAGACCGCTCTCCGCCGCCAGCCGCGCCACCCTGATCGTGTCGCCCGTGTCACAGCCCCAGCCCAGCGGGCAGGGAACGTGCACGTGCAGGTAGCGGGCCCCGCGGATGCCCATCGCCTTCTCCACCTTGCACTCAAGATCCCGCAGGTCCGCCACCGACGCCGTCGCCACGTACGGGATGTGGTGCGCCATCGCGATGAGCGGCACGTTCTTGCCCTGGTCCATCACGTTGCCCGGCTCGGCGCCCACCGCGGGCGTCGTCGCCGTCCTCGCCGCCGCCGGCGTGGCGCTGGACCTCTGCACACCGGTGTTCATGTACGCCTCGTTGTCGTAGCAGATGTAGAGGACGTCGTCGTTCCGCTCGAACATGCCCGAGAGGCACGCGAACCCGATGTCCACCGTTCCCCCGTCACCGCCCTGCGCGATGACACGCACGTCGTGACGCCCCTTCACACGCATCGCCGCCGCCATGCCCGTCCCCACCGCCGAAGCGTTCGCGAAGAGGGAGTGCAGCCACGCCACCCGCCACGACGACTCCGGGTACGGCGTCGAGAACACCTCCAGGCACCCGGTGGCGTTGGCCACCACCAGCCGCCCGCCCACCGCACGCATGGCCGCGTCCAGCGCGTAGCGCGCGCCCAGCGCCTCCCCGCACCCCTGGCACGCCCGGTGCCCGGAGTTCAGCGAGTTGTTCCGCGTCGTGTCCGACTGCACGCTCCGGACGGACACGTCCAGCAGGCGGTTGCCCACCGTGAACGTCCCGGTCTGGTAGAACTTGATGGGGGTTCGACTGGTCATCGCAACTCCTGACTGCGCCCGAAGGTCAGTGCACGCTGTGGGCCGCCGGGCCAAGGTCGCGGAGGATGGCCTCCGCCGCCGGGCCGGTGCGCCGCGCCGCCCGCTCCCGCTCCAACTGCCGCTCGACGGCGCCGGTATTGAGGTCAAGGAAGTGCAGGGGTTCGAGCCCGCCCTGCAGTGCGCTCAGGAACGTCCGCTTCAGGCCGGCACGCGTGATCGGTCGCCCACCCAGACCCGCGATCACCGTGAAGACCTTCGTGTCCCTGCCCGGCAGCGCCATCCGCAGGTTGTGGGACAGGTTCCCCCCGATGCCCACCGAAAGACTCTTCTCGATGGTGATGACGCGCGACGCGCCCGCCAGCGCCCTCCCCAGCGCGGCGCTCGGGAACGGCCGGTACGAGCAGATCGCCACCGACCCCACCCGGTGCCCCGCCGCCCGCAGGTCGTCCACCACGTCCTTGATCGTGCCGTTCACCGATCCCAGCGCGCACACGATCGTGTCCGCGTCCTCCGTCCGGTAGGTGTGGAACAACCCGCCCGAGCCACGCCCGAAGCCCCGCTCAAAGTCCGCCGCCAGCGCGGGGATGAGCTCCAACGCCTCCATCTGCTTCGCGTGCGCCAGGTACCGCACCTCCATGAACGCCTCCGGGCCCACCATCGCGCCGATCGTCACCGGGTCGTCCGGGTCCACGCTCTGACGCGGCACATACGGCGGCAGGAACGCGTCCACCTGCTCCTGGCTGGGAACGTCCACCCGCTCGTACGCGTGCGTCAGGATGAAGCCGTCCATGCACACCATGACCGGCATCGAAAGCTGCTCCGCAAGGCGGAACGCCTGGATGTGCAGATCAACCGCCTCCTGGTTCGACTCCGCGAACAGCTGGATCCACCCCGCGTCCCGCAGCGCCATGCTGTCGGTGTGGTCGTTCCAGATGTTGATCGGCGCCCCGATCGACCGGTTCCCCACCGTCATCACGATCGGCAGCCCCAGCCCCGACGCGTTGTACACCGCCTCGGCCATGTACAGGATGCCCTGGCTCGCCGTCGCCGTGTACGCACGCGCCCCGCACGCCGAAGCGCCGATCGCCACCGACATCGCCGCAAACTCGCTCTCCACGTTGATGTACTCGCACGGCGAAAGCGCCCCGCTCTTCACCAGCGACGCCAGGCCCTCCACGATGTGCGTCTGGGGCGTGATGGGGTACGCGCAGATCACCTCCGGCCGGCACAACGCCACCGCCTCCGCCACCGCCTGGGAGCCTTCACACTGCTTGAGCATGGACCACCGCTCCTTTGCTGGGCTTCTCCCCGCCACCGCACATCGCGTACGCCTCACGCGCGGCCGCCACGTTGCGCTCACCCACGTCACCCCGGAACTTCTGGCGGATCGCGGCCTCGAACGAACCAAGCCGGAGCTGCCCGCTGACCGCGCACAGCCCGGCCAGCAGCACCGCGTTGGGCAACGGCCGCCCTATGTGCCGCAGCGCCAGCTCGGTCGCGCCGAGCGTCCTTGCATGCCCGGCCGGCAGCGAGCGGACCAGGTCGCCCAGCCCAAGCTCCTCCAGCGAGCGCGTCGAGTTGATGAGCACATACCCCTGCGGAGACAGCCCCTCGAAGACCTTCACCTGGTGCAGCAGCGTCGGGTCCTGGATGACCACCGCGTCGGGCGTCGTCACCGGCTCCCGGGCGCGGATCTCCTGGTCGTTGATCCGGCAGAACGCCACCACCGGCGCCCCCATCCGCTCCGAACCAAAGCTCGGGATCGCCTGTGACCAGTACCCCTCGTTGAAACCGGCGATCGAGAGCATCTCCGCCGCCGTCACCACGCCCTGACCGCCCCGCCCATGTATGCGCACCTCAAACACGCGCGTCTCCTTCCCAGAGCGCCCCGTGCTATCAGACCTGCAAACTACACGCCATCAGTATTGCAAGCACGACCCGAAAAGCGCGGCTCAGCCCATGCCATCCGTGAGAATCTCGCCCGCCGCGCCGTCCAACCCGTGAGAACAGCCACCCGGGCACGCACCGCGCGAGGATTGCCCGGCAATGCCCGTAGACAATTCTGGGTAGCCGCACCATCAACGCCGGCCGCGCGCCGGCGCGTCCCCGCGCGCAGTCAGCGTTGTCAACTGCTCGCAGCCCCGCCGGCCGTCCGCGTGCTCCGTGAGCAGTTCCAGGAGCGACGTGCCCTTGAACTCGCGCTCAACCATGTCCACCGCGTCGTCCAGGCGTCGGTGAAGCGGGCACAGCTTCACGTGATCCGGGTTCCCCAGCGGACAATGCGTGATCCGCTGAAGCGGGTCCACCGCCGCAACCACGTCGTAGATCGAAACCTCCCGCGCACCCCGGGAGAGCATGAACCCGCCGTGGGGGCCGCGCTGCGATGTCACCAGATCCGCCACCACCAGGTCGCGCAGAACCTTGGACAGGTACCCCTGAGGCACCTTCGTGTGCTGCGCGATCACAGCGCTGCTCGCCGACTCCCCCGCCGGTAACGCTGCCAGGTGAGTCATCGCGCGCAGCGCATACTCGATGGTCTGTGAAAGCATACCGACTCCGTTCCAACCGCCTGAACAGGGTAGCGGCCCTTTGGGCCGGGATTCACCGGCCCTGCTCGGGTTTGCCCCACCTTGCCTCCATCCAGGCTTGCCGGACCTGACCCACCTCCACGAAAGACATGACCCGCCCAGGATGCCGCGCCGCCGCCTCCACCGCGTCACGCTCCGCCCCGAACGCAACGATGTGAGACCCCATCGGGGTGCTCACCTCATCCCCGTCGAACCACACGAACGCCGCGCGCTCCGCCCCAACCCACGCTCTCGTCCCGTAGTCGTGCACATAAGTGCTCAGGAACTTCACGCCCGCCGCCTCCCGCTGGTGGTCCAGCATGCACCCGATGTCGTCGTACAACGCGTACTCCTGCACACCCGCGGCCTCCACGATGCACGCCGACGAGCACCGGTCCTCATTGATCAGCATCCCGCACCCACGGCATTCATCGCGCCCCGCGTGCACCACGGGCGGGCCCGAAACACCGCCCCGGCTGCAGGAACCCACCACGCCCGCCAACACAGCAGTTGCCAGCACCATCAGCGCACGCTTCACAGGGGCACCCTCCTCCGGAACACCAGGGCGGCCACACCCAGTGGCACCACAACCCACACCGACAGACACGCGGCAAACAGCGCATGCAGACGCGCACCGTACTCTTCCGTCGCGTACAGCCCCGCGGGCCCCAGCACATCCAGCGATTGCTCGCCGGCAAATAGAGACCACATCTTGAACACCTGCAGCGGGTTCGCCAGGCTCAGCACAAACAGCTCCTCGATCCGCAACCGCATCGCGACCGTACCCGCCATCAGGCCAAGGTCCGTCACGAACACGAGCGCCAGCCACAGAAATATCGCCGTCGCCACCGCAACTGAGGCACGCCGCGCTAGCGTGGATATCAGCAGCCCCACACTCAGCATCCCAAGCGCCAGCCCGAACGACAGCCCCGCCAGCCACACGATGCTCGCCGAGTGCGCCGCCCCCCGGCCCAGCGACAGGATGACCCCGCACGCGCCCAGCCCCAGGCAGATGCACGCAAGCAGGGCGCCCGCCAGCCCGCAGAACTTGCCAAGCAGCACCTCGCCCCGCGTCACCGGCTGTGCCAAGAGGTAGGACAGCATCCCACGCTCACGATCAGATGCAATCGAACCCGCCCCCGCCGTCAGCGCCATCAGGGGCACCACCAGCAGCACGAGGTTCACCAGCCCGGCCGTGGTCCGCCCGAAACCACCAAGCCCGGCGCCGCCGGTCGCCGACGTGGAAACCCAGGAGACCCCCAGCCCGAGCACCGCGAACGCCAGCGTGTACAGCAGGAACCAGCGGCTGCGCACCGCGTCGCACAACTCCCGCCGCGCGAGCGTGCACACATTCGTGACAAGAGAGGGTGGATGTGGGAGGGGAAGCAGGCCCTCGCCCGAAACGGCACCGGTGCTCATGACGCCGCCTCCCCTTCCAAGTGACGCGCCCGGCGCCCCGCAGAAAGCACCTCGAAGTCATCTACCCGGATCCTCGCCTCCGCCAGCACCCGGAACGGCACCGCCCTTTGTTCGCCCACCACCGGCACGATGATCCCCACACCGTTGAGCGTCGCTGCAAACCCACGCTCCCGCAGGACCGCAATCGCCGCCGCCCTGTGCTCGCTGGACATAGTCAGGTGCAACGCGGTACCAGTGGTGACCGTGTCCCCGAACACCGCCGCGTCGTGCTCACCCTCCACTCTCCCGCCCCCCAGTACCACCACACGCCGCGCCAGCGTCGTCACCTCATCGATCCGGTGGGACGCGAACAGAACCGTCCGCCCGTCACCCGAAAGGCGTGACAGCAGCGACACGAACTCCCCACGCCCGCACGCGTCCAGGCTCGCTGTCACCTCGTCCAGCACCAGCACCGGCGGGTCCCCCAGCATCGCAATCGCAAGCGCAAGCCGCTGCTTCATGCCCCCCGAAAGGTCCCGCACACGCTTGCGTTCGTTCCCCGCCAGGGACACTCCCGCAAGCGTCCTTGGCACCTCCACGCCCCGCACGCCCTTCAGCCCCGCGAAGTACGCAACCGCGTCACCTACCGCAAGGTCGTCGTAGAAGCCAAGCTCCTGCGGCACATACCCGATCAGCGATCTCGCACGCTTCCCCTGCCTCGCAACATCATGCCCGCCCACGGTGATCTTCCCGTCGCAGGACAGCAGCCCGAGCACGCACCGGATGAGCGTCGACTTCCCCGCCCCGTTCGGGCCCCACAGCGCCACGCTGTCCCCGGGAGGCACGTGCAGACTGACGCCGTCCACCGCCACCGAACGACCGAACCGCCTCGACACACCCGTAAGCCTGATCATGCGCCAACCCTCCTGCCCCGGAATACCCCGGCCCCCGACAGCACGCCCGCCGCCACCGTCAGCAGCGAGCCCCCCGCCACCAGCGTCCGCCCCCGCGCAGCGTCCGCTCCAACCGCTTCCGCGCCGATCGCCACCGGGCGCATGAGCGGCACCTCGTCCGTGAACTTCGGCTCCGGGCGCACCGCCGGAACCGCGCGCCCCACAAACTCCACCGCCTGCTGCGCCGGGCTGTACAGGAACAGCCGCAGCTTGGGCTCCTTGTCCATCATGTTCTCAAACAGCGTCTGCGACTCGTGCACGAAGTCCCCCACCCCGTCCCGGTCCTGGTCGTAGCCGTTGTAATCGCTCCAGTAATTGCCCCGTTCGCCGTCCCAGAAGCGGTTCGCCGCAAGCCCTCCCCTCCCTGCCACGCTCACCTGATCGATGTTCTCAACGAAGTTGTTCTCCACCAACCGGTTGCCCCGAGCGTTCGGCAGGAAGGTGATCCCGATGTCGTTGACCGCGATCGTGTTGCGATGGAAGTCACCCGGCTGCTTCTGCGTGAACGGCGAACCGTCGATGTATACCCCCACCCGGTTGCCGGCGACCAGGTTGTCGTGCACGCTGAACTGGTCCGTCTCCTTGAGCCCCAACCCGTACCCGCTGGGCCCCCGGTTGTTCACCAGGCGGTTCCCCACGATGGTCACCCCCGTGCTGTACATCAGGTACACCCCCACGGAATTCCCCTCCAGGTGATTGCCCTCGATGCGCACGTCATCGCTGTACATGAGGTGCAGCCCGTACCTGCAGCGCAGGCTGGCGTTGCCCCGCACAGTCACGCCCTTCGAGTACCAGAGAATCGCGTCCCGCCCGTCGTGGACCGTGTTCCCCTCCACCACCGTGCCATCCGAACGCCACAGCCGCAGGCCGTCGCCCCGTCTCGCGATGTCCAGCGCCTTCCCGCCGATGCTGTTGCCCCGCACAACGCTCCCCGGCGCGTCCCGCAGATCGATCCCGAACAGCACGTCCTCCAGGCGGTTGCCGTCGATGGTCGCATGCCCGGCCGTCGCGCGGATCGCCGCGTTCTCCTTGTCCAGATCGTCCCCGGTGTGCCGCACCACGAACCCGCGAACGGTCACGTGCTCCGCCGTGATCTCAACGATGTCCCCGCTCGCCCCCCCGTCGATCACGGGCATCCCATCCCCCACCAGCGTCAACGCCTTGTCAATCCGCACGTGCTCCCGGTACACCCCCGCCGGCACCACCACGGTCGACCCCGGCGCGGCCTGCTCGATCATCCGACCAATCGTCAACTGCCCCATGGCCGCGCCCCCGCACCACAGGGCGCCGGACGCCGCCCACGCTCCGCGCCAACGGGGTTGGGCCATCGGGGACCTCACGCCGCCACCCCCCGCGCACCCGCGCGGTCCGTCAACGGCTTGTACGCCCGCCGATGGAAGCAGAAGCCCACCACCACCAGCACCGAGCACGCGACCGCAAGCCAGAACCCTGTGCCCACCTCCGCGTACGTCCTGAACTGCCCGATGCCGCCCTCGCCCAGCACCGTGGGCACGAACGGCTTCACCGAATTGCTCAGCGGCGCCTCGGGGTTCAGGTGCAGGCCAAATTCCCTCATCCAGTAATACAGGTCCGCCAGGAACGCCGCCGGGAACGTCACCGCCGGCACCGCCAGCAGCACCGCCCACCGGCTGTGCACGAACGCCGCGCCCTCCACCAGCAGGAACATCGCGATGATCGCCCACACGGACGCCGCCCGCTCGTACGCCGCCGCTTCTCCCAGAGGGCGCATCCCGATGTAGTGGTTGAGCGCGTCGATCTCCTGGACGTCCTCGGTCAGGTGGTTCACGTACGCCGTCAGGAAAAGGCCCTTGGGATACTGCGGCGCCTCCAGTTCCATCTGCCAGTACGGCAGGAAGACCGAGAGAATGAGCAGCACGCGCGCCGCCATGAAGAGGATGGCGGGCAGCGCGTACCGCACCGGACGCGCACGCAGCTCCTCCGCAGGCACGCGGGGTCCGATGATCGATGCGAGCAGGCGTGACATGAGGTCCTCCGTGGGAAAGGTGCGCCCGCCATGCCGCGGGCCGCACCCGAAACCCCGCGTGCCGCTCCCGCGGGACGCAGGGGAAATGAACAAAGGGCCGACTACTTGCCCGCGACCGCGTCCCCCCCCGCCGGCTCCGACATCGCGCTGCCCTTCGGCTTCACGTGCAGGTACCCCATCATCTCCAGGTGCAGAGCAGAGCAGAACTCCGTGCAGTAGAACGGGTACGTGCCCGGCTTGTCGGCCGTGAACGTGAACTCCTCGTACTCGCCCGGCTCGAGAGAAAGGTTGATGTTGTACGCCCCGATGCAGAACCCGTGCGTCGCGTCCTGCGTCGTCTCGTTGGCCACGATCCGCCACGTCACACGGTCACCCTCGTTCACCTCCACGTGCTCGGGGGTGAAGTGGCTCCGCGTGGCCACCATCTTGACCAGCACCTGGCTGCCCTCACGCGTCACCCCCTCGTCACCCTTCCTGGGCGCGTTGGGGTCCAGCGCCATCGTGTGCGGGTTCCAGCCAACCTCCGGGTACACCGCCCAGCTCTTCAGCTTGTCCGCCTTGATCATCTGGCAGTAGTGAGGCTCCCCCACGCCGATCGGCAGATCGTACAGCACCGGCATCACCGTCCCCGCGCCCGAAATGTCCAGCAGCTGGAAGTTCTGCGGAAGCAGCGGGCCCGTCGTCAGGTACCGGTCCACCGACCACTTGCTCATCGAGATGAGGTAGTTGCCGTCCGGGCTCACCGTGTCGCCCTCCGCGGCGCACAGGTGCCCGATGTTGTACTGCACCGGCGTCTTCGTCACCAGCTGCCACGGCTTCTCCGCGTGCTTGTCCGCGTACTCACCCCCCAGGCTCCACCTCGCCACAGCCGAGTCCAGGAACAGCGAGGTGTACGCGTACCCCTTGTCGTCAAACTGCGTGTGCAGGGGCCCCAGCCCCAGCTCCACCTGCGCCTCCTTCACCGTGTCAAAGTCCAGCACCGGCACCCCGTACTCGTCCTTGCCGCTGTACTTCTTCTCCTGGATCGCCCTCTTGATCCGGTCGATCGAGTACACCGTCACGTGCGGGTCCAGCTTGCCCGCCACGATCATGTACTGCCCGTTGGGCGTCACGTCCACCCCGTGCGGACTCTTGGGCTCGGGCGCAAAGTAAAGGATCCCGTCCGCGATCGTCGTCTCCAGCATCAGCACCGGGAACCCGTTGATCTGCTTCGCCTTGCCGGCCCTGAACGCAGCCTCGGCCTTCTTCCAATCCACGATGTGCAGGTAGTCCATGTCCTTCTTGCTGGCACCGGCCTCAAACGGCGGGTTCCCCTTCTCCACCCCTCCCGTCGCCATCTCCGTGTTGAAGGAGTTGATGAAGAAGTAACCATCGCTCACCCTCTTCCCCGCGTCCGCCAGGTCCTGAAAGTACGGGGGCAGCTCCAGCGCGAACGACTTCGACTCGTCGATCCGCCCCTTCTCCCGGTCGAACTTCCACATTGTCACCATGCCCCGGTATGACTTCTTGTACTCCTCGGGTGGGGCGTAGCCGTACCCCAGCACCGTCGCATACTGCCCGCCCTCAATGACATAGTCCGTGTCGGGCGTTACGAACGCCGCCCCGTGGTCGCTCACCGTCAGCGGATTCTTCACGATCTGCTTCGTCTCCCAGTCGCGCAGGTCGATCACGCCAAGCCGCGCGTTGGCCTTGTCCCCGATGAAGAGGAACCCCCCGTCGTAGTCCCCCGCGGTCTCCGAAAGCGCCGGATGGTGCGTGTCGCCCCACAGCACCGGCTTGCCGTTGATCTGCAGCTCCTTCTGCACCGGATCGTTGTCTCCCATGAACCCATAACCCTGCCAGGACTCCGGCGTGAACACCGAGATCGAACGCAGCAGCCGCATGCTCGGCACGCCAATCGCGAACACCTGCCCGCTCTGCCCTCCGCTGCTGAACAGCACATAGTCGTCGTGCCGCCCGCTGGGCATGTACGTCTTCGAAGCGGCGATCAGGTCGTCCACGTTCAGCTTCCGGTCGTTCGCCACCCTGGTCAGCTGCGCGACCTGGTCCGGGGTGAGTTCGACCGGCTTGGCCTCCGCCGCCTCCGAGCGCCGACGACGCCGGGCCTCCTGCCCGGACGCCTCGGGCACCACCGCCGACAACACCCACCCCGCGCACAACGCGGTGAGAAGACCCAACATTCCGGCCCGGCGGACCACGGCAAGTTCCTGCTGCTGCTTCATCGTTCCGACTCCATCTTCTCGCGACCGGACTCGCCCGACGCTGGGCCGGCCCGGACGCGGCGGGGTGCGTACGTCTGGCTCAACGGCCGCTGCTCGCCGTCTTCTTGGGCTGCAGCGTGCGGAGGTAGGAAATCACGTCAAGCAGGTCGTCCTCGCTGAGCGCGGGATTGCCCCCCTTGGGAGGCATCTGGATGCCGGTGGTGTTCCTGGGATCGCTCGGCGCCCGACCGCCCTGCACGAACTTCAGCAGCGCCTCGTCATCAAGGCTCTGCACAAACGCGTTGTCCGCCAGCTTCTTGCCGTTGCCCTGGATCCCGGCCCCACCCGCCCCGTGGCACGCGATGCACGTGCTCCCGAAGATCCTCTTCCCGCTCGCAATGTAACCGGCTAGCTCGGCATCCCCGCCCGCCGCGGCCATCGCCTGCGCCTTCTCGTCCTCCGTCGCTTCAGCGGGCTTGGGCGGGACATACGCAGCGAGCACCGGCATGCGCCGCGGGTCCTGAAGCCCGCGCAAGTAAAGCGCCACGTCGCGGAGGTCCTCCGCCGTCAAGTCCGCTCGACCTCCCTTGGGAGGCATCGGCACCGGTTCGGCATTGGGCCGGCCGGTAGCGATGAATCCCGCAAGAGCCCGGTCGTCCTGCAACGCCACGAACGCGCTGCCGGTCAGGTCCTTCCCAAGGCCACTGATGCCCCGCCCCTCGGGACCGTGACACGCAAAGCACGTGGCCATGAACACCTCCCGCCCGTGCAAAGCGATCGCCGCGTCAATCACAGGGCCCGGCGCCGCCGCCACCAGCCGGTCATGCGCCGCGGCCTGCCACGCCACCGCCTCCGCCGCCGCACGCTTCTGGAGGACCCCGTCACGCACCATCCAGCCGCCCAGCCCAAGCACCGGGAGGCAGATCGCAATCGCCCCCAGCACGGCGATGCCCAAGTACCCAAGCCCAGATGTCTCAGCCCCGAAAGGTGGTGCGCTGGATCGGACAAGCATGGTCGTCGTCATGGATCACCTCGTGCCAGGTCTAAAATATCGAGTTCTATATCTTTATATCGATCATTTGAAAGTGTTTCAAGGACTCGCTGGTCTGATTTTGGTCAATTTTTATATAATGTTCTTGAAATTAACCACTTACGGCACGAGACAATATCGATCCTAAACGACACCCCGACGCCAAGACCTGTCTGCCCGACAAGAAAACACCGCGTGGGAAACCACGCGGTGTCGCTCCAAGCACGAACGCACGCTCAACCGGCTACTGACCGCCCCCCCTCTCTGCAGGACCAACCGCCGCCCGCGCCTCAAACGCCCCCTGCGAGTGGATGCCCTCGCTCGCGGGCCGCCCGAACGCTTCCGGTGAGAGGTACCGGCCCTTGTCCACGCCGGACTTTTCTTCCTCAGGCGCAAACGGGTTGGCCTTCGCCCAGGCATCCTTGCGTGTACCCGTGACCTGCCAGGACACCTCCAGCCCCCCACCGCTGGTCCGGATCACGAACGTGTTGCTCGCGTCCACCTTCCGCACCACCCGCGCCCACATGAGCGGATCGCCGCTGTCGCCCTCATCAATGATGGTGAGCTGGTACCGGAAGTGCTCGTTCAGGTCGCTCATCCACGACGGCAGCTGGATCGTCGCGTACCCCGCGCCGTCCGTGGTGACAACGCCGTCGTAGATGTTCTTGTACTCATCGCTCTCGATGCACGCGTGCCGGAGAGTCTTGTTCGCCGGATCACTGGGATGATCGATCTGGAAGAACTTCGCCGTCCCGGTGATGGTGCCGGACGCAATGAAGTTGCCGTTGCTGGCCAGGGACGCCGAGAGCGTCTCGACGGGGTTCGCTCCCGTGGTGCGTCTCCAGAACTGGAACATGGGCTGGTTCGGCCGCGCATCGATCCGGACCGCCCCCCCCTCCGCACCCCCCTGCGGCCCCTGCGAGTTCCTCCCCGGCACACGGAAGTTGTTGTCCATGTTGATGATCGTGTACCCACCACCAGCCTCTAGCGACAACCCGCCCGGCTCAATCTGCCCCTGCAGCACAAGCTGCGGAACGCTGCCAGTTCCGTTCGCATACGACGGGTAGACGCGCACCGGTGAGACCGCCCCGAGCGAAGTGTCATACCCGAAGTCAAAGCGGGCAGAGGGATTGTCCACGTAGAACTGCATGACGCCGCTCGCAATCCCCAGGCCGTAATCCAGAACGTTGTCCGCGGAGTAGAGCGAGATCTTGGACCCAGTGGCGGCCTCGAACGAAAGAGGCGCATCCGGGCTGGGGTTCCGAATGCCGACCCAGTTCCCGAATGTGACATTGCCGGACGGCCCGGACCGGATCGGGTTCAAACCCCCCGAGCCTGTGATGAGGCTCCATTCACTCGTGCCGGCGTTGTACTGAGTCCATGCACGGGGCACCCCGGCGCTGGCGTAGCCCAGGAACGGAATGCCATTGGAGTCGGGCGTGTCCGCGTACATCCCGCTCCAGCTGTTCCCCGCCGCCGTCCCCCGCACCACCAGGCTCGCTGCGCCCACCATCGTGTTCGTGTTGATGCCCACGCCGCCGCCCGCCCGGATCAGGAACTGATTCGGGCCCGTCGACGCGAAGTCGGACAGAGCATTGTCGCCCCAGACAAACGCCCCGTCGTGAAGCGCCTGCGCCCGGCTGCCCATCGCGACGCTCCCACCGCCCTGCGCCACGTTGAGGTACCCGCCCGGAACCGTCGCGGCCGCCCCCGACGCGACGTTGTACGCGCCCCCGCCGATCGCGCCGTCAAACGTCGAGACGATGTTGTTCCGCCCGCCGGCGATGGTCGCCTGATCGGCCGACGCCTGGTTGTTCATGCCCCCGCCGATGAACGAGTTGACCCCCGACGCGACATTGGTGCTGCCGCCCCCCACCGCGCTCAGCACACCAGACGCGACGTTGTACTCACCCCCGCCGATGGTCGACGTCACCCCGGTTGCCTCGATTTTGTTGCCGAAACCACCGCCAATCGTGCCCATGTGCGCGAACACGGAGTTCCGCGCCTGGTTGGCAAGCGTCGCGTTGTTCACGGTGTTGAGACCACCGCCGCCGATCGTCGCGCCCGCAACCCCCGGCGCAATGTAGTTGTTGTCGGCGCCCAGGTTGATGCTCGGGGTCACCGCCGGCTCCGCGCCGTACAGAACACTCGCCGGTGTGACGGTGGCCGCCCGCCGGTTGTTGGCGCGGACGTTCACCTCCTGATTGTCCGTCGTTCCCAGGAACTGCGTCGCCGGGTTCGTCCCGCTATTCCCGCCCAACCGCCACAACCCGCTCAGCCCCGCACCGTCGCCCAGGTACACGCTCGCCGGGTTCGTGCTCTGCACCGCGCCCGTGAACGTCGTGAACCCCGCGAACGTGTTCGTCCCGGAGAACGTGTTGCTGTTGACCGTGCGCACCACCTGCGGTGCGAGACGCCCATCCGGCACCGTCCCGCTGGCCAGGTTGCCGGCGTCCTGGTAGTAGGACGCGCCCTGGCCGTTCAGCTGCACCGCGTTGCCCGCCCCGGGCGCATACACCGCGTACGGCGTCGCCGTCAGCGCCTGCCGGGGCGTCAGCACGGTGAAACCCGCCGCGTTGGCACACGTCTGCCCCGTGTCCGCGCGTACCTGGATATCCAGGAACCGCTGCTGCCCCGCGAACTGGCCCCCGAAGTCAAGCTGCACCGTGAACTTGCCGCCCACCACCGTCACGTTGTCCACGCACTGGGTCGTGCCCAGCTGCCCCCCGCCCGAAACCGCGTCGTACAACCGAAACCGCAGATCAAAGGCCCCGTCCGCCGGCGCACCCCCGTTCTGCAGCTCACCCTGGTACGTGAACGCCGTGGTCAGCGCCTGGGCGTGGGCACGGGGCGACACCGCCAGCCCGGCAAACGCACACAGCACCACGACACCGGTTTTCCGGACGTTGCAACCCATCCCAGCGTGCACGCGACGGCAATCCATACGATTTCTCCTGTGCGGCACGTCAGGCGCCGCCGCCGGGAGAAGCGCTGGCTCCCGGCCCCGTGCGACACGATTGCGTTCTTTTCTTCAGGCCCCACCCGCCGGCGAGGCCCCGCACCCATGGACCCCTTGGACTCCCAACCCGGCCCCTCACCAGCACCAGGAAACGCGGATGCCCGGATCGCCGAACTGCTCGCCCGCGCCGCCGGAGGCGAGCAGCGGGCCTCCGCCGACCTCCTCCCCCTCGTCTACGACCACCTCCGCGCGATAGCCCGCGCCAAACTCGCCCGCGAACCCGCCGGCCAGACCCTCCAGCCCACCGCGCTCGTCCACGAGGCCTACCTCAAGCTCATCGGCAGCGACAGGCCCTGGAACGACAAACGCCACTTCTTCGCCGCCGCAGCCCTCGCCATGCGCCGCATCCTCGTCGACCGCGCCCGGGCACGCCGGGGCGAAAAACGTGGCGGCAATGCCCAACGCATCTCGCTTGATATCGCGGAGGGTGGCCCCCAGGCCGGCGACCACCACCGCGCCCGCGCGGACGCGGGTGACGACATGGACTGGCTGGCCCTCGAGAACGCCATGGCTGCGCTCGAACAGCACGACCCCGGACTCGCCGAAGTTGTCCACCTCCGCTACTTCGCCGGCCTCTCCGTCGAAGAGGTCGCCCTCGCGACCGGCGTCTCCTCACGCACCGTCAACCGCGAGTGGCTCGTCGCCCGCGCCTGGCTGCTCCGCAAAATGCAGGAGGCCTGAACCGGACGCCACGCATGGCCGCTAACGCCCCCAAAGGCCCCCGCGAAGACCCGCTCTGGCTCAGAACCAAGGCCGTGGTCGGCGAAGCGCTCGAACTCCCCGAACCGCAGCGCAGCGCCTTCGTCGAAGCCGCCTGCGCCAACGACCCCGCGCTGCGGTCCGAAGCCCGCGCCCTGCTCAGGGCGTCCGCCGCACCAGCGCCAGCGCTCGAGGACACGGGGCTGCCGGCATCCGTGCTCGCCGACGCCATCGAACCCGCCCCACTCGCGGACGGCGCCTCCATCGGCCGCTACCGCATCGTCCGCCAGATCGGCGCAGGCGGCATGGGCGCCGTGTTCGAAGCCCTGGACACCACCCTCAACCGCACCGTCGCCCTCAAGCTGCTCACCCTGGGCCTCGCTTCCACCGGCGCCAGGCGACGCTTCGAGGGGGAAGCCTTGGCCCTCGCCCGCCTCGACCACCCTGGCATCGCCCGCGTCTACGAGGCCGGAGTCCACGCCGCGGGACAGGCCGTCAGCATCCCCTACTTCGCCATGGCGTACGTCGAAGACGCCCGCGCCCTCGACGCCTACTGCCGCGAGAGCGGCCTGCACGCAAGGGCCCTGCTCGAACTCTTCGCACGCGTCTGCGACGCCGTCCACCACGGGCACCAGAAGGGTGTGCTGCACCGCGACCTCAAGCCCTCCAACATCCTCGTCGACCGCGCCGGAAACCCCAAGATCATCGACTTCGGCGTCTCACGCCTCCTCGACGCCGGCAACGCCACCCAGAGCACCCGCGCGGGCGACATCATGGGCACCCCCGCCTACCTGCCCCCCGAGGCCTTCGAACAAGGCGTCCAGGCACTCGACACCCGCGCCGATGTGTACGCGCTGGGCGTCGTCTTCTACGAGGCACTCTCCGGCGCCACCCCGTTCGGCAAGCCCGGCCTCACCCCCGTGCAGGTCGGTCAGCTCGTCACCGGCAAGCCGCCCGCCCCCCTCGGAACCTCCCGCCCCGAATGCGCCGGCGACATAGAGACTGTGATCGCCAAGGCCATGGCCCGGGAGCCCGAAGACCGCTACCAGTCCGTCGAGCAGCTGGGCGCCGACCTCCGCCGCGTCCTCCGCTTCGAACCCATCCTCGCACGCCCCACGCCCCTGCTCAGCCAGGCACGCCTCTTCGCACGCCGCAACCGCACGCTCGTCGCCGCCGCCCTGCTCGCCGCACTCGCACTCATCCTCGGCGTCTCCGGCCTCGCCGCCGGCCTCGCCCGCGCCCGCGCCAGCGAACGCCGCGCCCGCGAAGAAGCCGCCCGCGCCAAGCAGGTGTCCACCTTCGTCATGCAGATGCTCCGGTCCGCCAGCCCCTTCCAGGGCTCGCAGTTCCAGGACGGAAACCCACGCTCCGAACTGTTCCTCCAGACCCAGCCCTGGCCCAGCACCGCAACGCCCGGACGAGCCCCCACCGTCGGCGACCTCCTCTTCGCCGCAACCAACCACCTCGAATCCTCCTTCCCCGACGACCCCACGCTCCAGGCCGACATGGCCGAAGCCCTCTGCGCCACCGCCAACCGCATCTCCGACCCGCGCATGCTGGACTTCTCACGCCGCGCAGCCGGCCTCCTCGCGCAGGTCTACGGCAACGACGACCCCCGCACGCTCTCCGCCCGCCAGCTCCACTACGCCCAGCTCGTCCTCAACGGGTACACCGGCTGCCTGCCGGACCTGCAGCGCGACCTCGCCTTGATCCGCCGGCTGCCGCAACCGGAAAACGCCTCACTCCTCCGCAGCGCCTGGTCCAGCATCGTCACCTGTCAGAACGCCCTGCGCCGCCCCCAGGACGCCACCCCCATCCTCAACGCCGTCCGCGCAGACATGGAACGGGCAAACCCGGAGGACTCAGCCGACAAGATCCGCCTCGACCTCGCCATCATCCGCAGCGAGTGCGGCGACGACGACCCCCAGCGCGCACTGTCACGCATCCCCGCCCTCCTGGACAGGGCCCGCGCCGTACCCACCGACCAGGTCGTGCCGGCGACGCTCGACGTGATGTTCGAGAACCAGTACCAGCTCGCCATGGCCGGAAGGCTCGACGCCGCTATGAACACCCTCGCGCACGGCGCCGCAATCTCCACCAGCATGTACGGCGGCATGGACCAGGGCACCTACGAATGGTGGAACAACCTCTACTTCATCGCCCTGCTCGCCAACGACCTCCCGGTCGCCGAATACGCCGCCCGCGAACAGCTCCGCGGCGCACAGGCCATGCTCGGCCCGCACTCAACCTACACCACCAAGGCCCAGGGCCGCCTCGCCCGCACGCTCCTGTCACAGAAGAAGAACCTGGAGGAGGCCGAACGCAACGCCCGCCTCGCCGTGGACGGCGCACCCGACCTCCTCGCCACCGGGGACGGGTGGGCCCTCTACCACGAGCTGCTCTGGGCCTGGGCCATCCGCACGCAGGGAGAGCCCGACCGGGCCCTCCGCATCATCCAGGCACGCGCCGAGATCGAAAGCGCCGCCGGCAGACCCACCGCAGTGAACTGGGTGGAACTCGTGCGCTGCACGCTGCGCGCCGAGTGCGAAATGGACCTGGCCGAACGCACCGGAGACCTCGCCGCCCGCGCCTCCCGAATCGCGCGCCTCCTCGACGAAGCCGACTGCTGGGGTGAACAGCTGGGACGCGACTGGCCATCCGTCCGGCTCGCAGAAGCCGCACGGGAACGCCTGGCAAGCCTGCACCCCCATCCACCGCCGCGACCCGCCGACGAACTCAACCCTCGCTGAGTTTCCGCACCTGCTGCATCGTCTCCTGCAGCTTCTTCTGCAGAATCGCCACGCGCAGAAGGCTCCGCACCCGCGTCAGCAGCTCCACGCGATTCACCGGCTTGGTCAGAAAGTCGTCCGCCCCGACCTCCACCGCCCTCTCCACGTCCGCCACCTCGTTCAACGCCGTCACCATGATCACAGGGATGGACGCCGTCCCCGGCGCCGCCTTGATCCGCTTGCACACCTGGAACCCCGACATCTTCGGCATCATGATGTCCAGCAGAATCAGGTCGGGAGGATGCTTCGCAATCTCGTCCAGGGCCTCCGGACCGTCCAGCGCCGTCCGCAGCTCGCACCCGAGCTCGTCCAGGTACGCCTGCAGCAACTCCAGATTCTGCTCGTTGTCATCCACCAGCAGCACCCTGCAGCCAGACGTGTCCAGGGCGGTAGGAAGGGCTTGGGAGGAACCGGTGGGCTCTGCGGATCGCTGCATGACCATGATGATTGCCTCCTCCCGCCACAGAAGGCGGCCACACAGCACCAAACCAACCCTTTGTTACCGACCGCAATCCGAACACGACCCGTGGCTCACGATCCACCAAGAAACGTGATCACACGATCAGGCGTATACTAACCCACACGGACGTATCGGCTTCGGGCAGGGAACCGCCCGACTGCGGGGAGCACGATGATGGGTCCGGCAACGTCCACAAAGCTGAAGGTTCAGGTCCGCGCCAAACGCCCGGCGTGGGCCAACCGCTTCGCCGCGCCCACGCTCGCCGCACTGGTCCAATCACTCAAGCCCAGCTCCTCCGCCCCCTTCCGCCACGCCCGCCAGTGCCTCCTCGCCGTGCCAGGAATGAACGAGCGCGTCGCTTGGCAGGGTGTCTGGCACTGGACACTGGTCTACACGCACCCCACACTCCCCACCCAGGCATGGGCGTTCCTGGTCCCCGACCCCTCACGCCCCCTCCTCGCGATTCCCGTCGCCGAGTCCGCGCTCACCGCGCTCCCCCGCAAGCACCTGACCCGCCCCGTGCGTGACGGGCTCGTCGCCGCCCCCGTCGTCGGCGGCCTGCGCTGGGCCACCTGGGAGCTCTCCAGCAAGTCCCTGGCCGAAAACATCCTCGCCATCGCCGCCGCCCGCGCCGCCCTGAGCGACGACGCCGCCGGGACTGCAGCACGCCGCGCGTCCTAGCCGATCAACTTGCGCGCCCAACACCGCCGCGCTCTCCGGGCGCGGTACGCTTCCGTGCCGTCAAGGAGGACCGCCCGTGCCCGCAACCGACCGCAACCTGCCACTCCGCCGCTGGACCGCCGCGGCCCTGTTCACCGCCTGCGCCCTCACCGCATCCCCTTCCCTGGCAGGCGGCGTCCTGCAGGGAGACCTCGACGAACTCGTCCGCCAGAAACACCTCGCAGGCGCACGCGTCGGCGTGGTCATCCTCGACGCCGGCACCGGCCAGACGCTCGCCTCCCTCCGCCAGGACGAGCCCTTCATGCCCGCCTCCAACATGAAACTGCTCACCACCGGCGCAGCCATGATGGTGCTGGGAGCCGACTTCTCCTTCCGGACCGAACTCCTCGTCGACGGCACACGCCTCATCGTCCGCGGCAGCGGAGACCCGTCCCTCGCCGACCCCGACATGCTCCGCATGACGGACGCCAAGCTGACCGCCAACAACATCGTCGACACCCTCGCCGGCGCCGTCCAGCAGGCGGGCGTCCAGCAGATCAGCGAAGTCATCATCGACGACCGCATCTTCGATCGCCAGTTCGTCCACCCCGGCTGGAACCCCGAGAACTTCGAAGAAACCTACTCCGCCGAGGTCAGCGGCCTCAACTTCCACGCCAACACCCTCGCCATTTTCCCACGCCCCAACCCCGCCGGGCAGGGCTCCCTCCCCATCTGCGACACCGAGCCCGCCGCACCCTGGCTCCACATCGACTGCGCCAAGTCCAAGACCGTCACCAAGGGCAAGAACTCATACTGGATCGCCCGCTCCACCGAGACCGACTGCTTCATCCGCAGCAACCTGCCCGCCCGGGAGCCCACCTTCCTCGACGGCTTCGCCTGCAACACCTTCTCGCTGCGCGGGGACGTCAAGACCGCAGCCCCCACCCCGACCTTCGTCAATATCCGCAACGTGCCCGCCTTCTTCGGGAACATCCTCGCCTCCGACATCTCCCAGCACGGCGTGATCCTCACCGGCACGGCGGCCCACCCCGACCTGCCCAAGGGCGTCCGCCTCGCGACGCAGGACGAACCCCTCGACAAGGGCCGCGTGGTTGCCGTCGTTACAACACCCCTCGTCGACATCATCACCCACTGCAACGTCGAGTCGCAGAACCTCTACGCCGAGAGCCTCCTCAAGCGCATGGGCCACGATGTCACCAAGGACCCGGGCAGCTGGAGCACCGGCAGCGCCGTCCTCCGCATGATGATCTCCCAGGAACTGGGCCCCGAAGCCGCCGCCGCCACCACCATCTCCGACGGCTCAGGCCTCTCCCGCGACAACCGCGTCACACCCATGACCCTCGCCCGCTGGCTCAAGGCCTGCGCAGACAAGCCCTGGGGCACCCGATTCGTCGACAGCCTCGCCGCCCCCGGCACCGGCACCCTCGAGAAGCGCTTCAAGAGCAAACGCCTCACCAACGAGGTCCGCGCCAAGAGCGGGTACATCAACGGCGTCCGCAGCCTCTCCGGCTACGTCACCGACACCGTGAACAACGAACGCTACATCTTCTCCATCCTCATCAACGACCTGCCCAACGGCAGCAACAACGCCACCACCGAGGCACGCGAACTCCACGAGGACATCGTGGACCTCATCGACGACGCCCTGGTGCGCAAGGCCAACCACCGCCGCCTCGGCGGCTGAGCCCCGGACCGTCACTCGCCCGAAGTGCACTCCACGCTGGACGACGCCAGCCGCCGGTACAGCCGGATCCTCCTGCGCACCGGCCACCAGTCGTACAACAGCAGCTCCGCCGGACGCCACAGCACCACCCAGCCCAGGATCACCAGGCTCTCGCCCACCGTCCTCAGCAGCCCGCTCGCCGGCTGCGCCTGCTGGATGTACGAAGAAAGAAACTCCGCCACCGTGAAGATCACGAACACCGCCACCACCCCCACCGCCAGCGCCCACCGCCCCTCCCGGAAGATCATCCGCAGCCGACGCTCCTCGCTCTGCCCCAGCAGCACGAAGTAGTTGTGGATCGCGCCCTCGACGAAGCCCGCCCTCGCCGCGTCCTCCCCGGGCATGTGCAGCACGATGCGGATCCGCTCATCGCCCGCCCGGTCCTCCGCCTCCTCGATGATGAACCGGGCCGCCTCGGGGTCAAGGTCCCGGTCGCGGAAGGGGCTGGGGTCCAGCGAATAGAACAGCTGCTGCAGCGACCGCAGGTTCAGCCGGATCGGCGCGTGGGCCTGTGCGTGGTCGCTCCCGGGTGACATCCGCGCATCGTACGTGAACTACACTCGCCCGTGCAGGCACCCTACTGCAAACCAGGCGTCTGGCCCGACGCGATCCCGCACGCCCGCATGGCCGCGCACATCCAGAAGGCCCTCCCCACCGGCTGCAGAGCCGCCCTCCTCGGCCTCCCCGACGACACCGGCGTACGCCTCAACCACGGCCGACCGGGCGCCAGCGCCGGCCCGCGCGCCTTCCGCGCAGCCCTCGCCCGCTACGGCGTCGCCGAACCCGAAGGCTGGGACTGGCCCCGCGTCTTCGACGCGGGCGACGTCGAACCCGCACACGGCCACACCGAAGCCTCGCTCCACGAAACCCACCGCCGCGTCACGGAAGCCGCACGCGCGCTCCTCGACGCCGGGCTCTTCCCCATCGCCATCGGCGGCGGCCACGACCTCACCTTCCCCTTTGTCCGCGCCGTCCACGAACACCTCCGCGACACCGCGCGCCCGGGAGCCCTCGCAGGGCTCTACTTCGACGCCCACCTCGACGTCCGCGACACCCCCGGCAGCGGCATGCCCTTCCGCCGGCTCATCGAAGCCTGCGCCGTCCATCCCCTCCTCTGCGCAGGCTTCAACCCACTCGCCAACACGCGCGAACACGTCCAGTGGTTCCACGACCACGGAGGCGAAGTCGCCGACGACGACTGGGCCGAGTGGGTAGGCACCGAACACGACGACGCCCCCCTCTTGGAACCCTTAGGGGCCGCGCAGCACATCTTCTGTTCCTTCGACCTCGACGTGCTCGACGCCTCCCACGCCCCCGGCGTGAGCGCCGTGAACCCCGCCGGCATCTCCGTCCGCCAGGCGGCACGCGCCGTCATGCTCGTCGCCAGCGACCCCCGCCTCCGCTGCATGGACTTCATGGAACTCTGCCCCGCCCACGACGAGCCGCACGACCACGCCAACCCTGGCTCCGGCCGAACCGCCCGTGCCGCCGCACACCTGTTCCTCCACGCCCTCATGGGCCTCACCCTGGGACCCCTCGCCGATGGATCCACCAGGGGCGCTAAAGGACGTGACTGAATGAACGTCCTCATCCGCAACGCCCGCGTCATCACCGCGCCCGCGCCCGGCCCCCTGCGGGGCAACGCCCTGGGCGCCCTCCGCGTCCTCCCCCGGGCCGACGTCCGCACACAGGACGGACTCATCGCAGAAGTCTCCACCACGCCCCTGCCCGGCCCACCCGGCATCGACGCCCACGGGCGCGTCCTCATGCCCGCCTTCATCGACTGCCACACCCACGCCCTCTGGGCAGGCTCCCGCACCGATGAATGGCAGCAGAAACTCCAGGGAGCGTCCTACCTCGACATCCTGAAGGCCGGCGGCGGCATCATGTCCACCGTGCGAGCGGTCCGGGACGCCACGCCCCAGTCCCTCCTCACACAGCTCCGCACACGCTGCGAACAGTGGTTCCTCCCCCAGGGCACGACCACGCTGGAAGTTAAGTCCGGCTACGGACTCTCCACGGAATCCGAGCTCAAGATGCTCCGGGTCATCGCGCAGGCCAACGCGCAGCGCCCCGCGCCGCACGGCCCCACCTCCCTCCTCCCCACCGCCCTCATCGCGCACGCCCTGGACCCCGACCTCCCCGCGCAGGACTTCATCCGCCGCACCATCCACGAAACACTCCCCGCCGTCCACGCCGAGTTCCCCTCTATCCCCATCGACGCCTACTGCGAGAACGCCGCCTGGCCCTTGGACGCCACCGTCGAGCTCTTCGAACGCGCCAAGGCCCTGGGCCACCCCCTCCGCGTCCACGCCGACCAGTTCAATCCGCTCGGCATGGTCCGCGAGGCCATCCGCCTCGGCGCCCTCAGCGTCGACCACCTCGAAGCCTCCACCGACGCCGACCTCGACGCCCTCGCCGCCTCCCCCACCTTCGCCGTCATCCTCCCCATCTGCGCACTGCACCTGGGCGGCCGCTCCGCCCGCGCCCGACGATTCGTCGACGCCGGCGGCGCACTCGCCCTCGCCACCAACTGCAACCCAGGCTCCGCCCCCAGCGCCTCCATGCCCCTCGCCATCGCCCTCGCCGTCCGCCACTGCGGCCTCTCACCCGCCGAAGCCATCAACGCCTGCACCGCCAACGCCGCCGCCCTCCTGGGCCTCACAGACCGCGGCACCATCACCCCCGGCGCCCGCGCCGACCTCATCCTGCTCCGCCACACCGACGAACGACACCTCGCCTACGAGCTGGGCGGCAACCCGGTCGAGTGCGTCATCGCCGGCGGCCAAGTCGTCCACACCCGTTAGTCCTCTACCATCGCCCTTCATGCCCCCCGCGAGCAAACCCCAGCACATCGACGCCGACCTCGCCTACGCCGCCGCGCAGGTCGTGGTAGAGACCCACCGCCGCGTCGCCGCGTTCCTCCACGCAGGCCTCAAACTGCCCGAGGTGGACGCCTTCATCGCCAGGCAGCTCGCCGACCAGGGCGCCAAGTCCTGCTTCCTGGGCTACACCCCCCAGCCCCGCCGCCTCCCACCCTTCCCCAGCCACGCCTGCCTCTCCGTCAACGAGTGCGTCGTCCACGGCACCGCCGGCTACTTCCCCCGAGAACTGCGCGAAGGCGACCTGTTCAAGGTCGACATCGGCGTCTGGTTCAAGGGCTGGGTCGGTGACGCAGCCTGGACCTACAGCATCGGCAAACCCGCACCCCTCGCCGCCCGCCTGATGGAGTGCGGCAAAAAGTCCCTCGCCGAAGGCGTCAAGGAACTCCACCCCGCCAAGACCTACGCCGCCTGGGCTCGCCGCGTCCAATCGATCGTCGAGACCGAGTACGGCTTCCACCTCGTCAGAGGCCTGGGCGGCCACGGCCTCTTCGACGAAAAACGCAACCGCCCCACGCTCCACGGACCACCCTTCGTCGCCAACCGAATGCCCGACTTCCCCGGCGAATGGACCGAGGTCAACCAGAAGTGCCTCCCCGGCACCCTCATCGCCGTCGAACCCATGATCGCCGTCGGCACCGGCGAACTCCTGGACAAGGGCGCCGCCCCCATGGCACAGCGCTGGCCCGAACTCTCCGCCGACCGCTCCCTCACCGTGCACTACGAGCACGACGTCCTCATCACCGAAGCCGGCCCCCGCGTCCTCACCGAGGGCCTGGAAAATACAACGGATATTATCATCTGATCTGTTGTAACTCCTTGTTCTATTGAACGCTGCAGCAACCGTGATGTCCTTGTAGCATGCATGCCTGCAAGGAGCCGACTATGCGCGCACGGAACATCATGTTGCTTTCGATACTCGCTCTCCTGGCAGTCCCCCTCGCAGGCTGCTCGGGGCTCGACAAGGCCAACATGGCCAACTGGTACAGGGTGGAGCCGCTCTTCACGGACAAGGACGGCGACGGCGTTTCGCCGATCGGCCAGATCAACCCCTACAAGTTCCGCTTCCCGGACCAGCAGGCCGCAGGCCGGCAAGTCTCCATGGCTCACTCGCAAAGCGACGACGCCCTCGCCGCAAGCATGGCCATGCTCGCCCCCGACAACTCCCGCCAGCTCGCGCTGCAGACCGCCATCGACGCCGCCAGCAGGAGCGCGACCCCGCAGAACCAGGACCTCGTCGCCCAGCTCCAGGGCGAACTCGTCATGACCGCCCGCGCCGAAGTCTCCGAAAGCAACCGCAAGTCCTCCAGCACCGCCTACGACGCCGCCCAGAAGGACAAGATCAACCGCAACCGCTTCATCATGCTCCTCGTCAAGCAATCAGACACCATGGTGTCAAAGCACCTCTCCGAGATCATCGGCACCCAGGACACCCTGGAACTCGGCTTCTCCACCACCTCAACCGCAACCTCCGCCGTCGCATCCATCATCTCTCCCGTCGGCACCAAGAACATCCTTTCAGCCATCTCCGCAATCTCCAGCGGCACCCGCACCGCCGTCAGAGAGCAGGTGTACACCAACGCCTTCGCCTGGGCCATCGTCGACGCCATCCGCGCCGAACGCCAGGAGAAGCTCTCCACGATCACCACCGGCATGTCGCAGGGAGTGGACCAGTACTCCATCGACCAGGCCCTCGCCGACATCGTGACCTACCACGAGTCCGGCTCCTTCTACAACGGTGTTGTCGCCATCAACCGACGCGTCGCCTCCGGCGATCGGCGGGGCCTGCGCGTCGAATCCGTCCCCGCCGTCTCCCTCTCCTTCTCCCCCGCCGAACCGACCGTCGCCGCAGACGGCACCGCCGATGTCAAGATCAAGTTCGAACGCGAAGCCGGTGATTCCCGAAGCTACGTCATCACCTTCGAACAAGTGAACGCCGCCACCCTCGCCGACACCAACACCCAGGCCGCCCGCGCCACCGGTGACGCCAAAGACCACAAGTTCGAACTGCTCTTGACCGGCGAAATCGCCTTCAAGGTCACCCCGGTACCCCTGGATCCAAACCAGACCCCAAAGAAGTACAAACCCATACTTGTGAGTGTGAACGACGCACACAACACACGCCGCGTTGTTGCTGTGAAATAACTTACACCGCATCCCGCAACGCTACGGCGTGACGCGCCAAACGCCGCCCCTTGCAACAACCACCGCCCCGCGGTATGCTGCCCAGCGCCCCCTCGCAACCGGGGCACACCACCCGCGTCCCACGTGAAAGGAAACGAAATGAACAAGAACCTCCTCCGTACCTCCGTCCTCGCCGGCGTCGCGGCCATCGCCGCCGTCGCCCTCTGGGCCGGCTCCGCCTCCGCCGCCCGCCCCGGCGGCGGCCCCTGCGGCCAAGGCATCGTCTGCCTCGACGTCTGGAACCCCGTCACCTGCCCCAACGGCGTGACCTACTCCAACTCCTGCTACGCCCTCAAGGCCTGCCAGAACCCCAGCCTCTGCTGGCCCTCCGGCGCATACTGATATGAACCCAGCCTCCCACCACAAGCCCCGGCCCGACGCCGGGGCTTGTGCTTTTCTCTAGACCGCCCGGAACATCACCAGCGCGTCCACGCACCCCAGCGTCGGATGTAGAAACGCGCCCGGCAACCTCCCCACCTCCGCAAACCCGCACGACCGCCACAACGCCACCGCCCGCGCGTTGGAACTCACGACGAAGTTGAACTGCACCGCCCGGTAGCCCATCAACCGCGCCTGCACCAGGGAGTGTTCGCACATCGCCCGCCCCACGCCCCTGCCCGTCGCGCCCACAGCCGTCGCGTACCCGCAATTGCACACGTGCGAGCCGCCTCCCCCCTGGTTCGGACGGATGTAGTACACACCCAACACCTCCCCGCCAGCCTCCGCAACGAACGCCACGCGTCCCGGGCCCGCCCACTGCGCGACCGCTTCACGCTCCGACATCCCGCGGTCCATCGCCAGCGTCTCACCCGCCCGCACAATCGGAAGCAGAATCTGCCCGATGGCCGGCGCGTCACGAGGTTCTGCGGCGCGTATCAGCATGAACTCCCGCCTCCCACGCCCGCTACCGGGGCGGTGCCGCAAGCTCCTGCCGCACCGCTCCCACCACGCCCTCCACGTCCTCGCCCGAAATGGGACGCAGCCACAACCGCCGCACCACCCCGCCGCTGTCAACGAGCACGCCCGCGGGCACGCCCGGCACCTGCCTCAACCACGTCCGCTCCGCATCCCGGGCCGCGTGCGGCGCAAGGCCCGCCCACCGCGCCAGCGCCTGTGGGGGCGAACCCGAGTCCGAAACGACCATGCACGTCCGTACCCCCTCCGCCCCTAGCTTCGCAGTCACCTGCGCCCACGCCGGCGCCGATGCCTCGCAGGCCCCGCAGTGCTCGCTGAGCAGCACCACCAGGGTGCACGGCCCGCCGGCAAACGACGTCTGCAGCACCTCCCCGCCAGGCCCCACCAGCGTCAGATCATCCACCCGCTGCCCCAGCAGCGTTCCCCCCAACGCCTCCACCTGCCGCTGCAAAACCTCAAACCGCTCATTGTCGGCCCGGTGAGACCGCACCTCGCGCACCAGCAGCAAAGCCATCACACCGCCCAACACCAGCAGCAGCACCGCCACCGCACGCCACCACAGGGCCTCTCCCCGCAGCGCCGCCGACCCCGCATCCACCCGAGGCTCGCCAGGCCGCTCAGACATCATGCACCCGCCGGCGGTTCCGCCGCTGCCGATGCCCCCTCCACACCCGCCGCACCCTCCGCCGCCGCAGCCTCCTCCTCGCGCGCGCTCAGCCAGATCGAACCCTCGACCTTGTCCTGCCGCACCCGCACCTTCCGGTTCCTCACAAGCTCCAACAGCGCAAGGAACAACCCGACAGACTCACCCCGCGTCCGCCCGGTGAACACGTCACGGAACTCCATCTCTGCGCCCGCCGGCACCAGCCCACCCTCGCCCGCGCTCGCCCGCCCCCGCTGATCGTGCAGCCGGGAAAGGATGTCCTGCGCATGGAGCTCAATGGGTGTGTCGTCATACGTCACCTGGTGGTCGCCCAGGCGCTCGAAGTTCACCGTCTCCTGCACCTTCTTGAAGGCCTCAATGAGGTCCAGCAGGTCCAGATCCTCGACCTCCACGTCCGGCTCGCCCGCCATCGCCTGCTGCATCGCGCCGTCGTCCACGTGCGCACGCCCCGCCGGGAACCGCCGCTGCCACTCGCTGTTCCGCCGTTCAAGGTCGTCCGCAGCATCGCGGAACCGCTTGTACTCCAGCAGCTGCCGCACCAACTCCGCCCGCGGGTCCTCCGCAGGCTTCGCCGGCGCCCCGTCCACCGCCGCCGCCTGCACGGGCTTGGGCAGCAGCATCCGACTCTTGATCTCCATCAGCGTCGCCGCCATCACCAGGAACTCGCCCGCCGCGTCGATGTCCAGCCGCGCCGCGTCCGCCCCCTGCAGCTGCCCCACCATCCCCACGTACTGGTCCGTGATCGCAGCGATCGGGATGTCGTGGATGTCCACCTCGTTCTTCCGGATCAGGAAGAGCAGAAGGTCCAGCGGCCCCTCAAAGGCCTCCAGCCTCACGCGGTATTCATCGCTCACGGGCACGGTCCTTTCTCCCCTCTTTCGGGCCGCCGGGGGGTGCTCCCGACGCGACAAACGCCTCCGATCAGTTTACTCTTCCCGATGCCCGGCACGCGGCAGCCCCCCACCGTCCAACAGGCCCCCTCCCGGGCCCAAACCCAAACCCCGGCCACCATCGTGGAAAACAAGCCCGCGAAAGCAAAGAAGCCCCCCCGCCCCGCCCCCAAAGGGGCACCGGACGAACTCTCCTTCGCCCGCACCATCCTGCGGGCCGAGGGCCAGGCCGTCACCGACCTCGCCGCCGCGCTCGACGCCTCCTTCTCCAGGGCCGTCGACATGATCGTCCGCTGCGCCGAGGCGGGCGGCACCGTCCAGGTCTCCGGCCTCGGCAAGTCCGGCCACGTCGGCGCCAAGATCTCGGCCACGCTCGCCAGCCTCGGAATCCCCAGCCACCCCATCCACCCCAGCGAAGCCGCGCACGGCGACCTCGGACGCTTCCGCCCCGCCGACCTCGCCGTCTGCATCAGCTTCTCCGGCGAAACCCACGAGGTCATCAACCTCGCCGCCATCCTCAAGCAGGACAACCTCCCCATCATCTCCATCACCGGCGCCGGCAAGGGCGCGGAGAGCTCGCTCGCCCGACTCGCCACCGTCGCCCTCACGCTCCCCATCGCCGCAGAGGCCGGGGCCCCCCAGTTCGTCGCACCCACCAGCAGCACCACCGCCACCCTCGCCCTCGGCGACGCCCTCGCTCTCGCCGCCGCCCGCCGACGGAACTTCACCAACACCGACTTCGCGAAGCGTCACCCCGGCGGCAGCCTCGGCAGCCTCCTCCGGCCCGTCACCGACGTCATGCGCTGGCGCGCCGCAGACCGCGACAAGGCCGCCAGGCCGGGCGCAATCCTCCCCGTCGCCGACGCACGCCTCTCCGTCCTGGAAGCCCTCAAGCGGGCCGAGGCCGTCGGCCGCCGCCCCGGCGCACTCGTCCTCGTCGACCACTCCACCGGCGCCCTCGCTGGAATCTTCACCGACGGAGACCTCCGCCGGCTCATCCAGCGCGACGCCGCCGCCGTCGCCAGGCCCATCAGCGAAGTCATGACCCGCTCCCCGCGCACCCTGCCGGACTCCGCCATGGTCGCAGACGCCGTCCGCCTCTTCCGCGAGTTCCGACAGGACGAAATCCCCATCGTCGACCACAAGGGCCGCCCCGTCGGCATGCTCGACGTGCAGGACCTCATCGCCCTCCGCCTCGTGGAGGACCACTCCTGATGCCCCCCACGCCCGCCACCCTCGCCCGCCGCGCCGGCGCCGCACACCCACGCGCCGTCGCGCTCGCGGCGGCCTCGGGCGTCGTGCTCGTGGGCATCGTCGCCATCATCGCCTGGCGAAACCACGCCACGCCGCAGGCCCGGGAGCAGAACACCGCGCCCCCCACCGCCCCCGACATCCGCGACTTCTCCAGCATCAGGTCGAACCCGGGAGGCCCCGCCAACGCCGCGATCGGCAAGGGCAAGGGCTTCTTCGCCCAGTACGTCGACAAGAACGACCCCACACACATCGCCGGCCAGGTCACAGCCGACCGGTCCGACCCGCTCCCCGACCGCCGCTACGAACTCACAGCCCCCAGCGCCTGGTTCTTCCAGCACGACGGCCGCTCCATCCACGTGCGGGCCGACAAGGGACGCTTCACCGCCCCCGCCGAAAACGCCCAGCCCACAGACGGATCGCTCGAAGGAAACGTCCGCATCCGCGTCTTCGCCGCCACCCCCGACGGCGCCCGCCCCGCCCTCGACGACACGACCCCCGAGCTCGACCTCACCACCTCCCGCGTCTCCGTCGATTGGGCCCTGGGCCAGCTCGACCTCCCCGAAGACGTCAAAGCCTCCACCCCGCGCGTCGCCTTCCACGGCCGGGGCGTCTCCGTCCAGTTTGACCCCACCACCCAGCGCCTCGACCAGCTCCACGTCGCCTCCCTCCTGGAACCCATCGTCATCCGCGGCGCACCGCACGGCCCCGCCAGCGACCGTGGCACCCCCGCATCGACAGCCCCCGCGACGCCGCCCCAGCCCGCGCCCGCCCAGCCCGCAGCGAACACCACGCCCCAGCCCAGGGCTGAACCCGCCCCCCCGCCCGAAGAACGCTTCTACACCCTCACAGCCTCAGACTCCGTGGAAGTCCGCCAGGGGGACCGCGTCGTTCACGCCGAAGAGGTCCTCGGCTGGACGCGCACCCTCGGCAACGCGTTCGCCAGCATCGAACCAGGACCCACAAACCCGGATGCTCCGCCCCGCAACCCGCCAACCAACCCACCAACCGGCACGCCCCCGCAGGCCGCAACCACACCCGCACCAGCAGCCCCGGCAACCGCCAACCACCCCGCCGACGACGTGACCGTGTTCTGGAAAGGCCCGCTCCTCGTGCAGCGCGTCGATCAGAAACCCGAGCAGCTGGACCGCGACGAATCCGTTGTCCAGCTCGCGTCGGCGAACAGCACCGTCACACTCGACGACCCCACGGCAGGCCTCGCCGCCCGCGGAACCCGCCTCCGCTTCGCCGCGACCCGTGAGCAGATCGAACTCAGCGGTTCCCCCGCGGCGCCAGCCTCACTCTCCATGCGCGGCGCCGGCCGAGCCTCCGCCATCGCCTTCGAGATCGACGCCCAACGCGCCCAGGTCCGCATCCCCGGCAAAGGAATGCTGGAGAGTGCAGAGGGCAAGCTTGAGGGCCAGGATGAGCCAAAGCCCACCGCAACCATCGCCTGGACCGACCAGGCCGAGTTCCAGTTCGACACGCTGCGCGACAGGCACGCCGCGCTCCAGCGCGCGACGCTCGTAGGCAACATCACAGGCACCCAGGGAACCCTCGCCATCGGCGCGGACAGCGCCATCGCCGAGTTCTTCCCCCCCTCCTCCGCCCAGGCCGCCACCCGGTCAGCGCCCGCTCCCAACCGCAGCCCCGTCAAGACCGTGCAGCTCGTCGGCCGCGCCCGCGCCAACGACGGCAAGGGTGGTGAATTCAAGGGTGACACGATCCACGTCGCCTTCGACCCGCCCGCCGGCGACAGCGGCGCCCCCGTCCCACGCCTCGTCGAAGCCTCCGGCAACGCGCTCGCCACCCGCGCGGAAGAGTCCCTCGCGGCCCAGAACATCGCCGCGACCCTGGCTGCGCCGGGCAGCAAGACCGCGCCCGCCGGCGATTCCATCCTCACCGGCGGTGTCATCGAGTCCCTCACCGCCACCAACGGCTTCACGTTCAAGGGCAAGTCGGGCCTCGGCGCTTCCGGCAACACCCTCACGGTCCAGGCCCGTGACAAGACCGCGCACCTCACCGGCGCCCCCGCCGTCGTCCAGCAGCAGGACGCCACCCTCCGCTGCGCCACCATCGACCTCAACGGCGCGAAGAACACCGTCTCCGCCGACGGCCCCGGGGACTTTGCCCGCACCCCCGCAGACCCCGCCGCCCCGTCCATCGAAGCCGCGTGGACACGCTCCATGTCCTTCAGCGACACCGACGGCGCCCTCGCCGTCGACGGCGACGCCCGCTTCCGGGCCCGCTCCGGCCCCGGCAGCGACCGCGAGGACTCCAGCGTCCGCGCCGACCAGATCCGTGTCGCCTTCGAACACACGGACGAGCAGCCCACACCCCCGCCCGCCGTCGAGCACGCCGGCCAGCCCCCCGCACCCCTCCTCGCCGCCGTCGGCACCGGCAGCCGCCGCGTGCTCACCGCCTCCGGCACAAGCCCCGACCCCGCCAACCCAGTCCGCCTCGAACTCCGCCGAGGGCCGCTGAACGGCGACACAGTCGAGGGCCGCACCCTCTACGTCGAAGGGCAGTCCGTCTCCGCCGACAACCGCACCCGCACCGTGCACGTCCCGGGCCCCGGCAAACTCCTCAACTCCGACCACCGGCCCGACCTCGAGCACGCCGTGCTCCCCGCCACAGGCTCACGCGAAACCCAGGACGGCGCACTCCCCGGATCAAGCAAAGGCGACGCGCTCTTCACCTGGAGGCAGAACGCCACGCTCGACCTCTCCGCCGGCAGCGCCAACCTCGAAGGCTCCGTCCGCATGGTCCACCGCCGCCTCGCCGACTCGGCCCTCACCGAACTGGAGTGCGACCACCTCACCGCCGCCGTCGAGGAAGACCTCAAGACCCGCCGCCTCTCAAGCGCACGCGCCGAAGGCAACGTCTGGGCACGCTCGCAGGGCCGCGAGATGACCAGCCAGATCGCGATCTACAACGCGCCCCTCGGCATCCTCGAAGCGACCGACACCACCGGCGGCGACGTGCTCGTCTCAGACCCCCGCTCCGGCGAACCCCTCGCCGCCAAGGCCATCCGCTGGGACCTCGCCAAGGGCCGCATCGAGATCATCGACCCCAGCGCCCTCTCCGGCCCCCGCTGAACCCGGTAATCCCTCAACCGCCACGCACCGAAGACTCCGCGCAGCCACGCGGACATCACCCCCACCGCGTCACGTGCCACTGCTTCTTCCCGCGACGCAGCGCGATGATCGTCCCGTGCAGCAGGTCCCTCGTCCCCACCTTCTCCTCCGCCCCCGCCTTCCGCCCGTTCACGCTCACGCTGCCCGAGCCGAGGAACTCCTTCGCCTCACGCTTGGACGCCGCAAGCTTCGTGTCAACCAGGAGGTCCAGCAGCGGCACCCCGGCCTCGAGCAGCGACCTGCCGTGCGTGCTGCTCGGCGCGCTCGCCAGCACCTCCTCCAGCGTCGCCAGGGGCAGACCGGAAATCTCCCCGCTGAACAGCGCCCTCGCCGCGCCCTCGGCGTTCGCCGCTTCCGTCCTCCCGTGGATGATCGCCGTCGCCTCCCGCGCCAGCACCCGCTGCGCTTCCCGCGCCCCCGGCTCGGTCTTCACCTTGTGCTCCAGCGCGCCGACCTCTTCCTGGGACAGGAACGTGAACGTCTTCAGAAAACGCACCACGTCCGCGTCCGCCGCGTTCAGCCAGAACTGCGAGTACGCGAACGGACTCGTCCGGTGCGATGACAACCAGATCGCCCCAGACTCCGTCTTCCCGAACTTCCCGCCATCCGCCTTGGTCACCAGCGGCCACGTAAGCCCGAACGCATCCACCCTGGCAGCCGGCGCAACTTCCGGCAAGTGACCCGTGATGTCCTTGGTCGCTGAGCCCGGCACGGCCTTCTTGCGGATGAGGTCGATACCCGTCACGATGTTCCCGAACTGGTCACTCCCGCCCATCTGCACGCTCACGCCCTCGTGCTGGCGCAGCCAGAAGAAGTCGTACGCCTGCAGAATCATGTAGCTGAACTCGGTGTACGAAATCCCCTGGTCCCGGTTGTGCAGCCGCTCCTTCACCGAGTCCTTCTGGATCATCATGTTGACCGAAAAGTGCTTGCCGATGTCGCGCAAGGCTTCCAGGAAACCAAGCTTCCCCAGCCAGTCGATGTTGTTGACGATCCGCAGCGCCCCGCCGTCCGTGCTCGCGCTGCCCTTTTCAAACAGCTCGCCTCGCTCGAAGATCCCCCGGATCTTCTCCACGTTGCTCCGCACGACCTCCTCGGTGTTGAGCGTGCGCTCGGCGCTCTTGCCGCTCGGGTCGCCGATCAGGCCCGTGCCGCCGCCCATCACCGCCACCGGCGTGTGCCCGCACCGCTGCCACCGCGCCAGAGCCATGATGCCCACCAGGTTGCCGATCGTCAGGCTGTCGGCAGTGGGATCAAACCCCACGTACGCCCTCCGCCCCGCCTGCGCCAGGTGCGCATCCAGCCCCGCCGGGTCCGTGCAACCGTTCGGCTGCACCTGCCCGCGCCAGTCCATCTCCCGAAGAAACGTCGATGTGTGTGCTGCCATGGTCGTTGCCCACAGTAAGCCCGGCCCGCCCGGCCCGGGCAAAGGATGACCCCAAAGAAAAAGCCCCGGCCGCTCGCGGCCGGGGCTCCGGAATGCCTCGATCGTGCGACCTGCTTACTGCGGGACAAACGTCCAGTTCGGCGTCGTCGCATAGTTCGACCACTTGCGCATGTCATCCAGGTCCTCGACGCTCTGCATCTTGACCGACCCGTCAAACATCGCCGTGGTCGCCTTGTCCTGCCACCGGAAGTCCATGTTGCCCCAGTTGGAAACCGTCACGCTCTTGGAGTCAAACTTCGCAGCCGGACCCGTGGGGCCCGTCGGCCTCAGCCAGCCGCCGCCCAGCGTGGTCGGCGCTCCCCACCCAAGCTCCCGCCCCACCGGGTGCGCCCGCGGCGCACGAATGAGGAAGTACCCAGGCTGCATCGTGGTGATCGAAGTCGGGTTGGGGTCCGCCGCACCCCAGGACCAGAACCCGCCGTCACGCACGTCGCCGCCACGCGCAGAACCGAAGGTCACCAGCGTGCTGGGGAACTTCACGTCCGACGCCTTGCTCAGGTAGAACATGCCGCCCGAAACCCTCGGGTTGGGCGAGGGTGTCGGATGCCCGTACGTGCTGTGCGTCGTGCCGTCGGCCGGGTGGTACTGGTTGCAGTACTTGAGCCCGCGGAACCCGCCGTGCGTGAACGCGCCGCCCACGAACACGCCGTTGTAACCCAGAGACGGGTGGAACGACAACGCCGCGGGGTACGTGTCCGAACCGTAATCGTTGAACTCACCCGTGCCCGCCGGGCTGCTCGGACGACGGAAGAAGTCGGCATACGTGCTCGCATTGAGCTGCAGCACGTCATGCTTGTAGCCGGTCGCACCGACGAAGATCCACGTCCACTGCTTCGTGATCGAGCCCTGCATGAACTTCCCGCGCTCCCACGGATCCGGCGGGTACATGCCGTACTGCACACGCATCGGCGTCACGTGGTTCCACGCCCAGTGCGGCGCAGCAACCAGCGTCGCGTCACGCATGTCCGTGACGTACGCGCCGTACGCAACGATCTGCTGGTGACCCGCAGACTGCTCCTTCAGCGACCGCCCAAGCAGCCTCGCCTTCGCGAGCGCGGGCACAAGGATGCCGATGAGCAACGCGATGATCGCAATCACCACCAGCAGCTCGATCAGCGTAAATCCGCCGCGACCGTCCCCGCCCCAGATCTTCTTCTTTGCCTGCATGGCTGACTCCATGTCGATCGCCCACCACCCGCAACCCGCGCTCGCCACCCGCCGACAAGAACTGCCGGCGTTCTCACTCCGCACGCTCACCCCGACGGACTATGCCTGCACGGACACCGCCCACGCCCTTCGACGCCCACAGAGAAGAACAGCATACATCATCTTGGGGCCTCGCACAACTTTCTTTCCGGAAATACCCGACCTGTTACCAGACGAGGTGGAAAAAACACCCCCTCCACATGGGAGGGGGCAATTGTCGGGTTGCCATCGCCTTTGAGGCCCGCGTCACTCCTTCACAGGCATCGACATGTGCTCATGCACCACGTGCCACGCGCCCTTGTCCCACTTATACACCAGCGTCAGGTGCCCCAGCATGTCCAGTTTCTGACCATTGGGCATCGTCCCCTGGATATGCGCCAGCGACGCCGTCACCGCCACCCCGTCCCCAGCCCAGGTCCGAAGCGGCTTCGCCTCAGTCAAGCTGGCCGTCGTAAACCCGTTCATCCCCGGACCCCAGATGTCGGCATAGGTCTTCCACCCGGAAATCACCGTCTTTTCCTGCGACATCCCGTCAAACGACAGGAAGTCGTCGCAGGCGCACGCCACCTTCGAGAGCGGCTCCATCGTGAACGGCGTATTCGCAGACTTCGACCACCCGGCAAAGAACGCCGCCTTCGTCGCCCCCAGGGCCGACGCATTCGCCGCACCATCCTTGCAGCACTGCCCGGACTGGCACGCCCCCAGCACCAAGGCCAACGGAACCGCAACGCACGTCATCACACGAGTACGCATCATGGCTTTCTCCTGTATTGCAATGTTCGCACCTCTATCGCCCGCACCCCATCCTGGGGTTGAATTCTGCACCCAACTGCGCTCGCACAAATTCTGATTTTGTTCGGTTTACGTTCGAATTGCTACTTAACTACACCCAATTCAATTGCTTACGCCCTTCACTTCGTTCGTGCCTATCAGAAAACGAACATGCAAGAATTGCCTGCCCAATTTGGGTTACGATTTTTCCTCCAGGGAAATGAATTCCTCCTCACCCCCCACGCTTGAACACTCCGGACCCACCAACTATGCTGGTACCCGTTTCAGGACGTAAGTCCACGGAATTCAAGGGGTACCAGTGCCAACCGGATGGACCGGTCTCTAGGCGCCCAACACACTGAGAAAGGGAAAGCGGATGGTTACCACTCGTGACAGTCTCAAGGGTTTGCTCCTCGTCCTGCCCGTCATCGCGGGCGGCATCGTGGGCTGTGATTCCACCGGCGGCACCGTCGCCGAAAAACCCAAGGGTGTCGTGGTCCCGATCAACAACATGAGCAACGGCTCCTCTGCTCCCGCCGCGGCCACCAAGGCCGAGCCCAAGGCCGCCCCCAAGGCCGAGGCGAAGGCCGAAGCCAAGCCCGCCCCCAAGGCTGAGCCCGCTCCCGCCGCCAAGGCCGAGCCCGCCCCCGCCGCCGCCGCCCCGGTGAACTTCAACGCCCAGAGCACGGCCTACTACCCCACCGGCCGCCGCGAAGGCTCCGCCCTCATGGTCGAGAAGATGGCCCCCACCGAGGCCACCGTCAACGGCGCCACCGAGTACCGCATCCGCGTCACCAACCTGGCCGCCTGCGCCCTCGACAACGTCGTCGTCGATGAGAAGATCCCCGCCGGCTTCAACGTCTCCGGCATGAGCCCCCAGGGCACGGGCGCCGCCAACGGCGCGACCGCCTTCAACCTCGGCTCCATCGGCGCCGGCCAGAGCAAGGACATTGTCGTCAAGGGCTCCTTCGCCAAGGCCGGGTCCTACTCCGGCTGCTGCGACGTCTCCTACACCCTCCCGGTCTGCATGACCATCAACGTCGTCGCCCCCGCCCTGGCCATCACCAAGGCCATGCCCGCCGAGGTCAGCCTCTGCGACAACATCCCCGTCAAGCTCGTCGTCACCAACAGCGGCTCCGGCACCGCCCGCAACGTCGTCATCAAGGACGCGCTGCCGGCAGGCCTCACCGCCCAGGGCGGCGGCACCGAGTGGAACATCGGCAACCTCCCCGCCGGCCAGTCCGCCACCAAGGAGTTCAACGTCAAGGCCGACAAGGTCGGTTCCTACACCAACTCCGCGAACGCCTCCGCCGAAGGTGGCCTCACCGCCAACAGCAACAGCGTCACCACGGTCGTCAAGGCCCCGACGCTCACCATCGACAAGAAGTGCCCCGGCACCCTCCGCCAGGGCCAGAACGCCAAGTTTGAAATCGTGGTCACCAACACCGGCAACGGCGTGGCCCACAACACCAAGGTGACCGACGCCATCCCGGCCGGCGCGACCTTCAAGTCCGCCACCGAGGGCGGCGCCGTCGCCGGCAACGCCGTGGTCTGGAACATCGGCGACCTCGCCCCCGGCGCCTCCAAGACCATGTCCGTCACCATGAGCGGCAACCAGGGCACCATCAACAACAGCGCCACCGCCACCTGCGACTGCGCCGCCGCGGTCTCCGACGGCTGTTCCACCAACTTCATCGGCGTGCCCGACATCGGCACCACCGTCAACGACGCAGACGGCGTCGTCAACGTCGGCGAGCCCCACACCTACACCGTCGACGTCCGCAACCAGGGCCAGGTCAACCTCACCAACACCAAGATGGTCGTCACCCTGCCCGACGGCATGACCTTCGTCTCCTCCGGCAGCGGCGCCACCGCCACCGGCAACAAGGTCACCTTCGACTTCGGCACCCTCACCCCGGGACAGACCAAGAACGGCTCCTTCGTCGTCAAGTCCAGCAAGGCGGGCGAACTCCTCGTCATCGGCGAGACCACCTGCTCCGAGCTCAAGACCGCCATCCGCGACGACGAACTCACCAACTTCGTCGACTGATCACCACACAACCGCCCTCCCTCACCGGAATCGGCGGCACCTACCGCAGCCACAGGGCCGGTCGCTCAGCGACCGGCCCTTTTTTCGCGCACGCCCCGCACGGTCTAGCATTTTGCATGACCAACCGCACCCCCGCCGCTCTCACCCTCGCCCTCGTCGCCACCGCCCTCGGCCTCGGCGCCTGCGGCACCTCCAGCGTCTGGGACCGCGCCCTGGTCAAAGGACCCGACGTCGCCGCACAGCTCAACACACCCGCCACCCAGCGCACCGTCCCCTGGGAACGCGTCGAGGCCGCGCTCGGCGAACTCCAGCAGGAAGTCGCGCAGAGCGACGTCCACCCCGACGACTGGAGCCCCGAAAAGAAGTCCGCCGCCAAGGCCAGGCTCCTGCGGGCACTCCAGATCTCCCAGGACCCCGCGAAAGTCCTCATCCTCGGCACCAGCCGCTTCCGCACCACCGACGACCTCACCAAGGCGCACAAAGACCTCGGCCGCATCGCCCAATCCCTCAACGCAGACATGGTCGTCTGGAGCAGCCGCGTCCTGGGCAAGACCGAAACCGTCGTTGACCGCCCCGTCACCAGCAGCACCTGGGGCACAGGATGGTTCCGCGACTCCGACGGCGATCGCCGCCCCGACACCTTCACCGCCTACACCACAAGCTGGATCCCCATGCGCGTCAGCCTCGATGAGACAGGCGCAGTGGCGTACTTCCTGCGCGTAAATCCTTGATCCACTCCTCAGTCACGCACGCTCCAACCGCCACGTTGGTCCGCTTGCTCGCCCCACTACTAACGGGTACACTGCGTCCCCAACAACGGGGATAGTCCCCGTTGGTTCAGCATTGGGGAGGGGTCTAAGGAGCATTCATGAACTCGTTCGCCGTTGTGTGCGTGGTGGCAGGGTCCACGACCGCTGCCATCGCGGAGCAGTCTGTCTCTACCGATATCGCTGCAATCCAGGTCCCGGCCGCCGCCCTCTCCTTCCAGGACGCCGCCGCAATCCCCCCCGCTCCCCAGGACCCCGAAGACTTCTGGCACGGCTGGAAACGCACCGCCGACGTCGGCATCAACGGCGCCGAAGGCAACTCCGAAAACAACTCCTTCCGCGCCGGCCTCTCCGCCGAACGCAAGGCCTCCGACATGGAGACCAAGGCCGGCATCAACTACACCTACGCCAGCACCGGCGGCGAAAAGTCCACCAGCCGCGGCGAAGCCGCCATCCGCAACGACTGGCTCTTCAAGGACAGCCCCTGGGGCCTCTTCGCCCAGGGCAAGATCGAGTACGACGAATTCGCCGCCTGGGACTGGCGCGCCTCCTTCGCCGTCGGCCCGTCCTACACCTTCATCAAGAACGACAGGACCGTCCTCCGCGGCCGCGTCGGTCTCGGCGGCAGCCAGACCTGGGGCGACCCCGACGAAGACTTCCGCTTCGAGGCCATGCTCGGCGCCGACCTCCAGCACAAGATCACCGACCGCCAGAAGCTCGTCGCCAGCGTCGAGTACTACCCCGACCTCAGCAACTTCCCCGACTACCGCCTCGAGGCCAAGGCCGGCTACGAGCTCCTCGTCGACCCCGAGAGCAACCTCTTCCTGAAAATCGGCCTCGCCGACCGATATGACTCCAACCCGGGCGACGGCAAGAAGAAGAACGACTTCGAGTACTTCGCCACCCTGTCCTGGGTCTTCTGATCACGCTGCCACCGCGGCCCCGCGCCGCGTGTCCTGTGGGATTCGTTGAGCACATTCACCTGGGCCCGCCACGCCGGGCCCGCAGAAGGAGAAACGCATGGGATTCGTCCAGGAATTCAAGGACTTCGCCCTCAAGGGCAACGTGTTCGATATGGCCGTCGGCGTCATCATCGGCGGCGCGTTCGGCGGGCTCGTCGGCTCGCTCCTCAAGCACGTCATGAGCCCGATCATCGGCCTCGCGGGCAACGTCAACTTCACCGAGATGTACTTCCCCCTCAAGAAGGGCGAGAAGTTCGTGGAGGGCATGAAGTACACGGACGCCCAGACCAACGGCGCCATGCTCGGCTACGGCGCCTTCATCACCGACGTCATCAACTTCGTCATCCTCGCCTTCGTCGTCTTCCTCATGGTCAAGGCCTTCAACACCGCCAAGAAGCGCTTCGAGGCCGAGAAGCCCGCGCCCGCCCCCGCCGGTCCTACCGCCGAGCAGAAACTCCTCACGGAAATCCGTGACCTGCTCGCCAAGCGCTGATCCATCCCCACCGCCAGCCAAGCCCCGGGCCCTCCGCCCGGGGCTTTTTCATGCCCACACCGCGCCCTCCCCGCACAGACTACCTTCACCAAGCCCATGCACCCCTCCCTGCGACACCCACCCTCCAACCTCATCGCCGGCCAATGGCTGCCCCTGACCGGCAGCGCAGTGCACTCCCGCAGCCCCGCCCACCCCGCCCAGTCCATCTGGCAGGGATCCACACCCGCAGACCACACCGCTCGCGCCGTCGCCGCCGCACGCCACGCCCTCCCCGCCTGGTCAAGCCTCGGCCTCCACGGCCGCGCCCGCGTCCTCCGCCGCTTCCAGCAGATCGCCGCCCAACGCGCCGACGCCCTCGCCTCACTCATCAGCGACGAAGTCGGCAAGGTCCTCTGGGACGCCAAGGCCGAGGCCGGCCTCCTCGCCAGCAAGGTCGACATCACCCTCGAAAACGGCCCACAGTCCCCCCTCGCCCGCGTCACCGACTTCACCCTCCCCCTCTCCACCACCCGCGCCGGACGCTGCACCTTCCGCCCCCACGGCGTCGCCGCCGTCCTCGGACCCTTCAACTTCCCGGCACACCTCCCCAACGGCCACATCATCCCCGCCCTCGCCATGGGCAACACCGTCGTCTTCAAGCCCAGCGACAAGGCCCCCGCCTGCGGCCAGGCCCTCGCCGAAATGCTCGACGAAGCCCTCACCGCCGAAGGCGCGCCCCCGGGCGTCCTGAACCTCCTCCACGGCGGCGCCGACACCGCCCAGGCACTCGTCTCCCCCGCCTCCGACGTCGACGCCGTCTACTTCACCGGCTCCTGGCCCGTCGGCCGCGCCATCATGCAGGCAAACCTCGACCGCCCGGGCCGCATCCTCGCGCTCGAAATGGGCGGCAACAACGCCGCCATCATCATGCCCGATGCCGACCCCCGCCAGGCCGTCATCGAGTGCGTCCGCAGCGCCTTCGTCGGCACCGGCCAGCGCTGCACCTGCACACGCCGCATCATCATCCACCGCGCCGCCGCCGCAAAGATCATCCCCGCACTCTGCAAGGCCGCCAGCGCCCTCATCATCGCAGACCCCAAAGCCCCCCACCCGGCCTTCATGGGCCCGCTCATCTCTGAGCCCGCCCGCGACCACGCCCTCGCCCAGTGCGCAGCCCTCGCCCGCGCCGGCGCCCGCGTCCTCGTCCACCCCTCCCCCACAGACCCCGGCTGGTACCTCTCCCCCGCCATCCTCCAGTGCGAACGCTTCACCGGCACACCCGAAGACGACGTCGAAATCTTCGGCCCCGTCCTCCGCATCTCCACCACCGACTCCCTCGATGACGCCATCACCCAGGCCAACGCCACCCGCTTCGGCCTCGCCGCCTCCATCTTCACCAGGGACGCAGCCGCCATCGACGCCTTCCTCACACACGCCCGCGCCGGCTGCCTCAACGTCAACACCGGCACCGCCGGCGCCAGCAGCAAGCTCCCCTTCGGAGGCCTCGGCCTCTCCGGCAACCACCGCCCCGCAGGCTCCTTCAGCCTCGACTACTGCGCCTTCCCCGTCGCCAGCATGACCGAGTCCTCCAACACCGCCCCGCTCCCCACCGGCATGACCTTCGACGACGCCTGGCTCTCATGAACCCGCCCCCGCCGCCGGCCCCCGCACTCCCCGCACCACGCCGCACGCCCCGCACCGCTCCGCCGACGCGGACTCAAACGCCGCACCGCACGCGACGCACCGCCGACGCGGACTCAAACGCCGCACCGCACGCGACGCACCGCACGCGACGCACCGCCCATGCTCCGGCATCGCCCCCGCGTCCGTGCACAGCTGCGTGTACGCAGCCGCCCCCACGCCCATCGCCCAAGGCCCCACCAGAAAGATGTACGGAAGCCCGCACATCAGCAGGCTGGCGACCGTAAGCAACCCCAGCAGCAGAACGAGCCCCACGACCGACGACACCTTCGGGCCCGTCCACGCCCACGAACGCCTGAACGCCTCCAACGCCGACAAGTCACCCACCCGCGGATCCACGGCAAGAAGATAAGCAAGGTACAACCTCGCAAAGAGGTACACCAGCGCGCACACCAGGCAGATCGCGACCAGAACACCCCACGCGACCCCCAGCGGCCACACCTTCGCCGCCGCGGCCACAACAATGCCGGGAATTGCCAGCACCGCCGCAGGAATCATCACCACCATCGCGGCACACACCATCAGCAGGTAAAGCAGCCACAGCCGGGGAAGACACGCAAACCCCCGGAATATCTGCTCCCCGCCCACCACCTCGCCCCGCCGCGCACACACCGCCGCGTACGACGTGCCCACCGCCAGAGGAACCGTCACGACAAGCGACGACACCAACGACCACAAGCCCCTGAGCACCGCGCCAGCGCTCTCGCCCCCCGCCTGCCGGCCGACCATGTCGAACCCCGCCCCGATGATCCAGCTCACCACGCCCCAGCCAAGCTGTATACCTACCAACCCCAGCATCAGCGCATACCGGTCAGACATCAACCGCCAACCCTGCGCAAACGCCCCCTCCATGCTGAACCCAAGCCACGGATACCGACCCGCCGCACCTGAATGCTGCATAAACACCTCCCGAACCAACACCCGCAGCATACAACAAAACCACTGCGCCCGCTACCCATTCCCTCCATCACGATCCTTCGACCACCTGTTCCCCGTTCCCCCTCACCCGCTCCCTCCCACTTGACCACTCCCCACTCTGCCCCCTCCCAACTCCCCCCTGCGCCCCTTGCCTCCCCCCCTCCCCCAACGCCGCCTCCCCCGCCGACGCGAAGCCGTCCTCGCCCTCCGACTCATCGGCGTGCTCATGCTCGCCATGATCATGCCCGTGCTCTTCACCGCCGCAGGCACAGCCATCAACTGGATCATCTACGAACCCCCAGAACAGCTCGCCGCCAACACCTCACCGGACTTCCTGCACTCCCTCGCACGCATGACCGCCGCAGGCCTCAAGGACTCGCTCTCCCTCAACGGCCTCCCCTTCTTCGTCCCCGCGCTCCTCGGCACCGCCTGGTGCGCCGCCGGCTGGGTCCTCATGTCCTGCCGCGGCCGGCTCTTCTGGTCCGCCCTGCGGAGATTCCCCCCATGACCAACCCGCAACCACCCCGAACCGTCGACCACACCTGGTTCCGCCTCCTCGTCAGGGCCACAGGCGTCGCGCTCATCGGTATGAGCGTCCCCACCATCTTCTCCAGCATCTCCACCTTCGCCTGGGCCGTCATGGACCAGTCCCAGTACGCAGGCCAGGGCACCTGGTACGTCGCCATGTACGGCGCAAGCCTCCTGGGCGCCCTCCTCCAGTTCCTCATCGGCGCCTACCTCACCTTCTTCGGCGAAGGCTTCATCCGCCGCTGCCTCCTCGACGTCCGCGACCGCTGCCCCACCTGCCACTACGACACCCGAGGAATCACCACCACCTCCTGCCCCGAATGCGGCGAACCCATCACCCCGCGCCAAACCACCACCCAGCCCCCCGCACACCCCTGACCTCTCACCCACCGTGCCGCTGCCAGCGCCCCTGCAGCCCCGCAAAGGACAGCCAGATCACCGCTCAATGCGGACACAACATCCGGTCTGGTATGCATAGGACGCCGAGGCCCCCGAGGACAACAAAGGCTCCGGCCCCATAGGGGCCGCCGAATGTTGCCACGGGTGGAGCGCAGCCCGCTGCCAAGCGGGCGCAGCGCAACCCGTGGAAAGCGTCCCCCACGGAACGAAACTGCCCTGGAAGGGCAGAGGAACCGTGCCGTGCAATACCAGGTGCCCCGACTGACCACCCATGCCGCTTGAACCTGCGGCATCGAACGACGACTGCCCTGCCCCGTGCCACGATCTGACCGGGCCTCCGGTCAGTCGTGGTCAGTGTCGTGCGGGCCTCCTGTCACATGAACCCGCGCCAGGTGGCATCACGATCGTGCCACCACCATCGGCTTTGCGATGGTGGTGCGTGCGGGGGTGGGCGCCCGCCGCGATGAAGCACCACGATTGCAGGGCCAATCGTGGTGGCACGTCGGGACCAAAGTGATGCCACCTGCCCGAGATTGTAGCGGAGACTACGAGCGGCACCAGCGACCACGGCCCGCCTTCCGAGTGCATGGAGAGACCGGAATGGCATGCAGAGGAAACCACTGGTGACGCCATTCTCGATCTTCGCACTCACAAGCGTCAAGTATCGCGTGCACAGCACCTTGTCGGTGGGACGGTCGGTGTCGGTGTGGTCCCAGGCGTCGTCGGGCACCTCACCCACAAGCTGGATTGTCCACGCCGTGCACAAGCACATGAAGCCCGTCACCGACGCCTGCGCAGCGCGGAGACGCTCAACGCGGCGAGTGCGAAAGTTCCCACGCCCGGCGCGGGGATCGTCGCGTACCAGGCTTCCGTCTGGCCGGCGGGGTTGGTGCCGAAGCCGCAAAAGGTGTTACCGTCGCAATCCACTCCTGTGGCAATCAGGTTCGACCAGCCGGAGAAGTTGCAGCCCGCGCTCGTGAGCACACCGTTGAGCGAGAGCAGCCCGCCCATCTGCGTCCAAATGCGCTGGCCGTACACCGCCGTGAGGCCGTCACCGGAGACGTGGGGCCGCCCGCTCCCCGGCGGCTGCGCCTCGTTGAAGAGCAGTTGGAATCCATCCACCGCGTTCCAGCGGAACACGCCCGCTTCGCCGATGCCGACCATCACGGCGCCGTCGTCGGAGACATCGGTCGCTCCCACACCGGCGGGTGCGCCGAAAAACTGCCCGTTGTTCAGGACTCCAACCGAGCCCGTGAGTTGTGTCCAGCGAAACGGAACCGAGGAGAGAGTGGGTGGCGTGTTGCTGGACGTACCGAGTCCAACACCTACGACGACGGAACCGTCTCCAGACACGCCATAGGCAATCGTGGTGCTGCCGTTGCCGAACGGCAGGCCCGTCACAGGGTTGAGCGACTGCACGCCCGTCGCCTGCGTCCAGCGCACGGCGGACAGTGGTGTACCTTCGGCGCGGCCAACGATGGTTGAGCCGTTCGAGGAAACATACGGACCGAATGCCCCGGCACCGATACCCGTCACGCGCTGAATGCCTGTGCCTAGTGTCCACCGCCATGCTGTCGAAACGCTGACGCCGTCGTTCATGCCGCCAACGATGACCGAGCCGTCTCCTGAGACGTCATTCGCATGCTCCATCAGGAATCCGCCGGGCAACGCCCCCAAGTCAACCCTCCCTGTGGAGAGTGTCCAGCGCCACGCCGCTCCACCGAACTGCTGCGAGGTGCCGACGACCGTCGAGCCGTCGGACGAAATCGCATTCGCTGTTGATGCGTTCGCGCCCGGAACAACACCCAAACCCACAAACACTTGCCCCATGCAGGTGGTGACAAGCAGCGAGGCACCAATAACTCCAACGGTGCGCATGAGACATCTCCGTGAGAACGGGCTCTACTAGAACATGCACCATGATCCAGGAATGACAACCAAAGTCCGCGGTCTTTCTACGCAGGCGGCCCCGGCGGCACTGGGATTGTCTTGCTGTACAGCATCCCCAGCGACTGCATCGACGTCTTGATCGGCAAGTGGCACCGAGATTCACTTCGACCCGTGCCACCACGATCGGCTCTGCGATCCCGGTGCCACCTGGCTTGTGCACCCCACATTGCGCCGGGATGCTCAGCACCCGCTTCGGATGCACGCTCACAGCATCCCATTCGTCATGATCGCGAGAAACACTGCCAGAATGCACACGCACGAAATACAATGGCAGAGCGTCCACAGTCCCACAGTAATCAGACCCCGCTTGACTGACATTCTGGCTTCTGGCTGGGAGACTTCGTACACCCCCACGATGGCTGTCGGCGCGAGAACAGCATACCCGCCGGAACATATCACAATTACCCTGGAAATGCGCTCCCCGTCGACATCCTCGGGAGCGGCCGCAAATAGCGCGAGCACTGCGACAAGCGTGACAATGTAGATCACACTGCTCAAGAACAGCTTCCTGTTGACGCCGTGTAGACGCTTCGTCGCCACTGCCATTCTCCGCCGATTCGCACTGTACTTTAGGCGATCTCAGTCGCCGACCTTCACTCAGATCTGGCCGCGACCGTTGCGGCGACACATTCGACTCAAGCACACCACATACCAGCACCCTTCCGCACACGACCTCCCTACCCAGCTGACCTGCGATCAGCACTCCCAGCAACTCGTGGAGGCGGAAAGCAGCTCTTTCAGCGATGCACCCGTATGACGACAGACCTTCGACCATAACCCCCGGACTGGCTCATCACTCGCCATGAGTTCCCGAGATGCCCGTACGCCTTCGCTGAACGCCGCATCGAGGCGACTGCGCAGAGCGTCCGCGCTGCTGACGTCGCCTGGACACTCGCCCGATCTGGACAACTGCGCCATACTGCTACTTTGGTTGCCACCGGGGCGTGAGCGCCTCGCCACAGGGCCTACACATGATTCAGGCAGCGAAGCACCGGCCTTTACCTCGACACTGCCGACATTGACGCACTGCTGACCGTGTGGAGCGGCGGGCCGTGCCGAGCCTGCGGGGGCAGCGGCATCGCTCGACCTATTCCGGCTGCGCGAGTCCGGATGCCGGTATTACCAAGCCGCGGCGAACTGCACCCGGAAGGTGGGACTTCGGTCTGTACGGGTCAGAAGTGCGGCTTGTGTCGGCTGGATGACGCCCTGTCTTTCCTGAGAGGGTGGTCCACAACAACGCTGGGCTCACGGGGCGGGGCGGTTCGTGGTATATTGATGGCATGATCCCCACGGACTCAAGACCCTACGGCTTCGCGCGCCATCCGCACTCACCCCATGCCATGCGCCGCGCCACCATTTCGGGTATGCTGCTCTGAACCCCGAAGGCCGAATCCGGGTTTTTGACCCCCGCTGGAGCAGGCCACTGCGGCTCGTCCGGACCGGGGTACCGATCAGGACGAGCGGGAAGTTGCGCGGCGAGTGCGTTGGAAATAGTGCCAAGGGAGCGCCAGGTTTGTGCGAGTGCTGAGCGGAGGTCCGGTCGGGACAAGCGTGATAGCGACCCGAGAAAAGGGGATCAAAAAACCGGGTTAACAGCAAAGGAGCGCGGAGCTGTTAACCAAAAGATTCTGGTTAACAGCTCAGAGCAGGTTGGAGGGAGTCTTGACCAGGGAGGGACAACACTATCCTCGCTGCAAAGTGTTCGTGCAGATGTGGGCTCAGTGTGCGTGCGAGTACCAGAGTGGCACATGCAGACACTAAGGAGACACGAAGTGTTCAAACAACTAGCACTGTGCATCAAGGTTCGGCTCGTGATGAATACCCTGCTCATTGCCAGCGTTGCTTTGCTGACTGTCAGCTGCACGACGTATCACCGAAGTACGCACACTATGCTCACCGCTGGGTATGACATGGATCATCAGACAAAGGCACTTGTCGCTGGCCAGACTTCCGTTGCTGTTGGAGGAGTTACTTCCAACGGTACTCGCTACGGTGTGCCATTCTGGCATGGCCGTGTTCATGGGATAATGGAGTTGACGGACCCTACCGGCAAGGTGTGCGCGCAGGTGCGATTCGTAAACGGCGTTCCGACTGGTATATGGATGGGCGATGCCGATTCAAGAAGTGCCTCTAGATGAGCCACAGCCGAAGTGTGTGAAAGCTCCATCCTCCGCAACTTGGAGCGTTCGCACCGCGTCACGCCGCCACCCTCACGTAGTGCTTGAGCACTCCCCCAAGCCTCTCGCTGCACTGCACCGGCCCCACGCGCTCCAGCCTGTCTCTCGCCAGACGCAACTTCGGCGCCCCCAGCCCCACCCCTTCCACCGCACCGGCCCTCCCCGGCACCCCAAACTAGGTTTGTGCGAGTGCTCAGCGGGGGCCCGGACCGGGCGAGCGTGATAACGACCCGAGAAGAGGAGATCAAGAATCCGGGTGCACAGCAAAGGAGCGCCGAGCAGTGAACCAACAGAATCTCGTGAACAGCTCAGAGAAGGTTGGAGGGAGTCTTGACCAGGGAGCTGTTAAGCGTGAGCATGCGTAGTACCGAACGCAGTATTGCCTGGCTGGGAAGATGCGATCACGTAGTTACTTGGTGTACATATTGCTGTACTCTTGTGGTGTCATTTGCAGCGTACGCAATGCTTCGCGAGTATCAATACGACCATGGACACTGGACGATGTCAATGCTTCGAGCATTAATTCGGTTCTTCCCCATTGGCGTCGTGCTTTGTGCGGCATCGTTAGTTGGCTTGCTTATTGCTCAATTGTGCAGATCGACGCAATTACAACGCCGAAAGCAGGCTGGGTTGTGCGGCAAGTGTGGTTATGATACCAGTGGGTGTGGCCAGTGCCCCGAGTGTAGCGTATCAAGAGACAATATGTACACCAACGTCGGATCTGTGCGGTTGAAACGAGACGCTATTATTGTAATAGTGTTATTATGTCTCGGTATGATTGCCGCAGATGCACTAATCGCGGGCGATGATGTGAGAGCCGACCGTTTCTTTGAGCGACAGCGACTCGCGGGCAGAACGGGTCCGTTGTATTGGAGGCGCACGGCAGTATACGGCGGAATTCTGATCGGTACCTTTGATGACGGGTCGTGGACAACAAGTGACTAGACAATGCGGAAGACGGGCGGCACGGTTGTTTGGCACAGGGCAGGGCAGCACAGGCAGTCGTGAAGAAAAGAACCTATCCGTAAACCTACTTCAAGAAGATGAGGACAAGTACTTCAATGCAGGACAACCACGACCGGCTTCGTTCTCAAGTGCTACAACTGCTATTGAGTGGAGTTGGAATATTCTATGTGCTGTCCGGCATCGCGACGGGCATTGGAATCTATGCGCGATGGCAATTACTTCAGCAAGAACGCACCTTGATCTTGCCCGCCCTCGCACTGCTGGCTATTCAATGCGCGTGCTATCTATTGGTTGGAACATGCTACATTGCAGTATGCAGGGTGCTGCGCCACGCCGTCTTTAGCTCATGTGTTCGAAAAGTACTTGTGTGCGTGCTGTTAATAATCGCGGTATCGTGCTTCGTTCGCGTTGTCGCCGTGGATGGGTTGTCGTTAATTGACCTGACGTCTCGCGACGCCAATTCCCTGCCCGACGAGTTCAAACCCTTGATCGTATCGCAGTATGCGGGCCATTGTCTTAATATTGCAGCGTGGGGGCTGCAATGCGGGGTGAGTGTGGCATTGGTTACGAGCAAGGCATTGCGGAGTGAGTAGGTCGCAAGTTGCTGCAACCTGTACCGTGCTGTGCGAAAACTCCATCCTCCCGACGTGTGGGCAGGTGGCGTCGATGTCGCCTCGCACTATGGCTGGTGGCACCACCTTCGCCTTGGCGTTCCCCCGACCTGCCTGACCTTCCCCGTCTTGGTCAAGTATTCTGTCGCACGCAACCCGCCTTGTCTCCGGCCTGGTTTTCTCACGCCGCCATCCACGTGGAGTACTTGAGCACGCCCCCCCCCCCCCCGCCCCCCCCCCCCCCCCGCCCCCCCCCCCCCCCCCCCCCCCGCACACGCTCGCGTCTCTGATGCCAGCTTCAGCTCACGCTCCGCTTCTTCCCCTGCCCTCCCCGGCACGCCAGACCCAATCCCCGAGTGCGGCCTCTCCGTGTTGTAGTGCGTGATGTACTCCTTCACCAGGTAGTCCAGATGCCTGGTCCCCACCACGAGTAACTTCTCCAGGCACTCCTGCTGGATCGTCCGCTGCAGCCGCTCCGCGTAGGCGGTGAGGTTGGGCCAGCGGATGGGATCCGGTGCCCGATGATCCGGTTCGCGCGGCATCCGCACCCACCCCAGACAATGCTCTGCCCCACCCTTTCGTAAATGCTGCTCCTGGGCTCCGGCCGCGGACTTCACATCTTTGACCACTCGCGCATGCGGGCTCAGCAGCGCGCCCTGGCCGGGGAGCCGATCAGGACGAACCGAAAGTTGCACGGCAATCACGCCCGACCACCCTACCCGTTTTTCACACTCTCACCAGCCGCCATACCCCCGCGCATCAACTTTCTATTCCGGACTGACCACGCGCGCGCGACACTTCGCGTCACTCCCCGCCCCACCCCTTGGCGCCACTCCCGCCGCGTGGTAGCGTTACCCGTCTGAGCGCTCACCACCCCTCCACCGCACACGCTCCTCTCCATCCCCCCATCTCTTCGCCTCTCCGCTTCTCCATCTCTCCGTCTCTCCGCCTCTCCGTCTCTCCGTCTCTTCCTTCAACCACTTGCCTACTTCCCAACTTGATCACTTTCCACCCCCCACAGCGCAACCCCCAAAAACAGCCGTTCTCGGACGACCACCACGCTCAAAAAACCCTGCAATCACAGCCCTTCCCCAAACCCCCCCGCGCAAAGCCCCCGCGCGCAAACGCCCCCCGCCCCGCCCCTCCGTCTCACCGTCCCTCCACCGCTCCGCCGCACACTCCTCCCCCCACCACTTCCTCTACTCTCCGCCATGCCCACCCACCTCCCCAACCCGCGCACCACGCCCCGGTTCGCAGGCATCGCCACCTTCTGCCGCTACCCGCGCAGGGAGGACGTGCCCGCCGAGCAGCCCGTCGACTGGGCCATCTTCGGCGTTCCCTTCGACGGCGGCGTCACCTACCGCCCCGGCGCCCGCTTCGCCCCCCGCGCCATCCGTGAAGCATCTCAGTACGTCAAGCGCTACCACCTCGAGCACGCCGTCGACGTCTGCGAAAAGCTCAGCCTCTGCGACGCCGGCGACGCGCCCGTCTCCCCCTACCACATCAAGGACACCCTGGACGGCATCGTGCGCTGGGCCGAAGGCCTCGCGCCCCCGGACGCCCGCCTCCTCGCCGTCGGTGGCGACCACTCCATCGCCTACGCCAACATCAAGACCACCTGGCTCCGCAGAGGACAACCCAGGGGCGGGCTCCCCCTCATCCACTTCGACAGCCACCTCGACACCGTCGACACCGTCTGGAACGAAAAGTGGGGCCACGCCTCCCCCTTCATCCGCGCCATCGAAGAAGGCCTCGTGGACCCCAAGGCCATGATCAGCGTCGGCGTCAAGGGACCGCTCAACACCCCCGAAGACCTCGCCTTCGCGAAAAAGCACGGCGTGCAGATCATCACCCGCGAAGCCGCCGCACAGGACCCCACCTCGCGCTTCCTCAAGGACTTCGTCCGCTCCCTCGGCACGCGCGAGGCCTACCTCACCTTCGACATCGACGTGGTCGATCCCGCCTTCGCCCCCGGCACCGGCACGCCCAGCGCAGGCGGCCTCTCCAGCCACGAAGCCCTCTCGATGCTCCGCGCCCTGCGGGGCGTCCACCTCGCCGGCGCCGATGTCGTCGAGGTCCTCCCCGACCGCGACCCCGCGGGCACCACCGCATTCCTCGCCGCCCACGTCCTCTTCGAAACCCTCGCCCTCGACGCCTGCCTCCGGTAAACCCCATGAAGCAACCGTCCCGCTGGCCCCTCCACACCTGGATCCTCACCGCCCTCGCCGCCGGCCTCCTGGTCGGCCTCGCCATCAACCGATGGTGGACGCCCGAAACCTGGGGCACGATCGGGGTCGGTGACGCAAAGGCGTTCCTCTCCCACACCCCCAGCGAGCACAACGCCGCCTCCGGCGCCGCCCAGGCCGCGCGGTTCACCGCGGAGGCGGGCCGGTTCGTAGGCGACCTCTTCCTCCGCCTTCTCCGCCTCATGGCGGTGCCCGTCGTGCTCTTCAGCCTCATCAGCGCCGTCGCCGGCGTGGGCGACCCCAAGGAGCTGGGGCGCATGGGCGCGCGCACGCTCGCGGTCTTCGCCCTCACCGCCCTGCTGGCGGTCTGCATCGCGCTGGGCATGACCCTCGCGGTCCGGCCGGGCACGCACATCAGCGACGCCACGCGCGCACAGCTCATCGCCCAGCAGGCCGACACCGCGAAGCAGCGGGTGGACTCGTTCCGCAGCTTCGAGAGCTCGAACACGCTGTGGTCGCAGGTGCTCGACGCATTCGCCGCCAACCCCTTCAAGGCGCTGGCGGACGCCAACATGCTCCAGGTCGTCACCCTCAGCCTGATGCTGGGCGTGGGCCTGCTCATGGTGGACCGCCACAAGCGGGACGCCACCGTCAGGACCTTCGACACCCTCGCCGACGCGTGCCTGCGCGTCGTCGTCCTGCTCATGAAGCTCGCGCCGCTCGCCGTCTTCGTGCTCTCCGCCACCCTCGCCGCCGGCCTCGGCCTGGGCGTCGTGCGCGCCATGTCCGTGTTCGTCGGCGCCACCGCCGCAGGCCTGGCGCTCATCCTCTTCGTCCAGTACCCGGCCGTGATGTGGTTCCTGACCCCGCGCAACCGGCGCATGAAGCCCATGGACTTCTTCCGCGCCATGGGCCCGGCCATGACGCTCGCATTCTCCAGCTCGTCCTCCGCCGCGACCATGCCCGTCACCATGGAGTGCTGCGACGAGCTCCGCGTCCCCCGCAGAGTCTCCGGATTCGTCGTCCCCCTGGGCACCACCATCAACATGGACGGCACCGCCCTCTACCAGGTGATGTGCGTCACGTTCCTCGCCCAGCTCTACGGCATCCCGCTGTCCATCGCCGAGCACGCCACGATCGCCTGCATGGCGATCCTCGTGGCAATCGGGTCCCCCGGCCTCCCCGGCGCCAGCATCGTCCTCATGGTCTTCATCCTCGAAGCTTTCAAGATCCCGCTCGAGGGCCTCGCCATCATCCTCGCCACCGACCGCGTCCTGGACATGTGCCGCACCGTCGTGAACGTCGCCGGCGACGCCTGCGCCTCCGTGATCGTCGCCGGCAAGGAGCGGGGCGTATCCCCCGCCTGACCTACCCCCCGAACACCGCCGCCACGATCTCGTCCGCCGACGCGTGCTTCTTCTCCCCGTCCCGCGCAAGCACACGCCGCACCTTCTCCTCCGCCTCCCCGCGCTGCTGCCCCAGCGCCACCAGCGCAGCCACCGCATCCACCGCCGACGGCCCCAGCCCCGCCCCCGCCCCCGCCCGCACGACCGGCTTCCCCTCCACCACCGCCCCGGCCTCCAGGTACGCCTCCACCTTCCCGTCCAGCTCCGCAATCACCCGCTCCGCCATCCGCTTCCCGATCTCCGGCAACGTCGACAGCGTCTTCGCATCCTTCTCCGCAATCGCGCGCGCAATCGCCGCCGGCGGCCGCGCAAGCGCCCGCAGCGCCTTCCGGTTCCCGATCCCGTTCACCGTCGTGAACAGCTCAAAGAACGCCCGCTGACGCACATCCGCAAACCCCACCAGCCGAGGAATGAAACTCGACCCCTGCCCCTGCCCCTCCAGGTACTCCAGCGTCACCAGCGTCACCGGCTTCCCCATCCGCGTCGCCAGTTCCACCGCCAGGAATGCCGGCAGCAGCACCTCGTACGCGAACCCCGCCCCCCCCGAACCGGGCGCAATCACCGCGCGGCCGTCATCAATCGTCTCCAGCAACCCCGTAATGCGGGTGATCATGCCCCGAGCGTATCGGCGCCACCCCACCTCCGCCCGCAGATTGCCGAATCCCCGCCCATCCCGCCGATATTGCTCCTTCTCCAGGCACCCATCCCCCAGGCCGTCCTACCCATGCACCCCACACCCCACCCATCCCTCTGGCGTCGCCCGGTCCTGATCGGCACCTCCGAGACCCTGGCGGCCCTTGCCGGCCAGATGGCCGTCACCAACCTCCTCCCCAACCACGTCGGCTGCGTGCTCATCCGCGCCGAGGAAGGCGTCACCGCGGGCGATGACCTCACCGGCCTGCCCGTGCTGGGAGTGCTGGACGACTTCCCCGCCCTGCACGCCACCGCACACTTCTCCGCCGCCGTGGTCAGCCTGCCCGTCGTCGAGCGCGCCATGTCCCTGCGCGTTCGAGAGATGCTCCGTTCCCTCGCCATCCCCGAGCGCTGCGTGCCCGCCCTCACGGACCTCCTGGAGATGCCCCCGTCCCTCACCCCGGGCTTTACACAGGGCATCAACATGGCCGAACTCATCGGGCGCACGCCCTTTGGCCTCGACCGCCGGTCGGTCCAGCACGCGCTGGAAGCCAAGCGCGTCCTCATCACCGGCGCTGGGGGCAGCATCGGCAGCGAACTGGCCCGCATCGTCGCCACCTTCCACCCCAGCGTGCTCGTCCTGATGGAGCGGTCGGAGAACGCCCTCTTCGAAGTCGACCGGATGATTGCCCGCAGGTTCCCCGCCATCGAACGGCGCGCGATCCTCCACGACGTGGTCGACACCGACGCCACGCGCCGCCACCTCGCGGCCCTCAAGCCCCACGCGGTCTTCCACGCCGCGGCACACAAGCACGTGCCGCTCATGGAAGAGCACCCCGGGCACGCCCTGTCCAACAACCTGTTCGGGACCAGGTCGATCGCCGACGCCGCCCACGAGTGCGGCGCCGAGCGATTCGTCATGATCTCCACCGACAAGGCCGTGAACCCCAGCAGCGCCATGGGCGCCACCAAGCGGCTCGCCGAGCTCTACGTGCAGTGGCTCGCGACCACCCAGCAGCAGCCCCGTTGCTCCACGCGGTTCTCCATCGTTCGCTTCGGCAACGTCCTGGGCAGCGCCTGCAGCGTGCTCCCCATCTGGTCCCAGCAGGTCGCCGAGGGCGGGCCCCTCACCGTCACCGACCCGCGCATGACCCGGTACTTCATGACCATCCCGGAGGCCGCGACGCTCGTCGTGCAGGCCGGCAGCATCGACAACGACGCCGACCGCCCCGTGGTCTACGTGCTGGACATGGGCGAACCCGTCCGCATCCTCGACCTTGCCGAACGCTTCGTCCGCATGCACGGCTTTGAGCCCAGGACCATCTCCCCCGGCATGCCCCAGACTGACGCAGTCCTTGCGCTGGGCCCCACCATGGACATCTCCATCACCGGCGTCCGCCCCGGTGAGAAGCTCCATGAGGAACTCTCCTACGAGTCCGAAGCACTCGCCCCCACCGCCCACCCCGGCATCCTGGCGCTGCGCGAGCAGGGCAACCCCCTCGCCTCCCTCGACATGACATCCATGATCAAGGAACTGAGCGAGCTTCGGGACTCCTCCGACCGCTACCTGGTCAAAGCAGCCATCCAACGCTGGATCCCCACTGATGGGGATCGCATCGGCCTGCGAACGGGTGTCCGGGCCGCGTAATCGCGCCAGATCACCCTTGTAAAGCACGAACAAACTTGGTTTGGAGGCGGCTATCGGCTCTTGGCGTCGATGCCGACTTCGGATATGCTGGTCACCACTGCGGAATGGCGGCGTATCAACGGCTGGCGCGGGTCGGGGGTTCGTAGGGATTGCGGAGCGGGGACTTAGGAAAGGCGCCGAATGGACACCAACAGCCAGAAACTCAGGGACGAGACTCGCATGGCCAAGGCCCAGGCCGAGCGCCTGCTGGCGGACCTCCTGTCCTGCCGGGCGTCCGGCGACCTTGACTGCCACGATCTGTACAAGCAGGTTACCGGACATTCCAGCCTCGAGAAGGCGATCGACGAAACCAAGCGCGTCATCGCGTCGCACGACCGCCTGCTCGCCCAGATCGAAAAGGAATGCGCCGAGCCCCTCCCGATGATCGCCGCCCGCGTCGGCCCGCGCGTCAGCCGCCAAGCCATGGCCGGGCGCTGATCTCTCCCGACCTGCTCCATATTCATCCCCACGCTCAGCGCACACACCCGCCCCGCGGTCGCGCGTACTTCACCATCTGAGCGCGCCACCAGGCGCGCTCGCGGCGAAACACCTTCATCCGACGGCTACGATTGCCCCTTCACACGGACGTTGTTCGGTCTTCTTTGACCCCAGGCGGAGAGTCGCATGGCACACCACCAATCCACCGACCCCAACGTGTTCATCCTGCCCGACCTGGGCGAAGGCGTGCACGAGGCCGAACTGATCAAGTGGCGCGTCAAGCCGGGTGACACCATCAGCGAGCACGACATCCTCGCCGACATGGAAACCGACAAGGCCGTCGTCGAGGTCCCCAGCCCACGCAGCGGCACCATCGCCCAGCTCCACGGCACCGAAGGCGAGATCCTCAAGGTCGGGAACCCGCTCGTGACCTACGTCGGCGGCGCCAAGGGCAGCGTGGAAGCCAAGCCGGCGCCCAAGGCCGAAACCCACACCAACGGCAAGCACGAAAAGGCCGCGCACAGCCCGGCGCCGGCCAAGATCGACGACATCCCGGAACGCACCGAAGACGCCGGCACCGTCGTGGGCAACATGTCCGGCGGCGTTGCGGGCGTTTCCCGCGAGGCCGGCAAGGCCCTGGCGACCCCCGCCGTCCGCCGCCTCGCGCGGGACTTGGGAGTCGACATCGATGCCGTCAGCGGCAGCGGAATCGGCGGGCGCGTGCTGGAGAAGGACGTCCGCGCCTGCACAGGCGGCGGCTCCTGCGGCATGGGCGTCCCCAGCATCCCGCCGGCGGCCCCCCGCGCCACACCTTCCACGGTCTCGCGCCCCGCGCCGTCCACCCCGGCGCCCGCCACCCCTGCGCCCCGCGGAACGCCGGCGCCTGGCGGAGACGAGATCACCCGCATCCCGTTCCGGGGCGTCCGGCGCACCATCGCCTCCCGCCTGCGCGAGAGCATCAACCAGGCCGTGCACTTCACGGTGATGGACGAGGCCGACGTCTCCGGGCTCGACTCGCTCCGCCGCAAGCTCGCCGGCGCGAGCGGCGAGAAGGTCAGCTTCCTGCCCTTCGTCGCGAGCGCCGTGTGCCGCGTGCTGGGCCAGTCGCAGTTCCGCCCGCTCAACGCGACGGTGGACGAAAAGCCGGGCGACGCCAACTACGACGCCAGCATCATCCAGCACCGCAGCGTGCACCTGGGCATCGCCACCGACACCGACAGCGGCCTCATGGTCCCCGTCATCCGCGACTGCGACCGCCTGGGTGTGCTGGAAATCGGGCGAGCCGTGGAGCAGACCGCCAACTCCGCCCGCAACCGCAGCATCCCGCGCGAGCACCTCATGGGCAGCACGTTCACCATCAGCAACGTGGGCTCGTACGCCGGCCGCTTCGCGACGCCCGTGATCAACTACCCCGAGGTCGGCATCCTGGCCGTGGGGCGCGCCCGCGAGGGCGTCGTGGTGAACAAGGGCGCGATGCGCGTCGGCCTGCTCATGCCCCTCTCGCTCGCCTGCGACCACCGCGTGGTGGACGGCGCCACCGCCGCCCTCGCCCTCGCGGAGATCGTCAAACTCCTGAGCGACCCGGACCAACTGCTGACCCCGGCCCGCGGCTGAACGCGTGGATGCCAATTCGGATCTCGCACTCCGCAGGTTTTTCGCCGCCATCACAAAGTCCATGACCCCCCAAGCGGCCCTCCAGCCACCACTTGCGCCGGTGAGCCCGCGAGTCGCCACTTGATTCTCAGACCGTCCGTCCCTAGAGTCTTGGCCCGCCTCACGGCGGAACAACTGGACTGCGGGGTAGAGCAGCCTGGTAGCTCATCGGGCTCATAACCCGAAGGTCGCTGGTTCAAATCCAGCCCCCGCTATTCGAGGTTTGGTTGCGAAAGCAGCTGAGCCGCAGGTTTTCAGGAGACGCCGCCGAGAGACCCTCGGCGGCGTTTTCGATTGGCTGCACGGGATTCGTAGGTGTTTGGTGAGGTGGCGCCAGGTGGAGCGAGTCTGGATTGCGATGATGTCCATAACCGCACCAGCACCGATATTGGCGGCAACACCTCGGGCGGGGGACTTCGCAACGCCACCTACGCCTCGAACCTGCTCAACCAGTACTCCTCGCGAACGATCTCGCGCGGCGTGGACATCATGGGGTACACCCCGGCAAGTGCTACGTCGGTGACGGTCAACGGCAGTGCCGCCGACTACTTCGCGAACGACAAGTTCTATCAGGAGCTGGTGACGTTCCCCGGCTCGGGCTTTATGTTCACCAACGTCCCGATCGATTGGAACCCGCCCTCCGGTGGGCCGGAGGAGAACCGCTGGCTCTTCGTGCCGGCGACGCCGGAGGCGTTCACGTACGACGCCGACGGCAACACCACCAGCGACGGGCGCTGGACCTACACCTGGGACGGCGAGAACCGGCTGATTCGGGCCGAGACGATGTCATCGGTGATGATGCGGATCGAGTGCGTATACGACTACATGAGCAGGCGCTGCGGCGTGTACATGTACGGGTGGTTGTTCGGCGGCGAAGAAGAGAGCATGATGGCCAGCGGGGCTACCGTTACCGACGCAAACTCGTCCACGACGGTCGCCCTGGAAGACACGGGCGAGGGTGCATCGGGGAGCCCTCAGGCGCCAGCGCCGCCCGGTAGCGGGTGGCAATTGACGGCGACGTACAAGTTCGTATGGGACGGGTGGAACTTGTCCATGGAACTGGATGGCAACAACGCCGTGGTGCGGAGCATGGGCTGGGGGCTGGACCTCAGCGGCAGCGAGCAGGGCGCCGGCGGCGTCGGTGGGCTTCTGTTCATGACCGAGACCGCGAGCAGCCAAACCTATCACCCGACCTACGACGGCAATGGAAACGTGGTCTCCGTGCGGCGTGGCGACGGTGTCGCCATGAGCCAGCACGAGTACGGGCCCTTCGGCGAGACCATTGTCAACCGCGACACGTTCGCGAGTCTCAACCCGTGGCGGTTCAGCACGAAGTACCAGGACGGGCCGACGGGCCTGCTGTACTACGGGTACCGGTACTACAACCCGGGGACGGGGAGGTGGCTGAGTAGGGACAGGATTAGCGAGAAGTCCAACATCGAGGTGAATGCATACACAAGTGCTCGTAACGACTGTGCTAATACCCTTGATCGCATTGGAGAGCGTCAGTTTATTCCTTGGGAAGACTTCTGGAAGGATTGGAAGAAACAACACGCTTCTCTCACAACATCTCAACTCGCTTGGGCAGAGCGACAGTTGGCGCGAGGTTGTGTGGGCGTGACCGCCGCCTCTCTTGGCAGCCCCGAGACTTTCAAGCATTGTTACAGTACCCGTGCGCAGGCAATTAAAAAGCAGTCTGAATTGTCGCTCGGCTGCGGTTGTGGAAAGGGCAAGAGGCCGAAGTTATTTTCGATTCACTTCTGGGATGACACCGGGAAAGACGGCGTCAACCCCGATGTGACTATTGATCCTTCTACGCATGAAGCCGATTTGTCGAACTGGGATCGTTTGGGACGAGTAAAAACGAGAGACCCAGTCACAGGGCGAGTCATCGCGCGGTACTACAACTACGACTTCGGTTTCTGTAACTCATATGATGAGATTGTACACGCAGATCATTACCACAACCCCGATCGTGATGGCGATGGCCAGGGCGACTATTTTCCTACCCTTCCAATCGATACCGCCACAATTTATGTGTCAGACTTGGTGGAGTGGCAGAAATCAAACCTCGATTTCAATAGCGAAGTGTGGTGCGTGCAGTGCAACGAAGGGCCATACAATGGAAATTAGCAACCGCGGCTCTGTACCCTTGCGAGTCTTATTGCTCGTACTGATGCTTGCAGATGGTGCCGCCTGCTCAGGTGGACGTGACGAACCCGCACAGAAACCGGCTCAATCAATGCCACGGTCTAACCAGGGTTCTGACGCACCTCAAACACCGTCAAAGGCACCAGAAGAACGTGATTGGAGTGCTAGTCTGGGGCAACAAGTCGAGCTGTGCGGCGTTGCTATCCACTCGAAGGGAGGTCCGTCATTGCGCGGCAGCGATTTTTCAATCGCCGTCGATAAGAGTTGGTCTAAGTTGGAACTTTCAGCAAGGCAATTGTGCGTGCAAGGCATTGTGGAGAATGAAAGAGGGGTATCGGAAGAGGACGTAAAGAACATGAGTGAAAATGTGCAAGTGAGAGTAGCGCCTGTGCATTACGTATTGCGTAACGTCAAAGTGGTGTCGATAAAGTCGTAGTGCGTAGTGTGCGGAAACTCATCCACCCCTGTTTCCGGGCACGTCCGCACCGCATCACGCCGCCGTCCTCGTGTAGTGCTTGATGACGCCCCCGAGCCGCTCGTGCCGGCGGATCAAGCCTGCAACGACAGGCCCCGCGCGTGCTTCTGGCGCGTTGCCGCTCATCGGCACCCGGAAGTCAATCCCCGAGTGCGGCCGCTCGGTGTTGTAGTGCGTGATGTACTCACGCACCAAGTAGTCCAGGTGCCGCGTCCCCACCACCAGGAACTTCTCCAGGCACTCCTGCTGGATCGTCTGCTGCAGCCTTTCCGCGTATGACCTGCCCTGAGAATCCTGAGCCAGTCATGATGGGAGCTTTTCGGGTACAAAGTACCCAGTGGTCTTGACCCGGTCACACGAACCCGCGCCACGCACTCAGGTCCCGCCCCCGCCACGACTTGATAAACCGCTCGGCGCAGATGTTGAGCTGCGGCGTGCAGATCGGCAACCGCGTGGCCTCCAAAGCTCATAACCCGAGAGCGCCCGCGACAAACCGGCCCGCTCCCCATAAGTGGCGATGTCTCTGTTTTTCAATTTCAGAATTCCGAAGAGCGTTGCGCCCCCACTATTACCCGTGTGAAAGGGACTTGCGCAACCCGCAGGTCCCTTTTTTTGTCGCCAGATCCGGTCACTGACCCCTGAATTGACCCCTGCGACAACAACTGGACCTGCCACGTAGGCCCCGAAGGGCCTTGGAGTCGCAGGTGGCAACAGTCCTCGCGTATCGGCCACGAATGACCGCCGACCGGAAGTGTGTTGACATTGAACACGGTGCCCCGTCCGCTGTTACTCGTACGGCTTCACGGCGGGCGGTGACGAGGAGGGAATGATGGCGTCGGGCGCCACCGTCACCGACACCAACTCGTCGTCGACGATCAACCTGGAGGGCGGCACGGCGGGGACGACGGCGTCGTGGGGGCCACCGAGCACCTACCCTGCCACCAACGGGTCGTGGAACCTTGTCTCGACGCAGAAGTTCGCGTGGGACGGCTGGAACCTGTCGATGGAACTGAACGGCGTGAATGCGGCGGTGCGGAGCATGGGGTGGGGGCTGGATCTGTCCGGCTCTGAGCAGGGTGCAGGCGGCGTAGGCGGGCTGGTGTTCATGACCGAGGTGGCATCGAATCAGACCCACCACCCGACGTTTGATGGGAACGGGAACGTCATGTCAATGCGGCGCGGCGACGGCGTGGCCATAAGCCAGCACGAGTACGGGCCGTTCGGGGAAACGCTCACAAACCGCGACGGTTTCGTCGGCACCAACCCCTGGTGGTTCAGCACGAAGTACCAGGACGGGCCGACGGGGTTGGTCTATTTCGGCTACCGCTACTACTCGCCGGGAACGGGGCGGTGGCTCAATCGAGACCCGCTTGATGAGCAAGGCGGTCTCAACCTGTACGACGCGTTCGAGAATGACGCTATGGACTTGGTGGACCCCTGAGGTGAGTCCGCGATCCACCACAGCTACCCACTGTACTTGGGCGGGGACCCGGAGCAGACGTGCATGTGGCTGACGGACTCCAAGCACGCCAATGCGTCGGGGACCTGCGCGAAACCCGGTGGTTGGTGGCAGAGCGTGAAGAACTGGCTTAGCAATGTTGGGAACTAGCATGAAGGACCAACTGCCAGAGTCAGAGTACCAGCGGATCGCTGCGGACATCCACAAAGAAAACTCCGTTGAGTATGGTGTCGATGCAATTAGGCGACACACGCGACGTTTGGGACCTATTGCGATTTCTCGTGTGTTTGCACGCTCGCTGCTATCACGTCCACAGTCAGAACGCACATGGCTCTCTGCGACTGAGATCATTGTGAAAGCATGTAAGGACGCGGAGTCGCGATTGTTCGTTCTGCAGACAATGCGTTCTATACAAGCACCATGTCGTCGTGGCATGTACTACTCTCATTGCCAGCCCCTCCTAGGCCTGCCGGAGTGCCTTTCACTTTTTGCTGATCGCAACAATTTCCTTGCGGAAGTAGCGGCTGCGATGCCCGAGCACCGTAGGAACAATGTCTCCGACCCGTGCACTCCATGCGAAGGTAAACTTCGAAACGCCCAGGATCTCGTGCTCTCAGGCTTGACTTCGCTTTTCGTTCACAGATCACCGGCCCTGATTGACAGTAACAATTGGTCGAGCGACCCAATCGGTTCTGCGCTACTTATCCGTGTGCTTTGTGTCGTATGGTTTGTACGGTATGCAGGATCGCGGCTATGCATATTTGATGGGCTCAAGCCGTCATTCTGTAGACTCTGGCAAGGGCGAACGCTGCAGACGCTCGCGCTAATCGATGCGTCGGGCGACGGTTGGAAGAAGTTCGGCACATCCACGCGTATCCGTCGAGAACTGGAGGGCGTCGTGCGTGAGTGGCGCAACGCGAAACAGTCGCCGAAGAACCCCTTCAAGTAGTCACTTTTCACAAGCAACACGTGTCAAGATAGGTCTGATGGCCAGCGGCTGAAGTGTACAAAGACCTCACCCGCGATTCCGCACCGCGTTTTCCGGCCTTCACGCGGCCTTCCTCTCGTAATGGTCTTGACCCCGAAAGCTGGTCCAGCGTGAGTGAGAGTTTTCTGGGATGATGCCGGCCTCTGTTCGGGAGGCCGAAGATGAAGCGGAAACGGTTCAGTGTGGAGCAGATTGCGTACGCGATCGCGCAGGCGGAGAGCGGCGCGGTGGTGACGGACATCTGCCGGCAGATGGGCGTCTCGGAGCCGACGTTCTACCGGTGGAAGAAGAAGTACTCGGGGATGGGCGTGTCGGAGGTCCGGCGTCTGAAACAGCTTGAGGAGGAGAACCTCAAGCTCAAGCGGCTGGTGGCGGACCTGACCCTGAACAAGGCGATGCTGCAGGACGTCCTGCGAAAAAAACCGTGAGGCCTGCTCAAGTATTAGGCGTGCCTGACGGATCATCGGGCGCGAGTATCTGCAGACACGTTAGATGATGGACGATGGAAGGCTTGGAGCACATTCAGGCACCTCCCCACCGCAACTTTCTAATCCGGACTCCCCGCCCGCGCGACACTTTGCGTGGATGCGCCGCAGCCCCCTTGGCGCACCACGCACCACGTGGTAATGTCGTCGTATGCCAGGCCCCCAGCCCCGGATCACGTCCACCGCGCCCCAGCACTCGCCGCCCGCGCCTCCACTTTCCCCAGCGCACCACAGAGTCAAGCCGCACAGGCGCAAGAGCCCAAAATGGCCGTTCTCGGACCGCCCGGCTTTCCGCAAACCCCTGGAATCACAGCACCAGCCAAAGCCCCCCGCAGAAAAGCCGACCCTGCGCGCACACCTATTCCGCCGCGCGGAAGCACCCGCGCACGTGATCGTTCACCATGCCGACCGCCTGCATGTACGCGTACAGAATGGTGGAGCCCACAAAGCTCATGCCGCGCCGCTTCAGGTCCCTGGAGAACGCGTCCGATGCCGCGGACGTGGACCGCACGTCCGCCGCCGACCGGGGCCGGTTGATCCTCGGCGCACCGCCCACGAACCGCCACGCGTACGCGTCAAAGCTCCCCCACTCCTCCTGGATGGCGAGGAACACCCGCGCATTCGCTCGCGCCGAGTACACCTTCAGCCGGTTGCGGATGATGTCGCCGCGCGCCAGCACCCTTTCCAGCTGCGCGTCGGTCATCCGCGCCACACTCGGCACGTCAAACCGCCGGAACGCCGCCCGGTACCCCTCCCGCCGACGCAGCACCGAGTACCAGTTCAGCCCCGCCTGCGCGCCCTCCAGAATCAGCATCTCAAACAGCACGCGATCATCGTGCACCGGCACGCCCCATTCGGTGTCGTGGTACCGGACATAGTCAGGCTTGTCCACCGCCACCCACCCGCACCGCGTCAAATCGCGCATGGCGCCAGCGTAGCAGCGCCGCCCAGCTGCCCCCATCGCGACCTAACCTGCCCGCGCACGGCTACCAGCACCCGCCACCCCGGAGGGAAAACCCCGTGACATCCAAACCCATGACATCCAAAACCATGACAAACAAGCCCATGCCAACCGAGCCCAACTCCATGGAATCCACCGCAACCCAGCCCGCCGCGAACGCGCCCAAGTGCCCGTTCCACCAGCAGACCCGCCCCACCTCCAACGCCCACTGGTGGCCCAACCAGCTCAACCTCAAGGTCCTCCACCAGCGCTCGCCCGGGACCGACCCCATGGGCCCCGCCTTCAACTACGCCCGTGAGTTCCGCTCCCTGGACCTCGGAGCCCTCAAGGCCGACCTCCGCGCACTCATGACCGACTCGCAGCCCTGGTGGCCCGCCGACTTCGGCCACTACGGCCCCCTCTTCATCCGCATGGCCTGGCACAGCGCCGGCACCTACCGCACCGGCGACGGCCGGGGCGGGGCCGGCAACGGCACCCAGCGCTTCGCCCCGCTCAACAGCTGGCCCGACAACGCCAACCTCGACAAGGCCCGCCGACTCCTCTGGCCCGTCAAGCAGAAGTACGGCCGCAAAGTCTCCTGGGCCGACCTCATGATCCTCGCCGGCAACGTCGCCCTCGAGTCCATGGGCTTCAAGACATTCGGCTTCGCCGGCGGGCGTGCCGACATCTGGGAGCCCGAGGAGGACATCTACTGGGGCGCCGAAACCCGCTGGCTGGACGACAAGCGCTACTCCGGCGACCGCGACCTCGAGAACCCGCTCGCCGCCGTCCAGATGGGCCTCATCTACGTCAACCCCGAAGGCCCCAACGGCAACCCCGACCCCGCCGCCGCCGCCCGCGACATCCGAGAGACCTTCGCACGCATGGCCATGAACGACGAGGAAACCGTCGCCCTCATCGCCGGCGGGCACACCTTCGGCAAGACCCACGGCGCCGGAGACGCCAAGCTCGTCGGCGCCGAGCCCGAGGCCGCCGCCATCGAAGAGCAGGGCCTCGGCTGGCGCTGCGCGCACAAGTCGGGCAAGGGCGCCGACACCATCACCAGCGGCCTGGAAGTCACCTGGACCAGCACGCCCACCCGCTGGAGCTCCAACTTCTTCTGGAACCTCTTCGGGTACGAGTGGGAGCTCGTGAAGAGCCCCGCCGGCGCCCACCAGTGGCGCCCGAAGGGCGGCATGGGCGCAGGCACCGTCCCCGATGCGCACGACCCCGGCAAGCGCCACGCCCCCACCATGCTCACGACCGACCTCGCCCTCCGCTCCGACCCGGCCTACGAGAAGATCTCCCGCCGCTTCATGGAGAACCCCGAACAGTTCGCCGACGCCTTCGCGCGCGCCTGGTTCAAGCTCACCCACCGCGACATGGGCCCCCGCTCACGCTACCTGGGCCCCGAAGTCCCCGCGGAAGAACTCATCTGGCAGGACCCCATCCCCGCCGCCAACCACCCCCTCGTGGACGACAAGGACGCCGCGTCCCTCAAGGCCGGCATCCTCGCCTCCGGCCTCTCCATCAGCGAACTCGTCTCCACCGCATGGGCGTCCGCATCCACCTTCCGCGGCTCAGACAAGCGGGGCGGCGCCAACGGCGCCCGCATCCGCCTCGCCCCGCAGAAGGACTGGGCCGTGAACCAGCCCGCGCAGCTCGCCAAGGTGCTCAAAGCCCTGGAAGGCATCCAGCAGTCGTTCAACACGGCGCAAACGAGCGCCAAACGCATCTCCCTCGCCGACCTCATCGTGCTCGCGGGCTGCGCAGGCGTGGAAGAAGCCGCCCGCAAGGCCGGCGTGAACACCACCGTCCCCTTCACCCCCGGCCGCATGGACGCGTCGCAGGCACAGACCGACACCGAGTCGTTCGCCGTGCTCGAGCCCGTCGCCGACGGTTTCCGCAACTACGCCAGGGCAAAGTTCTCTGTCCCCGCAGAGCACCTGCTCGTGGACAAGGCCCAGCTGCTCACGCTCACCGCCCCAGAAATGACCGTCCTCCTGGGCGGCCTGCGCGTGCTGGGCGCCAACACAGGCCAGTCCAGCCACGGCGTGCTTACCCAGCGCCCCGGCACGCTGACCAACGACTTCTTCACCAACCTGCTCGACATGCGCACCGAGTGGAAGCCCACCTCCCCCGGCGCCGACACCTTCGAGGGCACCGACCGCGCCACGGGCCGGCTCCGCTGGACCGCCACCCGCGCCGACCTCATCTTCGGCTCCAACTCCCAGCTCCGCGCCCTCGCCGAGGTCTACGCCGCCGCCGACGCCCAGCAGAAGTTCGTCCACGACTTCACCGCCGCATGGACCAAGGTCATGAACCTCGACCGCTTCGACATCGCCTGAACACACCACCCATTCCACACGCACAGCTCCGCATTCCCCCGGAGAAACACCCCGCAGCGCACTGGTCCACCCGACCCGCCGGCCAATAGCATCCACCATGCATGAACACATTCTTCTGCTCGCATCTTCCCCCCAGCACCTCCCGCTGCTCACCACCATCGCCGCCGGCTTCGCCGCGGCCTGGATCCTGGGGCTGATGACGCAGAAGATTGGGCTCTCACCCATCGTGGGGTACCTCCTCGCCGGCGTCACCATCGGCCCCTACACCCCCGGCTTCGCCGGCGACGTCAACCTCGCCCAGCAGCTCGCGGAAGTCGGCGTCATCCTCCTCATGTTCGGCGTGGGCCTGCACTTCCACCTCAAGGACCTCTGGGCCGTCCGCGCCGTCGCCCTCCCCGGCGCCCTCGGCCAAAGCATCGTCGCCACCGCCGCCGCCGTCCTCATCTTCCACCTCTTGGGCTGGAACGTCCGCTCCGGGCTCATGATCGGCATGGCGACCGCCGTCGCCAGCACCGTGGTCCTGCTCCGCGTGCTCATGGACCGCGCCATGCTCAGCAGCAGCCACGGACACGTCGCCGTCGGCTGGCTCATCGTGGAAGACATCCTGACCGTGCTCCTGCTCGTGCTGGTGCCGATCTTCGCCGTCTCTCCCAACGGACCCCCCCAGTCATCCGGCGCGATGGCGATCGGAATCGCCATCCTCAAGCTGATCGCCATGGTGATCGTCGTGCTCTGGGGAGGTTCCAAGGTGGTGCCGTGGACACTGACCCAGGTCGCCAAGCTCCGCTCGCCCGAACTGTTCACCCTCACCGTCCTTGTGATGTCCGTCACCATCGCCGTGGGCGCGGCCACCGTCTTCGGCGCCTCGGTCGCGCTGGGAGCCTTCCTCGCCGGCATCGTGGTCGCGCAGTCCCCGGTCAGCCACCAGGCGGCGGCCGACGCCCTGCCCATGCGCGACGCCTTCGCCGTGCTCTTCTTCGTCTCTGTCGGCATGCTCCTGGACCCATCCTACCTCTTCCTGAAGCCCATGCTCGTCGCCGCGGGCCTGGCCATCGTGCTCGTCGTCAAGCCGCTCGCAGCGCTCGTCATCGTCGCCCTGTGCGGCTACCCGGTGCGGACTGCCCTCACCGTCGCCATAGGACTGTCGCAGATCGGCGAGTTCTCGTTCATCCTGGGCCAGGTCGCCCACGACAACGGTCTGCTCCCCGCCGACGGCATGCACGTGCTGGTGGCGACCGCGATGATCTCCATCACGCTCAACCCCCTGCTGTTCCGATCCCTGGACGCCATCGAGCGCCGCGTCGAGCGCACCGGCTGGCTCTACCGTCTCCTCAACGCACGTCACTCCCGCCGAACGCACGCACTGAACCGCGCCGCGGCGGACACCATCGGCGCAGGCACCAGGCCTCTTGCCATCATCGTGGGGTACGGCCCTGTGGGACGCCTTGTGGATGCCATGCTCCGCGACGCCGGACTGCAGACAGCGATCGTGGACATGAACATCGACACAGTGCAATCGCTCGCCAAAGCCGGGCGTGCAGCGATATATGGCGACGCCTCACGCCGTGAGGTGCTTACGCAGGCGGGCGCGGCGCGGGCTGTGCACCTGGTCGTGACCCTCCCCCATACCGAGGGACGGACCGCCCTGGTGCTCGCCGCCCGAGAACTAAGCCCCACCGTCGAGATCACCGTGCGGGCCCGGTACCTCGCCGAGCGCGAGGCCCTTACCAAGGCCGGAGCGAACAAAGTGGTCTTTGAGGAAGGCGAAGCCGGCATCGCGCTCGCCCGCCACGTGCTGGAATCACGCCGCATCGAGCCCGCGATGATCGAGAAACTTCTGAAGGCAGTGCGCCGTATGTGGAATATGGATACACCACCCGGCCCGAATCAGGACACAACCGTCCGCACTGAGTCATAGCCGCAATGCAGACCCACACCCCCGCCTGCCGATAGAATGCCCCGCGTGTTCCGCACCCGTTGCCAACCCCTGCTCGCCTGGCTCTGCCTGATCTGCTTCGGCCTGGGTCAGACGCTGCTCACCGGCGGCCTGGTGATCTGCCGTGACGGGCACGGCGCAACGTCCCTTGAACTGGGCTGCCTGAAGAACACCGCGTCAGAATGCACAACTGCTTGTGAAGCGACCGACTGCACGGCCCCCGACGAGCACCCCTGCCAGGACACCCCGCTCGGCAAGCACAACCCCTCGGCCAAGGCGCCACCCCGGGACCCGGGCACCTGCAACCTCATCCCGCCGCTGTGCGCCGTCATGTTCGAAAGGCCACTGGACTTCGCGGCGACCGCCCTCACAGCGCCGCCGTCGCTCCCGCAGCGCCACCGCCCGCCCGATCCTCTCCACCACATGCAAAGCGTGATCCTGCTGGTCTAGAACCGCCCACCCGCATCCCGGGCCGGTCCGTTCTTCCCCCACCCAGAGATCACTATGCCCAACCCCACCAGTCGGTGCGGCCCACGCCGCTCCGCCGTCGTACCCGCCGCGCTGCTGCTGCTCGCTTCCTGCGCAGCGGCCCGCCCCAACCCAGACGCCGAATCCCAAGCCGCCCGCGCCGTCAACCTGCACGGCGCCCTCACCTTCCGCACCGACGCCGGGCCGCTCGACGTTGCGCATCCCACAGACATCCTCACCCTGAGCGACGCCATCGAGCGTGCCGTCACAACTTCGCCGGAACTCCAGGCAGCGCTCGCGCGTGTCCGCATCGCGATGGCGGATGCGGACCAGGCCCGCCTCCTCCCAAATCCGGTGCTCGATGTTGCGGTGCGAATGGGTTCAGGCAGCCCGCAGATCGACGCCACTGTGGGCCAGGAACTGCTCGTCCTGTTCCAGATGCCCCGGCGAGCGAGCGCGGCCGACCATCGCCTGCGACAGACCGCTTGCGACGCCGTCACGGTCGCCCTCGGCGTGGCTGCCGATTCCCAGGAGCTGTACGCCTCTGCACAAGCTTCCGAGGCGACCGGAGCCCTGCTCCAGGAGCGGCTTGCAATTCTCGATCGCCTGACCACGGTCGCCCGATCGCGCCTGGACGCCGGTGAGGGCACTCGAGGCGACCTCGCTTCGTTGGAAGCCCAGCGGGTCGAGCTTGAAGTTGAGATAGCCCAATCCGAGCAGGACAATCTCGTTCACCGCCTGCGATTGGCTCGCCTGATAGGGGAGCCTTCCTCCAACGCCGATTGGAGGCTGGAACCCTGGTCACCGGCGGCGGCACCCACTTTGACTGTCTCCGCTTGGGTGGAGGCCGCACTGCTGAACCGACCGGAGGTGCAGGCCGCATCTTGGAAGCTGCGGGCCCTGGGAGATGAGCAGAGCCTCACCGAACTCACGCAGTGGGACGGGGGCCGCGGGGGTGTCGACTCGGCAAAGGACGACGCATGGGCTGTCGGTCCCTCCGTCTCCACTCCCATCCCCGTGTTCGATACCGGCTCCGCCCGGCGGGCAAGACTCACCGCAGAGCAGTACGAAGCGCGGCACGAGTGGACATCGACCCGCCGGCGCGTTGTGGAGGACGTACGTACTGCACACCAGGCGCTTTCGGGTCTTGCTGCACAACTTCGCACGGTTCGCGATGCACTGCTGCCGCTGCAACAGCGGCGACGCGCTCTCGCCGAGGATGCGTACCGCGCTGGACAGGTCGACGTCACCCCGGTCCTGCTCGCCGAGCATGACCTGACGCTCGCGCAGGAACGGGCTGTGGCCCTGGAACGCGAAGCACGCGCAGCCATGATCCGCCTGGAACAGGCTGTGGGCGGTTCCGGAGTGGCGGCCCGGTTGCGGGCCCGGAACACCGTGTCGAGCACTGAAGCCCCTCCCTCTCCTCTCCCACCACCCCCGAGCAAAGGACTCCGTCCATGAAGCACGATGTAACATTGGTCTTGCTCATCGCTACCGGGTTTGTTCTCGCCTGGATGGCGGGCTGCGATCACCCGTCCAGCAGCGGGACTCACGCGCACGGCGAACCCCCGCCCACCGAGAGGGCCCAGCACGATCACGATGACCATGAGCCGCACACGGATGCGGACGAAGTGACGCTCACGGCGGAAGCGGTTGCGCACTACGGCGTCACTGTCGGGCCCGCCGAGGCTCGGGTGTTACGGCCAACCTTCGTCGCGCCAGCACGGGTGGGGTTCAACGCGGAAGCGATGGCCCACGTCGGTTCTCCTCTGCGGGGGCGCGTGGTAGACGTTCGCGCACGTGCGGGCGACAGCGTCCACAAGGATGACGTGCTGTTCGTCGTGGAGAGCCCCGAACTGGGCGAGGGGCAGGCGGCACTCCTGCAGCATCGCACCGCGGCGGCTTCTGCTGCGGCGCCTGTGGAACTGTCACGGCTAGCCTGGGATCGCGCGAGGGCACTCTTCGAGCAGTCTCAGGGCATTTCGCTCGCGGAGGTCCAGCGACGTGAGGCGGAGTACCGGTCCGCGCTGGCTGCGCAGCGGACGGCGGAATCGGGAGCGCTGACGGCTGAGAACCACCTCCACCTGATGGGAATGTCGCGGGAAGCGGTCGCAGCGTTGGTGGCGACTGGTGAGGTTGTTCCACGGTCGGTAGTTCGAGCGCCGATCGACGGGCAGGTCGTGCAGCGTGACGTCACGCTTGGAGAACTCGTCGGGCCAGAGCGGGACGCGCTCGTCGTGCTTGCGGATACAAGCACTTTCTGGGTACTCGTGGACGTACCGGAGGCCAGACTCACGGAGGTCGCGGTCGGCACGCCCGCCTGGATTACCGCCGGCGCCGTGTCTGGTACCCACGCGGCGGCTATCCAGGGGCGGGTGGCCCTCATAGGGCCCTTTGTCGACGCCGCAACCAGAACCGTCTCTGTGCGTGTCGAGGTCCCCGCCGGCACTCCCATCCTCCGCCCCGGCATGTTTGCGCAGGTTGAGCTTTCTGTATCTTCCCCGGGCGGACCGGAGCCCGCGGCAACCCTGGCTGTGCCGGAGGTCGCTGTCCAGGCTGTGGAAGGGGACCCCGCTGTATTTGTTCCTGTGCCGGACGAGCCCAACACGTTCGCGAAGCGTGTTGTGAAGATCGGTCAGTCCGTCGGGGGGATGGTCCCGGTCTTCTCCGGGCTTGTGGAGGGTGAGATGGTGGTTACCGGTGGCACGTTCATCCTCAAGGCCGAACTGGGCAAGGGCAGCGCCGATCACGGGCACTGAGCACCTCCAAGGAACAACACCATGCTTGCTTCCGTCCTGCACTTCTCCATCAAGAACCGCTGGCTCGTTGTGCTGCTGACAGCGGCAGCCGCGGCCGTGGGCGCGTGGTCTTTGAGCCGTCTGCCGATCGATGCGGTGCCGGATATCACCAACAACCAGGTGCAGATCAATGCCTCCGCGCCAAGCCTGTCGCCCACCGAAGTGGAGAAGCAGGTCACTTTTACCATCGAGAACGCGCTCGCGGGAATCCCGGGGCTGCAGTCCACGCGTTCCCTCTCCCGCAACGGGTTCGCCCAGGTTACCGCGGTGTTCGACGATGGGGTCGACATCTACTTCGCCCGTCAGCAGGTGAGTGAACGGCTGGGGGAGGCCAGGGAATCACTCCCCCCCGGTGTCGAGCCGGTGATGGGGCCCATCGCAACGGGCCTGGGCGAGATCTACATGTACACGGTGGAGTTCGAGCACGCCCGTGGCATCGGAGCGGTGTTCGCGCCGGGGAAGCCGGGGTGGCAGCGGGAGGGTGTCTATCTCACGCCCGAGGGCCACACCCTCACCTCCGAGGTTGAGCTCGCCTCGTACCTGCGGGAGGTGCAGGACTGGGTCATCCGACCCCAGCTCAGGACAGTTAGGGGCGTCGCCGGAGTCGAGGCGATCGGCGGGTACGTGAAGCAGTACCACATCCTGCCCGACCCCATGAAGCTGGTGTCCTACGGACTCTCGTTCTCTGAGGTGATCGAGGCGATCGAGCACAACAACCTCTCTTCGGGCGCGGGCTATGTGGAGCACAAGGGTGAGAGCTACCTTGTGCGGGCCACTGGACGCATCGGCGACCCGGACCAGATCGGCGACATCGTCATCACGACCCGCAGCGGAGTCCCCATACGCGTCCGCGACATCGTTGCACACACTGACGGCCCGGCGGTTGGCATCGGTCGAGAGCTGCGCACCGGGTCCGCCAGCGAGAACGGCGAAGAGGTGGTCGTCGCGACCGCCATCATGCTGCTGGGCTCCAACAGCCGGACCGTGGCCGCGGCTGTCGATGCCAGGGTGACGGAACTCCAGCGGACGCTCCCGCCCGGCGTGCGCGCGAAGACCGTGCTCAACCGCACCAGGCTGGTGGACGCGACGATCCTGACGGTCCGGAAGAACCTGCTGGAGGGGGCGGCGCTGGTGGTGGTCGTGCTGCTCTTGCTGCTGGGCAACATCCGCGCGGCGATCATCTGCGCGTTGGCCATCCCCTTGTCCATGCTCATGACCGCGTCGGGCATGGTGCAGAGCAGGGTGAGTGGCAACCTGATGTCCCTGGGCGCGATCGACTTCGGGCTTATCGTCGACGGCGCGGTCATCATCGTGGAGAACTGTCTCCGGCGACTGGCTGAAAAGCAGCACTCGGTTGCGGCGCAGGGAGGGGCGCGCCCCCTCACGCTGGACGAACGCCTGCACGAGGTGATGACCGCTGCAAAGGAAATGGTCCAGCCCTCCGTGTATGGGCAGGCGATCATCGTCACCGTGTACTTTCCCATCCTCGCCCTCACAGGCGTGGAAGGCAAGATGTTCCAGCCGATGGCCCTGACTGTGATCTTCGCGCTGATCGCTGCCTTCGTGCTGTCCCTCACGTTCGTGCCGGCGATGGTCGCGGTCCTGATCCGGGGCAGGGTCACGGAGCATGAGATGTTCCTTGTGCGGTGGGCGAAGGCCGTGTACGCCCCGGTGCTCTTGCGTGCGGTTCGGCACCGCTGGCCGGTCGCCGGGGCTGCCCTCGCCGCTTTCGGCGCGTCGGTGCTGCTCTTTTCCCGGATGGGGCAGGAGTTTGTGCCCACGCTGGATGAGAAGGACCTTGCGATGCACGCGATGCGGATTCCCTCGACGGGCATCACGCAGTCGCAGGCGATGCAGTTCGATGTCGAGCGGGCGGTCTCACGCATCCCGGAAGTGGCCTTTGTCTATTCCAAGACCGGCACCGCCGAGATGGCCACCGACCCCATGCCCCCTAACGTTTCCGACACCTTCATCATCTTCAAGGACAAGGCCCGGTGGCGAAGCGAGGCCGAGCTCGACCGTGCGATCGCCGAGCTCGGTGGAGCGGCTCCGGCAGATGCCCACACGCATGGCCACGCGGGCGAAGAGCCACCCCCCCGCGTGGAGGGCCTCAAGAGCAAGCTCGTCCAGCTCATCCGGCTCACGGTGGGCGTTGTCCCGGGCAACAACTACGAGTTCACGCAGCCCATCCAGATGCGGTTCAATGAGCTCATCTCCGGCGTGCGCGGCGATGTCGCGGTGAAGGTCTACGGCGACGACTTCGCGTCGATGGAACAGTCCGCCCGATCGGTCCTCGCCGTTCTCCAGACCATCCCGGGCGCCGCGGACGCCAAGGCCGAACAGACCGAGGGACTTCCCGTGATGACCATCGACATCGACCGGGGCGCCCTGTCGAGGTATGGTCTTTCCGTGCACGATGTTCAGGAGGTTGTCGCCGTGGCCATCGGGGGGCGGGGAGCCGGCCAGGTCTTCGAGGGTGACCGCCGCTTCGACCTGATCGTCCGCCTGCCCGATGCAATGCGGTCACGCCTGAACGAGATCGAGCGTCTGCCCATCCCACTCTCGCGCCCGGATGCGCCGACGCAGGAACCCGGGACCCACGGGATCGGCCTTGTCGCCACCCGGGACGGACAGCCGGGTCGCGCGTCCTTTGTCCCGCTGAGCATGGTGGCCAAGGTGGAGGTGACCGAAGGCACCAACCAGATCAGCCGCGAGAACGGCAAACGCCGCATTGTGGTGCAGTGCAACGTCCGCGGGCGGGACCTGGGCTCCTTCGTTCAGGAGGCGCAGGCACGCATGCGGGACGTGGATCTTCCGCCCGGGCAGTGGCTGGTGTGGGGCGGGCAGTTTGAGAACCTGGTCGCCGCCAAGCAGCGCCTGCTGGTGGTCGTGCCGGTGTGCTTCCTGCTCATCGTGCTGCTGCTCTTCTCCACGTTCAAGAGTGTGCGGTACGCGCTGCTCGTGTTCAGCGCCGTCCCGCTGGGCCTGACCGGCGGCATCCTGGCGCTCTGGCTCCGCGGCATGCCCTTCTCGATCTCGGCCGCCGTCGGCTTTGTTGCCCTGTCGGGGGTTGCGGTCCTCAACGGGCTTGTCATGGTTTCATTCATCAATCAGCTGCGTCGGGAGGGCCTGGGGAGGGACGCGGCACTCCATCGGGGCAGCCTGACACGGCTCCGGCCGGTGCTGATGACGGCGCTCGTGGCGTCCCTGGGCTTTGTGCCGATGGCGTTCGCCCGCGGCACCGGCAGCGAGGTGCAGAAGCCGCTCGCGACGGTTGTCATCGGGGGCCTGATCTCCAGCACGCTGCTGACGCTCGTTGTACTGCCCGCGCTCTACCGCATCTTCACAGGGCGCGGCGACGGGCAGGACCGACCGACCCAGGACTGGGAGGACCCCGAAGTCGGTCCTCTGGAAGTCAGGCCGCCGGCCGCTGCGACACAGCCCGATTCTCCTCCCGGAACGCCCCCGCAGGACGACACGGCACGCCCTGACGCGTAACGGTGCGGAGGCCCGCACGACCGAAGCGCCCAAGCCGCGCGTGCGCCGGCGAGGCTCGGGGCGGGTCGAGGTTCGCGTGCGGCGCTGCCTGCCCGGACCCGGCCGGCTGTGCAGGCGGAGGGAATGGCAATAATCCTCCGCATGCTCGGCCCCATCATCATCCTGCTGGTACTCCTGGTCATCAACGGTATCTTCGCGATGTCGGAACTGGCGATGATGACCAGCCGGCACTCGCGCCTGCAGCAGGCGGCATCGGCCGGCAGCCGTGGCGCCGCGACCGCGTTGAAGCTTGCCCGTGAACCGACCAAGTTCCTCTCCACGGTCCAGTTCTGCATCACCCTCATCGGCATCCTTGCCGGTGCGTTCGGCGAGAACGCGCTCTCCGGGCGCCTGGAGCCCCTGATCGCGCAGTTCGCAGCCCTCAGGCCCTACGCGGACACGATCTCGCTCGTGGTGGTCGTGCTGCTCATTACGTACTTCTCTCTGGTCATCGGTGAGCTGGTGCCCAAGCGCATCGCGCTGGCCTACCCCGAGACTGTCGCCTCGACCATTTCCCAGCCGCTGAACGCCCTTTCGTTTGTGGCGGCCTGGCCGGTCAAGCTGCTCTCGGCCTCCACCGAGGCACTCCTGCAGGTGCTCCAGGTGCGACCCCGCGAAGGCGACGACGTTTCGGAGGACGACGTCAAGGCCATCATCGCCCGCGCCGCCAGCACCGGCGTGTTCACACCCCAGGAGCTGAAGCTGTTCCAGCGGACCATGCGCGCCGGCAACCTGGTGGTCCGGGACCTCATGGTCGGACGCCAGGACATCATCTGGTTCGACGAGGACGAGCCCATGGACGCCGTGCGCGTGCTGGTGGGCACAAGCCCCCACTCACACTTCCCGGTCTGCAAGGGCGACCTCGACCGCATCGTGGGTGTGGTGCACGTGAAGGACCTGATCTCCTACGGGCTGATCGCGGGGCGCGACTTCAAGGTGACCGCCGCCGCGCAGAAGCCGCTCTTCGTGCCCGAGGGCATGCCGGCCCTGCGCCTGCTCGACCAGTTCCAGCACACCCGCAACCACTTCGCCTTCGTGGTGAACGAGTACGGCAGCGTCCAGGGCATGGTCACATTCAACGACGTCACGCGGGCGATCGTCGGCGACGTGAGCAGGAAGGGCGACGCCGCAACATCCTCCATGAAACGGCGCGACGACCGCTCCTGGCTCGTCGACGGGCGGCTGCCCCTGCACGAGCTGGTCGCCGGCCTGAACCTCCCTCCCGAAGCCGAGCAGGAACTGCCCGACGCCAGCACGGTTGCCGGGCTGGTCACGACGCTGCTGGGCCACATCCCGATCGAGGGCGAGAAGCTCTCCTGGCAGGGATATCAGTTCGAGGTTGTCGACATGGACGGGGTGCGGGTCGACAAGCTCATCGTGAGCAGGCCGTTGTCCTCGTCGCACGCCTGATTAGAGGGCACGGCGCAGGCGCAGGCTGTTCAGCACCACGCTCACGCTGCTGAATGCCATCGCGGCGCTCGCGATGATCGGGGACAGCATCCAGCCGGTCACCGGGTAAAGCACACCCGCCGCGACCGGTATGCCCACCGCGTTGTAGACCATCGCCCAGAACAGGTTCTGGCGGATTGCCCGCATGGTGGCACGGGAAAGCGCGATGGCCTCCGCCACGGCACGCAGGTCCGGGCGCATCAGCGTGATATCCGCTGCTTCCACCGCAACGTCGGTGCCGGTCCCCACCGCAAAGCCAACGTCTGCCCTGGCCAGCGCGGGCGCGTCGTTGATGCCATCTCCCACCATCCCGACGCTGAGCCCCTCCGCCTGCAGCGCCGCCACTCTCCCCGCCTTCTCAGCGGGAGAGGTCCCGGCGAACACCTCGTCCACGCCTACAGCGTGCGCCACCGCTTCGGCCGTCCGCGGGTTGTCACCGGTCATCATCACGACGCGGAGCCCCATGGCCCGCAGCAGCCCCACGGCCTCCCGCGAGGTCTCCCTGACGTGGTCCGCCACGCCGATGATCCCCACCTCCCGACCGTCGGCCGCCACGCACAGCACGGTCTGCCCACGCGCCTCCAGAGCCCGGATGTCGCCGCCCATCGCAACCGCCACCCCGCGCTCCCGCAGCAACGCGGGCCTGCCCACCACAACCAACCGCCCCGCAACTGTCGCCGTCACCCCCATCCCCACCTCCGCCCTGAACGCCGACGGCTCATCCACGGGCAGGCCGCGGGCCCTCGCCCCGGCGACGACCGCGGCGGCAAGAGCGTGCTCGCTGTAACGCTCCGCCGACGCCGCCAGGAACAGGACCTCGGCCTCGTTCGCGCCCTGGTTCGGCACCACCTCCATCAGCATGGGCCTGCCTTCCGTCACGGTCCCGGTTTTGTCCAGCACAATCACCTGCAGGCCGTGGGCACGCTCGAGCACCCTTCCGCTGCGGATGAGGATGCCCCGCTCCGCCCCGCGCCCCGTACCCACCATGATGGCCGTGGGCGTTGCCAAGCCGAGTGCGCACGGGCAGGCGATGATGAGCACCGACACGCCTGCCACCAGCGCCTGCGCAACTCTGGTCTCTGCCGGCGCCACGCACCACCATACCACCGCCGTCACCAGGGCGATGCCGACCACCGCTGGAACAAAGACGGCGCTCAGCCGGTCCGCGAGTCGCGCGATCGGTGCCTTGGACCCCTGAGCCTCCTGGACCAGCCGGACGATCTGCTGCAGCGCCGTATCCACACCAACCCGCGTGGCACGAATGCGGATCGAGCCGGTCGCATTCAGGGTGCCTGCAAAGACCGCACTCCCAACCGCCTTCTCCACCGGCACGCTCTCCCCGGTCAACATCGACTCGTCCACTGTGGTTGCACCGCTCTCCACCGGGCCGTCTACCGGGACCCTTTCTCCCGGCCGGACCACCACAAGGTCCCCCACGGCCACCTCGGACACCGGCAGATCCACCTCCGCCCCGCCCCGTACCACCCTCGCGGTGCGGGGCTGCAGCCCGATCAGCGCGTGGATCGCCGCGCTGGTACGCCCCGTCGCCCTCGCCTCCAGGTACTTGCCCAGCAGGATGAACACGACGATGAGCGCGGAAGCCTCGAAGTACACGTGCGCCGGACCGCCCCTTGGATGCCCCGCGTGCCCGCCGGCGCTTGTGACCACACCGGGCCACACCGTGGCGACCAGCGAGTAGACGTATGCCGCCCCGGCGCCCATCGCGACCAGCGTGTCCATGTTCGCGGCACGGTGAAGCACGCCCTTCCACGCCATGCGGAAGAACGGGAAGCCGGCCCAGCACACCACCGGCGTCGCGAGCGCGAGCTGCACCCAGTTGATCCACGGCACCCTGAGCACGGCGATCGCCCCGTGCGACATCGCGATGACGAGCAGGGGCACAGCAAGCAGCCCGCCACCCACAAGCCTCGCCAACAAACCCTGCGTTGCGGCATGCTCTGTGCGCAGACGCGCCGCGTGCAGGTCCTCCACCGGCTCCACACCTGGCGCCTGCCCACCATCCATCTGACCGGTCTCACCCCCGACCTTCTCGACTTCGTGTGCGGGCAGCACCGCCCTGAACCCCAGCCCCTTCACAACCTCGGCGATCGCGCCCGGCCGGGTCACAGCCGGATCGTACCGGACGGTCGCCACCTTCGTCGCATAGTTCACGACGGCGGAAGCGACCCCCGGCTCAGTTCCCAGCCGCCTCTCGATGCGTGCAGCGCACGCAGCGCACGACATCCCCTCGATGGGAACATCGAGGCGCCCAACGCCGCCGCCCAAAGGCGGGGCCTGTGAACCTGGAACTGTGTGCTGCATCAGGTTGCCCCTCAACGCGCGACCTTCGCGACAAGTCCCAGGAGTTCCTCCACCATCTCGTCCCTGCGCCGGCCTTCTCTGCCCATGGCCTCCGCGGCGCAGTGCTGAAGGTGGTTGCGCATCAGGTTTCGAGCGACGGCGTGCAGAGATTCCCGCACGGCGGACACCTGCGTGATGATGTCGGCGCAGTAGCGATCACCCTCGATCATGGCCGCGATCCCGCGCACCTGGCCCTCGATTCGCTTGAGCTGCCTCAGGTTCGCGGCCTTGAGCGAAGGGTCAACCGCGGCCGCACGCCCGCCCGGACCCCGAGACTGCGGCACCCGCTCGGACACACCCGCGCACCCGCACGCCCCACCTGCCTGAGTTCCCGTCGATGTTTGACCCTGTCCCTGTTTTCTCATGATCACCCTCCCGCGCACTGCAGCATTCAACCACAGCGGGTTGACCCAGCCCCCCCACCACAACACCCTCCAGCTGACGACCCCTCCGCCACCGCCCCGAACCCGGCGTCCCGGACCGCGGTGACGGCCCGTGCCACAGCCGCGGCATCGGTTTGGACGATCACCGCCCCTCCCTGCGAGACCGTAATTACCCTGACGCCCGCGGCGCTGAGGGCATCGGATACGGCCTGCACACAGTGCGCGCAGGCCATCCCCTCGATACGGATCAGAACCGTTCCCGGCACCACTTCCGAATACGGGGCCATGCGCTCTCCTTTCGGAAGTATACCCATGGGGGGTATAGATGCCGAGACTCCATGGGAGTGACCATGGCAGACCAGATCGCGGCTCCGCACAATCCTCCTTGCCAGCCCGCCAAGCCCGATGTGGAAAACTCTCGAGCGAATCGTGCCCCGTCGCGGGGATGGCTCGGGGACGGGCATGCCGTAAGCCCGTGTTTCTCTATATGCACAGTGGTGTTGACCCGCGCTCGTGGTGAGGTCTGGTATTCATCCAACTTGCTTGCGTGCAGCGCAATCGCACTCAGGTTTGCGGCCGAGTGAACATCTGCGTCGCGCGTGCACATTTCGCATGGACACGTCGCTTGGTTGACACGCGGCGCTGCTTCCTGTACTTGGTAGTGCACAACCGTACTGAGGAGGCGAACATGCTTGCACGCTTCGTGTCACTCGCTCGCGGACTGGCGCAGACCCTCTCCGACAGGCACTCATGGGCGACGTTACTGCCGTCGTTCTTGACCTTGACTGTCTCCGGCTTGGTTCATGGCCAGGAGCTCCTGCGGGTGTACGACCCATCGCTGACGTCTTCTCAGCCGCAGATGCCGTCAACAACCGCTCCCTCGCAGCCTGTTTCTCTCACGTGGCTGCACCGTGCTGCATTCCTGGACGGCACTGTGCGCGAGAGCTGGGGTAACGTGCAGGGGGGAGCCAATCCCGGCGACCCCGGCGCGATGGGTGAGGCGACGTTCGGCAACGTCCGACTTTCGACCGGGGAATACGCGCCCACCGAGGTCGACATTGCACTCCCCTGCGCCGGCCCCACGTGGTTTGTCGGCCGGACACGGTCGCCCCTGTACCAGGCCGGACGCGTGCACGGCATGGGTTGGTTCCAGACTTCCCAGCCGGAACTGATCTTTAAGGACAGTACCGGTGACAGCGACGACCGCGTGTACATCGTGTTCGGCGGCGACCGCTATCTTGAGTTCCTGCGTGTTGTCGACGAGGGCATACCCACCAATGTCTTCCGAGGGATCAATGGCACAGCAGGGGCCGTCGACCTTACCAACCAGGGTTCAATGAACAACGCCATGAACTCGCGTCAGTCCGCCAACGCTGCGGGCGGACCGGGCCAGGGCGAAGTGCCGCCATCCCAGTTATGGACGTTCCACGATCCGATCGGCAATACAGCCAGCTTCTTTGGGTCCGACGCAAGTTACGGCGGCCATGTCGCGAAATGGCAGTTGTGGAAGTACACGGACGCGGCCGGGCAGTCCAGCTTCGTGGGGGATGCCTCTGACCTGACCGCTGCGCTCACGAGCGGATACGACGGATTCGGGCGCATTACGCAGGCGTGGGACGCCGCGGGGAGGCGTTACGAGTACAGCTACGGGACTGATGGGGGTGCCATGCGACTGCAGCGCGTGGTGGTCTACGCCCAGGGTGGCGGGACGGAAGTCTCACGCGTGGAGTACGACTACTGCGACGCCACCAGCGGCAATGGCATGGCGGGCGACCTCAGGCTGGTATCGGTGCAGACTCCCTGCACACCGAACTCGTCCAACTCCTCCGGCTCATTGGTGGAGGAGACCTACTACCGCACCTGGGCTTGGTCGGGCGGAACACCACCCGCCAACGACGGGTTTACGCCGGGGCCGCAGCGCAGCGTGCGGATGGTGGTCGCTCCCGAAGGGCTCCGCCGGCTCAAGCAGGCGTACCCCGGCAACTGGGACACACAGCCTGACACTGTCGTTGCGCCATATGCCAGCCTGAGACTGGGGTACACGTCGCCGGTGAATGGGGCCGTCAACCTCATCCAGAGCGCGGGACGCATTGAGCACCGCGTCGAGGTGCAACTCACCACGCTGAACATCAACGCCGCTCCGTTCACATCCGGCTACGACCCAATCTGGGCACGGCGATGTGTTGCGCTGGAGCGCACAGGTCCCGCGTCCGCGCTGACCCTGTATCGTGCGGCGACGTTCTACTTTGACGAAGTCGGCCAGTCCCTGTCGTCGGTCATCACGCCGAACGACCCTGGGCTTGGAGCGAACACCGTGCAATGGACGACCCGTGTGGAACGGGACACGGGCGGGCGGGTGGCCCGAATTGGATCCCCCGCGGCTACGTCGTCCTACACGCACGCCACCGGGACCTTCGCTGCGTCCTCTGCCGGGCTGGTTCAGAACTTCGAACGCCAAAGCGCCGGCGCCGGCAATCCGGCTGAACTGACCGGCTTCATCGCGCGCGTGACCCACGCCGAGAGTTGGGGGGGCGCCACTACCAAGGACGCGCAGTTTGCATTTGAATCCATCGGCGGCACAACCCGCCCGTGCAAGACGCTTGCGGGATACACCGTCCGCAGACCGCTCGTCCACAGCTCCACCGTGTTCCCTGTGGGAGACGGGTCGGATCCCGGGCAGACTACCACGCTTGAGTACCACTTGCCGTCCGCGGCCCAGGCCTCCGACGGTTCATCCCTCGCACTTACCATCGATTGGCTCTCGTCGCAACACCCTGTGGTGAGCGTCCCTCAGCATGGCTCGGGAGCGTCGACCATGAGCGCCGTCGCGTTCCGCCCCGAGGGCCGGGTGACGTACGCGCGGGGTACCGGTGACTCCCACGGGCCGCTCATGTACTTCCAGTACAACCTGCCCGGCGTTGTGGGCTCGGACGACTCAGGCCTCGTGAAGAGCATCATTGCGGACGTTGATGCGTCAGCGCTGCCTTCACCCAGCGAGTTCCCCGCGGGCTTCCCCTCAGGCACGGTGAACCCGGCACCCAAAGCCGCCGCAACCGTGTACGACCCGCAGGGACGCGTGTCCGTCACCCACGGCCCCTCCGGTCTGCATGCACACACCGCCTTCCAGCGCTTGGCCGATGGCCGCGCCGTGGTCATTTCTGCGACCGAGCTCGCCGGCACGCCCGGCGCGTTCGCGTCTCCGGCCTCGTTCGCGATCTTCAATCTCGCGGGCGCAGTGGAGGCCGGCGGCTCGATCACCTATGGCCCCTCACCGGACTTTGGTGAGGTGGCTTCCACCTGCACCCCGCCCCAGGACTGGCTGAACCCCGCGTCGTCGGATCCTCTCACCTGCATAATGACGGGCTTGATCCGCTCACCGCGCGTCGTGATCTACGACGCGTCAGGCCTGCGGCCCACGGAAGGTAGAGCCTACTCCGAGTTCTCTGCCGGCGCCGGAATTTACGACGCCGTAACGGTCGCGTACGACGCGATCGGACGCGCGGACTACTCCGTCGACCCGACCGGCACGATCGACCGCCAGACCTACGACATTCTCGACCGAATCGTTTCCTCTCAGGTGGGCGTGAGCCTGTCCGCGATGCGCCCGCTCGCGACCATGGAATATGACCAGGGTCATTCCGCCGCGAACAGCCTGCTGACGAGGATCGACCAACTCGACTTCCCGGATGTCCCCACCAACCGCCGCACCTCTGAATTCCGCTACGACGTGCTGGGCAGGCTCCGCATCGCCGCGGCGCCGGCAGCGCCGCACGCGCTCGTGGCCTACGACAACCTCGGGCGCGTGGTTGCGAGCGGCGAGTACGGCGGCCCTCCGGGCACGCTGCTCGGTTACAACGCCATCGCGGTTGATCCTCGCGCCATCCCGACCGGGCGCATCAATCTGGTAGAACCCGCGTACGACCCGCTCGGGCGGATGTACCACTCTCTGGAGACGCGTGGGGACGAGGGTGATGCGGTCACCTCCACGACCGATACATGGTTCGACCCGCAGGGCCGCATCACTCTTTTCCACGGCCCCAAGAGCATACGGATCGCATACCCCGACGCCGTGGCCGGTAGACGGAGCACAGTCCGGTCCCTCTGCGTGCTTGGGTCACTCCCATCTCAGTACGCCCAGGCAATGAGCGTGCAGGCGACGGACGTTGTTCTGCAGGAGGTGCACCAGGTGCTCGATCCCCTGCGCCTGTTCGTGGAGGCGACCGCTGTTGTCGACCGGCACCCGGATACCGGCACCCTCACCTCCGCGATGGGACCCCTCAGCAGCGCCGGCTTTGTGGACTTCGCAACGGGTAACCTGGACTACACGCAGGCGATGAGCGGCCGCGTCTCTGTCATCCGTCACGCCCGGGATGCGCTCAACCGCACCGTCAAGGTCGTGGACTTCGGTAACGCGCGGTTCGAACCCGCGATGTCGACCAACCCAGGGTTCGTCAACGACCCGGGCATCTACGGCACCGAGGGCTTCAGGCCGTCCCTCGCCGGTGGCGTGCCGCCTCCGCAGCTGGGCCCCACCGATGAGGAATACCTCCCGCGCGGGGCGTTCTACCGGTATGACGAACGGGGCATGATGACTACCCGCTGGAACGAGCGGGGAGACTTCACGTCCTACGTATTCGACGACCTGGGCAGGCGAGTCCGCCAGTGGTCCGCGCTGGGAGACGGGCTGACGCTCGCGGGCCCCAACGCCGCCGACGCAAGCACGTATTCGCCCGAGCGCATCACGTTCCAGTACTCCCACGGCCGCAACATACTCGTCCAGCGCGTGGACGCAACGACGCAGTCGGTCATCGCCACCGTGATGCGCACCGACTACGCGGATACGTTCGGCGGCAGCTACCCCTTTGCCTCCGCAAACCCGCGCAACCTGGTCGACAACCGCCTCCCTCTCCGCACCGCGATACCGGGCAGCTTCATGGGCCCCGGCAATCAGCTTACAGAAGACGTCCGCTGGTCGGCCCACAACAACTTCGGTGAGGTCGCCCGCACTGGCGACCCGTCCGGCACCGATTGGACGTGGTCCCGGGACCCGCTGGGACGCGCTCTGTCCGTGGGGCTCGACTATGCGCAGGTCCCCGCGGGAATGAACAACCTGCCGGAAGTGGATGAGATCGTGTCCGTCGTGGACTTCACGTACGACGGATGGGGACGGCTCATCGCCGGAGAGCAGTTCGCTGCAGGCGGCCTGTTGCAATCCCTCGGTGTGTCCACCCGTGATATCTGCGGATGCGGCTGCACGTCGGCAATCTCCAATCAGTGCCACCTTCCCGAAGCGGGAGGGGTGAAGGACCCGCTTGCCCAGGGCATTGCGCCCCCATCCGTTGGTTCCTCGCTCCGGACCGAGTACGGACGTGCGTGGGAAGGCGGCGCGAGCGCGGGCGGTGACCCGACCGCATGGCAGGGTTCTCGCTTGGCGTCCATCACGCCTCCCGGCATGGCTTTTCCGGGTATCCACCTTAGTTTCAGTGATCATCTCCCCGACCCCAGCATGTTCAATCTTGGCGCCAAGACCGGGCGCATCGGGGATATCACCTCCCTGATCGACAACGACATGCAGCGTTCTCTTGCCTGGTACCGCTACTACGGCCCCGGTGGCGAAGGTTCTCGCCCGCCCCAGCCCGAGCGCTTCAGCCCGACTGCAATGACCCCGATGATCGCACGGTCCCCAGAACCCGACTTCGGAGGGGATGGCGGTCCTGTCATCACACCGATGATCTACCACCCGCCGTATGAGGCCGAACCAGCCGCTGACCGATCCTGGCTGCTGAACCCGGATGGCATCTACCGCGACCCCGCGGGCACCGGCCTGCCCGACGCGGGCACGCAGCGCTGGGACTACTGCGCGTGCAGCCAACCGATTTACCCCACCGGCACGCTCGATCCTTTCAGCGGCACGGGCGTCGACCGCTGGGATTGGTGCGCAGCGGCCAACTGCGCCCCCACGGCCCTGGCAGACCCGCCTATCCACGAAGAACGTGTCAACGAGCCAGACCCGCGGGACATGTGCGCATGCAAGGACACCTACATCCAGGAAACGGACCCGCGCGAAACCAAGAAGACAGAACTGATCTGGTGCGGGGTGACGAAAGACACCCGGGGCCCGGACGCCGCACAACTCAATGGCGGTCTTCTGCTCGACCTGCGGTCGGAAGAAACCTGGGAGCACGACAGCAACGGAAACTGGACCGCACACCAGTACGTGCAGGCGCCCCCCGCCAGCACCAACATGACAAACGTCCGCCTCGACCAACGGACGTTCACCCATGCCGATCAGTCGGACTCGCTCGCGATCACCAGGGGAGCCGCCGCGCCTACCAACCACACCCCCACGTATGACCGACGCGGCAACCTGCGCGACGACGGTGAACGCTTTGTGTACCTCTACGACGCGTTCAACCGCCTCACCCACGTGTACCGCCGGGACCCCAACGGCAATGCGGGGTCGGAATACGCACGCTTCGCCTACGACGCGTTCGGTCACCGCACGAGCGCCAGGTACGATGACGACAACGACGGTGATCTTGACGAAGAGCCCGCAGACCTGTACGGATACGACGACCAGTGGCGCCTGACCACCGTCGCCGAGTACCTCCCGCCCGCGCTGGCCGGCAACCAGGACGGCCGCACGTTCATACGTGAACGGTTTATCTACCACGCCTCCGGCGACGGCGAGAGTTTCAGCATGGGCCCATCCGGCACCGATGCGCCCCTGGCCCGGTTTATCGACGCCAACGGCGACGGCGATTACAGCGATGCGGGCGACCGCATCGACTACTACCTCACCAACCGCCGGGGCGACGTCGTCGCCATCGTCGGCCCCGGCACCGACCTCGACAGCGATGGTGTCATGGACGTACCGGGCGAATTGCGCGCCCGCGTCCTCTACTCCACCTTCGGCGTCCCCACCCTCGCCCACCCGCTGGACATGGACCGCGATGGGCAAGTCGGCCCAGGTGACTACGTCCACGACCTCGCGGCCATGGCAGAAGCCGTCACCCGCGCAACCCAGCGTGCCTGGGCCAACCTCGCCTCCGTCAACTGCATCACTTCACCGTGCGGCTTCGACGGCTCCGCAGCCATGGCCCACTTCATTGCAAACTACCCCACCACCGACCTCGACCTCCGCGCAGACCTGGGCAGTTTCCCTCTCTACGCCGGCTACTGGTGGGACCCGCACCTCTCCATGTACCACGTCCGCCACCGCGTCTACGACCCAGGCGCGGGCAGATTCCTACAGCGTGATCCGATCGGGTATGCCGGCGGGCTGAACCTGTACATCTATGTTGGCAACATGCCGTATGGGTTTGTTGATCCCATGGGGCTCGACGCCACGAAACTCGGGAACTGGCTGCGCGGTGTCGGCGCGGGCGGCGTGGGTGAGTTGGTGGACGACACGGTGGACGGCGCGTCCGAGCTCGCCGACAGCGTGACCGGCGTGCGCGATGCTCAGGACGGCGCGCACGCGGCGGCGGTGCAGTCGATGATGATCCGCCAAGCCGAGGGCGTGACGTCGGCGGGGTCGCAGCAGTTCGCCCAGTACGCGATGTTCATCGCGGCCGACATCGGCGCGGTGGGCCAGGTGCGCGGCGCGGAGGACGACGCGATCGCGCACACGACGGTGGACGTGGTGCTGGTGGCCGCGTCGCCGCTGGTCCCCATCGGCCCCGCCCTGCGCGGTGCGGGCCTGGTGGCGGGACGAGTGATGGCGACGAACACGGCTCGGTCGTTCGTGGCGAGCCAGATCATCCGGTTCGGGTCGGTGCGTTTTGGCTTGGAGACACTGGTCGGGCGCGAGGTGTCCGCCGGTGCGGGCCGCGCGTTCTTCGCGAACGCGGGGACGCGCGCCGCGGGTGAACTCCTCCCCCGCGTGCATGGCAACACCGCGGGGAACCAGTGGGCGTACCTGTACGGCCGCTACGATGCCCAAGGAAACTTCCTGAAGTGGGGCGTGACGAGGAATATGGCGACGCGATACTCGAAGAAGGAACTGGCGGGAGGAACTCTCTCGAAGGTCGCCGAGGGTCCGCGTCGCCTCATGCTTCAGCAGGAAAGAGAACTCGTCGAAACCCAGCCTGGGCCCCTCAACCATGAACGCTGGGCGGGGTGTCGGCAAGGACAATAGAGCAAACGAAGGAATGTCCTCGCCATGGCCAAGATTGACAGTGCAGGTCAATACAACGGACCAGAGATTCACTCATGGTTCTTGCCTCACTGGCAAGGCATCAAGCGTGCCTTCGGCCCCAACGCCACGTCCGCGCTGCCTCCGCCCCTCGAAGAGCTAACCTACATTCTCCGCGTCGACGGCTCGCTCGGCTCGTTCGGCTCCGACGGCCTGGACAACCTCGACCTCAACCTCCGCAGGCGATACGTGAGCATCGACATCTGCATCCCGACGGCGCGATGGGTCGGTAAGTCGCAGTTGGAAGTCGCGGAGTTCATCGCGGACTGCATCCTGGGAAGCGCGGACATCATCGCCGACGCGCTGGCGAAGAAGAAACTCGCGTGCGATGCAGCCGCACTCCGCGCCGATCTGAAACGAGGATGCGACAGGTTTCTCTCGCTGTTCCGCCAGCCCGACTAGTTCGCCGACCGGATCGACCACTACCTGACGAACCGTCGCGGCGACGTGGTCGCGATCGTGGGGCCGGGCACGGACACCAACGCCGACGGCATCGCCGACGTTCCCGGCCAACTGCGCGCCCGCGTGAAGTACTCGGCCTTCGGCGTGCCGACGTTCGTGCACCCGCTGGACCTGGACGGCGACGGCAACATCGGCGGCGGCACGGAGTACATGCAGGACTTGGCCGCGCTGACCGAGGCGCAGGACAACGCCGAGGCCAGCCGCGGCCGGGCGAACCTTGGGAATGTTGCGACGATCTCGTGCTTCACCGCTCCGTGCTATGAAACACAGGCGGAGTGGAACGCCTGGCGTCAGCAGCAGCTCACGCACTTCGGGCAGAACTACCCGATCAACGCGCCGCTGGACCTGCGCGCCGCTTTCCGAAACTTGCCGCTGTACACCGGCTACTGGTGGGACCCACACCAACGACGCCCTTGGCCGCCGTATCCCCGGCGCCCAGCGACGACAGCGGCGACGGGCACATGGACGGCGGGGCCGCCGACCTGTACGGCTAAAACGACTTGTGGCGTCTGACCTCTGCTCGACCTTCGGCGTCCCCACCCTCACCCACCCGCTGAACACGGACCGAGATGGGCAAGCCCGCCCTGGCGACCGCCTCCACGACCTCGCAGCCATGCCAGGAGCCGCCAACGCCCTCCCCCCACTTTTCGCCAATCTTGCGCCCCCTGACCGATATCTCTCCCGTTATGGCAGACTCCAAGCGATCCGCGTCCTCCCGCGGCAAGGGTGCTTTCGCCCTCGCCGGGTCACCCCTCGCCCGACGCATTGTCCTCATCTTGGGCATTGCCGTGTGGGCATTTATGCTCGCCAGCCTCGTCGGCTATGACCCGGCGGATCCCCCCACTCATGTGGTTTGGCCGGCCAACGAGCATGTGACCAACTGGTGCGGGCCGGTCGGTGCCTACGTCGCGTCGACGTTCTTCAAGCTCCTGGGCTTCGGCGCCTGGGTGCTGGTGTCGTTCACAGGACTGGGCATGCTGTCTGCTGCGTGCGGGGCCGCGCCGAAGCACTCCATGGTCCGCTTCGTCGGCTTGGTGCTCATGAGCTGCGCGGTCGCGGGCGTGCAGCACCTCGCCCTGCCCTCCTCTGGATCCATGCCCGACCTTGCCGGCGGGCTGATCGGCACGCTGACGTGCACGAAGCTGGTCTCCAGCATCGGCGTCGCCGGCGCCACCCTCGCGCTCCTGGGGGGCGTCATGGTCGGCGCGTTCGTCGCCATGGACGAGTGGCTCTCCGCCGCCTTCGCCTGGATCTGGTCCGTCACCCGCGAGCACGGCGTGCCCGCCGCGAAGGTCGCGGGCGTCGCCGCCGGGGGTGTGGCCATGGACGCCAGCTCCGCCGCGGCCAAGGCAACCGCCAAGGGCGCGGGCGGCCTCTTCAACGCGTTTGTCGGCTGGGTCAAGGGCGAGCGGTCCTCCAGGCCCCAGCGTGTGAAGCTCAATGACCTCGGCGATGAGGGTGTCGTTACCGACACGGGCGTCCGCAAGGCGCGCAAGCTCGCCGGCGCTTCGCCGGTGGTCGCCGCCGAAGAAGTCGTCAACCCCGAGACCGGCGAAGTCACGACGGTGGAGGTCAAGAAAGCCCGCAGGGTCCGCAAGAAGGACCAGCTCACCCAGGGTGAGGCGCTGGTACTGGACCAGAACGCCGTGGCGCACGATGTGGACGCCCAGGGCGGTTCTGGCCCCGCCCCGGCGACCGCGGCCACAGTCACCCCCCCCACTGCTGCCCCGTCCGCCCCCGCGGAAGAGGACGAGCACCACGACGCCCCGCAGGTCTACACCGAGGACCAGCTCCGCGAGAAGATCGCCAAACTGCCCATCCTCTTCGGCCAGAAGGAGAAGAAGTCCGCTACAGACGCCGACCTCGCCTCCATGCAGGCGGCGATCGAGGAGGGTGAGAAGTACAAGTTCCCGCAGATGGACATGCTCGAGGAGCCCGAGGCCAACTTCAACGAGAAGCTCGAGGTCACCGTCAAGGAGCAGGCCGAAGCGCTCATCAAGGCCCTCGAGCAGTTCCGCATCGAGGGCGAGGTCGACTCCGTCGAGTCCGGCCCTGTCATCACCCTCTTCCACGTCCGCCTCTCCCCGGGCACCAAGGTGAGCGCCCTGGAGACCGTGTCCAAGGACATCGCCCGCGTCCTCAAGGCCCAGAACATCCGCATCGTCAGCAACATGGCGGGGCGGGACACCGTCGGCATCGAGGTCCCCAACCTCGAGAAGGAGAAGGTCCGCCTGAAGGAGCTCATGGGCAAGACCGAGCTCTACCAGAGCATGAAACTGCCGATGTTCCTCGGCAAGGACGCCAGCGGCGCCCCGCTCATCGAAGACCTCACCAAGATGCCCCACATGCTCATCGCCGGCACCACCGGCAGCGGCAAGAGCGTGTGCATGAACACCATCATCATGGGCTTCCTGTACACCAAGAAGCCCAGCGAGCTCAAGATGGTCCTCGTCGACCCCAAGATGGTCGAGATGAGCCAGTTCAAGGACATCCCGCACCTCATGTGCCCCGTCGTCACCGAGATGGCCAAGGCCGCCGCCATCCTCGAGTGGGCAACCACGAAGATGGACGAGCGGTACGAGCTGCTCGCCGAGGCCGGCTGCCGCGACATCTCCGCCTACAACGAGCTCACCTGGGACGAGCTCAAGGAACGCCTCAACATCACGGACCCCGAGCACGAGGCCAAGACGCCCCGCAAGCTCCCCTACATGGTCTTCATCATCGACGAGCTCGCAGACCTCATGATGACCAACAAGGAGGTCGAGAACCACATCATCCGCATCGCCCAGAAGGCCCGCGCCGTCGGCATCCACCTCATCCTCGCCACGCAGCGACCCCAGGCCAACGTCGTCACCGGCCTCATCAAGAGCAACATGCCCTGCCGCATCGCGTTCAAGGTCGCCAGCGGCGTCGACTCCCGCATCGTGCTGGACCAGAAGGGCGGCGAGCTGCTGCTGGGCCACGGCGACATGCTCTTCCTCTCGCCCAGGAGCGCCAAGCTCAGCCGCGCCCAGGGCACCCTCGTCGACGACCGCGAGATCCGGCGCGTCGTGAAGTTCATGAAGGAGATCGCCAGCCCGTCCTTCGAACGCAGCCTCATCCAGCTCCGCAGCGGCGGCGCCGAGGGCTCCGACGAGGACCGCATCCTCCAGAGCCAGAACAACTCCAGCGCCAGCCTCCAGGCCGCGCAGGAAGACCCCATGTTCAACCGCGCGGTCGAGATCGTCCTCGAGACCAAGCGCGGCAGCGTCTCGCTCCTCCAGCGCCGCCTGGCCATCGGCTACACCCGCGCCAGCCGTCTCGTGGACCTCATGGGCATCGCCGGCATCATCAGCGACCACAAGGGCTCCGTCGCCCGCGACGTCCTCATCACCCTCGACGACTGGCAGCGCATCAAGACGCTCGCCCAGGAAGAGGCCAAGGCAAAGGGCATCGTCCTCCGCGAGGAGCGCGAACCCGGCGACAACGCCATCGGCGCCGTACCACCCCCGGAAGACGAGAACCAGGAGTTGTTCGAGGCGAAACAGGGCACACGCCCCGAAGCCCGGGTGGTGCAGGACGACGACGCCCCGCCCTTCGCCGAGGACGAGGAACCCACCGTCGTGGATACCGACGAACTGGGCGACGACTCCTACGACCGGGGCGAACGCGAGTTCGAAGGCCGCAGCCGCTGACCCCCGCCCCGAAAGCACGCCCCAACCCGCACCCGACACCCGCCCCGAGCGTAACCGCACGGGGCGATTTTCTAATCAAAGGAGCCGGCCCCACGCCTCGTACAGTCCCGCAGACCCCGTGCAACCCACGAGCCCGCAACCCGAGATACCCATGCGCACCACCCTCTCCCTCGTCCTCCTCGCAGGCCTCGCCACCTCCGCCCCCGCCGATGTGCCCGCCGCCCTCGACCGCGTGCCCCTCGACACCCCGCTCGTCATCGCGATCGACCACGTCACCGCCGCCAAGGACAGCGTGGAACGCATGGCAAGCCTCATGGGGCCGAAGATGGAGGGTGATGAGGAGGGCATGCTCGAGCCCCTCCAGAAACTGCTTGCTCTTCCCGGCCTGGCCAAGGACGGCTCCGTCGCCGTCCTGATGTACCCCAAGGCCGGCCCCGCCGAAGAGAAGCAGGACGCCACCAACGACCACGGTCAGGACGGCATGGACCCGGATACGGGCGTCGACAAGAGCGATGACAAGGGAGGCGACAAGGGCGACGACGAGTTCTTCGATGCCGACTCCGCCGGCGCCAGCGCCCAGGACATGTTCGAGCAGTTCGACATGATCGCCCTGGCCCCCGTCACGAGCGCCGCCGAATTCGCCAAGGGCCTGGGCGCAACCCTGACCGGCGGCCGGGGCGAGTGCGTGATCGAGGGCCACCAGCTCTTCCTGCGGGATATCGGCGCAGGGCACGTCGCCCTGAGCCCCTCCAAGGACTCCCTCGACGCGTTCAAGCCCGGCGACAAACAGTTGACCCTGCACACCAAGGCCATCGGCGCCGTCGGCGAGGCGATCGCCAGGGACGACCACGTACTGATCATCGCCAACGTCCCGCTCATGCAGGACAAGGTCTCGCAGGTGATGAACCAGGCCGGCAGGGACGCCGGGGAGGAAATGGGCATGCCCGGCGTAGGCCAGATGCTGCCCATGGGCCGCTCCATGATCGACGGCATGACCAAGGACGCAACCCGGATGGTCCTGGGCGCCGGCTCCAGCGACGCCGGGCTCTGGATGGACATGGCCGCGCAGTACCGCGAGGGCTCCAGCACCGCCTCCATGATGGAAGCCAAGGGCAACACCTCAGCCCTGCTCGCCAAGCTCCCCGCCAGGTCCTTCATCATCGCCGGCGCCTTCGACGTGTCCAGCCCGGGCGTCAAGAAGCTCATGTCCAGCCTCCTGTCGACCACCGGCGACGCGTTCGAACAACCCGACAAGCAGGCCCGGCACAACGACGCCGCGAAGGACGACCACGCCTTCCAGAGCCCCTTCAGCATGATCGCCCAGCTCCCCGACCTCGCAGATGGCTGGGGGGTGGTGATCGGCGAGAACCCCGCCGGCATGCAGACCGGCCTGCTGTCCCAGTCCGTGTACTGCGTGCAGACCAGGGACGCCAAAGCCTACCTGGCCCGGATGCAGGAATGGAACACCGCCACCAACGGCAAGCAGATTGATGGTGTGACCTACAAGTCCAAGTACACGCCCGCGGCCGAAGACGTGAACGGCGTCAAGGCGGACGTGTGGGAAGTCCAGACCGTCGCCGACAAGGACAACCCCAACGCCATGATGTTGAACATGACCCAGCAGATGCTCTTCGGGGGCACACGCATGCGGGGCTACGCCGCCCCCGCCGGCGACTCCGTCGTCATGACCATGTCCAAGTCCAAGAGCCTGCTCACCAGCGCGGTCGCCGCCGCCGAGGGCAAGGCCGAAGACGGCAAGTCCCTCGCCTCCGACAAGGACATCCTGCACGCCGCCTCCTTCCTCCCCGAGGGCTCCGCCTTCCAACTCTTCGTCAACCCCAAGCCCCTCTTCCAGATGGCCGCGGACATGATGGACCAGGTCGGCGGCCCCGCGTTCGAGCCGCCGGACCGCGTCTCCCCCGTGGCTGTCGGGGCGGCCATGCACGCGGGCGGCGTCCATACCCGCGTCTTCGTGCCCGGAGACGTGCTCACGGCCGTTGCCCAGATCACCAAGAGCATGCAGGATGCCCAGGCCCAGCTCGGCCTCCCGGCGGACGGAAAGCCGGACGAAGGCGCACCCCGGTTCTGACCAACCAGCGCCCGACACCCCCGGCGTCACAGCACGCGGCGCGTACGCTGCGCCCATGACGATGTCGTGGAGACTCGCCCCGGGGCTTCAGTGGACGCTGGACCGGCCGTACGTCCTGGGCATCGTCAATGTCACGCCCGACTCATTCGCCAACGATCGACCCCTGCTCGACCCGCGGGCGGCCGCGGCCGTCGTGCAGCAGATGGTGGACGAGGGCGCCCACGCCGTCGATATCGGCGGAGAATCCACACGCCCCGGCGCGGTGCCCGTCCCGCCGGACGAGGAACTCCGCCGTGTCCTGCCGCTGGTCCGCACCGTCCGCGCCCTCGCCGGACCGGCAGGACGCATCCCCATCACCATCGATACCACAAAGGCCGCTGTCGCACGGGCGGCCCTCGACGCAGGCGCCACGGCCATCAACGACGTGTCGGCGGGCGAGGCCGACCCCGGCATGCTCCCGCTCGCCGGCTCGGCAGGCTGCGGCATCGTGCTCATGCACCGCCTGACCACCCCGCAGCGCGATTCGTACTCCGACCGCTACACCACCCCGCCGCCGATGGCGGACGTGGTCACCACGGTCAGCGACGCGCTGCACGCCCGCATGCGGGCGGCACGCGAAGCGGGCATCGCCCGTGACGCTGTCCTTGTGGACCCGGGCCTGGGCTTCGGCAAGTCTGTCGAGCAGAACCTGGAACTCCTCCAACGCTCCCCCGAACTCTCCCGCCGCCTTGACCGCCCCGTCCTTTCCGCGCTCTCCCGCAAGTCATTCGTGGGACGCGCAGGACTCGGGCGCGACTCCCTCCCGGCCGAACGGCTGGAAGCAACGCTCGCCCTGAGCGTGCTCCACTTCGCCGCCGGCGCCCGCGTTTTCCGCGTGCACGACGTGCAGGCCCACCGCCGGGCCCTGGACGCCGCCTGGGCCACCCTCCGCCCCACCGCAGGAAGTACCGGGTAACAAAGGGCTTAGGCCGGCATCTCATGTGACCGATGACGAATACACGGCCCAAGGGTGCATATCTTTGGGCCCGGGCATTGAAGGCCCCGCAGCACGACCGCAACGGAGTGACCCATGGCCAGCGCCAACGTTCTCGAGTTCACCGACAGCAACTTTGACAGCCAGGTGCTGTCCAGCCCCACACCGGTGGTGGTCGACTTCTGGGCCACGTGGTGCCAGCCCTGCCTCATGCTCTCCCCGGTCATCGATGCCATCGCCGCGGAGTTCGCCGGACGCGTGAAGGTCGGCAAGGTCGACATCGACACCAACCGCCAGGTCGCCTCGCTCCACCAGATCAACTCCATCCCCACCATCCTGATCTTCAAGAACGGGCAGGTCATCAAGCGATTCGTGGGGCTCACGAAGAAGGACCACCTGGTTGCCGCGATCGCCCAGGCCCTCGAAGCCGCCGCCTGAACTGTGCACAAAGAAAGCCAGCGCTGCGGCTGCCCAGCCCAGGGTGTCCCCTGCGCGGAACCGGACTGACCGCAGCAACTCCGCGGCCCGCGCCCCCACGCTCACACACCCATCGCCTTCAGGATCGCATCAAGATCGTCCGCGACCCGGATCGGCGCGTTGACATACGCGCCAAGAGCACCGGCAATCGCCGCCGCCTTATGGTCCCCGCCCGACTGCGCGTGATGATCGTGCTTCTGCCCGCGCGTGTGGTAGCCCACCGTCACGTCGGGATCCTTGAGCTGGTGCCCTGTCAGCACGCACACCACCCGCTCGTCCGGCCTGATCACGCCCTCGTTCAGGAGCAGCCTCGCCCCCGCAACACTCGCAGCGCTCGCCGGCTCACAGCCGAAGCCGTACCGCCCCACCATCGCCTTGTGCTCCACGATCACCTCGTCGGGCACGCTCCGCACCACGCCGTTCATCGCGTGCAGCGCCCGCAGAGCCTTGGGAAGATTCACCGGCCGGTTGATCTCGATCGCCGTCGCCAGGGTGCGGGCACGCTCGTTGGCCGCATCCATCCGTGCATACTCCGCGTCCACGGCCCGCATGTCCCACGTGCCCGCCAGAGAACCTGCCCCCCCGGCCCACACAACCCCCAGCTCATTCACGATCCTGTCCAGCGTCCGCGAACCCGCCGCCTGAACCACCGCCAGGCGGGGCACCTTACGGATCAGCCCCAGCGCCCTCAGCTCGATGAACGCCTTCCCGAAAGCCGAGCAGTTCCCCAGATTGCCCCCCGGCACGATGACCCAGTCGGGAACCTCCCAGTTGAGCCCCTCCAGAACACGGTACATGATCGCCTTCTGCCCCTCAAGGCGGAAAGGGTTCACCGAGTTCATGAGGTACACGCCCACCTGCGGCATGTGCTCGGCGATGTGCCGGATGCGGGCCAGGCACGCGTCAAAGTCGCCGGCGATCTGCAGGGTGGTGGCCCCATAGTCCAGCGCCTGGCTCAGCTTGCCGTACGCGATCTTGCCGTCGCCGATGAACACGAAGCACTGCGTCCCCGTCACCGACCCGTACACCGCCAGGGCCGCCGATGTGTTCCCCGTGCTCGCGCACGCCACGCGCGTCGCCCCCACCATCTTGGCGTGCGTGAACGCCGCCGTCATCCCGTTGTCCTTGAACGAGCCCGACGGGTTGAACCCCTCGTACTGGAGGTACAGCCCCCCCGCGCCGGCGCGGGCCACAGGGTCAAACCCCAGCGCCCGGGCGAGCTGGTCCGCCTTCTGCAGATTCGTCCGCCCCTCCCCGATCGTGACGATCTGCGACTCGCTGCGGTAGAACGGCAACAGGTCCCGGAACCGCCACACGCCGGAGAAGTCCAGCATCGCCGGGGTGCTGGGGAACGTCCCGGCCGCGCTCCGCGGACCGCAGGTGGACGACCGGCTGTCGAACGTGCCCCACGTCGGCCGGGGCAGCGCCGCCCAGTCATAGTCAACATCCAGCAGGTTGCCGCAGCCGGGGCACGCCACCAGCGTCGATTCGATCGGGTACACCGCCGCGCAGGCCCCGTTGATGCAGCGCTGGAACGCGTGCGAAGGCGCGGTCGAATGCACGGCGCGCCCGGTTGTGGTGGTCTGCGTCATGCGGTATTCTAATCAGCACCGTGACCAGCCCCCGGAAAAAACTCTGGGCAGGGATCGCGCTCTTCTGGCTGCTGCAGGCAGGGGCGGTCTACGTGCTGTGCGCATACCTGTGGAGCGCCGCCACCGATGTCAACGGCCCCAACCGCATGTGGGGCTCGCCCAACTGGCAGGACTTCACCCGCACCCTCTCCGACGGTGAGTACTGCGCCTGGGCCCTCTGCTCCTGCGCCGGCGCCGTCGTCGCCCAGTGCCTCTTCCTCCTGCCAGTCCGCAAGCCCGGCGCCGCACGCTCGGGCAGGTCACTCTGGATCAGCCTCACCATCGCCGGCCTGGGGGTCGGCACCCTGGGCGGGGCCATGATGCTCGCCGTCTGGTACACCGCGGACCTCTACCTCGCCGTCGGCGGCATGCGCTCCTCCCTCATCGCGCCCACCATCATCGTGACCGCGCTCCTCGGCTGGTGCGTCGCGACCCCGCTGCTCATCGCCTTCTGCAGGAAGGGGCAGCGCGAGGACGTGCTCGCCCGCCTCGCCGGCGCCCTCTTCGTCGGCACCATCGTCGAGGTCGCGGCCATCATCCCCCTGGACGTCCTCGTACGCCGCAAGGAGACCTGCTACTGCTGGGCGGGCACCTACATCGCCCTCCTGGTCGCCGGCGGCGTCGGCATGGTCTTCCTCGGACCCATGATCCTCCTCCCCGCGCTCTCCCGCCGGCGCAAACGCTGGTACAGCGGCCACTGCGAACTCTGCGGCTACGACATGAGCGCCACGCCAAAGGCCGACCGCTGCCCCGAGTGCGGCACGGGCTGGAAACCGGCTACGTGATGAGCCCCCTCAGGAACGATGGCAGTTCCCCGCCCTCGTAGACGATCACCTCAAAGTGCGGCAACGCGTGCACCTCCATCGGCACGGCATCGGGCACGGACTCGAGCGGGATGGAGGGTTCGTCGAGAGCCTCAAGCGTCAGGTCAGCCCCAGTGTCCACAGCCCGGATCCTGGTGGGTGAGAGCACCCTTGACTCGTCATCTCCCTGCGGAATATCGAGCCACTCATAGGTGCCGATGAAGACGTACCGCCCGTCAGTCGTGTGAAGCAGGCGCGCATCACAGTCCTCGTCCGCCAGGTTCCACCACGCACGGTCGATGGTAAACGTCCATGTTTCCACGGTCCCCCGCTCGTACGCAGCCCGGCGCTTCCGGGATTCCCGCAGTGTGACCGCCGAGAACACACGTGAAACGCACACCAGGAACGGGAACCCCAGCAGCACCAGCACCAGGAGCCCGGATATCCCAAGCACGCCCAGCGTGCCGCCGTGAAGGAAGTCATAGCCGACCATCACGACGCCAGCAGCAACGGGAGGCACCCCCCACACGCCCCAGGCCCACGCCGAGCGCAGGTCCGCCCGGCGGTGACGCCTCAGCATCGGCGCAGGATCGCACGCCGCACGCTCCTCAGACGTCATGGCACGGGACGTGTGCTCGATCATGGTCCCCTCAACGCAGGCCCCGCCCTCAGCCCTCTCCGACCATCGCCCTCGCCTGCACCGGCAGGTCGTCCCTCGTCAATACCCGCACATCGTCCCATCCAAGCTCAAGCAGCTCCATGCACACCGCAACCGGAGCGACCCGCATGCGCCGCGCCGGCTCGCCATCCGCCCGCACCGTCGTCAGCCCGGCAACCCGCGTCACGACCAGCCGCGCCGGGCACAGCGGGAGTTCCGCGCTCCCGCCCCGGGCGACCTGCTGGAGCGAGGCCGATCGCACGTAGAGCAAGGAACCATCTGTCGCCCTCAGGATGCGAGCATCCTCCCGGCACACCAGGTCACCCCCGCTTTCAAACGAGGCGTCCCAGGCCATGTCCACACCCACCTCCCACACCTCGGCGGTGCCCGCATCGAACGCCGCCCGCAGGCGCGGTTCCTCCCGGAGCCGCGCCGCGCGAAGGCACGCACGCACTCCCACCACCGCCACGACCAGCCCCAAAAGGCCCACAAGCCCGCCCACCGGCGCGATCATCGCAAGCCAGCTCGTCTCCCGGGTCGTCGCCCACACAATGACGGCCCCCACCACGGCACATGCCAGGCCCGCCGCGACTGCGCGTGCCCCCCGGCGCAGGTCGTACCTCCGCGACGCCCGCAGAAACCGGGCGGGATCACAGTCCCTCCGCTCTTCTTCCGTCATGGGCCGTGCAAAGCGCTGGATCACCCGCCACCCCCTTCCACAATCCGCGCCAGGCACCCGTGCAACTCCCCGACCCGGAACAACCGGAACGACCACTCCACCTCGTAGGACGCGTCCCCATCCTCAGACCCGCCGTCGATAAGCGGCACGGACGGACCCGCCACCGGCAGCAGACTCCAGATGAAGTCCCCGCGAACCTCCGCCCGCCACCGCGCACTCACCGTACGAACTTCCCCGGGCTTCGCCATCGGCACATGGTCCAGCCAGTCATCGCTCCGCAGCCACACGAACTCCCCTGGCCCAACCTCGAACAACACCGCGCTGTGGTGCTCCCCGCCGCAGTCCCACGCCCGCGACGCCTCCCACTCCACGATGTCCATGAAGTCCGCGCCCTGCGCCGCGGCCGCGTTCAGATCCAGCTTCGCCCGCACAGCCGCCACCAGGCACCGGCCCCCCTCGAGCAGCAGCAGAACCGAACCCGCGCCGAACATGCAGGCGACCCCGACGCTCACCTCCCGCCCCCAGAAAAACGCGGGGTGCTGCACCGCAAACCAGGCCGCCAATCCCAACCCCAGGAGCCCGGGCACCGCACACCCGGCGCACCGCTTGAAGAGCGCCCGCCGTTCAGCGTCCAGGCGAGCCCACCCTTCCGGGTACTCCTCCCGGGTGAACGGGCGCTGCGTGACCGTGATCACGCCCCACCCCCCTCGTGCAACGCCCGCCGTGGATCAAAGACGTCCCACGACACGGCCCGCTTTGCCGCATCCGCCATCATCCCCGTGTACGCATCCATGGCCACCTCGAACAGCCCGAACTGCTCCAGATGGTCGTTGTGGAGCTGCGCATCTAGCAGCACAAACCCCCGCGCGCGGAGGTGCTCCACCAGGTGCACCAGGCACACCTTGCTGGCGTCCGTGCCACCCAGGTCCGGCCGCGAGAACATGGACTCGCCACAGAATGCTGCGCCCACCGCAAGCCCGTACAGACCGCCGACCAGCGTACCCCCGCCCGCCGGCGCCCCGCCCGCCCCCGCCCCGGCGGGAACCCAGGCCTCGATGCTGTGCGCGTGCCCCGCGGCATGCAGAGCCTCGAACAGCTCGATGATCTCCTCGCACAGCCACGTCCGCTCACGCCCGGGCGCAGGCGTCCCGCACGCCCGGATCACACGGCCGAACGCACGGTCGCACGTCACGACAAACCGGCCGCCCCGCACGCGCTGCCGCAGGGACCGGGGCACCGAGAACCGGGCGTCCAGGGGCAGCAGCCCCCGCTCGTGCGGCTGCACCCACTCCACCACCCTCCGCTCGTCGTCAAACATCGGGAACCAGCCCTGCCGGTACAGGGCCAGCGCCTTGTCCACAAGCAGAGTTGAGCGGTCACGGTGCGTGGACATGGGGAAGGGGAGCAATGAAACGTGAACAGTGCCCGCGTGCTCGTGCTCGACCACGCTGCACTGGTAACTGCGTCCGTGACTCCAAGTGGGCAGGCAGGGATTCGAACCCTGGACCCTTCGCGTGTAAGGCGAATGCTCTAACCGCTGAGCTACCCGCCCGGGTAGGAAGCGATAGTAAGACCGCTACGCCGCCCGCACGCGCCCAACCCCCACCGCGCCCACCACGAACCCCGCCACCGCCAGCCCCGCGAGCACCCCCAGCGGCAGCAGCATCTCACGCACCGTCATCCCCCGCCACACGCTCCCCTCCAGCGCCAGCACCGCCCACCGGAACGGGCTCACGCCCGACACCGTCTGCATCCAGCGGGGCAGCATGAAGAGCGGCACCGTCCCGCCGCCGATCATCGCGAGCACCAGCATCACCGCCCGCGACAGCCCCGCGCCCGACGCTTCCGTCCTGGTGAGGCTCGCGAAGGCCATCATGATCCCCGTAAACGCCGCCGACGCCACAAGCACCGCCACGCACAGCATCGGCCAGTCCGCAACCACAAAGACCTTGTGCTCAATCACCCTCGCGATCAGCATCACCGAGCCCAGCAGGATGCCCTGCACCATCACGCACGACGCAAAGCACGCGAGCGCCTTGCCGCTCAGCACCTGCCACGGCGCAAGCGGCGATCCCAGCAGCCGCCCCAGCGTCCCCTGCTGACGCTCCGCCGCCAGCGAGGACACGAACGCCGCAACGCACCCCACCAGCCCCCACACCACGCCCTGCGCAAAGGAAATCTGGAACGCGCTCTTGGGCTGCCCCGTGACCTCCTTGGGCGCGAGCTCCTTCACCGTGATGTCCACGGGCGACCACGAAAACCCACCCTCCCCACCGCCGTCGGCCCCCCCATCCACCGCCACCCCGTCATCCTCGCTGAGCCGCTGCTGCAGCGCGTCCGCCGCGCTGAACATGCTCTCGAACGCGCCCCGCTGCGCGGGCGACAGGCCGGTCGACTCCGCCACCCGCTTCCGCGAGTCGCTGAGCCCCTCCAGCATCCGCGAACGGTCGGTGAACATCCGCCCCATGCCCTGCATGGAGACCTGCATGAGCTTGCCCTGCAGCAGCCCCGCCTCCGCGCTCCGCGCAGGGTCCACCAGCACCTCCAGCTTCGTCGCCTTCCCCGCGAACAGGCTCGACGACGAATACCCCTCCGGCACCACCACGCACGCGCTCGCCGCCCCCTTGCGGACCAGCGCCTCACCCTCCGCACGCCCCGGCACCTCCGTCACCGCCAGCGCACTGTCCTTGCCCAGGTCGCGGATGAACTCCTTGGACGCAACGCCGCCGTCCTCGTTCACCACCGCCAGCGGCACCCCCCCTTTCTCCCCGCCCCCGCCCCCGCCGCTGAAAATCAGCCCAAAGAGAACCGCGAACATCACCGGGAAGATGAACGTGAAGAAGAAGTTCAGCCGGTCCCGGAAGAGCAGCCTCAGGTCCTTCAACGCAAGCGTGAGTATCGGCATCATCATTCGTCCCGCAAGCTCCGGCCGGTCAGCGAAAGGAACACGCTCTCCAGGTCCGGCTGGTCCACCCTGACGTTCGTCACCCCGCCCCCCGCCATCACCCGCTCAAGCTCCCGCAGCGGCGCGTCCGTCTCGATCCGCTCCGCCCCCGCCTCGCCGCGGTGCACCGTCACGACGCTCTTCCCGCCGAAACGGCCCGTGAGCTCCACAACCGTCCCCATCGCGATCACCTTCCCATGGTCCATGATCGCGATCCGGTCGCACAGCCTGCTCGCCTCCTCCATGTAGTGCGTCGTGTATACCACGGTCTTCCCGCCCGACGCAAGCCCCCGCACCACCTCCAGCAGGTTGTTCCGGCTCTGGGGGTCCACGCCCGCCGTCGGCTCGTCGAGCAGGATCACCGGGGGATCGTGCACCATCGCCGCCGCAAGGTTGATCCGCCGCTTCATGCCCCCCGAGTACGTCTTCACCCGGTCCCCGCGCCGCTGCTCCAGCCCCACCATCCGCAGCACCGCGTCCACCCGGGCAGCCAGCCCCGACCCCGCCAGCCCGTACAGCGACCCGAAGAACCGCAGGTTCTCCTCCGCCGTCATCTCCTCGTACAACGCCAACGCCTGCGGCGCAACCCCCAGCGACCGCCGCGCCCGCGCATCCGTCGGCGAACCCACCCCCTCGATCTCCACAGACCCCGCGTCCGGCGCCAGCAGCCCCACAGCCATCCCGATCGTCGTGCTCTTCCCCGCGCCGTTGGGGCCCAGCAGCCCGAACACCTCCCCCTTCCGCACCTCCAGCGTCAGTCCGTCCACCGCCGTCACCGCGCCGAAAGACTTGCGAAGATCCGTGAGCCGCAGCATGGCACTCAGCATAGCGGGTCATTCGTGGAAACCCAGACCGGATTTCACACGCCCCCGCCCCGCCTCTACCCTGCGGCATGCCAAGACACTGCGCGGTCGGACCGGTCACCGTCGGACAAGGACGCCCCCTCGCCATCATCGCCGGCCCCTGCGTGCTCGAGTCCCTGGACCTCGGACTCACCATCGCCCGCACACTCAAGGCCGCCTGCGCAGCCGCCGCACTCCCCCTCATCTTCAAGGCCTCCTTCGACAAGGCCAACCGCTCTTCCATCCGCTCACCCCGCGGCCCCGGCCTGGAACAGGGCCTCGAGTGGATGGCCCAGATCAAGCGCGACATCGGCCTCCCCGTCACCACCGACGTCCACGAGCCCTCCCAGGCCGAGCCCGTCGCCCGCTCCGTCGACCTCCTCCAGGTCCCCGCCTTCCTCTGCCGACAGACCGACCTCCTCCTCGCCGTCGGCGAAGCCGCCGCCCGACACGGCCGCGCCGCCAACGTCAAGAAGGGCCAGTTCCTCGCACCCCACGAGATGAACCAGCCAGTGAAGAAGCTCGCCGAAGCCGGATGCGCCAACGTGATGCTCACCGAACGCGGCACCACCTTCGGCTACGGACGCCTCGTCAACGACTTCCTGGGCCTGGGAGACATGATGGACCTCAAGGTCGACGGCGGTCCCCCGCCCGTCTGCTTCGACTGCACCCACAGCACCCAGCTCCCCGGCGCGGGCGAGACCACCGGCGGCCGCCCCGACCGCGCCCCCCTCCTCGCACGCGCCGCCGTCGCCGCCGGCGTCCACGCCGTCTTCCTCGAAACCCACCCCGCTCCCGCCAAGGCCATGAGCGACGCCAGCACCATGCTCCCCCTGGACACCGTCCCCGCCCTCCTCAAGCAACTCGCCGCCATCCGCGCCGCCGGCTGATTACCCCACCATGAGCGACGCCATCGTCATCGGGAGCATCGCGGGCGTGGTCGTGGGCGCAGTCGCACTCATGATCTGGGCCGAGAGCCGCCGCCGCAAGGCCATCCAGGCCCTCTTCTCCGCCCAGGGTGATCAGGTGTGGATCAAGCCAACCGCAGACGTCCAGGGCCAAGCCCTTCAGGCCGTCGGCAGCCCGCCCGAAATGAAGGACGGCCCCACCGGCGTCAAGTGGGCCGCCGAACTCAAGTCCACCCGGCGCCCAGCCTGGGTCGTAGAGCACTCCTACTCGCGCGGCAGCGGCAAAAGCCGCCGCACCTACAACCACACCATGGTCGCCACGCAGGTGCCCGCCGGCTGGGCCACCACCACCATCACCCGCAGATCGCTCTGGAACAAGCTGGCAGCGCTCGTCGGCAGGAAGGACATGCAGCTGGACAACGAGGCCTTCAACAAGGCCTTCCACGTCACCACCGACGACGAGAACTTCGCCCTGGTCTTCCTCACGCCCGAACTCCAGGAGTGGCTCCTCGCCACCCCGCCGGACTGGACCGTCCGCGTCACCGGCGGCATGCTCCAGGTCTTCGTCGCCCGCGCGGCCGCCGTCAAGAAACTGCCGCTCATGCTGCGCGCCCCGGACGAAGTGCTCGCCCGCACCACCCGCGAGCTGTTCGACGCCTGAACCCCCGGCCCGGCACACGCTCCCCAAAAACAAAGCCGCCCGGCGCCAGGCCGGGCGGCTGTCTGTACTCGTTTCAACCCGCCCAAATCTGGGCCGTCGAATCCTTGCTCAGTTCTTGAGCCACGCCGGGCACGGCGCCTTCGTGTCCGTCGGCACCACGTGCACCTTGCGCCCGCGGAAGGTCACCACGCCGTCCGCCACGCTGTACAGCGTGTCGTCCGTGCCCTGCCGCACATTGAAGCCGGGCTGGATCGGCGTGCCACGCTGGCGGATGATGATCGCGCCGGGCTTGGCCACCTCGCCGCCGTACAGCTTCACGCCCAGGTACTGCGGGTTGCTGTCGCGCCCGTTCTTGGTAGAGCCTTGACCCTTCTTATGTGCCATGACGAAAGTCCTTTCAGGGAGCGACCAAACCAATACCAAACCTGCCCCGGGGGCCGGATGGGTCGAGATCATAGGCGCGGTCCACGGAAGCCTTCAAGCATCCCGGGCCCCCGCCCCTCCCCTCCTCACCTCATGATCCAACGCTGCTCCAGCACCGAGTAAGGCTCCACGCCCTCACGCACAAGCCCCATGGGCTGGTACCGCAGCATCAGCGTCTTCCGCAGCGTCACCCGCTTGGTCCCCTTCGTCTCGGGGTCAAACGCATCCAGCGTGCGCGTCTCGCCGCTGAACCCCGCCGCGTACACCTCAAGGGCACGCACGTGGTTGTTGGCCACCGGCCACACCACCAGCCCGTCCTTCGCGTTCTCCTCGCCCTGCAGCAGCATGCCCACCACGTTCACCTGGTCCTGCAGCAGCGGGCTCTCCAGACGCGTCAGGATCGCCTTGGTCACTTCCGCGGGCACGTCCCGCCCCGCGCGCTGCACGTCGCCCATGTCGTCCGCCAGCTCGAAGGACGGCGTAAACATCTGGTCGCTGCCGCTCGTGTTCGTGACCCTGTACGTCATGTAGTAGTACAGCTGCGCCTGCCCGCCCACCGCCACGGCCATCACCCGCAGGGGGCCCGGCTCCACCGTCAGCTGCCAGCGCCGGGGCACCGGGTCAGGCTCCGGCGCCGCCACCGCGACGCCCTCGTGCGTCATGCTCAAGAGCACACCCGCGCCCAGCGCCAGCACGCCAGCCGCACCTACCGCACACGAACGAACGAAACGACCTGCCATGCAGCACACTCCGGAAGAGCCGAGGAACGAGGCGGGGGTGGGCGCCCCAGAAGAGCAACCCGAAGACCCGGCCAAGGGGGCACAGTCTACCGCAGCCAGCGGGCGCGTCAAACGGGGCGACTTTTCACCCCGCCCACCGCGCCCGCAAGCGCCCCCCATCTTACGGTTCCACGCCGTGACCTCAGCGGTTCCATCATCCCCGCTTTCCTTACCCGACCTTCCACCCAACGTCCGGCTGGAACGGGGCACCTCCTCCCTCGCGCTCCCCATCGCTCGCCGCCTTGTCTCCCAGCAACAGCACTCCGGCGACGTCAACCTCGCCGCTCAACGCCTCGTCGCCTCCGCCTCCGCCCACGGCATCGACTTCACCCTCACCTACGCGACCCTCGAAGGCCCCTTCGAGGCCCCCACCGCCCGCCAGGCCTGCCTCGCCGTCCTGGGCGCAGGCCGCACCGCCATGCTCTACGTCAGCGAGCCCCTCCGCCAGGGTGACGCCGCGGGCCCGGACATCGCCCGCACGGAACGCGCCCGCTGCGTCCTCGCCCTCTGCTCCACCCTGGGAAGAGAACACGCCGGCCGCGTCGCCCTCGCCCAGTCCCTCCCCGACCCCGCGGAACACTGGTCCGTCAGCGCGCTCCAACTCGCCGGCTTCCAAAGCGTCGGCACCCTCCTCTACATGCGCCGCCAACCCAGGCCCGAAGACCGAAAGAAACCTGCGCCGCCACCACCACTGCCAGTGGGCATGACCCTCGTCCGCGTCGCCGACATCCCCGACGAACGACGCAACGCCACGCTCGTCGCCGCCATGGACGCGTCCTACCAGGACACCCTCGACTGCCCGCTCCTCTGCGGCCTCCGCGAAACCCGCGACATCCTCACCAGCCACCAGTCCACCGGCACGTACGACCCAGGCCTCTGGTGGCTCGTCATGCAGGGTGATGCGCCCCTCGCCTGCCTCTTCCTCTCGCCCTGCCCCGAGCAGCGCACCACCGAGCTTGTCTACCTCGGCCTCGCCAAGCCCTTGCGGGGCCGGGGCATAGCCCGCGCACTCATGCAGTTCGGCATCGCGCACATCAGCGCCATGCAGCCCTCCTGGCCGCTCGCGTGCGCCGTCGACGAAGCAAACACGCCCGCCGTCCGCCTCTACGACGCGCTCGGCTTCCGCGCCTTCGCCCGCCGCATCGGCCTTGTCAAGCGCGTCGGCACCGCTTTGTCGTAACAACGCCGCGCACTCCCGCTTCCGCGCACCAATCCACATTCACGCCCCGACGCGCAAGGGTTTTGCACATGCTCTGCAAAGACCCTGTGAAGAACTTTTCACTGCGCGCAACTCGCGCTCACCGTAGGCCCAACAGCTTTTCTCCCGCGACACCACGGACGATCGCATTGCCCACACTCCCGCCCACGGGTATCTTGTCCCCTCACCGCTGTCCGCTCCCTCGGGGAGTCGCGGCCGGCGGCGTTCGGAATGCAGTGTTTTCGGCCATGGATTCGGCCACCGGAAGCCTCCTCACCCGTTTCAGTTGCGCGGGCTAGACCCACACGCTGACTGGCTACGCCAAGCGCGGATGCGCGGGCGGCGCGGTGAGTTCGCTCCGGTCAGGGAAGGACTCGATCATCAGAGATGGCCCGCAGGGGTGCGCCCCCACGCGACGGCACGACGCCGTCCCGGGGGCGCCGCGGCCCGCCCGCAACCCCCGCGATCATCCGCCGCAAGGCGGGTGAAAGGAGGCTGGTGCTGTGACGATTCGCAGGAACGCTCCTCACGGCGCGGATCAGGTCCCGGAAACACGCATAGCGGCCCGCCCAGGACGCGGCCAGCCGCTGACTCCAAACGCCGCCGACCGCCCCCCGGAGCCGGCCTCCCCCGCCCGCCCGGGCGATGCGCCCCTCCGCGCCACGCCCCGCGACATCTCCCCCCGCCCCGCCCCGCCCTCCCGCCCCGGCGACGCCGCCCGCGCCCAGGAAGCTGGCACCGACGTCCTCCGAGCACTCGGCGACCGCGTCGGCAAGGACCAGTTCGAACGCTACTTCCTGGGCCAGACCCGCCTCGTCATGCGCGACGGCAGCCTCGACGTCGTGGTCTCCTCAGGCTTCCTCGCCCAGATCATCGAACGCCGCTTCGGCGAACAACTCCGCGCCGTCACCGGCGCCCGCTCGGTCTCCTTCACCGTCAACCGCGACGCGTTCCTCGCGCCCGCACGCCCCGGCGCAGCCCCCGCGTCCCCGCACACACCCGCAGGCCCCCGCCCAGAGGGCAGTTCCCAGCCCCGCGTCCTCGCCCAGGCACGCCCCGTCCTCAAGTTCACCCTCAAGGACTTCGTCGTGGGCAGCGCCAACCGCCTCGCCTACACCGCCGCCACGCGCCTCGCTGAAGACGACGCGCCCTCCGGCCCCGTCTTCGTCCACGGGGTCTGCGGCGTCGGCAAGACGCACCTCGTCCAGGGCGTCGCCAACCTGTTCCTGGAGCGCCGCCCCGGCGCGGTCGTCCGCTACGTCACCGGCGAGACCTTCACCAACGACTTCCTGAGCGCCCTGAAGCAGACCAACTCCTCCAGCAACCGCGTCGAGGCCTTCCGCCGCCTCTACCGCTCCGCCGACATGCTCGTCATCGACGACGTCCACTTCCTGACGAACAAGGACCACACCCAGCAGGAGCTCCTCCACACCTTCGACGCGCTGGGCCTCCAGGGCGCGCGCATCCTCATCGCCAGCGACGAACACCCCCGCGAAATCGCTAAGCTCGCCCAGAAGTTCAGCGAGAAGCTCGTCTCACGCTTCATGGCGGGCGCCGTCGTCCGCCTCGACGCACCCGACCCCGAGCTCCGCCGCCGCCTCGTGAGGCACATCGCCTCCCGCCGACGCCTCGATGTCGACGACGCCGCAGCCGAACTCATCGCCCTCCGCAGCGAACGCGCACCCGGCTCCCTCGGCGGCTTCGGCGGCTCCGTCCGCGAGCTGGAAGGCCTCCTCAACCAGGTCGAGGCCGTCTGCCGCCTCATCCCCGACTCCTCCTCCCGCGACGGCCGCGTCACCGAGACGCTCGTCCGCCGCGCACTCGGCCTCGAGAGCCAGGCAGCCGCGGCGCTCACCCCCACCGGCCAGCCCCGCCGGCCCATCCCCGTCCAAACCATCGTCGAGTTCGTCTGCCGGAACCTGCAGGTCGACGTCGGCGAGTTCATGGGCCGGGGCCGCCACAAGCGCGTCGTCTTCGCCCGCTCCGTCGCCGCACACCTCTCCCGCGAGCTCACCACCCAGTCCTTCCCCGAAATCGCCCGCGCCATGGGCCGCACCAACCACTCCACCGTCATCACCGCCCAGCGCCGCCTCCAGCGCCAGCTCGAAACCAGGCCCGACCTCACCCTCCCCCTGGACCTCGCCCCCCTCCACCCCGGCACCGCACTCGCCGAACTCGTTCGCTCCTTCGCCCACCAGATCCGCACCAACGCCCGCTAGAAAACCCCGAGCGCAGGCCCAGGTTGTCCCTCGGCCCCCCACGCACGCCACGCCCACCCTGCACCCACCCGCGTCGGCATGCAGGGCAGGACGCCGCCCGGTAAACTGCCGGGCAAGGAGCCGTGACATGACAACCCGCGTGAACCACCCCCGGCCGGCCGTGCTGCGACCGGCCGCGATGCTCGCCGTCGCGACCCTCTGCGCCGCCACACTCCGCGGGATGGCCCCTCCGCCGCAGACCCCTTCGGCGATGGAGCAGGCCGCCAAGGCAATCACACCCGTGCTCGAAAAAGTGCAACCGCTGCTGCAGGCCGGACGGCAGCCGGAGGCCAACGCACAGATCCTCGCCACCTTCCCCGAACCCCGCACACCCGAGCAGCAGCTCGTCCTCGGCAACGTCCTCTTCCGCCAGGACATGGTCGCTTCGTACCGGCTCCACAAGGAAGCCGCGGCACGCCTCCCGGACTCCGACGAAGCGCAGTTCGAGTGGGCCCTGGAGCAGCACAGGGCACGGGAATGGCAGGGCGCAGCGCAGAGCTACCAGCAGTTCCTGTCCAGCCAACCGGACTACGCCGGAGCGCACGCCCTGCTCGCGGAATGCTGGCTCAGGCTCGGTGAAACCTCCAAGGCCTGCCAGTCCTGGGGTGCGTCCGACAAGGCCGGATCGGGAACGCTCGTGGCGTTCGAATCGATGGTGTGCGAGGTGCACTCGGGGCCCCTCCCCGATGGCCCGCGGGCCGCACTGATCGCCCGCATCCAGAAAGGCGACCTCGGCGCCGCCGCCGAACTCATCACGCTGGACTCCGCATGGCAATCCGACTGGTGGAACTCCGACCTCAGGGAAGACAACCTCGACGCCGACATGCAACTGATCCGCGCGCAGAACTTCCCGCCCTCCCGGGACCTGGACGCCGTCCTGTGCGCGGGCGGCGCCGCACGCGCCAAGACCCAAACCCGTGTGCGGGAATGCCTGCTGCAACACCGCTTCCTCGTCGACACCGACGCGTCGCTCCCGGACCGCGGCGACCTGCTCGAAGTCATGCTGAACAGCGCCCTCCAGTCCGGCGTGTGGACCACCCCGACCGCCCGCGCCACCCTGGGCGAGAAGATCCTCGCGAAAGCCGCCGCCGGCAAGGACGCCGCCTGTTTCAACGCCGCCGCCCACCTGTACCTCGACCAGCCCGACCGGCTCGCCGCCATCGACCTCCAGGGATGGGACCAGACAGGCGACGCCCGCTTCGCCGCGTCCCGAATCGCTGGCCTCATGAGCCGCGGCCTGCTGGCCCCCGACCACCCGGAACTCGCACGCGCACTGAAGGAGTTCCCCGACAACGCCGTGATCCAGGGAGTCGCCCTGCAACTGCAACCAACCACCCCCAACCAAGCAAGATCCACCCGCCTCACCGCCGCCATCCTGGCCGAGTACTCCGGTTTTTCCACATCTGGCCTTGTCCCCCGCCCCTCCGCGCGCAAGCTGCAGCAGCTTTTCACTGAACTGATCAGCACGCAGAACAAGTAGTCGGCAGGGACATCCACATCACCAGGCCCGACAGGCGAAGAGACCCACCACCGCACCGGCAAGAGCGCCGTCCTTCCCAGAGACCCCCCTGCTTTACTTGGGCTCCGGTCCGATCGACGACCGGTCTACCCCGCGCAAACCGTCCGCCGACCGCGCATCCCCCTCCTCCGCCCACCCGCCCAGCACCACGCCGCCACCAGGGCAATGGTCCCGCCCGGGCTTGGGACCGATGAAGCGATCCGAAACCCCCATGCGCGATCTGGAATGCTTGGGTAGTCGCTTGTATGACCGTCCAGCCTATCTGCCCAACTGGTGTATTCCCCCCTGCAACTGCCCTCGAGCATCCGGGTCCGTGTTCCATCCGTGAACGACTCAAACGTTTCCAGCCACTCCGACGATCCCCCCGCCGCATCCAGAAGCCCCCACGGGCTCACCGTGCCCGGGTACGCCGCGAGCGGGATCGAGTACGGACCCGGCGTAAAGAAGTTGGCGTTCGCCTGCCCGCCCTGGTCCGGCGGCAGGTACACCAGCGCCGTGTTCGTGCCGTTGGGCTGCGTCCACCAGCCGCCCACGCTCCCGTCCTCGTTGACCTTGGCGGGGTCGTAGTGCACCGCCTTGAGCCACTCGTCCCACGTCGGGACCCAGTAGTGCGCACCCGGGGTGTGCGCGAGCTGGTCGGTGAATATGTCCCCCGCCGGCCCCGTGTACCCGAACGTGCTCACGTCGTACGCGCCGTTCAGAAACGCCGATCGCTCCAGGCTCTTGCCGTTCTCGTACCAGTTGCACAGCATCGCCGCCATCCGCCAGGTGATGTTGCCCACAGGCATGTTCGCGCTCTGCGGGGTGGTGAGCCAGCGGCGCCCGCCGGGCGTCGTAGGCGTGGTAGCGACGCCGCCCCAGAACGTGGGCACCTGCAGGTGCGGAAGCCACTCGCTCTGCGGGCGGTCGAAGGCCGCGTTCATGAATTCGACCCACTGGGCGGAAGTCACCTCCATGCGCCCGATGCTGTACTGGTACCCCACACCCCCACGCCCGATCGCTTCGTCAAACGGTGTCCCGTTGCCCGCCCACGGCGCGTTACCGGGGTGCGTAATGGTCACCAAGTCGATGCCCGTCAGTGGATCAACATCCCCTGCCGCCCCCGACCCTGCACACCCCAACCACCCCACACCCGCAAGCGCCACGACCCGAGCCCGCCGCCATCCACCCCTCCTGTTTCCCGGCCTGCCCATGACATCACCTCGGCGCCCGCCCCCTGCACCTACCAAGAAAGGTGCACCATGGCTGCGGAATGTCCACCAAACTGTGCGAATATCGCACCCACCCGCAAAACACGAGCACTGCTTACCTCTTCGTCAGTCCCCCTCGACGCCCCGCTTCATCCGACCCGCCCAAAGTGCCGATAACCTCACCCATGCCGCACGAGATCCCCCTCTCCCGACCCGACATTACCAGGGCCGAAGAAGACGCCGTCCTGCAGGTCCTGCGCTCCGGAAGACTTTCCATCGGCCCCGTCGTCGAACGCTTCGAGGCCATGGTCGCCGCCAAGGCCAACTGCCGCCACGGCGTCGCGGTCAACTCCGGCACCTGCGGCCTGCACCTGGCCATGCTCGCCCTCAACATCGGACCCGGCGACGAGGTCATCACCACCCCCTTCTCCTTCATCGCCTCCTCCAACGCCATCCTCATGGTCGGCGCCACGCCCCGCTTCGTGGACATCTGCCCGCGCACCCTCAACATGGACCCCGCCAAGGCCGAGGCCGCCATCGGGCCCCGCACCAAGGCCATCCTCGCCGTGGAAACCTTCGGCAACACCGCCCACATGGACCAGTACGCCAGCATCGGCGCACGCCACGAACTCCCCGTCATCGAGGACTGCTGCGAAGCCCTGGGCTGCACCCTCCGAAACCGCCCCGCCGGACACTTCGGCCGCGTGGGCGTCTTCGGCTTCTACCCCAACAAACAGATCACCACCGGCGAGGGCGGCATGATCGTCACCGACGACGACCGCATCGCCGAAATGTGCCGCAGCCTCCGCAACCAGGGCCGCCCCATGGGCTGGCGCCCCCCCACCGCCCACCCCGAAACCAGGCCCGAACCCCGCCCCGACGGCCGCCCCGAAAACTCCACCGGCGGCACCGCCACCGGCTCCTGGCTCCGCCACGAACGCCTCGGGTACAACTACCGCCTGAGCGAGATCAACGCCGCCCTGGGCGTCGTCCAGATGGACCGCTTCGAAGAGCTCGCCGCCAAGCGCCAACGCGTCGCGCGCATGTACATGGAACGCCTGAGCGGCCACAACGACCTCGTCCTCCCCACCATCGAGGCCGACTCCGTCAACACCTGGTTCGTCTTCGTCGTCCGCCTCGCGCCCACCTACACCATCGAGGAACGCGACCGCATCATCCGCGGACTCCGCAACCACGACATCGGCGCAAGCGACTACTTCCCCTGCATCCACCTGCAGTCCTTCTACCGCGAACAGTTCGGCTTCCGCCAGGGACAGTTCCCCATCGCCGAGAGCGTGAGCAACCGCACCATCGCCCTGCCCTTCCACAACGACCTCACCGAGTCCGACGTCGAAGTCGTCTGCCAGACCCTGGAACTCATGATCAGCCGCGAGAACCTCCGCAAGCGCTCCTGAACCCTACTTCTTCCCGCCCGCGCCCTGCCTGGCCTGCAGCGCCTGCTCCACCGCGCCCGCGAGCTTCTCGCCACGCACGTCCGCCCCCATCGCCAGGATCCTCCCCGTGTCCCCGTCCACCAGGTACGCCGCGGGGATCGAAGAAATCTGGTAAAGCTGCGGCACGCGCGACCCCCAGAACCCCCCGTCATACACCTGCTCCCAGTCCATGTGCAGGCGCTCCGCCGTGTCCGTGATCTTCTTCCCAGCGTCCTTCTGATCCAGCGAAATCCCCAGCACCTCAAACCCCCGCGCCGAAAAGTCCTTCTTCGCCCTCACCACGTTGGGCATCTCCATCTGGCACGGCATGCACCACGTCGCCCAGAAGTCCAGCAGCACCACCTTCCCCCGGTAGTCCTGAGGGAACCGCACCGTCTTCCCCGCCGGCGTCGTCCCCGTGAACGGCGTGGACATCCCGCCCACCCGCAGGTCCGGCGGCGGGAACCTCTCGTCCACCTGCTTGTCGCTCGTCACCACCGCCAACGACACGCCGCCCGCGCCGATCGCCTTCACCTCGTACGCCTGCCCACCCACCGCGAACGGCTGCGTCGTGTCGTACACCTCCGTGTGCGGGTCGAAGACGCCGTTCCCGTCCAGGTCGATGTACAGGTTCACCAGCGACCCCGGCCCCGCGTTGTCCAGCTTCCCAAGGTTGCGGTCATCCGCCAGCAGCACGCCGTACTCCTTCCCGCCCAGCGTGAGCCTCCCCTCCCTCGCGTAGTCGCGGTAAAAGTGCACCGTCCGCGCCTGGTCCGCACGCTCCGGGTCCGCCGGATCAAACCGGAACCACCGGAACCCGTGCGCCTCCCCCGGCGTCCCGATGTTCACCACGAACGTCCCGTCCAGCCGCGTGCGCTGCTTCTGGGCGCCATACTGGGACGCAGCCGCGCCCGCCCTCGCGTCATCGCGCAGGTCACCGTTGCCGTTGGTGTCCACCACCAGCACGCCCGTGCCTCCCGGCCCCTTCCCCATCACGAACGCAGTACCGCCGTTGATCGGCAGCGTCCCCACCAGCGGCTCGCCGATGTCCGCGGGCAACCTCGCCCGCACGCCCTCCCCAGGCGCCGCCGCCTCCGCCCGCGACGGGAAGTACCGCCCCAACCGCGCCGCTGCCCCGCTCGAAACCAGCGTCAACGCCGCCCGCGCAACAGCACCCGCCGGTGCGGCCGCGTCCGGCCCAGAAACCGCCCCGGAAGGCGATGGTGAGGCCGGTCCAGACGCCTGGGCCAGCGCAGCGCACAACGCGAAAAGAAGTCCGTGCATACCCCGATTGTTGGTCACGTAAGCCCGCCGCGCCGCAGCCCCGGGCCGCCTACTTCAGCACCCGCACGACCGGAAACTGCGCCCCGGGCTGGAGCGACGCGTCAAAGAAGTTCCACGCCGTCAGCCCATCCTCGCACTCCGGCTCCAGCAGGTACACCGCCAGCGCCCCCAGCGACTGGTCCGTATCCACCATCACCGTCCCCGCCGGCAGCGTCACCTCCCCGCGCACCGGCGTCGCCTCCACGGTCATCAGGCGGTGCCCCTGGAAGGGCGTCGCGTCCGCCACCGCCGAATCGATGGTGTACGTCTCCGCCTCGTGGGTCTCCGCCGCCGCCAGCACACGCGTCCGCACGCCGTGCAGCCCCAGGTTCTCCACCACGCCCGTCCACGCCGCCGGCACGGCGTACGCCACCGGCCGCCGCACCGTCAGCGTCGGCTCGAAGAAGTTCATGAGGTCGCACTCGTAGTCCGCCGGCTGCTGCGTCGCGATCGTCCGCCCGTTCCGCTGCTCCTCCACCCACCCCTTCACCGTCACTTTCTCCTGCCCCGCCACCGCCCGCGTCCGCAGCGCAACGTCACCGCTCCCCTCCGCCGCCCCCCGCCCCCAGGACTCCGCGCCCCGCACCACCGCCTTCACCTCCTGAGGATGCCCCGCCGCGTACCGCAGGATCTCCCCGCAGAAGTGGTACGTCGACCAGACCCGCTCCTTGTACGTCGCGTACGAGTACGACTCGCTCAACACCGCAAGCCTCCCCCGCAGCCCCACGTACCCCGTCGAATACCGCGCCAGCGCGGGGAACGTCTCCCACCTCGTGTGCCCGCGCGGGTTGTCCGTCCGCAACCCCTCGAAGTCACCGTAGATGAAGATGTCCGTCCGGTGTTCCCCCGCCATCGCCCGCGTAATCGCCGGGAAGAACACGCCCCGCGCATACCCGATGAGCCCCGGGTCACCCGCCGGCACCTTCGGGCCCGCGTACGTCAGCGGGTAGCGGTGGTACGACCCGTTCGTCGTGTGACAATCCACCACGATGTCCGGGTCCCAGTCCCGTAGCGCCCGCACCAGCGACCTCGCCTCGGGCGTCTCCAGCTTGATGAAGTCCCGGTTCAGGTCCAGGTCCATCGCGTTGTGCCGCTGCCCCGCCCCCTCGCTCGGCCCGTTCTGCCCGGGACGGTGCACGTCGATCGGCCCGAACCGGTCGTTCCCGTCCGCGTTGTAGTCCGGCACCACCACGATCACGAGCTTCCGAAGCAGGCCGTCCGGGTCCGCGACCAGCAGGTCCCGCGACAGCATGAGCACCGCTTCCTTCCCGTCCACCTCGCCCGCGTGGATGTTCGCGAAGATGAAGCACGTCACCCGCCCCTCACGCGCCGCCAGCGCCCGCGCCTCCTCCGGCGTCCGCACCGGCGGGTCCGACAGCACCAGCACCGCCTGCTCCCGGCCCTCCACCGTGGTCCCCATGCTCGCCCGACCCGCCCGCCCCGGCGCCCCAGCCGCCAGCGCGTCCACCATCCGCACCACCTCCTCGTGGCTCGATGTCCTCGAATACTCCGACGCCTCCGCCACCGTGCGCAAACCCGACACCCCCACCGGCCCCCCGCCGCCCAGCGCAGGGAACCCCGCCAACGCCACCACGACGACAGCCGCTACGCGCTTCATCCCTGGCCCGCCTTTCCCTTCCCCGCCGGCGCCCCCGCCACCACCTCCCGCACCTCCGCCAGCCACCTCCGCCGCCCCGCAAGATCGTGCTCCGCATGCCGGGTGAGCAACGGCACCGCCAGGCGCTGATCCCCCTCCCCCGCACCCGCCGCCCCGTACAACTCATCCCACCGCGCCACCAGCCTCTGCACCTCGTCCAGCGCAGCCAGCGCCGCGTCAACCCACTCCCGCCGCTGCGCAGGACGCAACGCACCCAGGAACCGCGCCCGCGTCCGCAGCGGGTCGTACACCACGGACACCGCCTCCCGCGCCAGCGGCGGCCCCACCCACTCCCGCAGCGCAGACAAGCCCTTCACCGTGATCGTGTACGTCCGCCGCACCCGCCTCCCCGTCCGCTCACCCCTGCTGCGGATGTGCCCCAGACGCTCCAGCCGACGCACCAGCGGATAGATCGCGCCCGTGCTCGCCGACCACTGCGTTGACGGCGAATCAAGCATCACCCGCCGGATGTCGTACGGGCTCGCCGACCCAAGCTGCCACACCAGCCCCAGCACAAAGCCCTCCAGGTCACTGAAGCGCGAGGAAACGCCGGGTCTGGGAGTGCGCCGTGCCGCCATGGAAGCGGGTGGACGGTAGGTCCGGACACGCCCCGCCCGGCGCGCCACCGCCTCCGCGTATAGTGCCCTATGACGACGCAGCCCACCCCAGCGCCCTCGACCCCCGCGCCCACCCCGCCCACCCCCGCACCCGGACAGGTCGGCGCCAAGCCCATCATCACATTCGAGGAATTCGCCAAGCTCGACCTCCGCGTCGCCAGGATCACCAAGGTCGAGCCCCACCCCAACGCCGACAAGCTCTACAAGCTCCAACTCGACGACGGCAGCGGCACCCCACGCCAGATCTGCGCCGGCATCCGCGCCAACTACCAGCCCGAAGAACTCCTCGGACAGCGCATCGTCATCGTCGCCAACCTCGCCCCACGCATGCTCCGGGGCGAAGAGTCCCGCGGCATGCTCCTCGCCGCCAGCAACGTCCCCAAGGACGCCGCCCAGGACGCCCAGCGCCAGGTGGTCATCCTCACCACACTCACCGATATCGGGCCCGGCGCCGTCGTCAGCTGACCAAGACCGCGCGGACGCAGGCCGCCACCACGTCGGGCTCGTGCCCGACGCATGTGACACGAACGCGTTCCTGCGCGTGCCTTCCGAAGTCCCTGCGCCCGAGCACGCTCACCGGTCCCGCGTCGTCGCCTCGCCCGGCTTCTCCGCCACCTTCGGCGCATCCGCACCGCCCGCCACCCTCGCCTCCAGCAGCACCTTCGCGGCCTCCAGCTGCAGGTCGATCCCCTTGGCCAGCAGGTCGTCCGGGTTCGCGTCCGCGTCCTTCGCCGCGTTGTGCGACACGCCGTGCTCATCGAACCGGATGATGTCCGCGTCCCGCCGGATCCGCAGCGACTTGCTCAGCTGCTCAGGCAGCATCTCCACACGCATCGCCGGCTCGATCCCCCACACCACGCTCCCGGGCCGGCGGTGGATGATGCTGTTGTCCGGCAGCATGTAGTAGTTCGTGGTCACCTTCATCTTCGTCGCCTGCGTCAGCGACCACACGTTCTGCACGCTCCCCTTGCCGAACGTCCTCCACCCCATCACCATCGCGTCGATCGGGTCGTACTTCCGCCCGTCCTCGTCCGTGTACCCCCGCGCAAAGCACGAAATCGCGCCCGACACGATCTCGCTCGCCGACGCCGAGCCCTCGTTCGTCAGCACCACCACCGGCACCCGCGCCAGCGACGCCTTCGCCGGGTTCGTGTACCCCACCACCTCCACGTAGTCGCCCGCCGCCTTCGCCTTCACGATCGGCAGGTTCTCGTACGGCAGGAACCGCTGCGCGATGTTCACCGCCTGGTCCAGCAGCCCGCCCGGGTTGTACCGCAGGTCCACGATCAGCGCCTTGAGGCCCTGCCGCTTCATCACCGCGATCGCCCGGTCCAGCTCCTGCGTCGTCTCGTCCGCAAACTGCAGGATCCGCACGTACCCCACGCCCGACGACGAATCCACGAAGTAGTCCCACGCGTCCTCACGCGCACCGTTCCGCTTCCACCCCTTCACGCTCACCACGTTGATCGGCGCACGCGTGATCCGGAACTCGATCTCCTCCTTGGACGCCTCCGGCGCAGGCTTCCCCGCGTCCAGCGCGGCCTTCTTCGCCTCCTCGCCGGGCTCCTCGCCCGGTCGCTCCACCGTCAGCACCACCGCCGTCCCCTCGCGGCCCGTGATCAGGTCCACGATCTGGTCCAGCGACAGCCCGAACACAGACTTCCCGTTCACCTTCGTGATGATGTCCCCCGACTGCACCCCCGCACGCTGCGCAGGCGTCCCCTCCAGCGGCGTCGCCACGCGGCAACCAAAGTCGTCCGTCGCCTCGATCGACACGCCGATCCCCACGAACCGCCCCTGCGTGTTCTTCTCGAACCGCCGCACCTCGTCCGGCCAGATGATCTGCGTGTAGTCGTCCAGCTTGCTCACGCACCCGCTGCCGAACTCGTGCAGCAGCGCCTCGTCCGGCACGCCGATCGAGCCCGCGTTCGCCGCCATCACCCGGTCCAGCAGCCCGCTCACCTGGAACGCGTCCATCTGCCGGGGCAGCGCCTTCACCGCCTCCTGCTCACGCGCGACCGTCTCCAGGAACGTCTTCCGCGCCGCCTCGTCCTTCAGCCCCGTGAACGTCTCACCCAGGTCGCCCGTGAGCGCCAGAGTCTTCAGGTTGTCCAGGCCCCCGCCCACCATCGTGTTCACCGGCGTCTGCTCCACGTGCTCCCGCGCCTTCTGGATCGCGATCTCCACCGTCCGCTGGTCAATCCCCGCCAGCCGATCACGGAAGTCGTCGTTCAGCGGGTTGTACGGCGGCAGCGTCTTCTCCTCCAGCTCCGCCCGCCACGCCTGCGACAGCTCGTACAACCGGTGCGGCGCGTACAGCCGGATCATCTCCTGACGCATCCCCAGCCGCTTCACGTCCGGCCGGTACACCCCGCTCATGTCGTTCAGCTGGTCCAGCCACAGGAACAGCGTCATCGCCTCCAGCGTCCGGTTCTCCGACTCAGCCGCACGCGCCCGCGCGTCCGCTGTCTGCATCAGACGCGCAAACCTCTCCTCCTTCAGCAGCGCAGCACGCTCCGCCTCCGGCGTCAGCATCTGCACCTCCACCGCGTGCTTGAGCGCCTTGATCAGCCCCGAGGCCTTCCCGGAAGTCCCCATCGCCTTGTCCATCTCCGCGCTCGCCGTCTCCAGCTCCTTCGCACGCTCCACCTCGCGCCCCGCCAGGTTCTTCAGCATCGCGTCCGCCGACGCCTTCAGCGAATCCGGTGCGCCCGCCACCTGCCCGTCACGCATCTGCGCAAGCAGATTCCGGAACGTCCCCTCGTTCCCGCCCCGCGCCGCCGCCCACAGGTCCGTCCCCCACTGCGCCGTCGCCGACGCCTGCACCGCCGCCCGCTGCTGGCTCGGCGGCGCCACCGACATCTGCCCCCGCGCCACGCCCGTGCACGCGACGGCCGCGCAGAGCAATGCAGTAGTCAGCGTGCGACGGAAAGGAAGACGGAGGGTGTGCATGAACTGCTCCAGGGTGCGCAGCAAGCGCGAAATGCAACGCCGACACCGCGATCGGCGACATGCCTTTGTCGTCCGTGCAGCACGCCGGTTCCGGCCTGCCTCGCACGGGCGTCAGCACTGCATGATATAGGACGCGCCCAGCCGGTCTGTTCGACCAATCTGGAGCCACGGCTGCAAGAACACCGCCCCGACCACCCCCGCCTCTGCAATCAGGGGGGCCCGCCCCTCCATGACCCCCCAAACACCCCCGCCGCTATCGTTCCTCATGCCCGCGCAGGACCTCCTCACCCACCCCCCACGCCTCCCCCTCGTCGCCCCCTCCATCCTCTCCGCAGACTTCGCCCGCATGGCAGAAGACTGCGCCCACATCCTCTCCCCAGCCGGCGGCGGCGCAGACCTCCTCCACCTGGACGTCATGGACGGGCACTTCGTCCCCAACCTCACCATGGGCCCCGACCTCTGCCGCTGCCTCCACGCAGCCCTCCCGGAGGCCTACCTCGACGTCCACCTCATGGTCACCGACCCCGAAAAGTACTTCGAACCCTTCGCCAAGGCAGGCGCCCACTGCGTCACCTTCCACATCGAAGTCACCCCCCACGCCCGCGTCAGAGACCTCGTCGCCCGCGCCCACACCCTGGGCCTGAAAGCAGGCCTCGCCATCAACCCCCCCACGCCCGCCGATGCCATCCTCCCCGTCCTGAGCCACCCCGACATGATCCTCGTCATGTCCGTCAACCCGGGCTTCTCCGGCCAGGCCTTCATCGACGAATCACTCACCAAGACCCGCGCCATCCGCAACCACCTCGGGCCGCACCAGCGCCTCCAAATGGACGGCGGCATCGGCCCCGCACAGGCCGAGGCCGTCCGCACCGCCGGCTGCGACGTCCTCGTCGCCGCCTCCGCCATCTTCAAACGCCCCAAAGACGAACGTGCGGAAGTTGTTCGCCAACTCAGGGGTGAGAACCTGTCGCGCCAACGCTGAATACCCGCCTTTGTTCGCACGCCATTCGGTATCGGACCCACCTTTGCGGCCAGGAATCCCAAGAAGGCGATAGAATCAAGACCGAGCGGTACCAACCTATGGCTGACACCACCGCGGGCAACCACGCCCCCGCAACCCAAGTCGAACTCAAGGCCAACGCCCCGCAGCCCGGAGGCCCCGCGCCCACGCAGCCTACCCACGCCCCCGCCAAGCCCAAGCCCCGCTCCTGGGCCCAGGTCATGGAGCGCAAGAGCGACATCCCCGAGGGCCTCTGGCTCCGCTGCGAGTCCTGCGAGAAAATGCTCTACCGCCGCAACCTGGAGGCCAACCTCCACGTCTGCCCCGAGTGCGGCCACCACCACCGCATCAGCGCCACCGAGCGCATCCGCCAGCTCGCCGACGAAGCCTCCTTCGTCGAGATGTTCACCAACCTCAAGCCCACCGACCCCCTCAAGTTCAAGGACCTCAAGAACTACCCGGACCGCATCACCGCCGAGCAGAAGAAGTCCGGCCAGCGCGACGCCATCAAGACCGGCACCATGTTCATCAAGGGCCGCCAGGCCATGGTCTGCTGCCTCGACCTCACCTTCATGATGGGCAGCATGGGCAGCGTCGTCGGAGAGGCCATCACCCGCGCAATCGAGCACGCCACCGCCAACGACCTCCCCCTCATCATCGTCTCCTGCTCCGGCGGCGCACGCATGCAGGAATCCGGCCTCAGCCTCATGCAGATGGCCAAGACCAGCGCGGCCCTCGCCCGCTACGACGACGCCGGCGGCCTCTTCATCAGCGTCCTGACCGACCCCACCACCGGCGGCGTCACCGCCTCCTTCGCCATGCTCGGCGACCTCATCCTCGCCGAACCCAACGCCCTCGTCGGCTTCGCCGGCCCCCGCGTCATCCAGCAGACCATCCGCCAGGAACTCCCCGAAGGCTTCCAGCGCTCCGAGTTCCTCCAGAAGGCGGGCATGGTGGACAGGGTCGTGCCGCGCAACCAGCTGAGGAACGAACTGGCGCGGCTGATCGACTTCGCCGGCAAGTAACCGACCGCGTACGCCGCGCGCCCCCGGTGCGCGAAGTGTCTCTGGGTTGTCCAGCAAGACCGCGGAACACACCCGCCAAGCCCGTGGGCCGTCAGCGCCAAGCCGCACAAGCAGGCGTCACCTGCGCGATCCGCCATCAGATCATCCTGCCGCAACACGGGTGCAGCCGGCGACACCTCCAACCTGAACGTGGACTCCCTCTCCCCCGACACCCAGGACTTCGCAGACTTCCTGAGTGTCTTCGCCGACGGCGTCTGCGAAGACCAGCAACCCACCGACCCACCCTGCAACACCGACATCGACTTCAACCACGACGGCCTCTACCCGGACACCGCCGACATCGACGACTTCCTCAGCGTCTTCAGCGGTGGGCCGTGCGGGACAAATGACTGCGGCGACATCGACTTCAACAACGACGACCTGTACCCGGACACGACAGACATCGACGCCCTCCTGAGCGTGTTCTCGGGTGGGCCTTGCCTGTGAGGTGGGTTGCCCGCGCAGGTGACCTGCCCCCCGCTGCTAAACCAGCGCGTTCTCCGGTCGCTGCGCACAACTGACGCGCCCTCCCCGCGCGCTATCCGCAACCGCGCCCACGCCCCCCGCTGAAATTCCCATTCCGGACTGCACCCCCGCGCGCGATACTTCACGTCGATGCACCCACTCCCCCTTGGCGCCCCACAAGCCCCAAGGTAACGTTGCGCCATGCCGCCCACCACCTTGACCACCAAACCACCTGACCACTTGCCTACTTGACTACCAGACCATTTGGCCCTTTGACTCTTTGGCCCCCTCCCCTCCCCACTACTCCCCACCCAGAACCCCATCCACCCCTCACAGCGCAAGTAACAAAAACACCCGTTCTCGGACCACCACGCTTGTCCAAAACCCCTGAAATCACTGCACTGCTCAAGACACCCCGGGACAAAGGGCACGCGCGCACCACACCACCCACGCCCCTGTCTACCGACCCGGACACCACCAAACACCCGCTGAACCCCGCCACCAAGGGACTTCCTAGAGTTGAAGCCGTGCGTCGACCCATTGTCATCTCCGGCATCGGCACCGTCTCCGCCTTCGGCGTAGGCCCCAAAGCCCTCTGGGACGGCCTCGTCTCCGGCGCCTCGTGCATCAGGCCCGCCACCCGACTCGACGCCTCGGGCTTCGACTGCCAGCTCGCCGCAGAAGTCGTAGGCGAAGGTGGCGCAGAGTTTTCCGCCCGCGAGTACGTCCCCAAGTCCTACCGCAAAGCCACCAAGGTCATGGCACGCGATATCGAAATCGCCGTCGCCTGCGCACACACCGCCGCCGCCGATGCCCGACTCATCACCCGCGCCACCGAAGCCGCCACCCCCACCTACGCCGGGGAACGCATCGGCTGCCAGATCGGCGCCGGACTCATCGCCGCCGAATCCGACGAACTCGCCGCCGCCCTCTCCACCGCCGTCGCGGAAAACCCCGACGCAGCCTCCAAAGCTCGCGGCGGGTTCGACTACCGCGCCTGGGGCACCGTCCCTATGGACGGCCAGAAGACCGGCGGCATGGAAAACCTCCCCCCGCTCTGGATGCTCAAGTACCTGCCCAACATGCTGGCCTGCCACGTCACCATCATCCACGGCGCCGAAGGACCCAGCAACACCCACACCTGCACCGAAGCCTCCGGCCTCCTCTCCATTGGCGAGGGCTGCCGCGTCATCGAACGTGGCTCCGCCGACGCCTGCTTCAGCGGCAGCGCAGAGAGCAAGCTCAACCTCATGGGCATGCTCCGCCTGACCGCCGCCCAGCGCCTCGCCAGGGCCCCCGCCGACGCCGCCGTCGCCGACGTCTGCCGCCCCTACGACCCCGCCTCCACCGGGAGCATCCCGGGCGAAGGCGGCGGCATCGTCATCCTCGAAGACGCCGCCCTCGCCCGCAAGCGCAGCGCGAACGTCTACGCAGAGGTCGCTGGCTTCGGCGCAGCCCACTCCACCACCAACCTCCTCCCGCCCTTCCACGCCGCGCCCGGCGCCGTCAACCACGGCCTCGCCAACGCCATCCGCGCCGCGCTCCGCGACGCCGGCGTCACCCCCGACGCCATCGATGCCGTCTTCCCGCAGGCCTGCGGCTGCCCCTTCTTCGACCTCCCCGAGGCCGGCGCCCTCCGCGAAGTCTTCGGAACCCACCTCCCCTCCATCGACATCGTCCCCCTCGTCACCACCCTCGGTGACTGCTTCGCAGGCAGCGGCGGCCTCCAGACCGCCGCCGCCGCCCTTTCCATACGGAACCAGGCCCTGCCCGCGAAGCGGGTGAGGCTTTCACACACCCCTCACACCCCCTCCCCCAATACCACCCAAACGCCCCCGACCGTGCAAAATGCCCCGGAGGGTGAGGGCCGCAAGAATGTCAGGTGTGTGCTGGTGTGCAGCACATCGGTCGGCGGACAGAACGCCGCCCTGGTTGTACGACAAGCCCAGTGATGCAACGCCCCCGCAAGCCACGCGTGTGGCAGCGGACGGCGCGACGAATGGTGTGGACGGTGAGGCGCGCCCTGCCGGGCGAACCTGCGGACGAACCTGCAAAGGAGTTCTACAGATGGCTAACGAGTACCACCGGGATGAAGGCTACAGGGGCGGCGGCGGCGGCGGAGGAGGCGGTCGCGGCGGCTACGGCCGAGGCGGCGGCGGACGGGGAGGCCACGAACGCAGAGGCATCCCCCTCTCGGCCCTGGACGCCAGCACGACCGAGGCGTCCCGCAAGCTGATCGGCGCCGCCATCGAGGTCCACAAGACCCTCGGCCCCGGCTTCGACCACGCCGCGTACACCAACGCCCTCAAGATGGAGCTGGACGCCCTCGGCGTCGGCACCACCAGCGCCCACAAGATCAAGGTCAACTACAAGGACAAGGCCGTGAGCGAAGCGGTCGCCGACATGTTCGTCGACGGCAAGTTCTTCGTCGAGGTCCTCGCCCGCCCGGGCGCCATCACCACCTTCGAACGCCTCGCCCTCCGCGCCAAGCTCAAGGCCGCAGACCTCGAACTCGGCCTCATCATCAACTTCGCCGAACGCCGCCTCAAGGACGGCCTCGTCCGCGTCGTCAACATCGACAAGATCCAGAAGGAAAAGGGCCTCTCATTCGAGGACGAACACGACGACGGCGGCGAGGGCGGCCACGAAAGCGGCATGCACGAATTCGACCAGCACTAGCAGAGCCCCCGCCCCGCCCCGCGCCCGGTGTATCCATGCGCGCCCGCCCGAACCAACCACCCCCATGACCCGCCGCGTCGTCATCACTGGAATGGGCTGGATCACCCCGCTGGGCCACGACGTCCAGTCGGTGTGGCCCAAGCTCCTCTCCGGCGTCAGCGCAGTGGGCCCGGTGACAAGGTTCGACGCGTCCACCTTCGCCACCAACTTCGCCGCCGAAGTGCGGGGCTTCCGCCTCGCCGACCACCTGCCCACCCACGCGCGTCATGCCGGCGCCGGGCTCAACAGCCAGTTCGCCCTCGCCGCCGCACGCCAGGCCTGGCAACAGGCTGGCCTGGAGCCCGCGGCCAAGAGCGGCAGGCTCGACCTCGCCCGCATGGGGATGTACCTGGGCGCAGGCGAAGGGTCGCTGGACTACAACCCCTTCCTGACCACCAACATCGCCGGCTGGCAACGGGAAACCCGCACCGTGGACGCCCGCAAGTGGGCCCAGGCCGGCCTCGCAACACTCAACACCGCCGCCGAGGTCGAGCAGGAGCCCAACTCCACCCTCGCCCACCTCGCTATGGAGTTCGGCTGCGGCGGGCCCGCCTTCAACTGCATGACCGCCTGCGCCGCCGGCAACCAGGCCATCGGCGAGGCCTTCGAGATCATCCGCCGGGGGGACGCCGACGCCATGTTCGCCGGCGCCGCCCACAGCATGATCCACCTGCTGGGCATGACCGGCTTCATCCGCCTGACGGCGATGAGCAAACGCCGCGACGAATACACCACCGTCCCCCGCCCCTTCGACGCCACCCGCGAGGGGTTCGTCATGGGCGAGGGCGCCGGCATGCTGGTGCTCGAAGACGCCGAGCACGCCCTCGCCCGCGGCGCAACACCCCTGGCGGAAGTCGCGGGCTACGGCTCCACCGCCGACGCCTACCGCATGACCGACATCCACCCCGACGGCAAGGGCGCCGTCAACGCCATGCGCGCCGCCTGCACACAGGCCGGCATCGACCCGCGCCAGCGCGGCGCAGACGGACGCCCCCTCGTCCACTACATCTCCGCCCACGGCACCGGCACCAAGGAAAACGACAGCATCGAGACCCGCGCCGTCCGCGAGGTCTTCGGTGAACTCGCGCCCCGCGTCCCCTTCTCCAGCGTCAAAAGCTCCCTCGGACACCTCATCCAGGCCGCCGGCGCCGTCGAACTCATGACCTGCGTCCAGGCCATCAGGACCGGCTGGGTCCCCCCCACCATAAACCTCCACCACCCCGACCCCGCCTGCGACCTCGACTACGTCCCCAACCAGGCCCGTGACCTCAACCCCACCGGCGGCGTGGACGTCTGCCTCTCCAACGGCTTCGGCTTCGGCGGCCAGAACGACACCCTCTGCGTGCGACGCTGGAGACCGTAATCACGCCACGCCCCGCTACCATCGCCACTCATGCCCCCCACCGAGACCGATCCCCTCGCGCTGCTGCGCGACCGCTTCACCGCCGCCGTCAAGGCCGCCTTCCCGGCCCTCGCCTCTGAAACCATCGACCCGCTCATCTCACCCGGCAAACAGCCCGAACTCGGCGACTACCAGTCCAACGCCGCCATGGGCCTGTCCAGGAAAGTCGGACAACCCCCGCGCGACGTCGCCAAGTCCATCCTCGCCCATGTCGACACCACCGGGCTCCTGGAGCCGCTGACCGAAGCCTCGATCGCCGGCCCCGGCTTCATCAACATCAAGTTCAGCGCTCCCGCCCTCGCGTCCCTGGTCGCCGCGATGGACAGCCCCTCCCTGGGGGTTGCCGCCGCCTCCCCTTCGCAGGTCGTCGTTGTCGACCTCATGGGCGTCAACCTCGCCAAGCAGATGCACGTCGGCCACCTGCGCAGCCCGATCATCGGCGATGCGATCGCCCGCGTGCTCGAGCGGCTGGGGCACCGGGTGCTCCGGCAGAACCACGTGGGCGACTGGGGCCTCAACATCGCCATGACCACAGCACGCATCATGCGGCTGGTCAAGGAAGGCGCGTTGTCGCTGGACACCCTCACGCTCGACGACCTCGACAGGGCGTACGCCGCAGCCCAGAAGGAGTGCCAGCGGGACATGGACGGGCTGAAGGCCGCCCAGCACTGGCGCATGGGCCCCAAGGCCGTCGCAGAGCTGGAGGCCCAGGTCGACGGCGCGACCGCGGCGTTCCTGGACGCCCGCCAGACGCTCCTGCGTCTCCAGTCCAAAGAACCTGGGACGTACGCCGTCTGGCAGAAGATCTACAGCGTGACCATGAAGGTGTGCGTGGACGTGTGCACGATGCTCAACGTCAACGTCACCGACGAGCACACCGCCGGTGAGTCGTCGTACGCCGACGAACTGACCCCGATGGTGCAGGAATTGGTGGACCGCAAGGTCGCCGTCGAGGACCAGGGTGCGCTCATCGTGCGCGTGGACGAGCCGGGCACGGCCTGGACCGAGCGGTACGGCGTCATCAAGGAGCCCTGCCTCATCCGCAAGACCGACGGCGGTTACCTGTATGCCACCACCGATGTGTGCGCGGTGCGACGCCGGGTGAAGAAGCTGGGGGCCGCGCGCGCCATCTATGTCATCGATGCACGCCAGAACCTCCACCTGCGCCAGGTGTTTGCCGCCAGCCTCAAGGCCGGCTACGCGCTGCACCCGGTGACCAACCAGCCGGCGGTGTGCGAGCACGCGGCGTTCGGCAGCGTCCTGGGCGAGGACGGGAAGCCCTTCAAGACCCGCAGCGGCGACACGGTCAAGCTCGCGGACCTCATCCAGGAGACGTTCGACCGCGCCGGGGCCGCGGTACGGGCCAAGTGTGCAGAGCGGGGCGTGGTGCTGAGCGGGCCCGAGCTGGCCCAGACGACCCGCTGCGTGGGTATCGCCACGCTGAAGTACGCCGACCTCTCCACCGACCGCGTCAAGGACTACGTGTTCTCTCTGGACCGCATGCTCGCGTTCGAGGGCAACACCGGCCCCTACATGCTGCTGGCGTGCGTCCGCATCAAGAGCATCTTCCGCAAGGCAGCGGACACCGGCGCAGACGCGCACTGGCGGGGGGCGCCGGTGTCGATCTCCGACCCCTCCGAGAAGCAACTCGCCCTCACCCTCCTCCGCTACCCCGGCGCCCTGCGCGGCACCGCCGACGCCCTGGAGCCCCACCGCCTCTGCACCTACCTCTACGAGCTCGCCGGCGCATTCAGCTCGTTCTACGACAAGTGCCAGGTCCTGAACGCCCCGGACACCCCCACCCGCGACGCACGCCTCAAGCTCTGCGCCATCACGCTGCGCGTCCTGGAAGACGGCCTGGGTGTTCTGGGCATCCCCGTGCCCGAGCGCATGTGAGGACCGATACCCTCTCCCCGGCGGCCCCGTGGCGGAACGGCAGACGCAGCGGACTTAAAATCCGCAGGCCCGCAAGGGCCGTGTGAGTTCAAGTCTCACCGGGGCCACTTTCATCCGATTGTCTCACGCTTCCGCGGGAGTGCCGGGTCAGCGGTCCTCGGCTTCCGGGCCGGGCGCCTGCACGAGCCGGCCGCCGGCAAAGTCCACCAGCCAGGCGAGGTCTCCAAGTTCCTTCTGGAGCTCGGGGGTAAAGCGCAGCCGCGTGGCCCAGAGTGCTCGCTCGGCCTGATCAACCTGAGCGCCGAGTTCACTGTCCGTCGGCGGGGGGCCCCGGTGCTTGCCTTTGGAGACCGCTGCGGTCAGTTGGCGCCGGGCTTCCTGCGTCTGTCCCAGTCCCAGGAGGGTCGCGCCGTAGCGGAACCGCACCCACCATACCCCCACGTCCGACGTCTCGTGGCCGGGCGGCACGAGCTGCAGCAGCCGATCGTAGAGGGCCGCCGCCTCGTCGTACCGGCCCAGCTCCTGGAGGGCTCTGGCGTGCCACCGCATCACGTTGCGCGTGCCGATGTGGTCGTCACCCGGGGACTTCCTTGCCCACTTTTCTGCCCGTGCGAAGCTCTCTTCGGCGTTGGCGAACCGGCCCTGAGCGAACGCTATTTCGCCAAGGGTGACGGAGACCCTGCGGGCGGCCTCACTCCTGGCCAGGTCGTCAGGCGGGATCGCTTCAAGCGCGTGTGTCCCGGTGAAAATCGCATCCTCCACGCGTCCGCCTCTCCACAGCACGGTGGCCCGATCGCTGGCCACCTGCGCTACAACTTCCTGCGACAGGCCGGACCTTTCTGCGACGGCGTCGGCGGCGTCAAGGGCGGCGATAGCCTCTTCCGTTCGGCGGGCGCGCATGTAGCATGTTGCCATCTGGCGCCAGGCGGTTACCGCCAGCGGGTCGTCGGCCAGCCCGGACTGCTTCATGTACGCGATGGCTACCTCGCCATCGGGAACGCGTGAATTGGTGTTCGCGCACAACCGTACCAGTGCCTGCAATCGGAGGTTCTCTGCCCCTGACGCTGGGAGCAGGAGGAGTGCCTGCTGGGCGTGCCAGCGTGCCCGGCTGACGTCGTCGGAGGCTCTACGCATCTCGCTCAGCCCCAGGTGCAGACGTGCGCGAACCACCGGGTCGTCCACGGCCTGCAGGGCTCCGTCCGCCCCCTCGAACCAGTCTGCCAGGTCTGCGACCGGGACGCTTGTCCGCCCGGAGCTGTTGTCCGCGACGTTCCCGGCGACGTCGAGCAGGTATGCTGCGATCGCTCGCTGGCGGTCCCGCTCCGCGCTGGCGACCTTTTCCTGCTCCTGGGCGCGAACCCGCGCCGTGTCCGCTGCGGCCGTGGCCGCCCATTCAGAGGCAAGCGCTTCGGCGAGCTCATCACCCCTGTGGGCTAGGCGTATGGCCTGCATCGTGGAAGTCGCGGACAGTGCGAGCACGGCGAAGATTGCCGTGGCCGCGAGTGCGCAGGCGGCCTTCTGGCGTGCAACAAAGCACGCTGCGAGGTACCGCAGCGTGGGCGGATGGGCGGTGATCGCTCGTCCGTCGAGGAAGCGGGCGGTGTCTTCGGCGAGGGCGCTCACCGATTGATAGCGTTCTGCGGCCTCGGTGGCCATGGCCTTGAGGATGATCCAGTCCAGGGCCGGCGGCAACGCCGGGTTGACACGCGATGGGCGGGTGCGGGTCCCCGTGCGAGCCACGTCCACGATCTGCGCGAGGGTGGCGTCGGGCCCGAAGAGCTCTTCTCCGCTCACCATGCGGCGGAGCACTGCGCCGAGCGCGTAGACGTCGCAGCGGGTGTCATCGCGCTCGCGGGTGCCCAGCACCTGCTCGGGGGCGGCGTACGCGGGCGTACCGACAAAGCCGGTCACTGCGGTCGGCAGCCGGAGGTGGTCCACGAGCAGGGCGATGCCGAAGTCGAGCACCTTGGGCGTGCCGTCGCGGGTAACGAGGATGTTGCTGGGCTTGATGTCTCTGTGGATGACACCCCGCTGGTGTGCGTGGCTGACGCCATCGCACACGGCCATGAACGTGCGCAGCACCCGGTGTACCCATCCGGCGGCGTTCTCGGCGCGGGCTTCGTCGGACCAGCGGTCGATCCCAACGCCGTCCACGTACTCCATGACAAGTACGGTGTGGGTTCCCAGCGACTCGGTGGAGTACACGGTGACGATGTTGGGGTGGTTCAGCCGGGTCGCGGCGCGCACTTCCCTGCGAAGGTGTTCGAGGTCACGCTCGTCGGCGGGGAGGCCTGCCCCCAGCCGCTTGAGCGCGACCGTGCGCCCGGTGCCGGGCTGCAGCGCCTTGTAGACGACTCCTTGTGCGCCGCGTCCGATTTCGGCGGCCAGGCGGTACATCCCGAGCATTCCCAGGGGTGCTTCGGGACGGAGCGCGCGGGCGGCGGCGGTGGCCCACGTGTCTCCCGCAAACCCGAAGTCCCGGTCCACGTCGGTGTGCGGAATCGGACTTGGATGTGGAGCGGATTGCGGGCCCGGGTTGGGGTACGGGTTCGGGTCCGGCCCTGGCTTTGGGTTCAGGGCCTGGTCCAGGTCCGGGCCGCTGCTCGGGGTGCTTTCACCGCTGGGATGATCGAGGGGCCCGTGCATGCTCAGGCATCCTCCTGGGCAATCTGATCGGCGATGTGCGTACGCAGGCGATCCCGCATCCGTTGCTGGGCCTTGTAAACGGCCATCTCCTGCATGCCGAGTGCCATGGCAGTCTCCTTCACGGTGCGGCCTTCCAGCGTTGACCGGAGCACTTCCATGCTCTGCGCATCCACGGATTGCTGCACGCTGACAATCGCGCGGCGGAAGTGGTGATTGACCCATTCCTGGTGGAACGACTCAGCCCACTGGGACTCTGCCTTGTCCATCTCTGCACCTTCTACCGCGCACCCAGCCCGTCTTTGACAGCATGCCCAGTCCGCGATCGCGTTCCGGACGCACCTGTACAGGTAATCCCTGAACCGGCCCTTGGCACGGTCGTATTCGAACACCTTCAGGCCGTGCAGCAGGCGTGCGAACACCTGCTGGATGACGTCTTCGGCGTCCGCGTGCTGCAGGCCCCGGGCGCGGCAGAAACGCATCAGCATCTCACGGTACATGGTGTCGAGTTCGCGCCATGAGGCAGCATCGTCGTTCCCGTCCCGGACGCGACCCAGGAGCGTCTGGCGCGTTGTACGCCCCGTGTGCATGAGTACCAGCATACCGCGCCCGTTCCCATCACCCAAGCGGGTAGCCATCTCGTCGTCACTTTTCTGTGCCGGCTCTGTCAAAGTGCACCCGGCTCCTCCGTAGCCATGGTGCACGGCGGCGCCGCCCTGCGTCCCCGACGCCGCGAAGGAGGTCTCAGCATGGCACGGAATCAGGTCCTGTCGATCTGTTTGGCGTTCGCGTCTTGCCCGGCGCTCCTGGGCCAGAACGACCGCATCCACGATACGCCCACGGGGTGGTGGTATTACTACGGCGCGAGCAGCGCGTTCATCGATGGGGAGATGGGCGCAAACCGTCGCCCGTTCAACATCGAGCCTACGGGCGGCAACTACGACGTGATTCTGGTGAGCAACAGCGGCGAGTACGCGGCGACCGGCATGGATGCGTACTGGGGCGTGAGCATCGCTGCTCTGAACAACTCGCTCACGAACAACAACAAGCGGATCATCGACCTGGAGGTGATTGACCCCAATCTGGGGACATACTCGGCGGTGGTGGTCGACAACGCGGGAGCGACGGCGGCCCCGGGCTGGGATTGGGACACCGCGCTGACGTTCGCGCAGCTGACCGCCTGGCCCGGCGCGCACAACCTCCGTCCCATCGACGTCGACGTCTACCAGTCCGCGGCCGGGACGCGGTACAGCGTGGTGGGCGTGCCCAACACGGGCAGCAACCAGCAGTCTTCATGGTGGTACTTCGGCGTGGACGCGGCGTACATCAACGCTCGGCTGGTGGAGCACGGCGCTCGCATCATCGACCTCGACGTGGTCAGCACGAGCCCGATGCAGTTCAACGTGGTGATGGTGGGCGACAACCCGGGCCTTCAGGCCTGGTACTACAACGCAACCCCTGCTGATGTCAGCTTCCTGCTCGGCCAGAACGGGGCAAGGCTGACGTGCCTCCACCGGTACAGCACCGCGAGCGGCACGCGGTACGCCATCGCCATGGTGGACAACTCGAACGACCAGACGCGCCGGCTCCGATCGTTCATGGGCGGGGCGCTCAGCGACGGGGTGTACGGCTTCCGTGTGCAGCGCGTGGGTGTGGGCGGGCTCGCGGGCCTCAACGACACGTACGACGCCGAGCCCGCGAGCATGATCAAGATCCTGCATGCGGCGTACGCCATCGACCAGTGCGCGTCGGGTGGTGACAGTCTTGCCAGCCTGTGCTACGTCAACGATACCTGCACCCCCGGGTCGTGCCCGAGTTCCAACACCCCGTGCAGCCCGGCGTGGGAGTCCCTGCAGACCTCCATGGGCCTCATGCTGATCAATTCCGACAATGACCGCACCATGGCGATCGAGAACCGGTACGGGCGGGCCAGCATCAACGCCTTTGCGGCCAGCCTCGGTCTTACGCAGACCGCCATCAACCGGCGGATCGGGTGCCTGTGCCAGACGCCTGACAACGTCATGTCCATGCAGGACGTGTGCGACCTGTACGAGATGATCGCCGATGGCACGATCTTCAACGCGGCCTGGGAGGACACTCTCCACAACATCATGAGCAATGGCACGGGGAGCAATGGAACGCTGGGCGCTGTCATCACCGACGAGGCAGCCGGCACCAACCTCACCACCACCGAGCTCAACCAGTTCCGCGCCGCCGTCTCCTGGCGTGGCAAGGGGGGCTCATCCACTGACTGCAGCGGCCTCTCTCGCCGCTCCACCGCCGGCTGGTGCGAACTCCCCCACCGCGGGTTCATCTTCAACCAGTACGCGTCGTTCATGCGGGAGTACACGGCCGCGGCGTTCGTGAACGACGCGACGGACGGCGGCGAGGCCGGCAACGCCACGGTGTTCGGCGAACTGCTCCGCGAACAGGTCCGCGAAGCGCTGCAGTCCTGGGACTCTGCCTGCACCGTGCCGGTGATCAACAACGAGCCGGACGCGACTGTGGTATCCCAGGGGGATGACGCGGTGTTCACCGTCGGTGTTGCCGCCGGGAGCGGGGTGCGCACGTACCAGTGGCAGCGGTATGTCAATAACGCATGGACCAACATTTCGAACGCCGCCAACCAGTTCTCCGGTGCGACCACCGGCACGCTGCACGTCCTTGACTGCCAGCAGAGCGACGAGCGAACCTATCGGTGCACGGTCTCCGACGTGTGCGGCAGCGACACGAGCATCCCGGCCCAGCTCACCGTGAACCCCCCGCCGCCGCCCACGTGCGATGACATCGACTTCAACAACGACGGGCTGTTCCCCGACACTCAGGACATCGACGACTTCCTCAGCGTGTTCAGCGGTGGCCCCTGCGGCAGCGGGATGTGCGCCGACATCGACTTCAACAACGACGGGCTGTTCCCCGATACGCAGGACATCGACGCCTTCCTGAGTGTGTTCAGCGGCGGCGCGTGTGTGTAGGGGTGCGGCAAACGCCGCGGAGAGTGCGGCCGTCCGGCCCGGGGGGGCCGGGCGGCTGCGCGTTGGCGAACCGGTTGGCGTTCGGGCGGTAGTCAGCCACTGCCGGGCGGGTTGCTCAGGCGGATCAGCACGTCCGCCATGTTGTGCTCCAGTGCACCGCGTGTGAGGACATCGTGCGCGCCGGCGTCCCGGGCGGCCTGGAAGAGGTCCTTGGCGACGTGTGGACCGAACGCCACGATGCGGAGCATCTGGGCGCCCGCCCGCGCGGACGTGATGAGCGCGATCGCGTCCTCCTTGTCAAGATCCACCAGGAAGGAGGTGGGCGTGGTGTCCGCGAGACGAGCGGCGAGCATTTCCTGCGTACGGACGGGCCGGGCGGGAATACCAAGGGCGTCGGCGGAGCCCTTGATTTTGGAAGCCCAGAGCAGGTCGGCGGCTGCGTACAGGATCATGGGGAGAGGGGAATGCGATGTGCGGTAAGTTGAAGCACGGCACGACGTTAGGCGGGTCCGACGCGGCGGGGAAGATGCCTCGATTTTGGCGGGTTGGGCGGGAAAACGGGGGGGTGCGGGGTATCATGGCACAGGCGGGCGTGCAGAGCCCGCGCCGTTTTTTCCTGTCATTTCCAAGGGATTTCAGCACATGGCAAGCGCCCCCACCCAACCCAAGTCCAAGCCCGCCCCTGCCAAGCCCGGCAAGAACGGGACCCCCGTGAAGGGCGGCAAGGCATCGCGCGACTTTGACCACCCGATCTTCCACGAGCTCGCGTTCCCGGAGGACTCGAACAACCTGTACCGCCAGACGGTGGGCAGCATGCTGCAGGCGGCGGACCTGATGGGCCTGTCGCACGAGATGAAGATCATCCTGGCGCAGCCGAAGAACGAGATCATGGTGCACTTCCCGGTGCGCATGGATGACGGGAACTTCCGCCTCTTCAAGGGCTACCGCGTGCAGCACAACAATGCCCTGGGACCGTACAAGGGTGGCCTGCGGTTCCACCATGACGTGCACCTGGACGACGTGAAGAGCCTGGCCTTCCTGATGACCATGAAGTGCTCGCTCGTGGGCGTGCCGTACGGCGGCGGCAAGGGCGGCATCAAGGTCGACCCGTACAAGCACAGCAAGGGCGAGATGGAGCGCATCGTGCGCCGCTTCACAGCGGCGATCGCGCACCAGATCGGGCCTGACTACGACATCCCCGCGCCCGACGTGGGCAGCAACGCGCAGCACATGGCTTGGATCGCGGACACCTACGCGTTCCTGAGCGAAGTCGGCGGGCGTCAGCCCGAGGCGGTCATCACCGGCAAGCCGGTGGAGTACGGCGGCAGCCTTGGCCGTGAGAAGGCCACCGGCCAGGGCGTGGTGGACACGCTCGTCGAGATGCTGCCCGAGATCGGCGTGGACATCAAGCACATGAAGTTCAGCGTGCTTGGGTTCGGCAACGTCGGCTCGTGGACCGCCCGCATCCTGCAGGACAAGGGCGCGAAGATGGTCGCGGCGATGGACCACACCGGCGCGCTCATCAACGACCAGGGCATCGACGCCCACGCCCTCGCCCAGCACGTGATGCGCGTGGGCGGCGTGCGCGGCTTCAAGGCCGCCGACACGGCGACCGCCGAGGAGTTCTACTCCTGCAAAGTCGACGTGTTCGTGCCCGCGGCGCTGGAGCAGATGATCCAGCCCGAGCAGGCCAAGCTTCTGCACTGCAAGGTCGTCGCCGAGGGCGCCAACGCCCCCACCACCCCCGCGGGCGAACGCGCCCTGGAGGAGCGCGGCATCGAGGTGTTGCCCGCCATCCTCTGCAACGCCGGGGGCGTCACCGTGTCCTACTTCGAGTGGGTCCAGAACAAGACCTGCCAGCAGTGGGAACTCGACGACGTGGACCGCAAGCTCAACAAGCACATGATTGCCGCGGCCCGGCGCACGCGTGACGCTCGCAAGAAGTACAAGTGCAGCCTGCGGACGGCGGCTTACATCGGTGCACTGGAGCGGCTGAAGGCGGCGTACGAGCTGCGTGGCATTTTCCCGTAATCGCTCCGGCAATAGGGCCCGACCCTCCAAGTACCCCGCGGCCATGCGGGGTACTTTTTTTTCGCGCTAACCTGCCGCATGACCCGCTACACATCGCTGCTCTTCGATCTCGACGGCACGCTTATCGATTCGGCCTCGTGCATCGTCGAGAGCTTCTGCATCGCGTGCCGGGAGCATGGGCTGCCGGAGCCCACTCCCCACGAGGTGCGCGCCACCATGGGCATCCCGCTCGAGCGGTCCATCCCGGCGCACGCGGGACGGCTGGGCCGTTCGCTTTCGGCGGGTGAGGTGCAGGCGATGATCACCACCTACCGGGCCCACTACGCGCGCCTGACGCCAACACTTGTTCGGGCATTCGCCGGGGTCGCCGACATGCTCGACGGCTGCCGTGCCGCGGACATCCCGATGGCCATCGTGACCAGTAAGCGCGTGGGGCCCGCGGAGATGAACCTCCGTCATGTGGGTTTCCTGGAGTACTTCGCGACGGTGGTGGGCAGCGACCAGGTGCTGCGGTACAAGCCGGAGCCGGACACGGTGCTGCTCGCTGCGGAGCGGATGGGGATCGGGGATCTTTCCAAGACGCTGGTGGTGGGCGACGCAACCTTCGACATCCACATGGGGAAGGCGGCGGGTGCCGCGACCTGTGCGGCAACCTGGGGGGCCCACGACCGGGAGGAACTGCTGTCCACCTGCCCCACGCACGTCGCGGAACGGCCTGAGGAACTGCTCCGGTTGATCGGGTGACGAAGAACATCCCCGGCTCAGGCCCGGGGCCTGCCCATCTCGAACGCCCGGATGACGCAGTGGGCGCACGCGCAGAACAGGACAAGCGCGAGCACAGAGCCCAGACTGCCGCCCAGCCACGTGACCCACGACGGCACAAGCGGGTCCGGAGGCGGGGGCGCTGCCATCCCCTTGGTGAGCGCGTCGTCCACGATGGCCTGGTACGAGGCCTCGGACGCCTGCGACCGGCGGTAGAGCATCCAGGCGACCGCGGCCATCGCCGCGAGCGGAACACCGGCCATCACGGCGCGGGAGAGGTAGTACAGGCTCCGGGAGTTTCGCCGCAAGACCTCGTACGCGGCGACCGCGCCCATCACGGTTGCGCCGGCGATGTGCAGGAGCGCCCATGGCTTCATGGCCACGGGTCGCCCGCGCAGGAGCAGGGCGGCGGAAGGCTTGGTGGAGATGTACCCGAGGACTCCGGACACGAGCAGCGTGCCCGACACGCACAGCAGCGCCATGGCCGGCCCGTCCCTGAACCGTCCCCGGGCGATGAGGATCGCAAAGACGGCAGAGGTCAGCACCACGAGTTCGAAACCAACAACCATCCAGTACGGCTGATCGCCCCTGAGCAGGACGGCACCGATGGTCGCGACGGCGGTGGTCGCTGAGCCGGCCCCGATGATCGCGGCCCCCAGCCGGGAAAGCCGTGATGTTTCCGGGGGCTGTGTGGCCTGGGGGGCGCCGGGAGTGGGTTGAAAGGCCGCTTGTGACATTCCACCTCTTGAAGGGCCACACCCTACAGAACTTCGGGCCCCACCTGATTGCGCGAAGCGTATCGGCTCTCGTGTTGGCACCCCTCCACGTCGCCTTCATACGAATCTGTGACAGCCTGGTTCCGACAGGGGCCGATCGCTCCCATGCCGTACATGATCCAAACATCGATAGGCCGATAAGGGCTCACCCCTGAAGCCTACCCCTCCCACCAGCCGATCCATTGGATACGCCGGGGGGCGGACGGGGCGGTAGGCCCGCGCCCCGCGGCGCCGGATCGCCCAGACAGGACTGCGGAGGCCTCTTCATGAGCGGCATCACGAGCGGCACAGGCATTTTCAGCGGTATCGACAGCGCGTCGATCATCGACAAGCTGATTGCGATCGACGCCCGCCCCCGCACCCTGGTGCAGAGGCGGGTGGCGCAGCTGCAGGGGCAGCAGGCCGCGTACATGGACATCAACAGCCGGATCAGCGCCATCCAGTCGGCGGCGGCGAAGTTCCGTACGGCGAGCACGTTCAAGCTCAAGACGGCGACGTCGAGCAACGAGTCTGTGCTGACTGCGACGGCGTCGACGGCGGCCGCGGCGGGTTCGTACACCTTCCGGGCCGAGCGGCTGGTGACGACGCAGCAGATGCTGACGCGGGGGTTCGGCGACCGGGACACGACGGCGGTCGGCGCGACGTCATTCACGTTCGAGTCGGTGAAGGCGCGGCTGGACACGGACGTGTCGCTCGCGGACTTCAACAACGGGGCGGGCGTGGCGCGCGGGAAGATCGTCGTCACCGATTCCGCGGGTCACGCGTCGACGGTGGACCTGAGCAAGGCGATCACGGTGGAGGACGTGCTGGACGCCATCAACGGCAACGGGACCGCGCAGGTGACGGCGTCGGTGGAGGGCGGGCACTTCGTGGTCAAGGATCGCGCGGGGGGCGCAGGCCAGGTGAGCGTGGCGGACGCGACCGGTTACACCACGGCGACGAGCCTGGGTATGGCGGGGTCCGGGGCTGGCAGGGTGACGGGGACGAACGTGTACGGGCTGGGCGGCAACACCCCTCTGGCGGCGCTCAACGACGGGAACGGGGTGCAGTTCAAGAACTCGAACCTGCCGACCTACGCGAGCTTCCGGGTCCAGATCAGCGGGGCGACCAACCAGACTGTCAACGTGAACATCGGCGAGGTGTGGAGCGCCGCGAGCGGGAGCACGCCGGCGGCAAAGACGGCGGGGGCCGTGTCCACCGTGGGTGGTGTCATCGACCGGATCAACAGCGCCCTCTCCGCGGCGGGGGTCACCACGGTGAGCGCCCGCATCAACACGGACCAGGGGCGGATCGAGCTGGTGGACTCGACCGGCGGCGGGAACACGATTGTCGTCACGGAGAACGAGTCCACGACGGCTTCGGACCTGGGGCTGATCACCAGCGGGGCGTCGGGCACGCTGAACGGGCAGCGGGTCCTGGCCGGGCTCAACACCGTGCTGGGCACGAGCCTCAACGGCGGTTCGGGCGTGGGCGGTGACGGCGTGCTGGCGTTCGTGCTGCGGGACGGCACGACGTTCAACGCCACCATCGACCCCACGTCCTCGCTGACGGATATCTTCGCGGCCATCGAGCAGTCCTCGGGCACGCTCGCCGGCGGGGGCAGCCGCGTGACCGTGTCCCTGGACAGCAAGGGCACGGGCATCACCGTGCACGACAACACGACGGGCACGGGCAACCTGAGCATCACCGGCACGTTCGACGACGACACGGCGGCGTCGCTGGGGATATCCACGGGCGCGGCCGGCGTTGCGGCGGGCACCGTCTCGAGCGGCAACCTTCAGAAGCAGTACATGTCCCTGTCCACGCAGCTGTCGACGCTCAACCGCGGGCAGGGCGTGGGGACCGGGAAGGTGCGCTTTACGGACTCTACCGGGCGGACCATGGTGGTGGACATCGGGACCGATTCCAAGACGTTGGGCGACGTGGTGAGCGAGATCAACTCGCTGATGTCCGGCACGGGCGGCACGTCGATCCGCGCCCGCATCAATGCCCACGGTGACGGGCTGGAGATCTACGACACGGACACGGGGACGCAGCGGATCAAGGTCGAGGACGTGAACGGCTCGGTCGCGTCCGCGCTCAAGATCAAGGGCGCGGCGACCGGCACGGGGACGGGCGACCAGAACCGCATCGACGGCACGCTGGAGCGGGCCGTGTCGTTCAACGCCAGCGACACGCTCGACCAGATCGTCACCAAGATCAACGATGCCGGCGTGGGCGTCGACGCGGCGGTGGTCTCCACCGGCGGCGGTGTCACGCCCTACCGCATCTCTTTCACCAGCGAGAACTCCGGGCGGGCGGGGCGCTTCGTGATCGATACGGGCGGGTTTGACCTGGGCCTGACAACGCTGGCGGAGGGGCAGGACGCGGTGGCCTTCTTCGGGGCGGGCGACGTGGCCAGCGCCGTGGCGGTCGTCAGCAGCACCAACCTCATCGACGGCGTGCTGCCCGGCGTCAAGATCGACCTCAAGAGCGCCTCGGACACGGCGGTCAACGTCACCATCGCGCAGGACACGACGTCCATCGAGAGCGCCATCGACGACTTCGTGACGGCGTTCAACGACGCGGTGGGGCGCATCAACACCTTCACCAAGTACGATTCGGAGACCGACACCAGGGGCGTGCTGCTGGGCGACGGCACCATCTCCGCGCTGCGGGCCTCCATGTTCTCCACGCTCAACCAGCCCGTCAAGGGCTTCAGCAACCGGTACACGCGCGTGGCAGAGGTGGGGATGAAGGTGAACAAGGACGGCCTGCTCGAGGTCAACCAGGACAAGCTCAGGCAGGCCCTGGCGACGGACCCCGCCGCCGTGGAGGCCCTCTTCACGCGCCGCGTGCAGACCAACGACAACCGCATCGACCTGGGGAACAACAACTCGGCCGCGAACCCCAACGCGGGCAACTCCTTCACCGAGCTGGGGGCGATGGGCAACTTCGAGCAGTTCACCGACCGCTACATCAACAGCATCACGGGCACCCTTACGCTCCGGATGCGGGGCATCGACACCCAGGTCGCGGCACAGAACAAACGCATCGAGGACATGACCGCCCGGCTGGATCAGAAGAAGGAGATCCTCCAGCGTCAGTTCGCGGCGATGGAATCGACCATCGGCAAGCTCCAGCAGCAGGGCGGCGCCCTGGCGTCCATCGGCGGCTGACGGCGAGGCAACGCTCAACTCACCCCCTTCCACGCCCGATAGAAACACGCATGACCGCCCTCCAGTCCCAGCCCGCCCCCGCCATCAACGCCCAGGCCAACGCCTACCTCCGCACGCGCGTCATGACGGCGTCACCGGAGGAGCTGCGTCTCATGCTCCTGGAGGGCGCGATCAAGTTTGCGCGGAAAGGGATGGACGCGGTGGGCGCGAACCGGCACGAGGAAGCGTTCAACAACCTCTCGCCGGCGAGGGAGATCATCCTGGAGCTGCTGACCACGATCCGCGACGAGCCGAACCCCGAGTTGGCGGCGAACGTGCGCTCCCTGTACACCTTCCTGTACACGCACCTCATCGAGGGCACGTTCGAGAAGGACACGACAAAGATCGGGAAGGTGGTCGAACTGCTCGAGTTCGAGCGTGAGACGTGGGTGATGCTGATGCAGAAGCTCGCCGAGGAGCGGGGGCTTGTCCCCAAGCCCGGCACCCCGGGGGTCAGTGTGCAGGGCTAAGACGCGGCCTACTTCCGGGCTTCCGTGCTTCCGAAGGGGGCCCGCACCGCGTCCGCGGCGATACGGATCATCGTGTGCAACACCGGGTACTCCACCACGCACCTGTAGAGGTCGTAGGTGGTGTCGTTCCATTGCATGCGGCTGATCATCGTCGCCACCGCGTCGTGGTGACCGGGTGCGTCCGGCATCGCGGGCGGTACGGACACGCTCCTGACGCACGCGACCGTTTCCCGCTGCGGGAGCAGGTCGACCGTCCTCAGGTCGTGCACGCGTTCGACCGCGCCGCGCCGACCGTACACATGCGCGCGGGCTGTTCCAAGGTCCGTCCAGCCGGACGGCACCATCAGCTCGCACACGTACGACTCCGTCGGGACTTTCACCAGCGAGTTGAGCCCGTACTGGTGCTGCGGGCGCGACCACGCCTGCGCGATGGTCTGGACGGTTGTCAGGCTGATCGCCCCGGCGCGGCTTGACGGCGGGAACAGCAGTTCGGTCTCGATTTCCCCTTGAGCGCCGGCCTGCGGGAGAGTCCGAGGCAGCGGCTTGCTGCAGTATTCGGGCAGCAGCGTCATTGGGCCGATGGCGGGGTTTGCCGGCTGAGCGGGAGCGGGCTCCGCCCCGTTCGTCGGGTCGCTGTCGATGCCCACGGTTGCGCTCAGGGAGAACGGCGCCTGGTGGCGCAGGCGCTGCAGGCCGACGTACCCCACCACCACGAGGATGTCGTCGGCCTCACGCTCACCGGACCTGCTGGGATGGACGACCGCCGTCCGTACCAACGCGGCGGCCCGTACCCCCCACACGTGCGCCAGGCCCCTGAAGAGGGACTTGCGAACACGGAGTTCCTCATCGCGGTCCACATCTCCCGCGAGGCTTCTCAAGAGGAGCGCGAGTTCATCCCGATCGCCACCGTGCTCGTCAACGAACACCTCGAACGCGTCGAACGCGCTCGAAACCCGGTCCATGACCCCACGGGGAGCCTTCCGGCGCGCTGCCGAGGCGAGTATGCGCCTGACCGAAGGAGCTCCGGGGATGCTGGCCAGGCGGTCCACGGCGTTCGCCGCGGAAACAAAGGTGAACAATTGCCAACCGAGCTTCTTGTCCAGTTCCAGCGTGCGCTGCAGGTCCACGGCGCGGGTGTTGCGACCGGGTAGTGCGGCGACCAAGGCGGCCAGAGCCCCCTGCAATTCGCTGAGGACGGCGGCCGCTTCCTCCTCAACAGCGATCGCCTCTGGATGGGGCGGTTTGGTCACGATGGACATGCTGTGCATGGTAATCAAGTCGTGTGCTCCGGGTAGATAATCCAGAGCATACTGCGTGTCTTGGAATTTTCAAGAAACTTTTCCAAAACCAATTGACAGGCCCCCCGATCGGCAGTAGCCTGACGTCCGCACGTGCGGTCGCTGGTGCGGCTGCGTGCGCCGAAGGAGCCAGAAAATGAACTGCTCGACCTCGTTCGCCCTGATCTCCGCCGTGGCGGTCTGTGCGCTGCCTTGTACCACGGGAGCGCAGACGCTGGAGTGGGAACCGCAGACGGTTGAGTCGGGCCCTGGGCCACGCTCCGCCATGGGGCTGACGCACGATCCTGCCCGGGGAAGAACGGTGCTGTTTGGCGGGACCGCGGCGGCCTTCTACAACGACACATGGGAGTGGGACGGTTCGGTCTGGACGCAGGTGGCCGCGACAGGCCCCGCCGCGCGCTGGGGCCATTCCATGGCCTACGACGGTGCTCGCAACTACACGCTGTTGTTCGGCGGGTACTCGAACGTCCTGAGCCAGTGGCAGGAGACCTGGTCGTACGACGGCACGGCATGGACGCTCAGGGCGAATACCGGGCCGACCGGGCGCTACTACTGCGCAATGGCCTTCGACGACGCCCGCAATGTCATGGTCCTTTTCGGGGGAATCCGTTCGAGCCGCTTCAACCAGACGTGGGAATGGAACGGTACCGCGTGGACGCAGATTGCTACCGCCACCTCGCCCACGGCACGCTACACGCCGGCCATGGCGTACGACTCGGCCCGGAACGTCTGCGTCATGTTCGGCGGAAACACCGGGACCGGTGCGCTGGCGTTCAACGACGAGACATGGGAGTACGACGGGACGACCTGGACCCAGCGCATGGTCGCGGGCCCGCCCGGCCGCTACAACCACAGCATGGTGTACGACAGCGCACGTGGAGTCTGCGTCATGTACGGCGGAACCACCCAGGCCTCGGCCCACGCCTCAGACACGTGGGAGTGGGACGGCACGGCCTGGGCAGAACGCACCATTCCCGGCGCGGGAGATCGCCAGCAGATGGGCCTGGCCTACGACTCGACTCATCAGTTCACCCTGCTCTTCGGCGGTTCCACGGCGACCACCGGCTATAACAACGAAACGTGGGAGCTCCACTACACCGGCCCGACGGGCCCTACCTGTGACGGCATTGACTTCAACGCGGACAACCTCTCCCCGGATACCGCGGACATCGACGACTTCCTCAGCGTGTTCAGCGGCGGCGCCTGCTCAACGGGCATGTGCGGTGACCTGGACTTCAACAACGACGGCCTGTTCCCCGACACGGCCGATATCGACTCGCTCCTGAGCGTGTTCAGCGGCGGTCCCTGCCTCTGAATCCAGCCGGCCTTGTCCTCTCGGATTCCTCAACCGGCGCGGTCCTCGGGCTCTGCACGAGGACCGCGCTTTTCTTTGCGGGGAGCGCCTAGACGACGGCCTCGTTGCGGGCGCACGCGGCCACTTCCGCCGCGAGCTTCTCCATGACAAACTGGAGGCTGACGTTGGCGTCCAGCTCTGCTTCGGCCGCGCTGACTGCGCTAAGCTGCGAAAGGACAACTTCGACGCCGTCGCCGGACTTCATGGCGGCACGCAGCCGGTCGCCCAGCCGCCACGCCAGCACCCGGAACATCCACTCCGCGGCGGCGGTGTTCGCGGCTTCCTTGCTTGCGTTCTCGTGCGACTCGACCCATGCCTTCGCCCACCCGTCCGTCAGTTCGTGCATGAGCGGTCCAAGCTCGACGACGTGTCGGCCCAGTTCTGCCTGGGCCAGCAGGGGCTCCAGCCGGGTCCACCAGGCGTGGATGCCGGTCTCGAAGGCCCGCAGGAATGCGCCGGGGCTGCCGTTGCTGAACGCGAACAGCCACTCACGCTGCGCTGGCGTGGTTTCAACCGTGCGGGCGCGGAGCCACTTCTGCATGGCATCGGCGGGAAGCCCGGCGAACGCGACCCTCTGGCAGCGGCTTCGGATGGTGGGGAGGAGCAGTTCAGGGTTGCTGGTGACGAGGATGAGCACGGTGCGTGCGGGTGGCTCCTCGAGGAACTTCAGCAGGGCGTTCTGCGCGGGAGCGCCCAGGAGCTCGGCCTCGTCGATGATGAACACGCGTGCGGCGGCGCCCCCGGGGGGGACCTGGGCGGACAATGAACCGGGCTCCAGGACAAACTGGCGCACAACGTCGATGGGGATGCTCGTCTGCTTGCGGTCGCGGATGGACTTTTCTTCGTGGAATCGGGCCGTCTCGCGGTTGACCACCGTGAGGTCCGGGTGCGTGCCCGCCCGCAGCAGGCCCTGCACTCTAGAGTCCGGATCGGGCGCGACTTCGCCGGTGAATGAGGCCTGCGTGGTGGGGTCCAGGAGGTGGGACGCGAAGGACAGTGCCGTGGTGAACTTCCCGGTGCCCGAGGGGCCATGGAAGATCCAGGCGTGGTGCACACGGCCCGAGGCCATCGCGTCGCCCAGCACTTTGACCGCACGGTCCTGTCCCAATACCTGAGAAAGTCCTATCGGCGCCTGTATCCGGGGCATCGCCGGCAGGGGCACCTCGGTCTCGGGTGAGGACTCCCCAAGCGCCCGCTGTGATGCCGCCTTGGAAGGGCGTTTGGCCATCCGCCAGTGTACGGCCGGGCCGGTCCCTGCCCCCCGGCTCAGCCGGGGATCGCTATCCTCGCTGCTCATGGCTAAGACGACCCAAGACGCGCTGGAAAGCCCCGAGCAGGTGCGGGAGGCGGCGGAGGCGTTCCGGCGGGACTTCTCCCGCGTGCGTGAGCAGATCGGGCGCGCAATCGTGGGCCAGGCCGCCATCGTGGAGGGCGTGCTGACGGCCCTGTTTGTGGGCGGGCACGTGCTGCTGGAGGGCGTGCCGGGCGTGGGGAAGACTCTGCTCGTGCGGACACTGGCCCGGGCGACCAGCCTGCAGTTCTCCCGCGTGCAGTTCACGCCGGACCTGATGCCGGCCGACATCTCCGGCACGACGGTGGTGAGCGAACTCGACACGCCCCGGGGGCGGGAGCGTGTGTTCCAGTTCCAGCCAGGGCCGGTATTCGCCCAGATCATCCTGGCGGATGAGATCAACCGCGCCACGCCCAAGACGCAGTCGGCACTGCTCGAGGCGATGCAGGAACACAGCGTGACGGTCGGCGGCACGACGAGGGCCCTCCCCGAGCCGTTCCTGGTGTTGGCCACGCAGAACCCCATCGAGCAGGAAGGGACATACCCGCTTCCAGAAGCCCAGTTGGACCGGTTCCTCTTCAAGCTGCTGAGCCCGCCGCCCAACCGGGCGGAACTGGGCGAGATCCTCGCCCGTACAACGACGGGGCGGGTGGACCCGGTGGAGCCCGTGCTGGACGCGCCCACCATCCTCGCCCACCAGCACCTGGTCCGGCGGGTAGCCATCGCGCCCAGCGTGCAGGACTACGCCGTGCGTATGGTGGGCGCGACCCAACCTTCTTCAACGTCGCAGGACAGGCTCGCGACGCCCATGGTGGAGAAGTACGTTCGCCTGGGTTCGTCCCCCCGCGGTGCGCAGGCCCTGGTGCTGGGGGCCAAGTGCCGGGCGTTGATGGATGGGCGGTACGCGGCAAGCACGGACGATGTGCGTTGGGCCGCGATGCCGGCCTTGCGCCACAGGCTCATCATGAACTTTGAGAGTCACGCGGAAGGAATCACGCCCGACGCCATCGTCAAGAACCTCGTCGAGACCCTGCCGCTGGAAGGTTGAATCCCCGGTTGCCCCTCCCCGAAGCATGAGCCCACGCACGCACGCGGTTGTCATGTGTCTGTTGCCCTGGCCCCTGATGGCCTTGGGGCTCCTTGCTGTCGCGTGCGCTGCCCGCCCCACCGGCTCGCCACCAGTGCCCCAGGGCACTCCCCCTCCGGTGACCATGGTCCGGCGGGAGGCCAGGGGAGTGAATGCGGCCCAGAGTGAGGAGCACGCCGCGGTCTCCGCTGATTCCATGGAGCGGATCGACGCCCCCATCGGCCACGCCTTTGTCGTGCCGGTCGACCCGGTGCTGCTCAAGGGCATGATCTCCTCCGGCGCTGCTCCCCGCCTGCTGCTCGACGACGGATTGGAGCTGCCTTCGCAGCTGTACCGGGTGTCGATCACGCCGCGGGCCGACGCGGGTGAGGGGCCGTGGGGCCGCTGGCTCGGGGCATCAATCCAGTGGGACAGCCGGGCGATTTCCACCCAGGACGCGCGGGCCCTGCTAGCGGAGGAGGACCCGGGCGTGGGCTTCGCGCTCCTGGTCGAACCCAAGGTCGGCCGGAACGACAACGCGGTCTGGTTGGGGTCAGACCGCGTGCCCATGCAGTGGTTGCCTTCCGTGGAGTCGATGACGAAGAGCGATGTGTCGCTGGCAGAAGGTCCCTGGACCAGCCCTTTGCAACCGGCCGCATCCGGCCAGGGGCAGGTGCGGGCCGCCATCGAGCACGAAGCCCGCAGCCCGTTGACACGTTGGCGCGCGAAGCTGCTGCTCGCCGGGCTGCGCGAGGGCGTGAACCCGCCCGGGGTCGGCCCGCTGGACGACCCGCTGCTCGAGGCGATGGCGGACCAGCAGGAGCAGCGGTGGCGAGTGGCCCTCGCCCGCCTGTGGACCACCGACAAGGGCATGTGCGAACGGATCAAGCGGCGGATCGCCGGCGTTGCACTGGTTTCCCCGGGTGTGTACGCGCCGGTGTGGGAGACCGACCAGGCCGCACTTGATCGGCTGCTGCTGGACCTGCTGAACGCGCACACCGCGCCCGAGCGCCGCCTGCAGCTCGCCGAGCAATGGCTGGGCGAGCGTCCGCAGGCCGCCGCGTGGGTCGTGGACGAGGGCGGTTCATTCTTCAGCGACGGGCCCGGATCTCTGCCGGGTGCTGTCGTGACGCTGGTCAACCTGACCGGGTCACCGGCCACGGCGTGGTGCGGCGTGGATCGTGAGGCAACGCCGCGGGACCTGCGTCCCATCCCAGCCCTGGAGTGCGCCGTGGACCTGCGGGCCCTGGGGAACGACACCGGCGCGTCCCATGTCGTCCGCGCGCATTTGGGCGACTGGTCGCGGGCCCTCCCACTGCTCCCCATGCCCCTGCCGGCGTCGCCCCCCGGCGTCGTGACCGGCCTGTTCGCCAACGACCTGGACGCCACGGGTTTGCTTGCCGGCGGGGTAGCCATCGCGGGAGATCCGGGGTGGGAGACTGCCGCGATCGTGCACCGCCCGACCACCGATGGGGATGTGGCGGAGCGGGCCCGCTGGGAAATTTACTTCGAATGCCGGGTGCCGGTCGGGCACGACCGCAAGGGCGAATCGTTGCTGGTGTTCACGGGGAGATTTGGGCGTGCATCGGCAGGGTGGCAGGTCGGTCACGACGGGTCGGTGAAGCTGGCGACAGGCGCGCCCAACCTCGACCCGGCTGTGGCCGCCATGCTTTCGGCTCAGATACGGGTCATCGACCTGCCGGACCGCTGGATCGCCCGAGTTCCTTTGCCGCCCGAGTTGATCGAGGAGCACCAGTTGCTCCGCCTGGGGCTGGCCCGCGAAGATGCGCGGGGAGTGCGCAGCGCATGGCCGCGCCCGCTGACGCCGTGGCAGGCGGAACCGTCCCGGGCGTGCCTGGATCTGTCGGCCTGGGGGCATTGACCTCCGACCGCCCCTCGTGCGCGAACCAAAGACAACAACGGGCCCTTCCGGGCCCGCGTGCTTACTTCTTCTTTGCCTTCTTTTTGGCCTTCTTCTTGCCCTTCTTCTTTGCGCCTTCGGCCTTGGACTTCTTGGCAAGGTCCGCGCGGTGGGCACGCTCGAAAGTCTGGATGTCCTTGAAGGACCCGTCCGCGTTACGGACGGCGTAGAGCTTCTTGCCCTTGCTGGAGCGCATCGTGGTTCTCTTGGCCATAGCTTCCCTTTCTCATTGCCGGGGTATGCCCTGCGCTACGCGCACAGAGCGGCCGGCGCGGGAGTCTACCACGCTCAGGGGACGTTCGCAAGGCGAACCTGTCTGCAACACACGAACGACCGGGGTGTGGCAGTGGGATTGCTGGAAGACCGTGCCGGTTTTCAACTTCCTTCGGAGCACCCCATGGCCATCAATGCGCTTCAGTCCGCATCTTCCGCGCTTTCTGCGCTCAACGTCGCGCTCGACGTGTGCGCCAACAACCTCGCGAACATCAACACCGACGGCTTCAAGGCCAGCCGGGCCAACTTCCAGGACCTTCTCTACCTGGAGCGGGCCCATCCCGGGACGGCCAATGCCAACGACGACCAGCGCCCCACGGGCCTCTATGTCGGCCTGGGCGTCCGGGCCTCGGGCACGCAGGTGGACTTCGGACAGGGCGCCGCCCGCAACACCGCACGCCCCTTGGACATCATGATCGAGGGCGAGGGCTTCATGCAGGTCGGTGTCGAGGAGGGTGTAGGCCCCGGCGGCGTCGCTTTTACCCGGGCGGGCAACCTGTCCCTCAACGCGACGGGGGAACTGGTCATGGCCAACGACCAGGGACGCCGCCTGAACCCGCCGGTGCAGATACCAGCGGACGCGAAGAGCATCAGCATCGCGACCGATGGAAAAGTCTTCGTCACCCAGGAGGGCGCCGTGGAGCCCTCGCAGGTCGGACAGATCGACGTGGCCACCTTCATCAACCCGGCCGGCCTCAAGCAGGTTGGAGAGAACCTGTTTGTTGAAACCGCCGCCAGCGGGGCACCAAACCTGGGCGAGCCCGGCGCAGATGGGCGGGGTGCGATCAAGCAGGGGTTCCTGGAAGCAAGCAACGTGGACCCCACTCGGGAATTGATCGACCTTATCCGCACGCAACGCGGCTATGAGTTCAACAGCCAGTCCATCCGGGCAGCGGACGAGAGCCTGCGCACGGTGGCCCAGATCAGGCGGTAACACCCGAATTCGCGCCCTGACGCCGAGTCTGCAGTCAATCCGCCGGAGCAGTTATGCACCGCAGCCTGACAACACTGGCCATCGCATTCAGTGCCCTCCTTTCTTCAGGCGCCGCCGCCGACACCGTCTCGTTGCGTGCTTCGGCCAGCCTGGCCCAGGGCGTCGCGGTGCGCGTTGCGGATATCGCAGACGTGCAGGGAGAGTCGGCGGTCAGCACCCGGGACATCGTGGTATTGGATGCGGCCGCGGCGGCCAAGCGGGCGGGACGAGATGGGGTTGTTTCCATCGAACTGGCCGAGGTGCGGCGGGCGCTCAACGGTGCCAAGGGCGTCAATGTGGGGCGGCTCGCGCTGAGCGGAGCGGCGGTGCAGGTGAGGATCGGCACCGCCAACCGGCAGGAACCACTCCAAACACAGCCCCCGGTGATCGGTGCGAGCTCTTTGGAGAGCGTGCTGCCCGATGCTTTGGCGAGGTGGTTTGGGGTTGAACCCGACGCAATCCAAGTGGACATGAGAACCGTGGACGCCAAGGTCCTGTCAACTTCGGTCGAGGGGCGGACATATGCCGTTTCCACCAGCAGCCGGGGTGAAGTACTCCCCGTTCAGGCGCGCGTCTTTGAAGGTGATACGCCCGTGCTGACAGAGACGATCCGGGTAGGCATCAAGCTGCGTAAGCCCGGGTGCGTCGCGGTCCGGGACATCCAGAAGGGCGAAACGCTGAGCACATCGGATGTTCGTGCAGAGGACGTCTGGGTGTGGACCGGCTCCGTGCCGGCGAAAGTCACTGAGGTCGCGGGCGGAATCGCCCGGGTGGGGATCAAGGCCGGCGCAATGGTGGAAGACCGGCAGGTGGACCACCCCCCCACCGTCCGGCGGGGAGACCTGATCAGCGTGGACTGCCTCTCCGGCTCCGTGATGCTGCGCACAACGATGCGTGCCAAGGCGGATGGCCGGGCCGGCGATGTCATCTGGTTGGACCCAGTCGCCAAGTCCGCAGCCCGGCGACAGCCGGTGGAAAAGCAGGACAAGGTGGGAGGAGGCCCCGTGCGGGCAAGAATCGCCGGAGCTGGCCGCGCCGTCCTGGTCGCGGGAGAAGAAGACCCCGGCATGGGGGTTGCGGAGGAGGGTCAGACGCCGGAGGATCCGGGCAACACCGACAAGAATCGGGGCAAAGCAGCGGCAGCGTCCGTGGGGATCGTGGACGTGAAGCGTCTGGCAACGGGCCATTAGCGCCGCCCCGACTTTGTAAGACTGAAAGCCTGGAGCCTCGCCATGCGTGCGATGACGTTTGCGTCGATGGGCATTTTCTGCGTGGTCGCGTCCCAAACCGCCGGCCAGAGCCTGCTGCGGGACGTGGATCCGCCACCCCAGCCGGGCACGGTGGAAGCGGTCCGCCCCCCCGCGGAGCCCCTGAAGGAAACCAGCCTGATTCAGGTAGAAGCCCCAAAGCCCAAGGAATTCGCCGTCCACGACCTCGTCACGATCATCGTGAGCGAAAACCACAAGGCCAGCAGTGAATCCAGCCTGGATACGAAGAAGGACACCTCGCTGAAGGCGAAGCTGAACAAGTTCCCGGATCTGTCCGCGTTCTTGGAGGCCGCGTTGCAGCAGGGGGCGTCATCCCCGATTGTCGAGGCGGACGTGTCCTCCGGCAACAGCTTCAAGGGCGACGGGAAGTATGAGACCAAGGAAAGCCTGACCGACAAGATCCAGGCGACCATCATCGACGTCAAGCCCAACGGGACGCTGGTGGTCGAAGCGCGCCGGACGATCAGCAAGGACAACCAGACCCAGACCATGGTCCTCTCCGGCACCTGCCGACGGGAGGACGTGACGGACAACAACTCCGTCCTTTCGAGCCAGCTTGCCGAGCTCACGGTCAACGTGGAGTCCACGGGCGACGTCAAGGACTCGGCCAGCAAGGGGTTGTTGACCCGCTTCTTTGATGCGGTGTTCAACTTCTAGCCCGGCGGCTCCGGCCCCGCCCGCACAACCCTTGCGCAGATCGGTCCCGTCCGGCACGCCCGTTGCGTTCTCTGCCGGTCATGCGTGCCCCCCTTTCCGCGCTTGCAACTATTGGAGTGGCCCTGCTTGCTGCGTTGGTTGCGCCCCGCGTGTCCCGCGGCGCGACGGTGCAGGAGCTCACGCGCATCAACGGCCAGGGTGAGTACATCCTGCGCGGCGTTGGGCTGGTGATCGGCCTGCCCGGCACGGGAGACTCTTCGAAGGACCTGGCGGTGGCCCGCCCCCTGGTCACGCTGCTCAAGAACAACGGCCAGGACATCGGTCTTCCGGAGGACCTCGCAAAGGGCAAGACGGACATCAAGTCTGTCGCCCTGGTCAGCGTCACGTGCGTCATCCCCAAGGAGGGGGCGCGCATGGACGACAAGTTCGACGTCACCGTGTCCACGGTCAACACCGCCAAGAGCATCGCCGGGGGTGAGCTCTACCTGACGAGCCTGCAGGGCCCTCTGCCCGGCAGCAAGGTGTACGCGATCGCCGCCGGGAAGATCGAGTTGGAAGATACGACTATCCCGACGACGGGGCGCGTGCGGGGCGGCGCCCGCATGATCCGCGACGTGGCGGCCCCTGAAGTGGGCGACTCGTTCACGCTGGTGCTGGAGCCGGCGTTCGCGGGGTGGACAAGCGTCTCCACCGTCGCCGAGGCGATCCAGAGCAACGTCGCCCTGGGCGGCCGGGTGTACCCCAACACGCCGCGGATCGCGTCCGCCATCGATGAGCGCACCGTGAAGGTGATTGTTCCGGAGGAGGAGCGGGCGGACAAGGCGGCGTTCCTCGCCGACGTGCTGTCGGCGGAGGTGCGGACCGAACTGCTGGACCTGCCCGCGCAGGTCGTGGTCAACCGCCGGACCGGTGCCATCATCGTGACGGGGGACGTGGAGATAAGCCCGGTTGCGATCACCCACAAGGACCTCACGATTACCACCGGCGCCGCCACCGGCAAGGGCGGGACCCGCAAGGACCGCTGGGCCGAGATCAAGACCAGCGCCCGCCCGAGCGAGAACGCCAAGCTCAGCGACCTGCTGACCGCGCTGCGCCAGCTTGATATCCCGGTGTCGGAGCAGATCAACATCATCCAGATGCTGCACAAGACCGGCAAACTGCACGCCCGCCTGGTGGTGGACTGACCCGCGCGGTTGTGGAACGGACTGCGGAGCACACCCATGGACCTGAGCATCGCCGGCACAACCCAGTCGTTTGCTGACTCGCTGCGCAGCGGGGTGACCGCCCGGGACGCGTCGCGCCTCGCGGATCACGAGCTCTTCGGATCGGTGCTTGCCCGGACGCAGGAAGAGCAGCCGAAGGACGCGAAGGCCCAGGCCCGCAAGGCGGCCGAGGACTTCGTGGCCCAGTCCCTGGTGGAGCCGGTGCTGAAGCAGATGAGGGAGATGTCGCAGGCGCAGGCCCCGTTCGCACCCAACCAGGCCGAGAAGGCCTTCCGCACGATGCTGGACAACGCCATGGCCCAGCGCGTTGTCCGCAGCGGGCACTGGCCGCTGGTCGACAAGGTGACCGACCGGATCCTCGCCAGGTCGGGGACGCAGGGCCAGGTGCAGCCGCGCCCTCTTGAACCCCTCGTGAAGGGAACCGTGGTGCCCGCACCCATCCCCTTGGAGAAGCGCCCATGAGCACGACACACCTCCTCCTCTCGCCTGATCAGCTGGGGGACCGCCTCGAGACACTCCTGGACTCGCTGTCCTCCGCGTACCACCGCCTGGGGGACGCGGGGGAAGCCCACCGCGACGCGATCCGTGCAGCGGACGCTGGACGCGTCTCCGCCTCAGTTGAACGCGAAACACTGCTCTTCCAGGAACTGCAGAGGCTGGACCACCACCGGCGAGAACTGGTCGCCCTGGCCCACGCGAGCTTCCCCTCCCTGCGGAAGACGGCCCCGGACCGCACGACCCTGACGCAGCTGGCGGCGTTGTCCCCGGACCACCGCAGGGGCGTGCTGGCAGCCAAGGCCGAGTCGCTGCGGGCCCTGGTGCGCGAAGTGCAGGTCCGCAACGCGAGCATCATGAGCGCCGCCACGTCGCTGCTGGCGCACATGGAGGGCGTCATGCGCCAAGTGGCCCGGCAGATGTCGCACACCGGTACTTATTCCCGCCGCGGGGTCGTCGAGGCCGTGGCCGGCGTCGTGAGCGCGGTCGACCTGCGTTCGTAGAACGCCCCCTGTCCCCATCATCCCACCGGAGCCCTGCACCCATGAGCCTGACCAACGCACTGCACATCGGACGCACCGGGCTGACCGCGAGCCAGATCGCGATCCAGGTCGCCGGCAACAACATGGCCAACGCGGCCACGCCGGGGTATTCGCGCCAGCTGACCCGCATTTCGCCGCTGCGCGCAGGGAGCACGAGCCTGCAGTCGTCGATCGGCGCGGGAGCGCAGGTGACAGCCGTGCAGCGCCAGGTGGACAACGCCATCCAGGCCCGGCTCTGGGGAGCGACGGCGGACGATGCCCGCCAGAACGCCCTGGCCGGCGTGTACGGCCAGATCGAGTCGATCCTGGGCGAGCTGGGCGACAACGACCTGTCGAGCGAGCTGTCCTCCTTCTTCAGCGCCTGGTCCGAGCGGGCGAATCAGACCCGCAGCAGCGCCAGCGTGGTACAGCAGGGCGACCGCCTCGCGTCGTTTGTGCAGCGCCTGCGGAGCGACCTGGTGGACCAGTCCCGCCAGTCCGACAGCACGCTGGGGGCCGCGGTGGACGGGGCGAACTCGCTCATCGACCAGATCGCGCACCTCAACGGCGAGATCAGCGGCGCGGAGATCGCGGGGCAGGAGGCCAACGTGCTCCGCGACCAGCGCGATCAGCTCATCACCCAGCTGTCGGCGTACATGGAGGTGAGCGTGGTGGACCGCGGCCGCGAGGGCGTGGACGTGCTGGTGGGCTCGACCCCCGTCGTGCTGGGTTCGGTAGCCCGCGGGGTGCAGGTCAAGCGGACCGTGAACGCCGACGGCAGCACGCAGGTCGGCGTGGAGACCACGGCGGGGCAGTCTGGGCTCACGGTGACCAGCGGGCAGATCGGCGCCGCGATCGCCTCGCGCGACGGGACGATCGAGAACCTCATCGGGCGTGTGGACGACATCTCACGCCAGCTCATCTGGCAGGTCAACCGGCTGCACTCCACCGGCGTCAGCGGGAACGGGTACGCAGCGCTCACCGGCTCCACCGCGTTCGGCACGGCCGACCGTGCCCTCGCGCTCAACGACCCGGAGAACACCGCGATGCAGGGGCTGCCCGGCCAGCCCTCCAACGGCGGATTCGTGGTGCGCGTGCGACAGAGCGCCACGGGTGCCATGACGACGGTGCGCATCGACGTCGACCTGGACGGGATCACCAGCGCCGGCACGCCCGGCACCGACGACGACACCACCGCGGAGTCGATCAGGGCCCAGATCAACTCCATCGCGGGCGTGTCGGCGTCGTTCAACGCCGAGGGCAAGCTCACCGTCTCGGCGGACGAGGGATTCACCTTCTCCTTCGAGGACGACACCAGCGGGGCGCTCGCGGCCCTGGGCATGAACTCGTTCTTCAGCGGCAGCGACGGTGCGACCCTGGCCGTGAGGTCCGACCTCAAGACCGACCCGCAGAAGCTGGCCGCGGGGCGCTATGTGAACGGCCAGCTCGTCGAGAACGGCACCGCCCTGCAGCTCGCGCAGATCCAGGACGCGCCGCTGGAGGCGCTGTCCGGTCAGTCCCTCGCCGGGATGTGGCGGGACGCGGTGCAGGAAGTGGGCGGGAAGAGCGCGGGGGCCCAGTCCGCGGCCGCGGCGGCGACCCTCGTCCGCGAGAGCCTGGAGGCCCAGCGCGCGGCGGTGTCCGGCGTGAGCCTGGACGAAGAGTCTGTGAACCTCCTGCAGTACCAGCGGCAGTACCAGGCCTCGGCCCGCCTCATCAGCGTGGTGGACGAGCTGACGCAGACGCTGATCGGGATCGTGTAACGCGCCGGCCAACCAACAGGTGTGCAGATGACCATCATCCCCCCCAACCTCACCCGGGTCCCCTCCTTCTACGGGAGCGCCCTGGCGCTCTCGAACATCGGGCGCAACAACCTCGCCCTGCTGCGCGTGCAGGAGCAGATGAGCACAGGGCGGGCCATCACCCGGGTCAGCGACGATATCGTGAAGTCCGCCGCCATCGGCGTCCTCGACGACCGGCTGGAGCGTTCGCTCCAGCAGCAGCGGAACCTGCAGCACGCCTCCAGCGCGCTCAACATCGTGGACGACACCCTGGGCGAAGCGTCGGACCTCGCCAACGAGGCCAGGACGATCGCGTCCGAGCAGGTCTCCCTGACCAGCTCCGCGGCCGAGCGGGCGAGCCAGGCGGTCGTCATCGACCAGATGCTGACCAGCCTCATGAACGTCTCCAACCGGCAGTCGGTGGCCGGCTACGTGCTGGGCGGGACCGTGACCAGCCGCGCGCCGGTCGAGGGCTTCCTGGGGTACTACCGGTACCGGGGCGAGAACAACGCGGGCCTGACCACAGACCTCGACCAGGCGTCCACGGTCCCCATCACGCTCGGGCCCACCGCCGTCACCGGCCTGTCGTCCCGGGTGCGGAGCAACGTTGACCTTGACCCGCAGCTGACGGTCGGCGCCCGCCTGACGGACCTGCGCGGCGCGCGGGGCGTGGGCATCACCCTGGGCACCATCGAGATGAGCATCAACAGCGGCGCCCGCATCCCCATCAACCTGCAGGGGTCGGACACCGTCCAGGATGTGCTGGACCGCGTCAACGCCGCCGTCCGGCAGTACGAGACGGACAACAGCACCACCGTGCTGGGCCCCGGCGGCTTGGGTGTGTCCGGCGGAGCCATCGCCATGGACGTGGCGGGCTCGAACTCCATCCAGTTCTTCGACGTGGGCAACGGCATCGCCTCGCAGGACCTGGGGCTGAGCACGGTGCCGGCGGCGCCCTTCACCAGCGCCTCGCCGTCGGGGCAGGACCTGGGTGCGAAGCTCACCATGCGGACACCGGTCTCCGCCCTCGCCGGCATCACGGGGCCGCTGGGCACCATCCGGATCACCAACGCCGGACACACCCAGGTTGTCGACCTGTCCGCCGCTCAGACCATCGAGGACGTCAAGACGGTCATCGAGGGCGCGAACCTCGGCGTCCGCGTGCTCATCAACGACTCAGGCACCGGCATCGATGTGCTCAACGAGGTTTCGGCGGGCTCGCGGAACGCCCTGTCCATCTCTGAAGTCGCCGGCGGCGACACCGCGACCAGGCTGGGCATCCGCTCGATGATGAGCGATACCCGCATCAGCGAGTTCAACTTCGGCCGCGGGGTGTCGATCATCGACGGCGTCCGCGACCCGGTGTCCGGCGTGGTCTCCGCCCCGCTCAACACGGACATGACGATCACCCTCGGCGACGCCGCGGGCACCCCCATCACGATCGACTTCACGCCCGACGACATGGTGAGCGTGCAGACGGTCCTCAACGCCCTGAACACCCAGATCCAGGCCCAGCTCACGACCGCCGGCCTGCCCACCACCACGCTGACCGCCAGCCTGGCGTCCGACGGTAACGGCATCATGCTCACCCAGGACCCAGGCCTCCCCAACCGGGTCCAGGTGGCGCCCCAGAACAACTCGCAGGCGGCCGCAGAACTCGGCCTCCTGGGCGGCACATGGGACGCCACAGCCCACGCTTTGACCGGAACGGACAACTCCAGGGTGCGGGTCGACAGCCTCTTCAGCCACCTGGTTGACCTCCGGGACTCGCTCACGACCAACGACATCTCTGGCATCGGCTTTGCGGGGGCGGATATCGAGGCCGCGACCAACTCGGTGGTCGAGACGCGCGGCATGGTGGGTGGCTTCGCCCAGAGAGTCCAGGGCGCGATCACCCGTGAGACCGACCGGTCGGTGCTGGATGAGTCGACACGGTCGCAACTGCGGGATGTGGACTTCACGCAGGCGGCGACGCAGTTCTCGATGCTCCAGACCCAGTTGCAGGCGAGCCTCCGGACGACAGCCATGACCCAGCAGCTGAGCGTCCTGGACTACCTGTAACCCCCACCACGACGCGGGAACGCGCCTGGTGAGATTCGATCAACGCCCAGCGTCGCCACCCGGCGCGGCCTGGGCCACGTGCAGGACGCCGCCGACGTTGCGTCGGGGGATCGAGCACTGGACCGCCGGGAGTGCAGCGGAGCATGCCAATGGAAGTTCGCACGACGCGGTTTGGGACCCTTCAGATTGCGGAAGATCGCATTATCCACATCCCCAAGGGGCTCTTGGGCTTCAACCAGTACACCCGGTACTGCCTGCTCGAGCCCGGCGACGACGCCTGCTTCTTCTGGCTCCAGTGCGTCGACGAGCCCAGCCTGGCGTTCGTGATCACCGACCCGTCCCTGTTCGTGCCCGACTATTCGGTGCCGATCCGGGCCGAGCAGATGAATGAGCTGGGGCTGGGCAAGCTCGAGGACGCCCAGGTCTTTGTCATCGTCAACAAGGTGGAGCAGACCCTCACGGGGAACCTGCAGGGCCCCGTGGTCATCAACACGCTCAACAAGGTCGGGGAGCAGATGGTCCTCGCGGAGAAGCGCTGGACCACCCGCCACCCACTCATGAAGGTTGCCGCGCCGGCCATGCAGGCGGCGATGTCGGCCTGAGGTGGTGCCCGGCGGCCTGAACGCCGCGGCCGCACCCCCTCCCCACGCAGCAGCGCCTACGCCCCTATCGAGCACTCCACGGGCTTCCGTCGCACCGCGCAAGGACGCGCGGCACCCCACCCCACACAGCCCCCTACCCACGGAAGGGTTTTACCATGTTGGTCCTTTCACGCCAACGAGACGAAACGATCATGATCGGCGACGACATCGAGATCACGGTCGTGGACATCCGAGGCGACAAGGTGCGTCTGGGCATCACCGCCCCCACCAAGATCGCTGTGCACCGCAAAGAGGTCTACGAGGCCATCAAGCGGGAGAACGAACAGGCATCTCACATCTCCGGCTCCGACCTGGCCGTCATCCGGCCGGGGGTTGCGTCAGGGCCCTCTCGGGCTCAGACCAGGACGCGGACCAATCAGCTGACATCCGGGCATGCCCCTCCGGGAACGGGTGGCCCGTCTGGCCCGCCGTTTGCGAAGCCAGGAGAGCCGCCACCACGCACGGGCATCCGTGCCCAGGGTGCCTAGGCCCAGGAGTCAGGAGAGAGCCGCCCGCATCGTGAACCAAGCCTCAAAGGACGTCCCGACCCAGTCACCTTGAATCCCCCTCCCCGCACAGGACACCGCGGGGCCAGCAATCACGGAGGATTGCACCCATGGCCAGAATCAACACGAACATCTCGAGCATCATCGCCCAGACGAATCTCGCCCGCAACAACGCGGACCTGAACGTCAGGCTGGAGCGGCTCAGCACCGGCCTGCGGATCAACCGCGGCGGTGACGACCCCGCGGGCCTGATCATCTCCGAGCGGATCCGCTCGGACATCTCGGGTGTCAACCAGGGCATCAAGAACTCGCAGCGGGCCGGCAGCGTGATCTCGACCACCGAGTCATCCCTGGCCGAGGTGAACGACCTGCTCACCTCCATCCGCGCCCTGCTCGTGGAATCGGCCAACACCGGGGCGTCCTCCGCCGCGGAGCGTGAGGCCAACCAGCTCCAGATCGACTCGGCCATCGACTCCATCACCCGCATCTCGAACACGGCCTCCTTCGGCGGCCTCAAGATGCTGGACGGTTCGCTGGACTACCGGGTCTCGGGCCTCGCCACCAGCGCCATCTCCATCGCCAACATCCGCTCGGCCACGCTGATCAACAACCAGCCGCTGCAGGTGAACGTGGACGTCATCACCTCCGCCCAGTTCGGCTCCATCTTCATGTCCGGGCACGGCGGCTCGGTCATGTCCACCATGTCCATCGAGATCGCCGGCGCCAAGGGCGCCCGGGAATTCCAGTTCCTCTCCGGGACACCCCTCTCGGACGTGGTCGACGCGGTGAACCAGCTCACCGCCTTCACCGGCGTCGAGGCAGCCCTCATCAACGGCAACGCCGCCTCGGGCATCTACTTCCGCAGCGCCGAGTTCGGCTCGGACAACTTCGTCAGCGTCCGGCGGCAGGACAAGCCCGCCGTGGCCGCCAACGACTCGTTCGTCACCTACAAGCTCCTCGACACCGCCGCCTACGTCACGGGCGCCAGCTTCAACTGGTCCAGCTTCGTCACCGGCGGCAACCTGGTGACCGCCGACCGCGACCAGGGACGCGACGTTTCCGCGATCGTCAACGGCAACCTCGCCACCGGCAAGGGCCTGGAGATCAGCGTCAACTCCTCGTCCCTCGCGGCCCGCATCCTCCTCAACCAGGACCTGGCCACCACCCCCACCTCCACCGCCTCCACCTTCTACGTCACCGGCGGCGGCTCGCTGTTCCAGCTTGGCCCGCAGGTCACCCCCCTGCAGCAGACGGCGATGGGCATCGCGTCCGTCGCCGCGTCCAGCCTGGGGGCCACGCAGACCACCAACGGGCTGGAGTTCCTCTCCTCGCTCAAGCAGGGCGGCAACAACGACGTCCTCTCGAGCGCGGGACGCAACGACTTCTCCGTGGCCGAGCAGATCCTCTCCCGGGCCATCGACGACGTCACGCAGATGCGTGGGCGCCTCGGCGCCTTCGAGAAGAACGTGCTCGACACCAACGTGAGGTCGCTGCAGTCCCAGTTCGAGAATCTCACGGCGAGCGAGTCGGCCATCCGCGACGCGGACTTCGCGTCGGAAACCAGCCTGCTCACCCGCTCCCAGGTGCTCGTGAGCGCAAACACATCCTCCCTGCAGTTGGCCAACTCCCAGGCGCAGCAGGTGCTCCAGCTGCTCAACGGCTGATCGCCGGCGAACCCAGCGCAAATCTGACACCCCCGCCACCGACCCCTCCCACCTGTTGGGAGGGGTTTTTGCTTTTTTCCATCCCTAGTTCGCGGCAGGAAGGACCGGAAAGAGACGGCGTGTGGCCAATTCCGTGCGACCTCGCCTCAACCCGCCCCTCTTCCTCGACGATGCAGCGAGAGTCCGCCCGGCCGTTACACGCGGCGGTCGGACCCGGAGCGCGGGATGGAACCCCGCTCCGCGAGCCCCGGGCCTTGTCGGCGCCGGGCTCATCGCCGGGATGCTTGTTGCCCCCGGCTCGACGATCAGCCCGCACGCAAACGCGGGGCTCGCACTGCACGGAGGTCTTACACCATGAGTCGCATCAACACGAACGTCCAGTCCCTCATCGCTCAGCGCGTGCTGGGCCAGAACAACACCGGCCTCAACCAGGCCCTCGAACGCCTGAGCACCGGCCTCCGCATCAACCGCGGCAAGGACGACCCGGCCGGCCTGATCGCCAGCGAGAACCTCCGCGGCGAGCAGAAGGCCCTCGACCAGGCGATCAACAACTCCCAGCGCGCCGACCAGGTGATGACCATCGCCGAGGGCGGCCTGCAGGAAGTCAGCGGCATGCTCACCGAGCTGCAGGGCCTGCTGACGGCCTCCGCCAGCGAGGCCGGCCTCTCCAAGGAGGAGAAGGAAGCGAACCAGCTGCAGATCGACTCGATCCTGCAGACCATCGACCGCATCTCGGGCGCCACGAACTTCCAGGGCATCAAGCTCCTGAACGGCAACTTCGACTTCCAGGTCGGGTCCGTGTCCACCAACGTCGCGGACTACCGCGTGAACGCCGCGAAGTTCTCCGGCGCCAGCCAGGACGTCGACGTGCTGGTCACCAACTCCGCCCAGCAGGCCGGCGTGTTCATGTCCTTCGGCGGCAGCCTGGACCTGACCAGCGCGGGCGCCTCCTTCGTCTTTGAAGTCGTCGGCAGCAAGGGCAGCCGCGAGCTGTCCTTCTCCTCCGGCACGACCCTGTCCGACATGGCCGCCGCCATCAACACCTTCACCGACGTGACCGGCGTCACCGCCACGGCGTCGGGCACGGGCATCAAGCTCGAGTCCGAGGCCTGGGGCAGCGACGAGTTCACGACCGTCAAGGTCCGCAACGCCGGCGGCTCCGCGGGCAGCGGCATCTACCAGCTCGCCGCGACCGACTTCAACTCCTCGCAGACCTCGGGCGCCACGGCGTTCGGCTCCGCGAGCAACGGCGTCACCGACAACGGCCAGGACCTGGGCGCCACTATCAACGGCGTGCAGGCCATCACCCGCGGCAAGACCGCCCGCGTCAACAGCGACTTCCTCGACGTGTCCGTGACCCTGGGCGACAGCGCCTCCCAGACCCGCGCGAACGTCTCTGCCTTCACCATCAACGGCGGCGGCGCCGACTTCCAGCTGGCCTCCAAGGTGGACATCGGCGGTAAGGTCTCCATCGGCATCCAGAACATCGCCGCCCGCAAGCTCGGCGACAGCGTCACCGGCTTCCTGGACAGCCTCGGTGCAGGCCAGGCCAACAACGTCGTCGATGGCAACATCACCGACGCCCAGGCCGTCGTCTCCGAGGCCATCAAGCAGGTCTCCAGCATCCGCGGCCGCATCGGCGCCTTCCAGAAGAACGTGGTCGGCTCCACCATCCGCAGCCTCGGCGTCAACGTCGAGAACACCGCGGCGGCCCAGAGCGTGATCCGTGACTCCGACTTCGCGGCTGAGACGGCTCAGCTCACGCGGTCGCAGATCCTGGTCTCCGCAGCGACCAACATCCTGTCGCTGTCGAACCAGCAGCCCCAGTCGGCCCTCCAGCTCCTGGGCGGCTAAGACCAGGCTGACGCGGCGGAGCCGCGATAACCCCTCCGTGCAACAAGCCCCGGGCCCGAAAGGACCCGGGGTTTTTCGTTGCGCGCACAGCTTCACCCGGCGGAGGGCGGATGGCCGATACCGTCCGGGATGGGCCGCCCCCGCTCCCCAATGCCCCCCACCACACCCGTCGCTCCCGGGGCCAAGCCCGCACGCCGGGGGCCCCGCGCCGACGCCCGCTTGTCCGCCCCTCCCGAAGCCTTCGCCGGGGTCCACCGCTCGTTCCTCACGTACCTCCGTGTGGAGTGCGGCCTGCTCCCGAACTCACTGGACGCGTACTCACGTGACGCCGCCCAGCTCCTCTGGCACCTCGCGGACGCGGGCTGCCGGTCGCTCCCCAGCGCAACACCCCGCCAGCTCTCCGACCACCTCACGTCGCTGAAGACACGGCGCGGGCTCGACGCCGCCTCGGTCGTCCGGCACCTGGCGGCGATACGCGTGTTCTTCCGCTGGGCGGCGGAGACGCAAGGGGTCAAGGACGACCCGACGTCGATCCTGGACCGACCGACACGCTGGAAGAAGCTCCCCGACGTGCTCAGCCCCGCGCAGGTCCGCAAGCTCCTGGACGCCTGCACGCCCGAACACGCCCCCGGCGCGACCGAGGGGAAGCGGGCGGGCCGGCAGACCGGCGCCGATGTGCCCATGCACCTGCGTGACCGCACGTTGCTGGAACTGCTCTACGCCTCCGGGCTCCGCGCGTCGGAAGTGTGCGGGCTCACTATCAGCGACGTCCACGAAACGCTGGGCGTGCTGCGGGTCACCGGCAAGGGGAACAAGCAACGCCTCGTGCCGATGGGTGAGCCGGCAAAGCGGGCGGTGGCGGAGTACCTGCGCGACTGCCGGCCCCTCCTGGACAAGCCGGTCACGTCCAAGGGATGCCTGCTGCTCAGCCGCACGGGCAGGCCGCTGGAGCGTGTGCGCGTATGGCAGCTGGTGTCGCACTACGCGCAGAAGTCCGGGCTGAGGGTGTACCCCCACATGCTCCGGCATTCCTTCGCGACGCACCTGCTGATAGGGGGGGCGGACCTGCGCGTGGTGCAGGAGTTGCTGGGGCACGCCGACATCGCCACGACGCAGATCTACACGCACGTCGACCGATCACACCTCAAGCAGGTCCACAAGCGGCACCACCCCAGGGCGTAACGCCACGGCCGGGATACCGTGCGGCATGCTCCTCCCCCTGGCATTCGTCTCGGCATGCCTCGTGTGCACTCCCCTGCCCGGCGCGTTGCAGCCGCCTCAGCCGGAAGCGCCGAGTCGCACGGACAAACCACAACTCGCGGACCCGCTCACGGCCTTCGCGAGCCTGTCCCCCAAGGTCGTGACCGACTCCCTCCAATTCGCCGAGGGACCGCTGTGGCTGGACGGCAAACTGCTGGTCTGCGACCTCTCCGCCGACGCGGTCTACACCATCGCGCCGGCGGCCGACGACCCAGCAACCACAGCGGTGGAATCGTGGGGGACTCCCAAGGAATTCCGGAAGCCCTCCGGGCGCGCAGCCGGGTCGGCCGTGGACGCACAAGGACGGCTGCTGCTGGCGACGTTCACGGGGACCGTTACCCGCACCGAGAAGGACGCGACGGTCTCCACCATCGCCCAGGAATGCGTGCTGGACGGCAAGGCAACCCCGCTCGCCCGCTGCAACGACCTCGCGGTGCACCCCGACGGGACTATTTTCTTCACGGACTTCGGCAAGCAGAAGTCGCCCAGCAAAGGCCTCTTCTGCATCTCCCCCGCAGGAGCTGTCCAGCGATTGGACCCGGACTTTGCCGGAGCCAACGGCGTGGCCCTCTCGCCGGACTCCAAGAAGCTCTACGTGAACGACTACGGCAAGAACACCGTCGTCGAGTTTGATGTGGGCGCGAACGGCGCGGTCAGCAACCGCCGCCTCCTCGTCGACCTCAGCACGGAGAAGTCACCCGGCCGCTGCGACGGCATCAAGGTGCACCCGGATGGACGCGTGTTCACCACGGGGCCGGGGGGGATCTGGGTCATTTCTCCCCAGGGCAAGCCGCTGACCAGGCTGGACATCGATGGCGGCGCGAGCAACCTCTGCTTTGGTGGCAAGGATGGAACCACGCTGTTCATCACCGCGGGGAATCAGGTGCTGAGCGTGGACCTGGCGTCCGCCCCAGATCCCGCCCGCCAGTCGCCCCCCGAGAAAAAGTAGCCAGGACCGCCTGAACGCGGACCAGCACGCCCAAGCCGCCCGACCGGCAGCGCGCCTATGCTCGCCCCCTTCCAGTTGCGGTTTCTTCGGTCTGTTCCGAACAAACTGCTAACTCTCACCGACGACCGGCCGCCCCTCCGGGGACCAGCCGAGCCGGTCGAAGAGGACAGCGACCAATGGCAAAGAACGTCAAGCTGCTGCTGATCGAGAACGTCGACGACCTGGGCATCGTGGGCGACGTGGTGAACGTGCGCACCGGATTTGCCCGCAACTTCCTCCTCCCCCGGAACCTGGCGACCCAGCCCGACGAGGCGCTCATCAAGCAGCTCGCCGGCAAGCGGGCCGCCGCCGAGAAGCTCATGGCCGACCGGCGCAAGGACCGCGAGGCCCTCTCCGGCAAGCTGCAGGGCGTCGAGGTGGAGATGGTGCGGGCGTGCAACGACATGGGCATCCTGTACGGCGCCGTGACGCAGCAGGACATCGCCGCCGCGCTCGGCAAGGCAGGCCACAAGGTCGCACCCCGCGACGTGCGCATCACCGGCGCCATCAAGCGCGTGGACACCTTTGATATCCACATCAAGCTCGACAGCGACCTGGACTCCGTCGTCAAGCTCCACGTCAAGCCCGACCGCGAGCTTCTCAAGGACACGCAGGGCGAGGCGGCATCCGCGGCCCCGGCGGGCGCCGGCGGGGAGGGCGGCCCGCGCCGCCGCGACGCGCTGTCGCAGGCGATCGAGGCTGCCAACCAGCAGACCGTGACCGGCTGGAGCAAGCGCGAGGGCGCGTCCGACGCCGGCGAAGCCAAGCCCGCCGACAAGAAGGCCAAGGGCGAGAAGAAGAGCGAGGGCAAGAAGGAAGCCAAGGCCGACGGAGAGGCCAAGGCGGAGAAGGCCGACAAGGCCGAGAAGAAGCCCGCCAAGGAGAAGGCCGAGAAGCCGGCCAAGAAGTGATCTTACAAGCCTGGAAGTAAGAAGGGCCCCGCACCGCGGGGCCCTTTTTTCTTGGCATGTGTTCCCGACCGCTGCCCGCCTACTTCGCTTCCGCAGGGGGCACGTACTCGACGATCGCCTTGCTGCCGATGCCGAAGTACTGCACGGCGGTGCCCTTGCTGACGCGGAAGATCAGCGTGAGCTGCTGGTCCGGCCGGCTGCGTGTAAGGCTGGGCAGTTCGTCGATCTTCGTCACCGGCCGGTCGGGCGTGTAGCGGAGCATCACCTTCACCTCGTCCTCGTACTGGAATCCAACCACGGGGAAGACATTGCCGTTGGTGTCCACGAGCAGAGGCGGCAGGGACCGGTCCTGGTCCTTGGCCACCGGGCCCAGCAGCGACGCGGGTGAGGCCTTGAGGTCAACGCCACTGACGGTAAGGTGCACCAGCGTCGTGTCGGGCTCCACCACGAACTTCTCGACGCGGAGGGGCTTCTCCATGCCGCCGGTGCGCATCTTCATGACGTCCTGCTTGCTCCAGGTGACCTCGCCGCCCCGCACCATGTTGCGGAACTTGCTGTCGTCGTTCTCGTCGATCTGCAGGCCCTGGTGCAGGCCAAGCTGGATGGTCCAGCCGATGGACTCACCCACGCGCAGCCCCGGGATGGCGTTATTGGCCGAGGAGTCCCGCTTCACCTGCACCACCTGGCTGGTGTCGATCTGGCCGACAGAGGCCCCCTTGACCAGCCCGCCCAGGACAAACGCGTCCCGTGCCGCGGGCGTGAAGGTGTCGTCGGCGGACTTGCTCCTCAGGTCGATGCGCGTGCCACGCACATACAGGGCGACGGGGTTGTACTTCTTGGGAACCACGAACTCGAACGCGAAGCGGGTCTCGGCGCCGCCGCCGACCGAGGAGATGAACACATCCCGCCCGTCGTAACGCCAGCGGGAGAACAGTGGCTTGGGGTTCTGGGGCGGGGCGATGCCCGAGGGATCGGCCTGCACCGGCGGCGCCTCGGCCTGGGAGGAAATAGTGATGGGGAAGTAGAGCTGGCGGTTCTCATCGGTCTGGTCGGCCACGAGCAGCCGGATCTGGCCCGCTCCCATGATGACCTTGCCGGACTTCTCCCCCGCGGAAGGGCCGAACTTGAGCACAAAGCCCTCGATGCGGGAGGCGGGATCGAACGTCTGGCCCTGAGCGTCCAGGGCCTTCTGCTCGTTGCCGCCACCGGGCAGCGAATCGCTCAGGAGCTGCTTGAGGCTGTCGGCGTTGACGGTGAACCGGCTTTCCAGGGTGACCTCGTTGGGACGGATGGTGTTGCGCGCGGCCCCCTCGTTGTACGACACGCGCATGGCACCGCCCTCCTGCGAAGCATCGGGGTGCCACCGGGCCAGCGGCTCCGCGGAGGCGAATGCCCGCTCCGACAGAGCGTTGTACACGCCCGCCGTGATCTCATCCACGGGGAAGATCAGGCGGTCCTGCCGGACGAGGTTGCCGTTGTTGTCGTATCGGTACGGCTGGTAGCCCATGAACTCCGAGGCGACACGCAGGTTCGAAACACTGATGATGAGGATGCCCGAAGTGATCGTGCCGATGATCAGCCCGCACACGCCGCCGCCGGCGTAGTTGACAGCGGTGGTCACCAGGATGTTGCCACGCAGCGTGCTGTCGGTGATGCCCCGGAGCACGGCGAGGGACACGCCGAACGGCACGGCCAGGCCCAGCCCCCACGCGCACGACTCCAGGATCGTGCCCATGCTGCCCTTGCCCATCGCGGACAGCAGGAAGTACGACGCCGGCTCCCACACCGCGAACGCGATCGCACCGGCGATGAGCGTGCACAGCATGTGGATGAGCGCGTTGTAGAAGCCGCGCGTGCTCCACACGAACGCGACGAGCCCGGCAACAAGAATGGCGACGATCGCAAGGATGCTCATGAGGGGGTCCTGAACGGGGCTGGAAGTCTCTGTGTGCAGCGAACTCTGGAACGGGCCTCGGTCGCTTGTACCGTCAGGCCTTGGCGCCGGTTGCGGGCGCCGGGGTCGGGGCCGGCTTCACGGGGATGCCCCCCGTGGGGGGCGGGGGCGTGCCCCCACCGGGCGCCTGCTCGGCGGTCACGCGACCGACCTCCTCCACACTGGTCGACCCGTCGATGGCCTTCCGTAGGGCCGACTGCTGGATGGAGGGCAGGTTCCGCTTCCTGAGGGAGAGCTTGAGGGCGTTCCAGTCCTGGGCCTTGATCGCCTGCCGGTCGGCGTCCTCGAGCAGGTACACCTCGAACGCGCCCTCCTGGCCGAAGTACCCGCCACCATCGCACATCGTGCATGTCTGAGGCTTGTCCTTGACCATCACCTGGCCGCCCTTCTTGAAGAGCTGCGGGACCTTGTCGGTGGGCAGGCCCAGCTTCTTCAGCATGTCGGCGGACGGCTGGTACGGCACCTTGCAGTTGGGGCACAGCTTGCGGAGCAGCCTCTGGGCGACCACCGCCCGGAGGTTCTTGGCGGCAAGGTCCGCGTCACCAACCGCCTTGACGTAGCCCTGCACCGCCTGCAGGGCGCCCGTCGCCCCCAGGGAGAGGTAGACGCGGCAACGGTCCCCGTCGGCCTTCGCGATCTCCTTGGCGGTGTTGTTGTCGGGCATCTCGGCCACACCCAGCACGTCCGGGTCGCGCCGGATCATCGAGCGGACAAACGTGCTGTACTCGGGGCCCTCCGCGCCCTGGTCGAACTTGTTCTGCCGGACGCCCTCCAGCGAGCCCTGCGGGTCAAGCTCCACCGTCTGCACGTTCTGCGTGTAGGCGTCCGTGAGCCGCATGAGCGTGTAGAACGTGGTGGTGCGCCCGCCGTCCGGGGGGGCCGCCAGCAGCACGACACCGCCCTTGGAACCCACGATTTTTTTGACGTCTTCGGACTGCTGGGCGAGCAGCCCCATCTCCGCCAGCTCGCGCAGCACGGCCTTTTCGGGGTCGAACAGCATCATGAGCCGCATGCCGGCCTGCGTGCCGGTGCTGGTAACCCGCACCTTGCGCTTCAGGTCTGCCCGCTCCACCGTCACCTCGCCGGACTGCTTCTTCCTCCGGTCGGCCAGGTCGAGCTTCGCGGCCGCCCTCCAGAAGTCCATGATCTTCATCGCATCCGCGCCGGCCATCGGGTCGCCGTTGACGGTCACGCCGTCCACCAGCATGCGGGACTGGTACTGGTTGTCCTTGCCCGTGGGCACCATTTCCACCTGCGATGCGCGAGCCTGCCCGGCCTTCGCGTAGAACGTCTCCGCCTGCACGCGCAGGTCGAACTCAGGCGTGCCGGTCTGCGGCACCTGCACCACCGCCTTGTCCGGGCTGCGGATGACCAGCTCCGCCTTGCCGGCCAGCTTCTCCTGCTTCTTGGCCTCGCGGGCCTCGTTCCACTTGGACGTGTCCAGCAGGTTGATGCGGTGCGCCTCCGGCACCCGCTCGTCCTTGTTGTGGACGCTGGTGAAGATCATGACGTCCGCAGCAAGCACCAGCACCATCAGGCCCCACCCCAGCCAGAACGACAGCTCCGACTTCATGGGCATGGCGATAGCCACCAGCACTGCCGCCAGGCCCATCACCAGGTGCACCATGTTGTACTTCTCGCGGGGCAGCGTGAAGCGGGCCGCGTGCTTGTCGAAGACCTTGGAGATGAGCATCCCCCAGGGGATGAAGGGCAGCAGGAGCAGCACCGGCTTCCACGGGGAGACGAGCAGGAAGCCCTCGGCGAGGGTGAGTGCTGAGGTCATGGGCTGTGGCATCATGGCGTTCCGTTGGCACGAACACAGGTCACACAACTCGGTACTGGCCGCCCGGGCGGCTGGTTGCACCCTGGGACCAATCCCCAAACAAATACCACAACGCCGCGGGGCCCCGCGGGGAGCGGGTCCGGGGCGTGCGTGGAGGAATAGCGTAGCAGATTTCTCCGCCCTTGGCGCGGCGAACAGAGGGCGAACAGCCTACCGAAGGCAGGGGCCACCGGAAAAGACGCTCAGCAGGGCGTCGATGTCCAGCGTGTCGGGGAAGAGCTCGTCGTTGTTGAAGTCCACGTCGTTGCAGTTGGGGTCGTTGGAGCAGGGACCGCCGGAGAAGACGCGGAGGAAGTCGTCGATGTCCATGGTGTCGGGGAAGAGATCGTCGTTGTTGAAGTCGATGCCGTCGCACCCGCCCAGGTACACGATGCTCGAGGCGGTCGTGGAAAGCCCCAGGGCGTCGGTCACGGTCAACACCACCTCGTAGTAAATGACGTCGCCGGGCCCGCCGGTGTGCGGACTGAAGACGGCCGTGGCCGAGCACTGCTCGATCGACGGCTCCGGGTGCGTGTGGTCATTGTGGTGCAGGATCAGCTGCCAGGAACACGTACGCTGCCCCGGCCCGTGCTCCGCGTCGCTCACCGTGGCAGTCAACGGGACCTCGGTCGGCGACTGGATGTCCAGGATGCTCCCGTTGGCGGGCGAGGTGATGGACACCACCGGCGGCGTGTTGTTTCCCGTGAAGAAGGTGCCCGCCGCGGCCGACTGATTCGCGTTGTCGGTGACGGTCACCGTCGCGTCAAACCGCACAGGCTTGTTCGCCGGCACGGGCGTCGCGAAGACACGCAGCTCCGCCACCGAAACGAACCGGTCGTTGCCGCCCGGCACGCCATACAGGCGGATGCCCGTGCAGTCGATGGGCGGGAAGTCGATGGAGTAGCTCTGGAATCCAACTCCGTCGGGCGCGGCGGGGTACTCCGGGGTGATGGCCAGGCCCGCGACACTCACCCAGGTGCCATTCACGCGGGCCTGGACATTGAGCACGTCGAACCAACCCCCGTCGCCAAACTCCATGCCTTCCTGGAAGAGCAGCCGCTGGACGCGCCGGGTGCTCGGGAATGTATAGCCGATCCAGTCCTCGATGCCCTGGTCACCGTTGTGGAACGTATCAAAGCTCGTGGACGGGTCTGAAGAACCCGGGGACGGACGCACACCGTCCCTGAGCGTTTCAGGGTTGGTGCTGCCCCCACCGATGGGCCCCGGCGGATTCAGCGAGTACACCTTGGCAACAACCGTGCCGGTGGAAGAGATGTCCTCGATATTCGCGTAGGTGTGCTGCGGGTTTGCCAGCGTCGACGGGGGCGTGCCGTCACCAAAGTCCCAGAGATAGGTCACCGGACCGTTGGCATCCGCCGAACCGGCGCTGGAGAACGTCGCGGTCGCCGGCAGCACGCCGTACCGGGGGGCGACGCCGGCCGCGGCGACCGGCGGGGAATCCACACCGTAGAAGAACCGCCGCAGACTGCTGGTGCCGTCGTACGAGTAGGCCACGAAGTACACGAACCCATCCACGGGGTTCTTCGCGATGCACACCACCGGCCCCAGGTCCTCCGCGAACTTCTCGACCTGCACCGGCTGACCGGAGGCGTTGAACTTCAGGTTGTAGATCCAGCCGCCGGTGAAGTCGCCGAAGAACAGCGTGTTGTTGTACGCCGCGGGGTACTCCGGGCCGCTGTACCAGCACCCGCCGATGGCGGACGACGAGTTCACATGGAACATCGTGCCGGTGATCGGCGACGAGGGGCTGGCGATATCCACCCATGCGGCCTGCGTGCCGTTGAACGTGGCCACACGCGTCTGCTCCCCGTGCCCCCAGTCCATGATGGGACGGGTGTGCTCGAACCGGGGAGTGCCCGCGCTGATCTGCTGGCCCGCGTTGCACGGGTTGGGCCAGCTTGGCGTCCCCACCACTTCCTGTTTCAGAAGGTCCTGGAAGCGGTAACACTGGATTGTGCAACCCCCGACACCGAAGAGCGGGTTGATGGCAAACTGGTTCGCCGTGAGGAGCGGGGTGTAATCCGGGTCGGCTTCCAGCCCCTCGAAGAGCGGCCAGCCCAGGTTGAGCCCACCGGTGGGGACGATGTCGAGTTCCTCATGGTGGCTCCAGCCCACATCGCCGACGAAGAGCACGCCGGGATTGCCCAGGGCCGGATTGGCGCTCCCCGTCCCAGGCTTGAGGCAGATGCGGAAGGGGTTGCGCATGCCCAGGGCCCACACGCGTGACCGTGCTCCCCGGGGCTGGGCCGGGTCGTAGAAAGGGTTGCTGGGCACGCCGTCGCCGGTGGCCGGGTCCAGCCGCAGGACCTTCCCGCTCAGCGAGTCGATCATCTGGGCCCGCATCGCGCCCACGTCGGTCTGCGGCGTGAGGATGCCGTCCTGGAGCGCGGTGTTCGAACTCGACGAACGGAAGCCCCCCACGTCGGCCGTGTCGAACGATGCGCCGTCGCCGAAGCTGGCCAGCAGCGTGCCGTCCTCGCCAAAGACCAGCGTCCCGGCGCCGTGGGATTCGTGGGTGATGGGCGGCGCGTTGAAGCGAGTCTCTCCCACCAGCACCACGCGGGAGCCCGGCAGCACACTGTGGAACCCGTCCGCGGGGTTGGCGGTGTAGCGGGTGACGCGGTCGATGGTGTCGACGAAGTACTGGTTCACGCCGGCGTTGTACTGGGGCGTGCCGAAGTACATCAGGTGGTGGTAGTCCACCACGTAAGACAGGTAAATCCGCCCGTTCGTGAGGAAGTTGGGGTCCAGCGCGAACCCCAGCAGCCCGAAGTCGCGCCAATCGCCGACCTCCTCGCTGATGTCGATGAGCGGCTGAGCGCTCTTCACGCCGTTCTCGACAATCCAGACCCTGCCCGCCTTCTCCCAGACGTACGCCCGCCCGTTGGCGTCGAACGTGACCCCGGTCGCCTGATCCCAGCCGCCCACAATCAGCTGATTCGAAAAACCCTGACCGTGCGCAGCCCCGGCGAGGGCAGCACCGACGAACGCCGCGAGCATGCAGTTCCGCGTCTCCATGAAGAATCCCTCCGCCCCGTGGGCCGTGCGGAAAATCATGCACCACAAGCGGCGGGGGTCAACAAATCCCCGGGGAATAACGGCGTGCCACCACCCCATCGCAGGCCCCCGCAGGACCGCGCGCCACCGTGAACGTGCACGAACGCCGATAACACAGCCCGAGGCCGGGGAAGCCCCCACACCCGCCCGCCCCCGCGCTGTCGCGCCTCAGCCCAGCTTCTTCATCATCATGCGGAATTCATCCACGTTGGGGCTGGCCTCCTCGGCCACCCGCAGTGCGATGAACTCCTTCTCGACCAGCTGCACCAGGCTCATGTTGAAGTCGATCATGCCGACCTGGCGGGCCTCCACGCTCTTGAGGTACTCGCGGAGCTCGCCCTCACGCCCCTCCAGGATGAACTTGCGCACGACGCCGTTGTTGATGAGGATCTCCAGCGAAGGGATGCGGGCGATGTTCGCGTGCAGCGTGGGCAGCAGCTTCTGGTACACGAACGCGCGCATCTGGTACGCGAGGATCTTCCTCACCTGCTCGACCTCCTCCTGCTCGAACAGGCCGTAAATGCGGCTGAAGCACTGCGTGGTGCTGGAGGCGTGGATGGTGCCGTACACGAGGTGGCCGGTCTCGGCCGCGTGCAGGGCGGCCTCGAACGTCTCGTTGTCGCGCATCTCACCCACCAGCACGACGTCCGGGTTCTCGCGCACCAGGGCGCGGAGCGCGATCTTGAAGTCCATGCAGTCGATGCCGATCTCGCGCTGGTTGATCGTCGCCTTCTTGTCCGTGAAGATGTACTCGATCGGGTCCTCGATCGTCACGATGTGCACGGGCTTCCGCTCGTTCACGTAGTCAAGCATGGCCGCGATCGTGGTCGACTTGCCCGAACCCGTCACGCCGCACAGCAGGACGATGCCGTTGGGCTGCGTCGCGATCTCCGCCATGCTCGGGGGCAGGAACAGGTCCTCGAACTTGCGGATGTTGCTCGTGATGAGGCGGGCCGCCACCGACAGCTTGCCACGGGCCTGGAACAGGTTCACGCGGAATCGGTTGTTGTCGTCGTAGTCGTACGCGAAGTCCACCGACCCGAACTTGTGGAGGTCCTCCATCTGCTCCCTGTCCAGGATGGCCTCCGCGATGCCCCAGAACTCTTCGGTAGAGACGGCCTCGCAGTCCAGCGGCTTGAGCGCGCCGCGCAGGCGGAGCTTGGGCACCTGGTCGGACTTCATGATCAGGTCCGACGTGTTCATCTTGATCGCCGCCTGCAGGAACTTGCCCCAGCGTGTGGCGTGCGGGTCGCTCTTCTTCTTGCGGCCCATCGAAATGTGGCCGGTCTGGGCTGCTGCGGACGGCGTCGTGTCGGTATCAAGGCTCATGGCATGCTTCCCTGAAGTCGGCTTGGATTGGGCGGGGTGGCCGTTGCCGGCCCCAACGGTAGCGGTCGTCAAGGTAGGGCTCCTCGTCAGGGGAAACACACCGTGGACGTGGGTGCGGGGTGCCCATTCGCACCGTCGCGCCGGACGGTTGCCCCTCTTTCGACGCCGCCCGCCGCACGACGACTCCGACCCCGTTGAACCACCCGAAAAGAAAGACGCCCCGCACACAGGCGGGGCGTCTTGAGGTCAGGGTTCGGCCGCCGTCGACCGTCAGTTGAGCACCGGCTGGCTCATGCCGGCCGACGCGCCGGGCGTCATGATGACGCCCGCGTTGCCCTGGGGCGCAGGGGCGTTCTCGCCGGTGATCGCTGCCGTGAGCGCCGCGACCTGGGCGAGCGCCTCCTTGTTGCCCAGGAAGTGCGCCTCCAGCTGCAGGCGGATCTTCTCCATCGCCTTGTTCTGGATCTGACGCACCCGCTCCTTGGTGACGCCGATGATCTGGCCGACCTGCTCCAGCGTCATTGGCTTCTCGGCCTCCGCCGCCTCGAGCCCGAATCGGTGCTCGATCACCGTGCGCTCCACCTCGGAGAGGTCCGCCCGATTCTCCAGCACGATGCGCCGCACTTCCTCCGCCGCGTCCTTCTCGAACGACGTGCGCTTGATCTCCAGGAAGTTGCTGCGCTCCAGCTTGGGGTCAAAGTCCGTCGGGAAACGCTGGCGGTACTTGGACAGCTTCATGCCCTGCCGGCTGAAGGCCTTGAGGATGGCCCGGCAGGCGTACGTGCTGAACTTGTACCCACGACCCGCGTCGAACTTGTCAACCGCGCGGAGCAGGGCCATGTTGCCCTCGCTCACCAGGTCGGCGAAGTCCACCTCGCTCATGCGGGTGCGCTTGGCCATCGCCAGCACCAGCGCCAGATTCGTCTCCGCGATCTGCTCGCGGATCCGGTCGGCCAGGCGGTACCAGCGCAGCAGCGTGTCCGCCTGCTCGGGAGTGGGCATGCGGCTGTCGCTCGACCAGACGTCCTGCTGGATCTTCCAGATCTGGTAACGGGCATAATTGAACTGGTGGAACAGGATCTTCTCCTGCGCACCGGTCAGGATCACCTGCTGCGCAGACTTCACCGTCCGGCCGCGGGCCGCCGAGATGTCGTCCATCACCGGGTGGTACCACGTCGTGTCCGGCTTGGGAACGTCGGGGGCGTCGTCATAGATCTTCCGCTCAGCCTGGTCCTCGTCAAACGCGGGGCTCGGGATGTAGTCCTGCTCCTGCGACATCACCTGGTTCAGCAGGCGCTCATCCTCCACGGACAACCGGCGGCGCACCACCTGACGCCCCGGGCGCCCGGCAGGCGTGTCGACGGCGGTAGCGGCCACACCCACGCGGGTCCGGCGTCGGACCTGCTCGAGCGGGCTCAGCGTGCGTTTGGTCGTAGTCTGTCGCATTGCGTTCATTCCTTGCCCATCCTGGCTTTGTGCCGGAGCCATCTCTCGTTGACTGAACCCGGCTTCGTAGTAATCCCCTATCGCTGGACCGTCCGGTTCGCGTTCCTTGACTTCCTCCGCCGAACGTCCCAACCCAGCCTGCAAACAAGCGGCGTTCTTCGCCTCCTGCTGTCAGGCGTTCACACGTTGTGAAACCCGAGGACCGCCTTCCGGCTGGTGCCCGAAAAAAACTCGCCCCCCGTATATCTACCCCTCCCAACCCTCGTCCCTGCGCGCCCAAACCTGTTTGGAACGCACCCCGTCGACAATCACCACTCAAAGTCCCACTTGCTCGTGGGACTCCTGAGCACGCGCTTGCCGCCAAGCCTGGTGTTCGGATGTTGGAGGGGCGTGAAGGAAGCCCCTGATTGCCACAGTTTTACGCTCGGTGCGCGCGAAAGTTCCACCTCCGGGGGCCTTCCCCACGTCGATAACCAAATGCGCGCCGTCCGTGGCAGAAACTACCGGGCATCCCTCGCCCGACAGAACACGAATACCCACAAGAACTCATGGACCTTTTCGGGGCGGTGTGGGGCCCGACCACGATCCGTCCAAGATACAACGCTTTTGCTCTGATGCCAAGCAGTCGCTGAGTTTTCAACAGAAGTTCCCGGTAGGGTGGTGTCCGGTAATGTCTCGTTGGGAAAACCCGCGCACCCGCCACTCTCCTGCGACGAATTCAATTCTCCCGCTTCCAACAGGAATTGCAGGCTCAATAATCGCCCGCAGCGCACGCCCCGTAGCCCCCCTGCCACAGGAGTCCAACATGCCCCTCACGCTCCCCAATCTGCCCTACGCCTTCGAAGCCCTCGAGCCCCACATCGACGCCCAGACCATGCAGATCCACCACGGCAAGCACCACGCCGCCTACGTGACGAACTGCAACAAAGCGCTGGAAGGCACGCCTTTCGCCGACAAGGACGCCAACTGGCTCATCACCCACCTGAGCGAACTCCCCGAAGACAAGCGCGGCCCCGTCCGCAATAACGCCGGAGGACACGTAAACCACTCCATGTTCTGGCTGGGCATGGCACCCAGCGGCAAAGGCGGCGGCGGCGAACCCACCGGCCCCCTTATGGACGCCATCAAGAAGTCGTGGGGCGAGTTTGCCCACTTCAAGGAGAAGTTTGCTGCCGCCGGCGTTGGCCGCTTCGGCAGCGGATGGGCCTGGCTGTGCGTCATGCCCGACAAGAGCGTGCAGATCTGCTCCACCGCCAACCAGGACAACCCCCTCATGGGCCAGCAGATCGCCGGGTGCACCGGAACGCCCGTCCTGGGAGTGGACGTCTGGGAGCACGCGTACTACCTGCGGTACCAGAACCGCCGCCCCGACTACCTGGCGGCATACTGGAACGTGGTGAACTGGGGCCGGGCGGCGGAGTTGTTCGCTGCTGCGAAGTGAGGACTTCGGGCACTATTGTTCCACGTGCACACCTCCCCCACCGCCGCTCAGCCGATGCGCCCCCGCGACAAGCTGGCGATGCTCATCTTCCTGTTTTCACCCCTCGCGGTGGTGACGCTGCTGTGCGTGCTCATCGCGCAGTCGCTCAAGGACCCGTCCATCCACAAGCTCCCGCCCGTCGGCGCCGGTGCGGGCGATACGGGCGGCGCCAACTTCATCGGCGAGGAGCTGGCCCGGCGGGATGCGACCCAGGCAAACATCAAGCACGCCAACGGGCACCCGGCAGCGACCGAAACCGGCGATGACGCGATGGTCAATCCCGTCACGCTCGACACCGGGTTCTTCATCATCGTGTCGGACAAGACCGGCAAAGCCTCGCCCAGCAGCCCCATCTACCTTGCCGGCACGGTCAACGGATGGGACCCCGGCCACCAGCAGTACAAGCTGAGCGCCCAGTCCGACATGCGGTGGCGCCTGCACGTGACAAAGGAGATGCTCAAGGGCTCTCCCAGCACCGTGGAGTTCAAGTTCACCCGCGGCTCCTGGAGCGTGGAGGAACTGAACGCGGACTTCAGCGTGCCCGCCAACAAGTCCCTGCCCCTCATTCCCGCGAGCAAGATCAAGCCCGGCGAGCCCCCGGCCATCGAGTACACGATCGTTGCCTGGACCGATACGGCGCCCAACTTCACCGCCCGACACATCGGCGACGATTACAAGCCGATCGAAGCCCAGGGCACCCTCCGCCGCCTGCAGGTGCAGGGAGGAGCTGGCAACGCCGCGGGCCACCTGCGCGACCTGCTGGTGTGGCTGCCCCCGGGCTACGACAAGCCGGAAAACGCTCGCACCTCCTACCCCGTCCTGTACATGATGGACGGCCAGAACCTGTTCGAGAAACCGGCAAACGCGCCGGGCGAATGGAAGGCCGACGAGAACGCGACCTCCCTCATATCCGCCGGCAAAGCCCGACCCTTCATCATCGTCGGCGTGCCCAACTCCGGCAGCACCCGCACCGCGGAATACATGCCGCCGGGCATGGGCACCCAGGCGCTCAAGGGATCACAGCCCCTGGGCGACACCCACCTGGACTGGCTCGTCTCCACCGCCATGCCGCGCGTCGAGGCGGCCTTCCGGGTCGCAAAGGGCCCCGAAAACACCGGCATCGGAGGCTCGAGCCTGGGCGGCCTGATCGCGCTCTACGCCGGTGCAACCCGCCCCACCACGTTCGGCCTGGTGCTCGCGGAAAGCCCGGCCCTGCGCATTGGCGATGACGCAGAATGGAAAAAGGTGTTCGGCTCGACCGCACGCTGGCCCAGCCGCCTCTACATGGCCGTGGGCGGCCGCGAGGGCTTCGACAACCAGAAGGCCAGCGACGCATTCGCCGCCAGCGTCAAGGAGTTTGACGGCGTGCTGGAATCCGCAGGTCTCGACCGCACGCGCAAGCTGTTCGTGATGGAGAAAGACGCGGTGCACAACGAGGACGCCTGGGCCAGGCGCCTCCCCGCTGCCCTGTCATTCCTGTTCCCGCCCGCGGCCGACGAATCCAAGTAGCCTCCCCTTCATCGGTTCGTTCGCACGTCCAACGCACGCAACGGGCCTGCGATCGGACGTCCACGCCCCTTGCCTCCCTGAGCGTCACCGTTCAGGACCGGCGCCCGCGGAACGCGCCCATGTCCGAGGTCACAGCCCTCTGCTCGAACGGGACGAGGTCGCGTGGCGTGATCCCCAGGTCCAGGAGCTTGTGAGTGCGCCCGCACTCAGGACAACGCACCGACCGCTTCCCAGGGTCGTTGTCGTCCCCCACCGTGTGGATCGGCAAGCCAACCAGCGGCTGATCACACCGCGGGCAATGGCACCGCCTCAACTCGCGACGCAACCCCGCGTAAAGGCACACGTCCCGGGTGATGAGGTATGCAAACCCCGCCGCCGGCACCGTCGACACGATGAGCAGCACCACCAGCCCGCCCATCGTGGAGGGCAGCAGGGGGATGTAGGTGCGCACCGAAGTAAACGCCGCCGCCACCACCCACGCCGCGGGCCACAGCGCCAGAACAAGGTACATGACGACCAGCGGGGTCAGCACCAGAAGCCCGTGATGATTGATCTCGGCGCGATTGACAAGGCTCTCGCACTCGCCGTTGCTGAGCGCATCGAGCTCCCTGAACGCCCTGTACACCCTGAACCGGGGCAGACGCATGACGCAGGCTTGTTCGCGGACGGCAGGCGATGGTTGCAGGCACCCGGCCCGTACACCCCAACCAGAGCTTTTCAGGCCCTGCCCCGCAGCACATCCATTGCAAGGAACTTCTGCTTGCCGAGAATCGCGTCCGCATCAGCCTTCATCCACCCGTTGAGCACGCCCGCGTACACGCTCCGGAAGTCTGTCGTGTACCGGAGGTCGCCCTCATCCAGGTCCTTCATGGAGGGGTGGGCCGTCAGCACACCCGGCCTCACCATGGGGCCCAGCAGGAACATCGGCGCGGCGGTCCCATGGTCGGTGCCTTGGCTGGCGTTCTGGGCCACGCGCCGTCCGAATTCGCTGAACACCAGCGTAAGCACCCGGCCGTCGTTGCCCTGCTTCTTGAGGTCCTCGTAGAACGCCTTGGTCGCGTCCGCGAAGCCCTTGAGCAGGCCGGCATGCCTTCCCTGGGGGCCGCCCTGCTGCGCATGCGTGTCGAACGAGCCGAGCGTGACGTAATACACCCGCGTCCGAAGGTTGGCCCGGATCATCGAGGCCACCATCTGGAGCTGACGCCCAAGCTCGGCCGCCTGCCCGGTCGGGTAGTTCACCAGCGGCTTGACCGCGACAGCCTTGCGGATGAGGTCGCTCGAAACCTGCGCATCCATCGCGGTGCGCAGCAGGAAGTCGGCGTTGGTATCGTGCCCGCCCTCCGCCGGCTCGCGCCGGTTGAGCGCGTCGTACGCCCTGCCCAGATCCTTGTCGATGTCCTGCCCAGACCAGCGGAAAAGCTCCGCGGATTCAAAGCTCACCGGCTGCACCAGCCGGCCCTGCATCGCCAGCGGCGCACTGCGTCCGATCGCGACGCCGGGCGGGCCCGCCGAGGTGTCCGGGTGGACGGCGGCCCCCGACTCGCCCTTGCCGTACCCGCAGCACTCGGCGTCAAAGTACTTGCCCAGCCACCCGTCCCCCGTCGCGCTCGTGTCGGCGGTGTGCCAGATGTCCATGGACTTGAAGTGCGAGCGGTTCGGGTTGGGATAGCCCACCCCCTGGATGACCGAGACCATCCCGGAGTCGTACATGTCCTTCAGCGAGGCAAGGCCCGGGTGCAGGCCGATGCCGTCGGCGCCGCTCAGCTTCAACGCGTCCTTCTCCGGGATGCCGATCTGCGGGCGGGCCTTGTAGTACTCGGGAGCCCCGACGGGCACCACCGTGTTCAAGCCGTCGTTGCCGCCCGAGAACTGCACCACCACCAGGATGTGCTCGTCGGGCACCCCGGGGACGCTGGACAAGCCCCCCATCGCGCGGGCCATCGCCAGGGCCGAAGTGTTCAGGAAGGCCGGCACGGTGGCCGCCGCCGAGGCCATGAGCAGGCCGTTCTTGAGGAGCACGCGGCGTGTAAACGGGGTGGGTTCGGTGGTCATGGCTGCGTTCCGGGTTGGGCGGCGTGAGAAAGGGCGTGCGCTCAGCAAAGCTGGTACTCGGGCATCGCGGTGACGATGAGGAGCATCCCCGTCACCGTGCGCTGATCAACGACGTTGTTCTCCTTGGCGAGGTACGCGACCAGGGTCTCGACTGCGACGTCGGGCTCCTGCCCGAGGGTGAGCCTGAGCAGGTGGCGCGCCACCGCCGGGGGCTCGCGCCGGGCGACCCCCGAATCGGCCGGGGCGCTGTCCAGCAACGCGAACGCGTCAAACTTCTGGATGTCCGCCGTCGCGTCGTACCCCTGAGGCTTCTTGCCGGTGAGCAGGAACGAGAGCAGGTTCTGGCGGACGAAGAACGTGCTGGTATTGATCCAGCTCCTCCCCCCGTCCCAGCCCTTGACGCTGGGAGGAAAGAAGATGCGCTGGCCCATCAGGTCCAGCCCGTCGTTGAGGATGGAGAGGTCACGCACCGGCGTGTTGAGCGTCCGCACCGCCCCTACGGCGAGCACCACCGGGCTCTTGATCTGCTGGTTGATGAACGCGTGGTCGTAGAAGTGGCGGGAGAGCAGCAGCTTCCGCAGCACGGGCTTGAGCTGATACTGGCGTGAGTACAGCAGGTCGCCAAGGTCCTTGAGCACCGCCCGCTGCGCCGGCAGCAGGTTCTTCTCGCCCCCCCGCTCGTCCGGCGGCACGTCCGCGACCAGGAAGTGGTACAGACGCCGCGTGATGTACCGGGCGCAGGCCTTCTTGCCCAGGATGATGCGGACAAAGTCCTCGCCGTCCCACGACCCCTTGTTCCCCAGGATCACCTTCTCGCTGTTGTCGTGGTTGCGCTGCTGGAACTGGAAGTCGTCGTCCACGAACGTGTAGCCCGTCAGCGCCTTGGCGCCCTCCTTGATGTCCTCCTCGCTGTAGTTCCCCACGCCCAGCGAGAAGAGCTCCATGATCTCCCTCGCGAGGTTCTCGTTGGGCTTGTTCTTCCGCGAGTCGTTGTTGTCCAGGTACGCGATCATCGCCGGGTCACGGATGATCGCCCCCAGCATCTCCGCGAAAGAGCCCGCCGCGTGCCGGCGCAGCGTCTGGTTCTGCAGGTACATGTGGTAGGAGTTCTCGATCGTCCGGTAGCTCGTGGCAAAGTGCCCGTGCCAGAAGAGCGTGAGCTTCTCCTCCATCGGGCTCTTGGTCTCGATCATCCGGCGCAGCCACCACTTCTGGACCTCGTTCATCTGCCGACGGTCCGCCTGCTCCGCGTCCTGCCGGATCTTCCGGACGCGGGCCAGCTCGTCCTCGTTCTGCGAACGCTGCGCCTCGCGCACCATCCGCCGCTCCTCCTCCGTCGGAGGACGCATGATGTCCTTGTTGAACGTGTCCGCCTGCGGCGGCTCGAACGGCTCCCCCGCCGCCCCCGCCCCGAAGTTCAGCAGCGTGTCCACCGACTTCTCCGGGCCCCAGGACACCAGCCGCCGGACCTGGTCGTCCGTCCCGCCAAACCCCGCGCGCCACAGCAGGTGCCGCGCCTCGCGGTACCCGAACTGCTCGTCGGGAATCGCACCCAGCGATCGCTCGATCGCTCCGCTGTCCTCCCGGCCCTCGCCCCCAATCGCCGGATGCTCCGGCCTGGCTGCCCTCGGGTCGCTGGGTTGTGAGTCTTGTCGCGGCATGGAAGCCTCCGCGGAGGAGAACGGGCGTGCGGCGTGCCCATTGCCAAATGACCGCCGCACCCAATCTATCGGGCTTTGGCCGGCACGCAACCGAAAAGCGGCTCTACCCGCCTTACCCACAAAAGGAACACTGCCCGGCCTTGGGGCCGGGCAGTGGTGATCTGGTCAGGGGATCAGGCCTCTTTACTTCTTGTCGGTCTTCGCCTCGGCCTTGGGCGCCTCGGGCGCAGCGACCACACCCTTCATCGGGTCGTGCTTCAGGCCGCGCCGGCGGTCACGCAGGCGGCGGCTCTTGCCCGCGCGATCGCGGAGGAAGTAGAGCTTGGCACGCCGCGCATCGGACCGACGCACTATCTCGACCTTCGCCACCAAGGGGCTGTTGACCGGGAAGATACGCTCCACGCCGACCTCGTCCACCACCTTGCGGACATTGGCCATCTCGTTGATGCCGTGCCCCTTGCGGCTGATGCAGATGCCCTCGAACACCTGCGTGCGTTCCTTGTCGCCTTCCACGATGCGGAAGTGGACGCGGACGATGTCGCCAGGCTCAAAGGCCGGGACGTCACTCTTGATGCTGGACTTGTTGATCTCGTCGAGGATGGCGTGCATGGCGGGCCCTTCCGGATGAACCTTCCAAAACCCGAACCAACGGCCGGTCTGGGTTGGGTCGAGATATTAGGCTTCTCCGACCCAGAATCCACCGAACTCCAAAGGCTGAAGGTGAAGGGGAATTCACACTACAAACCAGCAAAATAAGGTACGTTATGGCGACGTCCCGCGGGAGCGCACGGGTGCCATACAGACTTGAAGACTACCGCCACGAAGACGGCCGGCCTCATTCACACGTGGTGTACGAGGATGCCCCCCTCTCCCTCCTCTCGCCCCTGCAGGGCCGGCAGGTGCTCGACATCGGGTGTGGCAATGGATTCTGGGCATCACGCCTGGCCGCTGCCGGTGCGCACGTCACAGGCATCGACCCATCGTCGGAAGGCATCTCGCTCGCGCGCCGGAAGTACCCGAAAATCCGGTTTGAACAGGTCGGTGCCCACGAGACGCTGTGCGACGAACTGGGCACGCAGCCATTCGACGCCATCACATCCTTCGAGGTCGTTGAGCACCTGTACGACCCCAGGTCGTGGGCACGCTCGTGCTTCTCGGCGCTCAGGCCGGGCGGTTCGCTGCTGTGCACGACGCCCTACCACGGGTACCTCAAGAACGTCGCCCTCGCGGTTTCTGGGTCGCTGGACCGGCACTTCACGGCCCTCTGGGACGGAGGACACATCAAGTTCTGGAGCCCCGCCACGCTGTCGTCGCTCCTGAGCGAAGCCGGGTTCCACGCCATCCGCTGGCAGGGGTACGGGCGCCTGCCGAGGCTGTGGATGGGCATGGCCTTCGTCGCATCCCGCCCTGCCTGAACACACCGCTACGCAAGCAGGTCCGGCCTGCGCGCCCGCGTGCGCGCAACGCGCTGCTCTAGACGCCACGCCGCGATCCGCTGATGATCGCCGGAGAGAAGCACCTCCGGCACCTCGCGCCCCATCCACTCGCGCGGCTTGGTGTACTGCGGGCAGTCCAGCAGACGGAGGGTGCGCCCCTCGAGCGGCCGCACGGTCGGCCCGGGCTGCTGCGGCCCCGTAGCCTCCGCCGGCACAGCCCCACGCTTCTTCCGGGGCGCAGGCACATCCACCGGGCAAAAACTGTCCTGCACGCTGCTGTCCTCATGCCCGAGCACGCCCGGCAGCAGGCGGGCGACCGCGTCGATGAGCACGAGGCCCGCGAGCTCGCCCCCGGAAAGAACGTAGTCACCGACAGAAACCTCCATCGGCGAAAGCTCCTCGATGACCCGCTCGTCGATCCCCTCGTAATGGCCCGCGATGATCAGCAGACGGGGCCGGGCCGCCAGGTCCTCGAGCATGGCCTGCGTCAGCGGCGCCCCCTGCGGCGTCATCAGGATGCGGGTCGCCGGACGCACCTGCGGCGTGCTGTCCACCGCCTCCACATGCCGGACCGCGTCCCACAAAGGCTGGCACATCATCACCATCCCCGGGCCGCCACCGAACGGGCGATCGTCGGTCTTCTGGTGCTTATCGGTGGCAAACCCGCGGATGTTGGTGGCGTGCACCTCCAACCTGCCCGCGGTGATCGCCCGCGCAGGGATGGATACGCCCAGCACGCCCGGGGAAACAGGCGAGAACATCTCCGGGAATGTCGTCAGCACGTCCACACGCATGCAGGAGCGTATTGAAGCACGCCCGGCGACCCCGGTCCCGGAGGCACGCACGCCCGCTCTGCCCGGCTTGCCACCCCCCCCGCTGCCCGGGCCGGCGCTCCACCAACCGACGACGGCCTACAACTTGGCGCGATGGCAACCCCCGAGCGCGTGCTGTGCTTCATCCCCATGTACAACTGCGAGAAGCAGATCGGACGCGTCCTCGACCGTTTCCCCCAGGACGCCGGACGGGCCATACATAAGGTGCTCGTCGTGGACAACGGCAGCAAAGACGGCGGAGTGGAAAGGGCCCGGCAATGCCTGGCGACCCTCCACGCCCGGACCGGCATCCCGTGCGCTCTCACCGTCAACAACGAAAACGTCAATCTCGGCGGCAGCCACAAGGTCGCGTTCAACCACGCGCTGGACAACGGCTTCGATTATGTGATCGTCCTCCACGGCGACGACCAGGCGGATATCAACGACCTCCTGCCCCGCCTCGCCCGCGGAGAGCACCGCGCAGTGGACCAGCTCCTGGGCTCACGCTTCATGCCCGGATCCCGCCTCGTCGGGTACTCCTGGTTCCGCACCTTCGGGAACCACGTCTTCAACGCCTTCTTCAGCCTCTGCTGCCGCCGACGCCTCCGGGACCTGGGGAGCGGCCTCAACTGCTACAAGACGAGCTACCTGAAAGACAGGTTCTACCTCAAGTTTCCCAACACCCTGACGTTCAACAACTCGATGGTCTTGGCGGGCGTGTACCGCAAGTCCGCGTTCACGTTCTTCCCCCTCACCTGGCGCGAAGAAGACCAGCGCAGCAACGTGAAGATGGTGCGCCAGGCGATCAAGACGGTGCAAATCCCCCTCCACTACCTCTTCGCCCCACGGTCCTTCGTCGAGGGAGACCCCGACGGAAACGCCGAGAAGAACTACGCGTCGACCGTGGTTTTCAGCTCCGCAAACTGAGGTTTGCATCCGCACTCGGGGCAACAGGCGCCACCCGGTAGCGCCCACCGGTCGTAGGCGCAGGCAGAACACACGCCGCTGGCCCTGCGCCGACCAGGAAGAACCGCCCCGGCGAAGACGCCCAGGATGGCAGGCCAAATGGGTACGGCCACAGCCCGCACTGTTCCCCAATGCGCGTCGAAACCCCACCGGACCCCCGCCCCGTCAGGACCACGATACCAGCTGCTGGTCCAGCAATCTCCGTTCGAAAATGCGCCCGCACGGGACCACCACACCTTGAGACGGCCGCTGCCAACGGCGATCGACCACCAAGGTTCATGGCTGACACCCACGCACCAGGGATCCCGGAAACTGACAAGCCACAGCGTCGTCAATCCGAGGGCAACCCCCAGGCAAGCCCGCACGGCAATGGGTGACCGGAACAACCGCAGCACCATGCGAGATGCTCCGTGGACGATGCCTCACCACCCCAGCCGCGAAGTCACTCCGACCCAACCACCCGCATCACGTCCTCGTAACTCATCCTCACGAACTCGTCGGGCCTTATCGCCTTGTCATCCACGTAGAACCCGCCCCGGCCCTGCCAGGGCTTGCCGACGTGCAGCTCGTCGTACGGCACGTCGTGCTTCTTGAGCCACTCGATGATCACCGGCAGCGTGTTGGCGTTCACCTTGCCCAGGTTCCCGTCGAAGGTCCGCATGTTCCGCGCAGTCGCGATGACCACGTAAAACCCTTCGGCACGATACCGGCGGAGCTGCTCCAGCACCTCTGTCCGGGGTTCAACGTCCGCGTAGCTCTCCCCCTCGGCCTTCCTCCCGCAGAGGGTGCCGTCCAGGTCCATGACGATGACCTTCTCGCGGTGGATCATGGAAAGTACACGCCTACCGAACCAGAATGCCTGCACCGCCCCGACCCACGCGGTCAGGTACTGGCGGGGGAGTCGGCGAGCGCAACGGGGTTGGACGGGGCCGTCCGCACAACCTCACCCTCGACCGGGCTGAAGCGTGATCCGTACAGCGGCAGTCGACGGTTTGCCTGGCTCCTGGGAATGACCGGGATCACGATGAGCGTGAGCACCATGAGCCCCACGTTGGCCGCGAGCATCGGGAGGATGCCCGTCCAGCCCATGAAGATCATGAACGACACAACCACCACCTGCACCAGCGCGAGCGGGATGACCAGGTTCCAGCCCGTCATCATGATCTGGTCGTAGCGGAGGCGGGGGATGGTCCAGCGGATGACCATCGAGAAGACCACAACCCCCACCACCTTGCCCAGGTAGACGCCAATCTTGGCCAGCACCGCAAAGATGCTCGTCGCCTCGGGCGAAGTGAGCGGGTCGTTCACGAACGGCAGGAGCTGGTACCCGCCCAGGAACACCAGAACAAAGAAGGAACTGCTCGTGATGAGGTGGGCGTACTCCGCCAGGAAGAAGAGCGCGAACCGCATCGAGGAATACTCGGTGTGATATCCACCCACCAGCTCCTGCTCGCACTCTGCGTTGTCGAACGGAGCCCGGTTGGCCTCCGCCATGATCGCGATGAAGAAGATGAGCGCCGCCAACGGCTGGCTGAAGAGCAGCCACCCCTGGTGCGCCTGGTGCCGCACGATCGCGTCCGGAAGCACCGTGCCCATCGCCAGCAGGGCCACCATCAGCGACAGGCCCATCGGAATCTCGTAGGAGATCATCTGGGCCGTCGCACGCAGCCCGCCCAGGAAGCTGAACTTGTTGTTGCTCGCCCACCCGCCCAGCGTCACCCCGTACACGCCCAGGGAGGCCACCGCCAGCAGGTACACGAACCCGATGTTGATATGGGCCCCCGCGACGTGCACCGACCCCTGGAAGATCTGCCTGCCCAGGATGGTCCCGTCCCACACACCGCCCCAGGGAATGACAATGAAACCCATGAGCGCCGGCACGATGATGATGACCGGCGCGAGCGTAAAGAGGATCTTGTCCACGCGCTCGGGCGTGTAGTCCTCTTTCAGGATGAACTTGATCCCGTCCGCGAGGGGCTGCCCAAGCCCAAGGCAACCCTTGAGCGGAGCCAGCCACGGCAGGCCAAAGTCGAAGCCCACGCGGTTGGGACCGATGCGGTCCTGGATGTACGCAGACACCTTGCGTTCCGCCATCACCAGGTACGCCACGCACACGAGCACGATGTGCACCATGAGCGCGATCGTGACGAAGGAAACCACGAGCTGGGGCGTGATGAAGTCCGGCAGTTTCATGCGCGCCAAGAGTAGCGGGCGCACAGGCGGCACGACGCCGCCCCTCCCCCACTACTTCCCGCGCCGGCCGGCGATCCACGACCGGATGCCGCCCGCCTCGGAGCGCACGTCATGCCCCAAACCCTGCACGGCCTCTACCGACGAGATCACCCGCTCCGCCTCGTCCAGCATCCCGTGGTGCACCAGCAGCACCGCCCGGGCAAGCGTTACAAACCCCCAGGCGTCCCCGGTGTGCGCCCCCGCCGCCCGCTCCAGCTTTGTCACCTGATCGGGCACCGACATGTGCGCACGCAGGTCCAGCTCGGCCAGATTACGGGGGATGGAGTCCCGGACGCGGAACACCGCGGTACCACTGGGCACGTACGCCGCAAAGTCGACGTAGTCACGGATCAGGTCCATCCGCAGATGGATCCAGGGGCACCAGACGTGGAAGTAATCCTGCTGGATGAGCAGCGACCGCCCCGGGATGAGCGACGGGTAGAAGGTGGCGCTGCAGTGCCGCTCCAACTCCCAGTTCTTCGCCAGGTCGACGAACAGCACCTCCACCGGCCCGCCGGTCCACCGCTCCGCAAGAAAGTCCCCGGCGTGCACCGCCGTCACCCCCCGCACCTCCGACGTCAGCCGCTCGAAAAGATCCAGGAAACTCTCGCCCACCGTGCGCCCGCCCTCGCCGATCGTGCTGAACGCGCCCCGCATGTAATCCTCGAACCGGAACAGGTCGTACGCGTGCACCCACGCGCCGGCCCCCACCCGGGGATTGTCCAGCAGCCCCAGCCCAAGCGCATGGGTGGAGCTCCCTGCCAGGCACCCAGCGTCGATCACCGCCCCCTCGCCCTGGAAGTACGTGCTGGTCGCCCAATAGAGAAACGCCCGCTCCTCCCAGGTCGTTTGGGTAATGGGATACGCAAGCTTGGCGGGATCCAGCCTCGCCCAGGGGCGCCTGCCAAGGGCCCCCAGCGCGTTATCAGCACCCAAGCCACTGTCCATCTGAACAGACGTCCCCGGTTGCGTGTGCCCGATCGGTGTGGTCATGCGCGGTTCCTTCGCCGCACTGTACCGCCGGACTCACACGCGAGAGCCCCCCGCGCAGAATACCCGCAGACTGCGCCGCCAGAGCGCAGGACTGTGGTCGCTATCTACCCCGTCCATACCCCGCACACGCGCCACGCGACGCGACAACCCGCCCGCCGTCCTCTACCCTTGCGGTCACCACCCGCCCGACCCGAACTGCACCCATGCGCATCTGCCTCGTCTCCCGCGAGTTCCCCGGCTTTGTCTCAGGCGGCATCGGCACCTACGTCGCCGAAGCCGCCCGCGCGTGGACGCGCTGCGGCCACGAAGTCCACGTGCTCACCGAGGGCGACGCCCACCTCGCCGAGAAGGGAGCCAAGGCCTGCCCGGGCGTGCACTTCCACCGGGTGCTGCTCGACGCCGGCATCTCCCCGTCCTTGCGGTTCGACGCGTTCCCCACCTGGCACATGCGGTACAACATGGCCAGCAGCGAAATCCTCTCGACCCTGCACGCCAGGCACGCGTTCGACTACATCGAATTCCCCGACTACTGGGGCGAAGGCTACTTCCCCCTCCTCGCCAAGCGCACCCGGGGCGCCTACGCCGAAACCGTGCTCTCCGTCCGCCTGCACAGCCCCAGCCGCATGGCCTGGGAGCTCAACCGCATGTACCACGCCCCGAGCGAGCTGCAGCACCTGCACCACATGGAGGTGACGGCCATGCAGCACGCCGACGCGCTGCTCAGCCCCTCCACTTCGCTCCTCAAGACCGTGCAGCAGCAACTGGGCCGCTGCCCCTCCGGCCACCGCGTCGAAGAAGTCCTCCCCTACCCCCTCGACCCCGCACCGCTGGACGAAGTCGCGGCCCGCGCCCGCGAAGGGGCGCCCGCGCCGGGCTCGGCTCCCCAGGCACCGGAAGTGCTCTACTTCGGCCGCCTCGAGCACCGCAAGGGCGTGATCCAGCTGGTCCACGCGGCACGACACCTCCTGGACAAGGGCGTCCTCGCGAGGTTCCGCTTCATCGGAGGCGACACCCAGTCCGGCCCCTTCGGCCGCTCCATGCGCGAGCACCTGGACCGGCTCGCCAGAGGGCTGCCCGAAGGTGCCGTGGTGTTCGAGCACAGCCGCCCACGCGAACAGCTCGCCGCCGCCATCGCGCACGCCACCGTCTGCTGCTTCCCCAGCATCTGGGAGAACTTCCCCAACGTGTGCATGGAGGCCATGGCCCAGCGATCGGTTGTGGTCGGCAGCCGCGATGGCGGCATGAGCCAGATGATCGAGCACGGCCGCACCGGGTACCTCGTGGCCGGCGCCGACGTGGCCGACCTGGCCCGCACACTGGAGCAGGCCCTCGCCCTCCCCGCCGCCGACAGGGCCGCGATGGGCGAAGCCGCCCGCGCATCGATCCTCCGCCTCTGCGACCCGCGCACTGTCGTCGAACGCACCGTGGAACTCGTGGAGGAAACCCGCCGGCACGCCTCCGCCCGCTCCGGCGCCGCCGAAGCCGCGTGGGCCTCCCTCCGCGCTGAAGCCGCGGCCCGCACCGCGGAAACCGGCGCGTCCTGGAACGGCATCACGCGCCGCCCCACGACCCTGGGCACCCCCCTGGTCTCGATCATCGTGCCGTTCTACAACCTCGCGGAGTTCCTGCCCGAAACGCTCGAGAGCGTGCAGCGCCAGACCTTCCGCGACTTCGAGCTCATCATCATCAACGACGGCAGCACCGACCCGCAGAGCCTGTCCCTGCTCGAATCGCTGCGGGCCCGCAACCTCCACGTGATCGACCAGCACAACCGCGGACTCTCCAACGCACGCAACACGGGCGTCGCCGCCGCCCGGGGACGCTGGACACTCCCCCTGGACGCCGACGACCTGCTGCACGAGACCGCCCTCGAGAAGCTCGTCGAGGCCCGCGTCCGCGCGCCCCACGCCGCCTACAGCACCTGCCTCGTCCGCTACTTCTTCCACAAGCCCGAGGAGGTCGGCGGCGGCTGGATCCCCTTCGGCCTCGACGCCGACGTGCTCTCCGTCCGCAACTGCGGCGGCACGCCCCTCTGCCTCATGGACCGCGAATTCCTCGCCGAAGTGAAGTACGACGAATGGCTGACGGCCTACGAGGACTGGGACATGTACTGCTCCCACGCCGAGCGCGGCAAACTCTCCGTGGTGGTGCCCGAGTTCCTGTTCTACTACCGCGTCCGCCCGCAGAGCATGCTCCGCGTCGACGGCATCCCCAAGCACGACCAGCTGCGTTCATACCTGATCAACAAGCACCCGCGCCTCGCCCGAGACCCCTCGTTCGCCACCCGCCTCCTCTTTGGAGAACACCTGGAGCAGCGCCTGCAGCTCGCCTGGTACCAGCAGGAGCAGCAGCGCCTGTCCGCACGCATCGCCGAGCTGGAAGGACGCCCCCTGGGCTCCCTGCCCCACCCGCCCCACGCCCCGGGCACCATCGACGCCATGGCAGACCTCCGGGCCAAGGCCATCATCGAGGAGAACATCCGCTACCGCCTCGCCGACCAGCTCAACAACATGCTCAAGAGCCTCGGAGTCCAGCGCAGCGTCAAGAAGGTGATGGGCATGATGACAGAGTCCAGGCCCTGACACCAGCCACGCCCGCCCTACGGCAGCTCGTACAGCAACCGCGCCGCCCGCAGCAACCGGTACCGCAGGCCCGCGCGGTACGTGTCAAGCTGCGACCGCAGCGCCTGCAGAGAACGCTCCAGGCCCGCAACACGCTCCCGGAGAACGCTCAACTCCTCACCGACCCGGGCCCGATCCGCTGCTGAGTCTGCGAGCTTCTGTTCCAGCAGGCCCCGGGCTTCGCTCAACCCCGCAACCTGCGCCGCCAACCCCGCATTGTCCTCCATGAACCGCGCGTTGTCCTGCCGCATCTGCTCCCACAGCCCCGCAACCCGCCGCGACTCCTGCCAGTTCTCATCCCGGGCAGACTCCGCCGCCGCACGCAGCGACCGCTCCGCCTCCACCGCCCGCTGGAGCTCCTCGTTGTGCGCCCGCAGGTCCTCCCACAACGCCGCGAGCCGCTGCGACTCCGCGTACACCCGGTCACGCTCCGCAACCACACGGGCCTGCTCAGCCTCCATCGCCGCCAGCGATTCCCGCTGCCCCTCCCACAGACGGGCCTTCTCCGCCTCCAGCGCCGCCACCTGCGCCTCCCGCCCCCGCCACGCCTCGTGCACCCGCTCCGCCTCTTCCTTGGTCCGCACCAGCTCGCCCACCGTCCGCCGAGACTCCTCCCACAGGCTGTCCCGCGTGCGGATGAGCTCGGCGATCGCCCGCTGCTGACCCGCCCACGCACCACGCAGCTGGGCCGCCTCGCGGGCCACGCTCACCCTCTGCGCCGTCGCGTTCGTCGCGCTCGCGCCCCACGCCAACCCCGGCACACGCCCCCACGCATCCCCCAGCCCCAGCGCCCACGCGCACCGCGCCGCCTGGTCCAGCACCTGCGACAGCTCGGGAAGCCCGAACGCGAACGGACGTTCCGGGTCCCCCACCACGTCCCGCCAGTCGGCCGCCGCCGCCAGGTGAGCCTCCTGCACCCCCGCCTGCCAGTGCGACCGCGCCGCCGGCAGGTCACCCGCCCCCGCCGCAAGCACCCCCAGCCACCACCTCGCCTCCACCGTCTTTGTCGCGAGCAACGGGCTGAACGCCCGCGTGTGGACGCCCACGCACGCCAGGAACGCCCCGGCCGCACGCCCGTTGTCGCCCAGCCGCTGCATCAGCCGCCCGAGCACAAACCAGTTGGAGCACCGCCACCGCTGCCCGTGAGGGGACGCATCCGCGCACGCGTCGTACGCCCGCACCCGCTCCCCATACTCCAGCACCCAGCCGCTCTCGCACTCCACGGACTCCAGCGCCTGGTACGCCAGCACGCACAACGCCGCGCCCTGATCAGGCGACCCGTCGCGGCACTGATCCACCGCGCGCGACGCCAGCGAGAACAGCAGCCGGCCCGTGGCCCGCTGGCCGATGCTCACCATCGACCGGACAAGCCACGGGTTGTCGTAGTCCCGCCCGAACGCCGCCACGTTCCCCGAGTACTGCTCCCTCACGGGGAACACCGTCTCCCGGTACCCCTCCTTCCCCCCGGATGCCAGCGGATCCTTCATCGCCGTCACCAGCCACCACTCGGCCGCAACGTCCGTCGCCAGCAGCGCGCCCTGCTCAGTCACCGGCACGGCCCGCACCGCCCGCGCCGCCCCGGGCAGCTTCATCCCGCCGCCCGCGGTCTGCGCGTGCGCGCACTCCGGCAGCAGGCCCGCCCCCAGCACCTGCGACGCCAGCGCCGGCCACGTGTACACGTGCAGGTGGTGCGGGTTGGGGTCCTTCCCCTCCCCGTCCGTCCAGTCATTGGGCACGCTGGCGACAAGCCGCCCGCCGGGCGTCAACACCCGCGCAAATGCTCGCAGCGCCCGCCCCGGGTCCGGCAGGTGCTCGAGCGTCTCGAAGCTCACCACCAGGTCCACGCTCGCGTCAGGCACCCCCGCAAGGTCCTGCGCGTCCCCCGCCTGAAACGACACGCGCCCCGTGCCGCCGTGCAGCGCAGAGGCGTACGCAACGCTCCCCGCGTCCAGGTCGACGCCCAGAACGCTCCCCGCCCGGCTGTTGTGCGCGATGACGTGAGAACCATACCCCAGCCCGCAGGCCACATCGAGCACGCGATCACCCGGCCGCACAAGCCCCGCCGCAAGCGCGTACCGCGCGACATGCGCGTCCGCCCTGCGCCCCGGCTCGCGCAGCATGTCCATGTGCAGCTGCTTCTCCTCAGCCAGCCGCGCCAGCGGCCACCGCCCTGCCGCCTCGGGCAGCTTCTCCAGCACCAGCGTCACGCTGTCGACCTGGGAGTCCATCTGGTCGTACGGCGCCGCGAGCAGCGCCCGCGGATGGGTCCGCAGCCCCGCCTCGAAGCAGCGCTGCTGCCACCATTCACGCCCCCGCGCTGTCCGGTGTTGGGGCCGCTCGTCGACCGGCAGCGTGGACACGCGCAGGAACACCGCGCCCCGCGTGGCCCGCGCGATCGCCCCCAGGGCACCCGGCACCTCGTGCTCCTCGAGGAAGTGCAGCACGTCCACCGCGACCACCGTGTCCACCGCACCTTCCTCCTGCAGGGCACGGACATCCCCCACCGCCACACGCGGGTACTGCCACCGCGCCGCCCCGCGCACCGCCTCCTCCGACACATCAATGCCCCGCGCATCACAGCCCCGCGCCGCCAGCTCCCGCAGCAGCGCACCGCCCCCGCACCCCACCTCCAGCACGCTCCCCACGCCGCAGCAGGAAAGCACCGCATCCGCCAGCACCCCCGCGCGCACCGCACGCTGGCGCCTGGACTCCTCGTGGGCCAGCCACTGCTCCGCGGAATCACACCCCGGCGGGGGGGCCGACGCGGGCCCGGGCTGCATGGAAGACTTACTCACCGACGACATGGGCTTTCATCCTGAGGTCGCACACACCACCGAAAAAGTGCTCGTCCCGCCGGACGTTCACGTGGAAGAACGCCGCCTCGTCCCGCCAGTGCAGCACCCGCTGCGCCTGCATGAACCGGTCCTCCTCGTGCGTCACGCACGCCTGCACCTCGTACAGGTCCGTCCCCAGCGTGCACCCGAACTCAAACTCCACAGTGCATTCTTCGCCGGCCGCGAAGCCCCGCTCCCAGAACGACGCCCCCGGCGCCAGCGTGCCGGCACCCCAGCCCGCCATGTCCTGGTTCAGCGTCCCCCACGAGTGGATCTTCACGCCCTGCCGGTTGCGCACACGCACCGAAACGTTCAGCCGGTCCTGCGCCACACGCGAAACGAACCGCACCCGCACGCGCACGACTTCCCCGGGCACGAAGTACTGGGCAGGCTGCCCACCGCCGTCCAGCACCTCGGCCGACAGCACCTCCGCATCCAGGTCGCCGAACGACATCGCCGCTCCATGCCCGTGCGGGGGCGGCGGCGCCGCCTGCTGCACCCGGTCCTTCAGCACGTGGGCAAAGTACCGCTTCTCCTGATCGTGCAGCAGCCGCCGGTAGTCCAGCAGCACCTCGCCCGATGATCCCGAAGCACGCACCCTCCCCCCCTCCAGCAGCACCGCCCGATCCGTCAGACTCCGCACCGCCTCCTGGTCGTGGCTCACGAACAGCAGGGTCACGCCCCGCGCCCGCAGCTCCTCGATCCGCTGGAAGCACCGCTTCTGGAACAGCGCGTCACCCACCGCCAGCGCCTCGTCCACGATCAGCACGTCCGGCTCCAGCTGCACCTGCACCGCAAACGCGAGCCGCACCAGCATGCCGCTGCTGTACGTCTTGACCGGCTGGTCCAGGAACTGCCCGATGTCCGCGAACCCCGCGATCGCATCGAACCGCCCGTCCACCTGCGCACGCGTCAGCCCCAGGATCGCCCCGTTCAGATACACATTCTCCCGCCCCGTGAACTCCGGGTTGAAACCGCTCCCCAGCTCCAGCAGCGCCGCCACACGCCCCGCAACCTCCGCCGTGCCCGCCGTCGGCGCCAATGTCCCCGCGATGATCTGCAGCAGGGTGCTCTTCCCGCTGCCGTTCCGCCCCAGGACCCCCACCGCCTCGCCCCGCCGCACCTCCAGCGACACATCCCGCAACGCCCAGAAGTCGCGGTAGTACTTCCGGCCGAACGGACGGAACACCGCCTGCTTCAGCCGGTCCTGAGGCCTGTCATAAATGTGATAGCACTTGCCCAGCCCGCGCACCCGGATCGTCGCGGGCGCCCCCGTATCGGGCTTGGGCTCCACCGCGGAAGCTGCATGCGCCGTGCTAGAGGACATCCGCGAACCCCCGCTTGGACTTCATGAACACCGCGTACCCCACCTGCAGCACCACCAGCCCCGCCAGCGTCACCACGCCCAGGGCGAACCAGTCCGGCGCCCTCCCCATCACCAGCGTCCGCCGACCGCTCTCCACAACCACCGCAAGCGGATTCCACGCCAGCACCGCCCTGAACGCCCCCGGCACCCGCTCGATGGGGTAGAAGATCGGAGTCATGAAGAACAACACCTGCAGCAGCATGCCCTGCACCAGCGGCCGAATATCCCTCAGGAAAACCCCCACCGCCGCCAGCGCCATCGACACCCCCGCCGCCAGCGACACCAGCGCAGGCAGGACAAGCGGGAACATGTACAACGTCGCCGACACCCTGGCGCCCTCGCCACCGAACGCCCCCGCCCCGAGCAGCGCCTTCGAGGTCAGCAGCACGCACACGCTGATCCCCGCCAGCAGCGTTGCCGCCACAACCGATGCGACAGGGAGCACCTCAAGGGGAAACACGACCTTCTTCACGTAGTTGGGGTTCGACACCACCAGCGAGGGCGCCTGCCCCACGCTCGCCCCGAACACCTCGAACAGCAGCAGCCCCGCGAACACGGTGAGCGCGAACGACGAAGTGCCCGCGCCGCCCTCACCCAGCCCCCACTTGGCCTGCCACACGACCGCAAAGACGAAGGTGTAGACGCCCAGCATCAGCAGCGGCTGCAGAACCGTCCACAGCAGCCCCAGGTGCGAACCACGATTGCGTTCCCCCACGCTGCGGAGGGCAAACTGCCAGATCAGCGCCCGGCGCCCCCACAGGTCCGCCGCCATCGCCCCTGGGTTCAGCAGGGAAGCGAACGAACGCAGCTCAGAGACCCCACGAAGGGCCGGCGAGCCGGGCGAACTCGGGGCATTCTGGGCAGGGAAGGTGGTCAACCGTGTCTGGTCCTTGGCGGGACACCAGTATAGGAAATGGTGGGAATGGGCGCCCGGGCCGCGCGGCCGCCCGGCCCGCGAACGCCCAGCCGACCGCGCCGCGGCCCCGGCCGGGCAAAAAAGAAAAAGGGTCCTGCAAGGTTTACCTTGCAAGACCCAGAAGTCGGCGATGACCTACTTTCCCTCAGAGAAGTATCATCGGCAGCAAAGGCTTAACTGCTGTGTTCGGGATGGGAACAGGTGTCTCCCTTTGCTTATATTCACCGACAAACCGGTGTCGAGGCCTTTCGGCCGCAGCACCAGTCACCGGACAGGCGACTGTGTCTTTGAAAACATGCATGCAAGCAATCAGATGCAACGCCAAGTGAAACTTTGACGTCTGGTCAACCGTGCCGTTCGTGCTCTGGGCACGACCACGGCGGCTGGTTGACGTGACAGGACATTCGACCGTTAGTACCGCTCGGCTCAAGGCATTTCTGCCCTTACACCTGCGGCCTATCAACCTGGTAGTCTCCCAGGGGTCTTTCGTCTTGCGACAAGCAGGCCTCATCTTGTGGGGGGCTTCCCGCTTAGATGCTTTCAGCGGTTATCCCTGCCGTACGTAGCTACCCAGCGGTGCACTTAGCAGTGCAACTGGATCACCAGGGGTACGTCCAACCCAATCCTCTCGTACTAAGGTTGACTCCACTCAAGCCTGCAACGCCCACAACAGATAGGGACCGACCTGGCTCACGCCGGTCTGAACCCAGCTCGCGTACCACTTTAATCGGCGAACAGCCGAACCCTTGGGGCCGCCTTCAGTCCCAGGATGTGATGGGCCGACATCGAGGTGCCAAACCGCTCCGCCGCTATGGACGCTCGGGAGCGATCAGCCTGTTATCCCCGGGGTACCTTTTATCCGTTGAGCTACGACCCTTCCACACGGGATCGCAGGATCACTAGAGCCCTCTTTCGAGACTGTTCGAGCCGTCGCTCTCACAGTAAATCCGGCTTGTGCTCTTACACTCGAGGCACGGTTTCCATCCGTGCTGAGCCGAACTTTGCGCTCCTCCGTTACACTTTGGGAGGAGACCGCCCCAGTCAAACTACCCGACGCGCACTGTCCCTCGCCCAGATTCATGGGAGTCGAGGTTAGGCCACAAACGTACACAGGGTGGTATTTCACCTACGGCTGTTCCTGGACCGGAATCCAGGCTTCAAAGCCTCCCACCTATGCTACGCAGTGAATGCTCGTGGCCAATACGGGTCTATAGTGAAGGTCCACGGGGTCTTTCCGTCTTGCTGCGGGTAGGCGGCATCTTCACCGCCACTACTATTTCACCGAGTCGGTCGTGGAGACAGTGCTCCAGTGATTACGCTATTCATGCGCGTCGGAACTTACCCGACAAGGAACTTCGCTACCTTAGGACCGTCATAGTTACGGCCGCCATTCACCGGTGCTTCGATTGCGAGCTTCTCTTGCGATGACCCGCTCTCTTGACATTCCGGCATCGGGCAAGCGTCACTCTGTATACGTCGACTTGCGTCTTAGCACAGAGCTGAGTTTTTGATAAACAGTTCCCAGACCCTTTTCTCTGCGGCCTCTTCTTGCGAAGGAGGCCCCCCTTATCGCTAACTTACGGGGTTAAATTGCCTAGTTCCTTCACGACCGTTCTCTCGCGCGCCTTAGGCTATTCGCCACATCCACCTGTGTCAGTTTTGGTACGGGCTAATCAGCGGCTTTTCTAGGAACCAGCTCACCCCGCATCGGCCACAAGGGCCTGGACGTCTAACAGTCCCGCGGAGCTCTGCCAATCCGTTCCCGCTGAAGGCTCAGGAATATTAACCTGATGTCCATCGACTACGCCTTTCGGCCTTGCCTTAGGTCCCGGCTAACCCTGGGCGGAATGACCTTGCCCAGGAAACCTTGGATATTCGGCGACCAGGATTCTCACCTGGTTAATCGTTACTCAAGCCGGCATATTCACTTCTTGACGCTCCACGGACCCTTACGGAACCGCTTCGCCGCTGTCAAGAACGCTCTCCTACCGCGCTTACGCGCCCACAGCTTCGGCTCTCTGCTTATTCCCGATCATTATCGGCGCTGGATTCCTCGTCCAGTGAGCTGTTACGCACTCTTTAAATGGTGGCTGCTTCTAAGCCAACATCCTGGATGTCACTGCAATCCAACTTCCTTTCGAACTGAGCAGAGATGAGGGACCTTAGCTGGTGATGAGGATTGTTCTCCTCTTGACGATGGATATTGTCACTCACCGTCTATCTCCCAGAATTACGCACTTGGTATTCGGAGTTTGGTTGGCCCGGCTAGCCGGGTAGGCCGCTCAAGCCATCCAGTCGCTCTACCCCCAAGTACTACTTTCTGAGGCTAACCCTAAAGTTATTTCGGAGAGAACGAGCTATCTCCCAGTTTGATTACACTTTGAGTCCTCCCGTCAGTTCATCGGAGACCTTTTCAACGGTCACCCGTTCGACCCTCCAGGCGGTGTTACCCGCCCTTCAGTCTGACCAACGGTAGATCACAAGGTTTCGCGTCTACACCCTACGACTTAGCGCCCTATTCGGACTCGCTTTCGCTCCGCCTCCGGCCCGTTGGGCCTTAGGCTCGCCGTAGAGCGTAACTCGCCGGCTCATTATGCAAAAAGCACGCCGTCACCCTTGCGGGCTCCGACCGCTTGTAAGCGCACGATTTCAGCTACTCTTTCACCCCGCTCGACGCGGTGGTTTTCATCGTTCAGTCGCCTTACTGGTTCACTATCGGTTATCGAGGAGTATTTAGCCTTGGAGGGTGGACCCCCCATCTTCAACCCGGGTTTCCCGAGCCCGAGTTTACTCTATGGGCTTAACGTCTGACTACAGGACTTTCACCTTCTTCGGTCTCGCATTCCAGCGAGTTCGCTCAGACTTGTCCGCTTTCGCTCGCCGCTACTTACGGAATCGCGGTTGCTTTCTTTTCCTGCAGGTACTGAGATGTTTCAGTTCTCTGCGTTCGCCCTTCACCCCTATACATTCAGAGTGAAGTACCCTTGCGGGTGGGTTGCCCCATTCGGAAATCCATAGATCACAGCCTGGTTACCGGCTCCCTATGGCTTATCGCAGGTTCCAGCGTCCTTCATCGCCTCTCGATACCAAGACATCCGTCGTGCGCCCTTATTGTCCGGTCACGCCAACCTGACGCCGTGATCTTCGGTCACCCGGCTTGCACCGAGCTCCCGCCTCACACGCCGACACGCTGACAGACCTGGCCCGTCCCTAGAGCTTGAGTTTGGCCCCACGGTCGTTACCCCGTGAGTGCCTCTCGAGGACCGGGCACCCAGCTCTCGCCAACCAATGAAACACCGGTTGGTCCGTGCTGGGCACGTCAATCTTTCGCCTTGGCGCTGCATTTCAATCTTGCTTGCAGCATCTCCCCCCGCTCCTGAAGATTGCAGGGAGAGATAGTCGCCTGTATCCGGTTGTCAAAGATCCGGCCCCTTTGCTCACCCTCATCGGATGCTCTCGGGGGGGAGGGGACTTTAGGTTTTCTATCCCGGGAGTCAAGCAAACGGCGGGACCATTTGGCCCCGCCGGTGCATAAATCCATGCATTCTCTCACGTTAGCCGCCACCACCCCCGCCACCGGCCCCTGGGTTCGTTGGCCGCTCACGCTTCACCGGAATGAAATTATCGGGTTCTTCCACCTCAGGAGGGGGTGTCTTGCCCTGGTCCCGGCCCGCCTTCGCCGACGCGTCCACCACCTTGTACTCTGGCCGCGACCGGTCCCGATCCGGAGAAATCGTCACCAAAGCACCCGTCTGGTCGCGGAATGTCACGTCGAACCGCTCCTGGCCGCCACCCGTCTGACCCAGAGCCGCAACCACGTCCATCAGAATCGCGTCCACAGGCAGGGGAATCTCCTGCGGAGCCCCCACCGTCATGATCTGGTCCGGCGTGAGAGCCGCAGCCGCACGCGGGTCATTCAAGCGACCAGGCCCGCTGGGGCCCGGCCGGGGCGGCGCCCCGGGAGGCGGAGGCGTCGTGCCCTCCTCGCCCGCCTTCCGCTTGATCGGGTCGAGCGGCGGCACCTCGCCACCAGGACTGTTGCGGAACGCCGTTTCCAGCGTCGCCATGTCCGCCAGCAGCAGATCCGGCAGCGTCGCCTTGGCGTTCATCACGTCACCAGGCTCCACGCTCGCGCTGCCGCTCCGGTAGTAGCCGTAATAGAACACAAAGAGCTCCGCCGTCGCCCGGGGCCGGCCCGACACGCCGTCGTGCGAAACCGCATTCGTGATGAAGAAGTAACGGTCGCGCCCCACATCAACCGCGTCGCTCCAGTCAGACCACCCGCCCTCAATGAGCTGCTGCTTGGCCAGCGCCGCCTGCTCGTTCTGCAGCGAACGCTCGAAGAGCGGGTTGTTCACCACCACCCGCATGCGGTACTGGTACACAGCGCCCGGCTCCACCGTCAGGTCGTGCGCCCACAGCTTCACCTTCTCGTTCTGGAACACCGGCACCGCCGCGACCGGGAGACCGGCGTCGCCCTCCACGGGCTGCGACTTGTCCCCCAGCGCCTGCAGCTCCTTGACAAGATCCTCTCGCTTCTTGCGCAACCGCTCCAGGTTCTTCTGGCGTGTCTTCTCCGCCTGGTCGTCCTGGCTGTTCGGCTTGTCGCCGCCCCCCTCACGCCCAGGCTGCGTCTGCGGGGCCATGCCACGCCCCGGGCCGCTACCCGGACCGCCAGGACGCCCCCCCCCGGCCCCCGGACCGGCCGGTGGACGAGGGCCGTCACGCATGGCCGGCCCCTTGGCGCCGCCCAGCGATGCAATCCGCCGGTCCAGCTTCTTGAGCTCGCGCTTGATGACCGCCGTCCGCACATCCTTCCGGCTCGCGCCCTCCGGCTGCAGCTCCAGGAGCATGTCCCTCGGCGGCGCCCACTCGACGCCCGCAATAGTGTCCAGGTACGGCGGCCGCTGAATGTCCTCGATCGCGTCACGCACGTCCTCCAGCAGCGACGGCACGTCCGACGCGCTGTGAGCATGCTCCTTCCAGTACGAAACCGGGTCCGTCCTCCCGGGGATCACGCCGATCGGAACGGTTTCCTCCGCCGAGGGAGCCGTGCCATCCGCCCTGCGGACCGTGCGACGCTCGATCTGAACCCCCACGATCTCCACCTGCTGGCTGCCCGCCTCCTCGATCCAGTTCTTCGGGATCGGCGCCAGCGGCCCCGCCCCGTCCGGGTCGGCCGACAGCGAGGCCAGCAGCGCCTTGCCGTCAAACTCCGCCTCGACGCTCACCGCCGCCTTGTCGAACGGCTGCTGCTCAGGCAACAGCTTCGAAAGCTCCGCCGAGCGGAACTTCTCCACCGGGTTCACCGTGTTCCGGAACGCCAGGGCGAACGGCTTGGCCGTCGCCGGCACCACCGGCAGGCCCAGCTGCACGTTTACCGAGGGGCCGCCCTTCACCTTGATGCTCCCCACGCCCGAGTCCCGGCCCATCGCCACCGCTTTGCCCGCCGCCTCCGGAAGCGCCAGGTGAGAACCCAGCCTGAGCCCCCCGCTCAGGTCGATCTTCGGCAGCTCCGGCATGTTCTTCGGGTTGGCGTCGTCCATCTGCGCAAGCTTGTTCTTGGCCTCCTTCTCCGCAGGCTCAAACGCCCTGGAGACGGGGACCGAGTCCTTGCCCACGGTCACCTCGGACTCGGAAAAGAAAAACTGCCACGCCAGCGCCCCCACGAACGCAACGCCGCAGCCCCCGATGATGATCTTCTCAACGTGCTGCTCGAACGGGTTGATGCCCTTGAGTTTCATGACAGGTCCCTCAGACTGACTGTTCGATCAGGTTCGTACCCGGTGGTTGCAGACAAACCGGCCTCAGCCGCCCCCGCCCGGGGCGGTCGCCGCCGGCGCCGCCTCGGCGGGCACCTCCATGCCCAGCGCACCCATGATCTCCGTGGGCATCAGCGGCTGCAGCCAGTCCTTGAGCCAGACGCTCTCGACCGACACGCGGACACGCAGCACATGCTCCGTGCCGTAGTAGTAACCCTCCGCCAGGTCCGCCCACACGTCCACCGGCGTGTCCACGTCCAGGTCGGTGACGGTCATGTAGTTGGTCTGGGCGATCGCGCGCAGGAAGTCCTGCAGACGGGCCGACGAGACGACGCACGTCATCTCCGCACGCCGCACCTCGTAGTACTTGTTCCAGCCGCCCCGCGCCCTCCCGGTGATGGACACCGACCGGTCCAGCGCCGCGATCCCGGGCGTCGTCTCCGCCGGCGCCGCGGGCGGCGTCGCCGCCGTGGCCGTCTCGTCCGGATTGACCGGCCTGGGGTCCAGCGTCTTCATGCCCTCCGGGTTGCGGAGAACGATGCCCTGCACCCGCTTCACCACCCCGTCCTCCACGTGGAGCGCCCGCCCGTCCGGGCCGGTGTTCGCCAGGCGCACCGCGCTCAGCAGGTCGGACAGCACCCACAGGTTCCACTGGTGCATGAACAGCTTGGGCCGCGTCAGGTCCTTGCGGTCAATGCTGTCCCACGCGATGTTCGCGAACGGCTCGATGAGGTCGCCCGTGTCGACCGCCGTGCCGCGCGTCTTCGTCTCATCCGCCACGGGCATGGGGAACGCTTCCTTGGTCATGTAGAAGCTGATGGACTGCGCCCGCGACCGGTACTGCCCCAGCCGCGCCCCCACGATGCGCTCCGCAAGCTCCTTCGACTCCGCGTCGTCGAGCTTCCGCTTGTTCTGCGTGATCTTCTCCTCCTCGCGCCGACGCTCCTCCTTCAGGGTCGCGAACAGCGCGTCGTTGCTCTCCGGCGCCCCCGCGTTCACCCGCGCCAGCAGCTCGAGGTACGGGTTCTTGTTGCCACGCTTGCCCAGGAGCTTGTCCTCCATCTCGTTGAGCTTGGCCTGCTCCTTGTCACGCGCAACGTTCGGGTCCTTCGCCTCCTCGGCGCTCATCTCCACCTTCGGGAACAGGCCGCCCACCAGCGGCACGAACTCGCCCCGCCCCACCGCCGCCGCCTCCGGCCCCACGCCCTTGTTGAAGTCGATGGCCTTCTGCGCCACCGCCCCCACCTGCGCCGCGGCCGTCTCCTTCGCCCGCTTGAAGAACGCCGTCACCGCGGAGTTGGGCGCCATGGCGGGCGTCGTCACCGCCGCCACCTTCGCGTCAAACTGCGGCAGGTTGTACTTGACCGACGCGTCCTGGATGAGCTTGTACTCCTTGGACGCCTCCAGCTGCTGGTCGGCCAGGATCTTCTTGTTCCACACCCGGCTCACGAAGAACGACGCCGGAAGCAGCACCACCACCAGCACGGAGAAGATCACGATCCACAGGTTCGCCTTGAGCCACTCGAGCATGGGCTTGAACTTCACTTGCCACCTCCCTCGGCCCCTTCAGCGGGCGCTGCCGGCTTGAACGCCATGTACCACACATACACCGCACGCCCCGTGTCCACCACCTCCGAGCCCGCCGGCGGGGCCAGCGGCGCCAGACCATCAATGCTCGTCGAACTCGCGCTCCCCGCCTCCGGGCCAGCGCCCATCAGCTTCGGCGCCGGCACTCCCGGCGGGCGACCGCCCGGCAGGGCCGAGGGACGAGCCCCCGGACGAGCCAGCGGACCCCGCGCGTCCCTGTCCTGGCGGGACGCAGGCAGGCCGCTGGACCCGCCCTGATCGCTGATCACCAGCGGACGCCCGTCCGTCGGCTCGTTCGCCTTGACCTCCTGGAACAGCGACATCCGCTTCTCGTCAAAGAAGATCTCGTACGGCACCCCCGCCCGCACCTTGTTCTCACGCAGCCACTTCTGCACCGTCGCGTCCACGAACCGCTGCGGCTCGGGCACCGCCGTGCTCACCTGCATCTGCACGCGGATGCACGGGAACGCCGCGATCGGCTCCGGGGCAAAGTCCCGCCCCACCTCCGTGCCCGTGTTCTGACCGCCCGCCGGCGGGATGTAGCTCGTCGAAAGCACGTCCAGCGAGAACGCCGCACCCTCGGGCATCTTCGGGGGCTCCTTGCCGGGCTCCTGCACCTTGGCGCCCCACGAAGCCTTCGCGTCATCGCCCGCCTGGAACATCCTCTGCACGTCACCCACCAGCATGTTGTACACGCCGCGGTCGTCCTGCAGCACGATCATGTTCGCCGCCCGCAGGTCCGAACCCTCGGCGCTCAGCACCTTCGCCTCGTCCGCCTCACCCTTGAGCTGCGTGTACCGCTGCACCGCCTGCTGGATCACCGGCGGCTTGGTCGTGCCCTTCACCGCAAAGTAGTTCCGCACAGGCCCGACGAACATCACGCCCGCCGCCGCCGCCGCGATCCCCGCCGCCATCCCGAAGTACCGCGTCTTCTCACGCCACATCGACCGGCGGATCACCGTGGACGGCATCAGGTTCCCGCCCACCGCGTTCAGCCCCAAGCCCTGCAGCGCAAGCCCGTACGCCGTGACCAGGTTGAGCGAGGCGTCGTTGAACGCGTGCCCCTTGCCCGCCCCCTCCGCCACCTGCTGCTGGCCGCCGTCCTCGCTGTCCTCGGCGCCCTCGATGCCCGCCACCCCCATGTTGATCTTCTTGAAGTACTCCACGCGGTACACGTCAAGACCCAGCTGCTGCTTGAGGTACTTCCTCAGGCCCGGCAGACGCCACGTGCTGCCCACGCCGATCACGCGCGTCAGCTGCGCGTCCTTGTTCAGGCTCTGGAAGTACCCGATCGAACGCTGGATGTCCTGCGCCAGGTCCGTGAACACCGGACGCATCGCCTGGAACACCTGCCGCGCATGCTTCGTGTCCTGCGCCTCACGCTTCAGCTTCTCCGCCTTCGGGTACGAAAGCTGGAACTGGTTCACCAGCGCCTCGGTGAACTGGTGACCACCCAGCGGGAACGTCCTCACCCACACACGCCCGGGCGTCGCGATCACAAGGTCCGTGCTCGTCGTCCCGATGTCCACCACGATCGTGCCCGGCGTCTTGTCGTTGAAGTCCAGGTCGTACGCCAGCGCGTTGTACACCCCGATCGGGCTCAGCACCACGTAGTCCGGAGTGATCCCCACGTCCGCAAGCATCTGCAGACGCTCGTTGATCCGCTCCTTCGTCACCGCGAAAATACCCACCTCAACGTCCGGCGAGTCCGGCGTCACAAACGTCTGGTAGTCCCACTCCACCTGCTCCAGAGGGAAAGGGATCTGCTGCATCGCCTCGAACTTCACGATCTCCGGAACCTTCTTCGGCTCCACCGGCGGCAGCTTCGCGAACCGCGCAAAGCTGCTGTGCCCCGGGATCGACAGCGCCACCGACGCCTTCCCGAAGTCCAGCTGACTCGAAAGCTGCCCCAGCGACACCCGGATCACGTCGCTCGCGTTCACGTCCGGCGTGCTCAGCACCTTCGGATGCTGCACCACCGCAAAGTCCACGACGCGGCACTTGCCCTCGCCCGTGGCCTCCAGTTTGATCGCCTTGATGGCGTTCGCCCCGATCTCGATGCCCCAGCATGTGTTGGATGACGGCATGATCGTGCTTCCTCTGATTAGGCTGGCATGCCCCGCCCGCCGGACCGTAAACGACGGGCCGCGGAAGGGGGCGGGATACTAACCGCCTTTACCCACCTTTGCACGCCCTGCCGCGCACCCGCGGCGCACCGTTGCAGGATACGGAACACACACCCGCATGTTCCCCTGACAACAGTCACCAGTGTGTAACCGACCCCGCGCACTCACCCACCCGGCAACGCGCCGCGCTGCTTCCGGTCCATCCCCAGGCTCGCGCCTACCCCCACCAAAATCAGCAACGCAAGCACCCACCAGCGCTCCACCGGCACCGCCAGCAGACGATCACTCGTCGTCCACGCGACCACGTGGTAGCCCAGCAACACCGCCGACAACCCAACCACCATCCGTGTCGGGTCGCTCAGCCGCATCCGCCATTCCTTTGCCCGCGCATACCACGCCTGCGCAGATTCTTTCCCCCCAAGCACTTCCAGCCGGCGCACCCGCCGCTCCTCCTCGAACTCCTCACGACGCCCACGCGTCAGCCACACCCCCACCACCACCAGCACCACCGCCGGACCCAGGAGCAACCAATTCCAGTGGATGGACGCCGCAGGCACGGCATCCGGCGCGGCACTCATCGCCCCGTGACTATGCGCAACACCTTGTGCACCAGTCTCTTGCACCACCGACGCGGAAGTGTCTTCCTGAGGCAGCAATCGCACGGGACCAGCATAGCCCGCTCACGAACCGCAGGGCCCGCCGCTGAACACCCTCAGCAGCACCGCAATGTCCTCCACATCAGGAAACAGCGTGTCGTTGTTGAAGTCGATGTCGTTGCATAACCCTGTCGGGCACGCCCCCCCGCCAAACACCGTCAGGAAGTCTGCAATGTCCTGCGCGTCGGGGAACAGCGAGTCCTGGTTGAAGTCGATGGAGTCACACCCCACCGTCACCGCCACCGACGCCGTCACCGACGAACACCCCGCACGCGTGACACGCACGCTGTACGCCCCCCCGGGCTCCGCCGCGTTGCCGACCTCCATCGAAGCGCCCTGCGCGCCCAGCACCGTCGAGCCATCCGCCTGCACCCCGTCCAACAGGTCGACGCCGTCACGCCGCCACTGGTAAGTCACCCCCGCAGGGTTCATCACCGACACCGCCAGCGTGGTCGACTGCCCGGGCCCGATGAGCCGCGCCTGCGGCACCGCCAGGAACACAGCCACGTCCGGCATGTCCACATAGGCAAGCGATTGTGACGGCCGGTACGACAACGTGGGGGTCACGAAACTGATGCCACCCATGCCGCCCCCCACCAGCAGCCGGCCGTTCTGCTCCGCAAACGCCGAGATGTTGCAGTTCGCCACCGTCGGCACAGCGTTCGCCACCGCGCTGTGGAAAAGCCACGAAGTCCCGTTCCAGCTCACAAGCTGCGGCACACTCCCGTTCATGCCCCCCAGGAAGAAGAAGCCCTCGTGCTCGAACCCCGCCAGCGCATTCTGCACCGAAGGCACCTGGGCGGAAATGACCTCCCACCCCCCAGCGCCCAGCCTGCACGTGGAGCCCGCGCCCACCCCGAGCAGCGACCCCTGCCACACGCCCAGCGGCGTTACGGGCTGCGCAGGATCCGACACCGCCACCCACGCCGTGCCGCTCCACCGCACGGTCCCCTCCGAAACCGACCTCGCCGCGTACAGCTCGCTGTTGTGCACGACCGGGTTCATGAAGTTCGCGTCACTCCCGTCAGGATTCCCGAAGACCACCCACGCAGCGCCGTCCCACCGCCGCAGCACCGGCGTGAAGAAGTCCGTGATGTACGTGAAGTCGCCGCACACCGCCAGCAGCTGGCCGTTGTAGTTGATCAGGCGACGCACGCCCGACTCCGGCACACCCGCGCCCATCGCCTCCCACGCCGCCCCGTTCCACGCCGCCACCCGCGACGCCGCCTGCCCCCCGGCCTGCGTGAAAAGCCCACCCACCACCAGCCTCCCGTTCCACTCCACCGCGCAGTGCGCCCGCCCGTTCAGCCCCGTGCCGTCGCCCAGCGGAACCCACGTGGCCCCGCCCGCACGCGCCACCCGGTTGCACCGCTGGTTGTTCACGTACAGGAACGAGCCCACCGCGTACAACTCCCCGTTGTACCTCGCAAACGCCCCGATCGTCTTGTCCGGAGCCAGGGAAAGAGGCGAATACGCCGCCCCGTCCCACACCGCCAGAGAGTTGAAGAACCGCCAGTCCACGTCCGCCGTGTCCGACCGACGGAAGTTGCCGCCGATCAGCACCCCGCCCGCCACCGGACCCAGCACGATCGTCTTCCGCTGGTCAGACCCCACCGCCGTCCCCGCCTCGTACAACTGCGGCCCCACATACTCAAGCCCGTTCCCGCTCACCCGCTGCAGACGCATCGCATCGCTCCCCACCAGCAGGTCCGCGCCCAGACGCCCGGCGCTGTTCAGCGGCACCGTGTTCGGCGTCGTGAGCATCGGCGTCCACGCAGCCCCGTCCCACCGCGCAATCTGCCCCTCCACGCTCGGCGCCAACGCGGGGATCTTCCCCACCGCCAGCAGGTCCGCCCCGTCGCTCACCAGCGACTGCACGACCGTCGTCGTCCCGCTCCCGCCCAGCCCGGCCCCCACCATCTCCCACCCCGTGGCCTGGTTCAACCTCGCCACCGATACCACGCCGTACGGCGGCACATTCGAGGTCTGAAACGCACCGCCCGCGTACAGACTCCCCATGTGCACCACCAGCGACATGACCGGTGCCCGCGCACTCCCGCTCGACGTCGACGTCCCCAGCCCGCCGGCCACCGGAAGCCACTGCGTCCCGTTCCACCTCGCCACGTTCATCTGGTTGAAGTTTCCAAACCCGCCGCCCGCGTACAGGTCGCCGTTGAACGACGCGACCGCGTGCACGATCGTGTTGCTGTTGTTCGCAGGCACACCCGTGCCCACTGCCACCCAGTTCGTCCCGTCAAACCGCGCAACCCCGTTCAGCGTCGCCGTGAGCGAACCGGACCGCGCAAACCGCCCCCCGGCATACAGCGAACCGTTGTACACCGCGAGCGAATACACGGCCTCCTGGCTGCTGACCGACCCAACCCCCGCCCCAATCGCATGCCACGCCTGCCCGTCCCACCCCGCCACGTTCACCGCCGGGATGTTGTCGATCGTGGAAAACGCCCCGCCCACCACCAGCCACTCCGGCAGCGGCCCCGCCCCATCCGGGTCCCATCGCACCGCGCACGACACCTCGCCCGTCGTGTAGTTCCCCGCGAACATACCCGAACCCCGCAGCGCCCCGGGAAATCCCGCAGACTCATACCCCGGCGTGCACTGCCCCCACCCGGCAAAGGCGAGCCCGAACGCACCGCAGACAGCCCAAAGTCCCTTCATGGCAGTTCTCCATCGCCGCCCAACCACCCGTAAAACCCGGGCGCTCGGCCGTGGCATGGATGTATAAAGGCCCCATCCCCACCCGGTTGCACACCCCCCGCCACGACCCGCAAGTTCACCCCGGACAGGGGGCGGTCGCACGGGCCCGATCACCCCCACCATGGCCGCCCCAAATGAAAAGACGCGCCGAAGTGTTGACCCCGGCGCGCCCTATGGAGGAGTGTAAAGACTGCTACTGCGTGCACGGCCCGCCGCTGAACACCAGCAGCAGGGCGTCAATATCCGCCGTGTCAGGGAACAGGCTGTCGTTGTTGAAGTCGATGTCGTTGCACCCCGGCACCGGCGCCGTGCTGCACGGCCCCCCGGAGAACACCGACAGGAAGTCGTCGATGTCCGTCGTGTCCGGGAACAGACCGTCGTTGTTGAAGTCGATCGAGTCACAGCCGATGTTCGTGCCCGGCTCCCAGTACCCGCCCAGCAGCGTGTACCCGCCCCCGGACATCCCCCCGGCGTCCGGCTGCCCGATCGTGGCGTCCATGATCGTCAGCACGCCGTCCGTGCACGTCCCACCGCCGCCGTCGACGGTGGACCAGATGATCTCGTCCTGAGCAAGAGCCGCGGATGCGGCGAACGCGACCAACGCCGCGCTAAGTATGGTGCGGTTCATGCGACCTCCTTGTTGTTGCGCCGGCGCCACCAGGCGAACGCCAGAACAGGAACCCCGGCGATGATGCCCAGCCCGGCCGTCTGCCGGATCGTCAGGCCACCAGCGCCCGAGCCTGTCTCAAGCTTGGCCACGCGAGCCTGCAGCTGTTCGAGCTGCGCACCTTGCTCCGCAAGCAGCGCATCCCGCTGCTTGAGCTGCGATTCGAGCTTCGCATTCAGACCCTGGATCGCCGCGAGCGCAACGCCCTGACCATCCAAGGTGCTGATTGTGGTGTTGTCAGAGCCATTGAGCCCGAATGCTTCGTGGAAGTCCTGTGCCATGGGCCCGATGTGCTGCCTGCCCTTGTCGTCGCCGATGTAGTTCCACCGCGTGATGGGAAGGCTGAGCAGCTTCTGGAGCGTCTCCTCCTGGTTCAGCGTGGCGAAGTTCTCCTTCTTGGATCTGTCAGAGATGTTGTTGAACCCATAGGCCTGCCAGACACCATCAGCATCGACGCGTGCCGTGCGTCCCGCCCGCAGATCAATCGTCAATGCATCGCCATTGAGTGTCGCGGTATTGCGGTTGTCAACGTAGACCGATCCACTCGCGACAATCGAGCGGCCGGTTGCCGCGGCCGTGAACGCTGTCACACCAACGCCGCCAGAAGTGTTGAGATTCTCACCGCGAATACCGCTTGCGCCAGAACTACCTGTTGCAGGAATCGAACCAAGCACGCCGTAGTTCGCTCCCGTCGCGCCGGTCACTTGACCGAACACACCGATTGCTCCGCCTGTTCCAGACGCGATGCCCGAAACACCACGACCATTCGTCGTTTGGCCTTGGACGCCAACCGAGGTGGTGCCGGTTGCTTCATTGATGCCCAGAACACCGTAACTGGCGTTATTACCTGTAACACCCCTGACGCCGGCGCTGTTGGTTCCGGTGGCAACTCCATCGACGCCAAAGACACCGGTGCCGTCGTTACCGGTGCTGACACCCATAACGCCAGCCGCTGCGCTCCCGGTGGCAGAGCGGTTTGAACCCAGGACACCTACAGATGTGATGAGAGAAGCACTAGTGCCATACGTGCCCGCCGCCAAGGGAAGGCTGGAGACAGGAGTGTTGGTGCCGGTTGCGTAGCCGTACATACCAACCACGTTGGTGGCGACCGCCCCTCCGTTGGCCTGAACCTTTGCGAATGCCGTTCCAGACACGCCGAATCCAGTATTTCCTGTCAGGCTATAGGAGGAGTTCTGCCCAGAGATGGTGAATGGTGCACTCGCGCCGGTTGCGCCTTGAGGTCCGGTCGCACCAGTGAGTCCTGTAGGTCCAGTCGGCCCTTGAGGCCCTGTCGCACCCGTCAGACCGATCGGCCCCTGAGCACCCTGCGCTCCATCAGCACCAGCCGGTCCTGTCAGACCAATCGGCCCTTGCGCTCCCTGGGCCCCCTGCGCGCCGTCAGCACCCGCCGGACCAGTCAGCCCGATCGGACCCTGCGCCCCCGTCGCGCCGGTCGCACCCGTCGCTCCCGACGGACCGACAGGGCCCTGCGGCCCCGCCGGCCCTGTGCCCGCCAACAGCGTGGCGGTGGGGGGAACTGTCAGCGTGTTGCCCGGCACGAACGCCAGGTCGGTATACCAGATCGCGCCGTTGGTGTTGTCCGTGAACGCATCGCCCGTGTAGGTGCCGCCGGGCGTGCCCATCAAACAGTTCGCCAGCAGGATCCTCCCGTTGGGGCCCGTGCCGTCCATCACGCTCGGGCTGTTCCCGGCCCGGAACTGGCTGTGGCGGGCCTCAAACACCGTCCCGCTCTGCCCGGTGTTGCCCACCACCACCTTGCTGTTGAAGTCGTTGTCACGCAGCCACGCACGCCCGAACGCGCCCAGGTTGAGGCTCACGTCCATCCCCGACGCATTGCCGTTGATGGTGTTGCCCCGGCCCTGCAGCGTGCCACTGACCATGTTGACCGCGACGCCCGAGCCCGTCGCCCGGAAGATGCTGTTGTCCGCGATGATGCCCGGCGTCGAACCGCCCAGCGTCGCGTTCACCTCCACCGCGTCCTCGCCCGTCGTGCCCGACGTAACGCCGCAGTCCACCAGGTAGATCTGGCTGCCGCTCGCCGTGCCGCCGAACGAGAGCGTGTCACCGGTCTGCCCCGGGTTCGGCTCAAGCTCGATGCCCACGATCGTCACGCTGCCCGTCACCGTCGGGTTGAACACGAACTGACCACGGATCGTGGTCCCGAAGTTCTTCCCGCCGTTGCCCGACACCAAGTGGACCCCCGGCACCAGGCCGATCGGACTCGCCTCGCTGTACGTGCCCGGACGGACCAGGATCGTCGCCGGGTTGGACGCGCCGAAGCCGTCGATCACGGCCTGCGCGATCGCGGCGTTCACCGAGCTGTACGTGCCCGGCTCACCGTCATCGCTCACCGTGTACCGCGCAGCCGGCAGGCCCATCGGGCCCTGCACGCCCGGAGCCCCGGCCGGGCCCGCCGGGCCCTGAGCGCCCTGCGCACCCTGCGCCCCGTCGGCACCCGCCACGCCCTGCGGACCCTGCGCGCCCGTCAGGCCGATCGGGCCCGTCGCCCCCATCGCACCCGCCGGACCCATCGGGCCCTGCGCACCGTCAGCACCCGCCACGCCCTGTGGGCCGGCAGCACCCTGCGGGCCCGCCGGGCCGGTGCCCGGCAGCAGTGTCGCGCCCGGCGGCACGCTCAGCGTGTTCCCCGGGACGAACGCCAGGTCCGTGTACCAGATGGTGCCGACGTTGTCGTTCGTGAACGCGTCACCCACGTACGTCCCGTTGGGGCTGCCCAGCAGGCTGTTCGTGATGAGGATCCGCGCCCCGGTGTTGTCGATCACGCTGGGGTTGTTGCCGGCACGGAACTGGCTGTGGCGGGCCTCGAAGACCGTGCTGGTCGCCGAGTTGACGCTGTTGCCCACCACCACCCGCCCGTTGTAGTCCATGTCGCGCGTCCACGCACGACCCGCCGGGCCCAGGTTCATCGAGACGCCCGACTCACCACCCGTGCTGTTGATGGTGTTGCCGCGCCCCTGGAACGTGCCGCTCACCATGTTCACCGCCACGCCCGACCGGTTCGAGCGGAAGATGCTGTTGTCCGCGATGATGCCCGGCGTCGAGCCGCCCAGCACCGCGTTCACCTGCACGGCGTCGTTGCCGCCGCTGTCCGTGCCGCCCACGTTGGCCGACACGCCGCAGTCCACCATGTAGATCTGGCTGCCGTTGGCCGTGCCGCCGAACGAGAGCGTGTCACCGTCGGCCGCGGCCGACAGCTCAAGGCCCACCAGCGTCACGATGCTGTTGGGCACCGTGGGGTTGAACACGACCTGGCCGCTGATGCTCGTCGCGAAGTTCTTCGCGCCGTTCGCCGCCACCAGGTTGATGCCGCCCCGCAGCTCCCAGCCAGACGGCTCGTTGTAGCTGCCCGGACGGATGAGCACCGTCGTGGGGTTGGCAGGACCAAACCCGTCGGCCACCGCCTGCGCAATCGCGCCCGAGACCGTGCTGTACGTGCCCGGCTCGCCGTCGTCGCTCACGATGTACCGCGCCGCAGGCAGGCCCGCCGCGCCCTGAGCGCCCGTTGCACCTGTCGCGCCCGTCGCCCCCGCCGGGCCCATCGGGCCCTGCACACCGTCCGCGCCGGCCACGCCCTGCGGGCCCTGCACGCCCGTCGCGCCCGTGGCCCCGGTCGCACCCTGCGGGCCCACCGGCCCGGTCGGGCCCTGCGACCCCGCAGCACCCACCGCGCCCTGCGGACCCGCCGGGCCCTGCGGGCCCGTGGGACCGCTGCCCGGGAGCAGCGTCGCCGTGCCGGGCATCGACTGCGTCGGCAGCGTCCAGGTCAGCTGCGAGTAGTAAACCATCCCCGAGCCCGAATCCGACACCAGCGTGCCGGGCGTGCCCGTCGAGAAGCCGGTATCCGCCAGCAGCAGCGAGCCGCCGCCGGACGCAACCACCGGCGGAGCGATGTTGCTGCGCACCGTGCTGCCCGCGATGGACGAGTCGCCGCCGCCGTGCGAGACGACGCCGAAGATGTCCGCGTTGTTGAGGTAGATGTGACCGCTCCCGGTGACGCTGATCGACGTGTTGTCGAGCAGCGCGCCGAACTGGCGGAACGTCGTGTCCTGCGCGAACATCGTGCCCGCCGACACGCTCACCGGAGCAACCGTGCCCGTCGTGGCCCGGAAGTTGCCCCCCGTGACGGTCACGCTCGAGCCGCTCCCCGTGTTGCTCATGTCGATGGCCGGCCCGTTGTTACCGTAGACGAAGGCGTTGTTCAGGAAGAGCTGCTGGCTCGCCGCCCCGCCGAACGTGATGCCCGTGCCGCCGGACGTGCCGTTGATGTCCACCCCGTTCCACGAAACCACGCCGCCCGTCGCGAACGACACCTGGCCGTTCACACCGGCCGCGAACGAACGGTCCGCCACCGCCGACTGCACGTGGATGCCCGCCACCAGCGCGACATCCTCGGTGTACGTGCCCGGACGGACCAGGATCACCGTCTGCGGACCAGCGCCGCCGAACCCGTCACCCACCGCGGCGTTGATCGCCGCCTGGATGCTCGTGTGCGTCGCCCCGTCCGTGAGCGTCGGCCCGACAACGTACTTGGCGAACGCCGCGCCGGGAATGCCCTGCGGGCCCGCGGCGCCCTGGGCGCCCTGCGAACCCGTCGCGCCCGTCGCGCCCTGCGCTCCCTGGGCGCCGGTCAGGCCCACCGGACCGATATCGCCCTGCGGCCCCTGAGCACCGGTGGCGCCCGTCGCGCCGGTGGCGCCCTGCGGACCAGTCGAGCCCTGAGGACCCGAGAGACCCATCGGACCAACATCACCCTGAGCGCCCGTCGCGCCGGTGGCACCCTGCGGACCCTGGGCACCCTGCGAACCCTGAGGCCCGACATCTCCCTGAGCGCCCGTCGCGCCCGTGGCACCCACCGCGCCCTGCGCACCCTGTGCACCCGTCGCACCCTGCGGACCGACATCGCCCTGCGCGCCGGTTGCACCGGTCGCGCCCGTGGCACCCTGCGGACCAACCGCGCCCGTCGCGCCGGTCGAGCCCTGCGGACCCTGCGGGCCCACCGCGCCCGTGGCGCCCTGAGCGCCAAGCGATGCAACAAGCTCCCACCGCGTCGGGTTGAACTGCGGGATGAACCCGGTGTTGTTGACGATCGCAATCCACGAAGAACCGTTGAATGCAACCACATCACCCACGAAGTAAGGCGTGGACAGCGAGTAGTTGCCCCGCCAGATCATGCCTTCATCGCCCTGCGGACCCTGAGCGCCCGTCGCACCCTGCGGGCCGGTGGCGCCGGTCGCGCCCTGCGACCCCGTCGCACCCTGCGGCCCCATCGGGCCCACGGCGCCCTGAGCGCCCGTCGCGCCCTGCGCACCTGTATCTCCCTGCGGGCCCATGGGGCCGACGGCACCCTGAGCGCCGGTCGCACCCTGCGACCCTGTGGCACCAACCGCGCCCTGAGAGCCAGTGGCGCCAGTCGCGCCCTGCGACCCCGTCGCACCCTGGGGCCCGACATCGCCCTGGGCACCCGTCGCCCCCTGAGCGCCCGTTGCGCCCTGCGGGCCAACATCCCCCTGCGGGCCAGCCGGACCCTGCACGCCCTGAGCGCCGGTCGCGCCCTGAGCGCCAGTTGCGCCCGTTGCGCCAGTCGCGCCCGTCGCGCCCTGCGGACCAACGTCGCCCTGCGCACCCGTCGCGCCCATTGCCCCCTGCGGCCCCATCGGGCCAACCGCGCCCTGAGCGCCCGTCGAGCCCTGCGGGCCCATGTCACCCTGAGCGCCCTGCGCACCGGTCGCACCCGTGGCCCCCTGCGCACCCGTCGCGCCCTGCGGACCCATCGGGCCCACGTCACCCTGCGCACCCGTGGCGCCCGTCGCGCCCGTAGCGCCCGTAGCGCCCTGCGGGCCGGTGTCACCCTGGGCCCCCTGCGCACCCGTCGCCCCCTGCGCACCTGTCGCGCCAGTCGCCCCCTGCGGGCCAGTGTCGCCCTGCGCACCGGTCGCACCGGTCGCGCCCTGCGGGCCCACCGGGCCTACCGCGCCCTGCGCACCGGTATCACCCTGGGGCCCGACCGCGCCCTGCGCTCCCGTGCTGCCCTGAGGGCCCACGGCGCCCTGCGCTCCCTGGGCGCCCACGGCGCCCTGCGGGCCAACGTCGCCCTGTGCACCCTGTGCACCCATGGCGCCCGTAGCACCCTGGGCGCCCGTGGCCCCCTGCGGGCCCACGTCGCCCTGCGCACCCTGAGAACCCGTCGCGCCTGTTGCACCCTGCGCACCCACCGCGCCCTGGGCGCCCGTGGCGCCCTGGGCGCCAACCGCGCCCTGCGCACCCGTCGCGCCGACCGCGCCCTGCGGACCCACCGCGCCCTGCACGCCCGTCGCGCCGGTCGCACCCTGCGGACCCGTCGCGCCCGTGGGGCCGGGGTTGCCCTGCAGGCCCACCGAACTCACCAGCTGCCAGTACGTGTTCGAGAAGTCAAACGGAGGGAAGATCCCCGTGCTCGCCTGGACCGCGATCCACGAAGACCCGTTCGCCTGCACCACGTCGTCGACCACGTAGCTCGTGGACAGCGAGAAGTTCCCACGCCACGTCATCCCCTTCGTGCCCTGCGGGCCCGTGGCGCCCGTCGCGCCCTGAGGGCCGGCAGGACCCGTGGAACCCTGAGCCCCAGTGGCGCCCTGCGGCCCCACGACGCCCTGTGCACCCGCCGCCCCCTGCGCGCCCGTCGCCCCCGTCGCACCCTGAGGACCCACAGCGCCCTGCGCGCCCACCGCGCCCTGCGGCCCCATCGCACCCTGCGGACCCGCCGGCCCCTGCGGCCCGGCAGGCGAGTTGAGCGCATAGAGCGCGTACGGCGCCGCCGTCAGCGACTGCCGCGGCGCCAGCGTCGAGAAGGGACCCCCGCCCCCGGGCACACCCACGTCCACTTCCAGCCACCGCGCATCACCCAGGAACGGGGACGCGCCGAAGTTGAGCTCCACCGTGAAGCGACCGTTCACGCAAGTCACGCCCGCCGCAACAAGCTCGGGCCCCACCTGCACACCGCCCGACTGCGCGTCATACAGCCGGAACTTCATGTCGCGCACACCGTCCACCAGCGTCAAGCCGGAACGGAGCTGCCCCTGGTACGTGAACGCCGCGCTCGCCGGCACGCCCGCCCGCGCAGCCTGCGGCACCATCGCGATCCCGGTACCCAGTGCGATCGCAAGAAGCAACGAGTGAACTCGCTTGTACTGCATGGACTCGACTCCCTCTTCCCCCTGCCTGACGACCTCGCAACCCAAACGCTGGATGCGTCTCCCTCCAAATAAGGGTGCAGTTTCACCCCAATTGGTGGCACTTGAGGCCAAAACCTACATGCAGAAAGACGGGCTGTCAAGAAAGGTGGCTACATGATTCTGTAGTTTCTTGAGCAAAGTTCAAGAAGTACACACACATCCACCGTGAACTACTCCCGTGAATAGGGCATGCCATGCCCGGCGCTCCGCCAGTGCCGCCAATACGACCGCCCTCCAACTGGAAAAGAACCCCGTTCAGGCAATCGCCGGCTGCTGCGTCCGCGCCGCGATCGCGCCCTCATAAGTATGGATGCACCGCCGCGCCGCCTCGTCCCACGTCAAGCGGTGCAGCTCCATCTGACCGTGATGCCTCAGCGTCTGGCTGAGCGGCGGGTGCCGCAGCACCGCCACGATCTTGTTGGCCATCTCGTCGATGTCCCAGAAGTCGACCTTCAGCACGTGCTGCAGCACCTCGCTGGCCCCGCTCGTCTTGGAGAGAATGACCGGCACGTCGTGGCTGATCGCCTCCAGCGCCGCGATCCCGAACGGCTCGCTCACGCTCGGCATCACGTAGCAGTCCGCCATCTGGAACACGCGCTCCACGTCGTTGCCCCGCAGGAACCCCGTGAACAGCACCCGAGACCCGATGCCCATGCTCGCCGCCATGTCGATCATGCGCAGCGCCATGTCCCCGCTCCCCGCCAGCACGAACTTCACGTGGGGAAGCTTCTCCAGCACCCGCTGCGCCGCCGCGATGAAGTACTCCGGCCCCTTCTGCATCGTGATCCGCCCCAGGAAGAGCACGATCTTGTCCCCCTCCTCGATCTGCGAACCCGCCTGCGGCTGCTGGCTCTCCCGCTCGATCCCGTTGTACACCACGTCCACCTTGTCCGGGCTCACCCCGTACCGCCGCACGCAGATGCTCTTGGTGAGCTGGCTCACGCACACCACCCGGTCCGCCGCGTGCATGCCCGCCCGCTCGATGTCGTACACCCGCTGGTTCACGTTGTTGCCCGCACGGTCAAACTCCGTGCTGTGCACCTGCACGATCATCGGCTTCCCTGTCACCTTCGCCAGGGCGATCGCCGCCGGGTACGTCAGCCAGTCGTGCGCGTGGATCACGTCATACTGCTCGCGCCGTGTGATCGTCACGCACAGACGCGCATACCGCTCGGCATCGCCCACCAGGTCCGTCCCGTACCCGTGCCCCGCCCCACCCCCGTCACCGATGAAACCCCGCGGAGCCGCCGGACGCACCGGCGCCGCCGCCGCCGCGGGAATGATGTGGTCCAAAGACCCCACCGGCATCCCCGGGACATCGTCCTGCCCGACATCCCCGCCCTCCGGCAGTGCCTTCACCACCGAACCGCCCGAGGCAAACGGCATCGCACCCGGGTACGGGTTGGCAAACGTCGCAGGCACCCCGAAGAACGTCGTGTGCTGGAACGCGTACCCGCCAGCGCCCGCAATCAGGTCCGGCCCCGCCCCCGGCGGCACCGGAACGCCCCCCACCGCCACCCCCGCCATCGGAAACGGGCTCAGCATCTTCACGTGGCTGGAACGCGACCGATCCACCGGCTTGGGCAGAATGAAGATCACCTGGTGACCCTGCCGGTCCAGTGCCTTCGTCAAGCCGTAACAGGCGACCCCCAGGCCGCCCGCAATGAACGGGGGGAACTCCCACCCGAGCATGAGGATGCGCATGCCGGAGGATAGGTGCACGAAGACGCGCCGACAGCCAATCGCGAACCCAGGTCCCGCCCTGCCGCCCCGCCCGCAAAGTGCGAACACCGCAACAATGCCCCCCATGCTCTCCCCCACCCTACTCGCCCCCCTCGCAGATCGCGCCCGCGCCGCCGGCGTCTTCGCCGAAGTCCGCGCCGAACACGGGTCGCTCGTGTGCCCGGCCAAGGACTGCGGAGAGCCCGCCTTCTACAGCGTGCGCGAAGAGGACGGCAAGGTGTGGGTGGCACTCCAGACACCCGCCCGCTACCTCAGCCAGTCCATCGAGGCCGACCTCATGTTCACCGGCGACAAGATCGCCGACCTCGTCCACGAAGAAATGATGGACCAGGGCTACGCACGCGTCCTCGCAGACGCCCCCGAACTCCCCGTCGAGCACTTCCGCTCGCCCGACAAGCTCTACACCTTCCGCTCCGCCCTCCCGCTCCCACCCGCTGACCCCCGCACCGCAGACCTCGCCGCCATCACGCTCCTCGGGTACCAGGCCGCCTTCCGCGAACTGGGGGACATGACCCCGGATGAGGAATAACCCGCCCCGGGCGCTGCAGACGGCCCCCGCCTCGCGGCAAAAATGACCCCGACGGATGCGATCATCCGGTATCCCCCTCCAGCAGGCACCGGCGCGGGTCGATAACAGCCCCATGCTCCCCGTGAACCCGGGTACGAACGCGCCGCCCGTCCGCGTCCTCGTCGTGGACGACTCCGCCGTCATGCGCCGCGCGATCTCCTCGATCCTCGGCGCAGACGCCTCCCTCACCGTCGTCGACACCGCACGCGACGGTCACGACGCGCTCGAGAAGATCGCCAAGCTCCAGCCCGACGTCGTCACCCTCGACATCGAAATGCCCGTCATGGACGGCATCGCCGTCCTCACCCGGCTCAAAAGCCTCCCCCCGCCGCGCCCCGCGGTCCTCGTCTGCTCCACCCTCACCGCCCAGGGCAGCCAGATGGCCCTCAAGGCCATGGCCCTCGGCGCCGTCGACTTCATCGAGAAGAACCCCGACGCCCTCGGCTCCGGCGACGTGCAGGCCCGCAAGGACCTTGTCCAGAAGGTCCGCGCGGTCGCGCCCCGCATCCGCGCATCGGCCCTCCGCGCAACCCCAGCCTCCCGTCCCCCCGCCGACTTCTCCCTCGCAGGCAAGTCCTTCGACGCGGTCGTCATCGGCAGCAGCACCGGCGGCCCCCCCGTGCTCGAGGCCATCTGCCCCGCCTTCCCAGCCTCCTTCCCGGCGCCCGTCGTCATCGCCCAGCACATGCCCGCGCTCTTCACCCGCAGCATGAGCGAACGCCTCGCCGGCATCTGCAAACTCAAAGTCGTCCACGCCGAGCAGGGCTGCACGCTCGCACCCGGCTCCCTCTACATCACCGTCGGCGGCAGGCACTCCCGCGTTCTCCGCCAGCCCGGCACCGCCCGCCTCCTCCTCGAAGTCTCCGACGAGCCCAAAACCGCCCTCTACAAGCCCAGCGTCAACGAACTCTTCCACTCCGCAGCCGCCCTCCGCGAACGCGCCCTGGGCATCATGCTCACCGGCATGGGAGACGATGGCTCCCTCGGCGCCAAGGCCATGCACTCCTCCGGCGCCACCATCCTCGCCCAGTCCGGCGAAACCTGCGCTGTCTACGGGATGCCACGCGCGGTCGTCGCCGCCCAGGCCGCCACCGCCTCCCTCTCCCCAGAGGACATTGCCCGTGCGATCGCATCAATCGGCACTCCCCGGATGGCAGGGATCTCGCACGCCGCGTAGCCGTGCCTGAACCGCTCCCCTGAACAGACCGATACCTCACCGGACGCGACTCCCCAGGGGGATGCCGCCGCCGCACAGCCATTGGAGATAAATATGACCGCTACTCCGACCACCCAGAAGGGCGCCGCAGAACTCCAGCTCGTCTCGTTCGAGGTCTCCGGCGAGGAGTTCGCCGTCGACATCCTCGCCGTCCAGGAAATCAACCGCATGATGGACCTCACCCGCGTGCCCCAGAGCCCGCCCGAGGTCGAGGGCGTCATCAACCTCCGCGGCAAGATCATCCCCGTGCTCGACCTCCGCCGCAAGTTCGGCATGGGCTCCGCCGAGCGCACCGAGTCCAACCGCATCATCGTCGTCGACGTGAACAAGAAGGTCCTGGGCTTCATCGTCGACCGCGTCCACGAGGTCCTCCGCATCTCCTCCGAGATCGTCGAGCCCGCCCCCGCCATGGCCTGCTCCATCAACGCCGAATTCATCAGCGGCGTCGCCAAGCTGCAGGACCGCCTCATCATCCTCCTCGACCTCACCCGCCTCTTCGGCGACGCCGAAGCCCGCAGGGCGGCCTGAGGCAAGCGGCCCGGTCACCACACGCAGCAACAACAGCGGAGCACGCATGGCCATCACCGGCATCCAGCACATGACCGACAAGCAGTTCCAGCAGATGCGCACGCTCATCTACACGCGCTCCGGCATCTACTTCCCCGACACCAAGAAGTACGTCCTGGAGTCCCGCCTCACCCAGCGCCTTATCGAGCTCGAGCTCGAGGACTTCGAGCAGTACTACATGTTCCTCTCCACCGGACCCTACCAGTCCGACGAGTTCCAGGAGATGTTCAACCGCATCACCATCAACGAAACCTCCTTCTTCCGCAACGAGCCCCAGCTCGACGTCTTCGAGAAGCAGGTCCTCCCCGAGCTCCTCGAGGCACGCAAGAACACCAGGCGCCTCCGCCTCTGGTCCGCCGCCTGCAGCAGCGGCGAAGAACCCTACACCCTCGCCATCCTCCTCCACCGCACCCTCGGCGCACGCCTCGCCGAGTGGAACATCGAGGTCCTCGGCACCGACATCAGCGAGAAGGTCCTCGAGGTCGCCACCAGCGCCGAGTACTCCGACTACGCCGTCCGCACCACGCCCGCCCTCGTCAAGCAGCGCTACTTCACCCAGGAAGGCGGCAAGTGGATGCTCACCCCCGCCATCCGCAACATGGTCAACTTCCAGCTCCACAACCTCAAGGACAAGCTCGGCTCACGCCGCTTCGGCACCTTCGACGTCATCTTCTGCCGCAACGTCCTCATCTACTTCGACGACCCCATGAAGGACGCCGTCGTCTCCACCTTCTTCGACCAGCTCGCCCCGGACGGCACCCTCTTCATCGGCCACTCCGAGACCATCCGCGGCACCAGCCAGTTCACCCCCACCAACATCGCACAGGGCTTCTGCTACCGCAAGACGCGCCCCGGCGTCAAGGCCGCCGCCTGAGACCAAACGACACAGAGAGGAAACGCACGTGAACGCCGGCTTTGACAAAGAAATCCTCCAGGACTTCCTCACCGAGTCGGGCGAACTCATCCAGTCGCTGGAAGGAGACCTCGTCGTCCTCGAGGGCGCACCCCGCGACCCCGAACTCCTCAACCAGGTCTTCCGCGCCCTCCACACCATCAAGGGCAGCGCCAGCTTCCTCGACCTCAAGAACCTCGTCCGCGTCGCACACGCCGCCGAAAGCGCCCTCAACGCCGCCCGCAACAGCGTCGTCGTCGTCGACCAGGCGATGATGAACCTCCTCCTCGAGGCCGTCGACCTCATCAAGACTCACCTCGGCCAGGTCGAGGCCGGCGCCGAACTCACCGCACCCCGCGACGCTCTCGTCTCCACGCTCGTCGCCATCGGCGAGGGCAAGGCCAAGGCGCCCGCAACGCCCGCGCCGGCCGCCACGCCCGCAACGCCCGCACCCGCCTCCCCCGCCACCCGCCGCCTCGAGCTCGGCTCCGGCAAGGCCGACCTCCTCCCCTTCCTCGTCCAGGACCTCGACGACACCCTCGCCAAGCTCCAGGAGTCCATCGCCGGCCTCGCCGCAGGCGCCCCCGTCGGCGAAGCCGCCCGCACCCTCGCCGACCAGTGCGAACAGCTCGGACGCGCCGCCGACTTCTTCGAGTTCCAGCAGATGAGCGACCTCATCGCCGAACTCCAGAAGACCGCCAACGCACTCCCCGGCGCACACCAGCACCTCGCCGGCGTCGTGCCCGCCATCCACGAGATCACCGCCCTCATCGCACGCCAAGCCGAGGGCATCAAGGCCGGTGAAGTCCGCGAAGTCGCCGCCGACGACGCCCTCCACCGCCTCGAGGACGCCCTCCAGGGCCACGCCGCCACCGAGCCCGCGCCCCACCCCGAAACCCCCAAGGCCCCCGCCAAGGAAGCCGCCAAGGACGCGCCCAGGGACGAGGGCGAAGCCGCCACCAAGAGCAAGGGCGCAAGCGAAAACACCATCCGCGTCGAGGTCACCCGCCTCGAAGCCCTCATGAACCTCGTCGGCGAGCTCGTCCTCCAGAAGAACCGCGTCTCCGCCCTCACCCGCCGCGTCGGCTCCGGCGAGTCCACCTACGAACTCTCCGAGTCCCTCGCCCTCGCCGCCGAATCCCTCGACCGCACCACCGGCGACATCCAGGTCGCCGTCATGCGCACCCGCATGCAGCCCCTCGACAAGCTCTTCGGACGCTACCCCCGCCTCATCCGCGACCTCGCCGCCAAGACCGGCAAGAAGATCAACCTCGTCATCGAGGGCGGCGAGACCGAGGTCGACAAGTCCGTCATCGAAGAACTCGGCGACCCCCTCGTCCACCTCCTCAGGAACTCCTGCGACCACGGCCTCGAAGGCCCCGACGAACGCCGCGCCGCCGGGAAGGACGAGACCGGCACCATCACCCTCCGCGCCAGCCACGAAGGCTCCCACGTCAGCGTCCTCATCATCGACGACGGACGCGGACTCTCCCGCGAACGCATCGGCAAGAAAGCCCTCGAACGCGCCATGGTCACCCCGGACCAGCTCGCCCAGCTCACCGACCGCGACGTCTTCCGCTTCATCTTCGAGGCCGGCTTCTCCACCGCGGACAAGGTCAGCGACCTCTCCGGACGGGGCGTCGGCATGGACGTCGTCCGCACCAACATCCAGAAACTCAAGGGCAACGTCGACCTCGCCAGCGAAACCGGCAAGGGCACCACCATCACCGTCACCATCCCCCTCACCGTCGCCATCCTCCAGGCCATGCTCGTCGGCGTCGGGCCCGAGGTCTACGCCATCCCCCTCACCAGCATCCTCGAAATCGTCCGACCCACCGACGAGGAAGTCAGCACCATCGGCGGACACCCCGTCATGCGCCTCCGCGACTCCGTCCTCCCACTCATCCCCGCCCAGCAGGCCTTCGACCTCCCAGAGGACCGCCGCACCGACAGCCCCTTCGCCGTCGTCCTCCACCAGAACGAGCACCGCGTCGGCCTCATGGTCTCACGCGTCATCGGGCAGCAGGAAATCGTCATCAAACCCCTCGACGACATGGGCGAGCACCGCCGCCCCGCCATCTCCGGCGCCACCGTCTGCGACGACGGCAGCGTCAGCCTCATCGTCGACGTCGCCGCCGTCATCAACCTCTCCCGCCACATGGCCGTGCATCACTAGGTCGTGGTACACCCCCCGCACCGCACACAAAACCAACGCCTGCCGCTCACCCACACCCCCCGCACCGCCGACGTAACCCACTAGCCCGAACGGGGGCACGAACCGCCCAGGAGCAAGCAATGGACCCGACGTTCATCAAGCCCTTCGTCTCCAGCATCCAGCACGTCTTCGCCACCATGCTGCAGCTGCACGTCACCGTGAAGGAGCCCTTCCTCAAGGCCAACAACACCACCCAGCACGATGTCTCAGGCATCATCGGCATGACCGGCGACGTCGTCGGCACCGTCGTGCTCGCCTTCCCACAGTCCACCGCCCAGGGCCTCGTGAACCTCTTCACCGGCGGCGAGGTCGAGTACGGCACCGCCGACTTCGCCGACGCCGTCGGCGAACTCGTCAACATGGTCACAGGCAACGCCAAGGCCCTCTTCAAGGACAAGAAGGCGTCCATCTCCTGCCCCAGCGTCGTCATCGGCGGAGCCCACCGCGTCGCCAACCAGAGCGCCTTCCCCTGCGTCGTCATCCCCTGCAGCACCGAGTGCGGCGAAATCCTCATCGAGATCGCACTCCGCGTCAACGCCCCGGCCGCCGCACCCGCCGCTCAGAACACGCCGGCCACCGCCCGCACCAACGCCTGAACCAACCGACCACAAGCCACCAGCGGAGCAAGCCATGAAGATCCTCCTCGTTGATGACAGCAAGACGATGCGCAATATCCAGAAGGCCGTGCTCGCGCAGCTCGGCTACAGCGACATCGTCGAGGCCTGCGACGGCGCCGACGCACTCACCAAGGCCGCCGCCGCCAAGCCGGACCTGATGCTCGTCGACTGGAACATGCCCAACATGGACGGGCTCACCTTCGTCAAGACCTGGCGCCAGACCAACAAGACCACGCCCATCATCATGGTGACCACCGAAGCCGAAAAGGCACGCGTCATCGAGGCCATCAAGGCCGGCGTCAACAACTACGTCGTCAAGCCCTTCACCCCCGACCTCCTCAGCCAGCGCATCCAGGAAACCCTCACCAAGCTCAAGGCCGCCGCCTAGACCCGCCCCGGAAAGCCCCAAAGCTCCCCCACAAGCCCCCGACAGGGGGCTTTCTTGCGTCCCGACCACGCCCCCGCCACCGGTTTCTCGGAACCCCCCGCCCCCGCGCCCGGATCGGCTGTGCGGCGAACAATCCCGGCACACGCTGGGTGATGCCCGTCCACAAGGGCCACCACGCCACACCATGCCGCGACACACCACACACCTTCTGCTGCTCTGCGCCCTCACCGCCCTCACCCCCGCGGCGCACGCGCAGACCCCCCCGCCCCAGCCGACACCACCGCCGACGCTGCCGCCGGCCCAGCCCGCCCCCAGCGACGAAGACCCCACCGAGGAGCACGAGACCGAACTCGTCCTCAAGGACCGCCGACGCGTCTCCGGCAAGCTCGTCGAAGTCACCAGCGAGTCCGTCGTGCTCGCCATCAGCGGCATCCCCACCGTCTTCAAGCTCGACAACATCGAAGCCATCCGCGCCCTCCCCACCGTCGAAGAACGCTACAACGACCTCCGCGCCGCCATCGCCGACGACGACATCGAAGGACTCCTCCGCCTCGCCGAATGGGTCCGCCAGCGGGGACGCCTCACCCTCGCCCTCAAGGATGTCGACACCGTCCTCGCCCGCGAACCAGCCAACCGCGCCGCCAACGAACTCAAGACCATCATCGTCGAACAGCAGAAACTCAACGCCCTCAAGGCAACCAAGCCCAAGCCCCAAACCACACCAGACCCCAAACCCCCCACCAATCCCGCCTCAAAGCCCGCCACCAAGCCCGCGACCAAACCCAACGCCCAGCCGGACGAAGGCCCCGAGCCCGGACCCACCAGGCCCCGGCCCGCCGCCGACACCTTCCCCCTCCTCACCGACGAGCAGATCAACCTCATCCGCGTCTTCGAGACCGACCTCAAGGACCCGCCCGCCATGGTCGTCAAGCGGGAAACCGTCACCCGCTTCCTCGACAAGTACGAAGGCACCATCGTCGAGGGCAAGGGCATCGTGCCCGTCAGCCCCGAAGCCCGCGAGCAGTTCTACCGCCTCCGACCCTCCCAGGTCCTCTCCTGGTTCTTCGACCTCCGCGCCCGCGAGTTCTACCCCGACGTCCAGGTCCTCGAAAACCCCGCCACCATGCGCCAGTTCCGCGACAACGTCCACCGCACCTGGCTCATCAACTCCTGCGCAACCTCCAAGTGCCACGGCGGCGAAGAAGCCGGCCGGCTCTACCTCTACAACAAGAACCAGGCCTCCGACCGCGCCGCCTACACCAACTGGGTCATCATCGACCAGTTCAAAACCTCCGACGGCCTCCCCCTCATCGACTTCAAGGACCCCGCCCGCAGCCCCCTCCTCCAGATGGGCCTCCCCCGCGACAAGGCCATCATCAAGCACCCTAACGCCGAGGGCGCCGGCCGCCGCTGGATCCCCATCTTCGACGACCAGAACGACCGCCGCTACCGCGCCGCCGTCGACTGGGTCCTCTCCCTCTACCCCAACCGCGCAGGCTACCCCATCGACTACAAACCGCCCGTCCCCAAGGCCCTCCAGGCCCCCGCCCCGGCCGCCCCGCCCCGCTAGCTTCTCTACCCTCGGCCAGTGGCACGCCCCGCCGTCCTCCTGCTCATCATCCTCGCCTTCCTCCTCGCCTTCACCGTCGTGGACAGGCCCCTCCCCCGCGCAGACTTCGTCTTCGTCAACCGCGGCGAGCTCAGCACCCTGGACCCCGCCATCATCTCCTGGCAGCAGGACAACCGCATCGCCCGGATCGTCAGCGAAGGCCTCACCCGCAGCGACAACCTCGCGTTCAACTTCGCCCCCACCCCCGCCGCCGCGGAACGCTGGGAGTTCTCCGACGACAGACGCACCATCACCTTCCACCTGCGGGCCGACGCCCGCTGGAGCAACGGCCGCCCCGTCACCGCCCAGGACTTCGTCTTCTCCTGGCGCCGCTCCATGCTCCCCGACCTCGCCGGGGACTACATGAAGCTCTACGAGCTCATCGCCGGCGGCAAGGAATTCATCGCCTGGCGGAGCGCCTCGCTGGCCGAATTCCAGAAGCGAACCGACTTCCCGACAGCAGCCGACCGGGCGGCCGCCGCCGAGCAGCTCTGGTCCGACACGCTCTCCAGGTTTGACGAACTGGTGCAATGCAAGGCAGTGGACGACCGCACCCTCCGCGTCACCCTCGTCCGCCCCACCCCCTACTTCCTCGACCTCACCGCCTTCCCGCCCATGTACCCCGTCTACCCGCCGCTTGTGAAGGCACACGAGTCCATCGATCCGCAGTCCGGCATGCTCCGCAGCCGCCCCGACTGGACCAAGCCGCCCCTGTGCGTCACCAACGGCCCGTTCGTGATGACCCTCTGGCGCTTCAAGCGCGACATGCGCTTCGAGAAGAACCCCCAGTACTGGAACAAGGACGCCATCGCCATCGACTCCATCTCCGTCCCCAGCATCCAGGACCCCAGCACCACCGTGCTCGCGTTCAACACCGGCGCCGTGGACTGGCTGAGCGATGTCGTCCCAGGTTACCGCGACCGCATCCTCGCCGACAAGCTCGCCTTCTACGAAGAACACAAGGACGAACTCGTCCGCCTCCGCCGGCAGTTCCCGCGCGACCCCATCGAGGTCGACCGCCGCCTTCCCAGCGACCCCCGCAACACCCTCAGCGTCTTCCCCGCCTTCGGCACCTACTTCTACAACTTCAACTGCCTCCCCACCCTCAGCGACGGCCGCCCCAACCCCCTCGCCGACGCCCGCGTCCGCCGCGCCCTCGCCATGACCATCGACCGCGCCACCGTCGCCGACGACATCCGCCGCATCGGCGAGCCCGCCGCCAGCACCCTCATCCCGCGCGACTCCATCGCCGGATACCCCTCCCCCGCCGGCCTCCCCCACGACCCGGAAAAAGCCCGCGCCCTCCTCGCCGAAGCCGGCTTCCCAGGCGGCAAGGGCCTCATGCCCATCAGCATCCTCTTCAACACCGAGGGCGAACACGCCCTCATCGCCCAGTCCGTGTCCAAGGACTGGGAACGGGAGCTGGGCGTGCAGACCCGCCTCGAACAGGTCGAAATCAAGGTCTTCCGCGAACGCCTCAAGAACGCCGACTACATGGTCAGCCGCGCAGGCTGGTTCGGCGACTACGGCGACCCCACCACCTTCCTCAACATCAACAAGACCGGCGACGGCAACAACGACCGCAAGTTCAACGACCCCGCCTACGACGCCCTCCTCGACCGCGCCGAAGAACAGCCCGACCCCGCCTCCCGCCTCCGCATGCTCGCCGACGCCGAACGCATGCTCCTCGAAGAGCAGGCCCCCCTCGCCCCCATCTTCCAGTACGTCCAGATCATCATGTTCGACCCCCACAAACTGACCGGCCTCTCCAGCCACCCCCGCATGGAACAGCAGCTCTTCCGCATCGACATGCTGGGAGACGGCAAAGGGACTGACCAGCCGCAGCGCATGCACGAAGGAGAAGGCGAGGGCTCGTTCAGCACGGTCACCACACCCGCCACCACCCCTGCGCACACTCCGCCCTGAATGCCCCCCGGGCTCAGGACCGATCCGTCAACCATGCCGGACCCCGCAACACCCGCCGGGCCCGCGCCGCCCGAACCAATGACTGCTACCCCACCCCAGCCCACGAAAGGCGAAACCGCGGCGTGTGCCGTGCTCCTCGCCGTGCTCGGGACCGCCATACCCGCCGCCACCTTCGCAGTGGTTCTCACAACGATTCTTCTCGTTGAGAACCTCGTGCCCGCACGCTCCCCCGGCGCGATCAGTGCGATACTCGCATCCGCCGCCAGCGCCGGAGCGACGCTGCTCGCCCTGCGGGGACTCTGCGCCGAGATGTTCTCCGAACGGGGCTGCCACGTGGTGCCGCTGATGGGCGCCGCATTCCTGGGCGCCGCAGCCGCCTGCGCCGGAGGCTTCATGATACTCGATGTGTACGGGGCCGCACTGCTCCCTTCGGCCTTCATGGCACCGATCGCCGTCGAACTCGGGCACAGAACCGCCGCGAAGCGGGCCCGGCGCGAAGCCTACACCACCTGCGGCTACGACCTCACCGGCGCCAGGAAGCCCACCGTGTGCCCCGAGTGCGGAACGCAGCGACCAGAAGCGGAGTGCGACGCCAAAGCCTGCGCACCACGACCCGGCCCGCCCACGAGCGGGTAAACCCCGCACCACCCGCACCGCGCAGAAACCGCCACGCAACGCGCGGAGCATCAATCGCACATGCAGATCGCAATCGGCGTGAAGCACCAGCGTTCAGCAGGCATCACAACGCAGGTGGCGTTCGGACAACGACCCGACGCTGAGTGTGCCGAATCGCGCCCCGGGCAACGCCACCCGAAAAGACGGAGACCTGCCATGAAGCGATCATCCTACCCCGCCGCGGTGGGCGCACTCGCGCTGCTGCTCATCGCTGGCTGCGCATCCCCACGCCCGGGCTGTCAGGCGGCGCCCGGCGTGATGTCCGGCAGCACACCCTCCGCCAAGACCGCCGACAGCCGGACAGCACTGGCACTCACCGCCGCACTCCAGGACGAGCGTCGCGCGCAGACCTTCTACCAGAGCGTGATGAACACGCACGGGAACACCCGCCCCTTCAGCAACATCATCCGGGCAGAAGAGCGACATGAATCCATGATCGCAACGCTCATGGAGCGGTACGCCGTCCCCATTCCCCCACCCGACCTGACCGGACTTCCCGCCGTGCCGACCACGCTCTCCCAGAGCGCAGCCCTCGCCGCGCAACTGGAGCGCGACAACATCGCCCTCTACGACCGCCTCATCCCGGGTGTCCAAGAGCGCGATATCCGGGCGACATTCGAGGCCCTGCGCACCGCCTCCGCAGAACGCCACCTGCCGGCGTTCGAGCGATGGGCCGGCACCCAGGCCCCGGCACCGGCGGCACCCGGCTGCAGCGCCCGCAGCCCCCAGTGTGACGCCACATGCGCTCAAGCCAAACCCTGCCGCGCACTCCCGTAGCGATCAACCTCTCCCCGCTCAAGACCCCCTCCATACTGCTCTAAACAAACCACCAGACCTTCCCCGGAGAGTCGCTCCACAACCGTCGCTCTTTGCTCGGTCCTGTGGCGCCCCAGAGCCACGGGCCGTTATCTCTCCCGTTCTGCCCGACCCCCATGTCACACGCTCGCAGGCCTGGCGCTCCTTTGACCCTCACCCGGACCAGACACCGGGACTAACTTATACAGGAATTCATCGCCCACCACAACACGGAGAGGCCGCACTCGGGGAGTGGGTTTCGCGTGCCGTGGAGAGCCGACGCGGTGATGAGGGCGCTCCGGCTTACGAGGGACAGGCCGCAACGTACGGGGCAGGTGAAATGCAAGCAACGGCTCGCGGGCGTGCTCAAGCACTACGAGACAAAGGCAGCGTGAACGGCTGGGAAACACCGTGCGGAAGCACGGATGAGGTTGTTGCACACTTCACAACGGGGACGGCAATCGGGTTCTCGCCGCGCGAAGGCCGCGACCTCGCAGAGCCGAGGTCACGGGCACGGGTTGCGGCCACCTGCCGGCTTGAGGCGAATCAGGCGGGAGACACCGCGGCTTGCGTGCGACAGAGTCTTTGAACCGGACGCGCGCCACGCTCAATCGGGATCAAACTAGCTTGCGAAGCTTGAGGTCCTCAAGCAATATAATCTGACGACATTCTGGACATGTCACACTCGCTTGCTCTTCGTTACTAGCCAAAGATGCGAGATCGTACCCACACTCGACGCAACATCCACGCTTATGCCTTGCTTGATACAACAATACCGCGAGAATGCACACTGACACTACTGACAATGATAAAAGTGGAACACATACGACAAAAATGGTCGGCGCGAACTTAATCCTACCCCAGTGAACAAGAAAGATCGGCCCACTTCCTTGATCATCTGGAAACGTAAACACCGGGCTCCGGACCACTTTGTATTTTGGCAACGCTGCCATTCGGGAAGAGAGTGCACCTGGATTGCCCCAAGAACCAATCTGCACATACCCACAATAATAAATTACACATCGGCAGTGGCCAAATACAGCGTATGGACCCCGACAAGCAATAAGGAGCAACAGGAAGCAAAAGCAGCAAGCCATCGCGGACCGCAAGACAAATCGCAATCGCTTCTTATGCATACATCTAGTATTCCAGTTGAACATTGAACTGCGCTAAGATTGGCAAGTTTCCACGTATATGTGCAAGCGGTGGGTCCACCAGGCCTGCAGTTACACCCCGTAAAGGTGGCCGACATGGAGGTAGTAACGGTGCATGTCCACCAATCCGCATCACTTCCCCGGCAAACAAGCGGAGGGATGCAGTGATCTACATTTATGCACGCTGGCCTATTGACAGGGGAGTTCCAAAGGGCCCCACAGTTGATTCGCGGGTATCCAGTGGTAGCTGCTTGCAACCACGTTGATGCGCAACAGCAACCGACTCCTGCTGGAGGCTTGTAATACCACTTAGGTAATCCGAAACGACTTGGCAACAGCACGCTGGTTGGATCATCGATCTCGCAACTAATTCCAAACCAACCGCGATCAAAGTCGCAGATCGAGCAACCGATTGGCACCAAGCCCATCGGATCCGACTCGCGAAGTGGCTCTCCCCCAACATACTGCATGAGATTGGGCGACCCTCCTGAGTACTCTATGGGGTCCCTCGTCAACCACCTGCCCATGTCCGCGCTGTACACCCTGTGCCTGACGTGGTACATCTTGATCGCCGGGTCCCACGCGTACCCCGCGTACGCGAAGCGCAGCGGCGCGACGGTGCTCGTTGCCGTCCCCGCCTTGTTGTACCCACCGCGCTTGGCCGTGTCCGCGGCCTCGTCGGCCATGTAGTCAAAGTCGCCGGTGTCGGGGACCAGCCCGTCCTTGTTCGTGTCGATCCCGATCACGATGTTGGCGCTGCCGCCGGAGAAGACAGTCAGCCAGTCCGTCTCATCGGTGGAGTTTGTCACCATGTCCCGGTTGGCGTCCATCGCCGGGTAGCTCGTGGGGATGCCGTAGGGCGAGTACCGGATGTACTCGTGCGGCAGGCCATCATCCCGCGTTGTCGCCACCACATCCGCCCGCCAGCCCCCCACCTTCTGCAGCACGCACCGCCGCACCGACAGCGTGCCCGTGCTCGCGTCGTTCCACGGGTCAGTGCCTGTGTCCGTCAGGATCACGCCCCCAATATACCAACCCCGCCACCCTTCCGAAAGCCCCTCCCGCTCGGAACCCTCCGCCGCAAACCGAACCCGCACCCACTCCCCCCACCTGCACACCACCCCACCCCCGCACATCTTTCCTCAAAGGGAAGGGGGTGCCGGGGGGAACCGCTTAGGTTCCCTCCGGCATCAGCAACAACTGGGCTGCCGGTCAGGGGAACCGCTTAGGTTCCCTCCGGCATCAGCAACAACTGGCCTGCCGGTCAGGGAACCGCTCAGGTTCCCTCCGGCATCAGCAACATCTGGGCTGCCGGTCCCAGGAACCGCTTCGGTTCCCTCCAACATCAGCAACAACTGGCCCGCCGGTCTGCAGAACAACTCTTTTCTATTCCGGACTCACCCCCCGCGCGCAACACTTCATGTCGATGCGCCCGCTCCCCCTAGGCGCCGCCCTCCCCACCAAGTAACGTTGCGCCATGAGCACGCCCCACACCCGCGGCGTCATCCCCCCCGCACCTCCGCTCCCGCTGTTCCCCACTCCCCGCCACCACCCACCCTCCCCCTCACCCCATCTCTCCAACGCCCCCATTGACCACTTGACCACTTCCCGCTCTGACCACTCCGCTACTTCCCCTTCTGGCCTTTGTCCACCCCCCACAGCGAAACCCCAAAAACAGCCGTTCTCGGACCCCGCACCCCTCCAAAACCGCCTGAAAACACAGCACCACAAGCAACACCCCGCGTGAAAGACCACCCCGACACCGCGCGCCCCCGCAGCCCCGGCCAACCGACCGTCCGCGCAGCCACGCCGCGTACGCTCGCCCGTGCTCGCCCTTGTCGTCCGCCGCCTCCTCGCGCTGCCGCTGATACTGCTGGCCATCTACACCATCGCGCTCGCGCTCGCCTGGGCCATCCCCGGCAACCCGCTCGAAAACCCCGAGGGCCGCAGGCCGCCGCCCGAAGTCCAGGCCGCCATGCTCGCCCAGTACAACCTCGACTCCTTCCCGCGCTTCTACGCGTCCTACCTGGGCAGTGTCACCGGCGTGAACTACGCAAAGGACGCCCTGACCGGCGAGATCGCCGCCCAGAAGGCCCGCGCCGCGCAGCAAGGCCAGGCGCCCCCCGCCCGGGCCGTCTTCGACTTCGGCCCATCCCTCCAATACCGCGACCAGCGCGTCAACGACATCCTCTTCTCATCGCTGCCCGTTTCCGTCTCCCTGGGCGGCGTCGCCATCCTCATCGCCCTCGCCCTGGGGCTGGGCGTGGGCATCATCGGGGCCATCCGCCCCAACTCCTGGCTCGACACCTCCACCCTCACGCTCTCACTGGTCGGCATCAGCCTGCCCAGCTTCGTGACCGGCACCGTCCTGCTCATGGTCTTCTGCGTCTGGCTGCGGGTGTTCCCCATCGGCGAGTGGAACCCGCCACGCTCCATGGTCCTCCCGGCGGTCACCCTGAGCCTCCCCTTCGCGGCGTACATCGCACGCCTCTCCCGCATGAGCATGATCGAGGCGCTGAGCGCCGACTACATCCGCACCGCCCGCGCCAAGGGCGTGCCCGAGCACACCGTGGTGCTCCGCCACGCCCTCAAGAACGCCTTCCTGCCGGTGCTCAGCTACCTGGGCCCGGCGACCGCCCTGGCCATGACCGGCTCCTTCGTGGTGGAGGTCGTCTTCGCCGTCCCCGGCATGGGCCAGCACTTCGTGAACGCCGTGCAGAACAAGGACCTCTTCCTGCTGCTGGGAGTCGTGCTCATCTTCTCGACCATGCTGGTGGTCTTCAACCTCGTCGTGGACGTCCTCTACCGCTGGGTGGACCCCCGCATCGCGTAACGACGGGCTTCGCACGCACCGACCAACCGCAAAAACAGCAGCGCCGGCCAAGGCCGGCGCTGCCGAAGTGCACACAACCGTCCGATCCCTCACCGCCCGCGCCGGCGGCGCAGCAGGCCCACGCCGCCCACACCCAGCAGCGCCACAGCCCCCGGGGCGGGCACGGTGTGGAAGCTGAAGTCGTCCAGGGCCCACTCCTTGGCGTTGCCCACGCCCGAAGTGGACTCAAAGTACAGCCGGTCCAGGTTGGACATCGACATGGAAAGCGGTGCGCCCGACAGCAGCAGGGAGCTGGTGGAGGTGAGCCCGTCGAAGTAGCTCGCCGTCACCGTCTGGGCGCCCAGGTCGAGCATGATGTCCCAGCGCGAGTACACGCCGCCCGACAGGATGCTCGTGAGCGTGTAGCTGCCGCCGTTCTTGAACGCCACGTAGTCAGAGCTCGTGCCGGGCTGGTGCACACCCACGCTGAAACCGACGTTGCCCAGGCTGTCCACGAACTCCACCGTGTCGCCGATCGTCCCGGCGCCCAGGCCGCCGCCCTCAGCGGTGCCCGAGATGTGCGGCCGCGTCCAGAAGCTGATGTTCACCACCTGCCCCGCCGTCGCCGCCGGGGACACGCCGTTCAAATCGCGCGAATCCAGCCGGTACCCGTACTTGAGCGTCGGCCCGCCCCACCCCTCGCAGTTGGTCGTGATCACCAGGCCCTGGCTGCCCGTGTACTGGTACCCGCCGTGCCCCGTGGCGTACGCCGTCGTGCCGCCGGGCGTGAAGCTCGGGTAGCGCACGCCCGAAATCCCGTACCACAGGCCCGTGCCCGGAGTGATCGGCGTCTGCGACCCGCCCGGCCCACCGTTGTTCGTCCCGAACTGACCCTGGTTGCTCTGCGTCACCTCGTTCAGGAACCCGTTGTACCCGTCGTTGAGCTCAAAGCCGCCCAGGTACGCACGGGCACTGCCGGCGACCGCAAGCACCGCCACGGCGCCGAACACGCGAGCGACAGGCAAGGAACGCGAAGAACGGGGAAGGAACATGCGAACTCTCTCTCTCCGGGCACGACGCCCACACGAGTCACTGAACACTCCCGGCGCGACGAACCATTCGCCCGGCGGGGAGCGGGAAAACCAGGACCATCACCGGTGCGTCACCAGGCACGCATGCCAAGACGCTCCCGCGAGAGCGAAGGACAAGACGCCGCAGAACACAAGGGGCTACCCGTGCCCGATTGCTCTCTCGATCTCCTCCAACACAGGCCAATCTACCACGTTTGCGATGCGCACGCAAGGCGTACAGCCCCGGATTGCCGCAACAAACCGCCGGTTGCGCGGGCACTTACCGCCCCCAATCCCCACAAGCGGCGATCCGCGCACCGCCCCGCCGCGACGCTTTTTACGCGCCCGCCCGCTTCGCCGCCGCCCTGTCCAGCGCCCGCTCCACCCACACGGCAGTCTCAACCAACTCCGCGACAACCCGCCGGTGGTCGTCGGGAAACCGCTCGAGAAGGTCATGCCCGGCCGTGACGATCATCTCCGGCTCGGTCTGGAATCGCCCGCTCCCCGTCAGACGCTGCCCGATGCTGACGCTCACGTGCTCGCTGTCCTTGTGCGCAAACGGGTACGGCGCCATGCCGCCCTCGCGCCGCACGTCCTCCAGGTGCGACTGCAGCCGCTGCGCAACCTCGCGCACGCGGCGCTTCATGAGCGTCACGTCCACCTTCACGTCGAGCATCGACAGACCCTCGAATTGGTCCACCTCCTCGCGCACACCCCGCACCGCAGGCAGGACCCGCTTCATGCCGTGCAACGCCGCGACCAACTCCCTCGCCCTCGCCAGCCGGGCCGCCCCCTCAGGGAGCTTCCCACCGACCTCCGGGCTCGCCAGCAGCCGCAGTGCGCTGGTGAGCCGCACCACGCCGTGCTCGTACGCCTCGTCGATGTGGCCGGCCGCCTGCACCATGCCCTCGTTCGCAGAGTCCCGCACGCGTGCGACGCCGTCCGGGCTCGCGCGCGCAACTCCCAGGTGCGGGTTGAGCTTCTTGGCCCCCCACTCCACCAGGAACGCCGCCTGCCGGCACCGGGAAAGCTGCCGGTCATGCTCCGTGAACGCCTTGGCGTGGTCGGACCTTGCCCCCAGCTCGTGCATCGCAGCGCGGGCCGAGCGCAGCGTCTGGTACGACCGCTTCGCGTCAGAAGCCGGGTTTATGGACTCAACCTCCAGGAACAGCGGCCGCCAGTCGGGCGGGTCGAACCCCAGGTATGCCGAGAGCCCCGTCTGTACCTCGCCCGCGCGGTCCGCCTCCTTGGCGGCGACCGGGACGAAGGTGCCCTCGAACACGCGCTCGCCGATGAGCTCCTTGTACTTGGAGAAGGTGACGCGGATGTTCATGGCACGGACGTCCCGGAAAAGGGCCGAAGCGGGCCCCTCCGGGAAGAAGACGCCGGGCTCACCCAGCTTCTCGACGGCCCGGGCGCGGGCGCGCGGGGCAGGGTGCGAATCGAACAGGCCGGTGGACACCTCCGTCAGCTGGCGCTGCACGAGGTCGGCCCCGCTGCCGGAGAGCCTGTGCGAAGCCGCGGCGATCAGCGTCGGCAGGTCGTCGGGCAGCTTCCTGGACTGCCACTGCTCGTGGGCCTGCGAAAAGGCGGAGTTGGTCGCGTACGTGAGCTCCAGGATGCGCCGGTTGGTGGTGATCCACTCGGGCGTGCCGCAGAGGCGTGCCTCGTGCGCATCGGCGTCATACTCCATCTGCCGCAGCAGGAAGCAGGCGCACAGGCCGGCGGCGGCGGACATCGCGATGATGACCAGCCGCGAAAGGAACACGCAGAGGCGCGCCAGCAGCAGCGGCAGCGTGATAAGCATGTGCGGGCTGTCCTCCGTCCACTCCTCCAGCCGATCGTCCCAGGCGTCCCGCAGGTACGCCCGGCGCTGGAACCACTCCAGGATGGTCCCTATGACCATGTTGGCCCGCATGCCGAAGCCCTGGTTGAAGTGGGCGAACTCGTGGGCGAGCACCCCGGTGAACTGCGCGAGCGTGAGCCCCGTCACCAGCGGCATCCCGATCGTGAGCACCATGTCGCCGGGCACGAACACCGACCACAGCCCGCGCCGGAACGACGCCGACGCGTTGACGTCACAGTCCACGTCGATGCGCTTGGGCGTCGGCGCCCCCAGGGTCCGGCACACCAGGCCGACGTACGCGAAGAGCTCCGGCTCCTCGCTGGGATAGATGCTGGGCTTCTCGTACCGATCAGACGGCAGCGCCACCAGCGGCTTGATGAGGAACAGGAACAGCACACCCCCGGCAAAGAGCGGCCCGATGTAGCCGAACACGACGACCGCCAGGCCCGCCCGGGAGGACCGGTAGCCGGCCCCGCCGCTGTGCACGCCGGTGGCCCACGCCGTGTGCTCGGTGGCGTGCCAATACACCCCGTAGCCGACCGCGGCGATCACGGCCAGGTAGAGCAGCGGCAGCAGCACCACCAGCCCCGCGACGACCACCAGCGACGCGCTGTACACCGGCGACCGCCACAGCGGCTTCCACTCACCCCGCCACCACGCCTTCCACGTCGCCTGTTCCATGCGTCACCCCCTTTCCGCCAGACCCGGCACGCGGCGCTCAGTACCCGAAGATCCGCTTCTCCAGAAGCACCATCGAGAGGTTGTACAACCCGTGCACGCAGATAGCCAGCACCATCATCGCGAAACCGTCCGACAGGTTCGGGCGCTTGTGGCGCTCGCTGCCGATGCGCCAGGCCCGGGCAAGGCCCGTGCACGCGATCGACGTGCAGCACGTGTGCAGGGCCGTGCACACCGTCCACCGCCACACGTGCACCGTGGCGTCGGCGTGCGGGATGTACACGTTGAAGTAGATCAGGTTCTCGATGACCGCGAACGCCAGGCCGCTCACGGCGCCAATCCACACCACGCGGGCCCACGAGCGGAACAGGTACGGGAACCGCTCCACGAGGAACGCGATGAGCGCCGTCTTGCCGACTTCTTCTGCTGCGGGCCCCCACAGGACCATCGCCAGGATGTCCCAGTGGGCCTCCCAGAACGCCGTGAGCACACCCATGGGACCGCTGAGCATCGCCACGGCGAGGGCATAGAGCAGGCTCTTGCCCGGGCCGGTACGCAGCTGCATGCGGTCGTACCAGGCCCGGTAGGTCTCGGCGTCGGTGGGCGTGCTGCCCGCAAGTTCGGGGCTCAGCGAAGGCTCGTCCCACACGCTGCCGTCCCCGGACGTGGTCGGCGCGTTGGGCAGCGGGATGGGCGTGCCGCGTTCTCCCTCACCCGCGTACACCGCGGCGCCGCACTCCGGGCACGGGGACTCGCCCAACCCGCTGCGCGGGTAGCCGCACTTCCAGCAGCGGGCATGGGTGCGCATGTCCTCGCGGAATTGAGGCTCATCCCAGACGCTCTCGCCGCCCGGCGCAGGGCGGAAGGGCTGGTGGGGCGCTGGGCGCGGGGGCGGGGCGTGCTCGCCGCCCGCGTCGCTCCCGTGCTGGCCGCCTGGCTCACTCACGCCTGCTCCTCTCCTGCACCACGCCGCGGGCCCGTGTCACGCCTCATCGATCCGGACGGGAGCCACGTGGGGGTCCGCCTGCCCGACCCCGTCCGCCTTGCGGTACGCGGTGCCGGTCGCCATGACCGCCACCATGGTGATCCCCCGGTTGCCCTTGTTCTCGCCCGCCTTGCCGATATCGGCGCCGTCGAGGCGCACGTTGCACACCGCGTCGTACCCCAGCGATCGGGCCTGCTCCACCATGCGCAGCATGGCCTCCCGGCGGGCCCGGTTGCACAAGCCCTCGTAGGTGCGCATTTCGCCGCCGATGATCTTGCGGAGTCCGGCGAGGAACGTCTTGAAGTAGTCACTCGCGATGCACGCGTGCCCCACCACCATGCAGGGGGCCGCGGCGCTCTGGGCGCCGCCGGGGAACAAGCGCGAGCCGGTCACGAGCATGTGCCTGGTCGAGGCCTCCCGTGCCTCCAGGCTCCTGCGGTGGCTGCGCTCGGCGACGCGGCCCGCCGTGAAACCGACGACCAGCAGCACCAGGATGACGACGAGTTGCAGCAGCCCTGCCATTCACGCCCCCTCCGGAACAACGATCGCCGCGGTGCCGTACGCATACAGCTCCGCTGCGCCGCTGGTGACGCTGCTGGTGGTGTACCGCACGTTGAGCACGGCGTTGGCGCCCAGTTCCTTGGCCTGCGCGAGCATGCGCTCCGTGGCTTCGCGCCGGGCCTCGGTCAGCAGCTCGGTGTAGCCCCGGAGTTCACCGCCCACCAGGTTCTTGAGCGACGCGGCGATGTCCCGCCCCACGTGCTTGGACCTCACGGTGTTGCCCTGGCACATGCCCAGCAGCGCCTGGATGCGGTAGCCGGGGATGGTCTCTGTGTTCACAACGAGCATGCCGTTCTCCTTGCCCCGCCCGGGCGGGGCATGGGGCACACAGGATACCAGATTCCCAGGCCCCGCACCCGGCTGGAAACCTACCCTGCCCCGCCATGATCACCCCCCACCCCACCGCCCCGATCAGCCCGCTCCTCGCCCGAGGCACGCTCGGCGCTGTCACGCCCGCAACAGCCACGCGCCCGGCGTTTCTCACGTTCCTCATCCCGAACACCAACTACGAGCTCCACCTCGAGCCGAGCGGGGAGGTGAGCGGGCAGGTGGGCAGGCGGCTGGTGGGCACCATCCGTGTTCATGCGCGGCGGATCGACGTCACCCGGACCGGCGGGCAGTTCATCGACCCGGTCTACGGGCGCCCACGCCGCATGCAGGGCACGGTGACGGCGATCCACGAGGGATCGCTGGTGGTGGACGTGGGCACGAGCGTCCATGTCGTTCCCACCGACCCGCGACAGACCGCGGAGGACTTCCAGGTCGGCCAGTTCGTCGGCTTTGACATCAGGGACGCCTCAACCTTCACCCCGGCTGTCTGAGGCGGGCTGGAGCATTCACACAGGCTTGACGCAACGGCTGCCCCGGCGCGCATTGAGTTCCGGCAGCGACGTCCCCAAGGGCATGCACGCATGACACACTCGCGCCGCCACTTCCTGCAGCGATCCGCGGCTTTCGCCGTGGGCTTCGCCGGCCTGCACGCCCTGCTCTCCGCGCGCCCGGCGCGTGCGGCGGTCCTGGAAGACGAGGGCGAGGGGTATGGCCCGCTTGTCCCCGACCCGGCGAAGGTGCTGGACCTGCCACGGGGGTTCTCCTACAGCGTCGTCGCCCGGCGGGGTGAGACCATGAGCGACGGGCTGCTCGTGCCCGGACAGCCCGACGGCATGGCGTGTTTCCCGGGCGACAGCGCGGATGAGGTGGTGGTGATCTGCAACCACGAGCTCGAGGCGGCATGGACGAAGATGAGCCCGTGGGGAGAGGGCAACCGGCTTCTGAGCTCCGCGGACAGGTCGAAGCTGTTCGACGATGGGAAGGGTGCCCACCCCAGCATCGGCGGCACCACCACCATCCTGTACAACCTGCGTGAGAAGAAGAAGGCCCGGCAGTTCCTGAGCCTGGCGGCGACCAACCGCAACTGCGCCGGGGGTGCGACGCCCTGGAATTCATGGCTCACCTGCGAGGAGGACGAGGTGCTCGCGGGTGATGAAACAGGCGCTGCGCAGAATCACGGGTACGTGTTCGAGGTCGCCGCGTCCGCACGGGGTTTGGTCGAGCCGGCCCCGATCCGGGCGATGGGGCGTTTCAAGCATGAGGCGGTGTGCATCGACCCCCGGACGGGCATTGTGTACCTGACGGAAGACCAGGTGGACGGGCTGCTCTACAGGTACATCCCGGCCAAGCCGGGCAACCTGCACGCGGGAGGCAGGCTGCAGGCGCTGGTGCTGCGCGACGCGCCCAGCGCGGACACGGGGAACCGTGTGAAGCCGGCCCCCCGCACCGCGAAGGCGGTGAGCATCGGCGTGGGGGAAAAGCTCCCCGTCCGCTGGATAGATGTGGATGAGATCGACGCGCCCAAGAACGACCTGCGGGCGCGCGGGCATGGCGCGGGCGCGGCCTCCTTCGCGCGGAACGAGGGCATGTGGTGGGGGCACGACAGCGCATACTTCGCGGCGACCATCGGCGGACGTGCCGGCAAGGGGCAGTTGTGGCGGTACCGCCCGTCGAAGGCCGAGGGCACGGACGGGGAAGACAGGGACCCCGCCCTGCTGGAGCTCTTCATCGAGCCCAACGACAGCTCGATTGTCGAGAACCCCGACAATATCACGGTCGCGCCTTGGGGCGACCTCATCGTGTGCGAGGACGGCGGCACGGAGAGCCCCAGCAACCGGCTGCTGGGTGTGACCCCCGCCGGGAGGGTGTACCCGTTCGCGTTCAACGCGGTGAGCGACAGCGAGTTCGCCGGCGCGTGCTTCAGCCCCGACGGCTCCACCCTGTTCGTGAACATCCAGGGGAACGGGCTGACGCTCGCGGTCACCGGGCCGTGGAAGAGGTAGGACCGGGTCCGGGCCGGCGCGGGGGCCACTACGCTCCGGCGTGATCCTGCTGATCGACAACTACGACTCCTTTACGTGGAACCTGGTGCAGCGCCTGGGCGAGCTTGACCGTTCGCTGCAGGTCGGGCGCGACCTGCTGGTGGTCCGCAACGACAGGATCACTCCCGACGAGGTCGAGCGTGTGCACCAGGGGCGGCCGCCGACGCGCATCATCATCTCGCCCGGCCCTTGCACGCCCCGGGAGGCGGGCTGTTCCGCGTCGATCATCCGGCGATTCGCGGGGCGCGTGCCGATCCTGGGGGTGTGCCTGGGGCACCAGACGATCGCGGACAGTCACGGCATGACGGTGCGCCGGCACGCGGTGCCGATGCACGGCAAGACGAGCGGCATCCACCACGCCGGCACCGGCGTGTTCCGCGGGCTGCCCGACCCTTTCGAGGCCACGCGTTATCACTCGCTGGTGGTGCTGGCGGACTCGATTCCGCCTCCGGTCGCGGGGGAGGACGCGTGGGAGGTCAGCGCCTGGACGGACGAGGTGGACGCGGAGACGGGCGCCGTCCGGCGGGTCGTCATGGGCCTGCGGCGGGTGTGGGCCGACGCGGCGAAGAAGCCGCTGGAGGGCGTGCAGTTCCATCCCGAGAGTTTCCTGACGCTGGAGGGGCCCAGGCTGCTGGGGAACTTCCTGGCGATGTAGGCGGGGTTTCCGGCCACAAACACCCGGGGGACGGGGGCCAGTCGGTCCCTACGCTCCGGCATGCCCAACGCCGAATCAGTGCTGAACACGCTCGCTGCGAACGACACGGGGGCCGTGCAGCGCCTGTGCGACTGGCTCCGCATTCCCAGCATCTCTACGGACCCCGCGTACCGCGACCAGGTGCGCCGGGCGGCCGAGTGGTGCGCGTCGCAGCTGCGAGGCGTGGGGTTCACGCGCGTCGAGGTCGTCGAGACTGGTGACATCAAGGACGGGCGTGGGTCCGGCCACCCTGTCGTGCTGGCGTCCGTGGAGGGGGCCCCCACCTACACGGGACCGCGGGTGCTGTTTTACGGGCACTACGACGTTCAGCCGGTGGACCCGGTAGACCTCTGGGAGAACCCGCCCTTTGAGCCGGTCCTCAAGCCCGCGGACAAGGGCTATACCGGCACACCGGGGGGCGATGTCCCGGGCGAGCGCATCGTGGCGCGCGGGGCCGTGGACGACAAGGGCCAGGTGATGACCTTCATCGAGGCGTGCCGGGCCTGGAAGCAGGCCGCCGGGCACCCCACGGGCGGCGCCGCGTTCACCGTGATGATCGAGGGCGAAGAGGAGAGCGGTTCGGTCAGCTTGGAGGGCTTCGTGCGGGCCCACGCCGAGGAGCTGAAGAAGTGCAGGGTGTGCCTCATCTCGGACACCGGGACCGTGGGTCGCGGGCTGCCCGCTATCACGTACGGCGTACGGGGGCTCTCCTACACGCAGGTCACGCTGCACGCCGCGGATCAGGACCTGCACAGCGGGCTGTGGGGCGGGCGCTGCCCCAACCCGATCACCGAATTGTGCCGTGTCCTTGCCCAGCTCCACGACAAGGACCGCAAGGTGACCATACCCGGCTTCTACGACGCTGTGCGACCGATCGCGGACGCAGAACGGAGCGCGTGGCAGCGGCTTGCCAAGGACACGGGCCTCACGCCCGCGGGCACGCTCGCCAAGATTGGGCTGGGGCCCAGCGCGGACATCGGCGAGACGGGGTACAACTTCATGGAGCGCGAATGGGGCCGCCCTACCGCGGAGATCAACGGCATCTGGGGCGGATACACCGGGGCCGGCGCCAAGACCGTGATCGGGGCGAAGGCCAGCGCGAAGGTGTCGTTCCGCCTTGTGGCGGACCAGAAGCCCGAGACCATCACCAAGCTCTTCTTTGACTGGCTGCGCACGAAGACGCCGCCGGGCTGCCGCTGGGAGCTCGAGGACCACCATGGCGGCGACGGCGTGACGACCCCCACCGATTCGCCGGAGCTGCGCAAGGCCACGAAGGCGCTGGAGCGTGCCACTGGCCGGCAGCCCTACCTCATCAAGTCCGGAGGGTCGATCCCCGTGGCCGGCATGCTCAAGAGCGTGCTGGGCATCGACACGATCTTCATGGGCTTTGGACTGGACGACGACCGGGTGCACAGCCCCAACGAGAAGTTCGAGCTGGACTGCTACCGCATGGGGATGAGGGCCCACGCCATGTTCATTGCCGAATTGGTCGGCCAGTAGCGGGCCGTCGCGCTGCTACGCGGCCTTCCGGGCGTCCCCGGCCGGCTCCTCGTCGACCTCGATGATCTCCTCACCGGGGTCGATGGGTGTGCGCTGGGCCCCTCCGCTGAGCATCGCCTGCTGGAACTCCAGGCGCTCGCGGAGGCGCTCCATCTGCTGCTGCCGGAGCACGTTGACACGGACCTTGAGGTCGTGGACCTTGACCTCGTTCTGGATGCCTACGGCCATAACGTGCAGGAGCCCCAGGAGCCCCGCGGTTGCCACGAGGATGGCCAGCACCCATACCTTGTCCGCAAGAAACTCCATACCCAGGAATCGGAAACTGAACCCGATCGGGTGAGTATCTGTAGAATGGTTGCGTGACCGCCTTGCCATTCCCTGCGTCCCAGAGCCACCGGTCTGATAGAACCTCCACCCTTTGGCGGGCGTGGGCGGCAAGGGTTGCGCCTTTTTGGGCCGGGTGGGCGGTCGCGTTTGCAGCGCTCCTGATTGCGCCGTCCGCGGCGTGGGCGCAGTCGGAAGAAACCGAAGAGGAAGGGTCCGATACCGCGTCGGAGGGCCAGCCGACGGAGGGTGAGCAGGGCCCGAGCCTGCCCGGGGCATTCGAGGGAGAGATCGCGGTTTCGGTCGAGAAGTTCGGGGTTGGCGACGTGGCCCGCGCGGGCGACTGGGCTGGCTTCCTGGTCAAGGTGCACGACAGCGCTTCCAAGCCCCGGGACGTCCTCATCCGCGTGGCGAATACCGACGCGGACGGCGACCTGCCGACGCAGCAGCGGCTGGTTGCGACCAACCCGGGGCGTGATCAGCTCTTCTGGGTCTACATGCGGCTGGCCTACGAGGACTTCCGGCGCCGGCCGATCGAGGTGACGGTCTACGAGGCGGTGGACAACAAAGTGGACGACGCGCCGCCGGAGCTCAAGCACCGCCCCGGGCGGCTGCTGGGACGCTCGGAGATCGCGCCCCGCATGGGAGGCGGGGGGCAGCTGCGCGGCCCGTCCGAGGGCATGCTCGGGCTCATCAGCACCACTGTCCGTCCCCTGGCGCTCAACGAGTACAGCACACGCAACCCCAACGATCCCTACTCCTCCCGAGGGCAGGAGGTCACCAACGTCATCCACATGACATTGGACGACGTCCCGGACCGGTGGATGGGTCTGGCGGCGATGGACACGCTGGTGTGGGCGTCAGGTGACATCTCCCAGCTGCGCCTGGAGAAGGCCAGGGCGATCCGGGAGTGGGTGGAGAGGGGCGGGCACCTCGTGATCATCCTTCCGACGGTGGGTCAGGCCTGGACGACGCCTGGTGCCAACGAACTCTTCCCACTCCTCCCCTCCGTCATCGTGGACCGCGAAGAGACGGCTGATTACAGGCCGTACCGCCCGCTGATCACCGCCGACCGCAAGTCGAACGGTTACCCCGATACCGGCGTGCTGCACACTTTCCGCGCCACACCGCAGGCAGCGCAGGCGGACGCGACGCCCATCCTGTGCGGCCCCGACGGCGGGTGCGTCGCGGTGCGCAAACTGGTCGGCGCCGGCGCCGTCACCATGATCGGCCTGGACCTCAACAACGACAAGCTGCAGCGGTTCCTGGAGGCTGACATCTTCTGGCACCGGGTCCTCGGGCGGCGTGGGGACTTCACTCCCGTCAAGCAGCAGCAGTCCTCGATGCAGGGCAGCCGGTTCCGATCCTGGAACGTCGACAAGGACATCACCGAGATCATCAGCGTCAAGAGTGCCAGCGCCCTGGGCGCGCTGCTGGGCTTTGCCCTGTTCGCGCTGTACTGGCTGGCGGTGGGCCCGCCCGGCTACTTCCTCCTCAAGAAGCACAACCTGCACAAGCACGCGTGGCTGGGGTTTGTGGGCGGGTCGGTGGTCTTCACGGTAATCGCCTGGGGTGGCGCGCGGGCGCTCCGCCCGTTCAGGACGGAGGCCAACCACTTCACGATCATCGACCACGTCTTCGGCCAGCCCACCGAGCGGGCACGCGTGTGGGCCAACGTGATGGTGCCCCGGTACGGCGATGCCCGCATCAGCGTGGGCGGGCCGACCGGGACGGATGACCCCAGCCTGTGTTCCATCGCTCCCTGGGAGAACCCCGACGATACGAGCGGCACCGCCGGCAGTTTCCCCGATTCGCGCAACTACACCATCGACACCCTGACGCCCGACGCGCTCGACGTGCCGGTACGGTCCACCGTCAAGACGGTGCAGGCGGACTGGGCCGGCCCTCCGGTGCTCGGCATGCCCCGGCCGGTGGATGCTTCGGGGGCCGGCGTCGGGGAGATCCGCCTCACCCCCAACTGGAACATCGGCTCCAGCGAATCGCCCTACACCGGCACGATCGCGCACGACCTTCCGTTCTCCCTCACCAACGTGACGATCATCATCGTGAAGGGCCAGTCGCGTGTCACGGGCACCGCCATTAGCGATCTGCTCGCGAACGCCGACGTGCTGACAGTGACGGGTGAGTGGAAGCCCGGCCTGGAGTCCGCCCTCGACCTGGAGGTCCTCCGCAAGGGGCTGGACAAGCCCAACGCCACCAGCCTCGCCTCGATGCTGGGCGTTGGAGGCTCGCTGGTGCCGGCGACCTCCGAACAGTTCGGACTTGGCGAGGTCGTCGACCACAACACCAAGGAGCAGCACCTGCTGGCGATGTCGCTGTTCCAGCTGCTGCCGGCGCCCAATCTGGCGAATGACAGCCAGGGCGCGGCGACAGTCCCGCAGCGCCGTTCCATGCACGGCCTGGACCTGTCCCGCTGGTTCACCCAGCCCTGCGTCATCGTCATCGGCTTTACCAGCGGCGAGGGCAAGGCGGGCAGGTGCCCGGTCCCGATGTACATCTCCGACATCGGCGGTCGGCCGGAGGAGCTCGCCAGCAAGGGGATGACCATGGTCCGCTGGGTGTACCCGCTGCCCGCCCGGCCGCCTGAGGTGCGGGCCTACGACGATTACATGAAGAGCTCCGGGCGTTCGGTGCAGGCCGAACCAGCGGACGCCAACGGCCGGCGGCCCGAGGGCCGTCCCGAGCCGACGGACAAGCCCCTGCCGGGCGAAGAGGGAGGGAACTAGGCGTGCCGATGATCGAGACCATCAACCTGACCAAGCGCTACGGCGATCTGGTCGCGCTCAACAACCTCAACCTGACCATCAGCGAGGGTGACTGCTTCGGGTTCATCGGCCCCAACGGCGCCGGCAAGACCACCACGATCAAGATCCTGGCCACGCTGCTCAAGCCCAGCAGCGGGCAGGCCAACGTGGCGGGCCTCACCATCGGGTATCAGAACCGCCAGATCCGCCCGCTCATCGGCTACGTCGCCGACGAGCTGGGGGCGTACGAAGACATGGTCGTCACTGAGTACCTGGAGTTCTTTGCCGCGGCATACTCGATCCATGGCTCGCAGCGGAAGAAGGTGGTGGGCGACGTGCTCGAGCTGACCGACCTGTCGTACAAGGCGACGGCGGAGGTGAACGGGCTCTCGCGCGGCATGCGTCAGCGCCTGTCGGTGGCGCGCGTGCTGCTGCACGACCCCAAGGTGCTGCTCATGGACGAGCCCGCGAGCGGGCTGGACCCCCGAGCCCGCATCGAGATGCGCGAGCTGCTCAAGGAGCTGCGCCGGATGGGAAAGACGATCCTGATCTCCAGCCACATCCTGCCGGAGCTGGCGGAGCTGTGCAACGTGGTGGGCATCATCGAGCGGGGGCAGCTGCTGTTCAACGGCGGCGTGGACGAGATCCTCAAACGCGCGAAGCTCGGCCACGTGCTGCACGTGGGCGTGCTGGAGCGGATCGAGGACGCGGGGAAGCTGCTGACGACGCTAGGCGGTGTGAAGAAGGTGGCGATCGTCAACGACGACGCCGTCAATGCGCCGCCCGGCAGCAAGCTGCTGCATGTGACCTACGAGGACGGCCCGGGGGGGCTCAACACCACCGACGTGCCGAACATGCTCGTCAACAAGGGCTTCCGTATCACGAAGATCGCGGAAGAGCCGGTGAACCTGGAGACGGCGTTCATGCGTCTGACCAAGGGGCTGGTGCAGTAAGCCGATGGCCGGCGCGAACTGGTCGCCCGGGGCCGGCGAACAACCTGCATGGGTGAGCGGTTCGTGCCCATCTGTCCGGCGTGCCGGTATGACCTGTCGAGTCTTCCCGACGGCGTTTGCCCGGAGTGTGGGGAATCATTTACCTCGTGGGCGCTGCGGCATCCATTTAAGAAGCCTTCCCCGCTCGTTGGCCTCGGCATCGCGGCGGGCGGGTGCATCGCTTCGCTCTTCATGAGTTCGCCACTCCTGGTGTTCGCGGCGAGTTTCGAGCGCCCGGCGTTCGTTTACGACTGGATCGTGCTGTACTTCGGCCTCGTCGGGCGGTGGATGATGCGTGAACGCGCGTGGAGCGCGGGAGTGCTGTTGTTGTACGGGGTCTTCGCGTGCCTGCTGCCGGTGCGGCTGATGCTTGGTCAGCGTGACCTCGGCGCCCTGTTCGTGAGCATCGCGTGCCACATGCTGCTGACGGTGCCGGTCGCGAAGTATCGCCCAAAGATGGGCAGGTTCGCGAGGACATGGATCGGCCTCGCTCCCGCCGTGTGCGTAGGGCTGCCCATGATGATGCTGGACCCCGCGCGTCAGCACTGGACGGAGTACCTGCACCCAGTCCGCACGAAGCCCGACTGCCTCACGGTGCAGGAGGCGCACGCGACGGGGCTGGTAATCGTGATCCTGTGCGCCGGGCTTCTTGTGGTGCGGTTCGTGCTTGAGTACAGGGGGTTCCGTGCGTCGCAGTTGGGTCCGCGCGTAGCCAATACTCCTACCATGTGATACGCGTGCGCATCCTACTCCCCAACCCCCGCGGCTTCTGCGCCGGCGTCCGCATGGCGGTCGATGTCATTGACCAGGTGCTGGAGCTGTTCCCGGGCCAGCCGGTGTACTGCTTCCACGAGATCGTGCACAACAAGCACGTGGTGGGGCGGTTCCGGGACCGCGGGGTGGGTTTCGTGGACGACCTGCACGAGGTGCCCAGCGGGGCCATCGTCGTCTTCTCGGCGCACGGCGTGTCGCCCGCCATCCGCCAGGTCGCGAAGGAACGCAACCTCACGCCCATCGACGCGACGTGCCCGCTGGTGACCAAGGTGCACGCCGAGGCCGTGCGGTACGCCCGCCAGGGCTACCAGATCCTCCTCGTCGGCCACAAGAACCACCAGGAGGTGGTCGGCACGTTCGGAGAAGCGCCCCAGGCGACGCAGGTGGTCGAGTGCCCGGAGGACATCCCCCACCTCCAGATCAGGGACCCAGAGAAGCTGGTTTACCTCACCCAGACCACGCTCAGCACCGACGACGCGGCCGTCATCATCGACGCGCTCAAGAGGGCATTCCCCAGGATCAAGGAGCCGCCCAGCAGCGACATCTGCTACGCCACCACCAACCGTCAGCACGCGGTGCGGGCGCTCGCGGGGCGGTGCGACCTGGTGCTGGTCATCGGGAGCAAGAACAGCAGCAACAGCGTGCGGCTCACGGAGATCTCAGAGAACTGCGGCACGCCCGCACGGCTGCTGGACGACGTGTCGGAGATCGACTGGTCGTGGTTCCCCACCGGTGGCGAGACGGTGCTGCTCACCGCCGGGGCCAGCGCGCCCGAGGACCTGGTGGCGGGCGTATGCCGGGCGCTCCTGGGCCGGTTCGGGGGCGACATCGAGGTGTGCGAGGTGTTCCACGAGGAGGTGGAGTTCCTGGCCCCCGCCGCGCTGCGCAGGGCCATGACCGAGCACGGGATAGACCCCGCGACGCGCCGGTTCCGCGTGGAGGCCCCGGTTGTCACCCGGGAGGTCTACGGCGCCGTCGCGCTGACGGTCAGCGCAGGGAAACGCGTGTGATCCACCCCGCCAATCACATTTTCGAGCACACCCCCGACACGCTGGCCGCCTGGTGCGGTCGCGTCGGCATGCCCCCGTTCCGCGCGAAGCAGATCCTGGAGTGGGTGTACGAAAAGGGCGTCGCGGACCCGGCGAAGATGACCAACCTCAGCGTGCGGGACCGTGAGACGCTTGCACGCGAGATGGTGTTCGTGTCCGGTGACACCGTCCGGCGCCAGGCGGCGAGCGACGGGACGCTCAAGCTCCTTGTGCAGTGGAGGGACTATGGCGCACCTTCCGCCGCGTCCCAGGACGGCCCGGCCGGCGTGGTCGCGCTGCCCCAGTTGCACTCCCCCACCGCCGGTGCCACGACCGACGTCACTCCCGACCCGACTCGCCAGACCGAGTGCGTGATGATCCCCGCGGACGACAGGCGGACAGCCTGCATCAGCAGCCAGGTGGGCTGTCCGGTGGGGTGCAAGTTCTGTGCTTCCGGTCTGGGCGGGCTGGACGCCAACCTCTCGGCGGGGCGCATCGTCGAGCAGGTGTGGCTCCTCCGCCAGGCGATGCAGCAGGATGCCGGCGGAGCGGAGTTCACCCGCATCACCAACGTGGTCTTCATGGGGATGGGTGAGCCCCTGGCCAACCTCCCGGCGGTCGTGCCCGCGACCCGCGCGATCTGCTCGTTGTGGGGGCATGCGATCTCCGCCCGGAAGGTGACGATCTCCACCGTGGGGCTGCCCAGGGCCATTGAGAAGCTCGCCGAGCAGCTTGATATGCCCATCACCCTCGCCTTGTCGCTGCACGCGCCCAACGACGAGCTGCGCCGCGAGCTCATCCCCTGGGCCGAGTTCACGACCATCAAGGACCTCCTGGCAGCTCTCCAGCGCTGGTTCGACAAGACGGGTCGGGAAGTCACCCTGGAGTACACCCTGCTGCGGGGCGTGAACGACCAGCCCGAGCACGCCCGGCAGCTCGCGGACCTCAGCAAGACGCTCCGCGCCAACATCAACCTCATCCGCTACAACGAGGTGGTGGGCATGCCCTTCGAACGCCCGCGCGACGAGGACGTCCGCGCATTCCAGGAGTACCTCCGCAGCCGGGGGGTCAACGTGCACATCCGCGCCAGCCGCGGACGCGACATCGCCGCGGCGTGCGGGCAGCTCCGGCACGAGACCGGCGACAAGGCCCGCCGGCGGGAGGCCGCCCCTCGTTGAAGTGACGGGTGCGGCCGGCCCGATGATCCGGAGAGCCCCGGCCCTTATGCATGTCTTTGCCCCCTTCAGCCTGACGCACCTCGTGACCGTGCTCGTGTGCGCAGCGGTCGGGGCCGTGCTGACGGTGCTGGGGGTCCGCTGGCGGGGCACGGAGCGCGGCACCCTCCTCCATCGGGCATGGGCGTGGGCCGTCACCCTGGTGCAGGCCTTCAACCTCATCTTCTGGCTCACGCCCCCCCGCCTGGACCCCGCCGACAGCCTGCCTTTGCACATATGCGACATCGCGGGCATCGTCGCGGCGGTGAGCATGTGGACCGACGCGCGGTGGGCGCGGGCGGTGATGGTCTACTGGGGCATCGGGCTCTCCACACAGGGGTTCATCTTTCCGGTCATCCGCGACGGGCCGGACACCGTCCGCTTCCACATCTTCTTCCTCAGCCACCTCACCATCGTCGCGACGGCGGTCTACGACACGGTTGCGCGGGGCTTCCGGCTTGGGTGGCGCGACTTGCGCACCATCACGCTCATCCTCGCCGGGTGGACGCTGGTCGTGCTGCCCATCGACATCGCGATGCGGTGGAATTACGGCTACATCGGCGACGTTGCGGGGAAGAACCCCGCCGTCATGCTGGGACCCTGGCCCCTGCGCCTCCTCTGGATGTTCCTGCTGGCGGAGGGGGCCTTTGCGCTGCTGACGTGGGGGAGTTCCCGGCTCCCCAAGCCTGCGGGAATCCCCGACACCGAGTAGACTGGGGCTCCATGGTCCGCCTCGTGCTTGCCCTCATCCCGCTCGCGTTCCTGGTGTCGGTGGTGACCACGCGCCTGGTGCGGGGCGTCAGCGCGCGGGCGGGCGCGCACGATACGGCGCCGATGGCCGGGCAGATCAAGGAAGCCCGCCGGCGCGTGCCGAACACCGGCGGCATCGCGATCTTCCTTGCGATCGCCCTGCCGATCCTGCTCCTGCTGGGGTTCCTTGCTCCCGGCCAGATAGATCCGCACGACTGGAACCTCGTCCCGGCGGACCTGCACGAGCACCTCGCGGGGCTCAAGGCCAAGGTTGGGGATGCCGGAGTGCTGCTGGCGTGCCTGCTGGGAGTCCACCTGCTGGGTGTTCTTGACGACCGCCGGCCGCTGTCGCCCTGGCCCAAGCTGTTGTGCATGCTGGGCCTCGCGGCGGCGATGGTCATCTTCACCGGGACGCGCCTGCTCACCATGCTTGACCCGCACGTGGGCGGCAAGTGGCTGTCGGTGACGCTCACCGTGCTGTGGATCTGCGCAGTGGCCAACGCGATGAACTTTCTGGACAACATGGACGGTCTTGCGGGCAGCGTCGCGATGGTTGCCGGCTCGATGTTCCTCTGGGCGGCGCTCGCGGGCCAGCAGTGGTTTGTCGGCGCGTGCCTGGCTCTGGCCGTGGGGGCCACGGCGGGTTTCCTGATGTTCAACTTCCCCTGGCGGGGCACCCAAGGCCGGGGCGCGAGCATCTTCATGGGGGACGGGGGGAGCCTTGTGCTGGGCATGCTGCTGGCGTTCCTCAGCGTCCGCCTGACCTACGCCCATCTGGGGCCCGGGGACGGGGTGAAGTGGGCCGGTGAGCCGGCGCCGACCACGGCGTGGTACGCCGTGCTCATGCCCCTGGCGACGCTCGCCGTGCCGGTGTACGACATGCTGACGGTCACGTGCATCCGCCTGGGTCAGGGGCGGTCGCCGTTCGTGGGGGACCTCAACCACCTCTCGCACCGGCTGGTGCGTCGGGGCCTCTCGCGGCGCGCCGCGGTGGTGGTCATCGCGTGCTTCACGGCCATCACCGGCCTGTGCGGCGTGCTGCTGCTGAGCGCGGGGCCCCGGGACGCGGCGGTGCTTGGTGCGCTCGTCGCGCTCATGATGACAACGCTCGCTCTGCTCGAGTTTGCGGGCAGCGACTCCGGCGTGCAGGCCCCGCCCGCGGGCGGCGCTGGGGGTGGCGCATGACGCCAGCCGCAGGGGACCGCGCTGCGGAACCGCCACCCGGCGATGCCCGCGTGCTCGCCGGGGTGCTGATCATCCTCACGGTCGTGGCGCTCCGGTGCCTCTCGCCCTTTGACCCGTTCCCTTACTGGGCCGGCGACCCCTTTGAATCCCCCGCGCCCACGGTCGGCCTCACGCCAGCCACCAGCGTGCTGCTCGACTGCGCGACAGCTCTGGCGGCGGCGCTGGCGTGCAGCGGCATGCTCGCGGCCGAACTGCGCCGGGCGGCCTGGTCGCTTGCCGCGGCGGCTGTCGCGCTCCTGGTGGTGCTTCGGCACAGCGGTAGTCCGAGCGGACTGGACAACTTTGTCTACGGCTCGATGCAGGTGAGCGCGTTCGCCGGCGCCGCGGTCGTCTTCGCCACGGCGGGAAGGGCCCGCATCGGGCGGCTCGTGCTGGCTGTGCTGCTGGGGCTGCTGGGCCTGCTGCTCGCCCGATCGCTGCAGCAGGTGTGGTACGAACACCCCCGCACGCTGGAGACGTTCCAGGCCACTCGCGAGCAGTTCTTCCGTTCGCAGGGGTGGACGCCCGATTCCCCGATGGCGAAGGCGTTCGAGCGGCGTTTGGGCCAGGCCGAGGCGAGCGGGTACTTCGGGATGGCCAATGCCCTCGCCACGCTGGGGGCCGCGGGGTTTGCCGCCGCTCTGGGGCTGGGCGCGGGGCTGCGCTGCACGCCGGATGGCTGCCGCAAGCCCTCAGCGGGGATGCTCGCCGGCCAGTACGCCCCTGGAGCGTGCGCCACCATTATCGTCTACTACTGCGGGGCCAAAGGCGGGTACGCCGCATGGGCTCTGGGCGCGGCGGCCGCGGGGGTGGGACTTTTCTTTTTCCGACGCGCCAAGCAGAGCCCGCCCCGGGTTGCCCGCTTCCTGGGACCCGCCGTTGTCCTGGCCACCCTGGGAGCTGTGGTTGCCCGGGGCCTGATCGGCACGCGCATCGGCGAACTGTCCATCCTGTTCCGGTGGTTCTACATGGAGGCAGCAGCGCGGATCTTTGGCGATCACCCGCTGCTGGGCGTGGGTCCCATGGGGTTCAAGAGCGCCTACCTGCTGGCCAAAGAACCGCTTTCTCCGGAGGAAGTCACCAGCCCGCACAGTGTGCTGCTGGACCTTCTCTGCGCGTTCGGCATCGCCGGCGCAGCTCTCGCGCTGCTGTGGACGCTCTGGGTGTCGCTGGGCGCCGCTCGCCTTCTGCGGCCGGCCGGGGCGGCAGAAAAGCAGCCTGCGCTCGTGGACGACGACACCCCTTCATGGAAGCCCGCCGCGCTGATCCTGACACTCGCGACCATCGGCGCCATCGCGCTGGAGCGTGATGGCATGACACCCGACACCGCCTTCACCCGCCTCGCCGGGCTGGGGCTGGGCGTGTGGATTGCCACGTCGGTGGTGCGCATCCTGCGCTCGCAGGCCGGCAACGCATGGAACCGGGCGGGCGTGCGTGTGGGGCTCGCAGCAGCAGCCCTCGCGTGCGCGGCTCACTGTCAGATCGAGCTGACGAGCGTGACACCGGGCGCCGGCGCGTGGTGCCTGCTGCTGCTGGCGCTCGCCGGCGGGTGGGAAGGGCCGGGGTCCACCGTGCATCCCGCGCCCACACTCAAACGTGCACTGGTCGTCGTCGCTGTATTGATCGCCTTCGTCGGCGCTGCGCTGCCCGGCACGCGGGGCGTTTTGAGGTGGCAGGCGGCGCTCGGGCAGGCGTACCAGGGCACCGAACCCGTTGCGGAGTTCTCCGCTCGGCGGAATGCGCTGGCCACCGGGGGCAAACTCCCGGGCTTTGAGTCAGACTCGCTCGATGCACTCGCGCGTGACATCAGCGCCTCGACCGGGTCACCGGTCCCGGCCCGCCCGGAAGCGATCGATCGCTCCCTCGCCGCGGTACGTGCCACGGAATCCGCGAGGGCACTGGCGGCCATGCCCGCGACGCCCGCCCTCCCCCACTTCCCGACGGTTCGGGCCCGGACGAGGCTTGCGATGGTGCAGGCAGAGGCTGGAGCGGCCCTGGGGTCACCCGACCGTGCCCGGTCAGCGCTCGCCGCGGGGCGGGCGGAGCTCGACGTCGCGGGGACGGCTCTGGGTTCTCTGGCCACGTACTGGGCTTGGGTAGGTACATTTGAAGAGGCGTCCGAGGAATTGGAGAGGCAGTTGCAGGGCACCAACCCCGATCAGGACGCGTCCAAGGCTCATGCCCGGGCCTCACTGGATGCATGGAGGCGGGCCCATGACCTGGGTCCACAGGAGCTGCTGCCGGCCCGCAAGGCGATGGGGGCAGCAGAACGGCTCGGGTTGGAAGCCGAGGCTGGGATGTGGGCTCGGGAGTGCCTGCGGATCAACGACCAGCTTCGACTGGACCCCCTGGAACAACTCGGCGAGGCGGACATTGTCAAGTGCAAGTCTCTGGCGGGTAAGTAATTAGGTGCCACATGACCGCAAAGAAAACCCCGCCCTCTGGTCGGGGGCTTTACTTGATTGCGCAGGCTCCGGGTCTACTATTGAGCCCTGCCAGTTGCCGAACGTTATCGGGCGTATTCGAGGCGATCGACGGCACGGCGCAGGCCGCATGAACGAGGCGTTTTCCATGGACGAGGACGAAGACAACGCACGCTAGTCAACGCCGGCGCAGGGCACCTTGCGTTCGGCCCTTTCGTCCCGCCCGTTCACCGCACTTTTCCTTCTGCCGCCCCACCACCGCCGACGCCCGGCGACCGGTGCCGCCAGTGTTGTCAGAGCTTATCCGCACCCCGCGAACGCATCCCGTTCGCTGACTTCTCCGAGGTAGACCATGCCAGCCGACCTGTCTCATATCCGCAACTTCGGTATCTGCGCCCACATCGACGCGGGCAAGACCACGGTGTCCGAACGCATCCTGTTCTACACCGGCAAGAACTACAAGATCGGCGAGGTGCACGAGGGCACCGCGACGATGGACTTCCTGCAGGAAGAGCAGGAGCGCGGCATCACGATCCAGTCGGCGGCAACGACCTGCCCCTGGACGCGGAGCGGGCGGGACTACAAGCTGAACCTGATCGATACGCCCGGCCACGTGGACTTCACCATCGAGGTGGAGCGTTCGCTCCGCGTGCTCGACGGCGCGGTTGCGGTGTTCGACGGCAAGGAGGGCGTGGAGGCGCAGTCCGAGACGGTGTGGCGTCAGGCCGACCGGTACAAGGTGCCGCGTCTGTGCTTCGTGAACAAGTGCGACAAGGTCGGCGCGTCGTTCGACTTCTCCTTCGGCACCATCAAGAGCCGGCTGGGCGCCAACGGCATCCCGCTGCAGTGCCCGATCGGCCACGGCCACGAGCACAAGGGCGTGATGGACCTCATCAGCGGCAAGGCGTACTTCTTCGAGGGCGAGAAGGGCGAGACCATGGTGGAGAAGCCCATCCCCGCCGAGGAGAAGGAGTACTTTGACAAGTGGCACCACGTCGCGATGGAGAAGATCGCGGAGCTGGACGACCACCTCATGGAGCTGTACATCGAGGGCAAGGAGATGCCCGTCGAGCAGATGAAGCTGGCGCTGCGCAAGGCCGTGGTGGAGCGTCGCTGCTACCCCGTGCTGTGCGGGGCCGCGCTCCGTAACATCGGCGTGCAGCTGCTGCTGGACGCCGTGGTGGACTACCTCCCGGCCCCCACCGAGAAGCCCGAGGTGCAGGGAACCGACCCGCGTGACAAGAACCACGCGATGAGCCGCCCCCACGACCCCGACGCGCCCTTCAGCGCGCTCGTCTTCAAGGTGGTCTCCGACACGCACGGCGACCTCACCTACGTCCGCGTCTACTCCGGGCGCCTCGCCAAGGGCACCCGCCTGCTCAACCCGGGCAACAACGAGCGCGAGAACGCCAGCCGCATCTTCGAGATGCACGCGCAGAACCGCATCCCCCTCGAGGAGGTCACGGCGGGCAACATCGTCGCACTCGTGGGCATCAAGAAGTCCTACACGGGCGACACCCTGTGCGACATCGACCAGCCCATCATGCTCGAACGCATGCACTTCCCCGAGCCCGTGATCGCCATGAGCATCGAGCCCAAGAGCCAGGACGACAAGCGCAAGCTTTCGGAGGCCCTGGGCGTCATCAAGCGCGAGGACCCGTCCTTCCGCTCCCAGTACGACGAGGAAACAGGCCAGACCATCATCATGGGCATGGGCGAGCTGCACCTGGAGATCATCCGGAACAAGCTCATCCGCGACATGAAGATCAACGTCGAGACCGGGAAGCCCAAGGTCAGCTACCGCGAGGCCATCACCAAGAAGGCCGAGTACGTCCGCGGCCTCTTCAAGAAGCAGACCGGCGGACGCGGCAAGTTCGGTGACTGCTCGATCAACCTCGAGCCCTTCACCGCCGAGCAGGCCGCGGCGGAGGAGCTGGACTTCAGCGACAACGTCGCCTTCGAGAACAAGGTCGTCGGCGGCGCAATCCCCAAGGAGTTCATCCCCAGCGTCGAGTACGGCATCCGCCAGACCGCGCTCACCGGCGCCAAGTTCGGCTACCAGATGATCAACGTCAAGGCCACGCTCGTGGACGGTTCGTTCCACGCCGTGGACTCCGACCAGATCTCCTTCGAGCAGGCCGGTCGGGAAGCCTTCCTGCAGGCGGTCGAGCGCTGCGGGCCCCAGCTGCTGGAGCCCATCATGAAGGTCGTGGTCACCGTGCCCAACGACTACCTGGGCAATATCACCGGAGACATCTCCAGCCGGCGCGGCATGATCATCGATACTGAGGACCGCGACCCGGTGAAGCTGGTCACGGCCGAAATCCCGCTCTCCGAGCTCTTCGGCTATACCACCAGCATCCGTGGCATGTCCCAGGGACGCGCCAGCGCCACGATGGAGTTCCTGGAATACCGGGCCATGCCGGCCGGCATGATGAAGGAGGTGCTGGAGGCCCAGCAGGGCGGCAAGGGCGCAAAGAAGTAGTCTGCGGTCCACACCTTATCAGAACCCAAACCCGGGCCACGCGCCCGGGTTTTTTGCTGCCCTGAGGGCCCCCAACCCCCCCAAAAAACTCGACGTGGCCGACAAAAAAGTGCGCACATTTCTGGCATCTCTCCATTTCTGGTGCACCTTCTACATGTCCCGGCTGTTCACCGGGGCACAACGGACTGACCCAGAGAAGGGTGGAGATCTATGCAGAGAGTTGCCACATTTGGCGTCGGCGTTATGGCCACGCTTGCGTTCGTGGGCCTCGCTTCAGCGACCACGATCAACGCCGTCGTGACCGCCGACAATCACTACTCGCTGTACAGCGTCGGCGGCAACGGTGCCCTCACGCTGGTGGGCGGGAACGAGCTGGGTGCCGACGGCAACCCCGGCGATTACAACTGGAGCGTCGCGGAAACCTGGACGTTCGATACCGAGCAGGCGTTCTATATCGGCGCCTGGTCGGACGACTACTACGCCCAGGGCCTCCTCGGCGAGTTCCAGATCCCCGGCGGCCCGACCATCCGCACCGGAGACGCCTCCGGCTGGCAGGTGTTCAGCACCGGCATCGACATCGATGACTTCGCCGGGGCCTACCCCACCGCCGCGCAGGTGACCGCCCAGATCGGCATCGCCACCGCGGGCAACCTGTGGCGCACGCCCGCCGTCGACGGCAACAACGGCGTCGGCCCCTGGGGCACGATCGCCGGCATCAGCAACCAGGCCCGCTGGACCTGGGCGAACCCTGACAATGTGCCCGACCCCTTCGGGTTCCCGGGCTACAACGCGGGCGAGTACTTGATCTTCCGCATCCCGATCCCCACCCCCGGCAGCACGCTGCTGGCAGGTGCAGGCCTGCTCGTCGGCCTCCGCCGCAAGCGGTAAGTCAGCCCGAACTCTGCACTCTCTCCCAGCGACCCGGCAGCCTGCCGGGTCGCTGTCTTTCGTGCCTGTGCACTCCCGATGCGGCGATCGACCGCCCGCCCCCCCACCCGCCGACCGTCTGTAACGCCCGGAATGCCCCAAACGGTGCGAAATCCGCCCGGTTGCCTTGCGGACTGCCCCATTCTGGTTTACCGTTTGGCACCGCGGGGATGCGCGCACGAACTCCCCCGACGGAGCTCCCACCATGTCCCACACTCGATACCAGACCGTCCTGCTCTTTGGCGCCCCCGGGGCGGGCAAGGGCACGCAGGGGAAGATCCTGGGCCAGGTCCCAGGCTTCTACCACCTCTCCTGCGGCGAGGTCTTCCGCACCATCGACACCAGCAGCGAGCTGGGCCGGACATTCCTGCACTACTCGAGCCGTGGCCTGCTCGTCCCCGACGACGTCACGGTCCGCATGTGGCAGCACAACATGCACGCGCGCACCGTCCTGAGCGACTACAAGCCCCGCGCGGACGTGCTGGTGCTCGACGGCATCCCCCGCAACGTCAACCAGGCCAAGCTCCTGGAGAAACACGTCAACGTGCTCCAGATCATCCACCTCGTCTGCCCCGATAAGGAGGAGATGATCAAACGCCTCCGGCGGCGCGCCCTGAAGGAAAACCGCGTGGATGACGCCAAGGAAGAGGTCATCCGCAAGCGCTGGGAGGTCTACGAGAAGGAGACCTTCCCGGTGCTGAAGCACTACCCGCCCCACCTCATCCGCGAAGTCGAGGCGACCGGCTCGCCCGCACGCGTCCTCCAGCACATCCTGGAGTCTGTCGTGCCGATCCAGGAGAAGCACTTCAACAACCCCATCACGGGCGAGAAGGTCGCTGCGGGCGACAATGGGCACGCCGGCGAGAGGGTGAACCCGCCGGCCAAACCCGCCCCCCGCCGGCCCGCTCGCCCGCACCGGGCCAAGGCCGCCAAGGCCTAGCGGCCCACACCACGGCTCCTTACCATCTGCACGCGCGCATTCTGCACGCCCGCGTCCCGCGAGCGCGCCGCGGGCACCGTGGGAAACGCCATGTCCAGCCACTACCAGACCATCCTCCTCTTCGGCCCGCCCGGCGTGGGCAAGGGCACCCAGGGCAAGATCATCGCCCGCATCCCGGGGTTCTTCCATTCCTCCACCGGCGACATCTTCCGGAACCTCGACGCCCAGAGCGAGGTCGGCCGACTCTTCTTCCAGTACTCCTCCCGGGGTGAGCTCGTCCCCGACGACGTCACGCTCAAGATCTGGAGCCAGAACGTCTACGCCGCGTCCATCCTCGGCCTGTTCAAACCCCACGCCGACATCCTCGTGCTGGACGGCCTGCCCCGGAGCGTCCCGCAGGCCCGCCTCCTCTACCGCACCTGCAACGTCCTCCAGGTCGTCCACCTCGTCGCTCGCAACAAGGAGATGCTCTTCGAGCGCATGAAGAAGCGCGCCATGAAGGAGAACCGCGCAGACGACGCCAAGGACGACGTCATCCGCAGGCGCTTCGAGGTCTATGAACGCGAGACCTACCCCGTCCTGGACTTCTACCCCAAGGACACTGTCGTCGAGGTCGATGCCATGGGCTCCCCCGCGGAAGTCCTCAACAACATCCTCTCTGTCCTGGTGCCCATGCAGAACGCCCACTTCAACCGCAAGGACAGCGACCCCGCCGAGTAGCCCCCTCGGCTACACTTGGTCCGTCGCGGGCGTAACTCAGTGGTAGAGTGACAGCCTTCCAAGCTGTACGTCGCCGGTTCGAATCCGGTCGCCCGCTTTCCCGGCAGCGCCTCGTCGTGCCGGCGAAGTTGGTCATGGCCGACCGCCCAATCGCCCGGCAGGATCAATCCGTGAACCTGCAGCACGGGTGTGCACCCACTGCGAGCGTTGGGTTGGCAGCCGACTGGTTCGCGCCGTGGACGGCCGCCTAACTAGGTTATTTTGCAGGCACTTCAGCTCCGAGGCCGTTTGTCTACGTCCTGATATAATAAAAAAGGATCATTTTGTCTTGATGTGCTCGACTTCCGCGCTTCTTGCGCTAGTGTCTCATTGCACGGGTCATGGACCCGGCCTTTGAGGAGACAAGTCCATGCTGAACACGCGTTGCGTCCTTACCGCCCTTTTGAGTGGGTACGCCCTTGCCGCGCAGGCCTCCGCTCTCACGGCGCCGTACACCGAAACATTCGATTCCGCGGCCGCCAATTGGAGCTCCGGGAGCACGTTCACCGCCCTGACGTACCAGCCGTCGGGCGGCCCCGACGGCTCTGCCTATGGCACCCGCAGCGTGAGCTTCGCCACGAACCCCGTCGGTGATATACCGCTCCTGTTCCGCGGGCAGAGCAACTTCGGCTCCAGCGGCGGCAACTTCTGGGGCGACTGGATCGCCGGCGGCGTGACCTCCTTCTCCTTCTCCGTCCGCCACAACGCGCCGGTCCCGGTGACGTTCTTCGCCCGCTTCACGCCCGGCGCTGTGGGCGCGGTCGCGCTGGTCTCCCCGCCCCTTGCGCCCAACACCTGGGCCACCTTCACGGTGCCGATCGACCCCAGCACGCCGTTCGTCTATGAGGGCACCACCTTCGGCACGGTGTTCAACAACATCAACCGCGTGCAGGTCGGCGTGATGGTGGATTCAGCCATCGCCGGCCAGGCGGGGCCGTACACGTTCGACATTGACAACGTCTCGATCGTCCCCGCACCCGGTGTGGCGGGCCTCGCCGGACTCGCCGGCCTGGTCGCCCTCCGCCGCCGCCGCTGAACAACCCTCCTCCCTTCACCGATGAGGCCCGCGCCGTGCGCGGGCCTTTTCTTGCGCCCCCCACTCCTCCTGCATCGCCTGCAGACGCTCCAGCACGGTCTGGCTCGTCACCTTCGTGGCGACGCGCTCGATGACCAGCGGGAACGAGAGCGGCGTCAGTCGCTCCGTCTCCACCAGCACGGGCGTTGCGCTCTCCAGCCGGGCAAGCATGCGGGCCATCCGCCCGCGTTCGAAGTGACGCTCCAGCACCTCCCGGCGCGCCTGCTCCAGCAGCAGGTTGCCGGGCGGCGGGTCAAACTCGTTCAGCACGTCAAAGATCAGGCCGCTGCTCGCCTGCAGCTGCCGCCCGGTTTTCCGGGCGCCCGGGTACGTCGGCATCACAAGCCCCGCGACGCGCGCAATATCCCGGAACGCGAGGCGCGCAAGCTGGGTCATGTTGACGCTCTGTGCCACGTCATCCGCGAGTCCGTCCCGCGACAGCAGCGCTCGCAGGTGCGTCCCCATCAGGGCCGCGAACGGGTATGCCGCCGCGCTCAGCAGCTCCAGCCCATAGTCGTTGACCGCCAGCGCGAAGCTGCCGCCCCGCAGGCGCGCAAGCCGCAACGCGAGCAGGGAAGCGAGCCCCGCGTGCACAAGCCGCCCCTCGAACGGGAATATGAAGCAGTGCCATCCCTCGCGGGAGCGGGCCGTCTCGATCAGGAGCTCGTCCGCCGCCGGCACACGGGAGAGCCTGAGCTGCGTCGAGATCAGGCCGTGGGCCGCCCGGAGCTCGGGCGTCGACACGACGCTCCCGCCCCCGTGCAGCGACGCCGCGCGGTGCAGGGCCCGGCGCAGGCCCGCGCCCAGGCTCTCGGTGATCGGCAGGCGTGTGCCCGCCCAGAGCGGTGTGTTATTCGTGCTGCCCGCGGCCGGGCGGCAGAGCACGGTCAGGTCGCGGATGTCCACAAATGCGAGCACCTTGCCGGCGAATACGAACTTCTGCCCGGGCCGGAGGGTTGCGACAAAGCCCTCGTCGATGTGGCCCAGCCGCCGCCCGGAGACGTACCGGACCTCGAGTGTTTCGGCCCCGGTGATCGTGCCCAGGTTGAGCCGGTGCAGCTGCGCCGCGCGCGGGTTGCTGACCCGGTACACACCGTCCTCGCCGCACGAAACTCGCCTGAACTGCGGGTAGTGCCTGAGGACGCCGCCCTCGGTGACCAGGCCCAGGGCCCAATCAAACTCCCCCCGTGTCAGCGCCCGGTATGAGTGCGCAGCGCGGACCTCCTCGAACAGTTCGTCCGCACGGAAGCCCCCGCCCATCGCGCACGTGACGAGGTGCTGGGCGAGCACGTCCAGCGGGCATGGCAGGGCCGTCCTCGCCTCCAGGTCGCCCTGCGCAAACGCCTCGCGCGCCGCCTCCACCTCGAGAAGCTCCATGGCGTGCGTGGGGACGCAGTCCACCACGCTCTCCCCGCCCATGCGGTGGTTGGCGCGCCCAGCGCGTTGCACCACGCGCGCGATGCCCTTGGGAGAGCCCACCTGCACGACACGCTGCAGGGGTGAAAAGTCCACCCCCAGATCCAGGCTGCTCGTCGCGACGACAATGCGGATCAGGCCGCTCTTGAGCCCCGATTCCACGCGTTCCCGCTCGTCCCGGTAGATGCTGCCGTGGTGCAGCGCCATGACCGGCTGCCACTCCGGGCGGGCAAAGGCGATGGCGTGGAACCACCGCTCTGCCTGCGACCGCGTGTTCGTGAACACCAGCGTCGGCACGCCTGGGTCCAGCTGCGCCAGGACATCGGGCAGCATGCTGAGACCCAGGTGGCCGGCCCAGGGCAGGCGCTCCATGTCCGCGGGGATCACCGCGCGGATGTGCACCGGCCGTTCCACCGCGGCCCGAACGACCACGCCGTTGCCCGAGCCCGTCAGCACGGCGAGCGCGCCCTCCGGGTTCGGGATGGTCGCCGACATGGCCCATGCACGAAGACCCGGCGCCCACGCCCGAAGACGCGCCAGCGCGAGCTCGGTGGCGCTCCCCCGCTTGCTGACCAGCAGGTCGTGCCACTCATCCACGATGACGCACCGGAGCCCACCAAAGAGCTCCCTCGCACTCTCCCGCGTGAGAAGGAGGCAGAGAGACTCGGGAGTCGTGACCAGCACGTGGGGCAGCCGCTCACGCTGCCTCGCCCGCGTCGACGCTGGCGTGTCCCCTGTGCGGCCCTCCACGGTGACCGGCAGGCCCAGGTCCTGGATCGGACGCTTGAGCGCCAGCTCGATATCCCTGCTCACCGCACGCAGCGGCGTGATGTACAGCGTGTGGAGTCCCTGCAGCCGTCCGGCGTCCACCCGCTCCATCATGTCCATCAGCGGGCCAAGGTACGCCGCGTACGTCTTCCCAGCGCCGGTCGGCACGACCACGACGCCGTTCTCCCCCCGGGCGTACGAGTCCCATGCTTCACGCTGGAAGCCCCAGACTGTCCAACCCTGGGATGCAAACCAGCCCTCCACGCGCTCACGAGCGCTGGCGGCAGCCCCCGGGGTACGTGTCGTCTTTGTGCGAGGCTTGGGCACTTCCCATCGTTGCAGCCCTGCGCCATCGGGCGCGCCTGCGTCCGCGCTTTGGGAGCGAACGGCCACTACGGTTTCCCCCACCTGCGGACCCACCCATTATGGCATCCCTCGTCTGGTTCCGTTCCGACCTCCGCACGCACGACAACACCGCGCTGCACCACGCCTGCAAGGCGGGCGCGACAGGAGGTGGCGTCGTCGCCATATTCCTGATCTCCCCCGGCGAGTGGCGGGCCCACGACTACGCGCCCGCCAAGGTCGACCTGATCCTGCGCACGGCCAGCGAACTCTCGTCATCACTCGCCGGCCTGAACATGGCCCTGCTCGTGCGCACCGCCCGGACTCCCGCGGAGATCCCCCGGATGCTCCTGGACGCCGCCCGATCGCACGGGTGCGACACACTGTGGTTCAACCGTGAGTACGAGCATAACGAGGCCGAGCGGGACGCGGCGGTCACCGGGTTGTTCGAGCAGTCCGGGTGCCGCGTGCACGCGTGCACCGACCAGACGCTCCTGCCACCGGGCGAGGTGCGCACCGGAGAAGGACGACCCTATACCGTCTTCACACCTTTCAGGAAGGCCTGCGTGCGCCTGCTCGCGGAGCAGGGCGTGAAACCCTGGCCGGTTCCGAGGAAACGCGACGCGATGCTCGGCCGCCCGGAGGAGGTACCCCCGAAGGTCGACGGGTGGGAGACCAGCGTCCCGCCCGACCGCTGGCCCGCCGGTGAACGCCACGCGCGGAAGCGCCTGTCGGCGTTCCTTGAGTCCGGCGCGCGGGCCTACAAAGAAACAAGGGACTTCCCCGCACTGCCCGGCACGAGCGAGCTGTCTCCCTGTCTCACCATCGGCAGCATTTCTCCGCGTCAATGCGTTGCCGGCGCCGCGGAGGCGAACAAGGGCCTGCTGGACGGGGGCGGTGAGGGGCCGGCGTGCTGGATCAGCGAGGTCTTGTGGCGTGAGTTCTACGTGCACGTGATGCACTCATTCCCGCGTGTCTGCAAGCACCGCGCATTCCTGCCATGGACAGAACGGGTGGCGTGGCGAAGAGCGGACAGTCACTTCGAGGCATGGACCCAGGGCAGGACCGGCGTGCCGATCGTGGACGCCGGCATGCGCCAGCTCCTGGCCGAAGGGTGGATGCACAACCGCGTCCGCATGATCACCGCCATGTACCTGTCCAAGAACCTCCTCATCGACTGGCGGCGAGGGGAACGGTGGTTCATGCAGCACCTGGTGGACGGGTTCCTTGCGAGCAACAACGGTGGCTGGCAATGGAGCGCGAGCACCGGCACGGACGCTGCCCCGTACTTCCGGATCTTCAACCCCGTGTCGCAGAGCCGCAAGTTCGACCCCCGGGGCGAGTACATCCGGCGCTACGTGCCCGAGCTGGCGGGCCTGGACGCGGACTCCATCCACGACCCCTCGGGCGAAGCGCCCCTCGCGCGTGCCAACCTGGACTATCCCGACATGCTGGTAGACCTGTCGTCCAGCCGTCAGCAGGCAATCGCGGCGTTCCAGGCGGCCCGCGTCTAGCGCCCGGCACGCGCCTGGATCGCGCCTGGATCGCGCCCGATGCCCCTTTCCGGCCGGTGTTCGCGTGCAATGATTGCTGGCCCGCCGCAGTCCCGGCGAGGCACTGGAGTCTCCTGCATGAAGGTCGCCGTTGCAGCGGTCATCGCGTTTGTCGTCGGGTTCGGGTGCCGCTGGTTCGAGATCCCCGCGCCCGCGCCACCGATGCTGCAGGGCGCCCTGCTCGTCGTCGCGATGACGCTGGGGTACATGGGCGCCGGCTACCTCAGGTCACAGCAGCCCGCCGCCCCGCCCCCCGGCCAGTCCACCGTGCAGCCATAGAAACTGCCATGCGCTGCCCGCCCAACCCCGCGCCCCCCGGGGCGCGCACCGCCACACCTCCGGAACGCACCATGACCTACGCCCTCCCCGCCCTGCTGCTCGCCGCCCTGTGCGCCCTCCCCGCCCACGCCCAGCGTGCGGGCCCGCCCTCGGAAGAACGTGAAGAGATGGAGACACAGGAGAACGACGCGCCCCCGACAGAACGGAAGGTCGACGCGCCGGAGGACCCCACCAAGCTCACCAGCGAGAAGTTCGCGCCGCTCGCCGCCAGGTCGCTGGGGCCGGCGATCTTCAGCGGGCGGATCGCCGACATCGCGGTCAACCCGCGCAGCCGCTCGGAGTTCTACGTGGCCTGCGCGAGCGGGGGGCTCTGGAAGACCACCAACGCGGGCGTCACGTTCAGCCCAGTCTTTGACGGCGAGGCATCCTTCGCGATCGGGTGCGTCACCATCGACCCCTCCAACCCCAGCACGGTCTGGGTCGGCACCGGCGAGAACAACAGCCAGCGCAGCGTGTCGTACGGCGACGGCCTTTACGTATCACACGACGGCGCCAAGTCATTCCGCAACACGGGGCTCAGAGAGTCCATGCACATCGGCATGGTGCGGGTGGACCCGCGTGACAGCCGCGTCGTGTACGCCGCCGCCATGGGACCGCTCTGGAGCGACGGCGGCGACCGGGGGGTGTACAAGACCACCGACGGCGGGGCGACCTGGGAGAACGTGCTGAGGCCGGGCGAAGCGACCGGGTGCAGCGAGGTCCACATGGACCCGCGCGAGCCCGGCACGCTGTACGCCACGGCGTACCAGCGGCGCAGACACGTGTGGACACTCGTCAACGGCGGTCCCGAGAGCGCGATCTACAAGTCTACCGACGCCGGGAAGACCTGGCGCAAGCTGGAGAAGGGGCTCCCCGGCGGCGACAAGGGTCGCATCGGGCTCACCATCAGCCCCGCTGATCCCGACACCCTGTACGCCATTGTCGAGGCCACCGACGGAGAAGGGGGCATCTACCGCAGCACCGATCGGGGTGAATCGTGGGCCAAGCGGTGCGGGTACATGACCACCAGCCCGCAGTACTACAACGAACTCTTCGCGGACCCCGTGCGCCCCGACCGGTTTTATGCACTGGACACGTTCATGCAGTCCTCCGACGACGGGGGCGCCAGCATGCACCGCGTAGAGCACGAGGACGTGCACGTGGACTGGCACGCGCTGGCGATCGACCCCGCGAACCCCGAACACCTGCTCGCCGGGTGCGACGGGGGGCTGTACGAGACCTGGGACCGCGAGCACTGGCGCCACTTTGAGAACCTGCCCATCATGCAGTTCTACCGCGTCGCGGTCGACAACTCCCTGCCGTTCTACTACGTCTACGGGGGCACGCAGGACAACAACAGCATCGGAGGCCCCAGCCGCACCACCGACCGCGCGGGCGTCACCAACGAGGACTGGTTTGTGTGCGTCGGCGGCGACGGATTCGACTGCGCCGTGGACCCCGACGACACCGACACCGTGTACTGCGAGTGGCAGGACGGCGGCCTGACCCGGTTCGACCGTCGCAGCGGCGAGACGGTGGACATCCGTCCCCGCGAAAAGCAGGGAGATGCGCCGTTCGTGTTCAACTGGGACACGCCCCTGGTGCTCAGCCCCCACATGGCCACCCGCTTGTACTACGCGGGCAACTTTGTGTTCGAGAGCCAGGACCGCGGCAATTCCTGGAAGCGGATCAGCGAAGAACTCTCCCGGGGGCTCGACCGGAACCGGTTCAAGGTCATGGGGGTGGTGCAGAAGCCCGACGCCGTTGCCAAGCACATGAGCACGTCGATTTTCGGGGCGGCGGTCTCGCTCTCCGAATCCCCGCTCGAAGAAGGCCTGCTCTACGCGGGCACCGACGACGGCCTCATCCACGTGCGGGACGCGGGCGTCTGGCGGAAGGTGGAGGGCGTGCCGGGCGTGCCCGGCGCGGAGGGAGTAACCGCGCTGGTCAGCTGCATCAGGGCCTCGCGCCACGAGGCTTCGCGGGTGTACGCCACCTTCGACAACTCGAAGATGGGCGATGTCAGGCCCTACGTCTACGCGAGCGACGACAGGGGGCTCACCTGGCGCAGCATCGCCGGCGACCTCCCCGAACGCGGCAGCGCCCACACGCTCGCGGAAGACCACGTCAACCCCAACCTCCTCTTCGTGGGCACCGAGTTCGGGGCGTTCTTCACGCTGGACGGCGGCCAGCACTGGTTCAAGGTCCCCGGGCTGCCGACCATCGAGGTCCACGACATGGAGATCCAGGAGCGGGAAAACGACCTGGTCATGGCCACGTTCGGCCGGGGGATCTACATCCTCGAGGACTACTCGCCGCTGCGGGAAGCGTCGCCCGAACTGTTCGGGAAGGACGCCCACCTGTTCCCCGTGCGGTCCGCGTGGAACTACGTTGAACGCTCCCGCGTCGGCAACGCCGGCGGGCGGGGATGGGGCGGTGCCGCCCAGTACAACGCACCCAACCCGCCCTTTGGCGCAACCTTCACGTACTACCTCAAGGAGAAGCTCCGGAGCCTCAAGGAGCGGCGCAAGGAAGCGGAGAAGAAGCCCGACTGGCAGTACCCGAGCCTGGAGAGCCTCCGCGAGGAAGACCGCACCCTGGAGCCCAGGGTGATCGCCATCATCCGCGACGCCGCCGGCCAGACCGTCCGGCAACTGGATGTCTCGCGTGATGCCGGACTCCACCGCGCCACCTGGAACCTGCGGTTCCCCGCGGCCACGCCCACCACCCTCACGACAGCGGGCCGGGACCCCTGGGACGCGCCGGCGGACGGGCCGATGGTGCCGCCCGGCGCGTACAGCGTGCAGCTCGCGTCGGTCGTCGGCGGGACCGTCTCGCTGCTGACCGACGAACAGAAGTTCGAAGTGAAGGACATGATGCAGGCCACCTTCGCCGCGACCAGGGAGGTTCGCGCCGACAAGTTCGCGTTCGAGCGGCAGGCCCAGGCGCTGCAACGGGCCGTGGAGGGTGCCAAGCGGGCCGTGGACGAGCTGGACACCCGCCTCGCGTACCTCCGCCGGTGCGTCATGGACACGCCGGGCCTGCCCGACGGGACGACGGCGACGCTCGAGTCGCTCCGCACCCGCCTGGAAACGGTCTCCCGTGCCCTCTCGGGAGACCCAACCTCCGGACGCCGGGCCGTGCCGGATCAGCCCTCCATCTCCGACCGCGTCGGAGCCTCCGTGAGCAGCTTCTACAACTCCCAGCCGCCCACGCAGACCCAGAAGGAGCAGTTCGCGATTGCGTCCGAGGCGTTCACGCCCCAGCTTGACACGCTGCGCACGCTGGTGTCGGAACTCCAGACGCTGGAGTCCACCATGGACTCCGCCGGCGCCCCGTGGACCCCCTCACGCCTCCCAACGTGGCCAAAGTAACCCCGCTCCACATCACACACCCCGCCATGGATGCTGCTCGTTCCCCCAACGCCGTCACGCTCACACTCTGCGGGCAGAGCGTGTCGCTGCTCCCGCAACGCGCGGCCTACTGGCACGACCAGGAAACGCTGCTTGTGGCGGACCTGCACCTGGGCAAGGTCGAGACCTTCGCAGCCCACGGCATACCGCTGCCCGAGATGATGGGGCGCCAACTCGCGACCCTGGGCAACGTCATCTCAGACGTCCGCCCCCGAAGGGTTGTTGTGCTGGGAGACCTTCTGCACGCTCCGGCAGGGCTGACGGAGCCCATGCTGGAAACCGTGCGCGAATGGAGGGAGAGCCAGCCCTGCACCTTCGCCGTCGTGCCGGGGAACCACGACCGGCACCTAGAGAAGGTCTGCCGCTGGTGGAACATGGTGGAACTCCCACCCCGGCACGACGAAGGGCCGTTTACGCTCGTGCACGAACCCCGCCGGATCCTCGGCCGGATGACCTTCGCGGGCCACGTCCACCCCGTGGTGCGCATGCGGGGCAGCGCTGACTCGCTCCGGCTCTGGTGCTTTGTGCTGGACCTTGATCCGCAGGGCGGACTCTGCACGCTGCCGGCGTGCTGCGACTTCACATCCGGCGGGACGGTGGACATGGCGTCACCGCGCCGGCAGGTGTTTGCGATCGCACAGGGGCATGTGATCAGCGTTTCCCGCAGTGGGCTATCGAAACGGGTAACGGCAGATCCCTCGTTTTAGGGATTTGCTCCTATTTCATCCACAAGAGCATACAAACAAAGCGGTTATCTTGAATACCTAGGGGAAGGTGTCGATAATCGCGCATCATGAAGTCTCCAGAGTCATCTCCAGAGAATTATTATAGGACGACAGCTGATTGGCAGACAGTTGATGGCGCCAGCTTCGCGCCCGGCGGGTGGCTTGCCGCTTTCGACCAGAAGTGGCGGGTCCACTGGTGCTGCGAACGGTTCGCGCTCCTGCAGGGCGCAAGCCCAGCTTCGCTCAAAGGGGCTGCGATGGACACGCTCGTGCCGTTCGGGGCCGCGGAGGAGCGTCAGCGCTTGTGCGACCCAGCCCTGCACGGCGGACGGGCGCAGTTCGTCGCGCTGTGCAACGGCAGGCGTTGCCTGGTGCACGCGGTGCCCCTCGACGACGCGGCCTTCGGCACGGCGGGCGTGCTGATGGTCATGTCCCCCGCGCTTTCGCGCAGCGAGGGGCGCGGCGTGCCGTGCGCACATGTCCCGGAGATGGGGAACCGGCTGGGCCGGCTCTCGCGCGCAGAACTCGCGGTGGCGTACCTGTTCGCGTCCGGCCTCACCACCGAGGCCATCGGCGACCGCCTGAACCGGAGTGAGCACACGGTCAACGATCACATGAAGTCGATCCACCGCAAGCTCGGTATTTCACGCCAGGTTGAGCTCGTGACGCTGCTGGCGTTCGCGGGCATCGCGGGCTTCACGGAGGCGGAGTGGTGCGCGATGACCGGGGTCACCATCCCTCACCCCTCGCACGAACCGGCGGGCGCGCCCGTCTGAGCGGCCCGCCACGTCAGCCCTCACCCAGCCACTTCTTCCGCTTGAGCGACCGCTTCTGGGCGTCCTCGAAGGCGATCATGCCCGTGCGGAGCGCGTCCTGAGCCTCGTCGGGCGAGTCCGTCACGGTGAGCAGCGCTACGTCCCGGGCATCGATCGTGCCGCGCGCAACCAGGGTGCCACGCACGAACTCGATCAGCGGCTTCCAGTACTCCGTGCCCATCAGTACGACGGGGAACTGGTGGATCTTCCCTGTCTGCACCAGCGTGAGGGCCTCGAAAAGCTCGTCCAGCGTGCCGAATCCGCCCGGGAGAACGACGAACGCGTAGGAGTACTTGACCAGCATCACCTTCCGCACGAAGAAGTAACGGAAGGTCACGAACCGGTCAAGGTAAGGGTTCTCCTTCTGCTCCATCGGGAGGACGATGTTGCACCCGATGCTGCGCCCACCCGCCTCCTTCGCGCCCCGGTTGGCCCCCTCCATCACGCCCGGGCCCCCACCGGTCATTGTCGTGAAGCCGAGCTGGGCGACGCGCCTGCCGACCTCACGTGCCAGCTCGTAGTAGACGTGGCCGGGCGCAAACCGTGCACTGCCGAACACGGTGACGCAGGGACCGACAAAGTGCAGCGCGCGGAACCCCTTGATGAACTCCATGGCGATGCGCCCTGTCCGCAGCAGCTCTGCGCCGCGCGCCCTCGGGCCCTCGAGGAACTCCGGCACGTCCGCCCCGCCAACGCCGGCACGCCAGATGGGAAGGTCAGGGTCCACGACCGGCTGGACCTGCCCGTTCGGCCGCGCGTGGGGCGGGCCGGCGAGAGCAGCGTTGGTGGCACCATCCGGGTTAGGCCGTCCGTCCATCATCATCTCCCTAGGGTCGGTCGGGGGAGCGACTCACCCGCAACCGCACACCGCCGTTCACGCCCGCGGCCCAACATGCTCCCGCAGGCGGTGGAGCTGGTCGCCCTTGAGGCGGAACAGCGTCCACTCGGTGAGCCCCGCTGCCCCCAGGCCCCGGTAGAACTCGATCGCGGGCGTGTTCCAGTCCAGCACCGCCCAGTCCATGCGCTGGCAGCCGTGCTCCACCGCGATCTGCGCCACCCGGACGAACAGCGCCCTGCCCAGCCCCTTGCCCCGCGCCGCGGGACGCACGAACAGGTCCTCGAGGTACAGCCCGCGCCGTCCGACCCAGGTCGAGTAATTGAAGAAGTAGAGGGCAAAGCCCTGCCCCACGCCGTCCACCTCCCCCACCACCGCGCCGCAGATGGGCCGAGGCCCGAACAGGTCCTCCCGCAGATTCTCCTCGGTGGCCACCACCTGGTCCAGCGAATGCTCGTACTCCGCCAGGTCCCGCACGAGCGCGAGAATCAGCGGGACATCGGGGGGCGCAGCGGGCCGGACATGGATCATGCCCCAACGGTAGCGGCGGAGCTAGGGCTGCAGCGGCTCCTTGCTCACCACCGCGCGAGTGACCGGGTCGTAGCGGTACACGCACGCGGGGTCCTCGGACTTGCACTGCTTGTGCGCTCCGTCGCAGAACGGGAAAGTCGCGGATATTCCGCACGCGCACACCGAGACCACCTTCAGGTCGCCGTTCTCGTGCCGGGGCCACGGGATGACGTTGGGCGCGGGTGGCTGGTCGCCCGGGCGCAAGGACGGGTCAATCTTGATGCTGCCGGTGGCGGTGAACCTGACGTCGCGGGGCATGGGGGCTCCCAGGGAGGGTGTTAGAGGGGCGAGGGCACCTGCTGCACCACCTCACGCAGGATGGAAACGGTGCCGTCAAGCCCGGCCCGCCCCACGCTGCGGCTGACGACACGGTGTGCGCAGACCACCTCGACGTTCTCCAGGATGTCCTCGGGGATCACGTAGTCGCGCCCGAGGCAGTAGGCGGTCGCGCGGGCGGCCTGGGCAAGGGCCAGACTCCCGCGGGGGGAGAGCCCGTGCAGCAGTCCGGCGTGCGTGCGCGAGGCATTCGCGAGAGCCACGATGTAGTCCAGCAGGGGGCGCGCGACCTTCACACGGTCGACCGCCGCCTGGGCGTCCAGCAGCTGGGCACGCGTCAACACGGGGCGGAGCTCGTGGAGGGGCGTGCTCGCGGGGCGTACCTCGAGCACACGGGCCTCCTCCGCCGCGTTCGGGTAGCCCAGGGAGAGGCGCATCAGGAAGCGGTCGAGCTGGTTCTCGGGGAGGAGGTAGGTGCCCTCGAAGTCAAAGGGGTTCTGCGTGGCCACCACCATGAACGGCTGCGCGAGCGCTATCACGCGCCCGTCGGCCGACACCGTGCCCTCCGCCATCGCCTCCAGCAGGGCGGCCTGGGTGCGGGGCGGCGTGCGGTTGACCTCGTCCGCGAGCACGATGTTGGCGAAGATGGGCCCGGGCTTGTAGGTGAACTCCCCTGTCGCCTTGTCGAACACGCTCACGCCCAGCACGTCGCTGGGCAGGGTGTCGGGCGTCAGCTGGATGCGCGAGAAGGAACAATCCACGCTGCGCGACAGCGCGGTCGCCAGCACCGTCTTGCCCACACCGGGCACGTCCTCGATGAGGGCGTGACCCCGGGCGAGCAGGCAACGGACCAGCCTGTCGATGGCCTGCTGCTGCCCGAAGACGACCCGTGCAATGTTGTCGCGGAGCGCTGCAATGTCCGAGTTCATGGGTATCGGGCCGGTCGAACGAACGCGGGGCCGGCCACCCCTCTTCCCACCTGGTCCGATCATAGCGTTGCACCGATTGGGTTTTGTTCGAAACCCGCACCGGCACGCGGTGCGCGTTGGCACCGGCGCGTTTATGTGCTATCTTGTCGCTCGCCCAGCGTCCTCTGCACATACGCACCGCTTCCCCTTGTGGGTTCACGCGGTCGGGGCAGAAACGGCTGGCCGACGGTATCCGGGGGGCCGTGGCGGGAAACTCGCATGGACACACAGCCCGCAGGGGCCGACAACGCACGTGCGGCCCAGCGCAGGGCGTCCGGGGTCATCGCCGCGGAACTGCGGGGCGATCTCCGCTGCGCACGCTGCCGCTACAACCTGCGCGGGCTGTCCATCACGACGGTGTGCCCGGAGTGCGGAGTGCCAGTCCGGGCCACGCTCCTGCACACGGTGGACCCCATGGCAGCCGAACTCCGCCCCGTGCGCGCCCCCGTGCTCACCGCGTACGGCCTCATCCTCTGGGCGTGCGCCGCGCTGCTGGCGGGCCTGATGGTCTGGACCCTCCGCGCAGCGGACCTGCTCGGACACCCCGCGTGGGCTCCAAGCGTCGAGTGGGTGCGCCCCTGGATCCCCGCCCTCGCCGGCGCCTCGGGGCTGGGCGCCCTCGTCCTCATCCGCCCGCAAGCGGGGCTCCCGCGCCGCATGACGCTGATGGCGGCCGCCGGGTGCGCCCTCTACATCCCGCTGTGCCTGCTGCTGTACCGCATCCACGCCGTCATGGACGTGCAGACGCCGGCCCCGTACAGCATCGGCGCCGTGCCCCGCCTGGACCGCACGCTCATGCGGGTGCTGGAGCTCTGTGTCCTGGGCTCCATCCTGGTGCTCCTCCGCCCCGCGGCACGCCACCTTCAGGCACGCTCGTACCTCATGCGCACGGGACGCGTGGACCGCCAGACCATGGCGGCGATGCTCGCCGTGCTGGGCGTCATCGCGCTCGGCGACACGCTCGTCCTCGCCGCCGGGGGCGGGCGCGGGCCGGTGCAGGACCTGCTCCGGCAGATCGGCCAGCTGGTCATCCTGCTGGGCTCCCTGCTCTTCTCACTCGGGATCCTGGGCATGCTGATCGACACGGTGCGCATGCGGGGAGTCATCCTGGAGCCCCCGCTCACGCTCGAGCAGCTCATCACGGAGCCCGCAGACGCCCCGCCCGCCAACCCGGGCAACACTTCCGCATGAGGCAGCCGCTCCGCGACCAATTTGACGAGATCCTGGAGGCGGTCATCGCGTCGCTGCCGCCCGGCGTGGCAAAGCTGCTGGACGAGGTCCCCGTTGTGGTCGACGACCTGCCCAGCCCCGCGGTGCTCCGCGACCTGGGCATGCGGGAAGACGAGGGCATCGAGCTCTGCGGCCTGCACACCGGCTCCGCCTTCACGGAGCGGTCGGTGGAGCACCCCGACCTCCCCAGCGAGATCCAGCTCTACCGTGAGGGCATCGTGGACCAGGCCGGCGGCTGGGGCGGGGACAGCGCCGATGAACGAATCCGCGAGGAGATCCGAATCACTCTCCTGCACGAGATCGGGCACCAGTTCGGCCTGGACGAGGAAGACCTTGAACGCCTCGGCTACGACTGACCCCCCCGTTACACCCGAACCCTGAAGGAACACCCAATGCCGACCGACACACCGCCCACCCAGCAGCCTGCGGGGTTCGACCCCAACAACCCCGACCTCTTCATCGACCGGCCCAAGTGGCCGACCGTCATCGGCGTCATCAGCGTCTCGTGGGCGGGCCTGGGCCTCCTCTGCGGCGTGCTCGGCACCGTGGGCTTCGTGTTCATGCGTCAGCCCATGTTCACCGAGCAGATGGAGAAGTCCATGGGCTCGCCCATGCCCGACGTCATGCTCCCCAACACCATGCAGCTGGTGCTGATGGGCGTGGGAACGCTGTGGGCGTGCGTCCTGCTGTTCGCGGGCATCGCGCTTGTCACGCGGAAGCAAACCGGGCGCATGCTGCACCTGCTCTACGCCATCGTCGCCCTTGCCCTCGCCTGCGCGGGCCTCCTCCTGCAGGCGAGGCAGATGAGCGCCCTGCACGCCTGGGTCGAAGCGAACCCGGGCAACAAGTGGGCCCAGACCCAGAGCCCCGTCGGCCAGTTCCTGGGCGCCTGCTTCGGCATGATCATGTCGCTCGGCTACCCGACGTTCCTCATCCTCTGGTTCGGTTTGGGCAAGGGACGCCAGAAAATCAGCTAGCTCACGCCCCCGGCTCCACCGGCTGCTGCTTCCACCCCGCCTGCTCCTCGCTCCGGGGGTGGAGCATCTTCCAGACGTGCTCCACCAGCTCCTTGAGGTTGGAACGGCTCGCCGCCGAAACGCCGATGATCTCCTTGCCGTACCGCAGCCCCAGCTCCTTGGCCACGCCCTTCACGGCCTTCTCACGGGCCTTGTCGTCCGGCAGCAGGTCGAGCTTGGTGACCACGACCAGTTCAGGCTTCTCCGCAAGGGTCTCGCTGTACCCCTTCAGCTCAGCACGGATAGTCGCATAGTTGTCCGCGGGGGACTGCTGGTTGTCCGCCTCCACGTCCAGCAGGTGCACCAGCACCCTGGTCCGCTCCACGTGCCGCAGGAAGTCGTGCCCAAGCCCCGCGCCCTGGCTCGCGCCCTCGATGAGACCCGGGATGTCCGCGATCACCATGCGCCGCGACGGGCCGACCTCGCACACGCCCAGCTGCGGCGAAAGCGTCGTGAAGGGGTAATTCGCGATCTTGGGCGTGGCCTTCGTGAGGGCCGCGAGCATCGTGCTCTTGCCCGCGTTGGGCAGCCCGACAAGCCCAACCTCCGCGATCAGCTTGAGCTCCAGACGCACCCGGAACTCCTGCCCGGGCAGGCCGTGCTCCGCGTGCTGGGGAGTCTGGTTGTCGCTCCGCTTGTAGTGCTCGTTCCCCCAGCCGCCCCGCCCGCCCTTGGCGATGATGACGCGCTCGCCGTCCTTGAGGTCGTGCAGGAGCTCCCCATTCTCCTCGTTGAAGAGCATCGTGCCCGGCGGCAGCTTGAGCACGAGGTCCTCGCCCCGCAGGCCCGAGCACTGCTTGCCGCCCCCGTTGTCGCCGTTCCTGGCCTCCCAGCGCACCTGGTGCTTGAAGTCGTACAGGGTGGACATCCCGCCCTCGGCCTGCAGGATTACATCGCCCCCGTCACCCCCGTTGCCCCCGTCGGGGCCGCCCTTGGGGATGGCCTTCTCGCGCCGGAACGACACGGCACCATTGCCGCCGTCACCGGCCCTGATCGTGATAATCGCGCGGTCGACAAACATGGCCCACTATAGAGGCGTAGGACAGAAGGTGGCCCACCCGGATACACCCGCCCTGATGCCCGAGAACACACCCAAGCCCGATGACGACAGTCGCTGGCGTTGCACGCTCCACGGCCTCTTTGCACTCACCGTGCTCGGGACGATGCTGACGGCGTGCGTGCAGTCCTGGTTCATGAACCTCGGCCGGTGCCGCCGCCCCTACTTCCCGCAGTTCCTCGTGAGCACATCAGGCGCGACCCCGGCGGTCTACGAAGGCACTCCGCCGGGCGGCGGCGCCAACTGCGAGTTGATCATCTTCTTCCGCCAAGGGCCGGAAGTAAGCCTCCCGTTCAAGATCTACGAGCGCTGGCAATACGCTGCGACCGTGCCCCCCATCGGCTCGTTCACCCCCGAGCAGATCGCCCAGGCAATCGCCGACTATCTCAAGTCCAACCCGCAAGGCAGCTGGAATTCGATGCGGGTGGGCCCCCCGCCAACACTCTCGACCGACACCGGCACAAACCGGCTCACCTCAACCGCATGGTCGAGCTTCCATCCATGGGGCCTGGCAGCTTCGGCATCCGTCTGGCTTGTTGCCGGGCTCGCGTGCCGCTCCGGCCTTGTGTGGCTCCGCCGCCCACCGCCCCGCCTCGCACCCCGCTGCCCATCCTGCCACTACGACACCAGGGGCCTCCGCACACCCGTGTGCCCGGAATGCGGCACCTGCACCGAAAGCAAGGCCGAGGCATCGCAAGGAACCTCACCATGACCATGACATCGAAAACGAGCACCCTACCAATCGACCCACGCGTCCGCATCGGCCACGTCCACCTCAAGGTCGCCGACCTGGAGCGTTCCATCACGTTCTACTGCGGCGTGCTGGGGTTTCAGCTGATCCAGCGGATGGGCACTCAGGCAGCGTTCGTCTCCGCCGGCGGATACCACCACCACATCGGCCTCAACACCTGGACGAGCAGAGGCGGCCAGCCCCCGCCCCGAGGCACCACCGGCCTCTTCCACGCAGCGATCCTGTACCCGACCCGCGAAACCCTCGCCGACGCCGTGCGCCGCGTGCTCGCCGCCGGCCACCCCCTGGACGGCGCCGCCGACCACGGCGTGAGCGAGGCCATCTATCTGCGCGACCGCGACGGCAACGGGCTGGAGTTGTACTGGGACAAACCGGCATCATCCTGGCCGCGCGACGCCGGCGGGAACATCGAGATGTTCACGCGGGAACTGGATGTTCCGGCGTTGATCGAGTTACGATGACGCAGGAATGACCGTCCCCCGCAACCACACCCCCCGCCTCTGCATCCTGCTCTCGGGCGGCGGCCGCACCGCGCTCAACATCCTCGACCATATCGAACACGGCACGCTCAACGCGCACATCGCCCTCGTAATCTCCAGCGATCCAGCCGCCGCGGGCGTGCAGCGCTGCCGTGACCGGGGCCTGGAGGTGGCCGTCCTCCCCGGCACGATCCCCATGGAATCGCTGGAACGCACGCTGAAAGATCACCACATCGATTGGGTCATCCTCGCCGGCTACCTCAAGCTCGTCCGCATCCCCCCGGCGTACGAAGGCCGCGTCGTCAATATCCACCCCGCCCTCCTCCCCAGGTTCGGCGGCAAGGGAATGCACGGACACCACGTCCACGAGGCGGTGATCGCCGCGGGCGAACGGCAGTCAGGCTGCACCGTCCACCTGTGCGACGCCAGGTACGACACCGGGCCCATCGTCCTCCAGATGACATGCCCCGTTCTGCCCGGCGACACGCCCGACACGCTGGCCGCACGCGTGTTCGAGGTGGAGAAGCAGGCGTACCCGGCAGCCCTCCAAAAACTCCTCGGGCAACCATGGACACCGCGGGGCGAATAGACGCGAAGGATCCGGACCACGACGGGAGAAACTTGTGCTGGCAAAGAACACTCGCAGGATCCTGGCGTTGATCGCGGTCATGGCCTGCTCCACGGGCCCCGCCCACGCGCAGGAGGCCGCTGCGCCCGGACCCGTACCCGTCCCGCAGCCCGCACCCAGACAACGCCCTCCGCAGGACAAGCCTGAGGACTTCCTGAAGCTGGCAAACCAGGCGTCGGCCGCCTTCGCCCGGGGCGACTACCAGGAGGCATCCGGCTTCCTGGAGCGGCAGATCGCGCTCCAGCCGGAGAACGGCGCATGCTGGTACAACCTCGCGCTGGCGCGGTCCAACCTGGCAGACCAGCCCGGCGCACTCCAGGCCCTGGACAACGCGGTGGACCGCGGCTTCTCAGACCGGGCCCGCATCCTGCGCGAACCGGAATTCACCGAACTGCGGAAGCTTGACGGCTTCGCCCGCATCCGCGACCACTGGGACCAGGTGCTGGTCGCCGCGGGTGACCGTGTGCTCTCTCAATGCCGGCAGGAGTTCGGCAACGACCTCCGCGAGGAGCGTGATCAGGAACTGCGAACGGTCTTCCTGACATCGGCAGACCCCACGCTCGTGTCCCGCGCCAGGGCTGAACTGCACAGCGTGCAGAAACTCGCCGACTCGATCTTCGGCCCCGACCCCGACGCCGGCAACTCCGCGTGGGTTGTCGTGGTGCTGCCCAGCCGCAAGGGCTTCGAGCAGTGGGCCGGACGCACGTACGGCGTTGCCGCCAAGGGCACCTTCCAGCAGATCGGCGGCGCTTACGAGAACAGCCGCAAGCGGTTGGTCGCAATCGACCTGGGCGCCACCCTCCGCCACGAGTTCTTCCACGTCGTCCAGTACCGCACGCTCGAGCGCCTGGGCCAGCAGCACCCCATCTGGATCATGGAGGGCCTCGCGAGCCTCGCCGAGGACCTGGAGTTCCCCCCCACCGTCGACGGTCGACCCAGCCCGGAACCGCCCAGGCCGGTGACGTCCTGGCGCACCAACATCGCCCAGCGCACCGACCGCACCGGCGTCTACCCCTCCATCAGCCAGCTCGCCGAGATGGACCAGCAGAAGTTCTCGTCCTCACGCCCCCTGGCCAACTACGCCGCCGCACGCAACACCTTCATGTTCCTGTACTCCCAGCGCCGCCTCGCCGACTGGTGGCAGGCCTACACCACCGACACCGACCACGGCCTGCGCGCCGACGCGACCGGCATCAAGGCCCTCGAGCACGTCCTGGGCAAGCCCGTGAAGGAGATCGACAAGGACTCTCGCGTCTGGCTCCGCACACTCTCGCCCGTCGCAGAAACCATCGAGCCCGGCATGGCAAGCCTGGGTGTCGAGGTGGAGGCCGGGCTGGGCGAGGGCCCCGTCGTCACCCGTGTCATCCCTCGCCCCAAGGGCAACGTCCACCAGTCCGCCCCGGGCGTCCGCCCCGGCGACACGCTCCTCTCCATCGACGGCAAACCCACGCGTGACCTCGCCGAGCTGGTCCGCGTGCTGGGCACGTATGCCGCAGGCAACGAGGTGCTCCTGGAAGTGCGACGGGGACAGGCCGTCAAGGAATTCAAGGTAACGCTGGTGGCCCGGTAAGCACAGGCGGGCGCGTGTCCTCGCGGTCCCAGCCACACTCCGGACAGCCAGCACCCAGGTCACCCCGCAGGTCGTACCCGCACTCCGGGCACAGCCCCCTCAAACGCCTGCGCCTGCCGCGCGCACGCAGGGGCACCGCGATCCCGCACAACCACAGCAGGCCCCACGCCGCCGCATCCGTGGCAAGGCCCCCCCAACGCGGCCGAAAGCACAGCACGCGGTCGTTCCACTCACCGAAGGCCAGAATCCCGGCATTCCTGGGCTCCGGCCACGCGTCGGGAAACTCCGCACCATCAAAGCACCGCACCGGCAAGCCCTGTGCGAACAGGTAGAACTGGCTTCCCCTGGGCCTGTCCTGCAGACGTAGCGCCGCAAGGTCGTCTACCCATCGATTCACCTCGGCCAGGCCCAGCACGCTCGAATCGGAGAACGGATCTCCGCGTGGCGTCACGGAATCGGACAGGCCAATCGACCCATCGATGACCGACACCCCCGGCCCGCGGAACTCGTACATGCTCAGGACAATGCCGTTCGATTCTTCCGACGCGCCAGCCTGAACCGACCGGACCTGCCGCCCGCTGCCCAGCAGTTCCTGCCGGGAACACGCCAACCCGCACAGCGCGCTCACGCCCACGGCCGTCAGGAGCCCCAGCCCGCCCGCCCACGGCAGCAGAGGCAGCACACGCCACCACCACACGCCCCTGCCACGCCCGCCTGTTCGCCGGTTCAACCTCAATGCCTCGCTCACTTCCCAGCCTGCTCCGCGCCGGTCTTCTACGCAGATCAACCCACCCCGCTACCGGGCTTGTTCCAACCGCACTCCGGACACCCCTCCCGGAACCGCCCCCGCAGGTCGTACGCGCACCGCGGGCAAGCCCCCGCGCGATGGCGCACGATCACGCGGACCGCCGGGGACGCCCCGAGCACGAGCGCCCACGCGAACCACCACGCGAACACATCAACCGCCAACGCGCCCCACCGGGGAAAGAGGCACACGACGTGCTCGGAAGCCGGACGCACGTCCCAGAGCCCGTGCACACGCCGACCATCCGTCCCCGTGGTTTCCATCCCCTGAAAACAGCGAAAGGGATAGCCGGCCGCATAGCACCGGAACGCACCGTTGGTGCGCCCGACCCGCCCCTCCAGAACGGCCTTCCAAGGCAGAAGTTCGGTCGTGCAATCAGGGATATACCAGCCCTCCCTGGCCCCCTCGGGGACCGCGAGGAGAGGTGGCGGCGTACCCGTGGGAGAGAACACCTCACCCGTCAACGGATCGACAGCCGGCGACGCACCCTGCGTCTCATCGAACGCAGCATACCCATCGATGACACGCAGACCGGCGCCCTCAAACACAGTGACGTCCACCCCGCCACCCTGAGACCGGCACACGTACCGCGCTATGGGCGTGCGTCCCCGCGCGTACGCGGGCCCCGGGACCACGCCGGGCAGCAGGCCGGTAGCGAGCGTGCACACCAGCCCCAGGATGAGGCCCGCAACCAGGGCTCTGCGGAGATAAGGCCACGCCGACGCGAGCACGCCGCCCTCCCCCCGGTGCTGACAGCCCGATGCCTGCATCCCGTGAACCACCACTCAGCGGAGGTCTTCCGCCAGCAGGCCGTGCAGCTGCTTGAGCTCCTCGGCCCGCGACCGCGGCATCACCAGCGTCGCGTCGCCGGTCTGCACCACGATCACGTCGTCAAGCCCGAGCAGCGCAAGCGTGTGCCCCTTGCCCGATACACCCAGCGTGTTGCGGCACGCGTGCATGACGACAGCGCCCTCGCCCGCGCTGCGGTTGCCCTGCTTGTCCGCGCCCACCGTCTCGCCGAAGCTGGGCCAGCTCCCCACGTCCAGCCACTGCACGTCCATCTGCACCGTACACACCTGGAACTGCGTGCCCTTCTTCCCCGTGCGCTGCGCGTGCAACGCCTCCTTGGCCGCGGGCTCGAGCACCGCGTAGTCCACGCTGATCTTGGGCAGGTTCGGGTACACCTCGCCCAGAACCCCCCGGAACTTCTTCGTGCCCCACGCCTTCTGGATCGTCATGAGCCCCTCGTAGCTCTCGGGCTCGAACTTGGCGAGCGCCTCCAGGAACGTCTGGGCCTTCCACACGAACATGCCGCTGTTCCAGGCGAAGTCGCCGCTCGCCACGTACACCTCCGCGCGCGCCTTGTCCGGCTTCTCGACGAACCGGGCCACGTGGTACGCGTGCTCCTTGACGCCATCCACGCCCGGACGCTTGCCGTCCCTGGCGTCCCGCACCGGCGTCCCCCGCTCGACATACCCGAACCCCGTCGCCGCGTACGTCGGCTTGATCGAGAAGGTCACGAACCGGCCCGGGTCGTTCTCCACCAGACGGAAACCAAGGTCCATGCGCTCCTGGAAGACGTCGATCGGCTCGATGACGTGGTCCGCGGTGAGCACCGCAAACACCGCGTCCTTGTCCTCCTTCGCAAGCACGGCGGCGGCAAAGCCGACCGCGTTCACCGTGTCCCGCGCCGCGGGCTCGCCCAGCACGTGATCGTCGTCGTAGCCCGGCAGCAGGTCGCGGACGGCGCCCCGGTACTGCTCGGCCGTGCAGATGTACCGCCGCCCCTGGTCGATGAGCTTCTCGAGACGCGCGTCGGCGAGCTCCAGCAGCGCGCGGGGCTTCTTGTCCCCCTCCCGCCTGATGAACCGCAGGAGCTGCTTCGGCTGACCCTTCCGGCTCATCGGCCATAGCCGTGTACCGGCGCCCCCGGCCATGATCATCGCATATCGCATAGGTGCGGAGCGTAGAGGGGCAAAGAAGAAAAAACCCCGGGCAGGGCCCGGGGCTTGTGCGGACGAGGAAGCTTGGGCGGCCCTACAGGCAGGCGCCGCCGCTGAACACCGACAGCAGGCTGTCGATGTCGCTGGTGTCCGGGAACAGGCCGTCGTTGTTGAAGTCGATGTCGCCGCAGGAGCCGGTGCTGCACGGCCCGCCGCTGAAGACACTCAGGAAGTCGTCGATGTCGGCCGTGTCAGGGTACAGGCTGTCCCCGTTGAAGTCGATGGTGTCGCAGACCGGCCCCGACTCGCAGGTGTAGCGGAAGATCCGCATGTCGTCAACGGCCGCCTCCACGATGCTGGCGGTCGTCGTGTCATCCGCCTTGAACCGCATCTTCATCTGGTTCGTGCCCGCGATGCCGACGCTGGAGAGCGTCCGGGAGACCAGCACCCAGGAGTTCTGCGCAGCGGCGCCGCTCGGGACGCTCTCAAACGGAGTCCACGTCGTGCCGTTGTTGTTGGAGATCTCCACCAGCCAGGGATCGCCGTACGTGGCAGACCCGTTGTTGTTGTACCAGCGCTGGTACTGGATCGTCACATCGCCCGCGCCGGACAGGTCAAACGTGGGCGTGTTGAGGTACGTGTAGCCGCCGTCCACGTCGAACGTGCCGACCGCGCTGCCGGCGTTGCCGTCGGTCACCCAGCACATCGTGCCGGCCGCGGACGTATCCGAGCCGGGCTGCGCCGTCGTCGCCTGCGGCACCATCCGGTTCCAGATGCCCGTCGACGCCGTGTTCGGCCCCACGGTCCACCCGGCATCGGTCTCCATGTCCCAGTAGAACGCCTGGACAGTGCCGGTGTACACCGATGCCCCGTACGCCGCCGCCGGCGCCGTCGAGGGGCTCACCTGCGTGCCCACCGACGTGCCGACCGTGAAGTAGTAGCGGACGTTGTTGAAGCACGACGACGCGGGGAGGGTGGCGATGTACTCATCCGCACCGTTGGGCGTCATGGCCGAAGGCGCGAACGCCCCGCCGTTGACCGATACGTACATCTGCCCGGTGTTGGGCGTGAGCGTGAGGAGCACCGGAGACAGATGGACACGCATCGGCGTCACTGCCGTCGGAGACAACTGTGTGGGAATGCCGTCCGGGAACGTGAAGTCCACGCGGTTGGGCACGTCAAAAGCCTCAACGACGCCCGCCGTGGCCCCGCTGGTGGGGCTCACCGCCGACGCCCCGATGCCGCGCTTGGCGAACGCCAGCCACAGCTTCGCCTGGTGCTGACCGCCGTAGCGCACCAGGTCAGCCTGCAGGATCGCGTCCCGCTCGGTCACGAAGTTGGGGTTGCTGGGGGCGATCTTCATGCCGTCCAGCACGAGCTGCATCATGGTCTGGTTGGCCGCAAACCCCTCGTCGACGCCGATATTGGCCCTCGCCTCCAGCAGGGTCTGGCACCAGATCTCCCCGACGTTGTGGACCTCGCCCGCCGTGTTGCCGATCACCGCGCTCCTCGGGATGGCGGTGTCGTAGGTCACCGTCACGATGTCGCCGTACGTGAGCGGCGACTTGGTCATGTCCGTCGAGTACGGGAAACGCCTGATGCCGAAGTAATAGTTCGTGTTGAAGGTTGCGGAGAGCAGGTACGTGGTGTGCCCGCCCGTGGCGTACAGCGCGTTGAAGTCGTCGCCGGGCTCAGCGCTCAGCGAAAGCCCGTAGTAGTCGCTCCAGCCCTCGCCCATGCCGCCCGCCTGCGTGCCGCTCAGCGTCGCCTCGTGGCAGCGCGTCGACGTGCCGTGCGTCAGCTCGTGGTACAGGATGTCCTGGTCCATGCCGCCGTCACGGTCGGGCGTGGGGCCGGTGAAAATGTACATCTGGCACCGCCCGGTGGAGCCGTCGGTGGAGGTGGCGAAGTTGGCGTTGTTCGTCCCGCTCCCGTCCTGCATCTCCAAGCGGACGTAATCACCCTGGACACCCCCGTGGCCGAAGTTGTTGGTCTGGAAGTTGCCCGCGGGCTCGTCAAAGCCCATCGCGTACAGCCGGTCGTGGTACAAGTTGGCGTGGTAGAAGCCGTGCGCCACGCTGGCCATCCCGTAGGTGGACGGAGCGCCGGTAGGCATGCTGTTCGCATCCACGGCGATGGCGCTGTCGAACACCCGCGTCGCCGACACAGGCCGGCCGTTCGTGTCCGGAGCATTGTCCGAGACCGAGTCCAGGTACGCGTCGACGTTGTTGCCGGTGGTCGTCGTCCCGCCGTCCGCAATCCAGCCGTCCGGCGAGAACGCGCTCACCTCGGCGGGCTGCACGGTCCGCAGCGTGCGTGAGACAAACGGCGCCTGCGTCGTCACCGGCGTGCTCGGGCCGGGCGACCACGGTGCCGGGCTGTCGCCCGCGTAGAACCGGTACGTCACCGGCTGCGTCGTGTCGTTCACCAGCCAGTTCTGGCGCCACAGCACCTTCCCCGACACCGCGTCCACCACCACCGAGTAGGTGTGGCCGACACCCTTGGTCGGCACCACGACCACGAACGCAGGACGGAGCTCGTCACGCGACACCGGGAACAGCACCCTGCGCGTGGTGACGGGCGTCCAGTGATCCAGCTCGTCCCCCACCGTCCACGTCGTAACCCCATCCGCGCCGCGGTCCGCAACACCGGAAACCGGGTTCACAATCGGTGCCCCCACAGCCGAAGCAGCCGCGCGAAGCGCCGACTCCGCACCCAGCGTCGCCTGGGGGATGCTCCAGCCCGCCGCCGGGCGGGGAACCAGGGCGCTGCTGATATTGATGATCTCGCCCCGGGACGTGAAGCTGCTCCGCAGGATCGCGCCGAACACCTCCAGCCCGCCCTCCACCTGCTGGTGCGTCAGGTGGTGCATGATCCCGTGCGTGTCAAAGTCGCGGGCCACCCTGTACCCCGCCAGTTCCTTCGAACCGACCTCGAACAGATCGCGGTGAGCGTCCAGGTACGACCCCAGGATGTCCCCGAACCCCGCCTTGCTGGGCCCGCTCAGGAACGCCGTGGTCGATCGCACGAAGTGCGGCGTGCCGAAGATGGAGTGCTCGTCCACCGCGACACCGGGCACCTCGTTGGCCAGGGCCTTCACCGCCGCCACCCGCTTGGCGTACGCATCCCCAGACCGCCACGCGTTGAGCGAAACCGCCGCGGCCTCACTCAGCGTCCCGTCCGCCTGCTGACGCACGTCAAAGAACGGCAAACCGTCGTGGTCCTGCGTGCCGTGGTACGCCGGGTTGGTCGCGATCTGTCCCTGGGCAAGGCCGGCAACCGTCACCAGCGCCAGCACCCCGCCCACCACGCGACCCAACCCACGGTTCGACTGCATGCGCATCTGCGATCCTCTCTGTAACTGACCCTCGAACTGTTCCGTGCCAAAGCACACGAACCCCACTGACAACCCACGAGACCCGATCTGCATCAACGAACATGCCGACCCCCGGCCGGGACTTGGCCTGAGATCGGCGGCTTCGTTCGCACCTAGTTGTACCAGCCGAGCGCTGGAACCGCAACCCTAAACGCCCAAGCGAGTGTGTTATTGCCACGCACACGTTATCGGCTGATTCTCAAGGCCGAATCAGCCGCCCAGCCTACCCGAACATGCGGCATGCAGCTTGTGTCTACTGAGGCTGCAAGGACTTGCGGAAGAACGCAGCAATGCGAGACTGGACCGCCTCCACCCACTCAGGCTTGGTCACCCCATGCGTCTGCCCGGGAAGGGGCATGAACTCAAAGCCCTTCCCCGCCCGCACGAGCGCATCGCACAACTTCATCGAATGCAGGAAGTACACATTGTCGTCCGCCGTCCCGTGAATCAGCAGGAACGGGACAGACAGGCCCTTGGCGTAGGTCAGGACGCTGCTGGCGTCGTAACCCCGCTCGTTCCCCGGCACACCGTCCACCACCCGCTCGGCCTCCGCCGGCAACCCCATGTACCGCTCCGTGTAATGCGTGTCGTAATCGCGCCAGTCCACCACGGGCGCGCCCGCGACCCCCGCCTTGTACACGTCGGGCCGGCGCATGACCGCCATCGCCGCGAAGTAGCCGCCGAACGACCATCCGTTCACGCCGATCCTCGAGCGGTCCATTTCCGGATAGGCGGCGCACAACGCCTCCAGGGCAGCGCAGTGATCCTCAAGCGCCGCGTCGATCAGGTTGCCCCTGATGGCACGCTCCCAAGCCCGCCCCCTGCGGGGCGTGCCGCGCCCGTCGATGAGCACCACGATGAAGCCCTGATCGGCGAACCACTGGTGAAGCAGATACCCGCCTCCGCCCGCGTTGACCACGTTGGAATGAGGCCCCGCGTACGCGAAGTCGATCACCGGGTACTTCCTGCCGGGGACCATCACGCGCGGACGCACGACCGCTGCCTGGAACGCCCGCCCTCCCACACCGGAAAGGAACTCGACCTTCGGCGCAAAGGGCGCCGTCTCCGACCGGGAGGAAATGCTCCCAACCAGCCGGTCCTGCTCCATGACCTCCCAGCGCACCGGACCGTCCTTGGGGCTCACGGTGCGAACCCACAGGCCAAGCCCCTCTCCTATCGCCGCGGACACCTGCGCATCCGAGCCCAGACAGCCCGGCTCGCTGAGACGCCCGCCCGCCGGACCCGCCTCCGCGATACTCCACGCGACGACGGAGGTGCCCGGGTTGTGCTCCGCGTCAGCCAATACGACACGCCCGGTCGGCGCGTCCACGCCCAGGATGCCCTGGATCATCAGCCCGTCCGACGCCAGGCGCGTGCGGGTCCCGTCCATCCGCACCCGCTCCAAGGCCGGCCTATCACCGCCCCCTTCCGTCAACCAAAGGAACGAACCGTCGTCCAGGAACCGCGGCGACCCGGGCAGCAGGTTGATCCACGCTGGATCACGCTCCCGCAGCACCTCCGCCAAGACGCCCGTCCTCGGGTCCACGCGGTACAGAACCTCTTCCGTCTGCGTCCGGTTCTGCACCAGCACGCACAACGGCGAGCCCTTGGCCCACACCACCCTCGCGAGGTACGGGTACTCCGCCCGGTCCCACTCAACCGCGGCAAGCTGCCCCGCGGCGAGGGGTGAAGCGCGGTGGTCCCCGGCCGGCGCGGGCGTCTCGAACAGGTTGTGGATGTCGCCCACCCACAACGTGACGGATGCATTTACCTTTCCCGCGCGCGGGTACGCCCACGTCTGCGCCGCCCTGGCGGGATCAAACGGGTCCGCGATCGTGAACGTCTCGACCCCCGTAGTGTCCGTCTGCTGGTAAGCGATCGACCCGCTGTCCGGCGACCACCAATAACCCTGCGATCGGTCCATCTCCTCCTGCGCGACAAACTCCGCCTCGCCGTACGCCACACCACCTTCGGGCAGCGGAGAGACCCGGCGCTCCGCCCCGTCGCCCACCCGAGTCACCCACAAAGCCCCCCCCCGCACCGACGCCACCATGGAACCGTCCGGCGAAAACCGCGGGTCGATCGCGCCCCCATGCTCGCTCCGCAGTTCCCGCACCACCGGCGTGCCCGCCACCAGCGAAGCCGTGTCCGCGACGAACAGACGCCCGCCCAACGGCACAAGCAACCGCCTGCCATCCCTGCTCACCTCGTACGACGCAATCCCCCGACTGCTCGACCTCGCCCGCTCCCGGCGCGCGAGCTCTTCGGGCGATAGCCGCTCTTCCGCGCCGCCAAGCAGCTGGTCCGCCGTCAACAGAACACGCTCACTCCCGGCAGACACGTCGTACAGCCACAAGTCCTGGCGGAACGTCCTCGACCCGGCCGCCCGCAGGAACAACACACCCGAACCGTCCGGCATTGGCTGGAATGAACCAGGGTTGCCCAGCCGGAAACGGCTGGTCTCCGCGTAGTCCTTCAGGAATTGCCCTGAATGGGGTATCGGTGTCTCTGGAGTGAACCTGCCGCTCGCACAACCTACCAGCAACAAGCTCACACTCACCAGCAACGCTGCGCTCGATGTCCTGTCCATCCCGCATGATACTGAGCAACGGCCGTGTCCGGCACGCCCTCAGCTGGAAGCGCACAGCCAGATCGGAGCCCGATGTCAACCTGCATACATAAAAATCGAAATGCGCATGATTATTCATTACTACACAATGAATGGTAGGTTTTTGCCCCCTCCCCTTGCAGGGCGAACAGTTTTTGGTAGTATTTTACATGGACGTGGGGGCCCGCAGCGCGTCGCTGCGGCGGAGGGCGCGTCCGAATGGCTTGTGCTGCGCGCACACCCGGACGGAGTACTTCATCAATGCCCACCGAAGCCTGTTACCGCTGCCTCCGCGACCTCCTCCAGCACGGAGCCTTCTCGGAAGCAGTCTGGAGTGCATTCATGCACGACCCACTCTTGGGTGTGCAGATCCTCCGCGACGACGGCTCCATCCTCTTCATCAACGACCAGGCCGCGCGCCTTGTCTACGGCTCCCAGTACAAGGCCGAAGACTGCATCAGCCGCAACGCCCGTGAGTTCCTCCCGCCCGCCTTCTTCGAAGAACGCACCGCGTTCCTCAAGACGACGGCCCGGGAAGGCAAAACCCGCGTCACCCGCGGCATCATCAGCGGACGCCAGATCATCTCCACGCTCATCCCGATCGCCGCCCCCGAGTCCATCGCCCAAGGGTGCGGGGTCTGCCTGGCGCTCTCCCGCCACGTCCTGGGCCCGACCAAGCAGATGGTCGGCTTCGACGACCCCAACGCCCTGCACGTCGTGCGCACTATGCGGCTGGGCCCCCTGGACTGCCTTTCCCCCAGGGAACTCGAAATCCTTGCCATGATCGGCCTGGGCATGAGCACCCCGGAAATCTCCCGGCGCCTTTCGCGTTCTGCCAACACGATCAACGACCACCGCAAGTCCATCGCACGCAAACTCGGTGTCGCCAAGCGTGCCCGGCTCGCGGAGTTCGCCCAGATCGCCGGCCTCACGCCCGAAGACGCCACCCGCATCCGGACCTGAAAAAAGTGAGCAGCGATCCCGTCCCGGTCTTCGGCCCCGGATGCTTAGGATGATCGGAAGTGCGGTGCCCCGGCATGGAAGGGGTGGAACGTGTCCCGAAAGGGATTGAAGCCGGGTGAAACTCCGCCCGCGCCAACGAGCGCGAGCGGTGATCCCGCACAGCTGAAGGACGCCGCCCACCAGAAGACCGTGGAACGCCTGCTGAACTCCCGCGACTTCGCCGAGACCATGCTCCGGCTGATCGACCGGGACCCGCTCACGGCCCTGCACATCTCCAGCGAGCACGGCCTGGTCGTCTACGCCAACGACCAGGCGGCCCGCATGTTCCTGGGCCAAGGTGTCCGCGCCGTCGACGCGATGGGACTCACCTGGGGCGAGCTCTTCCCCGCACCCCTCGCAGACGAGCGCCTGGCAATCGTCCGCGAGATCGTGCAGGACCGCGAGCCACGATACGTGCGCAGCATCTACTACGGCCACCAGGTCATCGCCCGCTACGACTGCATCGGCCCGCTCCCGGGCGTCGCAAACGGCGACAACCTCTTCCTTTGTGTGACACGCCACGAGCCACGCACCATCCCTTCCGGGTCGCTCGACCACGTCCGCGTCGTGGAACCCCGCACAAACTACCTGGGCCCCCTCGCCAAGCTCACCCCGCGGGAACTGGAACTGCTCGCCCTCGTCGCCGAAGGACGGACCATCACCGAAATCGCCGAGGCGCTGAACAAGAGCATCCACACCGTGAACGAGCAGCGCCGCTCCCTCGGCAGGAAGCTGGGCGCACAGGACCGCGTCGCCCTCGCCGAACTCGCCCGCGACGCGGGCCTCAAACGCGCCGACGCCCGCCTCGCCAACCTCGAGCACCTCGCCCAGCCCCTCCCCGCCACCAGCGGCCCGCCCACCTCCCCCGAACGCCTCAGGGAAGTCGCGTTCTCCGAGCCGCGCTTCGTGCACACCCTCTGGCGCGCCCTCAACAACGACCCCTTCACCGCCTTCCAGGTCCTCCTCCCGGACTCGACGATCTTGCACGCCAACATGAACGTCGTCCGCATGTTCGTGCCCGAACTCGGGGACGTGCACGCCCTGCTCGGCAAGAAGTACAGCGATGTCGCACCCATGGAACTCGTCCGCGACCGGATGGACTTCATCCGCAGCGTCGCCGGCCTCCGCAAGCCCCGCATGATGCGCAGCATTTACCAGAGCATCCAGACCATCACCCGCATGGAGTACTGCGCACCCGTCGACGGAGTTTCCGCGGGCAACGGGCTCGTTGTCGTCGCCGCCCGTCACACGCCCGCCGATGTCGTCGCACGCCTGCCTGCACACGTCCGCCGCCTCATCACCACGCCCAACGCCCATCGCCTGGGGGTCCTCGCCGAGCTCTCCCCGAGAGAACGCGAAGTGCTGGCCCTCACCGGCGAGGGCCTCTCCAACCGCCAGATCGCCCAAAGCCTGCACCGCACCGAGGACACCGTCGAAGACCACCGGCAGTCCATCGGCAAGAAGCTCAGGATCAGCGACCGCGTCAAGCTCGCGGAACTCGCCCGCCAGTCCGGCCTCACCGTGGACGACGCGGACATGCGCAGCGTCGACTCCCTGCACCGGCGCCATTGACAGGACCCGCCGACAGACTCACGCCCCGCCCAGGCTCACCAGCCTCCGCGGGTCGGTCCGCTGGATGATGTCGCTCACCCCCCGCTGGTTGAATCCCTTGAACCCGTCGTTGCGTTCCAGGGTCTCCAGGTGGCTCCCCACGGCGCCCTCCTTGAGGAACGCGTCACCCTGCCGCCGCGTGATGTGCCCGTCGGACACCAGCTTCTCCACGCGCCGCGGGTTCACCGCCCAGCGCTCGCCCTCCGTGAACGCCTGACGCAGGTACGGGAACGTCGTGAACGGCGCCATGTGCTTCACGCCCCCGCTCTTCTCCAGCTGCTCCACCAGCGCCTGGTAATCGAACTGGCACTCCAGGTGGTGCATCCCCGCCTGCAGCACCGCTTCGCCGTGCAGCGCCACCCACATGCCCACCGTCCCCAGCGAGTCGTGCCGCACCACAAACCCGTTGTGCGCAAAGTCCTGCACAAGCTCCTCGGGGCTCATGTCCACGTCGTTGAAGGTCGTGATCTTCGTCACCGGCTGCTCCATCACCTGCGCACCCCAACCCGCCTCGGAGCCCGCGTAGAACACCTCGCGGCACTGGAACCCCAGCTTCTCCCACAGCCCCACCATGTCGGCGAAGTGCTCGCGGGACGACCGGTACGTGTGGTGGTCGTGGTTCGCCCACCCCAGCCCCAGCCGGTTCTGCCGCGCGTACTGCACCTGCGCTGCCCGGTTCCGCTTCATCCAGTACCGACGCTCGGATTCGAAGAACAGGTCGCACGTCCAGTCACGCCCCAGGTCCTTCACCGCCGCATCCACGATCCGGTGCACCTCCGCGAAACCGTCCGCGTCCTTCGGGAACTCACGCCGCCGCGTCCGCAGGCGCTCCGCGTGCTCCGCCGCCCGCAATCGCTGCTCCGGCGTGCTGTTGTCGTAGTCAAACCCCGCCATGCCGTGCCGCTCGATCACCCACAGCTCGTACCGGTGCGCCGCCGTCCCGCACGACGCCGCCAGCGCCATCCGCAACCGCGAACCCACGCCCTTCTCACCGCCGTCGTTGATCGAATCGTGGTGCGAAAGGTCGTGCGCTGCAAGGAAGTCCACCACGCTGTCCACCTTGATGGCGACCAGGTGCAGGTGGCTGTTCTTGCTCAGGATGATGCTGGGGAAGATCCCCGCGTCGCACTCGTAGTTCCCCGGCGCGTGGTGCGTCGGCCGGTGCTGGAAGCCCGCCTCCCGCAACGCCTTCGCCAGCGCGTCCGTGTGCGGAACCGCGATGTGGTCCACCCAGTCCTTGAACCGCGTCCCCGTCTCCCCCTTCATGCGCTTCGCCAGCGCCGACGCCCACTCGCTCTTGCCCAGGAAGTCGTTCACGAGCCCGTCCACCACCTTCTGCGCGGCGGGCTGGGGTTCCCAGTGGAACTTGGTCAGGTGGCTGGGGACGGTCGGCTGCATGCGGGCGATCCTCCGTGCGGGCTGCTGAACGACAGAAACGGGGCGAATCTTACCAGCCCCCCCGCGGCACGCCGCGCACCCGATTCCGGACGCCCAACCTCCCTTGAATCAACCCTCGGCTGAATCCACCCCTCAGGCCCGCACCTGCAGGCCGTACACCACCCACTCCACAGCCAGCAACACCAACGCCCCGAGCGCGAACCAATGCCACACCTCTCGCGGCACACGCGTCGGCTGCACGCTCCCCACCTCCCGCCCGGCCACCCTCACGCTCTCCGGGCTCGCCAGCCCGCTCTCAACCTCGTTGCACACGTTCACCGCCACCGCCCGCGCCGCCCGCGGGCCCGCCGGCTCACCCGCCCTCACCACATACACCCCAGCCCTCGGCAGCACGCCCGCGTTGACAACGACCTCCGGCCCCGGCCCCGCTGCCTCACCGGCCTCACGCACCACCACCCGCCGGGGACCCTCCAGCACCACCGCTCCCCGCGCAGGCACCGTCATCGTCACCGGCTCGTCGGTCAGGAATGATCGCCCCTCGCTGCTCCGCGACCGCAGCGTCAGCTCATCCACCGCGTTCGCGATGAACACCGCAAACGACGGCGTCAGAGGCCAGTTGCTCTGCCGCAGCTCAAAGCTCACCACCACGTGCCGCACCCCCGCCTCCACGGCCATCACCGCCAGCGGAAGATCGTCCGACCTCACCAGCACCTGCGGGGCCGGACGCACACCGTCATCGAACCGAACCGGCACCGCCTGCCTCACCACCAGGCTGTCCAGCGGCACGCCCTGCAACACCGCCTGCGACCGATCCCAGAAGATGGAATTCGCACGCACCGCCACCGGCCCACCACCGACTTCCCACCCCTTGAGCGGCGGCACCGCCCCCAGGCACAGGCTCGGCACCCGCGGCACGCCGCCCATCGTGCCCACCGAGTCGAACACCAGCAGGTCGTAGCCGCGATCCGCACCCTCCCGCACCAGCCGCGCGTACTCGTCCGGTGAACACCGCACCAGCTGCCGCGGGTGCAGTTCCTCGAGCACGTCCCCCAGCAGCCAGGTCGGCGTAGGCGCAGCCGCCCCCGCCGCGGCCGCGCCCCCCGCCACCGGCTGCACCAGCAGGATGCGGGGCTGCTCCGGGGGAGAAACCACGACCGAGGCCGCATCATCCGCCGCGAGCGCGTCCGCCCGCACGATCGACAGCGTCAGCACCCCCTCCAGCACACCCCGGAGTTCAAACAGCACCGCCCCACGCTTCTCCACCTTCACGACCCGGCTGTCCATGACCCGGCCGTCCACCGCCAGCGTCACCGGCACGTCCACGGCGCCCACCCCCGTCGCGCTGATCTCACCATACACCCTCAGCAGCGTCGCGTCCCGGTCGTCCCGCCTCGCCGCCAGCCGCAGCACCCCGGCGTTGTCGACCGGAACTCCCCCCCGCGCCCGCCCCTCCACCGGCACCTCGGGCCCGATGCGCTCAAATCGCACACCCGTCACGGTGGACGGCACCTCGTCCATCGCCCCAAACGAACCGTCACTGATCAGGAACACCGTCGGCGGACCAGCCTGTCCCTCGTCACCCCCGCCCTGGGCCATCGCATCCACGAGCGCCAGGGCAGCGCCCAGGTTCCCCGGCTGGTCGGTCGCCTCCGCAGCGTCGATCGCGCCCGCCAGCAGGCCCTGGCTGGAAGTGAACCCCGTGAGCGGACGGGCCCGCGCCGCCAGCTGCACCACCGCGACCGACCTCGCGCCCGCCGACCTCAGGTCACGCGCAAGCTCCTTGGCTCGCACCCGCGCCCGCTGCAGCCGCGTCCCGGACTCGCCCGGATCCACCGCGTTCATCGATGCGGACGTGTCCAGGACCAGAACCGCCCGCTCCCCGGCCACCGACACCCCGTGCAGCGCCGGCCGCGCAAACGCCGCCAGCAGCAGGCCCAGCGCCGCGACGTGCAGCAGCAGCAGCCACGTCGGCTTCAGCCACCGCAGAGGCACGTTCGCCTGCACGTCCTCCGTCGCCGCAGGCCAGAACAGGATCGAACCCACCCGCACCGGACGCCGCCGCAGCCGAAGCAGGTACAGCGCAAGGAGCGCAGGCACACTGATAGCCGCGGCGACCAGGGCAGGGATGGGAGTAAGGAACGTCATCCCGGCGCCCGCGGTGGCCGGTACCCGCGCCCCCAGATGAACATCTCCCTGGACACATCGCGGCTCGCCCGCGGCTTCGTGGTCCCCGCCTCCTCGAACAGCCCCTTGGTGCGCCTGATCACGTCCGGCGTGGGCTCCCCCTCCAGGATCTTCATCACGAGGCTGCCGCCCGCCCGCAGCAGCGACGGGCACAGGTCCAGCACGCGCTCGCACAGGCGTGCCGACAGGAAGTCATCGCCGTGCCCGCTCGTGCTCGGCGCCATGTCGCTCAGCACCACATCAAAGCGCGCCCCCGCAGACCGCTCCCCGCCACTGAAGCCCGCCAGCTCCAGCAGCACCGACGCGTCCGTCCGGTAGATGTCCCCGACAACGGTCCTCACGTGGTCTGGCAGCGCCACGGTCACCGGCGTCAGGTCGATGCCCACGGCCGCACCGCCCCGCCGGGGGTCCAGATTCTTCCCGAGCAGCTGCAGCCACGACCCCGGCGCGCAACCCAGGTCCACCACCCGGTCAGACGCCCGCAGGAGCCGCCGCTTCTCCTGGATTTCCTCGAGCTTGTACACACTGCGCGCAACATAACCCTCCGCCTTCGCGCGCTTGAAGTACTCGTCGTGCAGTGTGCGGGGCTTGGGCACGCCCCAGTGTAAGAATGGTCGTGCGCGTCAGCCGCGCCTACCCCTCCCGCGCACGCCCGCCCCGCTCCTCGATCCAGCAACGCTGGACTTCCTCCAGGATCCGCTCGTTGACAGGGTGCCCGGGCTGCTCTACGAAGCCAGGCAACGCCACCACGAGCTTCCTCAGCTCGACAAAGCCCACGCGGAAAGGGTCGCGATCCGGGTACCGCTCCGCCAGGGCCTCCCCGATCTCCTCGACATCCAGCCAGTGAAACGTGCCGCCCACGGTGCACCCCCCCGACGCTCAGTGCGGAACTTCCTTCACCGCGTTGCGGTTCCACGACGGGATGCGCACGCTGATCGCCCCGCCCCGCTCGATCACGCACTGGCACGAGAGACGCGAGTTCCGCTGCAGCCCCGGCGCCTCCTCCACCCGGTCCTCCTCCGCCTCCGTGCTCTCCGACAGGTTCTTGCCCCCGTCCTCGATGTACACGTGGCATGTGCTGCACGCGCACACGCCGCCGCAGGCGTGCTCGATGTTGATCCCGTTCTCCATCGCCAGCTCCAGCAGCGACTGGCCCACGCAACCCCTGAGTTCCACCACCGGGCTGCTCTTCCCCGTCAGCGACTCGGGGTCTTCCATGTGGATCGTCACCGGCACCACGGCCGGCCCCTTCGCTCGGTCTGAAGGCTTCAACGTCATGCCGCATTCTAAGGACCGCACTCCCCCCGCCGCACGTATGCTTGACCATGGATCAGCGCGCCACTGACGGCGGCCAACCCCCACCCGGGCATCTCCATCCCGTCGAACTCTCCGTCGTCGCCCCCGCGCACAACGAGCAGGAGAATGTGGAGCCGCTGGTCCGCGAAATCGACGCCGCTCTTTCGCACACAACTATCCGCTATGAGATCGTCATCATTGACGACGGCTCCACCGACCAGACCCGCGCCAAACTGCTGGGCCTGATGGCGTCACGCCCCCACCTCCGGTGTGTCGCAATGACCAACACGCCCCCAGGCAAGGGCAACGGCCAGTCCGCCGCCTTCCACGCAGGGTTCAGGGCCACCCGCGGCGATCTCATCGCCGTCCTCGACGCGGACCTGCAGAACGACCCCGCCGAAATCCCGGCAATGGTCAAGAAACTGAAGGACGCCCGCGCCGACATGGTGCAGGGCGACCGCTCCCACGCCCGCAAGGACAACGCCGTGCGACGCATCGGCAGCATCGTCGGACGCACGTTCCGCCGCTGGCTCTTGGGCGACACCATCCGGGACACCGGCTGCTCCCTCCGCGTGATGAAACGCGAGGTGGCCCTCCGCATACCTCTCGAATTCAGGGGCATGCACCGCTTCATCCCCGTCACGGCCCGCCACCTCGGCTACACCGTCGTCGAGATGCCGGTCACCCACCGCCCACGCACCGCCGGTGAAACCAAGTACGGCATGGGCATCGTCCAGCGCGCCCTCCCCGGGCTGCGGGACCTCTTCGCCGTCCGCTGGATGCGCAGCCGCAGACGCCCCGTGACCAGCTCCGAAGTCCGCACCGGCCCCTGAGCGCGACGACCGCGAACGACGGCTCAGTCCCCGCTCACCGTCCGCTGCTCGATGCGCTTCACGCTGCTCGTGCACACCAGCTTGTTGACATAGTTGCCAGGCGTGTGCACGCCATCGGGCTCGATCACGCCGACGGGCACCAGCTCGTCCACCTCGGCCACGCACACGTGCGCAGCCGTCGCCATCATCGGATTGAAGTTGCGTGCGGTGGCGTGGTACCTCAGGTTCCCGAAAGTGTCACCCCGCTGCGCCTTCACCAGCGACAGGTCCGCGAACAGCCCCGTCTCCATCACGTACGGACGCGCGGCGCCCTGCTGCGCACCACGGTCCTTGTCTGACTTCACCTCGCGCCCCGCATAGCCACGCCCGGGGACCGTGCACCCGCACACCCCGTCCCCCGGACGGTAGAACTCTCGCGACTCCTTCCCGTCGGCCACGATGGTGCCGGCGCCCGTCGCGGTAAAGAACGCCGGAATGCCCGCCCCGCCCGCGCGGATGCGCTCCGCCAGCGTCCCCTGCGGGTTGAACTCCACCTCGAGCTCCCCGCTGATGAACTGCTTCTCGAACGTCGCATTCTCACCAACATAGGACGAGATCATCTTCCGGATCTGCCGCGTCTGCAGCAGCAGCCCCAGGCCCCAGTCATCCACCCCCGCGTTATTGCTGACGCACGTGATCCCCTTCACCCCGGTGTCCCGCAGAGCGACGATCAACTGCTCCGGAATCCCGCACAGACCAAATCCCCCCACCATCACCGTCATCCCGTCCCGGATCACGCCCTCACGCCTGAGATCGGCGAAGATCGCCGCCGCCGATTCGTAGACTTTCGTGGCCATGCCGCAGGGTAGCGGGCGGCCGGCAAATCAGCCCGCCCAACCCGGCTTTGACCCAACCCCCCACGCCCACTACCTTTGGCCCTTGCACTCCGCCCGGGGTTGGGCCCGCGCCCCCGTGAATGTCCATCGCTGGGAGTCGACCATGACCAAGCCCGCCAAGAAGCCCTCCAAGCCCGCAGTGAAAGCCAAAGCTCCCGCCAAGCCCGTTGCGAAGAAACCAGCGCCCGCCAAGGCGCCCCCCAAGCCCGTCGTGAAGACCACCAAAGCACCCGAGCCCGCGAAGGCGTCCGCGCCCAAGCCCGGCGCCAAACCCGCAGCGCCCGCGAAGCCCGCCCCCGCTGCCAAGCCCGCCACCGGCGCCAAACCCGGCCCCGCCGCTAAACCGGGCGCAAAGGTGGAAGCAAAGAAGCCCGGCGCCGCGCCACCGCCCGCCACCGGCGGCGCAAGAGTGGGCCCCGTCGCCAGCAAGAAGGTCAAGCCGCCCTCCGCGCCCATCCCCCTCCCACCGGGCGTCGGACGCCTGATGGACAGCAAGCTCCCACGCAAGCCCCTCATCTCCAGCGGCCCCAAGGCGGCGCACACAAGACCCCTCGGCCAGCACGGCGGGTACGCGCCCGAAGTAGAGCTCCCCAAGGCCAAGTGCCCGTTCAGCGCCGAAGAACTCGACGCGTACAAGCAGCTCCTGCTCAAGAAACGCGCGGAGCTCATCAGCGACGTCAAGGGCATGGAGGACCAGGCCCTCCAGGGCCAGTCCGGCTCCCTCTCCAACATGCCCAGCCACCTCGCGGAACAGGGCAGCGAGGCCTACGACCAGGCCCTCTCGCTCGACCTCGCCGCCGCCGACCGCAGGATCATCCGCGAAATCGACGCCGCCCTCAAACGCATCGCCGATGGCACCTACGGCATCTGCGAGCACACGGGCAAGCCGATCAAGCTCGACCGCCTCAAGGAACTCCCCTGGGCCCGGTACTCCATCGAGGCCGCGCGGGAAATCGAACGCCAGGCAATGAGGGGCTGACGTGACAGACCAGCCGGGACCGACCCTCCCCGAACACACGCACTCGTCGCCCACGCCCGCGGCGATGCGCGTCCCCGCGCCCCAGCAGAAGGAAGCCACGCCCCCCGGCGTGACCCCCCAACTGCCCACCTTCTTCTCGGGCCGCGCCTGGGCCACCCTCATCATCTCGATGCTGATCAGCGTCGCCGCCGATCTGGCGACCAAAGCCTGGGCGTTCCGCACGCTCGGCCCCACCCCCGTGCACATCGACCGCACAGAGGTGCTTGCAGCGAACAACCAGCTGTGGACCCTCGTGCCGGACCACCCGCCACGCACGGTCATCCCCCAGGTCCTGGACCTCAAGCTGGTCCTGAACCCCGGCGCAGTCTTCGGCATCGGCGCGGGCAAACGCTGGTTCTTCGTCATCTTCACCGTGGTCGCCATCGCGGTAGGCCTGTGGATGTTCGCCACCTGGACACGCGCACGCGACCGCCTCAGCCACGCCGCCATCGGCCTCATCCTGGGAGGCGGCCTGGGCAACCTCTACGACCGCCTCTTGTTCGCGTGCGTCCGCGACTTCATCCACCCGCTCCCCGACGTGCGCCTGCCCTTCGGCTGGGCGTGGCCCTGGGGCGGACGCGACATCTGGCCGTACGTCAGCAACGTGGCCGACGCCCTGCTCATCGCGGGCGTCCTGATCCTCGCGTGGAAAGCGCTCCGCGGCGACCGGCACCACGCCCCGCGCCGCTGAGGCTCACACCATCCCCAGCACCTTGGCCCAGTCCATCGCCTTCCCGGGCTCGCGGGCCTCGAAGAACCGGATCCTCCCCACCCCGTCCTCGGACCGGCCCACCACCACCGTGGCCCGCTGCGACACGTTGAGGTCGGCCCAGTAGATGCCGTACGCCCTGCACACCTGCCGGTGCATGTCCCCCAGCAGACGCTGCGTGTACCCCTCCTTCTCCGCCCAGGCCTTGTTCGCCGCGAACGAGTCACAGTCGATGCCCACCACGGTGGCGCCCTTCGCCCCCCAGGCCGCCGCGTCCTTGCTGATGCAGCCCATCTCCGTGCTGCACACGCCGGTGAACGCCAGCGGGACAAACGACAGGACCACGTCCCCCTTCTTGACCGCCTCAGACAACCTCCATTCCTTCCGGTCCTGGTCCAGGAGGGTGAAGTCCGGGGCGATGTCGCCGGCCTTGAGGGGACTGCTGCGGGGGGTGAGATGGTCGTTCTTGGTGCTCATGGGGTCCTTGGGGGGAACGCGGTGCAGCGGGAATGGCGTATCCTAACCCCGGTGTGTCGGAGAGGTGCGTCGGAGACGCGCCCGCACGCTCAGGAGGAGCCCATGACTCCCATGTCCAAGCCGCTGCCCGACACCCTCGAAGCCCGCTACGCAGAGGTTAACGGCCGCATCGCCGATGCAGCCGCCAAGGCCGGCCGCAAGGCCTCCGAGGTCATCCTCGTCGCCGTCACCAAGAACGCCGAACCCGAGCAGATCAAGGGCCTGCTGAACCTCGGCCACCGAGACTTCGGCGAAAACCGCGCCCAGGTCCTCATCCAGCACGCCGCCATCGTGGACGAGGCCATCCAACGCATGAAGATGCTGCCCAGTGCCCGCAAGACCCTCCCGGACAGCGGAGCGTCCCTCTTTGACCGGGGCGTCGAATTGAAGCCCCTCGCCAAGGACGCCCCCGCCCTGGGCGTCCGCTGGCACATGATCGGCCACCTGCAGCGCAACAAGGCCCGGAAGGTCTTCGACCTCGTCCGCCTCGTCCATTCCTGCGACAACCTGCGCCTCGCCGAGGAACTCCAGACCATCGCCGTCAAGAAGGACGTGCCCGTGGAGGTCCTGCTCCAGGTCAACTGCTCCGGCGAAGAGCAGAAGCACGGCTGCCCACTCCCGGCCGCCATCCCGCTCGCTGAGCAGATGGCCACCATGCTCAACATCCGCATCCGGGGCCTCATGACCATGGCCTCAAACGTCACCAACCCCGAAGACGCACGCCCCGCATTCTCGCGCCTGCGCGACCTCTTCGAGGAAATGCGCACCATGAAGCTCACCGACGCCCCCTTCAATATCCTCAGCATGGGCATGAGCAACGATTACGAAGTCGCCATCAGCGAAGGTGCCAACGTGGTCCGCGTCGGCTCGGCCATCTTCGGCGAGAGCACGATGATCGAGCGCGAAGAACTGCCGGAAGCCGAGGACTAGAAGCCGCCGGGTCCGACCGACCAAAAGAGCCGAGTGGTGTGCGACGGAAGTCCTCTCCCCTCCAAAGGGAACAGGCGAGGCGCGAACCCGCGCGCCCCACCGACGCCAAGCGACATCGGCCCCACGCCATCCCACGCCTGCAACCACCCCGGCCCCCGCCGGTACATCCCTGTACCACCGGCCACCCACACACTCCCTGTGTGCTGCATTCCGGTCCACACGGAACACCCTCATGCTCCACGTCCTCGCAAAGACCTGTCCCTGCGTCCTCCTCCTCGCCGCTGCCTCCGCCCATGCGCAGCCAATCTACCACGGCGAGTACAACTTCCAAGTGTCCTACGACGACGGCGAAACATGGCAGGGCCCCACCAATCTCCGCTTCGAACTGCCCATGCTCACCGATGTCCGCATGCGCATGACCGCGACGATCTATAACCAATCCTCCCTCGGCATCCGCGGCTACACAGGCCAGGTCCGCTTCACGCGGTCCTTTGGAGCCGCCGTGGACTTCCAGGTCACAAACCCATCCCTCGTGGCGCCGTTCAACAGCACGTCGCAGATACTCGCGGTGTCGCCGCCAGACAGCAACTCCACTTTCGAGATCGTCCGCTCCCCGTCGACATTCCAGAACTTCGACGCATGGCAGCCGCCGCTGGGTTCGCCGGGATTCACACCCGCCCTCACCGTGCCGCTCGTGGAGTGGACGCTGCACACATCAGACAGGCTCTTCATGTCCTACTTCGTCCGCGCCGAAGACCTCGGGGGCGGCTCGCCGTTGCTGAGGTACTACAACGCGACGGGCCAGGTCGTGGACGCCCCGATGCTCGGCCTTCAACCGCTCCTGCAGATCGTCCCCTCACCCGCGACCGGACTACTGCTCCTGCTCCCCCTCGTCGCGCCGCGCCGCCGCGGCGTCCAACCGTTCCCCCACCAACCGTGACAAGTTCCCAACCAACTCCCGCCTCACCACTTCCCACGCCGGGCACTCCTCGCCCAGCAACTTCTGCAAACTTGTCACAGGCCTCCCCAACAGCCCGCACGGCACGATCAGCCCGAAGTGCTCCATGTTCGTCGTGATGTTGATCGCAAGCCCGTGCATCGACACCCACCGCCGCACCCGCACGCCAAACGCCGCGACCTTCGCGAGTTCACCGGATGCGTCCCGCACCCACACACCCGTCGCGGTCGGGTCCCGCTCCGCAGCAACACCAAACTCCGCGCACGTGTCGATCACGCTCTGCTCCAAGAGCCGCATGTAGTCGTGCAGCCCCAGATTGAGCAGCGTGAGATCCAGGATCGGGTACACCACCAGCTGCCCCGGCCCGTGGTAGGTGACATCCCCACCCCGATCCGTCTCCACGCGCTCCACGCCCCGACGAGCCAGGAGTTCCGCCGACGCCAGCACGTTCCCGCCCGCCGTAGCCCGCCGCGACACCGTAATGACCGGATCATGCTCCACCGTCAGCACAATCCCCGCCCGCGAAGGGCGCGGCCGGCGTTCCCGATCCTCCATCACCTCCGCATGCGCCGCGGCCTGGCGTTCATACGCCGCCGCATACCCCATGCGGCCCAGATCGACGATGTCAAACGCTGACGTGGACACGCCAGAACACTACGCCAATCGCATGGAGGGGCAGATGGTGACGCCCCCGCACCACCATGCATTGCGAATCCGCGACACAACTCACTCAAGGCCCCGCATGCCGCCCACCCCGTTCGCGAGCCCTGAGCAGATCGAACACGTGGTGCTGAGCAACGCCATCAGGGAACTGTCGAGCACCTGCCTTGGCCCGCTCGCCACAACGCGGATCGTCTCGCTGATCTGGAACACCGCGTCTAGTGCGCCTCCGGCACCACGCTGCACCGTGGTCGTGTTGGCCTGCTTTGCAGAAGGCAGGCCTGATCGCCCTCCTCGCACCCGCCGACGGCTCCGCGCTAAAGCAAACCGGCCGGGCATGCCGCCCGGCCGGGTACACGTGTTCCTATGAACTGCCCGAGTTACTCCACCGGCTCGAGCTCGCGCTCGCGGTGCAGCATCTGGGCCTTGAGCCTCGCCAGGATCGACGAGTGCATCTGGCTGACGCGGCTCTCGGAAAGGTCCAGTGTCGCGCCGATCTCCTTCATCGTCATCGCCTCGTAGTAATACAGGATGATGATGAGCCGCTCCGACCGCGAAAGCCCCTTCGTGAGCAGGTCCTTGAGGTCGCGACGCTGCACGTCGCTCACCGGGTTGCTCTGGGTCTCATCCCGGATGACGTCGATCTCACGCACCTCGCGACCGCCCCCGTCGCTCTGGAAGGTCCGCTGGCTCAGGCTGCGGGTGGACACCGCCTTGCTGTCCCGCGTGAGCTTGTCGTACTCCTCACCGCTCACGTTGAGGATGTGAGAAACCTCTTCGTGCGTCGCCGGGCGGCCCAGCCGCTTCTCGATCTCCTGCCGGGCCTGATCGACCTTGCTGGAGCGGTGACGCACCAGCCGGGGCACCCAGTCCATGCTGCGGAGCTCGTCCAGGATCGCACCCCGGATACGCGGCGCGCAGTACGTCTCGAACTTCACCTTCCGCTCCAGGTCGAACGCGTCGATGGCGTCCATCAGCCCGAAAACTCCGGCGGACATCAGGTCCTCCACGTCCACCTCGTCCGGCAGACGCGTGTGAATCCGCTCGGCGTTGTAACGCACCAGCGGGAGGAACTTCTCCATCAGGAAGTTGCGAAGTTCCTCCGTCCGCGTGCGCTGGTACAGCACCCACACGTCGTTGATGGGCATCTCGTGATACTGGGTTTTCTGCTTGCTGGGTTCCGCGTGCCGCGCCGCTGATCGCCCGCGCGCACCACCCCGCATGCCTGCCCTGGTGACGGCCATGGTCCTCTCCTTAGACCCTCGTTGTTGGCGTGCCCCTTGCAAGCACACGCCCTTCGCTGCCCTGCGATGCCGACCGCGCCATCCATGGCCGTCGGCACCATGAGTATAACGCGAACACCTTCCGTGTGTCACGCGTCACGAGTTTTCCACGGGATTTCCTCAAGATTTTTTCTCGCTGTTCACAACAGACGCCGTGACCTGCGCGCGATCCAGCACGCTCGGAATCGGACGACCGCTCGTGTACTCCTCCACGTGGTCCCGCGCAACCACCCGGATCGCGTACCCCGCAACCAGCCCCACCGCGAAGCACACAGGCATCACGATCAACGCACGCGTCAGCGTCGTCGATACATCCCCCGCGCCGGACATGCCCGCAAGCACCGCCACCGCGAACGCGGTAAGCGCAAACAACGCGGCGATCGGCTTTGCGTCTTCCATGCGGGCGCTGCCCTCCGGTCCCACGAAGTTCCGCGCGTGCGAGGCCGCTCCATCGGCACGGCACAACCGCGACTTTGGTCCCTCCACGGGTTATCGCTCAAGAATCTCGCAACAGGGGGGCCAGTCCCGGGGAAAAATTCAAGATCCCCCGCTCCGAGGGCCGCGCCGCTTATCGCCCCACAAGCCGCGACCAGAACGAGCGTTCCGGCTCGTCCACAGCCCCCGCGTGCACCCCCGCCGCGTGCGCCATCGCAACGGCGGCACGACCGAAGTCGATGGAAATGCCGCACTTAGGTCGCAGAACCACGACCGGACCTCGCGCCCGCACCGAGGCCGGTAACGCGTCATCTTTGCGCAGCCACGCAAGCATCGTCGGCTCAAAGCCCAGGAACCGGCGCGACGTGTTCGCAATCCGCTCCGCCACCCCGCGAGCCTCCGCCTCACCCAGCGCCTGGTTCACCAGCAGCGCCACGTTCGGCGCCGGCTGCCCCGGCGTCTGGCCGGACCGCAGCACCTTCACCAGCGCGTACGCATCCGCGATCGACGTCGGCTCCGGCGTCACCACCACCACCGCCAGGTCCGCGTGACGCACGAACGTCATCACCCCGTCATCCACCCCCGCGCCCGTGTCCACAAGGATCAGATCGTTGTCACGCTCCAGGTCCGCCAACGCGTCCAGGATCGCGTCACGCTCCGCCTCCGGAAGGTTGGCCATCCGCGAGAGCCCCACCGCCCCCGGCACCAGCCGGAATCCGCCCGGCGCCTCGATCGCGATCTGCCGGATCGTCCGCCGCTGCACACGCGACTCCACGATCGTGTCCAGGCGCGTGAGCGGCGAAAGCCCGCACAGCACGTCCGCGTTGGCCAGCCCCAGGTCCGCGTCCAGCAGCGTCACCCGCACGTTCCGCTGCGCCAGCGCCGCCGCCACGTTCACCGCCACCGACGTCTTCCCCACCCCGCCCTTCCCGCTCGTGATCGCCACCACCGGCACCGCGCACGGACGGATCGCCGTCCGCACCGGCAGCGCCCCCGCGTGCGAACGCACCTGCGCAGCCACATGAGGAGTCGCCGAGGGCTTCGCCGCCGGCGTGTAGTACGCGTCCGCCCCCGCCGCCGGCGTCACCGGCGCCGTCGGCGCCACCAGCCCCTGCTGAAAGTTCGCCACGATCTCACGCAGCCGCTGCGCCTGGTCGTGCGTCGGCGTGATCCCCACAAACCCCGCCGGCCCGCCGCCCCGCTGCACCCCCACGCGCGCCCCGGCGGGGCCGGGCGTCGCCGGGGGCGGAAGGGAAGAGGCCTGAGCGCTCATCCGCGGACTTCCCCCTCCACGACCAGCCTCGCCAGCCGCTCACTCTGGGCAAGCTCGATGTGGTCCGGGACCTCCTGCCCCGTGGTCACGTACGAAACCCGCAGCCCCACCCGCGACGCCACGTTCACGATGCACCCGTGCTCCACCGCCTCGTCCAGCTTCGTGAACATGAGCGCCGTGGGCCTGAGCGCCGCGAAGCGCTCCGCCGCCGACAACTGCACCGCCTCCGCCTGCCCCGCGCTCAGCACCAGGTGCGTCTCGTGCGGCTGCGCAGCCCGGATGAACGCGCCAAGCTCCTCCACCCGGGGCGAGTCGTGCTGCGACCGCCCCGCCGTGTCAATGAGAATCACGCCGCACTCCGAAAGCCCTGCGCACGCCGCCCCGACCTCCTCCGGCGTCATCCCGACCCTGAGCGGAACGTTGATGATGCCCGCGTACGTCCGCAGCTGCTCCACCGCCGCAATGCGGTACGTGTCGCTCGTCACCAGCCCCACCGCCTGCCCGTGCCGCAGCTTGTACGCAGCCGCCAGCTTCGCGATCGTCGTCGTCTTCCCCACCCCCGTCGGCCCCACCAGCGCGATCGTGAGCGGGCGCGTCGTCGTCACCCCGTCCACCGTGGTCGTGCGGTTGCCGCCCTTGCTCACCGCCCCCACGCACGGAATCATCGCCGCCACGTGCCGGATCACGCACGCCCGCGTGATGTCCCGGTCCGCCAGTTCCGACGGGCTCAGCTCGTCCCGCACCCTGCCGATGAGGGCCTCACCCACCTCCGGACGCACACCCGTGTCCTGCAGACGCATCGACAGGTCCAGCAAGGGCTCGCCCAGACCCATCAGCGAAGCGCCCAGCCCGCCAAACGGCACCGTCGCACGCGACTGCGTCAGGATCTGCCCCACCATCCGCCGGATCGAGCCCAGCTCGTCCCGCAGCGCGTGCATGGCCGCGTCGTCCGTCGGCGCAGGCTTCACCCGCGTCGCCAGCGGGTTGCCGGACCCGCCCCCGCCGGCCGGCGTTTTCACCGGCGGCTCCGGACGCACCTTCGTCACGATGATGCCGCGGTCGTCCTCCGCCACCGCCCGCGCCGCCGGCGCCTCGGCCACCGCCACCTTCCCGCCCCCGATCGACGAATACCCCGCGGGCGTGAACTCCTCCGCCTGCGTCGGGACCGTCACCCTGCTCGCCGTCAGCGGCGCCTGCGTAGAACGGATCGAGGGGCCACGCGCAACCGCGCTGTCCGCCGCCGTGATCTCATACTCCTGGTGCCCGCCCACACCCAGCACGCCCCCCACCTGGTACGCGCGGGTGTGCAGAATCACCGCATCCTTCCCCAGGTCCTTCTTGACCTCAGCAAGGGCGGCAGCCATGGAGCGGGCGCGATAGGTCTTGAGGTTCATGGCCCTCCTTGGCCGGCTCGAACCGTGCACGCCGACCGCATCCTGCGGCCGGTTCGCCTCATGGTAGCGACTCTGGCGTGGAGTGCAAGTTGAACCGCACGCCGCCAGCGCCGCACCGCGATCAGTCCTTCACGCCCTCCACGCCGCCCTTGTCCGTGTACTTCCGCATCGCGCCCTCCAGGTCCACGCCATGGATGTTCGCGAGTGTCGTCAGCCACGCAATCACGTCTGCAAACTCCTCGTCAAGGTTCGCCCGCTCCGCCGCCGTCGGAGTCTTCCCCGGGGCATTGTTCTGCAGCGCCGTCGCCAACTCGCCCACCTCCTCCATCAGCCACATGAAGGTCCCGGGCGTCCCCCGGGCCGCGTCCGTCGTGTAGTACCGATCCCGGATGAGCTGTTGGAACGCACGGAAAGTCAGGTCACAAGCCATGACCCACACTAGGAAGGGACACCGCAAACCTCCTATCCCACCCGATTACGGCAAATGTTTGGGCCCCCTCCTTCGCCCGCCACAGTTGCCTGACGCCCCCTCCCGGCTAACATTCCCCCCCTTGCCCATCGGGCCTCCCCGGTGGGCGCTTCTTTCAGGACTCCCGACACCATGCCGACGATCAACCAGCTTGTCCGCAAACCCCGCCGCTCCCTCGCCAAGATCAACAAGGTCAAGGACCTTGTGGGCTGCCCCCAGAAGCGCGGCGTGTGCCTGATCGTCAAGACTACCACCCCCAAGAAGCCCAACTCGGCACTGCGCAAGATCGCCCGTGTCCGACTCTCCAATGGCAAGGAAGTCACGGCATACATCGGCGGCGAAGGCCACAACCTCCAGGAACACAGCATCGTCCTCGTCCGCGGCGGACGCGTGCGCGACCTCCCCGGCGTGCGCTACCACATCGTCCGCGGCACCCTCGACTGCCTCGGCGTCGAGAACCGCAAGCAGGGCCGCTCCAAGTACGGCGCCAAGAAGGCCAAGAAGTAACCCCACACCCCACCGGCGAAAGCCGGTGGGTTTGTCTTTGCACACAACGGGTGTGCGACACCGCAGAGAAGGCAGTAATCCGCGTCGCAGGTCCCCCAGCCCTTCGCGGGTGAACGTTCGGGAGCCCCCAGGGGGCCTCCCCCAGCCAACAGGAGTTCCCACATGGGCGGCAAGAAGTTCACATCCGCAGAATCCCAGCTCCGTCCCGACGCCCGCTTCGGCGACCGGGCCCTCTCCCGCTTCATCAACTGCATCATGTACGACGGCAAGAAGTCCGTCGCCCAGCGCGTCGTCTACGACGCGATGGACATCATCCAAGACAAGCTCTCCAAGGAGACTGACCCCAACGCCCCCAAGGAGGCGATCGAGGTCTTCCGCCTCGCCATCGACAACGTCAAGCCGTTCGTCGAAGTCCGCAGCAAGCGCATCGGCGGTGCCAACTACCAGGTCCCGATGCCCGTCAACCGCAAGCGCCAGCAGTCCCTCGCGTACCGCTGGATCATCGAGGCCGTCCGCGGCGAGAAGGGCCGCCCCCTCGCCAACAAGCTCGCCGACGAGTTCTACAGCGCCGCCAAGAAGGAAGGCAAGGCCATGACCACCCGCGACCAGACCCACCGCATGGCCGAAGCCAACCGCGCCTTCGCACACTTCGCCGGCTGAGCCCCCCACACACCGACCCCACCAGAGCCCGGGCAAGTGCCCGGGCTTTTTCTTTCACGCCCTGCGCCCCACCACGCACACCGCCCGGGCATCGACCGTGGGCTCCCCGCCGGTCACCGGGTCCACCGCCGCGCAACCGCGCAGGCCCGCTTCCGCCATGAGGTCGATCAGTTCGGGCACCGACCACACGCGCCAGGAATACTCGAACGCGTCGGGGAGCGACTCGAGGACTTCCCCGTCTCTCAAAACGCGGAAGTGCACCGCGCAGCAGACCCGCCCGGACCACGGCCGCCAGCAACGCTGCTCCCACACATACTCCACCGACCGCCCGTCCCCGAGCGGCACCACCCGGCGGGTGGAGGCCTTCTCGCTGGTCGGCGGTGCGCCGAACACGTCGCACACCAGCACGCCGCCATCCACCAGACGCTGCCGGCCGCGGGTGAGATAGAGCAGCAGGTCTGCGCGGGCCCCCAATTCCCCGACCGAGAAGTTGCCCGCGAACACCACATCGGCATCCGGCACCGCTTCGGGGTTTTCCAGCACGCTGCCGCGCACGAAGCGGATTGCCCGCGTCCCTGCCCGCTGCTCGGCGAACGCCAAGGTGGGAGCGTGCAGGTCGGTTGCGACCGCCCGCCTGCCCCCACCGGCGCACCACTCACGGGACACCGCGGCCGAGCCGCAGAAGTCCTCGTGCAGCACCCGGGGGTTGCCCCCGTGCAGCTTCGCCAGCGCCTCGGCCATGACGCGGGGCTGCTGGCAGCATGCTTCGTACAGGTCGAGCGGGTGCATCGGGGATAAATGTACAGGGCCCGCGCTCACGCGCGGGCCCTGGGATTGTCGTAGCGTCTGCCGGACGGCTTACTTGCCGGTGCAGGAGGACTTGGACTGGGAGCACTCGCCGCTCACCGCGCCCATGGAGCCCTTGGCCTTGCTGGAGCAGCAGTCGGACTTCTGGCCGCTCACGGAGCCCATGCTGCCCTTGTTGGTCTCGGTGCACTGCCCGGCAGCGCCTTCTTTGCAGCAGCCGCTGGTCGAGCCCATGTTGCCCGAGGACTTGTTGTTGTGGCAGCCGGCGAGGGCGACGAGGGCGATGCCAGCGAGAACCAGAGCGGACTTGCGCATGTGCAGAACTCCTGTTAGTGGTGTCTACTTCCCGAGCTCCCAGGGGGCCATACCTAGCCCAGGGGCACAGACTGTATACCAACCCTGCCCCAGGGCGTTTCGATCCGCGGGCAGTTCCTCGCCCCGTTGCCCAACCGCCTCGGCACTCTGGCACCGCACCCCGCCCATGGCATCCAACCTGCCCATGACCACCCCCACCCCCACCCCCACCCCCACCATCGCCCTCGTCACCGGCGCCAACAAAGGCATCGGCCTCGAAACCGCCCGGCAACTCGCCCAGAAAGGCATCACCGTCTTCGCCGCTTCCCGCGACGAAGCCCGCGGGCGGGCCGCCATCGACAAGCTCAAGAGTTCCGAACCCACCCTGGACGTCCACTTCCTCCCCCTGGACGTCAACGACCCGGCCTCCATCAAGGCGGCGGCCGAACAGATCGAACGCAGGTTCGGCAAACTGGACATCCTTGTCAATAACGCCGGCGTCAATGCTGGCGAATGGGGCGAGCCGCCCAGCCGCGCGAACCTCAAGGCCATCCGAGACACCTTCGACACCAACTTCTTCGGCCTCATCGCCGTCGCCCAGGCGTTCACCCCGCTCGTCAAGAAGAGTCCCGCCGGGCGCATCGTGAACCTGACCAGCATTCTCGGCTCTCTCGCGGAGCACAGCGACCCCAAGAGCCCCATCTACGGCATGGTCGGCGTGGGATACAACGCCAGCAAGGCCGCCGTCAACATGTTCACCGTCAACCTCGCCCACGAGCTCAAGGACACCCCGGTGAAGGTCAACGCCGCCCACCCGGGCTGGGTGAAGACTGACATGGGCGGTGAGAACGCACCCCTCAACGTCGTCGACGGCGCCAAGACCAGCGTCTGGCTCGCAACCCTGCCGTCCGATGGGCCCACCGGCGGCTACTTCCACATGCAGAACCGCCTCCGCTGGTGAGACGCTGGACGGGCGCACCCTGCAAATTTCAGCCACAAGCACCCCCTTGCAAGGTCGGTTACACTACTCCCCATGACAACCCGACGCCCCCCCCAGCTGTCTGTCAGGAAGCTGACGGGCAGCGCGGGCCTCGGCTGCTCCCTGAGCGCCTTGAGGCCTGCCCGCCACGCGTTCGAAACCCGCCTCCGTTCCACGCTGCACGGCCGCACCCCGGCCGAAACACTGGAAGCGCGCGCCATGCTCTCGGTCGCCTTCCAGGCCGGCCCGGTGCTCCCAAGCCAGGACAACCCGCCCGCCATCATCGCCGACTTCAACGGCGACGGCAAGGCCGACATGGCGACCAGCAGCGGCACCAACGTCGGCATGCTGAATATTTTCTTCGGCGACAACGCCGGCAACTTCACCCTCGACGACTCCTACGACTGGGGCGGCTCGGTCCTCACGTCTTTCGCGGACCGCCTCCGGGTCCTCGACATGGACCACGACGGCGACCAGGACCTCATCTCCAACGGCCCGGTGCTCTGGCTCAACGACGGCACCGGCACGTTCGGCCCCCCCACCCTCATCTCCTTCGGCATCCTCGCCACCGACCTTGTCGTGTACAACTGGAACAACGACAACCTTCCGGACATTGCCGTCGTCCAGCCCACCGGCATCCTCAAGGTCCTTCAGAACAACTCGGGCGTCAACTTCACCACCAGCGGCGCGCAGGGCCTCATCGAGCCCAACAGCCGGTTCCTCACGCCCGGGCGCGTCGACGGCGACACTCAGGACGACCTCCTCTACTGGACCCCCAGCGACCAGCGCGTGCGCACGCAGCTGTACACCGACGCGGGCTTCGTCGCGGGACCGGACATCTCCAGCGTGCCGACCCTCCCGATCGCCGCACGCCTCAACGCCGACGCGTTCATGGACGTCATCTGGTCCGAGGGCAACGGCGCCAGCGCCGACATCCAGGCGGCGTTCAACAACGGCGCGGGCGGATTCGACAGTGACACCACCCTCCGCCGCCACAGGGACTTCGGTTACCCGCAGATCGGGGCCCTCGCCGACTTCGACAACGACGGCAAGGCCGACCTGCTGGTCCGCCGCCAGAGCAACACGGCCAATGAATGGGCCGTCATCCCCGGCGACGGCCTGGGCAACCTTGACACGCCCGTCGAGGTCCGCGTCATGACGCTGCCCGACCTTACCGGCAACGGCAGCGTCGTCGCCGCCGACTTCACCGGCGACGGGCGGGCGGACATGCTCCGCTTCGCGGGGACCACCATCAGCACCTTCCGCGCCACCGCGGGCCCCACCATCGCGGCCTTCAACTCCCCCACCTCGCCCGTCCTGCCCGGGCGCGACTTCATCCTGAGCGCCACCGGCCTGGGCAACCAGCCCGGCCGCACGACCGCCGCGGTCCGTTTCTACGAGGACACCAACCAGAACAGCCGCCTGGACTTGGACGACCTCCTCGTGGGCACGGCGACGCCCTCGGGCATCGACGCCACGCTCACGTCGACCTTCGGCGACCGCCGCCCTTGGGGCACCACCAAGTACTTTGCCGTCGCCGAGGACAGCGCGGGCGGCGCCAGCAGCGTTTCCGAGGACACGAGCACGCTGTGGACCCGCCTCTTCTTCCCCGAGGGCTGGCGCAACATCGCCAACGTCAACGAGCACGTCCCGATGGCCAACCCGCACGAGTTCAGCGTGCAGTACCAGGTCATCCTCCACTACGAACGCCCCGACCTCGCGCGCGACTACACCTTCGAGACCGGCACCATCCCCGCCCACACCCGCTGGGGCGTCACCACGGCGCTGCGGGGCGATACCAGCATCCCCGTCGTCCCCGACGCGGCGTACGCCTTCGAGGTCCTCAGCAGCGCACCCATCGCGGCGCAGCTGGCCCGCTACGACACATTCAATATCGCGATCTCGGGCCAGGGCGAGAGCTTCACCAACCGCTCCACCACCCAGTGGGGCTTCGGCAACGTCACCAACACCACCCTCGACTTCGTCCTGTTCTTCAACCCGTTCAGCACCACCGCGAACGTCGACGCCGTCTTCTACCCCGCCAACGGCGGCAGCCCCATCACCATCCACCGCGTCATCCCCGGTTTCAGGCGCAGCGGCATCGCCATCCAGGAGATGACGGAACTGCCCGCCAATACCGACTTCTCCGTCGTCATCACCGCCGACCAGCCGATCGCCGTCTCCGAGAGCCGCTACGCCCCCAGCCAGCGCAAGGGAATGGCGGCCATCGGCCAGGACATCAACGCCGAGCCCAACCCCGGCGGGGCCAGCAACCTCGTCATCACCGGCATCGACGTCCGCGCGGGCGTCAACAGCCCCGCGGTCTTCTTCAACCCCGGCGACACACCGCTGTCCTTCACCCTGACCGGCACCTTCGAGGGCACCACCGACGTCACCACCAGCACCATCATCCTGCAGCCCAAGCAGCGCACCGTCGTCGAACTGACCGACGGCGTTCCCTCCGGCGCCACCACCGGCAACTTCGCCGTGAATGCCACCTCGCCCGTGCTCGTCTCCACCGAGACCGTCGACTTCATCCGGCGCGACTCGCTGGGCACCACCCCCGCCACCTACTCCTCCCGCGAGTGGGCATTCGGCGACGGGTGGCTCGACCCCAACTCCCTGGGCGTCAACTCCTTCGCCAGCATCACCCTCTACAATCCCACCAACACCCCGGCCTCGGTCGACCTGCGCTTCCTCTTCGACCCCGCCGAGCCCACCATCACCGAGAACTTCAGCGTGCCTGCCTTCGGCACGCGCGACATCCGCCTCGACCAGCTCGCCTCCCTCGCCAACAAGCCGGGGCTCGACTGGTACTCCACCGTCGTCACCAGCTCCACGCAGATCGTCGCCTCCATGACCCACTGGGACCTCTACCAGCCCGGCGGCTGGACCACTCTCGGGGTCGCCATCGACAGCATCTTCGCATTGCCGGGGCCCTCCGGCGGCGGCGGCTAACCCGGAGCGGGTGGGGTTTGCGGCGGGTGAGCGGCGCGCGTGGGCTTTGCCGCGGGGTGGTCTTTGAACCTCGGGGCGGGTGTCGTTGCAAGTCGTTGCGCGGCTGGCAGATGGGACGGGGGTGAGGACAATGGGGGCGTGTGTTCGCGACGTCCGATAGCGGCGGTTTTGACCACTTGCGCTGCGGGCGCTTGACACGACGCGGGAGAGGGGAAGGGACGCGATCGCGTGCGGTGCGCACGATGAGGCGTTGCGCGGGGAGGGGCGGCGTGGTGGCGTGACGTGAGCGGGTTGGGGCGGTTGACGGGATGGGGCGGGTCTCGTGGAGAGGCAAGCGTGGCGCATGGCATGGTCCCCGTGCGGGCACGAAAAAAACAGTGCCCCCACATAGACCGGCGTGCGGTGGCGCATGGACCCCGCCTGTGCGCACAAACGTGGTCGATGTTGTGCAGTGGACTTGTTTGTCGGTTCGAGTTTGTGCGGTGAAAGCAGGCGTTTTCACTCGCGGAGAAAAACTCGCAGGAATTCCGATTACGCGCGGCGGGTCCTTTCGGGTGCGTGATCGCTGTGCGGCGAGCGGGACGCTGGGGGGCGAGGGGGAGCCCGACGCCCGGTGCGCTCCCGCTGATTACTTGCGCTCTCTTCCTTGATCGCGCGACGGCTCTTTCTGCCGCTCTTCCACCAACCAACCTCGCCGAAAGGCCCCGCCCTCAGCCCCCCGAGAGCGCGTGCGCTAACCGGAGCTCACGCAGCATGGCCCTCTTCTTGGCCTGGTGGCTCTGCATCCGGCGCAGGATGTCGTCCAGCATGCGCACCGCACTCGCCATGTGCGGGCCCTTGTTCAGCATGATGCACTCTGCCCGGTGCCCCATGGCGGCGTCGGTCACCTCCGCGCGGCTGGGCATGCCCTCCTTCGCGAGCGTCTCAAGCACCTGAGTCGCCCAGATGACCGGCACGTGCGCAGCTTCGCAGATCCAGAGCACCTCCTCCTGCACCTCGGCCAGCCGCTCGAAGCCGCACTCAATGGCAAGATCGCCCCGCGCGATCATGACTCCGCAACGGGGCCACCGCATCGCAGCCAGGAGCATGTCCGGCAGATTGTCGAATCCGCGTCGGGTCTCGATCTTGAGCACGATCGCCGGGAGATGACCCCGAAACTCGCCAAGGCGCTGCTGGAGTTGCTCAACATCTCGCGCCGAGTTCGCGAACGAGAGCTCAACAACGTCGGCGTGCTGCGCAACGAACGCCAGGTCCTTGACGTCTTTCTCGGTCAGCGCAGGCAGCCGGAGCGCACTCTCGGGCAGGTTGATGCCCTTGTCCGCGCGGAGCTTCCCGCCACCCGCACGGGTGTGCGTGATCTGAACCACGACCTGCGTCCCCGCCACCTGCTCGATCACCCCGCCGATCTTGCCGTCATCGAACCAGATCGACTCGCCGGCACGCACGTCGTCAAAGACCTGCGGGATTGTGCAGCCGATCCGCGCAGGCGTGAGGACCCGCCCCGAACTGTCGAACGTCGCAGGACGCCCGGGGACCTGATCCCGCGTGACGACCAGCGTATCGCCCCGCTGCAGTTGGAGCGGTTGCTCGGCGTGCGGCAGGACGCCGACGCAGGCCTCCACCGCTCCCCGGGAGTCCGCGCCTTTGCGCCTCAGGACCGTGCCGGGAACGATGTACGCGGTCTGCGAGAGTTCCGCCCAGCAGCCCGCACCGGCAACATCAACCACCAGCATGCCCCGGCCCGCGTCCCTTGCATCCGTGAATTGCACCCGATCGCCCACACGCAGATGCGCGAGAAGTGACGCGTCCACGGGGAGCACGACATCGGCCGGCGACGGCGGAACGCCCGCCACGCCCTCCGCTGTCAACCAGACGCGCGCAGGCGCCGACACCCGCCCGAACTCATCCCGTCGCGGACGCACCCTCACCACCGCCGGACCGGACTCAACAGGCCCCGTCCGCAGCTTGGGGCCGGCAAGGTCCATCACCACCCTGCACGATCGACCCACCATCACCTCAGCCCGCCGCAGATGCTCGATCATGCGCAGCCAGGCCGGAGCGTCATCGTGGGCACAGTTGATCCGCATGCAATCCATGCCCTGCTGGAGAAGGTCGCGCACCAGGGTGAACTCGCGCGCCGCGTCGCTGGGCATCGTGACCATGATCCGCTGCCCCCGCCCCGGCGACGGGGGGCCCAGCAACGCCCCGGTGTGTTCCGCGAGCAGACGCTGTCCGGTGTCGAAGTCCGCCGTCGGCGGCGCACAGGACCGCCCCGCGACCCGCGTCAGAACGTGGATCACCGCGTCGAGCGTCGCGGACACGTTCGGCTCCGCCCGCCCCAGCGAGGACAGACCAAGCCCAGCCAGCCGCATCTGCAGGGGGCGGAGATCATGCCGGCGAAGGCACAGATAGTGCAGCAGGTTCTTCGCGCTCGCGCCAAAGGCGGGGTGCACCGCGTCCAGGCGCGCGCTCTGCCCCGCAGCGTCCCGGCGAAGCTCCTCGCGCAGGGCGTCCAGTTCCGCCAGGCACAATTCCACCTGGCGAACAGTGCCGTCCGGGGTCGCTCCGTCACACGTCACAGGCACACTCCTCCCGTGCGTGGAACACTAACGAGAGCGTGTTCATCGCATGCAAAGATCGTGTCAAGTTCGCCAGGCCGTCAGGCGCGCAACCCATCCCTGCGACACCGGGTTCTCACCCCGGAATGCTGTGGACACTTCTCCGACGTTGAAAACCCCTTGCGCCCACAGAACCAAACCACTCCCCGCGCGGCACCCACCGCACCACAGCAACCTCCCGCGCGCGCCCAAACCCGTTCAGTCCCACCCCGGGGCGCCCCTCCCTCCACGCGTCTCTCGGCCTCCCTCCACAATTCAACTCCACACAGCGCAACAGCCCAAAGCCACCGGTATCGGACCTGCCCGACGCACGCACCAAAGCCCCCACCCACAGCCGACCCCCCGGCGCGCGGCCACGTGCGCGCACAGGCACCCGCTGAGCAAAGACCCCTGTAAGAAAGGCGCACCCCGCGCAGCACCCCGCGGGCCCCGCCCCAACTCCCCTACTTCTTCCTCCGCACCTGCTCGCGCGACGCCAGTTTCTGCCGCTCCTCCACAGCCCTCTGCACGCGTGCAAGGAACCCCTCGCCCGCGCTGTTGCCGCCGCCTTTGCCGCCCCGCTTCGCGTTCCGCTCGGCCTTCATCTTGTCCAGGTCGAGGAGGCCGTGCTTTTCCATGTCGTGCCGGATCCACTTGCTCTCCAGGATCGCGAAGGTGCTGTTCACGGTGAAGTACAGGGAGAGGCCGGCCGGGGCGTTGTACATGAAGAGCGGGAACATGAAGACGCTCATCCACTTCATCATCTTCATCTGCATTTCCTGCTCGGGCGTCTGCGCTGCCGTCGGCTGGGGAGTCACCTTCTGCTGGATGTAGAACACAACGCCCAGCAGCAGCGGCAGGATGTTGAGCGAGGAGATCGCCCCCAGCATCGGCAGCGTGAACAGCGTCCGCCCCGCGTACAGCAGCCGGTCCGGCTCTGCGAGGTCGCCCAGGAACTGCCAGGCCGGGCTGGACTGCGGCTGGATGTGCTGGAACACGCCGTAGAAGGCGTGCTGGTGGCGGAGTTCCACGGCGAAGTACAGGGTGGCCGACAGCGCGATCCAGATCGGCATCTGCAGGAACATCGGCACGCAGCCCAGCATGCCCGCCGGGCTCACGCCCTCCTCACGCCAGAGGCGGGCCATTTCCCCCTGCATCTTCTTGGGGTCGTCCTTGTACTTCTCGTTGATTTCCTTCTGCTTGGGCGCCAGGGCCTGCATCTGCTTGCCGAACCGCGCGATCTTCACCTGGCTCCACTTGGTCACCGGGTGCAGGCACGAGCGCACCACCACCACCAGGAAGATGATCGCCAGCGACCAGTCCTTGAACACGTAGTCGTGCAGCGTGTGCAGCAGCCACAGGATCCCGTGCGTCAGGAAGGGGAAGGTGCAGACGCCGCAGGGGCCGCCGAAGTTGTAGATGTTGAGCCCCGTCAGGCCCATGCTCACGCTGAGCGCATCGGCGGAGAGCACCGTCCTGTCCGTCGGCCCGGCGTACACGCCGACCGCCTGCTCCACCTTTGCCGTGGCGGAGCCCGCCGGCCCCAGCACGCTGGGCGTGCTGTCCATCCGCAGGCCCACCGTCTCCGCCCCTGCGCCCCCGTCCGCCACGACGCGGCTGACGCTCTCGACCCACCTCAGGGTCTTGGCCTCGCCGGCGGCGTCCACGTCCGCGAGGGGGTGCACAGCGACGCTGTAGTACCGGTTCGACATCCCTGCCCACACCAGGGACAGGGCGTCCTCCCGAGACTCGTCGTTGGGCCACAGCACCTTTTCGGCGAACCCGCCCCCGGACTGGCGCGAACCCATCACCGCTGAGTGCGTCTGGATGAACGAGTCGGACACCACCTGGCGCTGCGAGGGGTCCTGGCGCACGGGCAGCAGGTACCCGAAACGGAACCGGCGCTTGTCGCCGCCGTACGACAGGTCGCCGGCCGGCAGTTCCACCGGGCCCATCTGGAACGAGCGCACCGTGAGGGCGTACGGGGAGGTGTTCTCCACCGACTGCACCATGCGCAGCGTGTACGAGCCCTCCGCCAGCAGGTAGCGGCGCGTCACCCGCAGCACGGGCTGCTGGGCCTGGTCGATCACCGTCGCCTCGAACACGCCCGGGGACGTGCTCCGCCAGATCGGTCCGGCCGTGTTGCCGTACAGGTTCACCGGGATCGGCTTTGCCGTCACCCCCGGCGCGGCCGGCGGGGTCACTTCCACTGCGAGCGCAGACATCGGCACCAGCGCACTGAACAGCTGGCCCTGGGCCACCGGCACCTGGCCCTGCACCTGGATGTGCTCGACGTCACGGATGCCCGTGAAGTGGTCCGCCAGCGTCACGGACTTGATGCCCGCGCCGCCGTTGGAGAACTCGACCTTGAGCTTGTACGCACCGCCCCGGGCGTCATCACCCAGCGCCGCGGGCGTCATCCCCGCGTCGCTGGCGTACACCAGCGGCGAGAGCGTCCAGTCAGCCGGGGGCACCTGCACCGTCACGCTCTGGCTGCTCGGCGGTGTGCCCGGCGCCCCGGCACCCTGCTGCGGGCTACCCGCGGCGGGAACGGGGGATCCGCTCGGCGGTTCGGCCGGCGAACCGGTGGGTGTTCCCGATGGGGTCACGGTCTGGTTTGCCGCCGTTTCGGGGGTCACGGCCGCGGGGGGGGTGCCCGTGGGGGTAGGGGCCGGCTTGCTGGACCGGAAGATCGCCCACGCGATTGCGACGCCGCCCACGATGAGCACGGTCGGGATGAACGTTCGGAGGAAGGGGTTGGGCGGCTTGGGCATGGGGGAACCTGTGCGTGCGTCCTGACGCTCTGGCTTGGCAGAGGGGGCAACGGTAGGGGCAGAGCCGCCCACCCGCGCGGCCGGCGCGGGGCGGGCTTGCGGGGCCAAAAACACAGCGGACCGCACGCATCACGCGTGACGGTCCGCAAGGGTGAGGTCGGTCTTGATTCAGGCTGCGCGGGGGTCGTTCTCTTCGGGCGCTTCCATCCCCAGGAGGGCCCGCAGGTTGGCCAGCTGCCGCTCGGCGTGCTCCAGCGCCGACTCGGCGTTGGCGATGGCGTCATGTTCGTCCCGGGGACGCCAGGCCTGGAAAGGGGCGTTGGGGAGGACCTGGGGATGGCTGTCGTCCGCCGCGCCGGGGAACGGGATGGAATCGCGCCCGGGCTTGGGCCCGGCGGGGCCCTTCTGATTCTCGTCCAGGTTGCGCAGCCTCAGGCGGTCCCGCATGGTCATGCCTCCACGACAAAGCCGGAATATCCGGCCTGTGGACATCGGCAACTGCGGGGTGTCGGTTCTTTCAGAGAGTTGCACAGGTGGTTCCTTCCACCATCTCACGGTGACGGCCTTGTCGGCAGATCTTGCCTGAACGCGCCTCCCGGACCGGTTATCGCCCGGGGGCAGACCCCATATCGGATCGGCCATGGACTGCGGATGAAAACGGCGGCCGGCTTAGCGGGCTACGCGCTGGCCGATGCGGGGCTCCGTGCCGGCCCTCAGGCGCTGGATATTGGCCCGGTGGGTCGTGAGGACGATCGCGGGCAGGGCCAGGCTGAACCCCACGAAAAGCCACGCCCCGGGGGGAATTCCATCGTCCCCGTCCCGGCGCGCGAAGTACAGCACCGTCGCGACCGTCCAGACCGGGACCGTACAGGACGCGACCATGGCGGAGAGGCTCACGATCCGGGACGCGGCGAGTGCCGCGAGGAACACGGCGAGTGCGGCGGCGCCCGGGATGGTCATCGCGGGGTACAAGGCGAGCAGGACGCCCAGGCCGGTGGCCACACCCTTTCCACCTTTGAAACCGATCCAGGGGGAGAAGACATGGCCGAGGATCGCGGCCAGTGCGCACCCGACCCAGACGAGCGTGGGCACCAGCGGCGCGGTGACATGCCCGATGGTGTGGAGCAGGGCGCCTGCGACGGCGGCGGCGATGAGCCCCTTGAGCATGTCCATGGCGAAGCCGGCGTAGAAGAACTTCCTGCCCAGGGCGCGGCCGAGGTTGGTTGCGCCCACGTTTCCCGACCCCACCTTGCGGATGTCGACCCCCTGGGAGAGGCCGATCAGCAGGCTGAAGGGGATCGAGCCGCTCAGGAAGGAGCCTGCGAGCAGGATCGGCGCCAGGATGGGCAGAGCGACGGTCACGGAGCAGGATATGGAAGTTGCCCCCGGGGAAGGGCAAATCGGCGTGGGCCCGCAATACCTGATTGGCGGCGCGACATGCTTGTGACGGCCGGCCTGCGACCGCGCAGCCGCCGGCGGGGTGTGTGGCGACGCGGCCGAGTTCAGGCATCAGGCCGGAGGAAGACGCCATGAGATCACCCTGCTTCGGGAATAGGTTTTTCAGTGCGCGTGCCGCACGCGCGATCCTGCCGCTGCTGGGCGCATTGGCGCCGGCGGCTTGCGCATGGGCCGACGGCGTGCCGGTGGCGATGACGGACGCCACGCTGCAGGTGACCACGGCGGTGTCGGGGCTTTCTTCGCCGATTGCGATGGTGTTCCTGGGGCCTGACGACTACCTCGTGCTCGAGAAGAACTCGGGGCGGATCCGGCGCGTCACGGGCGGGGTGATCCAGGCCACGCCGGCGCTCGACCTGGCGGTGAACAACAACTCGGAGCGGGGCCTGCTGAGCATTGCGCTTGCGCCCGGGTTCTCGAAGAACGGGCTGGCGTATATACGCTGGACGGAGAGCAGCACGGGCGCGGACTCCGGCAGCGTGCTGGAGACGCCGCTCCTGGGCAACCGGATCGACGTGTTCCACTGGGACGGCGCCGCGTTCACGCAGCAGGGGAATGTTCTCCGCCTGCGTGCGTTGCAGACCGACAACATCCTCGTGCCGGGACAGACGGGCGGCACGAACACCGGCGCGGCGGGGAACCACAATGGCGGGGTCATCCGGTTCGGGCCTGACGGCAAGCTGTACGTCTTCATGGGCGACAACGGCCGGCGCGGGTGGCTGCAGAACCTGTCCAACGGGCCGTTCCTGACGGCCCCCAACGTCGACGACACCTTCGGCGGTCCCGCGCCCGACAACGCGCACCTGACGGGCGTGATCCTGCGGCTGAACCTGGACGGGAGCGCTCCCTCCGACAACCCCTTCTTCGCGGCTGGGGCGTCCATCGGGGGCGAGGTCGGGGCGAACGTGCAGAAGGTGTACTCGTACGGGCACCGCAACGGGTTCGGCATGGCGTTTGATCCGCAGACCGGCTTCCTGTGGGAGACGGAGAACGCCGACGACGCCTTCAGCGAGCTCAACCGCGTTGTGCCGGGGATGAACGGCGGGTGGATCCAGATGATGGGCCCGCAGAGCCGCTTTGCCCAGTTCAAGTTCATCGAAACGACGCAGTTCACGCAGGCGCTGCAGCAGGTGAGGTTCCCGCCCACGCGGCTTGCCTACACGGCTTCCCTGGCCCAGGCCCGCATGTTCATGCTCCCGGGGGCGGTGTACCGCGATCCGGAGCTTTCGTGGGTGTATGAGATCGGCCCGTCGGGCGCGGTGTTTGTTCAGGGGGCCGCGCTGGGGAGCGCTTACACCGGCACGTACTGGTTCGGTTCTTCGCGGGCGTTCTCCCAGGTGGGCGCGAACGGGGGGAGCCTCTACTGCATCCGGCTCACGGCGGACCGCCTGAGCGTGGACACCTCCGCGGACATCCGCCTCAAGGACCACGTCGCCGACAACGTGTTCCGGGCGAACAAGTTCGACGGCACCGAGAGCGAATCGCTCGTGGTCGGGCGGGGCTTTGGCATCGTGCCGGACCTGGTGCAGGGCCCGGACGGCGCGGTCTACGCCGTGTCGAACACGGACAACTGCATCTACAAGATCTCGCGCCCCTGAGACACCCGCACACGCCCCCAGGAGACAGACACACCATGCGAACCACCCTTGTACCCTTTGCGTGCCTTGCGCTCTTCTCGTCCGCCGCGGCGGCGCAGGAGCTTGTATCCAACGGCTCCTTTGAGTCGGGCCTTTCGGGCTGGACGTTGGTCAACCAGGTCGGCAGCGACGGGGCTTTCTCGCTTCAATCGGGCGCGGTCAGCCCGGTCAACGGCTTCCCCGTGCCTGTGCCGCCCGCCGGCGTCCGGGCCGCGATGACCGATGCGCAGGGGCCTGGCAGCCACGTGCTGTACCAGGACATCACCATTCCTTCCGGCATCACCAGCGCTTCGCTGTCCTTCTCGATGTACCTGAACAACGCGGCGACCAGCTACTTCACGCCCGCCCACCTGGACTTTGCGGCCACCAGCACGACGGGGTCGCAGGTGCTGAACCAGCAGGCGCGCGTGGACTTTCTTGCCGCGACGGCGGACCCGTTCAGCACCGGCGTTTCCGACGTGCTTTTCAGCGTCTTCCAGACCGGGGCGTCGACGCCTCCGGTGACGGGGTACGCGGCCCTCAGCACGGATGTCACGGCGTTCCTGCAGGCCCGGGCGGGGCAGACCGTGCGCCTGCGATTCGCGGAGGTCGACAACGTGAACTTCTTCAACTTCGGGGTGGACAGCGTCAGCCTGACGGTGCCGGCGCCGGCCACGCTGCCCTTGGTCGGGCTGGGCATCCTTGCGCGGCGTCGCCGGCGCGCCGGGTAATGCCCGGCGGCCCGTACACTGGCGCATGACGACCCGTTACCGGTGGCGGCTGCTGCGCGCAGGGGAGTTCCGGCTGGACGCGGGCTCGATGCTGGGGCTCATCCCCAGGTCGGTGTGGTCCCGGACGCTGGAGGTGGATGACAAGAACCGGATGCGGGTGCACCACAACTGCCTCCTCCTGGAGCGCGACGGCGCGGCGCGGGCGGGGGAGCCGAAGCACGTCCTGATCGAGACCGGGACCGGCGACAAGCTGGACGAGAAGAGCCGCGAGCTCTTCGCCCTCAGCGACCGCACGGTGCTGACGGCCCTGCACGAGGCGGACTGCTCGCCGGGCGACATCGGCGTGGTGGTTGTCAGCCACCTGCACTTTGATCATGCGGGCGGGCTGACGCGGCTGGCCCGGGCGGGCGAGACGCCGGACTGGCACGGGCCAGCGTCCGGCATGGCGGGGTCGCGCCCGGACCACGGCGTGAAGTTCGCGTTCCCGCAGGCCAGGCTCATCGTGCAGCGGCGCGAGTGGGAGGACGCGCTCGCCAACCGCTCTGTGATGACGCGGACCTACTTCAGCGACCACCTGCGCCCGTACGCGATGGACGGGGCTTCGATGGAGGCCTCGCGGGAGCGCGTGGTGCTGGTGGACTCACCCTGGCCGTTCACCGCCGGTACGACCCCGGACCGGGCGCAGTTTCCGCTGCTCACGCTGGAGCAGCGGTGCCAGGAGCCTGTGCCCGGCATCCGAGTGTTCCGTGCGCCGGGCCACACATGGGGCCAGCAGGCGGTGCAGTTCACCGATACTGCGGGGCGCACCGTGGTGTTCACCCCGGACGTGATGCCTACCGCGTCTCACCTGGGTGCGGCGTACTCGCTGGCGTACGACGTGGAGCCGTACACCAGCATGGTGACCAAGCACTGGTTTCTTTCGCACGCGGCGGACCTCCGCTGGACGCTGGTGCTGGACCACGAGCCGGATAACCCGGTCCGCACCGTTTCCCGCAATGGGAAGGGGTGGTTCGACCTCGCGGAATCGGCGGTGTAGCGGCCGGAACAGTCCACCCCCCACTGAAACAGGTAGCACCTGTTTACGAATAAGTCGCAGAGCCCCGGTGTTCCCTGTATGCTGTCCTTGTCGTGAGCCGCGAGTCCGCCCCATCCCAGGTCCCTTCGGAGCTGCAGGCCGAGTTTGAGGCCCAGACGCACGCGTTGCTGCGTTCGCGGTTCCTGTGGTTCTCCGGCATCCTGACCGGGCTGGGCGCCTTTTTCATGGTGCTCACGCTGATCCTGCAGTTTCTTGCGCCGGGCCTGCTGTACCTGATGGCCCGGGTGACCCCGAAGGACGGCGAGGCCCGGCATTGGCTGCCGATCATCTTCACCCTGTTCATCAGCCTGCTGGGTGTGGCGACGTACGCGGCGTGTTTTCACGTGGCGCGGACGCGCCAGCTGCCGAAGGAGCGGTTCCTGCAGCTGACGTACCTGCTGGTGGTGTGCGACGGTCTGATCCGGGTCGTGCCCGCCAACATTCCGGCGCTGAGTGAGCTGGGCGTCGGGATCTGGGGGTTTGCGTTCACCCACTTCCTGGCGTGCTGCTTCCTTCCGTGGACGTTCCGGCAGGCGGTGCGGCCGATCGTGCTTGTCTTCAGCGTGTGGGCGGTGATGAAGCTGTTTCTGGGCGATGGTGGTGCGGGGGTGCGGGTGTTCCAGGTGGTGTGGGCGTCGCTGCTTTTCGCGCCGGCGTTGTGCGTGGTGTACTTCATGCACACGCGCCGGGCGGAGGCGTTCGAGCGGCAGTTCCTGTACCGGCGGTACCGGGACGTGCGGCGTGAGCTCTACGACGCGCGGCGCATCCACGAGGCCCTGTTCCCCCAGCCCATCACTTCCGGGCCGGTGCGCGTGCGTTTCAAGTACGAGCCGATGCAGCAGATCGGGGGCGACTACTGCTTTGCCTTCCAGACGCACGGCGAGGGCCACGCGTCGGGCAGCCTCAGCGTGGTGCTGCTGGACGTGACGGGGCACGGGATCCTGGCGGCCCTGACGGTGAACCGCATCTACGGCGAGCTTTCCCGCATCTTTGCGGAGCGTCCGAACGTGACGCCGGCGGAGGTGCTGCGGATGCTCAACCGCTACACGAACCTCACGCTGGCCCCCCACTCTGTCTACGTCACCGCCATGTGCGCCCGGGTGGACCCGGGCACGAACACGCTGCTGTACGCCAACGGCGGGCACCCGCCGTCGTACCTGCGGCGCAGCGACGGGAGCGTGGAGGAGCTTGTGGCCACCACGTTCCTGCTGGGGCCGTGCCCGGACGGGGAGTACGACCCCCAGTGCATGGAGGTGGCGATGCAGCCGGGCGACACGCTGGTCGCGTATACGGACGGCGTGATCGAGGCGCGGGGCCATTCGGGCAAGCAGTGGGGTCTGGCGGGCATCCGCAAGGCCATGCGGGGGGCGTGCGACCCGGGGTACTGGGCCGACGCGCTCATCAAGCAGGTCGAGGCTCACCGCCTGGGGCCCGCGGAGGATGACACGCTGGTGGTGGAAGTGTGGCGCCCGCTGCACGTGACCGACGAGAGCAGCAAGAGCGGCATTTTCCGGGCTCCCGACGCGGCCCGTCGGGCGTTGTCGAACTCGGGGCGGTTCGCGGCGGTGGGTTCCTGAGCGGACGGCGCTGGGGCAATACCATCGCGCATGAGCGAGACCATCTTTTCCAAGGTGATCCGGGGTGAGGTCCCCTGCCACAAGGTGTATGAGGACGAGCACGTGCTCGCCTTCCTGGACATCTTCCCGCTCAGCCAGGGCCACACGCTGGTGATCCCCAAGGAGCCGGCGCCGACCATCGATCGGTTGAGTGAGGCCTCGGCGGCTGCCGTCGGGCGCGTGCTGCCCCGGTTGGCCCGCGCGGTCATGAAGGCGACAGGTGCGGGCGCGTACAACATCCTCCAGAACAATGGTGAGGCGGCCCACCAGGCGGTGCACCACGTGCACTTCCACATCATTCCCAAGTTCCCGGACGGCACGGGTCTGGGCATCGCGTGGAAGGCGGGGAAGCTGGACGGGGCGGCGGGGGCCGATCTGGCGCGGCGGGTGGCGGCTGCCGTTGCGTGAAACGCGCAGGCTGGGTGGGCGTACATAGCCACCCGGCGCGTTGGGTGGCGGGGCGTGGGAGCACGGTGGCACGCGGTGGCGCGCGCCGTCCTGGTCGGGCCGGGGGCGGGTGGGGTTTGAGAGTCGCATGGACGCACGGGGTCCAAGTCGTGGTGCGGGCACGGGCGGGAGAGCGGAAGACTCGCCCGGGGAGCGGCACGCGCCGCACGAGCCGCCCGCGGTGGATCCGGCGGGCGACGAGCCGGACAGCGCGGGGGCACGCGGCGCGGATATCGCTCCGTTGAAGCCGGCGGTGGGCCACACCCGGTGGGAGGTGCTGCGTCACCGCCACTTCCGGAACATCTGGATTGCGGCTTTCTTCTCGTGGATCGGCACGTGGATGGAGAACACGGGCGTGTCCTGGGTGATGGGGCAGGCGACGCTGGCGAAGAGCTGGACCGACAAGGGGTACCCCGACGCCCCCACCATGATGGCTTGGCACGCGGTCGCTCAGCTGGGTCCGACGCTTGTGCTGGGCCTCATCGGCGGCGCTGTGGCGGACCGGATGAACCGCAAGACGCTGCTCATCGCGACGCAGGTGATGCTGATGCTCACGGCGGCGGCGCTCGCTGCGTGCGCGTGGCTGGACGTGCTGAATCCGTGGGTGCTGCTGGGCGTCGGCTTTGCGTACGGGTGCATCGTGGCGTTCAACATTCCGGCGTGGCAGGTGCTGACGCCGCGGCTGGTGCCCAAGGACGAGCTGCCCAGCGCCATCATGCTCAACGGGATGATGTTCAACCTGGCCAGGGCGCTGGGGCCTGTGGCGGCGGGCTGGCTCATGGGCATGACCAACGCCACGTGGCTGTTTGTCATCAATACGGCGAGCTTTGTGGGGGTGATTTCCGTGGCGTGCACCACGCCGGACGCTCCTGCGCCGAAGGACCAGTCCCCGTCGCACTGGCATGATGTGCGCGAGGCCTGGGGGTACGCGTTCAGTCACACGGGGACCCGGGTGCTCATCATCGGCATCGCGATTTCCAGCATGCTCAGCACGCCCATGCTGCGCATGCTGCCGCTGCTGGTGAGCGAGGTGTACCCCGGCTCCCGCGTGTTCCCCCTTCCGGGCGAGTACAAGGAGCTTGCGTACGGCATGCTTCTCGGGTTCATGGGCGGCGGCGCCGTGCTGGGCGGCATCCTGATGCGCCTGGTCCCGGCGTGGTACCCGCGGCACCACCTGGTCCCGGTTTCCGTGACGCTCTGCGGCCTGAGCCTGCTGGGGCTTGGGCTCTGCACCGACTTCATTGCCGCGATGCTGGTGATGGTGCCGGTGGGCATTTTCTGGATGTGGAGCTTCAACTCTGCCATGGGCGCCCTGCAGATGAGCCTGGACGATCGGCTGCGGGGGAGGGTGCTGGCGATCTGCAATGTGATCTCGTTCGGGAGCATGCCGCTGGGCAGCTTTGTGGCGGCGTGGTCGACCGACGTTGCCGGCATGTTCACGTCGCACGCCGTCGCGCTCCAGTGGGGCGTGCTGGCCCCTTCGGCTGCGCTTGGGATCGTGGGGCTCTGGATGCTGCGGCACCGGACGCCGGAGATCGACAACCTGCACCCGGGCGACCCGGGCTACGACCGTACGCCCGGGTTGCTGCGCGGCGTGATGGCGACGGCGCATAGGCCGGGGCGCGTGTGACGGCGCGGGTGACGGCGCGGGTGGTTCGGGCGTGCGCGCTGGGTGGGCCGCTTGCGGCTGATGTGGCTGCCCGGCATCCCAGGTACGCATGACCCTGATTCCTCCCCCCCACCCGCCCGCGCAGGCAGGGGTCAAGCGCCTGCTTCCGTGGGTGGTGGCGGTGGCACTGTTCATGGAATCGCTGGACACAACGATCCTGAATACGGGCGTGCCGACGATCGCGGCGTCGCTGGGTGTCGCGGCGCTCAGCATGAAGGCGGCCCTGACGAGCTACACGATCAGCCTGGCGATCTTCATCCCGATCAGCGGCTGGATTGCGGACCGCTACGGCACCCGGCGGGTGTTCTTCTCCGCGATGGGGGTATTCACGCTGGGGTCGCTGTGCTGCGGGCTTTCGACCAGCATGCCGCTGCTGGTCGCGTCGCGGGTGCTGCAGGGGGCGGGTGGTGCGCTCATGATGCCGGTGGGGCGGATCGCGATGGTGAGGACGTTCCCGAAGTCCGAGCTGCTTCGGGCGACCACCTTTGTCGCGATCCCCGCCCTCGTCGGTCCGCTGCTGGGGCCGCTCGTGGGCGGGTTCATCGTGACGTACCTGCACTGGCGGGTGATCTTCTTCGTGAACCTGCCGATCGGTCTTGCCGGCATCGTGCTGGCGTACCTGCGGATGCCGGACTATCGCGTTGGTCGGAGGGATCCTCTGGACCTGGTGGGCCTGGTGCTCTTCGGCGGGGGCATCGGGCTGCTTTCCTACGTGCTGGAGGTGTTCGGGGAGCATGCGCTCAGCGTGCAGAGCATGGCGTGGCTGTTCGCGCTTTCGATCGCGCTGCTTGGCGCGTACGGCGCGCACTCCGTTCGCCACGCGTTCCCGCTGCTGCGCCTGTCGCTGTTCCGTGTGCGGACTTTCCGGGTGGCGGTCGTGGGCGGATTCATCACGCGGCTGGGGGCTGGGGGCATGCCCTTCATGCTGCCCCTGTTGTACCAGGTCGGGCTGGGCTTTACGCCGGTGCAGTCGGGGCTGCTCATCATGCCGCAGCCGTTGGCGGCCCTGGGCCTGCGGTACTTCACGGCGCGGATTCTCGCCCGGTTCGGGTACCGGTGGGTGCTGCTGGTGAACACGCTGTGCATGGGCCTGCTCATCCTGCTGTTCATGACGGTCACGCCGGGCGCTTCTGCGTGGTTCATCGCGGGGCAGGCGGCCTTCTTCGGGTTCGCGTCCTCGGTGCAGTACACGAGCATGGGCACGCTGACGTTCGCGGACCTTTCGGACGCTGACACCAGCATGGGCAGCAGCATCGCGAGCACGGTGCAGCAGATGTCCATGAGTTTCGGCGTGGCGGTGGCTTCGCTTCTGACGGTGGTGTTCATCGGGACGCGTCAGGCGCACGTGGCCGGGATGATCGGCGGCATCCACCGGACGTTCCTGACGCTCGGGCTCTTGACGATCGCCTCATCGTTGATGTTCTGGCAGTTGCGGGGGGAGGACGGGGCGAACGTGAGCGGGCACGGGGGGGTGGAGGGGTAACAGTCAGCGGCAATCCGCAGGGCGTGTTTGCGCGGCTTTGCAGGGTGCGGCGTTGCCGGCATCGGGATTTCGTTTCCACTCGTTGGGCCTTTCGGGTACACTCGTGCGGCCCACGGTTTCATGAATGGAGGCGCGACGTGCCTTCCTTGTACCCGGTGCTGCGGTGTTGTTGTCGGCTGTGCCGTTGTCCTGCTGGCCGGCGTGCGCGCGTGATCGCCGGCTTTGTGTGCGCATTGGCGGCTGTTCTGACGCCCTTGCCGTTGGCTGGACAGGAGGACGTGAAGCACAGCGGGGGCCGCACGCTTCAGGAGCCTGGTGCAGGGGCCACCGGCAGGGTGCGGGGAGTTGAAGGGCAGGGTGAGCCTTTGTCGTCCTTCGGGGGGAGGTTGACGTATTTCCTCTGGGGGTTGAACCCGTCTTTGCCGATCGCTCTGTTGAGGTGGCGTATGACAACCTGAGCAACGGATACTCCGGGTCGGGCTTTGGTTACACCTCCCTCCACGACACCTCGATGGTGCTCGAGGACATCGGCTTTGCGGATGGCCCATGGGACGGTGCCGTCGGCAGGGTTGTGACCGATGTCAGCTTTGCGCTTGCGATTTCTGAGACAAACCAGGCCGCGGATGGGCCGGACTTTGTGCTGGTGTTCTGGAGTACCGACGACGTTGACTACGGGGGCGTCGGCGGCGCCGGTACGAATATGATCAACCCCGGTGCGACGCCTCTCGCGGTGCTCCGCTTTGAGCCGGTCGCGTCTGCTGGTTCATACTACGTGTTCACCGCGACGGGGCTGCAGATCGCCATTCCGGATGCCGCGCAGGGGGTGTTCGTGCAGTTTGCGTGGGTCGACGATGGGTTCCAACCCGCGCACTGGTCTGACGCGTTTGATGAGTCAACCGCGACTGGGGTGTACCAGGGGTGCTCCAACCTCTCGCAGCGGCGCATCGGATTCTGCAGCAACTCCCAGGCCGCTCTCGGGGGGAATGCCGCCACCGTCGGCGTGACGTCGCCCTCTTACGGCCGGGACATCAGCAGCGCGGCAGCGTGTGCGAGCATCGGTGTGCTGGTGGGCAATGGTGCAGGGCCCGAGGGTGACGGGAGCTCGGAGCACCGCGTCATTGCGGCTTCGCCCCAACGCGGGTGCATGATCCGTTTGAAGGGCACGCACCTGCCCCCTCCTGCCCCTACGCCGCGGGACAACCTGGGCTGTCTTTCGGACGCTGGCTTGCACGTCTCCGGGGTCCTGGGTTCCGAGAGTGTGGCCTGGTACGAGATGTGCCTGCCCGGGCCGGTGACGGACCTCCAGAGGCGGTTCCTGGACATCGACACTGAAGGCACGGCCGTGATGGGGGGCGATGTGGCGATCGCCCTGTACGGTGCAAACGGGGACGTGTCCGGCATAGTCGGCGGGGTGGCCACAGCGGTGGACGATGGGAGCGGGTCCGGCACCGATGATCAGCTCTCGTTCGGTGTTGGCCGGCGGGGGGCGCCGGGGGACGGGCTCGCCTACGACGGCAGGAACGGCGAGCTTGAGGCGGGCACGTATTACCTCGTCGTCGCGCCGCGTGGATCGGTCTTCCTCTCCAGATTCCGTGTGGGTGCCGGCACGCAGCCCGGGGGTGTCTACACCTTGCGGGTGACTACCAACGTGGTCGGCGGGGCGTTGGCGCCGACTGCAGTGCCGATCATCAACGGGCAGGACTTCGGCGTGCTCTCCGACGCCACCATCGGGGCAAGCCTTGTCGTTCCTCCCAGGGGCGTGCTGTGGCATCGGTTTGTCATCGACGAGGCTGTCTCGGCCTCCGGGCACGTGTTCCTTGACCTGCTCGACGACCTTCAGGGTGGGCTGCATCCGAACCAGGTGTTCCTCTTTGACGATGGCGGGGATCTTGTGGCCTCGTGCAGCGGCAGCGCCAACTCGGCGCAGCGGTGCTTCCTGTCCTTCGGGTGCACCGATAGTCCGCCCCGGACGCATGGCGATCCGGGCCTGTACTACGACGGTCAGGAGGGCGAGCTTGCCGCGGGGACGTACTACCTGGCCGTCGGGATTGCTGCAACCACGGGCCTTGGCACCAACCCTGGCCGGTTCCACCTTCGTGCGACCAACGGCGCGACCCACCCGGTGCGCATCAGCTTCTTTCGAGGGGCTTGTGCGGCCTGCGACGGCGTTGACTTCAACAACGACGGCATGTTCCCTGACGCTCTCGACGTTCAGGACTTCCTGGTTGTGTTTGCCGGGGGTCCCTGCAGCAACGACCCGTTCTGCGGTGACATCGACTTCAACAACGACGGGCTGTTTCCGGACACCCTGGATATTGGCGCTCTGCTCAGCGTGTTCGCGGGCGGGGAGTGCCTCCGGTGATACCGGGTGGGGCGGGGGGAACGGAAAGCGGCGTCCGCGGGACACCGTTCGAACAGGCTTTTGTCCTTGATCCGCGAGTTCTTCCGTTCAAACCCGGGTTGGGAGGGGTTCCCCACACCCTTCCCCGCACGGGGGAAGGGTGAATCGCCGGAATCGCCTTGTTCTGCTGGAGTTTCCGACACTGAGGCTTCCCCGACTTCGGCCTGGTCCCGCTCACGCGGCTCACGGTCCCTTCGTGTCTCACGCACTCCGGGACTCCCAGGCCTCAGCGTCTGCCTCACGGCATCCGCTCCCGGTGTTCCAGGGGGGAGGGGCGATGACCCAAAGGACACTCACACGGGTAAAGGACAGAAGAATGTCCGAAACGAGGGGCCGCGCGAACAACCACCATCACCCCCGAAACCGGGGGCGAGTTGAAGTCGCCATGATTTAGGTGCTATCGCCGGAACCGCGGGAGAAGCATGAGCACCACCTTCATGGCGCACATCAACCCAATCACAGGGAGGAAGAGCTTCAATAGCGGAAGAACGGGAATTGGCGGGAACTCAACGGGTGTCATGATGGACTCCATTCCAAACACAGAGCCCGGTCCCCCGAGCTCGCTTCCTGACGGCACGTGAAGTCTTGATCCACGTTGTCTGTCCCGCACTGGGGAGCTTCGCGAGTATGCTTCCTTGCATGGCCAAGTCTATCCGCTCCTTTCCGGGCTTGCACGCAGCGACGAGGCACTAAGGTGGCGAGGCCTGGAACCAGGCGAGTTCCTCAAGGTGACCAGTCAGGAACCCAGTTTGCGTAAGCGATTGTGTGACGGTTCGCTTATGCTGCATAATACGGCAAACACCATGTTCACCTTTGAAGACCTTGTTCGTGAAATCGGCCAACAGAACCGCGCCAAGTGGGAACAGGTATGGAACGACCTGCTTCGAGCAGACGCTCCGGCTGCGGGGGTGTCAACACAAGGGATTGATTGGGATTTTCGTGTCAGTGTCAAGGATGGTGGAAGAGACATCACCGTGAAGCGTGGGAGCAGCTCTCCCAAGCAGCCGCTAATTCCGGACGTGCCGTCGGTGTGGTCAGTGAAGAGCGGCGCAGATGGGCTGTCTCCTGGCACACTCTCGGCCGAACTGGATGAAGGCGAGCATCCGGAACTCGTCACGTTGTTGAAGGACGGCGGCAAGTATTTTTACTGTGTTTGCTTTCCTGCTGCCGCCGACAAGCGTAAAGCGCTGGCGGATCGTGCGAAACAACTTGAAATTGATCTTGGACTCAATCCCGGGACGGTCACGGTGCTGCACAGCGACCACCTTGCCGATCATCTTAAACGTCACCCGGGAGTACTGAAGAACCATTGCCCTCTCATTGCGGGGACAATTGGACAGACTGCCGAGCAGTGGGCATCATCATCGCGCAATGTGTTTGATCCGACAGTCGCCTTTGTCGATCTCGAGAATCGCGGACCAATCGTCGTCAGACTTGTTGAGCACCTAACTACAGCGACAGGTAGAGCTCTTCGCCATGTTGCTGGACTTTCGGGCATCGGCAAGACTCGCTTGGTCTACGAGGCGTGTCTTCGGTCTGGTCTGAAAGACAGTCTTTTGTACTATCCCAGTTACTCGTCAGTACTGCCAATGCTTGGGCGTATCAGAGACAACCCACTACTACGTTGCACCCTGATTGTCGATGAATGCACGTTGAATGACATGACGCTGCTTGACGGTCAGGTACAGGCCTATGGTGACCGTGTTCGTGTGGTATCAATTGGACCTGCCGGAGCGAACGACAAGTCACGCGAATTCATTGACGTTTTGGCCCCTCCCAAAGACACATCGGTATTGGCGCTTCTCAAGAGTCTCACTGGCGAGACGGTTGACGCTGCGGTGCTTCAGCGCCTTGCACAAACAAGTTCTCACGACATTCGCTTTGCCATTCAGTTGTTGCGCGTAGTCCAAATGGACCCAGGACTTGCAAGCGATCTAACCAAGCTGAGTGAAGCCCTTGTCAATCCAGAGTTCTTGTTTAACCGTGTTCTAGCTCTCTACTCCGCGGACATTGGTGATCAGACGCAATTCCTCAAGTCTTACCGCTGGTTGACCCTGGGCCGGGAAGTTGGCTGCCTCGCGCCTCGCCGCAACGAGCTGGAATTCCTAGCTGACAGCGCCGGGGTGGCAACGGTGGCCCTCGATGACATCGTGGCCCAGGCAAAGGCATGCGGGCTGGGCGAGATGCCCGCCCACCTATTCGAGGCCGTTCCGCGCGGAATGGCCACGCTCATCTTTGCCCGCAAGCTATGGCCCACGATCAAACCCACGTTTAGGGACCTTCTCGGCAAAGCGCCGCCCGATTTTCGTCAGGCCATCATGCAACGGGTTGAGATGTGCACTACAGAGCTTCGAAAGGAGGTGGGAACTCAGGTCGACCTTTTTTTTCGGGAACAGCTACCGGATCCCAGCGTGTTGGCAATATCCACACGTGAGGAAGCCCGCTTGGTGAGGGCGTGGGTAGAACTGTCGCCTCAAGCGGGGCTGGCATGGCTGCATACTGCCATCTCTGACACGGACGTGAGCACACTGGCAGGCTTTGAGGGGTCGGCGCGCGGCATGTTTGGCGGTACCGGGCCACGTCGGGAGATCGTCTGGGCAGTTGCACACCTCACCTGCTTCTCGGAACACTACGATCAGTGCGAGGACATACTTTTCAGACTCGCCGAGGCAGAGAACGAAGACATCGGCAACAACGCGACGGCAGAGTGGCGCCAACTTCATCGGATCATTCTTTCGAATACCGAGTGTCCGTACCCGCACCGCATGTCGAGGCTGATTCGCCGACTTGCAGCAGTAACGCCAGAGACGGCGGAGCTCTTGCTAGATGCGTGGATTGAAGCAGTAGCATGGCCACATTCCGCTGCCGCTCCACCCCCTGTGATTGGGGGGCGGCTCGTACCTCCCGAGTGGCAGCCAATAACCACTAAGCAGGTGTACGATTTGTTTATTGGTGTGATCCGGGAGGGCTTGGCCTGCATTGGGAAGTGGACCGCAGAGCTTCAAACACTGGCACGAAGACAGTGTATCGAGTCTCTTCACTTACTTTGCAAGGAAGACACTCTTGTGATCTTAAAGCAGCTGCTGGAGCCGTCGAGGTCTATCCCGGATGAAGCGGCATCGCTTCGTCGCGCCCTTGAAGAACACATCGCGGATATGGAGCGTGCCAGTTCGAACCCGCCAATGGAACTTGTGGCGGCATGCGGTGCATGGCTGGAAGAACTGCAGCCCACCTCTCCGGCCGAGTTGATTCGCGCAGTAGTTGAGCGCCCGCCGTGGGATTATGACCGACTGGAGCGCCGTAAGGCTGGTGAGGTGGCGCTAAGCGAAAACGCATGGGTTCCACACTATGCCAGAGCGGCGACTACAGCACGCGAAGCACCAATGGTTCTAGACGAGCTTGAGGCCTGGCTCAACGAACTACAGGGTGAAGGCGGATGGGCCTTCGGCGACGCGCTGGCAGAACTCGGAGACGTACCGGCGATACGAGATCGAATCGTACGTTGGATTCGTGACGGCAAGTGCTTTTCAGTGTGCGGTGGCTATTGCACCCGAACAAGGCAGAAGACTGGTGACTTACCGGAATGGGTCAGCGGATTGCTAGACGACCTAGTACCCTCTCGGCCCGAATACACGGCGCGGTTTTCGGCGATGGCGGATCCTACTCAGCGAGGCTTTGATCGGATAATGCGTTGTGCAGCCGTCGATGGTGTAAAGACAGCGCGAGTGTTTGAACGGCTCTATGGCTACCACTGGGACAGAGTGCTGGACGACCATCACCAACGGGAAGTGCTTGAGGTGTTGCTTGGTGACACGGCAGATGCAAGCAGCAATTGCTCCACAGCTATACACCTGTTGCGTCTGTACTTGCGAGGAGGACGCGGCACTCCGATTCCAGAACCACTACGATCCGTGGTACTGAAGGTGGTTCGACTGGCCACCGATTCAGGCGATAACAGAAGCCAGCATGACTGGAAGGAGTTCGCTTTCCGCTTGGCTTTGACTGATCCCGATTCCGTGCTCGAAGCGAGCACCGAACTTGCCGTCAACTACGACAAACACCACGCCTTTGCTGATACAGAAGCGATTGAAGTCCTCACCTCTCTTGCAAAGCACGACCCCGAAAAGGTCCTTAAGGCAGTGGTCGATGCGATTAAGAGGAAGGAGTACTTCCAGCCTGTGCTGCCAGAAAAATGGCAGCACCTTTTTGTGCAGTTTGACGGCACCCTGCTTGAGCAAGTCGTTGCTCCATTTGGCGTTGAGTTTGCCCGCAAAATTGGGCAGCTCATGCCGGATCCAAAGATCGGCGAGGGAGGCGTTGTGGTTCTACCTCAAGCTACGGAGTGGTTTCTGCGGAAATACGGAAACGATTCCGGCTGCCTGAACGACTTCGGTGTCGGTCGATGGAACGGACGTGTAACCTCCGGATGGGCATGGCGGCGCACGACCGAGGTCGAACGTGACGCCGCGTTGTACATGCAACACCCACTTCCTGCCGTTCGCGCCTGGGCCGCACAGATGCTCAAGCAGCATAGATACGAAGCGGAACGCGACCACATCACCTACGAAGAGCATCGCAAGAGGATGTAGTTCCGCCCCGGACCACCACTTGACCGGGGAGCAGTGCATGCGGCTCGTTTACAGGCCCTGGAGCAGCAGGGACTTGAGCAGCGTCTCGGGCGGGATGCCGGGGCGGCCGCGATCGCTGTACGCCGCTTTGAACGTGCGCGACATATCCGCGAGCGCCTGGCCCACCATCCGCTTGATCTGCCGCAGCGGATGGCCCGCCTCGATCAGGTCCTCGACATTGAACGTGTGGCAGATCGCCGTCTGACACTCGGGGGTGCCCTTCATCCCCAACTGTTCGCACCGCCCACCCCTTTGGTTGCGCCTGCTGGATCAGTTCTTCAACAGCCTGCTAGCGTTACGAACTGCCTCAGCGCGGCGACGCACATGGCGACGTTGGGTATTACCCAAAACGAGACGCCTGCCCCGTTTCTTGACGATAGTGAAACACGCCCTGAATCGGGTGCACTTTGCTACGGCCTCAACTGTAGGGCACGGAGCGGCCAATAACATGCACAACAATGTGTTTCTTCAATGCTCAGTTCAGCAAAGACTTGGGAGAATCCCTCGGGATTCTTGGACATCCACTCAACCATGGTGCACCTTCTTGGGTATGGTCATCTTGACCGGGAGGTGCCCAATGGGCGCGCGAGCAACTTGCCGACTCAGTGTCTTGTTCTCGGCTGGGGGATTGATGTACTCCGGGAGCCTCGTGTCATCCGCGAGCGCGGACATCGACCCCCTCAGCGGCATCGACTTTGTGACTGTGGGCGCCGTCGGCAACGCGCCGTGGGCGGGAGACGGAACGCCGGGGGATCTGGCGGTGGGGCGCGGCGGGGTCGACTACGAGTACGGCATCGGGAAGACCGAGGTGCCGCTGTCGCTGTGGGTCGAGTTCTACAACGCGGCCATGGATCGGCCCGTGGGCGATTCGATCCCACACGTGCTGACGCCGTTCTGGAGCGCGCAGAGCGTGACGCCGAACAACTCGGGCAACCCGGCAGCGCGGAGGTGGGCGGTGCCGAGCGGCGCGGCGAACAGGCCGGTGGGCGGCATTTCATGGCGCACGGCGGCCATCCTGTGCAACTGGCTCACGAACAACAAGAGCCTCGACCACGCGGCGTTCCTGAACGGCGCGTACGACGTGAGCACGTTCGGGTACTTTGGGAACATCTTCACCGATCAGGATGCGCACACGCCGGGCGCGCGGTACTACATCCCGACATGGGACGAGTGGTTGAAGGCTGCGCACTACGACCCGAACCGGAACGATCCGACGCTGGGGCACTGGTGGCGCTACTCGTACATGAGCGACACGCAACTCGCGGGTGGCATACCAGGTGTCGGCAACGGCAATTACGGGTTCTCATCCCCCAGCCCCTTCTCGATTCCGCTGGGCGCGTACCCGAGCGTGCAAAGCCCATGGGGGCTGCTGGACACGGCGGGGGGGACGAGTGAGTGGACGGAGAGCATTCGAACATTGCAGACCACTGGCGAGAAGTTCCGTTGGTTTGACGGCAGTTCTTGGAACTCGTCGCCCGGGTTTGCGCTCACCGACGCTGTATTTCCGGCAGGGAACGCACTTCCAAACTCTGGGACACTTGGGTATGGGTTTCGCCTCGCGTTGACAGTGCCTTCCCCCTCGACGGTGGCAATCCCGGTTGCGCTCTGCTTGTTGCGGGGCACACGCCGACAACGCTGCAAAGGAGACTCAACATGCGTGGTTTCCAAGTCGGTTGGATCGTGGTGACGACGATCGGTATGATCGTCGGAACCGCACACGGCGGCATCAAGTACCGGGTGAGCGGCGATCCGAACGAACACGATGCCTCAGACGGCACAGTAACCGTGGGGACGGTGAACGGGCTCAAGACGGTCACCATCTACGACAACGACGGCACCGGGCTGGATACGGACATCCCGGCGCTGACGATCAGCGGCACAGTCGGCACCAACCCGGAACTTCGTGTCCTTATTGCTCCAGAGGGAACACAGTGGGTGGATCAGCCCGAGTTTGCGTATGAACTCACAGCCAAAGACCTCGCGGGCATCTCCTTTGGCACCAACGACAACCTGAGAAACGTGTCCCGCGTGGTGGTCGCAGTCGCCGGCAACATCACCGGCCCCATCTCTTGCGGGCAGGCGTTTCGAATCCAGGCCTTCGGTATCACACAGTCCAACGGCACGGTGCTGGGTGGCAACATCCTGGCAGAGGGGGACATCACTGCGTACGCCGCAGACGGCTTCGCGGGCTTCAATGCTGTCGAGGTGGTGACCGTGGGAGGTCGGACGCTCGGAACTCCCGCGATCATGGGCGACATCAAGGCTGCGCACGCGCAGGGAAGCATTGAACTGATCAAAGCGCCGCTCAGTTTCCTCGGTCCTGTCCCCGGCGGCACGGGCCTGCCCGAGATTTCCGCGCGCAACATCGGGTCCATCCTCGCCCTGCGCGTGAACGCAAACGTGACCGCCCACAATGAACTGCTCCAGATCGCGACTGCGGACGGCTTGTTTGGTTCTGTCACGGCGGACCACATCCCAAGCACTAGGACGACATCGCCGATCAATTGCCCCGGTGAGAGTTCCGTCGTGATCGCCGTGGATGGGAACGTTGATGGCGACATCAACCTGTTTGGTGTAGGGGCCGCCACCCTCCCCCTCCCGCCTGTGACGGTCTACATCGGCGGGGACTTGAACGGCAGCATCGGCTCGACGGCCCGTATTGAAACTCTTGTGGTGCAGGGGAGCATCTGCGGGAGTTCCTCGTGCGGGGAGCGGCAGTTGGGAGTGTCGTCCGCGAACAGCATCGGCAACATGGTTGTGAGCGGTCGGGTTGGACGGGCGGATGCAACTCAGCAATCGGTGGACATTGTCGCACCGTCCATTGAGTCGCTCGACATAGGGTCTTTCAACGGTTCCGTGTACGGAACGCTCGACACCCTCTATCGGTGCTTCGTCGGTTCTGTGCGCGTCCGTGGTGACTTCCAAAGCCTCGAGTTCGGAGGGGTCGTCCCGCTGCCGGAGGAGTTCTTCCAGGTCTCTCGCTCCGCCATGTTTCTTGACGTCGCATGCGGGACGGGCAGCGTGCAGTTTGATGGTAATGTGGAGGTCGGAACAAGCATCTTGATCTGGCAACAGCCAGACCAGCACTGCCTCTCCTCGCCTGTGCCGACAGTTCGCATCGGCGGGTGGTTGGACGGTCGAGTTGGGTTTGTGGAACCGGACACGCTTACCGGGCAGGTCACGGTCAACGCATCGGGTCATAACGGCGGAAGGCCCGGCACTGGCGTGCGTTGGTGGAGCAATACGAGCCCCGTTGTGGTCCTACAGGACAACGTCGACCTCGATATCCTGCAACAACTCACCCCGGAGTACCAACTCCTGCCCAACAGTTTCGGCGGCGGCGCGGCGGGCGAGGTGCCATTCCGGTTGCACGAGCAGGCGAGCGACTCCTACAACGTGATCGACAGCAACAACGAGTTGTCACCCACCGTGACGTGGACCGAGTTCAACAACGAGGGCGGCTGCGCCGCAACGGAAGACATCATCGTAGAGTTCTACGGGCCGGTGCGGGTGACGGATGACGCCAACTACCCGGGCGGGGCGCTCTTGAGTGTGCTACTGATGGACCCGCTGCCTCAGGGTGGCATCGACACCGAACTCTCTTACCTCATGCGGTTCACGATCAACGACGGAACTCCCACGGGAGCGCGGCAAGTGCGTATCGATGCAGCGCCCGGCCAGCACCTGCCCTGGGGCACCTACAAGGTGCGGAACTGGCGGGATGGTCGCGTCAAGCCGCTGGTGTGCGCGGACCTTCTGACGACCGCCGAAGTGCCGGTGGCCGACTTCGAGTACATCTTCAAGATTGCCCGTGACTGTGACAACTCGTGCACGACGCAGGGTGACATCGACTGCGGCACGCCGTTCCCGTACACGCTTTGCGACTCGGTCGACTTCAACAACGATGGACTGTACCCCGACACGACCGACATTTCCGACTTCATCCAGGTCTTTTCGGGCGGGGCGTGCTCGACGGGCATGTGCAACGACATCGACTACAACAACGATGGATTATTCCCGGACATCATGGACATCGACGCGCTTTTGAGCGTTTTCGCAGGCGGGCCGTGCATCATCTGAATGGCATGGGCCGACTCGGTATACTCACTTCACACCCCGACCCGTGTCGGGGTGTTTTCTCGCACCTGACCCCGCTAGACTTCGGCATCTCACCAACCGTGCGTGACAGTCATCCGCACGAGAACTTGTCCAGCACATGCCCGCGAACGACTCCGCCCATCCGACTGACCTTTCCCCGATTGACGTACCACAGTCTATGAGAGTTCGAGCAATGTCGCACCCCGCTGCTGGGCCGACCGGAGCGGAGCGGAGGGCGGGCCAGCAGCGACCGTCTCCGGGGCCGGGGGTCGGTACCCCAGGCTGCTGTGTGGGCTGATCGTGTTGTAGTGCTTCCGCCACCTCTCGATCAGCACCTTGGCCTCCTGGAGCGTGGAGAAGATTTCGCCGCTCAGCAGCTCGTCACGCAGCTTGCCGTTGAAGCTCTCCACGTACCCGTTCTCCCACGGGCTGCCCGGCTCGATGTAGAGCGTCTTGACACCGACCTTGGCCAGCCACTCCCGCACAACGGTCGCGGTGAACTCGGCGCCGTTATCGCTGCGGACGTGCTCGGGCACACCACGGGTCGCCATCAGCCACGCCAGACGCTCCAGCACGCCGTCACTGGAGAGCTTCCGCGCCACGTCGATCGCCAGACACTCGCGCGTGAACTCGTCCACGACCACCAGCATGCGGAAGGGCCTGCCGTCGTGCGTCACGCCGCTCACGAAGTCGTAGGCCCATACGTGGTCCTTGCGCTCGGGTCGGAGCCGCACGCAGCTCCCGTCGTTGAGCCATAGCCGGCCGCGCCTGGGCTGCCTTCGGGGCACCCTCAGCCCCTCCCTCCGCCAAATCCGTTCGACGCGTTTGTGGTTCACGTGCAATCCTTCACGCCTGAGCATTGCGGTGATCCTGGGCGTGCCGTACCTGCCGTACACCGCCGCCAACTGAATGATCCGTCCCGTCAGCCGATCCTCATCGTCACGCACCCTCGGCGCGTGCCGCTGCACCGCCCTGGCCTGGCCCAGCACTCTGCACGCACGCCGCTCGCTCACGCCCAGCTCCTGCTGGACGTGCTCGACCGCGGCACGCCGGCGCGCCGGGCTCAGAAGTTTCCCGTGGCGGCTTCCTTCAGGATCGCGTTGTCCAGCGCCAGGTTCGCGACCAGCCGCTTGAGCTTGAGGTTCTCCTCCTCAAGCTGTTTCAGACGCCGGACCTCCGACACGCCCATCCCCGAGTACTTCTTCTTCCACCGGTAGAACGTCGGCTCCGAGACGCCCATCTGCCGGCAGATGTCCGTCACCACCGCGCCGCTCTCCGCCTGCGCGATCGCGTGCGCAATCTGCTCCACACTGAACCGTTTCCGCTTCATCTTCGGCCTCCCGAACAGAGGCCGGCATCATCCCAGAAAACTCTCACTCACGCTGGACCAGCTTTCGGGGTCAGGACCAAGGTAGGAAGCGCCGGGTGACACAACGCGCAGAGTCAAGGTCCGACATATCCACAGGCACGAGCCCGGTTGAAGCACTTATACTTGTATTAAGAAGCCCCGATGGAGCGGAGTTTCGCGCATATGTGCGCCAAGTACACCATGAACCGGGTGTGTTTTCGCGCAATCTGATGATTGCACGAGATGCGGAACCGCTTCGTGGCCCATAATACCCGCAGAATCAACCTTTACCCCAAGTCAGTGACTTCTCGGCACTTGGGAAATTCCCCTTGGATTCTTGGACATTCCCTCAACCGTGTTGCACCTTTTCTGGTAGACGTATATGCGTCCGGAGGTACTCCATGGACAGGCAGAGACTAGGGTTTGCACGCTCACTCGGGATGGCAGCGGTGGTTGTGCTTGCAGGGTTCGCACGGGCGGACATCGACCCCCTCTCGGGCATCGACTTCGCCACGATCACCCACCCCGGCAACGCGCCGTGGGCAGGAGATGGGACACCAGGCGATCAGTCGATTGGGCGCGGGGGCGTCAGCTACGACTACCGCATTGGGAAGTTCGAGATTACTACCGCGCAGTACGTCGAGTTCCTGAACGCCGCGTTCGATCGGCCTCAGGCGGACTGGATCCCGCACCTGTTCGCGCCGGGGGGCGCGGGGTTCGCGGCGGTGGCGACGACGCCCAACACGCCGGGCGGGCGGCGGTGGGTCGTGCCTGCTGGAAAAGAGATGAACCCTGTGGGCGCGACGGACTGGCGCTCCGCGGCGATCTACTGCAATTGGCTTCATAACAACAAGGCGACGAACCACGACGCGTTCACGGGCGGCGCGTATGACGTGTCCACATTCGGCTATATCACACTGCCCAACGGCGTGCTGGCGTTTACGGATCAGGCGGAGCGTTCGCCGGGCGCGCGGTACTTCATCCCGACGCTAGACGAATGGATCAAGGCGGCGCATTACGACCCCACGAAGGTGAATAGCGACGGCAGCGTGGGCGGCTACTGGACGTACAGCAACACGAGCAACACGCCCTACATCGGCGCGCCCCCCGGCGCGGGCGGCACGGCAAACGTCGGGTTTGACGCCGGCGCGTTCACGATCCCGCTAGGGGCGTACACGAACGTCACAAGCCCGTGGGGGTTGTTTGATGTGGCAGGGGGGAGTACGGAGTGGACAGAAGGGATTTTCACCGACCCGGTGGCGGGTGCGAATTTCCGCCTGTTCGACGGTTCGGGAAGGATGGCCGGAATCGACTGGGTGCTCATCGACGCGCTGTATGAGTTTCGCGCGAGTAGCCCGAGTTTGTCGGATGTTCGCTCCGGTTTTCGCGTTGCCGCCGTCATTCCCACACCCGCGACGCTGGCGGTTGTGGCGGCGATTCTACCTGCCCAGCGTCGCAGAAGAGATGGAGTCTCATGCGGATTTCGATGCTAAAGGGATTTTTAATGACTGCTGGTGCAGTGCTGGCACCGGCGGCGGGCGGCGCCGTCGAATGGAGTTACGATGGAGGCACGCCTTCCACTACCTTTCCGATTACAGTGAACGTCAGTGGAGGGGACAAGGTTCTCAGGATTTACGGGCAGAGCGGAACCGAGGCAATTCCTCACATCGAGATTACCGGCACCGTCGCCTCGGGAAGCACGCTATGCATCATAGTTGCATCGCCAAGCACTGCCTGTGCCGGCGGAATACCGATTGTCGGCGGCTCGAGTTTTGCTGGGTTGTCTTTTGCGTCGGGCAGTGAAGCCTTGCAGGACGCGAGCCGCCTTCGTGTTCACGTGTCCGGTAATATCACCGGTGACATAACGGTCGGAAAAGTGACAGAGCTTAGTAGTCTCGGCTCGATCACGGCGACGGCCTCCATCACCGTTACTGCCGCCGATTCACCCACTGTGCGGTCCGCACAGATCATCCAGGCGTTCGGCGATATCTTGGGCGACATCGCCGCGACACATGGCGGGATCGATTCGATTCGATCTGTGACAGGTTCGATTGGCGATCTGGGCAACGCCATTAAGCCCTCGATCACCGCCAGCACGAGCATCGGCACGCTCCAAGCGAAGATCATCAACGCCGATATCAGCGCGGGCGACGCAATCGAGTTTATCAACGCGACCGTCGGCGGGTTACACGGAAGCGTCGAAGCGGCTCAGATACGTGGAACCAATACGATCCCTTCGCCCATTAGCACGGTTGGCGACTCGACTGCGATGATTCGCGTGGCGGCGATTGACGGACTCCTTAACTTTGGCGACCTAAGTGTTCCGGGCGGCGGGCTTCACGGTGGCGGCAACAGTGGCATATTCGTCAGTGGCAATTTCGCGGCGACCATACAAGCAACGGGACGGATTGACAAGATTCACATCGATGGCAATGTGTGCCATAGGTATGACTGCCTAAGCGGAGGTCTGGCATTCGGCTACAACCAGAGCATCATTTCCACCGACAGCATCGGCGAGTTTTACGTTGACGGAAATGTCGGGAGCGACAACCAATTTGAGGACACCTTCGTCCTGTCTACACCTGTAGTCGATTCCTTCCTCGTTCAGGGCAACTTCCAAGGCAACGTCCTGCGGCTCGGGTCGAACTCAGGAGCCGTGGAGATTGACGGCCCGTTCATCATCCGCGGCGACTACAAGCCGGTGATTGCCGACGCGGCAGCCCAGCAGTTTGGTTTTCCCGCCAACGTCATTTGGATCAAGGCAACGCAACCAGGCAGATCGGTCGACATCTACGGAAGCACACGTGTGTTGGCCGATGCCGGCGGTGTTTTCTACAACGGCTACATTGTCATCGAAGAGCCTTTCTCCATTGGCACCAATGTCCGCATCGGTGGCGAATTGCAAAGCGGCTCTGGTACTAGCAACCGTGCGATTCTGTTCCAACAGGATGCATCTTTCGGCGGACAACTTTCGGTGAACGCGAATGGCCACACCTCGGCCCCGCCGAGCGGCTCACCGCGGTGGTGGTGGGCGAATAGCAGTGTAAGTGTCTTTGACGCAGTGAGCCAAACCTATGTCGATCTTAACCCCGAGTACGCAGCAATCCCCGACACATTCGGCAAGGGGGCGGCGGGCGAGGTCCCCTTCACCGTCCACGACGAAGCCAGCGATTCGTACAACCTCACATCCAACGGCACCACGCCCGCCGTCACGTGGTCCGAGTTCAACAACGATGCTCCCTGTGACGACGACGTCATCGTCGAGTTCTACGGCCCCGTGAAGATCGACCCCAACGCTTCAACGCCACCACTGAGCGTGGTTTTTCAAGACCCGCTGCCGCAGGGCGGCATCAACACTGAACTCTCGAACCTCATGCGGTTCACGATCGTGGGCACGACGCCTACGGGCAAGCGTCAGGTGCGCATCGACGCCCAGCCGGGCGCGCACCTGCCGTGGGGGACGTACGTCGTCAAGCCCTGGCAGTCACCGCACCCCAGGCCGCTGCTGTGCGACGACCTGCTGACCACCGCGGACGTGCCTGTGGCGGACTTTGAATACACGTTCGTGCTCGCCAATGACTGCGACGACCCCGCATTTGACTGCGAGCCCGATACCGATTGTGGCATTCCGTTCCCGTACACCCTCTGCGACCCCGTCGACTTCAACAATGACAGTCTATTCCCCGACACGCAGGATATCGCCGACTTCCTGCTCGTGTTCGCGGGCGGTACGTGCCCCACCGACCCGCCCAACGGCTACGGATGCAACGACATCGACTTCAACAACGACGATCTATTCCCCGACACGCAGGATATCGCCGCCTTCCTGAGCGTCTTCTCCGGCGGTCCTTGCCTTCTGTGAGAGATTCGTTTTGTGTTTGAACCGTTTGCTCACCCCGGCCCGCGTCGGGGTGTTTTTTTTTGCGCGCCTCAACTACACGACTTGTAGCCCGCAGCGTCGTGTTTTCTGGTCGAACGCACTTGCCTCCCCGCTTCTCGGCTTTCCCCGCTCCGTTCCGGCTCACCGTGATCGCGGCGCTCACTTCCGGCCTTTGGTCCATGCACAAGTCATGCCAGACCCGCCTGCGGCGCCGCTGTCGCGGTGCGGTCTGTCATTCCTTGTGCCCGCTTCGCTCGGCCCGCCGGCCGTCTGAGCCTCGACTGCGCTCTCTCCTGTGCACCCGCGAGTGGTCCCTGTCTTCGGCGAAGGGACCGCACGTCGCGGGACCCGCACAGGAGCAAAGACATGAAACCCGAAGAAGCCAGGAAGATCGCAGACAATGCACTATCAGAACTCGGGGACGCGCTCCGCCGCGGCAAGAGTGACGCGCTCATCCGCTATCTCGCCATGCTCGCCAAGTTCCACCGCTATAGCTTCGGGAATGTGCTCCTCATCCTCTCGCAGAAGTCTGACGCCACGCATGTTGCTGGCTTCCACACGTGGAAGCAGCTCGGCCGCTTCGTGAAGAAGGGTGAGAAGGGCATCGTCATCCTCGCCCCCATAGTCATCCGCCCCAAGGCGGATGACTCGATCGAGGAGACTGGTGAAGGAAAGAAGAGAATCCTCATCCATGAGAGGTCTCATCGTCTGGTCAACTGGTTGCTCGTGCGTTTCGAAGAACACATCGGATAGCGGCACTTCATCGCGGTCGATCGGATGAAAGTCTCCGTGAATGGCCCCATTGTGGGTCAGATGAAGACGCCGGGCGTGGTAAAGCGACGCAGTCACAACCACTGGTGCGGGTACATCAAGAGCCCTGAGACCGGACAAGAATCGCCGCATCCACAGGAGCAAGCACTCTTCGAGCCGCATGCCAGGAACGACCCGAGGCTCACCCTCTTGAATCTGAATGCTCTGGAAAGCTTCAATCATCCCGTATCGGAAGACTCGAACAACTCCATGCTTACTTGAAGGGTTGCCAGGGTGAGAAGCCCACAAGAGACCGTCCGCATTGATTCGCCATTCTCGATGACTGCCAAACGGCGGATGAAAATGATCGCGGTGGTCCGCTAGCCTAGACGCGGGCAGGCGTATGTTGTTGAGGAAAGTCGCATACGGCACACAGTGGCAGATCAGCAGTGCACCTGAGAGCATGTCCGGATAAACACCCTGTCGCACACGATCCATTCGTGCTTCGATCCACGTCCGGATTCGTTCTGGAATGCTGGCAGCGTTCATAAAGGCGTCCTTCATCTGACCCGCATCAAGATTGTGTTTGCCCCTGCTATTGCGCATCGGCATCCTGTACGCTTCATTTAGTTTGACGCAGTGTGGGCCGTTCCAGCTTCGCGGGACACGCACGACGAGGACCCACCTGCCATTGTCGAGCCTGACTCCGCTCGATTCAACTGGTGGTAAAGGCGGCTCAATGTTCGTGCGCAGAATTTGTTCAATGCGGAGGATTTCTTTGTCCATATCCGCGCACTCGAATCCAGGAGCTGCCTTTGCAATCCCGACTTCATCCACGACTCCAAAGATCAGGTCGCCACCAAGCGTGTTTGCCATAGCCACCGCATCCAGCCGCCACTCGCGCATGTCTTTATCCCGGTTTCCTAATCGATTCTCCTTGAAGTCGAGCGAGCGCTGCTCGCTCTCTCCGTTCTCCACAAGTGCGTGGATGTCCGCGATGGTCAACTGCGAAGGCGGCTTGGAAAGCATGACGCGAGCGTACGCGACTTCTGTTCGCTTCGAGAATTCCTGCAGATTCCGTCACATCCCCTTCGCGCCGAAGCCATCTTCGGGTAGACTGTGGGCACCATGGACGGCATCAAGTACTTTCTCTACGCCCGCAAGTCAACCGACGACACGTCGCGTCAGGCTCGGAGCATCGAAGACCAGATCGCGGAGCTCCGCGACCTTGCTGCAGCAAGAGGCCTGCAGGTCGTTGAGACGCTCATCGAGAAGCAGACGGCCAAGGTCCCTGGACGACCGGTGTTTTCACAAATGCTCGCCCGCATCGAGTCGGGAGAAGCATCCGGCATCATTGCTTGGCACCCAGATCGACTTGCCCGCAATGCCGTCGACGCAGGCAGAATCATCCACCTTGTGGACACCGGCAGCCTTGCCGACCTGAAGTTCCCGACCTTCCCCTTTGAACGCTCCGCCGCGGGGATGTTCATGCTCGGGACGCTCTTCAATCAGTCCAAGTACTATGTGGACAACCTGGGCGAGAACATCAAGCGAGGCCATCGCCGCAAGATTGCCGAGGGCATCTGGCCGCTCCTCACCCCAATTGGATACCTCAACAACCGCATCGCCAAGACGATCTACCCTGACCCCGAACGTGCACCACACGTCCGGGAGCTTTTCCGTATCTACGCCACGGGCCAGTACACCCTTGACGAGATGACGGTGATTGCCAAGGACATCGGGCTCCTGACCCGCGACGGTGAACCCCTTTCCCGTACTCGGCTCCACCTGGTGCTCACGCAGCCCCTCTACTGCGGCATAATCCGGTGGAAGGGCGAGCTTCACGAAGGCAGGCACGAGCCCTTGATCTCCAAGGAGCTCTTTGACCAAGTACAGGCGGTCGTGTCGCGGAAGTCCAAGCCCCGAAGACCACGCTTCAAGCCATACCTGTATCGGGGGGTCTTTCGCTGCGGCGAGTGCGGATGCTTCATCACGACCGAGACCCAGAAGGGCCACAACTACCTCCGCTGCACCAAGCGGGTGAAGCACGACTGTTCCCAGCCGTACGTGCGTGAAGAGGAAGTCTCACGACAGGTTACCCAAACCCTTGGATCGTTCGGCATGCCAGACGAGACCGCGGACTGGCTTATCGCCTCGATCCGCGAAGAAGAGGCCCAAGGCGTCCAAAGCACCACCGCCGCAATTCGAGCCGTCCAGACGGCTCTCCGTGGCATTGACGACAAGCTGCGTCGACTCACCGACGCCTACCTGTCCCAAGCCCTCTCTCTGGACGAGTTCCAGGTGGCGAAGGCTGGCCTCATCCAGGAGAAGCAATCTGGGAAGGACCGGATAGCCTCAATCGAGGAAGGCCGTGGAAACTGGTTCGAACCGGCCATCCGCTTCGTTTTAGCCAGCAAACAGGCCGCAAAAATTGCGTCCACCGGTTCCGACGTGGAAAAACGCGACTTTCTCAGGAAAGTCGGTTCGAACCTCAAAATCCAGAACAAACGACTCGTTCTCGAATCCCGTGGGGCGTGGAAACTCGTTGAGAATCAAGGCGTTCTTGCCCACCACGAAACAACCGCGCCGCATTGCGGCGCGGTTGTCCCGAGCGGTAAATCCCGCCATGTTCGTCAAGCGGAGAGGGGGGGATTCGAACCCCCGATACCGGCCAAAACCAGTATAACGGTTTAGCAAACCGTCGCCTTCAGCCTCTCGGCCACCTCTCCGGCGAGCCCAAGCATAGCGGTGCTGGGGTGGCGGAACAACCGTGGCCGGGGCTGGGACCCGCTCGGGCGGCGCCGGGCGTTGCGTTGGCTTTGGGCGGTGCGATGGAGGTGGGACTGGGAATCTGTGTCCGGAACCTGGGCCTGGGAGCTATGAACCGGGACCTTGGGCCATGGCGCCGGGTCCGGGCGCTTGGTCTAGAGGCAGGGGCCGCCGCTGAACACGCTGAGGAAGGCGTCGATGTCGAGGGTGTCGGGGAAGAGGCCGTCGTTGTTGAAGTCGATGTCGTTGCAGCCGGGGAGCGGGTCGGTGCTGCAGGGGCCGCCGCTGAAGACGGAGAGGAAGTCGTCGATGTCGGCGGTGTCGGGGAAGAGGCCGTCGTTGTTGAAGTCGATGCTGTCGCACGTGTTGCCGGGCTGGGTGGTGTTGCCGAGGTAGAGCACGACGTTGTACGCCTCGTCGGCGCTGTTCACGTCGGCGCCCGGGGCGGTCGGGTCGCTGAACGTGCCGTTCTGGTCCCGGTCGTAGACGATGCGGGCGGAGAGCACGAGGCCGCCCATGTGCTGGGGGGCTTTCTGGTCGAGGTTGGACGTGGACGCGTTGTTCCACGCCTGGCCCATGACGCTGCTGCTCCAGAGCGACGCGCTGGAGATGGAATCGCTGTCGGCCAGGCCCAGCCAATCGACCTTGTAGCTGCGTGCGGAGTTGGGGCCGGCGAAGACGGAGCCGGGGGCGAGCACGAGTTCGAGCGAGTAGCAGAGGCTGGCGGGGTTGTACACGGCGCGGAGGAGCGCGGTCTTGTACTCGTCGACGACCGCGGTGCCGTTCCACTTCCTGAGGGCCACGCTGGCGATGAACCAGACGTTGCCCGCCGCGTCGAACGCCGGCGCGGAGAGCGACGGGCCCTGGTAGCCCGTGGTGCCCTGCGATAGGGCGGCGATGCGGCCGACGGGGGTGGCGTCGAGCACACCGTCGCCTTCGCCGGGGTCGGCGGTGTCGGGTGCGCCGTCGGCGCCGAAGTCGCCGAGGATGTTCTTGCCGCCGGTCCCGTTGGTGGAGACCCAGGCGACGTTGGTCCAGGAGACGGTTGAGTTGGGGACGGCGGGGTCAAACCGCCCCACCACGATGGCGTTGATGGGGGCGTTGCTGCCCAGCTGGGAGCCGTTGTAGACGGTGCCGGCGACCAGGGCGCGCCCCTGGAAGTCCTTGCCCACGGCGACGGGGCCGGAGCCGCCGCGGAACGTCACCTGGCTGTCGTACTGGCGGAGGTCACCCCCCGACAGGGTCCAGGCGGTCGCGTCGCACGCGTCGCTGACGCTGGCGGGCAGGGTGAGGGTGCGGGCGGTGGGCACGGCTCCGGTAGCCGAGAGCCCGAAGACGCTCATGGAGTCGGCGCGGCCGGCCCCGCCGGTGCTGCGGGTGATCATCGCGCCGGAGCCGACGGTGCCGCTCCAGAGCTGGGCGGGCGAGTACGAGGGGCCGGCGCGGTGGTCCAGCGTTGACGGGCGGTGGGCGTTGCCGGAGGTGAGCGACAGGGCGGTGGTCTCGCTCATGAGGTTGCCGACGAAGTCGGCGCCGAGCAGGACGCTGCGTCCGGCCTGATCGGCCGGGATGGCGCCGGGCGCGGCGGTGAGGTTGACGGAGCGCACCAGGACCCAGTCCGTGGCGGCGGCCTGGCCTCCCCCGGCGTTGTCGACGAGGTTGAGGGACGCGTTGCGGGCGGGGATGCGGACGCGGAAGTAGTTGTCGCCCTGCAGGATGTTGGCTGTGGGGCCGGCGGCGGCGAAGCCGTCGGCGCGGAACACGAGGTTGCCGTCCGCGTCGATGGCGCCCAGACCGAACTGGGAGCGGTCGCCCTGCGTGCTGGCCGCGTTGACGGCGGCCGCGACGCGGGTGACGTACAGGCGGCCTGGGAAGGCCGGGTCGAAGGCGACCTGCGCGCCTACGAGCTGGTTGATGAACGCGGTGCTGGCGCTGGAGGCGATGGGTGCTTCGTCGACGTCGAGCACCGCCACGCCGAAGACGCTCGCGGTGCCGGGCGTGCTGACGCTGGTCGACAGGCCGGCGTTGTTGTTGGCTGCGCTGATGCCGCCCCCCGCGGCGGTCCAGAGCGAGTAGCTGGCGCTGGGGAATGCCGCGCCGGCGCGGACCGTGGGTGAGATGCAGGAGGGGCCGTTGACGGCGTTGAAGCGGAGGGCCCCGATCTTGCCGGACTTGATGATTGGGGCGATGCCGAACTGGGTGCGCCAGGAGGTCTGCAGGGGAGCGAGGTCGACCACGTAGTTGGAGCGCTGGCTCGCGCCGCCGGCCCAGGGGCTCAGGGCGTCACCGGGCATGCCGTTGCCGCCGTCGGGGTTGGTCGAGACGGAATCCTGGGCGCACACCCGGCCGGCGCAGAGCGCCAGGCCGGCTGCCATTGTCCATACACCCGACCTCACGCTCGCGGCAGCGGCACGTCCAGAACGCATCTTTCCTCCAGCCAGGGACCACTCGGCCCACCATCGTATCGGACTCTGCGGAATTCGCATACTGCAAATGTGCCGGTTCTGGGGGCAGGGGCCGAGAATGCGGGTTATCTGGGTGTTGCGGGGCCCCGGGGGCCGGCGCAACCCCAAGGAGCGGGGGCGACTGGGGGAGTTCAGGAGGCCATGGCCCTGGCGAGCCGGCCGGCCAGTCGGGCGTTGCTCCGGACCAGGTCTATGTTGGCGCGGAGCGTGGCGCCCTTGGAGAGGTCGTGGAGGCGTCCCAGCAGGAAGGGCGTGAGGTCGCGTCCGCTGATGCCCTTGTACTGGGCTTCGTGCTCTGCGGCGGTCATCCATGCTTCGAACTGGGACTGGGGGAGTTCGCTCGCCTTGGGGACGGGGTTGCACACGACGATGCCCCGGCCGGAGCGGGAGAGTTCCAGCTCGATGAATTCGGCGAGGGGCTCCACGTCGTCGAAGCGGGCGTCGACTCCGGCGGCGCTCTCCCGGACGTAGAAGGCGGGGAAGCGGTCGGTCTGGTAGCCCACGACGGGCACGCCCAGGGTTTCGAGCGCTTCGCGGGTCGCGACCACGTCCAGCAGGCCCTTGACGCCGCTGGCGACGACGGCGATGGGGTGGCGCACGAAGGCGGAGAGGTCGGAGGAGACGTCGAACTGCTGGCCGTACCCCTTGTGCACGCCGCCGAGGCCGCCGGTGGCGAACACGCGGAGGCCTGCGGCGGCCGCGAGCTCCATGGTGGTGCTGACGGTTGTCGCGCCGTGCTGACCCCGGGCGATGAGCACGCCGAGGTTGGAGGTGTTGGCCTTGGGCACGCCGGGCTTGCCGTGCGACGCGTCGAGGAGGATGCGGAGTTCTTCTTCGGAGAGCCCGACGATGGGCTGGCCGGAGACGACGCCGACGAGCGCCGGCTGGGCGCCGCCCGAGCGGACGTCGTCGAAGAGATCGCGTGCGAGGAGGGGTGCGTTGGCGGCGGGCACCCCGTGCAGGAGCAGCGTCGTTTCCAGGGCGACGGCGTCCCTCCCGACCCGGCTGACGACAAGCGTGGACATGCCGGAGGATAGTGGGCGCGTGCGGGCGTGAAAAAACCCGCCCTCGTGGGGCGGGTTGCGGGTCAATGGGCGGGGCCGGACTTGAACCGGCGACACCCGCATTTTCAATGCGGTGCTCTACCAACTGAGCTACCCGCCCGCGGCTGCAACGGTAGGCGGGCGGCGGGCACTGTCAATATGGTGTGCTGCACGGCGAATAACCTCGCCGGTGACACCGTCGTCGGAAACCAACGCCCCGCTGCTGGAGGTCTCGGGACTGACCGTGCGGTTTGCTGCGCGGGGCGGGCTGCTGGGGCGCGGGGGCGGTGGCACGACGGCGGTGGACGGCGTGTCGTTCAGTCTCGGGCGGGGGGAGACGCTGGGCCTTGTGGGCGAGTCGGGCTGTGGCAAGACGACGGTGGGGCGCGCGGTGCTGCGCCTGATCCCGGCGGCGGGGGGCTCGGTGCGGTTCGAGGGGGAGGATGTGCTCAGCGCCGGGCGGGAGAGGCTGCGGCGCCTGCGGCGTCATATGCAGATCGTGTTCCAGGACCCCGGTTCGTCGCTGAACCCGCGGATGCGGATCGAGCATGCGCTCACCGAGCCGCTGCTGGTGCACGGTGTGTGCGGGGGCGTGGGCGAGGCGCGGTCGAGGGCGGGGGAGCTGCTGGGCCGGTGCGGCATGCCGGCGTCGGCGCTGGGGAGGTACCCGCACGAGTTCTCCGGCGGGCAGAAGCAGCGCATCGCGATCGCGCGGGCCCTCGCCCTGAACCCGCGGTTCATCGTGTGTGACGAGCCCACCAGCGCGTTGGACGTATCGGTGCAGGCGCAGGTGCTGAACCTGCTGGCGGACCTCCAGAGGGACCTGTCGTTGTCGTACCTCTTCATCAGCCACGACATGGGGGTTATCCAGCACCTGTGCGGCAGGATCGCCGTGATGCAGGAGGGCAGGATCGTGGAGACCGGAGCGCGGGACGAGGTGCTGCACCGGGCGCGGCACCCCTACACGCAGCGGCTGCTGGCGGCGGTGCCTCGGCCCGAGCCCTCCGGGGCCTGACGTGGGCGGAGGGACGCTACATTCCCGGGCCCATGGTCACACTTGCCACCTATGTCCATGACTGGAGCCCGTTCCTCGTGCAGTTGGGCGACGGGTTCGGGCTGCGGTGGTACGGCCTGGCCTACGCGCTGGGTTTTCTCATCGCGTACCAGGTCATGAAGCGGCTTTCGCGTGCGGGGTTTACGCCTATCCCCGAGCAGCGCGTGGCGGACGCCATGCTCATGCTGATCGCGGGGGTGATCGTGGGCGGACGCGTGGGGTACGTGCTCATCTACGAGCCCAAGCTGCTGGCGGAGTTCTCGTCCTCGTTCCCGTTCTGGGGCGCGCTCGCGCTCAACAAGGGGGGCATGGCGTACCACGGGGGCATGGTGGGCGTCATGCTCGCGGGCTGGTGGGTCTCGCGTGGGTTCAAGGACGAGCAGGGCCTGCGCTCCGGCGCGTGCCCGTGGCGGCACGTGATGGACCTGCTGGCGCTGGCGTGCACCGCGGGGCTGGGCCTCGGGCGGCTTGCCAACTTCGTCAACGGCGAGCTGCTGGGGAAGGTGGTTGCCCAGCCTGGGCAGCCCGCGCCGTGGTGGGCGGTGAAGTTCCCCCAGGAGCTGGTGAGCGGCCACATGGATGTGACGCGCAACGCGGAGCAGGCTGCGGCGCTGGACAAGCTGCTGATGACCTACGCGCCCGAGCAGGCCACGTGGGACGGCGCCGTGTTCCGCGTCATCGAGCTGCTCCAGCACGGCGGGGAGACGGGGCGCAGAATCTCCCAGGGGCTGGAGCCGCTGATTTCGGCGCGACACCCTTCGCAGCTCTACCAGGCGTTCTTTGAGGGCGTGCTGGTGACCGCCGTGTTGTGGTTTGTGGCCCGCAGGCCCCGCCTGCCGGGGGTCATCGGCTGCTGGTTCCTGATCTCGTACGGGCTCCTGCGGATTGCCGCCGAGTTCTTCCGGCTGCCTGACACCCAGTTTGCGAACGGGCGTCCGCTGGGTCTTTCGCGGGGGCAGTGGCTTTCGGCGGCGATGGTCGGTGCCGGAGGTCTTGTGCTGGCGTGGGTCGTTAACCGGGGCGGCGAGAAGATGGGCGGCTGGTGCAAGGGCGGGGCGCGCGGTGAGGTCAATCCACGGGCAACAGGTGGGCCTGGGTGAGCACGTCGGGGAGGTCTGCCAACTGCCTGGCGTGCTGGAGATGCCACCTCCCCACTGCTGTGCGTATGAGGGAGGTGAGCATGCCGCCGGTGTGCAGCAGGGGCCCCATATCGCGTGCGATGCTGCGGATGTAGGTCCCCTTGCCGCAGCGGATGCGCAGAGCGCATGCGGGGAATGTGTAGTCGACAAGGTCCAGGGCGTGGACGGTGACGGGGCGTGCGGGCAGCTCGATCTCGCCGCCGGCGCGCGCGATGTCATATGCGCGCCGGCCGCCCGACTTGATGGCGCTGAACGCGGGTGGTCGCTGCTGGATGTTGCCGGTGAGGGTCGCGAGGGCGGCCAGGAGCTGTTCGCGGGTGGGCGGGGTTGTGATGGTCGCCGGGTGGGTGGGCCCTTCCTCATCGTCCGTGTCGCTGGTGCGGGAAAGGTCGATGGTCGCGAGGTATTCCTTCTCGCCGGCCATGATCTGGTTGCAAAGGGGGGTGGCTTTGCCGACAAGCACCACCAGCAGGCCGGTCGCGAGCGGGTCGAGCGTGCCTCCGTGCCCGACCTTGATGCGTTTGGGGGCGCCGCCCTTCCGCAGGCGCGAGCGGATGATCGCGCACACGTCCATGGAGGTGTACCCCGGCTCCTTGTCGATGAGGAGTATGCCGGTGGGTGTCGGCGGCGTTGTGGGCGGCTGCGTCGTCATGGGCTGTCCGGAGCGGGATCCCTGACATCGCTTTCTTCCAACGCCCGCTGATAGGCCTCGCGCGTCAGCACCTGGACGGATTCGCGCTTCGACCTTGCGTAGTTGAAACCGGTGACCTCGAGTTCGGGGAGCATGCGCTCCACCGATACGCCGTCTTTTTTGCTCACCACCAGCATGCCGTCGGGGTGAGACCTGGTCCACGCAGCGGCTTCTGCGGCCTGGATCCGCTGCACCCGCCCGCGCGTGAGGAAGACGAGGCTGTCCTCCTGGTACCCGACGGCGGCGCAGGGGCGGAACTGGTTGGTGCCGGCGTTCAGCGTTTCGGCGATGCGCACGCTCAGGAGCATGTCGTCGTTTGCGGGCAGGAGGAGCTGCAGCGTCACCACGTAGGTGCCGGCGAGGGCGAGGGCGCCCAGGACGTACGCGCGGAGGGGCCGGGTGCGGAGGGCGTACCAGGTTGCCGCGATGGCCAGCACGAGGCCGGCGACGCCGACGCCCAGGCCCGGCAGGGCGTTCTCGTCGGGGGACGAGCGGCTCAGCCACCAGGCCGCGGCGGACGGCACGCCTGCGACGATGACGACCGCCACTGCGCCCCAGGCGAGGAAGCCGGCGCGCGTCCAGCCGGCCCGGAGGGCCTCGACGGCGGTGCGGGTGGAGGCGAGGGCGGTCCGAGCGGTGAGGAGGGCGAGGGCGGGGTAGAGCGGCATGGTGTAGTGCGGGAGCTTGGTGAGCACGAGCTCGAAGACGGCCCAGGCGGGGAGGGCCCACGCCAGGAGGTAGAGTTCGGCGGACTTGCCCGCCCACTTCCACCGCCACCAGGCGCCGGCGCGGACGGCGCCACGCTTCCAGGCGTTGGTCACGGCCAGGCCCGTGAGCAGCGAGCCGGGAAAGAAGAGCACGACGAGCAGCACGAGGTGATACCCCGGCGGGCCGATGTGCCCCTCCTTGGCCTGGGTGCTGCGCCCGATGGTCTCGTCGTAGACCGTGTGCCAGTACCTGCTCCACCCGACGTCCTGCGTGACGGCGAGGACCCAGGGCAGGACCATGCCCAGGATCATCACCACTCCCAGCAGAGGGCGTACGCGGTGGAGGAGCATCCAGTCGCGGCGGAGGGTGCAGAACGCCAGGATGGTGAGGGCCACAACCAGCGGCGTGATGGGCCCCTTGGCGAGCACCCCGAGGCCCACGCACAGCCAGAGGGCGGCGACCCACACGTTGCGCATCCACCAGGATCGCTCGGTGCCCGCCCGGAGGCGGAGCACCTTCCAGAGGCAGAACTGCGAGGCGGCCACGGTGGCGAGCAGCAGTTGATCGGCCCTTGCCTGGTGGGCGTCAAGGACGACGAGGGGGCAGATGCCCAGCAGGGCGGCGCCGACCCAGCCCACGCGGGCATCGAACATCGAGCATCCCAGGCGCCAGGTGAGCAGCACGGTGGCGATCATGCACAGGGCGCCCGGCACCCGGTACATCCAGACGCTGTCCTGGGCGACGTGCCCGCGGGTCAGGGCCTGCACCGTGCCGGCCTGGAGCCAGTAGACCAGGGGCGGCTTGTTGATGCGGGGCCTGTCCTGGACGCGCGGCACGATGTAATCGCCCGACTCCATCATCTGGCGGGAGGCCTGGGCGAACCGGGATTCGTCGCGGTCGATGGGGGGAAGGGAGAAGAGCCCGGGGAGGAGCACGCACAGGCAGAGCACGATCAGCGCGGTGCCGCCGCGGGTCCACGAGCCGCACCACGCCGAGGCGAGCGCCACGCGGCGGATGAGGGCGGGCTCGCGGGGCAGCACCCGGCGCGGGGCCGTACCATCGGCCTCAGGCGGGGCGCTGGCACCGCTGCTTTGCTCGTCCGTCCGCATGCACGCCCACTATACACAAACCCAAGGGGATGCGGTCGCGCACGCCGGTGTATTCGCGTGGTTTGTCCGGCCGGTGACGGCGGTGCGGGCCACGGGCATCATGTGCGTCGCGGTGCTTCTTGCCCTGCTGCTCGTGCCCCTGGACCGGACGCTCATGGGATGGGTGAGCCCGTTCGGCGGGCTGGGGAGGTACGTGAAGGGGGACCTGCAGCGGGAGCTGGAGTTTGTGCAGCAGTTCGGCGCCGTCACCAGCATCATCCTGGTCGTGCTCGTCATGTGGCTCCTGGACCCGCAGCGTCGGCACCGTGCGGTGGGGATCGTGGCGGCGGTGCTGGTGAACGCGGGTGTCATGCACGCCATGAAGGTGCTGATCGGGCGTCCCCGGCCACGCGTGCTGCTGGGAGAGCACGTGATGCCCGGCAGGGCCGGCGCATGGGAGTTCTGCCTGCCCTGGGGCACGTACCCGTTGCCGCGGGTGGACCAAGACGGCACGCTGTCGTACCTCTCGGCGCACGGCTGGGAGGTGTGGAAGGGGATTTCCAGCGATCTCTGGAGCATGCCCAGCAGCCATTCCGGGGCCGCGGCGTGCCTGGCGGCGGTGCTGGCCCGCGTGTACCCACGCCTGACGCCGCTGCTGGTGGTCCTCACGCTGGTTGTGGGCTGCGCCCGGGTGCTGCTGGGGGCCCACTTCGTGAGCGATGTGATCATCGGCTGGGCGACGGGCTACTGCGTGGGGGCGTTGGTGGCGGAGCGTTTCTCGCGGCGCTGAAGCAGGGGTGGGCGCAGAAAAAAACCGGGGGCACGGCCCCCGGGATTGGTTCCTGCCTCGGCGGGTCTTACGCCGATTCCTTGCGCTTGGCCCGCAGTTCCTTCAGCGAGTGCTTCTCGTTGACGGCGTGCTCATCGATCACGTACTCGACGCCCGCGTTCTGCTGGTCGGGCAGGTCGAACATGAGGGGGAGCATGACCTCTTCCATCACGGCGCGGAGGGCGCGGGCCCCGGTCTGACGCTTGAGGGCGCGTTCCGCCATGATCCGCAGGGCGCCCGGCGTGAAGGTGAGCGCGGCTCCCTCCATCGTGAACAGGTGCTGGTACTGCTTGGTGATGGCGTTCTTGGGCTCGGTCAGGACGTTCATGAGTGCGTCCACCGAGAGGGGTTCCATGGGGGCCAGGACGGGGAGGCGGCCGACGAACTCGGGGATCATGCCGAACTCGATGAGGTCGTCGGCGGTCGCCTGCTGCAGCACCTTGGCGGACTCACGGGCCGTGTCGCGTTCGACGTGGGCCGCGTTGAACCCGATCTTGGTCTGCCCGAGCCGGCGGCGGATGATCTCCTCGAGGCCGACGAACGTGCCGCCACAGATGAACAGGATGTTGGTCGTGTCGACCTGGATGTACTGCTGCTCGGGGTGCTTGCGACCGCCCTGGGGAGGGACGTTGCTCACGGTGCCCTCGAGCATCTTGAGGAGGCTCTGCTGCACACCCTCTCCGCTCACGTCACGGGTGATGCTGACGTTGTTGGATGTCTTGCCGACCTTGTCGATCTCGTCGATGTAGATGATGCCGCGCTGGGCCGCTTCAAGGTCGAAGTCGGCGCTCTGCAGGAGTTTCAGGATCAGGTTCTCGACGTCCTCACCCACGTAGCCGGCCTCGGTGAGGGTGGTCGCGTCGCCGATGGCGAACGGGACCTTCAGCATGCGGGCCAGCGTCTTGGCGAGCAGCGTCTTGCCGCTCCCGGTGGGCCCGATCAGCAGGATGTTGCTCTTATCGATCTCCACATGGCCGGCCTGCTCGCTCTCCAGGTGGAGCAGGCGCTTGTAGTGGTTGTGCACCGCGACCACGAGAGCCTTCTTGGCGTACTCCTGGCCGATAATGTACTGGTCGAGGAAGGTCTTCATCTCGCGCGGGCTGGGGACTTCGCGCAGCCACGACTGGGCGCTGCTGACCCGCCGGCGCTCCTGGCGGAAGATGTTCTGGCAGAGGTCCGTGCAGTTCGAGCAGATGTAGACCGTGTTGGGGCCCTCGACCATGGGTCCCACATCACGGCTTGTCTTGCCGCAGAACGAGCAGGTGGTCACTTTTCGGCCACGGAAGTTGCCGTCCCCGCCGCCGCCACCGGTGTTGCCCGGCCCCGAGCCGCCTGCGGAACTTCCCCCTGGGTTCGAGTGCTGCGACATGGGTTGGTCTCCGCCCTCCTGCTTGCCTTTGGACATGGAGTTCTCTCTTTGTTCCCCTGCACCGGCGGACATCGGGCCGGCGCGTGAATTACTGTATCGGCGTCGCAGGGCTCATTCTGCACGGGGCAACGCCCGATTGTGCGCAGGCCTGGTCTGGCCGTTATCCGGGCGTGCAGGGAGTGCGCTACTCAGACCTTGGTGGTTCCTTTTTCATGAGCTTTTCAGCCGCGGCCTGCGCGGCTTCACGCCTGGCCTCGGGCGACCGTTCCTGCTGGCGCGCCGCGATCCTGGCCTCAACGTCGGCGACCGTCTTGCGCTGCAGGGCGCGCTTGGCCTGATCGAATTCCTCCTGCGTCATTTCTCCCCTGGCCTTGAGCCTGCGCATGGTCTCCATCAGCCCTTCGGTGTCCGCTGGCCCCGGCTGCTCGCTGAAGAGCTTCTTGTGGAGGAAGTACACAAGAACGAATGCCACGAGCACGGCGGCGATGAGCACGACGACCCAGATCACCACCTGGACCTGGGCGGGTCCTGAGGTCAGGGCGAGCGGGGTGTGTGGAGAGAGTGGCATGTCCATACGCCCGATCCGTCCGCGGGCCCTGCCGGTTTCACGACCGCCCGAACAGTTTTTCCAGTTCCCGGAGGGTCAGCCGGATGCTGGTTGGGCGCCCGTGAGGGCAGTTGCTTGAGCGTTCCACGTCCTCACGGAGGCGGACCAGGTCCGCCAGTTCGAGATCACTCAGCCTGTCGCCCGCCTTGATGGCGGCCTTGCACGACATCATGTCGAGCACGTCCCGCAGGGCGTGCTCGAAGGCCTGGTCGGACTTCCCTCCCCCTGCGTTGATCTCACCTGCGTCGGCCTTGCCGAGGAGTTCTTCGACGAAGTCCACGATGTCCACGCCCCGTTCGAAGAGGAAGCTGGGGAATGCCCTCACGAGCACCCCCGCCGCACCGGCGTCCTCCGCTTCCATCCCGATACGTGCCAGGAGCGGCTGCAGGGCGCCGAGCACGGAGGCCTGTGACTTGCTGACGCGGACCGGCACGGGGGCGAGCAGTTGTTGGCTCTCCAGCGCGCCCGATCCCACCCGCTGCAGGAGGTACTCGAACATCGCACGTTCGTGGAGCGCGTGCTGGTCGATGATCACGACGCCCTGCTCGTCCTGGGTGATGACGTAGGAGTTGTGCACCTGCAGCAGCCTGGGTGGCGGCTCCTCCCGGCTTGGCGCAGACGGGGCTATCCCCGGTTCTGCCGACGCCCGCGCCTGATCGCCCGCCGCGAGCGTCAGCGGCAGTTGCTCGGAGTCCGGCCTGAACCGGCTGAAGAAGCTGGCGAACTTGGCCTCTGCCACACCTGCGCCGCCGGCGGGTGCGCCCGAAAGGCCCGCCGCCGAAGGGGACGGTCCGGCGCCCATGAGGCCGGGCTGGGTCACGCCGACGTCCCCCCTGCCCGGGCTCCACGCGATCCCGGGGCGGAGGGCGGTGACGGCGGGCGTGAGGTCCGCCCGCTGCAGGGACTCGCGGAGCGCCCGGAGCACCACGCTGTGCACCATGCTGCCGTCCCGGAAGCGCACCTCGGCCTTCTGTGGATGGACGTTCACGTCCACCCCCTCCGGGGAAAGTTCCATCATGAGCATCACGGTGGGGTACCTGCCCGGCTCGATGAGGCCCCGGTAGGCCTCGCTGATGGCGTGCTGCACCGTGCGGTCACGAACGCTACGCCCGTTGACAAAGACGAACTGTCCCCGGTTGCTGCCGCGCGCCAGCGCCGGCAGGCCGGCGAGTCCCCAGAGGCTCATGCCCCGCGCGTCGTCGAACCGGTCTGCCTGCACCACGAGCAGTTGCGGGTCCAGTTCCTTTCCCAGCACGCCCAGCGCGCGATCGCGCGCTGCCTGGCCGGGGGGCAGGTCCAGCGTGGTGCGTCCATCGACGATGAGCGTGAACGCCACAGCGGGGTGGGCAAGCGCGGTCTGCTGGAATGTCTCGACGCAGCGTTCCTTTTCCGTCTGGACGGTGCGCAGGAACTTGCGCCGCGCGGGCGTGTTGAAGAACAGGTTGCGCACGGCAACGCTGGTGCCGACGGGGCCCGGTGCGGGACGGGGGGGTTGGGCGGTGGCACCTTCCACGTCCATCTGCCACGCCTGATCCTGTCCAGAAACGCGTGAGCGGAGGGTCATCCGCGACACGCTTGCGATGCTCGCCAGGGCCTCACCCCGGAAGCCCAGGGTCGCGATGTGGTCCAGGTCCGCCGCGTCGCTGATCTTGCTTGTCGCGTGCGGAGCGACCGCCATCGTGAAGTCCTCGGGCAGGATGCCGTGCCCGTCATCGGTCACGCGGACCAGCTCGATGCCCCCCTGTTCCACCTCGAGCGTCACGCGGGTTGCCCCGGCGTCCAGCGCATTCTCGACCAGTTCCTTGACCACGCTGGCGGGACGCTCCACCACCTCGCCCGCCGCGATCTGGTTGGCCACCAGGGCGGGCAGCACGCGGATCCGGGTGGGTGCACGCACTTGGGAGGGGGTTGGAGTGGACGCAACGCTCACGGGGCACGGTAGGGGATCAGCTCACACTGGTTGTCGGATGCCGACGCGGGCCCTACAGACCATCATTCAGCGCGAGCATGCCGCCGGCGTGCATCGACGCTGCCGCCAAGGACGCCTCCACGAGCTGCGTGCACCGCGCTGCACGGGCCCGCACCTTGGGCTCGGCGTCAAACTGGGAGACTTCGGCCACGCGGGCCACCATCTCGGGCCAGCGGGCGTGCAGGCGGAGCGGGCCGCCCGCGGGGAGCACCTTCCAGGCCAGCCACGCGCCCGCCAGGCGGTGCATCGTGCGGTCGTCGCCCAGCATCGACGCCAGTGTCTCGACACCGACCTCCACATTGCCCGGCTTGACTTCCACGACCGTGTCCTCGCGGCGGGCCGGCGCACTGGCGATGTCCGCCAGGAGGTTGGCCCTGGCCGCGTTTGCGCGGACACGGTGATGGCCATCGGTTTTCAGCTCCACCAACGCCTTCCAGATCACAGGCTGCGGCGGGGGCGGCTCGGTCTGGCTGCCCGACGCAGCCAACACCCGGGCGTGCTTGGCCAGCGACTCCACGGCGTTGGCGCGGACACGCGAGTCCGCGTGGGCCATCGCGCGCAGCAGGGCGTCGCGGCTGGTGGGCGTCGGCACGTCGCCCAGGACGGTCACGGCCTGCGCTACGTTGCGGACCAGGTCAGCGCCCGCGCCTTCGCGGGCGGCAACTTCGCGCAGCCTGTGTTCTATCTCGTGCGCAACGCCCAAGCGCCGCGCGATGTACATCACCCTCGACCAGCCGCCGCCGGCCTGGGATGGGTCCGCGAGGCGCATGGAAAGGTCGTCGATGAATGCCGCCCGGTTCTCGACAAACTTCCTGTACGCTGCGGCCACGCCCGCCACACTGGGGCAGGGCAGTGCCGGCGAGAAGACGTCGGCATCGAACGCGCGGTCGATGGCCGCCTGGGCGCGCACGCTGGGGTGGGGCAGGCGTGAGAAGAGCGCGAGCAGCCGTGAGTGCTCAGCCCGGCGTGCGGCGTCCTCCTTGGAGGGCCCCGGGCCCCGCCTCGCTTCCTGGTCGGCCGCCCATGCCAGGTAGGCCGTGCGGGACACCCGCTCATCCAGGTCGAGCACCTGGTCTATGCGCAGCGATGAGACCCCGTGGCGCACGCACGCCATGCGCACCAGCGGATCCTCGTCGGCGAGGAGGGGTTCCAGGGCCGTGTGGAGCTGCGGGCTGGTCGCCCCGACGCTCCTTGCCCAGAGGGGGGCGAGCCTCCGCGCCGAGGGTGAGAGGTGAGCGACGGTTGCGTTCCCGGGCAGGGCTGCGTCCGGTGCGAGTTCGGCGCGCACGGCCATGGTAGAGGACCCCATGGGGGCCTCTGCGGTAGCACGGGGGACGTTGCGGCCGGCGGCCTTAACCGACGCCAGTGCTCCCCGCCGGGCCGGGCGCATGCAGAGGTGTGCTGCGGCGAGGACGAGCTCGTGGTCGAACACGCCGTCTGCGCGGGACAGGCGGGCGATGGCAGCCCGGCGGGCCCCCGGCAGGTGCAACCACTCCAACGCCCGCAGCCTGCCGGTCGGTATTGCGCGGGCCCTCAGGAGTGAGGTCAGCGGCCCGTGGGCGGGGTGCTCCCGGGAGCCGATCGCCTCCATCACGGGCGTGTTTGCCTGTTCGCGTGCGAACGCGCGATCGGCGATCAGCAGAGCCGCCAGCAGGGCCCCGCGCGGGCGGTGCACGGCGAACGACTGGAGGGCCTGCCCCAGCGACTGCGTCAGGGCTCGTTCTTCCCTGGCGCTCCATCGCAGCCCGTCGGTGGACACGACTCCGGCCCAGAGGGGCTCACCCGCGGCCTTCTGCCACGCTTCGCGCTCGGGCCCGCTCCACGCCCCCCACCGCGCCCGCACCACCATGCCGACAAGCGCGAGTTCGCCGCACCGAGCAACGTCGGGGTCTGCGTCCAGCAGGAGTTCTCCGGCGAGGCCGGCGAGTGACGCGTCCCCCACTTCCGCGACGGCCCTCGCCGCGGAACGGCGGATGGCCGCGCGCGGGTCGCGCAGTGCGGCCCGGCACGCGTAGTCCCAGCGGTCCTTTCCCACACCGCGCGACGCGGCCTGCGCATCGGGCGGCAGCGCTGTCCATGCGGCGGCCACGGCGGACATGGCGGCGCTGCTCACCCGGGCGCGCCGCTCCGCGATAGCGCGGAACGGGCTCCACGCAGGGCCTGAGGGCGCGATGGCGGGCTGCGTGGCAAGTTCCAGCAGGGCCCATGCGTAGGGCGCGGCGTGCGCATCCTCCCCGCAAGCGGTGGCCGCCAGCAGCCCTTCACGGAGTGCAGCGGACTGCGCGATGCCCCCCAACGCGCGGACTTTCTTTACGCGTTCTTCCGGGGTGGAAGCGCTGCCTGGTTGAGGTTTCGGGTCGGGCACGTCCTTGCGCTCCGTGGGGACCGGCGGGTGGAAGGCGTCATCATCAAGCAGATGTGCGCGTTGCGTGGGGGTGGAGACAGGTTGTTCAGAAAAAGGGGATTCTGAATGAAAATACGGACAACCCTATTGCCACCCATTTACATCGTGGTATAAGTAACCGCGTCAGTCATCCGGGGGGTGTTTGGGTTGAGGGTGTGATTGTAAGTGTGTGATTTTATGTGTCCGGGGGCCGGGTTGTGGCGGGACTTCGTGGGAGCTTCACGAATCCGCGTCGGGTTGGTCGGGAGGCAGTCGGGTCAGCCGGCTCCCCCTGTCCATCATCTGATGGCAGCCTGAGGACGGCTGTCCGTGGTCCGGTATCTGGCTCGCACGCCTTGTAGCGTCCCTTCACGAGGGAAGTGAGTACAAGGCCGGGAACCGCGCACGGAGTCGCGCGGTACGAAAGAGAAGCCCGATGAGCGTTTCCGCGCGTCAGAACCCGCTGCAGTCCTACCAGTTGATCTTGTACGGACGTGCGCTGCACCCCTCCCACTTCCAGCTCAAGGGGCGGCAGGTGGTCGCGCACGACCCCTCGTACGCGGTCGAGGCCTGGGTGATGCCGGGCATGCACGCCGTCCGCTTCGAGCACCGGGGCCTGTGCTGCACGGAGCACGTCACAGACCAGGACCGGCACATCCCGACGGGGGACATCATCGCCCAGCACTTGTGCGCGAGCGAGAAGGAATTTGAGCACACGTTCGCCCGCGACGGGGTGCAGTACCTCTCCGCGTGCCAGACAGAGACGCTGTCGGAGTCCCTGTATTCCGAGGACTACGACGTGATGCTGGCCGAGGGGAGGGCCCTCAACGCGTTGATCCATGCCTATGAGGATGACGCGGGGCGGTGCCTTTCGATGGTGGCGATGCAGCGCCTGCACAACGAGGTGCATGTGCAGAGCTGCCACATGATCGCCGGGGCGGGGCTGGTCCTCAAGACCCAGTCGATTTTCGAGGTGCTGGCGGGCCGGCGGGGGGGGATGATCGAGGTCAAGCTCGCTCCGGGCGTGACAGACGCGCGGCGGAATGGCCGATAGAATGGCCCGATGCCTCCTACGCCCGTGAAGCGTCGTCGAATTACCTGGCCCCGCTGATGGGCCGGGCGATTGCGTTGGGGCGGGCAGACGCCTTCCCCGCTCGACCGGCCGATCGCGGGGCAGCCTTGGGCTCGGCGTTCCCGCTCCGCGCGGCCCATTGCGGGCACTTTCCCGCGGCGAACTACCATCGGTCCCGAACAGAACCAAACCCGCCCCCCGGGTGTCTGCGTGCGTGCACGCCCACGCCCATTCCAGAGTCATACCCATGCACCACGAGTTGTCGAACCGGTCCCTCCTGCGATCCGCCGACGCGCCCCAGGCCGGCGGCGCCCCCAAGGAGAAGAACCGTTACAAGGAAACCCTGAACCTGCCCAGCACCCCCTTCCCCATGAAGGCGGGCCTGGTGCAGAACGAACCGGCCAGCCTCAAGCGCTGGGCGGGTGTGGGTGTGTACCAGAAGCTGCGTGCGTCGCGCGCCGGCAGACCGCGCTTTGTGTTCCACGACGGCCCCCCGTACGCCAACGGCTCGATCCACCTCGGGCACCTGATGAACAAGTGCCTCAAGGACTTCGTGGTGCGGACCAAGGGCATGCAGGGCCTGGACGTCCCTTACACGCCGGGTTGGGACTGCCATGGGCTGCCGATCGAGCACAAGGTGATGCTCGAGATGCAGGAGAAGGGCAAGGCCGCCAAGCTCGCGACCCTGTCGGAGGATCAGCGGAAGGTCGTGGTGCGCCGCGAGTGCCAGGCGTACGCGGAGAAGTACGTCAGGCTGCACAAGGACCAGATGACCCGCCTGCTCACGCTCGCGGACTACGAGAACCCGTACCTCACGATGGCCCCGGCGTATGAGGGCGCCACGCTGGAGGTGCTCGCGACGCTGCTGGAACGGGGGCTTGTCTACCGCCAGCTCAAGCCCGTGCACTGGAGCCCCGCCAACGAGACGGCTCTTGCGGACGCGGAGCTGGAGTACGAGGACCGCGAGGACCCCAGCGTGTACGTGGACTTTGAGGCTGCGGACGCCGACGCGGTGTATCGCGCGTTCGGCCTGGACGGGGCGGCCGGGGACGAGGAGGATGAGGAGGGCGGGGAGGACGGCGACGCCGGGCCCGACGCAGGTGGGCAGCCCGGCGAGGGAAGGAAGTCGCGCGCACCGCGGGCGGGGACGCGGCCGTTGCAGCGTCCGTGCTTCATGATCTGGACCACCACGCCGTGGACGCTGTGCGCGAACCTGGCGATCGCGGTGAACCCGGCGTTCGAGTACGCCCTGGTGTGGATCGACGGGAACGTGACCGTGCTGGCGGCCGACGCGGTGGCCCGTGTCACCGCCAAGGCGCGGAGCGAAGAAGCCGTCGTGCTGGCACGCACCACGGGCGACAGGCTGCTGGGCCTGCGGTACAAGCACCCCTTTGTCACGGCGACCCCGGCGTTCCCCAAGGAGGCCGGCGGGGACCCCGCCAACTGCTACAAGGTGGTGGGCGCCGACTACGTCACGCTCGAGGACGGCACGGGCCTGGTGCACACCGCCCCCGGGCACGGCGCCGAGGACTACCAGACCGGCCTGCGTGAGAAGATCCCGGTGTACTGCCCGGTGAAGGAGAACGGCGCGTACGACACGACGGTGCCGGTGTGGCTGCAGGGCATGAACATCTGGGACGCCAACAAGGCCGTGGTGAAGCACCTGCGGGACAGCGGGCACATGTTCCACGACCACGTGTTCACCCACAGCTACCCGCACGACTGGCGGAGCAAGACCCCGGTCATCTTCCGGTGCACCGAGCAGTGGTTCGTCGGCGTGGAACTCCCGTTCTCGGTCGACGGCGACGCCCCGGCCACGACCAAGGCCCGGGCGTTGGCCGCCACGCAGGGCGGCGGCGTCGCCTTCGTGCCCGAGTGGGGACGCAACCGCATGCGCGGCATGCTGGAGTCGCGCCCCGACTGGTGCATCTCGCGTCAGCGTGCCTGGGGGCTGCCGATCCCGGCTTTCTTCGGCGCGGGCGGCGGGGTGCTGATGACTCCCGCGAGCGTGCGGGCGGTGTCGCGGGTCTTCCGCGAGCAGGGGAGCGACGCGTGGTTCACCAGGGACGCCGCTGAGCTGCTGAAGTACTACGACCCGGGCGCCGACCCGGCGCTCCCGCCCGGCCTGCGGGGTGCCGGCACCGCGGGGCTGCGGAAGGGCAACGACATCCTGGACGTGTGGTTCGAGTCCGGCTCGTCCTGGTACTCGTGCATGAAGGAGCGGGGGCAGGCGTTCACGAGGCCGGACCGCTCGGACACGGTCGACCTGTACCTGGAGGGATCGGACCAGCACCGCGGCTGGTTCCAGCTGTCCCTGCTGCCCGCGCTGGGCGTCATCGGCCACCCGCCGTTCCGCACGCTGCTGACGCACGGGTTCATGGTGGACCGCGACGGGAAGAAGCTGTCCAAGAGCCGGCCCGACGCCCACCGCTACGAGGTGGACAGCCTGTGCACCGAGTTTGGCATGGACGTGATGCGCTGGTGGGTGAGCAGCCTCGCCTACGAGAACGACGTCAAGGTCGACGTGGAGCTCTTCGCGCTCGCCGGCGAGAGCTACCGCAAGGTACGCAACACGCTGCGCTTCATGCTCAGCAACCTGTCGGACTTCACGTCTGCCGACCCCGCGACGGCGTGCTCCTGCGGCGGCCACTGCGTGCCTCTCGACCAGGTCCCGCCGGAGTCGCTGGACGCGTGGGTGCTGGGCGAGTTCGATGCGCTCGGCGCCACGGTCGTCCGCGCGTACAACGCCTACGACTTCCAGACGGCCCACAAGGCCCTGTTCGACTTCTGCAACACGACGCTGAGCGCGGAGTACCTCGCGGCCGTCAAGGACCGGCTGTACTGCGACAAGGCGGACTCGCCCCGACGGCGCCGCACCCAGACGGTGCTGTGGGACCTGACCGACGGCCTGTGCAGGCTCCTCGCGCCCATCCTGTGCCACACCGCGGACGAGGCGTACCGGGCGCTGCACAAGTCGGGGCCGGACGACCGGACGACGTGCGTGCACCTCCAGGAGTTCCCGGCGCCGACGGGGGTCCGGCCCAGCCCGGGCTGGGCGGCGCTGTTCGACGCGGCGCGGGCGGCCCAGGTGGAGATCGAGAAGGCCAAGACCCGGGGCATCGAGAACCCGCTCGACGCGGGTGTCACGCTGCCGCTGACGGACGCCCTGAGGGCGTTCGACACGCCTTCAGGCCGGATCGAGGCGGCGGACCTGCTCGGGGTCAGTCGGGCGAGCTTCGACGGGGGCATCAAGGCCCCGGTTATCCAGGACCTTCGAGGGGAGCCCCGCTGCGAGCGGTCCTGGAAACGGGACGGCACGGTCCGCCTGCGGAGCGACGGCGGGATGCTGACCGACCGAGACGCATCCGCCGTCGGCGTGGGGTGACGGGCCGGACGTTTCCGGACGCACGTTGCGTGGTGTCAACATCACAGACGGTACAGGCCGACCCGCGTGTGGCATTCGTGCAACACGCGGGTTGCCGTGCTGCGCGGGGGCGTCGAACTGGAGTGCATGACGAGCCCGCACTCCCAGCCCCGTCCGCATAACGAAGGGACGTTCCGCCTTGCGGACGACTCGCCGGGCGCAACCTACGCGCAGGTGGACCGGGTGGGCGAGCTGTTCCGCCAGCTGCACGGGCTGATCGACCACTCGCTGGCGAGCGTGGAGAAGGCGAAGAAGACGATCTCGGCGAGCACCCTTCTGAACGCGTCGGTGGTGACTGCTGCGGAGAAGCACCTGCACAGCGCCGCAACCGACCTGGACAGGATGAGCGAGCTGGTGCACGCCGCCATGCAGAGCCAGGCGCACCCCATCGGCTCACCGCACCTGACCCGGGCCCGTCCCGTGACCCTGGGGGAGGCGATCCACCACGCGGTGGACGTCTGCCGCCCGCTGGCGGAACGGCACCAGGTGTCGGTCACGTGCGAGATCGCCCCGTCGCTGGCGGACAGCCCGGCCGGCGCGGTGTACACGGTCGCCCTGAACGGCGTGCAGAACGCCATCGAGGCGATCGCGCGCCGCCACGCCGCGTCGGGCGCCGGGCCGGGGCGTGTCGAGGTGGAGCTGCGCCACGACGCGGCCCCGAAGGACGCCGCGTACGGCCGTGACGACCGGGCCTGGTGCACGCTGGAGGTCCGGGACGATGGTGTGGGCCTCCCCAAAGGGGTCGACCCCTCCCGGGTGTTCAACCTGGGCTTCACGACCAAGGCGCACGGCGCGGGCGTGGGCCTGAGCGTTGCGAAGAGCGTGGTGCAAGGCATGGGCGGGACGATCGAGCTGCTGCCGCGGGTGGTGGTGCGGCGCGTTGAGCACGGCGCCGGGGGTGAGAACACCGCATGCCCCGGGTGCGTGCTGCGCGTCCGATTCCCGTCCGTGGCGGGCGCCGCCAAGCGGCTGACCGCCTGACCGGCCATCCCGAACCGAGCACTCAGCAGGGCCACACAGTGAAGTTTCCCTCCCAAACACCCCCTCCCGCGGAAGCACCCGCTGCGCCTGCGCAGCGGGGCGGCGCCCGGATCCTGATCGCGGAGAGTGACCCCGTGGCGGCGGAATCGCTCGCGGAGTTCTTTTCCGGCGAGGGACACTCTTCCACCACCACGTTCTCGTCCAACGAAGCGCTGGCGGCGGTGCGCCAGCCCGGCGCGGCCTTCGATGCGGCGCTGGTGGACCTGGGCCTCCCCGACGCGCGGGACGGCGAGGTGCTGAGGAGCCTTCAGCGGGCCCGGCGTGATCTGCCGGTCATCGTGATGACGGGCTACGGGAGCGTGGAATCCGCTGTGGAGTGCCTGCGACTGGGGGCGTGCGACTACCTCACCAAACCGCTGGTGGACGCGGAGCTGCGGATGGCGCTGGAGCGGGCCCTGCGCCAGCGGGCCCTGCTCACGGAGAACGTCAACCTGCGGGAGCGGCTGGAGGACCGGTTCGCCCTGCCCAACATCATCGGTGCGGACCCTCGGATGGCGAAGGTGTTCGAGCTGGTGAAGGCCGTTGCGCCCAGCCGCACGACGGTGCTGATGACCGGCGAGTCGGGCACCGGCAAGAGCCTGATCGCCCACGCGATCCACAACTACTCGCCCCGCAAGGACAAGCCCTTTGTCGAGCTGGCGTGCGGCAGCATCCCCGAGACACTGCTGGAGAGCGAGCTCTTCGGCCACGTGAAGGGGGCGTTCACCGGTGCGCACGCGGACAAGGTCGGCCGGTTCCTCGCGGCCAACGGGGGCACCATTTTCCTGGACGAGATCAACTCCGCGAGCCCGGCCATGCAGCTGAAGCTGCTCCGGGTGCTGCAGGAGCGCAAGTTCGAGCCCGTGGGCGGCACGCAGACGCTGGAGGTCGACGTCCGGGTCATCCTGGCCAGCAACCAGCCGCTGGAGAACCTGGTCGCGCAGGGGCTGTTCCGCCAGGACCTCTACTACCGGATCAACGTCGTCAAGATCGAGCTGGCGCCCCTGCGGGAACGCGTCAGCGACATCGAGGGCCTGGCCCGCTTCTTCCTGGAGAAGTATGCCGCGGACCTGCAGCGGCAGCTGGTGGGCTTCACGCCCCAGGCCCTGGACGCCCTGCGCCGCTACCACTACCCGGGCAATGTGCGTGAGCTCCAGAACATCATCGAGCGCGCGGCGGTGCTGGCCCGGGGCCAGACCATCGAGCTGCACGACCTCCCGGATCATGTCTGCGCACCGCCCGCGGGCCACGCCCCTTCCCTGTCCACCCAGGCAGGAGCGGGCGACGAGGCGCCCTGGGTGCCGATGACGCTGGACGAAGCGTTGCGGGAGCCTGAACGTCAGATCATCCAGCGCGCCCTCAGGGCGAACCACTGGAACCGGCAGAAGACCAGCGAGCAGCTGGGCATCAACCGCACCACGCTGTACAAGAAGATGAAGGCCCTGGGCATGCTCGCCCCGCACGAGGGGGATGCCGACGCACGCCTGGCCGGCTGACGCGGCCTGGGCGAGCGGCGATACCGTGGGGCATGGACTACGCCCGATGCACATTCGAGACCCCGCTGGGCGCGATGACCGCGTGCGCCACGGCGAGGGGTGTCTGCCTGCTGGAGTTCCACGATCGGCGCGCACTCTCCGCGGAGCTTGCGTTCCTGGGCGCGCACTTCGGCACGGACTTCCCCGAGGCAGAGCACGTGGCCCTGTCGGCCCTGCGGTCGCAGCTGGGGCAGTACTTCGCGGGTCTCCGCGGCGCGTTCAATGTCCCGTTGGACGCGCCGGCCACGCCGTTCCAGCGGCGCGTGTGGGACGCGCTGGTTGCACTCCCGTGCGGCGCAACCACCTCCTACCTCTCGCTGGCCAGGACCGTGGGGCAGCCCGCCGCCACCCGGGCCGTGGCCCGCGCGAACGGCCAGAACCGCATCGCCGTCGTCATCCCGTGCCACCGCGTCATCGGCAGCGACGGCTCGCTCACCGGCTATGGTGGGAAGCTGTGGCGCAAGCGCTGGCTCATCGATCACGAGGCCAGGATGGCCGGCGCCACGCTGGCCTTCGCGTAGCAGTGTTACTTCGCCGCCGGGCCGAACTCGCTCGGCGCCGGCTCCGGCCAGCCACCCCCCAGCGACTTGTACAACGCGACCAGGGACGTCAGCACAGCGCCCTGGCTCTGGGCAGCTGCGTCTTCCGCGTCGTAGAGCTGCCGCTGGCTCTCCAGCACGTTCAGGAACTCGCTGACGCCCGAGCGGTACCGCTCCTGCGAGAGCGAGACAGCCTGCTCGTTGGCCTGGATGCTGCGCGTCAGCGCATCCCAGCGTGTCTGCTGCTGCCCGAGCCCCACCAGGGCGTTCTCGACCTCTTCGAACGAGGTCAGCACCGTCTGCTCGTAGGTGAGGAACGCCTGCCGTTCCCTGGCATTCGCGGCCTCGATGTTCCGGCGGACCCGCCCCGCGTCGAAGATGTTCCAGCGCACGGCCGGGCCGAAGCTCCAGAACCGGCTGTGCATGTCGGCAAAGTTGTCGAGCTCCTCGCTCCGGAGACCGAACGACCCGTTGAGGCTGAACCGCGGGAAGAGGTCCGCCGTTGCCACGCCGATCCGCGCACTGGCCCCTGCGATGCGCCGTTCCGCCGCCCGGATGTCCGGCCTGCGCCGCAGCAGCTCCGAAGGAACGCCCGTGGCGACCGGCCCGTCTGCCTTGGGCAGTGGCGCCGCGACGGCAAGTTCCTGCTGCAGCTCGCCGGGGTACACGCCCACGAGCACCGCCAGGCGGTTGAGCGCCGCCCGCTCGGCGATGACCAGGAGCGGCTTCTGGCTCTCCCGCGACGCGAGCTGTGCCTGGGCCTGCGCGAGTTCCAGCTGCGTTCCCAGGCCGGCGTCCAGCCGTGTGCGGACCAGGTCAACGGTGTCGTGCTGGGTCGTCACCCCCCGGTCCACGATGCCCTGACGCATCTGGGCCAGGCGGAGCTCGACGTAATTGCGGGCGACCTCCGCGGTCACGGTGACCATGGCGGCGTTGCGGTTCTCCTCGGCCGCTCCCAGGTCGGCGTTCGCCGCCTCCACATCCCGGCGCACTGCGCCCCACACGTCGATCTCCCAGGAAGCGTCCAGCCCGGCCTCCCAGTGGTTCTGGTCACCCCGGATGCTGGGCCCGCCCAGCGTGTCGCTGTTGCGTGACCGCGAGATGCTGCCCTGGGCATCGACCGTCGGCAGTGTGCCGGCCTGGGCCACGCCCCGCAGGGCCCGGGCTTCCTGCACGCGCTCCAGGGCCACGCGGAGGTCCTTGTTGTTCGTGATCGCCCGCTGCATGAGGGCGTCCAGCACCGGGTCCTGGAAGCGGGCCCACCACGACGCCAGTTCTCCGGGTGTCAGCGGCTGGGCCACACTCGGGATGGCTCCGCCGCTGGTGCTGGCAAACGCCTCGGGTGTCGCGGTCGTGGGCGGTGTGTAGTCGGGCCCGACGGCCTTGCACGCCACGAGGAGGGTGCTGCCCGCCGCGGCGGTCAGCAGGGCGCTGGTACGAAGGGTGCAGAGTGTGTGGTCCATGGTCATGAGTAGGTTCCGCGGTTCCTTGGGTGTAAGCTGGGGGGTGAGCTGGGAAGAGAGGTCGGCCCCCCGACGGGTGGGCAGGCCACCTGTCAGATGGCCGGTTCAGTTGTTCGGTTGCTGCGCCGAGGTGGGTGTCCCCCCACCCCGCCCCGAGGGGGTCGCTTCGATGTACACGTCCATCTGCTGACCGACGTACACGGGCATGTCCTTGGGGTCGAACGCGAAGATAACCTGCAGCACACGGGTATCGACGCGCTCGGTGCTTGCCCCTGTCAGCGACTTCTTGGGGACGACGTAGGGCTCGAAGCGGACGAAGGTGAGCGGTGTGGTGATGTCCTTGTTGCCGCGCGCGAAGGCGGTGGCCTTGGAGCCCGCACGGACGCGCCACGCCTCGTTCTCGTCGATGTCGACCCGGATGTGCAGCGGGCTGGTGGTGCCGACGAGCATGAGCGGCTCCGCCAGGGCGCCGGCGGGGGCGAACTCGCCTTCCCTGATGTCGCTCTGCATGACAACTCCCTCGATGGGGCTGCGGACCAGCCGCCGGTCGATCTCGATGGCCAGCGCGTCCACCGACGCTTTCGCCTGGTCCACCTGGGAACGCGCGACCTGGATGTCCGCGTTCCATGTGCCCGCCTCCAGCAGGGCGAGCTGTGCGCGGGCCTCGGCGTCCGCGGCCTGAGCCTGCACCAGGCGGGCCTGGGCGGAGGTGACGGCGAACGTCCGGCGCGTCACTTCCTCCTCGCTCATCGCGCGGGCGTCGGCCATCTGCCGTGCCCGGTTGAGCTGGGCCTGGGCCTCGTCGAGCAGGGCCTTGGCGCCGACGATCTCCCCCTGCGTCTGGTCGACCTTGGCGCGGGCGGGCGGGATCTGTTCCGGGCGGGTGCCGGCCGTCAGCCTGGCCAGCTGCTGTTCCGCCACCTTGAGCTGCGCCTGGCGGATGAGCTGCTCCGCCTGGAGTTCACGGCTGTCCAGCTCGAAGAGCACGTCCCCGCGCCGGATGCTGTCGTTGACGCGGGCGTGCACCTTCACGACGATGGCGCCGACGGGCGAGCCGATGGCGATGTTCTCGCTGCTGGCCTCCACAAGGCCGGACCCGGCGACGAATGAGTCGTAGGGTGCGCGGGCCGGCTCGATGACCGGGGGCGAGGCGGGCGGGGGCACGCTGCCTTTCACGACGGTGACCACCGCGAAGACAATGCCCACGATCGCGAGCAACGGGATGAGGAATGCACGAATCATGTTCGTCTCCTTGCCTGCCGGACAGCTACTTCCCCTCCGCCGCGTGCGCGTGGGCCGCGTGACGGTGACCCTCGCCCGCCGTGACCCGCACGATGTGCCCGTCGTCCATCTCCGCGATGCGGTCCGCGAACTCGAAGATGCGCTGGTCGTGGGTCACGACGACCAGGGAGAGGTCGCCCCCCGCCGCGATATCGCGGAGCAGTTCCATCACCTTCTGGCCCGTCGCGTGGTCCAGTGCGCTCGTCGGCTCGTCGCACACGATGAGCTTGGGGTTGTGCACCAGGGCGCGGCTGATGGCCACGCGCTGCTGCTGGCCTCCCGACAGCCTGCGTGGCTCGTCGCCGGTCCGGTCGCCCAGTCCCACCTTGCCCAGCACCGCCCGGGCCCGTTCCAACGCCTCGCGCCGGGGGACGCCGTTGATGAGCAGGGGCACGGCCACGTTCTCGGCGATGGAGAGCGTCGGGATGAGGTTGAACGCCTGGAACACGAACCCGACATTGACCGCGCGGAAACGGGCCCGCTCGGCGCCGTTCATCCGGGCGTAGTCAGCGCCCAGCACCTCGCACTCGCCCTCGTCGCGGTCAAGCACGCCCGCGATGACGCTGATGAGCGTGGTCTTGCCGCAGCCGCTGGGCCCCACCAGCATGAGCATCTCGCCCCGGCGGACGTCCAGGTCGATGCCCCGCAGCGCCCGCACGGCGGACTGCCCCGCCCCGTAGGTCTTCTTGACGGCGCGGCAGTGCACGATCGTGCCGTTGGGGGCGCCGGGGGCGGGGCTGGTTCCGTGGGTGCTCATGGTTGCCTCTTGCTAGCCCTTGAAGACGACCGCCGGTTCGAGGCGGATGACCTTGATCATGCTCAGCATCGCGGAGAGGTTGCAGATGATCAGCACCGCGGCCCCCGCCATGAACACCAGCTGCCAGATCATGCGGAACGCCAGGGCCCCGCCCCGCGCGGCACCGGCGCCCATCAGGCACGACAGCCCTATGCCCAGGCCGAACCCGATGAACGCCACCACCAGGGCCTGCGTGAGCACCATGAGCATCAGGGTCGAATCGTTGGTGCCCATGGCCTTCAGCGTGCCGAAGTAGCGGAGGTTGTCGAGCGTGAAGGAGTAGAACATGAACCCGGTGATGATCGTTCCGATGAGGAAGCCAAGCCCGACGGCGATGCCGAAGTTGATCGGGATGCCCGTGTTCTGCACGAAGTACATCACCGTCTTCCACTTGAAGTCCTTGGCCTGGTAGGCCGCCAGCCCGGTCTTCTCGGAGATGCGCCGCGTCAGGTCCGTGCACTCCTGGCCGGGCTTGGCCTTGACCAGGATGAACGAGAGCATCTTCCGCTCCCGGGGGGCAAACTGCACTGCGCGGGAGTAGGTCGTGTAGATCGAGGGCTGGCTCTGGAAGCTGCGCGTGTTCTGTGAAATACCCACCACCACCGCGCGCCGGTCGTTCAGTTCCAGCGTGTCGCCCACCTTCAGCGGCACCTTCTCCCCCCCGGGGCCGATCTTGGCGAGGCGGGTGGAGGCCCCGACGCTGTCCACTATCACCGCGTCCGCCCGCAGCAGGTCCTCGATCCGCCCCTCGATCATCCGGGGCGGCCCGCCCGCGAGCGTCGCGTCATCGATGCCGAAGACGTTGCAGTTCTGGATGCTCCCGTCGGCCATGCGGGCCCGCAGGTTGCCCTTGTAGAACGGCATCGCCCACGCGACGCCCTCGATGCCCCGCACCCGGTACAGCGCCGTGTCCTGCATCGGCTTGGTGTCGTCGATGAACGCGACCTTCTCCTCCATGACCCACACGTCGGGGTCACCCATGTCCGTGATGAGCGCGAACGTGCGGGACATCAGCCCCACGAAAATGGAGCCCTGCCAGGTGATCACCATGGAGGCGAGCGTCACGCCCATCACGATGCCGAAGAACTTGGGCGTGTCGCGGAAGAGCATCCGCAGCGCAACGATCAGCACGCGCCACCGCCCCCCGATGCCCGCAGCGACTCCAGCGCGAGCAGAGAGAACGCCGCGATGTGCTCGGCACGCTGCCGGGGAGTGTCGGACCCCACCGCCGTGCCGTCGAAGAGCCGCTTCACGATGTGCGAGGAGTGCCGATACCACACGCACTGGGACATGATGCTGGCGGTCGAACGCAGCACCACGCCGTCCGTTGCGGGCCGGCCCAGCAGTTCCCCCACCACCCCCGCCACGCCGAAAAAGGTCGGCCGGATCATCCCCTGCACGACCTCGTCCAGCGCTTCCGTCGGCTCGATCATCTCCCGCATCATCAGTGTCGGTGCCCAGGCGGGGTGCTCGTTCCCTGTCACGCGCTCCATGAACAGGCGCAGGAAGGTGCTCAAACGCTCGGCGGGCGTCCCCTCCGCGGGCACTACCAGCTTGCCGCCCTCGCGGAAGCGGCAGACCGCGGTCCGGAACACCTCGCGGTACAGGCCCGCCTTGTCACCAAAGTGGTAGTTGATCGCCGCGATATTTGCCCCCGCCCGCTTGCAGATCTCCCGCACAGTCGCGTCGTGAAATCCCCGACGGGCAAACTCCTCGCCCGCAACCTCCAGCAACCTGGCCCGGGTGGCGGCACCCTGTTCGGCTGGGTTCTCCGGAGACGGCTGCGAGGGTGTGGGAGCAACGGCGGACATCATTCTGCCCAATATTCCTACTCAAACATCCGATTCAAACAACTGTTTATATCATTCGCCCCCGCTGAGCCTCTGTCAAGTCTGCCGACGCCAATAGCATCCGGCATGTCTCGTTCTCCCCGAATGAAGAAGGCGGCTGTGACGCTGGCGTGGGAAAACAAGCGGCCCCCGGCAAAGGTGGAGGACGAGATTTTTGTGCCCTGGGAGACGTTCGACGCGCCCTCCGCCGGTGCCCTTCGGCAGGGAAGGCTTTTTCAGGGCGACAATGCCGACGCCCTTCGGCACCTGCTCGGGCGGGACGAACGCGCACACCTCATTTACATCGATCCCCCTTACGCAATGCAGGCGACACACGGGGTGCAGGTGGGGCACGGGGAAGAGGCCATGGCCTATGCGGATGCATGGGCAGACGCCGACTACTGCCAGTTCATGTTTGAGCGGTTGGTGCTGATGCACCAGCTCCTGCACGATGACGGCATGATCTTCGTGCACTGCGACTGGCGCGCCTCCGCGTGGCTGCGCCTGCTGCTGGAGGAGGTGTTTGGGAGGGGCCACTTCCGGAACGAGATCGTGTGGCGGCGGGCACCCAACCTGGGACGTCAGGCGCGCGGCGCCCAGCTTGGGCGTTGCGTGGATTCCATCCTCGTGTTCTCCAAGACCGCGGGGGCGCCCTTCCGCGGCGAGCCGCCGATGCGGAGCACGCCCGTCCCGCTCACGCGCCGGGGTACGCCCAAGGGGGCAAGGTGGGATCCGGCGAAGAACGCCTGGTTCACGACCGCACCACGCGGAGACTACACGGACGCGAGCATGAGCCAGCTCGCCAAGGAAGGGCGGGTGCACACCTCGCCGTCGGGCACGCAGTACGTGAAGTACTTCCTCCGCAGCGGGCCCGACGGGGCTGTCTACAAGGACGCGCCGCTGGACACGCTGTGGGACGATGAAGGCGTGCGCCCGCTGCGCCATGCCTCCAAACGAGAGCTTGCCATCAGGTACGTTACCCAGAAGCCCGAGGGGCTCCTCGAGAGAATCATCCGGTGGGCCTCCCGGCCAGGGGACGTGGTGGCCGACTTTTTCGCGGGCTCGGGCACCACGCTCGCCGTGGCACACCGCATGGGGCGCGGATGGGTGGGGTGCGACAGCGGTCAGCTGGCAGTGCACACGATCCGCAAGCGCATGCTGGCCCTGGACGCCGGCTTCGAGGTGCTGGCGGCAGGAACGCCGACGGCGGGGAGCGCCCTCTTCCGGACAAGCCGCGGCTCTCTGACGATCGACGATGTGCGGTGGCTGCCGCTCCTGGAGCCCAAGCCCCTCCGCGTCACGCGGGCCAAGGCGCGGAAGGCCCTTGTTGGCGTTGCGGACCCGACTTCAAGGATCGACCTTGTTGTGGCCCGCCCCGCAGCACAGGGCGGGGTATGCCGGAGCGGGAACAGGGACAATCTCCCTTGGAGCGATGAGCAGCCGCCCGCCGAAGTCCACATCTATGACGTTGCAGGACGCTGCGCTGTGGCCCTGGCCGAACACGGGATGCCCTCGGTGAAATCGGCACGACCAACCCCCCAAGAAGATTCGGCGTGACCAGCCGGTCACCCCTACGGTGTTTCTCCGCCGGTGCGGACCGGCGTTCATCGGGAGTGCAGCATGATCCGTCGCTTCCTTTCCGTGCCTGTCGCGTCCGTATTGGTGCTCTGCGGCGCTGCGGTGCTGCCGGTTTTGGCGACCCCGTCGTACGCCGCCCAATTTGGCATGGCTCAGGCGGCGAAGTTCACCGCAACGCAGGAGAGTGAAACGGCCCACACCGTGGGCAAGCCCCTGCGCGTGTCGACGGACAACGGCTCGATCAAGGTCACCAAGGGGAGCGGGGACAAGGTCCGGGTCACCGCCAAACTCCGGGCAACTACCCAGGAACGGCTGGACGCAACCAAGGTCACGACGGTCCGCAACGCCGACGGCTCGCTGACCGTGTCCGTGACATGGCCCGGCAACGACCGCAAGTCCAGCGAGGGGTGCGACCTGGAGGTCTCCATCCCCGATGTCAGCGCCGTGACGGCGACCACCAGCAACGGGTCGATCACCGCGAAGGGCCTGTCCGGCGCGGCAACGCTCGGCACCTCCAACGGGTCCATCGGCGTGGACGCGTGGGAGGGAGATCTCAAGGCCGACACCAGCAACGGGTCCATCGAAGCCAACGCCGTCACGGGCAAGGTCGACGCGAAGTCGAGCAACGGCCGCGTGAAGGCCACCGACGTGCAGGGCCCGGTGACGATCGACACCTCCAACGCCAGCGTGGACGTGTCGCTCAAGGGCAAGGCGCCGGGGCCGGTGCGGATCCACACCAACAACGGCGGCGTGCACCTGCGGGTCGGCCCGGCGTTCGCCGGCAAGCTGCACGCAGAGACCAGCAACGGGACTATTTCCGTCAAGGGCGCACACGCGAAGGCCGTGGGGAAGCCCGCCCGCGACGAGGGCACGTGGCAGTTCGGGCAGGGCGGCGCAGACAGCGAGGTCGAGACGGACAATGGCGGCGTCACCGTCGAGGTGGTCGAGTCCGGCGACTGACCCCGGCGCGGCACCACACGGCCGCTCTACGCTGGGGGCATGAACCGCGCGCTCACGTCCATCCTGCTCCTGGTGGGTTCCAACATCTTCATGACGTTCGCCTGGTACTGGCACGTCAAGCAGAAGGCCTGGCCCATGGTGATGGCCATCGGTATTTCGTGGCTGATCGCCCTGCCCGAGTACTGCCTGCAGGTGCCCGCCAACAGGCTCGGGAACGCCGGCTTCGGCGGGCCGTTCTCCACTCCGCAGCTCAAGATCATGCAGGAGGCCATCACGCTCGTCGTGTTTGTGGTCTTCACCACGCTCGTGCTCAAGGAACGCCCCCGCTGGAACGACATGCTCGCGTTCCTGCTGGTGCTGGCCGCCGTGGCCGTCAGCATGATCGGGGGCGGCCGGGCCCACGCGTAGCCTTTGGGCATGATCGCCCTGCTGCTCGCGCTCGCCGGCGCCCCCGACCCCCTCCCCACCATCACGGTGACCCGTGACAACACGCGGATCGACCGCTCGTGCCGCGTCCTGATCCCCGCCGGCGCGGTGATCGAGGACAGCGACGGGGACGGGGTGCTGCACGTCACCGCCGACGGCGTCACCGTGGAGTTTGCGGACGACGCGACGCTGGTCGCGGCGGGGTTCGCAGGCCGGTGGGACGCGCTCACCGGAGTGGGCGTGCGCATCGACGGGCGCAGGAACGTCACGCTGCGCGCCCCGCGCATCCGGGGCTGCAGGCTCGCCGTCTGGGCAACGCACGCCGATGGTCTGACCATCGAGAACGCCGACATCGCGGACAACTTCCGGCAGCACCTGGGCAGCAGGCCCTGGGCGGAGGACTCGGCCGACTGGCTCTGGCCGCACGACAACGACGATCGGGAATGGGCGACCAGGTACGGCGCTGCGGTGCTGGTGGAGCGTTCCTCCCGCGTCACCATCCACGGGGCCCGTGTGCGGCGCTCGCAGAACGGGATCATGCTCGACCGGGTCAATGACTCGCGGGTGTACGACAACGACTGCTCGTTCCTGTCCGGCTGGGGGCTGGCCATGTGGCGGAGCAGCAGGAACATGGTTGCGCGCAACGCCCTGGACTTCTGCGTGCGGGGGCACAGCGAGGGCGTGTACAACCGCGGGCAGGACTCCGCCGGGCTGCTGGTCTTCGAGCAGTGCCGCGGGAACACCTTCGCCGAGAACTCTGCGACATGCTGCGGGGACGGGTTCTTCGGCTTCGCCGGCAAGGAGGCCATCGGTCAGAAGGACCCGGTGGACGGGCCGGTGGACTACGCCGACAGCGGGAACAACGACAATCTCATCCTGAACAACGACTTCTCCTTCGCCCCCGCCCACGGGCTGGAGATGACCTTCAGCGCCCGCAACATCATCGCCGGCAACCGGTTCGTGGAGGACGCGATCTGCGGCGTGTGGGGGGGCTATTCCCGCGACACGCTCATCGCACGCAATGTCTTCGCTCGCACGGGCGGTCTGGGGTACGGGCTGGAGCGCGGGGGCGTCAACATCGAGCACGGCTCGGGGAACCGCGTGCTCGAGAACACCTTCGACAACAACCGCGCCGCCTTCTGCATCTGGTGGGACCAGGACGAGCCGGCGCTGGAGAACCTGCCCGGTGTCAAGACGCCGTACAGGGGCGTGTCCGACAACACGTTCGCCGGGAACACGGTGCGCGCGGACGAGAAGACGATGCGCGACACCTTCGCGCGCCCCGCGGAGCCCCCGATAGGGTTCGAGCTGCGGGACAGCAGCGGCGGGCAGAAGAGCAAGTTCGGCGACAACTTCGAGGGGGTGAACACGTTCGACTTTCCCCCCGCGGGCATCCCGGTGTCCAGCCCCCAGGGGGTGCGCCCCCAGCCCGTGACGCGTGTGCCGGACTTCGTGATCCCGGCCCCGGGGGTGCCTGGGAGCGCGCACCCGGTGGGCGCACGCGCGGGCATCGCCGGGCGGTCCCACATCATCATGGACGACTGGGGCCCCTGGGACCACGAGTCACCCACCGTCCGCCTGGGTCAGCGCAGCGGGCGGGGCGTGGTGTACGAGGTGCGCGGCACGTCCAAGGACCTGTACGCGGAGAACCTCCTGACGCACGAGAAGGAGTACTGGTCCGCCCTGCCCACTGCGCTCCAGCCCCTCAAGCTCAGCATCGCCGGCGAGGGAGGCTACACCGAGTACGCCTACCGGCTGGTCGACGGCGCCTGGTCGTGCGAAGTGCGCGGAGCCGTGGTACAGGCGAGCTGGAAAGCCACGTTCTTCACGAACGAGTCCGACCCGCGCGCAGATGAGAGCGCGTGGAGGGCGGGCTCGCAGCGCGAGAACGCCGTCACGGTGACACTGCCCGCTCTGGACCTTCCGTTCGGGTACAACGGGCCCGCCCGTACCGTGCGTGTGCTGGATGCCGACGCGGGCAAGAAGCTCGCGGACGGAGCGTTCAAGGCGAACCAGTTCGGCATGCTTGCAACCACAAACATCTCCCTCCCACGGGGCGACTGGAAGTTCATCGTGGAGAGCGACGACGGCGTGCGCTTCAAGGCGGACGGGAAGAATTTGATCGAAAACTGGAGCCTGCACGGCCCTGCCCGGGACGAGGCGACCCTGCACCTGCCGGAAGCGAGGAGCGTGCCGCTGGAGGTCGAGTACTTCCAGCTGGAGGGGTTTGCCGTGCTCCGCCTCACGATCGAGCGAATCGACGGCGCTGCGTCCCCCCCATCTCCGTGACCGTCCGAGCGCATGGATTTGGGCTATTGGAGGAAAAACCGTGCCCTTGGTGCAACACAACGACGCACGCTGCGTTGGGAGCAACGGTTGTCCCATGGTTCTGGCGCTCCTAATCTTGCGACCAACCTTGCCGAGGTAGCTCAGCTGGTTTAGAGCGCTGGATTCATAACCCGGAGGTCGGCGGTTCGAGTCCGCCCCTCGGCACTTCCCAGAGTAACGCCTTCCGTGCCCCACCGTCCCCGGGGCAGTTCCCACGGCGGGTGTTTCCGTTCCCAACGCAGGCTCAGGATGAGCCGCGTGAATCTGGGGAATCCTGTTCCAGTCGTGGTGGCTCCTGACGTGCGGCGATGCGTCGGGCTCATCGTGGTCGGCGTTCGCGCCGGCCTTCCCGCACGTGGTCCACACGGGGCAGCGTCCCCGTGCGGGCCGGTCTGTCCACACGGAGGTACTTTTTCATGGCATTCATCCGCACGCTCAAGACGGGGGCGGCGCCTGGAGTGGGAACGGCGGGCGCGCCCGGCCGCAGCATGCTGATCACAGCCGGCGCGTGCTGCCTGCTGACGGCGACCTGCCTGGGGGGCGGGGTGGCTTCGTCCATCCCCTCGCAGGAGACGCAGACGATCTACGTGTCCAGTTCCACGGGGCTGGATACCAACAGCGGCCTGAGCCCGAGCACGCCCAAGCGCACGCTGGGCGCAGCTTACATGGAACTCCGCAACCACTCGGGCGATCAGATGCTGCTGCGCCGCGGGGATACGTGGACCAACGAAACGCTGTACCCCTCCGACCGCCTGTGGGGCAAGTCCGGCTACTCGAACGCCCAGCCGATCGTCGTGGGCGCGTACGGCTCCGGGGCGCGTCCGGTCATCCGGAGCGAGACCAACCCGCTGCGCGTCCAGACGAGCGATGGCGTCACCCACTTCCGGATCGAGAACCTCGACATCCAGGCGATCCGTACCGCGATCAACTCGCCGCAGGGTGTGGCCTGGTGGGCCACGGGCGGTGACTTCACCATCCGGGACTGCCGCATCCAGAACTTCGCCGGCAACATCGCGATCGACGCGCCCGCGCCCATGACGGCTTCCGGCTTCCACATCGAGCGGACGGAGATCCTCGATGCGTTCCCCGGCCCCTCCGGGTCCAGCCAGGGCGCGTACGTGGCGAACGTGTTCGACGTGTTGTTCGACGGCTGCCTGGTCGACCGCAACGGCTACCGCTACCCGGACCGCATGGCGTCCATGCTCAGCCACAACCTGTACCTGTCCCAGACCGCGACGGGCGTCGTGGTGCGGAACTGCGTGGTGGCCCGCGGGGCCGCCACGGGCATCCAGATGCGCGGCCAGCGCATGGACTCGATCGCGAACCTCGTGCTTGCAAACCCGCTGGGCATCACCATGGGGCACTCGGCGCAGACCGCCGAGCAGGTCTCGCGGGGGGTGATCTACGGGAACACGGTGATTGACGGCGGCGATATCGGCTGGGGCGACTCTCGCCTGGTGCGCGGCTTCGGCATCTCGTGGGGCCGGGTATCGAGCGCGATCATCGAGGACAACATCGTGGCCCACGGCTGGTCCCAAGGGGGCGATGAGCCCGCCTACACGGTCGGCGACTTCGCGTACAACACGGTGTTCCGCCACAACGTGGGCATGGACTGGCTCGGCCCGATCTTCGCGATCCGCTACCCCCTCATGGACACCTGCGATATTGGCGACAACACCTTCGTGAACGGGCCGGGCAGGGTGGTCGCGTCCATCGAGATCCCCTCGGGCCTGCCCGCCGACGTCGGCGGCAGCTGGTTGGGGAACAAGTACTGGGGCACCGGCGTCAACGCCTTCCAGCCGTGGCAGGGAACCACCAACGGCCTGGCTGTGTGGGAAGACCGCACGGACGACGTTGTCGAGCTCAACGACGCCGGGTACTCCAACGCGAATATCTCGATGCCGATGTACCTGCTCACCACCGCGCCGGAACTGCCCACCCCATCGGACTCTGCCGGCGCGATCGACGTGTTCCTGGAGCGCGCCCGGGCTCAGCCGCTGGCGCAGCTGGACCAGAGGTTCACGGCGGCCGCGTACATCCGCTGGGCACGCCAACGCCTGTGCCTGTCGCCCCTGCACGCCCCGCCGCAACTGCCCTGAAGCACGCGACTAACACGAAACCCCGACAGGAACGCGGGGGTCTTACCGGCCGTGCGCTACCATCGGCGCTCCGGAAAGGCCCCTGCGTGTTCCTCATCCGCCAGTCCAAACCCGAGGACGTATCGACGCTGCTCAAGCTGGCGCGCACGGTGTACTTCATCAACCTGCCGCCCGATGAACGCATCATCGCGGGCAAGGTCGAGCATTCCCGCCGGTGCTTCCGCAGGCTGGTGGGCAAGGAGGAAACCCACCGCGCGCGCAAGTCCAAGCCGCTCCCCATGGACGGCCTCGCGGCGACCGAGCGCGACAGCGACTCCTTCATGTTCACCATCCTGGACAAGGAAGGCGGGCCCATCGGCACCTCGCAGGTGCGTGCCCACATGGGCGGTCCCGGCAACCCCAACTGGCGTTTCGCGGTCTCCGAAAAGCGGTTCTACAGCGAAGCCCTCCGCTTCGGCACGACGCACACCGTGGGCCGGCTGGAGGGGGACGAGACCGGACCGACCGAGGTGGGTGGGCTGATCCTGGACCCGGGTTTCCGGGGGCACTCGCTCCGCCCGGGCAAGTTCCTCTCTTTCGTCCGGTTCCACTTCATCGGGCTCTACCGGGCCGTGTTCGCCCGGACGGTGCTCGCGGAAATGCTCGGGCACGTGACCAGCGACGGTGACAGCCCGTTCTGGGACGCATTCGGTCGCAAGTTCATCCCGTACAAGTACGCCGATGCGGACCGGTTCTGTCAGTACGACCGCTCGTTCATCTCCGACCTGCTCCCCAAGGAGGAGGTGTACCTCACGCTGATGCCCATGGAGATCGTGAAGCTCGTGGGTCAGGTGTCGACAGACACGGCGCCTGCGCGCCGCATCCTGGAGCAGCTGGGGTTCAAGTACCGGGGCTGCGTCGATCCGTTCGACGGCGGTCCCCACGTGGACGTGCCGACCGACTCCATCCCGCTTGTCAAGTGGACGCGCCGCGCACCGCTGGCCAAGCCTGTGGAAGCCGCCAAGTGCCGGGCTCGCGCCATCGTGAGCGTCATGTCGCACGAGGGCGAGTTCCGCGCGACCGAAACGCTCGTCGACGCCCCCGCGCAGGGTTCCGTCCGCATCCCCACCGAGGCGATGGAGCTGCTGGGCGTTCAGGCCGGCGACGAGGTGGGGATCACGCCGCTCAAGCAGTTCGCCGCCACCCACAAGCACGACCACGCCAGGCCATCGCCCGGAACGCGCGCCCAGGCCGTTCCTCCGGCCCCCGCGCCGCGGAAGAAGCGCGCGGGCAAGTCCTGAGGCGGGCCGGACCGGATGCGCGCAGGGGTTGTCGCGAGGAAGAGCGGGTCCGCCAGCTCGCGGCGGGCACTCACCCGCCCTCTGGCCGTTGCACCATCAACCAGTCCTCCACCGTCATCGCGAATCGCACGTGATCCTCCCAACGCCCGGCGATCTGCAGGTACCGGGGCGAGTACCCCTCTTCCCGAAAGCCGGCCCGCCTCGCGGTCGCCAGCGAGCGGGTATTGCCCGGCATGACGTTGCACTCCACGCGGTGCAGCCCCAGCCCTCCCAGTTTCTCCGGTGAGAATGCGTACCGGAGAGCGAGGCGGATCGCCCGGCTCATGACACCGCGCCCTTCAAACTCGCGTCCAAGCCAGTACCCCAGGTACCCCTGCTGCAGAGGCCCACGCTGGATCCCGCCGAGGGACACGGCCCCCGCGATTGCCGCGTGCGTTGTCAGGGCCACCAGCAGCCTCTTGCTCGCTTCGCTGTCGCTGGTCTGCATCAGCCGATCGAACTTCGCGGAAACGGAATCATCCGCCCCCGGGGGCGGGAGCGGTTCCCATCGCTCAAGGTGGCCAGCATTGGCTTGGCGCAACGCGATAAAGGGTGCCCGGTCCGCCTCCTCGGGGAACCGGAGCAGAATGCCGCCCTCTTCAAGTGGTGTTGGTGATGACATCGAAAGCCTGACCCTTCTTGGATTGCGACCTATGATTAGCGTTGCCGTCAAGCGGGAGCCGGCCCGGCCGATCCGCTTGTTCGGTGTCTGATCGGACCCGCACGGGAAGCAGTGTGCACGCGAGGTGCGAATCAGGAGTTGATCGGACGTACTCCACAACCGGAGGGACGCCCGTGACGAAGGACACCCGATGACCACCGCAGCATCCCGCACGTCCACCACCGATGCCCTCCACGCCATGAACCACCCCGAGAACCGCCCGCAGGGCCGGCCAAGCGACCACGTCTCCCAGAAGGTGCTGCTGAAGTGGCTGCGGGACATGCTGCTGATCCGGGAATTCGAGAACCGCTGCGGCCAGTCCTACCAGCAGGCCAAGATCGGCGGCTTCTGCCACCTGTACACCGGCCAGGAGGCGGCCGCGGTCGGCACCATCGCCTGCCTGCACAACGACGACCCGATCGTGACGGCGTACCGCGATCACGGGCACGCCCTGGCCCGTGGCATGGACGCCGGGGCGTGCATGGCCGAGATGTACGGCAAGTCGACGGGCTGCGCCAAGGGCAAGGGCGGCAGCATGCACATGTTCGACCGCCCGCACTGGATGTTCGGCGGGCACGGCATCGTCGGCGCGCAGACGCCTCTGGGCACGGGCCTTGCCTTCGCCGCACGCTACGAGTGGGAGGTGGTGCAGAAGGGCATCCATGGCGGCCCCGCGAAGAAGAAGGTTGCGCTCGCGTACCTGGGCGACGGGGCGTTGAACCAGGGCGCACTGCACGAGGCCATGAACCTCGCGGGCCTCTGGGACATCCCGGTGATCTACATCGTGGAGAACAACGGGTACAGCATGGGCACCGCCATCAACCGCGGCACCACCATGGCCCACGACCTGCGTGCCAAGGCCGGCGCGTACGGCATCCGCGGCGAGATCATCGACGGGTTCGACCTGATCGACCTGTACGACCACCTCAAGCCCGTCGTGGACTGGTGCCGCGAGGAGCAGAAGCCCGCGTTCATCGACCTCAAGACGTACCGGTACCTGGGCCACTCCATGAGCGACCCTCAGAAGTACCGCACGAAGGAGGAGGTGGAGCAGTTCAAGGCCAAGGACTCGATCGACCGCTACGCGCACTACCTCATGAGCGAACGCAAGGACCACGGCAAGCCGGCGCTCTCCGAGCCCCACTTCCTGGACATGCAGGCGGACGTGCGCGATGTGGTGAAGAAGGCTGTGGAGTTCGCGGAGGCCAGCCCTGTGCCGGACGCGAGCGAGCTCTACACCGATGTGCTGCTCAACCCCATGCCCAACATGAGCCCGGCGTGCGAGTACACCAGGGGCGCCAAGAACCCCCTGCTCTGATCTCCGCGGGGAATGCACCGCGCGTCGTCAGCCGCCGTTCGCGGACCGGAGGGCCGCGCGGACCCGCTGTTCGAACCCCTCCTCGAGCTGGATCATGTTCGCGGGCTTGCTCCCGCCGGTCGGGGCGGCCATCAGGAACTTCGTGCCCTCGGGCGCTGCGTCGAAGCGCGACTCCGGCAGGTCCTGGAGGCTGATCAGGGGCCGGCTCACGGAAAGGTCCGGCCCGATATCGACCACGTTCAGGCTGTCGCCCCACCGGTACGCCAGCCGGCGGCCGTGGGCCGCCCACGACACGCGGAATCCCCCCTCCTGCGAGACCCTGACGAGCCTGTCCAACGCGGGGTACGGCTGGACATACACCTCCGAACGGTCCCCGGGGGACACGCTGCCGGCCCACACCAGCACCGTCCCGTCCGGGCTGATCCTGCCGTTGGTCCGGTCGCCCGCCGTCGGGAGGAGCTTCCGCATGGGCTTGGCCCCATCGAACGGGATCAGGAACAGATCGGTCACGTTGCCGGGCCCCACGAACACCGCGCCGATGATGTCCTGCCCGTCCGGCGTGACGTCGGTGGGGTCGCACCACTGCCCTTCGGGCATGACGCGAAGGAGCTCCGGCGGTGCCGATCCGTCCGCCCGCACGCGCCACAACCGATGGCCCGTGTCGTTCGCCTCTTTCGTGTTGAAGACGACATACGCGTCGTCCCGCGTCCAGAGCGGCAGGCCGACATTCTGCGCGAAGCTCGCAACGGAGACATCCCGGTTGGACCCCAGGTCCACCACGCGCAGCTCCCCCTGCTCCCCATACTCGCCCGTCACGACCACGGCGCGCGACCCATCGTGTGACAGCCGCACCGCCCAGATCGGCCTGTTGAACCCGATGATCGGGCTCGCCTGCCCCGTCTCGTCCACCCACGCGATCGCGGTCGCCTGGTACGTCGTCGTCCCCGGGATGAACGCCAGCGCGCCCCGCGGAGAGACGTCGTACACGGTGAACGGGACCGGATCGGAGGCTGGCGGGAGACCCGCCAGCACACGGACAGGCCTCCCGACCACGTGGCGCACGGACTCGTCCAGCTGCGCGGCCCACAGCCCCGCATCGCGGTAGAACAGCAGGATGTCACCGCCCAGCATCCGCGGACACGCCGCGTCGGGCAAGACCTCCGCCCGCGAACCGTCCTGCAGAGAGACAAGGTCGATCCCGACCGATCGCCCGCCACCTTCCCGGACAAAGCGCGTGGCAAGCACACCTCGCCCGCGGGGCGCCCGGTAGGGCTGCGTGTAGTACCCCGTCTCTTCGTGCGTCAGAGGCTCGAAGCCGCCCTCCTGAGTATCCCAGACCTTCAGCACACCCTTGTCCACAGAACAGACAATGCGCCGATCATCGAGCCAGGCCAACCCTCCGAGGTACGGGCGCATCGCCGGCCCTTCCACAACCACCTTCATGGTGCGTGAATCCAGCACCACCAGGCGACCGTTCCCGTCGCCAGACGCGTCCCGCCGCCACATGGCGATCTTCAGACCGTCCGGCGAGGGCTCGAGGCACACACCCTCCACCTCGAACCTTTCAAAGGTGAAAGAATCCAATGACCTGCGATAGACCATCCCCGAGCCGCGGCGCGGCCCCGCACTCAGCACGACGGCCTCGCCGCCATTGGTAAACCGGAGCGGCTGGCTCATGCTGGGCGCGATGAACTCGCCCTCCGGGAGCACCAGCGACGTGCTCCGGGCAGGGGTGGATGCGGGCGGCCGTGCCGACACGACCGATCCCACGACCCCGGCGAGCAGCAGCACGGCGGCGCCCCCCACCACCCGCCACCAACCCCAACGGCGCGGGGCCGCAGGGGCAGCCATCGCCTCTTCCAATTCCACGCGCGCGTCGCCCGCGTCACGCAGCCTCGCATCCGGGTGGACCCTCAGGCACCGCTCCATGACCCTGCGGACGCCCGGCGGCGTGCCCGCGGGCAGGGAGCCCCAGGCAACAGCCCCGGCGATGACGGCGTCCAGCACCTCGGGCACGGAGTTTCCTGGGAACGCGCGGCGTCCACTCGCCAGTTCGAAGAGCACGCAGCCGAACGCCCAAAGGTCCGCCCGTTTGTCGGACACCTTGCCACGCGCCTGCTCGGGGCTCATGTACGCGGCCGTCCCCACGACCATCCCCTCCTGCGTCGCCAGAGCGTCCGCGTGCGGCAAGTCCAGGGCAGCGTGCGAGGAAGGCGCACCCATGGGCCCGCCGCTGCCCGCGCCGTCCACCGTCAACGAGGACCCCGGAACCTCCGTGTCAACCCGCTCCGCGAGCTTGGCCAGCCCGAAGTCCAGCACCTTCACTGCACCGGCGTCGTCGATCACAACGTTCGCGGGCTTCAGGTCCCTGTGCACCACGCCGGCGTTGTGCGCCGCCTCCAGGGCGCGGGCAATCTGTGATGCGACCGCCACCGCCTCGTCCATGGCCAGCGGACCTTTCGCCAGCCGAGATGCGAGTGTCTCACCGCGCACGAGCTCAAGCACCAGCACCGGGCCGGAAGCACCCGGGTCATCCTCCAGCCCGTAAATCGCCCCGATGTTGGGGTGGTTGAGCGCTGCCAGCGCCCGGGCCTCTCGCTCGAGCCGCGCGCGGCGCGCCGGATCGGTCGCCACCGCCTGCGGAAGCACCTTGAGCGCGACGCTCCGGCCCAGCCGCTCGTCGCGGGCCCGGTACACCACGCCCATCCCGCCCTCGCCGATGCGTCCCTCCACGCGGTACGGGCCGATCGACGCCCCCACCAGCGCGTCTCGCCCCGCCCCCGAGGGCAGTGAAAGAAACGCCCCGGCGCCGGCGAGGGCGCGCAGCAGCGAGGAAACCTCCCGCACGAGCGCAGTGTCCCCGCCCGCCGCCTCGCGCACGAAGGCCGCCCGCTGCTCCGGCGGGAGCTCAAGAGCGCGGTCCAGCACCTCCGCGACACGGTCGGGTGCGGGGCCTGTGCCGGGAACGGTCATGGGCGGACTCCCGCACCTTCGCTGTGGTCGCCACGCAACTCCCGGGCGAGCCACGCCCGCGCGTACGTCCACTGTCGACGGACCGTGCGCTCGCTGACTCCCAGGTGCGCCGCCACCTCCGCCTCGGTCATCCCCGCGAAGAATCGCATGGTCACGATACGGGCCGAAGCCTCCTCGATCTCCGCAAGGCGGGAGATGGCCGCGTCCAGTTCCACCAGTTCGGCCTCGTCACGCAGCGGCCCAACGTCCGAAAGCTCCACGCGGACGCGCTGGCCCGAGCCGCCGCGCTTGTCCCTTCCCTTGGCCCGGGCGTGATCCACGAGTATCCGCCGCATGGCCTCTCCCGCGGCTGCAAGCAGGTGACCACGCCCCGCCCAGGCCCCCTCTCGACGCGGCAGGAGTTTGAGGTAGGCCTCGTGCACGAGCGCCGTGGCCTGCAGTGTGATCTCCGGCGATTCGAACCTGAGCCTGTGCTCCGCCATGGTGCGGAGTTCCCCGTACACGGCGCGGAATAGCACGTCCATGGACCCCGTGTCCCCGGCGGTCACGCGCTCGAGGAGCCCTGCGAGCTCTCCATCACTCGGGGTGTGTTCGGGGGGAGTATCCATAGGTGCCACGCACTTTCCTGGCCGGGAATCCTTGGCATTGTCGCTGATTGGTGCCGGGACCTCCCGCCGGGCAGGCGTATCGCCCCGGGAGGAATGCCCCGACCAGCAGAAAGGCGTCAGTCATGCGGAACAGGAGTGATCGGCTGAGGGTGTGGTTGCTCGCCGGGGCGTGCGCCGTATCCGCCGTGGGGGCCGCCTCGGCTCAGAATCAGGCGCCCATCCCCGGGGCAAGCCAGGGGGGCATAGCCGGCCAGGCGGATGCACCTCCCAAGGAGGCCCCGGCGCCGCTTTCCGCGAGGTTCGGCGTGCCACTGCCGGGCGTTATCGCCACTGAGCAGATGGAACTCCTCAATCTCGGCGCGTACGCGGGGCAGCTCGACGGACCGGACGGGGGTCCGCTCTACGAGGGCATCCAGCGGGCGATGCCGCAGTTTGACCTGGGCATGGGAGAGTGGCACACGGTGCCGGCGGACCACGGGGGCGGGTGGCTCTGGGTGATGGACATCAAGTCCCCCGGAGCGTTCGCCGTGCGCCCGCACTTCTCAGACTTCCGCCTCCCGGCGGGAGCGATGGCCATGGTGTACGACCCCCTCATACCCCAGAACCTGCCCGGGGTCTACACCGGGCAGGGCCCGCTGGACACCGGTGAATTCTGGGCATGGACCTGCTGGCACGAGACCGCGCGGATCGAGGTGTACTTCCCACCCGAGGCGGGCGACCTGCGGTTCGGCACGACATTCACCATCGACACAATCGCGCACACGTACCGGAACCCCGCAACGGGAGCCATCGGGTACTTCAACGACCGGGAGCTGGGCTGCCACAACGACGTCTCCTGCTTCACCAACTGGCTCACCAATGCCGCAGGCGTGGGGCGCATGTCCTGGCCGACGAGCCCCGGTTTCGTCGGGCTGTGCTCGGGCTCGATGATCAACAACAACAGCGGCGACCTGACGCCCTACTTCCTCACCGCGCGCCACTGCATGCAGGACGTCACCACCAACCTGCAGAACCTTGAGGTCTACTGGTTCTACCAGACACCCTCCTGCAACGGGGCTGTGCCCAGCCTGGGCAGCGTCCCTCGCAGCACACGGTCGAGCTACGTGTTCACCTCCAACAGCTCGGACATGAGCCTTGTGATGATCGAGGGCACCGTGCCCCGGAACCTGTGGTGGTCGGGCTGGAACACCGGCACCTTCGGCAACGGCACCGCCGTCACGGGCATCCACCACCCCGACGGCTCCTTCAAGCGCATCAGCTTCGGCACCACATCCTCCAACAACACCTCGTGCGGGGCCACCGGCATGACGGACGGGTACGTGGTGAACTGGGGGTCGGGCGCGACCGAGCCGGGGTCCTCCGGCTCACCGCTCTACACAAGCAACGGCCAGGTGATCGGCGTGGATTCCTGCGGCATCAACGCGCAGGGGTGCAGCAGCCCCGCGTGGTACGGGCGCTTCGGCGGCAGCGGCCCGACCTTCGCCAACATCTTCAGCACCGGCGCCTACGACGACTCCAACGAGAACAACGACTCGTGCGGCAGCGCAACCAACCTGAACGTCTACACCAACGGGACGCTCTACTCCCAGATCGTCAAGATCAACCACGACGACTGGTTCCACATCTCGGTGCCGGCGTTCGGGTCGGTGTCATTCCACACGCAGTTCACGCACGCCGAGGGTGACATCGACATGCAGATGCACGACGGGTGCGGGGGCGTGCTGGCCTCGTCCACGGGAACGGTGAACGGTGAGACCATCAACTGGACCAACCCCGGCGCCACCGCGCGCGAGGTCTACCTGCACGTCTACCTGTACAACGACACCCGGAACATCTACTACCTGGACTTCGCCCGCTACGGGGCCGTGGCACCGGTCAACGACACCTGCGCGAACGCCGCCACCATCCCCGCGGGCGGGCAGGGCAGCAACGCCTCGGGCACGACGCAGGGCGGTTCGGTCGACGGCTCGTCCAGCTGCGCCTCGACGGGTGTGGCGCCCGATGTCTGGTTCCGCGTCAGCGTGCCGTGCACCCGGGTTGTCTCCCTCAGCACGGAGTTCAGCGCGTTCGACACGGTGCTGAGCGTGCACACCGGCTGCCCGGGCACCACCGCCAACCAGGTCGCGTGCAACGACGACGTCTCGCCGGGCACCCTCTGGTCCAGCCTCAGCTTCACCGCCAATGGCGGAACAACCTACTACGTCCGCCTCTCCGGATACAACGGGGCGTTCGGGAACTACAACTTCGACAGCAACACGTCCAACGCGAGCAACGACCTCTGCGCCGACACGCTCGATGTGGGCGAGGGCACGTACAACTTCGACAACTGCCCGTGCGACACCGACGGGCCGCCCGACGATACCTGCCTCGCGTTCGGCAGCAACCAGATCTACAAGGACTTCTGGATGGCCTACACCGCCCCGTGCTCGGGCACGCTGGACGTCAACACGCTGGGGTCGGGCTTCGACACGCGCATCGCCGTGTACGCCAACCCCGACAACTCCTCGTGCCCGCCCGGCCCCAACTCGGCGATCGCGTGCAACGACGACGTCAACGCCGCCTACGAGTCCAGGGTGCTGGTGGACGCCGCCCCCGGGCAGCGCTACGTCATCCGCGTGGGGTCGTACGCCTCCACCGTGGGCCACTCCGGGCTCCTCACCATCGCGTTCACCCCTGCCGCACCGGTCAGCGACGACTGCGCCAACGCCAACGACATCACGCCGGGCAGCTACGCCTGGCTGACCTGCGGCTACGCCACCGAGGGCCCGACCGAGACCTGCATCGGCTCCGACGGCCAGGTCTACAACGACCGCTGGTTCGCCTTCACGCCCGACTGCGACGGCACGATCGACTTCAATACCGTCGGCGCGGGCGTGGACACGCGCATCGCCCTGTACAACTCCTGCCCCACGGGCGACAACCAGACCATCGCCTGCAACGACGACATCAGCCCGGGCGCAGACCAGGAGTCCCAGCTCATCGCCGGGGTGTCCGCCGGCACCCGCTACCTCCTCCGCATCGGCAACTGGGCACCGGAGGCCTCCGCGGGCCTCAGCTTCAACCTCGCGTTCACGCCGGACGGCGGCTGCACCGCCTGCGACACCATCGACTTCAACAACGACGGCCTCTTCCCGGACACCTCCGACATCGATGACTTCCTCTCCGTCTTCAGCGGCGGCCCCTGCTCCAACGACCCCAACTGCGGCGACATCGACTTCAACAACGACGGCCTGTTCCCCGATACCACGGACATCGACTCGCTGCTGTCGGTCTTCAGCGGCGGGCCGTGCATCTAGCTGTCGGCACGCAAACACACCTTTCTTCTGGAGCAGCCCCGGCGAGAGCCGGGGCTGTTTCGTCCCGGGCTTCATAGGATTGCATGCCCATGGCATCCCCCAGCCCGCTCATCGAATTCCACCGCAGCGCCGGCGCGACGCTGCTCGCGTACGGCCCGCAGTCCCAGTCCGCCGACCCGACCGCGGGCCAGGCCGTCCCACCCATCGACCTCGTCGCGACCTACGCCTCCCTGGAACTGGAGTATGCCTCCCTCCGCAAGCACTGCGGCCTCATCGACCTGCCCAGCCGCGGGCTGGTGGAAGTCACCGGGCCGGACCGGCTCGACTTCCTCAACCGCATGGTGACGCAGGAGCTCAGGCCCGGCAGGAAGGACCTGCCCCCCTGGTCCATGGCCCGCAGCTTCTGGCTCAGCCGAAAGGGCAGGATTGACGCCGACCTGCGCATCTGCGTCCTCCCGGACCGCGTGCTGTTGGAGGTGGATGCGCTCGCCGCTCCACGCACGGCGGGCGCGCTCTCCTCGTTCATCATCATGGAAGACTGCGCAGTCAGGGATATCTCCCAGGACAACCATTGCCTCGGCCTCCACGGCCCCACCGCCCCTTCGCTCCTCGCCGCAGTGTGCGCCCCGTTGCACGGAGCACCACCAGTCCAGTCCCTGGCGCCGGCGGGCGGCGTGACTCGGGCGCTGATCGACTCCAGGCCCGTCACGGTGTTGAGGGACGACCAGGCGGGCGTGCCCGGCTTCTTACTGATCACAGACCTCAAGGACGCCCTCGTGGTTGCCCAGGCCCTGGTCCGAGCCGGGCACGACGCGGCCCATGAGCCCACCGGCAGTTCCAAACACTTCTCCCTCCCGGTGCTCACCCCCGATGCCCCCCGTAACCCGGCACGATTCCGGCTCGCCCCCATCGGCTGGCTGTCATTCAACATCGCCCGCATTGAGGCGGGCACCCCCATGTTCAACATCGACTTCGGTGTTGAGAGCCTGCCCGCGGAGACCGGCCAGCTCGACTCCCGCGTGTCATTCACCAAGGGCTGCTACCTCGGGCAGGAGGTTGTTGCCCGCATGCACGCGCGCCACCAGAGCAAGCAGCAGCTCGTCGCCGTGAAGTTCGAGAGCACACACGCCGCCGACGATCGGCCATACCCGCCCCTGCCGGAACAGGGCGCGCCCCTGCTGGCGGAGGGCGCCGCGGTGGGCAGGATCACCAGCAGCACGCTCAGCCCGCTCCTGGGCATGGCACCCATCGCCTTCGCGCAGGTGCGCAGCACACACGCCGCGCCGGGCACGGTGCTGACCGCTCCGGGCGACGTCCCCCAGAACGCGCAGCCCTCCCCACACTCGGAGGTCGCCCCACCGACGATCAAGGGCGTGGTGCAGGCATCCCTGGCGTTCACACAGGCCGCTGTTACGCCCCCGTGACGCAACCGGCGGGCGTTTCCCGATACATAGCTGGAGGGCAAACTACCCTCACGCAAGGAGCACCATGCCGCTCGGACGCATCCTCGTAGTCGAAGACGATGCCGCCATCAGGCGCGGGCTGTGCGACTGCCTGAAGTTCGCCGGTTATCAGCCCAGCGAAGCTGGTGACGGCAAGGCGGGCCTGGAGGCCGCCCTGAGCGTCCAGCCGGACCTTGTGCTGCTCGACATTCTGATGCCCCGCATGGACGGGTTCTCGGTGCTGCGCGAGGTCCGCAAGGCCAACCCCACCATGCCCGTCATCATGCTGACCGCCAAGGGCGAGGAGGCCGACCGGGTCCGTGGCCTGCGCGAGGGCGCGGACGACTACGTCGTCAAGCCCTTCTCCGCCAGCGAGCTCCTCGCACGCGTGGAGGCCGTGCTGCGCCGCAGCGCGGAGCGGCCCCGGCCCGTCTCCCGCCTCGCCATTGCCGGACGGTCGATCGACCTTGAGCGGCGCGAAGTCACGCGCGTCGACTCGACACGCGAACTGCTGAGCGACAAGGAGTGCGCCGTCCTGCAGTACCTCGCGCACCACCGGGGCCGCGCGATCGCACGCGATGAGCTGCTGCGCAACGTCTGGGGGCTGGACCCCAGGGGCATGCACACCCGCACCGTGGACATGGCCGTGGCCCGCCTGCGGGAGGTGCTCCAGGATGATGCCGAAGACCCCAGGGTGATCGTCACCGTGCGGGGCAAGGGGTACATGCTCGTGGCCGAGAACGGGCCCCGCGCCGAAGACCAGGCCAGCCCCGCCGCCGAGTAACCATGTCCGACGCCCTCACCAACATCAACCCCCGCCGGATCATGCACCTGGCCACCCTGGGCGCGTGCGTGGTGCTCGGCGCCATGGGGCTGCTCACGTGGCAGGCTCTGCGCCTCGAGGGCAGGGAGCAGGCGGCCCAGGCACGGGCGCAGTTCCAGGAGTCCCTCCGCCTCGCGCTCTGGCGCATCGATTCGGCGATGACCCCCATCATCGCCCGCGAGGCCGCCCGCCCCTACTTCGAGTACCAGCCGTTCTACCCCACCAAACCGACCGACGGACAACCGCCCCTGCAGGACACCTCGGACGAACGCGCCGTGCGGAGCGTGGACACCCCCGACGGAGAGGCGCTGTTCCCTTCTCCCCTCCTCTCCAACACCGACGAGTTCGTCAACATCCACTTCCAGCTGGATCAGAGCGGCAACCTCACGAGCCCCCAGGTGCCCCAGGGACGCCAGCGCGACCTCGCGGAAGCCGGGTACGTGACCCCGTACGTCCTGTCCCAGACCGAAGACCGCCTCGGGGAACTCCGGAAACTGACGCTGGCGGGGAACGCGCGCGTGTTCGAAGACCCCAACCCCTTCCCGGCGTCCGGATCGGCGGGTCAGGGCAGCGGGACGCCGCCGCAGAGGGCCGCCGATGAGCCCACCCGGACCGGCATGGCGCCGCCCGCGAACCCCGAAGAAAAGCAGGTCCATCTGGAATCGGCGGCCGCGCCGGTCACCAAGGCCGACGGCGATAGCGAGTACCAGGCGCGCCTGAACGCGCTGAACAAGGCCACCACCCAGTACCGCCAGCAGGCCGAGGAGGTTGCCCGTGGGCAGCAGCGGAGCGCGAACCTGGACACGCGCAAGGACGCCCGCGCTCGCCCTGGGCGCGACGAGCCCGCGACCCGGGAGGAAAGCCCGGCGAGCTCGCCCGGGGCACCGGATGAACAGAAGACGCCCGCGGCTCCCGACGACAAGCTGATGGGCCCGCTGGCCGGCCCCCCGGAGGTGCCGGCCCGTGACATCGCGTGGACCGCATCCGACCTGATCGTGCAGGGGCAGTTCGCCCCCCGGTGGCTGCCCGCCGCGACCGCCGGCGCAGAGCCCGAGCTCGTCTTTGTGCGCACCGTGCGCGTGGGCGATCAGACGCTGGAGCAGGGCTTCTGGATCAACTGGCCCCAGCTCCGCGCAGCCCTGCTGCAGCCGGTGCTGACACTCTTCCCCCACTGCTCGATCCGACCCGTGGACTCCACGGCGCCGGTGCTGGGGCGCAGGCTCGCCACCATCCCCGCCGAGCTGGTCGTGGACGTGCCCGAATCCGCCCGCAACCCCGGCTGGACGCCGCTGCGGGGCGTGCTGGTGGTCGTCTGGGCCCTGGTGATCGCGAGCGTGGTGGCCATGTTCGGCATCGTGCGCGCCAGCATCGAGCTCGCCGAGCGGCGTGGCCGGTTCGTGTCCGCCGTGACCCACGAGCTGCGGACCCCGCTCACCACGTTCTGCCTCTACTCCCAGATGCTCAGCGACGGCATGGTGCCCACCGAGGAGGCCAAGCGCCAGTACGCGCGCACCCTCCACCACGAGTCCATCCGCCTGACCCGGATCGTGGAGAGCGTGCTGGACTTCGCCCGCCTGGGGCGGGGCTCACGGGCCGCGTTCGAGACCCTCACCCTCCGCGAGCTGCGGCAGAGGGCAGAGCCCGGCCTGATCGCCGCGTGCGCACGCGCGGAGATGCGCCTGGACGTTTCGCTCACGTGCGACGCCGACCAGCCGGTGCGCACCGACCCCGCGATCCTCGAGCGCGTCCTGGGCAACCTCGTCGACAACGCCTGCAAGTACGCGCGCAACGAGGCAGACCCGGACCACAACCACATCATCCTCACATGGAGCATCGAGAACGGCCGCCTCCTGGCGGGCGTGCGGGACTTCGGCCCCGGCATCCCCTTCGAGGAGCAGACCCGCGTGTTCGACGCGTTCGTCCGCGGGCGCGCACACGCCCACGGGTCCACGCCCGGCCTGGGCCTGGGGCTTGCGCTCTCCAAGGGCCTCGCCGAGCAGCTGGGCGGCGAACTCCGCATCGTGCGGCGCGACCCGGGCGTCGAGTTCATCCTCGACATCGCCGCCGCCTGAGGCCTCCGCGGCGGGTTGAAACCGCCCCGCCCAGAGCCCCAACAATGCAGGCATGACCACCATCGAACGCGAAGCTCTGGCAGCGATCTCCCTTATGGCCGCCCTGGTGGACGGGGTGCGGTCCGACGCGGAGCGTGAGAAGCTCCGCCAGTCCATCGAACGCATCGGGAACGTAAGCGACGACGCGTACAACCGCGTGGTCGCCCACCGCACGTCCCTGGAGGACGAGGCCCGCAACATCAACGACCCCGAGTCACGCCGCCTTGCCTACGAGCTCGCCGTGGGCGTCTGCGCCGCCGACGGCGTCACCTCCAAGCCCGAGCAGGAGTTCCTCGACAGGCTGGCGGGCCTGCTGTCCATCAGCCCCGACTCGGCAAAGGCCGCCGTGAAGGAAGGCAACGAGTTCGCGGATATCAAGCTCGACGCCCCCGCAGCCGCCGCTGCTGTGGCGTCGGTCTCCTCGCCCGTGCCCGCGCCCCAGTCCAAGAGCCAGGCGCAGCAGGCCGACGACACGATCATGACCTACGCCGCCATCAACGCCGGCCTGGAACTGCTCCCCCAGCGCCTCGCGGGTGTCGCCGTCATCCCCCTGCAGGCCAAAATGGTGCACAAGATCGGCACGATCTACGGCTACAAGCTCGACTCCGGGCACATCAAGGAGTTCATCGCCGCCGCCGGCGTCGGCATGACCAGCCAGGTGGTCGAGAGCTTCGCCCGCAGGTTCCTGGGCAACCTGGCCGGACGCTACATGGGGGGCACCGCCCGCACCATCACCGAGAAGGCCACCGGGCCGCTCATGACCTTCGCCACCACCTACGCGCTCGGGCACGTCGCCAAGACCTACTACGCCGGCGGGCGCAAGCTCACGTTGAGCGACCTTCAACGCATGTTCTCCAGCAAGGTCGAAGAGGCCAAGGGCGTGTACGCGAGCAACGAGGGCTCCATCCTGGACAGCGCACGCAAGCTGGACCCCTCGCGCATCATGTCCATCCTTCGCGGGGCCTGACGCCTCCCGCAAAGCACATCGCAAAAACAAGGAAAGGGCAGGTGGAGTAGGCCTGCCCTTCCAGGAACCCAAGGAGGGAACGTCACCCGCGTGCCCGTTCAGTCGGCACCGTGCTGCTCTTCGCCCGTGCCGTCACGGTCCTGCGAATGCTGCGAAATGAGCTTCCGCAGATAGTCGTTCTCGCGACGCGTCGCCTCAAGGTCAAACACAAGGTACTTGATGGAGAGCCGGAGGTAGTCGAGCGATTCCTGAAGGTCCGCGACCGTCTTCTTCATCCGCTCGTGCCGGTCGCGGGTCTCGCTGGCGATCTGGGCCAGCGGGGCACGCTGCTGCTCGGGCAACGCGTTGATCTGCTGGATAAGGTCGCCAAGCTTCTGCTGGAAGTCCTGCTCGTTCATCTCTTCTCCCTTTCTTTGTTTGTCCCGGCCTGATCGCCGGTGCAGGGGAGAACAGTTCAACGGGCACGCCAGACCGGGCCCGCCGCCCGTGCCAGCACAAGGTCCAGGAATATCGCCCCCGGCTGGGCGCCCGCGGCATCCAGTGCTCCGGCGACCCGGCCCGGCCCGCCGGCCCAAAGCTGCCCGTGCAGTCTGTTGCGATTTCTCAACGGCCGATGTCGACCCGGCGCACCGCCTGCCTCGCTCCCGGGCCGGCCGACGACAGCAACGCCTCCACGTCCCTGGGGGCCTCTTTCCGGGCCACCGGCAGCAGCTTGCGGAGATGGTTGTCCACGGAGATCCGGTAACGCTCAAACGCAACTTCAAGGTCGTGCCGGCTGTACTTCGCCAGGGGGTCACGCAGTGCTGTCTGCGTCACCGCCCAATCAATCAGCCCCGCGGGCGTCTCGGAGTACCGGTAAATCGCCAGCGTCGCCTTGAGCCGAACAGTGGCCGAGAGGAACGGGTCTGTCGCCGCCTCCGGGAGCTTCTGCAACGCCTCGGCCGACGCGTCGATCGCGAAGTCCGGGTCAGGTTCGATGGTGGTCGCGGCCAGTGGGGAAACTGACCTGCCGCTGAGAGCAGGCTTGGGAGCAACCACCGCCGGCTCTGCCGGGCGAGCAACGCCTGCACTGGGCGCCGGACGCAGGTCAGCGAACGCGGTCGAAAGGGTCTTGAGGCCCGCCCGGGCGAAACGAACCGTCACCCGCTGCACCGGCTTGCCCTCGTGCATCACGCCCTCCACGGACAGCACATCCCCGGGGCCCCATTCGGGCTTTCCAGAGTGCACTACCGTGTCTCCCTTGGCAACAGTCATGACAAACACCCCGTAAGAAGGGGGGATCAGAGGGTCCGCGACCACCCTGCTCCCGTGGATAGGGCTGAAACCATGGCTCCGAAAACTGCCCCAGACCCCGCCTATTGTTCTCCCCTGCGTCCCGGCCCCTGGAAGGGCAGGCGCGGGTCAGGCGGCGAGTCCGTCTCGGAATGATACCCCTCCCGCCACCACGGTACCCACCATGATCGAAGCACTCAAGAGCGAAGAGATTGTCAACAAGTTCGGCGGCCGCTTCAAGCTCTGCTCCCTCATCCAGCGTCGCCTGGGCGAGCTGATGGAGGGTGCACGGCCGCTGGTGGACCGCAACGGCCGCTCCGACCTCGAGGTCGTCATCGAGGAAATCATGCAGGACAAGATCGCCCTGCAGTGGGACGACGCGGCCCTGCGCCCCGCTGCCAGCGAGGACTAATCCGTGCCAAACACCCCCGATGCCGACGCCCTCCGCGCAGCGGTCTCGGGCAAACGCATCATTGTCGGGGTCACCGGCGGCATCGCCTCGTACAAGACGTGCACTGTGGTCAGCCGCCTCGCGCAGGCCGGCGCGAGCGTCACCGTGGCCATGACGGACGCAGCCGCCAGGTTCGTGACGCCACTCACATTCCAGGCGCTCTCAGCCAACCCCGTCTACACGAGCCCCTGGGACCACATCGAAACCCGCGATCCTCAGCACGTGTCCCTGGCCACGTCGGCGTCGCTCGCGCTCATCGCGCCGTGCTCGATGGACTGCCTCGCAAAGCTCGCCACCGGGCGCTGTGATGATGTAGTCACGCTCATCCTCGCGGCCGTCGACCATTCCCGCACCCCGGTGCTGCTCGCCCCCTCCATGAACGCGGTGATGTGGGCCCAGCCCAGCACGCAACGCAACATGCGCACGCTCGCAGAGGACGGGTTCCAGTTTGTGGGGCCGGACGAGGGGTGGCAGGCCTGCCGGACAAACGGCGCCGGCCGCATGAGCGAACCGGAGGCCATCCTCGCCCGCATGGCGTCCGTGCTCGCCACCCGCTGATCGTCCGCGAACGCGATCGCCTTCATGCGAGACGCGTGCATCATGACATCGCCGCGCATATGTACCGGCACTCACCGGGTCACGCCAACGGACGCGTGAACGTCGCACCACGCGCGGGGTGATGGCGCGATCAACGCCGGCGCCCAGCCGGATGTCGCACGCAATCCTCACATATACCAAACTTCTTGCATGGAATACACACGCTTTCCACACTTGCCCACATTTTTCAAGTCCTGTGTCGCGAAGTGTTGCAAAGTGGGGCCAAGTGGTTAGACTATCGCCCGTCGGCAGGACGCTGACAGGTGCCATCCCGGTCCATGCAGGATCGCGCGGGCCGGGACGGCGGCAGGCGGGGGTTCACGGCGGTCAAGGACGCGACCAGATGCTCGTCGAACTCCACGCCACCTCCGAGCCGCCCGCTCACTGGTTCTCGCGCCATGATCTTCACCGGGCACGCAGAACTCACGATCGACCCGAAGGGGCGGCTCGCGATCCCCGCGAAGCACCGGGGGCTGCTGCGGCCGGAGCGCGACGGCACGGCGTGGTACTGCGTGCCGTGGCGGGCAGGTCTGCTGATGCTTTTCACCGAGGCCAGGTTCATGAGCCTTGCGGAGCGGGGCGACGCGACCCTGACGCCGCAGGGGGAGCAGGCCGGAGCGGAAGCGAACTACTTCGGGCTGACCGAGCGGGTGGAGATGGATTCCGCGGGGAGGATCGTGCTGCCCCGCTTGCACCAGGAGCTGACCGGTCTGCGCGCGGAAACCGAGGTGGTGATGATCGGCGCAGGACCCAGGCTGGAAGTCTGGGAGCGCAAGGCGTGGGCCGGGGGGCTGCAGCAGCGGTTTGCGCAGCTGCCCGAACTCATGCGGTCGCTGGAACGCCGGGGCAGTGACAAGCAGTAACCCCCCCACCGCCGCCCGGAAGGGCCCGTGTGAGGCTTGCCTGGAAGATCGAATGCCGGCGGGAGTCTGCAAGGACGCGGGCTTTCGCCACCGGCGAATGGATGGGTGGTTCACGCTCGCACGGACGCGCGGCGTGGGCTCACCCGGGGCAGAGAGGCACGGACGCCCGCGAGGGGCAACCCCCGCAGTGAACCCCCTCGACCCCCGCCGCCGGATGGTCCAAAGGCTCAGGCGTCGCGGCGTTGCAAAGCGCCGCGACGCATTCATAGCCCGCCGAAGGCGATGGGGTCATTCCTCCACCACCATCCTGCCCTGTCGCCGACCATGCCACCCCGTGCACACACGCGCGGGGTGGTTCTTTTCCCGGCGCACGCTCAGCTGTCGAGCTTGCGGGGCGAGACCGTGGTCACCAGGCGGATCGTGTCCGTGTGGAGCTCCGTCCGGAAGTTGGCATCCTGGAAGTCGTTGGGTAGGACGGTGAGATCGATGGTCGCCCGCTTGAGCCGCGGACCCACGTCGTACTCGAGGTTGAAGTTGAGCTCCGTGAGGCCGGTCAGCAGCGGCCTGGCCTCGTTGGTGCTGACCGTGCCGTCGTCCTCCACCAGCTGCTCGACGTACCACAGCTCGAACGGCGCGGGCGACCCCTGGGCGGCGTCCCGCCGCTCGAGGCGGACCACCCGCGTGCCGCCCGTCACCGGGCCCATACTGAACTCCATGAACGAGGAGTCCATCGGGTTCGCGCTGGCGTCCAGCACGTCGTCGGGGTACGGGCCAAAGTCGGTGCCCGTACGCACCAGGGCGGCCATCCTCTGCATCACCGTGCGGGCAATCACGTTCGTCGACGCACTCTCCGTCGTCACCTGGTACGCCTTGAACGAGGCGTCCAGGGCGGACAGAGTGGCCGTGAGCAGCAGGCCCGTGATCATGAGCGACACGAGCACCTCGATCATGCTGAACCCGCGCCGGCGGGCGGCTTGGCGGAGCAGTTGCTTCACAGGCGGCCCTCCCGGTAGGTCTCGGGCATCGAGTCGAACTGCAGCGGCAGCATGATGCCGTTCGGCAGGCGGATGCTGGGGTTGAACCGCAGGTGCACGCGCCCGAACCCGTTGAAGGGCACCGCCGTGGACCCGTTGGGCTGCGCCTGGCTGGCGGCGACGTCCGCCAGCCCGTCGCCGTTGGTGTCCCACCCCACGACCCGCACGCCGTTCACGATCGGCAGGGTGCTCGGGTCGATCGATTCCTGGTCGCCGTCGGCGGACCCGAAGTACCCCAGCGTGGTGTTGAACGCCGCCGGGTTGCCGATCGGGTTGCCCAGCGCGTCCTGCAGCGGCCCCTGGCCGAACGCGGGGGCGTAGGTCAGGAGCAGCGCACCGTCGATGACGGCGTTGCCGCGTACGTCCAGCACGCCCGCGATGACGGCGCCGTGCAGGTCGACGTTCTGCGTGTTGGGGCTGTTGAAGGAGCCGACGTCCACCGAGTACCCGGGCAGCATCAGGCTGCTCTTCTCGATCGTCGAGAGGTCGGCTTCCTCAGGGTTCATGTTGGTGGTGTCGGGGTAGTCGGGGTTCTGCCGCACGAAGCGGGTACGCCCGGTGAACTGCACCTTGTTGCGGGCCTGGGTGTACCCCGACGGCGCATCGCTCACGATGCTGCCCACGAACAGGCAGTCGTGGAAACGGATGTTGTTGGAACGGGGCTTGGTGTCAACCACCCGCAGGCCGCTGATCACCAGCGGGTCGGGCAGGTTGCTGTACCCCGTCACGAACGCGACCTGGTTCGCGGGGATGTCCGCCTTGTCCATGGGGACGGTTGCCATCATGATCATCTGGTTCGGCGGGCAGGCGCTGCTGGGCAGCATCGTCGGGTAGGAGTTCTCTCCGGTGTTGTCGCCGTACACGTAGCGGTCGGCGTTCGGTGCCGGGTAGCCGTCATTGCCCATCTTGAGCTTGCCGTACTCGGTCCACAACGAATGGGTGTTCGCCGTATCCGTGCGCACCCACGTGACGCCGATGAACCAGCAGTTGACGAACAGGGCGTTGGTCCCCATCGGGATCTGCACGTCGCGGAACACGATGTTGCGGTACACCGGACGGTAGTAGTAATCGCTGAAGTTAGGGCTGTTGTACGGCATCTTCTCCCAGTACGCCGTCGTGTAGTTGTCGGGGCGTCCGTCGTTGTTGGCGTCCGCCGACAGCGCGCTGACCGAGGGGGCGGCCGCGCCCGGCACGCCCTCCAACGCCGCGACCTGCGAGGCGAACGACGACCCGTTGGCGGCCGCCTGCAGGTCGTTGCCGGTGCTGGAGAAGGACGAAGCGGTGATGGAGGGCAGCACCGTGTTGCTGGCGTTGTACGTGGTGGGAGAAGCACCATCGGTGGTGCGGATCGCGCCCTCCACGTGCGTGATCACCGCGCCGCGGTTGGACGTCCAGGTGTTCTTGTCCACCTTGTACACAAGCTTGCCCACCACCTTCGTGTACCGGTCACGCTTGTCCAGGTAGCCGTCCATGTACCCCAGGACCTGGTCACGGTTCACGCTCGGATTCCGTGAAGAGTCCACGTCGACGAACACCTCGCCGGTGTCGTAGAAGCCGTTGCCGTTGGAGTCGATGAAACCGTACAGGCCGTTGCGGTTGCGGTCCGGGTTCGAGGAGTCGATCAGGTCGAACAGCGACGCGTCGATGAGCTGCCCCGAGTTGTTCGTGAACTCCGCGCGGCTGACCCGGTGGTCGCCGCTCGTGTCGAACTCCTTGATGAACACGTCGAACTCGTCGACGAAGCCGTCCCCGGTCGCGTCGGTGTAGGGGTTGCTCGCCGTGTCACCGGTCGCCTGGGCGTACAGCGCCTCGGCGGCGCCGGCGCCGTCCCCCTCCACCGCGTGCCCGATCCGGAGACGGTTGTCGCCATCCACGTCGTAGTTGGTGATGGCCGTCCTCAGGTAGTTGAGCTTCTGGTCCAGCCCGGCCGTCAACCCGCGGAAGTCCGACCTCGCCACCAGCGGGTCACCGTTGTCGTACGTCACGTCCGTGTACCGCAGGCCCAGGTCGCCCGTCACGTCCACGTTCTTGCCCAGCATCACGCGCGACGGGCTGATGATCGCGTGGTTCACCCGCTTGGACAGGTGGAAGTCCTGCATCATCGTCCGCGTGATCGGCTGCCCGTTCCGCGTGAACGAGAAGTCGTATCCCGTCACGATGGCCCGCACATCCGTGCCGTTCGCGAGGGGCGCGTAGATGACCGAGTAGCACAGCGCAGGCGTGTCGCCCTGCGCATCCTCGATCGCCACCGCCGGCGTGTACACCCACTGCGTCGTCTTGTAATCGCTCGCCGACATGCCCGCCATCGCGTTGCCGATGGTTACCCCGTCGATACCCGCCTCGTCCACCACGTTCTGGTCCAGCGAGTGCACCTCGGCCACCGCCGCCGCAAGGCCCGACGGCGCCGACAGGTCCTGACGCCCCGTGGCGGCGGGGAGCACCGTCATCGTCCCCAGCGAGCCGGTGTTGCCGCGCCAGAGGTCCCACCCCACCGATGCACTGATGTCGCTGTTGGACATCAGGAACCGGTTGGCCGCCTCCCCGAGACGCGAGCCCGCCACCCGCAGCCCCGTCTCCGCCGCGTGGTGCGCACGCGACACGTGCACGTTGGTCGCCGCGGTCGTCACGTTGCCCCGGCTCGCGATCGCCATCGCCGCCGACAGCGACCCGAACATGATGAGGAACATCATGGCCAGGATGGCGGCGACGCCGCGTCGCCGGTGGCGGTCCTTGCGCGGCGCCATGCGCCGGCGCGTCCACAGCGGGCTGAGCGGCGGGGTGTGCATGGTGGGCCAGTCACGGTTCGCGGGCATGGCTTGCTTTCCTCGTCGCCCCACGCGGGCGTGTTACCGGGGCACGATGAACGTCAGACGGGTGACTTCCTGCGGGTTCACGTCGGTCAGGCTCTGGTACTCCACGACCACCGTGACCCGGAGCGGGAACTGGTCGACCGCGATGAAGGGCAGGCTCGCCGAGGCCGCCTGCTGGTAGGAGTCCGCCCGCGTATTCAGGAAGTTGTACGGGTCCACCTTCTCTACCACCACGCGCTGACGCCACCCCTGCAGCGGGATGACGTCCTGGTTCTCGTCCATCTGGATGTCGCCGCTGATGTTGATCGACGGGATGACGTTGCCCTCCGCGTCGATCGGGCCCTCGAAGGTGCCCCCGTTGCCGAAGGTGACGCCGTCCAGGTCGTCCACGTCGTCGATGTCGGAGGCGTCCACCTCGCCGTTCTCCATGCCCCAGCCGTTGAGCACGCCGTTCCGCAGCTCCAGGCCCGTCACCGGGTCGTGGCGCGACAGCTTCCGCGTGAACTCCCGCACCTCGTTGGCCAGCAGCATCGCCGTGGCCGATTGGCTGCTCCACGCGTTGCTCCGCGTGAACGCGCCCTGCGCGTCCACGAAGGCCAGGACCCCCACGCCGATGATGGTGAGCGCCATCATGGTTTCCAGGAGCGAGAGGCCCCTGCGGGGACGACGGGATGTGGTGTGTGCGCGCACGGCTGGCCCTCCGGCGCCACGCGGCGCCCTCGGGACTATCGGCTACTTCACAAGCTGGCTCATCTTGAAGATGGGCAGGATGATCGCCATCGCGATGAATCCGACGACTGTGCCCATCAGGAGGATCATGATGGGCTCGATCATTCCGGTAACCGTCTTGATGTTGTCCTTCAGCTGCTTCATGTAGTACTGCGAGATCTCGTCCAGCACCTCGCCCAGCTTACCGGACTCCTCGCCCGCCGAGATCATCTGCACCACGCTCTTGGGCAGGGTGCCGTCCTTCGACAGCGCGACCGTGATCTTCTTGCCCTGCTTCACGCTCGCGTGCACCCGCTTCCACAGGCCGCGGTACATCTGGTTGCCCGCGATGTCGCCCGTGATCGACAGCGTGTCCAGCATCGGCACGCCCGCGTTGATGAGCTGACCCATCGTCTGCAGGCTCCGGCTGATGTACAGCGACCGGAACATGGTCCGCAGCACCGGCACCGACAGCTTCACCTTGTCGGCCCAGAAGCCCCCCACCTCCGTCCGCAGGAACGCCCAGAGGCCGCCCCCCACCACCACCACGCCCGCCAGCAGCCAGTACCAGTTCTCCACCATGAACTTCGAGAGCGCCATCAGGAACTTCGTCGCCCACGGCAGCACGTCCTCCTTGCCGGCGAACACCGCCGCGAACCGCGGCAGCACGAACGTCAGCAGGAAGATCGTCACGCCCACCGCCAGCGTGCCGATGATCGCCGGGTAGATGGCCGCGCCCACCACCATGCGGCGCGTCTCCATCTGCTGCGTCATGTACGCCGCGATCCGGTCCAGCATCTTGCTGAAGGAGCCGGACATCTCCGACGCCTTCACCATGTTGATGTACAGGGGGTTGAACAGCTTCGGGTGCCGGGCGATCGCCTCGCTGAACTGCTTGCCGCCCTCCACGTCGTTCTTGAGCTGCAGCAGCACCTTCTTCATCCCGCCGTGCTGCGTCTGGTCGGCGATGCCGTCCAGCGCGCTCCGCAGGTTGATGCCCGCCCGGATCATCACCGCCAGCTGCGTCGTGAAGTCCAGCACGTGCTTCGCGTTGGGCTTGCCCGCGTTCATCGCGCGCAGCGTGCCCATCAGGCCCTCCGCGCTCGCCAGCGCGCCCACCGGCGACAGCGCGAGCACGTGGCCGCCCTGGTTGCGCAGCACCGCGGCCGCGGTGCTCGCCGAGTCGGCCGTCAGCACGCCCGCCTGCACCTGGCCACTGCTCGTACGGACTTGATAGCGGTAGTTGGGCATGGGCGGGAAGTCACGGAGTCACGGAGTCACGGAGTCACGGGCGCTGCCCGTGCCCGCGTGCCTCGATGTTCCGTGCCGTGTACCTCCTGGTTCCTGACTGCGTGACTGGGAAACTCCGTCGACCGGAAAAACCGCGACCGGCTACGCCGCCAGCTGACGCTCCAGCTTGTCCGGGTACGCCGCCTGCGCCACCGCGTCCTCGCGGCTGATGTACCCGTTGAAGTACAGCTCCGCGATGCTGCTGTCCAGGCTGCACATGCCGATGTTGCGGCTGGTCTCGATGACGTTGGGGATCTCGAACGTGCGCGCCTCGCGCACCAGGTTGCGCACCGCCGGCGTGCACAGCAGCGTCTCCACCGCCGGGATCATCCCCGGCCGGTCCGTCCGGCTGAACAGCGTCTGGCTCACCACCGCCTGCAGCGTGTTCGCCAGCATCGAGCGGATCTGGTTCTGCTGCCCCGCCGGGTACATGTCGATGATGCGCTCCACCGTCTGGCTCGCGTTCACCGTGTGCAGCGTGCTCAGCACCAGGTGGCCCGTCTCCGCCGCCGAGATCGCCAGGGCCGTCGTCTCCAGGTCGCGCATTTCGCCCACCAGGATGATGTCCGGGTCCTGACGCAACGCGTGCTTCAGGCCGCTCGCGAAGCTCGGCATGTCCTGCCCGAGCTCACGCTGCTCGATCACGCACTGCTTGGACTCGAAGGTGTACTCCACCGGGTCCTCGAGCGTGATGATGTGCTTGCGGTACCGCTGGTTCATCGCCTCGATCATCGCCGCCAGCGTCGTCGACTTGCCCGAGCCCGTGTCCCCCGTCACCAGCACCAGCCCGCGCGGAAGGTACGTCAGCCGGGCAATCACCTCCGGCAGGTTCAGGGCCGCCAGCGGCGGCACCTTCGTCTTGATCATGCGCATGGCAAGCCCCAGGCCGCCACGCTGCATGTGCGCGTTCACGCGGTATCGTGCGAGCCCCTCCACGTAGTACGAGAAGTCCGCGTCCTTCTGACGCTCGAACGTCGCCCGCACGTCCGGGTTCGCCATCAGCTCGAAGAACGCGCGCCCGATGTCCTTGGAAATGACCGGGTACTTCTCCATCACCGTCATCACCTGGTTCACGCGCATGACGGGCGGGTTGCCCGCCACGAGGTGCACGTCGCTGGCGCCGGCGTCGTACGCGGCCTTGAGAATCTGGTGCAGGTCCAAGGGCGGCTCCTTTGGCTTGGGGGGTCCTCGTACCTGATCGGCCGGATAAGACCCCGGGTTGACCGCCCTTCGCCGGACCGCGCAAAGCCCATCCCCCACCCAACACCCCCAGGCCGCAACCCCGGAAACCCCGCCGATAACACGCCCCAAAAAAGCGAGCCCCCGGGTGGTGGAACCCGGGGGCTCAAGGGGTTGGCAAGGCCGGACGCGACTGACTCGCGTGCGGGGCGGGGTGGACGCCCCTGGAAACGGCCCTGCCGATGGGTGGCAGTGGGATCGGTGGTCCGCCGGGGCTGCAAACAGCGCCCCGTCACACCACCGCGGGCTGTCAAACTCTCAAGAACCCGGGGACGCAGCCGGCACTTGCCGTGACGCACGTGCCGGGTGGCGCTCCCTCCATGACTGACCGGGACCGCGGCGTGCGAGGGAGCACGTCGCATTCCCGTCGCGACCTAAAACGTCCTGTCGCGCCGGGCCCGTGCCGGGTGCGCTGGTTTCCTGCACCAGCCGCACCCGCCGGACCCGCCAGCCGATCCAGAATCACCACCGGGCGGGGCGAGGGCGTCGGTCTTCTTGACCGGGCCGCCCCGAAAGCACGTCCGTTTGCGATTCGGCCCTGCGCGCCGGGCCAGGCCGGCCGCGTCCCTGGGCTCTTGAGAGTGGGTGTGAATCTCCTTGCGTGCGGGGTGCGGGTGTGAAACCAGGAAGAAAAAACAGAAACCAGGCGCCGGTCACGAGCAGCCCATGCTGTTGCCGCAGTTGAGGCACTTGTAGCAGGTACCGCTCCGCACCGTCACGTTGCCGCACACGTCGCAGGCCGGCGCGTCGGTCTGCGCCTCGGCCAGCGCGTCCGTGAGCGCGTTGGTCTTGACGCGGGCCGAGAGCGAGACATCCGTCACGGTCTTCTCCGCGTGCACGTGCATCACCAGGCTGTCCGCCCGGTTCGCGCTCTCGATGACGCGGGACGCCACGGGAGACACCCGCACGTCCGGCTTCACCTCCGCCCGCGCCGGCGCGTTCGCCTCCCGGTACCCGGCGATGAACTGCATCCCCATCCAGCGGAAGATGTAGTCCACCAGGCTCTTCGCGAACGGGATCTCGCTGTTCTCCGTCATCCCGGCGGGCTCGAACCGCTGGTGGCTGAACTTCGTCACCAGGCTCTCGATCGGCACCCCGTACTGGAGCGCAACGCTCGTCGCCGTGCCCAGCGAGTCCATCAGCCCGCCGATCGTCGATCCCTCCTTGCTCATCGTGATGAACAGCTCGCCCGGCTTCCCGTCCTCGTACAGGCCCACCGTCAGGTACCCCTCGTGCCCGGCGATGTTGAACTTGTGGGTCAGCGAGCGACGCGTGTCCGGCAGCCGCCGCCGCTTGGGCGCCGGGGCCGTTGGAGGCAGGTGCGTGCCCGCGTGGCTCTCAATCGCCGCAACCGCCGCGGGAGCAGAATGAACCCTCGTCGAAGTCGCCGGGGCCGACTCCCCTGCTTTTCCCGCGCCGGCCTCCTGCTGCTCCTCGTCCTTCCCCGCCTCCTTCTTGGCCTCGTCCGCCGTCGCGGAGAGGGGCTGGCTCAGCTTGCACCCGTCGCGGTAGAGCGCGTTGGCCTTGAGACCAAGCTCCCACGACAGGCGGTAGCACCGCTGGATGTCCTCCACGCTCGCCTCGTTGGGCAGGTTGATCGTCTTGGAGATCGCCCCGCTGATGAACGGCTGGGCCGCCGCCATCATGCGGATGTGCCCCTCGGGAGCGATGAACCGCTTGCCGAACTTGCCGCACTTGTTGGCGCAGTCGAACACGGGCAGGTGCTCGGTCCGCAGGTGCGGCGCGCCCTCGATCGTGCTCGTGCCGCACACCACCGTGTTGAGCGCCTCCACCTGCTGCGTGGTCAGCCCCAGGGCCCTCAGCAGGTTGAACGCCGGGTCGGCGCCCGCCCGGGCGGGGTCGATGCCGCACGCCTGCAGCGCATCCGCCGGCACGCTCCACGCGGAGAACGCGAAGGAGAGCTCGAACACCCCCGGCAGCGACGCGCTGATCGCGTCGATGGCCGAGTCCGGCAGCCCCTTGGACTTGAGGAACGAGAGCAGCGTCTGGCTGGAACCGGGCACAGGCACGTCCAGGCTCAGCGTGCCCAGGATGTACGCCATCACGTCCCTGATCTGCCCCTCGCCGTACCCCAGCGCCCTGAGCGCCGGACGCACGGACTCGTTCGCGATCTTGAAGTACCCGCCGCCCGCGAGCTTCTTGAACTTCACCAGCGCAAAGTCCGGCTCCACGCCCGTCGTGTCGCAGTCCATCAGCAGCCCGATCGTGCCCGTCGGCGCGATCACCGTGGTCTGCGCGTTGCGGTACCCGAAGTGCAGCCCCAGCTCCAGCGCCTCGTCCCACGCCACCACCGCCCGGGAGAGCAGCTCGCCCGCGTTCATGGGCACCGCGCCGCTCTTGACGAGCGCGTGGTCGATCGGGACCGGGGTGATCTTCAGCGACTCGTACTTCCTGCTCGTCCGCGCCTCCCCGTGGGCCGCGAACCGGTGGTTCCGGACCACCCGCAGCATGTTCTCCCGGTCCGCCCCGTAGCCGGGGAACGGCCCCTGCTCCCGGGCCATGAGCGCGCTCATCCGGTACGAACGGCCCGTCAGGATCGACGTGAGCATCGCGCACACCGCCCGGCTCTCGTCGCTGTCGTACGCAAGGCCCGCCTGCATCAGCATCGCGCCCAGGTTCGCGTACCCCAGCCCCAGCGTGCGGTACTTCCACGAAAGCTCCGCGATCTCGCGGCTGGGGAACGCCGCCATGAGCACGCTGATCTCCAGCACCATGGTCCACAGGTCCACGCCGTGCTCGAAGGAGGCCACGTCAAAGACCCGCCGCTCGGCGTCGTAGAACTTCAGCACGTTCAGCGACGCGAGGTTGCACGCCGTGTTGTCCAGGAACATGTACTCGGAGCACGGGTTGCTCGCGTTGATCCGCCCCCCGCCCGGGCACGTGTGCCACGCGTTGATCGTGGAATCAAACTGAACCCCCGGGTCCGCGCACCGCCACGCCGCGAACCCGATGTCGTCCCACAGCTGCTGGGCCTTGAACGTCCTCGCAACCTTCCGGTTCGTGCGGTTGTACGTCTGCCAGTCCGCGTTCTTGTCCAGCGCCTCGAAGAACGCGTCGGGGATGCGCACGCTGTTGTTGCTGTTCTGCCCCGCCACCGTCTGGTACGCCTCGCCGTTGAAGTCGTAGTCCAGCTTCAGGTTGAACTTGTCGCACTGCTCACCCACGCTCTTGTCGTGCTTCTTCAGGAGCTTGAGGCCCTCCACCATCGCCTGGACCTTGATCTCCTCCCGCACCTTCCAGTTGATGAAGTCGCCGATGTCCGGGTGGTCCATGTCCAGGCACACCATCTTCGCCGCCCGACGCGTCGTGCCACCGCTCTTGATCGCGCTCGCCGCACGGTCGCCGATCCGCAGCCAGGACATCAGCCCGCTGGAACGCCCGCCGCCCGACAGCTTCTCGCCGTCACCCCGCAGGCTGCTGAAGTTGGTGCCCGTCCCCGACCCGTACTTGAACAGCCGGGCCTCCCGCACCCACAGGTCCATGATCCCGCCCTCGTTCACCAGGTCGTCGGTCACGCTCTGGATGAAGCACGCGTGCGGCTGCGGGTGCGTGTACGCGTCCTTCGCCAGCGTCACCTCGCCCGTCTTGTGGTCCGGCACGAAGTGCCCCTGCGCAGGCCCCGAAATGCCGTACGCGAAGTTCAGCCCCGTGTTGAACCACTGCGGGCTGTTGGGCGCGCACATCTGGTGCACCATCATGTAGCACAGCTCGTCGTAGAACGCCTGCGCGTCCGCCGCCGTGTCGAAGTACCCGTGGCCCTCCCCCCAGAAACGCCAGCAGCCGGCCAGGCGGTGGATGACCTGCTCGGCGGACTTCTCGGGGCCGGACTGGCCCGTCCCCTTCACGGCGCCCGACCCGTCGCGCGCCACGCGGTTGTCCTGCGTGAACTCGCACTGCGGCACCCCCGCCTTGCGGAAGTACTTGCTCACCATGATGTCCGTCGCAAGCTGCGACCACGACTCCGGCACCAGCGCGTCCTTCATCTCGAACACCACCGACCCGTCCGGGTTCGTGATCCGCGATGAACGCCTGACCCAGGAAGTGGAAGCGAACGGATCCTGGCCGGCGACCGTGAACTTGCGGGCAATCTTCATGAACGTCCCTTTCAGGCTTCCTTGCGTCGGGAACCGCACCCCGTCAGTGAAGTGCGGATGCTGCTCGTACGAAACCAAACCCCCGAATATCCAACCCTCCCGGCTGCCGCCGCCCGGGCACGCACCCCACGCACCGCGTGGGCTCTAATCCACACGCGGCAGCGTCAACCCACCCTGGTCCTGATACTTCCCGCCCTTGTCGGCGTAGCTCTTCTCACACACCTCGTCCGCCACGAAGAACACGAACTGCGCAATACCCTCGTTGGCGTACACCTTCGCCGGGAGCGGTGTGCTGTTGGAAATCTCGATCGTGACCTTCCCCTTCCACTCCGGCTCCAGGGGCGTTACGTTCACGATGAGACCGCACCGCGCGTACGTGCTCTTGCCCACGCAGATCACCAGCACGTCCCGGGGCACCTCCAGGTACTCCACCGTCTCGCACAGCGCAAACGAGTTGGGCGGGATGATCACGTGATCAAGACCCAGCCTCGCCGTGTCCACCTCCACCATCAGGTCGTCGGTGAACGCCTTGGGGTCCACCACCGTCACCTGACCCGTCCGCGGAGTCGGCGTAAAGATCTTGAAGTGCGTCCCCACCCGCACGTCGTACCCGTACGACGAGACGCCAAAGCTGATCTTGCCCGGACGCTTCCGCGCCTCCTCAAAGGGCTCGATCTTGACGCGCGACCTGATTTGCTTGTCCGCAAGCACACCCACTGCAGCACCCACCTTGCATCACCCACCATTCCCTGACGCACCCAAAGCACGAAACCTTCCAAAATCCTTACAAAGCACGTACAAACCACCCTCACTGTGGATATTCACAGCAAGCCTCGCACGTGCACGCGGCGGACATGAAAGCGTTCCCTGCGGACTGGATTCGGCCACCAAAGTACCTCCGAATCCAACCGGCAGGGCCGACAGCATACCACTACCCATCGTGTTGTCGAGGGCCGTCTACCACAAAATGTCGCGTATGCGCCGTGAGAAGATTGTTACTTGAGCGTAAATCTCGTCCACAGGACACCTTGGGCGCTTTGCAAAGTCTTGAAGGTCACTCTGGCACGCCTGTGGATAACGACATTCCGCGACACGTTGTTAGGGTGCCCTGCACGACAACTGACAGCTGACAACAGGCCTCAAGTCAGGGAGTCAACGCGCAAGTTCTTGAAACCGGCTAGGCTGTGCCACGAACGGGCCCATCGAGCGCTGGCCCACGCCCAGCGAGCGATAGAGTTCGCTCGACCTGGCCAACGGCAGCCCCCGCTGCCGCCCCGCCCTGTCTTCCAGACTGGAGTGCGTTGATGCGAGTCTTCCGTGATCGCCGCGGCTGGTGTTGTGTAGTCCTGGCACTCCTCGCCGGATGCGCGAGCGAACCGCCCAAGAAGGCGGTGCAAGTCCCAACGCCGCAGGCGAATGTGGCCCCGATCTTCCGCGGGCTCATCGCAAGCGAGGTCGAGTTCCGCAACACAACCCCGATCCTCGTCTCCGGGTACGGGCTCGTCGTAAGCCTCAACGGCACCGGCGGGCAACCGCTCAACGACCAGATCGCCGCCTCCATGGAGCGCCAGCTGGGCCTTATGGGCGTTGGCCGTTCCAGCGACGCCCTCAAGGGAACGGCGCTGGAAGGCATGAGCCCGGCCCAGGTCCTCCGGGACAAGAACGTCGCGGTCGTGCAGGTCCTGGCCGCCCTCCCGCCGGGAGCCGCGGACGGCAGTACCTTCGACGTCGTTGTTCGGGCGGTCAATGCCTCAAGCCTCGAGGGGGGACGACTCTGGACGACCGATCTGCGCATCGGCCCCCCCACCGCCTTCGGCCAATCCCAGGCCAAACGGCTCGCAGTCGCCCGCGGTTCGGTGTACACCAACCCGTTCGCCATGGAGGACCCCGCCAGCACCGGCTACACCGGCGCCGCCGGTCGCATCCTGGGCGGCGGCCAGGTGGTGGACTCCCAGAACGTCGTCCTCGACCTCCTGACCCCCAGCCACGCCCGGGCCCGCTCCATCGTGAGCTCGATCAACAGCCGCTACCCGGCAGAAACCGGCGACCGGGGCCCCGTGGCCCGCGGCCGTTCCGATACACGCGTGGAGGTGGAGATCCCCGAGCGTTTCCGCCGAGACCCACGCTCGTTCCTCGCGGTGGTGCAGAACCTCCAGATCGATCAGGGCAGCCCGGAGCAGTACGCCCGACGGTACGTGGAGATGATCAAGTCCGACCCGCAGATGGGCGAACGCCTCTCCTGGGCCTTGGAAGGCCTCGGGGACCGCGCCCTGCCTCAGATCCGCGAGCTCTACGACTTCCCGGAACTGGCCCCCCAGCTCGCCGGCCTGAAGGCTGGCGCAAGGCTGAACGACGCCCGCACCGTCCCGTTCCTCCGTGACGTCATCCGCAAGTCCCAGGGCGCGGTCCGCACCGAGGCCATCGCGCTCCTTGGCAAAGTCGACGCCGGCGCCCGGGTGGACGCAACCCTCCGCGATCTCCTCAACGACAAGGAGTTGATAGTCCGGATCACCACCTACGAAGCCCTGGCTGACCGCGCAGAGCGCGCACAATTTGTGTACCTCGCCCGCCTGCTCGCCCAGAACCGTGATATCGGCGGCCCGGACCTCACCCCGCAGGAACTGGACCTCATCTCCCGGGAAACCCTCCCCGCGGGGCTCATGCAGGGAGTCCAGCGCCAGAGCATGTACGGCAAGTTCCTGTTCGACAAGGTCGATGGCGGGACCCCCCTCATCTACGTCACGCAACAGGGCCTGCCCCGGATTGTCGTGTTTGGTCAGAACGACGATCTCCGCCTCAACGGTGTCATCTCCGTCTGGGGAGGCCGCCTGCTGCTCGCCGCCGGCGACAAGCCGGGCGACCTGAAGGTCCAGTACCTCCGGACTGGCTCCGCAGGCCCGGTGACGACCACCATCCGTGCCACCCTGACGGAACTCATCACAGCGCTGGCCAGAAAGTCGTCCGCCGACGATCCACGCCCCGGCATGGACCTCTCGTACGCCCAGATTGTGGCGACTTTGGCCAAGATCCAGGAAGCCGGCGGCACCTCCCACGCCTTCGCCACCGAGCAGGACCGCCTCCGAATGCAACTCGCTGCCGCCGAGAACAGCCGAGACATGCTGGAACGGCCCGAGACGCCAGACGACAAGGAGCCGGTCATGGTCCGGCGAGGAGTGGGAGAAGCCGGAACGCCCGAGGCGGACGAAAAGCCCAAGGTCGTCCCCATCCAGTGACCCGGAAGTCGCGTATCGCGAACCCCTGCGGTGCCTTGCCCCAGGGGCCGGCCGGGATCTGTCGTTTGTGGCAGCAATCGCCCCAGAACCCCGATCTCTGATATGATGACCGCTCGCCGGGGCATGGAGTGCCCCGAAACGGTGTTTCCTCGCCGGGGAACGGCCGGGCAGGAATGCCCGACGTGCCCAGGCCGGGCGACATGGAGGTTGCCCAACGATGCGATTGTCCAAACTGACGCTGACGGGTTTCAAGAGCTTTGCCGACCCGACGGAGTTCTCGTTCGACCACCCGGTGACGGGCATCGTCGGGCCAAACGGCTGCGGCAAGAGCAACGTCGTGGACGCCATCAAGTGGGTGCTGGGCGAGCGTTCCAGCAAGAGCCTGCGTGGGCAGGAAATGATCGACGTGATCTTCGCCGGCAGCGCCGGGCGAAAGCCCATGGGCATGGCGGGTGTCAAGCTGACGTTCGAGAACCCGGTCATCGTCGGGTTGAGCGAAGCGAGCCCGGCCCCAGGCGAAACCGCCGCCCCGCAACCAGCGCCGGTCGTGCCCGCGAGCAACCCCCACGCTGATGCTGCCAACGGAGGCGCCGCACCATCGGACCTACCGACCGAATCGGCGCTCGCCGTGGACACGCCGGCAACCGACCCGGACGAGGTGGCCCCCGTGACCGCTGCACCGCGCTCACGCAAGTTCGGGCGCATGCTGCCCGTGGACAGCGATGTGGTCGAGATCGAGCGCCGCCTGTACCGTGACGGCGGCAGCGAGTACCTCGTCAACGGGCGCCAGGCCCGCCTCAAGGACATCCGCGAGATGTTCCTGGACACCGGCGTCGGGGCCGACGCCTACTCGATCATCGAGCAGGGCAAGGTCGACGCGATGCTCCTCGCGAGCCCGCAGGAACGGCGCGTGATCTTCGAGGAAGCCGCCGGCATCGCCAAGTACAAGCAGCGCCGCATCGAGGCCACACGCAAGCTCGAACGCACCGAAACAAACCTCAAGGTCTCCAGGGAAGAACTGGAAAGCACCGAACGCCGCCTCCGCCTCGTGAAGGGCCAGGCCGCCAAGGCCCGCCGCTTCCAGGAACTCGACAGCGAGTACCGGGGCTGGCGCCTCGCCCTCGCCTTCGACCAGTACGACGACCTCCAGTCCCGCATCGACGGCCTCACCAGCCGGCAGAGCGGGCTGGGCACCGCCCGCGACGAGGCCAACGCCGCCCTCTCTCAGGCCGAAGCCGCCAAGCAGGAGGCCGAGCTCGCCCGCCACGAGGCCCAGCAGCAGCACCGCGAACTGGAGCAGGCCCGCATGCAGGCCGAGCACCTCCGCCAGCAGGGCGACCAGCGGCGCACCATGTTCACCCGCAACCTCGAGGAGGCCCAGCGCCAGGGCGAGGGCGACAAGGCCTCCGCCGCCCAGGTGGAGCAGGACCGCGCGTCGCTGGAGGTCTCCGTCACCGACCAGCGCGAGCAGATCGCCGCCCTGTCAGAGCAGCTGGGCGATGCCGAACGCCGGCTGACCACCGCCGCAACGCAGCGGGCAGAGCACCTCGAAGCCCTGGGCGAGAAGCAGCGGGCCGCGAGCGCCAAGCAGGCGAACGCCGCACGCATCGACCGCGAGCGTGCCGCGCTGCTGGCGTCGATCGAGGGCGAAGCGCGCCGTGCCGCCGGCCTGCGCGAGCAGATCGAGGCGCTGACCGCCAAGGCCGGTGCCCTCGCGCGCGACCGGGACTCAGCGTCCAAGAACGTCGCCGACCACGAGCAGGCCGTCAAGACCGCCAAGGACGCCGCCGCATCCCTGGAAGCCCGCCTCAAGGACCTCGAGTCCCAGACCGCCTCCCTGGGCGCCGACCGCCAGAGCCGCGCCGCCTCCGTCGCCCAGCTCGACCAGGAGCTCGTCCGTGCCGACAGCCGCCGCAGCACGCTCCAGGAAATGGTCGAATCCCGCGTCGGCTACGCCGAAGCGGTCCGCAAGGTAATGACCGCCCGCGACAAGGGCGACGGCTTCGCAGGCGTGGTCGCCCCGCTCGCCGAACTCGTGCAGACCAGGAAGGACGTGGACTCCGACGCCGCCCAGGCCGTCGAACTCGCGTTCGCCGCCGACCTGCAGTCGCTCGTGGTGGAATCGATCGACGCCGTCCCGGACCTGGACGCCCTCGCCCGCATCGGCGGACGCGTCACCTGCCTCGCCCTGGGCGACGGCCTTGGAGAGTCCTCCGGCCACGTCCCCTCGCTGGACTTCCCCGCCGACGACCCCCGCGCACGCGTGGTTGCGCTCCGCGGCCTCCTCCAGGTCCGCCCCGAAGCCCCCCACGCGCACAAGGTCTGGGCCCTCCTCGACAAGCTCGCGTCCCGCACGTTCCTCGTCGCGGACGTCTCCGCCGCCCTCCTGCTCGCCAACGGGCCCCTCAACGGCCAGCACGCCCGCTTCGTCACCCGCAAGGGCGACGTCATCGACGAGTTTGGACGCATCACCGCCGGGCCAGCCAACGCCACCAGCGACGCCGCCAGCGGCCTGCTCCGCCGCCGCGCCGAGCTCGAGTCCCTGACCTCCAGGGTCGTCGAGCTCTCCCAGACGCTCGAAACCGAGCGTGCCGCTCTCGCCGGCGTCGACGCAGAAGCCTCCGCGATCGCCAGGCAGGCCCACGAGGCCCGCACCTCGCTCGCCCACCAGCAGCGCTCCCTCGTCGCCGAGCAGACCCGCCTGGAGAGGGCCCAGTTCGACGTCACACGCCTCACCCGCGAGGCCGCCAGCCTCGAGCAGGAAACAACCCAGGTCCAGAACCGCCTGGCCAAGATCGACGCCGACGCCGCCGCTTCGCGCGAACGGGCCGAAAGCCTGGGACGCCTGCAGGACGAGGAGAACACCGCCGCGATGGCGCTGCTCAGCGACCTCTCCCAGTTCCAGCAACGGGCCGACGCCGCGGGCGAACAGGTCACGGCCGCCAAGGTCGAGACCTCCCGCCTCTCCGAGCAGCTGCAGGGCGCCCGCCGCGAACTGGCCCGCCTGGAAAGCCAGCGCGACGAGCTGGCCCGCCGCGCCCGCGACCTCGCCTCACGCCTCGCCGGCATCGAGGGGCGCATCGCCGAGTACTCCGTCGCCATCAACGAAGCCGTCGCGCAGGCCGCCGGCGCCGCCCAGACGTCCGAACGCGTCACCGCGGAGCTCACCGGCGTCACCGCCCGGCTCGAGGACGTCACCGCCCGCGCGGGCGAACTCGCCGAGGCGGTCCAGAGCGTCCGCCATCGGGCGGGCACGCTCGAACGAGACTTCCACGCCCTCGAAGTCTCCCGCCGCGAACTCGAGGTGAAGCGCGAGAACATGGAAGAGCGGACCATGTCCGACCTCTCCCTGGACCTCCGCGCCGAGCACCCGGAGTACCGCGAACTGGTCGCCGTCGCCGACGACGGCGCCGCCGTCACGCGCGTCGAGCACGCCGAGGCGCAGAAGACCATCGACGAACTGAAGCGGGAGATCACCCGCCTCGGCAACGTCAACCTCGACGCCCTCGAGGAGGAGAAGACCCTCCAGGGCCAGAACGAAACACTCGTCCGCCAGGTCGCCGACATCGAGCAGGCCCGCCTCCAGCTCATCTCCCTCATCGAGCAGCTCAACACCGCCAGCAAGGAACGCTTCGGCGGCATCTTCAAGGCTATCCAGGAGCAGTTCGGCAGCGAGACCGGCATGTTCCGCAAGCTCTTCGGCGGCGGCAAGGCCGAGGTCCGCCTCATGCCCCTCATCAGGGAGGTCGAGCAGCCCGACGGCAGCATCCAGAAGGTCGAGACCGACGAGTACGACGTGCTCGAGTCCGGCATCGAGGTCATCGCCAAGCCGCCGGGCAAGGAACCCCGCAGCATCAGCCAGCTCTCCGGCGGCGAGAAGACCCTGACCGCCGTCGCCCTCCTCATGAGCATCTTCCGCAGCAAGCCCAGCTGCTTCTGCATCCTGGACGAAGTCGACGCCGCCCTCGACGAGGGCAACGTCGGCCGCTTCAACCACATCGTCCGCGAATTCACCGACCAGTCCGCCTTCATCGTCATCACCCACAACAAACGCACCATGCAGAACGCCGACCGCCTCTACGGCGTCACCATGCAGGAGCGCGGCGTCTCCACCCGCGTCTCCGTCCGCTTCGACCAGGTCGAGAAGGATGGCAGCATCCACACCGCCCCCCACGCCACCGCGCCCAAAGTCGACGTGCTCTCCAGCCGCCCCGAGATCATGGAGCAGGAAGAACAGCACGCCGAAGTTACCGTCGTCAAGGGCAAGGCCGGCCGCAAGAAGCACGCCAAGGCCGGCCCACTCCAGAATGCACTGGCGAAGCTGCGGGAGACGACCGAGCCGCAGCCAACGAACAACTAGCCCTCGCCCGCCCTCCACGCTCCCGCACCTTCAAATCCAGCCTCCGCATCCGTTCTCCGGTGACCTTGTGGCCGCTGCGCCCGGAGCTGCTCTCGGATGGTCACCACCATCCAACGCCACCACGTTCAGCCCACCGCCCGATCCCCATGCCTTGCGCGAGGGAGATGCTGCAGAGAGGCCCGGAAGACAGTGCCGCTCCCCTCGCCATGCTCCTCCTTCCAGCCCGCTGACGGAGTGAGAACGCCTTCCAAACCTCTCCCCCTTTCAGGCCGACAAGCCCCTTGCCTGGGGGCGGCTTCTGCTCCTGTTTTGCCGTGCGTCAGAAGGTCATCCCAAGTATGCTGGCTGCTTCACCCCTGGAACCAATGGAGGCCTGGCATGCAAGCACGAACCGCACTCGTCACAGCGCTGGTATGCGCCGCCCTCGTTCCATGCGTGGGAAGCGTGGCCCACGCGCAGTGCCCGCCCGGTGCCTGGTCCCAGCTTGATACCGGCACCAACGTGGCCGTCAACGCGCTGGAAGTCATCGGCACCGACCTGTACGCCGGCGGAGCGTTCACCATGGCCGGCGACGTCCCGGCAGGACGCATCGCCCGCTGGGACGGGGCGACCTGGCACGCCCTGGGCAGCGGCGTCAACAACCAGGTGTTCGCACTGACGCAGTGGAACGCTGACCTGGTCGTCGGCGGAATCTTCACCACGGTGAATGGTTCGCCGATCCCGAACATCGCGAGGTGGAGCCCGGGCGACGCAGGATGGAGCTCCCTGGGGAGCGGAGTGAACGCGTCGGTGTACGCCCTCACCGTGTGGCGAGGCGACCTCATCGCCGGGGGAGCCTTCAACACGGCCGGTGGGTCGCTCGCGTTCGGCATCGCCCGCTGGGACGGCGCCCATTGGTCACCGCTGAGTTCGGGGCTGATTGGCGGCGCCAACGCGCTGACGACATGGAACGGTGATCTGATCGTCGGCGGGGGCTTCCTGACCGCCGGTGGCGTTCAGGCGAGCTATGTCGCCCGCTGGGATGGCTCTTCCTGGTTCCCGCTGGGCAGCGGGGTGAACAACCGGGTGGACTGCCTCGCCATACTCCCGGGCGGAGACCTTGTCGTGGGCGGGAACTTCACCACCGCCGGCGGCGCCAGCGCCAGCCACATCGCCCGCTGGAACGGCACGGCCTGGAGTGCTCTGGGAACCGGTGTAAGCGCCGACGTCAAGACCGTTACCGTGCTGACCAATGGCGACCTGATCGCCGGCGGCCTTTTCACGAGCGCCGGCGCACAGCCCGCGTTCTATCTGGCGCGGTGGGGCGGCACACCAGCCGCCTGGAGCCCGGTTGGTGCGGGAATGAGCGCAGGTGTCCTGGCGCTGGCCACGCAGCCCGAAGGTTCCTTCGTGGCCGGCGGAGAGTTCCTCGGCGCGGACTCGATCCTCGCGTCGCACATCGCTCGCTGGTCGGCGCCCCCGGGGCCGGGCATCTCAGCCCAGCCCCAGAACGCCTCCACCTGCGTCGGCGCGACCGCGCAGTTTGACCTGGTCGCTGCGGGCACCGAACCCCTGACATACCAGTGGCAGCTCAGAGTCCAGCAGGGAGACTGGCTATCGCTCGGGAATGATCCCGGGCCGCTGCCCTGCGGCGGCGGCGCCTTCGCGTTCGCCTCCCCGGTGAACGCTCCCAGCGTCCATGTCGGCATCCACCCCTGCGACGAAGTGACGACCTACGACATCCGCTGCATCGTCACCAGCCCCTGCGGAACCACCACCAGCCACGTGGTCCAGCTGAATGTCACGGCGACGTGCTGCGACCCCATTGACTTCAACGGCGACGCCCTGTTCCCCGACACGCAGGACATCGCGGACTTTGTCGACGTGTTCGCCGGCGGCTCCTGCCCCACGGGCGCGTGCGGTGACATCGACTTCAACAACGACTCGCTGTTCCCCGATGCCGCGGACATCCAGAGCCTTCTTGCCGTCTTCGCGGGCGGCGAGTGCCAGTAACGAGTGCCAGTGACGAGAGCCAGTGACGAACGCCAGTAACGAGTGTCGCCGCTCCCCGACCCCGCAGCAGCAAGGCAACAGGCCACCCGCACCTGCCCCTCAACACACGGCGAACGTGCGGCCCACCCGGCACGGGTAGGATTGCCAAACGTGTAGTGCGTCACCCGACCAGGCTTGGGAGTCTTCGTCGGGCCCGCGCACGCGCGCAAGGAGCGATGCGGTGGCCCTGAGCCAAACCGGCGGCACCCCGATCTTCGACGCGATCGAGTTCTTCGTTCGGCAGCCCGCCGTCCAAGACCTCTCCCGCGCGCTCCTGGCGGGAAAACGCATCGTCGCCACCGGCAGCGTCGGCTCCTCCACCGCGCTCGCCTGCGGCGCCCTCGCAAAGCAGCTCGACCGCCCCGTCGTCCTCGTCACCGCCCACCTCGACGATGCCGACGAAGCAGGCGAAGAACTCGCCGGCACCCCTGGCCTCCGCGTGGTCCGCCTCCCCGCCGTCGAATCCCTGACCACCGACACCGGCCTCGCCACCGACACCCTGGCCCACCGCCTCCGCGTTGCCAGGCTGCTGCCCAGCCTCAAGGGCCCGGCCGTCCTCCTCGCCCCCATCCAGGCGCTCATGCAGCTCCTGCCCCCCATCGCCGCCCTCGAGTCGCTCACTCGCACCCTGCGCACCGGCGAAAAACACAAGGTCGCCGACCTCGTCGCATGGCTCTCCTCCGCCGGCTACAAGCGCGTCGAAGCAGTGGAAGAAGTCGGCGACTTCGCGCTCCGGGGCGGCATCCTGGACGTCTTCCCGCCCACCCCGGCCGCCATCTCCCAGGACGGCTCACCCGTCTCCGCCGAACCAGTCCCCGTCCGCCTCGACTTCTTCGGCGACGAGGTCGAGAAACTCAGCGAGGTGGACGTCGAAACCATGGGCTCGGACCGCGCACTGCAGGCGGTCGAAGTCGTCGCGGCGTCCGTCAAAGGCCTCCTCGAGGACCCGCACATGCTGAACGTGCTGGAACTCGTCCCCCGCGAGGCGATCGCCGTGCTCGCCGAGACCATGGAGGTGGTCGAACAGGGGCGCGGGTACTTCGAGCGCGTGACCGACTCCCGCGGCATCGCAGGCCCCCCCGCCGTACTGAGGCTGCTCGAGCAGAGGTTCCACGCGTTCGCCGAGATCAACCAGTTCTCCGCCGGCGCGACGCTGGCCGAATCCCGCCTGGACCTGCCAGTCTCCCCCCTCCCCACGTTCTCGCGCGATGCCCAGCAGGCAGTCACAGAACTCGCCCAGCTCGCCGCGGAAGACGGCGCCCGGGTGGTGGTCGCCTGCCAGAACGACGGAGAGCGCCATCGCCTGGGCGAACTGCTCGCGGAATTCGCCAAGGACGCCGCGGGCAGGGTCGAGAGCGTCCCGGCCTACATCCACCGCGGCTTCGTGTGGAGGGGGGAGAGCGCAGCAGGGGCTCAACACGGCAGCGCACAAACCCCCGCCGCACCCTCCCCCGCGCCGCCGACACTGTCCCTGGTCCCCTACCACGAACTCCTCTCCCGCTTCACCGTCCGCCGGAGCGCCCGCCAGCTGCGCGCCGCCCGCACCATGGACACGTTCCTGGACTTCGACGCCGGCGACTATGTCGTGCACCAGGACCACGGCATCGCCGTCTACGACGGCCTCGCCCTCATGCGCCCCCGCGACCTCCCGGTCGCCCAGCGCCACGTCGCAAACCCGATCGAGCTGCGCAAGGAGACCGCCACCGAGCCCGAAGAATACCTCATCCTCGAGTTCGCGAGCAAGAGCCGGCTGTACGTCCCCGCCTCGCAGGTCGACCGCGTGCAGAAGTACGTCGGCGGCTTCTCCGGCAAGCCGCCCCTCTCCGTCCTGGGCGGGCAGAAGTGGAAGAACCAGAAGGAACGCGTCGCCGAGAGCGTCCGCGACCTCGCCGGAGAACTGCTGCGCGTCCGCGCCGCCCGCGAGCACCTCCCGGGCGTGCAGTACGCCCACGACACCGCCTGGCAGAACGAGTTCGAGGCCGAGTTCCCCTACGAGGAAACCCCCGACCAGCTCGCCGCCCTCCAGGAAATCAAGCGCGACATGCAGCGCCCGCGCCCCATGGACCGCCTCATCTGCGGCGACGTGGGCTTCGGCAAGACCGAGCTGGCCATCCGCGCAGCGTTCAAGGCCTGCGAGTTCGGCAAGCAGGTGGCCGTCCTCGTGCCCACCACCGTCCTCTGCGAGCAGCACGAACGCACCTTCCGCTCTCGCTTCGCCGGGTACCCCTTCCGCATCGAGAGCATCTCCCGCTTCAAGACCGACGCAGAAGTGCGCGACATCCTCAAGGAGCTCCGCGCCGGACGTGTCGACCTCATCATCGGCACGCACCGCCTGCTCAGCCAGGACGTCGTCTTCGCCGACCTGGGGCTCGTCGTCGTCGACGAGGAGCAGCGCTTCGGCGTCGAGCACAAGGAGAGCCTCCTCCGCCTCCGCCTCACCGTCGACGTCCTCACCCTCTCCGCAACCCCCATCCCCCGCACCCTGCACATGGCGATGCTCGGCATCCGCGACATCTCCAGCCTGACCACGCCCCCCGCAGACCGCCGCGCCATCGTCACCGAAGTCATCCCCTACAACGAAGCCCGGATCCGGCAGGCCATCGCCCGCGAACTCGCACGCGAAGGCCAGGTCTACTTCGTCCACAACCGCGTCCACGACATCATCAGCGTCGCCGACACCGTCCAGAAACTCGCGGGAGAAAAGGCCCGCGTCGTCTGGGGGCACGGCCAGATGAACCCCCACGAACTCGAGGAGGTCATGCTCAGGTTCATGCGGAAGGACGCGGACATCCTCGTCTCCACGACCATCATCGAGAGCGGCATCGACATCGCCTCCGCCAACACCATGATCATCAACGACGCCGACCGCTTCGGCCTCTCCGACCTCCACCAGCTCCGCGGCCGCGTCGGACGCAGCAAGCACCGCGCGTACTGCTACCTGCTCCTCCCCGACGACCGCGTCATCAAGGACACCGCCAAGAAACGCCTCAAGGCCCTCGAGCAGTACTCCATGCTCGGCGCCGGATTCAAGATCGCCATGCGCGACCTGGAGATCCGCGGCGCCGGCAACATCCTGGGCCCCGAACAGTCCGGCCACATCGCCGCCGTCGGCTACGACATGTACTGCCGCCTCCTGGAACAGGCCGCCCACGACCTCAAGAACGAAAAACGCCAGGAACCCGCCAGCAGCACCAGCGTCGAGATCGGCATCTCCGGCCTCCTCCCCAAGGCCTACATCCCCAGCGACCAACGCCGCCTCGGCGCCTACCGACGCATCGCCAACGCCACCTCCCACGAACAGCTCGCCCAGGCCCGCGCAGACCTCGCCGACGCCTACGGCCCGCTCCCCAGCCCCGCCCTCCGCCTCTTCGACCTCGCGGAACTCCGCCTCGCCCTCTCCCGCCACGAGGTCCGCGGCGTCACCATCCGCGAAAAAGACGTCGTCTTCGTGTGCAGGCACGAGCAGCAGTTCGCCCAGGTGCTCACCGCCCACGCCTCCACAGCCGCCGCCGCCCAGGCCAGCGTCCGCGCACTGCCCCCCGCTTCCCCGGGCGCTCACGGCGAGGTCTACTTCCGGCCCCCCGAGGCGTATATGGAACCGGGCACGCTGCTGCCCGTCCTCCGCCGACGCCTCGGCATCATCGAAGCCACCCCACCCCCCACCCCATCGACCACCCCAGCGACCAACCAAGCCCAGCCAAGGCCCGTCAAGCGACCACCCCCGCCACCGGGCACCCGGGCAAAGCGGGTGTGACGAAAGGCGCACAACACACTAGACTTGATGGACGCGGGGACAAGCCCGCCGCGCACAGGGAAACACCGCATGTCCAGCATGGATGCACCACGCGAAGAGCTCCGCTTCATCCCGTCAGACTCGACGGAGCGCAAGATCGAGCACATCAAGCGCCGCCTCGTCCGCGAGGGCACCCTCGCCGTCTCGATGCTCGAAAACGCCCTCGCCGCCCTCTGGAAGCTCGACGCCGACGCCGCCCGCAACGTCCGGCGCACCGACGACCAGGTCGATGTCGAGGAGGTCGCCATCGAGCAGGAGTGCTACGAGCTCCTCGCCCTCCACCGCCCCTTCGCCCACGACTTCCGCCAGATCACCTTCACCCTCCGCGTCAACGCGGACCTCGAGCGCGTCGCAGACCACGCCAGCTCCATCGCCAAGGTTGTCCAGAAGATCTCCGACGCCGCAGGACCCTCGCAGCCCGTCAAGTGGCCCACCGCCCTCACCGAGCTGGGCCAGCGCGTCCCCGCCATGTGCCACGAGACGCTCCGCGCCCTCATGGACGAAGACGCCGACGCCGCCCGCAGGCTCGTCCAGGGCGACAAGGTCATCGACGAGCTGGAAAAACGCCTCTTCGAGGAGGTCCGCGACATGATCCGCATCATGGGACGCGACGACCGTGCCATCACCATCGGCATGTTCACCTACCGCGCCGGCCGCGAACTCGAACGCATCGGGGACCTCATGGCCAGCACCGCCGAGGACATCGTCTACCTCAAGACCGGACAGATCATCCGCCACGAGAAACGCAAGGCCTCCCCCAGCGGCGAAACCAAGCAGGCCCCGCTCCCCTGACCCCGCCCCGCCCTCCCTGCCCGACCCTGGGAGTCACGAGGCTCCACGACAAGGCTCCCCGACCAGGCTCCGCGACGAAGGCCCTGCCCATCTGCCCGCCCCGACCCCCAGCACCAACCGCAACGGAACTCCCCATGATCCTCGGCCTCCGCACGGTCCTCTACCCCGCCCCCGACCTGGCCGCCGGCAAAGCGTGGTACACCAAGGCCTTGGGCACGCCCCCGTACTTTGACGAACCCTTCTACGTCGGCTTCAGCGTCGGGGGGTTCGAACTGGGCATGGTCCCCGATGCCCCGCCCGGCGCCGCCGGCTGCGTTGCCTACTGGGGCGTGCCCGACTGCGCCGCGGAACTGCAGCGCCTCATCGCACTGGGCGGCGTGCTGCACGAGAACGTCCAGGACGTCGGTGGCGGCATCAAGTTCGCCAGCGTCAAGGACCCCTTCGGCAACGTCTTGGGGCTCATCGAGAACCCGAACTTCAAGCGCGAAGACGTGCGCTGACCGCGGGAACCTGCACCCCCAGGGCCCGCCCACCCATCCGCCAGCGTCAAAAACACAACCACCGACCTTGCGGGTCGGTGGTGTTGTCCTCGCGTGGCGAGGGTCAAAGAGAGAACAGTGGGTGCCGCTTTACGACGCGTTGCCGCGTCGGTATCTCCCGTGAGGAAGACAAGAGTGCGTTGACCTGTTACCGGCGAGGGGTTGCCCCCTCGGTCAACGGCTTATTGCTGTTGACCAGACCGGTCTAAGGAAATCCCTTAGAAAGGAGGTGATCCAGCCGCAGGTTCTCCTACGGCTACCTTGTTACGACTTCGTCCCAGTCACCCGTCTTGCCGTAGGCACCACTGAAACATGGCGACTTCGGGCACTCCGGGCTCCCATGACGTGACGGGCGGTGTGTACAAGGCTCAGGAACACATTCACCGGAGCGTAGCTGATCTCCGATTACTAGCGATTCCGGCTTCATGCAGGCGAGTTGCAGCCTGCAATCCGAACTGGGGCGTACTTTTTGCGATTTGCTCCACCTCGCGGTCTCGCATCGCTCTGTATACGCCATTGTTGCACGTTTGCAACCCTGGATGTAAGGGCCATGAGGACTTGACGTCATCCCCACCTTCCTCCGGTTTGACACCGGCAGTCTCGCTAGAGTACCGCTTGCGCGGGCAACTAACGACAGGGGTTGCGCTCGTTAAAGGACTTAACCTGACACTTCACAGCACGAGCTGACGACAGCCATGCAGCACCTGTGCTGGTTCCGGTCTTGCGACTGTGGCTCTACTTTCATAGAGTTAATACCAGCATGTCAAACCCAGGTAAGGTTCTTCGCGTTGCCTCGAATTAAGCAACATGCACCACCGCTTGTGTGAGCCCCCGTCAATTCATTTGAGTTTTAGCCTTGCGACCGTACTCCCCAGGCGGTATGCTTAACGGTTTTCCTACGACCGATACGGCGTCAAAACCGCACCGGTCCAGCATACATCGTTTACGGCGTGGACTACCAGGGTATCTAATCCTGTTTGCTCCCCACGCTTTCGTGCCTCAGCGTCAGGACATGCCCAGCTGCGCGTCTTCACCATCGGCATTCCAGTAGATATCTACGCATTTCACCGCTCCACCTACTGTTCTCGCAGCCCCTACATGCCTCAAGATCCGCAGTTCGCCCTGCTGTTCCTCAGTTGAGCTGAGGTATTTCACAAGACGCTTGCAGACCCGCCTACGCACCCTTTAAGCCCAGTGATTCCGACTAACGCTTGTGGCCTCTGTATTACCGCGACTGCTGGCACAGAGTTAGTCGCCACTTCCTCTGGGGTCGATCATTGTTTCCAACCCCTGACAGTAGTTTACACGTCAGAGACGCTTCATCCTACACGCGGCATTGCTCCGTCAGGCTTGCGCCCATTGCGGAAGATTCGTTACTGCAGCCTCCCGTAGGAGTCCGGACAGTGTCTCAGTTCCGATGTTGCGGGCCGTGCTCTCACACCCGCTACCCGTCTTCGCCTTGGTGGGCTTTTACCCCGCCAACTAGCTGATAGGACGATCGCCGCTCCCAAGGCGCCAAAGCTTTGCTCCGGGGAGATCATGGTGTATTACCCGCAGTTTCCCACGGCTATCCACCACCTCGGGGTACGTTCGATCGTATTACTAACCCTTTCGCCACTTGCCCTTGCGGGCACGTGCGACTTGCATGTTTTAGCCATGCCGCCAGCGTTCAATCTGAGCCATGATCAAACTCTTCAATTGAATTCCTTTGTTCCGCCTCGTGTTGCCACTCCGCGGAGGTATGTCAAAGAAGTAGACCATGTTGCCAACCGCACGACCATTGCTGGCCGTGAAGTTGTCGGTCAACGAGCGGCTCAACCCTTTCGGGCCTCCCCGCTCGCCCGTCGTCCGGCTTAGGACGACGGTTCGTACGTGGCTCAATCATCACGCATCCACCAGGTTTGACGCTGGCGAACGCGTTGCACGAGTTTGTCCACATTCCAGGCTGTGACCCCTGGAATCGACCTCCGATTCGACTGCCTTGTACGGGACAGTCCATCGGATTTGGGATCCCTCTTCGCAGCGGCCGGGTCGACGACCTTGGGCGTGCTGCCCATACTGCGAGAGGCACATTCTCGTGCGGCACCCAACTGTTCACTTGTCAAGGATCTGCCCACCGACTGAGACGACACGACACCTTTGGGCCCTGCGAGCGGTTTCCCGTCCGCTGGCCCATCGGGGCGTTTTCGCCTCGGTGGGGAGGGAAGCATAAGGCGGACCCCATAGGCTGGTCAAGCGTCTGCGCCTTGAACTTTTCGCATGCAGCACATCAAGTGCATGCCCACCCTTCGCTTACGGCGCTCATTCCACCGCTTCTCCACGTTCAATTAAGCCACCAGTTCAGGCGTATGCCGCCACCCGTCCTCACGCCCCCAGATGCCCGGCACGCCCGTCCTCCTCCACCGCATTCGTCACCGCCAGCGGGCACGCCCACACCTGGTAACGCACATCAGACAGGTCCGACGCCGCCGGCAGCCTATCCGCCCACTCCACGATCGCCCGGCACGCCTCACGCATCGTCGCACCGCTCGTCATCACATCGTCGATCAGCAGGATCGTCTTCCCCGCCAGCGCACCCACCCCCGCCCCCGGACCAAGCACCGCCCCCGACGCCGCATACATCGTCTTCGCCACGTTCCGCCGCCGCTGGTCCAGCGTCCGCCCCGTCTGCGGTGGCCGATGCTCACGCCGCAGGATCGGCGCCAGCGGAATGCCGCTCGCCTCCGACACCGCCCGCGCAATGGTCAGCGTGTGATCGATGCCGCGTGACATCCGCCGCCACGTCGACGTCGGCACCGGAACCAGCACCGCCGCCCCCGGACCAACCCCCGCAGCCGCGAGCGCCCGCAACACCACCCCGGCATGCTCACGCCCAAGGTCCCCGCCAAGCCTCCGCCACGCAGAGAACTTCACCTCCAGCACGCACTCCCGCAGCACCCCCGCGTACGCCCCCATGCGCACCACGCGGTTCCACGGATAGATCACGCCCGAACAATGAGCGCACCCCGCCGCCGTCGATTCGAACATGCCCACCGTCTGGCCGCACCGCCCGCAATACGCACCCTCCGCGTCAGGCTCCCACAATGCATCGCCCGTCCGCTGCTCCCACGTCCCGTGCGTCACGCCAAAGAACGTGCGTTCCACCGACCCCCACCACGACAACGGCTGCGCCGACCGCGCAGCCACCGTCGCCGGCCTGCGGGACTCACCCTCCGCAACCGCAACGGCGCGCCGCGAAGCCTCCACGTCGTCAGCGGCGCTGACGCTGCGCGGAGGCCATGCAAAGCCCTGGCGTTGATCCTCCCTCGGGGACATGGGACGCCAAGAGCATACACGACAGGGAAGGTTCTGCAAGGGGCGATAACGGCCGGGGATGCCCCAGTTGGGCAGTACACACCGCCTGCGCAGCATCACCGGTCCTGCGCAAGCCCACCCAATCGCCGCCGCAGCAGCGAAGCCCTCGCCACGCGACGCTGCTCCTGATTCACCTCACGCCCCACCACCCTCTGCAGGTGTGCGGGCTGCACCATGAGCAGCAGCATGTTGACCACCTGCGCAGATAGACCCCCGCCGCCGGGCTTTTCACCCACAGACCCCTCACGCGCCCGGATCAGCCCCGTCACAACACCCAGCCGCACCATGCTGAGCGCCCGCATGGCCTCGTCCGTCGTCAGCAGACGCGCGTTGCACAACTCACCCCACGCCCTCCACACCTGGTCCTCAAGGCCGATGCGCCGCTTCGCGAGCAGCTCCCGCCGCGACACCCGCTCGTACTCAACCACCTTCGGGATGATGTCGTGCTCCAGCATCCGCAGCACCTCGACCTCGCTCCGCCCCAGCGTGGTCTGGTTCGAAATCTGGAACAGGTCGCCCACGGCCTCGCTCCCCTCGCCGTAGAAACCCCGCACCACCAGGCTCATCCCGTCCGCCGCCCGCTTCACCTTCTCGATCTCGCCCGTCAGCCGCAGCCCCGGCAGGTGCAGCATCACGCCCATCCGCAGCCCCGTCCCCACGTTCGTCGGGCAGGCCGTCAGGTACCCCAGGCGCTCCGAGAACGCGTAGTCAAGCCGCGACTCGACCTGATCGTCCACCCGGTCCGCGTCGGCCCACGCCTGAGAGAGCGCCAGCCCGCTCCGCACGCACTGGATCCGCAGGTGGTCCTCCTCGTTCACCATGATCGACAACCGCTCGTCGGGCACGCTGATGGCAACCCCCCGCGGATCCTCCGTGGGGCTCGTGCCCCGCCCCTTGCTGTGGGGCTTGGAAATAAGGTGCCGCTCCACCAGCAGCGAACGGTCCAGCGCGCCCATGCTGTGCAGGTCCGCCCACATCACCCGCGAATCCGCCCCGGACGCCACCCCAGAACGCATCACCGCCTCGCGGCACGCGTCCAGCGACTGCTGACGGTCGGCCCGCGACGCTTTGATCGCGAACCGCATCCCCGCCAGGTTCCGCGCCAGCCGGACCCGCGACGAAAACACCACGTCCGCGCACTCCCCCTCGCCACGCAGCCACTCCGCGCCCCGCTCCAACGCCGACGCCGAGTCATCCGGTGGAATCGGGAAGTCGTCGCTCACGCCTGCCCCCCGTGCCCCGCCCGGGGCGCCGGCGCCACGGGCGTCGCCCCGCTCTCCACGCCCTTGATCTGATCACGGATCTTCGCCGCGAGCTCGTACTTCTCCTGCGCAACCGCAGCCTCCAGCGCCCGCCGCATCGTGGCCAGCACCCGCTCACGGTCCGCCGACGGCAGCGCCGCCGGCGTCGCCGGGGGCGCCAGCGCGGGCTGCGCCAAAGGCGGCTGCGCCTCCGCCCCGCCCGCCGACACCCGGCGCGGCCGCTTCCCCGTGTGCTCCTGCCCGCCCTCCTGGGCCCGCTCCAGCAGCGGCATCAACTGAGACTCGAACGCGCGGTAGCACTCCGGGCATCCCAGCAGCCCCTGCTGCTTGAACTCCGCGAACGTCAGCCGGCACGAGGGGCACGCGCCCTGCCGCCCCTGCGGCGTCACGTGGATGCCCGGCGTGATGCCCTGCGTCATGAACTGCTTGAGAAGCTCGTTGATCGGCGCGTTCGGCTGCACCGTCACACCCCGCTGCGCCGCACACCCGTCGCACAGGTGCTTCTCGATGCGCACGCCGTTGCGCATCGTCACCTCGTGCACCGTGGCGTCGCGATCGCAGTGGTCGCACTTCATGGCCGTATCGTACGTTCGCCGCTCCCCGCGTGTTCCGGGGCCCGGCCCGTGCCGTGCGGACACGGCACCCCGGGGGGAGAGCACGGCTCGATGTGCGCCGTCGCATTCCCCTCCCCGAGCATCGCCTCGATCTCCTCCTCGATGGCGCTCGCAACGTCGTGAGCCGCCCTCACGTCGGTCTCCGCCGGCAGCCGGATGTGCAGGTCCACCCAGTGGTACCGCCCGCTGTGACGGTGCCGCACCTTGTGGAAGGAGCAGATGCGGGGCACCGCCCCCCCCTCCCCCTCATGCTCCCGCAGCACCCCCTCGATCCGGCGCGTGTCCCCCAGGTCCTGCTCGTCCGTCAGGCCCGCGATCGAGCGACGCACCAGGCCCCACCCCTGGAACGCCACGTACACCCCGAAGCCCGCCGCCAGCAGCGGGTCCAGCCACGGACGACCCGTCAACCGCACCAGCAGCATCGCCGCGATCGCCCCCGCGCTCGTGAGCGCATCCCCCAGCAGGTGCTTCCCGTCCGCCTCCAGCGTCAGCGAGCCGGTCCGCCTCCCCGTCCCCCACAACCACCACCCCAGCCCCCCGTTGATCAGGACCGTCGCGGCGATCAGCCACACGCCGATATTGATCTGCACAATCTCGTGGGTCGCAAAGAACGCCTGGTCCACCGCCTTCGCGATGATCAGCATCGCCGCTACGCAGATTACACCGCCCTCGAACCCGGCCGAGATGAACTCCGCCTTCCCGTGCCCGTACGGGTGGTCCTCATCCGCCGGCGTGTGCGCCTTCACCAGCGCGTACAACGCCACCCCCGACGCCAGCACGTTCGCGATCGACTCCATCGCGTCGGAAAACACCACCGTCGAACGCGTGTAGTGGTACGCCACGAACTTCGCGCCCATCAGCAGCGCACCCACCACCACCGCCGCCGTCGCGGCACGCCGTTCCGTCACCGCTGTGGTTGCCGCCGGATGGCTCACGCTGGATCGTTGGCCAGCCCGGGGACCGACGCTTACCCGCCCTCCATCCCCGGCAGCGCCCGCAGCGTGCCGTCCCGGTTCACCCGCAACTGGTCCGTCTGCAGCAGGAAGTCCAGCACGCTGCTGCGCAGGTTGGCCCGGGACTGATCTCGCGCATTCTCCGCATCCAGCAGCGCATTCTCCGAGTCCACGATCTGCTGCGGCTGCAGCACGTCCTCCTGGAGCTTCTGCGCCCGCAGACGCCGCCGGGCGCTGTCCACCTGAGACTCCGCGAGATTGAGCTGGAACCTGGCCAGCTCCACGTTCCGGGCCGCCGACCTCGCGCTGACGATCACGTCGTCACGCTGACGGTCGTAGTTCCGCGTCGCCCGCTCCAGGCCGATCCGCGCAGACCGCAGGTTCAGCTGCTCGATCCTCCGGTCCAAAGGCAGGCTGAGCGTCGCCCCCACGGAGTACGAAACGTCCCCGCCGCTGAAACCAAGCCCCGCGTTGTTCCGGTCAGAGTCCGTGGGGATCGTCACGCTCCCCGTCGCGTTGAGGTCCGGCAGCAGGTCGTCCTTCGCGTTCTCCACGCCCCGACGCGTGTCCTCCAGCTGGTCACGCGCGTTCTGCAGGTCCAGCCGCAGCCGCAGCGCCGTCTCCGCCGCGTTCGCCTCCAGCACGTCGGGCTCCGGGATGTTGAGCTCCTGCTCCGTCACGTCCACCACCTCGTCCAGCGGGATGCCGATGCGCACCTTGAACCGGTCCACCGCCAGCGTGTACGACTCCCGCAGGCTCGCAAGAGATGAAACCGCCGACTGCATCTGGTTGCGCGCGATGTCGGTCTGGAACGACTCCAGCCGCCCCGCGTCCACGCGCGCCTGCGTGCCCTTCACGAACGTCTCCAGGCTCTTGATCTGACGCTCCTGGTTCGCGATCGCCTGCTTGCTGCGGATGAGAGAGAAGTAGTCGTTCGAGATGTCCACCAGGTACGAACGCCGGAACCGCTCAAACCCCCGCGCCTGGTACACCAGGTTCCGCTCCGCCTGGATCAGGCCCTCCTGCGCCACCAGCCCCGCCCCCTTCAGCAGCGGGATATTCCCGCTGAGCACGATGGAAGAGCTCGTCGTGTACTCCTCCGTCGACTGCTCACGCAGCTGCTCCGTCGCCCTCCACACCCACGCCGCCTCCACGCTCCCGCCGTACGGGAGCCGCCTCGTCGCACGCAGCGTGTTCACCACGTTCAACGCCGGGAAGAAGTCCCCGTCGTTCCCGCTCGCAGAGACCGTCGCGCTCGTGTCGTTGAAAAACCGCGGCCCCCACTGGTGCCGTTCCACCAGCAGACCGATCGCCGACAGCAGGTAATCCTCCTGAGACGCCAGGAATTCCCGCCCACCGCTCTGCGACAGACGCAGCGACTCCTCCAGCGTGATCACCCGCGCAGGGACCTCCTCCGTCGCGCCCGGCGCACCCGAATACGCCACCCCGCCCTGTGTTGTCAGCCGCTGCAGACGCGCAGCAACGTCACGGTCCTCCCTCGCCCTGGTGAACGCCAGCTCCTCGGCCGTCGGATTCAATGTCGCCGGGGCCTTGTTCCGATCAATGCCCGATAACTCTTGGTTCGCATACCGCTCCGGATGCTCCTCCCCCACTTCAGCACGCAACCGGGCAGAAGATTCACGCACCAGCCGATACGCGTCCCCAAGGAAGGGATCACCCCCAGACGTGCACCCCCCAAGAGCCCACCCCGCCATGGCAACCAGCACCGCCGTGCGACCGTAAGTACAAGTCCTGAAGTAATTAATAGATTTCAGTGGGCCCATCCTTTGCCACCAAAGCAACGCCGGCTCGGGACATCAAAGACTCACAACCCAAGTAGGTGATAATGCCTCGCCCGGTGCCGTTCTTCTAGTCAATAAAGCACAAAACGTTGCGGATTGGCCCCAACCATCCTACGGTTGCCGCCCTTCAGAAGTCGGCCTGAAGCCACCTGCGCGACTGGTACTTGTTAGGGGCCTTGCCCCGGTGCCCGCCGCCGAGCCGACCCAAGCCCAGGAGGCCCGAGCGCGCGATGCCCTCGGTAACTTACGACGGTCGCAGCTTTATGGTCGACGGCAGGCGGGTTTGGCTCGCCAGCGGAAGGATCCCCTACGCGCGCGTCCCACGCGACTCGTGGGCTCACCGCATCGCCATGGCCAAGTGGGCCGGCCTCAACTGCATCGAAACCCCCGTCTTCTGGAACCGCCACGAGCCCCGCGCCGGACGCTTCGACTTCCAGGGCGACAACGACCTCCGGCACTTCATCGACCTCTGCGGCAAGGCCGGAATGTACGTCATCCTCGGCCTCGGGCCCTACGTCGGCAATGACTGGGACTTCGGTGGCCTCCCCTCCTACCTCCGTGAGCCCGGCGGCCCCACCGCGTTCCGCACCAACAACCAGCAGTTCCTCGAAGCCTCCTCCCGGTTCATCAACGCCGTCGCGGACCAGGTCCGCGGCTGGCAGGTGACCGCCCCCGGCACCGGCGGCCCCATCATCCTGCTCCAGTGCGAGACCGCCTGGACCTGCGGGCACGAGGCCCTCGCCAACTCCTACCTGGGCGAACTCACCCGATACATCCGCGAAGCCGGCCTCTCCGTGCCCCTCGTCAACAGCAACAACCTCTGGAACAGCGTCGAAGGGCAGATCGACGCCTGGTCCGGCCCCGAGGCCATGCTCGCCACCATGCGCCAGCTCGCCCAGGTCCGCCCCGAGCAGCCCCGCATCGTAATCGACTTCGCCACCGGCGCCCAGGACGTCTGGGGCCGCGAAAGCCAGGAAACCATCACGCCCCGCGTGCTCTCACGCCGCCTGTCCGAAATCCTCGCCGGTGGCGGCCAGTTCAACGTCACGACCTTCTGTGGCGGCACGAACTTCGGCTTCTCCGGCGGACGCACCGATGCCGGGCTGGACACCTTCGCCACCCAGAGCGCCGACCACGGCTGCGCCGTGCTGCAGACCGGCCGCGCCAGCGAACTCTTCAACCCCCTGCGCCGCGTGGCGCACCTCGCGTCCCGCTTCGGACGCGTGTTCGCCGCCCTCGACCCCTCCTTCCAGCCCGTCGCCGTCAAGCCGGGCGAGCAGCCCCACGCCAAAAAGAACAGGAAGGGCTTCGCCCCCGCGAATGTGTCGGTGGTCCACGCCACCGGCCAGCAGGGCGGCATCGCCTTCCTCTTCGCACCCGACGACGCCGAGGGCATCGAGCACGAAGCCACCCTCCTCCTCCAGGGCGGCACAGAGCTCAATGTCCCCATGGGCACCATGCCCGTCGCCTGGTGCCTCCTGGACGTCAACGTCAGCCCCCGCTGCCACCTGGACTACTCCAACCTCAGCGCCCTGGGCGCCACCGGCAACATGCTGGTGGTCTACGGCCCCGCCGGCGCCCGGGCCCAGCTGTCCGTCAACGACTCGCCCGTCGAGGCCGGAGTCCCCAAGGACAACAAGCCCGTCGTCCTGCTCCAGGAAGGCCTCACCATCGTCATCATCCGCGACGAGGACGCCGATACCGCCGTCCTGCTCGACGACGCGGTGCTCCTGGGCGTCGCAGGCCTGGACGCCGGCAACCAGCCCATCCAGCCGGCCGACGCGCCCAAGAACTACCTCCGCGTCTCCCCGGACGGCAAGGTCAAGCCCGTCCCCTTCGAGCCCGCCCGGAAGGCCTCGCCCCGCGCCGAGAAGATCTCCCTCGAGAACTGGCAGCACGCCGACACCGACGACTACGTCCAGGGCACCAGCGCCCGCTTCGCGTCCATCAACACCATCCACGGCCTGTCCACGCTCGGGTGCCCCGTCGGCTACGGCTGGTACCGCGTCCAGCTCGATCCCGACCACGCGGGCACCCTCACCGTCGACTTCGGCATCGGCGGCGACCGCCTCCACGTCTTCACCGACGGCAAGTTCCACGCCATCGCCGGCGTCGGCCCCGGCGCCACCGCGCAGATCGAGCTCTCCCTCTCCAAGGACCCGCACACGCTCGTCGTGCTCGCCGACAACCTGGGCCGCTTCTCCGCGGGCACCAACCTCGGAGACCGCAAGGGCATCATCAACGACATCCACGTCGTCAAGCCCTTCCGCGCAGGCCGACCCGTCCGCCAGGTCGGCAACCCCGTCCCCCTCCTGGGCTTCCGCGCCCCGCTCTGGGAACTCTCAGAGAACGACACCACCGTCTCCGACCGCCTCACGTGGAACTTCAAGGGCAAGCCCAGGGGCGCCCTCATGATCCGCATCGGCCAGCCCCCCTCCTCCGGGCTGCTCCTCCTCAACGACAAGCCCTTCGCCTACGTCGAGCGCAGCGGCCCCGCCTGCATCGTCATCCCCGACGACCTCATCAGCCGCGGCGCAAACGTCCTCCAGCTCACCGTGGTCACCCAGGAGCAGGCCCGCGAAGAGCTCGACGCCGCCGGCGAATCCATGCAGCTCTTCGAGACCGTCGGCTCGCTCGCCGACAAGGCCGAACTCGCCTTCGCCAAGTGGGAAGTCCCCCAGGCCGCCGCCTTCGAGGACCTCCGCCCCGCCTCCCTCAAGGGCAACGCGCCGCACTGGTTCCGCTGCTCCTTCGAGCTCTCCTCCACCGACGCCGGCGTGTTCGTGGAACCCACCGGCCTCACCAAGGGCCAGTTCTACGTGAACGGCCGGCACGCCGGACGGTACTTCGTCGCCACCCGCTCCGGCAAGCCCGTGCCCCCGCAGAAGCGCTACTTCGTCCCCGCGTCCTGGCTCAAGGCCGGCGTGAACGACCTCATGCTCTTCGACGAGCACGGCGCCGCCCCCGCCCGCGTCCGCGTCACGCGCTGAAGGCCGCCCGCGCAAGGGCCCTCCCGCCCGGCACTACGATCCCCCATGACCGCCCCCTCCATCAACGGCGTCCCGCCCAGGTCCATGCTGGGCCTCTGGACCGCGGGCGACACCGCACGCCTGCAGGAGGCCATCGCCTTCGCCTCCCGCGCCCACCGCAACCAGGTCCGGCGCGACGCCCGCACGCCCTACGCCTCCCACGTCGTGCGCGTCATGACCACCTGCGCCGTCGTCTTCGGCTGCACCGACCCCGTCGCCCTCACCGCCGCCGCCCTCCACGACACCATCGAGGACACCACCACCGACTTCGAGGACATCGAGGAACGCTTCGGCCGCGACGTCGCCGACTGCGTGTCCATCCTCACCAAGAACATGGCGCTCCCGGAGGCCGCCCGGGAGCACGAGTACGACGCCCGCCTCGCAGCCGGCCCCTGGCAGGCACGCCTCGTGAAGCTCGCCGACGTCTTCGACAACCTCTGCGATATCGAGTCCTACGCGCCCGAAAAACGCGAGGCCAAACGCCTCGACGCCATCGACCGCGCCAAACGCGCCGTCACCCTCGCCATGCCCGACGCAGCCCGCGAGCCCGTCGGCGTCGCCATCGGCGCAGTCCTCACCCTCCTGGAAGCACAGCCCAAGGCCCGCCTCGCCGCCCGACGCAGGCACGGCGCTCGCAAACGCAACAAGTCCTGAACCACCCTTCAGTGCGGCTCCTCCGCCGCCTCCTGCTCCTCCCGCAGACGCTTCCAGTCGTCCCGCCGCTGCGCCGCGTCCGTCAGCAGCATCCGCCGGTTCTGCGCCAGGTTGAACTCCTGCCGCAGCCGCTGCTGGATCGTCAGCCGCGGATCACGCAGCGTCGCCAGCACCAGCCGCTCCTGCACCGCAACCTTGTCCGACTGCTGCGTGCGCACATCAAGCTCCGACGCCTGGTTCGCCTTCGTCGCCCGGAAGTGGAACAGCCGGTTCATGCTCAGCCCCACCACCCGCGACGACCCCCCCGCCGTCACCACCGGACCATCCCCCACCCGCGCCGCCACCTCCTGCGCCTCTCCCTGCCCACGCACGCGGAAAAGCACCGGGGAGACCCCCTCCAGACGCAAGGCGTCCTGCCGGTCCCGGCTGAGCCCCGTCGGCAGCGACTCCTCCATCAGCGCATGACGCAGCCGAGCCACCCGCGTCTCCCACGCCAGCCGCAGCGAAGCGCTGTCCACAGTCGTCCGGATCCCGTTGTTGAGCTCCGAGAACGCCCCAAGCCTGACCGTCACGTCCCGCACCTGCCCCTGCCGCACAATCTCCACCGCCACCTGCTCCCCCGGCTCAAACGAGATGATCACCCGGCGCGCATCCATCTGCGCCCGGATCGGCACGCCCGCGATCGTCCGGATCGTGTCCCCAGGCAGCAGCACACCCGCCGCATCAAACCCCTGCAGCGCCCCCTCGATCACCACCCCGTCCCCGTTCCCCTCCGTCAGCGCAAACCGCACCCCCATCGCCGCCCGGGGCTGCGCCGCAAAGATGCTGTACCCCACCGTCGACAGCCGCTCCGCCTGCTCCGCCGACAGGTTCGGCCGCGCCAGCAGCGCCTCCACCGTCGCGAGGCTCGACCCCACCTCACGCCGCAGGTCGTCCTGCGCCTCCAACCGCTCGTAGATCGACGCCGCGTCCAGCCTGGGCAGCACACCCTCCAGCGCCCGCAGCCCATCCCCGTCCGGCCCGCGCACCACAACGTCCCCCGTGCCCACCGCCCCCGACGGAGGAGCTGCGCCGTGCGCAAGGCCGCACACCACCGCAACCACGCTGGCCACCCGTGCAAGCATCCGCAATGGTAGACCCCACCACCCCGGGGTCAGGCGGGTGAACCCCCCTTCACCCAGGCCCCACCTCCCCGGCCCACTTCCCCGGCCTGTCTCCCCCGCCCGCCCTACGGCCGTTTCCCGTACTGCTTCTCGTAATACTCCCGGTACGCCCCGCTCTTGACCCGCCTCCACCACTGCTCGTGCTGCTTGTACCAGGCGATCGTGTCCGCCAACGCGTGGGGCCACGCGCTCCGCGTCGGCTGCCACCCCAGCTCCCGCTGTATCTTGCCCGCGTCGATCGCGTACCTCCGGTCATGCCCAGGACGGTCCGCCACCGGCTGGATCATCTCCGGACCAAACCCCATGATCGACAGGATGCTGTGCGTGAGCTCCAGGTTGCTCCGCTCGTTGTTCCCCCCCACGTTGTACACCTCGCCCGCCCGCCCCTTCTCCAGCACCGTCAGCACCGCCTCGCAGTGGTCGTCCACGTGCAGCCAGTCCCGCACGTTCTTCCCGTCCCCGTACAGCGGCACCTTCTTCCCCTCCATCAGGTTCGTCACGAACAGCGGGATCACCTTCTCCGGGAACTGGAACCGCCCGAAGTTGTTGGAGCACCGCGTGGTCAGGATGTCCATGTGGAACGTGTGGTGGTACGCACGCGCCAGCATGTCGCCCCCCGCCTTGCTGGCGCTGTACGGGCTGTTGGTCTCCAGCGGCGTCTTCTCCGTGAACTTCACCTCCGGGTTCTCCAGCGGCAAGGACCCGTACACCTCGTCCGTGGAGACATACACGAACCGCCCCTTCTTCTTCCACTCCCCGCCCCGCGCCTTCCGCGCCGCGTCCAGCAGCGCCTGCGTCCCGATCACGTTGCTCACCACGAAGGGTTTGGAGTCCAGGATCGACCGGTCCACGTGGCTCTCCGCCGCCATGTGCACCACCGCGTCGCACTCCTCGATGAGCCCCGCCACCAGCTTGTCATCGCAGATGTCGCCCTTGACAAACCGGTAACGCGGGCTCTTCTCAGCCTCGGTCAGATTCTCCAGGTTTCCGGAGTATGTCAGCACATCGAGGTTGGTGATGCGGTAGCCCGGCCGCTCCCGGAGCACAAGGTGCACGAAGTTGCTGCCGATGAACCCGGCGCCGCCGGTCAGAAGAATGTGCATGAGAACTCCTCGAAGTCCCGAAGTCTGGAAGCCCCGAAATCCGGTGCGGCCAACGGTATTCGCTCAGGCGTCAAGACGCCGGACGACATCGGTGAGATTGACCCTCCAGTCCGGCATCGCCCCCACCGCGTTCTCGGTCCGGGAAATGTCCAGAACGCTGTACGCCGGACGCTCCGCAGGACGCGGAAACTCGCCGCTCGTGCAGGCCACGACCTGCCCCACCGCCTGCCCCCTCGCGGCCAGATTCACCCCGATCTCCCGGGCAAACCCGCACCACGTGCACTCGCCCCCGTCCGTCACGTGCCACGTCCCCGGCTGCGCATCCACATCCATCAGGCGCAGCGTCGTCGCCGCCAGGTGCTCCGCGCTCGTCGGACGCCCACGCTGATCATCCACCACCTTGATGCTGGGCCTGGTCTTGAGCAGCCCCGCGATGGTCTTGACGAAGTTCTTGCCCCACGGCGCGTACAGCCAGCTCGTGCGGATGTTGTACCACCGCGCCCCCGACGCCTCCAGCAGCTCTTCCCCGCGCGCCTTGCTCCGCCCGTACGCGTTGAGCGGCGCCCGCGGCTCGTCCACCCGGTACGGCGAAGCCGCCACACCGCTGAAGACGTAATCGGTGCTGTACGTCACCAGCGTCGCCCCCACCGCCGCGCAGCGGTCGGCAAGCAGCCGCACACCCGTGGCGTTCACCCGGCTCGCGGCATCTTCCTTTGCCTCAGCCCCGTCCACGTCCGTCCACGCGGCACAGTTGATCACATACCGCACACCCGGCGTGATCGCCGCGTTCACATGCTCGGCACACGTCAGGTCAAACGCCGGAAAGTCCACCGCCGTGCACGGCAGCGCGTTGTGCGCCATCAGCCGCTCGAACGCCGTGCCGAGCATGCCGGAATTGCCAATGAGAAGAAATGGGGTGCTCATGCTCCCACTCCGTTGCTCTGAACGGAGGGGGTGCCGCCGCTCTGGGCGGCGGGGGAGGTTCCGCAGACTCGACGGGGAGCCAGGACCACCCCGCGCTCCCTGCACCGCCGCTCGCATGCGTTCTTGATACTTTGCGCCACGTGTTCAGCACCCTCCATCACGCTCGCCGCAGGAACTCTCAGTGTCTCGATGTGATTGTCACTCATCCACCGGTCCCTCACCGCGTCATGCGCCCCGCGCAACCGATGCATAATGCCATCCACCTCGACAACAAGCCGCGCCGGATGGCAGTAGAAGTCCGCAATGTACGGCCCGATGGGCCTCTGACGGTGGAACTGAAACCCTGTCCTTCTCGCCCGGAGATACAACCAGAGCACGATCTCCGGTGGAGACATGTGTGCACGCAGTTCCCGCGCCTGTGCACCCGCAAGGAAGGTTGGAGAAGTCGCCCTGCGAGACATGCTTGCGTGATCCTACGTCGGGGTCAAACCGCGCTCTTCGCTCTCCGCACCCGGCACTCCCTCCGCGCAAAGTCACCGAGGGGGAGCATCACCCGTGCCTCACATACCACGGGAACCCCACCCCGTTCACCACAATGCTGTCATGCGCGCGCCGGTCTTCATCCGGCTTCTGCGCGTTGTACGCGTGCGTCACGTAGTACAGCAACCCCGCCGGCGCGTCCCCCACGGTCGCAGCGCCGTGCCACAAGGGTGGCGGAATGACCAGCACCCCGGGCTTCTTCTCACCCGTCACGAGCAACCAGGATGCACCATCATCTTCCCGGTGCACACCGACCTTGATATGCCCCACTAGGCACATCCAGAAGTCGGTCTGCAAATGGTGCCGGTGCCATGCCTTGATCACACCCGGATACTGCGTGCTGTAGTTGATCTGCCCCTGCGGACCCATCACGCCCTGCATCTGGTTCATGAGCGAGTAGCCGCGGTCGTCGGCAAAGTACGCCGCGGGCACAAAGATGGGCTCGCGACCGTCCTTCGCAGCCGCATGCGCACCGGCAAGGTCAGAAGTTGGCCACGACTTTGGGGTCTGAAGTTTCATAGTGATATCACCGTGTCACGCTTTCGCCGCGAACAGCCCCGGCCTGCTGCCGGCAAGGTCAAGGTGGTTTGCGCCGCTCTCGGCAACGTACTTGCTGGCCCGGAAAAGGCTCTCGAACGTGCCCGCGTCCGTCCACCACCCATCCAGCATGTCGCAGGAGAGGTCCCCGCGCTGCAGGTAGTAGTTGTTGACGTCGGTGATTTCGAGTTCACCGCGCCCGCTGGGCTTGAGCTCCTTGCAGACCCGGAAACAGTCGGCGTCGTAGAAGTAGAACCCTGTCACCGCCATGTTGCTGGGCGGGTCCTTCGGTTTCTCGATGATTTTCTTGATCTTGCCACGGCGGGGGTCGCCGTCAAACTCGACGACACCGAACCGCTGGGGGTCGGGCACTTCCTTCAGGATGATCTTGGCCCCGCTCCGCTGGGTGAAGAAGTCCGCCGCCGCACGCCGCAGGTTCCCCTCGATGATGTTGTCGCCCAGGATGACGCAGATCTTCTCCCCGTCCGCAAAGTCCTCCGCCAGCTTGAGCGCGTCCGCGATGCCGCCCTCGCCCTCCTGGTAGGCGTACGCGAGGTGGCGCAGACCAAGCTGCTTGCCGTTCTTCAGCAGCTTCAGGAAGTCCCCGGCGTGCTCGCCGCCCGTCACCACCATCACCTCGTCGATGCCCGCGTTGATCAGGCACTGGATCGGGTAATAGATCATCGGCTTGTCGTAGACAGGCAGCAGGTGCTTGTTGGTGACGAGCGTGAGCGGACGGAGGCGTGTGCCCAGACCACCGGCAAGGATGATGCCCTTCATGACAAACTCCTAGGAACCCCCAGCGTGAGCGAGGGGCCGACCCGAACAATCCCGTCCCCACCCGTCAGCGCAATGCACGCCGGCCCGCCACTGTACGTGCGGCAACGCGATCCCCCTCATTATCGGCGATCCGCCTCCACGGTTTCGGCGAAAGCCGCCAACCGCGCCCCAGCAGACCACGCGAAAACTGCCGCTCCGTGGTACATTGCCGGAAGATGCCCGCCCCCAGCGAAACCCATGCAGACATGGCAGTTGCGCCCCCCGGCGCAGCGTGCGTGGGGTGCCACTACTCGCTCGTCGGAATGCCCAAGGGGAAGTGCCCGGAATGCGGGCGGGAGTTTGATCCGAGCGACGTTCTCTCGTTTGGCCCGCGTCGTTCTCCGGTCTTGCTGCGCCTTGTGATCATTCCCAATCCCCCATGGTGGACGTGCCTCGTCTTCCTCTTTGTCTCATCCGCGTTCGCCGTCGGACATTGTGCTCCAAATGGAGCAGTCTGTGACGCAAGCGTCGGAGGACTCGCCCTCTATGTTGTTACGACAGCTGTCATCGCTGGAACGGTGTTCATGCTACAAGGCGCGGCATGGCTCTTCACGCTGGAATCAGGGCATGGGAAACCACTCGCATGGCGCTGGCTGCTCTTCCCTCTGGCTTCATCGCTTCTCGTGTACACGACTCACACCGGCGTCGTCTTTCGTCTCAGGCTCGCAGCCTCGCGAAGCGAGCTCCACAGTGCCGCGGCCCGGAGTACGCCAGCCACAGCAGGAGAGTGGATGGGAGCGTTCCACGTCCGAAGAGTCACGATTGATGTCGACGGGACAATCCAGTATGAGCTGGGCTATCCCGACTCGTACTCCGACGGCCCGGTATACCTCGAACGCGGTCCGAGTGCTCCGTACCCGCGCCAGTGGGACATCGATCTTGGAGACGGCTGGTGGCTGACGTGGGACGCAACCTAGAGCGCGTTCGCGACAAGTCAAAGAAAGGCGCGATGCCCTGGTACCGCTTCCCGTCGGCAAACCGTACTCCACCGCGCATTCGGCCCACTCCCTGGGAGCCACGAAACGGGAATAGTGCTGTCATACTTACCAGATTGGTGGGTCTGGTACCTCTTCCGGCGGCAAAGGCACGTTCCCGGTGGTGTCCGACACACGGGAGCGTGGCGTCGGTCGATGCACAATAATCCCCTCCCATGCCCGACCCGAGAGAGACACCCGCCATGCAGCAGTTCTACCGCTTCAAGCAGCGGTACCCGGGCTGCATGCTCCTCTTCCGCATGGGTGACTTCTACGAGACCTTCGACGACGACGCCGTCCAGATCAGCAAGACCCTGGGCCTCACCCTCACGCAGCGCCAGGGCGGCATCCCCATGGCCGGTGTTCCCCACCACCAGCTCGAGAACTACCTCAAGCGCCTCATCGCCAAGGGCATCCGCGTCGCCGTCTGCGACCAACTCATCGACGCCAGCCAGGCCAAGGGCCTCGTCCCCCGCGCCGTCACCCGCGTCATCACCCCCGGCACGCTCGTCGACGAGTCGCTCCTCGAGGGCGACGCACCCAGCGCCGTCGCCGCCCTGCTCCTGGAAAAACACGACGGCGCACGCAAGGGCGAGCAGCCCGCCGCCGCCCTCGCCGTCGCCGACGCGTCCACCGGCGACTTCGCCGTCCTCGCCGTCCCCCAGCACGCACTCGTCGACGAACTCGCCCGCCGCGGCGTCCGTGAACTGCTCTACGCCGAAGCAGCCGCGCCGGACGCAACGCCCGCCGCCGCGAAGTCGCTGGGCATCGCAAGCACCGCCCGCCCCGCCTGGCAGTTCCGCCCCCAGGAAAGCCGCGAAGCACTCACCCGCCACTTCGCCGTTGCCACGCTCGCTGGCTTCGGCCTCGCCGGCGACGACGAGGCCACCACCGCCATGATCTGCGCCGCCGGCGCACTCCTCAGGTACCTGGAGGAAACCCAGACGCTGTCCGCCCAGGACAAGGCCGGCATCCCCGACGGCCTCCTGACCCGGGGCAGCCTCAGCCACCTCCGCCCGCCCCGCCGCGAAGGCCCCGCCCAGCACCTCGCCATCGACGCCGTGTCCCTCCGCTCCCTGGAAGTGGAACGCACGCTCCGGGGCGACGCGGCGCCCGGCGCCGCGGACGGCACGCTCCTGAGCGTCTTCGCCCACGCCGGCTGCGGCAAGGGATCCTGCCGCACACCCATGGGCCGCCGGCTCCTCCGCGAGTGGCTCGTCGCACCCGCCCGCGAACTGCCGGAAGTCGAAGCCCGCCACGCCGCCGTCGCCACCCTCGTCGAAGACCGCAGGCTGGCGGACCAGCTCGGCACCCTGCTCAGCAACATCCAGGACGTCGCCCGCATCGGCGGCCGCATCGCCCTGTCACGCGCCACGCCCAGGGACCTGGTCGCCCTCGCCCGCAGCCTCGCCCAGTGCCACGAGCTCACCCAGGCCCTCGCCAACACGCCCGCGCTCGCCGGCGTGCGCGAATCCCTGCTCCGCGTCGCCACGCACCTCGCCCCCACCGCCGCCGACATCAACCGCCTCTGCGTGGACGAGCCGCCCGCCCACCTGCGCGATGGCGGGCTCTTCCGCGACGGCATCGACGCGAACCTCGACGAGGCCCGCCTGCTGCAGCGCGACGCCGGCGCATGGCTCAGCGAGTACCAGGCCACGCTCATCGCACAGCACAACCTCCCCAACCTCAAGGTCGGGTACAACAAGGTCGCCGGGTACTTCATCGAGCTCCCCGAAGCCCAGGCCCGGACCGCACCGCCGGAGCTCAAGCGGATGCAGACGCTCCGCAACGCCGAACGCTACACCACCCCCCAGCTCCGCGAGTTCGAGCACAAGGTCACCACCGCGGAGTCCCGCGCCCTGGAGCGCGAGAAGGAACTCTTCCTGGACCTCTGCGCCCGCTGCGCAGCCCTCACCGCGGACATCCACGCGTTCGCCACCGCCGTCGCCAGGCTCGACACCCTCCTCGCCCTCGCCGACAAGGCCCGCCACCGTGGCTGGGCCCGCCCACGCATGTCCGCCGTGCCCGTCCTCCGCGTCCGCCAGGGCCGGCACCCCGTCCTCGACGAGGCCCTGCCCGGCACCTGCGTCCCCAACGACTGCGAACTGGGCGCAGACCCCGCCGCCCGGCAGGCGCCCTGCCCCTCCCTCGCCCTCATCACCGGCCCCAACATGGCCGGCAAGAGCACCTACATCCGCCAGGTCGCCCTCATCACCCTCCTCGCCCACGCCGGCTCCTTCGTGCCCGCCGAATCCGCCGACGTCGGGCTCACCGACCGCATCTTCACACGCATCGGCGCCGACGACGCCCTCCACGCCGGCCAGTCGACCTTCATGGTCGAAATGATCGAAACCGCCAACATCCTCCACCACGCCACACCGCACTCGCTCGTCGTGCTCGACGAGGTCGGCCGCGGCACCAGCACCCTCGACGGCCTCAGCCTCGCCTGGGGCATCGTCGAGCACCTCGCCAGAGCGGCAGAACAGAGCGGACCCCGCACCCTCTTCGCAACCCACTACCACGAACTGACCGACCTCGAGGACCGCCTCCCGGGCAAGGTGGCAAACCTCCACGTCGCCGTGCGGGAGTGGCCCGCCGGCGGAAAGCCCAAGGACCACGACGGCCACAGCGAAATCGTCTTCCTCCACCGCATCCTCCCCGGACGCACCGACCAGTCCTACGGCCTCCACGTCGCACGCCTCGCCGGCATCCCGAAGGAAGTGATCGCCCGCGCCCGCGAAGTGCTCGCCTCCCTCGCGGTCCACCACGTGGGTGAAACCGTGAGCGCCCCGCCCGCGGCCGCCAACGGGCCCCGCCCCCGGCGCAAGGCCGATGCGTCGCGCGTCCCCGCAGCCGCGCCCACGGTCGGCCCCGGAGACCAGCTGGGGCTGTTCAAGGAATACCTCCCCCACCCCGCGATCGAAGCGCTCCGCGAAGTCAAGCTCGACAGCATGACGCCCATGCAGGCCTTCGACGCGCTCCGCAAGCTGCACGACATGGCCGAAGAACCCTGAACGCCGCCGGAGTGAGGTTCCGCTACGCTTGGCCGCCATGACGCACACGCACGGCCACAGCCCGTTGGCGACAGACCTGGCGGGTGTGCCGCTCCGCAACCCCGTCATCCTCGCCGCCGGCTGCGCAGGCACGCTCGACGAACTCGCCGAAGCCCTGGACCTCTCCCGCGTCGGCGCCCTCGTCACCAAGAGCATCACACCCCTCCCCCGCGAGGGCAACGCCCCCTGGCGCGTCGCCCCAGTCAGCGCCGGCATGCTCAACGCCGTCGGCCTCGCGAACCCCGGCATCGAGGCCTTCGTCAGGGACTACGCCCCACGCATCCCCGCGATGCCCCTCCCCATCTTCGTGAGCGTCGCCGGATTCAGCGTCGACGACTACGTGCAGGTCTGCGCCGCCATCGACGCCCTGAACCTCACGCGGGAGGTGGTCCCCGCCGTCGAACTCAACGTCTCCTGCCCCAACGTCAAGGCCGGCTGCGAATTCGCCTACGACCCCGCACTCCTCAGCGACCTCACCCGCGAAACCCGCCGCGTCCTCACCCGCACGCGACTCTTCGTCAAGCTCAGCCCCATCCCCACAGGCCGCACCTCCATGACAGACATCGCCCGCGCCGCCTGCGAGCCCGCCAACTCCACGCCCCACGGGCCCAACCAGCGCCCGGGCGCCGACGGCATCTGCGTCGCCAACACCACCCCCGCCATGGGCATCGACGTCCACTCCCGCAAACCCCTGCTGGGCCGCGTCACCGGCGGCTTCTCCGGCCCCGGCGTCCACCCCATGGCCGTCAAGCTCGTCCACGACGTCGCCAGAAACTACGCACGCGCCGCCGGCGTCCCCGTCATCGGGATCGGCGGTGTGCTCAAGTGGGAAGACGCCGCCGAGTTCATCCTCGCCGGCGCGACCGCCATCGAGATGGGAACAGCCCTCTACATCGATCCCCGGAGCCCGCTCGGGGTCGTCAAGGGCCTCCACAAGTGGGTGCTGCAGCAGCGGGAAACCTCGATCAGCCGACTCGTTGGCCAGATCGACCTCCCACCAAACCACCAATGACCGATCCACAGGCTCGCCGAACCAGGCCGCTCGGAGGGAACATGCACCGACTCCACGCAACCGCCCACACGGTCGTCGCCCTCATGCTGACGACCGCCGCCGTCCTCATCCCCACAAGGGCGGCCTTGGCACAGACCCCGAATCAAGCGCAACCCCAGGCGCAGCCCGCCCCCCTCGACATCTCCGACATACTGCGCAAGATCGCCCAGGACCACCCCCGCGTGCCCGCGCTCGCCGCCGTCGTCATCGAGGGCGACCGCATCACCATGGAAGGCGTCACCGGCGTTCGCGCCGCAGGCAGCCCCGAGCGAGCCACGCTCGATGACCAGTGGCACCTGGGCTCCTGCACCAAGGCCATGACCGCCACCCTCGCCGCCATGCTCGTGGAGCAGGGCGCACTCTCCTGGGACAGCAACCCGGTGCAGAGCTTCCCCGACCTCGCCAAGGGCGCCGACGAATCCTGGAAGGAGGCAACGCTCCTCCGGCTGATCACCAACCGCGCCGGCGCACCGGCGGACCTTGCCCCCCGAGGCCTCTGGGGCAGGCTCTGGAACAGCAACGAAACCCCCGCCAACCTCCGACGCATGCTCCTCGAGGGAGTGATGAGCCGCGCCACCGAATTCCCGCCCGGCACCGACTACAAGTACTCCAACACCAACTTCGCCATCGCCGGCATGCTCATCGAGCGCGCCGCGCAGCAGCCCTGGGAATCCGTCATCGAGCACAGGCTCTTCGCCCCCCTGAACATCACCAGCGCCGGGTTCGGCGCCCCGGGCCTCCAGGGCGTCATCAGCCAGCCACGCGGCCACACCCCCGACGGCAAACCCGTCCAGCCGGGACACGACGCCGACAACCCGCAGGCCATCGCCCCCGCCGGCACAGCCCACATGTCCATCCGCGACTGGGCGAAGTTCGTCTCCCTCCACCTGCGGGGCGACGCCGCCAACCCCCACCGCAGCTGCCGCCTCCTCACGCCCGCATCCTTCGACACGCTCCACACGGCGCCCGACGCCCACGAGTACGCCGGCGGCTGGGGACTCGCGACCCGCGACTGGGCTGGCGGGGAAGGACCCCGCAAGGGCCGCGTCCTCACCCACGCCGGCAGCAACACCAGCTGGTTCTGCGTCGCCTGGCTGGCACCCGCCCGAGACTTCGCCGTCCTCGTCTGCACCAATATCGCTGGAGAAGACGGCCCCGCCGCCGCCGATGCCGCGGCAGCCGCGCTCATCCAGAAGGAATCCGAGCTACACCCGCCCGCGTCCCGCTAGCCGGTCACCCGGCCCAGCGCCTCGATCGCCCGCTGGGAAAGACGGTCGTGCGCTCGCATGAGGTCAACGTTCGCCTCCACCTCGCGGCTGGAATTGGTCATCTCCATGAGCGCCCTCACCTCGTCCACACCGGACTCCTCCACCGCGTGCTGACGCACCTCCCCCGCCGCCCGCCCCTGCGTGCCCTGCGGCGCCTCAAAGACACCGTGCCCGATCGGACGGATCGACGACGTGTCCGCCGCCACAAACCCGAGCCGCGCCACGACCTCGCCGTTCTGCTCGATGCGCCCGTCCGCCCCGATCTTGATCTCCCCGTTCCCCTCAAGCTCGATCGGCGACCCGCCCTCGTCGAGCACCCGCATGCCCGTGCCCGTCATGACAAGCTCGTTCTCGTTGTTCCTGGTCATCCGCCCATCACGGGTCAGCAGCGTCTTGCCCGCCATGCCGCTGGACTCCACCTGCAGGAACCCCTCCCCCTCGATCGCAATATCCAGGGGCGAACTGGTCATCCGGATCGAGCCCTGCGCAAAGTCCACCCGCTCCGGCAGCAGCATCGTGCCCCCGCCCAGCCGCCGCAGCAGCTCATCCCCAGGCACCCGCGGCAGGTTGTCCTCCTCCGCCACCGAACGCCGGAACGTCGTCGACGGGATCAGCGGCTTGAACCCCACGCTGTCCATGTTCGCCAGGTTGTTCGTGAATACGTCCTGCCGGTGCAGCGCAGTGAACAACCCCGAAGCGGATAGTTGCAGGCCGTAGCTCATGCGCTGCGTACGCAACGGGCGTGCCCGACCGGCCGCCCCGCCCGCCCTCAGGCCCCGCCGGAACAGGCACCCTTGCCCTTGCCGCACGGGCAGCAACCCCCGCCGCCCCCGCCCCAGGCCACCCCGTGGCTCGTGGAGCCGCCCTTGGGCGCAAAGGTCGACATCCGCCGCACAAATGTGCGCCCCTTGCCGTCCGGGTCCTCCACCGGCGCATCGGCCTGCGACATCGGCCGCATCAGCTCGATGACCTTCCCGTCCTCCCTGGCCTCGTACTCGTAAATCGGCATGGCAAATGGTACGGCCCTACTCGGCCTTCTCCTGCAGCGCCTTGATGTCCAGCTTCAGGTCCTCGTTGGGCTTGAGCACCAGCGTCCCCGCGTCCTTGTCCGAGAGCTTGAGCGTCCCCCCCTTGAGCTCGATCGCGATGCACGCGTCAAACTTGCTCGAGTACTTCTTCAGGCTCTTCTCGTACGACTCGTTGCTCTTCGCCCAGTCCGGCGCCCCCGGGTACGAAGGGTACTGCGTGCGCTGCTCCTCCGTCCGCTCCGGCCCCTTGTCCATATGGTGCATCGCCGTGATCCGCCCCAGAGGGTTCACGAAAATGATGTCGATGTCCGCCGGGCAATCGCGCATCACAAACTCCATGCGACGCGCCTGCTTGAACACAAAGATCATCCCCCCGTCCGCCGCAATCTCCGTCCTCCCCGACAACCCGTGAAACCGCTGCTCGTCCGTCAGCGCCATCTCCAGGTGAAAGACCTTCCCACCCAGCGTGATGTCGGTCTTGTCCAGCGTCGGGTTCGCAGGCGTCGTGTAAGGGTTCGGCTTGCCGTTCCCCTGCCCCGCACCCGGCGCCTTTGCATCCGCCGGCTTCGCGTCCCCCGGCGTCTGCGGCTTCGCGTCAGGCTTTGCCTCCGGTTTGGACTCAGGCTTCGTCTCCGGCTTCGTCTCCGGCTTGGTCTCAGGCTGCACCGGCTTGGGCTGCGAAGGCGGCGGCTCCTCCGAGCAGCATGCCAGCGCCGCCGACTGACCGACACACACCCCCACAACCGCCAGCACGCGCACAAGGTTCACTTTCCCAGCAGCCATGCATCGTTCTCCGGCAAAAAGGTGACATCCCCGCGCGGAACTCTATCAAGCCTGAACCCGCCAAGAAATGCCGCCGCCGACATCGGCTCCGGCGCCCCAGTTATCCCGCACCACCACGCGCACAACCCCACGACCCGCTCCGCCGAAACCCCCCGCGCCCGGTACGCGTCCAGCCGCGTGTCCCCGTGCCGCTTCGCCAACCGCCGACCATCCGCCCCCCGCACCAGCGGCACATGGCAGTACACCGGCTCAGGCGTAAGCCCCAGCGCCCGGTACAGCAACAACTGCCTCGCCGCCGAGTCGATCAGGTCATCCCCCCGCACCACGTGCGTCACCCCCGCGCGCGCATCATCCACCACCACCGCCAACTGGTACGCCGCCTGCCCCGCCGCCGCCGGCTCTCGCCTCGTCCACACCACAAAGTCGCCGATCGTCCGCGCAGGCCGCACTCGCTGCTCACCCGCGAACACGTCCTGGAACACCACCTCCACCCCCGGCGTCGCAAACCTCCACGCCGGATGCACGTCGCTGAACGCCGTGGGCAGCACCGCCGGCCGCAGCGACGCCGGAAACACCACCTCGTGATCACCCTCCTGCGGCGCCCCCTGCGCCGCACCCACCTCCCGCCGCGTCAACCCGCACGGGTACACCAGCCCCTTCCCCGCAAGCTCCCCCACCGCCGCCACATGGTGCGCACGCTCACCAGACTGCACCACCGGACCAGCGTCCCAGTCGATGCCCAGCCACCCCAGCAGGTCCACCGTCAAGTCCACAACCCCCGGCTTCACCCGCGGCGTATCCAGATCCTCCACCCGCAGCACCACCCGCCAGCCCGCCCGACGCGCCATCGCCCAGTTCATGAGGAACGTGCGCGCGTTGCCAAGGTGCAGCGCCCCCGTCGGCGACGGCGCAAGCCTCGTCACACCCGCATGCTGTGCGCAACCTCCGCCCATGCAACAGTCTACCCACAGCCCGCCCGCCTTCCCAGCATGCACGCACACATCCGCTACACTGGACCCACGCACCCGCCGGGACGAGCCACGCCATGGAGAAGCTGAACCAGGACCAGATCGACCAGGCCCTCGCCGCACTCCCGAACTGGTCGCAGGTCGGCGAAGCCATCCAACGCACCTTCGACTTCGAGAACTTCATCGTCGCCATGAAGTTCGTCGACAAGGTCGCCGTCGCCGCAGAACAAGTCCAGCACCACCCCGACATCCTCATCCGCTACAAGAAAGTCACCCTCACCTACGCAACCCACGACGCCAACGGCATCACCGCCAAGGACTTCGACGCCGCCGCAAACGCAGACCAGATCGCCGCCGCCGTCCAGCCCCCAAGGCCAAGGCCCGCCCCCAAGGCCAAGGTGGGCTCCGGCAAGTCCGGCGGCAGCCGCGCAGGCATGAAGCCCCCCAAGGTCTGATCCCCCAACACCCATGCCGGCTTGCGGGGACCCACGCGTCCCAGAACGCCCGCACGCCCGACTATCCGGACACTCCCGGCACACCCCCCACGCCGCCCCACACCCGCTGTGCACCAGCCCCGCGCAGGTTCCGATAGGCACCCCTGCCCCTACCGGAACCGCACAATGCTGCCACAGACCATCCTCTTCGCCTCCTCCGAACCCTCCCCGTCCTCCAAACCGCTGGAGCCGGTCCTCGCCGCCTGGCCCCTGGGCGCCGCGCCCCCCGCTTCACGCTGCACCATCACCCAGCTCCTCGCCGTCCTCGACCACCTCCAGGACCGCCGCGCCGAAGTCGAGCCCCCCACCTGCGTCCTACTCCGCATCGCCCGCGCCGACGACGCCGCCGACGCCGACCGCTGCGTCCAGGACCTCACCGCACACGGCGTCCCCGTGCTCGTCCTCGCCGAAGACGAACCCCGCTGGCGCCTGCTCGCAGAACGAGGCATCTGCGTCCTCCCCTGGACCGCGCCCCCGCCCATCACCGCCGCCATGCTGAGCGCGCTCTGGCAGCGCCAGACCTACGTCCGCGCCATGTCCCGCGAACTCGCCCTCGCCCTCCGCTGCCAGGCCGGAATCCGCACCGAAATCGAACGCATCCACGAAGAGCTCCAGCTCGCCGCCAACTTCCAGCAGGAGTTCACCGCCTGCCCCATGCCCAGACTCCCGGGCCTGGACTTCGCAGCACTCTTCCGCCCCGTCTCCGCCGTCTCCGGCGACATCTACTGCGTCCGCAGCAACGGACCCGACTCCGCGTCCTTCTTCATCGCCGACGCCGTCGGCCACGGCGTCCCCGCCGCACTCCTCACCATGGTCCTCACCAACAGCCTCATCGCCGCCGACGACGCCTCCCGCGAAAACGCACGCCCCGCCCAACCCGGCGAAGTCCTCGCCCGCCTCAACCGCAGGCTCATCGAAGGCTCCCTCGGCAACGGACGCTTCGCCACCGCCCTCTACGGCACCATCAACGCCGCCACCCGCGAGGTCACCCTCGCCGGCGCCGGACACCCACCGCCCCTCGTCCTCTCACGCTCCGCCGTCCGACGCATCCAGACCGACGGACCCCTCCTGGGCGTCTTCCCCGACGCAGAATTCACCTGCGCCACCACCACCCTCGCCCCCGGCGAAACACTCATCCTCCACACCGACGGCCTCGAAGCCGCATTCCTCCCCGAAGACCGCAGGCAGCAGCCCTACATCGCCGAACTCCGCGAAGCCTTCCGCGCCCACGACCTCACCGCCCGCGACGCCCTCGCCGACCTCGAACTCCTCATCGACGAGCAGTACGGCAGCCTCCACCAGCAGGACGACGTCACCGTCGTCGCCATCCGCGCCACCCCCTCCCCCCTCGCCAAGGCCGCCTGAAACCCGCCCACGCCACCCCGTGCCTCCCGCGGCATCCAAACCCGCCAGGAAAGGCACCACAATGCTCACCACCCGCAAGGCACACGACAGGGGACGCACCGAGGCCGGCTGGCTCCACGCCTGGCACACCTTCTCCTTCGGCGATTACCACGACCCGCGCCACACCCGCTTCCGCACCCTCCGCGTCATCAACGACGACACCGTCGAGCCCGCCCAGGGCTTCGGCTTCCACCCCCACCGCGACATGGAGATCATCACCGTCGTCCTCGACGGCGCACTCCAGCACAAGGACAGCCTCGGCCACGGCGCCGTCCTCAGGCCCGGCGAGGTCCAGGTCATGTCCGCCGGCAGCGGCATCCACCACAGCGAGTTCAACGCCTCCGCCTCCCAGCGCGTCCACCTCCTCCAGACCTGGATCTTCCCGGAAAAGAAGGGCACCGCCCCCGCCTACGACCAGAAGGCCTTCCCGCGCGAACAGCGCCTCAACTCCTTCCGCCGCGTCGCAGGACGCGACAACACCGACCGCGACGCCGCACTCCCCATCAACCAGGACGCCAACGTCCTCCTCTGCGCCCTCACCCCCGGCGGCAGCGCAACCTACCCCCTCGCGCAAGGCCGCGGCGCCTGGGTCCACGTCGCCACCGGAGAGGCCACCGTCAACGGCACGCCCCTCTCCGCCGGCGACGGCGCCGCGCTCGAAGAGGAACACGCCATCACCGCCTCCTCACCCTCCGGCGCAGACCTCCTCATCTTCGACCTCGCCTGACCCGCCCGCGTCCACCCACCACCCTGCGTAACGTCCACGCATGCTCGGTGTTTCCCATCGCGTGCAGGCCCTCAAGCCCTCCGTCACCGTCGCCTTCATGAACCGCGCCAAGGCCATGCAGCGCGCAGGCAAGGACGTCCTCTCCTTCGCCGCCGGCGAGCCGGACTTCGATACACCCCAGGTCGTCAAGGACGCCGCCATCAAGGCCCTCCTCGCCGGCCAGACCAAGTACATGCCCACCCTCGGCGACCCCGACACCCGCGCCGCCATCGCCAGGAAACTCACCGACGAAAACGGCCTCCCGGACTGCTCGCCGGAACACATCACCATCGGCGCCGGCGGAAAGCACAGCCTGTTCGTCGCCATCCACTGCCTCATCGACGACCCGCACGCCACCGGAAAGCCCCAGCAGGAGGTCGTCCTCCCCGTCCCCGCCTGGGTCTCCTACGCACCCATCGTCGAGCTCGCCGGCGGAAGGATCGTCGAAGTCCCCACCACCGTCGAGTCCGGCTTCAAGGCCTCCGCCGCGCAGATCAAGGCCGCCATCACCCCGCGCACCCGCCTCGTCATCCTCAACAGCCCCAGCAACCCCTGCGGCACCATGTACTCGCCCGACGAGCTCCGCGCCATCGCCGCCGTCATCCTCGAAGCCTCCAGGACCACCGCCCCCGACATCACCGTCCTCTCCGACGAGCTCTACGAAAAGATCGTCTACGGCGGCATCCCCCACTTCTCCATCGGCAGCATCCCCGCCCTCGCCGAACGCACCATCACGCTCAACGGCCTCTCCAAGGCCTACGGCATGACCGGCTGGCGCATCGGGTACACCGGATCCTCCGGCGCCTTCGGCCTCCGCTTCACCCAGGCCATGGCCACCCTCCAGGGACAGATGAGCACCAACATCACCAGCTTCACCTACCCCGCCATCCGCGCCGCACTCACCCAGTGCGGGCCAGAGGTCGAACGCATGCGCCAGGCCTTCGCCGCCCGCGCAGAGGTCATGAACCGCCGACTCAACAACGTCCCGGGCATGCGCTGCGCAAAGGCCACCGGCGCCTTCTACGCCTTCCCCAAGGTCTCCGGCTTCTTCGGCAGAACCTCCCGCGGCGGACGCACCATCAGCAGCGCCATGTCCTTCTGCGACGCCCTCCTCGAAGAGAACCTCGTCGCCTTCGTCCCGGGAGAAGACTTCGGCGGCTGCGGCAGGGAACACGCCCGCATCTCCTTCGCCTGCGCAGAAGACCAGATCAACAAGGGCATCGACCGCCTCGAGCACTTCCTCGCAGGGCTGAAGTAGGCCCGCCCGCTGCCCCGCAGGCGAACTCTCCGCCTACCTTCCCCCATGGGCCGCACCGAAGAAGCATTCCAGGGTCCCGCCGGCCAGTCGCACAAGGGCCTCATGCCCTTCATCTGCGCCGGCTACCCGCGCCCCGGACTCCTGAAGGAACTCTTCCAGGCCCTCGAAATCGCCGGCGCATCCATCTGCGAAGTCGGCATCCCCTTCAGCGACCCCATCGCCGACGGCCCCGTCATCGCCCAGGCCATGCACCAGGCCCTGGAGCAGGGCGCCACACCCGCCAAGGTCTTCGAAGAAGTCAAGGCCGCACGCCCGCACACCTCCCTCGCCCTCATCGCCATGGTCAGCGTCTCCATCGTGCACCGCATGGGAGGCGCCGACCCCAGGGCCTTCTGCAGGCTCGCCGCGGACGCAGGCTTCGACGGACTCATCATCCCCGACGTCCCCGTCGAAGAATCCGGCCCCTACAAGGACGCCGCCGACGCCGCAGGCCTCTCCTTCACGCTCCTCATCGCCCCCACCACCTCCCGCGAACGCGCCGAACGCATCGTCAAGGCCTCCTCCGGCTTCGTCTACCTCCTCGCCCGCACCGGCACCACCGGCGAAAACGCCGCGAACGCACAGACCATCGACCTCGCCGCACGCACCGCCGCACTCCGCGATATGACCAGCCTCCCCATCGCCTGCGGCTTCGGCATCAGCACCCCCGAGCACGCCGCCGCCGTCGCCCGGCACGCCGACGGCGTGATCGTCGGCTCCGCCCTCGTACGCCGCATGGGCGAAGCCGTCACCAGGGGCCAGGACCCCGTCCTCGTCATCCAGGACTTCGTGGGCGAACTCGCCCGCGCCCTGCGCCCCTGACCCGCAGCGCCACCGCGATAAACCACGCCGCCGCGGGCGTTTCCCGCCCCCGAGAATGCGCCCCGCACGCCGCACGCGACAGGCGCCCGCGCTTCTATACTGCCCGCGACCGACCAAAGGACACACCCATGACCACCAACATCCGCTCCCTCCTCGGCACCGACGCTGACGCCCTGCTGAACTACGAATCCAGGAGCATCGCCAGGTCCAGGCTCCACGTCCCCGGGCCCGACTGGGTCGACCGCATCCTCTCGCACAGCGACAGGAACGTCTCCACCCTCCGCAACTTCCAGCTCATGCTCAACACCGGCCGCCTCGCGGGCACCGGCTACGTCAGCATCCTCCCCGTCGACCAGGGAGTCGAGCACTCCGGCGGCGCCTCCTTCGCGCCCAACCCGGAGTACTTCGACCCCGAGAACATCGTGAAACTCGCGATCGAAGGCGGCTGCAACGCCGTCGCCTCCACCTTCGGCGTCCTCGGCATGGTCGCCCGCAAGTACGCCCACAAGATCCCCTTCATGGTCAAGTTCAACCACAACGAACTCATGACCTACCCCAACCAGGCAAACCAGATCCCCTTCGGCTCGATCAAGCAGTGCGCCGACATGGGCGCCGTCGCCGTCGGCGCCACCATCTACTTCGGCGCGCCAGAGTCGGGGGAACAGATCAAGTACGTCGCCAGGATGTTCGCCGAAGCGCACGAACTGGGCATGGTCACCGTCCTCTGGTGCTACATCCGCAACAACGCCTTCAAGGTGAAGGGCCCCGACGGCAAGAGCACCGACTACCACGCCGCCGCCGACCTCACCGGCCAGGCCAACCACCTCGGCGCCACCATCCAGGCCGACATCATCAAGCAGAAACTCCCGACCAACAACGGCGGCTTCAAGGCCCTCAACACCGGCGACTCCTCCTACGGCAAGTTCCGCCCCGAGGTCTACACCAAGCTCTCCGGCTGCGACGAGAACGGCAAGGGCGGACACCCCATCGACCTCTGCCGCTACCAGGTCGTCAACAACTACATGGGCCGCGTCCCCCTCATCAACTCCGGCGGTGAATCCAAGGGCGCAGACGACCTGAAGGACGCCGTCACCACCGCCGTCATCAACAAGCGCGCGGGCGGCATGGGCCTCATCTCAGGCCGCAAGGCATTCCAGAAGCCCATGAAGGACGGCGTCACCCTCCTCAACGCCATCCAGGACGTGTACCTCGATAAGACCGTCACGGTGGCGTGAGGAACGCGGCATGCTCGCCGTTGTGCTCTGGATCGCCGGCGCGATAGCCGCTCTGATCACCCTGTACATCCTGTACATGGTGATCAGAACGATCTACACCCACGCCACCGGCGTCGCGCCCAGGGGAGTTTGGGTCGCGATCTCCGCACCCGCCACCGCCCGCGTGCGCGAGGTGTTCTCCATCGTCGTGACCGTGACCGACACATCCGGCGCAGACCGAGTCATCTCAAGCATCGACTTCGACGCCGGCTACCTGAAGCACATCGCAATCGAGTCGATCGACCCTGCGCCCCGCGAAAAGCCCTCGAATGCGCCGACGCTGGGGGTGCACGTCCACTCCTTTGATCTCAAAGTCCCCGCCAACGCAAGCACCTCCGTCACATTCCGGTGCCACCCCATGCAACCCGGTGACGCAGCGGGAGATATCACCGTCTACGTGGACAAGGTCTCCTTCCGGTACATCAGCAAACCAGCCCGCACGATCGTTTCGGTCTAAGTCCGCTCCACGACGGCATATCCGGCGCCGGCGGCGAACGCCTTCACACAACCTGAACACTCTGTTACCATGCACCCGAACATGGTGCCCCTCACCCCACTCGACATCGCCTCCCGCCTCACCGCCGCCCTCGTCCTGGGCGGACTCCTGGGCCTCGAACGCGAACGCAAAAACCGCCCCGCCGGCTTCCGCACCATGATCCTCATCAGCCTCGGCTCCGCAGGCTTCATGATCGCCGGGCAGGAAGCCGTGCGCGCCGCCGCCGAAGCCCAGACCAGCCCCCTCACCGCCGCCGACATCAGCCGCGTCATCCAGGGCCTCATCGGCGGCATCGGCTTCCTGGGCGCCGGCGCCGTCCTCCACAACAAAAAAGCCGTCCGAGGCCTCACCACCGCCGCCGCAGTCTGGGTCACCGCCTGCGTCGGCGCCGGCGCAGGCCTCGGACAATTCACCCTCGCCGCCGTCCTCAGCGCCTTCGCACTCTTCACCCTCATCGTGCTCGAATGGGTCGAGAACCACTACTTCCCCGAGGTGCAGGAAGAGGAAAAGAGAGCCGGTGTGGAAAAAGTCCAGGTCGACGTGGACCTCCACAGGCGCGACTGACCGCAACCCCCCATGCACGCCCGCGCACCCCGCCGCACACGACAGGCCGCGGTCCGCCACGCATACTTTTCCCCGCACGGACCACGAAAGGACCCCCATGGCGCGGCTGCTCGAGTACCAGGCCAAGGCACTGCTGAAAAAGGGCGGCATCGCCACCCCCAGGGGCGCCGCCGCGAACTCCGGCCCCGCCGCCAGGGATGCCGCCAAGGCCCTGGGCGGCCCCACCGTCGTCAAGGTCCAGACCGCCAGCACAGGCCGCAAGGCCGTCGGCGGCGTCGCCTTCGCCAAAGCCCCCGAAGAGGCCGCGGCCCTCGCCCAGAAGATGCTCGCCATGCAGTTCGGGAAGTTCCCCGTCGAGCTCGTCCTCGTCGAAGAACAGCTGAGCATCGCCAAAGAGCTCTTCGTCTCCCTCGCCATCGACGACAAGTCCAAGGCCCCCGTCCTCCTTATCTCCGCCGTCGGCGGCTCAGGCATCGAAGAACGCGCAGGAGACGTCCTCCGCGTCCCATGCACGGTGGACGCCGGCCCCGACATGCCGGCCGTCACCACCTTCGTCGCCGGCCTGGGACTCCCCCCCGCCACCCAGGCGGAAGTCACCGCAGTCGTCCGCAAGGTGTTCGACCTCGCCAGGGCCAACGAAGCCCGCAGCGTGGAGATCAACCCCCTCGCCATCCTGAGCGACGGCCGCGTCGTCGCCCTCGACGGCCGCGTCACCATCGACGACTACGCCGTCTTCCGCCACCCGGACCTCGGCATCGAGATCGCCCGCGAACTCGACCACCCACCCACACCCCTCGAACGCACCGCGTACAAGGTCGAGCAGGATGACCACCGCGGCACCTTCTTCTTCGCCCAGATGAACACCGAAGCACAGCCCGGCAGCAAGGGCCTCGTCGGCTTCCACGGCGCGGGCGGCGGCGGCAGCATGATGAGCATGGACGCCATCACCAACGCCGGCTTCACCATCGCCAACTTCACCGACACCAGCGGCAACCCCTCCGCCGCCAAGGTCTACCGCGCCGCACGCATCATCCTCACCCAGCCGGGCCTCTGCGGCTACTTCGGCTCCGGCAGCGGCGTCGCCAGCCAGGAACAGTTCTGGAGCGCCTACGGCCTCGCCAAGGCCTTCTGGGAACTCGACCTGAACATACCCGCCGTCATCCGCCTCGGCGGCAACACCGAGGACCGCGCCGTTGAGATCCTCCAGAGCGTGAACGCACACCTCAAGACCACCGTCGAAGGCTACAAAAAGAGCGACCCGCCCGCCAGGATCGCCGCCCGCTTCGCCGAACTCGTCGCGAACGCCGGCGGCGCCACCTGGCAGCCCCGCGCCCCACGCCGCCCGGCCTTCGTCGGCGCCAAGGGCTCCTGCTCCTTCCCCGTCAAGAACGGCACCGCCTGGATCGACCCCGCCGCCTGGAAACACCACGCCCCCGCCATCATCGCACGCACCAGCGGCCTCTTCAAAGACGCAAACGGCACCCCCGCCCCCACCCTCACCCCCCAGGAGCTCCTCGCCAAAGACAGCGAGTTGATCGCCTGCGAAGTCGACTGCCGCCGCGACGGCATCGAAGGCTTCTTCCTCACCCTCGACCTCGCCCTCCCCTGACCCCTGCCTTCGTCTGATCCCGCCCCTTCCCAATGGCGGATCCCCCCGGCCCTCCGCGCCGGGCCGGTCACCCGCGCAATCAACACACCCGCACCACCACCCCCTCTGGCTCCAACACCCCCTCCCCCACCTCCCCGCGCCCCGCGACGCCGAAGGCCCGCACAAGCCCACCCCTTCCAGTACATTGCGACCCATCCCACCGCTCTCCCGCCCCCGCGCCCGCCATTCCCCGCGGGGCTAGAGGCCCGCCCGACCGTTGCCGGTGGTATGCGCAGGGAACCACCGGACGGCCGATGCACACCTTTGTGCGCAACTTCGCGTCACCCCCGGCAATCCGCCCCGCACCCCGCAACAACCCCCGCCTGCACCTCGTAGCACTGGCGCAACCACCCAGGAGCTTCCCATGTCCCCAGGCAACTCCCCGCACCCAGCCCCCGTCAAGTCCGCACAGCGCAAGTGCCCGAAATGGCCGTTCTGGGACCTTCTCACACCCTGCACCCAAACACATCGCAACACCATACCTCACAGCACTTTACAAAGCCCAGGCGACACCAGTTCCCCAGGCTCTCCCGGAAGAAAGGCACTGCGCGCACACACGCCCGCGGCCATCCTTGCACTCACTACCTGCACGCTCCCCGCACTCTGCCAGCAGCTCACCTTCGTGGACGCCACCGCGTCCACCGGCCTCGCCAACATCAACGCCGCAAGACTCTGCCTCGCCGACGTGAACGGCGACGGCCGGCCCGACGCCATGGTCCGCGCACTCGAGCCAGGAAAACCAGACCGCTTCCGCATCTTCCTCAACCGCGTCAAGGAGGACGGCGCCTGCCAGTTCACCGAAGTCGAACACACCAACCTGCCCGCCCCGCTCGCCGGCGACTGCCTCGTCTTCGCCGATATCGACAACGACGGACACGCCGACGCCGTCTTCACACGCTCCCTCGACATCAACAACGAGAAGTTCGCCGAACCTCCCGCGCCCTCCCGCACGTGCTGGCTCAAAGGCAATGGCGACGGCACCTTCCAACCGCCCCAGATCATCGACGCCGCCCAGCGCGCCACCACCGCCTGCATCGCGGTCGGCGACCTTGACGCCGACGGTTGGCTCGACCTCTACCTCGGCAACTGGTACACCAAGTACGGCGAAACCAACGAGGCCTTCACCAACGACCTGCTGCTGCAATCCTGGGAGCACCGGGGTGAGTACGCAGACCCGGCCATGGCACGGCTGCCCAAGGCGCAGCGGCGTGCTCGCGAGCGGCAGCCGTCCGACACAGTGATCTTCCACAGACAACCCCTGCCCGAAGACCACAGCACTTTCGCGGAGGATACCGACACCGCCGGAAGGCCGACCTACGGCGCGCTCATGGCCCAGCTTGCTGGCACCCCGGCGGACCGCAGCGTCCCCGCGGGCCCCTCCGCCCCGCAAGTCCTGGAACTGAACTACGGCCGTCGTGCGAACCGGCTCTGGCTGGGAACCCTGCAGGCGAAGAGCCCGCAACCACCACCGACCGCGGACGAGATCGCGATGGAATGGACATTCGCGGACGCCGCCCCCTCGCTCGGCCTGGACGGCGACGCCGACCGCTCCGGCAAGTACCCCGACTGGCTCAAGGAACGCGCCAAGACCGACAAACGTTTCGAACGCGAGGACGAGAAGCCTTACCGCAGCAACGGCAACCACTTCGATGCTTCAGTCAACGACATAGACAACGATGGCGACTTTGACATCTTCCTGGCCATGATCACGCACGCATGGGCAGGCCCCTCCAGCGACCGCTCGCGTTTCCTGCTCAATACCGACGGCCACTTCGTCTACAACCCGCGCCTCTCCGTCGACCGCGCCCCCGCAGACCCCACCATCCGCAACTGGAACCAGGGCGACCTCTTCTGCCAGCTCGAAGACTTCGACAACGACGGGCGCGTCGACCTCCTCCTCGCCAGCAGCGACTACCCCGACAACCAGCGCACCCGCATCTTCCGCCAGCAGGACAACGGCGCCTTCTTCAACATCACGCCATACTGCGGCATCAACAACGAAGGCTCCGGCCAGATCAGCGTCGGTGATGTCGATCTCGACGGCGACCTCGACATCCTCGTCGGCCAGTCCTTCAACCGCCTCGACGCCGCGCAGATCGCCGGCCGCTCCCCCACCGTCAAGGTCTACCTCAACCAGACCGTCGAGAAACGCGCCGAGCGGATCAGGAACCAGCTCGAGGTCCGGGGCGTCACCGCCAACTCGCTCACCCTGAAGCTCCTGGGCGACCCCGACAGGGGATGCTCCCGCGATGCGCTGGGCGCAATCGTCCGCGTCACGGCAGACCTGGACGGCGACCCCGCCACCCCGCCCGTCACCCAGTCACGCCAGCTCATCGGCATCGGGGGCCACGCCGGCAAGCAGATGGAATTCCTCGTGCACGTCGGCCTGGGCGCTGCAGCCAGAGCAGACCACGTCGAAGTCACCTGGCCCGCGCGCTCGCCCGCGACCACCCTCGACAACGTCGAAGCCGGCCGCCACGAAGTACGTCAATGAACCCAGCCCCCGCACACCGCCAGGCGTCCCACTACTTCCGCTTGCACGGATCGCCGCTCACCTTGAACCCCGCCCCCGCCGCATCGATGATCTCGCCCAGGCTCTTGACCGCGTCCGCGTCCGTCTTGGCCGTGTCCGACTCGATGTCCTGCGCCAGACCAGGCTTGTTCGGCACGTCCACCTTCGGCACCGAAACCTGCCCCGAAAGCTGCAGCACCGTCTGCGCCAGCCCGGCAAAGCCCGCGTACGCCTTCCGCCCCGCCGCCGTCTCGCTGCTCTCCGCCGACAGCTTCTGCCCGGCGATCACCGCCCGGACATGCGCCAGGCACGAGGTCGCCACGTCCGCCGTCGCCTTGGACAGCGCCGCCGGAACATTGGTCCCCGCCCCCAGCAGCTGCCCGCGCAGCCCGTCCAGCGACGTCATCACCGACTCCAGCACGCGCGGGTGCAGCGCATCACCCTTCGCCCGGCAGGCAATCCCCGCCACCGCGTCCCCAAGCCGGTCGGCCGCGTTCTGCCGCACGCTGGGCAACGCCAGCCCCGCGCTGAGCGCCGCGATCTGGCCCGCCGTCACCTGCGGGTCCTTCTCCGCCGTCATGGCATTCGCCGTGTCCTGCAGCAGACGCTTCAGGTCGTTCTCGTTCACCGCCGGCGACTGCACCCCCACCAGCGAGTCCAGGAACCGCCGCGTCGCCGCCGCCGCCTGGAAACGGATGCTCGCCGCCGCGTTCGTCCGACCCATGGCGATCAGCGTCAGCGAGCGGTTGGTGCCAAGCTCAGCGCTGATCACCAGCGCGTTGACCTGCTGCATCTCGCTCCCGTTCTCGATAAGAGCCTTGAGGCGCGGCTCCAGCTTCTCCGCGTACGACAGCCGGAAAGGCACGCTCGCCTGCGCCGTCAGCGGCTCGATCACCGCCCGCCGACCCGCCATCACCTCCTGCGCCTGCTTCACCTTGTCCAGCTCCTTGCTCTGGATCCGCGCGAACTGGGCATCCAGGTGCTGGTCAAGCTGCGCCTTCTGCGCGTCCGTCAGCGGCGTCGCCGACTGCGTCACCTCCGCGGGCAGCCCGAACTGCGCGTGCACGCGCGCCACGCCCGCCAGCAGGGCCAGGGCAACAACAACACATCCGCGGGTGAACTTCAGCATCGATCGCTTCCTGCCTGGGGACGCCGGGCGTCCTTGGGAGATTCCGGAACCGCCGCCCCGCACAAGCACGCGGGCGGCAAGGGACGCAGGGTAACCCTGCACCGGTGGGGCCGCGTAAGGGACCGGCAACGTATCAGTACCCCCCGCGGAGGTCAACTGATCCGCAAAACTGACAACCCGATGGACGGCTACTGGTAGGGTCCACCCCGCCCCCTCAGTACACCTCCATCATCACCCGCCGCGTCGGCTTCACCTGCTTCTGCAGCATCGCACGCGTCCAACCCCCCACGTCCGCCCTCGCCGCGCTGTCCACCTCCACGTACTGCTCCAACGCACCGCCCGGCAGCACCCGGGCAATTTGCTGCAGCACCCCAAGCTCCATCCCCGCGATCCCGCAGATGTACACCAGGGTGCGGGGCGACTCCAGGATCGGCGACAACACCCCCCGCGACCGCTGCACCTGGTCATGCACATACATCGCGGGCGAACCGTCCGCCTGCCGCTCCCGCGAAAGCGCCGTCAGATACGTGAAGTTCGCGTGTTCCTCGCCCAGCCTCTGGAAGTCCTGGTGGTATATCAGATCCGTCGCATACGGGGACCCCATGAGCAGGGCAACTCGGCACTGCACCTTCCGGCGCAGCAGCTCCAGCACCATCCCCCGGAACGGCGCAATCCCGGTCCCCGTCGCCACAAAGACGTAGTCGTGCAACCCCGGATCCTCCGGAAGCACAAACCGTTTCCCGTTCGGCCCCGTCACCGCAACCTTGTCCCCCACCGCCAGGTCGCACAGGTAATTGCTGCACACACCCAGGAAGAGCTTCCCAGTCTCCCAGTGCTCATCAATCGTCCGCTTCACCGTCGTCGCCAGCACGTTCCCGCACCCGTCCTCGCCCATGCTCGGGCTGCAGATCGAGTACAGACGCAGCTTGTGCGCTTTGCCGTTGGCATCCACCCCGGGAGCCAGCACCCCGAACGACTGCCCCGCGATAAAGCTCCCCGCCAGCGGCGTCCCCGATACATCGATAGAAACATGCCGCACATACCCCGCCGCCTTCTTGCTCGCCGTGCACCGGTACGTCTCCGTGACCGTGCCAAGCACCGGCGCAGCCGGCGTCACCATGTGCATCTTCGCGCCCCGCAAGAGGGGCTCGCCGGGACGGAGTTCTTTCCGGGAAGTCGTCGCTTCAGATGACATGTCGGATTGTTGCACCTGCGATCAGTGGCCGCCGCCCATCATCGCCTTCTGCATGCCCTCCATGAACGCCATCGCAGCAGCGTTTGCGTCGGCAAACTCCCCGGCCTCCACGCGCCCCGCGAAGCCGTCCAGCTGGGCCAGGACGCCCGAGAGCGCCTGCGTCTGCATGGCCATGGCCGGCGCCATCGCATCGATCTGCGAGCCGTCGAACTTCCATGCGCCGTCCTTGAGGACCGCCAGGAGAGGCTGGCCCACGCCGCCCATCTCCACCTGCACGCCCTTCTCGTTGGGGGTGTACTTCACGGTCGCAACGTCGACCCCAGACATGTCGCCCTTGGAGAGCTGCGACATCATCGGCGCGATCATCTGCCCGCCCGGCGCCGACTTGAGGGCGTCGGAGAACGAAGTGTTGAACTTGCTCTGGAACGCCTTCTCGATACGGGCGCCCGCCGACACCGCCTTGAACGAACCGTCGAGCATCTCCTTGCCGGCGTCGGTGCTGACGGCGTACATCGCCTTCACGTCGTCCCAGCGGCCTTCCTTCATCGCCGTGATCGCGGACTCCGCGAGCGCACGCGCGCCCGCCACGGGGTCGGCGTCCGCCGCCTGGGCCGCGGCGAGCCTGTCCAGCATGCCGGTCAGCTGTTCCACGCGCTCGCTCTCGGCCTGCCCCTTGACCTTCACGCCCCCGAAGGCGTTCTTGGCGTCCTCGATCGCCGTCTTGGCCGTGTCGGCGGACGTCTTGCCCGCCTCCCGCAGGGACGATGCCCTGGAGGCCAGGTCCGACCCGCCCGGCAGCGAGGGCTTGATCTGCGCGAGCAGTTCGAGCGTCGCGGCCACGCTGCGGGACAGCTGCGCGTTGCGCTGGTGCAGGCCGGCGAGCGCGAGCTCCGCGCTGCCCTGGCTCAGCTTGGCCCCCGCGGAGCTCCCCGCCTTGCGGGATTCGCCCGCCGCACGCCCGTACGCCCCCACCGCCTTGTCGAAAACCGCCGTGTACTCGCCGGAGTGCTGGGCGAGCAGTGCATCCATCCGGGCCTTGAGCGCCTGGGCGGTGGTGTTGGCCGCGGCGCGGGCCTCATCGGCCTCCTGCCGCTTGGCGGTCTGGGTGGCCAGCAGGGCCTCCTGGGACTTGGCCAGGTTGGCCTTCTGGTTCTCGTACTGGCGGGCGAGGGCCTCCAGCTCGGTCACACGCGGGGCGATCTGGTCGGCCTGCGTTGTTGTCTGCTCGCTGGTCATCACCTTTGCGTCGCCCTGCCGGCGGAGGCTGGTGGACTGCTCCACGAGGCCCACGCCCTCACGCGCGGAGACCTCGCTTGCGCGCTGGGCAAGCTCCGCCGCCTGCGTGTGCAGCTTCTGGGCCTCGTCCAGCGTCGCCTTCGCCTGGTTCCTCAGCTCCGACACGCGGGCCTGCGTCTCCTGGCGTTCCTGGCGTGTCTGCGCGATCTGCTTGTCCTTCTCCGCGGACTGCGCAGTCAGTTCCGCGATCTGCTTTGCCGGGTCGAACGCGCCCGCGGCGGCGGCGAGCGAGTTGGACCTCGCCCACTGGTTGCCCATGTCCACGAGCTCGGAGAGGCCGATGCGGATCTCGCGGTCCAGGCGCATGGAGTCGCCCGCGGCCTTCTCACCTTCGCTCATCGAGGCCTGGGCCAGCAGCAGCGACGCCGACGCCTGCTCCGCTTCTGTGCCGTTCAGCGACTTCACCTCTGCCACCGCCTGCGGCAGCGTCTGTGCCCCCTGCTCGGGGCTCGCGGACTGGAGGCCGGCGATGGCGACCTTCGTGGACGCGTTGGAGACCGCCTGCGAGGACGGGGAACGCGTGTCGCACCCTGCCAGGGCCACCGCCATTCCGACGGCGGTCACAAGGGCGAGGGGTCGGAGAACAGTCTGGGCAGTGGTCATGCGGGCATCCTGACGCCTGAGGCGAGCGAACCGACAAACAACAACCGCGAGTCACTTCGCGGCACGCACGTGTCCATACGCACCCGCCACGCCCTCTGGCGCGGCCGGGACGGAGACTGTAGCAGAACCGTGACACTCCTGCACGCGCAAGCATACCCATGGTCGGAGGATGTCAGGGTGGAACGGGCCTTTCCCCGGGCGGGCGCTCGCGCCAAAGAAAAGGCCCCGGCACGGGGCCGGGGCCTTGAGGCTGCGTGCTCTGCCCGGTCAGGCGTTACCCCTGCTGATCTGCATGCCGTAGAACGAACGCCACACGAAGAACATGGAGATGAGCGCGAAGACGACGGTGAGGCCCATCGTGAGGGGCGTGTGCTCCTGCTGCTTGGTGGCCTCGTTGAAGTGCTTGAGGCTGATGGCCAGCTCCACGGCCAGCAGGCCGAAGAGGGTGCTGAACTTGATCACCGGGTTCATGGCGACCGAGGAGGTGTCCTTGAAGGGGTCGCCCACGGTGTCGCCCACGACGGTGGCGGCGTGCAGTTCGCTGCCCTTGCCGCGGCCGGTCTTCTTGTAGGCGGCGTCGGTCTCGACGATCTTCTTGGCGTTGTCCCAGGCGCCGCCGGCGTTGGCCATGAAGATGGCCTGGAACAGGCCGAACAGCGCGGTCGAGATGAGGAAGCCGATGAAGAAGTACGAGTCGAAGAAGGCGAAGGCGAGCGTGGCGAAGAACACGCCCAGGAAGATGTTGAACATGCCTGCCTGCGCGTAGCGGGTGCAGATGTCCACGACCTTCTTGCTGTCCTCGACGCTGGCCTTGGTGGCGCCCTCGAGGCGGATGTTGGCCTTGATGAACTCCACCGCCCGGTAGGCGCCGGTGGACACGGCCTGCGTGGACGCTCCTGTGAACCAGTAGATGATGCAGCCGCCCGAGATGAGCCCCAGCAGGAACGGCGGGTGCATGAGGCCCAGCTTGTCCATGTTCTGGGTGAGGCCGTGGGTCAGCCCGATGATGAGGGCGAAGATCATGGTCGTCGCGCCCACGACGGCGGTGCCGATGAGCACGGGCTTGGCGGTGGCCTTGAAGGTGTTGCCGGCGCCGTCGTTCTCCTCGAGGAACTCCTTGCCCTTCTCGAAGCTGGGCTCGAAGCCGAACTGCTGCTTGACCTCGCTGTTGATGTTGGGGATGGTCTCGATGGTGGAGAGCTCGAACACGGACTGGGCGTTGTCGGTGACGGGCCCGTAGGAGTCCACGGCGATGGTGACCGGGCCCATGCCCAGGAAGCCGAAGGCGACGAGGCCGAACGCGAACACGGCGGGGGCGACCATCAGGGCGCCCAGGCCCATGGTGGAGATGTAGTAGGCGACGCCCATGAGGATGAGGATCGCCATGCCCAGCCAGTAGGCGGAGAAGTTGCCCGCCACAAAGCCCGACAGGATGTTGAGGCTCGCGCCGCCCTGCTCGGACGAGGTCACGACCTCCTTGACGTGGCGGCTGTGGACACTGGTGAAGACCTTGACCATCTCGGGGATCAGGGCACCGGCGAGCGTGCCGCAGGTGATGATCGTCGAGAGCTTCCACCACAGGGTGGTGTCGCCGTTGATGTCGGGGATGAGGAGCTTGCTGGCGACGAAGGTGAGGACGATGGACACGGCGCTGGTGATGAACACGAGGGTCGTGAGCGGCTTCTCGAAGTTCATCTCGGCCGACTCGCCGTACTGGCCCTTGGCGATGACCTGGTTGATGAAGTAGGAGCCTGCGCTGGCGACGACCATGATGATGCGCATCATGAAGATCCAGACCAGCAGCTGCACCTGGACCTTGCCGGCTGCGGCGGCGTCGTTGCCGTACAGGGACGGGAAGATCGCCAGCATGATGAATGAGATGAGGGCCACGCCGGTGACGCCGTAGGTCTCGAAGCCGTCGGCGGAGGGGCCGACGCTGTCGCCGGCGTTATCGCCCACGCAGTCGGCGATCACGCCGGGGTTGCGGGCGTCGTCTTCCTTGATCTTGAAGACGATCTTCATGAGGTCGCTGCCGATGTCGGCGATCTTGGTGAAGATACCGCCGGCGATGCGGAGGGCGGCGGCGCCCAGCGACTCGCCGATCGCGAAGCCGATGAAGCACTTGCCCGCGACCGCGCTGGGCAGGAAGAGCAGGATGACCAGCATGATGAGCAGTTCGACGCTGATCAGGGCCATGCCGATGCTCATGCCGGCCTTGAGCGGCACGTCGTAGCAGGGCCAGGGCTTGCCGCGGAGGCTGGCGAACGCTGCGCGGGAGTTGGCGAACGTATTGACGCGGATGCCGAACCACGCCACGCCGTAGGACCCGGCGATGCCGACCAGCGAGAAGATGATGATGAGGGCCATGTCGCCCCAGGCCACGTTGACCAGGAACTTGAAGTACGCGACCATGGCCGCGGCCACGAAGGCCCACAGGATCATGAGGAACTTGCCCTGGCGCAGCAGGTACGCCTTGCAGGTCTCGTAGATGAGCTCGCTGATGTCCAGCATGCTCTTGTGCACGGGCATGTTCTTGAGCTGCGTGTAGATCATCATGCCGAAGCCCAGGCCCAGGGCGGCGACCACCAGGCCGATCATGAGCATCTTGTGGCCGCTCATGCCGCCCATGAACTCCGCCTTGACGGTGGTGTTCGTGAGGTCGGGCAGGACGATGTTCACTTCGCCGCCGGCCTTGTGCTCGCCCTCGGACGCGCGGGCGGGGGACGCCAGGCACGAGAGGCTCAGCACCGCCGCCATCACGGCAACCCAGAGGGAGCCGGGCTTGGCCAGCGCCCCCACACACCTGTTCACCATGGACATGACTGATTGCATTGGCACAACTCCTGGGTCGTGATCAAAGAACCTGGGAACCGGCCGGCCCGTCGGTGGAACCACCGCTGGGGCTGGCCATCCTTGCCGGCCGCCCTGCGCCGCAGGACACTCTCAAAGCTCCAACACACCCCCGCCGCTACGCAACAGCGATACCACAAGGGCGGGCCTTCCGGTCCGCCCCTGGTCAGTGTCGTTTTCAGTCGCGCGACTGCTCACGGCCGCCGGGGCCGCCCGGGCCCTTGCCCTTGAGGGCCTTGCCCTTGGGCACAAAGAGGCCGTCGGCCTTCAGCTGGCGCACCTGGCTCTTGCGGGCGTCGCGCCGCGCACGCTCGGAAGGTTTCTCATAGAACTCCTTGCGGCGCACGTCCTTGGTGAGGCCTTCCTTCTCGCACAGCTTCTTGAAGCGGCGCATCAGACCTTCCACAGACTCACCGCTCCGAGCCTTCACGCGAATCGCCATGCAAACCCTCTTCTTCTTCTAGTAGGCCAAACGGGGGTACCGAACTCATGCAAAACCGGCTCGAAGAACCGGGGGACAAGTAAAGGGGTCTCCCCCGCGCCTTTCAAGTGCTTGACATGCCCCGAACGATAGGTTTTTGTCAGGACGCCGAGCCCACTATCATGTGCGCACGCGCAGGAAGCGCACGCACGCACACAGAAGGAATGGAGTCCGTCATGAAGTCACGCACCACCCTGCTGTCCTTGGCCCTCCTCACGGCGGGCCTCACGTTGGGCGCCTGCAACAAGCCCCAGATCGCCTCCCAGGGTGCCCGGGGCATCCAGGCCAAGTACTCCATGGGTCGCCTCAGCGCCACGCTTCCTGCGGAGGCCACGGTTCCTGCGGTCATTGCGGCGGCGGACCAGACCGCGCGGGCCCGGGGCTACACCGTGGTGACCAACACGGCCACGGCCGAGCAGGGGAACCTGATCTGCCGCCCGCCCCGCAGCGACAGCTTCCCGCGGGTGGTGATCTGGGCCAACCGCTCGGCGAGTGGCACGGATACAACGCTCGCAATGGAGCCGTTCGGCGACCAGGATCTCTGCCGGTCCATGCTGGACGGCATTCTCCAGCGCCTCGGGCTCTAGCTGTCGCTACAGCCGCAGCCCCATCCACAGCGTGCAGGAGACGGGATCATCGTTGTACCGGGGAACCTCGCTGAACCCCAGCGAGCGGTACACGGCGATGGCGGCGCTGAAGTCCGGTTCCGTATCCAGCTTCATCATCCTGTACCCGGCGGCGCGGGCGTAGTCGATCAGCGCAGCGGCCAGCGCCCGCCCCGCCCCCAGCCCGCGCGCGGACGGTTTGACGTACATCCGCTTCATCTCGCAGATGGGGGTGGGGTCGCCGGCCCGCACACCCGACAAGTCCAGCGGGCGCAGGGCCACCACACCCACAGCCGTCCCGTGAAGCCGGGCGAGCAGGATGCACCCGGCCGGCCCCGCGTACTTGCCGGGAAGGGAGGACATCTCGCCCTCGAACCCCTGGTGCGCCAGGCTGACCTGGGCCGACTCCGGCAGGCCAGCGGCGTACTCGCGGAAGAGGCCTTCCGCGGCCCCAAGGTCCCGCGCCGTGACGACGGCGTGCACCGTCACTCCCTTGCCAGGCCCGGCGACGCCCGTCACGCGCGCACCCCGGCGCTTTCCGGGTTCTTCAGGCGGGCGAGCTCTTCGCGGGCCATGGCCTGCTCGGCTTCCTCGTGCAGGTGAGGCAGGGCCTGCTCCAGCAGCTGCTTTGCTCTTGGAACGTCGGTGGAGTCGCGCGCGAGCAGGATGCCCAGCAGCAGCCGGAACCGGGGCGTCGTCGACTCACGCGGGTAGGCCTCGATGATCCGTTCCATGACGTACGCGGCGCCCCGCCTGTGCTCGCCTGGAGACGCGGGATCGTCGGGGGCGTGGAAGTAGTACGCCGCGAGCTGCTCCAGGTACCGGTGGGACAGGACGGTGGCTCCCGGGGTGGTTGCGTGATCGGCCACCAGCCTGCGGTAGGCCGCTGCTGCTCCTGGCATGTCTCCGGCGGAGATGAGCCTCCCCACCTCCGCGCGGGCCGAGGCGACGGCTTCACCGCTCACCACCCCCTGCTTGTTCGAGGTGGTCCACCATTCCTTGGCTCGCTTCTGCCCCTCCGCTGTCGCCTCCTTCAGGGCACGGCGGCGGTTGGCCTGCCGGGCGATGGAGAAGAGGTCGTACACCTCGCGGGGTATCACGCGGAGCCACAGGAGCACGAGCATGAGCGAGGCCCCGTACAGGCTGCCACCGATGTGCGCCAGGTACGCAACATCGCCGCGCTTGGTCCCCTGCCCGATGAGGTCCCAGGCGAACGCGCCGGCGATGAACCACCAGGCGGAGACGGAGAAGGGGCGGAGGTACAGCAGGAACAGGGCCTTGATCTGGGTCCGCGGGAAGAGCACCAGGTACGCGCCCGTGCAGGCAGAGACGGCGCCCGATGCTCCCAGGGCGCGGGCATCTTCAAACGCCACATGGAGCCCGCCGGCGGCGTATGCACCGGCGGTGTAGAAGAGCAGGAACCACCACCTGCCGATGCGGTCCTCGATGTTGGGGCCGAACACCCAGAGGAACACCATGTTGCTTGCGATGTGCAAGAACCCCGCGTGGAGGAACGCGCTGGTCAGCGGCTGGAACCACCTGAAGTTGTGCGGGTCCAGCAGCAGGGGGTTCTGGATCGCCTCCGCCTGCTCCGGGCTGCGGGCCTGGACGGCGGCCAAGGCAACGAAGACCGCCACGTTCAGCCCGATCAGGAGTGGCGTGACGAGCGGCGGCCGCAGCGAAGGTCGGTCTGTCCCGAGCGGGATGAGCACGCGGGGATAATAACTGCAGGGCGCATGTTGTGCGTTCCCGTGCGGTTGCGGCGTGGAGAATACTCCGAATTACGGGGATTTTGATGGCAGCCTTTCCACATTCCCGGACGGCGGCGAAGCCGGAAGGTGGACCCGCCGATTCCTATAGTGCCCGGAGCACGGGCGACCGTCGTTGTCCACCCATATCCGGAGCCCGAACCATGGCTAGCAGCTCAGCCCCCACCGCTTCCCTCAACGGAAAGTCCACCATGCCCACCTACTCCAAAGGCCTCGAAGGCGTCATCGCAACCGACACAAAGCTCTCCTTCATCGACGGCGAGAAGGGCATCCTCGAGTACATAGGCATCCCGATCGGCGAGCTGGCCAGCAACAGCACGTTCGAGGAGACCGTGTTCTTCCTCTGGAACAACCGCCTGCCGAAGAAGGGCGAGCTCGACGAGTTCAACAACGCCGTCCGTTCCCGCTACGACGTGAACGCGGCGGTCGAGGCCCTCATCCAGAGCCTTCCCAAGACGGCTGAGCCCATGCACGCCATCCGCACGCTGGTCTCCGCCCTCGGCCTGCACGACCCGAAGCCGAACGCCATCGACCTGCCGACGGTCCGCGACAAGGCGCTGTCGGTCCTGGCCCAGACGCCGACGATGCTGGCGTACTTCCACCGCTACCGCAAGGGCCTGCCCCTGGTCCGCCCCGACAAGAGCCTGGGCCTGGCGGAGAACTTCCTCTACATGCTCAACGGCAAGAAGCCCACGCCCACGATGGCCAAGGCCCTGGACGTGTGCCTGATCCTGCACACCGACCACGGCCTCAACAACAGCACCTTCACCACGCGCGTCATCATCTCCACGGAGAGCGACATCTACTCCGCCCTCACCGGCGCGATCGGCTCCCTGCGTGGCCCGCTCCACGGCGGCGCGAACGAGGGCGTGATGAAGATGCTCGGCCAGATCCCGACGGTGGATGCTGCCGAGCAGTTCATCATCAACAAGCTCACGAACAAGGAGAAGATCCCGGGCTTCGGCCACCGCGTCTACAAGTCCTACGACCCGCGGGCCACGCACCTCAAGGTGCTCGCCAAGCAGCTCGCCCACGACACGGGGAACATGGACCTGTTCGAGAAGTCCAGCCGCATCGAGACGGTCATGAACCGTGAGAAGGCGGCCAAGGGCATCTACCCCAACGTCGACTTCTATTCCGCGACCACGTACCACTGCATCGGCCTGCCGCTCGACCTGTTCACGCCGATGTTCGTCGTGGGGCGTGTCGGCGGCTGGAGCGCTCACGCCCTGGAGCAGCTCGCCGACAACCGCCTGTACCGCCCGGACGTTGACTACAAGGGGCCGCACAACGTGGCCTACACGCCCATCGCCCAGCGGTAAGACCCCCTCGCCACCGCCCACAGGCGCGCCCTCTCCCCCCGGGGAGGGCGTTTTTGTTGGGAGGTGCAGCCTCCAACGCCCCAATAAGCACAACTCGCACATTCCCGGTGCCCGCGGCGCTTCCCCCGCGGCCCCCTGCCGAGTATGGTGTGCACGTTGAGTAGGGAGGGTGGTGGTCGCGGTGACCGCCAGAGCCTGCTCGATATTGCTCTGACTCAGGTCCCGGAGCCATGGCAAGCGAGTACCCCGGCACCGACCCCTGGTGGTCGGGCCCCATCGACGACGGCTGGTCGCTCGGCGCGCTGCTCGACGGCGCATCGCGCAGGCATGGTGCGCGCCCCGCGCTATGGAGCGAGGGGCATGGGGCGCTGACCCACGGCGAGATCCGGGAACGGGCCGCGAAGGTCCGGGGCGCCCTGCGTTCGGTCGCCCCCCCGGGGTCCCGGACGGTGGCATGCCTGGCGTGCATGGACGCCCCTCTCTACATCGGACTGCACGCCGTGATGACGAGCGGCTTCGCGTACGCGGCCCTCGAGCCCGACGCCCCCGCCTCCCGCAACCAGATGTGCCTGGAGGACTGCGGCGCCGAGGTGATCCTGACCGACGCCGGCTCCCTGGAGAAGGCCCGCGTGCTCGCGGGCGACCGACGCAGGATCGTCATGATCGAGGAGGCGATGGCGGCCGGCCCCGCGCTGCCCGCAGGGGTCATCGACCCGTCATCTCCCTGTGCGTTCGTGTTCACCTCCGGCTCGACGGGCAGGCCGAAGGCCGTGGTGCGTTCGCAGCGCAGCCTCGCCCGCGCGATGTACTGCTTCGCGGAGAACCTGGGGTACGGGCCGGAGGACGTCATGCTGTACCCGGGCTCGCCGGGGCACATCGGCAGCCTGAACGACGCGCTGACGTGCATGACCACCGGCTTCAAGTCGATCCCCATCGACATCGCGCGGGTGGACCTCGCGAAGGTCTGCCAGACGCTGGTCGAGCACCGCGTCACGCGGATGCCGATGCCGCCCTCGCTGCTGCGCCTGCTGCTCCGCCTGATGGCGGACGTGCGCGACGACCTGCACCTCAGGACCGTGGTCGCCAGTGGCGAGGCTCTGCTCCGCAGCGATGTCGGCCTTTTCTACGACGTGATGGAGCACCGCGCAGTGCTCTGGCAGAACTACGGCTCCACCGAGACCGGGCCCATCGCGGCCGGCAGGTACACCGCGGCGGACGCCCGCGGTGAGGGGCCGCTGCCGCTGCGCCGCGTGCACCTGGGCGGGCAGCTCGAGGTGGTGGACAGCGCGGGCAACCCTGTCCCCGACGGTGAGACCGGCGAGTTCCGTGTGCGGTCGGGCTACCTCGCGGACGGCTATCTCAACGCGCCGCCGGAGCAGATGGCCAGGTTCGGCGGGGACGCCCGCGGGCGTTTCTTCAACATCGGCGACCGGGGCTGCCGCACGCGGGAGGGCGAGTACTTCATCGCGGGGCGGAGCGACCGGCAGATCAAGGTCCACGGGCGCCGGCTGGAGCTGGGGGATGTCGAATCCGCCATCATGACCCACCGTGAGTGGGCGGAGGCTGTTGTCGTGCAGACCGGCGCGGGCCACGGCGCGAACGGCAGGGCGAACGGGCCCCACCGGCAGTCGTCGCTGGTGGCGGTGCTGCGCCCTGTGCCCGGGGTGCAGGCCGATGTGCTCTCGCTGCGAGAACAGCTGGCCGGCGTGCTGCCGCCCGCGGCGATCCCACGGAAGTTCCGCGTCGTCATGCAGATGCCCCGCACGACGACGGGCAAGATCGACCTCGGCGCCGTAGCGAAGCTCGCGGCAGAGTCGGCGGAAGTGGCGGCGATCGGGCGCGGAGGGCCGCCTCGGGGCACCATCGAGAACTGGATCGCTGATGCCTGGCAGTCCGTGCTGCGGACGGACCGCCCCGGGCGCGAGGACCGCTTCCAGGACCTGGGCGGGGATTCGCTGGGCGCGATCGATCTCTCGCTCGCGCTCGAGAAGCGGTTCGGCATCGCCATCGGTCTGGACCGCATCGCGGAATGCCAGACCATCGCACGCCTGGCGGAGGCCGTCGCGCTGGGCGACCGGGCCCCCCGTGAGCCGGTGGCGCGCCTGCGGGCGGACAACACCGGTCCGGTGTGCCTGATGTACCCCGGCATCGGCGGGCACGCGTGGATCTTCGCTGACCTCGCCCGCGCCATGGCGGGTCCGTGCGACGTGCTGGCCTTCAGCCTTGGGGACCTGGTCGCGCTGGGCGGCGATCTCCGCGACCGAGTGCGGGAGGCGTCGCTGCGCCTCGCCGAGGAGAGCCGCGGACGGCCGCTCGTCCTCGCCGGGTATTCCTTCGGGGGCATCATCGCCGCCGACAGTGCCGCCTGGCTTGCCGGGCGGGGGATCGCCATCGAACGCGTGCTGCTCATCGACCCATCACCCTGGGATTCCGAGCCGCCCCGGACGACGATCCGCAACGTCGCCCAGACGGTGCGGGACCACGTCACCGGGCGCACCCGCAAGCGCCGCGAGCTGCTCAAGCCACGCTCGCAGGCCGCTCTGGCCCTGGAGCAGAGCGTCGAAGAGACAACCCGCCAGCTCATCCGGTGCTACCTGGACGGGACGGTCCGACTGCCGGACGTGGACGCCCGCTGGCTCGCCAGCCGCGAGAAGGTGGAAAAGCATGCCGGCACCACAGAGGTTCTGGGGCGGCCGGTCGCGGCGCTGCGTTCCACGCAGGTCGCCACCCCGCACCTGGAGTTGATCCGCCTGCCGGCGGCCGAGGAGACGGCCCACTGGGTAGACGCCCAGCTGCACCCGTCCCACGTGCACACGGGGTAGGGCCCCGGCGGGGTGGCTTACTCGTACGCGCCCTTCATCTCGATCGGGAAGTGCATCAGATCGGCCACGTCCCTGGAGGACTTCTTCTCGAGGTTGGAGAGCCGGCCGATGAGGGGCGCGGGGTCCTTGGCCGCGAACGCGCCCAGGGTGCGGAACTTGTGGGCGAGGATGTCCGCGAGGTTGACCTTGTCGGGCCCCATGTGGTTGCGCGCGTGCCCGCCGGGGTACATGACGAGCCCGGAGTCGAACTTCTCACCCTGCTCGTCCGTGATGACCATGCTGGTGGGGATGCCGTCGGGGTACTTGGCGTCGTAGTCGCTGCCGCCGTGCTCGAAGCTCATCTTGGCCATGAGCGCGCGGGTCACCGGGTGGCTGATGGCGCCCTTCGTGAAGTCGTTGGGCGTGAGCATGAGCTCCTTCCAGCCGTAGGCGCCCTTGTGCCCGCCCGCGCGGAGTTCCAGCGCGGTGCGGAGCATGGAGCAGACGAGGTAGAGCATGGAGTGGTCGGCGGACTGGCGGGTCTTTGGGTCCCGCTTCGCGGGGTCGCCGATGATGCCGAACGCGGGCTCGTACGCCCTGACGACGATCTTGCCGATGCAGTCGCCGGTCTGGTCGTCGAGCAGCTGCGGGCGCTTGTGGATGAGGTTGATGAGCCCCTGCAGCGCGCCGGCCGACTGATGCTCGTACAGCCCCAGCTTGAAGTGCATGCCCATGACGGCGAAGTCATCGCCCGCACGCGCCAGGACGAGGTCGAAGGGTGACGCGTACTCCTTGCCCTCGCGGTGCCTGGGGATGCCGGTGCCGGCGGACTCGGTCTTGCGGAACAGCTGGCCCGGCCCCTCGAACAGCCGGAATATCGCCTCGGGGTTGCGGAAGATGTCGCGGGGCCCGAGGAAGCCCATCATGCTGCGCTTGACGGAGAGGATCGCGGCCTCGGTGCTGATGGCGGCGCTGGCCCCCTTGCTGTCGGAGAGCTGCTTGCCGGCCCGGATCGCACGGAACGGGATGTAGTGGGCCACGACCATGCCGATGGCGGACTCGATCTGCTCGGCCGTGGCGCCCATCATCGCGCCGAACGTGGCCGCGCTGGCGATCGCGCCGTGCACCACGTGGTCGATCTTGTAGCTCTTGAGGCTGAACACCTCCGCGAGGCGGCCGCGGATCTCGTCCAGCAGCACCATGCCGCGGAGCGCGAACTCCCCGTCCTTCCCGCGGAGCTGCGCCGCCGCGACGCACACGGGGTAGAAGTCGTTGTGGCCGAACTCGCCGGCGGTGTGCCCGAGGCGCGGGTTGAAGCCGAAGTTGGTGCCGTTGCTGTCCCACTCGCGCACGGCGGCGGAGTTGGCGACGATCGCCTTCTCGACCTGCACGTCCTGCGTGCTGCCGAAGATGGGGACACCGCCGCGGACGGCGTGCACGCCCGGCGCCCAGGGCAGGTCCTTGCCGGCGGTGGCGTACTGGGCGGCCTCGCGGCGCAGCAGGACCGGGGCGTTGGTGCCCAGGGCGATGGCGGAGATGCCGCAGATGCACGCGTCGGTGTGGAAGAGGTTGATGCGTTCGTACACGGCGGCGCTGGGCTCGCCGCGCTTGCCCGGGGCATCGGACATGAAGTCGATGGCGAACTGGGCCATCCCGAGGGCCTGGTTGGTGTCGCGCGGGAGGGTGACGAAGTTGGAGGTGGTCATGGGGCGGACAGGGTAGCGCACGCCCCCCTTTCTTTACACCCCGCCCGGCGCGCTCTCCCCGTCGCTGCCCGCAAGTCTCACGGCCAGAAGCACCGCCGCCTTCATGCTGCCCGCGTCGGCGTTCGCCGCCCCCGCAATGTCGAAGGCCGTCCCGTGATCCGGGCTCGTCCGCCACACCGGGTGCCCCCCGTGAGAAAGGCCCACCGTGAAGTTCACGGCCCGGTCCCAGGCAAGCGTCTTGAGCGGGATGAGGCCCTGGTCGTGGTACATCGCCACCACCAGGTCAAACCTCGCGGCCGGCGCCCCCTCGTACGCGAGCGCACCCTGGAAGATCGTGTCGGCGGGCCACGGACCGCTCGCGTCCCAGCCGGAGTTCCGCGCCGCGGCGACCGCCGGCGAGATCACACGGTCGTCCTCGTCTCCCAGCAGGCCATGCTCACCCGCGTGCGGGTTGAGCCCGCACACGCCGATGCGGGGAGAAGGGAACCCCAGGCGGCGCATGGCGCCGTGCCCCAGCTCGATCGTCTCCAGCACGCGTGCTGTGGTCAGCGCTCCGGGCACTGTCCGCAGCGGCCGGTGCACCGTGGCGAGGATCACGTTGAGCCCCGGGCCCTGCCCGTGTGCGGTCTGCGCAGGGGGGGCGTGGAACATCATCGCGAACTTTTGTGCCCTGAACGACTCCGCGAACAGCTCCGTGTGCCCGGGGTACCGGGCCCAGCCCGCCAGCGCCCAGGCCTCCTTGCTGATCGGCCCGGTCACCACGGCCCCGGCCCGCCAAGGGTGCTCCCCTGGGAGCTGCATGAGCTCAATGGCCCGGCGTACGCACTCGAAGGAAACCACGCCGTTCGTGCGGTCGGGGCGGCGCGCAAAGTCCGTTGCCGGGTCCAGCCCCACGTCGCGGCATAAGTCCACCACCCCCACTTCGCCCGCCTCCAGCGAGGTCAGCGTGGTGCTCGCGAACTGCCCTGGCAATTCTGTCCACGCCGCGGGGATGCGGCACTCCCGCGCCGCCTGCGTCATGGCCCGATCGCTGGCAAAGAGGAGCCACCGGGCCCGGCGCCGGACCGCGCCGTCGTCGAGGGCTTTGAGGATCACCTCCGGCCCCACGCCCCCGGGGTCGCCCATCGATATCGCGATCAACGGTGCTCTCGCCACGACACATCGTAGCGGACGGCACGCCGCCCCTACCTTCTCCCATGCAGGTCCTGCTCACTGGTGCTTCGGGCTTCATCGGGTCGCGCGTGGCCGCGGCCCTGCACGGCGCAGGGCACACGCCCGTGCTGACCGCCCGGGCCGGCACACCCCAATCACCCCCGCTCGACCTGGCCCGCCCTGAGACCATCGACCACGCCCTGCACACCGTCCGCCCGGACGCTGTCATTCATTGTGCCGCGCTGCGTGACCTGGCGGCCTGCGAACAGTCGCCGGACCTGGCCCGTGCGGTCAACCTGACCGCGACCGATCGCGTGGCGCACGCGTGCCGCTCGCTGGGCGCCGTGCTCGTGTTCGTCTCCACCGACCAGGTCTTTGACGGCGAGCGGGGCAACTACAGCGAAACGGACCCGACCAACCCCGTCAACGTGTACGGGACGACCAAGGCCCGGGCGGAAGAGGCCGTGCTCGCCATGGGCGGGCGTGTGGCGCGCGTCGCGCTCACCCTCGGGCATTCGCGCGAGGGAACGCGCTCGCCCAATGAGCATGTCGTGCATGCGCTGCGCCACCAGCAGCCCTGCAATCTCTTTACCAATGAGTACCGCACTCCAATCCTCGTCGACGACGTGGCCAGCGCGCTGGCGGAAATGCTCACGCTCGAGCGGCCGATCCTCCACCTGGGCGGACCCGACCGCGTGAACCGCCTTGAACTGGGCCTCGCCCTCGCGGACGCGTATGGCCTTGACCGGCGCGGGTGTATCCCCACCACGTCCGTGAACACACAACCGCTTCGACGCGCCGCCGATACCTCACTAAACACCACCCTCGCGCGACGATCGCTCTCGCAGCCTCCGCGCCCGCTGTCAGAGGCGATTCGTGCGCTTGTGCGCACGCAGCCCATTGCCCGATAACCATCGGAGTTGGCGTACGTCCACCGCGGAGCGAACCGGGGCGGCTTGGGCATCGTTGTGGATGCACCTCGGGTACTGGATCGCCGATCCAAGGTGGCCGCGCCCCACGCCGTTCGTGGGGGGCGGTGGTCGTACACTTCTCGGAACCATTGCCTAGACCTGAAAATGGGGGCCCCCACTACGAACTCCGCTCTAATGGCTGAACAGAACGGCACTTACCGGTCCGCGACCCCCTCTCACCACGTCCGGGATTGGGGACAATCGCTCCGCGCGCTGGTTGTGCTCTCGGGCGGGGTGCGGGTCAATGAGCTGGTGGCGGGGCTGGGGAAGAGCCTGCTGGACCTGCCGGTGACCGAGTCGGCGACATTGCTCTCCCACTGGCGTGACCAGGCCAGCGGTCTGGGTGCGGCGCTGCCGGCAACGGACAGGCCGCTCGCGCTACGTGCGATCGTGAGCAAGCCCAGTGGTCTGCCGCACGCCGTGCCGGCGGCGCCGCAGGTGGTGGTGAACGTGGAGCATGATCGGGTGGAACTCCGCGGGACAGGCGGGCTGCTGCGGGACCTCGCGGAGGACTACGCAGACGACGACGCGCTGCTGGTGGTGCACGGCAACCAGGTGCTGCTGCGCCCGCTCACGGAGGTCTTTGCGTCCCTGGCCGCGGTGGACGCGGACATCGTGCTGCTGGCGGAGCCTGACGGCTCTTCGAGCGGCGTGCACCTCATGCGGTGCCGGGCGCTGCGTGACATCCGGGCGAAGGGGTACATCGATCTCAAGGAGCAGGCCCTGCCGGCGCTGTCGCAGGCGCACCGCGTGCGGGTCGTGCGGGCGTCGGGCCCCACGGGGCTGAGGGTGCGCACGCTGGAGCAGTACATCCGGGCCCTGCGGGCGCTCAAGACCGGCGACGTGCTCGACCGGCCGGACGCGTACGCGGAGGAGTGGGCTACCACGTTCGCGCTCTCCCAGGAGGGCGCGATGGTGGACCCGGGCGCCACCATCCACGACTCCGTGGTCATGCGCGGCGCCGTGGTCGGCCCGCGGGCCGTGGTGGTGCGGTCGCTGGTGTGTGACGGGGCCCGGGTCCCGGCCGGGGCCACGATCTTCGACGCCGTCATCGCGTCGCCCCGCACGGCAGGGAGGCCCGCGTGAAGACCGTGAACACCAGCCGGTGGGAGCCGTGGCACCTGTGGGGGACGCTCGCGCTGACGGCGGTGGGCTTTGCCCTTACCTGGCCGGCGTGGCAGGACATCCGGACGATCGCCACCAACGACGAGGAGCAGAGCCACATCATCCTCGCGCCGATCGTCGCGGTCTGGATGTTCTGGGCCCGCAAGGCCCGCCTGCGCAACTGCCCGCCCGGCGGCACGTTCATCGGCCCGATCGTGGTGGCGCTGGGCTGGGCGCTCTCGGCCCTGGGGTACTACCTGAACATCGAATCCGCGTGGCACGCCGGCGCCGTCTCGGTGGTGATCGGCTGCATCCTGACGGTGCTGGGGAAGAACGTGCTGTTCAACTTCCTGCCCGCGTTCGCGGTGCTCGCGTTCCTGGTGCCCATCCCGGGGGTCGTCCGCGAGAAGATTTCCATGCCCCTGCAGACCGCCACGGCGTCGACAACGCAGGTCATCATGGAGACGCTGGGCTGGAACGTCGAGCGGGCCAACAACGTGCTCCGCATCAACGGCGTGGACGTCACCGTGGCGGAGGCGTGCAACGGCATGCGCATGGTCTTTGCCCTCATCATGGTCTCCTACGCCTTCGCCTTCTGCATGCCGTTCCGCAACACCACGCGCCTCATCATCCTGGTCTGCTCGCCGCTGGCCGCCCTGGTGTGCAACGTCCTGCGCCTGATCCCCACCGTGCACATCTACGGCTCCTACCCGCTCGAGGTCGGCGAGAAGTTCCACGACGTTTCCGGCTGGCTCATGATCCCGGTCGCTTTCATGCTCCTTATGGGCGTTCACAAGGCCCTCAAGTGGGCCCTGCTGCCCGTCATGCGGTACAACCTCGCGTACGACTGAACCCACACCCGTGCGATACGTCTCGCTCATCCTCACGCTCCTCCTGCTCCTGGGCTTCTTCGCCGAGGCACGGACGCACCCCACCCGCGAGACGGCGGCGCCGTACCACGCGCGGGTCGCGGCGGCGGCCGGGGCCATACCGCTGTCCCACGGCGACTGGATCGGCGCCGACAACACCGACAAGGTGCCCCCCGCCGCCATCAAGATGCTCCGGCCCAACGTGCTGTTCGGGCGCAATTACACGAACGACGCGCTGGGCCTGCGGGCCCGTGTGGTGTTCGTGCAGTGCACCGACTCGCGGGACATGGGCGGGCACTACCCCCCGGTCTGCTACCGCGCCCAGGGCTGGGAGATCACGCCCACCAGCGCGCCAGATCAGGCGCCGGGCACCCCGCTCACGCTCTCCTCCGGGGGGCGCGACATCCCCGTGCGCGAGTACCGCTTCCGCAAGTCCGACGCGCTCCAGGACGTCAATATCCGCATCTACTCCTTCTTCGTCATCCCCCGCGTGGGGCCGGTGAGCACGCTTGCGCCGGTCCGGCAGGCCGCCAGCGACTACATGCTCCGCCCCTACGGCTCCGCCCAGGTGCAGGTGATCACCGACGCCTCCCTCCCCGACGAGATGGCCCGCAGGGCCTTTACCGACCTGGTGGAACCCATGCTCCCGCTCATCGGGGCGGTCGAGCACAACGAACGCACAGAACGGACAGAGGCAACGCCATGACCGACTACCCCAACGGCCACCACCACAACACCCACCAGCACCCGCACTCGGCCCCGCTCCCCCAGGGCGGATACCCGATGTACCAGCAGTACGCGCTGCCGGGGGCGCCCGGCCCGGACTTCGGCGGCACGCACCAGCAGGTCAACCTGATGAAGGTTGTCCACAGCCTGTTCCGCGGGCGCTACCTGTTCACCGCCATCGCCTCCGGTGTCGCGCTGATCGCCGGCGCGACCTACGCGGTCCTCACCAACAAGCCGCTCTTCCAGAGCTCGGGCATCATCCGCGTCACGCCCGTCAACTACGACCCGATGAAGAACACGCCGGACCTGATGGTCCTCGCGGCGGACTTCGTCCGGGGCCAGATCCCCATCATCCAGTCCGACCGCGTCATCTCCAAGGCCAAGTCGAGCAAGGCCTGGCAGGACCTGGCCATCCCCAACACCCCCCAGGAGGAACGCCGCTTCCGCGACAACCTCAGCGTGACGCAGAAGAGCTCGCAGATCGACATGATCATGATCTCGTTCACGCACGAGGACCCCAACGTGGCGTTCACGGCGCTCACGCAGGTCAGCGACGCGTACAACCAGCTCTTCGTCGAGTTCGCCGACCGCGACAAGGACGCCACGCGCAGCCGCATCCTTCAGGACGAGAAGCGGGTGCTCGAGGCCAACATCGTCCAGAACTCCGACCAGATCACCCAGCTGGCCAACGACCTGGGCACCACCGACCCCGAGGAGTTCATGCGATTCGGGAACAACAAGCTGATGGAGGTGGACGCCCGCATCCTGGACCTGGAACTGCGGCTCATCGCCAACGGCGGCAGCGCCAACCTCGCCCCTGAGGCGAACCAGAACGCGAACTCGCAGGGCACCCCGGGCGGCGAAGAGCAGAAGCCCAAACCCCGCGAAGAGATGACCTACGAGGAAATCGCCGGGACCGACCCGGGGATGAGCAGCCTGCTCCTCCAGTACCACGAAGCGCTCAGCCGCAAGGCGATCCTGACGGACAACGGCCTGGGTGAGAACCACATCGAGATGCGCAAGACGACCCGGGAGGCCGAACGCCTGGAGAAGCTCATTGAGGAGCGGCGCAGCGCGTTCGTCGAGGGCAAGACCCCCGCGCCCCAGCCGGGCGTGGCGCCGCAGCTCCCCGGCGCGGCCTCGCTCACACGCTCGGGCTCGGGCTTCGAGAGCGTCGGGTCGCTGGAGATCCAGCTCGCCAAGCTGCGGGCCCACAAGCAGGCCATCATCGCGGAGAACCGCGTCCTGGCCCGCAAGAAGCGCGAGCTCGAGGACAAGCGTGCCCAGGTCGAGGCCGACCGCTCAAGCCTCGCGGACATCAACAAGGCCATCGACCAGCTCCGGCGCGAGCGCGAGATGATGAGCAGCGTTGCCCGCGTCGAGCTCATCCTCCCGCCCAGGCCCGAGTCCTTCCCGTCCGTCGACAAGCGGTTCCGCAACGCCGTCATCTTCGGCGGGCTGGGCGCGATGCTGCCCATCCTCGCCGTCGCCCTCTACGGACTTGCCAACCGCACCTTCCGGTACAGCGACGAGGCCCTGGACGAGGGGCCGGCCAGCACGCCCCTCCTGGGCATCCTGCCCCGCCTCCCCGCGGACCTGCACGACGCCGAGCAGGCAGTCGCCGCGGCCCACTGCGTCCACCAGATCCGCACGCTCGTGCAGATCTCCGCAGGCGCACGCAACAAGGTCATCGCCATCACCAGCAGCAACCCCGGCGACGGCAAGACCAGCATGGCCCTGGCGCTGGGCTACTCCTTCGCCGGCGCGGGCAGCAAGACGCTCCTGGTGGACCTGGACCTGGTCGGCCAGGGCCTGTCGCGCGGCCTCAAGATGCGCGAACAGTCCAGCCTCTTCCGGGCCATCACCGAGGGCGACCCGCACGCCCGCATCCGCGCATCGGGCATGGACAACCTCTCGGTCCTGACCGCCGGGCTTGAGGACGACCACCGCACGGCCAACCGGCTCTCCGGGCAGGTGGTCTCTCGCCTCATGAGCACCCTGCGCGACGAGTACGACATCATCCTGATCGACACCGGCCCGGTGCTGGGCAGCATCGAGGCCCACCTGGTCTGCGCCGAGGCCGACAGCGTCATCCTGGTCGTGGGCGCGGGGCGCGCCCGCGGGCAGGTGAAGTCGGCGGTCGCTGCCCTGCACCGCGTCCACGCACGCCTCCTGGGCATGGTCTTCAACCTCGCACACTCGCGCGACTTCCGCATGAGCGCAGCGAGCCAGTCGTTCCGGTCCGTGCGCCCCGACGGCCCCCCGCCCCAGCGCCCGCGCCCGGACGACTTCCCGGATCTCGAGCCTCTGCCCCGTGTCGTCGCCATCGACACCCGCCGGTAGCCACCGCAAGCACCCATGTCCCTGCTCACCCCGCCATCCCCCGCCCCCGCAGCGCCGGCCCAGCCCGCGCCGGCCCGCGCCCGCCCGCAGACCCTCTGGGGCCTCGACTGGTTCGACCTGCACGCGCGGTTCTGGGCGAGCAAGGGCGTGCAGCTCATCCGCCCCGGGGAACGCTCCGCGCTCGTGCAGGCGGCCGAGCTCTACATGCTCCTGGACACCGACACGCTCACCATCTTCCGGCCCGCGCCGGTGCTGGACACCGTGTCCTGGCTCAACCCCGAGCTCATCGTCCTGCGGGTGCAGGAGCGGGCCGCCCAGCCGTACCGCGAGCAGATCGTCACCGACGACGCCGGCAACTTCCAGCGCTTCCAGCGGTCGTACAAGGGCACGCAGGTCCGCACCGGGCGGGTCGTGCTCACGCCCAGCAAGGACCTCGCGGCCGTCTGGCAGGAGTCCACCGACGCCCGCGCCGCGTGGAAGAAGCTCAGGAGCCTCACCCGGCGCAACGACCGGTTCGCGGCCCCCATCAGGGGCAAGCTCTTCGACGGCGAGGACCCCGAGGACCTCGCGCGCTTCGGCCACGAGCTCGTCACGCGCTGGCAACGCCCGGACAGCACCATCCCGCGCGTCCGGCGCGTGGCCCCGGGCATCTGGGCTGACCAGTCGGCCAGCGTCACGCTCGGCCCCGGCGTGCGGGGCCCGCTCTGGATCGGCGCGGGCCGCACGATCACACGGCAGACTTCCGCCGTCGGTCCCGCCGTGCTCTGGGACGCCCCCGACCAGCGCCCGCCCGAAGAAGCGATCGCCTGGCAGGAGGTGGAGAGCCTGTCGAGCCCCGCGCCCCGTGCCCTGCTGGCCCGCACGGTCAGCGAGGAGACGCGCGCCCGACCCTTCAAGCGCCTCTTCGACATCGCCTTCGCCTCGGCGGCCATCCTGGGGACATTCCCGGTCTACCCGCTGGTCACCCTCGCGATCCTGCTGGAAGACGGCACGCCCATCTTCTTCCGCCACCGGCGCGAGACCAAGGGCGGCAAGGAGTTCGGCTGCCTCAAGTTCCGCTCGATGCGCAAGGACAGCGAGGAGATCAAGGCCCGGCTCATGGCGATGAACCAGGCCGACGGGCCGCAGTTCTTCATCAAGAACGACCCCCGCCTCACCCGCGTGGGCGCGTTCATCCGCGAATACCAGGTCGACGAGCTCCCCCAGCTGTTCAACATCCTCAAGGGCGACATGAGCGTGGTCGGGCCCCGCCCCAGCCCCTACAAGGAGAACCAGTACTGCCCACCCTGGCGCGAGGCGCGCCTCTCCGTCCGCCCGGGGCTCACGGGCCTCTGGCAGATTTCGCGCACCCGCGAGGAGGGGAACGACTTCCAGGAGTGGATCAAGTACGACATCCAGTACGTCGAGCGCCAGTCCTTCTGGCTTGACCTCTGGATCATCTGGCGCACCATAGTGCTGCTGGTCAGACGCGCAACCAAGTCCTGACATCCTGAAAACACACGACCCTAAGGACGGGATCCATGAGCCTCAAACCGAAAACCTCCCGCCGGCTGCTCATTCTCCTCGCCGTCGTGCTCCTCGCGGGGCTCGGCGCGGGCGGGCTGTTCGTCCTCCGGCGCGTCCGGCACTCCCACGACACGACCGCCAAGCGCGCCGAGGGCCTGCGCCTCGCCGGCGAGAAGCACTACTACGAGGCCCTCGCCCCCCTCAAGAAAGTGCTCGAGCAGACGCCCGACGACCGGGAAGCCCTCAAGGCGTACGCCACGTCCCGCGAGAACGTGGAGGAGCGTGACGGCGGGCACATCGCCCAGGCGGCCTCCATCTACCAGAAGCTGCACACCCTGGACCGCGCCGACCGCGAGACCTCGCTCCACCTGCTCAACCTGCTGGCCACGGCTCAGATGAACACGGAGACGATCTCGCTCGCCCAGGAGCTCCGCCCGGCGGACCTGGCCCAGTGCACCGCAGACCACCTGCCCATCCTCCGCGCCGAGGGTGCCGCCCGCACGCGCTCCAAGGCCCGCGACGACAAGGCCGGCGAAGTGCTGGGCCGCATCATCGCCCTGGACCCCGAGGACTTCGGCACCCGGGTGGTGTACGCCGAGTGGCTCCGCGACCAGGGCTGGCGCGACCAGGCCCTGGCCCTCGCGCGTGGGTTCTCGGAGAAGCACGGCGCGGACCCGAGGGCGCGCCTCCTCACGGCCATGGCCAGGCAGGGCGAGCCCGGCTTTGACTCCCGCGCCGAGGTCTTCGCGGCACTGTGCGAGATGAACGCGCTGGACCCCGACACCGCCGGCCCGGTAGGCAAGCCCGCCTACGCGGACCCGCTGGACGTGCTCCGCAGCGCCACGCTCTTTGACAACCTCGCCGCCCACGCCCACTCGCTGGCCGTGCTCAACGAGGGCGCCAAGCAGGTCAGCGACCCGGTCGTGAAGCGGCTGCTGGTCCGGCGACTCTGGATGGCGGGCCGGCCCGCCGACGCCGTGGTGCAGACGCAGAACCCCGACCTTGGGCCCGCGGGCACGAACACAGAACTCCTGATCTTCCGCGCCCTGTCGCTCAACGACACCGGTGACCGCGAGGGCGCCCGCAAGGTCGTGGACGCCATCAACGTGCGCCAGGGTGACTACCGCATCGGGGCGTGGAAGCCCGCGTTCCGCGTCCTCCTGCAGGACCCCGCCCCGTCGCCCGACGATGCCATCACCTCGCTCACCGAGGCCTTCAAGAAGGCGCCCGGCGAGCCGGTGATCGCCAGCCTGCTGGGCGATGCCTACCAGCGCGCGGGGCGCGTCACCGACGCGCGCGAGCAGTGGAAGAAGGCCGCGCTCATGCCCATGGCCACCGGCTGGACCCGGCCCTGGCTGGGCCAGGCGTACTCCTACCTGGCCGAGGGCCGCCCGCAATCCGCGCTCCCCGCGGCCCAGGCCGCGGCCCGCATTGCGCCGCGCAGCATGTCGACCTACCTGTGCCTGTTCCGCGTGAACGTGGCGCTGCTGCTGGGGGGCTTCGAGCCCGCCATGAGCGCGACGCCCGCCGCCCTCCTGGAGACCACCGACCGGGTCGACGCGGAGCTCGCGTTGACCGACGCCAGGGATGTCGCGGACTTCCGCGCGAACGTGTTCCCGGGGCGGGTGCTGCTCGCGTCCCGGACCAAGGGCAAGGACGCAGGCAGGAAGACGCTGGACGAGGGCCTGAAGAACTTCCCCGCACTCAGCGTGCCGCTCATCCAGGAGCTGATGGACATCAGCGCCAGGGAAGGCCTGGGCGCCGAGCCCCAGCTCCTCGCCAGGTTCGAGGCCTCCGGGGCGTCGGACGCTCAACCCGCGTTCGCGGCCGCGCGCGCCAAGCTGCGGCAGGACGACCTCGCCGGCGGGCTGGCCATCCTCACGGCCGGCCTCGACAAGGCGCAGGGCGCGTCCAAGACCGAGTGGCGCATGGCCATCGCCAGCCTGTACGACGCGGCCGACAAGCGTGAGGACGCCAAACGCGCGTGGAAGGAAGCTGTCACCAACGCGCCCAACGACCTGCAGGCGCACCTCGCTGCCCTCGCGTCCCCCTCGGTGTACCCCGACAAGGCGCTGGTCGACCAGCTCATCGCCCGGGCCATTACGCTGGGCGGCTACGAGCCCTCGCGCCTCCCCGCCCCGCTCCAGCTCGCCCGCGCACGCTCCCTGCTCAGCGAGCCCGTGACGGAGGCAGGGCGGAACACCGCGCTGGACACCCTGCGGACCCTTATCTCCGCCGAGCCCGACTGGGTCGAGGCCCGCCTGCTCATGGTGACCGGCCTCACGATGAACAAGCCCGAGGCCAACATCCGGCCCATCGCCAACGAGGCGGCCGAGCAGATCCGCGCCCTGACCCCCCTGGTCCCCAACCCCGCCGCACTCAACCTCATGCTCGCGAAGCTGCACGCCGACCGGGGCGACCTCGCGAGCGCCAAGGCACAGCTCGACGCCATCGCGTCCTCCGCGACCGCGTCCGCCGAGGCCAGGCTCACCGCCGTCGACCTCCTCATCTCCTACCGGGAACTGCAGGGCGCTGCCAGCGCGCTGGAACGCATGGACGCCGCCGGCGCGGGCGACAAGGCCCTGGACGTCAGGGTCCGCCTCGCCAGTGTGTACCGCTCCCTCTCGCGCGACCGCGAGTCTCTCGCCCTGCTCAAGGAGCTGGCCACCCAGCCCCTGGGCACCCAGCAGTACGTGGTCGCCGTCGCCAGCGACCTGGCCACCCTCAACCAGAAGGACCAGGCCCGGGCCGTGCTCAAGCAGCTGGAGACCCTCACCCTCGAGCCCGGCGACCGTGAGGCCGCGCTCGCGCAGTACGAGTCCCGCTTCGGCTCGCAGGACCAGACCATCGCCCTGCTCCGACGCGCGTGCGACCTCGCGCCCACCAACGCGGACTACTGGGCCCGCCTGGTCTCCTACCTCAACGAGAACGGCAAGACCGAGCAGGCGCGGGAGGCCCTGTCGGCCGCCAAGGCCAAGCTCCCCACCCACCCCCGCATCGCCGTGCTCGAGAAGCAGTTCGCGCTGGCCCAGAGCGTGCAGTCCGGCGGCAAGATGGACCTGGAGGAGGTCGCCCGCGTGCTCGACGCGCAGCCGGAAATGAAGCTCCGGGCCCAGGGCGTGCGCGACATCGCCGCCGCCCGCGCCGCCAACCGCCTCTCCGACGGCGCGGAGGTGGACCGCCTCAGCCAGAAGTACGCCGCCGAGCCCATGATCCAGACCCTGCTCGGACAGACGCTGGTGCAGGCCAGCCCGCCCCAGACCGGCAAGGCCCTGGATGTCATGCGCAAGGCCCTGCGCGACCACCCGCGCTCCATAGAGGTCGCGTCGTGGGCGAGCACGCTCTTCCGCGCCACCCAGAACTGGACCGACATGCTGGCCGCCGCGCGGGCCTGGCAGGAACTCACCCGCGACCGCGAGGCCGACCTCGCCGTCGGCGAGGCGCTCCTCTCCCTCGACCGGGCCGATACCGCGCTCGAGTCGCTCCGCCCGCACGTCGAGCTCGCCCGCTCGCAACCGGACGACCCCTTCTCCCTCCGCACGCTCGACCTCGCCGCGCGTGCCCACCTGCGCGCAGGCCGACCCGCCGACGCCCTGTCGCTCCTCGCCCCGCTGCTGGACTCCTCCGCCAGGCTCCGCACCGACGTCTTCCTGCCGCTCGCCGGCCAGAACACCCCCGATGAAGCGACCGCAAACGCCTGGATCGCCGCCGTCGGCAGCAAGCTCAACGCCACCAGCCCCGACGACCAGATCGCCCTCGCCGGCACGCACGCCACCCTCGCGCGCCGGTTCCCCGAGGCCGCGTCCCAGCACCTGGCAGCCGCGGCCGCCCTCGTCGCGCCGTTCGCCTCCAAGGCGGACGCGACCGCCGGCATCCACGACGCCATGGGAACCATCCAGGTGATGCAGGGCCAGCACGACGCCGCCACGGCGTCCTTCCGCAAGGCCATCGCGGCGAACCCGAAGCACGTCAATGCTCTCCGCTCGCTCTCGAACCTCGTCGGCGCCAAGAACCCCTCGGAGGCGGTCCAGCTTGCCGAGCGCGCCCTCGCGGAGACCGGCCCGGCCGACCCGCAGTCCCAGGAATCGCTCGCCCGCGCCTGCATGGCGCTGGGACAGACCCAGCCGACCGCAGATGCGCAAGCGTCCTTCAAGCGCGCCGCCGACGCGTACGCCGTCATCACCTCAGTCCAACCCTCGAACGTGCCGGCCATGCTCGGCGCGATCACCGCGCTCGACAGCGCGGGCAAGGTCTCCGACACGCTCCCGTACTACGAGCGCCTCATCGGGGTCCCCCAGCTCCCCGCCGGGCTCACCCGCGCGAGCATCCAGAACAACTTCGCCGACGCCCTGGTCCGCTCGGGACGCAGCGGTGATGAGCTGGTGCGCGCCCGGGCCATGGCCCGCGAAGCGACCCAGTCTGATCAGGTCGGCGCGTACTACGACACGCTGGGCATGGTGGAGGCCGCCCTCCGCAAGCACGACGAGTCGGTCGCCGCGTTCCGGCAGGCCATGAAGCTGGATCCCACTCTGCTTTCATCCGCCGTTGGGTTGGCCGAGCAGCTTTCCCAAGGCTCCCCCGCCGAGAGGACCGAAGCCAAGGCAATCCTCGACGGGCTGGATGCCAATAACTCGTTGCCCCAAACGCTTCGCGAACGGGCACGCAGGATCCGCGCCGAGCTCCGGTAACCCCCGGAGGCGTGGAGGGATATCCCACGTCAAGGGCACGTCCACGCTCCCGTCGCAAGGGTGCATTCTCTCATTTCTGCGCCCTCAAAGCAAGCACATTTCCCTTCTATAAGATATTCACTTAAAGCCACTTGCATTCGCACTGGAGCGATGTACTCTCTTCCTGCCGCGGCCATGAGGAACAGCGCGGCGTGTGCCTTCACCGGTACGCTCAGGAAGAGGAGGAATGGATATGAATAACAGCATCTTTGCGATCGGTGCGATCGCGCTCGCATCCCTTGCCGGGGGTGTTCAGGCGGCACAGGTCACCGTGAGTGGCGGTATCACCATTGGGGCGACCGGCACGACGGGCCCGCTTGCAGCAGACTCCACCACGGCGATCACCTTTTCTGGGTCCAGCGCGGACGCGTCCGTGACCGGCCTCGTTGCTGCGACCAGCACGATTGTCGGCTCTCAGCAGACCTTGAACCTCCGCCTCACCGGCTTCACGTTCACCTCGACCTCACAGTCGAACGTGGTGATCGAAGTGAACATCATCCAGGACTATGTCCTGACGAACCAGGGCTCTTTCTCGACCGCTTCGCACCAGCTGAACGGCAACACGCAGGGCACGCGCAGCGGCAACATCGTCGTGACCTCCGTGCACGAATCGACCAACCTGCCCGTGCTGAATGTGGGTTTCGTGGGCGCAACCAACCCCATCACCGCCGAGCAGGGCGCGACGACGGTCGTGTCACCCATCGATGGCATCTACCGCATCAACACCACGTACCGCTTCACAATCGAGGGTGGCTCGGGTACCGGCAGCATCATCCTGCCCGATTCTGGCCATGACGATGTGCTGTTGGTGCTGGTGCCGTTGCCGCCGGCTGCGGCTGCTGGCTTGGGCGGTCTGGCCCTTGTCGGTGTTGGCGCCAGCCTCCGGCGCCGGGCTCTGCATCGCTGATGTAGAATTGGAATTGCATGCCGAACCCCGCCCGTACGGCGGGGTTTTTCATTGCGCTCTGTTCGTTTTTACGTGTTACAAGGACCCGAACTGTGAACTTGGGGAAGATAATCACCAGGCGCACGTCCGAAGCGCAAACAACAGGCAAATACACGCTTGCGCGCACCCACTTCCGGTTGAAAAGCTCGCGCTGTGGTGTATGATCTGCTCGTCCCGGCGTAGAGGAACGCCGGGTTGTGCGCACATTGTCCCAAGAGGGAGGAATTAACCATGAAGAACCTGATTGTTGGTTCATTGGTCGCTCTGGCGGCTGCCGCTGGCACCGCTCAGGCCGCGACCGTGAACGTCACCGGCTCGCTCGCTACCAACGCGAACAGCGGTGTGAGCGTCCTGTCCATGGGCGGTACGACTGGCACGACCTTCTCGGCCAGCAACGCCAACGCGTCCGTCACCGGCATCATCGCTGCCTCCAGCGTGCTGATCAACGGTCAGCTCACGCTTGAGCTCCGCCTGACCGGCTTCAACTACACGTCCTCGGGCGACGGCAGCATCACCGTCACCGTGTCCCAGGACTACGACTGTGGCTCGCCCTCCGGCCCCGCCACGGCGTCCCACCAGTTCAACGGCAACACGACCGGCACCCGCAACGGCAGCGTCAGCCTGGCCTCGAACCACGAGTCCACGGCGCTCCCGAACATCAGCACCAACTTCACTGGCACGCAGACCATCTCTGCCGGCCAGGGTGCGACCACGATCGTCCCGATCACCGGCAACATCTACTCCATCGTCGCTACCTACGTCTTCACGTTCTCCGGCGGCCAGGGTTCCGGCAGCATCATCCTGCCCGACTCCGGCCACGATGACACCCTCATCGTCCTCGTCCCCCTGCCCCCGGCTGCCTACGCCGGCATGGGCGGCCTCGCTCTCGCTGGCTTCGCGGCTTTCCGCCGTCGCAGCCAGAACCGCGCCTGATCAGCGCTGAGCGCTAGGCAAGGGCTGAAGAGCATCCTCACTCGACAGCGAACGGCGGCCCCGGGAAACCGGGGCCGCTTCTTTTTTTGCCGACCGTCCGCCCCCTCAGCCACCCCCGCCGCTTTCAGGCGTGGGCTCCTCGTCGATCTCGTACTCGTCCGCGGGGACGGCATCGCTGGGGATCTTCACGCCCGAGGCGTCGTCCAGGCCGTCCGCGTTGGCATCGTGGTACAGCGTCCCCGACGGGTCCGATGGTGACACGAGCGCGGGGTTCGCGCTCGGGGGCACCCCCCCTCCCCTGGTCGCTGCCGAGCCGAACGCCGCGACCGCGACGAGAGACAGCAACACCAGCAGGATGAACTGGATGATGCCGCCCACGAATGACATGAGGATCGCCTCCCACTTCTCCATCTCCAGTTCGGTGATGTAGAGCAGGATCAGCAGCCCGTACCCGGCCCATGTAAACACGTGCATGCCCGCCGCCGTGCCGATCGCGTCGGCGATGCCCACGCAGGCGTAGATCCCGCCCAGGCGCAGCGCCGTGATGTGGAAGGGCGCGTCATACTCCAGGAACATGAGTGAACACACCCAGAACGTCAGCACCCCGATCGGTACCGCCAGCAGCCAGCCCACGAAGTGCACGGCGTAATCACCCAGCGATGCGTGCCCCACCGCCAGCGCGATCAGCGAAACGGTGAACCCCACACCCATCAGCACCAGGGGGCGTGTGTAGACCTTCCGGCGCACCTCCCGCTCTGTCTCCAGGAGCCCCGCGTCCTTCGGCGCAGCCGTGATCTTGCCGCACTCGGGGCAACGCTTCACCAGCACGCCCGCCATGTCGTACCCGCAGTGCCGGCACAGGTGGCGCGGCGCCTCCTTCGCCCTGCCGCCCTTGGCCTTTGCGGGAACAGCCTCCCGGGCCCTCGCAGTCGGTTCGGGCTGAGCCGTGACCGCGGCGACAGCGAGCGACGGGTCGTAGCCCTCCGGCAGGTACACGTCGCCGGCCCCCGCGCTGTCGAGTTGTTCGATGCTGTCCAGCACGAGTTCCCCGCCGTCAGAGGCCCGGGCCGCCGGCGCGCCGGCCTGCTCACTCGGCCGGGGGGCCGGGGCACGACGCTGCGCCCTGGCCACCATGCACGTCTCGCACACGTAGCGCCCCTGCGCGTCCTTCACGCGGGGCCTCTTTGACACATCCTGCTTGCACACCACACACACCTTCACGGGCGCTGCGTTCTGGGACATGGAAAACTCCCCTGGCGCACCGGCGACCCGCCGGCCTCAGCGGCAGCTTACCACAATTCGATCATGCCGCCAAGCGCAACGCCCAGTCCGAGAATGGCCGTCCGACCCCGTGGAATTCCCCGAGTTCTTGACATTCGCCGTTCTGCGCAGGACCATGGAGAGGCCCGCACGGGCCTTGGAGCAACCTGCCATGATCTCACGCGTCGCCCTTCTGTCCTGTGCTGGCGTCGCCGCCCTGGGGGCGAGTGAAGCCCGTGCGGTGTACGTGACCGCACCCCTCGGCGCGCTCGCGAACGCCAACCTCCGCACATACACATCCGGCACCAACTACCCCGCCGGACCCACCACCCTGACTATCGCGGGCGTGCCCTTCGATGTGACCCCCCTGCCCGGCACGCCCGGGTCCTTCGGCGTCGCGCAGTCGTCTTCCGCACAACTGCAGTTCACCGTTCCGGCGAGCGTCTACGGCGCCTCCCGCGTCTACACCCTGATGAACTCGGCCTGGGGGCAGCTCAACGCCCTCAACGGCCGCATCGAGTGCACAGGCAGCGCAGGGGCCTTCGCCTCCTTCGACATCGTGCAGGGCGTCAACCTCCGCGATCACTGGACCGCGTTCAACCAGACCCTCACCGACCCCACCGTCGTAATGACCGACTTCGGTGGAGGGACCCACCTGGACCGCCAGACCTTTGTGCTCCCCCCCGCCTTCCTGACACAGACCCTCACGCAAGTCCGCCTGGTGGCGAACAACCCCGGCAACCCGCAGGGGGCCGTCTTCCTCGCAGGCGCGACCGTGGAGGTGGCGGGCCCCACCTGTGACACCGTGGACTTCAACGGCGATGGCCTCTTCCCGGACACCGCCGACATTGACGACTTCCTTGCCGTCTTCTCCGGCGGCGCCTGCTCCAATGATCCCCACTGTGGCGACGTGGACTTCAACAACGACGGCCTCTTCCCCGACGCCTTCGATATCGAGGTTTTCCTCACCGTCTTCAGCGGGGGAGCCTGCCAGTAGAGCCTCCCCTTGCAGCAGTCCGGGGGCAAAGACGGCTCATTCTCAGGCGTTCCGTGGGACTTGCTTCCGACGCCGACCCCTCCAATACTCTTGACCCAGCCCGGCACGGCCAGGTTTGGGTTTAGTTTGGTTTCCCCGACCGAGGTGCATCATGGGCTTTACCTGCGAACTGACCGGCAAGAGAACTTCCCGCGGCATGAAGCGCGCCTGGCGCGGCCAGGCCGTGAGCAAGGGCGGCTTCGGCCTCAAGCCCACGGGCATCACCCGGCGCACATTCAAGCCCAACCTGCAAGAGGTCGTCGCGAATGTCGACGGCACCACCAAGCGCATCCGCGTGAGCACCAAGGCCATCCGCACGGGCATGGTCACCAAGGCCCTCAAGCGGAAGTTCGGCTACACCCGCCAGCAGAAGGAAAAGGCCGGGCACTGACCCTGCCAGAGTCGACGCTTTCGGCGACCGGCCCCTGGGCCGGTCGCTGTGTTTTTGGCACATGTCCGCAACCGGTCGGAGCCCCGACCATACACGTCCGGTGTGTCAGGCATGACCCGCACAAGGAGATGCACGATGCCACGCCCTGGATTCTCCCGGCCAGACCTGCTTGCGGTCCTTTCGTGCGTTGCCTTCCTGGCTGTCATTGTGTGCGTCCTCGGCGCGGGACCGTCCCCCACCCGGATGGAGATCCCCGGGTTCAGCAATCTCCGCACCATCGCGCACGCCGCTGGTGGATACCAACTTGACTTTCAGGGCCACCTCCCGCTGGCACCGATCTGGCGCCAGCGGGGCGTCGGCCCGAGCTTCCCCGGCCAGAATGCCACCGCCTGGTGCGGGTGGACGTTCGGTGGCAAGAACACCAGCTCGTACTGGGCGACCTCCGTCGGCGGCATCTTTGACGTCGAGGCGGCCGACCGCCCGCTCAACGCCTATGTCTACCCCGGACGCAACTTCTACGCGCCCGCCCCGCCCGCGCGTCTCCCCGCCAACGACCCCGCGCGCGCGACGACCCAAGCCGATGTCTTCCGCCACCCTTCCGACACCACGACCCGCCAACGCAACTGGCCGCAGCAGACCGCGTCCATCAGCTGCTACAACGATGTCGGCACCAGCTACATGCTCAACGGCTTGTGGGTCACGCCGCTCCAGCAGCAATACACCTTCACCAACGCCTACCTCAACGGCATGAACCGCATCGCCAGCGGACAGGGCGTCACCCCGTCGAGGTTCGTCTGGTGCGCCGACCAGTACGCGGAGATCGTCATCGGCGGGATGAATGTGCCCAACGACGTCGGCGAAGCGAACACATCACTCATGCTCTTCCTGGATGGGCACGCCGCGAACACCACCGTCACACCCGGCCAGGCCAACACCCCCTCGTACCAGTTCCAGCTCGAGTAGCCGCCTACACCCCGCCGGACTCCAGCCGTGTGATCGCCTCCCGCAGCTCCAAGGGCACCGCCACCTTCGAGGCGGCCGCGTAGTCGTAGCACACAATCGTGCCCGCCCCCACCGCGGCCACCTCGTTCTGCGCTGTGCTGATGATCTCGTGGGTGAGGGTGAAGCGGTCCTCGCCGATGTCCGTGCAACGCGCCGTGACCCTGAGCGTGTCGGGGTAGACCACCGGCCTCCTGAACCTGCACTGGGCACTCTGCAAAATGAACCCCAGGCCCGACGTGTTCGCCTTGAGCCGCCCGAAGCCAAGCCGTCGCAGGTACTCCACCCGCGACGACTCCAGGTAGCGGAAGTACGCCACGTTGTTGACGTGGCCGAGGGCGTCCATCTCGCCCCAGGCGACAGGGATGTCCATCACGACCCTTGCATGAGCAACGTCGTGGCGCCCGGATGAAGGCGGGGTACTCACACCCCCACCGCCTTCTTCCCGCCCTTCTTGCTCTCGCTGAGCAGCCTCCTCAGCACCGTGTGCAGCACGCCGCCGTTCTTCGAGTACTCGGCCTCCACCGGCGTATCGATGCGGCACAGGGCCGTGAACCTGGTCACCTTGCCCGACGGGTGCGTCGCCGTCACCGGCACGTCGCACCTGGGCGTGATCAGCCCGTCCGCGCTGAACTTCACGTCGATATCGAACGTCTCCTCGCCCGTGAGCCCCAGGCCCGCCGCCGACTGCCCGTCCTTGAAGTTGAGCGGCAGGACACCCATGCCCACCAGGTTCGACCGGTGGATGCGCTCGAACGACTCGCTGATGACCGCACGCACGCCCAGCAGGAGCGTGCCCTTGGCCGCCCAGTCGCGGCTGCTGCCCATGCCGTAGTCCTTGCCCGCAAGAACAACCAGGGGCGTGCCGTCCTTCTTGTAGTTGAGGGACGCGTCGAAGATCGTGCTCAGCCTGCCGGCGCCGGCCTTGCTGAAGTCCGTCGTCCACCAGCCCTCCTTCACCTTGCCGCCCTCCATCGCCAGGCGGTTCTTGACGCGCACGTTCGCGAAAGTGCCCCGGGTCATGACCCGGTCGTTGCCGCGCCGCGAGCCGTAAGAGTTGAACTCGCTGCGGGGCACGCCCAGGCCCTTGAGGTACTCGCCCGCGGGGCTCTTCTCCGCGATGTCACCCGCGGGAGAGATGTGGTCGGTCGTGATGGAATCGCCGACGTACGCCAGGCAGCGGGCGCCCTTGATCGGCCTGGGGGCACCGGGCTTGTCGCTCATGCCCTGGAAGTACGGCGGGTGCTGGATGTACGTGCTCTTGTCGTTCCACGTGTACTGGTCGCTCTTGCTGACCGGCACCTTGTTCCACGTCTCGTTGGCCGTGAAGACCCTGCCGTACTGCGCCTTGAACTGCCCCGGCTCAATGGCCCGGGCCCGCACCGCCTGGATCTCCGCGTTGCTGGGCCAGATGTCCTTGAGGAACACCGGCCTGCCGTCCTTGGTCGTCGCCAGCGGCTCGGTCGCGAGGTCGATCGCGACGCTGCCGGCGATCGCGTAGGCCACGCACAGGGGCGGGCTCGCCAGGTAGTTCGCCTTCACGAAGGGGTGCACACGCCCCTCGAAGTTGCGGTTGCCGCTGAGCACGCTCGCCGCCACCAGGTCGCCCTCCTTGATGGCCGCCTCCACCTCCTCCGGCAGCGGGCCGGAGTTGCCGATGCACGTGGTGCACCCGTACCCCACGGTGTGGAAACCCAGGGCGTTGAGGTCCTCGGTGAGGCCGCCCTTGTCCAGGTAATCGGTGACCACCCTGGACCCGGGCGCGAGGCTGGTCTTGACCCACGGCTTGCGGGTGAGCCCCAGGGCCCGCGCCTTGCGCGCGACAAGCCCGGCCGCGATCAGCACGTCGGGGTTGCTCGTGTTCGTGCAGCTGGTGATCGCCGCGATGACCACCGCGCCGTGCGTGATGGTGCTCGTCCCGCTGCCGCCCTCGGGCATGCTCTGGGCGCCGTGCTTGACCGTGCCCCTGGCCCCGAAGATCTTCTCGGCGGGCAGGCCGAAGCCGGCGTTGCCCATGGGGGCGCCCAGGCTCTTGAGGAACTCGGGCTTGGCGTTCTTGAGCTCGACCCGGTCCTGGGGCCGCTTGGGCCCCGCCATGCTCGGCTGCACGGTGGAAAGATCCAGCTCGAGCACGTCCGTGAATTCCGGCTCGGGGCTCGCGGGCGTCCAGAACATGCCCTGCGCCCTGCAGTACGCCTCAACCAGGGCCACCGTCGCTTCATCCCGCCCCGTGAACCGCATGTAGTCCAGCGTCACGCCGTCGATCGGGAAGAAGCCGATCGTTGCGCCGTACTCGGGCGCCATGTTGGCGATCGTCGCGCGGTCCGGCACGGAAAGCGCAGCGATGCCCTCACCGAAGAACTCGACGAACTTGTCCACCACGCCCTTCTTGCGGAGCATCTGCGTGACCGTGAGCACCAGGTCCGTCGCCGTGGTGCCCTCGGGCAGCCGGCCCTTCAGGCGGAACCCGATCACGTCCGGCGTCAGCATGTAGATCGGCTGGCCCAGCATCACCGCCTCGGCCTCGATGCCGCCCACACCCCAGCCCACCACGCCCATGCCGTTGATCATCGTCGTGTGGCTGTCGGTGCCGACGCACGAATCGGGGTAGGCCACCGTCGCGCCATGGTCGTCCTGCTTCGTCCACACCGCCTTCGCCAGGTACTCCAGGTTCACCTGGTGCACGATGCCCGTTGCCGGCGGCACGCAGCGGAAGTTCGAGAGGCTCTGCTGCCCCCACTTGAGGAACTCGTACCGCTCGTTGTTCCGCTCAAACTCCTTGGCCGCGTTGATGGTCAACGCCACCTTGCTCCCGAACGCGTCCACCTGGACGCTGTGGTCGATCACCAGGTCGCACGGCACCAGCGGGTTGATGAGCCTGGGGTCACCGCCCATCGCCTTCATCGCGTCACGCATCGCGGCCAGGTCCACCACGCACGGGACACCGGTGAAGTCCTGCAGCACCACCCGTGCGGGCATGAACGGGACCTCCTCCTTCACCGTGCTCTTGGGGTTGTAGTTGGCCAGCCCCACCACGTCATCGTCGGTCACGATGAAGCCGTCGACGTTCCGCAGCATCGCCTCCAGCAGCACCTTGATCGAGACGGGCAGCTTGTCCACGTGCCCGACGCGCTGCTGCTTCAGGGCCTCCAGCGAGTAGTAGGTGTACTCGCCATGGGCGGTCTTCAGGGTCTTGCGGGACTGGAAGGGGTTGGATGCCATGGGGTCGGTTCCTTGGGTGGGCCGTGCGATCAGAACGGCTCACCGTAGCCCCGTATCGGCATGCAACACGTGAATGATTCTCTATGACATCATAAGCCACGTTTATAGTGCATCCCGCCAACACCGGAGGGCCCGGCATTGCCGGGCCCCCCAGTCGTCGCGATCAGGTGGTGAGCCGTCACGACCGCCGCTCGCGGAAAGCGGCAAGGCTCTTACTTGCCCGCACCGTCATCGCGGGTGTCACGGTCGGACGAACCGCGCCCCCGCTCACCGCCGGCGGGCATGCTCATGAGTTCCTGCGCCCGCCGCTCATGCTCCCGCAGCGCGACCAGCGTGCTGTCGAGGTAGCTGCGCACCCGCTGGTCGTGCGTCTGACGCACCGCCTGGTCCACCTTGTCGATGACTTCCCCGTGGCCGGCGTGCATCTTCTGGAGGAAGAGCCGGTCAAACTCGGACGACGAAGCGTTCTGGAGCTCGGCGTACGCCCCAGAACCGCCCGGCGCATTGGCCGACCAGTCAGCGGAACGCCCTTGACGGTCAGCCCGATCGGTAATATCGCTGCGCTGCTCGCGCATCGACCCCGTCTGGTCCTGCTGAACCCCGTTCTGATCCATGCGATCGCGATCCGAACGGTCCACCGGCGAACGGTCCTGCCCGCTCCCGTTGGCCGTCATGCCCGAGCCGCCGTTCCTGCTGGGGGCGTTCATGCCGGGAGATTGCTCATTGCCCCGCCACCCGGCCGCACCCGGCTGCCAATCCGGCGACGAAAGGGTGATGTTGAGGTCCCTCGCCAGCGACATGAGCTTCGCGTCGTTCCGGCTGTGATCACGCACCAGATCGGCGCCATACCCGCGGACCTGTTCCGTTGTTCCCTTGGACTGCGCGAGCCGCCCGATCTGGACTTCCTCCTGGTTCTTCGCGTGGAGCATGCTCAGCACGCTCCTGTCGGGCTCACTTATGCTCGCCGGGGAATCACTCCCGCCGTCCCGCCCGGGCCGGCCTGCACTGCGGTCCCCGCTGTTCGAACTGTCCTGCCCGCGGTACGAGGTGCTTCCCAAACCAGCCCCCGATGCGTCCCGTCGGTACCAGGACGACGAGAAGCCACCACCCTGCCCGCTGTTGCTGTACGCGATGCTGGCGTCCCGTTCGTACGTTTCGCGACCCGCCTCCATGCGCGCCGTGCGCCATGAATCGCGGGTATCGCTCCATGACTTGCTGATGGAATCCCCAGCCGACTGCATGTGCTCACAGCCCGCCGCGAGAAGGTACAAGCCGACGATCGAAGTGACCTTGGTGTACGTGCGCATCCGAGCCTCCTGTTCACGACGCTGGTGCCCAAGTCCCCGATGGAACGGTGCACACCAGACACATGCGTCATGAACTGAGCCCCGAGTGAAGACCCAGTGAACCCCGATGCCAACTCCTGGCCGACCGGACAGTCAGATGGCCGGGAAGCACGCTCACCAAGGAGCGAATTGTTCACATCGCCCGACCGCAGTCCGGTCCGCCTTCGATCATGCAACCCGCGCCCACAACGGCGGAAACGCCCGGCAAGCTCTCGCGACCACGACGGGAACGCTCCGCGTTCCACGCCTTATCACACACACCCGGAAAACACACAGGTGACGAACCAGCCCCACGGAACAGGCACATCCAAATCCACAACGAGAGACTGCGCGCCGACGAACCAGCCCGACAGAATGACACGCCTGCCCGGGCCCGCCCTGGCACTCCCGCGTCGGGCTTGAACCCGACTCTCAAGGGGAGGGTTCAGCGCCCGTACCGGCGCACCACGCCCTTCACCACGCCCTGCACCTGGCAGAACTTGACGCGGATCGGGTCGTACGACGGGTTGGCAGGCTGCAGGCGGATGTGGTCATCCTCCTTGTAGAACGTCTTCAGCGTGGTAGACCCGTCCGGCAGGAGGGCCACGACGCGGTCGCCGTTGTGGGCAGCGCTGGTCCGCTCGATCAGCACGTAATCCCCGTCGAGAATGCCCTCGTCACGCATCGAGTCGCCCTCCACGCGCAACGCAAAGGTGCTCGCCGCCTTCGGGGAATCCGGGCAGAGGATCTCGCCCAGGTCGATCTCCTCCTGGTTCGCGACCCGCTCGATGGGATTGCCCGCCGCGATCTTGCCCACCAGCGGGAAACGCAGCGGACGCGACTCGTCCGGCACCGCCACGCCCTCAGCAATCGACAAAGAGCGTGCCTTGTTCGGCTCGCGCACCAGGGCGTTCTTCTTGATGAGCGCCTCGACGTGCTCGAACACCGTCACCTTGCTGACGCCCAGCTCGTCGGCCAGCTCCTGCATCGTGGGCGAATACCCCCGACGCACGCGCCAATCCCGGATGAGCTGAAGAATCTTGAGCTGCTTCGGTGTGAGGTTCATGTCCGACATTCCTTTCCGCCCGGGCTCCATCGCTGCCCGGGGCATGCTGCCCGTGTGCTTTCTCCGACCCTTGCCCTGCACCGCCCTTCGCGAGCGGTGAATGTTCCTTCTGCCGCGCCCCCGCCCCACTCCACGCCCGGCTTGCCCCCGCTGTCTCTCGCCCCACGGAACGGCCCGTCGAACGCCCTTTCGAACGGCCCACCCCGCGAGCCGACGGCTGCGCCCAATCAAACCGCAGGGTCTCGCAGTCTGGCGTGCCCCAGGCATTCCCCAAGGCACGCATACCACGCTCGACGACGCTCAGCAGCCTGCCAACAAGCCCAGCAAGCCCCTCAATCACCGAACCCTGTTCCGCCAGCACAGCCTCCGCATGCGCAATCACCCGAAGACGCTCATCCAGGGATCCCTCGTATTCCCCTGGCTGACCGTTCAGCGCATGCTCACCATCCTCCGTGCCGCGGCCTTCCTGCAGATCCTCGAACCGCCGCTCGAACCCGTCCTGCCCCGAGCGCCCCCGCTCACCCGACTGCTCATGCCCCGCAGACCACTCGGCCTCCGACGCACGCGATATGCCCTCCCGCGTCCCCCGACCATTTGCCCGCTCGCCACCGCCGAAGTCCCGGGTAAAGTCCCCGCCCGGCCCCAGCCTCACCACAGGCACCGAACTCCAGGCGCTCACGCTTCGGTCGGACCGGACGAACGCACCAGAGCGCCCTTCCTCCACTCCGCTCCGACCGTCACCCCGCCCACCCGCACGCCCCACCGTCGTGCCGGTCATTGACTGAACCGATCCACCCGCCTCAAACATGCGGGCCGCGATTCCGGTGCTGACTGCGATCGACATGCCATCCTCCTGAGCGTCCGTGCTCCCCGCCCAGGCTTCCGCCGCGGCAGGTGCGTCCGTGCATCAGGGGGCTCCGCCCCGGGGAAACTCACACAACCAAACTCCTCGCTCACAGATGACCGGCTTCACCCAACCATCCGCCGCTCGGAGTTCGAACAGTCCGGTCGAGCAGCGATCGGTGACCCGATCACATCTCGCCTTTTCTGTTCGGGACATGATAGCCCAATAGACGCCGCACGTCAAGGGCGTTCTGTTGGTGCCTGTTCGGATTGTGGAAAACAAGCTGTCACAGACACTGAGCAAGCATCGTAACTAGCTTTTTTGCAATCACTTATATCAAATTACGTCACGAACGACGGAACTTCGACCCCTCACGCCGCACACGCCTCTGGATCTCCAGCATGGTCAGGTCGCCCCTCAACTTCGCGGGCTCCAACCGCGTCGCCTCGATCAGTTCATCCAGCGTGAGCGGCTCTTCCAACGCATCCAGCACGCGCTGCTGGTCGCTGGAAGCAACCACATCAACTTTGGAAGAGCTTGCACGCGGGGCACTTCCATCCATACCTGGCAACAACGCCCCCTGCTCATCCCCCACACTCAACCCAGGCAAGTACCTGCTCGTGTGGGTCCCTTGGTGCTGATGCCGCGCCGCTGACTCGAGCGCCTGAATCACATCCGCCGGCTCAAGCACCAGCGCCGCCGCACCTTCACGCAGCAACGCAAGACTCCCCGCAATGGGGGCAGAGTCCACCCGACCTGGGATCGCCATGACCTCCCTCCCATGTTCGTCAAGCGCATGCCGAGCGGTGATCAACGCTCCAGAACCCTTGCCCGCTTCGATCACCAGCACCCCCAACGACAGGCCTGAGATAATGCGGTTGCGGTTCGGGAAGTTCTCCGCCGCAGGCGGCGTCTGCAAGGGAAGCTCCGAAACAACCGCGCCGGTCGCCGCCACCTGTTCAAACATCGCGGCATTCTCCGGCGGGTACACCTTCGCCAGCCCACACCCCTGCACCACCACTGTCCTGCCGCCGACTTCCAGAGCACCACGATGCGCAGCGGTGTCAATGCCCCTCGCACCCCCGGATACCACCGTGATGCCCGCCTGAGCCAGCACCCGTGCAAACCGAGCCGCCTGCTCCAGCCCGTAGACCGTGCATTGACGGGACCCGACAAGTGCCACGGAAAAGTCGTCCTCCGGGCCCAGACTTCCCTTGACGTACAGCAGCGCCGGAGCATCCGGCAACGGCGCAAGCAGCCGCGGGAAGCCCGGTGTTCGGCAGGTCAGAACGGTCACCCCTGACCGCTCCGCTAGGGCCACTTCGTCGTCCGCCGCCCGCTGCGACTCGGCTAACCCCCGGGCAATTGCGCCGGCCTTCTGTTCACCGATGCCCTGCACTCCCCGTAATTGGGCCGCCGACAGCGTGCATGCCGCAACCGCCGATCCCGTCGCCGCCAGCAGCCGCCGGATCAGCACCGGCCCCAAGCCCGGCGTGAGCGTGAGCCGGAGCATCGCATGCACCTCGCCCCGGTGCTCATCGTCCCGATGTGTCTGCGCAGCATGCACCACCACCGCCCCCCTTCCCCGAGCCCCCGCCGCCCCAAGCAACCCCAAGCCGCTACTTCCCCGCGACCTCCCCGACCTGGTGATACGCCCCCTCCGCCTCCGCGTCGTGATCGAGCACACGCGCAAATACCCGCACCGAACGAGAGGTGGGCACGTCCAGCAAGACCTCCTGGTGAGTCACGACCTGCGGGTACACGAACACCGGGCTCGGCCTGCGCAGCGTGATGAACGCGTGCGTCCAACCCTCCGGGGCGTCCCGGAACTGATCGAACGCCGCCACCCAGCCCGGTGTCGGGCACTCAAACACCACGGCGTGCTTGCCCATCCTGACGGAAAAAGTCGCCGCCGCGCCCGCAAACCCCCCGGGGGCAGTCTCCGGTGGAGGTTTTGGCAGGGCGCAGCCGATCAAACACATGCCCGAGGCCGCCACGCCCAGCGCGGCGGCACGCGCCCACATCACCTTCACGCTTCCCACGTTCCTCTGCATACCCAGAGCATACTGCACCACACGCCCCGGCACAACCAGCCCCGCGCCCGACTCAACGGAACGACCCCATGCCCACCCTCACCCAGGTCTGCACCGCCGCCCTCGCCCTCGCCGCCGCCTGCGTCGCCCTCCCCGCCTGCCAGACCATGGAACACGTGACCTCCTCGGTCATCGAGCCCAGCTGGACCGGCCCCAAGGTCGACGGACTCTTCAAGAACGAGCCCGAGGTCTGCGTCCGCATCCACAAAGGCCTGACGGGCATCGACGTCTCCGGCCCCGCGTACGTCATCGTCCGCCAGGCCGGGGCCGGCACCGTGAAGGCCGACCTCATGCACGCGCCCGTGCGCGTCAGCAGCGGAGCAAAGGGGATCGTGGTCCAGGACGCGTCGGGCGTCCGCAAGGAATGGGGATTTGGCAACGATGTCGAGATCGTGGTCAGTGACGGCACACCCGAGGGCGTCGTCAAAGCCGCCGATCAATCCCTCTCTGTCAACGGCACGCCCTACCCCGGCTTCGCCAGCGTGCGCCCCGCCTGGAGCACCAACGCCTCCTCCTTCGACGTCACGGTGACCATGGGCATCGAGAGCTACCTGCCCGGCGTCCTCACGCACGAACTCCTGAAGGACTGGCCCCGCCAGGCCTACGAGACCCAGGCGATCGCCGCACGCACCTACGCCCTCCACGAGCGGTACCGCGCCCGGGGAGAGGGACGCACCTTCGACGTCGAGGACACCGACGCCGACCAGGTGTTCGGGGGCGCCACCAAGTCGCTCGTCGCCAACGAGGCAGTACGAGCCACCCGGGGCATGGTCATCACCCAGAGCGGGAAACTCATCCGCGCGTACTACTCAAGCACGTGCGGCGGACGTCCGGCCAGCGCCAGCGACACCTGGCCCAGGAAGCCGGGCACGGAATTCAACTTCGCCCCTTGCATCCAGGGTCACCCCCGCGAGTGGGCCTGCAAGGACGCCACCTTCTTCCGCTGGACCGTCACGCGCGAGGACGTCGAGCTTTCCCGGCGCATCAAGGCGTGGGGCAAGCTCTACAAGCCCGAACTCACCACCATGTCCCGCGTCCGTGAGGTGAAGCCCGACTCCACCAACGACGCGGGACGCCCCAACTCGTACAAGGTGACGGACGACACGGGGCACACCTACACCATGACCGCCGAAGAACTCCGGACCGCGTCCAACTGGGCCCTCTCCGACGCCCCGCCCATCACCCGCGACAACCGCGTGAACTCCGGGGACTTCGAAGTCGTGACCTACGCCAACCAGCTCCAGTTCCGGGGCCGCGGCTGGGGCCACGGCGTGGGCATGTGCCAGTGGTGCGCCAAGGGGTTTGCCGACCAGGGCTGGGACTGGCACCGCATGCTCCCCATGTTCTACCCGGGTTGTGAACTTGTGAAGGCATACTGACCTGCAAGGCGCGGGAAACCCCTCCCCCCGTGCATAGGACCCCCGTGTCCTGTGCCTTGACAGCCGTGCTAGAATCGAGACGTCCCTGTCTGTACGCACGGGTGTGGAGGGAATCGTGATGCACCGCAGTCTTTTCAGCACTTCTGCGCTCGCGCTGAGCGCAGGCATTGTTCAGGTCGCGCTCGCACAGATGTACCCCGTGCCGGTGCCCCCTGAGAACCCGATGACCGAGAACAAGCGGATCCTGGGCAAAATCCTGTTCTGGGACGAGCAAATGTCGTCCGACAGCACGATGGCCTGCGCCACGTGCCACAGCCCCGGCCGCGGTGGCGCCGACCCGCGCCTCCTCCGCGCCCCAGGCCCTGACGGTCTGCTCAACACCGAAGACGACATGTTCACGTCCGCCGGCGTGGTGAAGAGTGACGCAAACTACGATTACGTGCAGGACGCCGTCTTCGGCACCAAGCCGCAGCAGACCGGACGCGCCGCCAACCCAACCGTCAACGCCGCGTACTTCTTCGACCTCTTCTGGGACGGCCGGGCCACCAGCCAGTTCACCGACCCCCAGACGGGCCAGGTCGCCATCGCCTCCGGCGGCGCCCTGGAAAGCCAGTCGGTCGGCCCGCCGATGAGCAGCGTCGAGATGGCCCACCCGGCCTGGAACTGGAACGCGCTCACGGCAAAGATCGCCGCCGCTAGACCGCTCGACCTCGCCCAGCAGCTGCAGCCCGACGTGGCCGCCCGCCTGGGAACCAACCCCTCCTACCCCGACCTCTTCCAGGCGGCCTTCGGCGACCCCGCCGTTACCGCACGGCGCATCGCCTTCGCCATCGCGACATACGAGCGCACCCTGGTCAGCGATCAGACCCCGTGGGACGCATTCATCGCCGGCAACACCGCCGCGATGACCGAGAGCCAGCAGCTCGGCTGGGAGAAGTTCCAGACCAACGGGCGCTGCATCGAGTGCCACATGGACCCGCTGTTTACCGACTTCTCCTACCGCAACGTCGGCCTGCGCCCGATCTCGGAGGACTCCGGCCGCCAGGCCATCACCGGCAACATCGGCGACGCCGGACGCTTCAAAGTGCCGGGCCTGCGCAATGTCGCCCTCAAGCGCACCTTCATGCACAACGGGCAGTTCCAGAGCCTGGGTCAGGTCATGGCCTTCTACCGCCAGATGCCCCCCGCGCCGCCGGTACACCCCGAGAACATGGACCCGCTGATGAACTCCATCTTCCTCACCACCGAGGAGAACGCGGCGATCCAGGACTTCATGATCAACGCCCTCACCGACCCACGCGTCGCCAACGAGCAGTTCCCCTTCGACCGCCTCACCCTCAACACCGACCACACCGAACATGTCTGCTCTGTCCTCACCGGCACGGGTGACGCGGGCAGCGGCGGCGTGACCCCGGGCGTCATCGTGACCGCGCCGCCCATGGTCGGCAACGACCTCTTCCGTGTCGGCCTCTCCGGCGCGCTCCCCGGCGCCATGGCCACCCTCGCCTACTCCACCAACCCGCCGGTCGCCGGCCGCATCACCCCCGCGTTCTACGTGGGCAGCACCCACGTGGGCGCAAACGGCATGGTCACCATGCACTGGCCGCTCGTCCCCTCCGAGTTCACCGCCGGCACCATCCTCTACCTCCAGTGGTTCGTGACCGACCCCGCCGGCCAGGGCGGCGTTGCCGCGTCGCGGGCCGCCATGATGCCCGTCTTCTGCGGGCGCACCGGCTGCCCCGCCGTCTGCGACTCCATCGACTTCAACCAGGACTCGCTCTTCCCGGACACCACCGACATCACCGACTTCCTCAACGTCTTCGCCGGCGGCGTCTGCGAGGGCCAGCAGCCCGGCGACACGCCCTGCAACACGGACATCGACTTCAACAACGACACACTGCTGCCCGACGTCGCCGACATCCAGGCCCTCCTGGTGGTCTTCGCCGGCGGCGCCTGCCAGTAAGCAGCCCCGCCTCCCGCCCGTCCCACCGGCCGCCCCCACGGGCGGCCGGTGTTCATTTCCGCCGCGTACCTACCGTTCGCAACACCCCTGGTCCCACCTATGACCCACCCCAACACCTCCACCCCCTCCTCACCCCGCCCCGTCGTCGTCGAGTCCGGCGCCGACCGCTTCGCCGGCCGGAAGATCCGCTGCGGCGCCATCGGCGTGGGCCGCATGGGACGCCACCACGCCCGCGTCTACGCACAGCTCACCGACTGCGAACTCGTCGGCGTCGTCGACGGCAGCCCCGACCGGCGCAAAGAGCACAGCGAGAAGTGGAACTGCCGCGCCTACGAGACCGTCGAGCAGCTCATCGACGCCGGCGTCGACGCCGTCTCCATCGCGACCCCCACGACCGCCCACTGGGACGCCGCCAAGCCCCTCCTCGAGGCCGGCGTCGCCTGCCTCATCGAGAAGCCCCTCGCCCAGGACGTGGACACCGCCCGCAAGCTCAAGGACCTCGCCGACAAGACCGGCACCTGCCTCATGGTCGGCCACATCGAACGCTTCAACCCCGTCATGCGCGCCATGCAGAAGGCCGCCGCCAGCGGGCCCGCCATCATCCCCAGGTTCATGCAGGTCATCCGCGTCTCCCCCATGACCTTCCGCAGCGTGGACATCGGTGTCGTCATGGACATGATGATCCATGACCTGGACGTCGTCATCAACCTCATGGGCAAGGAGCCCGACTTCATCCGCGCCGCGGGCGTCAGCGTCGTCACCCCCCACGAAGACCTCTGCACCGCCTGGCTCGAGTTCGAGACGCCCCACGGACGGTGCGTCGCCGACGTCACCGCCTCCCGCCTCGCCCTCAAGACCGAACGCGTCACCCGCATCACCGGCGAGAACGCCTACATCAAGATCGACTACGGCGCCAAGCGCGGCAACATGATCCGCCGCACCGCCAACGAGATCCAGATGCGCGAGGTCCGCGACGCCGTCGCCCACGGCGCAGACCTCACCATGCTTAAGTGGGACGAACTCGTCGTCGTCGACGCCCTCACCGTGGACGACGAAGAGCCCATCGTCGCCGAAATCCGCGAGTTCTTGGAAGCCGTCCGCTACAGCCGCCGACCCTCCATCGACGCCGAAGCCGGCTTCGCCAACGTGCGCACCGCCCAACGCATCGTCGAGGCCATCAAGCAGGGGATGCGGTAGGAAGCCCGGACACCGGGGCACCACCCGCGCCTTCACGACGGCTTCATCCCGCCCTGAGCCCGCGCGCCCACCCTCTCAAACCCAGCACAGAGGGTCCCCCATGGCACGCACGTCACCCCACCCCGAAGTGGACGGCCTCAGGGCCGACCAAACCGTCTGCCGCGACGAAACCGGCCGCTGGCTGAACAAGTGTGACCGCGACGAGGCACCTTCCCGGCACGACTCACTTGAAGACGCGGTCCGCGCCGCCCAGTTTCAACTCCGCCACCACACCGGCGGGTTCCTGATCATCCTGGACGAGCAGGGCACGCCCGTCAGCCGACAGGCCTTCGCCTACGAGGGCCCCTGGCGGGAACGGTGACGCCGCACCATGCGTGCCTTCAACCGCGAACTGCAGGAAGAAGACCAACCCCGGGGCGCACCGGCCAAAGCCCGCCCGCTCAGTGCTCGCGGAACCCAAGCACCACCAGCACGCACGCATCACCACCGATGACGTTCATGCCCAGACGCTCCGCGAGTGCCACCGATGCACCGCTCTCCGCCCCCGGCTGCATCCACACGTGCCGGATGCCCAGCCGGCCCGCTTCCTCAACCACCGCGAGGGTCACGGCCGGGGGCGTGATGATGGATACCCCGTGGATCGGCCTGGCAGCGGCGGACAGGCTCATAAAGGCCGCAAGCCCCTCGATCTCCCCGGCCTTTGGGTTCACCGGGTACACCTCCCGCCCGTGCTGCATGTACGCCCGCAGCACCTTGTTGCCGTACTTCTGGCGGTCCGCCGAAGCACCAACGACGGCGAAAGGCGAGCCCGCGAGAAACGCGGCCACGCGATCGTCCAGACCTCCCAGCGGGCGCGGATGGATTGTCATGGCATCCTCCTTGACGAACCAACATTCTCTGTAACAAACCAGGAACTCGCCCCGCCCGATATGCGACCAGCAGATGAAGGCGGAACGGAATGCGATCGCCCCATGTCAACCCGAGCGACGGTACCAGCCGCAAGTCACCGTAGCTTGACCCGCTCCTCCTGCCACCGCCGCAGGTCCTCCGCCCGTGCCCGGGTCTTGGCGCAAACTCCACCAGCCGGTCCACCGCCTCTGTCACCCGAGGCCGCGCGGCCTCGGGCACGCTCTCAAGACGGGCGATCAGCCCGGACGCCCCGTCCGTCATTAGGGGCTCCGCCTCCCCGGGCTTCCCCACCGCAAGCAGCGCAGCTCCCCCAGGAGCTTCATGCTGAGCCGGTTGGAGGGGTGGTCATGGCCGAGAGTTGCCCTGCGCACCCGCAGCGCCGACGAGCATGGCAACCTCCGTGCAACCCTGGTCCGATCACTCCGCACGCGGGGGCGCTGACCGGCCAGATGCTCCCCAAGCGTCCCGCTGCACCCACACTGCCAGCACTTGTACTGGAATCTGAGGGCAATGCTGGGCCCGCCCCCGGGCGGATCGAACGAAGAACCGCTCGCCCCAAACCCGCCCCCGGGGTAGACTTACCCCCTTCCCGGCGTCACGCGAGGTGCAGGCACGCCGGGACATCGACCCCACGTGGACCTGCGTGCCACCCCGCGGGCGATGAACAACCGCCGACCTCATACGCCCGCACAAGAAGAACGAAATGACCACGCCCGAAACGACCTCCCCCGCCAGCCCCTCCCCCGCGTCCACCCACGAGGCCACGCCCGACATGATGGCCGAGATGGAAGCCCAGATGCAGAAGGCCATGGCGGCGCCAGCCCCAGAGCCCAAGGTCGCGCCGGCCCCCAAGCCCGCCATCCGAGGCCCCCGCGTGGTCCAGGCCGGACGAGAACACCGCCACGGCAAGGTCGTGAGTGTCGGCCCCACCGACATCTTCCTTGAGTTCGGACCCAAGGAACTGGGCGTCCTCCCCCGTGCCCAGTTCCCCGAAGAGAAGGACCTGCCCGTCGTCGGAACCGAGTACGAGGTCGTCATCGACAAGTTCGAGGCCAGCGAGAACTACTTCGTCTGCTCCCGGCCCGGCATGGTGCAGAAGGCTGATTGGGAGATGCTCGAGGCGGGCCAGGTCGTCGAGGCCCGCGTGACGGGCGTCGTGACCGGCAAGGAAGGCAAGCCCGCCGGCCTCGAGCTCGAGGTCGCCGGCCACCGGGCCTTCATGCCCGCCAGCCAGGCCTCCATCGACCGCGTCCCCGACCTCTCCGTCTTCGTGGGCGAGAAACTCAAGTGCCAGGTCGCCCGCGTCGAACGCATGGGCAAGGGCAACATCGTCCTGTCCCGGCGCGACATCCTCGACGCCGAACGCAAGGAGAACGCCGAAAAGGTCCGCGCCACGCTCACCGAAGGCCAGACCCTCGAGGGCACCGTCCGCAAGATCATGCCCTTCGGCGTCTTCGTCGACATCGGCGGCCTCGACGGCCTCGTCCACATCAGCGACGTCACCTACGACCGCGTCGGCTTCGGCGAAAAGGCCATCGGCAAGTACGTCAAGGAAGGCCAGCGCGTCAACGTCCGCGTCCTCAAGATCGACGACGAGAACAAGCGCATCTCCCTGGGCCTCAAGCAGGTCGCCGGCGACCCCTTCGCCACCGCCGCCAACACCCTCGCCGAGGGCGCGGAGGTGACGGGCAAGGTCACACGCCTCGCCGAGTTCGGCGCCTTCGTCGAGCTCGCCCCCGGCGTCGACGGCCTGGTCCACATCAGCGAAATCGACTGGAAACGCATCGGCAAGGTCGAGGACGCCCTCAAGCAGGACGAAATCATCCGCGCCAAGATCCTCAAGATCGACCCCCAGAACCGGCGCATCAGCCTCTCCATCAAGGCCCTCAAGCCCATGCCCGAAGCCCCGGCCCCCAAGCAGGAAGAGGGCGGCGAAGGCCGCCCCCAGGGCGGCGGCGGACGTGGCTTCGGCGGGGGTGGCTTCGGCGGCGGGCGGGGCGGGTTCGGCGGACGGGCCAAGGACAAGATCCAGGGCCGCACCGCCGAGGAAATCCTCAAGGAAACCCCCGCGCTGCGCCGCGCACGCGAGAAGAACAAGCAGATCCAGTTCAAGGGCGGCCTGGGCTGATCAGCGCCCGCACCCTCTAGCACCCCACCAACTCCCCGCCAGCGCGGGGAGTTTTTTACTTCACGCACACGACCGCAAGGACCCGGTCAGACGCCCGTGCTCCCGAAGCCGCCCGACCCGCGGCGCGTCTCCGTGAGCTCCTCCACCACCTCGATACACGCCTGAGCCACCGGGGAGATCACAAGCTGCGCCACCCGCATCCCGGGCGTGACCACGAACTCCGCACGCCCCAGGTTGATCAGCGCCACCTTCAACTCACCCCGGTAGTCGCTGTCGATCGTGCCCGGCGCGTTGGGAACAGTGACGCCGTGCCTGGTCGCCAGCCCGCTCCGGGGACGCACCTGCCCCTCGTACCCCGGCGGGATCTCCACCGCCCAGCCCGTCGGCACGAGCGCGATCTGCCCGGGCAACAGCACCACGTCGCTGTCCGCACACGCCGCCAGATCCAGCCCCGCCGAACCGGCGCTCTGGTACGCCGGGAGCACGGCCCTGGCGTGCAGCCGCCTGAACGCAAGACGGGGGCGGCCCCTCGGTGCATGCGGAAGGTCCAGCGGCGCGGGAGCGGGGGCGGCTTTGGGCTCGTGCATGGGAGTGAGTATTGGCCGGGCCTTCAGCACGGACCACCCGAAAACACGCTCAGGAGCGCGTCGATGTCCGCGGTGTCCGGAAAAAGCCGGTCGTGGTTGTAATCAATGCTGTCGCAGGACGGCGTGCCGCACGGCCCCCCGCTGAACACGCTGAGAAAGTCGTCGATGTCCGCCGTGTCCGGGAACAGACCGTCGTTGTTGAAGTCGGTATCAGGGCACGCATTGTCCGGGATGCCGTTGTGATTCACATCCGGCACCGCACCCGCCGCGATCTCGCACGAGTCTGGGACGCCGTTGCCGTTGGTGTCAAGCACGTCGCCGGACGCCGTCTCAACCGCGTCATCCACGCCGTTGCCATTGCAGTCGCGCGGGCCGATCCGCAGGTAGTACACGTCCTGCTCCCCGTTGTACGTCGCGGCGTAGACAAGGTCCGCTCCCAGCAGATCGCTCTCCATGTCGTAGTAGTCGCCGATCTTGTTCTGGTTCGGCCACCCCACGGTCGAGTCCCACACCGGTCCCATCGGAACCGGCGCCAACCACGTCACACCGCCGTCGTAGGACGCCGTGTACACGAGCTGAGACTGGGTATACGCCCGCGACGCGGTGTCGTTGTACACAACATCGATCCGCCCGTTGGGAGCCACCGACATCGTGCCGAACCACTGGTACCCCGCCAGCGCGGTCGCCCCCCGCCCGGGAAGGCGGACCAGCGATGACCACGACACGCCGCCGTCCGTGCTGCGGGAAAACACGATGTCCGTCGCTGTGCCGGGCGCCGTCGCAACCACGTACACCCAGCCCAGCCTCCCCGCACTCGGATCCACTCCCACCACAACCTGGCCGGCGAGCCCGCCGGGATTCACCACCGCCCCGCCCACGCCGCTCAACGTGATCGGCAGAGTCGCGGCCTGAAACGTCGGCGTCTGGCCAGCCTGGTTCGCGTTGAGAGACCGCACAACGGTCAGACTCGTCGAAGCCCCGCCGCCGTACACGACGCCGCCCGGGCCGACAACCAGGTTGCCCCGGGCGGTCGGATATCCAGACGGCGACATCCAGGACATGCCGCCGTCCGTGGACCTTGTGAATGCGCCGAAGCTGTCCATCTGGTACAGGAACCCGCGCCCCGGTCCCCCGGTGCGGTCCACCGCCATCCACTGCTTGTCACCCCCGAACGACGCCGCCGGCCCGCCCCACGACCGACCGGCGTCCTGCGAACGGAACACCCAGCAGGAAAAGTCCTCCGTGAGGGAGTTGTAGAACACCGTTCCGTCGGGGCCCGCACGCACGATCGGATCGCTGCGGAATGTCCCCGCCTCGATCGTGCCCTTGTGCCACGTGCGCCCGCCGTCGACGGTCCACGCAAACCCCGCCTGACGGAAGTTGCTCGCGACATTGTCAAACTGGCGCCAGCCGATCGTCATCCGGTTGGGCGCGAACGGGTCCACCGCGATGCTCGGCTCGTTCGCCGCGTCCCCAAGAATGTTCAGCTGGGTTGCCGTCACGTTCACCTGCGCACTCTGAGGGAAGCCGTCCCGATCGGCGAACACCGCCGGCACGCTCGTGCGCAGCGGCCCCGGCGCCAGGTACGGGTCGCCCAGCCGCTCCTCGTACTCTTCTCCCTCATCATCCCCCGGCGGTTCGGCACCAGCCGCAAGGGCCGGAAAAGCGGCCATCAGCGCGGACAGAACAACGCCGCAGGGCCTGATCATTGCGCGTCCTCCGGCGGTCGGGCCGCCACCCCGGCGCCCGCAGGATTCACCACCCGCCTCTTCCTGATGTGCTCGCTCCCCAGCTGCCCGCACGCCCCCATCATCCGCCTGCCCTTCGTCCGCCGCCGCTTGGCAAAGACCTTGAGGTCCAGCAGCCAGTTCAGGAACTGCCCCACCTGCTCCTCCGTCGGCGCCGGCCACGGGCTGTTCCGCCTCGGGTTGTACGGGATCAGGTTCAGCATCCCGAACAGGTCCTGCCCCCCGATCCGCCCGCTGTCGCACAGCCCGAAAGGACGCATGAACTCCGCAACCTGCCGGGCGTGCTCGTGGGAATCGTTGACCCCAGGAATCAGCACGTACTCGATGCACACCTTGTTGCCGGCGTAGCGGGGCCAGTCCAGGATCGCCGCCTGCACCTCGCGCAAGGGCCAGCGCCGGTTGATCGGCATGATGGCCCCACGGTCCGCATCGTTGGGAGCGTTGAGCGAGAGCGCCAGCCCCAGACGGTGCCACCCGTGCTGCCGCGCCTGCCCGGCCAGGCGCCGGATGCCCTCCACGTGCCCCACCGTGCTCACCGTGATCTGCCCGATCGGCACGCACGGCCCGCTGTGGTCCTTGAGCACCGCGATGGCCTGCACCACGCTCTCGAAGTTGTCCATGGGCTCGCCCATCCCCATGAACACGATGTTCTTCGGACGCACCCCCACCCCGTGCGCCGCCGCCACCCACTGCCCCACGATCTCCTGCGGCGCAAGGCTCCTCAGCAGGCCCATCTGCCCCGTCTCGCAGAACGTGCACCCCATCGCGCAGCCCACCTGGCTGCTCACGCACAAGGTGTACGTCGCCGCGCCCCGGCTGTTGACCATCGGGATCAGCACGCTCTCCGCCGCCAGCTCCTGCAGCTGCGCCAGCGTCGCCGCCGGCGGCGCGGGGATCGTGCGCCCATGCCCCGACGGTTCAGGACCCTGCACGCCCCTCACCCGCGTCAGGAACTTCACCACCTCGCCCTCCGGCGAGTCCTCCCGCATCACGCGCACAACCACCGGTGCGAAGCCGGCCAGCCCCGGCACCGACGCCGGACCCTCACGGAAGTAGCGCCGGTACGCGTCCAGCGCCCCAGCCCCCCCGCCCAGCGGACGCCCGTCGTCCGCCACGCCGCGAACCAGGCCGGCCGCGGCCGCGGCAAAGTCACGCGACGTGTGCGATCGCGGGTCGGGGATGACGCTCGGCCGGTTCAGGCCCGATCATACGAAGGGTCCGCCGCCGGCAGCCCCCGCGCAAACGCCCGGAACGCGAGCCCGAGAACCACCAGAAGGAGCAGCACCTCGCGCGCCCGCAGCACGCCCGGCTCGCCCAGCGTGTCAGTGAAGAACCGCTTGGGCACCGCCATCGCCGCGAAGACGGCGCACGCCAGCATCGTCCACGCCAGGCTCCGCGAGGCCGCAGCCAGGCACGCCGCAAAGACCGCCATCAGGACGACAAGGTCGTAGTCGTTCCCCTTCACAAACAGCACCGCGCACGCAAGGCCCAGCACGAAGAACTGCAGCGACGTGAACAACGACCGCCGCCACGCGCACACCCCGAACACCGCAAGCCCCACCGCCTCCCAGCCCCGGAGGTTCACCCCGAACCACGCCGCCGCCAGGTTGCGCACCCCGAAGTTCTCCGTGTTCTCGATGTCCCCGGGCCGCCCCATCATGTACTGCTTCATCCCCCCAAACCACGACTCCACCATCCCCAGAGGCCCCTCACGCACCAGCGGGATGCTCGCCAGGAGCACGCAGCACGCGCACGCCGCACCGAACGCCCGCCACCGCCGCTCCACCACCAGCGTCAGCACGAAGAACACCGACATCGATATCTTCGCCGTCGCCAGCGCCGTCAGCACCCCGCACAGCAGCCACGCGTCCCGCTCCTTCGCCCACCACGCACCGCACAGCAGCGCCAACGCCACCAGCGAGCTCTGGCCCATCCAGATGTTGTGCGACGTGTACGGGCTCACCAGCGCATAACCCGCAAGCAGCGTCGGCGCCAGCCACCGCCAGCGGGGCCGGCCCCAGCCCCCCACGCCCGGATCACGCAGCACCGCCCAGCCAAGCACCCCCGCCACCACCGCCAGCGAAACCGCATTCAGACAGATCCACGCCACCCGCGCCCCGTTGAACGAAAGATGCGCCAGAGCCCAGAACGGCACCGCGGCCGTCGGCGGGTACGCGTACCCCGTCTCCACCCCCCGTGTGCTGCTGTCGACGTACGGCTCGTCCCAGATGTGCTCGCGCGCCCACGTGGTGAACGAGAGGTAGTCGTACGGGTTGACGCCCGCCCGGTAGCATGATCCCCCGACGTAGTAGTACACCACGTCCAAAGCCCCGACGTGCTTGCCCTCCGGACGCCCCACTCCCCCGACGGTCGTCGCCAAAAGTACCGCGATTCCCACCGCAAGAACCGCAGCCCACAGGAACCAGCGAACACGGAATAACCACCCCGATAGGTGGACTTCAACCTGCTGCCAGGCGGCGAGCCCCATGAACACACACCCCTTTGCCTTATCACAACTTGTAAAACTCGTGGTCCCCACAATATGCGGGGACTTCGGGCATTGCGGGCTACACCCGGTTCCTGTATACTCCAGCCGCCCGATTCGCGGCTAAGTTTGGTCTGATTTTGCACTTGGAGGGACGTCAACGGTGCCTTCGGCGGTCTGCGACCGGAGTCGGTTTCGGCTGTACTAGGAGTGGGACCATGTGTGAGAATTTACAAATCTCCCGCCCCCGCGCCTTCACGCTGATCGAACTCCTCGTGGTCATCGCCGTCATCGCCGTCCTGATCGGCCTGCTCCTCCCCTCCATCAGCAAGTCGCGGGAGGCCGCCCGCGGCGTCATCTGCCGCAACAACTTCCAGCAGATCGGCGTCGCCTTCACGTCATACGCGTCTGACTACAAGGACCAGATCTGGCCCGTCGCCCAGCGCGCCACATGGCCAAGCGGCGCCCGCTTGTGGGGCGGCGCCTACGACGAGTTCGCCGACTGGGCGATCATCACCCGGAACGGCGAAGGAGCCCCCGGCTACCTCTTCCGCTACGCCGGCGAAACCCCCAAGATCGCGGAATGCCCCGCCAACAAACGCAAGTCGACCAACGCCTCGGAGGTCCAGAACATCTGGAGCGGCCTGACCGGCGTGCAGTTCGATTACACCATGCTGTCGGAAGCCGAGGGCGCCCGGCTCGGGCTGGACGCGATGGTGGGTTACGTGCCCCCGACCGCGTCGACCCCCCCCATCCTCTCCGGCCAGGCGCAGATCTCCACGCTCACGATGATGCGCAACCTGCCCGTCTTCCTCGAAGAAAGCACCAAGTGGTACAACGAGTCGTACCGCGACGGCCTGTGGGGAAACTACGACCAGGTCTCCTCACGCCACGACCACGCGGGCAACGTGGTCTTCATCGACGGCTCCGTGCAACTCTTCCGCCCCCCGCAGGGCAACAGCGAAACGCTGGAAGAACCCACCATGGACTTCCAGGCCAACGACCTGTACATCAACACCAAGGGGAAGGGAACAAACTGGTACCGCGTGTCCATCGCCTACGCCCAGAACGTCCCGTACGGCTGGATCAACAGCCCCCGCTGAGCACAGCCGCTGAGCACACCCGCTGAGCACACCATGATCCACACGACCCACCACCGCCGCCGGCCCGCGTTCACGCTCATCGAGCTGCTCGTCGTCATCGCCGTCATCGCCGTGCTGATCGGGCTGCTGCTGCCCGCCCTCCAGAAGGCCCGCGAGGCCGGGCGCACCGTCAAGTGCATGAACAACATGAAGCAGTTCGCCTCCGCGACCTTCAACTACGCCACCGACTACCACGACACCGTCTTCCCCGCCGCCCCCCGCGCGTCCTGGCCCGCCGGCCCCGTGCAGTGGCCCGTGGACCCGAACCCGGACCCCGACGACCGCAACGTCTTCCTCTGGGCCCAGCAGATCAGGAACGGCGAACGCGTGCCCGGCCTCCTCTACGAATACTTCGGCAACGCCCACAACGTCGGCGAATGCCCCACCAACAAGCGCCAGGTGCTCAACGGCGCAGAACGCACCAACCTCTGGTCCAGCCGCACCGGCGTCCAGTTCGACTACACATTCTTCGACGAGACCGAGGGCGCCAAGCTCGGCAACACACACCAGTTCGCCTACCTCCGCCCCGCCTCCAACAACAACGTCCGCACCCTGCCCCAGTCGGACTGGTCCAACCTCGTCTACTTCCCCTCCATGCCCATCTTCTTCGAAGAGAGCACCAGGTGGTGGAACCAGACCTACCGCGACGGCGGCTTCGGCAACGAAGACCAGCTCACCATGCGCCACGCACGCGGCGGCCACATCTCCTACCTCGACGGCTCCGTCAAGCTCTGGAAGATGCCCAACGACGGCGAAGAAGTCCAGAACCGTGTGACCGACTTCGAGTGCAACGACATCTTCGTCAACGCCAAGTCGACCACGCCCACCTGGTACTCCATCAGCGACCTGTCCTGGCGCTTCAACGTCCAGCAGCCCTTCGGCTGGATCAACGCGCCACGCTGATTCACCACTTCCGCAGCCCCAACACAAGCCCCAACACAAGCCCCAGCAGCAGGATCAGGCCCCCCACCAGGCCGATGATCATCCGGTACTTCCAGGAGTGGTGCCAATACGCCGCAAGCCCCCCGGACACACCCTTGGGGGCGCTGTCCCGCTCCAGCTTTCGCGCGTCGTGCTGCGCCGAGACCGCGCCCAGACGGTCCATCGGGTCGCCCTTCCGCCCGCTCAGTTTCTCGTACAGCATCGGGTCAATGGCCATCGCAGGCACTCCTGGGTTCCCGCGCAATATACCCGAAACCCCGGCCTTTGCGCCCCCGACAAGGCCCCCGCGCAACGCCGCCCCGCAGCGCCCGATACCATTTGCCGCCCGGTCACCACCCACGGAGGCAGCATGCGCCAGGACATCCGCTACAACAACGTGATCGACAACGACGAAGCCAGGCTCGCGCAGGCCGCGGCGGACAACGCCCCCAACCTGCCCGCATCGCAGATCGACGCCGACCGATTCTACATCACCCAGCAGTACGCCCGCTACACCCAGGACGATCACGAAGTGTGGCGCGACCTGTTCGACCGGCGCTGGGGCGTGCTGGAAGCGCAGGTCTCCCGCCAGTTCATCGAGGGAATGAAGATCCTCCGCCTCACACGCGACCGACTGCCCCTCCTCGACGACCTTGTGCTGACGCAGGACATCACCATCGCCGGCGGCGACGTGCTCCCCAGGGGCGCCCGCCTCAACGGCATCAACAAGTTCCTCCAGGCCCAGAGCAGCTGGGCGTCGTACGGCGTGCCCGGCTACCTGCCCGCCAAGGCCTTCTTCGCCTGCCTCGCCCAGCGTGAGTTCCCCACCACCGTGCTCATCCGCCCCCGCGAGGTGATGGACTACCTGCCAGAGCCCGACATCTTCCACGACGTATTCGGGCACGTCCCCCTCCACACGCTCCGTGTCTTCGCCGACTTCCTCCAGACCTACGGCAAAGCCGCCCTCCTCTGCGAGGACGAGCACCACATCAAGCGCCTCGGGCGCCTCTTCTGGTTCACCGTGGAGTTCGGCCTCATCAAGGAGGACGGAAAGATCAAGGTGTACGGCAGCGGCCTGGTCTCCAGCCACGCCGAGTCCGCCTACTCCCTCACCGGCCGCTGGGAGCAGCAGGGACGCAGCGCCCCGGACTGCACCCCCCGGGACGTGCCCGAATACCGGCCCTTCGACATGGAACGTATCTGCAACACCGACTTTGAGATCGACCACTTCCAGCCCATCTACTACGTCCTTGAGAGCTTCGAGCAGCTCCGCGACGCCATGAACGAGTACGCCGAGGAAGTCCTCGGCGAAGCGGGGCTGGCAAGAGCGAGGCTGTAGGAAGCGGTGCGTTGCCCCAGCGCCCGCCGCTTGCGACCGCCGCCGCCCCCCGTGTATGCTGATGGCATGACCACCCCACCAGAGACTGCTGCTGTGACGTCAGCGCCAGCGGGCGCCAGCCCCACGTCCGGCAAGTCGTGCATCAGGTGCGGGTACGCCCTGGAAGGACTACCCCCGACCGGACGCTGCGCCGAGTGCGGCACGCCCCTGGAGGACTCGCTGCGCGGCATGCTTCTGCAATTCGCCTCCCCGGAGTACCCGAGAACGCTGCTCCAGGGATACACATGGGTGCTCAACGGCATCCTGGCATCGATCTGTGCCGGTGTCCTTACGTTTGGCGTGTCCATCGCGGCGATCACCGGCGTCTTCGGAGTGAAGAACACCCAGCCGGTTGTGCTCGTGATGGCCGGCATCAACACGGCTATCAGCTTCGTCACACTCATCGGGTACCTCAAGCTCACGGAGCCCGACCCCCAATTCGCAAGCACGGAGAAGCCTGATTCTGCCCGCAATGTTGCCCGCATGGCGGCGATTGCGCAGATCGTGATCACCGGCGCATCCATGGCAATGATGGCGTACACCGGGGGCGTGAATACAGGGTTCTCGCTGAGCGTGACCGGGATTGTCGACGGCCTGCTGTCCATCGCGAGCGTCGCCGCAATGGCGGTGCAGTTCTTCGCGATGATGAGATTCGTCAACGGGACAGCACGACGGATCCCCGACCGCTTTATGGAAACTCGGGCCAGGAAGTTCATGTGGCAACTGCCGGTCCTCAGCACCGTCGGAGTCCTCCTGCTGGGCCTTGGACCACTGATCGCGCTCATCCTGTACTGGAACCTGCTGGACCGGGTGCGAAAGCACCTCAAGTCCATCGTCGCGACCGGTGAGCGGGCGGCACTGCCCAACATGGACTGACGAGGCGAATCGCCGCACGGAAGCCCGGTGGAACCGCACGAGCGTCCCCTACCCTCCCCCGATGGCCAAGCAAGACTCAGAACGCCCCGCCCGGCCCGGCCGCGGCATCGAAACCGTGGAGCCCATCGGCAAACGCGTCCTCATCCGCAAGGACGAGGACAAGAAGCAGACCAAGTCCGGCATCCACCTGCCCGACAAGATCGAGATCCCCACACTCACCGGCCGCATCGTCGCCATCTCCGCCCAGGTGGAACGCGACGCCGACTACCCCCTCGAAAAGTACGACCGCGTGCTCTTCAACCCCAAGCACGCCATCCCCGTGGACTTCGAGGGCGACAACCGCCTCTTCGTGATCCCCGTGGAAGACGTCGTCGCGGTCTTCCGCAGGGACGGCGCCGACTAACCGCCCGCCCGCAATCGCCACCCGCGCCGGCACGTTACACTCCTGCCGCTGGCGAGGGTCCCACCGCCCCAGGGGTCTGAGCACGCACCGCAGGTGCGGGCGTGGTCGCGTTGTGGTCCATTCCTTCAGCGATGCCTTCAGAAAGCGATCCACTCCGCCTGCCGCTTGAACGCCTCCCCGGCGTGCTGACGCTCCCGCACGCGCGCAGCCGGGGACGCCCGGTGACCTTCGATGTCCGCCCGCCCGGCTCCAAGAGCCTCACCAACCGGGCCCTCCTGCTCGCCGCCCTCGCCGCGGGCGAATCCACGCTCGGCAACGCCCAGACCGACGGGGACGATACCCGCCGGATGATCGAGGCCCTCCGCACGCTCGGGGCCGATGTCCGCGTCGACGAGCGCAGCGCCCTCGTCCGCGTGTGGGGCCTCTCCGGCCGCCCCCGCTCCTCCCGGACCCCCGGCGGCGCCTCGCTGCAGCTCGGCAACGCCGGCACCGCCATGCGCTTCCTCGCCGCCGCCGCCGCCCTCGCAGACGCCCCCGTCACCCTCGACGGTAACGACCGCATGCGCCAACGCCCCATCGGCGAACTGGGCGACGCCCTCGGTCAGCTCGGCGCCCGCGTGGAGTACCTCGCCCAGCCCGGATTCCCCCCCCTGCGCGTGCACCCCGCAGAGCCGGGCGCGGACCCCACCGTGACGCTGGGCACCACCGCGTCCAGCCAGTTCATCAGCGCACTCCTCATGGCCGGGACGTTCCTGCCCGGCGGCCTGACGGTGAAACTCACCGGCGAAACCACCAGCCCGTCGTACATCCGCATGACGCTCTGGCTCCTGGCCCGCCTGGGAGCATGGGTCCAGTCCTCCGACGACCTGCGCGTCATCCGCGTCCGGGGCGTGGGAAAGGCCCAGACCGGCCTGGCGTCCTTCCGCTACGACGTCGAGCCCGACGCCAGCGCCGCGACATACTTCCTGGGAGCCGCCGCCCTCCTCCCCGGCGTCACCTGCAGGGTGCTCGGCCTCTCCCACCTCTCCGTCCAGGGAGACGCCCGCTTCGCACCCCTCCTCGCACGCATGGGCGCACTCACGCAGCACGAAACAGGCGCCGGCGGCGGGCCCAGGGCCGACGCGTTCATCAGCGTCACCGGCGCCGGCCCGGTGGAGCCGATCCTCGCCGACATGGGCGACATGCCCGACGCCGCAATGACGCTCGCCAGCGTCGCCTGCTTCGCCAACGGCACCAGCATCCTGCGCGGCCTCCGGACCCTGCGCGTCAAGGAGTCCGACCGCATCGAGGCCATGCGGAAGGAACTCACTAAGCTCGGCGTCAGGGTGGAAAACCCCGTCAGCGGCGACGACGGCGCCGTGACCATCACGCCGCCGCAGGGAGGAATCGACTGCTCCCCATCCGCCCCGCGCGTCGAGCTCGACACCTACGACGACCACCGCATGGCCATGGCCCTCTCCCTCATCGCGCTCCGCAGGCCCCACACCGGCATCCGCAACCCCGCGTGCGTCGCCAAGACGTACCCCGCCTACTGGCGCGACCTCGCCGACCTGCTGGACGCCGTCGGCAGCGGGTGACGCCCCCTGCCCGCGAAACTACCCCGCGACCGACCGCAAACAAGCCACCCCGACGGCGGCAACCCCCGCGGTGAATAATCCCCCATGCGGCACCTGACGCTCATCACCACCGGCGGCACGATCGAAAAGACCTACGACGAACAGTCCGGCTCGCTCGAAAACCGCCGGAGCATCGTCGACCGCATGGTCCGCCGCCTCCGCCTGGAAGACACCTCAATCTCCACAATCGAACTCATGAGCAAAGACAGCCAGCTCATGACCCCGGAGGACCGCGAGACCATCGCCGAGACCGTCGAAGCCGTGCTGCGCGTCAGGCCCGCCGGCATCGTCATCCTCCACGGCACCGACACGCTCACCCTGACCGGCGAACACCTCCAGCGCAAGTTCCCCACGCCCGCAGTCCCCATCATCCTCACCGGCGCCATGCGACCCTTCGAGATGCGCCGCAGCGACGCTCTCCAGAACCTGACCGAATCCCTCATGGCCGCCGGCATCCTCGCCCCCGGCGTGTACTGCGTGACCCACGGCCGCGCGCTCCAGTTCCCAGGCGTCGTCAAGGACCGCCCCCGCGCGACCTTCGTGAAGCCCTGAACCAAAAAAAGGCCGACGCTACGCGCGCCGGCCCTTCCTCCCTCAGGTGTCCGCACAAGGCCCTCGCGGGCCCGGCGGGCAGAGGACGTGTGTTCCGCACCCGCCTAGCGGCAGACATCCCGCCGGGGCTCGCACCGGTCGCCACCCACGATGACGATCCGGATGCCAGGACGCAGCGTGATCACCGGACGGGCAGGACGGATGATGACCGGCTTGTGGCAGCCCCGGTCGCGCCGGTCGCGGCCGTCGTGCCCGTCCCGACGGCCCCGGTCGCCGCGGCCATGGCCACGGCCAAGCGCCGAGTAATCCGCCTCCGCCCCACGATCGCCGTGCCACCCTTCCTCGCCCCCACGGTGGCCCTCGGCAGCCCCAGCCTGGGAGACCATCCCCAGCCCCGCAAGCACCACAATCGCAGCAAGACCACGATGGAACAGACGATTCACGGCCTTCTCCTTTGTCTCCCGCACCCGACCTTCCCTGAGGTACGCTAGGTTAGGGATCACTATCTTTGACACTGAGCACAGACCCGGGTTCCACGAATTTCCTGGAATGCACCGCACACTGATAACCACCGGAGGAACCAGGCCAAAAACAACAGCCGGGGCCCACGAGAGGCCCCGGCTGTGTTCAAGTTGATGTTGTCAAGCAGGTGCGCTTGAGCCGGGCTGATTACCAGCCGCCGCTGCCGCCGCCGCTGCCGCCACGGCTGCCGCCCCAGCCACCGCCACCGCCGCCACCGCCGCGGCCGCCGCCGAAGCCACCACCGCCGCCGCCACGGCTGAAGCCGCCGCGACCACCACCGCCGCCGCCGCCGAAGCCGCCGCGGGGACGCTCCTCGCGCGGGCGAGCCTCGTTCACGGTCAGGTCACGACCGTCGAGGTTCTTGCCATTCATGCCCTCGATGGCGGCCTTGCCCGCCTCGCCATCCGTGAACTCCACGAACGCGAAGCCGCGGCTGCGGCCGGTTTCCCGGTCCATAACGATCTGGGCCGAGGCGACCTCGCCGAACTGCTCAAAGGCAGCGCGGAGGGCGTCTTCTGTGGTCTTGAAAGAGAGATTGCCGACGTAAAGCTTCATCACTGTCATCCAAACTGCCCGAGAAATCCTGAAACCGTGCTTCACCCGGGCAAGTCGGAGCGTCGGCAACCCACAGGTCCGCCCGAAGGCAGGGCGGGAATCCCTGAGAATCGCCCGAAGCATAGCCCACCCCGGACATCGGTGCCGGACCGGGTCAACCCCGGCCCACCCCGTCCCCGCAAACCGACCCCGCAGGCCCCACCAGGACCACCCTCCCGCCAGCTGTCGATCAGCCCCGATCAAGCGCGATATCAAGCTCCACCCGCGCCGGCGCAAGGCACTCGGTATCCGAACAGGCCTGGAACGTAACCATCAGCAACGGGGTGCCCGACCACGCGCCGGAGCGTTCCAGGGCCACCGGGAGGTCGAATTCGCCCTCGTAGGCGCCCGCATTGCCGTAACCACTCAACGGACTTCCTTGTGGGTAATCCGCATAGGCCACTACCCCCGATCCGTGAAACACGCCGACCCGGAACGGCACCAGGGACGCAGGCCCGCCCCCCCCGGGGTCCGCGGCAATCACATGGAACCCCGGCCGGATACGGACACGCAGCGTGAACTGTGCAGGAGCGTCCTCCGCGAGCACGATGCGCTCCTCCGTCGCCAGCACCTCCACGGCGGTCGCTGAGGAAACAACGCGGAGCGACGCGGGAAGCCCGCCGCCCGGCGCGACATCCGCGAGTGAGGCCGCAAGCTCCGGGGCCGCGCGCACCAGGCGCAACAGCGCCCGCACCGAGTTGATCGAGCCCACCGGGCTCTCCGCAATCCGCCCGGACATCGCCGAAAGCAGCGACGCCGCGACCCCGCGCAGCCGCCCAGCCTCCTCCGCGGAACTCTCCTCCGCAACATCGAGCAGCCCATGCAGGAACAGCGAGTACCCGCTCGGCATCGCGCCATCGTGCGTGGAACACGCACGCACGAACAGGTCCGGTGAAGACGGAGCATCGAAGATCCGCACCCCGTCGCCCGACCCTTCCGTGCACCCGCGGACCGCGTGCTCGATGAACGCGCGCGCCCGATCCAGCAGCGCCGCGCGAACCTGCGCCGGTGCAGCAGCCGATGCCCGGGCAACAGCCACGCACGCAGACGCCATCGCCCCATAGTCCTCAAGGAACGCAGGCACTCCCGGGGCGCGCAGCAGCCCGTGCGCGGGCGTGGTCAGGCGATCAAGAGCCCGCGAGAACCGCGCGAGCAGGTCCGACCCAGGCGCTCCCGCCCCCCCTGCCCGGCCCTCGAGCAACGCGAGTGCAGAAAACGCCATGCCGTTCCACGACGCCAGAACCTTGGTGTCAACCCGGGGAGACGGGCGGGCCCTCCGCGCGTCCACCAGGTACCCCGCCACCGCGCCCATAAGGGCCGACCCCCACTCCCCCTCCGCCATGCCCTCCCGCGACGAAACCACCAGCGGCGTGCCCGGCATGCGCAGAACCCAGGAAGGCGCGTCATCCGGGTGGTGCGGGTCACGGAAGTTCGGGGGCTGGTCCAGCGAAAACGCCCGGATCATGAGCGAGGCTTCAGGCTCCGGCGCGACCGCACGCACCTGCCCGGGCGTCCACAGGTAGTTGAGCCCCTCACGCCCCTCCACCTCCGCATCGACCGCCGACCACAGACCCCCCGCCGGGTCAGTGAGCTCCTGCCCGACAAACGACGCCGCACGCAGCGCCACCCGGTGGTACCAGGGCTCCCCAAGCTCCCGCGACGCACGCTGGTACACGCTCACCATCTGCGCCTGGTCGTACAGCATCTTCTCAAAGTGCGGCACCGTCCAGGACGCGTCCACGCTGTACCGGTGAAACCCGCCCCCCACGTGGTCGTGAATGCCGCCCGCCGCCATCCCGTCCAGGGTGGTCTTGACGCACCGGTCCACCGCCGCGCGCGTCTCCCCGTCCGCGATCCCGCGGACATCCAGCAGGAACTCAAGGAACACGCACTGCGGGAACTTCGGCGCCGACCCGAACCCGCCGTGCACAGGGTCAAAGAGCGCAAGCACCCGCGACAGCGCGTCCTCGATGGTCCCCATCCCCAGCGCCACCCGAGCCCGCTCGTCCGCAAGCTGCTCCCCCACCGCCCCCGCGAGCCGCGCCGCCTGCGCACGCACATCCTCCCGCTGCGCATGAAAGGCGTCCGTGATGCCCTCCACCACGCGCTGAAACGTCGGCCGCCCGTGCATGGGCTCCCTGGGGTAGTACGTCCCGCAGAAAAATGGCCGCAGCGTGTCGGGCTCCAGGAACACGCTCATCGGCCAGCCGCCCTGCCCCGTCATGGCCACCGTCGCAGCCATGTAGATGTCGTCCAGGTCCGGACGCTCCTCCCGATCCAGCTTCACGCACACCATGCGACCGTTCATGAGCCGCGCCGTCGCCGCATCCTCGAACGACTCGCGCTCCATCACATGGCACCAGTAGCACGTGCTGTACCCGATCGACAGAAAAATGGGCACGCCCCGCCGCCGGGCCTCGCCAAACGCCTCCTCGCCCCACGGGTACCAGTCCACCGGGTTGTGCGCGTGCTGCAGCAGGTACGGGCTGGAACTCCCCGCCAGGCGATTCGCGGGGTGCCCGGAGGAAGGGGTGCGGTCGTGCGCAGCGGACATGCCCCAAGGTAGCGCGAACAACCACTAGCGGCCAGAGTCCGCCCGCACCACCCGGTGTATGCGCACGACCTCTCCGCAGATGGACCAGAGCAGGCCCGCAAAGAGGGCCATCGCCACGATCATCATCAGCTGTGAAACAAGGTTGAACACCCAGAGCATGCCCATGATCGCCGGGCTGGACCAAAGCACCACCAGCAGCGTGTAGCCAACCTGAAAAACCTGCGACCCACGCAGCAGACTGACCCACCACCGACGCCGCCCCGCCCGCCCCGCGAGCACCCTGCTCGGAATCCGCACCGCTACCCACCCCAGGTACACGCACACCCACCACGCAAGCAACGCCTGTGCGATGCCGCCCACGATCCACGGAACATACACCAGCCACCACCACAAGGCGGGCGCCGCGCCGGCCACGCGGACGCCCGAAATGGACGCCGGACCCCACACCGAGATCAACCATGCCACCAGCCACGCCACAGCCGACACCAGCACACACGCCCGCACCCACCGCCGAGCCCCTGCCGCGTCGCGATCCGCACCAACCCCCGGATCCGGCAGCACCACCAGCCAGATCCCGCCCAGCGTCACCACATTCAAGGCAAACCGGAGAATCCCCATCACCTGCCCCGCCCCACCCATGTACGCCGCGCCCAACCCCGCCAGCACCACCATCAGCACCGAACTCAACAGGCTCAAGGCAACGGAAAGAACCGTCCCCCAGAAGACCGCATGAAACCCGATGATCAGCCTGCGCCGGTACTCATACCCGGAATACGCAAGCAGGTTCTCCCGCAGCGAATCCTCCACCGGCAACGCACACTCCGGGCACCGCGCGCCCACCGCCAGACCACGCAAGTTATACCCGCACGTCGCGCACCCCCGGTCCCCCTCCACCAGCTGGGGAGTGCCAACGGGAGACCCACTTTCACGCCCCACTCCGGAAATGGAAAGGTCAGTCTGCATGCAAAGGAGTTCAGGACCGGCCAGCACCTACGCACGCCGGGCTTCTCCGGTTTGCAACATACACCATTCCACGGTACGGTGCAGCAATGCTGGAATGGCTCGGACGCCGGATGATGATCAGGCTCGTGATCGGGCTCGTCGTGGCCTGCGCCGCCCTCCTCATCATGGGAACCATCGAGGCTGTCCGCTGCACGCGCTGGCTCCTGCCCGCCACGCAGATCACCCTCGCCGAAGCGACCGGCCCCGACGGCCTCGCCAGGTTCGGCCACGTGAAGATCACCGACGGCACGCCCAGCCCCGACCTCATCGTCAAGACCGACCGCAACGGAGACTGGCACGGCGCATTCGCCGTCCTCCACCCCGCCCCGGGAGCACCGCCCGCCGCCGGCTGCACCGTCGTCGCCTGGTTCCCCGACGCACAAGCCCCCGAAGACATCGGCGCATACCTCACCGACCACGGCCTCGAGGGCTTCGTCGAGGGAAGAGCCGACTACATCAACCCGGGTGACCAGCAGGCCCTCCGCGGCCGCACCGGCCCCGACCCCTCCCGCTGCTGGGTGCTCCGGCTCCGCCGCCCGTCATGGCTCAAGGCGATCGCCCTCCTGGGCGGAGGCGCGGCACTGACAACGCTGTCCTTCCTCACCTGGGCATGGAAAGAGCGCCGCGCCCTCGGATAGACCGCCGACGCCGGACCACCCACACCGCGCCCGCACCCAGCACACAAGCGCCCCCAGGCGATGGAATGTTCACCCGGATGATCGCCGGCACAATCACCACCCCGGTGCGGTAGGACCCGCTGTCCACCGAGCCCGTCTGCCAGCTCATGTACCGCGTGTCATCCGTCGAGGTTGTGCCCCCCACCCGCCGCAACGCCTGCTGAAACGTACTGATCTGCAGCTCCCTCACCTCCGGGCTGTCGCTGAGGATGATCGCCTGCCGGAAGAGGACAAGATTCTGAGTACCCGGAATGTGAAACGTCGGCGCCAAGGCCTGGCTCTGCTGCATGGACGAAATGCCCCGCAGTATCCGGTTCACCGCCGCCGCATCCGGCGCGACGTTCACATAGGCCTGCGGCCACTGCGTGACAAAGTTGCCGGCGATCCGGATCCACTCACCCGCCGGCGCGGAGTCCGACCCGCCGGAATGACGGAAACTTGTCATGAGGTTGGACCACGTCGCCGCCGTCACAGTGCCGCCGAAGCCGACCCGCCCGTACCCGCCCGGCAACGGCCCCACGATGTTCCCGTCCGCGGCCGTCAGCATCGAGCTCGGCACTGAGTTGCCGCCCGCGCCACCGTTCCTCCATGGCGCGATCTGGTCCGCCTGGGCACCAGTCCCGAGGTTGTCCACGTTGCTGATGGTGGGCTGATACAGCACCTCGCCCATCGCGAACAGGTCGGTCCGCGTCCCGATATACGACGCCACCACGCGCCACTCGATCTGCTGCCCCGACATCGCGTCGTTGTACTCACTCCCCCACGTCCCCGTGCTGGGGTTGAGCACCTCGAACCTCAGCTGACCCCCATTCGCCTCCACCTGGGCAAGGCAGGTGCACGCGAACCCGGACACGGCGACAAGCAGGGAAAGTGTGCGCTTCATCATGGGCTCCTTGCAGGACAAAGTCAGCAACCCGCGCGCCGGCGGCGAATGCCAAACGCCCCAAACGCCGCCAATGCAGGCAGAACGGAAGGCCCCGGCACCAGCGTGATCGAAGCCGGGATGATGTCCGGCTCCAGCGTCCGATGGCTCCCCATGTCCGTTGGCCCCGTCTGCCACGTGATGTACCGCCGGTCGTCCGTGCTGCTCCCCGTCCCCATCCGCAGGAATGAGCCACGGAACGTGCTCACCTCGATCGTGCGCGGCGCGCTGTCGTCACTCAGCACGATCGCCTGCCGGAACACCACCAGGTTGCTCACACCCGCAAGGTGCACAACAGGGTTCAGGGCCATCGAAACCTGCATCGCCGGAATGCCCCTCAGGATCCGGTTCGTGTCCGTCACGGATGCCGTGCCGGTGATCGGGTCCCGCGGCCACTGCGTCACGAACGAACCCGCCACCCGGATCCACGAGCCCGCGGGTGCACCCGCCGAACCTAAGGAATGCCGGAAAGTCGTGATGAGGTTCTGGTACGACGCGTCGTCGCTGGTCCCCGTGCCGCCATACGTCACCCGCCCGTAGTCCGGCAACGCCCCGCCGAACGCACCCTCCGCAACCGACAGCATCGAGCCCGGAAATCCGCTGCCGCTCACCCCCCCGGTGCGCCACACGCCCAACTGATCCGCGAGGGCGCCGGCGCCAACGTTGTCCGTGTTGCTCAGCGTGGGCTGATAGCGCGAGTCACCCAGCGCGAACAGGTCGGTCCGCGTGCCGGTGTACGAAACCACCACCCGCCATTCCACCTGCTGCCCGGGCTGCGCCGTCATGCTGCTCGTCCACGCAGACGCAACGGGGTCATAGACCTCAAACTTCACCTGCGCGCCCCCCTGCTCAACCGACGCGCACGCGACCGACGCAATGCCGGCCGCGACCACCAACGCAACGCCAGTCTTCCATTGCATGACCAGCCTCCGGCAAAGAACGGCCCGACCGCCGCCCGCCACTGACACCACCCCACCTATAACATGCCACATGAACAGGGAGTTGGCCACCATTCCGCCAGATTTCCTCGCCCGCCCCCACCTCAACACCCCCACCCGATATTCCCCGGCATGACCACCGAGAAAAACCCCAGCACCGCCGCGCACGGCCAACCCGCAGTTCCATTCGTCCCCGACCCTCGCCCGCCCTTCAATACCACTCCCCATGGAAACCTACCTCAAGTCCCTCATCCTCGACGTCCCCGACTTCCCCAAGCCGGGAATCGTCTTCCGCGACTTCACGCCCCTTCTCTCTGACAGCAGGGGCCTCTCCCTCGCCGTGGAACTCATGGCCAACCCCTTCCGGGGCAGGGGAGTCGACATGGTGATCGGGGCCGAGTCCCGCGGCTTCATCTTCGGCATCGCCGTCGCTCAGGCCCTTTCCGTCGGTTTCGTCCCCGTCCGCAAGGCCGGAAAACTCCCCCGACCCGTCAAGCGGGTGGAATACGCCCTCGAATACGGCACCGACCGCCTCGAAGTCCACGCCGACGCCCTCGCTAAGGCAAAGCGCGTCCTCATCGTGGACGACCTCCTCGCCACAGGCGGCACGCTCGAGGCCTGCATCCAACTGGTGCAGCAGACCGCCAAGGTCGAGATCGCCGGCATCTCGGTGCTGATCGAACTCACAAACCTCAAGGGCCGCGACCGGCTCAAGAACTGCGGGCTCGTGCACGCCGTGCTACAGCTGTAAGAAAGCCCCGCCCCGCCCCCCAAAGGCCCACCGCCCGCCAGCAACCCCCGGGGGCCTTGAGCCGTATCATCTGCCCATGCAGTTCACCCTCGCCCAGTCCTCGACGCCCGCGCCGCTGACGCCACCCAAGCCGGGCACCCCCCCCACCGCGCCGGGCGTGGCTATGTACCTCTGCATCGCCCTGATCCTGGCAGTCGTGCTGGGCGCAGCGTTTATTCCCGCCAAGCGGACGCACCAGGACTGACCCTGCGCGAAGGATGGGGAATTCGCAACCGGCACGGTGACGGCACAGGTGGCGCAGCCATCCCAGGAACGTCCGCACACCCCCGCCCCGCCACACACAGCCGTAGGCCGCAGCCCGGAAGGCACCCAAGCCATGAGCACCCCTCGATCCCAGGTCCGACCGCTGCTCATCGCCAACGCCCTCGTGGCCGCGGCGGTGGTCGGCGTCTTCATCGCCCGCCACGCCCGCGCACAGGACTCAGTCCGCGCCGCAGACATCCGCGCCCGGGGTGAGTACACCATGGTCGCGGGCAAGAGCAACGTCGGCCCCAATTCTGTCGTGTACGTGGTCGATTCCGCCAACCAGGAGGCCGTGGCCCTGCGGTGGGACGCGACTAAGCAGGCCATGATCGGCGCCGGGTACCGCAGCATCCTGAACGACAGCCGCGCGGCGAGGGGGCGCTGATGCACACCACGTCAAGGACACCCCGCTCGCTCGTGGTCACCCTCTGGGCCACCCTCTTCGCCCTCGTCGGCACGCTGTTCGGCATGTTCGCCGCGCCGTCGCCCGCAGCCCGCACACCCGACTTCTCCTGGCTGCCCGAGGGCGTCGCGCAGGGGGCCGTGGTCTCCCAGACCGGCGGGCTCACCTGCATGACAACCGACATCGGCAACGAGGACCTGCTGCTCGTGCTCGACAGCCGGAACGAAGAACTGTTCGTCTACCGCACCGACAGCAAGGCCGGCATGCAGCTCCTGCAGCGCTACCCCGTGCCCCAGATGTTCGTCGACGCCCGCGGCCGCAGCCAGGGGCGGTAGACGCCGGCGTATCAGAGCCGCGTGACCTTGCTGATGACCACCGCCGTCTTCGGCACGTCGCCATGGTGCCCATGGTTGCCCGTGGGAACCTTCCGGATCTTGTCCACCACCTCGGTGCCCTTCACAACCTTCCCGAAGACCGCGTACGCGCCGCCGTCGGGCTGGGGCTGGTCCAGGAAGCTGTTGTCCTTCACGTTGATGAAGAACTGGGCCGTCGCCGAGTCCACCGTGCTCGGGTTCGGCCGCCGGTCGCCCAGCCGTGCCATCGCCACGGTGTAGTTCTTGTTCTTGAGCCCGTTCTGCCACTCGTTCTTGATCGGCTTGCCGCAGGGCTTCTGCGACATGTCCGGCGTGAACCCGCCGCCCTGGATCATGAACCCGTCGATGACCCGGTGGAAGATCGTGCCGTCGTAGTGCCCGCTGTCCACGTACGACAGGAAGTTGGCCGTGGAAACCGGGGCCGCCTTGTCGTCGAGCTCGAGGACGATGGTGCCCATGGACGTGTCGAGAGAGACTTGGGTTGGCATGAAACAGGATAGGAACCCCGCGCGCCGCCCACACGCCCCCGGCGCACAGACCAGCTCAGGCAGCCGCAACGCGGCCCACCACCCGGACCACCACCCGGACCACCACGAGGCGCAGAATCACCAACCGGATAGACTCATGGCCAGGCACGGCCCGGGACCCCACACACCCAACCAGGAGCCTGCGATGAACGCGAAACTGATCGTGGCAGCATCGGCAGCGGCCTTCCTCTGCGCCTGCGCACACCCCCGGCACCGCCAGCCATCGGACGCCAGCCCCGGACCTCAGGAGGTGAAAGTCCCCCTGCAGGAAACACCCCCAGCCGTGCGCAAGACCATCGAGGCGGAACTCCACGGCGGCACCCTGGAGGACATCGCACGGACGCAGCGCGACGGCGAAGCCGTGTACGAGACCGACATCATCCGCGCCGGACGGGAGTGGGAACTGGTCGTAAACGCCGACGGCAGGATCATCTCGAACAAACAGGAGGGCCCGGCGGACCGTCACGCAGGAAACGACGGTGAAGCGGAAGGCTGGCGGGACCAGTTCACGGGCAACAAGGCCCGCTTCTCGCCCACGGGCGACAACCCCTGGCTCCCGGTGCAGCCCGGCCGTGTGCTGAAGCTGTCCCACGGCACGGACACGCTCACCGTCAGCATCCTCCCCGAAACCAAGGTCATCGACGGCGCCCCGGTCGGGGTGATGGAAGAGCGCGAGACCCGGGACGGGGAACTGGAAGAGGTTTCACTGAACTTCTTCGCCACCGACCCTGCCACCAGCGACGTCTACTACTTCGGCGAAGACGTGGACAACTACCATGGCGGCAAAGTCACAAGCCACGACAGCGCATGGCGCTCCGGCGTCGACGGTGCCCGCTTCGGCCTGATGATCCCCGGCAAGCCCCGCCCGGGCATGAAGTACTACCAGGAAGTGGCCCCCGGCGTGGCGCTCGACCGGGTGGAAGTCGTGTCCACAGACGAAACGCTCACGGTGCCGGCCGGCACGTTCCGCCACTGCCTCCACCTGAGAGAAACCACGCCCCTCGAGCCCGGCACCAGCCACAAGTGGTACGCGCCCGGCATCGGCATGATCAAGGACGACGAGTTTGAACTGCTGGTGCAGCCGTAGCTGACCGTCCATCCCGCCCGGATCTGCTGCGTGCTGTGAACCCGGGATGACCCCGGGCTGTACTCCCGTGCGGGAGCACACATGCGCGTACTCATGATCCTGCCGGCACTCACCGAGGCGACCAGCCCCTTCTTCCGACCCATCAAGTACAGCCTGTTCCCGCCCCTGGGACTCGCCACGCTCGCGGCGTACCTGGAGCCCGGGACCGACGCCCGCCTGGTGGATGAGCACGTGGAAGCCGCGGTCGACCCCGACGACCCGGCATGGGGCAGCCCGGACCTGGTCGTGATCCAGACCTACATCACCAACGCCCGCCGCGCCTACCGGCTGGCCGACGGCTTCCGCAGCCGTGGCTCCTTCGTCATCCTGGGCGGCCTGCACGCCACGAGCCTCCCCGAGGAAGCGCGTGCGCACGCAGATGCGCTGTGCCTGGGCCCCGGCGAGGAGACCTTCCCGCGGTTCCTGGCAGCATGGCGCGCAGGGGAACCCTGCCGCGGACGCACGTGGGATTCCCGCCATTACCCCCGCAGCCTGCAAGGGATACCCCCCGTACGCCGCGACCTCATCCGCCGCTCGCGGTACTTGGTCCCCAACTCCATCGTCGTCACCCGCGGCTGCCCCCACCACTGCACCTTCTGCTACAAGGACGCGTTCTTCCAGGGCGGCCGTTCCTTCTACGTGCAGCGCGTGGACGACGCCCTCGCGGAAATCGAGCGGCTGCCGGGCCGGCACCTGTACTTCCTGGACGACCACCTCTTCGGCCACGTGCGCTCCGCGCAGGCGCTCTTCGACGGCCTGCGGGGCATGCACCGGGTGTTCCAGGGCGCGGCAACCGTCGAGTCGGTGCTGCGGACGGACCTTGCGGATCGCGCGGCCAAGGCGGGGCTGCGGTCCCTCTTCCTGGGCTTTGAGAGCCTCAGCGAGACATCGCTCGCCGCAACGCGCAAGACGCACAACCTCGACAGGCAGGGCAAACGCCGGGATTACGAGGAAGCGATCCGACGCCTCGGAGACCTGGGCATCTCTGTGAACGGCAGCTTTGTGTTCGGCCTGGACGGGGACGGGCCCGATGTCTTCTCGCGGACGGTGGACTGGGCGGTGCGAATGGGCCTGACCACCTCGACGTTCCACATCGCAACCCCCTACCCCGGCACCGAGTTCTTCCGCCAGACCCAGTCGCAGGGGCGCTTGCTGCACCGCGACTGGGACCTGTACGACACACGCCACGCCGTGCTCAGGCCGCGCAACATGACGCCCGGTGCGCTGGAAGAGGGGTACCGGCGGGCCTACCGCGACTTCTACTCGTGGAAGAACATCACGCGCGGCGCGCTCGCCCACACATCCGCATCCGCGAAGCTCAAGCACTGGTCGTACGCCGCGCTGTGGAAGCGGTGCGAGCCCGCCTGGAACGTGCTGATCCGCAGCGGCGCACTCGGCGCCGCCCGCCCGGTGATCGAAGCCGGCCTGGACCTGACGCGCCGCGCCCCCCGCCGGGACGCACACCGCCAACCACAGCCAGGTGCGCCCGCCGGCTTCACGCAACTGACCGTCGCAGCCACGAGCCCCACGGCCAGCCCCATCCTGCAGCGCGTGCTGGACCGCGCGGCGCCCCCCGAGGACGACGCAGCCGCGTCGGCGGAGGACGCCGCGTGAGGCGGACTCGCCGCGCCCGCCCCGCGCGAAGTCCCATGCCATACAGACGAACGCAACAGCAACCACACGACCACAACGCACGCAAGGCCATTGGAATTAGGACCGCAAACGGCAATGGACGCCGCGCCGCCGCCGGGCGTTGCCCGACCTGCGGGTACCCGCTGCCCCACACACCACAGGCCGCCCCCTGCCCGGAGTGCGGCACACCCCCACAGCGCCGTGGGAAAGTGCAGAACGCCGCGTGAGCCACGACGCTCCGCCGCCCCCGCCGGCAGGAATCCTCCTCGCCCCATCGTGGCACGCGCACCCGGCATCACCAGAGAGCCCGGCGCACGCAGCACGCCCAAACGCCCGCCCTGAAGGAGTTTCTCGCACACACCGACCTGCCGCGTGTCAAAAACCCCAGCCCCGCAGGGACCTGGGAAAAAAGCAACTTTTTCTGCCGCAGTGTTTCCAGGCCCGCCGTGCCCGCAACCCCCCGGTTTCACGCGCCCGGCGCGCACAAACGCGGGCGCTGCCGGGGATATGGGAGGCCCTCGCTCTTTCCTGTCCACCGCCCAGGAGCACCGCACCATGCCCGCCGTTCGGGAACTCCAACCACCACCCCGAACTCCACGCACGCACACCTCCATGCACTGCGCAGAGTCAAGAGCCAGCAGCGCAACCGCCCAAAACAGCCGTTCTCGGACCCCGCGCACCGCGCGAAAGCCCTGGAAAACAGGCCCGCTCAAAAACACCCGCGAAAAAGCCGCCCCTGCACGCCGCCCGCCCCGGAACACGCACCGCAGATCACTTGCGTTCCATCGCCAGCATCGCGGCGCCCAGGATGCCCGCCTGATCCTCGAGCTTGCTGGCGCAGATATCGACTCCCTGCGCAGCCGACCTCGGGAAGATCAGGTCGCGGGCGGTCCTGGCGACGCGCTCGACAAAGGGCTTGCCGCAGGCCTCGGTGAGGCCGCCGCCCAGCACCACGCGCTCCAGGCTCAGGACGGTGACGCAGTTGGCGACGGCGGTTCCGATCATTTCCGCGGCGTCGTCGACGACGCGGACGACAAGGTTGTCCTCGCGCTCGCCCCCCCGGTAATGCTGGGCGATGAGCTTGCTCTTGACCTCCTTGCTCCACTTGTCGGGGTCGTCGCCCAGTTCGCTCGTGAGCTTGCTCTTGTAGTTGCTGTTGATGAGCTTGATGATGCGGTTGCTGACGTTGGTGCGGCTGGCGTTGTTCTCCAGCGTGCGCGAGCCCAGGGGGTGTCCGGGGAAGAGGATGCTGTGTCCGACTTCGCCCGCGCTCAGGAAGTGGCCGTAGTGCAGCCTGCCGCCCAGGATCAGCCCGCCGCCGATGCCGGTGCCGATCCAGATGCCCATCATGTGGGCGGACGCCTTGCCGCTGCCCAGGCGGTACTCGCCCCAGACGGCGACGTTGACGTCGTTGTCCACGACGACGCGGGTCTTCATCTTCTTCGACATCGCGTCGGCGAGGGCGACGTCGTTCCAACGCAGGTTGACGGCCTCAACGACCACGCCCTTGGTGGGCTCGATGACGCCGGGGGCGCCGATGCCGATGCCGCCGATGCCGGCGGGCAGGATGCCCGCGCTGACGCACGCCTCGTTCACCCCCTCGCAGATGCGGTCGATCACCGCGTCCGGGCCGTCCTCGGCCTTGGTCTTCCGCTTGGCCTGGCCCACGACCCTGAAGCCGTCCTTGTCACCGTTGCCCGCCGGCGCCACGACGCCGATCTGCATGTTGGTGCCGCCGAGGTCGATGCCGATGAAGGGTCTGGTGGGGGCCATGGGGGAGGTTACGGGGAAAGGGGCGGAGGGACAAAGGGGCACGGCGCGGAACGGTCACTGGAGACGGGCGGGGTAAACCGTGCAGCCGGCGGCCACGCGCGCTGCCCGCTCCATAACCCAGTCGGTCCGGTGGGGCGGCGGGATGAGGAAAAGGCAGCTCCCCGAGCCGGTGAGGTGCGCGTCCAGGCGGGTGATCTTCGAGAGGGATCGCGAGAGCTCGCCCAGGCGCGGTTCCACCTGGAACGCGGGCTTGGCAAGGTCGTTGAACAGCAGGTGGGAATCCGGCGCGCCCGCCTCAAGCATCCGGTGCACCCGGCCCGTGACGAGCTGCTCGCGGGGCCCCCACTGCCTCGCAGGGCCCTTCTGCTCCGTCAGCACGCGCTTGTGCTCGTCGGCTCGCTGCTCCTCGGCGAGAAGCGTGTCGAATGCGCTATAGACGGCGGGCGTGGCGCACCGGAAGGGCGGGATGATCAGGATCACCTCGCCCGTGAGACCGGGCGTGCGTTCGACGGACTCGCCGAAGCCGCCGACGATCGCGGGCCGGGGGGTGCTGCCCGGCTCGTCGTCGATGAAGAACGGCACATCGCTCCCGAGCGTGGCGCCGACCCGTCTCAGTTCATCCGGAGAGAGGCCCAGGTCGTGGGCGGTGTTGACAGCCTGCAGCGCTGCAGCCGCGTCGCTGGAGCCACCCCCCATGCCGGCGCCGGTGGGGATCCGCTTCTGGACGCGGAGCAGGGTGGGGAGCGTGCGCCCAGTCTGGGCCTCCAGCGCCCGGTGGGCACGGACCGCAAGGTCCTTCTCGGGCGGCCAGTCGACGGTCTCCTGGCGGGGGGCGTCGCCAGCCCAGGCGACCTCGTAGCGGCTGGAGGAGCCGCCGGGGAGTGCCTCGGCGTGCACAGTGTCCGCAAGGTCGATGCAGGTAAACCAGGAGAGGATGCGGTGCCAGCCGGCCTTGGGCGTGCCCGCGGGCTCTGGGGCGCCGACGGAGAGGAGGAGGTTGAGTTTCGCGGGTGCGGTGAGGGTGGGCATGGGGAAGCGGCGGTCCGAGGGAGGCGGGGGAGGCAGGGAGTGGCGCGTCGTAAACAGCGGTGGAAGCGGTCTTTGTCGTTCACCGGGCCGTGCGGGGGCGCAAGGCACGGTGCCACCGTAGCCCGGCGTTCCACCCTCCAACAATCTGGCATGTCCACTTTCGCCGTCCGCGACCTGACCAACGTGATGCAGTCGATCGCCCCGCTGTCGTACGCGGAACCATGGGACAAGGTGGGCTTCCTCGCGGGCGACTCCACACGCTCCCTGGCCGGGCCCGTGCTGCTGACGATCGACCTGACCGAGGCGGTGATGGCGGAGGCGATCGGGTTGAAAGCCTCGGCAATCATCGCGTACCACCCGCCGATCTTCGAGCCCCTGGCGCGCATCACGGACGCGACACCCCGCCAGCGGATCATCCTGCGTGCCATGGAGCACGACATCGCCATCTACTCGCCCCACACGGCGCTGGACGCGATCCCGGGCGGCGTGTGCGACTGGCTGTGCGAGGGCATCTCGGGCTCGACCACGCCCGGCAAGATCAACGGCGACGTGCGGGCGCTGACGCCCGCGCCGCAGCAGCCGGTGAGCCAGCAGTGCAAGATCGTGACGTTCGTGCAGGCCCGCGAGGTGGAGCAGGTGCGGGCGGCCCTCGCCACGGCGGGCGCGGGCATCATCGGGAACTACCAGGTGTGCTCGTTCTCCGGCGAGGGCGAGGGGACGTTCCTGGGGGGCGAATCCACCAGGCCCGCGGTGGGCCAGGCGGGACACCTGGAGCACGTGCGCGAGTGCAGGCTGGAGATGGTGTGCAGCCGGGCCAGCGTGGCCCTGGCGATCGAGACGCTGCGCCGCTTCCACCCCTACGAGGAGCCGGCGATCGACGTGTACCAGCTCATGCCCCAGCCCATCCGCAACGCCGGCGCAGGCCGCAGGCTGGTGCTGGACAAGCCGGTGACGGTGCTGGAACTCGCGCAGCGCCTCAAGACGCACATCCGCCGGGACCGCACCCGCTACTCGCTGGCATGGCCGGAGGACCCCAACCGGATCGTGACCCGCGTGGGCGTCGTCCCGGGGTCGGGGAGCGAACTCTCCCGCACGGCCCGCGACGAGGGCTGCGAGGTGTTCGTGACCGGCGAGATGAAGCACCACGAGATCATGGGCGCGCTGCACGCGGGGATGAGCATCGTGCTGGGAGGTCACACCAACACCGAGCGGGGCTACCTGCCGCGCCTGGCGGACCGCCTGCGGGAGAAGATGGCGGGCGTGGTGTTCGCCGTAAGCACGCGGGACAAAGACCCGCTGGAGGCGGCGTGAGCACTCGGAGCCCCAACCCAGGCCGTTCGCTCGCGCTCCGCGTGGCCACGCTGCCGCGGGACACCAACCACTACGGCACGATCTTCGGCGGGGTGATCCTGTCGTACGTCGACCAGGCGGGGTTCATCGAGGCGCGGCGGCACGGCGCGCACCGGTGGGTGACGGCGGCGCTGGACCGGGTGGAGTTCAAGAGCCCGGTGCACGTGGGCGACGTGGTGAACTTCTACACGCACACGGTCAAGACCGGCACCAAGAGCGTGACGGTGCAGGTGGAGGTGGAGGCAGAGCGGTTCACCAGCGGGGAGTGCGTGCCGGTGACCAGCGCGACGATGGTGATGGTGTCGGTGGACGCCGGGGGCAGGCCGATCGCATTTTCGACACCGCCGACGGTGTAGCACGGGGCGTGGAACAACGGGGGCACACGGCATGGAGGAGCACGCAGAGAGGACGCGTGGGCGGGGAGCGGCGGCCCCCGGCGGGGCCCCCACCCCCCGATCCAACACCTATCCTCCGGCGATGCTGAGCCGACGAATTCCATGCGTGGGGGCCGCCGCGATGATCCTCCTGCTCGCCGGCACCTGTGCTGCGCAGGTGAAGATTGTGGACCCGGGGACGCCGGCGTTCTCGGGTGGGGCGGCGGCCAGGCCCGCGGAGGGCGCGCCGCCGGCGATGTCCAAAGAGGAGGAGGAGGTCGCGGCCATCCGGAGGAGCCTGGCGGAGGACCGGCCGACGAAGGCCAAGGACCTGGCCGACCGGTGGTTTGACAAGTACGAGCAGAGGTACACGACGGGCGGGGGCATCGGCACGTTCCTGTGGGAGCGGATCGGGCGGCCGATCACCAGCCTGCTGGCGGAACCCGACCCCTCGAAGCAGGCGAAGGACGAGAAGCGGTTCGTGGAGGCCCCGGGCGAGGTGCGGGTGTTCAGCGGTCCTGAGGCGTACGTGCCCGAGGTGCTGTACCTGCGGGGCAACGCGAAGCTGGCGATGGGAGACGAGTGGGACGCGCTGTTCGATTACGAGGACGTGATCAAGAACTACCCCGAGTCGGACCAGTTCGTGCCGTGCCTGGAGCGGGAGCTGCAGGTGGCGCGCCTGTACCTGAACGGGCGGAACAAGCCGGGGAACCTGTTCGGCCTCCGGCTGGACAGCGGGAAGCCGGTGGGCGAGGAGCTCGTCCTGCGGATCTGCGAGCGGCTGCCGGGGAGCCGGCTGGCGGAGACGTCGCTGCTGGAGCTGGCGGACTTCTACGCACGGTCGCGCGACCTGGAGCTGGCGGCGGAGACGTACGACGTCTTCCTGCGGCTGTACCCGCAGAGCGACAGCCGGTCGCTGGCGATGCAGCGGCGGGTGTACGCCAACATCGCGCGGTTCAAGGGGCCGGGGTACGACACGGCCACGCTCAAAGACGCGATGGTGCAGATCGACGAGTTCCAGCAGGAGTTCCCCGCGGAGGCGCAGCGTTCGGGCGTGAGCGACGCGCTCCAGGCGCGGGTGGATGAGTCGGCGGCGGCGGGGATGCTGAAGAACGCCCGCTGGTATGTGGAGCGCGGGGACGATGTCTCGGCGCGGCTGATGCTGGCACGCCTCATCCTGCGGCACCCGCGGACGGGGGCGGCCCAGGAGGCGGTCGTGGTGATCCAGCAGATCGACGTGCGGAGCGGGGCGGCGCGGGCGGACACGGGGGGCAAGGGCTGATGAAGGCGGTGCTGTGCATCCTCGCGGGGCTGTCCGTGTGGTCGGCGTCGTGCGCGTCAGACCCGCACCGGGGCTACGCGTTCATGTCGCGGTCCTTCCCGGCGGGGGTGCACTCGGTCAGCGTGCCGGTCTTCGGCAACACGACGATGCAGCCGGGGGTGGAGGCGCAGCTGACCGAGGCCATCGTGAAGGAAGTGCAGGCGGCCACGCCCCTGCGCGTGGTGCAGAGCGCCGAGGGCGCGGACAGCACGCTGGCGGGGGTTGTCACGGACTTGCAGATGCGCCGGCTCTCGCTGGCCTCGGGGACGGGGCTGGTGCAGGAGGTGGCCCTGACGCTGACGGTGGACTTTGAGTGGCGCGACAACCGCACGGGGAAGGTGCTGTCCGCCCGGCGCAGGCTGTCGGCGAGCGACTCCTTCGTGCCCGCCCGGCCCACGGGCGAGCGGATGGAAGTCGGGCAGACCGCGGCGGCGGAACGGATGGCCCACACCATCGTGGGGCTGATGCAGGAATCGTGGTAATCCGCCGTCCGCGTACGGGGCCGGCGTGGGGTGGACAGCGGGGACGCGCACTACACTGCTTTGGGGAAGTTCCCCGTCGTTTTTCCTGCCGGATTCGCGGACGCTGGTGCATCCGGCACGCACAAACGCCGAAAATCGGCGTAGGTATGGTGGCGGGTGCCCGGTTGGAACATCCAACAGGGACGCACGTACCACCCATGCTCATGCAAGAGATGTTCCTGATGCGCAATCCCGAAGCCACACCTGCCGGTGACACCTCGCTCCTTGCACGCCTTGCCGGGTTCTGGCGGGTGATGATGAGCGAGAACAACAACCTGAACAAGAACGGTTCGCCCGGCCCGGGGCAGGGCGGGGGGAACGGGAAGCGGCCGCCGATCCCGCCGGGGATGCAGCCCAGCCGGGGCATTTTCGGTCTGATTTCGATCCTCATCCTGGGCGTGCTGCTGTTCGCGATGTTCAGCAGCCAGGGGCGTGGGCAGGAGATCAACCTCCAGGAGTTCCGGGAGCGCTGGGACAACGGGCAGATTGACCGCAACAGCGTGGTGATCCGCGACACGACGGTGACGGCAACGATCACGGGCGGCAAGGAGGGTGGGCGGGGGTCGGTGTACATCGTGATGAACGCTGCTTCGGCGGAGGACACCGCGAAGCAGGTGCGGAGCATCACGGGTGGGGCGGCGAAGAGCCGGTCGATGAGCGGGTGGATCCAGGTGCTGATGTTCATCGGGCCGCTGGTGGTGGTGGTGTTCCTGTTCTGGTTCTTCATCGCCCGGGGTCTGCGGAACGCGGGTGGCGGTGGCGGCATGCTGGGCAACTTCGGGAAGAGCCGACACCGGACGCTGTCCAAGGAGATGACGGGCGTGACGTTCGCGGACGTCGCGGGCATCGAGGAGGCGAAGGAAGAGGTCACGGAGATCGTCGAGTTCCTCAAGAACCCGAAGAAGTTCACGAAGCTGGGCGGGCGCATCCCGCGGGGCGTGCTGCTGGTGGGCGACCCCGGCGTGGGCAAGACGCTGCTGGCCAAGGCGATCGCGGGCGAGGCGGACGTGCCGTTCTTCAGCATCAGCGGCAGCGACTTTGTGGAGATGTTCGTGGGCGTGGGCGCCAGCCGGGTGCGGGACCTGTTCAAGCAGGCGAAGGAGTCGGCGCCGTGCATCATCTTCCTGGATGAGATCGACGCGGTGGGCCGGAAGCGCGGCGGGGGCTTCACGACCGGCGGTCACGACGAGCGGGACCAGACGCTCAACGCGATCCTGGTGGAGATGGACGGATTCCAGCCTGCGGACGGGGTGATCGTGATCGCCGCGACCAACCGTGCGGACGTGCTGGACCCTGCCCTGATCCGTCCGGGCCGGTTCGACCGGCAGGTGCACGTGCCTCTGCCGGACGTGAAGGGGCGGCTTGAGATCCTGAAGGTGCACGCGCGGAAGGTGAAGCTGGGGCCGGACGTGGACCTGGAGCGGATCGCGCGGGGGACGCCGATGTTCAGCGGCGCGGACCTCGCGGCGATCATCAACGAGGCGGCGATCGCGGCGACGATGCAGAACAAGGACTTCGTCGAGCACGTGGACATGGAGGAGGCACGCGACAAGGTGAAGTTCGGGCGGGCGAAGAAGAGCCGCGTGCGTGAGAAGGACGAGAACAAGCTGGTGGCGTACCACGAGGCGGGCCATGCGGTGCTGCAGGCGCTGCTCAAGGACGCCGACCCGCTGCACAAGGTCACGATCATCCCGCGGGGCGGGATGGGCGGGGCGACGTTCTCGCTGCCTGAGAAGGACCGGATGGGGTACGGCATCAAGTGGCTGAACGCGACGATGCGGGTGATGTGCGGCGGGCGGATCGCGGAGCAGAGGGCGATGAGCGACGCGTCCAGCGGGGCGGCGATGGACATCGCGCAGGCGACGAGCCTGGCGCGGGCCATGATCACGGAGTGGGGCATGAGCGAGAAGCTGGGGTTCGTCCGGTACGCCGGGGCGGATTCCCGCGAGGTGTTCATGCCGGACAAGGACTACAGCGAGCAGACGGCCGAGCTGATCGACCAGGAGACCAAGCGGTTGGTGGACGAGGCGTACGCCGACGCCCTCCGGCTGCTCGAGGAGCACTGGGCGAAGGTGGTGGCGGTGGCCGAGGCGCTGCTCAAGCACGAGACGCTGAGCGGGGACGACGTGCACCGGCTGATGCGGGGCGAGACCCTGACCAAGCCGAGCATCGCGGACATGCTGGCCAGCGTCTCCAAGCCCAAGGACAGCAAGCCGGCCGACAGCGGGCCGACGCCTGAGATCCCGCCCGGGGCATTGCCGGCGGGTGCGTAGACCCAATCAGACCCTGAACGCCCGGCCGGATGCCGGGCGTTTTTCTTTGGAATCCGGCGCAACGATCATCGGCGGCGGTGTCCTTCACGCGTGGGCGTGGCACCGTGACCGCGCCCCCAGCCCACTCCCAGGAACCAGCCTCATGTGCAGCCCCCACGTCCGTCACTCCGTCCCCCGCACCGCCCTGGCTCTTGCGTTGTCCGCGGGTCTGGTCGCCGCTTCCGCTGCGTGGGGCTCTCAGCCCGCGGGGTTCGTGCCCCGGGAGGAGCGGAACGGGGCGATGAAGTACTGGGAGGCGTGGGCGACGATGTCTGCCGAGCTTTCCAAGAAGGTGGCGGACGTTGACTGGGATGCGCTGGCGGGCATCACCGAGTGGGGGGCGCTGCCGGAGTCTTTCCGGGGCTTTGAGCAGGAGCCGGTCGGGTCCATCGCGGACGCGATCGCGAACGCGGCTTCGTATAAGCGGTGCAACTTCGAGATGCAGTGGGAAGACGGGGCGATGACGCTGATGCCGCACCTGTCCAAGATGCGTTCGGGGGCACGGCTGCTGCGGGTTGCCGCGCGCATGGACCTGGCGAAGGGTCGGCCGGACGCGGCGGTTGACCGCGTTGTGACGGAATTCAAGTGCGCGCAGGCTGCAGCGCAGGACCCGGTGCTGATTTCCTCGCTGGTCGGGACCGCGATCACCGACCTGGCGCTCAGCGAGGTGCAGGTGCAGGCGGCGTCGGGCAAGGTGACGGCGGGGGGCAAGGCCAAGCTGCTGGGTGCGCTGCGTGCGGTCAACACAGACGACCCGATGAACACCCGGGCGAGCATCCAGGGCGAGCTTGACACGTTTGTGCCGTGGGTCGAGAAGCAGTTTGAGGGGGGGAAGCCCAGCGAGCAGCTCATGGGCCTCCTGGACATGGAGAACGGCGTGCGGAAGGACGAGGCGAGGGCGTACTTTGCCGGGCTCACGAGGGAGACCTTCCGCGGCGATATCGAGCGGATCCGGCTTGCCTTCAAGGAACTGACCACCCTGTGGGACACCCCGGACGCGAGGCGGGGGCTGGATGAGTTCGACAAGAAGGTAAACGCCGGCGAGTTCGGTATGCTGGCGCGGTACTTTCTGCCCACCGTGGGCAAGGCGAAGACATCCCAGGACAATCTCAGGGCACGGCTGACAGAGACCATCCGGCAGGTCGAGAACATGAAGCCAGCGAAGTAGGCCAGGCCTTGCACCGTGACGATTCCACCCTGCTGATCGCGATGCGCCGGGGCGATCAGTCGGCCGCGGCGGTGCTGTGGGCACGGCACGCTTCCCGGCTGCTCGCGTACGCGACGACGATCGTGGGGCGTGCGGACGCGGAGGACGTGGTGCAGGATGCGCTGGTGCGGGCCCTCACGGCGGATCACGCCGTGCTGGGCGCGGTCGAGGATGTCCCGGCGTGGTTGTTGGTCCTGGTACGCCGCACAGCGTTAAACTCGCTGCGGAGCTCCCGGCGCAGGCGTGGCCGGGAGGGGCGTGTTGCGGCCGGTCCCCGCGTGTACACCGTCACGCACCCCGCTGATGCTGTGGCGGCCGAGGTCGCGGCGCTGCCCCGGCGCCTGCGCGAGGTGGTTGTGCTGCGGCACGTGTGCGGGCTGACGCTGGCGCAGTGTGCCGCTGCGGTCGGGGTGCATATCAGCACGGTTGCGGGCCGGTCGCGCGACGCGGCTGAGATGCTGAGGGCGTCGCTTGAGGTCGGTGGCGCGAGGCTGGAGACGCGGGGGGAGCGGGGGCGAGTACACGAGGTGGCGAATGGCTGAACATGATCATGACTTGAGGGTTGTTGCGATCCTGGATGGGTGGGGGGAGTCGGTGCGGGCTGCCCCCCCACCGCCGATCCCGCGGGTGGTCAGGGACGTGGTGCGTGGACGGCGGGCGCCGGTCGCTGGTGCGAGACGCGGTTGGGCGTGGACGGCCGCAGCGGCGGCGGTTGCACTGAGCGCGCTGGTCGCGGTCTGGGGCCGGCCGTCCATGCGCGCCGCTCCGGTCGCGACGCGCGGACTTGTCCCCGCTGGGGCGATGGTTGCTCCGACGCAGCTTTCGTTGACCCGGGCGAACCGGGCGTTTGACCCCGAGCACGTGCGATTGCCCGATGCGGGCGGCGGTGCAGGGCCCACGGAGCGGGCGTACCTGGCGCGGGACTACAACGAGGTCCTGAACCAGCTCTAGGCGGCAGGGATCGGCGGGCTTACCGGCGGCGGCGCGGCACGATGAGCGTGAAGCCGGCGATGCCCAGCACAGCGGTGCCCGGGGTGGGCACGACGCCTTCACTGACGCCGTAGATCCCGTAGCCGTTGAACGACTCGATGACCTGGGCGCCGGGGTTCTGGCCTGTGCTCAGAATGGATGTGCCGCCGTTCTGCGAAGCGAGCCAGTGGCCGGTGACGCCGGCGAAGATGGGGTGGCTGCTCGTGACGGTGTGGCCGTAGATGCCGTTGCCGCCGCCCAGGCCCTGTCCCATCTGCGGGCTGAACTTGAGACCGACGGTTTCCAGGAAAGGGTTGAGTGTTGCGACTTCGGTTTCAGTGCTGGGGCCCATGCCTGCCCAGACGTACACGCCGCCACCCTGCTGGACGTACTGGCTGAGGTCGGCGGTGTTCTGGAAGGCGTAGTTGTGGTCGAAGTCCAGCGACGTGAAGATGGCGTTGAACTGCGCGAGCTGCGAGAACGTCTGGTCGTGGGCGCTGGTGGTGGTGACGGAGAAACCGGCGGTGGAGAGTGCCTGGGCGACAGACGCCGCGATATCGTGGCGTGGGTCGATGGTGCTGGACTGCACGAGCAGGATGCTCTTGCCGGCTGCGCCCTCGCCGGGCTGATTGGCCGTCAACCAGGAGGCAATGTTGACGGCGAGCAGACCCTCGGTGGGGCCAGCCTTGGTGGTGGAGAGGGTGTTGGCGTCGTGCCCAACGACTACTCGCCCGCTGATGACGGTCGTTGCGCCGGCGAAGGAAGCCGCCGCTGCGAGGACCATTGCCACCGCCCCCACGCGAAGAGAAGTCGCGCTCATGCCCCATCTCCGGATGTCTGCCACGCACCGGAGAACATGCACCAGGAATGACCGCCGGCAAGGAAAGCGGCGGGTTGCTCGCACAAATCGGGGTCACCAGGCCGCGCAGGCGGCGCGTGCACGGCTCATAACGCGCACGATGCCCCGGCCGGGGCAGGTGGATAACACGCCCCGTGTGCGGTCGCGGTCACTCGTACTTCTTGCCACCGGCCTTGACCCAGCCGCCGCTAAACTTGCCGTACTGGGGCTTGTGGGTGAAGTGGACCTTTCCGCCCTGTTCGGTCCAGACGTATTCGCCTCGGACTTCGATGGAGTCGCCCGGCTGTACGGGCACGCGGTCGGACAGGTCGATGTTGTGCGCGACCATGACGCTGTGTCCGTCCGGGGTATCGGCGAGGAATCGCTGGTGGCGGGGTGGGTCGTCGTCGTCCGGGAGGGCTTTCTTGACCTTGAGGGGGCCTTCCACCCAGACACCGTCGCGCTTCTTGGCAAAGAGGTCGTCGATGTCGCTGGTTTTGACGGGGGGCTTGGCGGCCCGCTCGGCTGCGGTCAGGGAGGAGTCAGACTCGTCGGCGTCCTCATCGGCTGCGGCCTTGGGGGCGGGCTTTGCGAGCGGGGCGGCTGCTGAGGTCTGCGGTCGCTGGCTCGGCTCGGGGTTGGTGGCGGTATTCCGGGCGGCGGGGGTGCTGTTGGACTGGCCAGCCTCACGCCTGATCCAGCCCTTCTGTTGTGCAAACCAGACGGCGACGGCCGCGACGAGGATGAGGGCTGTCATCCAGAGGGGGCGTTTGCTCTTCATGGGTGACGGGGCCGGGGGCTGGTTTGCCATGGGTGTTTCCTGGGAGTGGCGCGCGGGTGCGCGGCTGGATTCTTGGCGGGGTGGGCGTGCGCGCCGGCTGGGCCATTCTCAGAACTTCACGGGCTTTTCGGCGGCGCGCCGGAGCCTTTCGCGCAGGCCTGGTGCCTCGGGGACCTGCTGCGAGAGGCAGTGGACGGAGCCCAGTCCCCAGATGAGCTGGCGCGAGTCCACCGGGACAACTTCGTGGTTGGGCAGGGCTTTCTCGAGAGTCCGTCGGCATTCGCGCCAGCGTCCGTCGTTGCCGAATCGTGGTACCAGCACCGCGCCGTTCACGAAAAGGAAGTTCATGAATGTGGCGGGGCAGCGCTGTCCTTCGTACTCCACTCGGGCGGGCATGGGGACCGTGACGATTCGGAAGGGGCGGCCGTCCTGGTCCCTGGCCTTCTGGAGCTTGGTGAGGGCCCGGGTGGTTTCGCGGTAGTTGGGGTCTTTCTTGTCTTCTTCGACGGCGATCACGACGGTGTCCTGGGAGAGGAACCGGGCGAGGTCGTCGATGTGGCCGTCGGTGTCATCGCCTTGGATGCCTTCGGACAGCCAGACGGTGTGGCGTTGTCCGTAGTAGTCGAGGAGGGCGCGCTCGATGCGTGCGCGAGACACGCCGGGGTTGCGGTTCTTGTGGAGGAGGCACTGCGAGGTCGTGAGGATGGTGCCGGCGCCGTTGAATTCAACGCTGCCGCCCTCCATGACGAGGGGCGCGTCGAATACCCGGATGCGGGCGCGCTCGGCGATGCGGGTCGGGACGGCATCGTCGTCGTTCCAGGGCGGGTACTTGGCGCCCCAGGCGTTGAACTTCCAGTCGACGATGGCGGTGGAGCGTCCGTTGAGGACGAACGCGGGCCCGTGGTCGCGGCACCAGCACTCGTTGGTGCGGATGTAGTGGAAGAAGACGCGGCGGGTCGCGCCCTTGAGGAGGGGGATGGGGACGCCCGCGGCGGCGAGCTGGCTCAGCACGAGGCGGTGCCAGTTCTCGTTCATGACGTTGATGTGCACGTCCTGGCGGAGGGCGGTTTCGCGGATGATGCCGGCGAGGTCCTGCGTGATGGTGTGGTAGCGGCCCGGGAAGGAGATGCCCTCGGGGCGCGGCCAAGAGAACCACGTGGCGCACTGGGGGCCGAATTCGGGGGGGAAGGAGTATCCGAGTGCGGAAGGGGTCGGGGTGGTTTCGCGGCGCATGGGGGGTCCGTCAGGAGGGCGCGTAGACGCGCTCAGGGTGCGTGGGCATGGGTCCGGGCGGGGCGGGCGGCGGGTCAGAGGGGTGCGTGCTCCCCGCCGAACCGCCTGGTGAGGCCGCTGTACGCGTCGATGCGTCGGTCGCGGAGGAAGGGCCAGTGGGTGCGGGCGAACTCGACCTTTTCGAGGTCGCAGTCGGCGACAAAGACCTCCTGCTTGGCGACGCTGGCGCGGTGGATGACCTGGCCGTTCGGGGCGGCGATGAAGCTCTGGCCCCAGAACTCGATGCCGTCCGTGCTGACGGGCTTGCCGTCGGGCCCTGGGATGAGCTCACGCCCGGTGCGGTTGGGGGCGCAGACGTAGCAGCCGTTGGCGATGGCGTGGGCGCGCATGGCGGTTTCCCAGCTCTCGTGCTGGGCGGTGCCGTACTCCTTCTTCTCGCTGGGGTGCCAGCCGATGGCGGTCGGGTAGAAGAGGATCTCGGCGCCCTCCATCGCGGTGAGGCGGGCGCCTTCGGGGAACCACTGGTCCCAGCAGATGAGAACGCCGATGGTGGCGAACCTTGTCTTCCACGCTCGGAAGCCCAGGTCGCCGGGGGTGAAGTAGAACTTCTCGTAGTAGAGGGGGTCGTCGGGGATGTGCATCTTGCGGTAGACACCCAGGAGGCTGCCGTCGGCGTCGATGATGGCGGCGGTGTTGTGGTAGAGTCCGGCGGCACGCCGCTCGAAGAGGGCGGCGATGATGACCACTCCCAGCTTCTTGGCGAGCTTGCAGCAGGCGTCCGTGGTGGGGCCGGGGATCGATTCTGCGAGGCTGAAGAAGCGGTGGTCCTCGCACTGGCAGAAGTACTGGCTGGTGAACATCTCCTGGGTGCAGATGATGCGTGCGCCGGCCTTGGCGGCCTTCTCGATGAGCGCGAGCTGGTTGGCCGTGTTGCGCCGGGGGTCTTCGACGCACGCCATCTGCGTGATGCCGACGGGTACCACCGAGCTTTTCACGTTCCGACGTCCTGATGCCATGTCAGTCTCCTGCGTCCGCGGGCGAGTGCACGCGTGCCGGCGGAGAGCGTAGCGCGCGTGGGGATTTCCTTCGCGCACGGGGCACGGAATCCGCGGGTGCCGGGCGTCACGTACCGTGCTGGGCGTGCCGGAACTCCCGGACATCACGGTGTACGTCGAGGCTCTGCGCCGGCGCGTGGAGGGGCGTGTGCTCGAGAAGGTTCGGGTGCACAGCCCTTCGCTGCTTCGGACGTTCGACCCGCCGCTGGAGGCGGCGGAGGGCCTGAGGATTGCGGGTGTGGACAGGCTGGGCAAGCGGGTGGTGCTGCTAACCGAGGGCGGGCCGGCGCTCGTGGTGCACCTGATGATCGCGGGGCGTCTGCGGTGGAACCCGGGGGGGCGGCCCGGGCTGAAGCGCGGGAGGATCGACATGGCCGCCTTTGCCTTCGATACGGGGACGCTGACGTTGACGGAGGCGAGCACGGTGAAACGGGCCACGCTGCATTGCGTGCGGCCCGAGGGGCTCGGCGCGTTCCGCCCGGGAGGGCTTGACGTGCTCACCTGCACACCGGAGGGCTTCGCTGCGGTCATGCGGGGTGCCACGCGCACGCTCAAGCGCGCCCTGACGGACCCTCGCGTGCTTGACGGCATCGGCAACGCCTATTCGGACGAGATCCTGCATGCGGCGCGGCTTTCCCCCACTCAGCGGACCAGCAACCTGTCCGAGGATGAGCTTCGTGGTCTGCATGCGGCGGCCGTGGGCACGCTCCTGCGGTGGACCGGCGAGCTCCTCCGGGAGTTCGGGCTGAACGACCCGGCCGCTCCGGGCAGGTTCCCTGGGCCTGGGGAGGTCACGGCGTTCCGCCCGGGCTTTGCGGTGCACGGGAGGTATCAGCGGCCGTGCCCGGCGTGCGGGGCCAGCGTGCAGAGAATCGTGTATGCGGAGAATGAGTGCAACTACTGCCCGGTGTGTCAGACGGGTGGCAGGCTGCTCGCGGACAGGTCTTTGTCACGGCTGCTGAAGGACGACTGGCCCCGCACGGTGGAGGAACTCGAGGGCTCTTGAAGTCCTTACTGGTGCGGGGTGAAGGGGGCGGCGTGCGAGCCGTCGGTGTTCATCATCCAGATGCACGCCCGCTCCGCGTCGTCGGTGTCCGTGCGGAAACCGTGGAACGCCAGGCGTGTGCCCTCGGCGTTGATGTCGTACTCATCGTCCAGGACGATGCAGTGCGGGACACCGGTGCCGGACTCCTTCGACACCTCCTCGTCCATCATGAAGAGGGTTCCGGCGTCATCACCGTCGTTCACGAGCCGCACGAGGTAGCGGATCTTGGGGTCGGCGAAGCGGACGGACTGGGGCCACTGTGTCCGGTCGTCGCTGTTGAACTTGAAGACCACGCGCATCCACTCAGGACCGACGGCGAGGAGCACGGTTCCCTTGCCGTCCGGGAGCGGCTTCCCCTGGTCGTCGATGGGCGCGGACCGCACCAGCAGGCACTTGGACGGTTTCCACAGCACAGGGCAGGAGGGGTTGTAGCCGGTGCCCAGGAGTTCGGTCTGGGTGCCCTGCGTGTCAACCTGGAGGAGTGAGCGGGCCCCCACCGCGTCCACCCGGACGAAAGCCACGGATCGTCCTTCGGTCCAGAACGTGGGCTCGACGTCGTTGACGTCGTTCTTCGTGATCTGCTGGAGGTCCGTGCCGTCCGCGGCGCAGGTGAAGATCTCCGAGTCGGCCTCACCGTCGGGCGTCATCTCGAAGGCGAGCTTGAGGCCGTCGGCGCTCCAGCGGGGTCGGCGGATGTTGTTGTGGGTGAGCACATCCTTCACGTCGGTGCCGTCGGTCCGCGCGGTGAGAAGGCGGCAGTTGGTTATGGTGTCGGATGTGCCCTGGTAGACGGTCTGCACGAAGGCGAGTCGTGCGCCGTCCGGGCTGAAGGCGGGCCAGGACTCCTCTGCCCGGCCCCAGGCTTCGCTGACCTGGGCGGTAGAGGAGACTTCGGTGCGGGCCTCGGCCGGGTCGGAGGCGACCCAGGGGGACTCGGGCGGGGAGAGGTCCATGCCGTCGGTCTGCGTGCCGGGCTCCACGCGGAAGAAGGAGCCGGGGTTCCAGTTGACCACCCAGATTGCCGGGGTAGGCGCCTCCTGGGTGGTTCCGACGAGGACGAACCGCGAGCCGTCCCTTGCGAGGTCGTACGAGGTCACGGAGGTGATCCTGTCGGCGGCGCCGGCGCTCTTCCCGATCAGGCTTGATTCCTCGAAGAACAGGTGGTCCTTTCCTTCGGCGCGCATGAGCGCGAGCATGCGTGACCCATCGGCGGAGATGCGGCAGCTCATAAGGTCCGCCGGGGCGCCGTTGGAGCTGCGCCAGGACTTGACGGGGGCGTCTCCCCCGAGGTTGACGCAAAGGTTGCGGTTGCCGTCCGTCGGTTTGCCGTCCTGGCCGACGGCCTTGGTGGAGAAGACGAACTTGTCGACGACGGGTGCGAAGGCCGGCGCGGACGGTTCAAACGCAACGCCGGCGAGCTCTGTGCGGACGCCGGATCGCATCTCGATGATGGTCGCGTCCGCGGGCTTGCCGGTGGGCGTGCTGCGGAACGCGAGCGTCCCGAGCTCGCCGTCGGGCTGTGTCTCGTCCGCGTCGTTGCTTTCCACGACCGGGAGCACCAGGTGCGAGAACGTGTTGATCGCGTAGATATCGTGGTTGACTTCCGGCCCCTTGACGAGCCGTTCGAAGAGGATGACATCGCCCTGGGGCGAGTACCGCGGGGCCGAGTCCACGGCGCCCTCGGTGAGGCGCGTGAGCCGGGAGCCGTCCGCCTGCATTTCCCAGATTTCGCTGGCGCCGGCGCCCGGCCCCTGCGTCACCTCCCACGCGAAGGCGACCGTGGCACCGTCGGGGCTCATGGTCACGCCACCGATCTTCCGGCTTGCGGCGTCCTCGGGCACCGGGTCGGGGTCGGTATCGTCCTCGAATTCATCTGCGCCTTCGCCGGGGTGCGCCGCGGGGGCGTTGTCGATGTTGGTGCGTTGCAGGGTGATGGCGATCGGCTCTCCCTTGAAGGGCAGGCGGTAGATGCCGTCGGTGGAGTTGACGCCGGCGCAGCAAATCACGGCGCTGCCGTCGGGCATGACGCAGAATGCACCGCGGGTGACGGGTGACCTGAACTCGGCGTGCTCCTCGGCCATGCCCATGATCTGCCAGGCCTGGCCGCTGATGAAGCCGTGCATGCCGTCGATCACAAACCGGGACGAGTTGGCGCACAGCGACATGTCCATCAGGTGGACCTGGTCGTCGGTCGGCCAGACCATCAGCTGCTGCAGGCCTGTGCCGTCCGCGCGGACGATGTCCACCACGCGGCGCTTCTCGAGCGTGTTCAGGGTGCCGTCGGCCTTGACGGCGTTGCCGGTGAAGGTGAAGTACTCGCCGCGTGCGACGCGCCGCGCCCGGTTGGGGTCGACTTCCCCCCGCACGATTTCCGTGTCGTTGGCCCCGTCCAAGCCGACGACGCGGAGGGTGCGGGCGGTCCACTTCTCGTCCCACAGGGTGTACACCAGGCGCTGGGCGTCGTGGGTGAAGTCGGGGCCCGAGAGCTTGAGAGGGCTCCGCAGCACCGTGCGGGACCTTGCGCCGTCGGCGCTCATGACGCGGAGGCCGTAGGAGGCCGGCGTGCCGCCTCCCGCGTCGTCCCAGCGGCGCACGTAGGTCAGGAGCGAGCCGTCGGGGCTCCACGCGACGTCGTCCAGGTCGCCGGTGCAGGCGGGGACGCTGTCCACCACCACAGCGTTCTCGCCCGTCACGAGCGCGACGAGCAGGTTGGTGCGCGTTGTCTCTCCTTCGACTTCGTCCTCGGACTCGTCACGGACTTCCTCCACGATCGCCATGCGCGACCCGTCTGGGGAGACTGCGACGTCCTGGAAGACGCTGACTTCCTCCGCGGCGGCCAGGGGCGTCAGCAGCGTGAGGGTCAGGAGGGTGGTGGCGAGCGTCGGACGGGGTGAGGGGACGCGGTTCAGCATCCGGCATTATGGGCGCGCACTGCCCCACCGGGGTGGTTTGGTCAACGGGGGGCGTGGATGGGCCATTCAGCGGCGACGCCGCAGCGCGGCGCCTGCGATGCCGAGGATCAGCGCGGCGCCGGGGGCGGGCACCTGCGTCACCGTGACGCTGAAGTTGTCGTAGTCGACGGTGGTGGAGTACTGCCCGCCGCCGTTGCTGTTGCTGGCGATGAAGCCGAAGCGGATGGGGAGGCCTGCGGCGGAGAAGTCCGGGGTGCCCGTGAGGCCGTCGAGGCGGGAGAAGCTCACGGCGGTCATGCCGGTGGCACTGAACGTGGCCCAGGAGCCGCTGCTGCCGGTGACGTGGTAGTCGGCGCCGTAGATGACCGTGCCCTGCTTGAGCCCCAGCACGAGGCCCTGGCCCGCGCCGGCGAACGTGCCGGTGACGAACCGGGCGTCGATGGTCCAGGAGACCGCGTTGATGGCGCCCTGGGTTGTGGGATCGAAGCGCGTCGCCTGAGTTGTGCCGTACCGGCTGAAGGCGCTCACCGTATCGCCGAAGGAACCGCCGGTGGTCAGCGTGACGCGGCGCGCGTTGCCGGGGTTGCCGGTGGCGGCGCTCTGGGCGGCGGTGGCCGAGCCGGTGTTGCCGGTGGGGCCGGTGAAGACGGTCTCGAGCGCCCAGTTGCTGTTGGCGAATTCCGTGTCTGAAAACACGACATCGGCGCCGGCCGCCGAAACAAGGGCCGCGCACGACAGAACACCCAGGACGATCTTCATAGTCTCTCTCCTCCCGAACACACGAGGCGTACACGATACCACAGACGGCCGTGCGGTCAACCCCTGCTTGATTGGAAGGTGCGTAGGGCGCGGCCGGTGGCTGCGCGGGCGGCCGTTTGCCGTGTTATTGGAACCTGGGATGGGGGTCCGGGTCGGTTCTACCCTCGGCCCATGAGCACTTCTCCACTCCAGGGACGGGTTGCGGTTATCACGGGCGCGACAGCGGGCATCGGGGAAGCGACGGCGCGTGAGCTGGTCGGCGGGGGCTGTTTCTGTGTGCTCAATGCGCGGCGGGAGCGTGTGCTGCGCGACCTGGCAAAGGAACTCGGGGAAGAGGACGTCATGGCGGTTGCGGGCGACTGCTGCCAGCAGAAAACCATCGACAGCTTGCTGGACGCGGCACGGGACAGCATGGGGAACCCGGGGCGTGAGGCGGACATCGTGGTCGTCAATGCAGGGCGGGGGCTGGCGGGCAGCGTGACGACCAGCGACGTTGCCCAGTGGGAGGAGATGGTCAGGACCAACGTGCTTGGGGCGGCTTTGCTCATCCGGGCTGCGGCCAACCGCATGCTGGCGGAGATGGAGAGGGCGGGCGATTCCCTGAAGGTGGCGAGGGACATCGTGGTGCTGGGGAGCACGGTGGGGCGGCACATCTCGCCGTTCAGCAGCATGTACGGCGGCACGAAGTTCGCGGTGAACTCGATGGCTGAGGCGGCGAGGCGCGAGCTGGGGCCCAAGGGCATCCGGGTGACGCTGATCGAGCCGGCGTTTGTCGAGAGCGAGTTTCAGCAGGTGGCGGGGTACAAGCAGGAGTGGTTCAACGACGTGAAGGCTCGCATCGGGCCGGTGCTGAAGCCCGAGGACGTGGCAAGGTCGATCGCGTTTGTGCTGAGCCAGCCGCCGGCGGTGCACCTGAGCGACGTGCTGATCCGCCCGACGAGGCAGGACTACCCCTGACCGTCCGTGGGAGTGGTTCACGCGGCGGGCGGATCGCCCTCGATCAGCTCACCGACCCACGCGGGCATCCGGTATTCGCCGCCGGCCTTTCCGGCGACTTTGACGCGGCAGGACCAGCGGCCGCGTTTGACGACTTCCATGGCGGTCCAGGGCACGCTGCATGGCTTGCCGCCGCACGCGCGGAGCAGCCAGGCGGGCTCGATGTGAAGGTGGCATTCGTCGGCGGTCATGTGGACACACCAGCCGAAGTTCAAGCGGTCGCGCTCCATGCTCTGGAATTCCCTGCGGACGGCTGAGGGGGCGGCGGGCAGCGGCGGGTAGTCCCGGGCCAGGGGCTCGAGCACTGCCTGCACGGCGAAGTGCATGATGGCCCCCACCACCATGAAGTCCATGAGGAAGAAGCCGGCGACCAGGAGCGCGATCTGCCACCCTTGCATGGCTCAGGCGCTCACGGGGTGCCACATGGTCTTGAACTCGACGAAGGGCTCTATCCACCAGGGGGAGTTGCAGGCGTCGTTGTCCGCCCAGGCGCTGTTCTCGCGGACGGTGACCCGCTTGAGGTTCTCCGCAGCGCCGGCGCGGAGGGCGGCGTGCTGGTCGGCGGGCAGGTTGGCGGCGTGGACAGCGTCGACGTCGCGGTGCGGTGCGATGTGCGGGATGAGTTCAGCGCGGGGGCCGGTGAGGATGTTCAGGACGCCGCCGGGCAGGTCGCTGGTGGCGGCGGCCTCGGCGAGGATCATGGAGGGGATGGGGTTGGATTCGCTCGCGAGGGTGACGACGGCGTTGCCGGCGCAGAGGGCGGGGGCCGCGAGGGAGAGCAGGGCGAGGAGGGGGGCCTGGTCCGGCGGCAGGCAGACGACAACGCCGGTGGGCTCGGGCGACGTGAAGTTGTAGAAGGGGCCCGCGACGGGGTTGTTGCAGCCCAGGACCTGGCCGTACTTGTCGGCCCAGCCGGCGTAGTGGACGACACGGTCGATGGCGAGGGAAACTTCGAGAGACGGGGAAAGGGACGGCGTGGACGAGCGCGCGCGTTTGGACGTGACGCCGGGGCGTGCTCGGGCTGGTGCGCGAGCCTCTGCAGGTACAGAGGCGATGGCTTCGGCGAGTTCTTCACGCTTGCCTTCCATCATCTCTGCGAGGCGGTAGAGGACCTGGGCCCGGTTGTAGGCGGTAGCGGCGGCCCACTTGGGCTGTGCGGCGCGGGCGGCTTCCACGGCGTCACGCAGGTCCTTGCGGGAAGCGTGCGCAACGTGGGCGAGGACGTTGCCCTTGGCGTTGCTGATCGGCAAGGAGCGCCCGGACTCGGAGCGTGGGAAGGCGCCGTTGATGAGGAGCTTGTAGGTCTTGAGGACGGGGATGCGGGTCATGAGTTGCTCCAAAGACGCTCGCCACTTCGATCACTGGGAGGGATTGGGCCGGGGGTTTCAGACGGTGACGTACGCGCGGAGGCCGTGCACGCCGCCCTCGCGGCCGAACCCGCTTTCCTTGTAGCCGCCGAAGGGGCTGGCGGGGTCGAACTTGTTGTACGTGTTGCACCAGACGACGCCGGCCTGGAGTTTTCTGGCGATGTCCAGGACCTTGCTGCCCTTGTCGGTCCAGACGCCGGCGGCAAGGCCGTAGGGCGTGTTGTTGGCGCGGGTCACGGCCTCATCCACGGTGCGGAAGCTCATGACGCTCAGGACGGGCCCGAAGATCTCTTCGCGGGCGATGGTGTGGCTGGGCTGGACGTTGGTGAAGAAGCACGGGCGGCACCAGTAGCCGCTCCTGGGCAGCGTGGAGGTGTTGGCGCGGCAGAGGGTGGCGCCTTCTTCCTCGCCCAGCTTGAGGTACTTGTTGATGGTCGCGAGCTGCTGGGCACTGTTGACGGCGCCGACGTCCGTGTTCTTGTCGAGGGGGTCGCCCACGCGGAGGCTGGCGAGACGGAGCTCGAGCTTCTTCGTGACGGCTTCAAGGACACTCTCCTGCACGAGCAGGCGCGAACCGGCGCAGCAGACCTCGCCCTGGTTGAAGTAGATGCCCTGGATAATGCCCTCGACGGCCTGGTCGAGGCTGGCGTCCTCGAGGATGATGTGGGCCGACTTGCCGCCAAGCTCCAGGGTGAGCTTCTTCCTGGTGCCCGCGACTGCGGCGGCGATCTTCTTGCCCACGTCCGTGCTGCCGGTGAAGGCGACTTTGTCGACACCGGGGTGGTTGACCATCGCGGCGCCCGTGCGGCCGTCGCCGGTCACGATGTTGACGACCCCCGGGGGCAGGCCCACTTCTTCCAGGACTTCGGCGAGGCGGAGGGCGGTAAGGGGCGTGGTTTCGGCGGGCTTGAGGACGCAGGTGTTGCCGCAGGCGAGGGCGGGAGCAAGCTTCCACGCGGCCATGAGGAGCGGGAAGTTCCAGGGGATGATCTGGCCGCAGACGCCGACAGGCTTGATGGTGCGGCTTGGGAACGCGTACTGGAGCTTGTCGGCCCAGCCGGCGTGGTAGAAGAAGTGGGCGGCGACCAGGGGGACATCGACGTCGCGGGATTCCTTGATGGGCTTGCCGGAGTCCATGGTCTCCAGGACGGCGAGCTCGCGCGCGCGTTCCTGGATGCGGCGGGCGATGCGGAAGAGGAACTTGGCGCGCTCGGTCGCGGGCAGGGCCTGCCACCTGGGGAGTGCGGCGCGGGCGGCCTTCACGGCGGCGTCAACGTCCTTCTCGGAGCCCTGGGAGACGTGCGTGAGAGGCTTCTCCGTGGCGGGGTTGAGGGTGGGGAACGCGTCACCGCCGCCGCGCGCGGGGGTCCAGGCGCCGTTGATGAAGTGTCCGTAGCGGTCCTTGATTTCGACCTTCACGGTTTCGGGGGCGGGGGCGTACTCGAAGCCGCCGGCGAAGGCGGAGGCCGGCGTTGCCGGGTTGCGCTCCGGGTCGGGTGTTGCGCGGTGAGCTGCGTGGCCGTTGGCGTGCGTTCTCTCCGGAGAGGAGGTAGCGGTGCCGTTGCCCGGGGGGGTGGTCATGAGGGGATTGTACTGTCAGTGCGTGTGTGACCGGGGGAGGGTGTGCCACACTCGGGACACCTGGCGCCCTGGCCCTGGCAGCCGGCGAGGTCGTACCCGCACTGGCGGCAGCGGCCCAGCCTGGCATACCGCCACCTGAGTTTGGCCAGGAGGGGGAATTGCACTCCCCACAGGCACGCCCACACGAGCGCGAAGTGCAGGGGGAAGCCTGGGAACAGGGGTTGGAGCGGCAGCACGACGCCGCGCCCCAGCGCAAACGGGCCCAGGTACGAGAGCGTGAGCCGGTAGGGAGCGTACTCGTATTCCGACCTGCTCTGCGTCTGGAAGGTCACGTTCATTCCACCCGGGTTGCTCATCCGGAATCCGGCCGGCGGTGTCGTGTCATTTGTCCATGCCCACTCGTCCTGCATGAGTGCAAAGGGCCACCCCGAACGCGTACGGGTGTACTCGAATGTGGGCTTGTCGGGGGTGAGTGACGGGTCCTTCGTGCCTTCTGCAGCCATGTGCGTGGAAGACCAGCCGGCGCCGCTTTCGGTGACCGACTCGCTCGGGTCGGGCCATTTGCTGAGGATGCGGGACGGCCACAGTGGTCGGGAGCCGGCATTGGCTGGGACTCGTGCGGGGCGTGCGCGCGCGGGGTGCGACGCAAAGTACCACCCATTGGCCACGGTGAGCAGCAGTGCGGGCAGGAGGAGAAGCAGTGCGCGCGTGCGCGGGTGGATGTGTGCCCAGTACTCCAGGGGGGCGTAGGGGTGCCTTGCCACCACGCGCATGGCGGCGAGCGGCAGGAACACCAAGGGGAAGCACAGCGTGGACATGATCAGCCAGTGGAGCACGAAGGGCACCCCGATGGGCTGGAGAGGGCGCACGCGGGTCATCGAGCCTTGTGCGCTGATAGTCATCCTCACCGAGCTGGTCAGGAAGTTGGACTGGTATCCAACGCTGTATCCACTCCCCGTGCTGTCGCGTCGCTCCACGGTGCGTGCCCGCATGAAGGGGGTGGGCCACCCGGCGTCATACTCAGAGACTTCGTACGTGCTCGCAACCGGGCCCGTGGATTCGGCCCGCCAGATGCGGCAGATCACCCAACGATCACGGCCTGCACTCGCGTACGTGGGTTTGGGCCAGTCGCCGGGGACTATGACGGGCCACTTCATCGCCGGCCGTTCGTTCACGAGCGTGGCGTACGGCGGCCTGGTGCGGTCCATGCAGTACCAGGCGTTTGCGACGGCGGCCAACAGGCCGGCGCAGAGGGCCAATGCGACGGAGGCCTGGGTGAGGCTGGGCACGAGGGCGAGAAGGGCACGTGCTCTCATGGTCGTTCTCGCCAGGTCGTCTGTTCTGCGTTACGCCGCCGGCGGTTTCGAGACGAGGTTGGCTTGGCCGCACTCCGGGCACACGGTATTGGCACCGGTGCCCGACAGGTCATAGCCGCAGGGCACGCAGGCCCCCCGGGCGCGGCGCCTTTCCTGCTTTGCGCGGGTGTACCACTCGACCGCCCACCATCCCGCCGCGGTGAAAAGGGCGACATCAGCCAGGAAACCGGCGGGGACGGGGCGGAGGGGCACGCGGCGTTCGTCGCTGGTCGCGAGTGCCCGCATGATGGGCTGGGGGAGACCGCCCTTCCACGCGCCTGCAACGGTCAAGTCCTTCCAGCGGGGCGGCGTCCACCAGCCGGGGCTGGAGCCGGCGGTCCATTGCAGGGCCGGGAGTGGCCAGCCGACGCTGACGACTTCCCTCGTGCGGTTGGGTGCGGTGGAGGGCGACGAACCGAGCGTTGAGCCCGCCCAGACGCACTCGCTGACCAGGTCGTGGCGAATGCCGAGTCCGTGGCGCACGAGCCAGGTGCGCACGGTCCAGTCGTGCGGCGGCGGGGTGCGGAGGTAGGCGAGGGAGGGGGAATTGGGGGCGGGCAGGAAGGTGGCACCCGTGAGGTCAGAGAAAGCAGCGGCCAGCCACGAAGTGAGCACGGTCAGGGCCAGGCCCAGGAGGAGCGCGATCAGAAGGCGTGGTGTGGGTTTGCGGGGCTTCATCACGCCTCCGCGAAGTCGTAGCCCGAGACGTACCTGCCCGTCTTGAGTCGTACAAGCTGGCGGAGGATGTCGTTGCACAGCGTGCTGGCGCCGAAGCGGAAGTAGTCGGGCGTGAGCCAGGGGTTGCCGCCGTGCTTCTCGAAGCCGGGCACGTGGAGGGGGCCCATGGTCTCGTGGACCATGACGAGGTAGTGCACGGCCTGCTTCGCGCTCCTGATGCCGCCGGCGGGCTTCATGCCCACGATGCGGCCCGTTTCCAGGTACCAGTCGCGGATTGCTTCCAGCATGACAAGCGTCACCGGCATGGTGGCGGCGGGCTGGACCTTGCCGGTGGAAGTCTTGATGAAGTCGATGTTGTGGCCGCCGCCGTCGGGCCCCCCGCTGGGAACGACGTCGTGCATGGCGCGGATGGCGAGGTCGCTCACCCGGCGGACGTTGTCGAGGGTCTCGAGCTCGCCGGTCTCGAAGATGACCTTCAAGTGGGCGTACACGCCGTCCCCGCGCCGGCAGGCCTGCTTGGTCTGCCGGATCTCGTCGGCGACGAGGTCGTAATTTCCTGCCAGGAACTGGCCCCGGCTGATGACCATGTCGATCTCGTCGGCCCCGTCTGCGACCGCGCGGCGGACGTCCTCGAGGCGTACATCGAGCGGGTACTGACCGGACGGGAAGCCGGTGGCGACGCTGGCGATCTTGACCGTGCGGGTGGAGGCGTCGCCCAGTTCCTGCGCGCACACCGGCACGAGGGCGGGGTAGACGCACGCGGCTCCGCAGTGGGGCAGGCGCTTGCCGAGCACCCGTTCGTCATCGGCGTACGGGCGCACCGCCTTGCGGCACAGGCCCCGGACCTTCTCGGGGGAGTCCTTGCCCTCCAGGGTCGTCAGGTCGAGCATGGAAAGGGCGAGCTCCAGGGCTGCGCGCTTGGTGTGCGTCTTGATCGACCGCTTGGTGAACGACGCGGCTCGCTCGGCCGCCATGACGGCGTCAACGGTGGGCATGGGCCATTGTACGAACGTGGAAGGCGGGCGCTCCCAGGGGCGGTGATCCGGCAGGCGGATCAGGTGCGGGCCCCCACCGCCTCACCGACGAACTCCCGCACGTGCTCCATAATGACTGGAGTGTGGTCTCCGGTCCAGATCGAGTAGTGCCCCAGTCCCTGCAGTTCTTGGAGGCGGGCGTCCGGGGCAGCCTGGACGATGGCGCGGCCGTCTTCTATTGGTGCGATGGCGTCCTGGTCGCCGTGCAACACCAGGAGCGGGCATGGCAGGGAACGCGCGAGCGCGGCGCGGTCGAACGTGCCTTCGGGGGCGTCCCAGAAGGGCGGGGCGCCGGTGCGGTGGCGGGCGACGGCCAGGGCGAGGGGCAGATTGATGGCGTGCGGGAGGCCAAAGGACCGGAGCATGTTGCGGGCCGGCGTCTGGGGCAGGCGGTACGGGGCTTCGGCGATGATGGCGCGGACATTGCGGGCGGCATCGGTGTTCCAGCCGCTCATGGCGGCGATGGAAACCCCTGCGCCCAGCGACCAGCCGAGCAGCACAACGGGGGCTGGTTCCTGGACAAGGCGTTCGATGAGTGCTCTCAGGGCGAGGTGCTCATGGGCGCCGAGCAGGCAGGGCGAGTCGTCCGGGGAATCGCCATGGCCGGGCATGTCCCATGCGACGAAGCGTGAAGCAAGGGGCAGGAGTGCCTGTGCTCGTGTGAGCGCGCCGATGCGGGAGTCGCCCCAGCCGTGCGAAAGGATGAACACGGGTGCCGCCGGGCCGCCGGCGCCGGGGAAGTCCCACACTGGGAGCGGCATGCCGCGCCAGGTGAGCGGCCAGGTTTCGAAGGAGGCGACGCCGGGGACCTGATCGGGCTGGCCTGGGCGGCCTTGCGCGAGGGCGGTGGCGTAGGTGCGCCTCGGGGGGTGCAGAAGGCGGTGGATGGTCCACGCCGTGAGCAGGGCGAGGCCGGCGGCAAGGCTGATGGTGAACAGCGCGAGCAGACCGAGGATAGATGAGGCCCATTCCGGCACGGCCAAGTATTGCCGTGGTCCTGCGTGCGGGTGTCACACGCCGAACAGGCCGCGGATGTCGTTGTAGGTGACGAGGAGGAACATGACGCCGATGAGCACCAGGCCGGCCATGGTGACGGCGTTCTGGAAACCGACGGGGACGGGCCTGCCCCGGACCCACTCGTAGACGATGAAGAGGAACTGGCCCCCGTCCACGATGGGGAGGGGCAGGAAGTTGATCACGGCGAGATTGACCGAGATCATGGCGAGGAAGAAGAGCAGCCAGATGACGCCCTTGTCGGCGACGAGCGTACCGAGGTGGGCGATACCGACGGGGCCCTTCAGGTGCTCAACCTTGACGGACCCCTGGGCCAGGCGTGCGAAGGTGAGGTAGGTCATCTTCATGACACGGCTGGTCTCTGCCATGCCCATGCGGACTGCGTCGACGGGGTTGTCGGCCTTGAGCGTGAACTCGCTGGGCTGGAAGACGCCGGTGCTGGCGAGAGCGTTGGTCCAGCCGAGGGCGTGGAGGGTCTGGACGTCGTCGCTGGAAAGCTCCCAGCGGACTTCCTCACGCGGTGCGTTTGGGCTGGGAACTCCGCCGACGGGGCGCTGCACGGTGAGAGTGACGGAGGCGCCTTTGTGCGCCCCGAACGCCTTGACGGTAGCGAGGCGCAGCGCGTCCCGCAGCCCGCCCAAGGTCGCCGCCGGCATCGATTCCACCTCCAGGATGGTTGTGCCGGCGGCGAGGCCGCTGGACGCGGCGGCGGTGCGGATGTCCTTCTCGAAGGCCCGGCGGACCTTGGTCACCGGGGCAGCGATCAGGCAGGACTGGTCGCTTGTGTCTCCCCGCGCGAAACCGAGTCGCCCGTCCCGTGAGACCCTGACGCCCGGGAGGCTGACCTCGGTCCAGGCGCCGTCCGCCGCCCTGCGGAGGACCACCACGTCGACGGTGGCGCCGGAATGAGACTTGATCTCGGCGATGCCGTCCGCGATGGAGGGGTACTCCGTGTCGCCCACGCGTGCGAAGACGTCGCCGTCCTGCAGGCCCTGGTCTGCGGCCCGGAGGTCGGAGCCTTCCGGGCTGGCGTCGAGCACGCGGAGCACGCCCGTCAGGCCCAGCACGTGCTGCACCGCGGCGACCGAGTGTGCAGTCTGCTCGACCGTGTCCAGTTCCAGTTCGGGCTGACCGCGGAGCGTGATCGAGCCGGTGGAGCCGTCGGCGTGGGTCACGGTGGCGGTCACCGCCCCGCCCTGGGCGGCGTTGAGGGCGGCATCGACTTCGTGCATGAAAGTGACGGGCGTGCCGTTGACGGCGGTGACGCGGTCGCCGGACCGCACGCCCTCGATGCCCTCGGCCTTGAGGATGGACGCGACCGCTGCTTCTTCGGCGGGGTTGTTCCGGGGCTTGCTGACGTCGAGGCTGATGGCGGGCTCGATGCCCACGGCGAGCAGGCCTGCGGTCAGCTCGCGCCGCGGTGTGGCGCGGAAGGTCAGCTCCTGGCCCCCGCGATCGACCGTGAACTCGAGCGGTTCGTCGCGGTGTGCCATGGCGATGGCCAGCGTTAGGTCGTCGAAGGACCGGGGCGATTTGCCGCCCACGCGGACCACGCGGTCGCCCGGCTGAAGGCCCGGGTGCGTGTTGCTGAGCGGCGCGACCGGCTCGGCAAGGGCGGCGGGCGAGTTGCGCACCACGGCGCCGATGACCGGTGGGGTCACCTGCCGGCCCACCATGAACACCACCACAAACAGGATCGCGGCGGTGATGAGGTTCATGATGACGCCCGCCGAGATCACGACGAGGCGTTTCCACGGGACACAGGACTGGTAGGAGTCGGGGTCGCCCGAGCGGGCGGTGGCGTCCATGTCGTCCTGACCCAGCATCTTGACGTAGCCGCCGAAGGGGAGCGAATTGAGCCGGTATTCGGTGGGGCTTACTTCACCAGCGCCGCTGCCGGCCGCGGCGGGCTTCATCGTCGCGAAGTACTCACGCTCGCTGCTGCCCCGGCGCAGGCCCATTCCCTTTCGGTACGAGAGGATCGCGGGGCCAAAGCCGATGGCGAATGCGAGCACGCGGATGCCCGCCCAGCGTGCGGCGAGGAAGTGCCCCAGTTCGTGCACGAAAATGATGAGCCCGAAGCCCACGACCACGAGCAGGAAGTCAAAGACGGTGGAGAACATGCGGGGTCATCCCAACGGCGCAGCACCACTGCCCGGGCATCGGTCCGGGCAGGTTATTGGTACGCCCACCCATCATCGGGCGTTCAGCATGGATGGTCGCACTGTCCTTGAAAAACAACCCCCAGACCTAGGGCCTGGGGGTGTCGAAGCAGGTCTTCCATGGCAGGGGGATCACTTCCCGGTGCTGGGCTTGGCGGGCTGAGCCTCCGCAGGCGCCTTGGGGAGCGGCTTTTCCTGAGCCCCGTACTTCACGCCGCAGCCGTAAGGGCGGGTCTCGGGCGTGGTCACGCTGGTCCCGGCGAGGAGTTCGTCCAAGGCCTTCGCGGCGTAGTTCACGTCGCCCACCTTCTGGGACGGGTCGTTATCAATGGCGCCCTTGTACGCGAGCGTGCCGTCCTTGGCGATGATGAAGACGTGCGGGGTGGTCTTGGCGCCGTAGAGGTGGCCCACGTCCCCGCTCTCGTCGAGCAGGATCTGGTAGGGCAGGGCGAAGTCCTTCTTTGCCTGGATGTTGGCGTCCTTGCCGGAGCCCTCCTTGCCCTTGCCGCTGCTGTTAATTGCGAAGAATTCAACGCCCTTGTCGTGGTACTTGGTGTACAGATCGTTGAAGGTCTTGTTCTTCTCGTGGTGCTTGAGGATGAAGGGGCAGGTGGGGTTGAACCACTCAAGGACCACGATCTTCTTGCCGCTCTTGAGCGCGTCGGCAAGGTTGACCGTCTGGCCATCGGTGTCGGTCAGGGAGAACGCGGGGACAGGCTTGCCCAGCTGCGCGCCGTCAGCCTTCTCCTTGGCCTTCTCTCCTTCCTGACCTTTCTCGCCCTTCTGCTTGTCCTTGTTGTGCTTGGCGGCGTCGGGGTTCAGGGTCTTGTGGTCCTGGTGTACCTGCTGCTTGGGTTTCTCGTCATCGGCACGGGCGGGGAGGGCGACGAACGCCGACACCGCTGCGACTCCGGCGAGGGCTGCGAGCAACTTCCTGTTCGACATGAGCGATCACTCCTGTGGGACGACGCTGACTCTTCCGCTGTGGGGTGCGTCGTGTACCCCCTGGCAAGTCGGTGTGCTTGGGGCCCTCAGTCGCGGCGGTAGTGGCCGCGGGCGCTAGGGCCCACTCCTCGTGCGATGAATACTACTAGGCGAGTGCAGGGCGGGTTTGGGGGGTGGCGATGGTGCCCGTCTTGGAAGGTCGGCACTTATTTGGGGGATTTGGTGTCTGGCGGGGGCGCCAGGGGGATTGAGAGCCAGAAAGAACGGGCCGGCCCATCCTTCCCAAAGTGCACTGTGATCACGCCTTCGACTCGGGGGGAGGGGGTAGAGAGGGGAGTGGGGGCGCTGAGGTTGAGCCTGAGCGACTCGCCTTTGGCTTCGCCTTCCGTGGCGAGGTGGGGGTACGAGATGTCGTTCAATACCGGAGCGAACGTCAGTTCTGTCGCACCCTTCCACGTGATCTCGAGGACATTGTCGCGCACGGTTGTTCGGAGCTCGGGGGGGAGAGTGTTCACGGGGAGCCTGGACCGGGCCTCCCTGACGAGCTGAACCCCGGGGGCATTCTCGCGGCGTTTCGTTTCCACCCGCATGGGCAGTGACCCGCTGGTGGTCTCCATGACGCACACGCTCTTGCAAACCAGCCACTCGGCGTCGACCTTCAGCGTGTAGCTCCCGTCCGCGGGTGCGTCGGCGGGAACCTGCACGTCGTAGAGCACGGCGAATTCGCCCTCCAGGACGTGGTCGAGGAGATCACCTTCCGCCACACTGCGGGTCGGTGCGGGCCAGAGGGCGGGCTGAGCGGCCCAGCCGGCGGGCAGACCGAGGCGGATGGTGGCGGGAGCGCCCGTGTCGTTGAGGCCGGGCCAGTACGTGTGCCATCCGGCGTCGACCTTGCAGGACAGGGCGAGCGTGAAACGGGACCCGGGCGTGACGGCCTCTGCGTCGGCGCGGACGGTCATGCGGAGCCGTGGTTCAGGAGCTGGCTTTGCAACCTCCTGGGCCAGGCCCGCGCGGGCGAGGAAACCCAGGAGCAGGACGAGCAGGGTGATGGTGGTGCGCGTGTCCATGGCGGTGGTTGGGACCCCGTGGGATGGGAGTACACTCGGCCCATGATCGTACGTGGACCTGCGGCCGTTGTTCTGGCGTGTGCATGCTGCCTCTTTGCTTCGTGCGGGCGCACAAGCGATCGGGACGTCGAGCTGATGAGCGTGGCGCAGGCGCGGCGTTTGTGGTCTACCCAGCAGGGGAAGCAGGCGCCGGCCACCCTGTTCCTGGATGCGCGTTCGGCCGAGGAGTTTGCCGAGGGCCACATCCCCGGCGCCAAGAACCTGACGCTGGCGAATGCCACGGGTGAGCTCGCACCTTCTGTGGTTCGTTCCGCGGACAAGGTAGTGGTGTACGGGCCTGACCCGGCCAGCCCGGCGGCGATGGGGTTGGCCAAGCGGCTGATGAGTCAGGGCGTAGGCGACGTCTACCTGATGCAGGGCGGGCTGCTGCGGTGGCGCACGAACGGCGGCGAGTTGGAGAAAGCAGGCCCAGCGCGGTAGGCGGCGAGTGCGGGCGGTTCATCGCTGGCGCCGATGCTCTCGGACCTTGGCCTTGCGTCGGGTCACTGAGACTTGTGGCCCTGGGCGTGCTCCGCAATCATGGGGTTCTGCATTCCGCCCCTCGAGGTCTGTCAATCGGCCGGCACAATGTGCCGATCGACCCCCCGGATCACCTGTGGGGTCAATCGCATGCAGACCGCTATCGCATCGTGGGATCAGGGGCGGGCGTGGCCCGCGGATGTGGGCAGGCTCGACAGCGAGTCGACGCTGGTGCTTGCGTTCGGCGCCAGCGAGTGCGTGGACAGGCCGGAAGGCCTGGAGCAGCTGCGGGCGGCCTTCCCCAGGGGGCACGTGGTGGGGTGCTCGACGTCCGGGCAGATCAGGGGCGACAGCGTCCGCGACGAGGGGATTGATGCGCTGATCATCCGGTTCGAGCACGCGCGTGTGCGTGTGGCTTCGTCCCGCGTGGATGGCGAGGGTGGATCGCTGGGGGCTGGGCGAGCGCTGGGGGAGGCGCTGCATGCGGCGGACCTGCGAGGCGTGTTCGTGCTGAGCGACGGGACCAGGTCCAACGGGACGCAGTTGTGCGCGGGGTTGTCCTCGGTGCTGGGCGCCGGCACGCCCGTGACGGGCGGGCTTGCGGGCGACGGCCCGCGGTTCCAGCGGACGTGGGTGTGCTGCGACAGCGCGCCTTGCCAGGGCTTGGTTGCCGCGGTTGGCCTGTACGGGGATGAGTCGGTCGCGATGTGGCACGGGTGCAAGGACGGGTGGGACGCGTTCGGGCCGGAGCGGGTCGTGACGCGGTCCTGCGGGAACGTGCTGTACGAGCTGGACGGAGAGCCCGCCCTGGGCGTGTACGAGCGGTACCTGGGCGGGCACGCGGCGGACCTGCCGGCGTCTGCGCTGCTGTTCCCGCTGTCGCTGCGCCGGCGGGGCTCTGGTTCGCTGCTGGTGCGGACGGTGCTGGGGGTGTCGCGGGAGGAGAAGAGCATGACGTTCGCGGGGGACATCCCGCAGGGGTCGACCGTGCAGCTCATGCGGGCGGACTTTGACCGCATCATCGACGGCGCATCGGGCGCGGCGAACATGCTCCCGCTGGACCTGATGTCCGGCGCGACGGCGGCGTGCGTGCCGATCAACTGCGTCGGGCGGAGGCTGATCCTCAAGCACCGGGCGGAGGAGGAGCTGGAGGAGGTGGTGAACCTGCTGGCGCCGGGGGTGCCGAGCGTGGGGTTCTACTCCTACGGCGAGATTTCACCCCTGGCGGGCTCGCCGTGCGAGCTGCACAACCAGACGATGACGCTCGCGGTGTTTGCCGAGCAGGCGGGAGGCTGCGATGCACCGGACGCTCGCAAGGCAGCTGCGTAAGCTGGGCCTCACGGCACAGGACCTGCCGGGCCTGGATGCGTGGACGCACTTTGTCACGCAGGTGTCCGGGGTGTACCAGTCCAACGACGATGACCGGCACCTGATCGACCGTGCGATGCAGACCTCCTCGCACGAGATGCGCGAGCTCATGCGCAAGCTCGAGGAGCGCAACGCGCTGCTGACGGGTGAGATCGAGCGCCACGCGGCGACGGCGCGGAAGCTGCAGTTTGCGGCGACGCACGACACGCTGACGGGCCTGCCCAGCCGGTCGGCGATGCTTGAGGAGCTGGGGCGGTGCATGAAGCGCGCGGAGCTGGGCGATGCGCAGTTCGCGGTGCTCTTCATCGACCTGGACGACTTCAAGGTGATCAACGACAGCCTGGGGCACAGCGTGGGCGACGAGGTGCTCAAGCACTTCACGGCCCGGCTGTGCGGCGTGTGCGATCGTGCGCCGGAACTGGTGCCGATGGTGTGCCGGCTGGGCGGGGATGAGTTCGTGGTGCTGCTGCGGGACGTGCAGTCCCGCGAGCAGGTGCTGCGGCTGACGGCGACGGTGCGCGACGAGCTGGCCGGGCCGACGACCATCGCCGGGCAGCGGCTGACGATTTCGGCGAGCGTGGGCATCCTGATGGGGACCACCACGTACCGCGAGCCGGGCGAGCTGTTGCGGGACGCGGACACGGCGATGTACAGGGCCAAGCACGGGGGGAAGGGGCGGCACGTGATCTTCGACATGAAGATGCACGAGGAGTCGCTCCGGCGGCTGCGGACGGAGCAGGAGCTGCGGGCGGCGATGGAGGGTGGGCAGGTGCTGGTGGTGTACCAGCCGCTCATCGAGCTGGAATCGGGCAGGCCGGTAGGGTTCGAGTCGCTGCTGCGGTGGCAGCACCCGCAGCGGGGGCTGCTGAGCCCCGACGCGTTCCTGGAGGTGGCGGACGAGTCGGGCCTGATGGTCCCCATCGGGCGGGCGGCGCTGCGGACGGTGTGCCGGGACGTCGCGTCGTGGAGGGGCGCGGGGGTGGGGATCGAGGGGATGCGCGTGGCGGTCAACTTCAGCCGGCGCCAGGTCCGCGAGCCCACGTTCGTGGACGACCTGCGTGACGCGTGCGGGCAGAACGGGGTCGAGCCCCGGCAGCTGACCGTGGAGCTCACCGAGAACGTCTTCGTGGCCGACGCGGACTGCCTGCGCGAGCGGTGCGAGCAGGTGCGTGCACTGGGGTGCGGCCTGCACATGGACGACTTCGGGACCGGCCTCTCCTCGCTCTCGTGCCTGCACGAGATGCCGTTCGACGGGGTCAAGATTGACCGTTCGTTCGTGAGCCGCATCACCAACCGGCGTGAGCACACGGCGATCGTGGGGTCGATCATCATGCTGGCCCACAACCTGGGCCTGCACGTGGTGGCGGAGGGCGTGGAGAACGTGGGGCAGCTGGCTCAGCTGCAGGCGTGCGACTGCGACATCGGGCAGGGGTACCTCTTTGCGCGCCCGATGCGCGCGGAGGAGGTCGTGCCGTGGCTGGGAGAGCACGCGGCGCCCTGCGCGGGCCGCAGGGCGGCGTGAGCGTCAGTCGGGGTAGCCGCCGGGGTTGGCCTTGTGCCAGTTCCACGCGGTCCGCACCGTGTCGACGATGCTCGTGTACCGGGGCTTCCAGCCCAGGCGCGTCTTGAGCTTGGTGGGATCGGCCACGAGCGCGGGCGGGTCGCCGGGCCGGCGTTCGGCCCTGCGGATGGGCACCTTGACGCCGGTCACTTCCTCGCATGCGCTGATGATCTGCAGGTTGCTCTGGCCGTTGCCGGTGCCGATGTTGTAGACCTCGGCGGTGGTGCCGGAGGTGGCCTCGATGGCGAGCTGATGGGCCTGGGCGAGGTCTGCGGTGTGGATGTAGTCGCGGATGCAGGTGCCGTCGGGCGTCGGGTAGTCGGTCCCGAACAGGGTGAATTCCTTGCGTCGCCCCCTCGGGATGTCGAGCACCAGCGGGATGATGTGGGTCTCGGGGCGGTGGTCCTCGCCGAAGCGGGCGTCCTCGTCGGCGCCGGCGGCGTTGAAGTATCGCAGGAGCGTGAAGCCCAGGCCGTACGCGTGGGCGAAGTCACGGATCATCCACTCCACGGCGAGCTTGGTGCGGGCGTAGGGGGAGAAGGGGTCCTGCGCGCTCTCCTCGTTCATCGGCACCCTGGGGTTCATGCCGTAGGTGGCGCAGGTGCTGGAGAAGAGCATGCGTTTGACGCCGGCCTTCTGCATGGCGCGGAGCAGGGAAAGGGTGCCGGCGACGTTGTTGGAGTAGTGGTAGTCCGGGTTGGTCACGCTCTCACCCACGTAGGTCGCGGCGGCGAAGTGCATGACGGCCTCGGTCCTGAGCTTGACCATGAGGCTGGCGAGGGCGTCGGTGTGCTGGATGTCCCCCACCACCAGCCGGCCGTCGGGGACGGCGGACTTGTGGCCCTCCTTCATGTTGTCGTAGGCGATGGGGTTGTGGCCGTGCTTGACGAGCCAGCGGGTGCAGGCGGAGCCGACGAATCCGGCGCCGCCGGTGACGAGGATGTTCATGTCGTGGAGGCCCTTGGGGTGCGATGGGTGCGGGCGTGGCGCCCGCCGGGGCAGGTTAGGTCGGCTTACGGCCGGTTCTCGCCGTCGAACCGCCAGGAGGTCTGGTACCCGGGGCCGAAGTCCTGCCCGGTCAGGATGGCCCGGACGGCCTCGATGGGGATGTTGTTCTCGTGCATCACGGCGTCGTGGAACCTGCGGTTGGTCCACGTGCCGCGGTCCACGAGCTCCGCGTGAAGGGCGCGGAGCTGCAATCCGCCCAGCATGTACGCAGCCTGGTACAAGGGCTCGTAGTCGCCCGAGACGGACCGCCGGACCTCTCCTTCGGCGCCCGACTTCTCATGGCCGACCTCGCTCACGAGGTAGTCCACGCACTGCTGGGGCGTCCATTCGCCCAGGTGGAAGCGGAGGGAGAACACGATGCGGGCGCAACGGTGCATGCGCCAGAACAGCATGCCGACGCGTTCTTCGGGCGTTCGCGGGAAGCCCTGGTCCCACAGCAGCATCTCCCAGTAGAGGGCCCACCCCTCGGTCCAGAAGGGGGTGGAGAACGGGTCCCGGTATGTCCGCCAGCGCGACTGCATGTACTGCTGGAGGTGGTGCCCGGGCATGAGCTCATGGAACACGGTCGCCCGGGCGAAGTACTGGTTGTTGGACTTGAGCGACATCACCTTCTGCTGGTGCTCCATCCCTTCGGTGGGGAACGCGACGCTGATCACCTCCCCGCCGGTGAAGAACGGAGTCACGAGCTGGCGGTCCGGCGACATCATGTCCATGCGCCAGGTCTCTTCTGCCAGGGCCGGGACGGTGATGAGGTCCTTCTCGCGGACGAAGCGGACCGCCTCGTCCGCGAGCCGCCGGATGAGCGCGGGCTGATCGCCGGGGGCGCCGTGGGCGAGCTTGACGCGCTCGATCGCGGCCTTCCAGTCGTCCCCCAGTCCCATGTCCGCGGAGGCCTTCCGGAGTTCCTGGTGGCACCAGTCCGCCTGCCGCTGGGCGATGTCCAGGAGTTCCTCGGGGGTGTAGGGGATCATCGCGAACCGGAGTTCCTCGGTCAGTTCGTCGCGTCCGATGGGGGTGCCGACGATGACGTTGGGGTTGTCGGCGGTGACGCCAACCCCCTTCTCCCGGACGAGCGTGGCCATGCCCCGCAGAGCATCGCTGGCGCCGTCGAAGGGCCTGCGCGTCCACCAGGAGAACTGGGGGTCGTAGGAGTCGTAGAAACCGTGCCATTCTGCGAGGTCCCACTGGAGCGATTCCACGACGCGCAGCACCTGCTTGGCCACGGTGGGGGTGACCTTGCGGGGGGTGCCGTCTGGTTGGTCCTTGCAGTCTGCCTCGAACGCCGCCTTCGCCTTGTCGACGCTCTGGCGGACCTCGTCCAGCGCGGCCGCTGCTCTTTCCCCGTCGACGGCGTCGCCCCGGCGCCGGGACTCTTCGAGGTCGTCGATCATCCGGGCGAACGGCAGTCGCGGCTCGATCGCGGCGTACCTGGCCTGCTCGCGCTCAAGCAGCCTGCGCTGGCGTTGCAGGTAATTCACGAACAGGAACGCGTCCGCCCTGCCCGCCTTGCTGAACCCGCCGGTCTGCAGGGCACCCAGCTGTGTCAGCCACGAATCGCAGAGCGCACCAAGGCGCTCGCGGCGTCGGGGCGAGGTGTCCACACGGTACGTGCGGCTGAGGGCGCCCCAGTCGGCCTGGAACTGGCCGATGGCCTCGGCCATCTCGCTGGGCCTGGATTCGATGGAGGCTGAGAGGAACTCCGCGGAAGAGCCGGGCGCGGGGGCGCTCGACGCCGGGGGTTGTGCGCCCACGCAGGACGTGAGCATCAGCGAGAGGGCCAAGGCGGCGAGGGGCCGGGGGGTGTGCATCCGGCAAGCGTACCGCCGTGGGACAGCGCTTACCGCGGGCGCATCCACACGGGAGAGCGTCCCTGGAGCGCTTCGGGCACGATGGCGGCGAGGAGTCGGTCCATGACGTGGGGCCAGTCCAGCACGTCGTGCACACGGCGGACGGCTGCGGCCCCCATGCGTTGAAGCCTTGCGGGGTCGCGGAGGCCGTCGATGAGGGCGTCGGCCAGCCCCTGGGCGGTGTGGCGCGGGGTGAGCACGCCGGTGGCGCCGTGCTCGACGATGTCCGGGAGGGCCCAGTTGTCGAAGTTGGCGGTGGGCAGCGCGTGGGCGGCGGCCTCGCAGTAGACCAGCCCCCATGTCTCGCACAGGCTCGGCATGGTGAAGATGCTGGCGCTGCTGAAGAGCTGGTGGAGCTGCTCGTCGCTGGCGAAGGGGATGTGCGTCACGCCGGGGCGTGGCTCGAACTTCGCCATGCTGGAGACCACGGTCAGGGTTGCGTCGGGGTACACCGAGCGTACCTGCTCGAACGCCTCGAGCACGATGGGCCCGCCCTTGCGCTCCCATGCACGCCCCACGAAGAGGATGCGCCGGGCTGCGTAGCGCGCCACGGGCTGCGGAGGGAGCGACGGGAATCGGCGGATGGGCCCGGCACCGATGGCGAAGACCTTCTCACGGGGGAAGGCGTAGTGATCCGCGAGCGAGTCGGCGACGAAAGAGGCAAAGGAGATGACGCCGTCGATGTGGGGGTAGACGCGCGCGTGGTGATCGTGGAGGGCCTTGATCTCGGCGGGGCTCTTCTTGTCGTACCCGAACCCACCCCCTTTCACGCCGTCCTCCACGGCCATGTCCTGGAAGAGGAAACGGCGGATGGGCAGCGAGAGGTCGGGCTCGGGCACGACGTAGTGGTACAGCACGGCCGTACCGGGCGGGAGCGTGCTGAGCACGCGCCCGATCACACCGTCACGTTCATCGCGCCACTCCCTCCCGGCCTTGCCAGGGTCCGGGCGCCCTCCTCTCAGGCGGTGCGCCACCTTGTCCCAGAGCATCCGCAGATGGTTGGGCCCGTGGAGACTGCTGAGTTCGGTGTCGTAGCGGGAGAGTGCGCCGTACAGCAGCCCCAGCTGCTTGAGACGCGTCGCGACCTCCAGCGAAACGCCGGAGTTGGTCCACCGGGCCCACGGACGGTCGGGGGCGATGTAGAGCACTTGCCGGGGATGGGCGGACGGTTGCGGCATCTAGGGGTGGATCGGCTGGTTGGGTCGGCTTTGTTGACCCGTTCACCGGGCCAGGATCAGGTCGACCGCGTGGGGCAGGTCACGGGCGGTGCAGGTGGCCAGGCGAGAGGCTTCCGGCTGAGTGCTCCCATGCCCGGTCAGCACGTGCACGGTGCCGAGAACGCCCGCGTTCTTGCCGGCCAGGATGTCGCTCTCCATGTCCCCCACCATCCAGGAGCGGGCGAGGTCCAACCCATGCTCCCGGGCTGCACGCAAGAGCATGCCGGGGGCAGGCTTGCGATCCGGGTGATCGACGCGCGACCTGCGGTCGAGGGCGGTGTCTGCGTCCTTGGGGGGGGCGAACGTGCAGAAGTACGTGCCGGTAAGGACAGCCCCGGGGTCGGCGGTCACGAGGTGGCGTTCCACCTCCCGCTGCACCGCCCACATGTCCACCTCGGTGAGCATCCCGCGCCCGACACCCGACTGGTTGCTGACCACGACGCAGGCGAAGCCCGCGGCCCTGAGGCGTGCGATGGCGCCCGGGGTGCCGGGGAGCAGTTCGACCTGGTCGGGGCGCGAGATGTAGTGCACCTCGCGGATGAGCGTGCCGTCGCGGTCCAGGAAGATGGCGGGCTGAAGGGTCACGGTTCAGGGCTCCCCGGTGCGGGAGTCGAACACGGTAGCGGAGTCGCCCCGCGCGGCCCGCCGGATGGACGCGGCGTGGTGGGCGGGGCGCAACCGGACGGACCGCAGCCGGGTAAGAGGGACCCAGTCGAACGCGATGTGGTTCTCGCGGCTCCTGACGGGCTGGAGGGGGCGCCGCGCCCGGGAAAACCGGGCTGTGAACAGCACGTTCAATTCGTGGCGTCGGCGTGACTTCTTCTTGCCACGCTGGGTGAAGCTGTGCTCTTCGACGAGCACGCAACGGCGGATGCGGATGCGCAGGCCGGTCTCCTCGACCAGTTCGCGCACGGCGGCGGCGGCCGCGGACTCGGAGAACTCGACGTGGCCGCCGGGCAGGTAGTAGTACCCGCGTTTGAGGTTGCGGCAGAGGAGGACGTGACCACGGTCAAGGAGGATCGCGCGGGAGATGAGTTCGAAGGAGGACATGGTTGCCCCTAGTGCGGGAAGATCCGGGGTGCGTCGGCGTTGGCGATTGCCAGGCTTTCGTGCGTGCCGATGTCGCGGTGGTACGACCCGATGTCGCCGGTGATCTCGGTCGCGTGCATGCGCCCTACGAGGCGGGGGAGCACATCAAAGCCAATGTCGAACGCGTTCCATGAGGCGATCTCGTGCCAGCAGGCGCCGGACATGGCGTACACGCCGGCGTTCGCGAGGTTGGACCTGGGCTGCCTGGGCTTCTCGACGAAGGTCAGGACCTTGCCGGACGACCCGCCGGCGACCTCGGCGATCCCCGACTTCTCCGGGAACTGGGCCCGGAAGAGGAGCATCGTGAACGGGTCGTCGTGCGAGCGGTGGTACCCGAGGAATTTCGCCAGGTCGATGTCGCTGAGGTTGTCGCTGTAGACGATGAGGGCCTCGGCGTCCTCGGGCACGAAGGCCCGGTTGGCGGTGATGGTGCCAGCGCTGCCCAGGAGCGTGGGTTCGTAGGTCTCCCGGACGTGGAAGTGGCCCGTCGCGTTCTTCGCAGCAATGTACGCGCCGACCTGCTCGGGCAGGTGGTGCGTGTTGATCAGCACCTCGCGGATGCCGGCCCTGCGGAACGCGTCGAACCAGTAGTCCAGCAGCGGCCGCCCGGCGATGGGGATGAGGCACTTGGGGAGCGTGTCCGTCAGGGGGCGCAGGCGCGAGCCCACGCCCGCGGCGGTAAGCAGGACGTGGACACGGGAGTTGTCCCGGGGCGTGGGCTTCACTTCTTCACGTCCCGCACGACGTTCATTTTCGCCATCGCCTTCTGGGCGTAGTCCAGGATGGCCGCGACGTTGTCGGCGCTCTGGAGCCAATGGCGGTAGGCCTCGACGCTCTGGGAGATCGTCCGCTGGGGCTTCCAGCCCAGGGCCCTGAGCTTGGAGACGTCGCTGTAGATGTGGCGGGTGTCTCCGAAGCGGTACTTGCCGCTGGGGCGCGGTGTGTACCCCTTGACGCCGAAGACCTCGGCGACGGTCGACGCAAACTCCGCAACGGTGCAGGCCTTGTCGCCCCCGACGTGGAACATCTCGTAGTCTGCGCGGGCGTCGTGCAGGACGGTGAGGTTGGCGTCCACGACGTCGTGTATGTTGACGAAGTCCCGCACCTGGCGCCCGTCCTCGTAGATGTCGGGCTCGCGCCCGGTGTGGAACGACAGGCAGAAGATGCGGCAGGCGCCCGAGTAGGCGTTGTAGAAGGACTGGCGCGGGCCCTGCACGATGGAGTATCGCATCGCGACGCTGGGGACGCCGTAGCGTTTGCCGAGGAACAGCGCGACCTTTTCCTCGGCGATCTTGGAGATGCCGTACTGGTTCTGCGGGTTGGCGACCGTTTCGTCGGTCGCCTGCCACCGCAGGGGACCCCTGAAGCCCCTGGGGGCGCGGCACTCAAAGTCGCCCGACGCGAGCTGCGCGTCGTCGCGGATGTCGGGGAGGCACCTCTTGCCTTCGGCGTCCAGGTACAGCCCCTCCCCCAGCGTCGCCTGGCTGCTGGCCACGATGACCTTGCGGACGGGCAGCTTTTCGCGGACGATGAGCTCGTAGATGAGCGCGGTGCTGGTGACATTGACGTCGAAGTACCGCGAGAACACCGGCAGGTAGTCCTGGAAAGCCGCGAGGTGGTAGACGGCGTCCACGCCCCGCAGCGAGGACAGGAGGGTCTTCTCGTCCCGGACGTCGCCCTGGATGAATTCGATGCGCGGGTCCAGGTACGCGGGCTTCCTGTGCCCCGGGTGCACAGGCTCCTCGAGCGAGTCGAGGACGCGGACCTTGTAGCCGAGCTTGAGGCAGGCGTCGGCGGTGTGGGACCCGATGAAACCGGCACCGCCGGTGATGAGGACGTGCATGGACGATTGCTCCAGGGGCCAACGCCAAGGGGCAGGACCCCGCGGCCTTGGCAGCGGCCGGCGGGGGGCCTGAGTTTACGCTGGTCACACCGCGGGCCCTGTCGGCTGCGGGCCCGGTTACGCCGACTTGAGCCGGTTGTGGAACATCTGGGCCGTGATGTGCCCGATGCTCATGTGCAGGTCCTCGATCACGCCGTAGTTGTCGCTGTCAACGTTGATGTGGATGTCTGCCATGGGGCCCACCCTGCCGCCCTTGAGGCCGGTGAGCGCGACGAGCGTCATACCGCCTTTGCGGGCGCTCTCGGCGGCGCGGAGGATGTTGGGCGAGTTGCCCGAGCAGGAGACCGCGACGGCGAGGTCGCCCTTGCGCCCGTAGGACTCGAGCGGGAACGAGAAGGTGGTGTCGTACCCCATGTCGTTGCCCAGGGCGGTGAGCATCGGAAGGTTGTCGCTCATGCACAGGGCGCGCAGGCGCCGCTTGCCGTCGACCATGGCTGTCTTCACGTAGTCGGCGACGGTGTGGCTCGCGTTTGCGTGGCTGCCCCCGTTGCCGAAAATGAGCACCTGGCGGTCGTGCGTCCAGGCTTCGAACAGGGCGTCGGCGTACCGGTCCACCGCGCGCTGGTCGATGGTGGACGCGGCCCGGGCGAGCTCGGCGACGTACTGGGCGGGGGTGGTGATCATGCTGCCTGCCATGGGGTGCTCCCGTCTCTATCTTTCGCTCTCTGCGGACTAGCTGATGAAAATGATGCGGCTGCCGAGCCTGTCGATCTGGAAGGGCAGTGTCCTTGGGTTGCCCAGTGCGCGCCGGATGTCCTCGTGCTTCTCCGGCGGCGCGAGGAGGTAGAGGAACCCGCCGCCGCCCGCGCCCAGCAGCTTGCCGCCCTGGGCCCCGGCCTTGCGGGCCGCGTCGTACCACTCGTCGATGCGGGAGTCGGAGATGCCGAATCCAAGGCTGCGCTTGAGCTCCCAGCCCACGTGCATGAGGCGGCAGAACTCGTCGACGTTCCCTCGCCCGCTGACCACGGCGCGCATCTCGCTGGCGAGGTCGCGCATCTCCCGCAGCACGCGCTGCTTGTCGCGGTCGTTGCTGCCGTCGCTCTGCTTCTTGAGGATCTCGTTCGCGTCACGCTTCTTCTCGGTGTAGAGGATCAGCGTCCGGCGTTCGATCTCCACGAGGGTGCCCGGGTTGCAGGGCACGGGCTGCACGTCCACGCTCTCGTCTGGGTTGAAGCGGATGTAGTTGAACCCGCCGAACGCCGCGGCGTACTGGTCCTGCTTGCCGATGGGGCTGCCCAGGATGTCGATCTCGATCTGGCAGGCCTGCTCGGCGAGGCGCTTGGCGCTCACGATCTGGCCCTTCATCGCGTACAGGGCGTTGAGGAGCCCGACCGTGAGCGTGCTGCTGCTGCCCATGCCGGTGCCCGCGGGCACGTCGCCGATGGTGACGATCTCCATGTGGGGGCCCAGGTCCAGCATCTGGAGGGCCGCCTTGACGATGGTGTGCTGCACGTCGTCGCGGGTCTCGGCGATCTCGGTCCTGCTGTACGCGACGCGCACGCTGGGCTCGAAGCGCTTGCTGAGGCACACGTACATGTGGCGCTGCACGGCGACGCTCAGCACCGCCCCGTACTCGCCCTTGTAGAACGCGGGGAGGTCGGTGCCGCCGCCGGCGAACGAAACGCGGTAGGGTGTCTGGGAGATGATCATGCGGTTCCCCCGTGGGGTGCGCCCAGCGCCCGGCGGTACAGGCCGATGAGCACGTTCAGGCTGCGGGTGATGTCGAAGACGTCGAAGATACGCGTGCGCCCGTCGCGCGCCAGCTGCGCGCGAAGCGTAGGGTCATCCATCAGGCGCTGGATCGCGTCGGCCAGGCGTGCCGGGAACGCGGCGTCCGGGTGGCCGCCGTTCACATCGACCAGCAGGCCCGTGCGCTCGTGGATCACCAGGTCCGGGTTGCCCACCAGCGCGGTCGTCACGGCGGGCAGGCCGCAGCCCATGGCCTCCATGGTGAGCTGGGGCAGCCCGTCCACGTCGCCGTCCGCGGCCCACACGCACGCGAGCACAAAGCAGTCACCCTGGTGCATGAACGCGGGGATCTTCTCCTGCTGGAGCGCCGCGCCCGTCATGGACACCACGTCCCCCACGCCGAGCTCGCCGATCAACGCGCGCAGCCCAGCTTCGTCGGGGCCCGAGCCCGCGATGGTGCAGCGGAAGTGCCGGCCACGGTCCTTGAGGACCCTGCAGGCTCGGACCAGGTGCGGGAAGCCCTTCTTCTCGATGAGGCGGCCCGCCGAGAGGATCGTGAAGGGCTGCCCGGCGCGGGCGGCGGTGGTGGCGGGGCCGGGCGGCACCATCTCGTCGGTATAGATGCCGCAGTACGCCACGTGGATCTTGGACGCCAGGCCGGGCGTGCGGCCCTTGTCCTCGTCGATGTAGAACTGCTTGTGCCACTCGCTGATGGCGATGATGAAAGCCGCGCGGCGGATCTTGTCCCGCAGGGCCACCCGCTGGCGGGTCAGGTCGACCGCGTGGCCGGTGAATGAGAAAGGCACACCGAGCAGCCACGCGCCGTACATCGCGATGCTCGCGCTGCTGAACGCCCACTGGGCGTGGATGTGAGACACCTGCTCGCCGGACCTCTTCAGGCGGCCTGCCCACATGCACGCGACGAAGAAGTGCGCAAGGGCTGCCATCCGGGCGCGGATGTTCTCCCGCTCACCGCCCACCGCGTTCGCCAACGCCGCAAAAAACCGGGCCCCGAACCGGAAAGGGGCGGCGAGCGTCGCGGCGAACACCTCCGGGGGCGGCACCGGGTACAGCGCCGTGGCGTCCGCCTGCATCCGCTTGGCCCAATCGCTATCGAAGTGGATCCTGGTGGGTGCGCGCATGCAGTGCAGACGCACCGGAACCCCGGCCTGCGTGACGATCCGCAGTTCGTTGCCCACCCACGGTGAGCCCAGGCCCTCGCTGGTCATGTAGTGGATCATGGGAACATCGAAGCTGGGAACTGTGGACACGAATCCTGGAGGCGGCCTCGCGCACGCAAAGCACCCCCGCAGGGGCGGGAGGATAGAGAGATATCGGGCGTCTGGTGACCGTACTTGGGGGGAACGTTGCGCCACCCCAAAAATCAGCGACGGCCGCGCTGCACGCGGCCGTCACTGCGGGACATGAGGAGACATGGTCCGTACGAGGTCAGATCAGCGGCGCCGGCGCCGGGAGGCGACCAGCAGCCCACCCACCACCAGGCCTGCGGAGCCGGGCGCGGGCACGAAGCCGCCGAAACTGGAATCATCGAAGAAGTTCTTGCCACCGATGCCCAGGTTCACCGCGTCCTCGAGCTGCCAGCGGATGGTGGTGAAGTTGGTCATCGCCGTGCCCATGGGCGTGCCGGAGGGCGTGAGGTTGTTCCAGGTGTTGCTGGGCTCGTCGTAGTAGTCGAGGGCGAAGGTATCGGCGGAGAGGTCCAGGCTCACGCGGATGCCGTTCCAGTCCGGCGGGCCGGCGTTCCAGGTCGTCCAGATCCAGGCGCTGGAGGGGCCGTCGCGCCAGCCCACCTGGTTGTCCCGGGAGTAGCCCCACTGGGCGCCGATGTTGCCCGCCGAGTCCATGAAGGACATAGTGAACTTCTCGTGGAAGCTCCCGTCGGAGCTCGGCGGCGCGTCGGGGTCGGAGAGGAAGTACGTCTGGTACTTCACGACGCCCGTGCTCTGGCTCGCCGCGACCGGGCCGCCGGTGTCGTACGTATCAAGGGAGTAGTCGTACACGATGGGGCCGGTGCCGGCGGGGTTGTCGTTGCGGACGGCGAGGTTGTAGCCGTCGTTGTTCCGCCCGTTGAAGTGGGCGCCGACGATGTAGCTGGGCACGGAGCCCACGAGGGGTGCGCCGGTGTACGGGGGGGCCGTGCCGACCTGGGCGTTGCGGAGCGCGGCGTTGGGGAAGAAGGCGCCGTTCGCGCTCTGGAGCTTCCACAAGCCTGCGTTGGGGGCGAGGGCGTTGAACGAGCCGCCGCCGGAGGCGGGGCCGTACTGGCCGGCGTTGTAATAAGAGACGTCAACCCAGTTGTTGGGGCCGGTGTACTGGGAAATCGTGTACCCCTCGTTGGGGCCGAAGGAACCCAGGTGCGCGGATGCGGCCGAAGCACATGCACCCACCACCAGCAACCCGAAAAGGCGCGCGGAACGACCACTTTGGACCAGTTGCATGTCTCGTCTCCTGTCTCTGCTCCGAGCGTGACGCGGCGTTCACACCGCGCCAGGTTCGAATGCCTCTCGAATGAGACTTGCACCCGACCGAGACTTCCTTGCAGTCCACTGCCAAATTAGTGGTTGGGGCCCGGCAGGGGCTCAGCGGTCCATGGGGCGGGCATCGATCAACCCAAACACCGCCCGAACTTCGGTGTCCACACCCTCAGCCATATCCGCGGTAGAAGGGATGACGGCAACGTCCGGCTCGAGCCCCGCGTCAGGCATGGCTTCCACGCCACCGGCTGGGAACTGAGCGATCAGGGGCACATCCACCTCGATCCCCGAATGAGGCAGGCGCAGGAAGAAGAACGCCCCGCCGTTGATGCCCCGCTGGTTGCCGCCCGTGTCCTGTCCGACCAGCGTGCCAACGTGCAGGGTCTTCACGGCCGATGCGAACTCGAATGTCGCTGAGCTGTTGGCAGCGTCCACCAGTACGTACACCCTCCCGAGGTACCGCGGCGCCGCGGGGAGGATGTGGTTCCCGCCCGCGTCGTCGTACTTGGTCATGCGGAAGAAACGCCCAGAAGCAGGCTGAGCTTCTTCGCCCCAATCGCGGAACGAATTGTCCCAAGTGTCCAGGTACGCGTTCAACGCAGCCGGGACCTTCCGGTATGTGGTGAATCTCTCGTACATGGGCAGCGGTGTCTCGCGGTCCACCAGGTAGGAAAGGATCACGTCCCCTACCGACGATCCGCCCTCGTTGCCGCGGATGTCGATGATGAGGTTCGGGATGCGCTCTGCCGACAGTCGTTCGAACGTCCGCTGGAGGTCACCCTTCCAGTCCCACGGCGTGTTGTACGCCACCCACGTTGGCATGGTCAGTTTGGCAACGTCTGAACGCACCATGTGGATCGTCCAGAGCGGGCCGTCCTGCGTTCCCGTCGCTTCGGGGGGCACGCGTGGCTCCGGAGGGAGCACGACGTCCCGCGGCTTCTCATCGCCCGGGGCGCACACCTTCAGGACGAAGCCGCCCGCGCGGGGCGGGAACACCAGCGGGTAGTAGATATCGAACGTCTCGAACTTCTCCGTGCCCCGCACTTCCAGCAGGTTCCATCGCTTCTGGTTGTTCGCTCCGTCCGCCCGTGCGTACGGGAGGAGTTTCCGCAGGATCGTGCGGGAAGGCACGCCGTTGATGGACTGGATGATCGTGCCGGGAGCAAGGCGAGGTTGACCACCGGCCGACCGCGCTACGACCATGTCAGCACCGATCCACCGGAACGTGAAGGGAAGCGTGCCCCTCCGGAAGAGGCGGGACTGCACGTCGCCCGACTGGTTCGTCGGGTTCGGGAACGTGTGCCCGCACTGCACGGACGCCGTGACGGCGGAGATGGCCAGGAAGGCCTGCGGGAGCGTGCGGTTGTGCGCAAACTCACGACGAAGCCAGTCGAAACTCGCCCGGATCTGTGCGGGCGTGTTGTAACGGTACAGGCCGGGGTGCAGGGCTTCGAGCGTGGATTGCAGGAGGTTGGCGTCTTCCCGCAGGCCCGTTGCGTCGAGCATCGGCTCTCCAGGAACGGCGCGCCGGGGCGCGGCGCACGCGCTCAGGCAAACGGCTGCGCACAGCAATGCAAGCAGGGAACGGTGCATCTGGAACGCTACGCACCGGGAAGTTCCGGCACGAGACGTCAGCCATCGCTGGGAGGGTCGGGCTCGTTCGCTTCCTTCATCCCGCGCCGGACCTCCGCGTACACCATGCCGCCCAAAGCCGCGGCACCACCGGCGATCAGCGTCTTGACGAAGCCCGCCCGCCGCACCTTCCACCGCTGCTGGGCCGAGACCCTGGTCCAACCGCTCGCCGTCACGCTGTCGTTCCATCCGGCAACGCCGCCTGAATCTTCAACGTCAGCGGCGTGGAACACAAAGCCGAAGTCGTTGTAGCCCCCGACGAGCAGCCCGGCGATGGCGAGCACGACTGCGCACACGAACACCTGCTGGTACCTGGGCCACTCCGGCTTGGCGACGAACGCGCCCAGCGCGGCCATGACGAAGGCCGTCAGCCCCACGCCCGTCCACATGGAGAGCGGGATCGAGTGCATGCCGGGAGGGTATTCGGCACGGACCTGCGATCCTCAGTACGCCATGACCTGCTGCACGGCCTCCACCACGCGGGAGGCATTGGGCAGGTATTCCAGCTCCAGCTTGTAGTACGGCATGATGGTGTCGAAACCGGCGACGCGCTGCACCGGAGCCTTCAGGGACAGGAAGCAGTGCTCCTGGATGATGGTCGCCAGCTCGGCGCCGAACCCGCAGGTCTTGGGGGCCTCGTGGACGATGACGCACCGCCCGGTCTTGCTCACGCTGGCGATGATGGCGTCCTTGTCCACCGGCGACACCGTCCGCAGGTCGATGAGCTCGACCGAGATGTCCTCGGGCAGCTTGTCCATCGCCTCCAGGCACTGGAAAACGCTCGCGCCGTAGGTAAGCACGGTCACATCGGTGCCCTCGCTCACCACCTTGGCCTTGCCGATCTCGATGGTGTAGTCGTCCTCGGGCACCTGCTCGCGGTACGAGCGGTACACGCGCTTGGGCTCGAAGAACACGACCGGGTCGGGGTCGCGGATCGCGGCGAGCAGCAGGCCCTTGGCGTCGTAGGGCGTGCTGGGGATGACCACCTTGAGTCCCGGCTGGTGGATATAGATCGACTCCGGGCTGTCGCTGTGCAGTTCCGGCGCGTGGATGCCGCCGCCCCACGGCACACGCACCGTCATGGGGATCGTGATCGCCCCGCGGCTGCGCGTGCGGTATCGGGCCGCGTGATTGACCAGCTGGTCGTACGCCGGCCCCAGGAACCCTTCGAACTGGATTTCAGGGATGGGCCTCATGCCGCCCATGGCGAGGCCGATGGCGGTGCCCATGATGCCCGACTCGGCGAGGGGCGTGTCGATGACGCGGTCGGGCCCGAACCGCTTCTGGAGCCCGTCGGTCACGCGGAAGACGCCGCCGTTGAGTCCGACGTCCTCACCCAGGCAGACGACGCGGGAGTCCCTCTCCATCTCCTGAGCGAGCGCTTCGTTGATGGCGTCGACGAGGGTGAGGCCTTCGGATTGCTGTTTTTCAGTGCGTGGCATGATGTTCTCAGCTGTTCATTCCGGCTTGAGTTCGAATCGCGCAACAGCCCAATGGCTGCCGTTGTCCTGGACCATTTCTTCAGGGCGTGTCTTGCCCTCGTTGGCGGACTTGTGGTAGTGTGCTTCCCACACGAGGGCCAGCGTTCCGGTTGCGGTCGCTGGCACCTTGAACGGGTCATCCACGTGGACTTCCACCTCGGCGCCTGGGCAACCCATGAAGTCGCCGGGCTTCTCGTGCGAGATGCTCCCTCGCAGCAAAATGCGCTGGCCGAGCAACTGCCTGAGCGCGGCCTCGTCCAACTTGTCATTCACAACGCTGCCCGCCTGGTCTACCTGCACGCAGACCAAGTGTGCACGACTCGCCTGGGCGATCGGTGCGGCGGATGTACCGACCGGCGGCAACGCCGGTGTCGAACGGCCGCACGACGCGACACCCAGGTGTGCCGCGCACAGCGCAAGGACGGGGGTTGTGAATGAGGACGTCACTCTTACCCCGCCTTCCGCCGTTTCCGCGACCGCCGCACCAAGCTGATCACGAGAATGTTGATGTGCGCGGTGTTCGCGTCCGCATCGGTCACGTACACCCAGTTGCCGCGCGGCGGCACGAAGATGAAGTCGGGGTGCGGCACACGGTGCACACGCCCGTCCACCATGACGATCTCAAACGGGTGGAACGGTTCCTGCTTCTGAAACCGTCTGATTTCTTCGATCATGACGTGATCAGCCCGATCCCGTCTGCTGTCATCATCCGACTTCATGGGCGGCCCCCCTGCAACTGCTCGCTCCCCACCCCCTGCCCCAGGCTGTGCGTCCGCATCGTGCGCTTCTGCACTTCGAGTTCCGGCGTCAGAGTGGCGTAGGTGTAGTCGAAGATGTCGGTGGTCGCAGGCTTCGCGATGTTGAACGCCTCGTCCACTACCTTCTGTGCGTTGTCCTTGGCCAACTGGTCCAGCTCGCGCTGCTTCTCGTCGTTCCAGAGGCCCTTGGCCACCAGGTACTTCCTGAGGCGGATCATGGGGTCCTTGCCCATCCACGCCTCAACTTCCGCAGGATCGCGGTAGCGCCGTGCATCGTCGGCGGTAGTGTGGTCGCCCAGGCGGTAGGTCACGGCCTCGATGAACGATGGCCCGCCCCCCGCCCGCGCCCGTTCGATCGCCTCCCTGCTCGCCTTGTACACGGCGAACAGGTCGTTGCCGTCCACCTGCGTCGTGGGCATGCCGTAGGCGATGGCCTTCTGCGCCACCGTCTCGCTGTTCATCTGCTGCTCGCGGGGCACGCTGATAGCCCACTGGTTGTTCTGGCAGAAGAACACGCAGGGCACCTGGAAGGCGCTCGCGAAGTTCATCGCCTCGTGGAAGTCGCCCTCGCTGGTCGCGCCGTCACCGAAGAACGTGATGGCGACGCGCGGCTCCTTGCGCATCTTGAATGCCCACGCGATGCCCGTCGCGTGCAGCATCTGCGTGCCGATGGGGATGCACAGGGGGTTCTGGCAGACACCCTGCGGGATCTGGTTGCCACGCTCGTCGCCCATCCAGTGCAGGAAGATGTAGTGCATCGGCAGGCCGTGCATCCACAGCGCCGCGTTCTCGCGGTAGCAGGGCACCAGCCAGTCCACGCCGCGTTTGGCCGCATGGCCCGCCCCGATCGCCGCGGCCTCCTGCCCCTTGTTCTGCGGGTAAGTGCCCATGCGGCCGGACCGCTGCAGCTTGAACGCGACTTCGTCCAGGGCGCGGCACTTGTTCATGTACTCGTACAGCTCGCGGACTTCCTCGTCGGCCAGGACGGGCTTCCCGCCCTCGCCCCTGACGAGCTTTTCATCCAGGACGGCGTTCTCGTCGAGGATCTGGAGGTAGTCAACCTGGGCCTTGTACGCGGTGCGGATCGGCATAGGAGCGATCGTAGGAGGAATTCGCCGGATAGGCGTGTGCCGGCACGGGCCGCGCGCAGCGAGTAGGCGTCTGTTTGGTCTCGCGACTTCTCGCCGACACCCCCGTGAAACCGCGGTACGCTCCTCCGAACAATCCAGCGGCCGCGCAGACCCGCGCGACCGCCCGCACGCACGCCGCGCCCCAAGCGCTGCAAGGAGCGAGTCATGAGCATCTGGGACAGGCTGAAGAAAGAACTCATCGACATCGTCCAGTTCCTGGACGATTCCAACAACACGCTGGTCTTCCGGTTCGAGCGCTTCCAGAATGAGATCAAGAACGGCGCCAAGTGCGTGGTCCGGGAGGGCCAGGCGGCGGTGTTCATCAACGAGGGCAAACTCGCCGACGTGCTGGGCCCGGGGACCTACACCCTGGACACCAAGAACGTCCCGATCCTCGCGACGCTCCTGGGCTGGAAGTACGGCTTTGAGAGCCCCTTCAAGGCCGAGGTCTACTTCGTCTCCACCCGCGTCTTCACGGACCAGAAGTGGGGAACGATGAACCCGGTCATCGTGCGCGACCCCGAATTCGGCCCGGTGCGCCTGCGCGCGTTCGGCACGTACACCTTCCGCGTGAAGGATCCGGGCACGTTCATCAAGATCGTGGTGGGCACCGACGGCAAGTTCACGATCGACGAGATCAACGCCCAGCTCCGCAACACCATCGTGAGCCAGCTGGGCGACGCGCTGGGCGAGTCCAAGATCCCGATGCTCGACCTCTCCGGCCGGTACAACGAGCTGGGCAAGTTCCTGGGCGACCAGGTCCGCCCCGAATTCGACCGGCTGGGCCTGGAGGTCCCCACGCTCCTCATCGAGAACGTGAGCCTCCCGCCCGAGGTGGAGCAGGCCCTCGACAAGCGCAGCAGCATGGGCATCGTCGGCAACCTCGACCAGTACGCGAAGTTCCAGGCGGCGGAGGCCATCCGTGACGCTGCCAAGAACCCCGGCGCCGCGGGCACGTTCGTCGGCGTGGGCGTCGGTCAGGCCTTCGGCGGGATGATGCAGCAGACCGCCGGCGGGGCCGCGGCCGGCGCAGCGGCGTCACCGCCCGCCCTTCCCACGGCCGTGTTCGTCGCGATCAACAACCAGCAGGCGGGCCCGTTTGACATGGGCGGGCTGGTCGCGAAGGTCCGCACCGGAGAACTCACCCGGGACACCCTGGTGTGGAAGCAGGGCATGGCCCAGTGGGCCCGCGCGGGAGATGTACCGGACCTCGCCCAGGTGTTCGGCGCCGTGCCGCCACCCATCCCCGGCGGGCCCCCGCCGATGCCGGGACGGTGAGGCCATGCCCACGCCATGAGCCAAGCGACGCCCCCGATCAATGACCTGCGTTTCCCCTGCAAGCAGTGCGGGGCAAAGCTGGAGTTTGCGCCGGGCAAGGACAGCCTGACCTGCCCCTACTGCGGCACGCTCAACCAGATCGAGAACACCGGCACGGTGCAGGAACAGGACCTGCTCGGCGCGATCGACCGGCTGGAGCAGCAGCAGCCCCGAGATGTAGTCCCGGTGGTAAAGTGCGACTCCTGCAACGCCGAGGTGCAGGTGCCGGCCACCGTGACGAGCTTCACCTGCCCGTTCTGCGCGAGCAACATCGTCGCGAAGAGCCGGGAGTGCTCCATCCTGCGTCCCAACGCGGTGCTGCCCTTCAAGATGACCCGCGAGCAGGCGACCGACTCCTACCGGCGCTGGATCCAGAAGATGTGGTGGGCCCCCACCAAGCTCAGGAGCCGCTCCATGCTGGAGGCGTCGCTCTCTGGGATCTACCTGCCGCACTGGACCTTCGATGCGGAGACGCACACGTCGTACGTGGGCGAGCGTGGCGACGCGTACTACGAGACCCAGTGGGTCACGGTGAACGGGCAGCGCCAGACCCGCCAGGTCCGCAAGATCCGCTGGACGCCGGTCGCCGGGCACGTGCACAACTCGTTCGACGACGTGCTCGTGCCGGCCAGCCGCACGCTGGACCAGGAAAGGGTGCGTGAGCTCACGCCCTGGGACCTCAAGGAGTGCGTCGCGTACAAGGAGGACTACCTCGCCGGCTTCCGGGCGGAGACCTACACCGTCTCACTCCCCGATGGGTTTGCGCAGGCCAAGGAACGCATGGAGCAGGTCATCGACAGCACCATCCGCTCCGACATCGGGGGCGACGAGCAGCGCATCCACAGCCGCAACTCCCGCTACAGCGACCTGATGTTCAAGCACGTGCTGCTGCCTATCTGGGTCAGCGCCTACCGCTACAACCAGAAGGTCTACCAGTTCATGGTCAACGCCCGCACCGGCGAGGTGCAGGGCCAGCGCCCGTACTCCTGGGTCAAGATCAGCATGGCCGTCATCATGGCGCTGCTCTTCATCGCGGCTGTCGTGTTCCTGCTGTCCAGGAACTGACGGGCGTGGGGGGACGCGGCCCCCACTACTTCTCCAGCCGGTCGAGCGTGCGTACCTCGTGCCAGACCGTTGCCACGCCCAGGACCACCAGGATGGTGCCCACGCCGCCGCTCACAACGCTCGCCACCGGGCCGAAGAGCTTGGCGACGGCGCCGCTCTCAAAGCTCCCCAGCTCATTGCTGCACTCGATGAACACGCTGTTGACGGCGCTGACCCGCCCCCGCAGGTTGGCGGGCGTGCGTGTCTGCACCAGCACGTGACGGATCACCACGCTGATGTTGTCCACCGCGCCGGCGATGAGCAGCATCGCCATCGACAGCCAGAAGCTGGTGGAGAGCCCGAAGACGATGGTCGCCACGCCGAACCCCGCGACGCTCCACAGGAGCATCGGGCCCGCGTGACGCCTGATCGGCCTCCACGCCAGGACGAGGCTCATCGCCAGGGCCCCCAGGAACGTGGCCGCACGTAGCCACCCCAGACCCACCGCGCCGACATGGAGGATGTCCTTGGCGTACACCGGGAGCAGCCCGGTCGCGCCGCCCAGCAGCACCGCGAACAGGTCCAGGGTGATGGTGGAGAGGATGAGCTTCTCCCGGCGCACATGGTGCAGCCCGGCCATGATGCCCTCCCGCAGGCCTGTCAGCGTCATCGCGCCGGGTGTGCCTTCCCTCATCGGCGTAAGGAACGAGGCGAACACCGAGGATGCGACGCACAGCAGCGAAGCACCGGCGAACACCTGCCACGAGGTGTGCCACCGGTCGATCATCCAGCCCGCCGCGAGCGGCCCCGCCACCGCCGAGAACTGGAAGAGCCCGACGTTCCACGTGATGGCGTTCTGGAAGACTCCCTCGGGCACGAGGTCGGGCAGGAGGCTGCTGCGTGAGGGGCCGTTGAAGGTCCTCACGAAGCCCATGAGGGAGACCAGGCCCAGGATCAACGACACCCCCGCGCCCTCACGCCGGGTCGCCAGGGCGAGCAGCGCCAGCACGACCCCGAAACCGAGCTGGGTCACCATCACTACGCGCTGGCGCCGGAGCGAATCAACCACCTGCCCAGCCGGCAGGGCCATCAGCACCACCGGCAGCGCCCGCGCAACGCCCATCAGGCCCAGCAGGAACGCGTCGTGCGTCCGCTCGTACACCTCCCAGCCCAGGGCCATCCCCGACATCTGCAGGCCGAAGGACGAGCAGAGGAACGCGAGCGCGTACAGCACATAGTTGCCCGACCGCACCGCGGCGAACGGGTCATGGCGCGGGTGTGCGTCGGTGCCTGGCATGCGGGGCTAGTGGGCGGTCGCGGAGGGGTCGAGCGTCGGGTGCGCCTCGGTCGGCAGCAGCATGCGGAAGGTAGCCCCCTTGCCCTCCGTGCTTTCCAGCGTCAGCGATCCCCCGTGCTGCTGGGCCACCCGGCGCGCCACCGCCAGGCCGAGGCCCGTGCCCTTCACGCCCTTGGTTGTGTTGAACGGCTCGAACACCCACGGCTGCTTGCTCGCGGGGATGCCCGGCCCGTTGTCGATCACCGCCAGGTCCACGAAGGGCCCGTTGACGGCGGGCCGGGTCTGCGTTGCCCTCGGCCGCGCACCGTCCGCCGGCGGCTGGGCGAGGTACTTCACGCGGACGGTGATAACACCCGACCCCTCGGGCACCGCCTCCACCGCGTTGGTCAGGAGGTTCATGAGCGCCTGGTGCACCAGCGGAGGATCGATGGGGATGGGCGGCATGTCGGGGTCGGCGTCCACGATGATCGCCGCCTGCTTGGCGTTGCAGGCCGGCTCCAGCAGCTGGGCGCACTCCTCGATGAGCGGCGTGAGGGGCGTGAGTTCCAGCTCCACCCGCCGGGGGCGGGAGAACGCCAGCATGTTGAGCGTCAGGCCGATGATGCGGTCGAGGTTGCGCTTGAGGATGGGCCAGCCCCCCGCGGCCACCTTGAGGTCGTGCTTCTTGAGGCCCATCTCCACGACGTCGGCGCCGCCCCGCAGCCCCTGCAGCATGTTCTTGATGCTGTGGGACAGCGTCGTGACCGTTTCGCCCATCACCGCGAGGCGTTCGGACTGGAGCTTCTGCTGGTACAGATCGGCGTTGGCGAGCGCAAGCCCGGCGTGCTGGCCGATGGCGTTGAGCAGCGCCAGCTGCTCCTGGGTGAACGTGTAGTTGGCCATTGAGGAGTCGATGTAAATGGCCCCGTAGGTCGTCTCGCGGAACCGGACGGGTGAACAGACCGCCGAGCGGATGTGGCCCCGCTGCACGCTGTCGCCCTTGGCAAAGCGCGGGTCGGTCATGGCGTTGCTCGACAGCACGCCCTCGCCCTTGGTCAGGGCGTGCTGCAGGATCGTCCGGGAGACGTGGATCTTGGCCTCCTCGGGGTCCAGCGGCGCCTCGCGGTACCGCACCACCGCCGGAACGAACGCCCCCAGCGCCTCCGACACCGTCACGCTCTGCCCCGCCGGGTTCGCCAGCGGCGCTGTCGAGGCGTTCTGGGCCAGCATGATGCACCCCCGCTGGGGCGCGAACTCGCTGAACACCAGGTCCATGAGCACCTCGAGGATGTCCGTGCGGTTCATCACCCGCGTGGTGAGCATCGTCGTGAGCCGGTAGATCACGCGCAGGTGCTCCACCGCCGCCGCCCGAGGGTCCGGCAACGCCAGGATCATCGACTCGTCGTTGGCCCCCGGGGAGGCCGCCGAGCGGGCCGGCAGCGTCCGCTCGATGGTGGACTCCATGCGCTGCGGGCCCACCAGCCGCACCACGTCGGGGCTCCTGGTCTCGGTCTGCCCGAACACCAGCAGCGTCTGGCCGACGCGGATCTGGTCTCCGGGACGCAGGCGCGTGCGGTCGTGGATCCGCGTCGCGTTGACGAACGTCCCGTTCTGGCTCTGCAGATCGCGGATGTACCACAACCCCTCGTCGGGCGTCAGCTCTGCGTGCCGCCTCGAAATCGCCGAGTCGTCCAGCAGCAGCGCCTCCGAAGATCGCCCGATGAGCTGCGGCTCGTGATCGGGCAGCTCGAATCGGCGGCCCTTGTTGGGGCCCTGGATGATGGTGAGGACGAGCACGCCGGGAGGGTAGGAAGTGCGCCCGCGCAGCCGCGCGGTCAGTGGCCTGTGATCAGGCGCAGGACTTCCAGGTAGGCGTTGCTGAACCCCTCGTGCCGGAAGAACTCCACCGGCGCCGTGGGCTTGCCCACGAACGGACGCAGCATCCATCCCATCTGGACACCGACGAAGGCGTAGAGAACGATCCACACCCAGAGCATCATGCCGTGCCGCCTGTTGATGGCGCACAGCGGCCTGTACCAGCGCCACAGGATGCGCTGCGCCATGCAGGTGGCGATCGTGAACATCAGCGCGTTGGTCAGGATCGCGAAACGGTGCGTGGGCCCGGTCATGTAGATGAACCGCGTGATGGGCGCCAGCGACGCGAGCGTCAGGGTGAACGCCGCCTGGGCGGCAAGGATCGAGCGGACCGCGCGAGGGAAGTCAGCCCGCAGCCCCGCGATGGTGTTCAGCACGAAGAAGGCGGGCAGGCAGAGGCCCGCCGTAACCACCACCAGCAGGGGCATCTTCACAGCCGCGTACAGGCAGAGCATCAGCCGCGCAGCCGAGGACATCGCGTAGGAGCCCATGAAAGCGCCGTAGAAGGGCCCGGCCGTGAAGATGATGGCAAGGAGCGTGACCGGGCTTACACGCTCCCAGTCCGCCGAGGCTAACCGCGCCAGGAACCCGTCCATCCGCTGGGAGGCTGTCGGTGATTGTGAAGCCGCGGCGTTCATGCAAGCTGCCCGTTCTCGTTCCGTCCATGCCGGTGCGGGGCGCACGTCCCCGACGCCCCCGTTGCTCCGCCGTGCCCGCTACCTGCCGAAAAGCTCCCCGATCGCGTGCACCACAGACATGAAGAAGTTGCCCGACCGCGGCCGGAACCACTCGAACGGCAGGGCCGGGTGCCCGACGAACGGACGCAGGATCCATCCCATCTGCGCCCCCACCAGCGCGTAGATCACCACCCACACCTTGAAGATGGTCCCCGCAGGATCGCCCGCGAGCTGCTCCTCGCGGATGCGCCGGTCCCGAGCGGCGGCCGCAGCCGCGGCGAAAGCCGCATCTTCCGGGAACTTCTCCCTCACGTGCTCGCGAGCCTGGGACATGGCCTGCACGGACTGCGGCATCTCCGGGTCCACCGTGCCCCCCCCGGTCGTCCTCCGGAGATAGTCAGCGTCGGACAGAAACTGCTGGTACCGGCGCAGGGACCGCAGGAGAAACCCGAGGCTGATGCCGCCCGCGATCGCCAGCATCGCGACGTTGAGCAGCTGCATGAAGTGGTACGATTCGGTGGAGAATGTGAAGAACGCGATGATCGGCCCCAGGCTCGACGCGACCGCCAGGTTGACCACAATGGTCGCCACCAGCAGGCGCAGCGTGGCCCGGAAGGACAGGCGGCACCCCACCAGCGAGTTGAACACGTACAGCGAGGGGAACGTCACGACAAGTGTGCAGAAGAACAACGCCGGCACCTTCACGATGCAGGCGAGCAGCTGCATCATCCCGTCGGTGGCGTTGGGCTTTCCCCAGGTCCGCAGCACCGCGTACCAGCCCATGAAGAACCCGTAGACCGCCCCCAGCGCAATCGCCAAAGGGAAGAACGCCCGCATCGGCAGGTCGAACCCTGCGGCGCTGACGGCGTCGTGGCTCGTCCTTGCGCCACGCAGGAGTGCGTCCAGGTGCGTGATCAGATTCTTCATACAAGACTCCGGTAGAAGACCGCCCAGAACGGGCAGCATACCGCAAGTCCACTACGCCGGGTGGTGTTGAAGGTTTCTCGAAAGCCCCCGATTTCGCGGGCGCTATCGGCCCTTCGGACCCTCGGTCGGCCGAACCACTGGGCGGGGTCGCTTGGAGTAGGGGGGCGCGTCGACCAGTTTCGCGGATCGCAGCACAGGAGGGTCGTTGGGGCGATCATCGGTGGTCTTCACCTTGGAGAGAGCGACGATGACATCCTCACCCCGCACCGCCTGCGCGAACGTGGTGTACCGCCCGTCAAGCCGGGCTGTTGCCTCACGTGAGAGTGCGATGTACACCTGCGCGCCATTGGTGTCCGGATCAGTACCGCGCGCCATGCCCAGAACCCCGAAGTCGTGCGGGAGGTTTGAGTTCTCCAGGTCCAGGTTGTACCCCGGCCCGCCGTCCCCGGTGCCGGTGGGGTCGCCCACCTGCACAACGAAGGGGAATCCCGCCTTGGTCGCGCCGACAACACGGTGGAAGATGATGTCCTGGTAAAACCCGCGCTGCGTCAGATCGCGGAAGTTCCACGCAGTGTTGGGAGCAACATCCGGGCGCAGGCGGAACTCGATCTCTCCCACCGTTGTGTCCCAGACTACGTGCTGATCGATGTACGCACGGATGCCCGAATACGCAGGCACGTCCTTGACCCACTCGATCTTGCCATCGCTGGGGTTGAACGAGTCCGCGTTGGTGTCGGGGTCCTTGAACCATCGCTCACGCAACGTTACCAGGTTGGGCGCATTCAGGATGCCCGTGTCTCGCGTGGTCGTGCGGAGCAGTTCTCCCTGCGCAGGCGTCACCATCGGCTGCAGCACCACGGGCGGACCTATCTGCGCCCCCCCCACCACCAGTTGCGCGTACCGCAGCCGAGGCGTCGGCCCCTTCCAGAGCACCGGGAACAGCGTCGAAAGGTCCACAACCCCTGCCAAGGCCGGCGCCGTCGCCTCCATCTCAGTTGCCTCGCCCTCCCGCGCCGGGTCGTACAGGTCGATCCGAACTTCCCCGCCACTCCCTTCGGGCACCTGCACCTTCATGGGCATGGGGCGGTTTACGCCGAAGTAGGCCCGGGAAGCGGGCTCGGGCGTCAGTTGGGCGTAGCCGGTCAGCGGAATCAGCATCCAAGCCAGCACGGCGGGGATCAGCCGGAGATGCAACCGCATGGGATCATCGTGTCTGATAAGACGTGCCATACGACCACTGTACCGCAAGGCGGTGTGGGGCGGGTGCTGTCCGGCGACCGCGGGGATCAAATCCGGCCCTGCAGAAACAATGAGTGTCGGGCCCCGTACCATCCTCGGCACGGTGGACCTGCGCAACCGAACCAACACCGCTCCCCAGTCAGGCCCAGCGTCTGTTCCGACGCCCGTCGAGGTGGCCGGCCCTGCCGACTTCGGCGATGCAGACCTGGTCGCACGCCTCAAGTCGGGGGACGGTCGGGCGTACGAGGATGTCATCCGCGAACTGGGCGGGCGCATGCTGGCCACCTCGGTACGGATGCTGGGCAATGAGGACGACGCGCGCGAGGCCGTGCAGGACGCTTTCCTGTCCGCGTTCCGCAACATCCAGAACTTCGACGAGAAGAGCAAGTTCGGCACGTGGCTGCACCGGATCCTGATCAACGCGTGCCTCATGAAGCTGCGCACGCGCCGCCGGAAGCCCTCGTCCTCGCTGGACGAGCTCGCGGAGCGTGCCAACAACGGCAACCACTCCGAGCTGCCGATCGCCTCCTGGCGGGAAAAGAGCCCCGACGAGCTCGACGATGAGACCCGGGACCGCGTCCGCGAAGAGGTCCAGCACCTGTCGGAAGAACACCGGACGATCATCATGCTCCGCGACATCGAGGAGCTGAACACGGAAGAAACGGCGCAGGTGCTGGGCATCAGCACCAGCGCCGTCAAGACGCGCCTGCACCGGGCCCGCCTGGCCCTGCGCGAGCGCCTGAGCAAGTACTTCGTCGGGGCGGACGCACGGGGCACGGGGGCTATGGAGGACCTGCACCCATGACCTGCTCCAAGGGAGGACATGAGCACGGCGGGGGGCACATCTCATGCAAGGAGATCTGCCAGTTCCTGTGCGACTACGTGGACGACGAGCTCCCGCAGGACCAGCGAGAGACCTTCCTGCGCCACATGCAGGAGTGCCCGCCCTGCGCCGAGTACCTGAGGCAGTACGAGAGCACCGTGAAGGCCTGCAAGAAGTGCATGTGCCCCGGGCACGCCAAGCCCCCGCCCCCGCCCGAGGACATGGTCCAGGCCATCATGAAGGCCATGGGCAAGACCTGCTCCAAGTGACCGCGGGCCGCTAGGCCGTTGCCATCAGGGAATCGATGTCCGCCCGCGTCGGCATGCTCGGGATCGCACCGGGCTTCGTCGTCGCCAGGGCCCCCGCGGCCGCCGCCACCAGGGCCGCGTGTTCCGCGAGCTCGAACTCACGGTGGTCCTTGCGTTTCTGGGCCGCGTGCACCTCCGCCCACGCCACGGCGAGCGCACCGCAGAACGCGTCGCCCGCGCCCACGCTGTCCACGCTCCGCACGCCGGGCGGGCTCAGCCGCTTGGGCCTGCCCTTGTGGGCCATGATGGCCCCGCTCGACCCAAGCGTCAGCAGCACGGTCGTCAGGCCAAGCTCCGGCAGGCGCAGCGCCAGGCGGGCGGGGTCCAGGCGCGAGTCGATGTTGAGCATCCGCATCGCCTCGGTCTGGTTCACGATGAGCACGTCCACCAGCGACAGCAGCTCCCGCGGCAGCACCCGCGCCGGGGCCGCGTTCAGCACGACACACCGCCCCGCGCCCCGCGCGATCGCCGCCGCCGCCTGCACGCTCGCCAGCGGCACCTCGAGCTGCACCAGGAGCACGTCCGCGCCCGTGATGAGCACCGCGCTCTGCTGCACATCCTCCGGCGACAGGGAAGCGTTGGCGCCGGGCGCAACGACGATGGTGTTCTCCCCGCCCTCCGCCACCGTGATCAGCGCCAGCCCCGTCGCCTCCTTCTCGCGCACCCGCAGGCCGGACAAGTCCATCCCTTCAGGCGTCATCGCATCCCGCAGCCTCTGGCCGTGCGCATCATCACCCAGGCACGCGATGAGCGAGACGTGGGCGCCCATCCGGGCCGCAGCCACCGCCTGGTTCGCGCCCTTGCCGCCGGGGAACGTGCGGTACGACCCCCCGAGCACGGTCTCTCCCGGGACCGGGATGCGGGGCGCCCGCACCACGAGGTCCATGTTGCAGGACCCCAGGACACAGACGCTCGCGGGCGGGGTTTGCTGACCGGGTTGGGCCGGGGGGGCCATCCGCCAAGTCTACACGCGGTGCGCCGCCTACTGGATCACAATCTTCGAAACGTCCATCTCCACCTTCGGGGGCCGGGGGTCCAGCTCTTCCATGGCCTCCCGCACGACCGCGCCGATCGCCCAGCGGGCGTACCACTTCCGGTCCGCCGGGACGACGTGCCACGGGGCGTGATCGGTCGAGCACCTCGTGACGGCGTCCTGGTACGCCTCCATGTACCGGGGCCAGAACTTCCGTTCTTCCACGTCCTGGGGAGAGAACTTCCACCGCTTGTCGGGATCCTCCAGGCGGGCCCGCAGCCGCTCCGCCTGCTCGTCCTTGCTGATGTGCAGCATGAACTTCAGGATCGTGACGTGGTTGGACGCGAGGTAGGCCTCGAACTCGTTGATCTGCTGGTAGCGGGCCTTCCAGACCTTCTCCGGGACGAACGAGTGCACCCGCACGATCAGCACGTCCTCGTAGTGGGCCCGGTTGAAGATGCCGATCTCCCCCTTGGGCGGCACCGCGCCGTGGATGCGCCAGAGGTAATCGCGGTCGGCCTCCGCCTCGCTGGGCTTCTTGAAGCTTGTGACGTGGCACCCCTGCGGGTTGACGCCGGAGAACACGTGACGGATCACCCCGTCCTTGCCGGAAGTGTCCATGCCCTGGAGGACGACCAGCACCGCCCGGCGGTTCTCCGCCCACAGCCGCTCCTGGAGGTCCGCGATCTCCGATGCGTGCTCCTGCAGCTCGGTCTCGGCCCGCGCCTTGAGGTCGCCGTTCTTCTCGCCGCGCTGCGCAGAGAAGCCCGGGGTTGAGCCCGTATCGACGCCCGCCAGGCTGAACTTCGAGCCCGGTTTCACCCGCAGTTCCGAGCCGACGCTCATGGGTGGGCCTCCGGCCGCGTGCCCGTCGGGCCCCCAGCACGCTTGAACTTCCGCGCCGCGTCCGCGTCGTTGAAGAAGGAGCCGTCCGCCCCATGCCGGGCGAGGAACGCCAGCATGCTCTCCGGACCGGCGCTCAGGACCAGCCCGTCGCCGGGCACGTCCAGGTGGTCCAGGCCGGCAGCGCCGTTCGCCAATTCCTGCTCCAGCGAAGCCGACTTGAGCTCACGGATCGTCATCGTGCCGTCCGAGAGCTCAACGCGGCACACCGCGTGCGTCCGCACCGTGAACTCCTTCGCCAGACCCGTCGCCTCCCACGCCGTGTCCGAAAGAGAGGCATCGCACAGCAGCACGCCACCGGCACGGAACAGCACGCCCTCCAACTCCACCGCCTTGTCGTCCGACCCGTCGGGCTTGTCCCCCCGCAGCGTCATGCCCACGGTGTACCGCGAGTCCTCGCGCCGCACGTCGAGCGTCACAGTGCCGGCGTCGTTCGCCCACCGGCCAAGGACGCCCTGCTCGACCACCTGCGACTCCCTCGTGTACGCCGGCTGGAGCGACTTGGTCGTGCACCCGCACGCGCCCACCGCAAGGCACCCCACCACGACCGCCCTGAATCCACCCTGGCCCAGACGCATGGCCCGCCTTTCTCCGCGCATCGCACGGACTCAGCACGCTCTGTTCATGATGATACAAGCGCAGCGGGGATAGCCGGGCAGCCTATTCCCCACCCAACGCGCGCAATTCCGACGCTGTCCAGGAACGGGTGCGCCCGACCGTCTGGCCCTTCACCTTCGCCACATCTTCCGGCGACACCGGCCCCGCCGCATTCCCCCAGGAGTTCCTCACAAACGTCATCACCGCCGCCAGGTCTTCATCGCTGCTGAACGTCGCGGGGGGCATGATCCCTTCGTACCTGGTCCCCTTCACCTCCACCGGCCCCTCCATCCCGTGCAGCAGAATGCGGACGAACGCCCCGCCGTCCCCGGTCGCGATGGGCGCCCCGTGCAACGGAGGCACCATGCCCGGCTGTCCCTCGCCCTGCTCCATATGGCAGAGCGTGCAGACCCCCTGGAAGAGCTTCTGACCACGCGCGTACTGCGGCGACGCCTGGACCTCGCGGAGTTGATTGGAAGGTGCCACCGACCCGGGATCTCGAGCGATTGGTTCAACTGGGCGCGATCGCACAGCCCGGATCAGGTTGAACACCACGATCGCCGCGACCACACTTACCACCACAAACACAAGTTTTCGCATGAATGAGTCCGTATTGGCCGGCGGGCACTTGCGTCCGCGGGCGGGGCCCATCATAATCCACCCAGCTCCGATGGCCGCTGACGACTCTGAATCCCCTGGTCAACCGCACCGAGGCTCAACGATCCGTGCCGGGGGCTCTGAGCGCGCCGGTGACTCCATCGGACCGTACCGCCTGCTCGAACGGCTGGGAGAAGGCGGCTTCGGGCTGGTGTGGCAGGCAGAGCGGCGCGAACCCTTCGTGCAGCGGGTGGCACTCAAAGTCATCAAGCCCGGCATGGACTCGCGCGGCGTGATCGCGCGGTTCGATCAGGAGCGGCAGGCGCTAGCGGTGATGGACCACCCCAATGTGGCGCGGGTGCTGGACGGCGGCCTGACCAGCCCCGAGCAAGGCTCGCGCCCCTACTTCGTCATGGAGTACGTGAAGGGCGAACCCATCACCGAGTACTGTGATCGGAATCGCCTCAACATCCGCCAACGGCTCGAGCTCTTCATCCCGGTCTGCGAGGCGGTTCAGCACGCGCACCATAAGGGGATCATCCACCGCGATATCAAGCCCACCAACGTGCTGGTGACGGTGCTCGAGGGACGGCTCGCGCCCAAGGTCATCGACTTTGGCGTTGCCAAAGCCGTCAGCCACACACTCACACAACACACCATCCTGACCGAGCACGGGCAGCTCATCGGCACCCCCGAGTACATGAGCCCCGAGCAGGCCGAGATGGGCGGAACGGACGTCGACACCCGCACCGACGTTTACTCCCTGGGTGTGCTCCTGTATGAGTTGCTTACCGGCCAGCTCCCATTCGAGCCCGAGACCCTGCGGGCGGCGGCATTCGACGAGATCCGCCGCATCATCCGGGAGGAAGAGCCCCCGAAGCCCAGCACACGCCTCACCACGCTGGACGCGCCCCGCGCGACCGAGGTCGCGGCTCGCCGGCAGCAGGAACGAGAGGAGCTCGCGCGGACGCTGCGCCGGGAACTGGACTGGATCCCCCTGAAGGCGATGCGCAAGGACCGGTCCCGGCGATACGCGACCCCCGAGGCCCTAGCCGAGGACATCCAACGGTACTTGGAGAACAAGCCGATCGAGGCGGCCCCCGAGAGCCGAGCCTATCTCTTCAAGAAGTTCGCGACGCGCTACCGGGGCCCGATCGCCGCAGCTGGCGCGGTCTGCGCGGCGCTGGTGCTTGGGGTGGTGGTCAGCGCGGGGTTCGCGGCCAAGAGCTTGCGGGAACAGCGTGCCGCGGAGAGCGCGCGGAAGGCAGCGGACCAGGCCTCGTCGGACGCGCTGGAGCAAGCCCGCCTTGCCCAGAATCGGTTGACGGAGTTGAAGAGCGAGCGGAGCAAGGCTGAAAGGGTCGCGGAAGCGGTCGAATTGCTCGGGAAGGCCGAGCAAGAGCTGAACCTCGGGTCCCCCCCCGCTGAAGGGAGCTTCTGGCGGCTCGACCAGCTGTTCACCCAACGCACGACGGCGGAATCCCCCTCGGCGGATATCGCCCTGCGCAGGGCGTTCGCGGCGGCCGCCAGCACCGGTGAACGGGAGAACGGTGTTATCACCTCGGCGGCCCACGCTCTGGAGGGCGCGGTGGAGACGTCGCGCGCAGCCTTCGGTGACCACCATGAGACCACCGTCCAACTCTTGGGTGAACTCGGCGACGCGAAGTTCTCCAGCGCCGAGTACGCAGATGCGGAGGTCGCCTACCAGGGTCAAATCGATGCCCTCCGGGGGGTCGAACAGCCCGACAGGACGGTGGTCGCACGAGCACTCATCAACCTTGCCGAGTCCCGCCGGATGAACGAGGAGGAGGGCTGGCGGAACGACCTGCATGCCGCGGCCGACATCGGCAAGGAATTGTGGCCGAACGATGCCGGGGTGCTCGACGAGGCTTGGGCGAAGGAATCCGATGACCTCCTCTCACTCGCACGCTTGAACGACGCGATCGGCGTGAACCGCGACCGGCTCGAGTGGCTCTCGAAGTCCACGCACGAGGACGTGATCGGGCGGATGCGCAGCGTCGCCGATGCCTTTGTAGCCGCGGGGAGCATCGCGGACGCGCGCCAGACGCTGCAGAAACAGATAACCCTGCTCAACGCCTTCGCAAAGGACCCGCGTGAAGCCGTGCTCCGGGCGAACCTCATGCTCGGGTGGTGCGACCAACAGAAGCCCGTGTCACCCCAGGCTGAGGAGACGCTGCGCCGATCGGTGGCGCTGGGAGAGGCAATGTGGCCGGAGAGCAGCGGCCTGCTCAACCAGGCGTTGAATGACTACCGGCAGTACCTGGAGCTGGCGCGGCGTGACGAGGACCGCTACGCCTTCTTCGCGGAATGGGGAGCGTTCATCGCCCGCGAAGGGTGCAAGGACTTCCCGACCGCGGTGCAGTGGCTCGACTCTGATATCGAGGCCCTCGCCCTCGCCAAGCAGCACGGCCGCCAGGAAGGTCTGCTGGCGGCCCGGCTGGATATGTGCCTCCGGTGCCGGCCCGGCGACGCCGTCGCGATCGCCGAATCCCGCCGTCGCATCGGGCTCTTCCTCATGAGCCAAGGCCGGCCGGCGGAGGCGGCCCCGTTCATGCGCGACGCATTCCTGCTCACCCAGGACGACTTCGCCAACTCCGTGAAGGTCCGCACCGAAAAGTCGGACGCCGCGGCAACGCCCCTGGCGCAGGCGTTCCTGTTCGCCTGCTACCTGTCGGAGGACTTCGGGACACTGGTCGAGATCCTCGGCAAGACCCCCGCCTCCGAGGGCATCGAGGATCTCCGGCGCGACCTCGCGGCGGGGCGGGCCCGCCTCGCCCAGTTGCGGCCGGGCTACCGCGCTGCAGCGGGAGCGGTCGAGCTTAACAACAGCGTGTGGGGCCACTTCGTGTCGACGCGAGAGCTCGCGCAGGCCGCAGGGAAAGACCAGATTGCCGAGGCGCTCAAGGACATGGAGAGGGCTGCCGAATTGGAGCCCACAGAATGGAAGTCCATCGTGAACACCCTCGGAGTGACGCAGTTCCGCGCCGGGATGTATGCGGAGTGCATCGCCACGCTTGTCAGGTCCGACGAGGGGATCCGTTCTGAGAGCGGGGCGTCCATGGCCGGCAACTTGGCCTTTATTGCCATCGCCCACCATCGCCTCGGTCATGCGTCCGAGGCCCGGGCCGCTTACAAGGAGTTCTTGGCTCTTATTGACAGTGACTCTCAGCCGGGGGAGGAAGCCGCCAAAGCGTCGTGGAAGGCCGAAGTCGCCGAGGAATTCAAGACCGAGTGAGCTTTCAGCCCCGCCGCTCCCGCCCCACCTCCGTCAGCACATCCGCCTGGTGGTCCGCGTGGTAGCTGCTCCGCACCAGCGCGCCGCTCTCCACCACCTTGAACCCCCGGGCAAGGCCCTCCGCCTTGAACGTCGCAAACTGGTCGGGCGTCACCCACCGGTCGATCGGCAGGTGATTCCGAGTCGGCTGCAGGTACTGGCCGATCGTGAGGATGTCGCACGAGGAGGCGCCCCGTGGCCCGTGGACGCTCGTCCCCGCCTGCACCTCATCCATCAACGCCAGCACCTCATCATCCCGCTCCCCGATCCCCACCATGATCCCCGTCTTCGCGACGCCCCCCTGCTCCTTCACGCGCCGCAGCAACTCGAGTGATCGATCAAACTTCGCGCTGGGCCGCACCGCCGGGTACATCCGCCGCACCGTCTCCAGGTTGTGGTTGATGATGTGGGGCCTGGCATCGATCACCATCTGCAGGGCCGGCCAGTTGCCCTCGAAGTCCGGGATCAGCACCTCGATGGACAGCCCCGGGCACGCCTCGCGGGTTCGGATGATCGTCTCGGCCCAGATCGAAGCACCCCCGTCGGACAGTTCGTCCCGGTTCACGCTCGTGATCACGATGTGCTTGAGACGCGCATGCTCCCACATCAGCCGCATGGACTCCGCCACGCGGCGGGGCTCGTCCCTGTCCAGCACCGGCGGCCGGCCCGTCTTCACGTTGCAGAAGCCGCACGCCCGCGTGCACGTGTCACCCAGGATCATGACCGTCGCGACCCCCCGGCTCCAGCACTCGCCCATGTTCGGGCAGTTGGCCTCCTCGCAGACGGTGAACAGTTTGTGCTCCGTCAACACCTTCTTGAGACGCAGGTACTCCGGGCCGCCGGGCACCTTGGCCCTCAGCCAGTCCGGCTTCTTCTTGAGGGAAAGCTGCTGACGCACCTCCGCGCCGTCCTGCCCGGTGTTGTTCAGCACCATGGAGGACAAGCTCACCCTCGGCGGGTCCACCGTGCGCAGCGGATCACCGCCCAGGGGACGGGGGTGGCGCCCAAGCGTGCGGGTCAGTCCATCGCCCGCAGGGGGCGTCGAGGGAGGGGTCATCGGGTGATGGTAGGAGAAGGACGATCCGCCCCCGCAGCAGCGTCCGAGTAGTTTCTGCGCAGCGCCCCTACCCGCAGAACTTCGTCCGGGAACCCCCCGAACCCCGCACACACCGCCTCCCCCCGCCGTATCGTTCCCCTCCCCGTGCGCCTTGCCTTGCAAGAGGTCAGGTGTGTTGTACCTTGGCACGGGGAAACGTGCACGACCCCCGGCGGCTCACCGCCGGGCCGGCACCGGCCCGATACGGAATCCACGCATGAAGACGCGATACTCCCACGCCCTGCGCATCGCCACCCTCTGCGGCCTCGCCGCCTCCGGACTCACCGGCTGCGCGAAGTCGTTCCTGGACCCGACCAAGCTGGGCGGGTACCGGGACACCCCCACGGTGATGCCGATCCTCACCCGCATCGACGCGATCGAGGACGACTCAGGCCAGGTCGTCGAGTACTCCGATCCGCTGCCCGAGGACCTCATCCCCCAGCCCGAGTCCTACCGCATCGGACCCGGCGACGTGCTGCGTGTCATCGCCTATGACGTGGTCGTCATCGGCCAGCGCGAGGAATATGAAGTCCCCGTCGACGCCCGCGGCATGATCGAGATCCCGCAGCTGGGACGCATCAGCGTCGCCGGCAGCACGACCGAAGAAGCGATGTCCGAGATCGTCGCCGCGATCCGCGCAAAGGGGCTCGTGCAGGACCCGCTGGTGCAGGTGCTCACGCTGTCCCAGCGCCAGCAGACCTACACCGCCATCGGCGCGATCCAGAACCCCGGGCTGTACCCCATCCCCCGCGCCGACTACCGCCTGCTCGAGGCCCTCGCCTCCGCCGGGAACTTCGACGAAACGACCAAAGAGGTGTACATCATCCGGCAGGTCCCGCTGAGCGAGGAAGTCTCCGGCGTCATCCCCGGGCTCAACCACACGAGCCCGGGCGCGGCACCCACCGCGCCGCCGCAGTCCAAGCCCGCCGAGCAGCCAAAGGGCCAGGACCTCATCGACATCATCGATCAGATCGCTCCCGAAGCAGGCGACAAGAAGCCCGCAGAGCAGCCAAAGGCCGATGCTCCCAAGGCCAACACGCCCAAAGTCGATGCACCCAAGACCGATGCACCCAAGACCGATACACCCAAGTCCGACGTGCCCAGGTCCTCGCCCGGCCTCTTCGGCCGCCAGGACGGGCAGGCCGCGGCCCAGCCCGCCAAGCCGATGATCGACCTCATCGAGGACGACAAGCCCGCCCAGGTCGCCCCCGCGGGGGACGGCGCCTCGTGGGTCTTCCTGAACGGCAAGTGGGTCAAGGTGAAGGCCCCCACCGCCCAGGAAGCCCTGGCGGTGCGTGCCAAGCCCGATGAGCTCATCACCCAGCGCGTCATCCGCGTCCCGATCAAGCAGCTCCTCCAGGGCTATCAGTCGGTCAACATCGTGATCCGCCCCGGTGACGTCATCCGCTTCCCCGCCACCAGCAGCGGTTTCGTGTACATGGGGGGCGAGGTCGCCCGCCCCGGCCCCTACCAGGTTGCCCCCGACTTCACGCTCATGCGGGCGATCACCGCTGCGGGCGGTCTCAGCGAACTCGCCATCCCGCAGAAGGTCGAGCTGACCCGCATGCTGCCGGGCAACCGCCAGGCCGTCATCAAGCTCGACCTGCAGGCCATCTCCGAGCACACGCAGCCCGATATCTTCATGAAGCCCAGCGACCAGGTGATGATCGGGACCACGTGGTGGGCCCTCCCCACCGCCGTCATCCGCAACGGCTTCCGCGCCTCCTACGGGTTTGGCTTCATCCTGGACCGCAACCTGTCCAACGACATTTTCGGCCCACCGCCCGTCAACCAGATTGGCCAGTAGCGTGAGGCCCGGTGGCGGGCCCCGCCCGGCGTGCAAACAATGGCACGGCGGGCCACGGACGACCTTCACACCCCGCCCTTGGGCGGGGTGTTTTCCTAGCCCAGGACCGCCGGACCGTTTATCGGGCTGGCCGGAGCCGTGCGGCGTGTGAACATCCGGCCCCGGAGGGGTGTACGAGTCTTCCCGCGGGGCCGCCGGCATTGGGCGGCCTCCGCAAACCGCCGATGGATGGGAGCCCCGCAGCGCAAGGCCCAGATCTGCACCGTGTCCGCCACACCCGCCCAACCCCCCGCAGCCGTGGCTCCCAGGCCCGCGTCCCACGCGCCCGCATGGGGCCCCACCGAGACCAGCATCGGTATCGTCGTGCTGATCGCCCTCGTGGCGCTCTTCTGGCGCTGGTTCGCCAAGCAGGGCCAGCACAGCATCGACCGCATGGACGACTGGGGGCACGCATTCGTCGTGCCCTTCTTCTCCGCGTACATGGTGTGGCGCCGGCGCGAGGACATCGCAAGGCTGGAAGCACGCCCGTTCTGGCCGGGGCTGCTGGTGTCGCTGCTGGGCATCATGTGCTACTTCTTCTTCGTGGTGGGCGTTCCCAACCACATGCTCCAGGGCGCATCGGTCGTGCTCACCATCGCCGGGGTCGCCCTGCTCGTCCTGGGCGCACGGGCCTTCGAGCACGTCTTCATCCCCATCGCCTACCTCCTCTTCGGCATCACGCTCGCCGAGCAGGTCATGATCAGGATGACCTTCCCGCTGCAGCTCATCGCGACCAAGGGCGCATGGCTCATCCTCAAGGTCATCAGCCTCCCCGGCTCCTGGTTCATGGTCGAGTCCAGCGGGAACGTCATGGAACTCACCTTCCACGGGCGCACCATCCCGCTGAGCGTGGCGGAGGCGTGCTCGGGAATGCGCATGGTCATCGCGTTCGTCGCGCTGGGCGCCGCCGTCGCGATCCTCTCGTGCAGGCACTGGTGGCAGCGCATCGCGCTGTTCTCCCTCGCGATGCCCGTGGCGGTCTTCATGAACATCCTGCGCGTGGCCGTGCTGGGGCTCGCGTCCCTCTTCAACGCGAACCTCGCCGCCGGCAACGCCCACATGATCATCGGCACGCTCCTGCTGATCCCCGGGCTCTTCCTGTTCCTGAGCGTCGAGTGGGCGCTGCGGAGGATGATCGCCGACGAGCCGACCGCCCCCGGCACCCAGGGGGGCGCCGCGTGAGGGGGCTCCGCTGGAACAACCCCGCGGTGCTCGCCGCCGTCGGCGTGCTGTCGCTGGGCGCCGCCGGTTTCTCGGCCGCCGTGGTGCACTACAAGCTCATGCTCCACAAGGAGCCGATCTACCCGGCCGACCGGCGGCTGCTCAACACCATCCCTTCCGAGTCCGAACACTGGGTGCGCCTCCGGGAAGACCACCGGGAGAGCCCCGAGGTCGAGCAGACGCTCGGGACTCAGAACTACGTGTCCCGCGAGTATGTGCGCAGGCGGGCCCCGGGCGAGGACGCCCCCCGCCCCGTGGTCATCAACTTCCACGCCGCGTACTACACGGGCATGATCGACACCGTGCCCCACGTGCCGGACCGCTGCTTCGTCGGCGGGGGCCTGGGCATCGGCAAGCTGCTGGGCGACCTGCCGCTCCCCCTGGACCAGAAGCTCTGGAGCAGGGTGAACGTCCCCAAGGGGTTCGAGGACCACATCGTCACCATGCGCTCGCACGCCGGGTCCTACGTCCGGCTGCCGCGCGACGCCGAAGGCATCCGCCTCCGCACCTTCCAGTTCCTCGACAAGGGCGGACGGCCCTTCTACGCGGGCTACTTCTTCATCGCCAACGGGGGCACCGTCAGCCGTGCCGAGGACGTTCGCCTGCTGGCCTTCGACCTCAAGACCAGGTACTCGTACTACCTCAAGGTGCAGTTCACGAGCGACGGTGTCAACAGCGGCGAGGAGCTCGCGCAGTCCGCCGCGAGCATGCTCGACGAGCTGTTCCCGGACATCATGCTGTGCACCCCGGACTGGGTCGACGTGGAGCAGCACCTCTACCCGCCGCAGGAAGCGGAGGCGGCACCCCGCCGCCCGCCCGGTTTGTGAGTGTTCGGGTCTGGTCTTTGCCCGGGGGGGTCCGAATGATGCGGCCCTCCTGAATGTCACTCCCGGGACGGCCCGGGCCCACGGAAGAATCGGAGAAGCAACATGGCGTCGAAGGTCAACAAGAAGTTCGTCGTGACGCTCACCCTGGGCGTGGTGCTGGTCTGCGGCAGCGTCGTGGGCGTCACGGCGTGGCTGCTCAACCACACCGCCGCCGACAACGTGCGTGAGGGCGACAAGCTCGCCGCCGCCGGAGACTACAACCAGGCCGCCGAGCAGTACGGCAAGGCCGTGAACAAGGAGAAGACCAACACGGCCTACCTGGCCAAGTGGACCGAGGCCCTCTCCAAGTGCAACTCCGACACGCAGGTCAAGTACGAAAAACTCTACCAGGACCTCAGCAGCGCCACCCGCCAGCTCGCCGTCGTCGACGCCGACAACGTCGCGGTGCAGAAGCAGTTCCTGGACACCCAGCGTCGCCTGGTCGAGGGCGGCCCGTTCTCCGCCGAGGCCTACCAGTTCCTCGCCGGCGAGGCCGACACCATGATCCGCCTGCACGAGGCCAAGGGCCCAGGGGCATGGGAGTCCCTGAAGCGCTACCGGGGCATCGCCAACATGACGCTGTTCTACAACAGCCCGTCCCCGAAGGACGAACTGCTGACCAAGGCCCAGGAGGACCTGCGGGCCGCCCTCAAGGCCGACCCCGGCGACAGCGAGAGCGCCATCGCGCTCGCCGATATCGCCCTCCGCAACGCCGCCAAGGCGTACCAGGACCTCAACAAGGACCAGGGCGCCGCCCTGGAGAAGGAGGGCGATGACCTCCTGAGCGCGTTCCTGGCCGCCAACCCCGACAACCCCGATGTGCTGCTCTCCGTGGTCCAGCGGGACGTCTTCAAGACGCAGCGGAAGCTGGCAGAGCAGGGCGCCAAGGCAGACCCCGAGGCCGAGTCCAAGGCCTTCACCGAACGCACACTCCCGGTGCTGGACCGGGCCGTGGCCGCCGCCAAGAAGCTCCCCAAGCCGCTCCGCGAGAACCTCCTGGTCAAGTTCCGCAGCGTGGAGTCCCTCGCCACGGGCGCCTCCCTCACCCGGACCGAGGAGCTGGTCCGCGACAGCCTGCGCGCCGCGCCGGACAGCCCGGTGCACCTGGGGTTCCTGGCCGACGTGCTGACCGTCCGCAACGACATCCCCGGGGCCATCGAGCAGTACGACAGGATCAGCAAGCTCCCGACGCCCCCCATCAGCCTCGAGGGACGCATGCTCTTTGAGATGCGCAAGGCCGCCCTCTCGCAGCAGGCCTACCTCTCCGCCCGCAGCGCCCTGTCCAAGGACGCCGGCGCCGACCGCGAAGCGTCCGTCAGCCTCGCGAAGGAACTCCGGGCCAAGCTCGCGGGCATCGAGGCCACCGACTCCGTGCGCCTCCTCCTGGTCGACGCCACCCTCGCGATCCTGGAGAGCACACCCGAGGGCAACGCCCGGGCCGCCCAGCTCCTGGACCAGTACAACCGCAAGACCAACCGCAGCAACCCGGAAGCCCTCCAGCTGGCCGCCATGGTCGCCATCAAGCAGAACCAGACGGGCGCCGCCCGCGACTTCTACGAGGACGCCCTGAAGCTCCAGCCCAACAACCTGGGCGTCATGCTCCAGCTCGCGCAGATCCACGCCGACCTCCAGGAGTACACGCCCGCCCTCAACTACTACCGCCGGGCCCTCTCCCTGGACCCCTCCAACGCCAAGGCCAAGGAGGGCGCCGAGCTCATGGCCGCGCTCGCCGGCGGCTCCTCGAAGGACCCGGTCGTCAACGTCATCCTGCAGGCCGAGGCCGTCCGCCGCGACGGCGTCAACCCCGAGAACATCAAGAAGATCCTGAAGCTCCTGGAGGACGGCTGGGCCAAGTACAAGGACCCGCGCCTCGCCGTGGCGTACGCCAGCGCCCTCGCCGGCGACGAGCAGAAGGACAAGGCCCTCAAGGTCATGGACGAGGCGATCGCCGCCTTCCCCGACAACGAAGCCCTCAAAGAGCGGCGCGAGCGCCTCGCCAGCACCAACCCCACGGAGGACATCAGGAAGCAGATCCTGGCCGCCAACCTCAGCGATCTCGAGAAGCACATGCAGCTCTTCGGGTTCTACGTCTCCCAGGGCAAGGACCAGGAAGCCCTCGTGGAACTCGACGCGTGCGCCAAGATCGCGCCCGACGAGCCTCGCGTGGTGGAGCTCCTCTTCCTCCGCGCACTGGAGGACGGCAAGCTCGACCAGGCCAAGACGCTCGCCGAGAAGGCCTCCAAGATCAACGCCGACAGCCAGGGGGGCGACACCTACCGCGCCCGCCTGCTCGCCGAGCAGGGCGACGTCAAGCAGGCCGTGACCATCCTCAAGGCCTGCGTCGACCGCGGCGGCGCCCAGCCCGAGGTCTACCGCCTCCTGGGACGCATGCTCTCGCGCGACGGACGCAACGCCGACGCCGCCCAGGCCTTCCGCGACTCGCTCCACCTCCGCCCCAAGGACGTGTCGACAGCCGTGGACCTGCTCCAGACCCTCGTCCGCTCCGGCCAGACCGTCGAGGCGTTGACCGTCGCCCGCGAGTTCCAGAAGTTCGGCGAGGGAGACATCCGCTTCGTGCCCATCTGGCTCGATATCGAGGCCGAGGTCGGCGACCGTGACCTCGCCATCACCCGGCGCGAGCAGCTGCTCCGCGGCCGCCCCGACGACCGCGCAAACCTCGGCGCACTCGCCAACCTCTACATCCAGACCAACAAGTACGACAAGGCCCGCCCGCTCATCGACCGGGCCCGCGCCCTGGGCGACGGCATGGACTCCGTGATCCTCGACGCCACATGGCACTGGAACCAGCGCAAGCAGGATGAGGCCAGGAAGATCTTCACCGACTTCATCGCCAAGGCCGACCCCAAGGCCGCCACGTCGTACGCCGGCGCCTACGCCGCCTTCCTGCTCGACCGGGGTGATGCCGCCGGGGCCGCAGCCCAGCTGGAGGCCGCACGCCCCAGGCAGGACCCCGCCCGCATGGAGGTCGACCGGGCCCTCTCGGACCTCTACACCCGCCTGGGCAAGACCACCGAGGCCCTCGCCTCCGCCCGGAGCGTCACCGCCGCCAACGCCGACACCCAGGACCGCCTGTACCAGAAACGCACGGTGGAACTGCTGACCGCCGCCGGCAAGCTCGACGAAGCCCAGGCCGAGCTCACCAAGCTCACCACCGGCCAGGCCCCCGACGCCATCACGCTGCTGCTGGCCGCGAACCTCGCCAACGCCAAGTCCGACCCCGCCACCGAGATCGACGCCCTCAACCAGGCCGTCGCCAAGTTCCCCACCAACCCCACCACCTTCCTCAAGCGCGCCGAGTACTTCATGCGCGACGCCAAGACGTCGCGCGACGCAGAGGCCGACCTCACCCGCGCCATCGAACTGTCCCCCCAGAACTCCCTGCTCCACCAACGCCGCGCCCAGCTCCGCATGCGCCTGGAAAACGTGGACGCGGCCATCACCGACATGCGCGACGCCGTCCGCCTCGCGCCGGGCGACAACGACCTGCTCTTCGGCACCCTCCTGCAGCTCTTCCAGATCGGCAAGGACCAGGAGATGGCCGACCTCGCCTCCGAGGCCGCCCGCCAGCGGTCCCGCGACGCCGCCCTCCAGCTCGCCATGGGGACCTTCTACCAGAAACTCCCCATCCAGCCCGGCAACACCTCCGCACTGACCCGCAACATGGGCTTCATCCGCCAGTACTTCGAGGCCGCCTTCAAGCTCGACAACAGCGAGTACAACGCCCTCACCTACATCGGTTCACTCCTGGCCAACCCCGGCGCAGACCCGGCCGCGGCGGAGAAGATCATCACCGACGCGGGACAGACCGCCGAGAAGAGCCCCGGCTACCAGATGACCCTCGCACGCATCCGCATGATGCAGGGGCGCAAGGCCGACGCCCTCCGCATCGCGCAGGAGGCCCTCCGCCTCGCGGACCCCAACAACCCCGCGCACATGAACGCGTGGATCAGCGACCTGGCCCGCATGCTCCCGGACCCCAAGGAGCGCATCGCATTCCTCGACAACACCGGACGCGCCGGGCTGGCGCCCGAGTGGATGCTCTACTACCGCTCCGCAGACATGATCAACGACCAGGCCACCCGCAACGACGGCCTTGGCGGCCTCAAGCAGGTGGCCACCACCGCCAAGTTCGCGAAGCTCCGGGAAGTCGCCACCTTCGAACTCGGGCGGGCCCACATGCTCCTCCAGAACTACGAGGAGGCGGTCAAGACGTGGAAAGAAGGCACCACCGCCTTCCCCAACAACCCCGAGATGTTCAACAACGTCGCCTACGTGCTCGCGGAGAACCTCCACCGCCCCGAGGAAGCCCTGCCCCTCGCCCAGCGGGCGGAAGAACTCGCCCCCGCCAGCGCGGACATCCAGGACACCCTGGGGACAGTGCTGCTCCTCATGGGGCGCGCCAAGGACGCTGTGCCCCACTTCGAGAAGGCCATCAGCCGGACCACCGACCCACGCTCGGGAGTCACCATCGCCATCCACCTCGTTGATTCCCAGATCAAGGCAGGGAACACCGAAGGCGCCAAGTCAGCCATGAAGTCCCTGGAGATCCTCCAGCAGAGGTCGCCCAACCTGTTCACGGAGAGCATCACCAAGCAGGTGCAGGATTTGCGCAGCCAGCTGCAGAGCAAGTAATGACTCCGATCGCGCAAACTTGAACAGCACGCGCGATCCGATGGTGCCCGGCCAACGTAGCGGAAGGGTCCGCTCAAACCGGCATGCCTATCGGACCGAATGGAGGAATTGGCGTTGGCCCAGCCCGGCCTCCCGAGCCGGCCAACGATCGCCCTCCCCCGCTGTTCAGGGTGGGGGCCGGGCCGCCGTGTCGCGCCCGCAGCAGGGTTTGAGCCAAGAGGAAGGTACCGCCAGCCATGACCACGATTCCCGCTTCACCCAGTCAGGCCCTGGCGACGAGCGCGCAAAGGCAGATGGCGCCCTTCGCCGGCGGTGCGGGGACCTCCTCGGGCAGCACCGTGGACCCCGTGAAGCTGCTGCAGAAGTACAAGTGGACCCTCCTGATCGCCGTGTTCCTGGGCGCGGTGCTGGGCGTCGCAACGCACTTTGCCCTGCTCAAGTTCTACCCCCGGTGGCGCCCGTACGCCTACTTCAAGGTGGACCCGCCGGTGGCCCAGATCTCGGACGTGTACGCCCAGCAGATCAACACGGACGAGATGAACCGCTTCATGCAGACCGAGGCGAAGGTCATGAAGTCCGACGGCGTGCTGAGCAAGGCCATGGAGGACCCGGCGATCCAGCGCGAGGCCGAGGAGTGGTGCAAACAGTACAAGAAGCTGGACAAGAGCACCGGCACCTGGCGCTTCAGCCCCGAGGACGCCGCCCGTGAACTGGGAGACGACATCGACGCCCGCGTCATCCCCCAGACCAACCTCATCATGCTCTCGCTGACGTACAAGAACAAGAACGACGCGACGGCGGTGGTGAAAGCCGTGCGCGAGAAGTACATGCAGCAGCTCCGCGAGCAGGGGCAGCGCAAGTTCAACGACAGCCTCTCCGCGCTCACCAAGCAGATCGAGGCGGTCGACCGGAACATCGGCACGCTGGCGACGCGGCGCGAGACGCTCATCAACGAGAAGCAGCTGGACGACATCGAGGGACGCGTCAGCGCCACCGCCACCCAGCTCCAGCAGCTCAACCAGCAGATCCTCGATGATGAAGGCAGCCAGTCGCAGCTCGAGGAAATCGTCCGGCAGATGGAGGCGGAGAAGAACAGCCCCTCCGGCCCCCAGTTCGGCCAGGACATGGAAGCCGACGCCGAGAAGGACCCCGTGATCCTCGACGCACGCGGCCGCATCGCCGAGCTCGAGGCCCAGCTCCAGTCCCTCTTGACCCAGGTTGGTCGCGACCACAAGGCCTACAAGACGCTCGAGGCCCGCATCCAGGGCGAGCGGGACAACATCGAGATCAAGCGAAAAGAGGTGCTCCGCCGCCTCTTCGACGGCGAGCTCGACTCCCGCCGCAAGTCCGCCGAACGCTACAAGATCCGCGTCGACGGCATGCGCTCCGAACGCACAGCCCTGCAGACCCGCCTGGTCGAACTCAACAAGGCCGCCGAGCAGGTGCAGGACCTCAAGCAGCAGATCCAGACCGCCGTCGAGCAGAAGAACCTGCTCCAGCAGGAACTCCAGAAGCTGACCGCCGTCACCCTGCTGGACTCCGCCAACCGCGTCTCCCTCCAGCAGCCAGAACGCCCCCCCACCGTCCCCGACTTCCCCAAGCTCAAGATCCTGATCCCCGCCGGCATGGTCATCACGCTCGCCCTCGTCGCCGGCGTGCTCTTCCTCCGCGAACTCGTCGACCAGCGCGTCAAGGGGCCTTCGGACATCGCCCTCATCCCGCGCACACGCCTCCTGGGCTTCATCCCAGACGCCTCCGAGGACCCCGCCGGCCAGGGCGCCGCCGAGACCGCCTTCCGCGACCGCAGCAAGGGCGTCGTCGCAGAGTCCTTCCGCCAGCTCCGCGGCGCCATCATCAAGCGCACCCAGCTGGCCGACCACCGCACCATCCTCGTGATGAGCGGCCTCCCGTCGTCGGGCTCCACCACCATGGTGTCCAACCTCGGCCACGCGTTCGCCGCCAGCGACCGCAAGGTGCTCCTCATCGACGCCAACTTCCGCAGGCCCGGCCTCCACCGCGTCCTGGGCCTGCCCGAGGGCCCCGGCCTCGCCGACGCGCTCGCCGAGGCCAGGGACTTCCGCCCCTTCGTCCAGGCCTCCAGCACCCCCAACCTCGACCTCCTCCCCGTGGGCTCCCGCGAGCACCGCATCTACGAACGCCTCTCCACCCAGGCCATGATCGACCTCCTGGGCAAGGCCCGCGCCCACTACGACATCGTCCTGATCGACGCCGCCCCCGCCATCGTCGCGGGCGACGGGCTCGCCCTCGCACAGAAGTGTGACGCCAGCATCCTCGTCGTCCGCGCCCTCTCCGAGAAACGCGGGATGGTCGTCCGCATCAAGAACGAACTCGCGGAATCCAGGGCCGAATTCCTCGGCATCGTCGTCAACGGCGTCCGCCACGCGGCCGGCGGCTACCTCAAGGGCAACATCAAGGCCGCCGCGGCCTACCAGGAAGAGGCGTAAGCCCCGCACGGCCGACCGCCCCGACCGACCCCGCCCACCATGCCCACACCATCGACCCAGCCCCGGCGCGTGCTCGTCACCGGCGGGGCTGGTTTCATTGGGTCCCACCTCACCGACCTGCTCCTGGCGGGGGGCCACCACGTCGTCGTCGTCGACGACCTCTCGACCGGCCGTCGGTCCAACCTCCCCGATTCCCACCCCCGCCTCACCTTCCTTCAGGCATCGCTGGAGCACGCCCTCGCAGGAGATCTCCGCAGCGAACGCTTCGACGCCATCCACCACCTCGCCGCCGCCGTGGGTGTCAGGCTCGTGGTCGAGGACCCCATCCGCTCGATCAACACGAACATCCACGCCGCCGCCGAGCTCCTCGCCTACGCCGTGACGCACGGCCCGGGCGGTGCCCCGGCCCCCACCCTCATCGCGTCAAGCTCAGAGGTCTACGGCAAGGCAAGCAAGAGCCCGTTCAGCGAAGAGGACGACGTGGTCTACGGCCCCACTCACGTGGCCCGCTGGTCGTACGCGTGCAGCAAGGCCATCGACGAGTACCTCGCCCTTGCCTACCACCGCCAGCACCGCCTGCCCGTCGTGATCGCACGCTTCTTCAACACCGTGGGGCCCCGCCAGGTCGGAGACTACGGCATGGTCCTCCCCCGCTTCGTCTCCGCCGCACTCACCGGCAAGGACCTCCATGTGCACGGCGATGGCACCCAATCCCGCTGCTTCTGCGATGTCCGGGACGTGTCCGGCATACTCCCCACGCTCCTGCACGCTCCCCACTGCCACGGCGGCGTCTTCAACGTGGGCTCAGACCGTGTGCTCACCATCAGGGAACTTGCGGATATGGTTGTGCGTGTGGTTGGATCGACGTCGGGTGTGCGGACTGTCCCCTACGCGGAGGCCTATTCCTCTGGATTTGAGGACCTCCGGCAGCGCCGTCCGGACCTGAGCAGGATCAGACAGGCCGTCGGATTTTGCCCAACGATCCCGCTGGAAACGACGATTCAGGATGTCGCCGGGTGGCTCAGGAGCGAGTCTCATAACGCTCCCCGCACCGGAGACCGCGGAGGCTTGTAGGGAACGTGGGTGGCCTGCTCAACATCCTCGCAACCGTGACCGGCGGCGACCTGCCGCTCGTGGGCGTACACCCCGCCGGCGTCTCTACGCCCCCGCAGGCCGCCAGCCGCATCAGCATCTTCGAGGGCTACGCGGGTGTGCTCATGGCCGCGTTCCTGGTCACACTCGCGGCGACGCCCATCCTGCGCCGACTCGCCATCGCCAACGGCGTCATCGACCGCCCCAGCGACCCGCGCAAGGTGCACAAGATGCCGGTCGCGTACCTGGGCGGGGTCGCCGTCTACCTGGGCATGATGGCGGGCATCCTGTTCGCACTCTTCGCCATCCGATTCCCCGCCCTGGTCGAATTCCACCACACACAGTGGGCCAACGACGACGGCGTCCGCCTGCCCGTCCCCGTGTCCGTGCTGCTGGGCATGACGGTCATCGTCACCGTGGGGGTGCTCGATGACGTGATGAGCATCAGCCCGCGCGTGAAGATCGGCGGGCAGCTCTTCGCCGCCGCCGCGCTCGCGATCGACACCGTGGGCGTCCGGCTGGCCGCCGGCATCCTGCTCCCGATGGCCAAGGCCGTGGGCATCGAGAGCGTGTGGCACAACGGCATCGAGACCATAATGTTCAGCATCCCGCTCCCCGGCGGGGGCGGCGCCATCCCGGTCGATATCGTCTACTGGGTCGGCACGGCCATGATCGGCATCGCCGTGGTCTCTCTCTGCAACGCGTCCAACCTGCTCGACGGCCTCGACGGCCTCCTCAGCGGCACCAGCGCGATCTCTGCGGTCGGCCTGCTCGTGATCTCCCTGGGCATGGCCCTCATGGACGACGGCCCCCGGGACTCCCAACGCATCGTGCTGACCCTGGCCGTCATCGGCGCGTGCCTGGGCTTCCTGCCCCACAACTTCAACCCCGCCACCATCTTCCTGGGCGACGCCGGCAGCCTCCTGCTCGGCTTTGTCATGTGCGTCATCATCCTGTCCATGGGCGACATGGGACGCACCCAGTACGTCGTCGCCGGCCTCATCTGCTTCGCCGTCCCCATCATCGACACCGCCCTGGCCATCGTGCGCCGCAAGATGGAAGGCAAGAGCATCTCCGCCGCCGACGACCAGCACATCCACCACATGCTCAAGCGCGCCTTCGGCGTCAAGAAGGCCGTGTTCATCCTGTACGGCATCGCCGGGTCGTTCGCGCTGCTGGGCGCGCTCGTGAGCCTCGGCCGCGCCCGCATGGTGTACATGCTCGCGATGCTGCTGGCCGCGTTCATCGGCGTCACGGCGATTAAGATCGCCCGGCGCCGCCACCTGGAAGCCCAGGCCGTCGCCATGGCCGCCGGGCTCGTCCCCCCGGAATCCCCCGACGCCCCCCAGCCGCCCGCCCTGCAGAGCCCCGCGGCCGAGCAGCGCGCGTAGTCCCCACTACCACGACCTGCCGACCAACGCCTGCACCACGTGGTACGGAGGCCGCCGGTCGTAGTTCAGGCTGCGCGCCAGCCCGAAGTACTGCGCACGCGCCGCGGGGAACTTCGCCCCCAGCGCCGCCGCCACCAGGCACTTGGACTCCACGTCCACCGGGACCATCCGGAATGCCTCAGGCTCCGGCGGGGACGATGCCCCCAGCCACTCACCCAGCTGACGGTCCTCCCACCGGCCCTTCGCCATCGCCTGCGTGGCTGCGCCGATCGCCGACGCGACCACGTCCGCCCTGCCCGCCTCGGCACCCGCCAGCGCAAGCGTCAGGGTGACCCGCCATTCGCCCGGCCCGCTATCGCACTCCGCCGCGAACCGCTCAGCGTCGCCAAAGTCCCCAGCCCGCAGAGCAACGATGAACCGCTCATAGGGCGAAGCGGCCAGCCGCGCGTACTCCTGCCAGTCCTCCGCGACAGCCGCGCCCTGGGCCAGCAGCGACGCACGCAGCGGATCATCCTGCGGCAGTTCCCACGCGTCGCAGGCCTGGGCCACCACCGCCGCGGCGCTCCCGGCGTCGCCCTTGGCCGCGTACGCGTACACCTTGTCGGCCACCTCCGCAAGGCCCATGTCCTCGTACGGCGCGGACATCGCCGGGTGCATCAGCAGCCCGTCGATGTCGCCGCTGGCGATGAGCGCCTCGCGGAAACACTGCGATACCGACGGGTTGTCCGGGCTCATCTCCATCGCCTTCTTCGCGTCCGCCAGCGCCTCGGCCGGCCGCCCCTGCCCCCGGCGGGCCCAGGACCTCGCCATGTACGCCTGGACGGGCGGCGCGGGGTCCGTGGTGGCGATCGCGTCGTCCAGCAGACGGGCAGCCTCCACCCCGTCGTGCGTCAGCCGGGCCAGCAGGTACATGCGGGCAGGGTCCGAAGCATCCTCCGCCAGCACCTGCCGGTAGTCCGAAACCAGATCACGCCCGGGGTCCTCGGCCTCGATGCACTGCTGGTGAGCCCGGTGGGCCTCGATCACCGGCGGACGCATGGCCAGCACCGGTGCCACCGCAGCCTCGAAGGCGTCGCTCGTCAGCAGTTTCAACGCCGGCTGGTACACCTCCTCGGTCCGCGGGTCGGCCGCGATCCACCGCGTCACCTCCGCCCGGGCGGCCTCGGCACCCGCCGTTGAGTACACGATACCCACCTGGGCAAGCGTGCCCCCCGAGTACACCGACACCCCGCTCTTGCGGATGACAGAGGAAGCCTCCACCGTCTGCGGGAACGGGCGGAAGACATAGTCCATGCCCGAAAATTCGTGCAGTGTGCTGCAGCAGTGCGCCGTCCGGCCATCGTCCGGCGAAGATGTCTGCCCATTGCTGCTGTAGGTGTGGTGCTCCTCCAGCAGCACCGCGTTCCCGTCAGGGTTGATCACAAAGACCCGCCCGCTGAACGGGCGTGCGAAGAAGTTCTCGGAGATGGTGACCCGCCCCGCCGGCACCGTGACGCCCTCGCCCTTCACCTCCCACGATACCTCGCCCATCGGCACCTGCACCTTCATCGCCGCACCCGGGTACACGAGGACCTCCCGCCCCGCCAGCATCACGGTGTAGCCCCGCCCCAGGCCGTTCACCAGCCACACATCGCGAGAGCGCCCCCTCGCCAGCCCCGTCCGCACGAACAGCACGGCGAACACCAGCGCCAGCGCGGGCCCCACCAGCCACGGCCACCGCCCCGCCCAGCCCCCGCCCGTCGTCCCCTCCGCATCCTTGCGCCCGAGCTGCGCCAGGTTGCTCTTGACCCGCTTGCTGGTGCCCAGCCGTCTGCGCGACGCCTTGTCGTACCGCTTGTGGTCCTTGAGCTGGTCGCTCCCGGGAAAAGTCTGGGCGATCCGGTCCAGCAGCCCCAACGCCTCCTCGTGCTGCCCCCTCGCCTGCAGCGCCTCCACCCCGAGGTATGCAAGACCCCGCCCCTCCTGCCTGCGCTGCTCGAACACGTGGTCGATGAGCGGCAACGCGTCCTTCGGCTCCCCGTGCCGGAACATCTGCACCGCCAGCTCCTCGGCGCTCGCGTCGGTCGGCGCCAGCTCGTGGGCCCGGAGCAGCGCGTCGGTCGCGCGCTCATGCCGGTTCATGTGCTCCAGCGAGTGCCCGAGTTCCCGCTGCACCGGGGCGCTGCCCATGTGATGGGCCGCGACAAAGTGCTCAAGGACGTCCATCGTTTCGCCGCTGTCAAAGGTCGCCGCCACCGCCAGCGCACGGACGGCCAGCGCCTCATCCGCCGGTGAGGCGTTGCACGCACGCAGCGCCTGGGCGATCTGGTCGCTCCGCTGGGTCTCCCACTCCGAGAGCTTCATGACCCAGTGGCGCCGGCACAACGAACAATCGTCCCGGATGTGCTTCCTGGCGAGCGGGATGATGGGGATGAACACCACGACGAAGAACAGCGTCGTGTCGTAACTCTCCAGGTCCGCGACCCGGTTGCACTGCTCGCACTTCGCGTGACGCTTGATCCGGTTGCGTCTGCCGTGATACCAGGTCCCGATCCCGTTGATGACGTGCGGCATGCCGCTGCCTCCCATTCACGCGTTGGTGGCAGAGCCTACCAGAATCCGGCCCCCCCGACAACCGGCCCCTAGCGCACCAGCCGCTTGATCAGCTGGATCTGCCCCGCGTGGTACGCGTCGTGGGCGCCCGCCCCGGCCATGTAGAACGCCAGGGTGTGCTTGTGCTTGGGCGATGGCCGCTGCAACAGGTCCGCATCGGCCAGGCTCTCCACCACCGCCGACAGGTTGTGCTGGCACTGCCGGAGGAGAGCGAGGTCGCGTTTCCACGCCCTGAGGTCGGTGACCTCCGGCAAACGGGGCCAGTTGGAGGGCGACCGGGGAAACGCCTGCATCTCCTCCGCCGCCCCGGGGTCCACCGCGTGCAGCAGGATGCGCGTCACGGCGTACTTCCAGTACGCCGCGTGCAGCACCTGCTCCCAGATGCACTTGCGGCCCTTGGCGGGACGCCGTATGGCCTGCGCGGGCGTGACGCCCCGCAGGCAGCCGGCGAGGGTGGGGCCCTGCCAGCCTCTCTGAAAAGCACCGGTGACGACGGCAATGGGGAGGGGTGAGGGCATGGCATCAGGATAACGCGCATGAAAAAGCCCGGGCCTGCGCCCGGGCCCCGTTTCAGCCGATTCAGTGGGCCGCGATGTACGCCGCCAGGATGTCCCGGGCCGCGTACAGGTCTTTCTTGTCGATCATCTCGGTCACGGTGTGGATGTACCGCGTCCCGACGGTGATCCCCACAGCCCGCGCACCCGCCGCCGCCTGCTGGGCCGCCGCGCCGTCCTGCCCGCCCGCCGCCAGGATCGTCCGCTGGTAGGGGATCTTGTGCTTCTTCGCAAGGTTCTCAACCTCCGTCGTCAGCGCATAGTCGCTGATGAACGAGGAGTCCTTGATGTGCAGGCCAAAGCCCAGCCCGTGACGCGTCACCATCTCCTCCGAAGGCACGCCCGGCGTGTCGCACGCGAGCGTCACGTCGATGCCCAGGCCGATGTCCGGGGCGACGGCGTGGCTCGCCGTCTTCGCGCCCCGCAGCCCGACCTCCTCCTGCGTCGTGAACGCAACGATCACCTCGCACGCATGCGGCGTCCTGTTCTTCTCGAGCTTGCGCACCGCCTCGATGCCCAGCCAGCAGGCGACCCGGTTGTCCAGGGCCTTGCTCACGAACTTGTCGCCCATGTCCAGGGCCGGCTCGTTCATGACGATGTAGTCGCCAACCTTGAACGTCTTTTTGACCACCTCGGCCTTCATCCCCACATCCACGAAGAACTCCTTCACCTCCGGCACTTTCTCACGGTCCTTCGGGCTGCTGATGTGGATCGGCCTCCCGCCGGGGTTCATCACGCCCGGGTAGTCCTTGGCGTCGGTCACCACCGTCACCCGGCGCGAGAACAGGTTCCGCGTGTCGAACCCGCCCGCCGGATTCACCCACAGGAACCCCTTGTCGTCTACCGCCGTCACATAGAACCCGATCTCGTCCATGTGGCACAGCAGCATCACCTTGAGCGGCCCGCCGTCCTTGCTCTCCTCCCCCGCCCGGCCCTTGGCCTTGCCCTTCGTCGCCACGCGCGGGATGCGCCGGCAGATGAGGTTCCCCATCGGGTCGGTCTCCACCGAGTCAAAGAGGCCCTCGACCTCCTTCTCGATGAGCGCGCGGACACGTTCCTCGCGCCCGGGGACGCCGGGGGTTTCGCACAGGGCCTTCAGAAGAGCGGTGTTTTCCATGGTGTATTCCAGTCGTGTGGACGCCGAAGCATTCGAATGTTCCCCCCGGGGCCGGTCGCAGGGTAGTCCCCCGCAACCCACACCCGACGAACCCGCGGGCCGCGACACACGCACCCCCGCGGGCCAATTGGTACGATTCGTACTACCTCCCGTTACCGCCGCCCCACCGTGACGTCCCGCGCCGTCACCCGCACCACCACCCCCGGCAGCCGGACCACCTTGGGGTCGGTGCCCTCCGAACGCACCACCCGGCACACCTCGTTCAGCAGCCGGGCCGGGAGCCGGTCCATCGCCCCGCCCGCCCGCCGCACCTGGTCCCGCAGCACCTCGGCCAGCACGACCTCGGGCAACTCTCGTGCGCGGCGCCGGGCCATGGTCCAGTCGCCCTTCGCAGACGCAGCGCCCACCACTTCCGTCACGCCCGCCAGAACGCCGCACACACCCGCCATCAGCCGCGAAGTCTCGAGCACGCGCTCATGCACGCCCGGAGCAACGGTGCGCAGCGTTGGCAGCACCCCGTGCCGGATGTGGGCCCGAAGCCTCGACGTGTCCCGGTTGGTGGGGTCTTCACTGGGTGCCCAGCCCGCCCGCGCACACACACGCTCCGCGTCCACCCTCGTCACGCCCAGCATGGGGCGGATCAACTGCACACCCTCCCGCCCCTCCATCCCCCGGGCTTCATGGATGCCCACCAGCCCGCGCACGCCCGCCCCCCGCACCAGCCGCATCAGCACCGTCTCCACCAGATCGTCACCCTGGTGCGCCGTCGCCACCCACCCGCACCCCGACTCCTCCGCCATCTTCGCCAGCGCCGCGTACCGGCGCTGGCGCGCCACTCCCTCGGCATTCCCCCCGACCCCCCTCACCCGCACGCCCGCCTCCACGAAAGCCAGCCCCAACGACCCCGCGAGACCACGCACCCGGTCCCGCTCCTGGAGCACCTGCTCCCTGGGCCGCAGGTCATGCACCACGTGCCCAACCACCAGCGACGCCGCCGACTGGGCGGAGGAGGCCAACGCCAGCACCAGGGCCGCAGAATCAGCCCCGCCAGAGCACGCCACCAGCGTCCGCCGCTCGGCATCCCGGCCCCGCCCCCCGCCGGTCAGCCGGCGCCACGCGTGCACAATCAGGCGGACCGCCGGGTCGCGACGCAACGCGGCCCGTGCCTGGTTTGCGACCTCAGTTTGACGTCCACGGGTGCTCAACAGCCGATGGTAACGGGTACGCTTGGCCGCCCGAGGCCTGGGGGGCCGAACCAAGGCAGGATGCCGCCATGATGACCGCCCGCGAACCCGCAGCCCCGGCCGACGAAACCGATAGCCCCATGGGCCCCTACGTCGTGGAACAGACCCAGGCCCAACCCAAGCCGGTCACCCTTGCGCCGACGCCCCCCGCTACCGCCGGCACCGAAGCCCAGCCGGGCGCGGTCCTTAAGCAGCAGGAACCACAACCGACCGTCACGCCCGCCTCGCCGATGGCGATCGTCCCCTGGGCCGGCGCAGCCATCCTCGCTGGGGCCGCGCTGATCGCCTGGGCCATCGTCTCGCGTGCCAAGGCCGCAAAGGCGGCGAAGGCAGTGCGATCCGCAAACGCCGACGCGTCCACCACAGACCCAAACCTGGCGGAAGACATGCAGGAACTGACCGAACGCCTCGCCCGCGAACTCGACACCCGGGCCCAGCGCCTGGAACGCCTGATCATCACCGCCGACGAGCGCATCGCCCGCCTCGATGCCCTGGAGGACCGTCTCCACGCCGACCTCGAACGCACCCAGCGCGCCGCCCACCCCCGCGTCCCCACCACCACCCTCGCGCACCACGCGGAACTCAAGCCCGCCCCCGCCGAAGTCCCGGCCATGGCGGGCATGGCCGGCGCCGCCGACCCGAGCATCGCGGCCATCTACCAGCTCGCGGACGAAGGCCTCGGCGCCCTCCAGATCGCCCAGCGCACGGGCCGCCCCACCGGACAGGTTGAGCTCATCCTCAACCTCCGCCGCGCCGCGCGCGGATAAAAAAACCACGGCGTTCAGCACGCCGTGGCCGTCTTCGTTCCTTTACAACGCCGCCGCCGGGCCGCTCAGTGCGCCGCGGGCTTGCTCTCGACAGGCGCCGCCTGCTCCACCACGTCCGCCCGGCTCACGCGACGGTCCTCACCGCTGGTCAGGGGCGCGCGGTACGCGCGGTCGTCCGCCGGACGCCGGTCATACTCGGACCGGTTGGCCTCACGGTCCACCTCGTCCTCAACTCCCTTGAGGCCCTTCTTGAACTCGACGATGCCCTTGCCCAGATTCCGGCCCACAGACGGCAGGCGGCTGCCGAACAGCAGCAGGCCAATGCCCAAAATGAGCAACAACTCCCACGCGCTGAGATTGAACGGCATCGATCGACTCCCGGGTCCACCCATCCGTGCCCACAAGGGCGATAGCAGGCAAACCGGACCGCAAATCAAAGGGGTGCAAGGGCATGAAGTCAACGCACACCCGCCCGCGCCTATTGCACCTGATAGGGCTTCATTAGGACCGTCACCCGGCCGCTGCACACCGATCACGAACGAATGACCGTGAGCCGCCGTTCCGCTGATTCCACCACGTTCCAAAGGAGCATCGCGACCGTCATGGGCCCGACGCCCCCCGGAACCGGGCTGATCCAACCCGCAACCGGTGCCACCTGTTCAAAGGCAACATCCCCCACCGTACGGGCACGGCCCTCCGCCGTCTGGACGCGATTCACGCCGACATCGATCACCGTGGCGCCATGCTTCACCATCTCTGCCGTGATGAGCCCCGGCACACCCGCCGCAGCCACCAGCACGTCCGCCGACCGTGCATAGTCCGCCAGGGCGGGCGACCACTTGTTGCACGAGATCACCGTCGCCTCATGGCGCATGAGAAGCACCGCGATCGGCTTCCCCACGACATCCCCTGCGCCGACCACCACGGCAACCTTCCCCCGCAGCAGGGGTGTCCCCGAAACTCCCTGGCTGTGCTGCACGGTGACCACGTGCTCGCCCTCGGGGTGCGGCTGCCCATGCACCCACTCGATCATCTTGACGACCGCCAGGGCCGTGCACGGTGAAAGACTGCTCCGCCCGTACACAATGTTGCCGATGTTCGCGGGGTTCACACCCTCCACGTCCTTGTCCGCCGCGATCAGACGCTGCACGCGGTACGTATCAATCCCCGTGGGAAGGGGAACGTGCATCATGATGGCGTGGCACGCGTCGTCCGCAGAAAGCAGCAGCACGCGCCCGGCAACATCGTCAAACGCCGAACCCGCCGCCAGCCGGTGCAGGCGATACTCAATCCCCACCTTCTCGCACGTCTTCGCCTGGTTCTCCGCGTAAACCCGCGCTGCATTGTCGCCAGACTCCACGAGCACGGCATCCAACCGCACCACCCCGCCCGCGGCACGAATGGCGTCGACGCGGGCCTTGATCTGCTCGCGGTACGACGCCGCCAGGGCATTGCCATCAATGAGACGAGCAGGCATAGGGGATGGTAGAGACCCCACGCCTCCGTGATGACCAGCCCCCTCCCCGTTACGATCCCCGGTGCCGTCCCCGTCGAACCGCATCCTCGAACTCCGGGACCTCCTCCACCGCGCCAACCACGCGTACTACGCGATGGCCAAGCCCATCATGCCCGACGTGGAGTTTGACCGTCTCCTGAAAGAACTGGAAAAGCTCGAATCGCAGCACCCAGAACTCGACGACCCCAACAGCCCCACCGTCCGCGTCGGGGGCGATCCCATCTCCGGCTTCCGGACGATCAAGCACAGCCAGCCGATGCTGTCCATCGACAACACGTACAGCCCCGCCGAGGTGCGGGAGTGGTTCGACCGTATCACCCGGTCCCTCCCCGGCGGGCTCTTCGCGACGGACAAGACGCCCGACCTCGTCTGTGACCCCAAGATCGACGGTGTCGCCCTGTCCATCCGCTACGAAAAGGGCTCGCTCGCGTACGCCGTGACCCGGGGAGACGGCGTCAAGGGCGACGACGTCACCCACGCCGCCCGCGCCATCTCGAGCATCCCCCTCCAGCTCCTCCCCGCCGGCGACCGCGCCAGGGACCCCGGCACACGGGCACCCAGCCACGCCGAAGTCCCCGACGTGCTCGAGGTCCGCGGAGAAGTGTTCTTCCCCCTCGCGGAATTCGAGCGTGTGAACAAGGAACGCGAGGAGGCCGGCGATGACCTGTTCCTCAACCCCCGCAACGCCACCGCCGGCACGCTCAAGAACCTCGACCCCAAGCTGGTCGCGCAGCGAAAGCTCCGGTTCATGGCCCACGGCCGGGGTGAGGTGAGCAGGGGCTTCGCCGACTCGCACACCGGCTTCCTGGGCCGCATCCGCGCACTGGGCGTCCCGGTGAGCCCGCTCACGAAGGTCTGCGACGGCGTCGACGAGGTCCTGGGCGCCATCCAGGCCTTCGACAAGAAACGCCACTCGCTGGACTACGCCGTCGACGGCATGGTCGTCCGCGTCGACTCGTTCGAACTCCAGGACCGCCTGGGCCTCACCTCCAAGAGCCCGCGCTGGGTCATCGCGTACAAGTACCCCGCCGAACGCAGGACCACCGTCCTCGTCGACGTCCACCACCAGGTCGGCAAGACCGGGAAGATCACCCCCCGCGCGGTCATGGAACCCGTCCTGCTCGCGGGCAGCGTCGTGCAGCACGCCACGCTCCACAACTACGGACGCGTCCGCGCAACCCCCGTCAACCCCGACCAGCCCGCCGGCGAAACCACCGACATCCGCATCGGCGACACCCTCTACGTCGAGAAGGCGGGAGAGGTGATCCCGTACATCCCGGGCGTCGACCTCTCCAAGCGCCCCAGGAACGCGAAGAAGGTCCACGCCCCCGACCAGTGCCCCCAGTGCTCAGGCCCCGTCGAGCCCGAGTACCCCGAAGGATGCGAGGGCGACCCTACCAAGGAGAGCGCCCGCCGCTGCATCAACCCCGAGTGCCCCGCACAGGTCCGCGAAAAGCTCATCTGGTTCGCGGGACGCAAGCAGATGGACATCGAAGGCCTCGGCGAAAAAACCGTCGACCAGGTCCGCGCCGAAGCCAAGGGCGTCCCCCTCAACTCCTTCTCCGACATCTTCCGTCTCCACGAGCACCGCGACGCCCTCCTCGCCCTCGACCGCATGGGCGAGAAGAAGGTCGACAACCTGCTGGCGGGCATCCAGGACGCCAAGTCGCGCGGCATGGCCAAACTCCTCGCAGGCATGGGCATCCGCCACGTGGGCGACTCTACCGCCAGGCTGCTCGCCAGGCAGTTCAAGGACCTGGACGCCCTCCTCGCCGCCAGCGAAGAGCACCTGCGCCCCAAGAGCCTGAAACGCGACCGGGCCGTCGAACTGGGGTACGACCCGGATCCCCAGTCCCGCCCCGAAACCGGCCTGGGTGCCGGCACCGCCCAGATGGTCTGGGACTACCTCCACAGCCCCGTCGCCCGCAGGACCTTCACACACCTCCGCGAGGTGGGCGTGGACCTCACCAGCCACGATTACACCCCGCCCGGCCGCGCCAACCCGACCCCGGGCGGCCCCTTCGCCGGCAAGACCATCGTGCTCACGGGCACACTCGAACGCTATGAACGCGAGGACCTCAAAGCAGTCCTCGAGAAGCTGGGCGCAAAGGTGAGCGGCTCGGTCAGCAGCAAAACCCACCTGGTCATCGCCGGCCCGGGCGCCGGCAGCAAACTCGACAAGGCCCGCGAGCTGGGCGTGGAGGTGTGGGAGGAGAACCGGCTGCTCGACGAGCTCAAGGCCCTGGGCATCTCCCCCTGATCGCCACTCCTGCTAACGTTTCCCCGCTGACCCCCGCACCCGCCCCAGCCGCCCGTTCCCCCATGCACAACGTCGAGCTCAAGGCCGAACTCCGCGACCTGCCCATCGCCCGGGCGGTGTGCCGCTCCATCGGCGCGTCGCACATCATGACGTTCGAGCAGACCGACACCTACTACCGCATCCCCCAGGGCCGCCTCAAGCGCAGGGAGACGCAGGGTGAGCCCGCGGAGTACATCTTCTACGAACGCCCCAACCGGGCCTCCGCCAAGCTCAGCAACTTCACCATCTTCACCGAAGAACAGGCCCTGGAGCGCTTCGGACGCCAGCCCCTCCCGGTCTGGACCATCGTCCGCAAGAAGCGCGAACTCTGGATGTGGGGCAGCGTCCGCATACACCTGGACACGGTGGACAAGCTGGGAACCTTCATCGAGTTCGAGAGCCTCGTCAGCCGCCAGAACAACATCGCGCGCGGGCACGACTACATCACCACCCTCCGCGCCCGCTTCGGGCCCGCCATGGGCGAACTCATCGACTGCTCCTACAGCGACCTCCTAGTGCGGGACACCGAGAACCTGCTCGCCCCCGGCCAGCCCATGCTGCCCCCCGGGCCCTGATAACCGACGCCCGAACGCCTTTCTCCCGGTTTGCCTGCCGCCCCTTGCGCCCGTAATGTTGTGCCCCTGTTTTCTTACCCTTGGGCGGGTGCCGGAGTGGCCAAACGGGGCAGACTGTAAATCTGTTGGCGAAAGCCTACGGGGGTTCGAATCCCTCCCCGCCCACTTGAGACGGCCCTGAACACGCGGTTCAGGGCCGTTCTCTTTCCCCTCCCCGCACGCGCACCGCGCCCCCCGCGTGATACTCTGTGACCAAGCCCGCGCCGGATGCGCGGGCGGTGAGAATCTCACCCCTCCCGGTCAGGATGGCCGACAAAGAGGCACGTATGGCCCGTCTCCCGATCGAGCGTTGTTCCCCGACGAGTCTCCGCCTGCAGGGCCGCGACCTCGTCGCGTTCGCCGGCTGCAACTACCTCGGCCTGGGCAACCACCCCCGCGTCGTCGAGGCCATGAAGGACGGCCTGGACCGCTGGGGCATCTCCACCACCGCCTCCCGCGAGACCACCGGCAACACCCTCGCCCACGAGGCCCTGGAAGCCGAGCTCGCAGAATTCGTGGGCCAGGACGGCGCCATCCTCTCCGCCGAGGGCTACACCGCCAACTTCATGGCCATGCAGACCCTCGCCCGCGACATCCGCGTCTGCGCCATCGACGCCCACGCACACCGCTCCATCCGCCACGCGGCCGTCGCCGCCGGCATGCAGGTCTTCGAGTACGAGCACACCAGCCCCGAGAGCGCACGCTGGCTCTGCCAGCAGTTCGCCGACCAGGGCGTCGTCATCGCCACCGACAGCGTCTTCGCCGCCGACGGCGCCGTCGCGCCCCTCCCCGAACTCCTCCGCGCCCTCCCCGCACGCCGCAGCATGCTCCTCGTCGACGACTGCCACGGCTTCGGCGTCCTGGGCCAGGGCGGACGGGGCGCCGTCTCCCACTTCGGCCTCTCCGACCCGCGCATCGTCATCACCACCACGCTCGCCAAGGGCCTGGGCTGCTACGGCGGGGCCGTCATCGGGCGCAGGAGCTTCATCTCCACCGTGCAGGAACGCGCCTGGGTCTACCGCTCCTCCACCCCCGTGCCCCCCGCCATGGCCGAGGCCTGCCGCGCAGCCGTCCGCATCCTCAAGGAAGATACCTCCCTGGTGGACACCCTCCGCAACAACATCACGCTCATGCGCCAGAGCCTCTTCTTCCAGGGCCTCCCCCTCCCGCCCGAGGGCATCCCGATCTTCACCTTCGCCGTTTCCCCCAACGACCGCATGGAGAACGTCCACCGCATGCTCCTCGACGCCGGCCTCTTCGCCCCACTCATCGAGTACCCCGGAGGGCCCGCGGACCGCTACTTCCGCGTCGTCGTCAACGCCCAGCACACCGCCCAGCAGATCGACCGCCTTGGCCGCGACCTCGCCAGAGCCCTCGAGGCCACACGCGCCGACACGCCCTCCCGCCGCGTCCCCGTGCACATGGGCGTCGAAGTCGTGGAGTTCAAACCACCCGCCATGGTCTGAACCACCCGGGCGCGGATTGTGCGCCGCGTCAACCACCCCGCCCGCACCTATCATCCGGGCCCGCTCCGGCGGGCACTCTTTCCAGCCGATAACACGGGCGGAGGCCCGCGCAAGCCGGGCGGCACCGTGCCGAGCGGCGAGTTGGTGGTTCTATGCACCTGGGTGAACTGCTCAAGACCGGACGGAGGACAGTGTCCTTCGAGTTCTTCCCGCCCAAGAACGAGGCGGGCGCGGTCGAGCTGTTCGAAAACATCCGCGACCTCGAGGCACTCCGCCCCAGCTTCGTCTCCGTCACCTACGGCGCGGGCGGCAGCACCCGCGACCTCACCCACGACCTCGTCGTCAAGATCAGCACCACCACCTCCCTTAAACCCATCCCCCACCTCACCTGCGTCTGCCACACCAGGGCAGACATCGACGCCATCCTCGCCCGCTACACGCAGGCCGGCATCGGCACCATCCTCGCCCTCCGGGGCGACGTCCCCAGGTCCCTCCCAGGCGGTGAATCACCCTGGAAGGACTTCCGCTACGCCGCCCAACTCGTCAAAGCCATCCGCGCCCACGCCCACCCGCACCCCCGCGGCTTCTCCGTCGGCGTCGCCGGCTACCCCGAGGGGCACGCCGAAACGCCCAACCGCATGCAGGAACTCGACCACCTCAAGGCCAAGGTGGAACAGGGCGCAGACTTCATCATCACCCAGCTCTTCTTCGACAACCGCGACTTCTACGACTTCCGGGCACGCTGCGAGCTCGCGGGCATCCGCGTCCCCATCATCGCGGGCGTCATGCCCATCACCAGCACCGCCGGCATGAAGCGCATGGCCGAACTCGCCCTCGGCTCCCGCGTGCCCGCCCCCCTCCTCCGCGCAGTCGCCCGCGCAGGAAGCGACCCCGAGGCCGTCCGCCGCGTCGGCGTGCACTGGGCCACCGAGCAGTGCCGCGACCTCCTCGACCACGACGTCGCCGGCCTGCACCTGTACACCCTCAACCGCTCGACCGCGACCCAGGAGATGTACCGCGCCCTGGGCGTCAAGGACTCCGAACAGCTCAGCTCCTAGCGCCCCACCGGCGGCCTCTAGAAGCACGGACCACCGGAGAACACGCTCAGTAGCGCGTCGATGTCGGTCGTGTCCGGGAAAAGCCCGTCGTTGTTGAAGTCAAGATCGCCGCAGGCGCCCGTGCCGCACGCCCCGCCGCTGAAGACGCTCAGGAAGTCGTCGATGTCCGCCGTGTCCGGGAAGAGCTCGTCCTGGTTGAAGTCCAGCGTATCGCACAGCCCGTCGAAGACCAGGTCCACGGTACCCACGCCGTACACCGCGTGGAACCCGGGCGCGATGACCGTGCCGAACGTCGAACCAAAGAGCGAACCCCCGGACGCGATCCGGAACGTGGAACCACCCGCCGGGAAGAAGTTCCCGACACGGTTCACGATGAGCGTCGCGTTGTTGAGGTCAAGATCGTCGACCGTGGTGATCGAGTCGAACTGACCCGGGCCCTCCCCCTCGATGTCGATCACAAGAGAGCCACCTGCGCCGAACGTCAGCGTCGTGAAGTCGATGCGCCCCGTCCGGTCGCCGGATGCAACGCCCGGCTCGATGCGCCCGCTCATCGTGCAGTCGGCCCCGATCGTGCCGTTCCCGGCAAGGGTGGGCAGCAGACCGCCCTGGAACCGGACAGGGTTGGCACTCACAACCCCGCCGCCGCCGAGGTTGACCACGCCGCCAAAGCGCGGCCCGTCCGCGTCGCGGCAGGTGATCGTGTGCGCCCCGACATTGAGCACGCCGTCAAACTCCACCCCGGTGGCCGAGGACGCCCGGCCCATCGAGATCGAAGCTCCCGGGGTGAACGTGGAGCCGCCGAGCACGGAGAGGTCGCAATCAAAGCCCCAGTTGCCCGAATACGACGAGCCGCTCGCAAAGGTCATCTTCGTGCCGGTGGTGATGGTGTTGACCGTGGAAACGCTGCCGAGCATCACAAGGCCGGTGCCGGTGGGGCTGAACCCGGCCGCCGCCGTAATACCGGCGTTCACCGTGCCAAAGCCGCCCAGATTCCTCGCACCCAGCGAGATGCCGTTGGCCGCGACGACCGTGCCCCCGCTCAGCGTGATGCTGCCGGGAACCGCCGGATCGGCGTCCCGCAGCGTGACCGTGTGCGGACCGACGATCATCTGCCCCCCGAGCGACACGCCCCCCGTGGAGCTTGGCCGGCCGAGCGTCAGATTGCCCGTCGCGGTGATGGTGGTGATGCCCGACAGAGACACCACGTCCGCGTTCACAAGACCGCTCGCACTCATGCTCGCGTTGGTCAGGTCGAGCTTCGTTGCGTTGATCGTGCCCCCCACCATGGTTAGCGGCATGGACCCGTTGAAGTACTCAACGTCGTCCACAGCGTTCAGAGTGGCGTTGGTGATGGACAGCGACCCCCCCGCCCCCCCGACCAGCCCGAACCTGACCGACGACCCGGACGGATTCGCAAAGGTGGAACTGAGCACCGCACCGGAACCGAGCACAACGGCCGCGCCGCCGCCGGAACCGGCTCCGTCCGTGCCCGCGAGCATGCGTCCAGACACGGTGAGCGTGGAGCCCGCACCCGACACCGTGAGGGAGGTGGAATCGCCCGCCGCGACGCCCAGGCTCGCGCCGGCGACGGTCATATCCGCGCCGGTGTCCACAAGGACAGAGCTGCCGGTCCCGCCCAGAGTGAAAGGCCCGCTGGCGGTGATGGTTGAACTATCTGCCAGGCTCAGAATCCCGCGAACGCCCGCCCCGCCACCGACGGTGATCCCGCCGCCCAACTGGTGGATGTCCGCGCCCGAGGCCAGGATCAGCGAAGCGCCCGGCCCCGCGGCGCCGCACACGATGTCGCCGCCGCCGGCCGAAGGCGCATCCCACTGCGCGTTGCTGGAAAGCGTAAAGCTGCTCCCCCCGGCCCCCGTGCCGCCGACACGGAACACGCCGCCAACAAGGTTCGGGCTGTAAGCACCCGCCGACACGGTGATCGCGCCGCCGGTGTGATTGATGGTGCCCGTCCCCGGGAACGCGCTAAGAGACCGGGTGGTGAAAGACCCGCCATTCACGCTCAGAGTGCCCAGGGAACCACTGAAGTCGCCGACCTGCGTGGCATTGCCCACGGTTATGACCCCGCCCGCGTTCAGTGTGACGAAGCCCGTGCCGGGAAACGTGGCAAAGTCGGCAATGGTGAGGTCCTGGTTCGCTGTCAGCGTCGCGTCCAACCCGCTCGAGGAACCACCGACGGTGATGCTGTTCGTACCTGTGGCATTGCCCCGACCCACGACAATGCTGGTCGATGCTGCGACAACCGCCCCGTCCGCAACCGTCATGGTCGCGGACGTGCTCGAACTGACCACCAGGCCCGCGAACCCTTGCGGGGTGAGGCGCGAGCGCGAGAGCGTCCCGGCGTGCACGCCCGAAACACTGAGAACCCCCTGCTCCGGGCCCACGCGCAGGTCCGCGCCGTAGGTCATGGACCCGCCGTTGCTGATCACGACCGACCCCGGGCCGCTGAACCCGATGTTCGCGAGCGCCGACACGTTGGTCACCACCAGCGAAGCGTCCGCGTCGTTGATGTTCAGCACACCGCCGGCGCCCGCGGTCTGCCCTACCACCAGGTTCCCGGTGGTGACCGCCCCCGTCGTGAGCGTGCACGTCGCCGTGCCCGTGCCCGTCGTGCCCAGCCGGATGTTGTTCGTGATCGTGTGGGGCGACGCGTAGGACAGCGTGACGCCGGCGTTGGCGGAAACATCAATCCGCGAGGACGTGACGGGCGAAGTGCCGACCCAGTTCACCGCGTAGTTCCCCGCCGGGCCGAAGAGAACGGCGCTCCCCGCCACCGGGAGCGCAGACCAGTTTGCGGCGACGTCGCTGTTGCCCCCGGCCGGATTGAGCCACGAAGCGATCTGACCGTGAGCCGTGCTTGTGAGTGCAGCACCGGCGAGCAGCACGAGGGTGAAGGGTGTGCGGGACATTGCAGTCTCCGTGGGAACAGGCGAGCAGTGATAAGGAACACGCGCGACCATCAAGCACCTGCGAACGGGCGGCGGAGGGATCCGGTGAACCCCGCCGCGAGACCCCCCGTAGCACACCCCCGCGTGCCCGCGGAGGGATGCCGGACGCGAAGGCCGGGCAGGGGCGGGCGTTTCAACTGCACGGGCCACCCGAGAACACAAGCAGCAGCGTGTCAATGTCAGCGGTGTCCGGGAACAGGCAGTCGTTGTTGAAGTCGATGTCGCTGCACGCCCCGGTGCTGCAGGAGCCCCCGCTGAAGACGCTCAGGAAGTCGTCGATGTCCGAAGTGTCCGGGAACAGCCCGTCGTTGTTGTAGTCAATGTCATCACACCCGACACTGTTGAAGAACAGCACCGCCCGGGTTGCCTCGTAGCGGACGCCGACGCTCGCGCCCGGGGGCTGGATGATGTTGCTCCAGGCGCCCGAGCGGCTGGTGTAGGTCAGGATCGTAAACTCGTGGCACTGCTGAGGCACATAGCCGTCAATGAGCGAAACATCCAGCGTGCCGCCAAGGGTCACGGGACCCGCCTCAATCCGGTCGTTCAGCGGCTGGAACTCGCTATTGAAGCCGGCCACTTCGCACAGGTAGATGCCGCCCGCCACCTGTATATACCGGCCGTCCACGAAGAAGGTGCCCACACCGTGGTAGGTATCCGTGCCGGAGAAGTAGGCATCGGGGTCGATGATGCCCCCCGGATTGACCTGGAGACCTGCGCCCGAAACGTTGCCGACGCTCAGGCTCCCGTGACCACGGAGCACCCGCCCCGAAAGGAGAGCAAGCCCGGTGTTGTTCGTAATGGAGCCGCCGTTCATGTCGGTGAGCGTGCCCAGGTTGGCACTGAAGGTGTCATTCAGCGTGAGGCTGCCGTTGGTGCCCATGTGGATAACACCGTTCAGCGTCACGCCGGTGGCGGAGCCGTCACCCATGGTGATGGGGCCGAACGCCGCCGTGTTGCCGGCCGCCGGCATCATGACAGAACCAGCATCCGCCGTCACCTTGCAGTTCATGGTGTGACTGCCGAATTCCGACAACGTCGAGGTGGGCCCAAAGCGGATGGCCGTGCCGTTCGCGTTGAAGCCGCTGTTCAGCGTGACATGACGCTGGAACACGAGCCCCGCCCCGGCAGGCGTGCACGTCTGGTTGTTCCGCGTGCGAATATCGCTGTCCACCGTCCCAAAGCCCGTGATCAGATTGGAGACCGGCGCAGACGCCATGTCCACCAGGGCGTTGCACACAAGCGTCCCACCCTGCATGTCAAGCACGCCCTGCATCTGCACATCTATGCCCAGCGTCGCATTGAGCAGCGTGCAGGTTCGCCCCGACCCAACGGCAAGCGTGCTGCCTGCGTCGAACGCGACCGCCCCGGGCACCGCCGCCTGGCCCATGGATAAGTCCCCGTTCACGACCTCCACCACGGCCCCCGAACGCACGTGCACGGGCGCATCCACCAGCCCGCCCGCAGTGCTGGAGAGCGACCGCAGAGTGCCCGACGAGACATCCACGAGCGTGCCCGCGTGACAGGCCCCGCCGACCTTGAATTCCCCACCGCTCACGAGCACCGTGCCCGCCGCGTTGAGCACCGCATCCATAGCGATCCCGATCGCACCGGTGTCCCTGATCACGACGCTGGTACCCGGGTCCGTCGCGTTGAGGACCCCGAACGGGTTGATCGTCACAAGCCCGCCGCCAAGGCCCGCGGCGTTCCCCACCGCGAGATTGACCGTGGTGATGACGGGCGCGCCGGTAGCGCCGGTGATGAGCATCCCGCTGCCGTTGAGCGAGGACGCCGGCACCTGGATCTCCCTCGCAAGCACCTGGCCTCCACCCTCCACCCGCAGTTCTCCCGCCCCGCTGACCCCCACGCGAATGAGATCACCCACCTGGTCGTCTACAAGGCGCGAGCCCGCGCCCGTCACCGTGACCAGGCCGCTCGTGCCGGCGTCGTCACCGATGTTGATGTCGTTGTTGAGGCCGGACATGACCAGATCGGCGCCCGCATCAATGAGCAGGCTGCCCGTGAACGTGCCCACGCCCAGGTCGTCCCCGACCCTGAGGCCGACTCCCCCCACCGCCGTCAGCGCCTGAGACAAGCCCCCCGAGAACTGCAGCGTCGGGCCGCCCGTCCCGGAAACCGTCAGGGGCGCAGGGAACCCTGTGAACGCGCCCCCGTTGATCCTGAGCGTGCCACCGCTGTGGTTGATGACCCCGTTCACACCGTCCACGACGCTGACGGCGTCAACCAGCGACCCGGAATTGAGGTTCAGCGTACCGGACCCGCCGTCCGGGTCGTCGCCCACATGCAGCGTGCCGCCGACAAGCACCCTGCCGTCACTGTTGACCGTCACCGTCCCGGTGCCCGGAGCCAGCCCCGCCGTGGTATTCCGCCCGACGGAGAGATCGCCCCCCACATCGACCGTGGCCCCGGTTATCAACCCCGCCCCGCCCACCGTCACGGTCGCAAACGACGTCGCAAGATTGGCGACGACAAGGCTGCCCGCGAAGTTCGCCTGGCCCCCGTTGGCAATGCTGACCGTCGCATCGCCGCCGTTACCCCAGCGCGATTCACCCGCCCCGTTGACGAACAACTGCGAAGACCCGAACGGAACGACGGCGGAGAACCCCGAAACGGTCAGGCCCCCCACACCCGCGCTCCCCTGGCCGATGTGTATCAGATCATTGCACGTGACGTCACCGGTGCCGGTAATGTTCAGCGTGCCCGCCCCGTTGTTGCCCACAAACAAGTCGCTGGTGCCCAGCACGCCAAAGTGCGCCCCTGAACCCGTGACGTTGAACGTGCCCGTGGCACCCGACGCATCGCCGATGTTCACAAACCCCGACGGTCCACTGTTCCACGCCCCCGAAGACAGCGTGACGGTGGACACGTCGCCCGCAAGGTCGCCGACCGCCACCCCGTTCGTCGTCGTGTGCGCTGCCGACATCGTGAGCGTCACCGTGTCCTCCTGGAACGACATGGTCCGGCTCGTCGCCGTCGACGCGTCAAACGTCACCGCGTACGCCTGCACACCCGCCGTGGCGTTGAACACCAGGTCGTCCCCGCCCACCGGCACCTGCGCAGGACTCCACCGCCCCGCCGTGGACGCCGCCCCGTTCACCGCGGACGCATAGTTGAGGACCGTGGCGTACGCCGACAGCGGGAGCGTGGAGCCGGCGGCAAGGACAAGGACGAGCGAGCGGGCGCGGAGCATGACCGATCCCTTCCGGGCCCGGATGGCCCGAGAGCAGGTGCAGCAGGGGCAGAACCGGACCAGACCGGAGCCCAGCATCCTCCACGCGACACCCAGGGCCGCAAGGGGCCACCCGGACACACGGATTTTCTCATGAAAGTGCCGCGCTCACCCCGCGGACACGCCCGCGGCCTGGCGACGTGCTTCTTCAGCCTCCGCCGGCCGGCCCAGCGCCTCGAGAACCTCGGCCAGCCGCTCCAGCATCCCCTTGCTCTGCGGATCCCCGTGCAGCGCCTCGCACGCCTCGCGCACGAGCGGCTCGGCCTCGGCGCTCCGCCCGAGCTTGAACAGGGCCGTGCCAAGCCGGAAAGCCGCCTTGCCCCGGGAGCGCGGGTCCTGCGTGGCGTTGTGGATGCGTTCGCGGGCCTCCCGCAGCACGCCCTCGGCCTCCGCGTACTCCTCACACAGCAGGAGCACCTGCCCATAGTCGCTGAGCACGCCCGCAAAGCTGGAACTCGTGACCTCGCGCGAACGCTGGTAGGCCACGAAGTCCCGGTACAGCGGCAGCGCCTTGCGGGGCTGCTTCCGCGAGACGTAGATGTTCGCCAGGCGGCGCTGGGCGTCGGCGGTCTGGAGCGGATCGATGGGACGCGCCACCTCGATCGCCTCCAGCACCAGGGACTCGGCCTCGTCCAGCTTCTGCATGCGACGCTTGAGCTCGGCGAACTCCGCCAGGGACCGCGACAGCTCGACGCTGTTGCCCAGCAGGCGGCGCGTGTCGGCCAGCACACGGGCATGCAGCTCCTCGGCCTCGGCATAGCGCCCGAGGTTGGTGAGGGTGCTGGCCAGCATGCGCCGCGTCCCCAAGGTGTTGTGATTGTCAGGACCCAGCGCCTGCTCGCGGAGGGCAAGCGCCTCGCGGTACACCTTCTCCGCCTCCGCAGGGCGGTTCTGGCGGTACAGGAAGTTCGCGTAGTTGTGCAGCGTGCCCGCCCGCTTGGCCGGCAACGAGCCGCGCTCGTCCATCACCTTGAGCGCGGTGTCGTACGCCTCCTGCGCCCGCTGGGCGGAGCCGGGCTCGCCGGAGTTGGAAATGACACCCGCCAGCATCGTCATGGTGTCGATGTAAGGCTGGGGCTGCGTGGCAACCCCCGCCCCGTAGATCTCCGCCGCTTCCCTCAGCGGCGCCATGGCCTCGGTATGACGGGTGGCCACGGACAGGGCCTGCCCCTGCAGCGACAGGGCCAGCGCGAGCAGCTGCCTGTCCTGCGGCGCTTCGCTGCGCACCATCGCCAGTGCTTTCGTCGCCAGCGTCACCGCCTCCTCGAACTTCCGCTGCTCCATGCGCGCGCGGGCCGCCTCCATGAGCACCCGCGCCTCCAGCACCGAGCCCCCGGGGGCGATCGAACGCGTCCGCTCCAGCGCAGGCCCCAGCAGGGCGTCCGCCTTCGCGAACTCCGTCAGGTTCGTGTAGGAACTGGCCAGCGTCAGCCGGGCCTCCACCTCGACCTCAGGCTCTTCCGCGAGCGCGTCCCCCACCCCGGCCGCCGCACGGTCCAGCACCTCAAGCACCGTGACCGAACGGCTGCCACCCTCCACCGGGTCGATGGAAGCGAACATGTCGGTCATGAACCTCGCCGTGTGCCGGGCCGTCTTCGCCGAAACCTGCGCCTCCGCCTCCCGCTGCTCCGCCAGCCTCTGCGCCGCCCTGGCACGCACCAGCCCCACGCTCGTGCCCACCACCCCCGCCACCAGCAGCACGAACGCCGCAACCACCCCGCCCACCAGCGCCCGGTTCCGCCTCGCGAACTTCCGCAGCTGGTACGCCGTCGTGGCGGGCCGCGCCACGATCGGCATGTCCGCCAGGTGACGCCGCACGTCCGCCGCCATCTCCGCCGCGCTCTGGTAGCGCCGCTCCGGCGCCTTCTCCAGCGCCTTGAGCACGATCGTCTCGATGTCACCCCGCAGCGACGGGCTCGCCCGCCCCGGCGACGTCGGCTCCTCATGCGCGATCGTGACCGCCGCCGCCGCGATCGCCTTCCCCCGGACGTCGTACGGCAACCGGCCCGTCAGCAGCTCGTACAGCACCACCCCCAGCGCGTACACGTCCGACCGGGTGTCGATCGCACGCGAATCACCACGCACCTGCTCCGGGCTCATGTACGGGATGGTGCCCACCAGCTGGCCGACGTCCGTCCCCACCGTGGTGACGGCGATGTCGCTGTCCGTGATGCGCGCCACGCCGAAGTCCAGCACCTTCGGCTGCGCACCGCCCGAAGTCTGGGGCGCGCCCGGGTACGAACCGCCGCTCGACGCCTCGCCCTCCTCGACAAGGATGTTCGCGGGCTTGAGGTCCCTGTGGATGACGCCCTTCTGGTGCGCGTGCTGCACGGCATCGCAGATGAGCGCAAACAGCTGCAGACGCTCCCGCACGCCCAGCGACCGCTCCGCCGCGTACGCGATGAGCGGCCTGCCCCGCACCAGCTCCATCGCGTAGTACGGCTGCAGCCGCCCGTCCGGACCCGGCGCCGACCCCGCCTCGTAGATCTGCGCAATCCCGGGGTGCCGAAGCAGCCCCAGCACCTGCGCCTCCTGCTCAAACCGCTTCAGCAGCTGCGCCGTCAGGAACGGCGACCGGATGAGCTTGAGCGCCACCGTCCGGCGTGGCCTCTCCTGCTCCGCAAGGTACACCACGCCCATCCCGCCGTGACCGATCGGCTCCAGCAGCGTGAAACTCCCGAACTTCTCCCCGCGCCGGAACGTCCCCGAGTCCGCCCCGGCAATCGCCGCAAGCTCACCAAGATCGACAGCCGAAGGCGCCCGCTCCATGAACGACCGCGCCTCGGCGCTCGCCCGCAGCAACGCCTCCACCTCCGCCCGCAGCGCGCCATCCCCGCCGCACTCCTCCAGGAGCACCCGCTCGCGGTCGCCCCCCTCCACCTCCACCGCGCGTGCAAACACCTCACGCACCCGCGCCAGGGAACTCATGAGCCGCCCCCCGCCCCGCGCGTCTGCCCCGTCATCTCCTTGAACAGCCACGCCCGCGCGAACTCCCAGTCCCGCTTCACGGTCCGCTCCGAAACACCCAGCACCTCCGCCGACTGCTCCACGCTCAGCCCGCCGAAGAACCGCAGCGTCACCACCCGCCCCAGCCGCTCGTCCTCCCCGCGCAGACGCTCCAGCGCCTCGTCCAGGGCCAGCAGGTCCAGCCCCTCCGCGTCGCCCCCGCTACCCCCGGGCTCGAACTCCTCCACGCTCACGTGCCTGTGCTCCCCGCCGTGCTTGATCCGCCCGCGACGCCGCGCACGCTCGATCAGGATCCGCCGCATCGCCTCAGCCGCCGCCGCAAAGAAGTGCCCCCGCCCCTGCCAGGCCACATCCTCCTCCTTCACCAGCCTCAGGTACGCCTCGTGCACCAGCGCCGTCGGCTGCAGCGTGTGCCCCGCCGGCTCCTGCGCCATGCGCGAAGCCGCCAGACGCCGCAACTCGTCGTACACCAGCGGCAGCAACTCCTCCGATGCGCGGGGATTCCCCCCCGCGATCGCCCGCAGCACGCGCGTCACCTCTGTCTGTGCAGTCGTGTCTGCCACCGTGGAACTCCCGTACAGGCACCCAGTCTACCACAACTCCCCCCGCCCCCCCAAGCCCAATATGAACCAACTCCTAACGGGCACGTCCGAGAGGCCCGCCCCGCACACGCCATGCTTCAGGTAGCATGCGCACGACGCGGACCGCGTCCGCGAACCCGGGAGGAACGCATGCCCTACGCCCCGCTCGACCGGCTCAGCCGCGAAGAAGTCCAGTCCATCAAGCGCCGCACCAGGGCCCTCGTCCGCCCCGACCCGAGGACCAGACCCCGTGCCCTGCGCCCCGCCCTCACGACCGGCGGCGCCACACAGCCCGCCGTCATCTTCGCCGAGGGCGACTCCTGGTTCGACTTCCCCCCGGGCATCGACATCATCGACCACCTCGTGCACGGGCACCGCCTCCCCATCACCCGCTTCAGCAGGCACGGCGACACCATGGACAACATGGTCTACGGCGTCACCTCCGGCACCCCGCAGATCGACGAACTCCTCCGCCGCGCCGCCGTCGAACAGCCACGCATCGTGCTCTTCTCCGGCGGCGGCAACGACGTCATGGGCGACGAACTGCTCCGCTACCTCAACCACGCCTCCAGCGGCCTGCCCCTGCTCCGCGACGGCATCGCCGACTACCTCATCAACACCGCCCTCCGCAACGCCGTCAAGGTCTTTGTCACCCGCGTCCGCGCCGTCTCCCCGGGCGCCCACTTCATCCTCCACGGCTACGCCCGCCCGTTCCCCAGCGGCACCAAGACCCACTGCGGACCCATCGCCGTCGCTGGACCCTGGATCCGACCCAGCCTCGACGCCATGCACATCCCCATCCCCGCCGGCACTCCGCTCGTGCACCACCTCACCGACATGTTCAACGACATGCTCGCCCGCCTCACCGAAGACCTCAACGCCGCCGCCCCCGCACCGTTCGTGACCCGCCTTGACCTGCGTGACCTGGTCGCCGAAACCGACTGGCGCGACGAACTCCACCTGCAGAGCAGCATGTACGCCCAGGTCGCCGACCGATTCGCGTCCGCCATCATGAACCTCCTCCCACCCGCGCCCCCGGTGCCCGGGCTGGGCCTCGCCGCACCCGCGACCCGCACACCCGCCGTACAACCCTACTGGGAGGAGGCCAGACGCAGAACCAGGCCCGCGCGGAAGCCGACGAAGAAGCCAACAAAGAAGCCGACAAAGAAGCCTGCAGACAGGCCGGCAAAGAAGCCCGCACGAAGAACACCCGCACCCCCCGCAAGGCACCGGAAACGCCCACGCAAACGCTAACGAACACGCCGCCCCGGTCGCCCCGTCTTCTTCCGTGCCGCCCGCGTTGCCTTGACACCCGCCGCCTTCCCCTTCCCGCGCACCCCCAACGCCGCCGCCACCGGGTGCAAAGGCTGATAAAGCCCCATCGTCCCCGCGCCCGGCACGTGCATCGAGGTCACCCGTCCCCACCCGCGATCACTCACCGGGCCGGCAAACTCGACCCCCCGACGAGCCAGCGCGTCCACCGTCGCATCGATGTCATCGCACATGAGATACAACTCGTGCCCCCCACCCTCCTCAGCCGGGTGCGCCGCGACCTCCCCGGGCGGAAGGGCAAAAATCAGCCAGCCCCGCCCGGCATCAACGCCCACGGCCCCCAGCACCTTCCCAAGGAATGCCCGCGTCGCCGCGGGATCGGTGGAAGAGATGATCACGTGACTCCCGACGATCATGCGCGCACCCCTGTCTTGGACGCAACCAGACCCCCACGCACGCGTCACACACCCGCGACACCGACGGTAACCCCGACACCCGGCCGACCACGCCAACCCTCCCCAAAGGACGCCAACGCATGCCCCGCCGCACACGCCTCTTCGCCGCCTCGGCCGCCGCCCTGCTCGCCCTCTCAAGCACCCCCGCGTACGCCGCTCCGCCCGCACCCACGGCCATCCTCGCGCAGGCTTCACAGCACAAGGAAACCCACCTGCCCGGCAGCGCCGTCCGAGGCGTTGTCAAGGCGTCCCTGGCCGCCGTGGCCGGACTGACAGCCCTGGGCGGGTGGGCCCTCAAGAAACTCAGGAAAGACGATCGGCCCTCCTGATCACCCCGCCGGATCAGCGTCGAGCCCGGGAGCCGCAGGCTCTCCTCCCGCACCCTCACCGCCCTCCTCGCCCTCACTCGCCGGCACGCTGGCGATCGCCACCACGCTGTCCCCCTCGTCCACGCGCGCCACGCGCACCCCCTGCGTCGCACGCCCGCACTCGCGGATCTCATCCGCCGGCATGCGCACCAGCTGGCCCCCCTTCGTGATCACCACCAGGTCCGTCCCGGGCATCACGCCTAGCGCCGCCACGCTCACGCCGTTCTTCTCCGTGAGCTTGATGTCCGCCCGGCCCTTGCCGCCCCGGCTCTGCGAACGCATCTTGCCCGTCTCCGGCTGCACGCGGTACTCATCGATCGGCGTCCGCTTGCCGTACCCCTTGTCCGTCACGGTGAGCAGGCACTGCCGCGGGTCGATCGTCACCATGTCGCCCTCCGCGTCCGGCTGCATCGCGACCCGCACCACGCCGACAACCTCGTCCCCCTCCTCGAGCTCGATCCCCTTCACGCCCGCCGCCGATCGCCCCATGTCCCGCGCGTCCTGCTCCGAAAAGCGGATCGCCTGGCCCATCCTGGTCGCCAGCAGCACGTCGTCGTTCCCGTCGGTGAGCGTCACCGCCAGCAGGCTGTCGCCCTCCTTGAGACCCACCGCGATGAGCCCGGAGTCCCGGATGTTCGCGTACGCCTTGAGCGCGGTGCGCTTCACCACGCCCCCCTTGCTCACGAACGTCAGGAACTGCGACCCCGCCTCAAAGCTCTTGATCGCCAGGTACGCGCACGTCTTCTCACCCTCCTTGAGGCTCAGCAGGTTGATGATGTTCCGCCCCGCCGCCGTCCGGCTCATCTCCGGCACCTCGAACACCTTCATGCCGAACACCCGCCCCGTGTTCGTGAAGCACAGCAGGTCGTCGTGCGTGCTCGCCACGAACACGCGCTCGATGAAGTCGTCGTCCCGCGTATCGCTCGCGCGGATCCCCTTCCCCCCGCGCCCCTGCTGCCGGTACGTGTCCACCGGCACACGCTTCACATACCCGTTGTGCGAGATCGTCAGCGTCACGTCCTGCACAGGGATCAGCTCCGCGATCTGGATGTCCGTGTCCCCGTCCTCGATCGCCGTCACCCGCTCCGTGAAGTACCGCGCACGCATGTCCGCGCAGTCCGCCTTGATGATCGCCAGCACCTTCTGCCGGTCCGCCAGGATCGCCTCGTACCCCTCGATCTCCGCCGCCACCGCCCCGTACTCGCTGGTCAGCCGCTCGATCTCCAGCCCCACCAGCTGGATGAGCCGCATCCCACCGATCGTCTCCGCCTGCACCCGCGTCAGCGAAATGCCCCCCGCCGCCTCCGCGCCCCGGACCCTGTCCAGCAGCCGCTTCGGCAGCATCGCCGCGTACCGGTGCGTCAGCGGAATACGGAACTTCCGCTGCATCAGCCTCGCGATCGCCTCCTCCCGCGTCTTGCTCGCACGGATCTCGCGGATCACCTCGTCGATGTCGCACACCGCGTAGATCATCCCCTCCAGCACGTGGGCACGCTTCTTCGCCTCACGCAGCAGGTGCTCCGTCCGACGCCGGATCACCTCCTCACGGTGGTCGATGTAGCACTGGATCAGCTCCTTCAGCCCCATCGTCCGCGGCTGGTTGTTCACCAGCGCAAGGTTGATGATCGAGAACGTCTGCTGCAGCGGCGTGTACTCGTACAGCTGCTTCTCCACCACCGCCGGGTCCGCGCCCCGCTTCAGCTCGATCACCACCCGCACCGGGTTCTCGCGCCCCGACTCGTTCCGCACGTCCGAAATGTCCTTGATCCGATCCTCGTTCACCGCGTCCGTGATCGACTCGACCACCGTGCGCAGACCCATGTTGTACGGGATCTGGTCGATCACGATCTGCTGCCGGTCCTTGCCCAGCTCCTCGATGTGGCAGCGGCCACGCACGGTCACCTTACCCCGCCCCGTCGCGAACGCCTCGAGAATCCCGCGCTTCCCGTGCACCACCCCGCCCGTCGGGAAGTCCGGCCCCTTGATCCCCACAAACCCCACAGAACCCCCCGTGCCCGCGACGTCCTGCATCAGCTCCTGGATCGTGATCTCCGGGCTGTCGATCACCCGCACGATGCTGTCCAGCACCTCCACGGGGTTGTGCGGCGGCAGGCTCGTCGCCATCCCCACCGCGATGCCGATGCCCCCGTTGATGAGCAGGTTCGGGAACTTGCCCGGGAGCACCGTCGGCTCTTCAAGACGCTCGTCGTAGTTGGGCCGGTAGTCCACCGTCCCAAGCCGCAGGTCCGTCAGCATGTCCACCGCCGCGTGGTGCATCCGCGCCTCGGTGTACCGCTCCGCCGCCGGCGGGTCCGGATCAATCGAACCGAAGTTGCCCTGCGGGTCCACGAGCGGCACCCGCATCCTCCACTCCTGCGCCATGTTCACCAGCGTCGGGTACACCACCTGGTTGCCGTGCGGGTGGTAGTTGCCCGTCGTGTCGCCCGTGATCTTCGCGCACTTGTAGTGCTTCCGCCCCGGCCGCAGATTCAGGTCGTTCATCGCGACCAGGATGCGACGCTGGCTCGGCTTGAGCCCGTCCCGCACGTCCGGCAGCGCGCGGTCCATGATCGTCGACATCGCGTACGTGAGGTACGAGTCCTTGAGCTCACGCTGAATGTCCTGCTCCGTCACCCGCCCCGCGGGCTCACCACCCGCAGCCCCACCCTCGCCGGGCGCCAGGAAGAACGAAGTACGCCCAAAAACGCCCGCCGCGAACGTGCGATCCATGCCAGACTCCTGAGGCCAGGGGCAGGCGCCGGGAAGGCGGGACCCGTGGCACCGAATGATATCGACCAGACGCCTTTCCGTCCGGCTCCGGCCCCTCCGGGAAGCCGTCGCCGCGTCCCCGCCCGCCACCCGCCCGCACCACCAGCACGCCGAGGATGAACCCGGCTGCATGCCAGGCTCCGCACCGCTTCACGTGGCGTCATCACTGACGTGTTAACAAACACCGGAGCAACGCCATGAGCCGCGCCGTCCAACTTGTCCTCATCGTCCTGCTGGTCCTCCTCGTCATTGGCCTCCTGCCCGTCTGGCCATACGCATCCACGTGGGGATACTTCCCCAGCGGAGGCTTCGGACTCCTGCTGCTCATCGCACTGATTGTGCTCCTCGTCGACGCCGCCCGGGGCGGCCGCGGCGCCCCCCGCCTCTGACGCGCCCCGCTCAAGTGTCCGCGAAGGACGCCGCCAGCTTCCGCGGCGCCTGCAGCAACCACGCCCCGCGCACCACATCGCGGACTTCATCCCAATCCACCGCCCGCAGGTCCAGCCGCACACCCACCCACCCGCTCACCCCCAGGTACGCCGGCGAGTAGTACCGGGAAGGGTCCTCCTCAACCAGCTCCCTCTGCCGAACCGCCACCGACTTGGCGCACAGCGCCACCCTCCCGTCCCCATGGTGGTTGTTCAGGTAGTACGCGAACGTCCGCTCCCGTACCTGGATCATCAGGTGACCACCCCACACTGCGCTGCCCACCTCCGGCATCGCCGCGCACACCCCCAGCAACTTCACAAGCCGCTGCGCCTGCCGCTTCCCGCCGCGAGCCCCCGCAACGGCGTCCACGTACCGCCCGACCTCTCGGGAAAACCCGCCCAAGCGCCCCCTCCCTTGCAGCCTACTTCCGCACATCAGACTCGACCACGCCGTCCGCCAACCGCACGATCCGCCTGCACCGGTCCGACACCTTGGGATCATGCGTCACCATCACGATCGTCATCCCCTTGGCGTACAGCCCGTCAAACACCTCCAGGATCGCCTGGCCCGTCGCCGTGTCCAGGTTGCCCGTCGGCTCGTCCGCGAGCAGCAGCACCGGACGCGTCACCAGCGCCCGCGCGATCGCCACACGCTGCATCTGCCCGCCCGACAGCTCCCGCGGCCGGTGCCCCAGCCGGTGCTCCAGCTGCACCGTGGTGAGCGCCTCCACCGCACGCTCCCGCCGCTGCTTCGCGTCCATCCCCTGGTAGAACAACGGCACCTCGACGTTCGCCTCGATCGTGAGCTCGGGGATCAGATTGAACGCCTGGAAGACGAAGCCGATCGCACGCCCCCGGTACCGCGACACCTCCTCGTCGCTCATCGCGGACACTTCCTTCCCGTCCAGGAAGTACTGCCCGCTCGTCGGCCTGTCCAGGCACCCCAGCACGTTCATCAGCGTGCTCTTGCCCGACCCCGAAGACCCCATGATCGCAACATACTCGCCGCGCTCGATGGCGACGTCCACGCCCCTCAACGCCTGCGCCATCACGCTGCCGTCAGGCTTGTAGTACACCTTCTGGACGCCGCGGATGTCGATAACCCGCTGCCCCGACCCCGCGGCGACCCCCCCGCCGGCCGCCGCCCCTGGTTGTGCTTCAAGCATGGTCACGGACCTCGTGTACGCTCCCCAGCCCAAACCGTTCCCGAATCGCTCCCGCCCTCGCCCCCTCCACACCGCCCGCCCAACCCTCCCGCCCGCCTAAAGTTCCCTCCCGGCGGGTGGCCGGGGCCGGACCAGCCCAGCGTTCCCTGGGCCCGGCTGCACAACCCCCATCACCGCCCTCAGGGCCGCACCCGCCCCGCACGCGGGTGCGACGCCGATACCGCCGCCACGCCCACCCCGCGGCTGCACACGGCAAATGGCCGGCGTGTCGCCGGCCGGAAAGACTTCTGTTCATGATCGATGAAACGCTGATCGCTTCACTTGGCCTCGCAGACAACGAGCTCGACGCGCTCATGAAGGGCGTGGTCACCCGCGGCAAGGAATCCGGGTACATGGACTCGCTCCTCAAGGAGCAGGCCAGCGACCTCACCCCCGGCAAGCTCATCAAGGGCAAGATCATCGGCTACGCCGGCGACGACGTCGTCGTCGAGGTGGGCCTCAAGAGCGAAGGCCTCATCCCCAAGGAAGAGTTCGAGGGCCAGGACGTCAAGGTCGGCTCCGAAATCGACGTCCTCCTCGAGGGCCTCGAGAACGAGGAAGGCCTCATCCAGATCAGCAAGCGCAAGGCCGACCGCCAGATCGCCTGGCAGCGCATCGTCGACACCACCAAGGAGGGCGACGTCGTCGAGGGCACCGTCACCAAGAGCATCAAGGGCGGCCTGCTCGTCGACATCGGCGTCCCCGTCTTCCTCCCCGCCTCCCAGGTCGACATCCGCCGCCCCGGCGAGGTGCGCGACTACCTCGGCAAGAAGGTCCGCGCCGAGGTCATCAAGATCGACCTCGAACGCCGCAACATCGTCGTCTCCCGACGCAAGCTCATCGAGACCGAACGCGACTCCGCCAAGAAGCGCCTGATGGAAACCCTCAAGGAGGGCGACATCGTCGCCGGCGAAGTCAAGAACATCGCCGACTTCGGCGCGTTCATCGACCTCGGCGGCATCGACGGCCTCCTCCACATCACCGACATGTCCTGGAGCCGCATCAACCACCCCAGCGAACTCCTCAAGCTCGGCCAGAAGGTCGAGGTCAAGGTCCTCAACATCGACAAGGAGAAGGAGAAGATCGCCCTGGGCCTCAAGCAGAAGGAGGCCAGCCCCTGGGAAGAAATCGAGAAGAAGTTCCCCGTCGGCTCCCGCATCCGCGGCCAGGTCACCAGCGTCATGTCCTACGGCGTCTTCGTCCGGCTCGAGGACGGCATCGAGGGCCTCGTCCACATCTCCGAAATGTCCTGGACACGCCGCGTCAACCACCCCTCCGAGATGGTCAGCCAGGGCCAGGACGTCGACGTCGTTGTCCTTGAAATCAACAAGGACAAGCAGGAAATCAGCCTCGGCATGAAGCAGACCGAGGTCAACCCCTGGGAACTCGTCGGCGAGAAGTACCCGCCCACCACCGTCATCGAGGGCACCGTCCGCAACCTCGCCAACTACGGCGCATTCGTGGAAATCGAGCCCGGCATCGACGGCCTCCTCCACGTCTCCGACATGTCCTGGACCAAGAAGGTGACCCACCCCAACGAAGTCCTCAAGAAGGGCGACAAGGTCCGCTGCGTCGTCCTCGAAGTCGACAAGGAAAAGCAGCGCATCAGCCTCGGCATCAAGCAGCTCACCGAGGACCCCTGGATCGCCGCTATCCCCGAGCACTACAAGCCCGGCATGGTCGTCCGCGGCAAGGTCACCAAGATCACCAACTTCGGCGTCTTCGTCGAGCTCGAGTCCGACCTCGAAGGCCTCCTCCACATCTCCGAGCTCTCCGACCAGAAGATCGAGAACCCCCAGGACGTCGTCAAGGCCAACGACGAAATCGACGTCAAGATCCTCCGCGTCGACAAGGCCGACCGCAAGATCGGCCTCTCCCTCAAGCGCGCCCAGTGGGGCGACACCAGCGCCGCCCCCGGCGGTGGCGTCGGCGCAGACGAAGACACCCCCTCGCCCAAGCGCGGAAAGCCCGGCCCCACCCGCGGCGGCATGGACGACCACGGCGCCATGGGCACCGACAAGATCCGCTTCAAGTAAGCCGTCCGTAAACACCAACCCCCACCACGCCCCGGCCGACGCCGGGGCGTTTTTTCTGCGCCCCCACCGACGCTGCTGCCCCATAAAGGGGAACCGTGCCGGGCATGCCCCCATCGCGGCACCCTCCCGTCAAGCCCCCGCAAAGCCCCGCCGATACCGCGCCATGAAAGGAGCGCTCACCATGCAGCACCGCTTCATGAGGCTCTCGTCCTCCACCGGGGAACGCCGCTGGATCAACCTCGACCGGGTCACCCGCATCTCCCTTGCCACCGACCCTTCCGGCGACCCCATCCTCGTCTTCTCCTTCGACGGCCACGACCAGATCCGTGTCCACGGAAGCGACAACGAAAGCCGCGAACTCATCCGCGCCATCGCCCAGACCCTCGACGGAAACAGCGCCGGCATGTACAGCGCCGCCGCCTGAGCGACCAGCCGGATTACAGCTCCGCCAGCCGCTTCTGCGTCTCAAGCTCCCGCAGGTCGCCGAACAGACCCGAGAAGTCGCCCGCCAGCAGGTCCCGCAGCTGATACTCGCCGGGCAGCCGCTCGTCCGCCGCGATGCCCTCCTTCCAGCGGTACGTGCGGATCTTCTCGCTCCGCCCGCCCGTCCCGATCTGGTCCTTCCGCGCCGCAGACCGCTCGGCCTTCTTCCGCTGCATCTCCGCCTCGTAGAGCCGCGCCATGAGCAGCCGCCGGGCCCGCTCGCGGTTCTGCTGCTGGCTCTTGGCCTCCATCATCTTGATGATGATCCCCGTCGGCCGGTGGTGCACCTGCCACGCCGTCTCCACCTTGTTCACGTTCTGCCCGCCCGGCCCCTGCGCCCGCGTCGCGAACTCCTCCACGTCGTTCGCCCAGTCAACCTTTACGTCCACCTCCTCGGGCTCCGGCAGCACCGCCACGCTCGCCGTGCTCGTGTGGATCCGTCCCTGCGCCTCCGTCGCCGGCACACGCTTCACGCTGTGCACCCCCGCCTCGAAGTTCATGTCGCTCCACACCCCGTCCCCCTTCAGCGACAGCGTCACGCTCCGCACGCCCCCCACCCCCGGCTCCGGCGTCAGCTCCAGCACCTCGCACGACCACCCCCGCCGCCCCGCGTACTTCTGGTACATCTCCAGCAGGTCCCGCGCCCACAAACTCGCCTCATCTCCCCCCGTCCCCGCCCGCACCTCCACGATCACCGACCCGATGCGGTTGTCGTCCGCGTTCACCAGCCGCGAAAGTGCGTCCGAAACCAGCGACCGCGCCTGCGCCCGGATCTGCGGCAGTTCCTCCGCCGCCAGCGCCGCGTACTCCGGGTCCGCCTTCGCCCGCACCGCCTCCTCGAGCTCACCCGCATCACGCTCGAGCTTCACCAGGGTGCGGTACGCCTCCGCCACCGGCGCAACCGCCGACCGCTTCACCGACAGCTCACGCACCTTCTTGTGGTCCACCAGCACCGCCGGGTCCTCCAGGGACTCCCCCAGCAGCCGCTCCTCCGTCTCGATCTGCGCAAGCTTCATCAGCACCTGGGCCGTGAGCGTGGGCACCAGGCGGCTGGTCGAGAGCGTGATGGGGGATACCGCGGGCATGGACGCACAGGATAGGTTTGCCCGCCCGGCTCATTCCCCGCCCGCCTCCGTCGGCGCGTCCGCGTGCGTCGCATCGTCCGGCACATAGTCGATCGACACGCTGTTGATGCAGTACCGAACCCCCGTGCCCGTCGGCCCGTCATTGAACACGTGCCCCAGGTGACCCCCGCACCGCGCGCACGTCACCTCCGTCCGCACCATGCCCAGCGACTTGTCCGTGTGATAGCGGATCGTGCCCTTGATCGCCTTGTCGAACGCGGGCCACCCGCACTCGCTCACGAACTTGTCCGTCCCCCGGAAGAGCACCGCCCCACACCCCGCGCACCGGTACTCGCCGGGGCCCGAAGGCGTCTTCCAGTACTTGCCCGTGAACGCACGCTCCGTCCCCTTCTCCCGCAGCACGTCGTACTGCTCACGGGATAGCGCCTTCCGCCACTCCTCGTCGCTCTTCGTCACCGGGTTCGCCATGACCGTGGACTCCTCCCCAAACCGCCCAACCTCCCGCCCCGACCCCGCCCCGCCCCCCTGCCCCCCACCGCCCGAAGCGCCACCATCCTGACCGCCACTGCCCCCCGCCGCAACTTCCTCCCGCCCCGCCTGCACCCCGCCCGCCTGAGGCGCGGAACGTGAGCACCCCGCGAGCCACAGCCCACCCGCCAACCAGCACGCCGCCATCACCAGCACCGTTCGCCCGTGCATGTCGTTCCTTTCGCCCCCGACAACCCATGCGTTCAGGTTGGATGCCCCGCCCACGCCCCGGTGGCTCCCCACTCCTACGCCGCCGAACGCTCCGGAGTTGCCTCCACCAGCTGGGTGATGTACCGCTGGAAGTCATCATGCATGATCTTCATGCTCCTCCCCCGCACCATCTTGCGGAAGCTCGGCTCCGCCGCGATCACACGCATCCGCCGCTCCCACGAGTGGTAATAGTCCGCCGGCAGCACACCCTCCCGGTACGAATACCACACGATCTCGTACACCGAGACCTGCATCAGGTTGAAGAAGTACTCCCGGATGTCCCGGTCGCTCGACAGGTCCCGCACGTCGTCCCGGTACACGTCCGCAAGATCAGGATCGCGCACCCGCATCTCCCGCAGATGCATCTGCAGCTCCACCATCTTCGTGAAGTTCGCCACCCGCAGCGCCCGCTGGTGGTGCCGGAACTGCACCGCCGTGAACAGCAGACCGCCCGCGATCGCCAGCGACCCCCCCGCCTGAAAAAACGGAACTATCTCGGCTATGGACATGCGTGATTGGTATGCACCCCACGCTTATGCCGTCACACCCCACGCCGCACGCGCCTCCACCGGCACCACGAACTTCAACCCAGACCACACCCCCGTCACCGCGCACACCTTCACGTCCACCAGCCCCGCCGCCAGCCCGACCTCCCGCACCCTGTCCTCATCCAGGTCCGTCGCAACTCCCGACGACTTCTTGTACCAGCACACCCACAGGCCCCCGTCAGCCTTCATCACCCGCAGGCACGCGTCAAGCCCGCTGCGCAGCGTCCGCCCGTCCGGTGCGGCCAGCACGATCACGTCCACCGCCCGCTTCCCCGCCCGGCCCGCCACCGCCACCCCATCCGGCATGTCACCAATCGCCCGCAGGATCTCCCCGGCCTCGTCGTGCAGAACCAGCACCCGCTGCCCCGCCCTGATGCCCAGCTTCTGAACCAGAGGCGTGCCCGAGTAGCCGGACCCCGCAGCGCCCGACGCAGGCCCGCCACCCTGCCCGCCCTTCACCCGCTTTGCCACGAGCCGCTCCTCGCCGCGCCGCAGCCGGCGCTCACGCACACCCAAGAAAAAAGGCCCGCACCCGCGGGCCTCCCTGATCGCTCCTGACCGGTCAGAACGGGATGTCGTCCGGGTTCATCTCCTGGCTCGCCGCAGGCCGCGCAGGCGCCGACCGCGCCGGCGCCGCCGAACGCTGCGGACGCGACGAGCCCTCGTCCCCCCCGTCGCCCCCGCCCCCCCCACCGCCACCCTGGCGGTTCCCCGAATCGATGAACTCGAACGCCTCCACCACCACCCGCATCTTCGAACGCTTCTGACCCGTCTCCTTGTCGTCCCACGTGTCCAGCTTCAGGCGACCCTCGATGTACACCGGACGACCCTTCGCCAGGTACTTGTGCATCACCTCCGCCTGCTTGCCCCACGCCTCGCAGTCCACAAACGTCGTTTCCTCGCGCCGCTCACCGTCCTGCCCCGTCCACCGCCGGTTGATCGCCAGGCCGATCTGCGCAACCTGCGTCCCCGAATTGATCGTCCTCAATTCGATGTCCCGCGTGATGTTCCCCATCAACATGACCTTGTTCAGATTCGGCATGACGTTCCTTCCTCTCGCTGGTGTAAGACGCGCCAATTCAGGGAGACCGCTCCGCGGCAGGGCACGCCCAATGACCCGATCATAACCCGACCCTGCACGCCATGCAAGCCCCGCCGCCAACACCGGCGCCCACGAAAAAACCGGGCCTTTCAGCCCGGTTTCTGGGGAAAACGTCGTGACAAACTGTGCAGAACGACAGCCCCATGCCCCGCCCGGGGCATCGGGCCCGCCCCCTCACTCCGCCGGCGTCTCGGCCGGAGCCGCCGCCACCGGGGCCGGAGCAACCTGCGGACGCTCCGCACGCAGCTTGGCCTCCGCCATGAGCTCCGCCCGGCCGTCCTGGGCCTTCATCTCATCGTCCGTGAGGTGATCCGCCCGCAGCACAATCGCGCGCAGGATCTTCTCCGAAAGGTTGCAGTCGCGCTCGATGTGCGACAGCTGGTCGCCCGGCGCCCTGAAGTACACCAGGACGTACAGGCCGCGCTTCTGGCCCTTGATCTCGTACGCCAGGCGACGCTCGTCCCACTTCTTCATCGAGATCACCGTCGCGTGGCCGCGCTGCATGATCTCGTCGATGTGCTGGATGATCGCCGCCAGGTCGCCCGTCTGGGACTGACCGATGAGGAACATCGCCTCGTACTGGTACACGCGGTTCATCTTCTTGCCTGCGGTTGCGGTGGACATGTTCACTTCCTTTTGTGTCTGCGTTCGTACGTGCCTGCTGAAATCGCTGTGATGATGGTGATGGTGAATGACGAGTGGTAAGAGGGGCCGGAACTCCCGCCCCGTGCTACGCCGGGGGGCCCTCCCCTTCAGGCCCGGCGTCCCGGGGCCCGGGCGCCGGCGGTGACTCCGTCGGCGGCCTGGGCTTCTTCTCCCGCACGGGCGCCCCGCCCGCGTTGGCCACGTTCATCGCGTGCGTCATGCCCCGCCCCGCCCACAGCTCCGCCGCCTGCGAAGCCCTCGTGAGCGCACCGTCCAGCGGGCCCTGCTCCTCGGGCGTGAACCGCCCGAGCACAAAGTCCGCCTGGTCGATGAACGGCGGCTTGCCGCCGCCCGGCTGAACCCCCACGCCCACCCGCAAACGCGGGTACGCGTCGGTGCCCAGCAGCTGCTGGATGTTCTGGAGCCCGTTGTGGCCCCCGGTGCCGCCCGCCGGCAGGAGCCTGACGCGCCCCACCGGCAGGTACACCTCGTCCACAACCACCAGCAGCTCGGAAGAGATGTCGGCCTTGAAGAACCGCACCGCCTCCGCCACGCACTGACCCGACCTGTTCATGAACGTGAGCGGCTTGAGCAGCAGGCAGCGCTCGCCCGCGATCGTTGCCTCGACCGTGGCGGCGCTGAAGCGGCTCTTCACCGGCCCCCCGCCGTGCGCCCGCGCAAGCCGGTCCACCACCATGAAGCCCGCGTTGTGACGCGTCTCCTGGTACTGGGGTCCGGGGTTGCCGAGGCCGACGATGAGCTTCATGGTGACAGGCTGGGATGACGGGATGAACCACGCCAAGGACCCGGCCCCGGGCACCCCGGAACAGCCCCGACGGTGGCGGCGCTGCCGCCGCCCCCCGCCGGTGCCGATCCCCTGATGCCCGGTGCCTTCCCTCATGGTTACTTCTTCGGAGCCGCCGGGGCCTTCGCGTCCTTGGCCGGGGCCGCGCCGGCCGCAGGCTTCGCGCCCGCAGCCGCGCCCGCCGCAGGCTTCGCGCCCGCAGCACCCGCAGCGCCCTCCTCGGCCTTCTTGGCCGTGAGCACCTCGGGCTCGCCCGGGGCCGCAGCCACCGTGGCCGCCTCCTCGAGCTTCAGCTCCTGCTGGATCACGATCTGCGCCACGTTCGCGTGCTTGTCGGAGAGCAGCTTCATGCCCGCCCCCAGCTTCACGTCCGCGCAGCTGATCGCGTGCCCGACCTCAAGGTCGTCGATCCGCACCTCGAAGAACTCCGGGATGTCCTGCACAGGGCACTCGATCTCGATCTCGTTCACCGGGTGCATCAGGATCGCGCCGGCCTCCTTTAGGCCCTTCGCCTCGCCGATCAGGTGCACCGGCACCTTCGTCCGCACGCGGTCCGTCAGCGACACCCGCGCCAGGTCCACGTGCACGATGTTGTTGCCCAGGTAGTCAAACTGCAGGTCACGCAGCAGCACCATCTGGCCCTCGTCGATGTTCTTCGTCCCGGGCATGTCCAGCCGGAACACCTTCTCGCCCTTGGTAAAGTGCGAGACCGCCTCACGCATGTTCAGCGTGATGCTGACCGGGTCCTTGCCCCGGCCGTACACCACCGCCGGAAGCTCGCCCTTGTCCCGCAGACGCTGGCAGTAACGCGAACCGTACTTGTCCCGGGGGGACGCCTTGAGCATGGGTGCCTTCTCGTGCATTGCAAAACTCCTTCTGACTGAGTGAAAAAACCTGATGGAAAAACCCGACCGAAAGAACTTCCCGCCGAAATACCTCCGCCCGCCCGCGCCCCCTCCCCCGACCACCCCCTACCGCTTCGCCCCCGCCGTCCTCTCAAACAACGCGCTCACCGACTGGTTGTTGTGGATCCGCCGGATCGCCTCCCCCAGCAGCGGCCCCACGCACAGCTGCACCAGCCGGTCCTTCATCGCATCGCACCGCACCGGCAGCGGCACCGTGTTCGTCACCACCACCCGGCTGATCGGGCTCGCCATCAGCTTGTCCACCGCGCTCCCCACGAACAGCCCGTGCGTCGCCGCCGCGATCACGTCCTTCGCCCCCTTGTCCTTCACAAGCTTCGCCGCCTCGCACACCGTGCCCGCGGTCGAAATCATGTCGTCGAACATGAGCACCGTCTTCCCCTCCACGCTCCCGATCAGGTGCCCCATCGCCACGCTGCTCCCGGACAACCGCCGCTTGTTGATGATCGCCAGCTCCCCGCCCAGCAGGTTCGCCATCGACTCCGCCACCTTCACGTTCCCCACGTCCGGGCTCACCAGGCACAGGTTCCCCAGCTGCCCCTTCATCGTCTGGAAGTAGTCCACGAACACCGGCGTCGCCGAGAGGTGGTCCACCGGCAGGTCGAAGAAACCCTGGATCTGCGCCGCGTGCAGGTCGATCGCCAGCACACGGTCCGCCCCCGCCGCCGTCACCAGGTTCGCCACCAGCTTCGCCGTGATCGGCACCCGCCCCTCGTCCTTCCGGTCCTGACGACCGTACCCGAAGTACGGCAGCACCACCGTCACCCGCCCAGCGCTCGCACGCCGCAGGCAGTCGATGAAGATCAGCAGCTCCATGATGTTGTCGTTCACCGGCTCGCCCGTCGACAGCACCACGTAGCAGTCACGCCCACGCACGTCCTCGTCCAGCTTCACGATGAGCTCGCCGTCCGGGAACGCGATCGTCCTCGCATTCCCCAGCCCCACACCCATGTGCGCACACATCCGGTGCGCAAGCTCGATGCTGCCACGCCCCGCGAACACCTTGAGCCCTGTGTATATGGAGCCGTCCGACATGTCAGCGTACTCCTTGCTTGACAGGCGCCGCACCCGACCTCGCCCGGTAGATCGCATCCACCCGCGCCAGGTCCTCCGGCGTGTTGATCGACAGCACGTCCTCCGCCGGCACCGCGTCGATCACCTCGACACGCCCCCCGCCCGCCAGCAGCAGCCCCGGCACGTCCGTCAGGTAATACTCCCCGCTCACCGCGTTCCGCGTCACCCGCGGCAACGCCCCGAACAACGCCGCCGCGTCAAAGCAGTAGTACGAAGGGTTCACCTCGCGGATCGCTAGCTGCTCCGGCGTGCAGTTCTTCTGCTCCACGATCGCGACAAACGCCCCACGCCCGTCCCGCACGATCCGCCCATACCCCGACGGATCCCCGATCACGCTCGTCGCCAGCGTCGCCAACGCCCCCCCACGCTCGTGACGCTCCAGCACCGCCCGCAGCGTCGACGCCCGGATCAGCGGCCCGTCCCCGCACAGCACCAGCACGCGGTTCCCCGGCGCCGACGCCTCCCGCGTGAACATCGGGGCGGCACACGACACCGCATGCCCCGTCCCCATCTGCTGGTCCTGCACCGCGTACTCAACCCCGCCCCCATACCCCGCCAACGCCCCCCGCACCAGCTCCTGCTTGTGACCCACCACCACCACCACCCGCCCGCACCCCGCCTCCAGGCACGCGTCCACCACCGCGCACACCATCGCCCGGCCACCCACGGGGAACACGACCTTCGGGAGGTCGCTCCGCATGCGGGTGCCCTTGCCGGCCGCCAGGATGATCGCCGTCGTTGTCATCACAACCCGCACGCAACCCGGAACTCGGCCCTCAGCAGATGAAAAGCTGGGCGACGTGGATTCGAACCACGACAAACAGAACCAAAATCTGCTGTGCTACCGTTACACCATCGCCCAGTGAATCCGCTCACCTGATGGTCCGCCGCCCCGCAGTGGCCGCTCCGAATGAGGACGCTCCCGCGCCCCGCGTGCACTCCTCCATTCCTCAGGCCGCCGAAGCGACCGACAAACAGGCCTGCAGTCGCGGCCCGTGTCAGCCCCCAATAGGAGCGAGGAACGAGAACCGCGGCGAAAGGGCCGACCGGGAAAGCTGCTCGCCATGCGAACAGGCCCGGACGGGCTGAGCGGGACGGTCCATCAGCCGCGATGGGACCGCCCATCACCGCGCCTCGGGGTCGCCGGAATACCGGCAAACCCGTCCGTCGCGATGGGCTCGAAGGGGACCATCATAGCCCCAAACACCCCCTCCCGCCCCCCCAGCACGCTCCCCGACACTCCCCGCAGAATTCCGACCCTCCATTTCCCTAACCTGGCTATCTCTACACCCCGCCAATACGATAAGGAAAAGGCCCCAAAGCCCGCCGGAGCCCGCATGCGCAACCTCTCACAACCCGCCGCCCCCAGGCACCCAGGGTTCACCCACCTGCTCCGCGCCCTGTTGGCCGGCCTCGCCGCAGTCCTGATCCTCGCCGGCGCCGCCCGCCCCCAGCCCGCCTCCACACCCCAAGCAGAAGGGGCCGCCCCCACCACGCCCCAACCCGCACCCGTCCCAGCCTACCGCCAGGCACGCAACGTCGCCATCATCACCATCCAGGGCGAAATCGACGGCGGCGGACGCTTCCGTGAAAGCGTCATGGTCGCAAGCGTGCGTAGACGCATCGCCGCCGCAGTCAAGGGCGGCGCAGACGCCATCGTTTTCGAAATCGACTCCCCCGGGGGCGAAGTCGACGCCGCCCTCCGCCTCGCCGAACTCATCAAGGACTGCCCCATCAAGAACACCGTCGCGTGGATCCACCCCCGCGCCCTCTCCGGCGGCGCCATCGTCGCCCTCTCCTGCCGGGAGATCATCATCACCGACGGCTCCAACTTCGGCGACGCCATGCCCGTCCGCATCCGCCAGGGCCCCGACGGTGCCTACTCCCTCCAGCGCGTCGACCCGGAAATGCTCAAGAAGGTCCTCCCCGTCCTCATCAGCAGCGTCGTCGACTCCGCACGCCGCCACAACGAAACCTTCGGCGCCTACCGCCGCGACGAGTACCTCACCCAGGCCCTCGTCGCCAACGACGTCCCCCTCTGGTGGGTCCGCAACCCCTCCACCGGCATCGAGATGGCCATCGACCGCCGCGAGTTCGAACTCCTCTTCCCGGACACCGACCCCAACCTCCCCGTCCGCCTCGCCGGCATCAAGAGCCTCCAGAACACGCCGCCAGAACCCGCCCCACCCGTCCCCACGCCCCCGCAACCCTCCCACCTGGAACAAGGCGCCGACCGCACCCCCACCGCCGAACTCCCCGGTGCCCCCGCCGGCTCCGAAAAACTCGCCACCGTCCGCGACGAGGCACTCCGCCAGCAGGCCGCCGGCAGCCCCATCCTGACACGCCCCACCTCTCGCCCCGTGCTCACCGCCGCCGACGCCGGACAATGGGAACTCGTCGACCGCGTCACCGACGGCACCGCACCCGCCACCCTCAGCGCCCTCGACCTCGCCCACTACAACTTCGCCAGCAACACCACCCGCGGCGCCGACGGACGCTCCGCCATCAACCCCATCAACAACGACGATGACCTCAAGGCCTACTTCGGCGCCCAGAACATCCGACGATTCGACAAGAACTGGTCCGAAGGCTTCGTCGTCCTCCTCACCCACCCCCTCGTCAGAGGCGTCTTCATCGCCGTCTTCATCGTCTGCCTCTTCATCGAGATGAGCCACCCCGGCGCCTCCCTCCCGGGCCTCATCGCCGTGCTCGCCCTCATCATGGCCCTCGCGCCCTCCATGATCGCCGGCCTCGCCAGCTGGTGGGAAGTCGCCGCCATCCTGGGAGGTGTCGCACTCCTCGCCATCGAGGTCTTCGTCCTCCCAGGCTTCGGCGTCGCCGGCATCCTCGGCCTCATCCTCCTCTTCGCAGGCCTCCTGGGAACCTTCATCCCCGCAGGCAACGGCATCTTCCCCACCGGCAAGCACGAACAGAGCCAGCTCCTCTGGGGCCTCGCCTCCCTCCTCGCCGCCACCCTCACCAGCGGCATCGCCATCTACTTCATCGCCAAGCACCTCGGCTCCGTCCCCCTCCTGAACCGCTTCGTCCTCAGGGACGCAGGCACCGACGAGGAGAGCGCCGAGTGGGCCGCCACCAACCTCGCCGAACCCGACGCCCCCGCCAAGGTCGGAGACACCGCCACCGCCGTCACAGACCTCAGACCCGGCGGCAAGATCGACGTCCTCGGCCAGGTCGTCGACGCCACCGCCGAGTCCGGCTGGATCGAGCGCGGCACCAGGGTCAAGGTCGTCAGCGTCAGCGGATTCCGCATCGGCGTCGAGCCCGCCTGACCAACTTACGATTCCCCCCGCGTGCCCACCCTCACCCGCGCCAGCTCCAGCGAGGATTACACCGCCGCGCTCGCCCGCGCACTCGCCGCCCTGCTCAGGCCCGGCGATGTCGTCACCCTCGAAGGCGAACTCGGCGCCGGAAAGACCACACTCACCCGCGCCCTCGCCACCGCCCTCGCCGTCGACCCCGCCCTCATCTCCAGCCCCACCTACGTCCTGGTGAACATCTACCCGACCCGCGGCCCCCACGCCATCACCCGCGTCGTCCACGCCGACTGCTACCGCATGACCGGCGCCGACGACCTCGACGCCATCGGCTGGGACCAGCTCTTTGACCCCCACTCCCACGCCGCCGCCCCCGGCACCGTCGCGCTCGTCGAGTGGCCCAGCCGCATCCCCGACCCCTCCATGCTCCCCGCCCCCAGCCACACCGCCCGCATCACCCTGAAAGCCACCGGCACCCGCCACCGGCTCATCACCGCAGAACTCCCGGACACCTGGGCCGACCGCGAAGGCTTCCCGCACCTCCTCACCCGCGAACCCACCCGCTGCCCCACCACCTCCGCGTGGGTCAGCCCCCTCTCCCCCACCTACCCCTTCGCCGACCAGCGCGCCCGCGACGCAGACCTCTACAAGTGGTTCTCCGGTCAGTACACCGCCAGCAGGCCCGCAAAGCCCGAAGACGCCGAAGACGAAGCCTGACCCAAGGGGCACGCAACCCGCCACGCCAAGAATGCGTCAATGACGCCGCCCAGCACCCCGCGCCCCACCCTCTACCTCATCGACGGCTACGCACAGTTCTTCCGCGCCTACCACGCCATCCGCACGCCCATGACAAGCCCCGTCACCAAGGAGCCCACGAACATGACGTTCGGGTTCCTGGGCATGCTCCTGAAGCTCCTCAAGGCCGAAGGCCGCAACCTCAAACGCGCAGGCTCACCCACCCACATCGCCCTCGTCCTCGACGTCTCGGGAGACCAGGGCACCTTCCGCAGCCGCCTCTACCCGGAATACAAGGCCACACGCAAGCCCCCGCCCGAAGACCTCTTCCCCCAGGTGCGGCGCTGCATCGCCATGCTCAAGGAAGTCGGCATGCCCGTCCTGGGAGCCGAGGGCTTCGAGGCCGACGACGTCATCGCCGCCCTCGTCCACCAGTACCGCGCCCGCCACAAAGACGTCGCCATCCGCATCATCAGCAAGGACAAGGACCTCAAGCAGCTCCTGGAAGGCACGGACGACCCCGCGCCCGAAGACGCCCCCATCGCCGACCCCGTCATCATCTTCGACGTCCACACCGACGCCCCCTTCACCGCCCACACCCTCAAGGCCGACACCGGCCTCGCCCCCTCCCAGGTCGTCGACATGCTCACCCTCATGGGAGACACCGTCGATAACGTCCCCGGCGTCCCGGGCGTCGGCGAAAAGACCGCCGCCCAGCTCATCCGCGACTTCGGCTCCGTCGACGCCCTCCTCGCACGCGCCACCGAAGTCCCCGGCAAGCGGGGCGAAGCCCTCCGCGCCACCGCGCCCGCCCTCGCACTCTCCAAACGCCTCGTCACCCTCGACCACGGCGCCCCGGCCTCCCTCGAACTCAAGGACGCCGACGTCACCGCGATGCACTGGGACCGCCTCATCCCCATCTGCAAGGAGCTCGGCTTCAACCGCTACCAGGACGAAGTCCGCGCCCTCACCAGGAACCCCGCCGGCAACCCCGCCGCCGCCCAGCAGATGCCCCTCTCCGTCTTCGACGCCCCCGCGCCCCGCAAGCCCCAGCCCGCCGCCCCGCCCCCCGGCGCCGGCCTCTTCGACTCCCTCGACGCTCCCCGCGAAGTCAAGCAGGCCCAGTCCGGCTCCTACCGCTGCATCACCACCCGCAAGCAACTCGACGCCCTCATGAAGGAGTGCCGCGCCGCCCCCATCATCGCCATCGACACGGAGACCACCTCCCTCTGCCCGCGCGACGCCAAGCTCTGCGGGGTCTCCATCTCCACCGCGCCCGGCACCGCCGCCTACATCCCCACCCGCAGCCCCACCCCCGACAAACACCTCGCAACCGAGGAAGTCCTCGCCGCCCTCAAGCCCCTCCTCGAGGACCCCGCCATCCCCAAGTGCGGCCACAACCTCAAGTACGACATCCTCATCTTCCGCGCCCACGGCGTCCACGTCGCCCTCCGCCCGCCGGACGCCCACGCGGGCGAACTCTCCTTCGACTCCATGGTCGCGTCCTACCTCATCGACGCCTCCCGCTCCTCACACTCCCTCGACGCCCTCGCCCTCGCCCTCCTCAACCGCACCAACATCTCCATCACCGAGCTCATCGGCTCCGGCAAGGAACAGCGCACCTTCGACACTGTCCCCACAGACCAGGCCACCCAGTACGCCGCCGAGGACGCCGACGTCGCCCTCCAGCTCCGCAACACCATGCTCCCGCAGCTCAGGGCCATGGAACTCCTCCCCCTCTTCCGCGACGTCGAAATGCCCCTGGTCGAAGCCCTCGCCGAGCTCGAATGGAACGGCATCCTCGTCGACCCCGCAGAGCTCGACCGCCAGCGCGAACGCATCCAGAAGGAGATCGACAACCTCCTCGCCCAGATCAGCCACGCCTCCAGGGCCGCCCTCGGCCGCACCTTCGAGCCCGACAGCCCGCGCCAGCTCGCCACCGTCCTGTTCAACAAGGACTCCGACGAACCGCCGGGCCTCGGCCTCAAGAGCGTCAAGAAGACCAAGACCGGCCACAGCACCGACGCCGAAGTGCTCGAGACACTCGCCGAAGACCCCGCCGTCACCACCCCCATCCCCCGCCTCATCCTCGAGTACCGCCAGCTCGCCAAGCTCGTCTCCACCTACCTCGTCGCCCTCAAGGACGCCATCCACCCGGCAACCCACCGCATCCACTCCTCCTTCCACCAGACCGTCGCCGCCACCGGCCGCCTCGCCAGCAGCGACCCCAACCTCCAGAACATCCCCATCCGCACCGACGTCGGCCGCGATATCCGCCGCGCCTTCATCGCGCCCCCGGGCCGCGTCCTCGTCACCGCCGACTACTCGCAGATCGAGCTCCGCCTCCTGGCCCACCTCTCCCGCGACCCCGCCCTCATCCAGGCCTTCCAGCAGGGCGAGGACATCCACACCGCCGTCGCCGCACAGATCGCCTCCAAGGACCCCAAGGACGTCACCCGCGAAGAACGCAGCGGCGCCAAGATGGTCAACTTCGGCATCGTCTACGGCATCACCGCCTTCGGCCTCGCACGCCGCCTCAAGATCGACCAGGCCAAGGCCGCACAGATCATCGACGGCTACAAGCGCCGCTTCGCCGGCATCACCACCTTCCTTCAGGAATGCGTCGCCCAGGCACAGGCAAAGGGCTACGTCACCACCATCCTGGGACGCCGCCGCCCCATCCCCGACATCGAAAGCACCAACCCCAGCCGCCGCGCCCTCGCCGAACGACTCGCCATCAACTCCGTCGTCCAGGGCTCCGCCGCGGACCTCATCAAGCTCGCCATGGTCCAGATCGAAAGCGACCTCGAACGCGCCCGCTCCCTCCCCGCCACCGCACGCGCCGCGAAGGACCACGCCCTTGCCCAGACACTCATGCTCCTCCAGATCCACGACGAGCTCGTGTTTGAGGCCCCCCAGGAACACGCCCAGGCCGTCCAGGCGTTCGTCACCCACCGCATGGAAAACGCCATGGCCCTGCTCGTGCCGCTGAAGGCCGACTCGAGCATCGGGAAGAACTGGTACGAGGGCAAGTAAGCCCGCCGGTGAGCCACCGCTCCCGCATGCACCAACGCACCATCATGCCGGCAAGCCACACCCTCCGATAGCCGATAATCTACCCCCATGCCCCGCCGCTACCTCCTCATCGCCCCCTGCCGCGACGAGTCGCAATACATGCGGCGCACCCTCGACTCCGTCCTCGCCCAGACCGTCCGCCCCACCCTCTTCGTCATCGTCGACGACGGCAGCACCGACGACACCCCGAAAATCCTCGCCGACTACGCCGCGAAACACCCCGGCCTCTTCCTCATCATCACCCGCAAAGACCGCGGCAAGCGCGCCGTGGGCCCAGGCGTCATCGAGGCCTTCTACGAAGGCTACCGCGCAGTGAAGGACCGCATCGACGGACACGGCGGCGGCGACTTCGACTACCTCTGCAAGCTCGACCTCGACCTCGACCTCCCCCCACGCTACTTCGAAACGCTCATGGAACGCATGGAGGCAAACCCGCGCCTCGGCACCTGCAGCGGCAAGGCCTACATGCCCACCAACCCCGCCGACCCCGGATCACCCCTCGTCAGCGAGTTCCTGGGCGACGAAACCAGCGCAGGCATGACAAAGTTCTACCGCGTCGCCTGCTTCAAACAGATCGGCGGCTTCGTGCGACAGGTCATGTGGGACGGCATCGACTGCCACCGCTGCCGCATGCTCGGCTGGGTCGCGCAAAGCTGGGACGAACCCGCCCTCCGCTTCACCCACCTCCGCCCCATGGGCTCCAGCCACAAGGGCATCTTCACCGGCCGCATGCGCCACGGCTTCGGCCAGTGGTTCATGGGCACCAGCCTCGCCTACATGACCGCCAGCGCGCTCTTCCGCATGACCAAACGCCCCTTCATCGTGGGCGGCGCGGCCATGTGGTGGGGCTACGTCAAAAGCATGCTCGCCCGCGAAGACCGCCTCGAAGACCCCGACTTCCGCGCCTTCCTCCGCGCCTGGCAATGGAACTCCCTCTTCAAGGGCAAGTCCCGCGCCACCGCCGACGTCAACGAACGCCACGCCCGCGACTGGAACCTCGCCAGGGCACCCCTGCCCATGCCGCTCTAGCCCAACCCCCGCTCGCAAGCACCCCTCGCACCAACTCGTACCATCTGTTCATGCGGCTTTGGCGACGACTACTTTGGCTAGGTATTCGCGTGAATCGCCCGCTGCCCGCCCATGCCCGTGAAGCAGTCACAACAGCATCACGTGCAAGTGGGAAATGGCTGTTGCTGCTTTTAGCAGCGTGGCTAACACTGTCCACCACCGGCACCGTCATCAGCGCACGCCATGTGCACATCGGGCTGTGGGGCATGCCACCCGATACCTACGAGGATGTATTCCAGGACATTGCCGATGGCGAAGGCACCCGTTACGCCCTTGCTGCTGCCGTCGCCGTTTTCATGGCAACCACCTTTGCCATGGCCGCCGCGTTCGTGTGTCGACGACTCAGAATCCTCTCATTGCTGCGCAACCGTGACCGCTGCCAGAAGTGTGGCCACGGAATCGCCGGCCTGCTGGTGAGCGCTTCGGGAGCAGTGACCTGTCCCGAATGCACCACCCTGACGTTGGCCGTGACGGAATGGAACGAAGTGGCTATCGACGGACGGCATTCCTATGTGCCCGCCCAAGGATTGGCAACTCCGCTTTGGACAAGAGCACGTCTGATCCGTACAGCTCGCGCCGCGGCTCTGCTGGGCGCCGTGACCGTCCTGGGAATCGCCTCATGGTGGACAGCCCGTGAAGTCCGCATCCGGCGCGAAGCGTCGGTCGCGCGATCAGAACGCATCGACCCAGAACGTATTAACCGATTGGTACGGGCAGAAAGCACAACCGACCTACCCGCCCGGTCGAGTGCGGTCGACATCATCGCAGCGGCCGCATCCCAGTACGAAACGCTGTGGGATCAATTCGAGCTGGCTATCACCGCGGAACAACCAGCTCAAGCAAACACTGAATTTGATCCGTCGTACCTGTACGGACAACCCGGACAGTTTGACGACGCATCCAACAACAGGGCCCTCGCCCTTCGGTTCATGAGTCTTTTGAAGGACAACGGACTTTACGACACCATCGATCAGCTTCCCACCGCCCACGTGCAACCTCGCGACTTCCGACCCGTAGATGCGCCCGGCGCACCGCCACCACGAGACTTGAGTACCAAAAGCAGTCTCTCCAGAGTTTGTGCTGCCCGGGCACAACTCGCCGTGGACAACAACAACCTCCCAGAGTTTGTCGCTGCCATGAACGCGATGGAAACGCTCCGTCGATCCGCCGCTGCCGACGGCATGCTGATCAATTGGCTGGTGAGCGAACGCATCCGGCAAGTCATGCTGGGGAGATTGGATGCAACACTCATCTCGCACCAGGAATCGGAGTGGCAGAACGCCATACGCCAAGTCGTGGGCGAAATGCGTGAGGTACCGGCAGGCAACATCATTCAGGCCGAACGCCTCGCCACCCTCGATACGGTGGCATGGTACTTCTCAGATGCTTCACGAGTCCGCCGCGGTCCCGACGCTGATGAACTGCACCAGCACTTTGGACTTATTAAGTATGTTGACGACGAAGTGCACTCCAAGCCCCTTCGCCTCGGAACGTACAGCGAAAACCGCGACGCTATCAACTCGCTGTACGACACCTTCGCAATCTACGCCAATCTGGACCCCTGGGAGCGAAGGCTCGCCGGCGTGGAAGCCCCTCCCGAAACTAACCTCGCGGTTGCAAACTCCTATTCGAGCATCCTGTACTTCCCCGCAAAGAGCATGGTGACGACAAACCTGCGACTCCGCGCGATCATCACACAATTGGCCCTGAACGAATACCACAGGACGAACGGAGAATTCCCACACGACCTTGAATCACTCGTGCCCGCGCACCTTGCCTCACTGCCAGCGGACCCCTTTTCAGGAAGGCCCCTGTGCTACAGGCGACGCGCAGACGAGTTCGACCTCTGGTCCGTTGGGATGGACGGGAAGGACAACGGCGGCACAACATCTGCATATGGCCCTCTGGAAGCTATGAACTACTCTGGCGCCGGCTTTGACGTGCTCCTCACCCACTCTGCTTGGCGTGAACAGTAGTTGATCAGCAGACGAGCACAACAAACTTTCCTCTGTGTCAGCCCCGATGGGGCCGGAGACGACGCACCAGCGACCGAGCACACCCTCACCCCTCCCCGCCCCGAAGGGGCGCAGGGATGTAGCCACGGGTGGAGCGGAGGTCGCTGCCAAGCGACCGGAGCGCAACCCGTGGAAGAGAAGCCCCCATCGCACTCCTGCCCCGGAGGGGCAGAGGATGTGCGCCGCCACGGGCCCGCTCAGTCAAACACGTACTTCTCGTCGAACTCAATCTCGTGCAAGCGAAGCATCCGCAAGAGCTCCGACTTGAAGTCCTCCTTCTTGTGATGCTCGGCCTGACCGGCGATGTACCTCTTCACGGCCGCCTCCTGCGACGTGCTGACCGAGAAGACCGAGTACCCCTCCTGCCACGCGAACCCGCGCAGGGACGGGAACTCACCGTGGAGCCACTTGCTCGACCGCGCCTTCACCACACGCATCAGGTCCGACACGGCGCCGTCGGGCCGCCACCGCAGGTACAGGTGCACGTGGTCTTCAACGCCGCCGATGCCGTAGAGCACGCCCCGCTCCGCCCGCACGATGCCGCCCATGTACGGGTACAGCCGCTCGGCGACCTCCGCGGAGATCCACGGCTCGCGCCCCTTGGTGCTGAAAACCACGTGCAGCAGGACTTGAGAGAACGTGCCCGGCATCGCGACTCCTTTGCCTCTCCGGGGCAAGAAGAGCATACCAGAACACCCCTCCCACGGGTTGCGTTCGCTCGCGGACTCGCTCACTCCACCCGTGGCTACACCCCTGCGCCCCTCCGGGCCGCAGACGGAGGACCAGACCACGGCCCGCGCGGGGCGTGCCTTCGGCCCCATCGGGGCCGCGGAATGTAGCCACGGGTGGAGCGCAGCCCGCTGCCAAGCGGGCAGAGCGCAACCCGTGGAAGTGAATGTCCCCGCGCACTCCTGCCCCGGAGGGGCAGAGGAATCACGCCTGCACGGGAACGCACCGAGATCACGCACGCCTCCCCCGCCCCGCCCGGGCGGGAAGAGAAAGGAGAATCCCCCCTCCCACGGGTTGCGTTCGCTCGCGGACTCGCTCACTCCACCCGTGGCTACACCCCGCGGCCCCGATAGGGCCGGAGACGACGCACCAGCGACCGAGCACACCCTCACCCCTCCCCGCCCCGAAGGGGCGCAGGGCTGTAGCCACCGGTGGAGCGCAGCACCCTCCCACGGGTTCCGCTCCGTCCGTCGCGGCCCGCCTTCGGCGGGCGGCGCGTCGGACTGCGCTCTGTTCGCAGCCGCCCTCCCCCTCTGACTCCCCGCCATCCCGTCGCAATCGTCGCCTCCGCATAGACCCCTGGTACGTGCCCCCGCCGTCCCACGCACACCGTTCCCTGTGCCTCTTCGAAGTGAATATCCAACTTCTTATTCCGGACTCACCACGTTTGTGCGACACTCTGTGTCACTTCCAGCTTCACCCCTTGGCGCCACCATCCCGGCGCGGTAATGTCCCCCATGCCCCTCTTCTGTCTCTCCGTCCCTTTGTCCCTTTGACCATTGGACCACTCCCACTTTGTCCACGTGTCCCCGTGACCATGTTCGACCTCCCCCAACTACTCCCCGTCGCGTGCCACGTTCCACCCCCCACAGCGCAACCCCCAAAAACAACCGTTCTCGGACGACCCCCCCATTCAAAAACCCCTGCAATCACAGCACTCCTCAAAACACCCCGCGGAAAAGGCGACCCTGTGATGCACCCACTCCCCACCAATACCATCCGCTCCTCGTGCCCGCCCCAGCCTCCATCTCCCTCCTCAGCGTCCCCCTCCACCGCCTCACCACCGCGCAGACCCTGGACCACATCGTGGCAGAATCCCGCGCCGGCCGGGGCGGCTGGGTCGTCACGCCAAACCTCGACATCCTCCGCCAGCTCGTCAACAACCAGGACACCCGCACCCTCTGCGCCGGAGCCTCCCTCTTCGTCGCCGACGGCATGCCCCTCATCTGGGCCAGCCGCCTCCAGCGCACGCCCCTGCCCGAACGCGTCACCGGCAGCGACATGGTCTTCTCCCTCACCCAGCGCGCCGCCGATGCAGGCCTCCGCCTCTCACTCGTCGGGGGCGACATCATGCAAGACGGCACCCGCATCGCCGACATCGCCGCAGCCAGACTCCGCGAGAAGTTCCCCGCACTCACCATCGCAAGCACCGACGCCCCGCCCTACGGCTTCGACGACGCCTACGTCCAAGGCCTCATCCAGCGCCTCGCCGCCGCCCGCCCCGACATCATCTACGTCGCCATCGGCTTCCCCAAGCAGGAACGCCTCATCGCCCGCCTCCGCCCCCACCTCCCCAACGCCTGGTTCCTCGGCATCGGCATCTCCTTCTCCTTCGTCACCGGCGACGTCCAACGGGCCCCGCGCTGGATGCAGCGCACAGGCCTCGAATGGGTCCACCGCATGGCCCAGGAACCAGGACGCCTCGCCAAGCGCTACCTCCTCCACGGCCTCCCCTTCGCCGCACGACTGCTCATCTCCAGCGCGTGGCGGGGCATCGCCGGACCAAGGGAGTAGGCCCCGCACGCCAACCAGGCCTCTACGCTCCCCCTCAAAGGAGACTCCACTCATGCGCACGGGGATCGCTTCGGTTCTCACCCTTCTCGCCGGCCTCGCCCTCGCCACGCCCGCCCTCGCACAGCACGACGCGCCCACGCCGCCGCCCGCGACAACCAAGGCCCCGGCCGATGCCGACAGGATGATCGCCAAGGCCATCTCCTACCTCCGCGCCCAGCAGGACCACAAGTCCGGCGGCTGGTGCATCCAGGAAGGCGCACCCGTCTTCCCCGCCATCACCGGCCTCATCCTCCAGGGCATGCTCATGGACCCCGCCATCACCCAGGACGACCCCACCGTCCAGGCCGGCGTGAAGTTCATCCTCGACAGCCAGCAGAAAGACGGCGGCATCTACGTCGGCATGCTCCCCAGCTACAACACCGCCATCTGCCTCTCCGCCCTCAGCAAGGTCACCTCGCCCGCCCAGGTCACAGACGCCAGGGCCAAGGCCCTCGAGTTCCTCCGCACCCTCCAGTTCGGCGACGCCGCCGTCGTCCACGACGGCCTCGCCGACTCCGCCAAACCCGTCGCCAGGGACCACGCCTACTACGGCGGCTTCGGCTACGGGCGCAGCGGCCGCCCCGACATGTCCAACACCTCCTTCGCCATCGAGGCCATGCACGCCATGAACCTCCCCGACACCGACCCCGCCTTCCAGCGCGCCCTCGTCTTCCTCCAGCGCTGCCAGATGCTCGAGACCGCCGGCGGCACGCCCGTCAACGACATGCCCTACGCCGCCGGCAGCGCCCAGGGAGGCTTCATCTACTCCACCAGCCCCAGCAAGGACAATGTCGGCACCGGCATCAGCTACGGCGGCCAGATCACCGAGAGCCTGGACGGCCGCGCAGGCTCCTCTGCCCAGGTACGCCTCAAGCAGGTCGACGGCAAGCTCAAGACGATGAAGCCGGACGAAGTCTCCGCAAAGATCAGGAAGATCTGGGACCGCGAGCCCGACCTCTCCCGGGGCATCATCGCCGAGGAGTACCTCGTCCTCCTCGGCTCCGGCGACGGCGGCACATCAGGCCGCTTCGAGGTCCGCTCCACCCTCAACCCCGCGCGCCTCACCCAGGTGCTGACCCAGGCGCTCGCCGAAGACATCGACGGCGCCGACGCCGTCACCGCCGCGCCCGTCGACCACTGGCACGGCGTCGTCCGCCACCGCGCCTACGGCACCATGTCCTACGCAGGCCTCAAGAGCTACCTCTACGCCGGGCTCTCCAGGAACGACCCGCGCGTGCAGGCCGCCCGCCGGTGGATCAGCGAGCACTACACCCTCGACGTCAACCCAGGCGTCTACGCCACCGACGGCCTGTACTACTACTACCTCATGTTCGCCCGCACCTACGACGCCCTCGGCGACCGCACCGTCCCCGTCGTCACCAGCGAAGGCACAACGCAGCACGACTGGGCCAACGACCTCATCACCCAGCTCGCCACCCTCCAGAACGACGACGGCTCCTTCCGCAGCGTCGACCCACGCTGGATGGAGAACAACCCCGTCCTCATCACCGCCTACTCCCTCATCGCCCTCGAGTGCGCCGCCCGCTAGCCCCTACAGCAGCCGCCCGTCAAACCCGAACCACGCCAGATTCTCCCACGCACTCCCGACCCCCGGCGCCGCAACCCACTCCGGCGCCCAGTAGCACCAACCCGCCGCACCCGCCCCCACCAGCCCGACATCCAGCGACGACAAAAACGCCAGCTGCCCCCCCGGGGTTGCCGCGTACCCCGGCAACAACTGCGTCACCAGCCCCACCACGTTGTGCTCGTTGTCGTTCCAGCCAAGCGTCCACGGATACGCCGTCTCCACCACCATCACCTCCCGCCCGTACCGCCAACGCAGGTCCTCCACATTCGCCACACACGCCGCAAGCCCCCCGTGCCACCACGGGTAATACGACAGCCCCACCGTGTCAAACCGCATCCCCTGCGCCACCGCGTTGTCATAGAACCACCGCGCCCCCGCGTTGTCCCCGCCCCGGTCCGTGTGCAGCACCACCCCGGGCCTCACCCGCCCCGCCGAGACCGCCGCGTCGTCCACCCCGTCCCTCGCCGCCCCGTACACCGCCGCAAACGCCCCCCACCCCGCGCCGCTCACCCGCCCGTGAGGCCACAGCATCCCGTCCGTCACCTCGTTCCCCAACTGCACCATCGCCGGCCACACACCCGCACCCGCCATCGCCACCAGCACGTCCCGCGTATACGCCCGCACCGCCGACCGCAGCCCCGCCCCCGAAAGCCCCGCCCACGCCGCCGGCGGCGTCTGCACGCCAGGATCAGCCCACGTGTCCGAGTAATGCACGTCCAGCAGCACCCCCATCCCCAGCACCCGCGCCCGCTGCGCCATCGCCACCGTCCGCGCCAACCCGCACCAACCGCCCGCCGGTGTATGCCACAACCGCAGACGCACCAGGTTCACGCCCCGCGAACGCACCAGCACCAGCGGGTCCAGCACCGCGCCGGATGCATGCCGGTACACCGCCCCCGCCGCCTCCAGCTGCGGCACAAACGACAGGTCCGCCCCGCGCACCCCGGCGCGAATCACCGACACCGCCGCAACCCCCGCGCCGACCACCCTCGCACCCGCCGCGCCCACCCCCCACGCCGCCACCTTCAGCAGGTCCCGCCGGGACAAGCAGTTACCGCCCGACCGACCACCATGACCCTCGCCGTCCATGCACCCTGATTGTAAAGACCCCGTCAAGCACGCAGAACCCCGAGAAACCCGGCGTCAAGCATCCGCCTGATACAGTGCTCGCGCCCCACAGACAGGCTCTACCCAACCAGGACCCCACCCCATGGCCACCCACCCCGCCGCGTACAACGAACTCTGCAAGCTCCACCGCGACGCCGCCAGCCTCGGCTCCGTCGGCGCCCTCCTCAACTGGGACCAGGAAACCTACATGCCCCCCGCCGGCGCCGACAACCGGGCCGAGCAGCAGGCCCTCCTCGCCGGCATCGTGCACGAGCGCCGCACCAGCAAACGCCTCGGCGACCTCCTCGCGCAGTGCGAGCAGGACAAGCACCTGAACGCCGACCCCGCCACCGCCGCCAACCTCCGCGAGATGCGCCGCGACTACGACCACGCCACCAAGCTCCCAGGCGAACTCGTCGAAGAAATCGCCAAGGTCACCAGCCAGTCGCAGGAAGTCTGGAAGGTCGCCCGCCAGAAGAGCGACTTCGCCTCCTTCCAGCCCATGCTCGACAAGGTCGTCGGCCTCATGCGCCGCAAGGCCGAGTGCCTCGGCACACCCGCCGGCGGCGAGCTCTACGACGCCCTCCTCGACGAATACGAGCCCGGCACCTCCGCCCGGCACATCGAGGCCGTCTTCACCCCCCTCCGCAAGGACCTCACCCAGCTCATCTGCGCCGTGGCCGAGAAGACGGGCGGCCCGATGCCCGGCGGCGCCAAGCCCTCCAGGGCCGTCAAGAAGAAGGTCAAGATCGACACCCGCTGCCTGGAAGAAAAGGTCGAGCCCGCACTGCAGCACGCCTTCGGCCTGAAGGTCCTGGAGGCCATGGGGTTTGACCTCAAGGCCGGACGCCTCGACATCACCACCCACCCCTTCTGCTCCGGCGTGGCGCCGGGCGACACCCGCCTCACCACCCGCTACCGCGACGAGAAGTTCACCGACGCCCTCTACGGCACCATGCACGAGGGCGGACACGGCCTCTACGAGCAGGGCCTCCCCAAGGGCGGCGACCACGGCCTCTTCGGCCAGCCCCTCGCCAGCGACATCTCCCTGGGCATCCACGAGAGCCAGAGCCGCATGTGGGAGAACTTCGTCGGCCGAAGCAGGCACTTCTGGAAGTGGGCACTGCCCATCATCCGCAAGGACTTCGGCAAGAAGTTCAAGAAGTACGACGCCGACGACTTCTTCGCCGCAACCAACACCGTCACCCCCTCCTTCATCCGCGTCGAGGCCGACGAAGGCACGTACAACATGCACGTCATGGTCCGCTTCGAGCTCGAACGCGCCATGTTCAGCGGCAACCTCAAGACCAGGGACATCCCCGGCGAGTGGAACAGGCGCTACAAGGACTACCTCGGCGTCGACGTCCCCGACGACCGCCGCGGCTGCCTCCAGGACGTCCACTGGTCCTTCGGCCTGCTGGGCTACTTCCCCACCTACACCCTCGGCAACCTCTACGCCGCCCAGTTCTGGGAGAAGATCAGCGCAGACATGCCCACCATCCACAAGCAGATCGCCAAGGGCAAGATGCTCGAACTCCGCGAGTGGCTCCGCACCAACATCCACCAGCACGGCAAGCGCTACCGCGCGGGCGAACTCTGCGAGAAGGTCACCGGCAAGCCCCTGGAGTCCGCCGCCCTCCTCCGCCACCTCCACAGCCGCGCCGAGGCCGTCTACGGCATCTGACACCCATGGCCAAACGCCCAGAACTCTCCAGCTACCAGCGCAAGATCGTCGACCGGTACTACGAACACCGAGACACGATCTGGGCCACCAGGCTCTCCGAGCTCGTCGGCGAGATCGCCCTCGCCCAGGCCGAGGCCCTCTCCGCCGACCGCGCGGGCGACACGAAACTCCGCGACGCCGCCGAGAAGAAGGTCCAGAAGCTCTGGAAGTCCGCCGCCGAATACCTCGCCAAGTGCGGCGCCACCCCCACCACCATCGAGCACATCGCCGGCCGGCGCGACACCAAACGCCTCGCCGAAGCCGCCGGCGCCGTCATGGCCGGCAAGCCCATCCCGGTCTTTGCCTGACCCGGCCCCACCCCGCGCTCGAACGACACCCTCACCGTCCGCGTACAACCCGCATGCCACGCCGCGGTATCACCCTGTGGGAAGTACTCATCGCCCTCGCGGTCTGCGTGACCGCCGCCGTCCTCTTCGCCGTCCTGGCCAACCGTGCGCAGTCCGACCGGCACAGGCTGAGGGACAGCTTTCAAGTCCGGAGCATCCACCAAGGTCTGATCCTGGGCGCCCAATCCGGCCGGGACAGCTTCATCACACCCTCCTGGTACGACAAAGCCAATACCACCATCAACGCCGAGCCATCGTCCAAGAACACGACAGCAAACATCCTGTCCATACACATCTACAACGGGTACTTTATCCCCGACATGCTGATCAGCCCCGCCGAGAAAAATCCCCGCATCCGTGCATGCACGAATTACTCTCAATCCGCACCACCCACCGCAGCCACCCCCAATCAGGCCCTCTGGGACCCCGCGTTTTCGGCGGACTTCATCCACGGGATCGGAAACACGAGCTACGCGCACGAGATCCCGGCGGGACGCAGCGGTGGCTTGAGCCCAAGGTGGTGCAACGACTTCCAAGCCAGCGAAGCCGTCATCGCCAACCGGGGACCCCTGGTAGCAAGCACCGACCGCAACGACCACCGGCTCTCCCATGCCGCTTTCAACACGGGCAGCAATACGCTCCGCTTTTACGGCAGGTCTCCCGCCTGGCAGGGCAACGTCGCGTACAACGACAATCACGCCGTATTCGAGAAGACTTTCATGCCGCTCACCCTGGACAAGAACGGCCGGCCCGATCCACAAGCCTGGGATGACATCCTGTTCTACGACGAATACCTGCCAGCCGACGGGCCAGACCACCCGTACGCGATCAACAACTACCTCGGCATATTTACCAAGGCCGGCCCCACCGTCGCTGACTTCACGGCTATCTGGGACTGATCCGCAGATGCCTGACAAAAAAGCTCGCGGCGGGCACAAGACCTGTCCCTTGCAGACGTCTTGCTCTCCCGCCGCGGCGCACGGGTCATGTTGTCGGCCCACTCCGGGCCCCATCCTCCGCCGGGGTCGACTCCGCCTTCCCTCCCCGGAAACGGCGGAGGGCCCCGGCGGCTGCCGGCCGGACGCGTGTCGTGCCCGCGCCCGGCCACTGCACTCACCAGTTGAGCTCGAAGTCAACGGTGATGCGGTTGTCCATGATGTCGGCGTCCTTGTCGGTCAACGCCATCTCGTAGGTCGCGCCCACGGACGCGTGCTGGTTGAACTTGTAGCGGGCGCCCACGCCGGCCCAGATCACGCAGCTGCCGGAAACGTCGGCCGAGCCGAGGTTGGAGTAGTCCAGGCCGCCCACCGACAGCGGCAGACGCGTGCCGTCGCTCAGGTAGTGGCAGCCGTGCAGCTCGACCATCGGCGCGAAGTTCTCGGCCACCTCGTAGTCCGCGTGGATGTCCCACATGGCCACGTCGTTGCCCTTGTCGCCGTCGAACGGCATGCGGTAGGTCAGGTCCGCGATGACGTGGAACTTGTCGAATCCCTTCGCCACGCTGATGAAGGGGCTGATCTCCTCGGTGTCGCTCTGCAGCACCTTGTCCTCGCCCGTCACCAGCATCAGGCGTGCACCGCCCGTCGCGACCAGCTCCTGGTCCTTGTCCACGTAGAACGCGTACTTGAGGCCCGCCGCCAGCTGGTTCCAGCCCTCGTCCTTCGGCAGGGCGCCGGCGTCCAGCCAGGAGAAGCCGTCCTTGGTCGCGATGAAGCCCAGACGCTCCGTGATCGCCAGGCGCGCCTGCACCGCGACGATGTTCACGTCACCGCCCGCGAGCTGGCTGCCGTCGCTGAACTCGTGGTGCAGGAACAGGAAACGCAGGCCCGAGTAGTTGAACGGGCTCTCGAAGTAGATCGGCTGACCGACCGGGTTGTAGAAGTTCTCAAAGCCCCGCAGCCCGTTCAGGAAGCCCGGGTTGCCCTCAATGAAAGTCGTGTCCTGCGCCGCAGGGGCTGCTTCCGGCTTCGCGTCCTGCGCGATCGCCACGGATGCAAACGCGAGCCCTGCGAGAACCGTGACCGATGCCGTGCTGATCTTCATGGGGAGGCTTCCTGTTGGGCGGGCCCGGTTCTCCGGACTCCGCTCTGTGGTCCTGTTCCGGCCGCGGATGTCAAACCCGCACGGGAGCACCGAAACACGACAAGTATATCCGCAAGTCGGCATATTCAAGAGTTTGATGTCCGAAAATTGCACAAATCTCTTCTCATCTCGACCACGCCCCGGCCCGCATATAGGACTCTTGCGTCCCCTCCCCGGCACCCACCCCAAAGCACAACGCCGCCCCGTCCCCGGAGCGGCGCTGATTGGATTTCGATAAGTCCTTGGCCGTGCCCGAATTAGTGGTGTGCACCGGCCTCCTGATCGTCCTCACCCTCCACCGCGACCGTCATCGTCGTCCCCGCAGGAGCGGGCGTCGACGCCGTCGTCGCCTGGTGGCCGGACTCCATCGCCGCCACCAGCTCCGACTGCCAGGGGTGCTCGCCCAGGAACTCGACCTTCCCGGTCGAGATGTCGTACAGGGCCCCCACCACCTTCAGCTCCTTGTGCGCGACCTTCTCACGCACCTCGTCGCTGTTCTTGAGCAGGTCGTACACGCTCTGCCACACATTCTCACGCTCCACCAGCGAGGCGATCTCGCTCTCGCTCGCACCGGGGTTGTTCCGCTTCGCCCGCTCCACCGCCGGCGCCACGTGCTGGATCAGCCCGGCGACCTTGCCGTGCACCTCGGCGCCCGAGCACGCCGCTGCCACCGCTCCGCACTTGGAGTGCCCCATGACCACCAGCAGGCCGGTCTTGAGGTGCCCCACGCCATACTCGATCGTGCCGGTCTCGCTGTCGCCGGCGACGTTGCCCGCCACCCGCACCGTGAACACCTCGCCCACGCCGCGGTCGAACACACGCTCCACGGGGATGCGGGAGTCCGCGCAGGTCAGCACAGTCACGAAAGGGTGCTGCCCGTGCTCCGCCACATCCTCGCGCCGGTCCGCGTCCGTCGAGGGGCTCGTGGTCTTGCCCGACGCCCAACGCTCGTTGCCCTCGCGCAGCATCTGGATCGCGGCGTCCGGGCTCACCGGGCCCTCGTCCTCCTCGTGCACGTTCTTCGTGGTCTTCGCCGTGCGGTCCGCCTTCTCAGCGGCCTTGGCATTCACCGAGGGCTTCCCGTGCGCCGCGGCGTGATCATCATCGTGCTCTTCCCCGTGGGAGGCCACACCTTCGCTGTGCTCATCCTGCTCCTCGGCCTTGGCGGCTGCGCCGTGAGGGGTGTCCTCCCCGTGGGCGCCGTCGGCCTTCGCGTCGGGCTTGCTTTCGGGTTTGCTTTCAGGCTTGCCTTCCGGCTTGCTCTCAGGCTTCGCCGCGGGCTCAGGCTTTGCCTTGGCCTTCGCGGAATCCCATATGGAGGGCTTCGCCTTGGCGGGCTTGGCCGCCGGAACTTCCTCATGCTTCGCAGGAGGCGTGTGCTTCGCGTTGTCCTCCCCCGCGCCGGCCGCGAACGGCAGCGCGAGAGCAAGGCCGGCGAGAATGCACAAGGAGCGAGCGCGGATCGTCATGACAGGTCTCCGGGTAGGGGTTCTCGGTCCCTATCGGGAGACTCTCGTCGGCGGTGAAGGGGTCTTCACACGAACGGGGCAGATTCACGCAAGGTGGGGGCTGCCCGCGCAACTTACGCGCCGACCGACGCCCGGGACCGCTCACCGGTGCTCGTTGGCGAGCTCGGTCTTGAGCGCCTTGGCGGCGTATGCGTACTGCTCAATAGTGTTGTACACCTGGGCCGAGACGCGGATCACACGCTGGTTGTTGCTCGCCAGGCGCCACACCGGCGCCACAACGCGGTACCGCTCGTACAGCACGTCCTGCAGCGCATCGTCGTAGCAGGTGGGGCGGTTCATCAGGTGCGCGGGCGGGTCCGGCAGGGGGATGGTGAACATCCCGCCTGTCATGCTCTCGGGTGCGGGGGGCTCCACGCCAAGCTCGTCGCAGAACACGTCCCGGGCCGCCATCGCCAGGTCGTGGTTGTGCCGCATCAGGGCGGGCCAGCCGCCGGGCAGCAGCGACCCCATCGACTCCACCGCCGCCGGCACCGACAGGATGGGTGAGTAATCGTCCGTCCCCTGGTAGTCAAAGTCCCGCAGGAACTGGGCCCGCTCGGGGCGCACCTTGTTCGCGCGGGCCGACAGCGCCAGCGGTCGCAGCTGCGCCTGCCGGTCCGCCCGCACGTACACGAACGCGCTGCCCTTGGGCCCGCTCATCCACTTGTGCCCGCTGCCCACGAAGTACGTGGGCTGCAGGGCCGCGATATCCACGGGGATCTGCCCCGGGCTGTGGGCCCCGTCCAGCAGGCTGTCGATGCCCGCCGCGTTGAGCTCCCGGATGATCGCCGCCGCCGGCAGGATCAGGCTGCTGGCGCTCGTGATGTGCGAGATGCACACCAGGCGCGTGCGGCGCGTCACCCGCTCCAGCACGTGCTGCACGATCTGCTGAGGGCTCGTCACGGGGAAGGGGATCGGCGCCTTGACCATCACCACGCCCGTCTCGCGCCCCAGCCGCTCCAGCTCGTTGGGCACGCACGCGTAGTCATGGTCCGTCACCAGGACCTCATCGCCCGGGTTCCACCTGTACGACCTGAAGATCGTGCACAGCCCGTGCGTCGCGTTCCGCAGCATGAGAGTGTCGGCGGGGTTGCAGTGCACGAACGCCGCGACCTTCTCGCGTACGCCGTCCATCAGCGGCTCCAGGTCCACCTTGAAGAACCGCACCGGGTCGCGTTCGATGCGCTCCCGCACCTGCGCCTGGGCCCGGAGCACCGCCTTGGTGCACGCCCCGTACTGGGCGTGGTTGATGAACGTGAGGTTGGGGTCCAGCACCCAGTGGTGCTGGATGTTCGCCCGCAGCACCGGCGCCGCACGCCGTGCACGCACCGGGGCCGGCGTGGCCGGCGTCGCGGATGCGGCGCTCTGCATCTCGGCCGCGCTCTCGCAGCCCTCCTCCTGGTCGGGATCGGCCATCCGGGGCGGCTGGGCGCGCATGGGTACCTCGGGTCCGAGGACCTCGATCGGGCGGGCGGGCAATAGACCGGTCTCAGCCAGCGCGGGGGAACGATTCACGCTTCACCTATCGGCATCCATGCCTCTCGCGGGCGAGTTCCGCGCCCAGAAACTGCGCGGGACCCGCACGCCGTGCGCCTGCCCCGCCAAGACGCCGGCCTCCAGCGCGGCGAACCCCTTGGCGGAAGCACAGGATAGCCCGGGAGAGCCGCCCGACCTCTGACCGGACGGCCCGAATCCTGACAGCCGCGAGCCGCTCGTGCCGCATGCAGCAGCAGCGAACCAGACCCTCCCCAATGCCGCCTTGCCGGCTCACGCTGGCGGGGCGGCTTTTTTTTAGAGCGACTTCTTGGTGGACGGCGAACAAGCGCCCGGCACTCCGCTGCGCCGTGGGGGATGCCGCCTGGTGTTGCCGATGCGGCCGGAAGACCGGCCCGTTCAGCGGGCCGCAGCCACCGCCGGAGTGCCGTTCACCACCACCTGGCCGTTGGCGATCTTGCCCGCCACCTTGGGCTCGGCGATCACGCTCGTGCGCGTCGAGGGGCCCATCTCCACGCTCTCACGCATGAGGCGCCCGACCTTGAACTTCACCGCGCGCTTCGCGGGGACCGTCACCTTCTCCATCGTCTTGGGGTTCTGCGCCACGCGGGGGCTGCGCTCCTTGATCTCGAACACGCCGAAGTCGCGGAACTCCAGCCGGTTCCCCTTGCGCAGCTCGATGATGATCTGATCGAGGAAGTCCTGGCAGATCGTCTTCACCTCATGCCGCTTCATCCGGCGCTTCTCGGTGATCTTCTCGACAAGGTCCTTCTTCGTGATGGTTGCCATGGGTGTCCTTGATTCGTCTGGGGGTGGCCAACATACGCCACCGGGTGTGAAGAACGGTCTCTCCTGCGCCTTCCGTAGCCGGACATGCCTGCCGACGGACCCCGCTGGCGGGGGGTGTGAAAAACGACAGCCGGGAGACCGCCTGCCGCACTTTCCAACCACTCCCCACGGCCGGGACACGCCGCGTGCTCCAAGTCCTCTTGGAGGGGGGAAGTATGGCGGGTTTCCAGCCCGCCGTCAATCCCCTCGCGAAACGTATCTGCAGGAATGCCAAGGATGTGCAAGAGCCGTGGAAATCACTCAGACGCAGCACGACCAGACCCCGAACGGACTTCGAAAAGCCCCCCGAGTGTTCCCCCCTCCGCGACATCAGAACGTGATAACCAGGCCGAACTGCAGGCCCTGATTCCAGCCCGTGAAGTCGAACTGCTCAGGCCCCGCTGCGCCGGACCCCAGCGAGAAGTACGCAGCCCGGTACCCGATCTGCACCCCCACGTGCGGCCACGGCTTCCACCACCCTCCGACGATGACGTCGCCGGACACATTGGACCCGTCGCCCAGCGGCAGCAGCCCGATATCCACCTGGGCGTCCAGGCCCATATCCCGCACAAACTCGCACGCCAACCGCCCTCCAACCATCGGCTGCACAAACGTCTCGTCGATGGACTGCGCCGCGTCGGCCGGCCCCAGCGGGCCGGCGCCCCGCGACAGGTCCCACCCCACCTGGAACACCCGCACGCCGGCCACCACCTCCAGCGTGCTGAACGAGTCACGGTCAAGCACGCCGGCCAGCTTCTCGGGGAAGCCGTCCCATGTGTACCCCACCTCAGCCTCGTAGGAGCCAAACCGGAAGTTGGAGTGCAGCGCATCGCCCGCGTCGAATCGCACCCTCCCGATCTGACCGTCGGACGCCGCGTTCGCGTCATGGCTGTCCGTGAAGTAGTAGCCGCGCAGCGTCAGCCGCCAACGGTCCGACCACGTGACGTTGAACTCCGGTGTCACCACGAACCGCGGCGTGTCGTACCCCAGGCCATCAATGGTGAACGCGTCCGGGTCGCCCAGTGCTTCGGTGGACGGCAGGTCCAGATCGCCGCCCGGGCCCATGTACCACGCCATCGCGTCCACCCGCAGCGACAGGCGCGCGGGCTGAACCTTGAATCCGGCCTCTTCCTGGGCCTCTCCCGCGGCTGCCGCAGGGGCCGCCCCCGGCCCCGCTCCCCGGCCTTCGGCCTGGGCCCACGCGCTCCCCGCCCACACCACCAGACCGACGACTACTCCTGCACAGGACGTCTTCATGGGCCAGAGACTATGCCCCCGCCACACGGGAAACCTCGCCAACCGGACGCCACCAGTACGCCCCCACTCCGCTCCACTCCCTACCTTCGCCCGTGCCCCGGCTCATCCTCGCCATCGAGACCAGCAACCCATCCGCCTGGAGCGAGGGGCAGCCGCGCCCCGGCGTCGCCGTCGGCGAGGCCGGGGGGATGGGCGAGGCCCGCGTCATCACCGTCGAGGACCTCCGCACCGACAACCCCCAGCACGACGACCTCATGGCCTGCATCGACCGGGCCATGACCGCAGCCGGTGCGAGCCCGCGCGACCTCGCCCGCGTCGCCGTCTCCGTCGGTCCAGGAGGCTTCACCAACGTCCGCATCGCCGTCACCACGGCGCGCATGATCGCTGAGGTCACGGGCGCCGCCTGCGTGCCCGTGCCCAGCGCCGCCGTGGTCGCCCGCCGCATCCCCGCCCGTGCCCCCTTCGCCGTGGCCCTGGCCAGCAAGGGTGACACCGCCCACGTCACCGTCTTCTCAGACGCCTGGCACGCCGCCCCCGGCGCCATCCTGAGCGCCGCCGACCTGCCGGCCCTGGCCACCCAGGGCGTCACCACCCTGGCCGCCGACCGCTACCTGCCCCGGCCGATGCGCGACGCCTCGGCCGTCGCCCGCATCACGGTTGTCGATCCCGTCTTCGACCCCGTCGCATGCCTGGAAGCGGGCTTGGACTCGCCCGCGGCAGACCCTGTAGCCCTCGCGCCGATCTACCCCCGCGAGCCCGAGGCGGTGACCAAGTGGCGGGCGATGAAGAAGTGACCAACCGCCACCGTTTTACCGCTGCGAGCGCGCCGGCTTCCCCTCCACAAACCCCAGCGACCGGTACAGGCTGACCGCCGGCGTGTTCGCCGCCGTCACCACCAGGTGCAGCCTCTGCTCGCCCCGCATGGCCAGCGTGCGCATCACGTGCACCAGGCCCGCCCGCGCCAGACCCCGCCGCTGCCAGGCCGGGGCGGTCATGGAGAACGCCACAAACGGCTCGCCCCGTTCCCTGGTCACGAGCGTGGCCGATGCAAGCAGCCCGTCCCGCTCCACAACCACCGACGCGGGAGCGTCCAGTGCGCCGAACTCCCCCCGCAGCAGCCTGCCCACTTCCTCGCGCGCCGTCTCGATGGTTTCATTCCCCGCGTCATCCACCGTGCCCGCGTACGCGTCCAGCATCAGGCGGGCGAGCTTCTCGGCGTCCCCTGCATCCAAGCGCCGCAGGCCCACCGGCGCAGCGGGCGCCGCACCCGGCGGCTGGAGAGTGACCGTCATCCATGGACGCATGCGCGAGCGTAGAACACCGCCCGCCGCTCCTCCCCTACCTTCCCGCAATCCCGCACGCTCCGAACCCTCCCATGCTCGACCGCTCCCACCACGTCGTGCCCCAGTCGTACCTCACCGCCGACATCCCCGGGGTCGGAGGCGTCATCAAGCAGCGCCCCGAGGACTTCCTGGTCGACGAGCAGCCCCAGTACCAGCCCTCCGGCGAGGGCGAGCACGTGTACCTGCTGGTCCAGAAGCGCGGCATGTCCACGCTCGACATGACCCGTGTCATCGCCCGGCACTTCGGCGTCAGGCCCGGCGCGGTCGGATTCGCAGGGCTGAAGGACAAGCACGCCGTCACCCGCCAGATCATCTCGGTGCACACCCCCGGGAAGAAGCACACCGACTTCCCCATGCTCCAGCACGAGCAGGTCGCCATCCTCTGGGCCGACCAGCACAACAACAAGCTCCGCCCCGGCCACCTGGCCGGCAACCGCTTCTCCATCCGCATCCGCAACGTCGAGCCCACACGCGTGCGCGACGCCCACCGCGTCCTCCAGCGCCTCGCGGCCACCGGCGTGCCCAACCGCTTCGGCGAGCAGCGCTTCGGCATGCTCGCCAACAACCACCTCATCGGGCGCGCCCTGGTGCTGGGCGACTTTGACGAGGCCGTCCGCGAACTCCTGGGGCCGAGCGCAGCCCGCCCGGACTTCAACAAGGAGGCCCGCGAGCTCTTTGTCCAGAAGAAGTACCGTGAGGCCATCCACGCCTACCCCATGCAGGCGCACATCGAGACCCGCGTGCTCAACCAGCTCGACCACGGGCGCGACGCCCGCGCCGCCCTCCTCTGCCTGGACGAAACGACCATCCGCTTCTACCTCTCCGCGTTCCAGAGCGCCGTCTTCAACTCCCTGCTCGACGAGCGCCTCGCGGACAACACCCTGGGCTCGCTCCACGAGGGCGACGTCGCCATCAAGCACGCAAACCTCGCCTGCTTCCAGGTGGACGCCCCCACCGCGACGGACCCCGCAACGACCGCACGCCTCGCGTCCTTCGAGATCAGCCCCTCGGGCCCCATGTGGGCCGCCGGGATGATGCGGGCCTCCGGGGACACCGACGCACGCGAAGTGGCCGCCCTCGCCCGGCTCGGACTGACGCCCGAACAGCTGGAGGTGTTCACCCGCGCCAGCCGCTTTGACCTCGAGGGCAAGCGCCGGCCCTTCCGCGTCCCCCTCCTCGCCCCGGAGGTCGAGGGCGGCGTGGACGAGCACGGGCCCTACATCCGCTGCGCCTTCGAACTGCCCCGCGGCGCGTTCGCCACCGTCGCCCTCCGCGAGGTCATGAAGCCCGCCGAGGGCCTGGGCGATGAGGACTAGGCACGGGCCGACGCCCGCCGCGGACAACGGCGCCCCCGTGAACCACCCCAGGGGTTCCCCCGTACGCTGGTGCTGAAAGGGCCCGCCACCCACGCACCCCATGCCCAGCCAGGACCCCATCCGCTGCATCTGCTTCGACGCCGGCGGCGTCATCGTCAGGCACTGGCGCTCGTGGGATGACGCCTGCCGGGCGACCGGCATCCCGGTGCGCGACGGCCACTCCGCGCCCGAACGCGTCGCCGCCCGACGTGCCCTCCACGCACGCTACACCGTCGGCACCATCACCTGCGACGACTTCTACCGCGAGCTCACCGCCGCGTGCCACGGCCTGTACGACGAGCAGGAGGTCCGCGCCCTCCACCACCACTGGATCACGAGCGAGTACCAGGGCGTGGGCGACATCATCCGCCGGCTCAACCAGCTCCCCACCATCGAGACCGCCCTCCTCTCCAACACCTGCCACTCCCACTGGGAACGCATGCTGCCGGGTGGACAGGCCTCGCGCGACTTCCCCTCCATCTCCCTCCTCCGCCACAAGCACGCCAGCCACCTCCTGGGCCACGCCAAGCCCGACGAGCAGATCTACCGGGCCTTCGAGCAGGCGACCGGCTTCCTCGCGGGAGAGATCCTCTTCTTCGACGACCTCCCGGAGAACGTCCGGGCCGCGGAAGCCCGGGGCTGGCGCGCCGAACTCATCGACTACACCAGCGAAACCGCGCCGCAGATCAGCCGCTGCCTCACACGCCACGCCGTGTGGTAAGCCCGGACCAACCGCAAATGACCACTTGAGGGGGATCAATCCCCCCGCTTTCCCCTTGCACCACCGCCCCCCGCGCGCGAAGATACACGGGTCCCGCGGCGGGGCCCCACCCCAGCCGCCCCCCGCCTGCGCGCAGGAGGCCGCCATGAAAATCGAGGGCGACGGGCAACTGATCCGCATCTTCGTGGACGAGAACGACCAGCACGACGGCAAGCCGCTCTACGCCGCCATCGTGCACCGCGCCCGCTCGGAGGGGCTCGCCGGCGCCACTGTCCTCCGCGGCATGATGGGCTTTGGCGCCAACTCGCTCATCCACGTGCCCGCCAAGCCCGGCATGCCCGAGGACATGCCCGTGGTCATCGAAATCGTGGACCGCGAGGACAAGATCGCCAGGTTCTTGCCCACGCTCGACCGCATGGTGAAGGAAGGGCTGGTGACCGTGGAGAAGGCCCGCGTCATCTTCCACCGGTCGTCGAAGTTCTGATCCGCGGACGCGCACACCGCGGGGCGGCGTTACCATCGCCCCCATGGCGTCCGCACCCGACACCCCGCGCTGGCTAACGGGCCCGCTCCCTCGGCCGGCCGTCCTTGCCCTGGCCGCCGCCCTCTGCGCCGCGACCCTCTTCGCCTTCTGGCCCGCCGCCGGGGCAGGGCTCTGCCTCTTCGACGACACGCAGTTCCTGATCGAGGCCAGCGGCTGGCGCAAGGGCAACCCCGACTGGCTCCACTGGATCTTCACGACGATGGTGGGCGGGCACTACCAGCCCCTGACCTACCTGTCCTACGCCATGGAGGAACGCCTCTTCGGCACCGTGCCCCCCTCCGCCGCCGACGTCTGCACGCCCCGCGACACAACCAGCCAGGGCTACCACGTCACCAACATCCTCCTCCACACGCTGAACGCCCTGCTGGTGTACGCCGTGGCCCTGCGGGTCCTCCGCACCGCGTCCAGGCCGCAGCCCGGCGCCGCGATGCCGCAAGCAACCGGCGCGCAGCACGCCGCCTCCTTCCTGTGCGCACTCCTCTGGGCCATCAACCCCCTCCGCGTGGAGAGCGTCGCGTGGGTCACCGAACGGCGGGACGTCCTGAGCGCCTGCTTCCTGCTGCTCGCCACGCTCGGGTACCTCCGCTGGGCCGCCGACCCCCGCCGCGCCCACGCCCGCTGGTACGCGGCGGCGCTGCTGGCCCTCGTGCTGTCGCTCCTGAGCAAGGCCTGGGGCATGTCGTTCTTCGCCGTGGCCCTCCTGCTCGACATCTACCCGCTCCGCCGCCTGCCCCTCTGGCCCTGGCGTTGGTTCACCCGCGCTGCAGCGCCCGTGCTCCTCGAGAAACTCCCCCACGCCGCCCTGGGCGTGATCTTCGCCTACCTCGCGGGCAAGGCCCAGGCCAGCGCCCCGTTCACCGTCAGCTCCCTCTCCCGCTGGGGCATGGAGCAGCGCACCGCCCAGGCGTTCTACGGCCTGGTCTTCTACATCCGCAAAACCGCCTGGCCCACCCGCCTCTCCGCCCTCTACGAACTCCCCGCCACCGCCCACCTCACCGACGCACGGTTCCTCGTGCCCGCCCTCCTCGTCGTCGTCGGCGCAGCGCTCGTGATCGCGCTCGCCCGCCGCCGCCCCGGCCTCGCCGTCGCGTTCGCCGCCTACCTCGTGCTCATCGCCCCCGTCCTGGGCCTGTTCCAGAGCGGTATCCAGCTCGTCGCCGAGCGCTACGCCTACCTCTCCATAATCCCGCTCTTCATCGCCGGCGCCCTCCTGCTCGCAAACGGCCTCGCCACCGGGCGCATCCACGGCCACGGACGCCTCCTCGCATGGGCCGGCTGCCTGGGCCTCGCCACGCTCTGGTGCATGATGACCTGGCGCCAGAGCCACCTCTGGTTCAACACCCGCTTCCTCTGGGAAGACGCCCTGGCCAACGGCCACGACGGCGTCATGCTCCGCACCTTCTACGGCAACCACCTCTGGAACGACAAGGAAGTCGAGGCCGCGGAAGAGCAGTACCAGAAGGCCCTCGCCATCGACAGGACCTACGGCGATACCTGGATGGGCATGGCCATGATCGAACGCGAGCGCCACAACTGGACCGCAGCCCGCGACGACCTCCTGGAAGCCGGCAAGGACCCCATGGTCACCCTCAAGTCCGAGCTCCTCCTGGGCCTCATGTACATGAACGAGCAGCAGCTCAACGACCCCCAGCAGGGCCTCGTGCACTTCACAAAGTCCGTCGCGTCCATGGAGTCCATCGGCGGCAGGGCCCTGGTCGGCAGGCCCTACCTCCACCTCGGCCAGGCCTACGGCATCCTGGGCGACGACGCCAACGCCCTGCTCTACCTCAAGAAGGCCGCAAGGTTCCGCGACGCGAAGAAGGAAGCCGAGCAGTGCATCCGGGACATCACCGGAGGCTGAACCCCGCCGCTAGTTCCCCGCGAGCGTCTGCAACGAACGCTCCAGCGGCGCGAGCGACGCCTCGATGCGGAACCGAGGTGAACTCAGCCGGGCCTTCACCATCGCGTCCTTCGCGTCGATCTCCCCCGCCTTCAGCTTCCACGTGCCCAGGGCGCCGCCCAGCACCTCACACTCGTTCGTCACCAGCCCGCAGAAGTCCGTCAGGCTGTCCGCCGCAAACTCCCGCTGGTGCAGGTCCCACGACCCGCCCGCCCGGCTCGCCCGGAAGTGCGCGTCAAACTCCTCCGCCCCCGCGTCCCGGAGCTTCTTCTCCAGGCCTTCCTGCGCACCCTTGATGCGCCCCCGCAGCGCCTCCGTGCTCTGCCGCACGCCCTCCGCGCCCGCACGCCGCTCATCCAGCGCCTTCCTGGTCGGCTGCGGCGCCCGGGCCACCGTCGCCGCAAAGGCGCGCCCCGCATCCGCCACCGCCTTGCTCGCCCCGTCCAGCGCCGCCTTCTCGTCGGCCTCGACCCCGTCCAGCACCTTCGCCAGGGCCGCCGCCTTCTCCGCCTTCTCCTTCTCCGCCGCCTCCCGCTCCGCACGCTCGCGTGCCAGCCGGTCACGCAGCGCCGCGTCCGGTGCAGCCGCCGGCTGCTGCGCCGGCTGCCCCGCCTGTGGCCCCACGCTCGACGGCGGATCCGCCGGGGCCGGCTGAGGCACCGGCCGGGGCGTCGGCCGAGCAACAGGCGGCCGGGCAGCCAAGGGCGCCGCCGGCAGGGCCGAAGGCCCCGCGCCGGGCCCACGCGAACCAACCACCCCGTACGCACGCAGCACGTTCACGCCCACCGCGATGTTCACCAGCAGAAGGATCGAACCCGCAACCGCCGTCGCAAACCCGTTCCCCCGACGCTCCGCCAGCGGGCTGGCCAGCAGGAAGAAGAGCACCGCCACGAAGATCGGACCCAGCCACGACCCCGCCGCACGCCCCGCGTTGTACGCCGCACTGGCGGTCGCCGGCTGCGGCACCCCCTTGACGCCCAGGAGTATCGCCAGCACGATGGCAACCAGTGCAAGCACAGCGACAACCGGCACAACGGTAAAAGCTCGACGACGCATGGCGGGACCCTCGCGGATATGGCCCCAAGATTAGGAGTTCGCCGTCCCCCCCGGCACGCCCGCACCACATTCCGGACACCGGGCGCTGTTGAGCCGCCCCGCCGGAACCCCGCACGACGCGCACACCGTGCCTGCGCCGGGCACTCTTCTCTCCCGCAGCACCGCCGCGATCAACCCCAGCACCAGCAGCCCGATCACCCCCGCCGCCGCATCGGTGAACAGCATGCCCTTCTCTGCCCACGTCGTCTGCGCCCACGCGAGCACCAGACCCATGTAGGTAATGGGAGTGTTGGAAAGGCTGGCAAACGCGTTGTACTTCGTCGCCGCGGCCCCCTTCCCGATCGCGTCCAGCACAAAGCCCGTAAACGCCGTGTACGACAGCCCCACCACGAAGGCGTACAGCAGCGTGAACACCACATACGCCGAAGGCGTGAACGGCGCAACCGCCATGATCGCCGAGACCGCCGCCATGAGCACCGCGACCGCAGCGTACACCCAGCGCGAGTTGAAACGCGCGCACAGCACCCCGCCCACCAGGCAGCCGGCGGCCGAGACCAGGCCGTTCAGCACGCCGTTCACCAGCGCCACCGTGTCCTCGGCCACCCCCCACTTCGCCGCCACCTCCGCCTGCGCCAGCACCCCCGTCACCGCCCCCGTGTTCATCGGCAGCAGGCACAACGCCCCGCACAACGCGCCCGCGCGGGAGAAGATGAGCAGGAAAAGCTCCTTCACCGCCCCGAACATCGCGGCCGGTACCGACCGCGTCCGCCCCTCGGCCCGCGCCTCGGGAACAAGCACCAGCGCCCATGCGCCCGCCAGGAAACACGCCCCCAGCACCACGCCCGACAACCATGGGTACGGAAGGTGCGTCGCCATCCACAGCCCCGCCCCGCCCCCCAGGCCGTTCCCGCCCAGGTTGCCCGCCTGGAACCAGCCGCCCACCCGGCCCCGCTGCTCCGGCGGCGTCGCGTGCGCCATCAGCCCCTCCACGCTCATCCCCAGGAACGTCGAGGCCAGGTTCGCAACGAAAATGACCACCTCCAGCAGCCGCAGGTTGCCCTTGGACATCGGCACCGCGCTCATGGCGCAGATGCCCAGTGCGCACAGCACGACCGACAGCACGTACCACTTCTTGCGGGACAGCGTCGTGTCCGCAAGCGGCGCCCAGAAGAACTTCCACACGTGCGGGAACATCCCCGCCGCGATCAGCAACGCCCCGTCCTGCACCGAAAGCCCGAACCGGGTGCACAGGAAAGCCATCGCGACGCTCACGTACCCGCTCATCGCCCCGAATGGAATGATCAGGATCGAGTAGGCGACTGGGTGGGGAAGCCTCCCCGCCGGGGCAACATCGCGCGTGAGCATGCCCGGAGTGTTGGCACTCTCGCCCGGGCACGCCGGACGCCCCTCACACCCGCCCCACCATCACGCCGACATCATGCGGATCAGGTTCATCGCCAGCGAACCAAGCCCCAGCACCATCATCAGCAGCAGCACCACGCTCATGCTGATGTTCAACGCACGCGTCGACCGGCCCGTCGCAAAGAACGCGATGACACCCACCAGCAGCGCCGCAACCGCGGGGCAGGTCAGGGCCCCCGCGATGCGCCCCACCGCGTACCCGACCCCGTAGGCGGAAGAACCCTCCACCGGCACCGGCGTCACCAACGCGGCCAGCAGAAACAGGCCCACCGCTCCCACGCCCAGCAGGACGGTGTACCAGCGGAGCTTGAACCCGGTCGCAGATGCCGCGCCGAGCGGCGCAGGCGGAACGGGAATGGGAGGTGGCACGTCAGGCATGGTGGCGCAGTCTACAGGAAACTCCGCCCGCACGCGCGGGCGCCCGCCACTTCTTCGGAGAGAAGGCCGCGGGTTTCACACCCACCTCCGCGCTGCCCGCACGGCCCAGGCGGATTGCGGACGCTGGGGTGGGCTGCCCCTCACGCAGCGTTGCCGCACACCGGGCACGCGGCACCGGGAGCAAGCCCCGCAGTGTCGTAGCCGCAGCCCGAAGGGCTCAGCGTCCCTAGCCGGGGGCATCGCCCTCGGGAACGCGCGTTGGGGAACCTCGACCCTGGAAGGTTCACCTTGAGCAGCCGATGACGGGGAGAGCCACGAACAGCAAGACGCAGATGCCGGGCATGCGGCGGGGTATTGGGGGGGGGGGGGCTATGAAGTATGTGCTTGGGGTTGGACAGGCGGTGCCGCAGTTGTTTGCAACGGCCTTCGACCGACGAATGGACCGAGCCCGAAGGGCTCAGCGTCTCTAGCCGGGGGCATCGCCCCCCGGAACGCGCGCTGAGGAATCTCGACCCTGAAAGGGTCGTCGTCGCGCCGGCACAATGCGAAGCTCAGTCACAGATGCACCTCGCGTCATACTCCACTCGCACTTCTCGAGATACTCATAACCCTTGCTTGAAGGTCTTCTTCCTGTGATGCTGTTTCTGGCGAGCGAAGTGCCTCTTCAACGACTCGACGTGCGATTGCCCGACGGACAGACCTGCGTAACCGTCCTGCCAACGGAATCCTGCCGCATGGGGCGAGGCGGTCTTGATCCACTTCGACGAATCCATTTTCACTTCCATCATGAGGTCGGCAAGTGCCACGTTCTTGGAGATGCGCACCAGGAGATGGATGTGGTCGGCTGTTCCGCCCGCTGCGAGCAGATCTAATTGCGCAGCACGGCAGATGCCGCCCATGTATGCACAGAGGCGAGGTTCAACATCTGGCGGTATAAGGTCTGCGCGGTCCTTGGTTGAGAAGACGCAGTGAACGAGCAGCTTCGTGAGGGTTTGGGACATGGAAACATCATACCGAAAGCGAGGGGTAGTGCGACCCTTTCAGGGTCGTGGCGATGTTGGCTTGGTTCACCGGGGGCGGTGCCCCCGGCTAGAGACGGTGACCCCTGCGGGGTCGGAAGAATGGGTGCGCCTCCATGGCAAAAGAGAGTGAGTGAACAGGTGACCAGAGGCTGTGCTCGCAGAGCCTCGCTTCGCCTCTGGCAACAAACATCCGCCGCGTTGCGGCGAAAGCGAATGGCTCTTTGACTTGGCCCGTAAAGCTCTATGGCTTCACACCCAATTCTGCACTCCGGTTGGAATATTCACTCGCCAACGCCTCCACAAACCGCTCCAGGGGCATCGAGCCCAGGTCCTTCTCAATACCCCGGACGCGGACGGAGACGGTTCCCTGCTCCGCATCCCGCGGCCCCACCACCGCCATGTACGGCACCTTGGCGTCCGCCGCCACCTTGACCTTGCCCTGCACACGGTCGTTGCCCAGGTCGGCGGAGGCGCGCAGGCCCCTGGCCTTGAGCGCCGCCAGCACCTTCTCGGCGTACTCGTTGCTCTTCTCGCTGATCGGCAGCACGCGCACCTGCTCCGGGCTCAGCCAGGTCGGGAACGCGCCCGCGAAGTGCTCGATGAGCACGCCGCAGAACCGCTCCATGCTCCCGAAGGGCGCCCGGTGGATGACGACCGGCCGGTGGGGCTTGTTGTCCGGGCCGATGTAGGAGAGGTCAAAGCGGTTGCCCATCTGGTAGTCGACCTGCACGGTGCCCAGCTGCCACTCGCGCCCGATGACGTCCTTCACCACAAAGTCGATCTTCGGGCCGTAGAACGCGGCCTCGCCGGGCTCCTTGCTGAACGAAACACCCAGGGATTCCGCCGCGGTGATGCAGGCCGCCTCGGCCTTGTCCCAGCTCTCGGGCGAGCCGGTGTACTTGCTCGAGTCGTTGTCGCGCAGGCCCACCCGCACGCGGTAGTCCTTCATGCCCAGCACGCTGAAAATGGTCTTGACGAGCGACAGGCAGCCCTGGACTTCCGCGGGGATCTGGTCCTCGGTGCAGAAGAGGTGCGCGTCGTCCTGGGTGAAGCCGCGCACCCGGGTCATGCCGTTCAGCTCACCGGACTGTTCCCAGCGGTAGACGGTGCCGAACTCGGCGAGGCGCACCGGCATGTCGCGGTAGGAGTGCGGAGCGCTGCCGAAGATCTTGGCGTGGTGCGGGCAGTTCATGGGCTTGAGCATGAAGCCTTGGACGAGCTGGTCGTCGGGGAGGATGCGGTCCTTGGTGATGGTCTGCGCCCTGGTGCGCTCGTTGATGCCGTCGGCGAGCCGCTGGGAAACGCCCTCGACGCGGCGCATGACCTCGGAGCAGGAGCAGGTGGCGAGGCGATCAAGGGAGTCACGCTCGATGATCGGAGGGAATTGCGAGTCCTTGTAGTACGGGAAGTGACCGCTGGTCTTGTAGAGCTCCAGCGACCCGATGTGCGGGGTGAAGACCTCGGTGTAGCCCTGCTTGCGCAGCTCGGTGCCGATGAAGGACATCAGTTCCTTCCGCACGATGGAGCCGTTGGGGGTCCAGAGGATGAGCCCCTGGCCCACGTCCTCATCGATGTGGAAGAGACGCAAATGCTTGCCGATGGTGCGGTGGTCGCGGGCCTTGGCCTGCTCCAACTGGGCGAGGTACGCGTCGAGCTCGGCCTGGCTGCCGAAGGCGGTGCCGTAGACGCGGGTGAGCCGGTCGCTGTTCTCATCGCCATGCCAGTAGGCGGACGCGAGCGACATCACGCACGCCGCGCCGATGCGGCCGGTGCTGGGGACGTGAGGGCCGCGGCAGAGGTCCTCCCAGTTTTTGCCGGGTTGACCAGTGGCGTAGAAAGACAAACTTCCGGGGCGGGAGCTATCACCACCCCCACTTACACCCGCGGCGAGCGGCTTGGCACTCTTGTACACGCTGCTGGGCAAGCCCAGGGCGCGCTCGGCGTTGTCGGTCTTGTACTTGTTGCCCTCGGACCTGAGCTTGGGCAGGCCGTCGGACGCGCTCACTTCGTACCGAGTGAAGGGGCGGTTTTCGGCGATGATCTCGGCCATGCGTTTGTTGATGGAGGCGAAGTGATCGCTCGAGAGCTTCTTGCCCTCGGGGATGTACATGTCGTAGAAGAACCCGGTGTCGGTGGGCGGGCCGTAGGCGAGGAGGACGTCCTTGCCAAGGGTGTCCTGGATGGCCTCGGCCATGATGTGCGCCGCGGAGTGACGCATGAGGGTGAGCGCGTCGGGGCTGGTGGCCTGGCCGGGCTTGGGCGCGGTGATGATGGCGACGGAGACGTCGCTGTCGATCAGGTGCGAAAGGTCCCTGGTCTCGCCGTTGATCTTGATGGCGAGCGCGGCCTTGGCAAGACCGGAACCAATGGACTGGGCGACTTCGAGGCCGGAGACCGGCTTGTCGAAGGACTTGGTTTTGCCGTCGGGGAGGGTGATGGTGGGCATGGGGGGATCCGGCGTAGGAGTGGTGATCGGGGGTGGGACTACTGAGCGGAGGGGGCGTACAGGCGAAGAGCTTCACACTCGGGGCAGCGGTACGCGACGACCTTGAGGCCTTCCTTGCGTTGTGCGACCTTGGCATCGCCGCCCCAGAACCCCTTCTCTGGCGTGCCCGGGCACCAGCGCGGAACATCAACGGTGGAATGGTCCCGCTGGTCCGTCATGAATCCGGGTTCCATTTCCTTCTGGCAGACGAGGCAGACGGGTTTCTTGGCCATGGCGTGGAGTCCAAAGGTGAGAGATGCGGGTGAAACGAAAAACCCGACGACTTTAGTCGCCGGGTCGGGTGTGTTCGTGGGATGTTCGTCGCTCGCGGGTGCCGGCGTTACCCGCTGCGAGGCCTCGTCGTCGTCGTGGTGGTGCCGGTCATGGCAGATGCTATCCGGCCACAGAGGCCCCAGGCAAGAAGACAAACTACAAAGAAAGTGCCGCAACACCCAATATGCTCTTGACGAATATATCGGTGGTCGATATATTGCCCCAAGACCATGCTCACCGACCAGCCCAAGGACGCCGCCGAACTGATCGTGCTCTCCCTCCTCGCCGAGGGCTCCCAGTACGGGTACGCCATCGCCAAAGAGGTCGCCGCCCGGTCAGGAGGCCAGGTCCGCCTCACCCCGGGCGTGCTGTACCCCCTCCTCAAAGGCCTCGAATCCCAGGGCCTCGTCCTCACCAGCTGGGAAGAAGTGAAGGCCGAGGACTCCGCAGAGGGCGAAGGACGCAAACGCAAGTGGTACCGCCTGTCCGCCAAGGGCAGGAAACGCCTCGAACAGCGCATCGCGGCACACCAGGCCTTCCGGGCCATCATCGACGCCTTCATCGCCCCGCCCGGCGACAGCCGGGAGGTGGCACGTTGAACGCCCTCAAGCTCCACCAGCACGACCCGGAACTCCCGCCGCCCCACGGCGACGCCGTCACATCCTGGCTCGACCTGCTCGAAAAGCTGCTGCGCCTGCCCCCAGAGGAAACCCGGGGCATCCGCGACGAACTCGCCTCCCACCTGCGGGAACGGGTGCGCGACCTGACCGTGTCGGGCATGCCGGATGCAGAAGCAACCAGGACGGCAATCGGTGAACTCGGAGACGCCGCGGAACTCGCCCGGCGCTTCCAGCACGCACGCGGACACTCGAAAAGGAGCACGGTGATGCAGATCGCACTCGTATCGGCTGTGGTCGTGGCCCTCACGGCGGGCGGACTGGCACTCCGCGGCGCCTCGCAGGCCGAGGACGCCCGGCAGCAGGCCGCCGCGGCCAAGCAGGCCGAACTGGAAGCCAGGAACAAGGCCCTCCAGACCCTCTCCGCCGCCGTCCTCGCCTCCGACACCGCCCCCGCAACCGCGGAGAACGCCCTCGCACGCACCCTCGACGCGACCGTTGCCCAATCGTCCCTCAGCGCACGCCGCGCGGCCCTCTCCGCCCTCCTCTCCTCAACCACCGGCGACGGCGTCGGCTCCGCCAAGGTCTCGGCGGGCCCAACGGACACCTGGAAGACCTTCTTCGAGAACGCGGCGAAAGCAGCCGGCAAGTCGCCGGCGGTGAACTTCCCGTCCATGGAGACGCTGACCGTGTCCCCCGACGGCCCACTGGGCCTGGAACTGAAGGATGTCACCCTTGACGACGCGGTGAGACTCCTCAACGACGCCCGCCCAGGCGACCGCGCTCAAGGACGCTTCACCTACCGCGCGGGCGAAACCACGCTCGAGTTCGCCAGCGAAGACTACTTCGACCGCCGCGAGGTCGAAACCCGCACCTACGACCTCGACACCCTGGTCAAGGACCTGCTGGCCAAGGAGGCGGAGGAGCCCGCCCCCAAGGAGGGCGAACGCCACTCGCGCACCTCGGCCGAACAGTCCGTGTGCGAGGAGGTCTCCCACCTCATCTCGGAGATGGTGAACCCGAACATGTGGACGGACAACGGCGGAGACATCGCGAGCATCCGCCGCTTCGGGAGCAAGCTGTTCGTCACCGCCCCCGCTCGCCGCTTCAAGGACATCGAGTGGATCCTGAAAGAGGCCGGCGCGTTCGAGAAGGCACGCGCCGCCGCCGCGCCCGAAGCCCGGAAGCTGAGCGTGACGGTCGACCCGCAGACCAGGCAGCTCGTCATCACCGACGGCGCCGGCGCAACCATCCACTGCGCCTCCCTCACGCTGGCCTCACCGGAAGTCATAGCCCCGGTGCTCGACAGCGCCCAGGTCGAGACGCACTTGCCCGTGCTGAGCGACCTGCCCATCATCAACCATGGCTTCACGCAGGTGGCGCCCCTGCGGCTCCTGCTGGAGAGCCGTGCCGACGGCTCGACCGTCGTGCACCCCGCGGGGGTGAGCACGGCGACCGAGAGCGGCACGCGCTAGAGCACACACGCCCGGGAACCCTGCGGGGAGGTGCCGTCGTACCCTCACCCCGAAAGGACCACCCCCAGCGTGCAGTGCCCCTTCTGCAATGCCGACAACGACAAGGTGATCGACTCCCGCTCCAGCGAAGGCGGGAAGGTCATCCGCCGACGCCGTGAGTGCGTTGCCTGCCACCGCCGCTTCACCACCTACGAGCGGGTCGAACAGACCGCCCGCCTCATGGTCATCAAGAAGGACGGCCGACGCGTCCCCTTCGACCGCGAAAACGTCCTCCGCGGCGTCCAGGCCGCCTGCGGCAAGCGCAAGGTCACCGCAGAAGCCCAGCAGCACCTCGTGGACGAGCTGGAAGAAGAGCTCCACCGCGACTTCGAACGCGAAGTCGCCGCCGAAGTCGTCGGCCAGCGCGTCATGGCCAGGCTCCGCGACCTCGACGAGGTCGCCTACGTCCGCTTCGCCAGCGAGTACATGAAGTTCCGCAGCGTGGACGAGATCAAGGGCCTGCTCGAAGGCCTGGGCAGCCACGTGAAGGACATGAAGGAACAGCAGCGCCTGTTCAAGTAGACCCCGTCCCCCCCCGGCCGCTACTCGCCCTGAAGCCCAAGGTCCCGCGGCGCCACGCGCCCGATCCCCCGGTCATCGCCAAACCCGAACCCCTGCGGGTACAGGAACATCCCCCGCTCTGACTCGGACTTGAACTCCTCCGTGGGAACCCGCCTGTCGCGCGCATAGGCGTCATGCCGAACGCCCGTCACCTGCCACGACACCTTCACCCCGCCCGCGCTGCTCCGCACCGTGAACCGGTTGTCCTGAACTTCCTTCACCACCTTCGCCAGCACGAACTCGTCGCTGTCGGCCGCGTCGATGACGGTGAGCTGGTAGCGGAAGTCCTGGTTGAGGGCCTCGAACCAGTCCGGCAGCGTCACCGTGGCGTACCCCTTCTCATCGGTCGTCACCGTCCCGTTGTAGATGTTCATCATGTCCGGAGACTCGACGAACGAGTGCGACAGGTACTTGTTCGCCGGGTCCAGCGGATGGTCGATCTTGAACGACCCCGCCGCCTTGCTCAGCGTGCCGCCCACCTGCAGGTTGCCCGAAACAAACACCCGCCCGCTGAAGTACCCCGCATACCCCGTCGCTCCCGTGGTGGTCGCGTACACCCCGTACCCCGAGCCCTCGTGCAGGGCGTACAGCCCCACCCCGTTGCCCCCCGTGCCGTGGTTGACCGCACGCACCCCCGCCGAGAACGCGCCCGGCACCAGCGAAGACACCTCCCCCAGCACGCCCACCGCATTCGCGTTCGTCGAACCCGTCAAACCCCACACCCCCGCCGTCGTGCCCGTGGTCGCCAGGTGCTCCCCCTTCACGCCCGTCCCCGACGCGTTCGAGTTCGATCCATGCACCCCGACCGTGCCCGCCGCCCCGCTCGTCGTCACATACCCCTGGACGCCAACCGTCTGACCCTGCCCCTGCACCGCCACGCCGCCAACGCTGTCCCCCCGCACGCCAACGCCCAACCCAAGGTGCGTCCCCTGCACACCCACTCCCGTCGTGGCGGTTCCCGAAACAACCGTCCCGAATACGCCGCTCGCGGACCCGCCCGGCGTCACCGCCGAAATCGTCCCCGCCACCCCGATCGCCGCGCTGCTGGTGGAGGAGTTGAGCCCGAACACCGCCATGCTGTCCCCCGACGCTTCCAGCATCTCACCCTTGACACCTACCCCCGACTGCCCCGACCCGTACACCCCCACACCCGACCCGAAGTGATACCCGCGCACCCCGGCCCCATTCGACCCCGTCCCCTGATTGACCCCCAGCACACCCGCGGACGAGGAGCCCGCAGTGCCCGACACCGACACGCCAAACACGCCCGCCGCGTTCGCGTCCGTCGAAATGGTCGTCCCCTTCACCCCCGGCGCCGAACCCGCGGCGTGAGAGTGATTCCCCTCAACCCCCGTGCCCTCCGCGTTGAACACCGACCCCCGCACCCCCACCGGACTCACGCCACCGCTCCCCAGCCCCGACACGCCCACACTGCCATCGCCAGATACACCCGTGCCACCGTTGCTCGTGCCACGCACGGCGATGCCCGTCCCTGCGTGCGTCCCGTACACGCCCACACCGCTCGATGCGCCCGACACCGTACCCAGCACCCCCACCGCCCCAGCCCCCGGCGTCGCCGTCGAGATCCGGCCCCACACCCCCACCGCCCCAGACCCCGTCGAGGTATTCGCGCCCACCAGCGCAACCGAATTGGCCGTCGTCGCGCCCGATACCGCCTCGATGGCCACCGCGCTCGCCGAATTGCTGCCGTTGGTGATCGACAGCGTCGGCCCGGCCACCGGCACCGTCTGCCGCGTCGGCAGCACCAGCGCCGACGCCAGCGGCGCCGCCGTCATCGCCTGACGCGGGCCAAGCACCGCGTACGCCCCGGTCCCGCAGTTCGCCGCCGTGCTGTCCGCACGCACCTCGATCTGCAGGTACAGCGCCCGCCCATCAAACACCGACCCCGGGTGGAACGTCAGCACAAACCGACCGTCCACCACGTCCAGACCATCCCAGCAGTTGGAGAAACTCAGCGGCGCACCACCCACCGGAACGTCGAACACGTTCACGCGGAAGTCGTGCGGCCCGTTCGCCGGCAGCCCGCCATCGGTGAGCTCACCCTGGTATGTCATCACACTCGTGGCCGGCGCCTGGGCCCACACGCCCCCGCACACACCCGCCAACACCAGACCGCACACGGCAGAACGAATTCCCATGGCGCCACCTTTCCAGGAAGTTCCCACACCCCCTTCCCGGAATCTGGGCCCGGAACCGGTCACGATTCATGGTGACATTCCGCACGCCCCCCCCAGGCGCACGGCCACGGGCAGCGCGTCTGATAAGACACCTCAGCCCCCCGCCGCCTCCGGCAGCAGCCGGGGCTGCGCCGCCACACTCACGATCTCCGGCACGTCCTTCTTCCCACGCACCCCCGCCTCCTCGAACTTCTCCAGCGTCGGACGCAGCCGCGACTCGTAGCTCCCCACGAACTCGTTATACCGCCTCACCGCGCTGTCCAGGTCGCCCCCCAGCTGCGCCAGCGGCCTGAGCGCCGTCGCCATCCGCTCATGGAACTCCCGCCCCAGCGCCCGCAGCTGCTCCGCCGCCACCGCCAGCCGCTCCTCCTTGTACCCCACCGCCACCGCCCGCAGCAGCCCGATCAGCGTCGCCGGGCTCGCCAGGATCACCCCCTGCCGCGCCGCCGTCTCCAGGATCTCCGGCTGACGCGAAAGCGCCGCATCGATGAACTGGTCCCCGGGGATGAACATCACCACGAACTCCGGGCTCCCCTCCACGCTCCGCCAGTACTCCTTCCGCGCCAGCTTCACCGCCTGCTCACCCACGTGCCTCGCAAAACGCTCCATGTGCCGCGACGCCTCCTCCGGCGTCGCCGCCTGCACCGCGTCCAGGTACGCCTGGATGTTCGTCTTCGCGTCCACCACCACCCGCCGCCCGCTCGGCAGCTTCACCACCATGTCCGGACGCAGCCGCTCCCCGTCCACGCCCTCCACGCTCTCCTGCTCCCCAAAGTCGCAGTACGCCGTCATCCCCGCGATCTCCGCCACCCGCCGCAGCTGCATCTCCCCGTACGCCCCGCGCACCTCAGGCTTCCGCAACGCATCCCCCAGCCGACGCGCCTCCTCCTGCAGCCTCATGCTCGCCTCGCTCACCTGCCGCACCTGCTCCGTGATCGCCGCGTGCGTCGCCGCACGCCCACGGTCTATCTCCGCCAGCCTCGCGTCCGTCTTCTGCAGCGTCTCGGACAGCGGCCTCACCAGCGCCTCGAACGCCAGCCGCTTCTTCTCCAGCTCCCCCGCCCCAGCCTGCGTCTGCCTCGCCAGAGACTCGTTCGCGAGCCGCAGAAAGTCCCCCGTGCTCGACCGCAGCGCGTCCCCCGCAAGCGTCTTGAACGACTGCTGCATCTTCGCCTCGAACAGCGCGAAGTCCTCCTGCATCCGCCGCTCCCGCTCCTCCACCGCCTCCACCTGCGCTCGCGCAACATCCTGCACCCGCCGAAGCTCCGCCCCGTGCTCACGCACCCCCGCCGCAAGATCACGCTCCAGCGCAATCACACGGTTCTCCTGCGCGTTGCACGCCGCCGACAGCCGCCCCGCCTCCTCGCGCAAGCCCGCCCCCTCCGCCTCCGCACGCTCCGCCCGCGTCCCCGCCGCCAGCACCTCCGCGCCCAGCCGCGCCGCCCTCATCCCCAGCCAAACCGCCGACACGCACCCCACCAGGGCAAGCACCGCCAGCACCGCATGCATCGCGTCCATCCTCAATCCCTCCTCGCCCGCCCCCGCACAACATCATACCTCGCCACCCAAACCCGCACCAAACACCCCCCGCGCACCCCCACCCCACTCCACCACCACCGCCCTGCCATTTCGACACCCCGCACCCCGCGCGGCACGCTCCACCGCAACCCACCACCCATCCCGCCGCCCCGCCCGTGCCCACGGCGCTCGCCACGTCCGGCACGCCCCTTGCCCATAGCCCCGCGAGATGGTCATGCTGCGCCCCCAACATTCCCACCACCTCTCCGCCGACGCGGGCGGCGGTGGCACGCCCGGGCCCCGCCTGAACCTCCTCCTCTCCTACGCCGGCTGGCGCTCCGACCCCTGGGTCGACCGCCTCCCCCGCCTGCTCGAACCCATGGGCGTCATGAGCCACCGCGCCGCCTCCGGCCGCGAAGCCAGCGACGTCATCCGCACCACCCGCATCCACGTCGCCGTCGTCGACCTCGCCCTCCCCCTGGACCTCCTCCAGAGCACCTCCCGCGCCAGCGAGCTCGACGCACCCGAGTTCACCGAAGGCGGCACCCGCCTGCTCGAAATCCTCGCCCGCCTCGCCGAGCCCCCGCCCGTCGTCGCCGTCAAGCGCCAGCGCACCACCCGCGACGACGCCCGCGACCTCTCCGACGCCCTCCGCCTCGGCGCCTTCGCCGTCGTCGACCGGCCCCACCAGGCCAGCGACCTCGACGTCATCCTGGGCGTCATCCGCCGCATCCTGGAACGCCACTACGAGGGCCGCTGGCCGACCCAGTAGAGACACCCCGCTACCCCGACCGCCCGAAGAGAAGAGCCCGCCACCACGCGTGGCGTAAAGAACAGTTTCACCCAGTTTCTAGAAGGAGTCCGCTGCAATGTCCACCGCAACCAAGTCCGCTCCCAAAGGCGCCCGCACCTCCGTCCGCCCCCTCGGCGACAAGATCCTCGTCAAGCGCGACGAGGCCGCCACCAAGACCGACTCCGGCATCTTCCTGCCCGAGACCAGCAAGGACAAGCCCAAGACCGGCATCATCGAGGCCGTCGGCACCGGCAACCTCAACACCGACACCGGCGAACGCATCCCCCTCACCGTCAAGAAGGGCGACCGCGTGATCTTCACCAGCTACGCAGGCACCGAAATCAAGCTCGACGGCGCCGAGTACCTCATGATGTCCGAGGACGACATCCTCGCCGTCATCGACTGAACACCGCCACCCCACACCTTCCCCATGACCCCCACACAGCTCCGCACCGCGCTCCGCGAACTCAACGGCGAACGCGACCTCACCGTCGTCTTCGCCGATGTCCCCTCGCCCGCACACGGAGCACACTTCATGGAGGTCAAGAAGGCCATGCTCATCCCCGACGAGGCCGACCACCTCGTCAAAGTCACCGACGGCAAGGCCGTCTACATCCTGGACGCCGAGCGCGTTGCTTGGCTCAAGATCGCCATCAAGTAAACACCCCGGCCAGCCCGGCCGCAGGACCACCTGGAGAACCCACACATGCCCGCAAAGTCCATCGCGTACAACACCGACGCCCGTGAACGCATCCTCCGGGGCGTGCAGAAACTCGCCCACGCCGTCAAGGTCACCCTCGGACCCTCCGGACGCGTCGTCGTCCTCGAGAAGTCCTTCGGCGCGCCCACCGTCACCAAGGACGGCGTCACCGTCGCCAAGGAAGTCGAGCTCGAAGACCAGTACGAAAACCTCGGCGCACAGATGGTCAAGGAAGTCGCCCAGAAGGCCTCCAAGGACGCCGGCGACGGCACCACCACCGCCACCATCTACGCCGAAGCCATCTACGCCGAAGGCCTCAAGGTCATCACCAGCGGCGCAAACCCCAACCAGGTCAAGCGCGGCATCGACGCCGCCGTGAACGAGGTCGTCTCCACCCTCCAGAAGATGTCCAAGAAGGTCGACTCCTCCAAGGAGATCGCCCAGGTCGGCACCTGCTCCGCCAACCAGGACGAGAAGATCGGCAAGATCATCGCCGACGCCATGGACAAGGTCGGCAAGGACGGCGTCATCACCGTCGAAGAAGGCAAGTCCATGGACACCGAGGTCGAGCTCGTCGAAGGCATGCAGTTCGACAAGGGCTACCTCTCCCCCCACTTCGTCACCAACCTCGCCGACATGGAGTGCACCCTCGACAACCCCTACATCCTCATCTACGAGAAGAAGATCAGCAACGCCAAGGACATGCTCCCCATCCTCGGCAAGATCGCCGAGACCGGCGCCAACATCCTCATCATCGCCGAGGACATCGACGGTGAAGCCCTCGCCACCCTCGTCGTCAACAAGATCCGCGGCGTCCTCAAGGTCTGCGCCGTCAAGGCCCCGGGCTTTGGCGACCGGCGCAAGGAGATGCTGGCCGACATCGCCACCCTCACCGGCGGCAAGGCCATCATGGAAGAACTCGGCATCGAGCTCGAGAAGGTTGAGCTGTCCGACCTCGGCCGCGCCAAAAAGGTGACGATCGACAAGGACAACACCACCATCGTCGAGGGCGCGGGCAAGTCCAGCGACATCAAGGCCCGCATCGACATGATCCGCCACCAGATCGACAACACCACCAGCGACTACGACCGCGAGAAGCTCGAAGAGCGCCTCGCCAAGCTCGCCGGCGGCGTCGCCCAGATCAACGTCGGCGCAGCCACCGAGGTCGAGATGAAGGAGAAGAAGGCACGCGTCGAGGACGCCCTCCACGCCTGCCGTGCTGCCGTCGAAGAGGGCATCCTCCCCGGCGGCGGCGTCTCCGTCATCCGCGCCCGCGCGGCCCTGGACAAGCTCCGCAAGAAGTACGACGGCGACGAGAAGGCCGGCATCGACATCGTCTACCGCGCTCTCTCGGCCCCCATCAAGCAGATCGCCGCCAACTGCGGGCTCGACGGCTCGGTCATCGCCAGCAAGGTCGAGGAGAACAACGAGAACAACTTCGGCTACAACGCCCTGACCCACGAGTACGGCGACCTCATCAAGATGGGCGTCATCGTGCCGACCAAGGTCGAACGCGTGGCCCTCCAGAACGCCGCGAGCGTGGCTGGGCTGATGCTGACGACTGAAGCCGCGATTGTCGAGATTAAGGAGAAGAAGTCAGGCGGCGGCGGCCACGACCATGACCACGGCGATATGGATTACTAGCTCCAGGGAGCCCTGAGCGCAAGCTCAGGAGTTCAACCCCGTACTCCCAATCAGCCCCGGCTCCTGCCGGGGCTTTTTTCGTTCACTCCTGAGCTCGCGCCCAGGGCTCCCATTTGGTACCATGAGTTCATGGTCATTTGCCCCGGCTACTTCCTGACGTGGCACACATACGGAACTTGGCTCCACGGCGACGATGCAGGATCGGTCGATGCCAGCAGCAACCGCTTCGGTGCTCCCCGCCTCGCCGCAGACCCTCAGCGATTCCAACGCGAGCATGCGATGCTCCGAAACCCACCAGTCGTGCTCAGCCCAGATGCCCGAGCGACCGCCGACGAGATCATGCGAAAACACTGCACAATCCGCAAGTGGGACCTCCGCGCCCTCAACGTCCGTTCAAACCATGTGCACGTTGTTGTCGCCAACCCAACAATTGACCCCGAACCCATCGTGAAGCAGCTGAAAGAGTGGGCCACCCGCCGCCTCCGCGAGCGAGGGTTTGCGGGCCCGCGCCAACTCGTGTGGGCTGATCACGCCAGCACGATCTATCTCTACGAAGACGGATCACTGGACGCGAAAGCCAGATACGTCAACGAAATGCAAGACGACCCGCCCGAAGGACACGGCCGCCAGGACTGGAAAGCCAAGTATCTTGGAGAGCCCTGAGCGCAAGCTCAGGAGGACATCCATCGAAAGCTTGGCAAGAATGTTCGGACGAAGTACTCCTGAGCTTGCGCTCAGGGCTCCCTAATGCCCGCACACTAATTTCTGTATACATCACTACCCTCGCGCATGACGTGGTTCACCAATGACAAGGTCGACAAACTGCACGACCTGCCCCGCTGCTGCACCGGCGCGCCTCTTCCACTTGTCGTCGCGACCGAACATAACGTCTATGTCGCCTACTACACGAAGGTGTACGACCCGACCTGGGATGGCACAACCTGCCGTGTCATGACACCGGCTTCCGATGCACCGGCTGCAATCGTCGCGTTCAAGCATTGCTACGCGCACAAATTGGGCCCGCCCAACGACGAGGCATTCTCAGGCCACCCTCTCGCGTCCAAGGGCCTGCACCCCTGCGGCGCCTTTGAGGTGACGCACTCCTCGTGGATGGACCGCCTCGAGGCCATGAACCGCGTGCATCCCTGCCACACCAAGGCCGCATTCTTCGAGAACAAGCGCCACTTCATCCTCACCTTCCACGACAGCACCTTCGAGTGCATCGCACGGGAAGTGGAAGTGCTCAACACTTTCACCGGTTCGATGCAGGACGCCGCGACGTGGATGACCAGGGAACTTCTTTGGGTCCCCCCGGCAGGTAGCCGGAACCCGCGCCCGTGACCCTTGAGGCGGCTCTATGAGTCCACAGCCTTGAACGACGGACCTCTACCCTCACCCCCATGTCCACCTACACCGCCGAAGTCACTTGGTCTCGCAACTCCGCTCCCTTCACCGACAACCGCTACAGCCGCGCCCACCACTGGCGGTTTGACGGCGGCGCCGACGTGCCCGCGTCCTCGTCGCCATTGGTAGTTTCCGTGCCGATGTCCGACCCTGCGGGCGTGGACCCCGAGGAAGCATTCGTCGCCAGCCTCTCAAGCTGCCACATGCTCTGGTTCCTTTCGCTCGCGGCCCGCAAAGGGCTGGTCGTCGACGAGTACCACGACGCCGCATCGGGCGTCCTGGGGCGCGACGCCGCGGGCAAGCAGGCGATGACCAGCGTGACCCTGCACCCCCGTGTGCGCTTCAGCGGCACGCCCCCCACCCCCGCAGACATCGCCGCCCTCCACCGCGCCGCGCACGAAGAGTGCTTCATCGCGAGGTCGGTCCGGTGCGACGTCCGCTGCGAGCCGGAGTAAATCAGCACATCGCTCGGCACGTGTGGTTGGGGAGCCCTGAGTGCAAGCTCAGGCTGCATGGCCGGGCCTGCGGTATCCCTGAGTTTGCCGCCGGTGGCCCCGAAGGTCGTGCCGTCATCCCGCCCGACTCTCTTCCGGCCCGCCGCCCCTCAAATCCTCCCCCCACCCTTCTTCCGCAGCAACCAGATCACCACCAACGCCCCAACCAACGGCACGCCAATCACCGCTAGCCCGATGACGCCCACCACTCACGAGGCGCACACCCCTTGTGCACCCGAAACCCCGTACTCCGAAGGGAGGAAGGGTGCCGGGGGGAACCGCAGGTTCCCCCGGCACATCGCGCACCCACCGCAAGATGTGACCCCGGCGCGACGCGTGAGCGCAGCCACCACATTCCAGCACAATCCCTGCAAGACCACGCGCCCTCGCGCCAAGTCACAAGGGAGCAAGACACACATGGGCGTGCGGACACCGTCCGCAGCCCCCCGCCGCCGGACACCGCATAGGAGGATCACACAAATGAAGACCGCAATCCTGCTGGCCGCCCTGGGTATCTCATGCGCCTCCCTCGTCGCACCAGCCCACGCGAGCGCCTACGACTTCCTCACCGTCACCGGCAACAGCGTCGCGGGCAACGGCGCCTACACCCAGTTCAACAGCGTCAACGGCAACGGCTGGATCGGCACCACCCACGCCTTCTCCAGCCCCGCCGGCGCCGGCCCCTTCGACAACAGCAACACCGCCATCAACTCGCAGTTCCCCAACCTCTTCCCCAGCACCGGCCCCGTGCAGGGCCACCTCGCCATGACCGTCTACGGCTACCAGTCCGTCGTGACGTTCCACATGCAGAACTACAGCATCTCGCCCTCCAGCACCGTCTTCGGCATCTGGAACATCACCGACGAGGTCTCCTGGCCCAGCGGCCCGGGCGGCCCCTCCCGCCCCGTCTACCGCATGGAACTCCTGGACTCCGTCAACGGCGTCACCAACCCCACCATGCTCCTGCCCTTCGGCACGGGCAACGACCAGAACTCCCTCGACGTCCAGGGCCGGCACAACCTCAACCTCAACCCCGCCACCGGCGAGCTCTACCCCGGCGCCTCCATCCCAGGCAGCATCCACACCAACGCCGCCTTCTTCTACAACATCCCCGCCACCACCCTCGAGATCCGCATCTACGCCGACCTCCCCACACTCAACCCCATCGGCGACGGCGTCGGATACTACTTCGCCGAGCAGCACGTGCCCGCGCCCGCGTCCCTGGGCCTCATGACCATCGCCGCCATCGGCATGAGCCGGCGGCGGCGCTGACCCCGCCCGCAGTGTGCGAAAGGCCGAAGGACCGCACCGCAACCCTTCGGCCTCGCCATGCCGCACAACGCCCCCGCCCCGGGCGCGGCCGCTCCGCCGTTATGAAGACCACCGAGGTCATGATCGCAGCGTCGATCTCGACCATCCCGCCACCCCGCACGAATCACGAGCCCACGAGCCGGCCCGCGAGACGACACGGCCCACCGTGCTCCCGGGAGCACATGATCACGTGCACGGGGAAGCCGCGCAACAAGCACACCAGTACCCTCCCACGCATGCACCGCACACGCGCTGTCACTGCCTCCCTCTTGGCGCTCCCCGCCCTCGCCATTACGCTCTTCATCTTCCGCGATGCCATCCCCGGCACCTTCCACCGCGACAACCAGGGAGCACCCCGAGGCACCGGCACCGAACTCACCAGGTACCAGAACGGCGCCACGATGATCGTGGAGAAGTACTCCCGTGGCCGACTGGTTCGCAGCGAGTGGTTCAAGCCCGACGGCACGCCCATCCAAGTGACGGAGTGGAAAGACGGGGCTGGCGAAGGGCTCTACCTCCGCCAGGACGGCAGTATCTGGTCACGCATGAACTACGTGCTCGGAGTGTGGGACGGAGCCTGCACCTACTACAACCGGGATGGTTCCATCCGGGGCGAAGCGTTCGGGCACGAAGGGAAGTACGTGAAAGGCTACACCCCTGCTTTCGGCGAACGTGAGTCAGACTAGCTGACACGACGGCGCCGCGTTCCATCGCGTACCCCCTTTCCGACCCTTGGAACCCCTCGCATGCGCAGCGGCATGAGCAGAACCCGGCCAACGGCGGCGCGGGGCCGGGGGAAACGCCGGCAGGACAGCGCCTGCAGGGGCCGCAGGTCCCCGCGCCCGCCGCGCACCGCTTCAGCTCCATGATGCAAGCTCCGGCGACCACCCCAGAACCCACGCAAGACAGCGGCGCACAAGCGCGATAACCCGCCGCAGTGCCGGTAACCGCCGCACAATCCCGGCACAACGCCACAACCAGACGCGAATCACGCTTGTACCCCGCCCTGCGCGTGGTATATTCACCGCCCCCGCCGCGCGCTGTGCCGCCGCGGGAAAGTGGGCAGGAGACAGGAGGGGTGCAAAGCCCCGGAGGAGTGGAGCAATGACGAAGCCGTGCGCCCCCGTGGCCGCGTGGATGATGGTGGGTGCGGTGGCCCTGGTGGGCACCGGGGGTGCTGCAAGCACAGCCCGGGCCGATGTCGTGCAGATGACATTCACCGGCCCCATCCAGTTCTCCAACATGTCGGCCTTCCCCGCGGGCCAGCTCATGACCGTCACCTTCACGTACGAGTCATCCGGCGCCCCGCAGTTCATCGCCAACCAGCAGGCGTTCTACGTCGACCACATGCTCTCGATCTCCGTGCAGAGCGGGTCGTACGCAGCGTCGGACGCCGGCGGCTTCGGCCAGATCGACAAGTACGACAACCTCGGAAACACCGACGGCATCCAGTACCAGGTCGCCGCCCTCCAGCCCACCTACCAGTACACCAACCCCAAGCCGCAGACCGTGCAGTTCCCCAACGTGCTGAGCAACAGCATCAGCCAGTCGTTCCAGAACCTGATCGTCAACTACGCAAGCCCATCCAGCGCGGTGTGGAGCGACTACACGCTGCCCACCACCTACAACGACGCCCTGTTCAACGGCACAAGGAACATGCTGTTCGGGTTCAGCGACGGCAGCTTCCAGGTCGGCAACATGACCGTGACCAGCCAGATCGTCCCCGCCCCCGGCGCGCTGGCGCTCCTCGGCCTCGCAGGCCTGGCCGCCCGCCGCAGACGCTGACCGCCCCCCGCCCACCCATCAGGAGCCGGCCCCTACGCACGCCCGCACGCGTCACGCCACGCCGCGCGCAGCAACGCCCCGAACCGGTCGGCCGCCCCCGCCTCGTCCCGCAGGGGCGACCGCTCCAGCGTCCCCCGCAACCCGCCACGCAGCGCCCGCCGCCGCGCCTCGTCAGCACCCAACCCCGCCGCCACCCGGATGTACCCCTCCTCGCTCGTCGCCACCAGGTCGGACAGACCGGCGCACGCCAGCAGCGTCGCCCCCACCCGCGCCGCGTGCATCGGCCCAAGCAGCGTCACCACCGGCACGCCCATCCACAGCGCCTCGCACGTCGTCGTGGTCCCGTGGTACGGGAACGTGTCCAGCGCAACGTCCACCCGGCGGTACAGCGCAAGATGATCCATGAGCGGCATCGTCGCACCGATCAACTCCACCCTCGACGCGTCAAACCCGGCCGCCGCCAGCCGACGCTCCACGCTCGCCCGCACCTCCGCCTGCACCAGCCCGTGGTTCTTGATGAGGAGCCGCGAACCCGGGACCGCGTCCAGCACACCCCTCCACAGCCGCAGCAGCGGGTCGTTGATCTTCTGCATCACGTTGAACGTCCCGAACGTGACATGCCCAGCGCCGGCGGACGGCACGCCCGGCGCAGGATCCGGCGCCCCCGCCGGCGGCCGGTAGCAGAGAAAGCACGGGTCAAGACGCACAAGCCTCTCCACGCACCAGCCCTGGGCCTCCGCCGGATCCGTCGTCGAATCCACGATCCTCACGCCGACCGCGCCCACCCCCGTCGTCGCCGGATACCCAAGGTACGAAACCTGCACCGGCGCAGGCCGAAGGTGAAACACCCCAAGCCGCGGCCCGTCCGTGTGCCCGGAGAGATCAACCAGGATGTCCGGCTCATCCCGCCCAATAAGCGCGGCAAGCCGCCGGATGTCCTGCTCCGCAGCATCCCGCCACACGTCCGCCAACGCGCGGAACCGCTCCGTCGTCCCGTCCCTCGCCAGGGCCGTGTGGTAACACACCACCTCGAACGCGCCGCGGTCCAGGTGCGCAAGCAGCGGCTCCAGGAAGTACGCCACCGAATGCGTCCGGAAGTCCGCCGACACAAACCCCACACGCAGCCGACGCTCTGGATCCGGCCGCCGTGGCCTCGCAGCCGGAGGGCCCGGTACAAGCCGCTCCAGCACGCGCCCGAACGAACGGTGCACCCCGGAAACCTGCTCCGGACGAAGCCCCGGCATGTACGTGCTGAGCTGCGCCAACGCCGAGGCAGCGCCCGGATGGTGGGGCATCTCGCCGGTGACCCTCTCGAGCAGCCCCCACGCCTCGCCCAGCCGACCCACGTTGATCATCGTCGCCGCCAGCGTGAGCGTGAGCTGCACATCGCCCGGGTGAACCTGAAGACCCGCCCGACACTCCGCCTCGGCGTCCGCAAACAAGCTCTGCGCAAAGCACGCATCGGCGAGCGTCTCACGGATCCGCGCATCCCGCGGATGCAGCGCAAGAGCCGCCCGCGCCGCGCCGATCGACTCCGCACGGTGGCCCGCATTGTGCAGGGCGTTGATCACAAGCAGATGGGTGTCGGGGTTGGTCGGGCTCGCCGCCGCCGCCCGCCGAGCGTAAAACACCGCCTGCTCGTGCTCACCAAGCGCGGAAAGGGCGATCGCCAGAAGCCGACCCGCCTCCCCATCGCGGGGATCCTGCGCGGCGGCCCGCAGAAGCACCGCCTTCGCGCGGGCCGCCTGCCCTGCACGCAGCATCGCCTCCGCTTCTGTAAGCCTGGGGTTCGCACTGGGCACAGGATGATCATACAAAGGCCGCTACCCAGGCTCCCCAAGAGCAAAGTGCGCGCGGTGCGGAACGCGCAGCAGTCAAACCGCCGATCCCGGCTGACGCCGCCGCTGCGCGCCCGGTGAACATGCAAAAAAGCCTGCTCCCCAAGGACCCTCCACTTTGCACACTTTTTTGCCGCTGTCTTTCCAGGCCCGCCGCGACGAAAAGCCCCCATCGTGAAGCCGTAAGCGCGCACAAACGCGGGCGCTGCCCGTGTATGGGAGGAGACGCGCATGTCACGCACACCACACCAACCCCGCGGCCCCACCCACCCGCCCACTGTCCACTGCCCACAGCGCAACCGCCCAAAACAGCCGTTCTCGGACCGCACCTCAGATCTCAAACCCCTGGAAACACAGCACCGCGCGCACCACCCCGGAAAAAAGCCCCGCGTGCGAACCGAGCCCCACTCGCTACGGCATCTTGTAGAACCCGCCGCCCATGTCCTTGATCCGCCCCAGCCGCGCCAACTCCTTCCACACCTCCCGAGGAAAGTCAGTCGGCGGGTTGATCGCAATGTCATCCGCCTTCTTCCCCGCCGTCATCGGGCGCGAAGCCCCCAGCCGCGACTCCTGGTCCAGACGCGTCAACTTCAACCGCTTCTTGAACGCGTTGTACGCGCGCTTCAACTCCTCTTCAGGGATCGCCGGACCAGGGGAAGGGAGCGGTGCGTCAGAAGGCTGCATCCCCGAGGGTACGGGTGCCAGAACAAACGGACACAACACAGAAAACGCGCACGCCCGCCCCCACCACCCCCAGGCAGGCGTCCGTCCCCGCACGCCCGGCACCTTCTCGCCAAGCGCCTGTCCAAAGCCCACCCAGCCCCCGCTAGTCCCTGCAAGGTCCCACACGAGAAGGAGTGACGCATGAACCGCACCCGCCAAGCCGCCCTGTTAGGCCTGCCACTCTCATCCGCCCTCGCCTGGGCAAGCGCCGCACAATGCGTCGGCATGCCCGAAGGAGCCCGCGGCTACATCGAGGCCGCCAACAGCAACGTCCCCTGCGGCGAGGCCGTCACCGGCACCGAGTCACTCCCCGTGCCCTCCGCCAACTACTGCTCCGCCAACTCCTGCGCAGCCGGTCAGGTCCTGCTGGCCAACGCCGACCACAACGCGCAGCGCCTCCGCCTCTCCACCTACCGCGCAAGAGGGACGCCCCTCTTCGTGTACAACTCCATGGCGGACGTCTACACCATCTGGGGACCCCCCGGCTCAGAAGGCACCCCCGTCACCGCCCGCCTGGTCTGCCGCATGACCGGCACGCTCTTCACACCCTTCCATGGCACCATCGGAGGACAACCGCTCTACTTCTGGCCGACCACCAACGTGACGCTCGAAGTGGGCACCTGGGCGCAGATGAGCAACAGCGACTTCCACGAACAGTTCCGCGTGAACCCCTTCACCCCGGACTTCGTTCTGAACGCGTCATGGAGCCCGCCCCAGTCCAACACCATGCTGTTCCATGACGTGGATGTCACCATGGACCAGCCCCTGACCCAGACCGTCGGGACACCCTTCGAAGTCGGCTACAGCTTGTTCAACGCGAGCGGCAACGCCGGCAACAGCACCGGCTCCCCGACCCCCTCCGACGCCCAGTACGTCGTCGCCACCATCAACTGGGCCCTGCCCGCCGGTTTCTCCATCACCTCGCAGCGCGGCTGGACCGACCCCGACGGCCCCGCCTGCGACCCGCTCGACTTCAACAACGACGGACTGTTCCCGGACACCGCCGACATCGACGACTTCCTCTCTGTCTTCTCCGGCGGCCCCTGCTCCACCAGCACCTGCAACGACCTGGACTTCAACAACGACGGCCTCTTCCCGGACACCTCGGACATCGACGCCCTCCTCAGCGTCTTCTCCGGAGGACCCTGCATGTAGCCGGCCCCGAAGCCCGCCATAGGAGAACCTCCCACCCGTACAACCCCGTGATCCGCGCGGGTATGCTCCAACCGCATGGCGAACGCACTCTCTCGCGTGCTGCACGGCGCCGCCCACCTCGCCGTGTGGGCCGGCCTCTACACCACCGCTGCAACCGTCTGCTTCACCCAGACCGCCGGCCTCAGCCCCATTCCCCCCGCCCGCGTGCTCACCTTCGCCTTCTGCACCGCTTCCGGCGTCTACCTCCTCGACCGCATCAAGCTCCGCGACGCCTGGCTCGACCCCGCCGACCAGATGGCCCACCCGGACCGCTACCACTTCCTCACCTCCCGCTCCCGCTCCGTCCGCACCCTCATGTTCCTCCTGCTCCTGACCGCATCGCTCCTGGGCTGGAACCTCTGGCCGCAAGTGCCCTGGCTGGGGGTGCTTGCCCCCACCGCCGCCTGCGCAGGCGTCCTGCTCTACGCCGCCCGTCCCCGTGGCAGGCGCCCTCGCCCCAAGGACATCCTCCTCTTCAAAAACCTGTACGTCGGCGCGGGCATCACCGGCTTCTCAACCCTCGTCGCAACCGCCGGGCACGGCCTCTCAAACCTGCGCGCAAACCCCGCATGGGCCGCAGTCGCAGCCGTCCACCTGCTCATCCGCGTCCCCGCCGATGCCGTGCTCTGCGACCTCGATGACCGGGAGGCCGACCTTGCGCACGGCACCCACACCCTCCCCGCCCGGCTCGGCCGCACCCGCGCCTGGAACTGGGCCCTGGCCACCCGGCTCATCCTCGCCGCAGGTCTGGCAGCAATGGCCTGCGCCCCCGGGGCCCCGCGCCGCGCCCTGCTCTCATGGGCCACCGTGACCGCCTGCTCATCCATCGCCCTCCGCGCTGCAGCGCCCGCCGACCTCCGGGACTGGGTCGACGCGCGTTTCACCCTGGAGGCCCTCGCCGCCACCCTGCTGATCCTGCGACCCGGCTAGTCGTGAGAATCCTGGCTGCGCCCTGCCGCATACCCAGCCCCAGCCCCAGCACCCGCCGCCAGCACATACCCGCACCCAGTCAACGCCAGAAGCCCCAGCAACCCCGCACAGCACGCCACAACTCTCAGCACCTGCTTCATGGACCTTCTCCTGATGGTTAGAAAGGAAAGCACCGCGGGAGACGGCCCGCGGTGCTCCCCAGTGTGTCGCGGTGGCGCGTCCCGACGCTACCGCGGATTCCCGGGAGTCGTCCGGGGATTCATCCCCGGCTGCGTGTTGCGGTTGTCGTTCGGGTTACTCATGCGCCGGTTGGGGTCATTGGCGTCCTGGTTGTCCATCGTCATGTCGCCCGTCCACGCACTCCGTGATGCGACCAGATACTGGTGCATCTGCTCCTGATCCAAAATGACCTGCTGCAGCACGTCCGCGAGCGCATCAAGCTTCCGCTCGCCCGTCATAGCCCGGGCGTCGCCCAGCCGCCGCATGAGGTCCGTTCGGCGCGTCTCGAACTGCTGCTCCATCCGAAGCAGCTGCTGGGTGCGCGTGTTGAAGTTGTTCTGGCTCTGGGGCGACTGGAACATGAACGGCCCGGTATACCGGGAGGTGTCCTGGTTGGGGTCGATCGGCTGCTGGTTGGGGTCCACCGGCTGGGTGGGCTGCTGGCCCGGCTGCTGGCTCGGTGGTGTGGCCGGCTTCGCGGGCTGTCTGGGGGAAGGCAGCGGGTCCTTGGGACGGGTGGGCTGAGTCTGTCCCTGCAGGAACCCCAAGGCCGCGAGGCCCAAACCGCAACCTGCGACTGTCGCGATGGTGCGTTGACCGAATCTGTTCATGTCCATGCTCCTTTGGTGCTTCCAGGGACGTTGCCGCGCCCCGATCGTTCTGGAAGGGACATTCAGGCCCGCCGCGACAAAGGAGTGAGCACTCAGTGAATCACGTCTCACGGGAAGCTCCGAACCGCCCATAACAGCCCCGGACGGGAATTCCAGCCAACCGCTGCAAGATCTGCGGGCCCAGGGGCAAGTCTTCCGGTCCGGTCCCAGGAGAGAGAGCCATGTTGACGTTGAAGTTGCTTTCGGTGGTGGGCGCGAGTGCGTGCGTGCAAGCCGCATCCGCCGTCATCGTGCAGGGCACTGAGCTTGCCCCGTACACGGCCGTGACCACCCAGCTGGGCATGTCTTGCGGCGTCACGTTCTCCTCGCTTAACAATCCGGCGGTCACGTTTACGGAGCTGATCCCGGGTACTTGGGGCATCCAGGGGACCGAGCCCTGGGCGCTGCCGGCCAACGGCGGGTGGTACAACTCACCGATCTTTGTGGAGTTTGTGGATCCTGCCGACGGCGTGACGCCCAGCTACGTCAACGGCACGGTGACGGCGATGTGGGGCGATGGTGGCGGCGATACCGACGCGGTCGATATGCGGGCGTACGACCTGGCCAACAACCTGATCGCCTCTCAGACGTTCACTGGTGCCACGTTCACGCAGATCCAGGTGAGCGGGTCCGGCATCCACCGGGTCGAGTTCTGGGCGAACACGATGGTGGGTGCCGGCACTTCAGACACCGGGCTCGACTGGCTCAGCTACCCAACGCCGGTTTCGGTGCCTGCCCCGGGCGTGGTGACCGTTCTGGGCGCATCCGCCCTGGTTCTCCGCCGACGACGCTGATCGGTCACTCCTGGCGGGCGGGGTTTTCCTTGGCAGGAGCCGGCGTTGCTGGGGCGGCATCTGCGATGCGCCGGAGCAGCGTGTAGTGCGCGAAGAGGTCCTTTTCGACGTCGATTTTGCCTTGACCTGTGTCGTCCCCCTCGTCCCAGTACATTGCCCTGGCAAAGTCGCGTATCACGGTCGAATCGTCCTGGTCCCACGCCACCACTTCGAACCCGCTCTGCTCGACCAGGGTCCGGTCGAACGGGAATCGCCCGTCCGCCCACGGGATGTACTGCTCGCCCTCCTTCGCGGGCGCTGGGCAGATGTTGTACACCATCCACACGCCGCCGGGGCGGAGGATGCGCGCCACCTCGCGGACGAACGTCGCATCGTCCACTCCCAGGTTGATGAGCCTGCGGGGATCGACCGTCTGACCTTCCGGGGGCTCGGGGTGGATGTAGCCCCGCTTGAGGGTGTTCTTGCTCAGGAAGATGTCGTAACCGTCACCCACGTCCGTCACCAACTGCGGTTCGGCGGGCCACTTCCCGAACAACAGACGGAGCACGCCGTCGGGGGTCTTTTCGCCCATCCCCGTGCCCTCGATCAGGCCCACATCATCCGGCTGGTTGTACATGGCCTGCAGGAGCGGGTCGACCTCGATGCCGGTGATGTTCATGCCGATGCTGGCCAGCAAGCGCAGGTGGCCGATCCCGCCGAAGCCGAAGTCCACCAGCTTCTTGCCCCGGAGGTGGTCGCCCTCCTCACCATGGCCCAGCGTGGCGCAGATGAGTTCCACGGGGCGGGCGTACGCCACGGGTGATCCGTAGCGTGTGTAGTAGAAGAAGTACCCGTCTGCGGAGACGGGTTCGATACCTTCCTTCGCCTTGTCGTCCAGCATGCTGTACTGCTCGGGGCTCAGCCACTCCCGGGGCTGGGTACGCCGGTAGAACGGGCGTTGCTCGATCACCGGGAGCCAGTTCAGGGCGTAGACGAAGCGGCGTGCGTCGGTGCAGGAGATGTAGCCCAGCACCCGGGAACCCTCGCGCCGGAGCATGTCGACGGCGTCGGGCATGCGGTCCGCGGGGAGGCCAGGGGGGCGCACCGTGAGTTGATCGGGGGGTTTGGGTGCGGCGGCCGGCGGCGGCGGGGGATTCCCGGCGTCGGGCGGGGGCTCGGCGATGCTGGTGGCGGTGATGGCTGAGAGCGTGAAGAGTGCGCTGAGTGTGCGGAGCATTGCGAATGGTACCGGAGCCGCACTTGCATGTTTCGCCGCGTTCGGGGATGATTGGTCTTTCCGAGCTCATTACCACCCCAGAGGAGGACACGGCATGCAGCAGGACGCCACGATGGTCAAGACACTTCACACCCGGCGCAGCATGCTTCAAGCGGCTGGCATGCTCGCCCTGACGGGGTGCGCAACGGCCCGGGCCAAGGGGAGGGAGGCGTCTGCGGTGTTCACCCAACGCCCCGCCGGGCGCGTGGTGCGGTTGGCCCACATGACGGACGTGCACGTTGAACCGGAGCGCAAGGCACCTGAGGGGATGGCCGCGGCCTTGGCGCATGTGCACGGGCAGGCGGACCGGCCGGACATGATCCTGACGGGCGGCGATCTTGTGATGGATTCGTTCGGGGCGAGTGATGCACGGGCACAGACTCAGTGGGACGTGTTTACGCGGGTGCTCAAGGAGAACACCAGAATCCCGGTGCGCCACTGCATGGGCAACCACGATATCTGGGGCTGGAACAAGAAGGACTCGGGGTGCAGCGGCAATGAGCCGTTGTGGGGCAAAAAGCGTTTCTGTGACGTGCTGGGCGTGGAAAGTCCCCACTACTCGTTCATGCAGGGCAACTGGAAGATCATCGTCCTCGATTCTGTGCAGCCCGACGGCGGCAGCGGGTACCTGGGCGGGCTGGACGACGCGCAGTTCGAGTGGCTCACGGGAGAGCTAGGTGGGATGAAGGCGGGCGAGTACGCCCTTCTGGTCAGCCACATCCCCATCATCAATATCAGCACGGTGCTCGCGGACACGCAGCCTGTCAAGGACAGGTGGGAGTTGTCCGGCGGGCTCATGTTCCTCGACGCGCGGCGCGTGGTGAGCCTGCTCGCCAATTGCCCCCAGGCGAAGGCGGCGATCAGCGGGCACATCCACACGCAGGAGGACGTGATGTTCCAGGGTGTGCGGTACCTGAACAACGGCGCGGTCAGCGGCAACTGGTGGAAGAGCCAGGAGAAGGCGAAGGCCGATCGCCACGCGGCGGGCGTCCATGTGAAGAACTGGAACCCGCTGCGGAGCGATCCTGGGTATGCGATCGTGGACCTGTTCGACGACGGGCGCGTGGCGTGCGAGTACGTGACCTATGGCTGGCAGGGAGAATGAACTGACGCCGGCCGGCTCCTACGGCCAGTCGTGCGGTGCGCCCTGCTTAACGAGCGAGTTATTCCTGAAGTAGAACCACAGTTCATCGCGGGCTTCCAGGCCGTAGTCCGCGCCCTTGTAGCGGTACCGCTCCTGGATGCTGACGCTGTAGGCGTCCGTCGTTCCCTGCGTGTCCTGCTTCCGCTCGACGAAGCGTGCTTCGGGCAGGACGCGGCGCAGCTCGTCCACCGTGGTGGAGGGCGTGAGCGTGGCGATCTGGGAGGCGTACTTGCTGCGCACGGTGGGGAGGTCTGCGACGGTGGTGACCATGGGAAGGTCGCGGCGCTCGGTGTCTGTGAGGCGGACGCGGCGCGGCGAAGAGTCGAGGTAGGTGCCATCGCTCTCATTGCCGATAGCCACGATGCAGCCCGGCAGGCTGAGCGCCGCTGCCAGGGCGGTGGTGCCGAGGGCGGCGCGTGCGAGACGGGCAGCGCGGGTGTCTTTGTGGATGGTCATGGGTTGAGCCCCGTTGGATGCCGGCATCCGCGCCGGTGTTCGGGGTTATTGGGAAACACATGCAAGGTGTTACAGCAATCACTAACTTTTGGCCCAACCCATTGCTACTACACATCTTGTGTATGTACGCCGTCGGTTGGTTCTTCCCGGCACACGAGCGGGGATTTCGCCCACTACCCCCCAAGTAACGGTCGCTCACTACGGCCGCTTACGGCCGCGAGTGTCAGCCGGATGGCACGTCTTTTCGGCCGCGGCGGCGTCGCGGGAGGGCACGAGTGTGGCAATCAACCGAACACCCCTGCTTCCGCGCTGCATGAAGTGCGGGTACTCGCTCGAAGGGATTGCAACTGCGCACCGCACGTGCCCGGAGTGTGGCGCCGACAACGATGTTGAGGTGGTCAGGGCCACGAATGCGGTCGTGGGTTCGGAGCGGGCACGCTGGTTTTCCCTGGCGCTCCATGGACGTTCATTCTGGATCGTCGTGACGCGAGCGCTACACCCTGAAGATGCTCCCCAGCTTCTTTCCCAGCAGGCTGCTCGCGGCGAAGATGGTCACCGTCAGCAGCGCCATGCCCCATACACCCAGGGCGCTGGCGACATAGGGCCCGTCACCCAGCCTGTCGCCGAAGGCGAGGATGGCCTTGGTGATGGGGAAGTCCTCCTGGCGCTGGGCGAGGATGAGCGAGTCGCTGACCTCCAGCATGGAGAACGAGAAGACGAGCAGCCCTCCGGCGATGAGGTTGGCGATGATGAGCGGCAGGATGACGCGCCGCACGGCGGTGAAGCGTGACGCGCCGAGGTTGACGGCGGCCTCTTCGAGTTCTCCGCTGGTCTGCTCGAGGCCCGCGACCGTCGAGCGGACGATGTACGGAAGCCGGCGCACGGCGTACGCGGCGACCAGGAACGGCACGGGGTTGGGGTCGCTGGTCAGCACGCCCGCGAAGTGCTCCAGCGGGTTGTCCTTGCCGAAGGGCCAGCGCAGGCTCATGGCGACGTAGCCGAAGGCCATGACCAGCCCGGGCACCGCCAGGGGGAGCATGCAGAGCGCGTCCAGGATGTGCCGCCCGGTGGCCCGCGTGCGGACGAGGAGGTACGCGATGAGGATGCCCAGCACGATGTCCACGCCCATGGCGCTGCCGGCGAGCATGAGGCTGTTCGTGATGGCCTGGAAGGAGTCCGCCGCGGTCAGGGCCTCGCGGAAGTTGTGGCCGGTGAACCTGGTGGGGAGCACGCTCTGGTACCACTGGCCGGGTGCGCTCACGCTGGTGAGGATGACGCCGATGTGGGGGAGAAGGGCCAGGGCGCAGACGACCGTGAACGCGCCTGCGGCCAGGAGGCCGCTGGCCCCGGCGAGCGGCTCCTCGGCCCCGGCGCGGGCGGCCTTGCTGTACATGGCATAGCCCTTGCGCCCGAAGAAGAACTTGCCGAGGAGGTACAGCCCGACGGCGGTGGCGAGCATGACGCAGGTCAGCGCGTAGGGCTTGCTGGAGTTTTCGACTTCCTTGAGGCCGTTGAAGACCTGGACGCTGGTGACATCCGGGTACTCGAACATGAGGGGCGTGCCCAGCTCCGTGAAGGACCAGATGAAGACGATGGTTGCGCCGGCGAAGACACCCGGGCGGACGAGCGGCAGGGTGACACGGAAGAGGCGTGTCCAGAAGCCGGCGCCCAGGTTCTGCGCGGATTCCTCCAGGGCCGGGTCGAGGTTGGCGAGCGATGCGGTCGCGTTGAGGTAGATGATGGGGTAGAGGGAGAAGGCCTGGACAAAGACCACGCCGAAGAGCTTGGCGTTGGCGAGGATGTCAAAGTGAGAGCCCAGGAGGGCGTTGAGCGCGCCTTCCCGCCCCAGGAGGGCCCGCATGCCGATGGCGCCCACGAACGGGGGCAGGATGAGGGGGACCAGCACCATCGCGCTGAAGAACGACTTGCCCGGGAACCGGTAGCGGGCGCCCAGGATCGCCAGCGGGAGGGCGATGCAGGTCGCGGCGGTGGTCGTCATCAGGGCGATCTTGATGGCGTTGAAGAGCCCTCGCAGGGTGCGTGGGTCTTCGAAGACCATCAGCAGGTGCTGGGCTGTCCAGCCGGTGCGTGCGCCCGGGTCCTGGTAGAACCCTCCCCGCACGGTCAGCAGGATGGGGTAGACCAGCAGGGCCGAAAGCACGGCGATGCAGCCCCACAGCAGCAGCGTGTGGCTGGCGCGGCGTACGGCTCGGAATGGCCCCATGTCCGGGAGCATGGGGCGAGGATAGGGAGTGCGGGGTGCACGGAGCAGCGGCACAGAACGGGCGTTGGGAGCCGGCCACCTGTCGTGGAATCACTACTCCAGGCACGGCCCGCCCGCGAAGACGCTGAGCAGGCTTTCGATGTCGGCGGTATCGGGGAACAGGCCATCGTTGTTGAAGTCCAGGTCTGCGCACGCCGCGGTCGGGCAGGGTGCTCCGCTGAACACTGTCAGGTAGTCGTCGATGTCCTGCGTGTCCGGGAAGAGTGTGTCTCGGTTGTAGTCGATGGAGTCGCACTCCGTGCCGGTGATGAAGATTGAGGCGGGAGCAAACACCGGTGTCACACGGCGGGTGCCGGGGTCACTTGGCCCGGTGCTCCACGTCAGAAAGCGGGTGTCGTCCGTGGACGTTGTCCCGCCGACGCGCCTCAGCGACGCCATGAATGTCGAGAGTTCGATGACCCTGGGCGCCGGGTTATCGCTCAGGTGGATCGCCTGGCGGAACACCGTCGGTGCGGGCCCGCGGACGAACCTCGCATCGGGCTGGATCGGATTGATCTGCTCACAATCGATGCCGCGCATCACCAGGTTGAGTGTGGCGGGGTCGGAGGTTCCAGGGATCGCCTGCGGCCACACAGTGACGTACGAACCGGCGATGCGGATCCAGTCGCCGGCCGGTGCGTTGCCGCTGCCGTTGCTGTGGCGGAAGACGGTGTGGATGTTGGAGCTGGTGGCGCTCTGCGCATGCCCTGTGAAGTTGACGCGGCCGTAAGCGTCCAGCGGCGCGCCCAGGCGGGCGAGCTCCTGTGCCCCCCCGCCACCATCGCAGGCGATGACATCACAAAAGGCACCCGGGTCTCCGGGGATGTCGCCGAACGGACCGAGCGTGTCGATGCCATCGCCGTTGTCGGCGTTGTCGGCGTTGCGGATGGTGGGCTGGAACAGGATTGCTCCCAAGGCCCAGGGCGTCTGGGTGCCGGTGTACACCACGTCCACCCGCCACTCAATCTGCTGACCCGGGCGGACGGTCATGGATCGGACCCAGTCGCCCGCGCCCGCACGTGCCGCGGGGTCAAAAACCAGGAACCGCACCTCCGTGCCCCCCACTTCGACCTGTGCGGGAGCGCCGGAGGCGGTGATCAGCAGGATGGCGGCGTGGAGCATCATGGCACGAGCCCTCTTGGTTTATGTGCACGGCCCACCCGCGAAGACTGAGAGGAGGGCCTCGATGTCACCCGTGTCCGGGGCGACGCCGTCGTTGTTGAAGTCCAGGTCTGCGCACTCCGAGGTGGGGCAGGGTGCACCGCTGAACACTGTCAGGAAGTCGGCGATGTCCTGGGTGTCCGGGAAGAGGGTGTCGCGGTTGTAGTCGATAAAATCGCAGGCGTTGCCTGTGATGAAGATGTACGCGGGAGATATCGCTGGCTCGAGCGTGCGCCACGAGCCCGAGTCGGCGGATCCGGCCTGCCAGGAGATGTACCTTCGGTCGTCGCATGAGGTAATACCAACGGGTCGACCCAAGCTCGTCCGAAATGTGCTCAGGGTAATGGTGCGTGCGAAGGGGCTCATGCTCAGTTGCAGGGCATCGCGGAATACGACAGGAGCGGTTCCGCTGACGTGATGCGATGGCGCCAGCGCCTGGCTCTGCTGGATGCTGCTTACCCCGTGCAGAATCAGGTTGATTTCCTCGGGCCGGGGCGGGCAACTGAGCGGGAGCGGCCAGTTCATGGCAGACGCGCCGGCGATGCGCATCCATTCTCCGGGAGGGGCACCCCCGGACCCCTGGCTGTGCCGGAACAACGTCAACTGATTGCCCCCGGGCCAGGAAGTTGGGTTACCTCCAAAGTCGACCTTCCCGTAACGGGCCAGAGGGTCGCCGGAACGCGCGGAGGTCTGCGAGAGTGGATAACAAATCTCAGGAGGCATATCGCATGGACCAACGACGCACCATGGCCCGAAGGCATCAACACCGTCGCCGGCATCGATGTTGTCTGCATTCTCGACGGTCGGCTGGAACAGCACCTCCCCGAGCGCAAACAGGTCCGTCCGCGTGCCCGTGTACACGACGTCCAGACGCCATTCCACCCTTTGACCCGGCTGTGCCGTCATTGATTGCACCCAGGCACCATTGCCAGCCCCTGCCGACGGGTCGAAAACAGAAAACTGGACCATCGCAGAACCAACCGCCTCCTGTGCGAGCGCAGGAAGTCCTGTGGCACAGCTCAGGAACGCCGGCACAAGCACGGGCACGATGGGGGTAATGCGCAACCTCATGGCTGGACCTCCGCTGGGACGAAAGCCGCGCGAGCACCCACGAGATACACCATGATAGGTGTGCTCACGGTGCGGAGGATGCGCAAGGTCGGAGGGCCGGGTATGGCTGCTTACCCGTTCAAAGGGTCAGGGCCGAGTGTCTGGATGGTGAGCGTGCCCAGCCGGCGCTGCGCGAGGTATGCGTTGAGCTGATCGAGGGTCACGGCCTCGATTTCCGCGGCGATGGCGTCGAGCGTGCGGGGCCTGCCGAGGCGTCGCCAGTCGGTGGCCAGTGCACCCGCGCGCGCGCCCGTGGACTCCCCGCTGAAGACCAGGCCGCTTTTCATGCCGACCTTGGCGCGGCGGAACTCCTCCTCGGTCACACGTCCTTCGTGGGTTGTGATGTGACGGAGCTGCTCGAGGAGGACATCGAGCGACTGCTGGGCGCGTTCCGGGGTGGTGCCGACGTACGCGATGACGGTGCCGAACTCCTTGTCGCCCCGGTAGCCCGCGGAGACGCTGTAGCAGAGCCCGCGTTTCTCCCGGACCTCGGTGAAGAGACGGCCGGACATGCCGCCGGAGAGGACGCTGACGGCGAGCTTTTCGAGCACCGCGAGGGGGCTGGGCTCGGGGGGCGCGTCGTAGGCCACGACGATCTGCACCTGGGAGGAGTCGTCTTCTTCGTGCGCATACCCACGTGCGGGCGTGGGGCCGATGACCGGGGCTGGTGCAACGCCGGACCACCCGCTCAGCAGGTCGTTGAGGACGCGTTCCACGCGGTCCGCGTCCACCGCGCCGGCGATACCCAACGCGCTGCCCATGGGCCGCGCGAAGCTCCCCCACCACCGCGTGAGGTCCTCGCGGGACATCGATTCGAACGCCTCCACGGTGCCCATACCCGAACGGTTGATCGGGTATGGGTTGTGCCGGGACCGCGTCGCGATCATGGCGCGCTCCTGCGGGTCGTCCTTGAGCGATTCGATGGCCTGGATGCACAGGTCTCGCGAGGCCTCGATCGCCTCCGGGTCCAGGCGAGGATTGCGCACCATGTCCACCAGCAGCGGCAGGACATCGCACACCCTCTCCCCCAGCATTGTGGAGGAAACGCCCATGGTGAAGGTGCCGGTGGAGGTCCCGCGGGTGGCTCCCAGGCGGTCCGCGGCGTCCGCGTGTTCCTTGCTGCTGCGTGCACCTGCGCCCCGCAGGAGCAGCTCTTCCACCATGGTGCTGACGCCCTCGCGGTTGTCCGGATCGGTCGCGCAGCCCGCGGGGATCATCCAGTACACGGCCGCGGAGCGGACCGAGGGCATGACCTCGACGAACAGGGGCATGCCGCAGGCGAGGGTGCGGGAATGGATGGTGGTCAAGGCGTCCTCCGGGTGTTCCGCGAGGGTATCAGAGGCGCAAGGGTGGGTCGCGGCTGCTGCCGGAGTGCGCGTATAGAGGGAGAAGATTCCTTGGGCGCCTGCAGAAGACAGGCGCAGCACGAGCGGCGAGGGCGCGGGCAGATCGCACGGCGGAGTGTCGCTGCAAGGTGGTGTTGCGCTGCGTGCGTGCTCGCCGCGCGCTCTGTTCTGATCGCGCGGAGTGCGCGCGTCCGTGTCGTGTGCGCCAAGTTCTCCACAATTTTCCACAATCATCAAGCACAAGTGCCACAACTTCCGATACACTGTGCCGAGTCTTAGGGTGAGCGCCGCGGCGCTTCGTTGCGTTGAAGGTGCTTCCCGTGTTGCCAAGGAGATGATCAATGGCGAAGAAGACCAAGAAGAAGGGCAAGAAGAAGAAGTAAGGCTGCTCGCAGCCTGAAGAGGGATCGCAAGTCGTTCCCATCTTCACCCGGGCTGTGAGGCCCGGCCCTCCCGCGTCGAACACGATGCGGAAGAACTCACAGGACAACGCAGCGAACGCGGGGCTGGCAATCGTCGGCCCCGCGATCGTTTTTGGGGCACGCCGCCCCGGCCCGCTGCGAATGATCCTGCCGTGAGTACGCCCCACGACCATGCCCCCGCGGCCCAGATGCTGCGACGCCTGCGGATGCACCACGGCGGGGTGCTTTCCTTCGGCGAGACCGTGGAAACCGTGCGTTTCGTGCTCGATCCGCTGACCGGACAGCCTGTGTTGCCGGTGCCCGGGCGGGCGCTGGACGGGGGTTCCGCGGTGCTTTTCCTGCCCGATGACTCGGCGCCGGATTGCCTGCAGGTGACCGGGGTGCCCAGGGAGGTTGACCCTGGAAGGGAAGAGGCGTGCGACCGGCACGGCGCGTACTTCGGGAAGCCCGCTCATGCCCGCTGGGCCCTGCTGGAGGTGGACAGCGTCAAATGCCTTGATGAAGTGGTCGACGGTGACCTGGTACGCCTGACCAACCCGCTGCGGAAGCACGAGGGGAGGCTCTGCCGCGCTGTCAATGAGCACCCCAGGGAGCTGGCGGGGGCGTGTGTGCGGGTGGCGGGGGTCGCCCCTGAGGAACCCCGCATGGTGGGAGTGGACCCCTGGGGCGCTGACGTGAGGGCGCGGTTTGACGTGCTCCGCCTGGAGTTCCCACGCCCGGTCAGCACCCCCGACGAAGGGCGCGAGCAGCTGGCTTCTCTGCTGGGGGTGCCCTTGCCATGACTTCGCAGCCGCCGGGGTCTCCCCCACCACCCGAACGCCCAACACCCCTTCCACGGCCCCTGCCCCCGTTGCGGGAATCGCACGCGCACCTGGCGATGCTCGGGCGATCGCTGACGATGCTCTCGCTTGCCGACTGCACATCGCTCGAGGAATGCCTGGAGCGTGTGCGCGGGGCGTCGGGCGCCATGGACGCACACACGGGGCGCGAACAATGGGTGCTTGCGTGCTCGATGCGCGTGGAGGGCTGGCGGGAGCCCCGCTGGCCGACCCGCCAGGAGCTTGACGCCGTCAGCCCCGACCGCCCGATCGCGCTGATGTCGTTCGATCACCACAGCGTGGCCGCCAACTCGGCGGCGATGCGAGCCGCCGGGCTGCACGACGGCGCACCGGACCCGGAGGGGGGGGTTGTTGTGCGTGACCGGGCGGGGCTGCCCACCGGCGTGCTGCTCGAGTCCGCCGCGAAGCGTGTGTGGAACGCGGCGCCTGAGCCCGGCCCCGCGGAGCGGGCCGGCCTGGTACGTAGTGCGCTGCGGCACCTGCATGCCCTGGGGTACCGGGAGGTGCACGACCTCCTGAGCCCCGCGTGGCTGGGCCCGCTGCTGGCCGAGCTATCCGATGCGGGTGAGCTGCTGATGCCGGTGGGCCTGTACCCGCTGCTGCCGGAGCTGGCCCAGCAGGTCGACGCGGCCCGGGCCTACGCGCGCCCCGGTGTGCGCCTGATGGGAGGCAAGGTGTTCGCGGACGGGACGCTCAACAGCCGCACCGCCTGGATGCTGGACCCGTACGCGGACGGGGACCCATCGCACCCGCGCGGCCTCGCGCTGATGCACGAGCCGGCGCTGCGCGGGGCGATGGAGCGGGCGGCGGGTCTGGGCCAAGGGCTTGCCGTCCACGCCATCGGCGACGGGGCGGTGAGGGCAACGCTCGACGCGTGGGAGGCGTCTGCGCTGTGGCGGGGCGGGCCGGCGCGCCTGCGCATCGAGCACTGCGAGGTGATCGACGACGCGGACGTGCCGCGGTTCGCGCAGCTCGGGGTGGTGTGCAGCGTGCAGCCCTGCCACCTGCTCGCCGACATGGAGGTGCTGGACCGGGCCCTGCCGCACCGGCTGGACCGGGTGCTGCCGCTGCGGGACCTTGTTGATTCGGGGTGCGTGCCCGGGGACGGGCTGGTCTTCGGGAGCGACGTGCCGATCGTGCGTGCCGACCCGGGGGACTCGCTGCAGGGCGCGGTGGAGCGGAGGCGCGCGGGGATGGCGGCGTCGTGCGGGATCGGGCTGCGCCAGGCGGTGACGGCGGAAGAGGCGGTGCGCGCGCTGCGGTGCTGAGCGTGGGCCCCTGCCCCGTGAGCAGAGGGATCGTTCCTTCCAAGAGAACCGACATTCAAAAAAGAACCGACCGCTCCTTGCGGGGCGGTCGGTCGAGCTTGCGTACTGCTGATCAGCAGGTGTGATCAGAAGATGAAGCGGCCCTGGAGCTCGATGGCGATTTCGCCGTCGGTGTTCTGGCCGAGGAAGCCGTTGTCGGAGGGGAAGAAGGAGCCCGCGCTGCTGCCGAACGCGGAGGTGTCGTTAAGGGAGTAGCCGAGCTGCGCGGTGAAGCGGAGGGCGTTGCTCTCCTGGAAGGGGTAGCAGTTCACGCCGACCGTGAGGAAGTTGATCTGGTCGTCCGCGGCGGAGGAGACCACGTCGTTGTCGAGGAAGAACGCGTCCCAGCGGGCGAAGCCTTCCACGTTCTCGTTGAAGAAGTAGGAGCCCGCGACGTTGAAGCCGAAGTCGGAGGCGTCGAAGGTGCCCTGCTCCCACTTCATGTAGAAGAAGGCGGCGCTGAGGCCGTAGCCGGGGCCGTGCCACGCGGCGTCGGCGGTGAAGCCCCACGAATCGTAATCGGTGGTGCCGCCGGTCTCGCTGCCGGACTCGTAGTGGAAGGCGCCGCCGACGAGCACGTTGTCGCCGGAGGTGCTCATCCAGGAGGAGGGGTTGTCGAACTGGGCGAAGCCGGCGCCGGTCACGATGCCCTCGACGCGGGCGGTGAGGCCGTAGTCAGCGGACTCGGTGTTGAAGGGGGTGTTGGCGGAGTAGAAGCCGTCGTTCCAGGAGCCCTGGAAGCGCATCTGCTCGTCGCTGTAGCCGAACATCAGGCCCTGGCTGTAGCCCTGGCCGAAGTACTGCGCGGTCTGGGAGAAGCCGGTGCCCAGGTGGGACTCGGCGCCCATGGTGACTTCGCGGGCGTACGGGGCGTTGAACTGGCCCCAGCGGAACGACCAGCCGTTGCCCATGTCCCACTCGCCGTACACGTCGTCGGCCTGGAAGGAGGACACGGCGAGGGCGTCAACCGAACCGCTGCCGGTGCTGTCGTCGAACTCGCTGCTGGTCAGCTGCACCTTGTAGGTGAACTTCTTGCTGCCGACGTGGCCGCCAAAGCGGAAGCGGACGAGGGGGTCACCAAAGCCCTGGGTGAAGTCGTCCTGATCGCCGACAGCGTCGCTGTCGCGGAAGGACGCGCTGTACTCCAGGAGGGCGGCGCCGCCGACCGTGAGGCTGTTGTCGCCGGAGGCGTCGGAAATCGTAAAGCCGGAAGCGTGGTAGTTGCCACCACCCTGAGCCAGAGCTGCACCCGTGATGCTGAGGGCGGCGCCGGCAACCAGAACAAGCGTCTTCTTCATCTATTGACTCCTTCTTGCAGTCATCCAACTCGAAGCGAATGCTTCTGACGAGGCCGTGGGGCTGGACTTCTCCGACCGTCGGGACGTTGCCCCTGCTGAACCTCGTGCATGGGCCGCTCCAAACGGCCCCGAAACTCGACTTGCTGTTGGGGAGACCGCCTCCCCACCCTTTGTCCACCGGCGTCGCCGCCGGGAAAGACCTGATCCTGCTTCCTTTGCACCTGAACCGATGCCTGATTGCCCTGGAGGGCCCGGGCGTTTCACTTGTGGGCTGGTAGCACCGCAGAAGCGGTCCCTGTAGATGCCCCGCGCTGGAAGGGGTCGCGGGGCCGGATGGTAGCGTTCACTTTACTCCTTTCCAGCAGGATCGGAGCGTGGCCCGAAAACGCCACAACTTTTCCACGCCCGGTTTCCCCTGCCTGCGGGTCTGGCTATGCGCAATCTTGATTGAATCCGCGCAAGTCGTTGGCCATTCATCCGGTTACACTCGCAGCAGTTGCGCGAGCTTCCGACCAGACTCTAAACATAAGTTCTCTTTTTACAGCGACTTAAATATGAGCACCCGCAAGCACATCCTCGTCGTCGATGACGAGAAAGACCTTTGCGATCTCATTTCCTACAACCTCAGAAAAGCGGGCTACGACGTGGCGGCGGTCCACACCGGACGGGCCGCGCTGGACTACGTCTCGGAAAAGTCCCCTGATCTTGTGGTTCTCGATGTGATGCTCCCTGAACTCACGGGGACCGAAGTCGCCAGCCGCATCCGGTCCAACCCCGCGACTGCGTCCGTGCCCATTGTCATGGTCACTGCCAAAGGTGCGGAAGTCGATCAATTGGTCGGGCTGACGGTGGGAGCGGATGACTACATCTCAAAGCCCTTCTCGACCCGGATCCTCCTGGCACGCATTGAGGCGGTGCTTCGCCGGACGGGCGGGGCGCCGCAGGGGGGCAAGGCCCTGACGCTTGGCGCGATCGAGGTGCACACCGACACCCACGAGGTGCTGGTGGACGGCGAGCCCATCAAGCTGACGCTCACGGAGTTCAAGCTGCTGGCGGCGCTCATCAGCGCGGGGGGCAAGGTGCTGTCCCGGTCGGTGCTGATGGCCCGGGCGATGGGCCCGGGCATCACCGTGACGGAGCGCACGATCGACGTGCACATCACCAGTGTCCGGCGCAAGCTCGGTCCGCACGCGGGGATCGTGAAGACGATCCGGGGCGTGGGCTACAAGGCCACGCCCGATGAGGAGACGGCGGACGCAGGCGAAGCCCTCCCGTAGCATCCCCGGCATGGCGCAGCGCAGCGTCCTCAGCATCGACGCGACTTCGGTGTCGCTCCTCTGGGCCCCGGTGGTGGTGCTGTGCGCGGGGGTAGTGCTGGGCTGGCCCGGGCCGTGGCTGCTGAGCATCACGGGCCTGGCGGCCGGCGTGTGCACCTGGGTCTATGCGGTCTGGATAGCCCGCCCCCGCCGGCAGTGGCTCGACGACCTGGAAGAGGTCGCGGACGAGTTGTGGCGGGCGAGCGGGGCAGACCGCCAGCCCATGGATACGGGGCTCAACAGGGCGGCCCGCGTGACGCAATCCCTGCGTGGGGTCCGCGGTCCGGTGGTTGCGCGCCTTGGCGATGCGCTGGCCGACCTGTCGAGGCTGCGTGCGGTGTTCGACGCAACGCCCGGGCCCACGCTGGCCACCGACCGGGCGGGCGTTGTTGTGGCCTGCAACCGGGCGGTGGAGAGCGTGACGGCCAGGCGACCGGCGGAGGTGCTTGGCCGCCCTCTGGAGCAGCTGTTCACCCAGGCTGAGGTCATCCGCCTGCACGCCGGGGCGCTGGGGGGCGAGGCCGGGGTTGCGGAGGTCAACCTGGTGCGCGACGGTGCGCCGCGGATCTTCCAGGTGCTGTGCGCGCCCGTGCGCCTCGGGCAGGGCGCGGGGGGCCCGGCGAACGGCGTGGTGGTCGCGATGCGAGACGTGACCGACCTGGCCAGGGCCGTGCACCTCAAGACCGACTTCGTGGCCAACGCCAGCCACGAGCTGCGCACGCCCCTGTCCACCATCCGCCTGAGCGTGGAAACCCTGGAGGACGGCGCCTGGGAAGACGGTCCGATGCGGGCACGCCTGACACAGGTCATCCGCTCCAACGTGCAACGCCTCCAGGAACTGGTGGAGGACCTGCTTGACCTCTCGCGCCTGGAATCCCCCGACGTGCCCGTTTCGCGAGAACAATTCCCGTTCGCCGGCATCGCCGACACGCTGGTCGGTGACTTCCAGCAGGTGTGCGCGGAGCGCCACCTCACGCTCCAGTTCGCGGTGGAGCCCGGGGCGGCGCAGCTGCATACCGACCGGCGTCTCCTCACGCTCATCCTCAAGAACCTGGTGGACAACGCCACCAAGTTCGCGTACGAGGGCACGGCCGTCCGGGTCGAGGCGGAACGGACGGGAGCCGGGGTGCGTTTCCGCGTCGTCGACCAGGGGCTGGGAATCCCGCTGGACCAGCAGGCACGCATATTCGAACGCTTTTACCAGGTGGACCCCAGCCGCACCGGGATGTCATCCCGACGCGGCACCGGCCTCGGGCTCGCCATCGTCAAGCACGCCGTCAAGGGCCTGGGAGGGAGTGTGCGGGTGGAGAGCGTGTGGAAGCAGGGGACGACGATGATCGTGGAAGTCCCGGCGGCATAGGGCGCCCGACAAGGCTCTCCCACCGCTGAGAATCCCCACCTCTGGCGGGCACCATCGCGGCCCCGTGACATCACAATGGTGGTGAGCGCACGGGGATGGAGGCACGCAATGAACCTCTCCCGCAAGGTAATCCTCATGACCGGGGCGACAACGGGCATCGGTCGCGCGACGGCCATCGCTGCGGCCCGCGCCGGGGCGCACGTGGTGATCACCGGGCCGCGGGCGGAGGAGGGTCAGCGCGTGGCGGCCGAGGTCTCGTCGTGCGGGCCCGCCTGCACTTTCGTGCACGGCGACATCACCGACGAACGGCACGTGGAACAGGCGGTGCGCACGGCGTTGTCCGTGAACGGCCGCCTTGATGGGGCCTTCAACAACGCGGGCATTGAGATCTCGGGGGTGGCGCTGGCGGAGGCCACGGTGGAGCAGTACCGCCGCATCACCGACGTGAACGTGCTGGGCACGTTGCTGTGCCTCAAGCACGAGCTGCGTGCGATGCTGAGGCAGGGCGGTGGCTCGATCGTCAACAACGCGTCGATCGCGGGCACCATCGGCATGGCCGGGGCGGGCATCTACATCGCCAGCAAGCACGCCGTGATCGGCCTTACGAAGACGGGTGCGATGGAGGGGGCGCCGCGGAACGTCCGCGTGAACAGCGTGTCGCCCGGCGGGATCGCGACCGAGATGCTCGACCGCTTCGTGGGCGGGGCCGAGGGGATGCGGGCGATCACCGCGATGCACCCCCTGGGGCGCATCGGCACGCCCGACGAGATCGCAAGGCCGGTCCTGTTCCTGCTCAGCGACGACGCGAGCTTTGTCACGGGGCACAACCTGATTGTCGATGGCGGCTTTGTCGTGCCGTAGCCCGGGCCGGCGGGGAACTGGGCGTCGCACCGTCCTGCGTCCCCTTCCTGTACCACCTTGAGCCGCGTCCCGGCGCGGGCGGCTTACGCCTGCAGTCGCTCCAGCCTGCGGCAGGCCTCGTTGATCGTCTCGATCTTCTTGCAGAACGCGAACCGGGCCAGCGTGCGGCCCAGCTCCTTGGTTTCGTAGAACACGCTGGGCGGGATAGCCGCGACCCCCACCTCCTTCGTGAGGTACTCGCAGAAAGCGCGGTCGCCCCGGGCGGGGTCCAGCCCGAGGCGTCGGGAGACCGGCGTGTGGTCCGCCATGAGGAAGTACGTGCTGTCGGACCGGTGGACCACGAGCCCCGCCCGCCGCAGCGCGTCGCCCAGCGCGTCGCGGTTGCGCCGGAAGAGCCCGCACAGGTCCCGGGCGTACGCGCCGGGCGCGTTGAGAGCCGCGACCGCGCCGTGCTGAGTGACCACACACCCCGAGAACGAGTTGAACTGGTGGGCGGCGCGCACCGCCGCGGACAGGTGCGGCGGCGCGATGGCCCACCCCACCTTCCACCCCGTCAGCGAGAATGTCTTGCCGAGGCTGCTGAGCGTGATGGTGAGGTCGCGCATCCCCGGCAGGGTCGCGATCGGGATGTGCGGCAGCCCCGGTTCGAAGATCAGGTGCTCGTACACCTCGTCGCTCACGCACACCACGTTGTGCTCGGTGCACAGCGATGCGATGAGCTCCAGTTCCGCACGCGTGAACACCTTGCCGGTGGGGTTGTGCGGCGTGTTGAGGATGATCGCCCTGGTGCGCGGCGTGAACGCCCGCCGCAACTGCTGCTCGTCAAACCGGAAGGGCTCGCCGTCCCGCGCCGGCGCGTGCAGCGTCACGAAGCGGCCGGTCGCCCCCGACCAGGCCAGCCCCGCGGCGTAGTAGTCGAAGAACGGTTCGAAGATGATGACCTCGTCCCCCGGGTTCAGCAGCCCCGCGAACACGCACGTCAGCGCTTCGCTGCACCCGCACGTCACCGTCACCTCCGCGTCGGCGTCGACTGGCCCAAAGCCCCGCCCCTCCCACATCGAGGCGATCGCGCGCCGCAGGGGCGGGATGCCGGTCATGGGCGCGTACTGGGCCTGCCCGGCCCGGATCGCGGCGATCGCGGCTTCCTTCACATGGGCCGGCCCGTCAAAGTCCGGGAAGCCCTGGGACAGGTTCACGGCGTTGTGGGCAGCCGCGAGGGTCGAGTATTCGGCGAAGATCGACTGTCCGAAGTGGGAGAACCGGTCAGCAACCTGCGGGTTTGGGGCCGGTTTGGTGGGCGTCAGAGCCATGGTCCAGAGGGTAGCGGGAACCGAAACCCGTCCTGCGCATCGAATTATTAGTAGACACAAACATATAGTTAGTGTAGATTAATGTCGATGGGCAGCGGGGGCCCGTGTCCATGGGAGGGATGTCATGCGGCAGGGAATCAGAGCTTGGGTGCGTCGTGGGGTGCTGGCGGCGGTGCTGTGCGGCGCGGTGATCGGCCAGTCCGGGTGTGTGTTCTGGGAGTTCTGCCTCGCTGACGGGGGCTGGGACGACTGCCATGGCGGTTCCCATGGTGGGAACTGGGGCGGGGGTGGCCATGGCGGGCACGGCGGTGGCCACTGCCGCTAGGCGTGGTGCTCGCCCACGGCGCGCTCGATGCGTCTGTCCGGCACCAGCCACAGGAGCGCCACCAGCACATAGATGGCGTGCGCCATCCAAGGCTTCAGGAAGCAGAGCCCAACAGCGGCGGCATACAGCAGGATCGACGACTTGCCCTTGAGGTCGCGCCCCAGCGCCCGGGCGAGGGCGGTGTCGCCCCCGTTTGCACGGAGGATGCACCCCTGCAGGATGAAGTACGCGGCTCCGGCGCACAGCAGCACCAGGCCGTAGCAGGCTGTCGGCACGACCGCAAAGTGGTTCTCACCCATCCACCCCGTGACGAACGGGAGGATAGAGAGCCAGAAGAGCAGGTGCAGGTTCGCCCACAGCACCCCGCCCGACACCCGGCGCGCCGAGTGCAGCAGGTGGTGGTGGTTGTTCCAATAAATGCCGACGTACACGAAACTGAGGACGTAGGAAAGGAACACCGGCAGGAGCGGGGCCAGCGCGTCGAGCGATTCGCCGTGGGGCACCTTCAGTTCCAGCACCATGATGGTGATGATGATGGCGATGACGCCGTCGCTGAATGCCTCCAGGCGTGACTTGGGCATGGGCCAGCGTAGACCCGGGCGCGTCAGCCGCCCTCGTCGTCCAGGTGCAGACGGTGCATGATGCGGTGCAGCACCGGGGTCAGCAGTGTCGCGGCCGTCGTGATGAACATCACCCCGGAGAAGACGGCGTAGAACGAGGCGAACGCCTTGCCCCCGACCGTCACCGGCGCGTGCAGGGGCCCTTCCCCGGCCAGCAGCATGGAGGACTCCAGCGTGGCATCCAGCCAGGACAGGTGCTCTGTCTCCCGGAACCCGCCCACGCCCAGCGCCAACGAACCGGCGAGAAGGCCCAGGCAGATCACCACCGCCAGCACCATGCGCCGGACGAACTGCCCCTGGGACAAAAGTGGTTCGGTGCGGTGCTCGAACATGGCATGCTCCCGGGCACCCCGTGCCTAGCGTTCTCCTGTCCATATCGCCACGGAGGAGCCTCATTCATGAAGTACGCCCTCATGATCCTGCTGGTCATCGCCGCCGTCATCGCGGCCGGCTGCTCGGAAACTTCATCCCAGGGGACCGCCCGGGCCGGGAAGATGAACACCTACGTCAATGGTCGGCCCGCCAAGGGCAACCCGGCCATCATGCAGTACGCCGGATCCCGCAAACGCGGACCTCAGTGACCGGCTGACGCCCCCCAGCGCCCAACCCGCAACCCCATGGCAGCGCTCCGCCTCTTCCTCGCCGCCTACCCCAGCCCGGCCGTTGCCGATTGGCTGCTGGCCCGGGCCAGGGCCCTCCCTCTCCCCGAGCACAAGCTGGTGCCCGCCGACCACGTGCACATCACGCTCCTGTTTCTGGGCGACCGGCAGCCTGGAGCGATGGGCAAAGTCGAGGCGTCGGTCGAGGCTGCCTGCAAGGGCATCCGGCCCTGCATCGTTCGGCCCCTCAGGCTGATTACGCTGCCCGACCGTGGGCCCGCACGGCTCGTGGCGGCCGAAACCGACTCTCCCCCCTCGCTCATGGAATTGCAGAAGAGGCTCTCCAACCGACTCGCCGGGCGTGAACGCCGGTCAGGGCCGTTCCTGCCCCACATGACGCTGGTGCGATTCCCGGGCTCGGGCGCCGATTACACCGCCACGTCGGACCTCAGTGCCGATGGGCGGGACGCCTCGCCCCTGCAGTTCGAGGTCCGCACCATCCATCTCATCAAGAGCACCCTGCACCCCAAAGGGCCCGTGCACGAGAGCCTCCGGGAGTTCGCGCTCGGCTAGGGAGGCGCGTGTACCCTTGCGCGGATGGCAGCGCGTGCCCTCATCCTCTCGGACGCCAACATCGGTTCCCTCCTCGCCTGCGCATGCGCTGCGGAGGAGCTCTCGGCGCTGGACGATGCCGCGGCCGCAGCAGCCCGGCCCATCGTGATGCCCTTCCGGCTGGGCGAGCCGCTCACCCAGACCCACATCGATGCCGTCGCCATCCAGACCCGTCACTACGCCCTGACCGAATGCCCCGCCGACCGCCGCCCAGCCTCGGCGACCGCCTCCAGCGGCACCGAGGGCGAACGCGAGGCCGTCTCCATGCTCTCGGCCTGCCACCTCGCCGCAAGCCTGGGCTGCGCACGGGTCATCTGGCCGGTCAGCGCCGCAGTGAGTGATTCCCTGGACCTGGACAGGCTCGCCGCCATCGCCGACCGTGCCCTGGTAGTGTCTCGCCTTGCCTCACTCGACACGGGTCCGCTGGGAGTGACCATCGAGGCCCCGTACGCGGAACTCACCGACCGGCAGGTTGCCGACCTCGCGCTGGATGTCGGCGCCGCCCTGGAAACCTGCTGGTGGTGGAACGCTGCAGGCGGACGCAACGCCAACAAGTTCGGGAACTCGGAACGCACCCGCTGGACGCAGGCCCTCATCGCCTGCGGGTGGGCCGCGGCGAGGGCCTGAACCACCGTCGGCCTTGCCGCCTATTGCACGCAAGGCCCCGGTCTTTCCCCTCGCCCAGCGGGGCCCCGCGCATCTACGATGCGGCCTCATGGCCACGAGCTCCCACACCTCCCCCACCTCGCCGATTTCCGCCCACAAAGCCCCCACCATCCACAGGTGGTCGCAGACACTGATCCCCACCACGCGAGAGGCTCCCAAAGATGCCGAAGTGCCCAGCCACATCTGGCTGCACCGCGCGGGGTACATGCGCCCCGTGGGCGCCGGCATCTACGACTACCTGCCCCTGGCCTGGCGGGTCCTCCAGAAGATCAGCACGATCATCCGCGAGGAGCTGTCCGCCGCGGGCGCGTCCGAACTCCTCCTGCCCGCCCTCGCCCCTTTCGAGCTCTACAAGGACACGAAGCGTGACGTTGCCTACGGCGACAACCTGTTCAAGCTCGAGGACCGCAAGGGCCGGCGCACGGCGCTCGCGCCCACGCACGAGGAGACCATCACGGACCTCATGCGCACGTGCGTGAACTCCTACAAGGCGCTCCCCCTCAACCTGTTCCAGATCCAGACCAAGTTCCGCGACGAGGCGCGCCCCCGCGCCGGCCTCCTGCGCTGCCGCGAGTTCCTGATGAAGGACGCCTACTCCTTCCACACCGTCATCGAGGGCAAGGGTGGTCTCAACGACACCTACGACGCGATGTACCGCGCGTACAGCAACATCTTCCGTCGCTGCGGGCTGAACTTCTCCGCGGTCGAGGCCGAGTCCGGCCCCATCGGCGGCTCGGCCAGCCACGAGTTCATGGTCAACTGCGACAGCGGCGAGGACACCGTGCTCAAGTGCCCCGTCTCCGGCTACGCCGCCAACGTCGAGAAGTGCGAGATCGGCGAGCGATCCTGGGATATCGATGGTCAGCCCACGCAGCCGATGGTGAAGCACCACACGCCCCACATGCCCGGCATCGAGCTCGTGGCCCAGCACCTCAAGCTTGCCCCCTCCCACATGCTCAAGACCATCGTCTTCAGCGTGACCGGCGGGCAGGGCACGGCGCCCAACGGCGTCCGGTGGGTGCTGGCCACCGTGCGGGGCGACCACGACGTGAACGAGGGCAAGGTCAAGGCGGCGAGCGGCTACAGCGTGGCACTGGCCGACGAGAAGGCCGCACGCGCCGCCGGTTTCGTGATCGGGTACGTCAGCCCCAGGGTCGCCTCGACCATCCCGGGCTGCCTGCTGCTCATCGACCCCGACGCTGCCCAGGGCGCGGTCGCCTGGGCCACCGGGGCCGACGAGAACGACCACCACGTGACCGGCTTCCACTGGAAGCGCGACCTGGGACTGGACCCGCACAAGGCCACCAACGTGAAGGTCGCCGATGTGCGCAACGCCCTCGCCGGCGACCCCTCGCCCCGCGCCAAGGGCGCCACGCTGGCCACCAGCCGCGGCATCGAGGTCGGCCACATCTTCAAGCTGGGCACCAAGTACTCGGAGGCCATGGGCCTGTGGGTCCTGGACCAGGACCAGAAGCAGCGCACGGTCATCATGGGCTGCTACGGCATCGGTGTCTCGCGCACCATGGCCGCGTGCGTCGAGATGAGCCACGACGCCAACGGCATCGTCTGGCCGGTGCCGCTGGCCCCCTATCACGTCCTCATCACCATCGTGAACGCCGCCGACGCCGGTCTGGTCAGCGCCGCCGAGAAGCTGGCGGGCGAGCTGGCGTCCCGCGGCATGGACGTGCTCATCGATGACCGCGACGAGCGCCCGGGCCCCAAGTTCAAGGACGCGGACCTCATCGGCATCCCCGTGCGCCTCACTGTCGGCGAGAAGAGCATGGCCGCCGGCGCTGTGGAATTCAAGCTGCGCCGGGACACGCAGGGCAAGGGTGAGAACGTGCCGCTCGCGCAGATTATCGACAAGGTGATGGTGGTGCTCAACGGGTAGGCGCCGATCGCACACGGTGCCTTGCAACCCGTCAGGAGACGCTCACACCCACGGGCTGCGCCTTGGGGGCGTGCGTGGGCTGGAGGACCAGGCCCAAGGGCACGCGTTTGCCACCCGGCGGCGGCATGCCTTCCTGGTCGATGTACCGCTGGATCGCCATGACGCCCTCGATGAGCTGTTCGGGGCGGGGCGGGCAGCCGGGGACGTACACGTCCACGGGGATGAACTGATCGCACCCCTGCACCACCGCGTAGGTATCAAACACGCCGCCGGTGCTGGCGCAGGCGCCCATGCTGATCACCCACTTGGGCTCGGGCATCTGCTCGTAGATGCGTTGCAGCACCGGCATGGTCTTGACGGCGACCCGACCAGCGACGATGAGCAGGTCGGCCTGGCGGGGGCTGAACCGCATGACCTCCGCCCCGAACCGGGCGAGGTCATACCGCGAGCAGGCCGTCGCCATGAGCTCGATGCCGCAGCATGCGGTCGCGAAGGGCATGGGCCACAGGCTGCTGCGCCGGGCCCAGTTCATGACATAGCGCAGCTGGGTGGTCAGGAATCCATCAACGGGGAGTGCGGCTTCGATGCCCATGCCGGATGATAGGAATGGTGGCGCAGGCCGGGGCAGGGCCCGCCGGCACGCACCCTGACACCTACAGACAGGGGCCGCCGCTGAAGACGCTCAGCAGGGCGTCGATGTCGAGCGTGTCCGGGAAGAGGCCGTCGTTGTTGAAGTCCACGTCGCCGCAAGTCCCGGTGCCACAGACGCCTCCGCTGAACACCACGAGGAAGTCGTCGATGTCCTGGGTATCCGGGAAGAGCGAGTCGCCGTTGAAGTCGATGGAATCGCAGGTCGGACCGCACGTGCCCGGCGATGCCCAGATCGCCATACGGGTGGTGGCAACGCCACCGGCGGTCGTGAAGTCACCCGCCGCCAGAAGGCGTCCGTCGGGCAGGACCAGCAGGGACCGCACCAGAACGTCCATCCCCGGGCCCATCGCGTTCCACGCCGAGCCGTCCCAGCGCGCGATCCGCGCCACTGGGCTGCCGCCTGCAACCGTGAAGTTGCCCGCCGCCACGACGTCGCCGCCCGGCATGCGGGCCATCGCGTACACACCCGGGTTGGGCGTGGCGGCGTCCAAGCCGCCGCCCAGTGCACTCCACTGCGCGCCGTCCCACCTCGCGATGTACTTTGTCTGCACGCCCCCGGCGTTGGTGAAGTCCCCGCCGGCGAGCAGGTCGCCGCTCGGCAGCACCAGCAGGCAGCGCACCAGCACGTCCAGCCCGCCGCCCAGGGGGGACCACGACGTCCCGTCCCACCTCGCAATGCGGTTGGCGGACACACCACCCGCGCTGGTAAAGGCGCCCGCAGCGATCACATCGCCGTTGGGCATCACCGCGAGCGCCGAGGTCGTGCTGCTGAGCCCGTCCCCAAGGGAGGACCAGGCAGACCCGTTCCAGGACGCAATGCGCGACGCGGGGGATCCGCCGGCGGACGTGATCGCCCCGCACACTACTACTTCAGTCGCGGTCCGCGGCACCACCGCGAGCAGCACGGAGTTGACGCCCGATCCCATCGCGGACCAGGCGCCGCCGCTCCACACCGCGGCCCTGCTGGCGGCGACGGAACCGGCGCTCGTGAAGGCCCCCACCGCGTACAGATCGCCGTTGGGCATGGCAGCGATGGAACGGCACTCGTTGTTGAGCCCTGCGTCCAGCGGCGCGAAGGTCGAGCCGTCCCAGGTGGCGACGCGCGACGCGGGCACGGCGCCGATGGCGGAGAACGCCCCGCACAGGGCGACCACCGGTGTGGCGGGGCCCGATCCATCGCGGTCCCAGAGCGCGAGTGCGTGGACGCTGGCGTCGGGGCCGGTGCTCGAGATGGGCTGCCACTGGGGCGGGCACTGACCCCACGCCGGCGCTGCGAGCAGACCGACCGCCGGCAGGATGGCCACCACTGGTGCGCGTGATCGCATGTTTCCCTCCCGTGTGTATTCCGTGCCCGGTAGCAGGACCACCGCGGACGCGTGGAGTCAGGTCATCAGAGACACATCCCCCCGCTGAACACGCTCAGGAGCGCGTCGATGTCCGTGGTGTCGGGGAAGAGGCCATCGTTGTTAAAGTCGATGTCACCACAGGTGCCCGTGCTGCACGCGCCCCCGCTGAAGACGGCGAGGAAGTCGTCGATGTCGGCGGTGTCCGGGAAGAGGTCGTCGTGGTTGAAGTCGACGGTGTCGCAGATGGGGCCGGCGGGCTCGCACACGTCGGCCTGGCCGTTGCCGTTGGTATCGACGCAGGTGGTGAGGGGGCCGGCCCACGTTGCGCCGGCACCGACGCAGTTCGCCTGCGTGAGCTGGATGCAGAACCCGCTGCTGAAGCAGCAGGCTCCGTTGGGCTGGGGGCAGGACACGCTGGAGCAGTTGGTGCCAACCCCCTGGAAAGTGCCGCCCTGCGCGTTGCACTGCTGCTGGGATACGCCGTTCACGCAGCTCCCGCTGGGAAGGCAGCAGGCGCCGGTGGGGCAGACGTTGTTGGGGGCGCAGGCCGAGCCGGCGCCGTACCAGGTGCCACCCGCGCCCGCGCAGTTCGCGCTGGTGAGGTTCAGGCAGAACCCGTTGGGCATGCAGCACGCACCGCTTGGCTGAGGGCAGCTCACGCCCGCGCAGGTTGTATTGGCCCCCTGCCACACGCCGCCCCCCGTGGTGCACTGCGACTGCGTCGTCACGCTGCACACGCCCGCCGTGCAGCACGCCCCTGTGGGCTGCGGGCAGCTGGTGCCCGCGCACGTGGTGTTGTCGCCCTGGTAAACGCCGCCCTGCGTGGCGCAGCCGGCGCCGTCTGTGGTGGTGCAGGTGCCGCTGGGCAGGCAGCACGCCCCGGTGACCGGCACGCAGTTGACGGTCGACCAGTTGACCCGCGTCACCCAGTCGCCGCCCGGGCGGCACAGCTGGTTCAGGCTGCTGAACGCCGCCCATCCGCCGTTGGGCGGGCAGCCGAACGAGCCGCAGTTGAGGCCGAACAGGCGGTTCTGGGAGGCGAACTGGAGGCCCCCGGACGGGTTGTCGGTGCACGGGAAGGCGTTGCTCGTCGTCGAGGGGCCGGTGACGCACGGGTTGCCGGTCTGGTTGTTGTGGTGATCGATCCGCCACGCCACGGAGAACTGGTGGCTGCCGTTGTCAAAGATGATGATCTGCTCGGGGTCGTTGGGGTCCACCGAGAACTGGATGTTCACGCCCGCCGTGCCCGGACCTACCCGCGCGTGCGGCAGGATGATGTCGTCCGAGGATGACTCGCTGATCAGCTGCCCTGTCTGCGGATCCCCCGCGTAGAACAGCACGCTCCACTGCGTCGTGGTCTGGACCGTCGCGTTGCTGGTAACCAGGATCCATTCCGCCAGATCGATGCGGATGGGGAACTCGCTCGGCTGCAGCGTGTACGTCGCCGCCAGCATCTCACCCTGCGCAAAGCCGGCCTGGGCCGTGTACGAGCCGCCGGTGAACGAGGCGTTGGTGAGGCTCGCGACACCCGCGCACGCCCGGTCACGGATGATCGGGCCTGTCTGGCCGTGCGGGCCCACGCGCAGGATGTCCATCGACTCGAGCACCACCGGCGCCTGCTGGCCGGCAAAGTCCCGGGCCACCTGCCCTGCATCGGGCGCGGTCTGGGCCCGGGCAACCGAGGCAAGGGCGAGCAACACAAGCGCGGAGCGGATCTGCATGAAAAAGACTCCGGTTCCGACGGGCAATGCCCGCCGGCGGGCGGCCCCCACGAAGGCAAGAGACCCCACCATACCACAAACGCGGGCGTGCGCCAAGGGGAATCCGCACCGGGCGCCCTCGGCACCAACCTCCAAAGAAAAGAGCCCCCGGACGCGTGGTCCGGGGGCTCCGTGTGGGTGAAGGAATACTGAAGACTGAGGGATTAGAAGCAGGGACCGCCGGAGAAGACGCTCAGCAGGGCGTCGATGTCGGCCGTGTCCGGGAAGAGGTCATCGTTGTTGAAGTCGATGTCGCCGCAGTTGGGGTCGTTGGAGCAGGGGCCGCCTGAGAACACCGACAGGAAGTCGTCGATGTCGGCCGTGTCCGGGAAGAGGTCGTCGTGGTTGAAGTCGATGCTGTCGCACACCGGGCCGCATGAGAGGTTGGTGTGGAGGTTGATGTCGAAGGTGCCGGCCGCGTCACCGCCGGTCACGACGAAGCCGTTCGCGAACGTGGAGTTGTACTCGCCGACCGCGAGGTAGTAGTTGCCGGCCGCCAGGACCGCGCCGTCCACGCCGTTGGCCGCGATGCCGTCGTACAGGGCGCCGCTGCCGGTGCCGAAGGTCAGCAGGCTCTTGAGGCCCGTGCCGCCGTCGTCATCGGTCGCGAGCATCGTGCCCGCCGCGTCGTAGAGGGCCAGTTCGGTGTCGCTGATCACGGAGCCGTCCGTGTCGAGGTCGAAGTAGTGCGTGTTGGCGGCGTTGACGTCGCAGGGGAGGCTGAAGGAGAACCAGCGGATTTCACCCACGCCGATCGCGCTGTCATCGGCCTGGAGCACGGCGCTCGCGCCTGTGAGTGCGCCCAGGTTGGTCACGCTGCCGACGGTGAGGTTGGCCGAACCGGTCGCGGACCGGAGCTCGGCGTCGCTCGCCGTGACGGTGGTGGCGAACGTCCCGACGGGCGTCGTGCCGTTGGCCGTGAAGGCGTACGAGTAGACGCCGTCGCCGCCGGTCACGTCGCCGTGGGTGCCGTCGTCGTACATCGCCTGCGTGGCGCTGCCGCCCAGGGCGGAGAGGTCGACGCTGGCCGCCAGGCCGGTGCTCGCCGGCTGAGAGCCGGGGCCGACGTTCGCGGTGAGCAGCGAGGTGTTGTTGGAGAAGGGGCCGCCCACCGTGCCGGAGATCGGGCTCACCGACCAGGCGACGTTGGAGACCGTCGGGGGTGTGGAGACGTTGGCCGCCGTCACGCAGACGCCGTGCCAGGTCGCGTCCACGCCGGAGTCGTCGAAGGACTCCCACGCCTCCACCGACCAGAGGCCGTCGCCGCTCTGCAGCGGCACGAGCAGCTCAAGGCCGGGCTCGGAGAGGTAGTCATCCAGGATCGGGAAGGCCGTGTTGGCGGTGAAGCTGAAGTCGTAGAAGTTGCCGGCCGGCGTGGTCACGCGGATGCGCAGCTCGCTGGCGTAGGTGGCCTCGTTGATCTCCTCTGCCATGCCGGAGACGCGGATCGCGTTGATGTTGCCCAGGCCCGAAACCGTGTTGGTCGCGATGCCGTTGCCGCCGCCGACGGCCGCGACGCTGTCGAGCATCGTGCCCTGGACGACGGAGGTGCCAGCCGGGCACGGCGGGACCGGGGGTGGGCAGTCGGTCACGGTCAGCCCCATGCTGCCGTTGCTGCTGCGCACGTCGGGCGCCGTGGAGGCGACGACGAAGGGAAGTGACTTGGCGCCGGCGGTAGTGCCCGACGCGACCGTGGCGGTGTAGGAGAAGGTGCTGTCGCCGCCGGTGACGTCACCGTTGGTGCCGTCGTCGTAGAACGACTGCGTGCTGCTGCCGCCGATGGCCGAGAGGTCCACCGTCACGGTGTGGGCCGTGGTGGCGGGGTTCGCGCCCGGGGTCACCGCGACCGTCAGCAGGCTGGTGGCCGTGCCGCAGTTGCTGGCCGTGCCGGGCGCCGCGTTGCCGGCGCCGACCGGGGGCGTCGGGGCGGTCTGCGGGATCACCGTGAACTGGACGAACTTCACGTCGTACCCGGTGCTGGCAGCGCCGACGAGCGTCACGATGTTGCCGCCGATGGACACGTCAAGGTCCGCGGCGGTCGTGGTGGTGCTGGTGCAGAGCACCGCGTTAGGGAAGTCCAGCACGGAGCCGATGCGGAAGTCGTCGTCGCAGGGGCTGGCCTGGTTGTTGGAGAGGTTGTAACGCGAGACAGCCAGGTAGTACGTGCCGGGCGTGAGCGTGCGGGTGAGGATTCCCTCGGCGGTGGCGCCGGTGCCGCCGCCGTTGGTGGACTCATCGTCGCAGCCAGCGCCCAGGATTGCGTTGAAGTTGGAGTCGTACAGCCAGAAGTCGGTGTCCTCGGTCGTCTGACCGATCGTGGTGATGGTCACCGGCCCGGCGATGATGGCCGACGGCCCGGACACGGGCGTCACGGGGGTGTCCGTCAGGGTGGCCACGAAGGGCGCCGTCGTCGCTGTGCCGCCCGTCACGCGGTAGAAGACCTCTTCTTCCTTGCCGAAGCCGAACCACACGTTGGCCCGGGCCGGTGTGGTGGCAGTGCTGGTCGACTGCACCGTTGTATCGGTCGTGCCGATCGTGCCGACCGAAGAGCCGTTCCAGGGGGCCGCGGTCGCGCCGGTCTGGTTCAGGCCGCGGATCGTGCCGGTGTGGCCCGCCGTGGTCGTGGTGATCACCAGCTGGTGGCGGTAGATGCCCAGGGGAGCGGGGGCGGTCTTGATGCGGAAGTTGTCCGAAGACGCCGCGCCGGCCGTCGTCGTGCTCGTGCCGGTCGTCGTGCCTGTGATCGTGTCGCCGGACACCATGCCCACCACAGGGTTCGCACCCGCCTTGTTGTCGTTGGGTTCTGTCTCGTTGGTGTTGGTCGCCAGGGCCGTGCACGCGAGGCCGGCCACAGCGATGAGCGCCGCCGGCGCCGCAAACTTCTCAATCTTCATATGCATACTCCTCACCTACCACACATGCCAACGACGACCACCCGGGACGGCACAACGCCACCACACGCACGGGGCCGTGTCGACGCCCAATTATGACTCATGGATGCGGTAATGCCTGCGCGTTTTTGACAGAATTTTGGGATCACCCGCCTCCTTGCGGGATATCGCACCTGCCCATGAAGGGATTCCCTCGCCAACGACCACCCGACTGCAGGGAATTCCGCAATCTGGGGTGTTATGAGCCCTCCCGACGCCCCCCGACCATGCCCGCGCGGGCAAGAAAAAACCCCGGCGTCGCGCCGGGGTGGGAAGAGCTCGTACGCACAACGCTGGCGGATTACTGCCGGGCCACGATCTGGTTGAGCAGCGACAGGGCCCGCTGACGACCAAGGAAGAAGTCCGTGGACTCGATCGAGTCCTGCGCGTCGGACAGGGCCCGGTTCTGGTCGCTGAGCGTGTAGGTGACCGCGCCCGTCGGGGCGTTGGTGACGCTGTCCGCCGCCTGCGGGTCAAACGTCGTGACCGGCGCGTTGCCCACCACGTTGTCGGTGCTGATGCGCAGGCCCATGAGCTCGCCCGCCCGGCGGGCGATCGCGCCCGACAGGTCGGTGACGAACTGGTCGATGTCCGTCTGGCGGGGTGTCAGGCCCATCACCGCGAAGGCCGGTGCGAAGACGACCGCCTCGTCCTGGAGATCGGTGTTGAAGGGGTCCGAGTGCTCGCTTGCGCCGAAGGGCTGGGTGGTGACGAAGGACGAGTTGAACGAGTTGAAGATGCCCAGGTTCTGGATGTTGAACGACTGGAACGCCTTGAAGATCTGGTTGATCGGGTCGTTCGCGTTGGACAGGTAGATGGTGGAGAACGGCTGGAACTCGAAGTCCGCCGGGTTCGTCGAGAAGTTGACGTCCAGGCCCGTGCTCTGGAACAGGGCGTTGAGCGTGGCGGTCATGCGGCCCAGCACGTACTCGCCCACCGGCTGCCCGGCGGCCGTGGTGCCGGTGAAGCCCAGCAGCGACGGGTTGAACGCGGCCAGCTTCGTGGTCAGGCCGCCTGCCTCGAGCCAGTTGACGGACCCGCCCGCGGTCTCGATGTAGAAGTTCTGCGTGTGCTTGGTCGTCGTGCCGGTGCCCAGCGTCGTCAGCTCGATCTCGTAGGGGCTGTTCACCACGCCCTGCATGTAGAGGGCGAACGTGCCGGCCTGCCCGGGGGCCCCGAGCTTCTCGGGAGTCACGAACTCGATGTAGAAGTCGCCCTTGCTGTCGAAGCCGTACTTGGTGCTGCCGTTGTCCGCCAGCACCGTGTTCGGCGTGCCGCCGTAGGGCAGGAACTGCGACGGGCTGAAGACCACCGTCGCGTCGTCGACGGACAGGGAGTTGGACGTGTCGAACAGGCCGAACTGCACCGAGCCCCGGTTGTTCGAGTTGGAGGCGATCGCCTGGCTGCCCAGGTCGGCCCCCAGGTCGGTCAGACGCACCGTGGCCCGGAACTTGGTCCCGGGGTTGATCGCCTGGCGGTTGTTGAGGTGGAACACGTCCACGTCGGAAGCGATGCTGGAGAAGGCCCCCACCACGCCCGACGGGCCGATCGCCGACTGGATCACGCTCGTCGACACGCCCGAGGCCGTGGTCGTCGAGCTGATGCCCGCGCCGTTGGTGCCGGAGACGGTGCCGGTCGCGGCGTTGTACGTGAAGGTGAAGTCCGCGATCACGATGCTGCTGGCGTCGTCGCTGGTGCCCAGCACCCCGTCCAGGCCCGCGAACGAGATCGGGGCCGGGGCGTTCACCACCGCGGCGCCGTCGCCGGCGTTGGTGGCGGCGGTGAAGCCGGTGTCACCGTCGTCGAAGATGGTGAAGGACAGGCTGTACGCGCCGAGCTCCCCGTCCGCCGCCGGGGCACGGTCGTTCACGTTGTTGCCGGTGACCTGGCTCGTGTCGCCCACGGCGATGATGTACGTGCCCGTCGTGCGGATGAGGTAGGACTGCGGCTGCGTCTGCACCGGGGCGTCCGCCTCGGGGAGGACCGACGGCAGGGAGACGGCCGCCGCCTCGTTGCCGACGAAGGTGATGACGTTGCCCTGCGCGTCCAGGAGCGACACGTTCGCCGCGAACGCAGCGCCCGAGAGCGAGGACAGCTGCAGGATCTGGCCCGCCTGCAGCGTGATGCTGTAGAGGTCCACGTCGCCGGCGAACCGGAAGTGGTTCGCGTCGTTGTCCGGGTGGTCGCCGATGGCGCCGCTGATGGTGAGCGTCCGGTTGGGGTCCGGCAGGCCGTCGGGGTTCCGGTCGTTGTCGAAGACGAAGTCCAGGCTGGCGGGGCCGTAGAGGTCCACGCGGTAGCCATCGACGAAGGGGACCGCCAGCGGCGTGAGCTTGTCACCCGCGTCGCCCACCACCATGTCCTGCGAGTACGTGTCCTCGACCTCGATGACGCCGTTGGCGTCGCCGTCGAGCGGCATGTGCGTCAGGCGGCCCCGGGTGAGCGAGTCGGACAGGCGGAAGCGGAACACGCCCGGGCCGGGCAGCCCGCTGGTGATGGGCAGGTTGCGGGTCACCACGTCGCGGGCGAACGTCACGTTCAGCGTGTTGGTGCCCTCGATGTACGACAGGGTGTAGTCGACGCCCTCGATGAGGCGGACCTCCACGTCGCCGGTGCCGCGCACCTCGGAGACCGAGAGGGCGCCGTCGAGCGAGGAGATGTCCATGGGCTGGTTGAACGTCAGCGAGGCCGTGTACACGAGCGCCTGCACGTCCACCGACAGGTCCGTCACGCGGACCGGCACGGGCGGCAGCACGCGGGTCTCCACCGAGAAGTTGCCGCGTGAACCCGTGAACGTCTGCCCGCCCACGCGGACGGTGCCGATCGTGCCGCTGGACGAGATGCGGTAGGACTCCGAGGCGCGCGTCGAACCCACGTTCGAACCGGTGATGGTCACCGCCCCGATCGTGGAACGCCCCGCCGCGATGGCGTCATCGCGGGTGCCGAAGAACTTGTCCGCCCCGCGCAGCAGGCCCGCGGTGATGTCCGACTCCCGGAAGTCGCCGTTGACCTGCACCGAGCCGATGAAGCCGGTCGAGACCCGGTCCGCCGCCGAGCCGGTGCCGTCGAAGGCCGCGTCCGTGCCCAGGTCCACGCCGCCCGCGATGGAGGAGTCGAACATCTGGCCGGCGATGGTGACGTTGCCCAGGGTGTCATAGACGCCCACCACCGTCTGCGACATCGCGCCCGTGGTCAGGCTCGAGAGCGACCCGCCCACGCGGATCTGCGAACGGTCCACGGCACCGGTGACGCTGATCGCCCCGCTGTCGCGGTCGATGCTCATCATCGCCGACATGGCCCCGGTGATGCTCGCGCTGCCCAGGCTCAGCACCTGGAGCGTCGCCTCGCCCGACTCGGGTGCCCCGCCGTAGACGCCGTTCACGCGGAACGCGCCCATGGCACGGGCCGTGATGTACCCGCCGCTCCAGGACGAAGCCGTGAACGACGACACGTCGCCGCCGGTCGTGATGCGGGGCGTGTTCGCCGCGTCGATGGCGCCGCCCGTCGTCCGCGCGAACACCGACCCGCCGTTGGCGTTGACCGTGCCGATGCCCGCGTCGATGAGGATCGTCGTCGCGCCACGGAGCGTGGACGACAGCGTCAGCGTGCCCAGCGACGCCTCGTCGTTGGAGAGCACCGTCATGCCGTCGATGAAGCCCGTGCTCGACGCGATCGTCAGCGTGCTCGCGCTGGTCGTGTTCCGCAGCGTCAGCCGGTTGCTCCCGGCGTTGTACACCGCCGTGCCGGGGCCGGAGAACGTGAAGGTGTACGTCGCCGAGCCCGACACGAACGACTGCGTCCCGGAGAACGACGTGCCCGGGATGGCCGCGTCGGCGTCCACGCCCTTGCTGCGGTTCTCCGCCCGCCACGAGGTGGACCCCGTGAGCGGGCCGTTCGCGAAGCGGCCGTCGTTCTTGACCGCCGCAGGCAGCACGTCGGCCGACACCTGCGTGTTGCTCACCGTCTGCGGCACCGTCAGCGTCGTGATCGAGGAACGGCCCAGCGACTGCGTGTCGTCCGTCGTGGCGTACACGCCGTCCGAGCCCGCCTCCACGCCCGCCAGCACCGCGACGCCGAACGTCGCCTGCAGCCCCAGCGTGCCGATGTTGCCGGCCTTCACCGTGTCCTTGTTGGTGCCGATGCCGCCGGGCTTGTTGTCCGCGCCCAGGTCCGTCACGCCCGCCAGGAACAGCGTGTCCGCCGCGCTCACGCCCGTCGTGACACTCACGATGTTGTCGCCCGCCACGAAGTACGAGCCCTTGCGGCCCGAGGAGAACTGGTCGTTGGCGATGCGCCCGCTGACCTGCACCGAGGTGATGTCACGCCCCGCGACAAACCCGGCCTCGTACACCGAGCCGGCGATCGTCACGCTGCGGATGTCCCGCCCCGCCTGGATGCGCGGGCCCTGGATGCCCGCGTCCTGCCCGACGCCCGCCGGCAGCTGGTTGCGGTTCGCGTCCCCGGCCACCGTCGTGAACTGGCTCTTGGACGGGTCGATGCCCACGTTGCCGAACACACGCCCGGCGTCCGCCGCCACCGTGATGCTCGCGATGTCGTAGTCGGCGTACACGTCCGCCAGCAGGTCGCCGCCCGTGATCGACAGGCTCTGGATGCTGCCGTCGTACGCCGCGATCAGGCGGCCCGGGTAGAACGACCCGCCCGTCATCGAGATGTTCCCGATGCCGCCGGTGTAGGAGATGATGTCGCCGCCGAAGTCGCCCGCCAGCGTCACGCTCTGGATGGTGCTCTGCGCGATGATGCTGCCGTGGCCCACGCGGTTGGCCTCCGGCTTGGAGGACGCCCGGCCCAGCGTGACCGTGCCGATGGTGCCCGAGGCCCGCACGTCCGTGTACAGCTGGCCGTTGGGGGCCGACACCGTGCCGATGTTCTGGCGGCTCAGGATGTACGCGCCCACGCGGTCGGTCATGCTGCCGATGTTCCGGCCCGCCGTGATCGACGCGATCGAGCCCGCGATGTCCGCGTCCAGGATCACATCGCCCTGGGCCGCGCCGATGGTCTGCACGTTGCCGCCCGACCCGGTCGTCGTGAGCTTCAGGTTCACGCTGCCCGTGGTGGACGTCAGCGTGCCGATGGGGCCGGTGGAGCGCACCTCGCCGTGGAAGTCCTTCACCGTGGTGATCGTGCCGATCTGGCCCGCGGGGCCCGTGACCTCGATCAGCGAGTTGCGGATGGAATTGACCGTCAGGTTCTGCAGGGCGCCGGCGATGGAGATCGTGGAGCCCGTGATGTTGCCGGTGATCGTGTTGGACTCGATCTCGCCCGCGCCGAACGTCACGGCCCGCATGTCGCCGGTCAGGTTCACCCCGTGCACGATGCCGTTGATCCCGTACGTCCCGCGGATCATGTTGACCGCCGAGATGTTCCGCTCGACGCTCCCGATCGCGCTCACCGTCAGGTCCGCGATGTCGTGCAGCACCGTGATCGTGCCGATGTTCTGCGCCACCACCAGCTGGTTGACGCGGAACTCCAGCGGATCACCCGCGAGCGTGGAGTTGCGGATGTTGTCGCCCTGGACCGTCCCCAGGCGGGCCGCCGCCGTGAGCGACGTCGCGTCCCACGTGCCGCCCTGGAACCGCACCTCCTCGATGTTGTTCGCGAAGATCGACGAGCGGAAGACCCGCCCGCCCGGCAGCAGGATGCTGTCGATGTCGCCGTTGGCCTGACGCTCCTCGTACTGCCGGTACGAACGCCAGAAGTCCTCCAGGCGGCTGCTCGTGATGTGCACGTCGTCGATGAACGCGTTGTTGAACGCCAGCAGGTCGATGCCGTCCGCCTGGCCCTCCAGCAGCACCTCCGCCGTGTTGGTCCGGGGCAGCACGTTCGCCGCGATGATGTTGCCCGCGATGAGCGGCGTGCCGTTCGTCGCGTTCGCCCGCACCTCGCGGATGTTGTTGGCCGCGAAGATGCCCGTCGTGCCGATCGGCGAGCCCACGGGGGCACGCGCGATGCCGTCGCCCACGTCCACCAGATCCACGTTGAACGCGTAGATCACGCCCCGCAGCCCGTCGAAGCCGTCGAACGGCGTCGCGTGATCGGAATTGATCGTCATCTCCGTGACCGCCGCGTTGCCGTCCTGCAGCACCACGTCGCCCACCGACCCGCGCACCCGCAGGTTCGTCAGGTTGCCCGTGCGCAGCACCAGGCCGTTGGCGATCTCGTCCAGGGGCATGCCCAGGTCGTCCAGGTACGCCGTGCCGCCGCCGTAGGTGTCGTCGTTGATCGGCCGGTACACCTCGCCGTTGAAGTCGTTGTCCACCGTCACGCCCGCGTCGAGCTCCACGCCCATCGGCGTGCCCAGGTCCTGCGAGGGCCCATCGCCCGTGATCCCCAGGCGCACCGCGTAGCTCTTGGGGCCCCACGGCACCGTCTGCGTGAACCCGAGGTCGCCCTCCAGCTCCAGCGACCCCAGCGCGATCGCGTCCACCGTCAGGATGTCCCCGCCGATGGAGTGGTTGATGATGCTGTCCACCGCGCCGTTGATGTCGATCCGGTACACGTCGACCTGCGGCCCGCTCGAGCCCGCGCCGAACTCGATCGTCGACCCGGGGCCCGCGTTGGTCACGATGATCCGGCCCAGCGACAGCACGTCGCTCGCCGTGCCCGACAGCGGCGTGATCCGCAGGCCGCGCCCGTTGGACAGGTCCACGCTGATCTGGCCCAGGGCCACGCCCAGCGAGCCGTTGATCGGCAGCACACGGATGGTGCCCACATTCACGCCGTCCGGCGCGTTGGTGACCTCCACCCGGAACCGCACGCCGCCGTCGTCCACGAACTCGATGCCCTGGCTCCCCACGATCGGGAACGTGTGGTTCGAGGTCGACTGCAGGCTCAGGCGCGGGAAGTCCACGAACCGCACGTCCGAACCGATCGCGCTCGTGATCGGCACGCCCGTCGTGCCGTCGTAGATGCCCGACCGCGGGTTCGTGTCCCCGTACGCGTCCTGGCTCACCAGCAGCTGCCCGATGACCGAGCCCGTGGGCACCCGCATCCTCAACTGATCAGAAATCACGTGGAAGCCCGTCCGGATGCTCCCGATGGAGCCCCCGTGCCCGGCCCGCCCCGTGATGATCGACAGCCCGCCCGTCGGGCCCACCGACCCGCGCGGGTCGCCGGTGCTGTCCTGGTCCATGCCGACGCCGCCGCTGATGTCGGCCGAGCCGAAGTTGCCGCCGATGTCAAAGTACAGGAAGTTCACGTCGCCGTCGCCGACGCCGCCCGCCACCACCGGGTTGAGGCCGGTCACCAGAGAACCAAAGTCCCCGCCCGCGCGGATGTCCACCCGCCCGGTCCCGTTCCCGTTGGGCACGCCTATGTCGCCGCCCGCCGTGACGTTGTAGATTGTCCCCGGCGTCGTGTACACACCGCCCATGAACGACGTCGAGTCGTCCACGTTCACCGCCGTGTTGTACGTGTCCGTCGGGTCCGCGTCCGCACCGGTGTTGTCCACAAAGCCCATGCCCACGCGGATCGAGCCCACCGAACCGCTCATCACCGTCACCGTGTTCGCGCGGCTCGTGTTGCCGGAGGCAAAGCCGGACCCGCCGCCCGTGCGGTAAGAACCCATCGTCGTCGCCGCCATGCCCGTCAGCACGATGGAGTAGGGCAGGTTCGAGACGTCCGTCGTGGTATTGTCGTTGGTGGGGTCCTGCACCACCAGGTAGTACACGCCGGGGCCGTCCGTGGGCGTGAAGCGGATGGTCGTCGCGTCGAACCGGCGGATATCACCCTCCGTGTCCGCGCCCTGGGGGGCCGCAACCGTGCGGCCGCGCTGGTCCACCACCCGGAAGTACGGCAGGAAGCCCGTGCTCGCGTTCACACCCTGGATGAAGATCTCCGACGACCCGTCCGTCGAGAATGCGTACACGTCCGCCTTGTCCTCGCCCGTGTTGATGTTGTCCAGGCCGCTGATCTCGCCCCGGATGCGCACGCCCGTGCTCGCCGACCCGACGTACTCGGCGCCCGACAGCGTGTCGTTGCGGAAGTACCCCGTCCCGAACACCGCCGCCTGCGAGTTGTTGCGGAACACGTCCGTCGTCGCCTGCCCGTACGGCGCAGACCGGTCGGTCAGGTTGATCGTCACACTGTTCTGGAAGTCCGTGTCCGTGTTGATGCCAAGGACGTGCTCGATCTCCGAGTACACGAACGTGCTCCGCGGCGGACGCGTGTTCGGCGCGTTGAGGTCCCCCACCACCGTCACGTCCATCAGGTTCCGCCCCGCGGACATGAACTGCCCCACCGTGCGCCCGACGATGAGCTGCCCGGCGGTCTTGTAGACCGGCTCCAGCGTCACGTTCGGGTTGGTGATCGCAAAGTCGGGGTCCGGCGCCCACATGCCCGCGTCCGTGCCGCTCGTGAACGTGCCCAGGTCGCCGTCCACCGTCAGCGTGCCGACCATGTAGGCCACAGAGAACTGCTGGATGCTCCCGCTCACGTGCGAGGAACCGTGCACGACGCCCGCGATGTTGACCGAGCCGATCGACTGCCCGTTCTCGACGAACACACCCTGGCTTGAACGGTTGAATCCGTCCGTCACAAGATTCCCGCCCGCCGGCCCGAATGGATTGACCGTGCCCGGGTCGAACGCACCGTTCACCCAGCCCGCACCCCGCGTGAGGTCCCGCAGGAACGGCGAACCCAGCACCAGCGCCCCCGGCCCGTCGGGCAGGCCCGTCACGTTCACGGTCCCGTCAGGATCGATGTTGTACCCGTAGCCGAACCCCGCCGACTCGAAACCGTCGAAGTTCCCGGTGATGGCCGCCCACTTGCCGGAGACGCCCTGCTCGAAGAACGGCACGCCCACCGTCTGCGTGTCCGTCTCCTCCAGGTCAAGGCCCCACATGCTCAGCGTCGACCGGGAATCAACACCCGACAGACGGACCGCACCGATGCCGTTGTTGAAGTCCGGGATGCCGTCGTCGTTCAGGTCCACCAGCAGCAGGTCACTCCCGAAGAGCGTGCCAAGCTGCATCGTCCGCTGCATGTCGTTGCCGTACAGGTCCGTGATCGTCACCGACGCGCCGACCGGCCCGCTCAGCGTGACGCCAGCGCCCGTGATCAGCGGGTCCAGCACCGTCTTGAACGTGGGCTGGACGCGGGAGTACGACATCGAGTCGATCGCGAACGCCGAAACCTCCGAGCCGGGAGCGACATCACCCGTCGCCACGATCCGGATGGTGTCGAACTGCTGGGGGGAGTTGGGCACCGCGAACGTGAACGTGCCCACGCCGTTCGCCGGGTTGGTGCCCTGCGCGGGCGCGAACCGCGCCGCAGCGCCCAGCGCCGCGCCCGTGAAGGACGCCAGCACCTGGTCGCGGAACAGCAGTTCCACCCGGTGACGCGCGAGCACAAGGCCCGTCGGATCCACCACGCCCACCCCGCCGTTGGCCGTCAGCTGCGACACGCCCGTGATCTGCAGCACGACCGTCGATGCGACCCGCTGCGGGCGCCGGCCGGTCTGCTGGTCAACATCGCCAAAGAACCGGAACGAGACACTGTCCCCGGTGGTCGGAAGGTCCAGGCGGAGGTACCGCGCGTTGTTGTCCTGCGTGTCGCCGGGAGGAAGCCGGCCCTCCACCGCCGCGTCCACGCCGTTGTGGATGATCTGGATGTTGCTGTCCGGAAAGAACGCGCCCGAGCCATACTGGCCATACGCCTTGTCGTTGAACGACTCCGCCGTGCTCTGGGGCGTCGGCGCCTGGTCCGGACGCTCCACCTTGGTCTGCAGCCAGGGCAGCACGTACCCGAACGCCGCCTGCACCGTGCCCAGGCCCGTCGCCGGGTCCACGTCGTCCGCCGTCACCGTTAGCGTGAACAGCAGCTGACGCGCCTCCAGCGCCTCCACCCCCGTCCGGTCGGCCGCAAGCCCCGCCGCCTTCATCAGCGACTCGGCCGAGAAGCGCGAACGCTTCGCGGGCTCGCGGTGGGATTCGTGGCGGGTGGTGCGTCCGGTGCGGTTGAACAGACCCATGGCAACTCCTGTGGGCTAACCCTGCGCTCGGCGCGCAGGTGTGGACGGTAGACCCGCACAATGCTGGTGCCCAATCGGAACGCGGTGACGGCCGCGGCGACGTTGCACTGCACTGCGAGGGCCACGCGGGGTGGGCGGACATCTCAGGGTCCGCGCGCTCACGCCCGTCCTTGTTCGGCAGGCGGCACGGCCCGAAGACCGCACGCCCGCACTTCCGGAAGGCTCGCTCCGCGCCGGAGCCGCCTTCCACTGATGTACAGGCTACCCGTTTTCTCCGCCGCGCTCAACTCCCCGGGGCCCGTATGGGCAGGAAAAGTGGAACTTGGCCAAAACGGTCTTTGTTAGGGGTGACCCACCGAGCCACCCCCGCCCGTCGCAGAGTCGATACGACAGGCGCCCGGTCGCTGTTCCCTCCGATCCCTCACAGGGCCCGGTGTGACCTCGGGAACGACCCCAGCACCATCAGGTCCTTGCAGTGTGCGCCCGCCCGAAGGAGTGCCTTCTGAATCCTCGCCTCATCCCGGTGGCCAAGGCAGTCCAAGAAGAACGTGTATGTCCAGTTGCGACGGCCACTTGGGCGCTTCTCAATGTGTGTGAGATTGATCCGCTGATCGGCAAACGCCTTCAACACTCCCACCAGCGCGCCGGGCCGGTCGGCCAGGTCGAACATCAGGCTCGTCTTGTCGTCGCCGGTCCGGGGCACGCGCTGCCGGGCCAGCACGATGAACCGCGTCACGTTGCCCGGCCGGTCTTCAATGCGCATAAATAGCGCGTGCAGACCATACAACCGCCCCGCCAGTTCAGACCCGATGGCCGCCGCCGTCACCCGCCGCCGACGCTTCACGCACACCGCCGTCTCACGGGAGACCATCTCCACCGCCCGGCTGCTGCTGGGCGTGTGGACCTGGTCAACCCCGGGGAACGTGCGCGCCAGCCATTCGCGGCACTGTGTGAGCACCTCGGGCTTGGAGTAAATGCGCTGAATGTCCGCCGCCCGCCCGTTGCACAGGAGCGCATGCCGGACCGCCAACTGCACCTCCGCGCAGATCGATACCTCCCGCCGGGCCCCGTGCAGGATGATGTCCCGCAGGGCGTCCAGCGTCTCCACAATGCCACCACCGATGGTGTTCTCGATCGGGACGATCGCGTAGTCCACGTGCCCCCGGGCCACCTCGTCCACCGCGCCCGTGATATCCGCGATGCTGGCAAGGCTGACGGACGACCCAAAGTGCCGCAGCGCAGCCATGTGGCTGTACGAACCCTCCGGCCCCAGGAAGCCCACGCGCAGCGCCTGCTGAAGCGTGAACGACCCCGACATGAGCTCCCGGTAGACCGCCTCGAGGGTGCCCGCCGGCAGCGGCCCCGTATTGCGGTCGAGCGCCCTCTGGAGCACCTCCGCCTCCCGGTGCGGCGCGTACACGGGCAGCCCGGCGGACCGCTTGTACTCCCCCACCTTCACCACCCACTCCGAACGCTCGTTGAGCAGCGCGACCAGCCGGCGATCGAGGGCGTCAATCCGGGAACGGACGCGGGCAAGGTTGAGTGAACGCCGGGGCGCTCGCGGTGTGGGCATGGCCGACAGTATCGGCCGGCCCGCGCTCAGCCCGGGGTTTCGCCCGGCTGCGTGGTCTCGGGCGGGTGAGCGGGCATGGGCACCGATTCCACCGCCTGCACGTGCGTACTGCCCGCCAGCTCGGCGCCCGCCATGACGCGGGACCCGATGACGGCCAGCACGATGACGCCCGCCGCGGACACGATCGCGCCCAGCGTGCGGGAACCGAAGGGGCTCATGAGGATCGGCTCGACGAACTCATCCTTCTTCTCCAGGAAGGGGAAGAAGGCCAGCCGCAGGTAGTAGAACGCCGCGATCGCCGAGTTCAGGCCCAGCACGATCACCAGCACGTACTCACGGGCGTGGATGGCGCTCGTGAAGAGCGGGAGCTTGCCGAAGAAGCCCAGCAGCGGCGGCAGGCCCAGCAGGCTCAGGCTGCAGATGGTCATCACCCAGCCCAGCAGCGGGTGCGTCGCCGTGAGGCCCCGCAGGTCGTCGAACTGGTCGACCTCCCGTGCTTCCCCGTCCGGCCCGGCCTTGCGCTCCATGGCGGCCAGCACCGCGAACGTCCCCGTGCTCATGACGCCGTAGGAGAGCAGGTAGAACAGGACAGCGGAAATCCCGGAACGCGCGAACGTGTCGCCGGGCCCCGCGACGACGCCCACCAGCATGTACCCGGAGTGGGCGACAGAGGAATACGCCAGCGTGCGCTTTACGCTCGTCTGCAGCAGGGCGAGCACGTTGCCGATCGTCATGGTGAGCGCCGCCATCACCCACAGCAGCAGGCGCACGCTCTCCGGGAGGCTGCGCCCGAACTCGCTCGCCCGCGTGATGCCCCCGGTCAGCACCTGGGAGAGGCTCGGCTCGCTGGACCCGCGCTCGAAGTGCCACCCCGCCGTGGAGAGCAGCAGCAGCAGGGCGATGAAGCCCGCCGCCTTGGGGACAAACGCCAGGAAGCCCGACACCTGCGGCGCCGCCCCCTCGTACACGTCGGCCGTGTAGAAGTGCATCGGCACGGCCGCGATCTTGAAGCCCAGCCCCAGCACCGACAGCAGCAGCCCCGCCATCGCGATCGAGTTGATCCCGCCCGTCATGAACGACAGGGCGATGTCGTTGAGGTTCGTGCAGCCCGTGCCGCCGTAGATGAGCGCGAACCCGTACAGGAACACCGCCGCGCCCAGCGCGCCCAGGAAGAAGTACTTCACGCCCGCCTCGCGGCTCCGGTTGCGGGCCGTGGAAATCGTCACCATGATGTAGGTCGGCAGGCTCGTGAGCTCCAGCGCCAGGAAGAGCCAGATCAGGCTGTCCGCGCTCGCGCACAGCATCAGCCCCGTGAGGCTGAACAGGAAGAAGGCGTAGTACTCCGCCCGGTTCGCCCGCAGCGCGTCGTACGGCCGACGGCCCGCGCTGATCGCCGCCTCGTCCACGCGGTCCACCGTCCCCGCCTGCACCATCAGCAGCAGCAGGCCCACGCCCGCGATCACCAGCTTCATGTACGCCGCCATGTGGGGCAGCAGCACCTGGCCCGCCGACTTGTTGCCCGCGTCCGCCCCGTCCGGCGTCGTGAAGTACGCCAGCACCCCCGCGACGATGATGCCCAGCCCCGCCATCACCGCCGTCGCGTTCCGGGTCTGCTGGACGCGCGAGAGCCCCACCACCATCACCACGCACGTGGTGACGAACAGCGCGATCTCGGGCATCATGAACGAGAGACGCTCGATCATGGATGAACCTCCGCTCCCGGTGTGGCAGGCTGCGCGCTGGCGAGCGGGACCCGCGAGGTCGCGGCGTTCTCGTGCACCGTGCGGACCGCGCTGGACACGGAGGGTGTCAGGGCGTTGATGACCGGGCGCGGGTACACGCCCAGGAACAGGCAGAGCGCCGCCAGCGGCACCAGCGTCAGGATCTCCCGCCGGTTGAGGTCGGTCGGCAGCACCGGGTGCGAACCGTGAGAGGCGTGCGCACCGTGATCACCACCGTGGCCGTGGCCCGCGGGCTCCAACAGCGTGCCCCACACCACCTTGCCGGTCATGTACAGCAGGTACATCGCCGCGATGATGACGCCCGTGCCCGCGATGAACGCGTACCAGGGGCCCAGGCTGCCCACCGTGGCGCCCGGCAGCGGGCCGCCCACGCTGTTCCACACGCCGCTGCCCCACGCGCTGCTGGCCTGGAACGCGCCCTTCATGCACAGGAACTCGCTCACAAAGCCGTTGAGGCCGGGCAGGCCCACGCTCGCCATGACGAAGAAGACCATGAAGGTCGACCACACCGGCATCTTGGACGCCAGCCCCCCCAGTTCCTTCATGCTCCGCGTGTGGTACCGCTCGTACACCATGCCGATGAGCAGGAACAGGGCGCCCGTCGAGAGCCCGTGGTTGATCATGTAGAGGACGCTGCCCAGCACGCCCGACCCGTTCAGGGCGAACATGCCCAGCATGCAGAATCCAAGGTGGGCGACCGACGAATACGCCACCAGCTTCTTGACGTCCGTCTGCACCCAGCAGATGAGCCCGCCGTAGATGATCCCAACGATCGACAGCGTCGCCAGCAGCGGGGCGTACTCCACCACCGCCGCCGGGGCAAACGCGAACACAAACCGCAGGATCGCGTACGTGCCAAGCTTCAGCAGCACGCCCGCGAGGATCACGCTGCCCGCCGTCGGCGCCTCGGTGTGGGCCAGAGGCAGCCACGTGTGCACGGGGAACAGGGGCACCTTCACCGCAAACCCCGCCATGAGCGCCAGCAGCACCCAGCCCTGCTCCGTCGGGCTCATGTCGTCGGCCGAGTCCCGCAGCGTCAGGATGTCGAAGGACCACACGCCCCCGCTCATGCTCGCGTGATGCCACGCCACGTACACCAGCCCCGCCAGGGCGATGACCGAGCCCGTGAAGGTGTAGAGGAAGAACTTGATCGCCGCCCGCTTGCGGTTCGTGGAACCCCACAGGCTGATCAGGATGAACATCGGGATCAGCGTGAACTCAAAGCACACATAGAACAGCACCAGGTCCCGGGCCGCGAACACACCCGTCATCGCCGCCTGCAGCACCAGGAACCACGCGTAGTACGTCTTCTGCCGCTCGGTGATCGCAGAAGTCGAGCACGCGATGCACACCGGGCCAAGCACCGTCGTCAGCAGGATCAGGACCCCCGCGATCGAGTCAACGCCCACCGAGAAGGTGATGCCGAACTGGTCGAACCACGGCACCGCCGCCGCGAACTGCATCGCCTGGGCCTGCGAGTAGTCGAACTTCACCGCGGCCACCACCGAGACAGCCAGGGCCACAAACGTGGCCATCATCGCGATGGCGCGGCTGCTGCCCGACGGCGACGCCGCCACCAGCAACGCGCCAAGAAGAGGGATGAGGATGAGTGCTGCGAGGATCATGCCGGGGATTGCGAGACCAAAGTCAGGAGGGAGGAGAACCTAGAGGGACAGGGCAATGACGATGATGAGCAGGACGGCCAGCCCGCCCGCCATGCCCAGGGCGTAGCCGTGCGTTTCGCCCGACTGCAGCGGCCGGATCGCCTTGCCGCACAGCCGGGGGATCGCGCCGAACAGGTTGACCAGCCCGTCCACGATGTACTGGTCGACCAGGTGGAAGATGTGCGACAGCACCCACAAGGGCCGCACGATCAGGAAGTCGTAGATCTCATCCACGTACCACTTGCCGTTGGCCGCGGTGTGCAGGGCCCTGAGGCCCGGGACCACCGCGAACAGCTTGTCCGCCGGCGCCGTGGCCGCCTGCCGCCGTCCGAACAGGTGGAACACCGCCGCGAGCGTGATCCCCACGAAGCCGACCACACCCGAGACGTAGTACATCACCTCGTGCGGGTCCCTCCCCAGGAACGTCCCGCCGTGGGGAGACTCGATGCTCGCAGGAGACTTGCCCACCATCGCCGCAACCCAGCCCCCGTGCGCCCCGTGACCTCCGCTGCCCTCCACGAAGTAGACACCCACCGCCGCCAGCGAAAGGAGGGCGCACGTGCCCATGACCAGGTTCATCGCCCAGCCCGGCGCGTGCGGATGGAAGTGCTCATGGTCGGCAGCCGGAGCGTGCCCATGGGAATCATGCCCGTGCCCGTGCGCGTCATGGCCGTGCGCGTCATGCGAATGATCGTCGTGCGCGTGCGCCTCTTCCCCCGGCGTGAAGTCCACAGGGCCCAGGAATACCCGGAAGAACACGCGGAACGTGTAGTAGGCCGTCATCCCCGCCGTGATCAGCAGGATCCACCCGACCACCGGCGCGCCCGCAATCGCCGAGCCGTGCTCGCCCGCCTGCCCCGGCGTGCTGAACGCCTGCGCCAGGATCATGTCCTTGCTGAAGAAGCCCGCCGTGAACGGGAAGCCCGCCAGGTTGAGGCACCCGATGACCATCGCGAGGCCGCAGACCGTCCAGCCCTTCATCTTCATGACGCCCGACAGCTTCCGCAGGTCAAGCTGACCCGCAAAGCCGTGCATCACCGCACCGCAGCACAGGAACAGCGTCGCCTTGAAGAACGCGTGCGTGAACACGTGGAACACGCCGCCCGTGCTGCTCAGCACGCCCAGCCCGGCGAACATGTAGCCAAGCTGCGACACCGTCGAGTAACCCATCACGCGCTTGATGTCGTAGTAGGCCATCCCGATGGTCGCCGCCCACAGGGCCGTGAGCGCACCGCTCCACGCCACGAGGCTGAGCACCGTGTGCGACGGGTCCGCCATGTACAGCGGGTACATGCGCGCGATGAGGAACACGCCCGCCGTCACCATCGTCGCCGCATGGATCAGGGCCGACACCGGCGTCGGGCCCTCCATCGCGTCCGGCAGCCACGTGTACAGGAACAGCTGCGCCGACTTGCCGAACGCCCCCATCGTCAGCAGCAGCGGGATCAGCTTCACCACCCAGCCGCCCGAGATCGCATTGCCCGCCCCGTCCACCCCCGCCGCGATCATCGGGAACAGCTTCTCGTACTCCACCGTGCCGAACACCACGAACGTCGTGAAGATCGCCGTCAGCAACCCCAGGTCGCCGATGCGGTTCATGATGAACGCCTTCTTCGCCGCCGCCACCGCCGCCGGCCGCTTGTAGAAGTAGCCGATCAGCAGGTAGGAGCACAGGCCAACGCCCTCCCACCCCAGGAACAGGAGCACCAGGTTGTCCGCCATGACAAGGCAGGACATGCTGAACACGAACAGGTTGAACGCCGCGAAGTAGCGGTTGTACCCGCTCCCCAGGTCGTGGCTCATGTACTCGCTGGAGTACAGCGCGATCAGCGTCGCCAGCCCCGTCACAAACAGCATCCACAGGGTCGTCAGCGAATCGATGTAGAACGCAAAGTTGGCCGTGAAGGAGTGCTCCCCCGCGTTCTGGAACGCGAACGACAGCCACTCGAAACCCTGGACGTGCACCGCGGAAGTCTCCTCCCCGGTGAAGTACGTCATGAAAAGGCGCAGCGTCAGCAGGAAGGAACCCGCCAGCGACGCCACCGTCAGCCACGCCGGAAGCTTGCTCTTGACCCGCAGGGCAGCGCAAAGACCCGAGAGGACGAACGTCGCGAACGGCAGCAGCGCGATGAGCAGGAAGTACGCCGGCGCCGCCCGCATCGCCGCCGTCCCGGCGTCCGCCGACCCGTGGGCCACGACGCCGTGCTGGGCGACCGCCGACAGGGCCGGAGCGCAGAGCAGGTTGTGCAGCATGAAAACGCTCAACCCTGCATCTCCTTCCACTCCTCCGCCGACAGGCTTTCCTTCCGCCTGAACAGCAGGACCACCAGCGCCAAAGCCATCGCCGCCTCAGCCGCCGCGACCGTCAGGATGAAGATAACAAACGTCTGCCCCGAAAAGTCCATGTGGTACCGACCGAACGCCACCAGCGCCAGCCCCGCCGCCTGGAACATCAGCTCCGTGCACAGGAACATGATGATCAGGTTCCGCCGCGTCAGGAAGCCGATCAGCCCGATCACGAACATGACCGCCGACACCGCAACATAGTGCGCCAGCGTGAGATGGCTCATCGCAGCCGGAAAGCCCTCCTGGGCCAAGGTCAGCACGCTCATCCCTCGCCCCCTTCCACGCCCACCCCCTGCAGCGAACCCCCCGACGGCCCCGCGCCCACCGGATTCACAAGCTCCAGCGGCGAATCCTTGACCGGGTCGCGCGACAGGGACGCCTTCGCCAACGCCGTCATGTGCAGCGCCTTGGCCTCCTCGTCCAGCTGCACCTGCTTGCGGCTCAGCACCACCGCCCCCAGCATCGCCATCAGCAGGATCACGCCCGCGATCTCGATCGTCCCCGGGTGGTCACGCAGCAGGTTGAATCCAAGAAGTTCCGCGTTGGTAATGTGCAGGTTCTCAGGCCACTCACTCTTGGGGAGCACCCGCTCCTTCCCGTCCACGCCCTGGATCAGGATGTTGCCCTCCGCACGCCCGATCGCTACCACCGCCTCCCCATCTTTCAGGATGCCGTGATTGCGCAGCACGTTGTCAACCTTGCGCGGCACATCGGCCAGCACGCCGTCAGGCTCAGTCACACGCTGCGCCGAATGCAGCCCCTCACCCGCGCCAAGCCCCCGGAACGTCATCACCGTCAGGGCTCCCAGCAGCACAAACCCCACAATGGACGCCGCCATGGGCTCCCGCGCAGCCGTGTCATACTCCGCCAGCACGTCCTCATGCCCCTCTTCGGGTGCCTGCGTCGCCAGCATGATCACGAACAGGTAGGTGATGAGAATCGCCCCTGCGTACACGATCACCAGCGCGAACGCCATGAACTCGGCCGAAAGCAGCAGGAACATCCCCGCCGACGCCAGCACCGTCAGAATGAAGTACAGCGCCGCGTACACAGGCCGGGGATGGGTGATCACCCGCAGAGCACCCCCCAACCCTACAACCGCGAACACATAAAAGTAGAGATTGGGAAGGTTTGCCCGGCCTGCCTTGACGCCCAGCGCCAGCATCAACAACCCGCCCGCCAGACCGGCAAGCAGCGCGCCCAGCACCTGCGGAGTACGCCCCCGACGCGGCAGGGCCAGACACACGCCCGCGGCACCAAGCACCAGAAGCCCGAAGAAGATGAAGGGGTGGATGATCTGGCCCACGTGGATGCCCAGAGGTCAGTCTGATTCGCAAAGCCGAGCCGTCCGCCCCTCTCAAAGGATGAGCGGCCGGAGCGGCGACAGGGTAGATCGGTGGACGAGACTGTTCCACCGTGGGCCAAGGCGGGAAGCCCGCAGTCCGTATGATGGGCACCGTGGGCGCAGCAACGACCATGTCCGTAGATACCCCCGCCGGGGCCGGATACAAGCGTTGGCTCCCGAACGCGCTCACCATCGCGCGCATCTTCATCGCGCTCGCGTTCTTTACCCTGCTCGCCGTCTGGACCTACCCCACGACCGAACTGGTCGTGAAGCCCTCACACCCCGTCTGGCCGTATCTGGTTGGGGCCGCACTGTTTGGGCTCGCGGCACTCACCGACGCCGTCGACGGTCCCCTCGCCCGACGCTGGAAAGTGGTCAGCCGGTTCGGCCGTGTCATGGACCCCTTCGCGGACAAGGTCCTCGTGGTGGGGGCATTCATCATGCTCGCCGGGCCCAACTTCTCCTTCGATGTAGACGGACCCCGCCCCCTCCACGTCAGCGGAATTTACCCCTGGATGGTCGTCGTCATTCTTTCCCGGGAATTGCTCGTGACCAGCATCCGGGGCGTGTACGAGAGCGAAGGCATCGACTTTTCTGCCCAGCTCACCGGCAAGCTCAAGATGATCTTCCAGGCCTGCGCCGTGCCCGCAATCCTCGTGCTCCTGGGCATCGCCCCCGTCCAGAAAGGCACCTGGGGCCGCATCGCCATCGACTGCATCGCCTGGAGCACCGTCATCATTACCCTCGTGAGCGGCGTGCCGTACGTGACACGCGCGATGCGGGCGGCGAGAAACTAGAACACGCTTGCCACCGCCTACCGCACCGGCCCCATCCCACCCTCCAGCGCCTGGGTGATCAGCCGCAGCCGTTCGCACGCCGCGTCGTCCCGCTTGGCGGCAAAGGACCCAGAGAACTGCGTGGGGCCGATCGCGTCCTCGAATCCTCCCGTCGCCTGGGTGAGGTGCAGCGTCGCTTCTCGCGTCGAGCCTCCCGCTTCCTTCCCCAGCACGCTCCCGCTGGGCGAGAAGAACCCGCCCCCGCCGTACATCCCGGCCTGACCGCCCGCGAGCACGTATACCCGGATGATCGCCGTGGTCGCGTCCGTCGCGATCGGCGTCTTCCCCGCGCTAGGCTTGGTGAAGAGGTGGACGTGCACGATGGTGCCGGCCGCGTGGGCGAGGTCGCCGCCGCCCGCCAGCAGGTCGGCCGGGAGGTCGGTGAGGTAGAAGTCCGCCACACCGGCCGTCGAGGGCGTGAAGACCCGCGTGGGGAGGGCGGGAGAAAAACGGTCGCCGGTGACGGGCGAGACCATCGCCGGCGAGCCGCCCGCGAAGCCCAGGGACGAGCAGCCGCAGAGGGCTGCGAGCAGCAGGGTTGCGCCGACGGGGATCAGGCGGTTCATCGGGGCATGATACGTGCCCGCTCCCGTCAGACCTGCAGGCCCATCTGCGCCAGCAGGCGTGTTGCTGCGCCGTGGTACAGCTCGCGGCGCAGCGGCTCCGGGAGCGACAGGCCCTGCAGGCGCGGCGCCGCGAGCGGGTCTTTGATGGAAGGGTCCACCATCCGAAGGTCGGGGTCCGCGATCGGGCTCTCGCCGTCGTACGCGGTGTCGAACATCATGCGCAGCGCGAAGTACCGGCTGGCGTACAGGTCGAAGGCCGTCTCCTCGCTCTCGGCGAGGTCCGCCATCGGGTGACGGGCGACCGCCGGCGCGCCGGCGTTGAAGCCGGGCGCGGGTGCCGCCGGCGCGGGCGTGGCCGGCGTCGGGGCGAGGTGCTCGTCGGTGGTCACGATGTCGCTGCCGAAGCAGATGCGGTGCTTCCACTTGTCGAAGAACTCCACCACCCGGGAGCGGGGGTGGCGGGAAAGCTCGCGCACGACCCACTTGGTTGCCGACGTGTCGATGTGGTAGTTGGGGTGGCGCGTGAGCAGCCCGTCCAGGAAGTCCAGGTCCTCGGCGTACCCCCCCATGTGCGCGCCCAGGAACGGCACGTCGGAGAAGCGGTCCAGCAGGCGTTCCAGGCCCTGGTACTGCCCGCGTTTGGGCGGGTACACGCCGGTGTCGGCGTACTTGGTGGCGAACCACGTGTCGGGGTCCGTCAGGTGCACCATCACGCCCATCTTGAGCGAGCGGGCGAGCTCGACCTGCCGCACGCGCCACTCGCCGTCGATGGCGACCAGGGCCCGGCCCTCGGGGCCGGGGAACATCTCGTACACGCGGGGGGCGTTCCAGAGCTTGATCATGCGGCTGCCGAACTGGTCGTGGAAGGCTTGGATGTCGGCCAGGAAGCCCTCCGTGAACGCGCGGCGGCGGTCGGGGCTGCGGAAGTCCGGGAAGGCGATGAAGTGGACGGAGTCGCCCAGCGCGGCGCGCACGATCCCGCATTCTGCCAGGCGCACCATGGTCAGGGCCCTGGTGACGCCGTACATCGCGGCGACCCGGCGGTAAATCGCGAGGGCCCGGGGCCCGTTCAGGTGCGTGTGGATGTCAACAATCGGCGTGGGTGGCGGCGGGAGGAGCCCGGCGGCCCTGGCGTAGTCCAGGCCGAAGCGGTTTTCGGGGCGGGCGGGGCGCGCGGGCACTGCACGGGCGGCGTCGAGCGGGAAGTGGTGGTTGTCGGTCGGCATGGCGGCGGCGATGGTACACGGAGCGGAGGCAACCTCGGTCGGCACGGTGACGGCGTTGGATGCCGGGCACGGCGCGGGCGTTGCACCCGGGCCGTCGGGGCCCAAGCGGCTCCGCGTCGCGATCGCGCACGACTGGCTGTGCGGTTACCGGGGCGGGGAGGGCGTCCTGGAGCGTCTGATCCAGGTGGTGCAGGCCGAGCACGATCTGGCGGGGCTGTTCGTGATGTTCGACGACCAGCGTCCCTTGCGTCCGGCCATCGACACCGCTCCCAAGTTCATTTCCCGCGTGGGCCGGTGGCCTGCGGCGTCGACCACGCGTCTGCGTCAGTACCTCATGCCGATGTACCCGCGGGCGGTGAGGCAGCTCACGCAGGCGCTCGAGGACGTGCACGCCCGGAAGCCGGTCGACCTGCTGATCACTTCTTCGTCCGCCGCGGTCAAGAACATGCGGCCGCCGCACGCGGTGCCGCACCTGTGCTACTGCCACAGCCCGCCCCGGTACGTGTGGGCGCAGGCGGCGGAGTACCGGCGTGACCGCTCGCTGCGTTCGCTGGGCCTCAAGTTCTACGGGACGAACTACCAGCGTTGGGACCGGGTGGGGAGCAGCCCGGACTACATCACGCGTCTGCTGGCGAACTCCACGTACACGGCCGAGCAGATTGCGCAGTGCTACGAGCGTTCTGCGCGCGTGATCTACCCGCCGGTGCGCACCGACTACTTCACGCCGGCGATGGAGCGCGTGGGGCAGTCGCGGAGCGACACGTGGCTGTATGTCGGCGCGCTGGAGCCGTACAAGCGGGTCGACCTGGCGGTGCAGGCGGCCAACAAGCTCAACCAGGAGTTGCTCATCATCGGGCGGGGGACGGAGGGGCGGGCGCTGCGGCGCGCGGCCGGTCCCAAGGTCCGGTTCCTGGGCTACGTGAGCGACGAGGAGCTGCGCGAGCACTACCGGCGTGCGCGGCTGCTGATCTTCCCGCAGGTGGAGGACTTCGGCATTGTCGCGGTGGAGGCGCAGGCCTGCGGGCTGCCGGTGGTCGCCCGCAACGCGGGCGGTGCGGCCGACACGGTGCTGGACGGCGTCACGGGCGCGCTCTTTGACGAGCCGACCATGGAGCACCTGATCGCGGCAACGATCCGCTGCCCGCGTCGCTGCGACTCGGCCTGCCGGGTCAACGCGGAGCGTTTCGGCGAGCGGGTGTTTGACAGCGCGATCGCCCGGGAGATCGAGGAGCTCTGCGGGGTGGGGAGGTAGTACTTCCGTCGGGGGCGGCGGGGGCGGACCTAACGTCCCGCCATGAGCGCGCCCCGCCCCGCGGAACTCCCCCTGCCCGACCTGGTCCCGGTGCGGCGGGCGCTGCTGTCGGTATCCGACAAGACCGGCCTGGTTGCGTTCGCGCAGGCTCTTGCCCGGCACGGGTGCGAGATCATCTCCACGGGGGGCACGGCGGAGGCGCTCAAGAAGGCCGGCCTGAGGGTGGTGACGATCGAGAGCGTCACGGGCTTCCCGGAGATGATGGACGGGCGCGTCAAGACGCTGCACCCCAAGGTGCACGGCGGGCTGCTTGCGCTGCGGGATCACCCCGCGCACGCCGCGGCGATGAAGGAGCACGGCATCGGCGCCATCGACCTGGTGTGCGTGAACCTGTATCCGTTCGAGCAGACGGTTGCGCGGGCGGACTGCACGCGGGCGATGGCCATCGAGAACATCGACATCGGCGGGCCCAGCATGATCCGCTCGGGCGCGAAGAACCACGCGTATGTCACGGTGGTGACCGGCCCGGGGCAGTACGGGCGCGTCGAGGCGGAGCTGTCCCAGCACAAGGGGAGCACCTCGCTGGCGCTCCGGGAGGCGCTCGCCGGCGAGGCGTTCAGCGCGACCGCGCGGTACGACGGCGCGATCACGGCGTACATGACCAACCGGCGCGACACGCACTTTTCGCCCCTGCTCAACGTGAGCCTGGTGAAGGTCGACGACCTGCGGTACGGCGAGAACCCTCACCAGCGGGCGGCGCTGTACCGGCTTTCCAGCCGGCGGGTGGGCAACGCCGGTCCAAGCCTGACCACCGCCGAGCAGCTGCACGGCAAGGAGCTGTCGTACAACAACATCAACGACGGGGCCGCGGCGCTGGAGCTGGCGCTGGCTCTGCTGCGGGTGGAGCCTCAGCAGGCGGGCGCGTGCGTCATCAAGCACACCAACCCCTGCGGCTGCGCCCTTGCCCCGGACGTCACCGGCGCCGTGGACATGGCCATTGCCGGCGACCCCATCGCTGCGTACGGGGGCATCATCGCCATCAACCGCACCGTGGACGCCAAGGCGGCGGAGCGGCTGGTGCACAAGGACAACTTCTTCGAGGTGGTCATCGCGCCGGCGTACTCGGCGGAGGCCCTGGCCCTGCTGCGGGCCCGCTGGGCGAACGTCCGCCTGCTTGCCCTGCACCAGTCGCAGCGGGACGACGCGAGCACGTTGCCCGACGCGGTCCCCGATGCGCAGGACCACCTGGAGTTCCGCAGCATCCCTGGCGGTGTGCTGGTGCAGGACCGTGACCTCACGCTGTGCGGGGCTGAGAAGCTGGAGCGGCGCGCGGGCCCCAGGCCCACGGCGGAGCAGGTGCGTGCGGCGCGGTTCCTGGAGGCGACGGGGCGGTTCTTGTTCAGCAACGCCATCGTGCTGGGCGGGTCCGTCGCGGGGCACGCGGGCGTGCGCATGTTCGGGGCGGGGGCGGGGCAGATGGACCGCGTCACGAGCTGCCGGCTTGCGGTCGAGAAGGCCGGCCCCTTGGCGCGGGGCGCGGTGGCTTTCAGCGATGCGTTCTTCCCGTTTGCGGACGGTCCCGAGATCCTCATCAAGGCGGGCGTGCAGGCGATCGTCCACCCGGGCGGGAGCAAGCGCGACGAGGAGACGTTCGCGCTGTGCGAGAAGCACGGCGTGACGTGCCTGGTGACGGGCCTGCGGCACTTCCGCCACTGAGATTCCCATGGATATTTCTCCCCAGTCGCTTTCCATCGAGGACAGGTACAAGCTGCTGATCGGGGCGGTCGTGCCGCGCCCGATTGCGTTCGTGAGCACGGTTTCGCCCGGGGGTTGCGGTCCGGGCGGGTACAACCTGGCGCCGTTCTCGTTCTTCGCGGGGGTGGGGAGCAACCCGATGACGCTGCTCTTCTGCCCGGCGAACAGGGCGGACGGGGGTGAGAAGGACACGCTGCGGAACGCCAAGCCGGTGGAGGAGGGGGGCACGGGCGAGTTTGTGGTGAACATCGTGCCGCACGTGCTTGCGCACCGGATGGCGGCGTGCGCGGAGGAGCTGGCGTACGGGGAGAGCGAGTTTGCGCTGGCGGGGCTGACGCCTGCGGCGGGCGCGGTGGTGAGGGCGCCGCGGGTGGCGGAGTGCCCGGTGAGCTTTGAGTGCAGGACGAGGCAGGTGATCCGGACGAACCCCGGGCAGGCGGCGGGCGGGAACATCGTGATCGGCGAGGTGGTGCACATCCACGCGGACGATCGCATTGTGAATGAGCGTTTCCACGTTGACCCTGCGCTGCTGGACGCCATCGGGCGCATGGGCGGGCGGACGTACTGCACCACGCGTGAGCGGTTTGATATTCCGTGGGGCAAAGCAGCGCTGGGAGAGTGAACGCGTGAAGGGTTGAGGTGCGTCGGAGACCTCCCGTGCACCCACGACCTTTCGCGCGGGCGTTTTTGGAAGTGCTGTCGTTTCAGTGGGTTGGCGTTTTTGAGCGCGTCCGAGAACGGTCTTTTGAGCCACTTGCACGCCTCTCTGTGGAATAGAAGTGCGCGGTGGAATGGAAGTGCGAGTGTGGTGCAGACAAACAGCGGCGTGCAGCGGCGCGATGGCTGGTTTGTGCAGCGCAAATGGGAAAAGAGAGCGCATCTACACATACCCCCGCGCGTCGCGTTTGTGCGCGCGGCGCGAGCGAAAATCCATCGTCGAGAGCGCGGCGGGCCGGAAATCTTCGCATGAGAATTTATTGGAATTCTGCGGCGCGGTTCCGTTTTGGCGGGTGCTGTGTGCGCACTAATGTGGTGCGCATCATTTCTCAGCGAACTGGCGCGTAATGGGGGTCGGATGTTGTTTAGGAAGATGGCCAAAGCCTAAGTCAACTGTTGCAAGAAAAAGCCCGGCAGAACCGGGCTGTGGCAACGGGATCACTATGCGACACTACCGCAGGCAGGGCCCGCCACTGAACATGCTCAAGAGAGCGTCTATGTCCAGCGTATCTGGTAAAAGATCGTCGTTATTAAAGTCAATATCACCACAGTGTGGATCGTTCGAGCAAGGCCCGCCGGAAAACACGCTCAGGAAATCGTCAATGTCTAACGTGTCCGGGAAGAGTGTGTCGTTATTAAAATCAATACTGTCGCAGTAGTTGACAAATTCGCAGCTGCACTCTTCCACGGTTTCCAACGTACAATTGAAGTGCCCGTTGTGGTCGCTGCATTCAAATTCTTCCGGAGCGGTCGGACAGTCCAGCGCTACCACAAACTCGAACGTGGGGTCCGCTGGAACAGTGCCGCTGGATGACGGCAATCCAGCGCACTGAATGCCGCCCGTCGCCGTCGTCACTTCGTACGTGCCAAACGAGAGGTATTCACCTCCCCATGGTTGAAGCCACAGGTGCCGATTGACACCTCCGCTTATACCCGGATGAAGCGTATATTCGATTCGCGGTGTGACGTTGTAGTTTGGTGAACCTTGCCACTCGACGATTGCAACTGTCGGCAGGTCTTGTTGCGGGGGTGGATCGTAAAACGTGACAGGTCCGTAAAAGTCAAGCACCGCGGGTTGTACTTCACAAGGCGGGGAGTCGTAGCTGCGGTTCCATTCGCTTGTTAGAAGCTCGGTGTTGACAAGAGTGGTTCCCAGGAAGCTGCGGCGGTGTTGGAGCGATGCGCTGCTTTGTTCATGCACGGCAAACGGGACAACACCTACGGCCCCGCCACCAAAGCCTGTCTCTGTCGTTGAAGTACTCAAGTCGTCGCCAGGGATGGCGGTGTAGTGCGGTAAGAGATGGCCGGTGGTAGCGATGCCGGAATCTTCAGAAAACCGGACCGGTGAAGTCACGACGGGCTGGCCGACCCTGATGGCCCCTTCGACAAACTGGATTGTGTGAGTTCGAGCGGTCGCGTTGGCGTTCACAATAACCTGCCCAGCAAGGGCGTTGTCGTTCCAGACCTGAACGTAGCCCGCGGTGGTGATGAACCGATTAGGATCGCGAGGAGAATCCTCCTCGTAAAGAAAGACACCAGGAAATCCGCATGTGCCCTCACCATCGGAGAAGAACTTCGAGCCGCAGTCGTCACACGCCTGAGGGTTGGGAGCGGGATAGGGTGCGTTGCCGATCTTGCCACCGATGCGGATGGTCTGCGGCGCGGCTAAGGCATCCGTGTGAATCTGGCCGCGCATGTTGTTCGTGACGCGGAAGTAGGAGGCGTCGGTGTACCACGCACGAGCATACTGCCCCATGCACCCTACGTCTATTGTGCTGGCGGATGCGAAGTCATTGGCTGGATCGTTGTCCACCTGAGAACCGTTCAGGTCGAGCAGGCCCGACCACAGCACACCGTTTTCCCAGATGCCAATAGTGGCCGAGCCGATAGTGGGCGATTCGATCCTTGGTGGATAGAAGTTTGATTCATGCAGCCCGGCAAGTTCCAGGGTGCCGATGGAACCCGCTCCGGTCCGCAGCGCCGCCGCGTAGATCACCGATTCCCGTTCACCGACATGAATGCTGGGATCAGGCTCGGTATTGTCGAACCAGTCGGATGCGGCCATCACAATCTTGGGAGGGTTGCTGCCTCCCCCAAATCCCCTGTCCGTGGACGCGTATTGCGACTCCGTCGAGTAACCAATACGCACGTGGGGAAGATCGCCGGTTGTTGCCACGATGCTCCCTTGTAGCTGCGTTCCGATGCTGATGGTGGGTGTGCCAGACGAGACGTGTGCGGTTTCCCAGTCTGAAGCGATGATGTCCGCGTGGTTGACGCCGCCGCGGACGATGATGGCACCGTGGAATGTGCCCCTGACGAGGATACCGGTCTGGCGGGTGGCGCCGTCTCCATGAGCGTGAGCGAGCTGAGCGAGTCGCGGACGACATTGGTCTGGATGTCGGCGTAGAAGTCCCTGTCGAGTGGAGCATCGGTGGAACTCGCGGACTCGCCGACGGCCCGGATGTTCCCGATGCCCTTGCCCGCATCGATGGCGATGCGGTTGGTAGATGTGCCCAGATGACCGGTCGTGAAGACTTCAGCAATGGATCCTGTTGAAGCGTCGATGTCGCCCGAGAGAGCGACTGAGTCAGTAGTCGGGGAAAGCACAAGACGGCCGATGCTTCCGGCGGTGCTGAAGGGCGCGTAGCCCGTGGCGGTAATGTCACCGGAGACCTCGTTGGCGGCGCGGACGTAGGGAATCGCCTTCTGGCCGTTGCTGAGGTTGAAGTCGCCGTTGGTGGCGGTTAGGTCGCCGCTGATGTGACCGCCCAGAACGGTGCTGCCGGAGAGGTAGTTCAGGGCATCGATGCGGTAGAGTTGACCGGCGGTAACGTTGCCGGTGATGTCGCCGGCGACGGCGAGGACGACGGAGGTGTTGTCCCGGAGAGAAGTTTCCGTCGGGTCCGTGGTTGATGTCGTTGCGATGGTCAAACCGCCGAAGTTGCGCAGGCCTGAGGTGATTGGCAAGTTAGGCTCGTTATCAAAAGCGTCAGTATCGGTTGATGTGCAGACCTGAAAGAACAGCCTGCCGCCATCACTCATGCCTGTGATATGCACCGTACCGACGCTCTCATCCACACCAGAATCGTCGTAAATGTGGACCCAGACGTCGGACGTGATGGTGCCGACATTGATCGTCTGGCCGGTGTATGTGAAGGGACTACCTCCGTTAAGGTTCGTCACCCGGGCCTTTACGGTCGCGTGCGCAGCCCCCGCGCACAGCGACAGCGCGGCGACCGCCGCTATCGAAATCCTTTTCATGTCTTCGTCTCCGCCGAAGTGTGGAGTGGATAAGGAATCCCGCGACCACGCTCCACACGGCGGGGCTGGGAATACTGGCAATTCGAAAACCGACCCATGAGCCACTTAAACCCGGGAAGTCACCGCCACCGGGCGATCGCACCATGTCTGCAAAGACTGCCTCAAATCCCCATTGACTTCCCTCATACAAACGATCCGTGGGTGGATCACCAGGCACGCCATACAGGGCTTCCTCTGTCCACTCACCCGTAAAGCCGGCAGCGTCGTACAGCCCCCACGGCGACTGGACGTTGTACGACCCGAGCATGATGGAATACGGGCTTGGGCTTGTGAAGCCGTAGTTCGCTGTGCCTATGTCTGGTGGCCCGGCAATGAGCGGGCTGTCGCTGGAATTGGAGTAGGTCCAGTAGCCACCCGTTGTGCCGTCGGGATTGGACTTGCTGGGGTCGTAGTGGGCCGCCTTGATCCACTCGTCCCAGGTCGGGATGTAGTACGCAGCGCCGGGTGTGTGTGCGAGTTGATCGAGATAGCGCCCGCCGATGCTGGCGAAGGTGGACACGTCATACGCACCCGTCAGAAAGGCTTCGCGGTTGGTGGCTTTGCCGTTGCACAACCAGTTGCAGTAGATGGCGGCGGTGCGCCAACTGATGCCTCCCGTAGCCCGCATCTCGTTGCCTGCCGGCACGGTCCAGTGCCGCGCGTTGGGGTTGGCCGAATTGTTCGGTGTCGTGCCGCTCGCGCCCCAGATAAACGGCGTCTGGACCCAGGGAATCGCATCCCCGGCCGGACGATCAAACGCCGCGTTCATGAACTCGGCCCACTGCGCCGTCGTTACCTCGTACTTGCCGATGCGGTACTGGTAATTCACCTGGCCGCGGCCGTTGGCGGAACCCCCGCCGGTCCAAGGCGCATTGCCGGCTGCGCCGACGGTGACAAAGTCGATGCCGGAAAGCGGGTCGATGTCGGCCGGGCACGCCGAGGCGAGCCACACCAACCCTGCCGCTACGGGGAAAGTTCGGACACGCATGTGGTGGATTCCTGTACCGACAGCTAGCAAGAAAGTGCGCTCAAATCCGGAAATGTCCACCAAAATGCCGGGTTGACCCTTGAATAGGGGCAGCACGGAGCGAGTGGGCATTATTTCGGACCTGCAAAGGTCCTTTGGAAAGGCGTGGTCGCGGGGGGGGGTGGAGATAGGAGCGAGCCGTGGGGCGCCTTACTGGTGCTTCATGCGCAAACGCACAAGCAAATCATCGAGCGCGGCCCGGCAGGACGGTTCTTCCGGAAGGTGGGACCGCTCGCTGGAGGCTTCCAGTTCAGCGCGGAGGCGTTCAAACTCCTTCTCGTGGAATGAGAGTTCGGTGCCGCCAAGGAGCTGTTTTTCGCTGCCGCTGATCTTGCGGGCGATAAGGTCGTTGATGTAGGCAAGTTGGAAGTGCTCGTTCAGGGCGCGCAGGTTGGCTTCCACTTGGCCCGTGCGCATGAGGTGCGTGCCCGCGAGGAGCACGCGGTAGGTGTACAGCAGGCCCTTGACTGTGGGCTTGGCGTTCTTGATGACGAGCTGCCACTGGTTTTCGGCGAAGCCGCGGTAGTGGTGGCGGTGGTGCCTTGTGATTGCGCCGCGGGCGATTGCGCGGAGTTCGTCAAACTCGGGCGTGGTGTGCACGACCAGGGGTGAGTACACCTGTTCCAGCACGTAGCCGTTGCGGCCGAGCAGCAGCTTGAAGTACTTGCGTATGTCGTGGGTGACGACGTCCACTTCCGTCGCGCCGGACTTGTCCATGACTTCGACCGTGTCCTCCGGCGGGGACAGGCGGGCGACTTCCCGCAGCGGCGTCACGTGCATGCCACGCAGGTCGTAGTCGGAGTCGGGCGAGTGGAAGCCGTAAAGGTGTGCGCCACTGACGGTGACAAAGACCAGCGGGTAAGGCTGGGCGTCCAGGTGTTGGCGGATGAGGGCTTGGTCGAGTTGAACCGGTGGGACGATCATGGACGGACGGTACGCTGATCTTGCAGAACGACGGCCTCCGCCCACGCCAGCGGGTCGGGAAGTGGAACGCCGCAGAACTCCAGGTGGAGAACTCTGCGGCGGGCGGGCACCGCGGAGCGGTCCGAGGCGTGCACGGTGTGGGGTCCATGGCGAACGTGGGGTTCAACCTGCCGGGGTTTTCCGAGGTGAACATCCCGCTGGGCAGCTATCCCACGCAACTCAGCCCGTGGGGGCTGCTGGACACGGCAGGCGGAATGCGGGAGTGGATGGAGACGGGTATCTATAACGGAGATGGCTCGCTCGCAGCGCGAGTGCTTGACGGGAGCGGGTGGGGATCCTCCCAAGGCACCGCGTCGAGCGGGGACTATGCAGGATACCGGGCAGGATCTGAACCGGGTTGGGGCCTTTCGGACTTTGGCTTCCGTCTCGCGGCAACGATTCCTGCACCAGGGGCCATCGTGCTGGGCGTCGTGGCGGGTGTGTTCTTCACGCAGCGCACCAGAACCAGAGGGCACGGTGGTTAATGGACGGCCCCGGCCGTGTCAACGAGCCACGCTAGGGGGCATGCTCATGCACGGTAGATGCGGCGTTGTTGTCCTAGTGGGTGTGCTGCGCGGCACGCTGGGGTAGGGCGTGGGTGCGCGGGGTGTCTGGGCGGTCACTTGCCGCCGGGTGTGTGCGGCTGTGTTCCGGCGTCGTCCTTGGGCTTTGGGGTATGGGGCTCAGCGGTCGATGGCTTGTCGGGTTGGGCGGCGTCGGGGCGTGTGCTTTCCGCTTTGGGGCCGGGGAGCTGGGGTGCGTTCGCGAGCGTGGTGATGGCGTTGGCGAGGCCCTTGACGCACAGGGTGTAGCGCACGGGGTCGATGGTGTCGATGGTGTCGGTGGGCTGGTGGTAGTGCGGGCTCCTGAAGTTGGCGGTGTCGCCGATGAGGAAGGCGGGGATGCCCAGGGTGAGGAAGGGGAAGTGGTCGCTGCGCAGCAGGTCGGGGGGGGTGAAGGGGAGGTCGGGGATGAAGTCGGGGGCGACGATCTTGAGGTCCGGGGCGCCCTGCTTCATGGCGTCCACGATGAGGTGCTGGAGCGGGGCGTGTTTCTGGGTGCCGGCGAGGGCGATGAAGTCGGCGACGGTGGGCGGGTCGAAGACGCCTTCGATCCTGGGGATCGGGCTCTGCTGGCTGTTGGGCTCGTCGCTGTAGAAGCCGAGCATCTCGACGCTGATCATCGCGGCGACTTCGACGCGTCTGTCCTTCAGGGCTTCGCGGGCGGCGATGGCGTACTTCTTGGAGCCCACGAGGCCGACCTCTTCGCCGTTGAACCAGACGAGGCGGACGCTGCGGGCGAACTCCCGGCCTTTGAGCACGCGCGCCACCTCCAGCAGGGCGGCGGTGCCGCTGCCGTCGTCGTCTGCGCCCGGGCTGTTGGGCACGGCGTCAAAGTGGGCTCCCACGAGCACGATCTGCTCGGGGTGGTCCTTGTCCACGGGCAGGGTGCCGGGGATCTTGACGACGATGTTCTCCCACTTGCGTTCGTTCTCGTCGGCGGGCACGCGGTCGCGCCAGAAGGTGGCGTCCTCGGGCTTCAGCACGAAGGGCCAGCGTTCGGGCGTGTAGCCGAGGTCCGTCAGGGTCTTGACCAGGAGGTCCTGGGTGTCGCGGAGGCCCTTGCGGTGCACCTCGTCCCCCACTGCCGACCGCCTGGTGGGCAGGCTGCGCAGGTACGCCATGAGCGAGTCACGGGTGACTTCCTCGTGGGCGGCGGCGCGGGGCTGCGTGGCGGCGTGCGCGGGCGGCTTCTGGTCGGCGTGCGGCGCGGGCGTGGGAGGGGCGGGCTGCGCTGCGGGCGGACCGGCCTCGGCGCCCGCGGTGATCGTGAGGAGGAGGGCGGCGCCCGTTCCGCAGAGGCGTGTGCGTGTCATGGGGAGATCCTACGGCCTGAGGCGTTTTGTGCTACTTGCCCGGGTCCTTGGGGGGCTGGTCCTTGTCCTTCTTCTTGAGGAGGTCCAGGCCCTGCTCGAGCAGCTTGGAGGGGTCGACGGACTTGAGCAGGTTCTTGCCGAAGAGTTCGAGGTCGGCGTTGGTCCTGGGGTCGTCCATCGGGCCTTTGGTGCGGAAGGGCACCATGCTGGCGTTGTCGAGCACCGGCGTCTTGCCCAGGAGGGAGCCGATGCCGGTGTTGGCCTTGAACAGGCCTGCGGCCTGGTCGGTGAGGCTGCCCAGCGGCACCCACGTGATGACATCGACCTTGCGTGCGGCGAGGTCGACGGTGCCTTCGGTCTCGATGGAGAACTCTCCCAGGGGGAGGCGGTAGCGCGGGTAGGTGGCGACGCCGTTGGTGAGGGTGACGGTGAGCGGGTCGAGCTTCTGGCCGATGGTGCCGGTGGTTTTGACCTTGGCGAGGTCGAGCAGCTGGCCGAAGAGCGACGAGGTGGCGAAGCGGGCCTCGCCGGGGTCGATGCGGACGGTGCCGTTGAGCCTGGACAGGTCTTTGGAGAGCGGGATGCGGAGGTTTTCGCCGACGATCATGGCGGGGCGGTCGGTCTTGTTCTTCTGGATGGTGCCGATGGCGGGGAGGCCTTTGACGAAGCGGCCGGCGAGGGCGTCGGTCAGTTCGAGGATGCTCACGTTGAGCGGCTGGGACAGGGTGAGCACTGAGTCGTCGATCGAGCCCTGGGCGGAGAGGGTTGCGCGGTCGGAGGTGGCGTTGAGTTTCAGAGTGCCGCCCGCCTGCGTTTGCGTGCCGGCGGGGGCGGGGGCGGGCTTCAGCGGGACGTTGCGGGCGTCGAGGTCCAGGGCGATCATGGGGCCCAGGGCTTCCACCAGCACGCCGTCCTGGCCGGCGAGCACGTCGACGAGCGCGGTGGGGAGCGAGGGGATCTTGCCGGCGGCGGTGACGGTGGCGCGGGCGGGGTCGATCGCGCCCTGCGGGCTGACGAGGTTTTCGATGACGCCCGAGAGCCCGACGTTGGTCGCGGCGGGGCTGTCGCCGGCCTGGGCGGAGGCGACGTTGAGCCTGAATGCGAGCGTGGGGGAGGCTGCGCCCTCCTGGGTGGTGAGCGTGAGCGTGGTGTTGTCGAGCACGGCGGGGCGTTTGTCGCTCGATTGGGCGTTGATCCTGGGGATGACGATTCCCAACGCGGCGGCGAGCGTGGGGCCGCCCTCGGCGCGGGGCAGGACGAGGCGGTCGATGGTGAGGCCGAGGTCGACGGGGCTGGTGACGGTGAAGGCGGGTGGCTTGGCCTGCTGGTTGGGGGCTGGTGGCGTGGTGAGTTTCTGGTTGATCCATTCGGGGGCGAGCGTGCACTGCCACTTGGCCGACTTGGTGACCTCAAGGGCCTGCGGGCTGATGCGGAGGGCGATGGGCCCCTCGGCCTTGAGTTTGGGGGCGGCGGCGATCAGTTCGGCGGAGGTGGTCTGGGCGGCCTGGTCGGTGGTGGCCTTGAGGGTGATCTTCGCGGTATCGCCGAGGACGCTGGTGAGGAGGGCGTCCTGCCCCAGGGCGCGCTCGGCGGCGGCGGTGGCGATGTCGGAGAGTTCCAGGTTCAGGGCGAGCGGGCCGGCGGGGGCTGCGGAGGCGAAGTCACCGGCGAGCGTGCCGGCGAGGTTGGTGGTGCGTTCGCCGTTGGCGAGGACAGCGGCGCGGAGGGTGGCGTTCAGCGGGGCCTTGGCGGCGTTCGCGGGGGCGGGGGCGAGGAACGGGGCGGGCGGGATGTCGGCCTCGAGTGACAGGCCTTCGAGGCCTGCGCTGGTGAGTGTGCGGAGGGAGCTCTTTTCGTCCAGCAGCGAGGCGAGGCCTTCGAGCGAGACCCTGCCGGGGATGGTGACGGTGGCGTGCACGGGCTTGGCCTTGTCCCACTGGGGGGTCAGGCCCTGCATGGGGACGCTGAAGGGTGCGAGCCCGGCCTGCACCTCCGCGGCGGCGGCCAGGTGCAGCTTGCCGGCGAACTCCGGCTTCCAGGTGCGGAGGAGTGCGTCGAGCAGGCCGGGGGTCAGGGCGAGCTTGGCGAAGTTCTCGGTGCCTTTGAGCTCTGCGGGGGACAGGCGGAAGCGGTTGACGGTGCTGGAGGCGCCGCCGCTGATGCGGGCGACGACTTCGGTGGTTGCGGCGTCCTCGGTGCGCTTGATGCCCAGGTCGATGCCGATTTTGCTGCCGAAGGTTTCGCGGGCGAGGGCTGCAAAGTCCGGCGCGGGTGGGGCGTCTTTGGCGGCTGGCGGGGCGGGCTGGGCGAGGGCGAGGGCGGCGGGGGGGAGGTCGGTGATCTGGAGGCGGCCGGCGGGGCGGAGGGCCTTGATGTCGGTGTTGAGGGTGGCGGGGCCGGAGGCGGCGTGCGTCCAGAGGTCTGTGACGGCGAAGTTGCCGGCGATGGAGAAGGGGGCGTTGGCGTGGGTGCCCTTGCCGGAGATGTCGAGCGTTGATTCCTTGCCTGGGGCCACGGCGGCCCTTACCTGGAGGTCGGACAGGTCGATGGGCGGCGTGGAGGATGCGGTGCGGGAGACCCTGAGGCCGGCGGCGGTGGCGGTGAGCGAGCCGGCCATCTGGTCGAGGCGCAGGACGGGGGCGGCGCCGGGGGCGGGGGCTTCCCTGGGGATGGAGAGTGCGCGGATGAGGAGGGTCACTTCGCCGTTGCCGCTCTGGGGCGGCTGGACGCGCAGGCCGGTTTCCGGCTTGACGAAGAGGGCGATGAGGCCGCCGCCGCGTTTCATGGTGATGGCGAAGTCGTTGCTCTTGGTGCCGATCTGGGTCGGGGAGAGGGTGAAGCCTCCGGAGGCGGTGAGGAACTGGGCCTCGGCGGAGAGGTCGATGTCGGTGGCGGCGGCGCGGGTGGCGGCCTTGATTTCCAGGTCGAGCGTGGGGCCGACGTCGCGGGGGAGGTCGAGGCCCAGGGGTTCTGCGAAGGGCTGGGCGATGGCGGTCGAGATCTTGCGGACCTTTGCGGTGCCGGAGACGAGCGGCGTGGTTGTGGCGGCTGCGCCCTTGTCGTCGAGGAGGCCAGTGATCATCATGTCGACTGCGACGTCACCTGCGGGGCGGTTGGCGAGCGTGGCGCTGGTGCTGGCGGTGAGGTGCACGCCGGCGGCGAGGTCCTGGGTTTCGGCGAGTGCGGTGAGGGGCGCGATGCGCATGACCTGGATGGGTTCGGCGGGGGCCATGCGGGTCTGGCCGACGACTTCGGTCAGCGCGATCTGCACGCGGGCGGCGGCGCCGCGGAGGTCCATGGGCTGTCCGCCCTGGGGCAGCCTGAGGTGGAGCTGGTCCAGCGTGAGGGTGGCGTCGGGCAGGGCGTCGAGGCGGGTGGCGGCGTCCGGGGCGGCGGCGCCGGCGAGCGCCGGCAGGGCGTCTTTGAGCGCGGCGCCGGTGGCGTGGATGGTGATGGGTGAGGCGTCGGAGAGGGTGCCGTCGGCGATGCGGATGTCGCCGTCCATGCCGGCGCGTGCGGTCTGGGCGTGGAGCTTTGCGGTTGCGTCCTTGAGCGAGCCGTTGGCGTCGATGCTGGCGGTGAGGGCGGGGCCGAGGACGGTGGCCAGGGGGATGGCGTGGCCCTGGGCGTCCTTGATGAATGGCGGGACGATGGCGTCGAGCATGGCGACGGGCAGGGTGGAGATGGTGCCCTTGGCGGTGAGCGTGGCTTTGCCGGGGGTGACTTTGCCGTCGGGGGCGGCCCAGTTGGTCGCGCGGACGTCGAGGGTGATGGAGCCCGGGTCTCCCGCGCCGGGCTGCTGGGCCTTGGCGGTGAGCTTGATTTCCAGGGGCTTGTTGGCGTCGAGGACTGCGTCGAGCGTGGCGTCCCTGAGGGACACCTCCTGCGTGCCGCCGGGTGCGGCGTGGTCGGTGAAGGTTGCGTGGAGGTCCTTGACGAGGAGTCTGGCCTTGAGGCCGGCGGGGATGCTGGGGGGCTCAGGGGTCCTGGCGGGGCTGCCTGGGGTAGTGCTGCCACTGGGCGGCTGCTTCAACAGGGACTGGATGTTGATGGTGCCGTCCTGGGCGCGTGAGACGTTTGCTTCGACGCCGGAGAGGGTGACGGTGCCGAGGTCCAGGCTGCCGGTGGCGAGGCCGAGGAGGCCGGCGGACGTTTCGACGGTGGCCTTGGCGACGACCTGGCCTGCTTCGTCCTTCCAGACGATGGGGCCGATTCGCTGCGGGCCGCTCCAGGAGAGGGATGCGCTGTCCACGGTGACGGCGCCCTTCACGAGGGTTGCGGCCTGCTTGCTCACGATTCCCGGGGCCATGCCGCCGGCGATGCGGGGCGCGAAGCCCACGAGGATCACCACGCCGGCGATGAGGAAGCCTGCGCCTCCCAGGATGATCTTCCAGGTGCGGCCTTTGCGTTTGGATGTCGTGCTGGGCGTCGTGCCCTGTGCCCCGGCCTGTGCGGTATCTGGCATGTCCATTCCTCAGACGCGGCGGGGAGGGCGCCGCGTTGAATCATTGGACGCAGGGGGTGCCGGGGCGTTGCGGGTGGGAGGCGTGGGGGTGGGTCAGTTGCGGGCGGTTGCGTGCTCGATCCAGTCCATGATTTCGTCGGCGTGGCGGGGGAGGAAGAGGAAGAGGGTGGAGTGTCCGCCCTGGAACACCATGCGGTCGGGGCGTCCGAGGCGCTGGTAGAGGAGTTCGCCGGTTTCTTCGGGGACCCAGCCGTCCCAGGCGGCGTGGACCTGGAGGACCGGCAGGCCGGCGAGGAGGGGGGCGGTGTGGTAGGGGTCGAGGCGGGTGGCCTTGAGGTAGGCGGCGTCGATCTGTTCGCGTGTGCTGCGGGGTGCGCGGCTCCTGCCCCGGTAGACCTCGATGCCGCCGTCGGTGAGGCTGCTCTCCTGGGAGATGCGGAACAGGTCGGCGCCGCCGCCGACGAGGACGACGGCGTCGATCTGGTCCTGGACGCGGACGGCGGCGGCGGGTGCGGCGAGGGCGCCGGCGGACATGCCGACGATGACGACGGGGATGTGGTTGGCCTTGGGGGCGATGTCGGGGCGTTCCTTGTTGAGGTAATCGAGGACGGCTTCGACGGCGTAGGCGTTGCTGGCGAGGGCTTCGTCGGTTTCGGCGGCGATGGCGCGACCGACGGGTTCGATCTGGTCGTCGCTGTCCACGTGGAAGCGCACCTGGTCGGCGAGTTTTTCGAGCTGCCGTGTCAGCTGCTGGTATTCGCGGCGCTGGTCGGCGGAGGGTGGGAAGGAGACGGGGCCCGTGGGCACCGCCTGCCAGCCCTTGACCTGCTCGGTGATGGAATCGAGGTGGTGGACGAGGAGGTCGGTGCGTTTGGATTCGAGTTCGCGGTAGCGTGCTTCCTGCTCGGGCGTGAAGGGCGGCCGGATGCCTGTGGCGGTGTTGAGGCTGACGACGGCCCAGCCGTGGCGCTGGAAGGTCTCGACGACTTCCGGCTCGAAGGGGTTGGGGGCGATGGAGTGCAGGTGGAGGATGACGCCCCTGGGGGTCCGGTTGGCGGGCGGGGGGAACTGGATGGGCATGCCGTGCAGCACGAGTGCGCAGTCGGCGGTGCGGCCTTCTTCCACGGTGCCGCCCTTGAGGAGGGACGTCATTTCCAGGCGTTGCGAGGCCTGGAAGAGGCGCTGGTAGCGGTCCAGGGTCACCTGGGTGCGCACGTCGTCCAGGACGCGGGAGGTGAGGAAGCGGGCGTCGGGGTCGAACCCGACGGATTCGTGCTGCTGCCGGCGGAAGTCCCAGAGCGCCTGCGGGAAGGGGGACTCCGGGTGGAGAACGCGGAGCAGGCCCTTGCCGTGCACCTGGTTGTACGGCACGCCGATGGTCACGCTTGTGCGGCTCGACACGCTCTGGGGGATGCCGCTGGATGGCGCCGTCTTCGTGCTGACGCGGACGGTGTAGCCGCTGGTCTGGTCGCGGAGTTTCTCGATAGCGGGTACGTCGCGTGCGGGCCATGCGTCTGCCGCGAGTGCGGAGATGGCGGGCGCCTGGCGGCGTGGGTCGCCGGGGTGCATGGCCCAGCAGCCCGCGAGGAGCGGCGCGGCGAGGAGGAGGACGCCAAGGTAGACGCTTCGGCCCGTGCGCATCGTGGGAGGGTATCGCTTTGGCCCGGGGATTACCGCAGCTTCATGCTTGCGAGCGCCATAATCACCAGGATGATGGACATGATCCAGAGGCGGGTGACCACCTGTTGTTCTGCCCATCCGCCTATCTGGAGGTGGTGGTGGTATGGTGCGCAGCGGAAGATCCGTCTGCCGCCGGTGGCCTTGAAGAAGCCGACCTGGAGGACGACGCTGGCGATTTCCATCAGGAAGACGCCGCACATGAGCAGCACCACGAATTCCTGTCGGACGGCGACGGCGATGTACCCGATGACGCCACCCAGTGACAGTGCTCCGGTGTCTCCCATGAACACCTGGGCTGGGCTGCAGTTCCACCAGAGGAAGCCCAGGCACGCTCCGGCGGTTGCGCCGGCGAGGACGGCGAGTTCGGCGGAGCCGGGCAGGTAGGGGATGAGGAGGTACTTGGCGGCGTCCTCGTCGCCTGCGACCAATGCCAGGACGAAGATGCCGAAGGTGACGGCTGCGGAGATGCCGCCGGCCAGGCCGTCCATGCCGTCGGTGATGTTGACGGCGTTGCTCATGCCCGCGATCATGAGGGTGGCGAAGACCACGAAGATGGGCATGGCGAGCATGATGACGGTGGGGTTGACCACCATCTCGCGCTCGCGGGGGGCGAGGCGGGCGCCGGTCATGGGCGGGGCCGCGGCGGGAGCGGCGCCGTCGGTTTCCTTGGGCTGCACGGGGCGGAGGCGGTCGGCGTCGACGTAGGTCTTCTGGAAGGGGAGGTTGAGGACGTGGCCGACGTCGGTCTTGGATGCGGGGTCGGCGGCGGGGACGCGGGTGAAGAGGAAGTAGCCCACCAGGAGTCCGAGCCCGAGCTGGAAGACGAGCTTCTCCCAGGCGTAGAGGCCCTGGCGGCCGCCGCCGCGGGTCTTGGCGGTCAGTTTGAGCCAGTCGTCCATGCCGCCCAGGAGCGCCAGCCAGAGCACGACGACGAGGCCCAGCAGGACGTACATCTCGCGGAGGTTGCCCAGGAGCAGCACGCTACCGACGATCGCGCCGACGATGAGCACCCCACCCATGGTGGGCGTGTTGGCCTTGGCGTTGGAGGTTGCCTGGAGGGCCTGGGAGTCTGTGAGGCCGGTGTCGCCGATCTTTTTGCGGACGAGCCAGGCGATGGTGCGTCGGCCGAACCCGAGCACGATGACGAAGGAGATGGCGGCGGCGACGAGGGCGCGGAACTGGAGCTGGTCGAGCACGCCCACAAACCGGTAGAGGTCGTGCTCGATGAGCCAGGTCTTGCAGGCTTGGAGCAGGAGGTAGAGCATGCCGCGAGCAGGGGGGAGGTCAGTGTCCGTGCATCGACACACCGCCCCTTGCGTCTGCGGAAGTTTGGGGTTGGGCGGGTTTGGTTTCGGTGCGGGTGGCGTCGGGCGGCATGGCGAGGGCGTGCAGCACGCGGTCGACGCCTGTGGCGCGGCTTCCTTTGAGGAGCACGGTGTCACCCTGGCGGAGGAGGCCTGCGGCGTGCGCGTCCCTGGGTGGTGAGAGGTCGTGGAGGAGGTGGATGCCGGCTTCGTGGTTGAGCCGGAGGTCGGTGGCGGCCTGGGCCATGAGGGGTCCGACCAGGATCAGCAGGTCGGCGGAGCGGGATCGGAGTGCGGCTTCGAGCACTTCGCGGTGGAGGGCGGGGGCGTGTTGGCCCAGTTCCAGCATGTCGCCCAGGATCAGGACTCTGCGCCCCCCCGCTTGTGCGCCGGTCACTTCGCGGAAGGTGTCGATCGCGGCCAGCATGGACTCGGGGTTGGCGTTGTACGCGTCGTTGATGACCCGGACGGCGTTGATGGAGCTGACCTCGAGGCGCATGGCGGGCCCCTTGGCGGCGGCGAGGCCGGCGCGGGCGTCGTCTGCGGTCAGTCCGAGGCGTCGTGCGACGGCGACGGCCGCGGCGGCGTTGAGGGCGTTGTGCGCGCCCAGGAGGGGCAGTGCGTACGTGGAGCGGTCGTTGAGGGTCAGGCGGACCCCGTCCAGGGATTGGGTGGTTTCCACGACGCGTACTTCGGCGGTCTCGGCGGTGCCGAACGTGACGAGGACGCGGGGAGTTCCCGGCAGGCTGCGGAGCTGGGAGCGGACGGCGGCCAGGAGCGTGTCGTCGCTCGCGACGACGGCGCAGCCGCTTTCGCGGAGGCTGGAGACCAGCATGGCCTCCTCGCGGGCGACTCCTTCGAGGCTGGACAGGCCTTCCAGGTGCTCGCGGCCGAGGCTGGTGATGACGCAGATGTCGGGTTCCACGACGGCTGCGAGGGGCGCGATTTCGCCGGGGGCGTTGGTGCCGACCTCGCAGATGAGGTACTGGTCCGTGGGCTGCGCGGACAGGATGGTGAGGGGGACGCCGACGTCGTTGTTGAAGCTCTTCTGGCTGGCGCGTCCGCGGAGCCTTGTGGCCAGGGCTGCGTCGATGAGGCGGACGGTGGTGGTCTTGCCGTTGCTGCCGCCGACGGCGATGACCTTGGTGGTGGCGAGCGTTCTCCGGTAGGCCTGGGCGAGGCGGAGGAGGGCGCGGCCGGTGTTTTCCACGAGGAGGACGCCTGTTGCGGGCAGGAGGTCCGGCTTGGCGCGGTTGTATGCGTGTTCGCTGTCGATGATCAGCAGGGAGGCGCCGGCGCGCGACGCCTGCGGGAGGAACGCGTGTCCGTCGAACTTCTCGCCCCGGAGTGCGAGGAAGACCTGCCCCGCGAGCACGGCGCGGGAATCGGTGGAGAGGCCGGGGGCGGGCCCCGCGTGGGCCGGGCGGGCGAGCCAGCGCCCCGCGGTGACCGCCTTGATGTTGTCTGCCAGCCAGAAGGTCATGATTCTGCTCCCTCGCTGCGTGGTCAGTCCTGCGTTCCCCGCTTGCGCACGACGACTTCGGGCGGCCTGGCGGGGGCCTGCACGGCGGGGCGCGGGAAGAGGTCTTCCAGCACCGTCCTGGCCACCTCGCGGTCGTCGAAGTGCGTGCGGATGGTGCCCCCGCTGCCGTCCGGCTGTATCTGTTCGGTCTCGTGCCCCTTGCCCGCGATGATCACCACGTCGCCCGGGCGGGCCGCTTCGATTGCTGCGCGGATGGCTTTCGCGCGGTCCACCTGCACGGAGACCTTGTGGCGGTGGGCGGCGGGCACGCCGGCCAGCACCTGGTCCACGATGTCGCTGGGGCGTTCGGTGCGCGGGTTGTCGCTGGTGACGATCACCAGGTCGGCGTCTTCCGCCGCGACTCGTCCCATGCGGGGCCGCTTGGTGGTGTCGCGGTTGCCCCCGCACCCGAAGACGGCGATGAGGCGTCCGCCGGCGGGGGCAGCGCGGGGGGCGCCGGCGGCGCTGCCGACCCGCCCGCCCTGGTGCGCTCTGCCGGGCAGGGCCTGGGCGACGGCGGTGAGGACATTGTGCAGCGAGTCGTCGCTGTGGGCGTAGTCCACGAAGACCTGCAGCTTGTCGCCAGGGGCGGTCACCCTCTCCAGGCGGCCGGGCGGGGCCTTGAGGCGCTGCAGGCCTGCTTCGAGGCGTTCCTTGGGCAGGCCCAGCTCGTGCGCGGAGGCGACCGCCTGGAGGATGTTCATGGCGTTGTAGCGTCCGATGAGGGGGACACGGGCGGCGATGGCGCCCCAGGGGCCTTGCAGCGTGAGCGACATGCCGTCGATGGACTCATCGACGACGGTTGCGCGGCAGGCGGCGGCGGGGCCGTGGTCCCCCACGCTGCAGGTGAGCACGCGGGCTCTGCAGTCGCGCGCCATGCGGGGGGCGGCGGGGTCCTGGGCGTTGACGAGGGCGAGGCCGTCGGGCGGGAGGATCTCGAAGAGGCGGGCCTTGGCGGACGCGTACTCGTCCATGGTCCTGTGGTAGTCCAGGTGGTCGCCGGTGAGGTTGGTGAACACCCCGACGCGGAATCGGAGGGCGTCGGCCCGCTTCTGGTGCAGGGCGTGGCTGGAGACCTCGAGGGACGCGGCGGCGCAGCCTGCTTCCTGCATGCGGGCGAGGCTCCGTGAGACCTCGATGGCGGGGGGCGTGGTCATGCTGGCGGGGGCGACTTCGGTGCCGTCGTCCACCACCACGGTGCCGATGAGGCCGCAGCGCGTGCCGGCGTCGTTCAGGAGCTGCCAGACCAGGGAGGTCGTGGTCGTCTTGCCGTTGGTGCCGGTGACGCCCACGAGGTGCATGAGGCTGGAGGGGTTGCCGTAGAAGCGTTCGGCGAGGAGGGCTGTCGCGAGCTGGACGTCCTGCGCAACGAGGACGGGCGTGCGCGGGGATTCCAGGCGGAGGGCGTCGTCGTCGGTCAGCACGGCCACGGCGCCGGCCTTGACGGCGTCGTTGGCGAACTGCTTGCCGTCGGACTTCGTGCCCGAGCGGGCGATGAACAGCGAACCGGGCACGACGGTGCGGCTGTCCTCGTTGATATCGCAGATCCGGAGTCCGGCGAGTGCGGCGGGGAACGGCGTTCCTGCGGGGCCGCCCTGCACCCGCACTGCCAGCCCATCCATGAGCGCGCCCAGCAGCATCCTCCCTGACCTCTCCTTCCGCGAGCACCCGGTGGCCCGGCTCCGTCCGGTCCTCCGCCGCTGTCCCACTATACGTGGAGCAGGCATTGTGCGGTGCTAGGGGAGGACGAGCATGGCGTCGCCGTAGGAATAGAACCGGTATCCCTGGGCGATCGCCGCTGCGTAGAGCGTTTTCAGACGCTCGGCGCCGCTATCGCCCAGCAGGGCGGCCACCATGGCCATGAGTGTGCTTCGGGGGAGGTGGAAGTTCGTGAGGAGCCCGTCGGTCCACTTCCACTGGTAGCCGGGGGTGATGAGGATGCGGGTGGAGAGCCACGCGGGGTGTTCGGCTGCGTGGGCGTAGGACTCCACGGTGCGGGCGGACGTTGTTCCGACGCACACCACGCGCGCGCCGGCCTGCCGGGTCGTCGTGATGAGTTGGCGGGTGGCCTGGGGCATGCTGCACCACTCCGCGTGCATCTCGTGCTGCTCCACGAACTCGGTGTCCACGGTGCGGAACGTGCCGGTGCCCACGTGCAGGGACACATCACCCCGGTGCACACCCATCCGGTCGAGCGATCCGAGCAGTGATGGGGTGAGGTGCAGGCCCGCCGTCGGGGCGGCGACCGAGCCGCAGACGCGATCGGGAGAATCGGGGGCGGCTGCTTCGGCGTCGCGTGAGGCGAACACGGTCTGGTAGCGGGCGCGGTCGTCTTCGTCGGGCACGGCCTGCGCCGCGTGCTCGCGGGCCCGGCGGATGTACGGGGGGATCGGCGTGAGGCCGGTGCGGTCGAGCACCTCCATGGCCGGCCGGGCGGGCTGCACGTCCACCCACCACCCTCCCGGTTCGTCGGGCAGGCGGTCCTTGAGCAGCAGGCTGAACTCGCTGGGTGCACCGTCGCGGCCGGCCATGGTGACGGCGACCCCCGGCTTCATGCGTTTGCCCTGCAGGAGCACGCGCCAGCGGCCCGGGCCCGGTTCGGAGAGGAACAGGCCTTCCACCTTCCCGCCCGTGTCGGAACGCTGGCCCTGGAAGCGTGCGGGGAGCACGCGTGAGTGGTTCACCACAAGGCAATCGCCGGCGTGCAGCCAGGTGGGGATGTCCCGCACGGTGGCGTGGCGGAGGAAGCCGGGGTCTGACCGCTTCACGACCATGAGGCGTGCCGCGTCGCGCTCGGGGGCGGGCATCCGGGCGATGCTGGCCTCGGGCAGGTCGTAGTCCAGTTCGGCTGTTCTCAGCACGTGTATGGGTATCCCGGTTGTTGCGCCGGCGCCGCGGGGGTGTTGCCTGAGGGCAACAGGTAGCCCACACGGGCGCCCGTGCCTGTGCGGGAGGGGCTCTGCGGCGGCGGTCGGAGCACACTTATGGGCCCGTATGCCGCGGCATGGCGGTTACACAGGACGGGTGTGCTCGTGGGTTCTCTCCAGTCTCTTTCGGCGTGCACGGTCCCGCCCCGCCGGGTGGAGCGGACGCGTGCGCCGAGCACCCGTCCGTTCGACGAGTTCCTCCGCACGACGGAGCCGCTCTCTGAGTCTGCGCTCCCTCCCCGCCCCCTCTGGCAGGTGCTTGAGCGTGAGAACCTGCAACGCCCGCACGCGTTCACGGTCAAGGGCCGGATGATCGACGTGCTTGCGTAGGTTTCGGGCTACTTCTCGCCCATCTTCTTGAGTTCCGCGTCGATCACGGCGGAGATGGTCTGGGTCAGGTAGTCCTGGCGGTCCTTCAGGGTGGGCGACTGGTTTTCCGGCGGCCCGCCGAGCCCGACGCCGGCCCAGAGGACCTTGCCGTTCGCGTCGATCACGTAGAACGTGGGGATGCCGCGCACCTTGTAGCGTCCGCTCACGGAGTCTGCGTTGAGGAGGGTGGTGTAGTGCCCACCCTTTTCCTCCTTGAACTTGACGGGGTCCACGGCGTCCTTGCCCTGCATGGGGTCTCCCTCGCAGTCCATGCCGAGGACGACGACCTTGTCGCCGTACTTCTCGTGCACGGCCTGGATGGCGGGGATGGCGGCGACGCAGGGTCCGCACCAGGTGGCCCAGAAGTCCAGCACAACGACCTTGCCCTGGAAGTCGCTCAGGCGTTTCCAGGCGCCCTTGGGGTCTTCGAGTCGGAAGGCGGGCGCTTTCTCACCCTTGGGGAGGAGCGCGGGGTCGTGGGGCCAGGTGACGCCTTCGATGTCGGGCTTGGCGCCTGCCCGTGCGTCGGCCCCGGGCCGCTGGGCGCGGTTGGCCTTTGCGGCGTCGCCGGCGCGGATGCGGTAACCGTCGGGGACTTCGAGGGCGAACTGCGCGGCGTCGGCATCGGCGTTGCGGGCGATGTCCTGGAGCACGAGCGTCCTGGTGGCGGGCTTGCCCGCGGAGGTGCGCGTCCGTTCGATGCGGCGCGGCAGGTTGTCTTCGCGACCGATGAAGACGCGCACGGAGGGCGGGGCGGGGGTTTCCTTGTTCTTTGCGTCGGGCTTGGGTGCGTCGGTGGCGGGGGCTGCCTCGTCGTCCTTGAGGGTGACCTCCAGGACGTCGCACGCGACGCCCTCGACGGTCTCGGGCTTGGCGAGGGTGAGGGCCTGGGCGCCGGCGAAGCCCTGGTCTTCGAGCACGTCCCAGGCGATGAACTGCCGGAGGCCCTGGCCGGTGAGGAACACCCGGAGGTCTTCCAGCGTGTCCACGGTGCGTTCCACGACGGTCTGGTCGTGGGGCTTTACGACGCGTGCGGTCACGCCGTCGTAGCCTGCGGCGGCGACGGGCGCGTCGGGTTCGTCCGACACGTGCACGGCGACCTTCCATCCGCCGGCGTCGGCGCGCTGGCAGACAACCCGGGCCCGCTGCTCTACGCCCTCGCCGGTGCTGACGGCGGCGTAGGAGAGCGTGTGGACCTCCTTCCACGCGGTGGTCGCGCGGGCGAGGAGTTCGGCGGCCTTGGGGTCGGTCTTCTTCTGGGGTTCGCTGCGCGGGGCGGCGCCGGGGCAGGGGGCCACCAGCGGGATCGCGGGGAGCGAGAAGGCGGTCAGCACGAGGAATGCGGCGGTGTGCGGCTTCATGGGTTCTCCGCTTGGGAAGGACACCATGGTACTACGTGCCGGGCGGGCTCCAGATCGGCTCCGGATCGGGATTGGGCGGGGCCTGGGGCGGTTCAGGCGAGTTTGATGAGGCGGCGGCCGATCCACTCGGCGGCGAGGAGCGTGAGGAGGAGGGCGAGGGCGATCGGCTTGTCCCAGAGCGTCTCGATGTCGGGCGTGCCCAGGATGCGGAGTTCGCGGTTGGGGAGGAGGGCGGCCAGGTTGGGGAGGTCCTGGGGGGTCAGCACGCGTCCGCCGGTGGCCATGGCGAGGGACGCGAGCGCTTCGTGGTCGGCCTGGGGCCTGCGCAGCTCGTCTTCGGGGAGGGTGATCTCCACGCGGGCGGCGAGGTCCTGGCCGGTCAAGAGGGGGTCGTCGCTGGTCACGGTGTACGCGCCGGGCTGGGCGGGCACCCAGGTTCCCGCGTAGGTCGCGACCGATGAGGCGTCGCCTGTGCGCTCGGGGGAGAGCGTGACGGACTCGGGGGCCTGCTGGCCGGCACCGGCGGGGGTGATGCGGACGGCGATGGAGGCGGCGGCGCGCTGGATGAGCGCCTGGTCGAGCAGCTTGACGGTGACGCGGACGGGCTGCTGCACGTTCGCCTGGTCGGGCGAGGCGGTGAGGAGGGCGGCCTGGCCTGATCTGCCGAGGCTGCCGCGTGCGAGCAGGCGGAGCACGGGGATCCAGAATCGCTCGGTGAGCGTCTCGCCCCTCCCGTAGCGGTAGCGCCAGGTCTCATCGGTTGCGACGTACACGATGCGGCCGGCGCCGTAGCGCATGGTGACCACGAGGGGCGTGCCGGGCTGGGGGGTGCCTTCGCCGCCCGCGGGTGCGGCGAGGGCGATGGTTTCGGCGCTGGGCTTGAGGGAGGCGGGGTCGATGCGCTGGGCCCATCGGAAGGCGTTCCACTTGAGGTCCGGGTTGGTGAGCGCCTCGGGCCAGGGCTGGTCGCTGGACTCTCCCAGCTGCAGGACGCCGTACTGGCGGGCGGCGGGGCCCGGGGCGAGGAGGACGTTCTCGTGGAAGGTGGGGAGTGTGCCTCCGGCCTCGCCGGTGGGCACGGAGAACGGCAGCAGTTCACCCAGGGGCGTGCCGGTCCATGCGCCGGGCGTGAAGGAGGGGCCGCCGATCATGAGCAGGCCGGCGCCGCGCTCGCTGACCTGGGTGCGGATGCTCTCCATCTGCTCGCGCGTGAAGACGGCGGGACGGAGGTCGCCCATGATGATCACGTCGAAGGTGGACCATTCCTGGGCGCTGCGGGGGAGCGTCTCCAGCCTGTCGGTGCCCTCCTGGATCGAGCGTCGGTTGCTCGCGAGCAGCATATTGGTGCTGCGGAAGGACTTTTCGCGCAGGATGAGGTTCTTGAGGTAGCGGTACTCCCAGCGCGGGTAGCCGTCGAAGTAGACGAGGCGGATGGGGCGGTCCACGAGTTCCAGCGTGACGCGCTGGGCGTTGTTGTCGGGGGTCAGGTCCTCGGACGTGGCGGAGGGGGTGAATTCGACGCGCCAGTCCTTGCGTCCGGTGCCTTCCGCGCGGGTGGAGAGGGTGACGCGGGACTGGCCGGCGGGGGCCTCGGGTACTTCCTTCTCGTCCAGCACGGTGCCGTCGGTGCTGATGAGTCGGAGGGTGCCGCCTGTGGGGCGGCTCTGGCCGCTTGCGCCCAGGCGGTCGATGTCGACGGTGACGGGCACCAGGTCTCCGACGAACGACGCGGGGGGCGCGTCGATGCGAGTGATGGCGACGTCGGCCAGCGGTGCCGGGCTGCCCAGGGGGTACACGAAGACGGGGACGTTCCGGTCTGCCAGTTCCTGGAGTGTGGCCCTGGAGGGCTGGTCGAAGGAGCGGCCGTCGCTGAGGATGACGATGCCCGAGGCGGGGCGGCCTGCGGTGCGCTGCAGGGACTGCTGGAGTGCGGTGCCCAGGGCGGTGCGCGCACCCTGCGGGGCGCCGAGGTCCGGCGCGGAGGCGGGGGCGCCGGGCAGGTCGAACGTGCCCTGGTCGAACCCCAGTGTGAGCAGCTCGCGGTCCTTGCGCAGCGTGGCGAGGGCGGGTGAGGCTGCGGCGAGGGCGGCCTTGAGCTGTTCCTCGCGGGTGGTGCGGGGGCCGCCGTCGGGGCCGGGCGCGTCGACCACCTGCATGGAGCGGGAGCGGTCGGCGAGCAGGACGACCCAGTCCTTCTCGACGCGTTCGTTCTGCCGGACCAGTTGGGGGCCGGCGATGAGCACGGCGATGAGCACGAGGGTGAGCGTGCGGAGTGACGCGAAGAGCATGCGGGCGGGGCGCGGGCCGGCGATGCGCAGGTAGGACCAGACGGCGATTGCGCCGCAGAGCACGACGGTGAGGGCCCATGCCCACAGCGGCCAGTCGCGGGCGAACTGGAACTGCACGCCGGCGCCGCCGGTGGACAGGTCGTGCAGGCCGAAGAGCCGGTCGGTGAGGGTGCGTGTGCCGGCGGGGGCGGCGGCGAGCAGGGGGGGCAGGGTGGTGCTCAGGGGCGTCATCGGGCTGCGCCTCCGGGCGTGGTCGCGGCTTCACCGGGCGTGTCCACGCGGGCGTGGCTGAACCAGCGGGCCATCAGCAGTTCGAGGAGCGCGAGCGCGCCGGCGGCGATGAGCAGGGGCAGGCTCACGGGCGGCACATCTCGGCGGGCGGTGAGTGCGGCCTTCGCGCCCGGTTCGCTGGTGGGGCTGGGGCCTTCCAGGAGGGAGACGTCGCCGCTGAGGCCTGCGAGCCAGCGGAGGGTGTCCTCGCTGCGCTGCACGGTGGTGTCGCCGGCGAGCGGGTCGTGGTTGACGGCGAGGGTGGAGAGCGTGTGGCCTTCGGGCGAGCGGGCGTGCCAGAGGCCGGTTTCCCGGAGGGGCTCCATGGGTGAACCTTCGGAGGAGACCCGGACGAGCGTGCCCGCGGCGGCGGATGCGAGCTCCGTTGCGCCCGGCTGCACGCGGACAGGTGCGCCGGCGGTTGCGGTGCGCTGGGCGCCGCTTCGCCCGGCGCCCTGGCGAACGAGTTCCTGCATCAGGGGCACCATGAGCGGCTTGGCGGGCAGGTCGGTCCACGCGAGCGCCGGGGGCGCGAGCCACAGGGCGACGACGCCCGCGCCCTGGCCGGGCCTGGCGGAGACCAGGAGGGGAGTGCCGTCGGACAGGGCGAGGAGCGTTGCGGAGGCTGCGGGGCCGGGGTCTTTGTCCTGCGGTGTGGTTCCGGTCAGCGTGAGGACGCGCCGGACGCGGACGGGTTTGACGAGTTCCTCGAGTTCCGGGCGCACGAGGGCGAGGAGGTCCTCGTCGGGTGAGAGCGCGGTGGCCGGCGCGATGGCGAGGCCGTCACTCCCCCCCACTGCCGATGCCTCCCTGGCGATGTGCCACGGGACGTCCAGGCCGGCGGCGAGGGCGTCGGTCCACATATGCGTGGTCTGCGCCTCGGGGGGTACGACGAGCACGAAGGCGCCGCGTGCCGAGGCGGAGGCGATCGCGCGCCAGGCCCCCGCGTCCAGCGTGTGGGGCTGGGTGACGATGACGGCGTTGGCGCCGGCGAGTTCGGGGGCGATCGTGCCGGGCGTGGTGCCCGCGAGGCGGACGGGGTCCACCACTTCGACGCGGACGCCGGTCGCGTCGGCGGCGCGCAGCGGGTTCTGGGTTTGCGGGGCCAGCGCGAGCGCGAGCCAGTCCTGGGAGGCGAAGGAGTCGATGCCCCCGACGCCGGCGGCCATGGAGGGCGCGACGAGGGCGATGCGCAGGGCGGCGACGGCGTCCAGGGGACGCAGGTAGGTGTTGTCGCCGGCGATGGCGTCGGCATCGATCTGGACGTGCAGGACCGCCTCGGGGGACGGGCCGGGCCTGACGTCCGGCGTCACGAAGACGCTGGCGGCGCGCTGGCCGGCGTTCCACGTGAGCGGCGTTGTCGCGACATCTTCGGGCTTTGGTTCGTCGGCGCCCTGCACCCAGGCGCGGACCTTGGTGACGGCGCCGGCCGCGGGGCCGCTGCGGGCCAGTTCGACGCGTACGGGGAGGGATCCGGCGGGGCTGTTCTGTGCGTCGCCGGTGATGAGGAGCGGGCGGAGCGGTTCGGCGCGGACGATCGACACGTTGTCGGCGGCGCGGTCTGCGGGGGACATGGCGAGCACGCGGACGCGCCGGCCGGTGGTGGAGAGGGCTTCGAGCGGGCGAGAGAGGTCGGCGGAGCCTGCGCGGAAGGTGGAGAGCAGGACGACGACGTCCTGCGAGCTGTCGTCGTTCTTTGCGTCTGCGATGGACTGGCGGACGATGTGGGCGGCGCCCTCGATATCCGCGCGGCTGGCCACGGCCTGGGCGCGGTCGACGAGCTGGGCGACCTGCGTGGCGTCCGGCGCTGGGGGCAGGACGCCCGCGCGGGCGGGGCCGGCGAGGGTGATGAGGGCGGCGCGGTCGCCCCGGCCCGCGGAGAGGGTGGCGAGCATGGCGCGGGCGGTGGACTTGAGGTGGGCGAGTTCTTCGTCACCGGCGTCCGGGGAGGCCTGGCTGGTGAGGCTGTTGTCCAGCAGGATGTACAGCGTGCGGGCGCGGACGCCTTCTGCACCGGTGATGGATGCCAGGACGGGCTTGCCCACGGCGAGGGCGGCGAGGGCGACGATGAGGCAGCGGGCGGCGAGGAGGAGCCACTGCTCGAGGTTCATGCGGCGGCGCTGCTGGCGGTACGCCGCGAGGAGGAACTGCATGGCGCCCCAGGGGACTGGGCGTCTGCGGCGGCGCATGAGGATGTGGATGAGGATGGGCACGGCGACGCACGCGAGCCCGGCGAGGGCGAGGCCTGGGTTGAGGAAGTTCATCGGGCCTTCCCCCGCTTGATGAGCGCGTTGCGCTGGGCCACGAAGTGTGCGAGGGGCGGGCCGAGCCAGTCGTGGGTGCTGAGGCGCTGGTAGTCGTAGCCGAAGGCGCGGGCGGCCTTCTCGACCTCGGCGACGTGGCCGTTGATCTGCTCCAAGTAGGCCTTGCGGATGGCGCGGGGGTCGATGCGGACGAGGCCTTCGCCCTCCATGCCCTCGAAGGGCGCGGCGTCGGTCATGTCGAACTCGAGCTCGGCGCGGTCGAGCACCTGGAAGATGAGCACGTCGTGGCCGTGGAAGCGGAGGCGGGCGAGCGCGTCGCGGAACTTCTCCATGTCCATGAAGAAGTCGCTGATGATGGCGACGAGGCAGCGGTTGGTGAGCTTGGCGAGGGTCTGGTCCACGACGCGGGCGAGGTCCGTCGGCCGTGAGCGGTTGCCGGGCTCGAGCGCGTGCGTGGCGAGGGCGCCCACGATCTGGCGCCAGGTGCCCTGGCTGCTGGAGCGCTTGACCATGGCGCGGACCTCGTCGGCGTACACGACGGTGCCGACGCGGTCGCCCTGGCGGAGGGTGATGTAGGCGAGGGCCGCGGCGAGGGCGGTGGCGTGGTCGAACTTGCTCCAGTTGGAGCGGCCGTCGGGGCTGGTCTTGCGTCCTTCGCCGCTGGCTTCCTCGTAGGTGCGGCTGCCGTAGGACATGCTGCCGGAGGAGTCGACCAGGACCATGAGGTCGAAGTTGGTCTCCTGCTGGTGCTGCTTGAGCTGGAGGCGGTCGGTGCGGCCGAAGACCTTCCAGTCGAGGTGGCGGATGTCGTCACCGGGGACGTAGGGGCGGTGCTGGGCGAACTCGACGGAGAGGCCCTGGTAGGGCGAGCGGTGCTGGCCGCTGGCGAAGCCCTCGACGATCATCTTGGCGCGGAGTTCGAACGAGCCGAGGCGTGCCAGCGTCTGGGGGTGGAGGTAGAGGGACGCGTCCACTTCCGGGGGACGGTCCTCGCGCGGGCGCTGTCCGGCGGGTGCGTCGGGCGGTGATGTGGGGCCCGGGGATGGCTCCGCCATGGGGGATGTTATCGGCTGATGTTCCCGGGGTCCTGAGCGGGGCTTCGGGGAACACCGCGCCGGTCATGCGGCGGCGATCTGGACCGCTTCGGCCGCGGTGCCGGCGTAGGCGTCTGCGCCGGTGGCCTTCCAGTCTGCGTCGCCGGTGAACGCCGGGCCGCCCACGAGCGTGCGGGGCGGGTTGGGGAGACGGCGCACGCGCGCGATGGTGTTGGCGGTGGCTGTGATGTGCTCGGGCGAGGCGGCGGAGAGGGCGACGAGGTGGGCGCGGGCGGCCTGGGCGGCGGCGGCGACTTCGGAGGCCGGCACGTCCACGCCCAGGAACACGGCCTTCCAGCCGGAAGCTTCGAAGATGTCGGCGACCATGCGTGCGCCCAGTTCGTGGGTGTTGCCCTGGACGCAGGCGACGATCACGACGCGGCGGGCGGGGCGTGCGCGGCGCACGCTGGGGTAGAGCCGGTCCATCACCATGCGGGCGGAGTCCAAACCCACACGCTCGTCGGCGATCGATGATGCGCCTTCCCGCCAGCGCTTGCCGAGTTCTCTCTGCACGGGGGCGAGGACGCGTTCGTAGCACTCGGGGGCGGAGAGGCCTCCGGCCTCGACGGCCTTGACCAGCAGGTCCGATGCCTTGAGGCGGTCGCCGGAGAGCACGGCACGCATGTAGCGGGACGCGAGCGCTTCGCTGCGGACCGGGCGTGGTCGTGCGGGCGCGCGGGTGGGGGACCGCCCCTTGGCGCGGGCGCGGCCTGTGGAGGCGGGACGGCGTGGGACGTTTCCTGCCATGGGGACACTACCAGACTACCAGCCGTACGCAGCAATGCAAGCAAAGATGCCGTGAACATGCGACAATACCGGTCAGAGGGCGAAAACCCGCGCAGCGGACTCGGGAAGTGCCACCTGTCTGCATGCAGGCCCGGCGCGTGGGGTCCCGGGCGGGAGGGGTGTGCGCGGCCGCTACCCATATCGCGGTGCCGGCCCCGGCGGGTGCGTGTTCCTCTACGATTCGGCTGTGAGCCCTGATGATGAAGTGTGCCTGTGCTTCCATGTGCCGCTGCGGAAGATCCGCGCGTACCTCCAGCGCGAGAACCCGCCGGTGGCCAGCCTCATCAGCGAGTGCCTGTCCGCGGGGACCGGGTGCCAGTGGTGCGTGCCGTTCCTCAAGCACCTGCACGCGTGCCACGCCAAGGGCATCGAGCCCGACCTCCGCGTGAGCCCGGAGGAGTACATGCGGACGCGCCTGGCATTTCACAAGACGAAGGTGCGCGATGCGGACGTGGTGGAGCGGGCGACGGGCGGGGGCGCCTGACTCACCGCAATTTTCCGTGTTTGCCGCTTGCATTCCGGCGGTTTGCCGGTAGCATCCGCTGCCCGCATCGTGCGCGCGAAAGGAGTTTGACCATGTCTGCACGTCATGCCCACATGTCGCTGAACTCCGCCGGCTGCGTCCGCTAAGGTCGCGCCCCGGCGGGTGTTCCCGCCCATTCCCACTGACTTTCACCTGAGGTCAATGTCCGTCCGGGCCTGAACCCGCGGCGTGGTGGCGTCATGCGCGCTCGCGCCGCTGCGGCTCTGTGCCCGCGGCATGGAGCATGTGCCATGGCAGCAGAAGACAGCCGCCTGCGCGATCTCTGCGCGCGCGTCCACGAGGACGACGGGAGAGACGCCCGTCGGCAGGACCGCAAGACCGGGGGCGCACCGCACGCCGGCGCCCACCGTGATGGGCAGCTCCTGAAGATTGCGCGCCGCGCGATCGAGCAGGAGGTGTGCGCCAACGCCGGCGGCATCGGCTGGCGGGCGGAGGTTCTGGAAATCGAGGTCGGCGCGGGCCCGCACGTGCGGGCATGGGTGGGCGTTGCCTGCCCGAGGCCCCACGCCGACGACGCGCAGGCGTGGCTTTCCGCGCGGGCCGGGGCGGTTCGGGCCGCGCTGGCGAGGTCACTGGCGCGGAAACGCACCCCCACGGTGACGCTGGTCGTGCAGTGGGTCAGGGAGGTTTCTCATGGATACTGAAGAGCGGGGCGATGGGCGGATTGTGGTCGGTGGCGAGGGCGCGGCCGGGGGTGCGCTCCTGCACGACGAACGGATCGCGATGTGGCTGGCGGACCGGCTTTCTGCGGAGACGGCCCGGGCGCTGTTACGCCTGCAGTGTCTGGCGGACCTGCGCCGGATGGCGGTGATGCCCGACGTGCACCCCTCGCGCTCGGTGTGCGTGGGGTGCGTGATCGGCACGCAAGAGGTCGTCTACCCGGAGGCGATCGGCGGGGACATCGGCTGCGGGATGAGCGCGGTGCGCGTGCAGGGCCTCAGCGTGGGAGACCTTGACGGCACGTCTGCGGGGCTGGTGCTGCGGGCGCTGGCTGCGCGAGTGGACGTCATGGCGCGTTCAGCGCGTTCGGTGGACCTTGATGACACGGGCCCGGGCCACGCGCAGCTGCGCACTCCCGGCCTGGCGAAGCTGGCGGGGCGGCTGGGGGAAACCCAGCTGGGCACGCTGGGCAGGGGCAATCACTTTGTCGAGGTCCAGGCGGATGAGTCCGGAGAAGTGTGGATCATGGTGCACTCGGGATCCCGCGGGATGGGGCAGGCGGTGGCCTCCCACTATGGACGTGTGGCGCAGCAGCAGGGTGTGCGGTCGGTGCTGGCGGGGCTCCGGCTGGATGGTGCGGCCGGCCAGGACTACCTGGCTGACCAGGGATGGTGTGTGCGGTACGCCGCGGCCAATCGGCGGGCTTTGCTGAAGGCGGCGGGAGGGGCGCTGCGTGCCGTGGCGGGGGCGCGCCCGGACTGGGGATCGTTCCTGGACGCGCCGCACAACTTTCTGGCGATGGAGTCGCACGGGGGCGTGGTGCTCGCGGTGCACCGGAAGGGCGCGGCGCCTGCGCATTCGGGCCGGGCGGGCCTGATTCCCGGTTCATCGGGCACGCTGAGCGTGCACGTGGAAGGGCGGGGGGATGCGCGGGCGTTGTGCAGCAGTTCTCATGGGGCGGGGCGGGTGCTGTCCCGGGGTGATGCGAGGAGGGCGATTACCTTGACGGCGCTGCGTCGGCAGATGGGTCGCGTGGTGTACGACGAGCGGCGGGCGGACGGGCTGCGGGACGAGGCGCCTGGCGCGTACCGCGACCTGCGTGAGGTCATGCGGGCGCAGCGCGACCTGGTGCGGGTTGTGCGGACGCTGACGCCGCTGGTGTCGTTCAAAGCGGGGGGGTAGGCCTTGCACGGGACTTACTTGCCGGCCTTCTTGTCCCGCGCGGTGCGGCGCTTCTCTGTGATATGCGAGGGCTCCACCCTGCTGCCCCGGTGGCTGGAGGATGTCGGTGTCCGCTTTTTCGCACCCGACCGGGGTGCGCCGGGGGTGCTCTGGGACCTTGTGCCTGGTTGACGTGCCATGGTTCACCGCCGTTCGTGCCCGTGCATTCTTTCTATCGCTCTTGCGAGGGGCCTGCTCCATCAATTATGATGCCGACATGAAGTCCAAGGCCACCACCGTCCCTGAGTATCTTGCCTCTCTTCCGGCTGATCGGCGTGACGCGATCGAGGCTGTCCGGCGGGTCATCCTCAAGAACCTCGACAAGGGGTTTGAGGAGGGGATGCAGTACGGGATGATCGGGTATTACGTGCCGCACAGCACGTATCCGGCGGGGTACCACTGCGACCCGAGTTTGCCCCTGCCGTTTGCCAGCCTGGGCAGCCAGAAGAACTTCATGACGGTGGGGATGTTCTGCATTTATGGGAGTGGGGCTGAGCAGGAGCGGTTCCGCAAGGCGTGGCTGGCGACGGGCAAGAAGCTGGACATGGGGAAGTCGTGCGTGCGGTTCAAGAAGATTGATGACGTGCCCTTGGAGGTGCTGGGGGAGGCGTTCCAGAGGGCCACGCTGAAGAAGTTCGTGGCGGGGTATGAGTCGGCCCTGGGAGCGGCACGGAAACAAGCACCTAAGTCGAGATCTGCCAGTGCTTTGTCCAAAGAAAAACCAGCCCGGCCGGCGGCGAAGTCGGCTGCGAAGGGGCGGCGAGCGTCGTAACAGAGACGCCCTGGGCGGCAAATGCCCTATTTGAGGGACAATTTTCCACACGTTTTCCGCCGGAAGGGCTGGGGAATTGAAAGTGCGAAGCCGGGGTTTCCACGGCGCTGGACTTGTGGTATCTTGCAGCCACTACTTCCAGCGTCCCGCACGTTCTGTGCGAGGGCTCTATCACTGGACGCTGTGATGCGTTGAAGTTGCCTGCGGAAGCGAAGTCGCGCGAGTGAGTGTCCGTCTTGGACGGTGTGGGAGAACTGAAGGAGTCGCCATGCGCCTTTGCCGTCGAGCGTTCACGCTCATCGAGCTCCTGGTGGTGATCGCGATCATCGGACTTCTGGTTGGTCTGCTGCTGCCCAGCCTGGGCAAGGCCCGGGAGACCGCGCGGTCTCTCAAGGAGGTCGCGGCGATCAGCCAGATCCAGAAGTTCCATGCGGCGTACTCGATCGATTACCAGGACACGCTCATCCCGGCGAGGGTGCCCAAGTTCTGGATCTGGTGGCAGAACTGCCGGGTGGACATGTACCCCACCGATCCGTCGGACCACAACTACAAGATAACCAAGGAGGCGATGCGCAACTGGACGTGGCGCCTTATTCAGCACGCGCGCGTGCCGTGGGAGGATGTGTGGGTCCTCAACAGGAATGATCAGGAGCTGTTCCACCAGCGGGGCTACACGGGGCGCACGCCGGAGGCGGGCAACCTCGCGTCGTATCCCGATTCCTCCCTGCCGGGCGGCGTCGCCACGCACCCGTCTTTCGGGCTCAACTCGGTGTTCGCGGGCGGGGACACGAACTTCTCCGGGCACAAGTTCCACGGCATGAGCAAGTGCGGCTTTGACACCATTATCCCCGGGGGCAACCCGCGTTCGCAGGGCGGCATGTTCTACATCCGCCGCAGCGCGGACGTGCGCAATCCGTCGGAGATGCTGACGTTCGCGGCGTCACGGGCTGGTGATGTGTCGGGCACCAGCTACCACAACAACGGGCGCAACCTGGCGGACTCCGCGGTCGCGTCGGCCAAGCGGGACGGCCACTTCCGCGTGCTGCCCCCCACCTCGATCCCCAGCAGCGACCCTGACCATGCCTATGGCTACACCATGACGCCGGGCTGGACCAACAGCACGCTGACGGAGTGGGATCCCAAGCAGAACCAGAGCGCCTTCGGTTACTTGAATGCCCGGTACTTCAACACCGTCGCCGTGGTCCGTTTCGACGGGAGCGCGAAACGCATGAAGATCGAGGACCTCCGGAACATGAAGTACTGGGACAACTACGCCCCTGAGAACACCAGCCCCACGGGCGTGTACACCTGGCACCCGCGGGGCTAGAGCACGCGCCGGCGCGGCCCTGCGCGTACGCTCGCGCGTGCAAGCGCGGGCGCCCATCCCTGTGATCTGCGGCCCAACGGCCGGCGGCAAGTCGGCGCTCGCGGTGGCGCTTGCGCTGGGGTTGCGGCAGCACGGCGTGGCTGCGGAGGTCGTGACGGCCGACGCGTTCCAGGTGTACCGCGGCATGGACATCGGGACGGCGAAGCCGACCCCGCGGGAGATGGCGGGGGTCCCCCACCACCTCATCGATCTTGTGGAGTCCACCGCGCGTTTCACCGCCAGCGAATGGCTGGGGCTGGCGCAGGCGGCGATCGCGGACTGCGGTGCACGGGGTGTTCTGCCCATTGTGGTGGGCGGGACTCACCTGTACGTGAAGCTGCTGGTGGACGGGATGTTCGAAGGCCCTGCGGCGGATGACGCGCTGCGAGCGGAGCTCTCGGCGTTGACCCCTGGCGTGCTCCGCGCGGAACTGGAGCGGGTCGACCCGGCGTCGGCGGCGCGCCTCCATCCCAACGACATCCGGCGCACCGTTCGGGCGATCGAGGTGTTCCGGCTGACCGGCACGCCGATCTCGGAGCACCAGCAGCAGTGGGCGACCGGCGGAGCGGCGTCGCACTTCCGTCTCGTGACGCTCCAGTGGCCGGTCGAGGTCATCAACCAGCGCATCAACGCGCGCGTCAGGGCGATGTTTGATTCGGGCCTGGAGGGGGAAGCCCGGGCACTCTGGGCGGGTTCACGCCTGGGCGCCACGGCCCGCGAGGCCCTGGGCTACAAGCAGCTTGTTGAGCACTTCGAAGGGCGCTGCACCTTGGAGGAAGCCGGCGAGCGGATCAAGATCGAGACCCGCCGGTTTGCCAAGAACCAGCGCACGTGGCTCAAGCAGCTGCGTGCACGCGCCGGGTCTGTTGTGTTGGACGCGGGGTCCACGGACCCGGGGGAGTGGCCGGGTGTGTTGCTGCACGCGCTTGAGAAGGGGCCGTGACGGGGACCGATCCGGGATGGCCCGGGTCAGCGGGCGCGGTTGTGGTGCCACGGGGTGTGGGTGCCGGCAGCCCACGAGTCCACAGGGTGTGCATCTGAAATAGACCGCCAAAAAAGGTGATTAGTCATGGCAAATATCCGTACAAATTACGTACAGACCAAAGTTCCTGCTTGACATCTCATGAAGCACATGCTTTCCTGACGACCCGACCCCCTCGCAAGCTGCTCTTTGCTCCGCACCGATGGCCAAAAAACACACAAAGTCAGGTGGAACGTCCAAGGCGAGCGCGACCGCTGAAGCTGCGCCGCCGGCCCGCCGGACCCGGGGCGGTCGGGGCGGGAAGATGCAGTCCTACGCCGCGGGGGCGGCGAAGGACAAGCACCTGGTGATCGTGGAATCCCCGAGCAAAGCGAAGACGGTGAACAAGTATCTCGGGAAGGACTTCTACGTCCTGGCGAGTGTCGGGCATGTGCGGGACCTGCCCAGCAAGAACCCCAAGGGGGTGAAGAGCCCCGTGCCCGGTGTGGACCTGCAGCACAACTTCAAGCCCACGTACGTGATCAGCGAGGGCAAGGAGCGGGTCATCCAGGACCTGAAGCGTGCGGCCAAGGACGCCACGAGCACGGGCATGGAGGTCTGGTTCGCGACGGACTTGGACCGCGAGGGTGAGGCGATCGCGTGGCACCTTGCGCAGGAGCTGGGGATCAGCCCGGGGAGCGCGAAGCGGGTGGTGTTCGCGGCGATCACGAAGAGCGAGATCGAGCGTGCGTTCCAGAATCCGCACCCTATCGACGAGGACCGGGTGAACGCGCAGCAGGCGCGCCGCATCGTGGACCGCATCGTGGGGTACCAGGCCTCGCCGCTGCTTTGGAAGAAGGTGGCGCGTGGCCTGTCGGCGGGGCGGGTGCAGAGCGTGGCGGTGCGCCTTATCGTGGAGCGTGAGCGTGAGATCCGGGCGTTCATGCCGGACGAGTACTGGGCGGTCGAGGGGTTCTTCACGCCCGAGGTTGCGAAGGCCGCCGGGCTGGGCAGGGACTGGGCGGCGTTTCTCGCGACGCGTGACGAGAAGAACAATCCGCCGACGCTCAAGGCGCGCGGCGGGTGGCTGAACGAGCACGGGGGCATCCGGGCGGAGCTGGTCGAGGTGGCCGGGGAGAAGTTCGCGGTTGAGGCGAGGTCTCCGGCGAAGGGCGGCGCGGTGGAGGATCTGACCGGGAAGGTCCGCAACGTGGCCCGGCTGGCTGGGCTCACGGTGACCGAGGTTTCGACCCGGGAGAACCGGTCGGGCAAGGGCCCGGCGCGGTTCGAGCGCACCGTGAAGGGCACGGTGGACCCCGCGGCGGAGTACGCCGTCACTTCCATCGAGACCAAGCGGACGAGCACGCGCCCCCCGCCGCCGTTCATCACGAGCTCGATGCAGGCTGCGGCGGCGTCCCGGTACGGTTTCGCGGCGCAGCGCACGATGCGTGCCGCGCAGAACCTGTACGAGGGCATCGACATCCCGGGCGAGGGCCCGGTGGGCCTGATCACGTACATGCGAACGGACTCGACGCACATCAGCGGCGAGGCCCTGAACATGGCGCGCGGGTACATCATCAAGACGTACGGGGACAGGTACCTGCCCGAGAAGCCCAACTTCTTCAGCAGCTCGAACAAGGCTGCGCAGGAGGCGCACGAGGCGATCCGCCCGACGAACGTGGAGATGACGCCCGCGCGGGTGAGGCGTGCGCTCACGGACGATCAGTTCCGGCTGTACACGCTGGTCTGGGAGCGGTTCGTGGCGTGCCAGATGGTGCCTGCGCAGTGGGACAGCACGGCGGTGCTCATCACCGGCGGGACGAGCCCGAAGACTCCGTGCACGTTCCGGGCCACGGGGCGTGTGCTGGTGTTTGACGGGTTCATGAAGGTGACGGGGGTGTACCAGTCCGCGGACGAGCAGAACCTGCCGCGGCTTGAGGAGCGGCAGCCGGTGGCCCCCTTCGCCATCCACGCCGACCAGAAGTTCACGAGCCCTCCCGCGCGGTACAGCGAGGCGAGCCTCATCAAGATGCTGGAGAAGGAGGGCATCGGCCGCCCCAGCACGTACGCGTCGATCATTTCGGTGATCCAGGAGCGGGCGTACGTGGAGAAGGAGAAGGGGCAGTTCTTCGCGACGGACCTGGGGCAGGTCGTGACGGACAAGCTCATCGAGGCGTTCCCGGACATCCTGGAGGTGGGCTACACGCGGGAGATGGAGTCTCAGCTCGACAAGGTGGAGGAGGAGCACCTCGACTGGATCGAGATGCTCCGCAAGTTCTACAAGGACTTCAAGAAGGACCTGGACAGCGCGGAAACCAACCTGGTGCACGCCAAGGCGGAGACGGTGCCCGCGCCCGATGAGTACACCTGCCCCACCTGCGAGAAGGAGGGGCGGGGCCGGGTGGGCCTGGTCTACCGCTTCGGGAAGAACGGCCGGTTCCTCTCGTGCTCCCGGTACCCCGAGTGCAGCTACGCGAGCCCCGTGGACCGCGAGGGGCGCCCGCGCCCGGCGGCGGAGATGGTGGACGTGGCGTGCCCCAAGTGCGGCGCGCCGATGACCAAGCGTGTGGGCAAGTTCGGGCCGTTCCTGGGGTGCAGCAAGTACGGCGACAAGGCTGCGCCGTGCGACGGCATCCTGAACCTTGACCGCAAGAGCAAGGTCGTGGCGCCGAGCCCGCCGGCGTTTGTCACCGACCTGCCCTGCCCCATCTGCGAGGCCGCGCTCAACCTCCGCAACGGCCTCAAGGGGCCGTGGCTGGGGTGCTCACGCTTCCCCAAGTGCCGCGGTCGCGGCAAGTGGGCGGAGCTGGACGAGAAGAAGCGGGCCGAGCTGGAGAGGGCGCTGGCGGCGCACGAGAAGGCCCACCCGGCCCCGATCATCCGCACGCGGGACGGCAAGCCGCTGACGGACACGACCGGCAAGCCGCTCGCGTCCGCGAAGCCCGTCCGCACGGCGGCGGAGATAGCGGCGGCCGAGGAGCCGGAAGAAGGGCTGGTCGTAGAGGCGTCGGGCGAGGAGTAGCGGCGTACTTCCGGCTAGCGCAGGCAGCCGCCCCCGCTGAACACGTTGAGGAACGCGTCGATATCCAGCGTGTCGGGGAAGAGGCCGTCGTTATTGAAGTCGATGTCGCTGCACGCCCCGGTGGAGCAGGGGCCGCCGGAGAAGACCGACAGGAAGTCGTCCACGTCCGCGGTGTCGGGGAAGAGGCCATCGGTGTTGAAGTCGATGGAGTCGCAGTTGAACCCGCTGCCGGTGTAGAAGTGGATGGTCTGGGGGGTGCTGCTCGGGGAGAGCCCGCGCACATGGAAGCGGCGGTTGGGGCCCGGTGTCGGGAGCCCGCCGGCTGGGCCCGTGAGCGTGTCCGTGGGCCACGCGGCGGACGCGAGGTAGTACGTGCCCGCGGGGAGGGGGCCGGTCTGGCCCGCCCAGCGGGCGTCGGGGGCGTTGGCGGCTCCGCGGGACTGCCCGGCTGCGGCGGAGCGTGCGGGGTTCGCAGCGCCGAATGAGAGCAGGGGGAGCATGAACTGGCCGGGGACCTGGTCATCGTGGGTGGCCAGGAGGTCACCCGCGCTGTTGAACAGGTAGAGCACGGTATCTTCGGGCGTGCCGGCGCCTGCGTCGACGTCCAGGTACCGGGTGTCGAGCCCGATGTCGAGCGCGCCGGGCTCTGCCAGGGAGAAGCGCGTCCAGAGCGCCGCGCTGCCCGCATCGCCGTGGTCGGGCTGTCCTGGGCCCGCGGCGCCCTGCAGGGTGTCGGTCGCCGGGAAGCTCCACGGTGTGGTGAAGTCGGCGAGGTTTGGCACCGGCGCGACGAGCGTGGGCAGGTTCCCGCCTGCGGTTGCGTTTGTGCGCAGCGTGATGGAGACTGTCTGGGCCGGGTGGAACGCGCCGGTTACCTGGAACGCGCCGGAGAACGTCGACCCGGGGGCGGCCACCGCCAGGAAGTAGCTGCCCGCGGGCAGTTCCCCGTCTCTGCCGTCGTACTGGGCGCCGTCGCCCACGCCGGCGCCGCGGCCCACGCCGAACGTGAGCTGGCTGTTGCTGCCGCTGCCGCTGCCGTCGTCGTAGCCGACGAGGGAGCCGGACACGTTGTACAGCGCAAGGGACGCGGGCGAGGGCGATCCTTCCGTGTCGATATTGAGGTAGCGGTACAGCTGGTCCGACACCGGGGCGTTGAGGCACAGCTGGTACCACTGCACTTCCGTCCCTCCCGTCTGGGTGATGCTCCGCACGGTGGTGCCGTCGTTCACCGGGCAGATCTGGATCGGGGAGGGCACCTCGCCACCGTCGTATTCACCCCACAGGCCGAGCGTCAGCACCCGCGCGCCCGAGGCGAAGTCCGGTGCTGTGCGCCTCCGGTCGTTGGTGCTGCCGGGCGAACTTCCCACGATGAAGTTCGGCCCGCCCTCGAAGACGCCGCCGAACACGGAGGTGGGGTTCTGGTCCCGGCCGTAGTCGGGCAGGGTGCTGCCCACGCACGGGGGCCCCGCGTGGCCCATGTCCACTCTGTAGAGCACCGAGGTCTGTCCCGCGGGCTGCTGGAGGGCGGTGTTGCCGTCGGGCATGCGGGCGCCTGTGGATGGATCGATCGCGCGGATGGATACCCAGACTTGCGTGCGCGTGCCCACGTTCACTGGCGGGCTGAGCGCGGCGACGTACCGCCATGCGAACTCCGAGCCGAAGTTCGTCGGGATGGCACGCACGGCGAACGGCACGGCGTTGCCCAGCATGGGTGCGGCGCTGAAGGAGCCCGCGTCCCAGAATTCGAACACCTGGGTGACGAAGCACTGGGGCGTGCCGGAGGCGGGAAAGACGGGCGTCCCGGTCCAGCCCGTGGTCGCGAACATCCCGCTCACCTGCGTGATCACACGGTCCTGCGTGTAGCTGGGGCCGAAGGGGCCCGGATCGAAGGACACGTCCTCGAGCAGGTATGACGACCCATCGCCGATCGGGAACGAGCTCCACTCGCAGCTGGTGCCGGTCGCGTCGTACACCGGCACGACTGAACGGTCTGCAAAGATGGGTCCGACGTGCTGGAGAGGGCCGACGGGCAGCTCCCCGGGCTGGGCCGCGGCACCGCCCGCGGCGATCACGCCGCCACACACCGCCAACATGATCACGGATTCTCGCATGTGTCGTGAACTCATCGGTCGGTGGAGCATGCCGGTCGCACGCCATGGTGCTATCGGACTGGTGAAGGGCCCTGCGCATGAAGCACGGCGCAGGTGTGGCTCGGGGTGGTCTCACCACATACGGCCGGTCGTGGGCTCCGGCTGCCCGGGACTCAGGAATCCATCGCGGCCGCACCGAACGCAGTACAAACACAGAGGGCGGGCCGCCGGCCCGCCCTCTTGGGTGCTGCGCTGCACTCTGTTCAGCATGAACCTCCGCTAAAGACCAGCAGGAAGGCGTCGATGTCCGCGGTATCGGGGAAGAGCCCGTCGCCGTTGAAGTCGATGCTGCCGCAGTTGGGGTCGTTGGAGCACGACCCGCCGCTGAACACGCTGAGCATGTCGTCCAGGTCGGCGGTGTCGGGGAAGAGCCCGTCGTTGTTGAAGTCGGTGCTGGCGATGGTGGCGTTGACACCGACACTGACGCAGCCGGACGCGGCGCAGGCGGTCTCCCAGCGGGCGAAGTAGGTGGTGCTGACGGCTGGGGAGTCGATCACGAGGGGCGAGCCCGTGCCCACCGGCGTGCCGGCGCAGGCATCGGCGTACCACGCGAGGGTGGTGCCGCTGCCGCCCGTGGCGGTGAGGGTGATGGTGCCCGCGTCGGTCGAGCAGAACTCACCGCGGTCCACGGCGGCGCTGGACGGGCTTGCCGCTGCCGGGGCCACCTCGACCGTGGTGGTCACGCAGTCGGAAGATGCGCAGTTGTTCTCCCAGCGGGCGTAGTAGGTTGTGGTCGCGGCGGGGGACGCGATCACGAGGGGGGTGCCGGTGCCGACGAAGGTGCCGCCGCAGGACCCGGTGTACCAGCGGAGGTTGGAGCCGCTGCCGCCCGTGGCGGTGAGGCTGATGGTGCCTGCGTCGTCGGCGCAGAACCCGGTGCGGTCGCTGGAGGCGCCGGTGGGGGCAGAGGGCGTGGCGTTCATGGTCACGGTGACCGACCCGCAGGCGGAGCTGAGGGCGCCGTCGCTGGTGCGGCGTGCGCGGACGAAGTACGTGGTGGTGCCCGCGGGCGTCACGACGAGCGGGTTGCCGGTACCGACGAACGTGCCGTTGCAGGACCCGGTGTACCAGTCGCCCACGCTGCCGACGGCGATGATCGCCGAGAGGCTGGTGGGCTGGCCGGTGCACGCGGGGTTGGGAGACGCGGACACGTTGATGGGTGTCGGGGGTGCGGTGACGCCGGTGATGGTGAAGTTGGTGTTGGAGACGTCGAAGAAGGAGTTGCCGACCGCCTCGACCTTGATGCGAGCGGTGGTCGTGCTGATGTTGGGGAGGGTGACGGCCTCCGACCCGTCGTTGGGTGTGCTGGCGAGGAGCGTCGTCCAGTTCGCGCCGGCGTCGGTGGTGAGGGCGATGCTGACGCTGGCGGCGCTGATGGGTGCGGCGGTGGTGCTCGCGACGTTCCAGGTCACGGTGGTGCTCCCGCCGCCGGTGAGGGACACCGCGGTGTTGGGGGCGGTCACCTGGAACGGGCCTGCGGCTGCGACGATCGTGACGGTGGAGTTGGAGGTGGTGTTGGTCGTGCCGCCGCCCCCGGCGACGTTGTCGCGGGCGGTGAGGCGGAAGTTGAGCGTGCGCCCGGACACGGGCCAGATGTCGCCGGCGTCGAGCGTGCCGTCGAAGACGTCGTCGAGGGCGGGGAAGTACTGCGTGGGGCTGCTGGTGGGGACGCGCGGGCGGAAGAGGGGGCCCGAGCCGTTGTCGCCGGTGGCGAGGGTGCGGAGGTTGCCCGCGTCGTGCTCTTCCCACTCGAAGGTGAGCGCGTTGCCGTCGGGGTCTGACCCGGAGCCGGTGAGGTAGAACGCGGTCTGCTTGGGGATGGAGCGTGCGGCGGCGCCGGCCACGGTCGGCGGGTTGTTGGTGGTGCTGGTGTTGACCGAGCAGGCGCCCGAGCCGACCTTGAACGCGTTGATGGTGTCGATGCTGGCGTGGTGGAAGTACGGGTCGGAGTGGGGCTGCAGGTCGTCGGCGCCGCAGATGCCGGCGTAGCCCATGATGGTGGAGCCCGAACCGGGCTCGTACGCGGCGGATGAGGTGCCGTTGCCCGCGCATGAGCCTGTGGTGCCGGCAAAGGTGTGGGGCGCGTTGAACTGGTGGCCCATCTCGTGCGCGACGTAGTCGATGTCGTAGGCGTCTCCGGTGGGCGCAGAGCTGCCGGTCACGCCGCGCGCCTTGTTGGAGGTGTTGCACACGACGCCCAGGCCGGCGACGCCGCCGCCGCCGGTGGAGAAGACGTGCCCGATGTCGTAGTTGGCGGAGCCGATGACGGTTGTCAGGTTGGTCTGGTTCTGGCCCAGCATGGTGGAGCCGTTGTTGTTGGTGTAGGGGTCTGTCCCCGAGTTGGTGTAGATGATGCTCGTGTTGTTGATCAGGGAGAGGCGGATGCCCACCTCCTTCTCGTACACGCCCGTGACTCGGTTGACGGAGGTGATCATCGCGCTCTGGGCGTTCGCCACGGTCCCGCCGAAGAACGCGGTGTACTCGCCGGTGGCCGCGAGGGCCAGGCGGTAGGTGCGGAGGGTGGTCACCACGCGGTCACCGAAAACGGGTTCTGCCTGCGGGATCGGTTCGCCGGTGGTCTCGCAGTGCCAGTCGCTGGTGTCCTTCCAGAAGTCTCGCTTGAAGTACGAGACGTAGTAGGTGGTGTTGAAGAACGTGTAGGGGTCGATGTACCACGCGCCGCCGGGCGACAGCACCTGGGCCCGGAAGCCCAGCGTCGTCCAGTCGCAGCGCAGGGTGGCCGCGGGGTCGTCCATGCCCTGCCCCACGAACGTGCGCACGTCGGGGCGCACCGCCTGGAAGTCCGGGGTCATGATGGGCGACTCGACCACGCTGAAGCGCTCGAACGTTCCATCGGGCTTGGGCAGCCAGAGGATGAGGGGCTGGTTGGCCGCCGGTGTAGCCTCGCGCGGCGCGGTCCACAGCGTGTCGTGCATCAGCCCCTCGGCGAGCGCAACGCGCTGGTACTGCAGCGGACGGATGAACGGCCGCCCGGCCTCCACGGCGGGCGGGAATGCGCCGAGCTGGGCCCACACCTGGTCTGGCTCCGTGGCGACGCCGGTCACCCCGGTTGCGACCTGCGCCGACAAGGCGCTCGCGCCGGCAAGCCACGCCAAGCCCATGGACAGGCCGATCGACAGGGCCCGGGTTGTCCTGTTCTGCATAGAGAGTCACTCCAAGTGGGACGCACGCTCAACGCCCGAATGGGGCGGATGTTGCATTGTCTCCACAAACATGCGGAATACAAGCCCAGTTGCAGGGGTCGCGTTCAGAATCGCCCAACATCCACAAGGAACACCTGTTATGGGAAATCCAAAGAAAACCACGGGCCCACCCGGGCCCGTGGCATCGTCGGCTTTCCGGACGCAACTTCCCGCTTACAGGCAGGGGCCGCCGCTGAAGACGCTCAGCAGGGACTCGATGTCCTGCGTGTCCGGGAACAGGCCGTCGTTGTTGAAGTCGATATCGCCGCAGAGCGCGCCGCTTGAGCAGGGCCCGCCGCTGAAGACGCTGAGGAAGTCGTCAATGTCCAAGGTGTCGGGGAAGAGCTCGTCGCCGTTGTAGTCTACCGAGTCGCACCGGTCCATGGCCCGGCCGGGGTTGCTCATCAGGAAACCGCAGGGCGCCTCGACCTCGACCTCGTACCAGCCGAAGTCCTCCGGGGTGGCGTCCACGATGTGCAGGCGCAGCGTCGGCGCGCCGCTCACCACTCCACCGCCAGGGCCGGCCCCGCCCGCCCCGTCCATCACCTGGGTGGCGCTGTTGTGCGTCCACACGGCGGTCATGGCCGAGGTGTCGTAGCCCTTGGCGATCCGGCACTCGATGGTGAGCGTCCCTTCCGGGGTCAGGCGGACAGGCCCGGGGTCCGCGGCGATCCAGGGCGTGTTGGTCTCATTCCAGCGGGCGATCGCGACCGACTGTTGTCCGCCGGCCTGCGTGAAGTCCCCGCCGAACAGCACCTCGTTCATGTACGGTGTTGCCGCGTGGATCGCGGGCGTGCCTGCGCCGATGCCACCGGGTAGCGCGGTCCATGCACCGTCCTGCCACCTGGCCACCTGGTCTGCGGGGGCCCCGCCGGCGGTGGAGAATGCGCCCGCCGCGTATACGGCGTCGAACGTGCTCGTCAGGGCGGTGACCGGCGCGTCCGTGCCGGTGCCCATCGGGCTCCAGGCGGTCGTGTCCCACACGGCGATGTGCGGGGCGGGCTGCCCGCCGGCGTGCATGAAGTCCCCGCCGACGAACAGTCTGTCCTGCACTTTGCTGAGGGCCCGCACCGGCGCGTCGACTCCTGCGCCCAGCCCGGCCCAGCTGTGCCCGTTCCATCGGGCCAGGTTCGGACTGCCGACAACCCCGGCGTTCGCGAAGGACCCGCCGACGACCAAGTCGCCGTCAAACGAGATCATCGTGAACACTTCGCCATCGACACCGGCCCCTGCCGGGGTCCAGCCGTCGGCGCCGTAGCCTGCGACGTGCGCCAGCGGCACTGCGCCGGTCGCGGTGAAGGCGCCGCCGGCCCACAGCTGCCCGTGGTGCCACGCGAGGGCGTTGACGGCGCCGCTGAGCCCACTCCCCATCGCCTGCCAGCGCTGGCCGTCCCAGTACGCGATGTTCTGCACGGGGACGTCGCCGGCCATGGTGAACGTGCCGGCGGCGACAAAGCCGTACCCGAACGGGAGCAGGGCACGGACCTCGCCGTTGACGCCGCCCCCGACCGGGCTCCAGCCGTCACCGTCCCATGACGCGATGTTGTGCACCGCTGCCCCGCCTGCGCTGGCGAACGAACCGGCGGCGATCAGTGCGTCGTGCTGGTCGCCTTCTCCGTCGGGGTCGTAGGTGGCAAGGGCGCGGATGACGCCGCCGGGCGCGAGCGGCGGGGTCTGGTCTTCGCTGTACACCCATGTCGCCGGGCACTGGGCGAGGGCGGCGGGTGCGAGCAGGAGCGGGAGGAAGGACGCGATCGAGGTCGGATGCATGGTGTTCTCCTTGTGTTTTACGGGTTTGGTTCCCATCCGTCGGGCGGGTGGGGCGCGTATCACCTGTTGCGGCCATTGCCAGTACAATCCCGGCAATGGCGGACCCCCAAGTCGAGTTGACCATGCTCCTTCAGGCCGCGTCGCACGGCGATGATGCTGCCGCAGGTCGTGTTTTGCCAATGATTTACGACGAACTCCGCCGGATGGCCGGCGGCCGCCTGGCGGGGCTGAAGGCCGGGCAAACCCTGCAGGCCACAGCTTTGGTCCACGAGGCGTACATCAAGCTCGTGAGGTCCGATGCGTCCTGGGACAGCCGGGCGCACTTCTTTGGTGCAGCCGCGCGGGCCATGCGGGACATCCTTGTCGACCGGGCCCGTGCCCGCGGGCGCATCAAGCGCGGGGGTGATCGCGCACGCGTGGGCTTTGACGAGGGTCTCGCCGTCGCCGCCGACGCCTCCGACGACAGCGTGGACCTTGTCGGCCTGGACTCGGCCCTGGACAAGCTCGCCGAGCACGACAAGCGGGCCGCGGAGGTTGTGATGCTGCGGTTCTTCGCGGGGCTCGACATCGAGCAGACGGCCCAGGCGCTCCAGGTCTCTGTCCCGACCGTCAACCGGGACTGGCGTTACGCGCGGGCGTTCCTGGCGAGCGAGCTGGGTGGATCGACCGAGGCGGCCCCGGAAGAGTGACACGCCCCGGCTCTCAACGCCGGATGGACGGCCTGCCGCCACCAGCTCCCTGACTCGTCCCCTGAATCGCCCCCTGACTCGCCCCTGTCCAGCCGCCGGGAAGCCCGCCATGAGCATCGACCACGCGCGAGCACGACGCATCTTTGACGCCGCCCTTGACCAGCCCGGGCCGTCGCGGGACGCCTTCGTCACCGCGCAGTGCGGGCAGGACGGCGCGCTCGCCGCCCACGTCCGGCGCCTGATCGCGGCGGAGGCGACGGCGGGGGGCTTCCTGGAGGAGCCGGCGATCGTGCAGGCGGCGGCCCAGGACGCGAGGAGCTTCGTGGGGCGCAGGGTCGGGCGGTACACGCTGACGCGCCTGCTGGGGCAGGGCGGCATGGGGCGCGTCTACGAAGCGGAGCAGGAGCAGCCACGGCGGACGGTGGCCGTCAAGATCATCGGCTCGCTGCCGTCGGCGGAGGCCCTGCGCCGGTTCCGCTACGAGAGCGAGGTGCTGGCACGCCTCCGCCACCCGGGGATCGCGCAGATCTACGAGGCATCCTCGCACCAGGATGACCTTACTGGTGAGGACGTTCCGTACTTCGTGATGGAGCACATCCCGGGGGCGACGCCCATCACGCACTTCGCGGAGCTGCGTCGGCTGGACCCGGAGGGGCGTGTCCGCCTCGTGCTGCAGGCGTGCGACGCCGTCCAGCACGCGCACCGGCGGGGCGTGATCCACCGCGACATCAAGCCCGGAAACCTGCTTGTCGAGCAGTCGGGGCAGGTCAAGGTCATCGACTTCGGCATCGCGCGCGTCGAGGACCCCACGGTGACGGCGTATGTGACTCAGACCGGCCAGCTTGTCGGCACGCTCTCCTACATGAGCCCCGAGCAGTGCTCGGGCGACCCGCGTGACATCGACGTCCGCAGCGACGTGTACTCGCTGGGAGTGGTCATGTACGAGCTGCTGGCCGGGCGTCTGCCCTACGACCTCGCGTCCTCGTCCACCCTGGACGCCGCCCGCATCATCCGCGAGGTGGAGCCGCGCCGCTTCGACCGCTCCAGCCTGCACCAGGGGCGTGACCTGGAGGCGGTCGTGTTCAAGGCCCTGTCCAAGGACCGCGACGACCGGTACCAGAGCGTGCAGGAGCTGGCGGACGACCTGCGCAGGTGGCTCGAGGGGGCGCCGGTCACCGCACGCCCGCCCAGCGCTGCGCGCCAGCTGCGCCACCTGTGGCGCAGGCACCGCGTGCCGGTCACGGCCGGCGCCCTGCTGGGTGTTGTGCTCATCACAGGCACCATCGTGTTCGGCTGGCTGTACGGTCGCGCGGAGCGCGAACGGCGGGTGGCCTCGGCCGAGGCGGCCAAGTCCGCCGCGGCGCTCCACTTTGTCGAGGAGATGTTCGATTCCATCGACCCCGACAAGGCGGGGGGTGACGACGTCACGGTGAAGCAGGTGCTGGGGAAGGCCAACGCGCGGTTTCAGCGGATGCCGCCCGCCGACCCGCAGGTGAACATGACGCTGCGGAACATCCTGGGCACGGCGTACTACAAGCTGGGGGACTACAGGGCGTCTGAGGGACTCTTTGAGTACATCGGGAGCGTGCCCGACGACGCCCCGGATGCCCGGCGCAGGGTGCTGTCGCTGCGGGTGAAGCACGCCTCGTCGCTGCTCTCGCAGTCGCGCGTCACCGAGGCCGAGGCGGTGCTGCGGGGCGCGTACGACGAGCAACGCGCCCTGCTGGGTGAGCACGACCGTGACACGCTCGCCAGCATGAGCATCCTGGCCCGCATCCTCCAGGAGGAGGCCCGGGATGCCGAGGCGGCACCCCTGCTGCGTGAGGTGGTCCGCCTGCAGACTCAGGCCCTGGGAGCCTCCGACCGAGACACGCTGGAATCGCGGTGCAACCTCGCCGACTTCCTCCACCAGCAGGGCAACCTCCCCGAGTCCCTCTCCGTCATCGAGAGTGCCGCGGCCGACGCCCAGCAGGCCCTGGGCGAGGACGACACCATGACCCTGCAGGCCATGTCGATCCAGGGGTCGATCCTGTCGGAGTCCGGCAAGGACGCCCAGGCCGAGGCGGTGCTGACCAAGGTGGTGGAGGTCCGCCGGCGCGTGCTGGGCCTGATGCACGACAGCACAATGGTCTCCGAGAACGCCCTGGCGATGACGATGTCGGACAACGGCAAAGGCGAGCAGGCCATCGAGATGCTCCGCTCGCTGGTGGAGCGCGTGACCCAGCGGGAAGGGGCCGACAACCACTACACGCTGAGCTACACCAACAACCTGGCACAGGAGCTCCGGCGGGCCGGCCGGTTCGACGAGGCCGAACCGCTCTACCGGCGCGCCCTCGAGGCGTCCCTGCGTACGGCGGGGCCGGACGACCGCGGCACGCTCACCTTCTACAACAACCTGGGCATGCTCCAGATGGAGAAGGGTGACCCCGCGTCGGCCCTGCCCAACCTCAAGGCTTGCCTCGAGGGCCTGCGGAAGACCCTGCCCGCGGATCACTGGATGCTCGGCGCTTCCATGGGCTACACCGCCGAGTGCATGCTCGCGCTGGGCGACGGGGCGGAGGGCGTGCCCATGATGGAGGAGGCCTACGCCCGCCTGGAGAAGTCCATGGGCGCCGACAACCCGCGCACGTTCCGGCCGGCCAAGGCCCTCGCTGAGTACTACGAGAAAGCGGGGGACACCGCCCGGTCCCAAGGCTGGTGGAGGAAGGCCGGGGGGAAGAAGTAATAGTGCGCGGGAGTTCCTACCGCGGGCGAAGCACCCACAGGAAGTAGCCCGGCTCGCTGGGCTTCATCGGCAGCCCGTCCTGATCGGTGACGGCGAGGACTTCCCAACCCGCGTGCTCGACCACGGCCAGCCACTGCGCCAGGTTGTACGACCGGAGCGTGTATGTCGAGTCGATGTGGCGTTCGGATGCCGAAGGGCCCGCGCCCCGCGTGACCACCATGTGGCTGATGACCCGTTCTTCCCGCAGCGCGGCGCGGGAGGACCTGGCCCCGCCCTGGGGCGCGGGCAGGTACTGGACGGTCTGGGTCACCCGCGTGCGAACGCCCTCCAGCGTGCGTCCGCCGCGCCAGACGTCCTCGGTCTCGCTTTCCAGCCCGTACGCGCACAGCCCCAGCCCCACGACGTACACGCCGCCGGGCAGCAGGGCCGCGCGGACGGACCGCAGGTGGGCCGCCATCGCGCGGTCCGACCCCAGGTGCCGGATCGAGTTGATGAGGTTGACTGCGCCGTGGGCGCGCCAGGCGGGCGGCACCCGGAAGTCCTCCATGCGCGCGACGAAGGCCAGCACCGACGCCTGCACCCCAGCGGCCTTGGCCGTGGTCCGCGCATAGCGCACCATGCCCGACTCCAGGTCGAAGCCCACGGCACGGTGCCCGCGCTGTGCCAGGGCGAGCAGGTACCGCCCGCTCCCGCACGCGGGTTCCAGGATGGTGAGCGCCGACCCGCGGGGCGCGCGCGGGCCGTGGGCCCGCACCAGGCGGGCAATGACGCGCGCATCGTGCGCGGTGCCCTCGGCGTGGAGGATGTCGTAGAGGAGAGCGTCTGCGTAGAACCCCTGGCGTGGCACGCCCCAGCATACGGCGCGCGGGAGCGCCGGGGCTGCCCTCCCGGCGGCGTTCTACGCTCGGTCATGCGCACCCAGGACGCCATCGCCGAGTTCATCCTCATGAGCAAGCCAGGCACCGCCCGCTACCTCGCCGGCTTTGATGACACCAGCCACACCCGCCAGGGTCCGCACCTGCCCAACCACGTCGCCTGGAACCTGGGGCACTGCGCACTCACGATGCACCGCGTGTGCGAGAAGGCGGACGGCGTGGGCCCGCCGGACGCCGACTTCATCTCCGGCGGCACGCGGGGCGATGGCGGGCGCTTCGCCACCGAGTCCGTGGCATTCGGCAGCTCCCCCACCGCCGACCCCGGGGCGTACCCGCCCCTGGCCCGCTGCGTCGAGATCTACCACAGCGCCATCGACCGGACCGCGGCGGCCGCGCGGGCCCTGCCGGACGCACGCCTGGAGGAGGTCGTCGTCTGGGGGCCGATCCAGACGCCCCTGTTCCTGCTCTTCCTCCGCATGGGCTTCCACAACGGCATGCACGTCGGCCAGATCGCAGACCTGCGGCGCGCGTTCGGGTTCAGGTCGATCTTCGCCTGAGCGTCGGGCCGGCACACGGCGCATCAGCCGAAGCCGGGCATGTGCTTGTCGATCCAGTCGTCCTGGCGCAGCACGTTCGCGCGGTTGCGCCGGTCGCGCGCTTCGTTGCGCACCTGGGCCAGGCGGAACAGGCGCAGCACGCCCGGCGTGCCGCTGACTTCCGGCCCCCGGGTGCGCTCGCGGAGCAGGCGCGCGGGCCACTTGGCGTGCACGCGCACCAGCTCATCCTCGAGGCTCACAAAGATCTGTGCGCTGCCCGGGTCCCCCTGGCGGCCGGCACGGCCGATGAACTGCCGGTCGATGCGCTTGGCGCCGTGCATCTCCGTCAGCAGCACGTGCAGGCCCCCCGCGGCGTGCGCCTCCCTGTCGAGCTTGATGTCCGTCCCGCGGCCCGCCATATTGGTCGCGACGACGATCGACCCGCGGTGCCCGGCCCCGGCGATGAGGTTGGCCTCGTCCTTGTCAAAGTTGGCGTTGAGCACCACGTGCGTGAGGTGGCGCTCCGTCAGCATCTGGCTCACCAGTTCGCTGGCCGCGATCGATCGGGTGCCCACCAGGATCGGGCGCCCCTGCCGGTTGATCTCCTCGATGCTCGCGACCACCGCGTCCCACTTGTCCCGCTGCGTGCGGAACACCCGCGTGGGCATCTGGACGCGCACGCTGGGCCGGTTGGTGGGGACGACCACGACGGGGCGTGAGTAGGTGGTCTCCAGTTCGCCCGTTGCGTCGGCGGCGGTGCCGGTCATGCCGCAGAGGAAGGGGTAGGAGCGGAAGTACCGCTGGAAGGAGAGGCGCGCGAGGGTCTCCCGGTCGGCGGTCACCTCGACGTCCTCCTTGGCCTCCACGGCCTGGTGCAGCCCGTGCTCCCAGGACCGGTCGGCGAGGAATCGCCCGGTGTACTCGTCGACGATCACGACCTTGCCGTCCACGATCTCGTACTGCTGCCCGCGGATGTAGCAGTGCCGGGCCACCAGGGCCTGCCGGAGCAGCTCCTCGCCGCGGCGCGTGGCCTTCCAGATGGGCTGGGCGCCCCGCGCGACGGCGTCCTCGAAGAACTGCCTGGCCCGGTGCTCGCCCCGCCCCTTGAGCGTGATGCGCCGGCGCAAGTGATCGACCTCGTAGTCCGGCCCCTCGTCCAGCTTCGCGGCGAGCGTGCACGCCTCGCGGTAGACCTGGGCCATGTCGTCCTCGCGGCGCGAGCGCGCGATGATGAGCGGCACGACGCCCTCGTCGATGAGCACCGCGTCGGCCTCGTCCACCATGGCGGACTTGAGCCCGGGCACCATGGGGCCCCCGCCCCCGGCGCCGGCGTGCTCGCGCATCTCCTCGAGCCGGCGGGCCGCCCACGCGGAGCCGGTGTTGCCCAGCTTGATCTGGTCTCGGAGCCAGTCCGCCACGATCTGCTTGGGCGTGCCGTACACCACGTCTTTCGCGTAGATGCGGAACCGCTCGTGGGGCTCGGTCTCCTGGACAATCGCGCCCACGTCCAGCATGCAGCGCCGGTAGATCACGCGCCGCGACTCCGCGTCGCGGGCGGCCAGGTAGTCGTTCACCGTCAGCACGTGCAGCCGCCTGTGCTGCCACGCGATGAGCGGCGCAGCGATGGACCCCGTCAGCGTCTTGCCCTCGCCCGTGAGCATCTCGATGATCCGCCCGTGGTACATCGCCAGGGCGCCCAGCAGCTGCACCACGAACGGCTCTTCCCCCGTCTCGCGCCGGGCCACCTCGCGCACCATCGCCAGCGCGTGGCGCACCTGCTCCAGCGACTGGCGCTTCCGCAGGAAGTGGTCACGCACGTCTTCGATCGCCTGGGCCAGCACGCCGTCGGACATGTTCCGGTACGCCGGCGAAAGCCCCGCCGTCATCTCCGCCTGGCGGAGGAACCACGCACGGCTGAGGCGCAGCCGCCCCAGGGCCACGCCCGCCTTGACCCAGGCCCTGTCCAGGTCCTGGGGCAGCACGGGCCGGGCCCGGCGGCTCCGCAGCGAGTCGTAGAGCGCCGCGTACCGCGCGTACGCGTCCGCCCCGCCACCCCCGCCCCCCTGCATGCCGGGCACCGTGATGTCCAGCGGCATCTGCGTCACACCTTCGCCCTCCCCTGGACCGCCTGGCGCACGCGGTCGATCCACTGCGCCAGCAGCGGGCGGGAGGGGAGCGAGAACCGCAGGAACACCCGCTCGCCGGGCATGCCCAGCGCCGGGGCCGCCGTGCCGTTCTCGGGGGTCCTCACGCTGAAGTGGGCGTTGAACAGCGGGCGTGTAGAGACCTTCTCGCCGCTCTGCACGCGCCCGGCGCGCGTCTCGATCTTGCCGCCGCCCTGGTAGCCCAGGGCCGCGTGGGGGAGTTCCCGCCGGGCCGCAGCGGGGGGCCGTGTCATGACCACGGGGATGGTGTCGCGCACACGCGAGGCCCGACGCACCTCGGTATCGAAGTCCTGGGGGGCGAGCGTCGCGATCCAGTCGGCCTGCTGCTGGCTGAGCATGGCGGCCACGTGCACGTCGGCGGGGTCCACCACCTCGCACAGCATGTCGCCCTTGCTCACCAGGCGGCCCACGAACTGCGAGAGGTCGCCGCCCGCCAGCACCCCGTCCTGCGGGGCGCGCACCACCATGGCGGACGACTGGGACTCCAGGTAGGTCAGCTGCTCCCGGTCGGACTCCACGTACTTCTCCGCCACCATGTGCTCCGCGGGCGAGCGTGTGCGTGCCAGCAGCTCGAGCGACTCGTGCTCCGCGAGCTGGGCCCTGGCGAGCCTCACCATGGCGTCCAGCTCGGGGTACGCCAGGGTCGCGATGGGGTCACCCTGCTTCACGTGCTGCCCCGTCCGCGCGTGCACCTGCGTGATGGTGCCCTGGGCGCCGGCGAAGACGCCCGAGGTCGTGGTGCTCTCCACCACGCCGTCCGCACGCCGGTGGTCGGGGAGAGGGATGACGCCGAAGATCAGCACCGCCGCGACCACCAGCCCGGTGGTCACACCCCAGGTGCGGGCCCGCCGGTCCTGCACGCCCGGGTTGGTCACCAGCCACCGCAGGAAGGACGCCACCGGCAGGATGAACCACATCGCCGCCGTCCACGCGGCCAGGAGCAGCCCGATGGCGAACATCTTCCCCATGATGTACAGGGTGATGGAGAAGAAGACCACGATGCGGTAGATGAAGGCCCCGATGCCGTACACCAGCAGGATGACCGCCTCCGTGGGGCTGGAGGTGGGCGCCTGGGCGGAGTCCAGGTGGAAGAGGTGCTTCTGGGCGAGGAACTTGAGCATGTTCATCGACCGCTGCATGAGGTTGGGCACCTCCAGCAGGTCGCTGAGCATGTAGTACCCGTCGAATCGCATGAGCGGGTTGGCGTTGAAGACGATGGTGCTCACGCTGCTGGTGAACATTACGTTGTACGCGATCTGCTTGAGCAGCCCGGCCTCGCCGGCCTTCTGCATGCCGCTCCACACGAACGCCATGACGCTGGCCAGGGCCAGCTCGAACATCATGCCGCCCCCGCCCACCGCGACGCGCTGCCACTTGCTGCGGAAGGTCCACGCGCTGCTCGCGTCCACGTACGGCGCGGGCATGAGCACCAGCATCATCGCGCCGAACTCCGGCACGCTCCCCCCGAACCGCTTGCAGATGAGCCCGTGCCCCAGCTCGTGCCACAGCTTCACGAGCACGAAGGTGGCGCCCAGGGCGAACCAGTTGGAGGGCGCGATCGTGGACTCGAACTGGCCCCGCAGCGCCTGCCAGTGGGGCAGCACCGTGGCCAGCGCAGCCAGGATCAGCACGCACCAGGCGATGAACCCCGCGCGGTTGATGACCGGCCGGAAGAACGGCTCCAGGACCGTGAGCAGCCGGTCCGGGTTCAGCAGGCGCACCCGGAAGTACATGAGCCCGATGGCCTGCTGCACCGCCTTGCCCTTGACCCGCTCGCGCCCGCGCCCCAGGAGCTGCTCGGTCTCCGGCGACAGGTCGCCCTGCAGCAGGTTGCCGGTGTGCAGCTGCGACAGCACGTTGATGACCTCGTTCTGCGTGAGGGCCTCGTCGGCGTGACGCGTCAGGCCCAGCTCCCAGATCTCCTCCACTGTCCGCGTGCCGTCCATGAGCCCGACGAACTCGTGGGCCACCGGGTTCAGCCGGAAGTACGCGTTGCTGGTGGGGTCCTGGACCACGTACCAGCGCGCACCGCGGAAGTGCTGACGCACGATCTGCACGTGCGGGCGCAGGCGTGGCTTCATCACGCGGACACGGTGCCAGAAAGGGGAGAATGTTGAGCGTTCAGACATGTGGTTCAGCAGTTACGGGACATGCACAGGCACGGACCACCGCAAACACATCGAGAAGAACTTCGAGCGGTATCGACTTCACTAGACTCTTCTCCTTCGCAAGACGTCAGCGCCCATCGCGACAATCAAGGCGGTAGCTGGCGATGGAATCGCACCTGCAATACGGAAACTGGCCATGCCAAAGTACATGGGTACGTCCGAACCTATATGATAAACCGCCCCGTTATACGACTCGTAAGGGAGTACGTCTAACCCGGACGCCGCAAAGCACTTTGAAATGTTCCGCGGGTCGTACGGGCCGTCCGGATCGAAGCCGGGATGAAACCAAGTGTCCATCCATTCGTAACGTCCGCCGGAGACATCCAGTAATCCCCATGGCGACACCTGATCCGAATACGCGCCAAGCGGAATCCCCAGCGCGCCTCCGAAAATGTCCATCGTCGCGCTGGTCTGGGCTCCGCTGCCCGGAAAACCCGCGATCATGGGCGCATCGCTCCTGTTGGGATAGAGCCACCAGCCGCCTTGGTCGGCACCATAGCGATCAGGGTCGTAGTAACCCGCCTTGACCCACTCGTCGAGCGTTGGAATCCAGAACTTTGCGTCGGGGCGGCGCGCCCCGTGGTTGAACGAGCCGTCGTCGTTGCGCGTCCATGTTGTCACGTCGTAGGCTCCGTCCCAGAGCGATCGCGGATCGGCGCTCTTGCCGTTGTGCAGCCAGTTGACGTACAGCGCCGCCTCTTCCCAAGTAGTGCCCGTTACCGGCAGTATCGCGGCGTTCGGGATGTTGGGGTTCACCAGTCGGCGGCCAATGCCTGTAGTGTCGTTCGGGTCGAGGATCGCGCCCATGTGGAACGGGCCATGTACAAACCTCGCCCCCGGCGGGAGCAAAGTCGGGTCCGCGTCTTCGAAGGCATTGATGAAGTCGACCCACTGGGTAGTGGTGATCTCAAGTTTCGAGATGCGGTATTCGTAGTCCACACGTCCGCGGTTGCGGGTGATGTCAAGTGGGATGGGATCAGGTGGAACGATGGGGCATGTGGCGTTGCCGGGGCTGCCGATGGTGGCCCACTGGAAGTCATAACTGGGCACAGGTTGCGCTGAAGCGCGAAGAGGCGTCGCACAGAAAAGCGCAAGTGTAAGCAAGGACTGTGTAGTGCGGGTATTCATGTCCATCATGCATCGTTCAACTTGCGCGTTCACCACCACAACCACACGCGCAACTGGTCGACCACGCGCCGGCTCACGATCCACGCGAAGCTCCGCTTCTCCGTGTTGAACTTCGCCTGGCCCTCGAGCCCCGGCAGGAACCAGTCCGCGGGCTTCTGGTCCACGAAGCGCCCGCGGACTTCGTAGGCGTTGACGCCGTCCACCGCCGTCGACAACGGAACGATCTGGTCCACGACAAAGGGCACGGAGAGCGCGGGGTTGGCCTTGGGCGACACCTCGCCGGTCTGCCCGGGCCGGATGAACGAAATGTCCCGGTCCTCCACGCGGGCCTTCACCACCATGGTGCGCCGGTCGGCAACCTCGAACATCGAGTCGCCCACCTTCACCATCGCCCCGACCTTGTCCCTGATGTCCCCCGCGATGATGGTGCCGTCGATCGGGCTCTTGAGCGTGCTCCGCTCGATGTTGAGCTCCGCGAGGTCGTGCCTGGCCTTGGCCTGCTCGGCCTGGGCCGAGTACTGGCGCATGGACGCCGAATCGCCTTTGCGGAGCGCCTCGTCGGCCTTGCTCTGCGCCTCGGTGTACCGCGCCAGCATGTCCGCCGCCTGCAGCCGCATCTCGCGCGTGTCCATTTCCGCCAGCACCTCACCGGCCTTCACGTCGCGCCCCGGCTCCATCCCCGGCGCGATCGAAGCGATCACGCCGTTCACGGGCGCCGAGACCACCCGGCGCGTGTCCGCCTGCATCTCGAACGGCGCGCTCACCCGGTACGTCGTCCGCCCCAGGAACAGCACGGCCGTCGCCAGCATCAGCGCCACGCCCGCCGCCTTCCACGCCGTGTGGCGCGGGCCCACCGCCCACGCCGCGGCCTGCAGCATCGCGTCCCAGGTCCGCAGGCCCAGGTGCCGGTCGTCGCTGGCCCGGACGGCCAGCACGGGCGTCACGAGGTCCAGTGTTGCCTGCACGAGCTCCGTGGCGTTGACGTCCAGTCGCGTCTGCCCGCTGGACTCCAGCAGCAGCACGCCCACGATCCGCTCGCCCCGCCCGTCGACCACCCGCAACGGGAAGCTGGCGATCCGCAGCGTCGCGTCGCCCTTGGCCAGGTCGCGGTGCGCGTGCGTGATGGTCTGGCTGAGCACCGCGTCCGAGCCCGGCCCGGCGTTCGCCGGCTGCGGGAAGAGCACGGTCTGCTCCTGGTCCAGGCACTCCTCCATCGCGGCCTCGATCCGCCGGCACAGCTCCATGCGCCGGTCGAGGTTCTCCGTGTCCGAGAGGGCCTTGAGGTGCAGTTCCCGCTTCTCCGGGCGCTGGCGCCCCAGGCTCTGGTGCACCGCCCACAGCGCGGGCGACCCCTGCACCCACCCAAGACCCACGCGGTCCGCGGAGAGCTGGCGGCACAGGTCGTTGCACAGCTGGATGCAGCAGCCCTTGAAGTTCGGGGCGGTGTTCATCGCCGCGATCAGCCGGGCGGCGAGGTCCAGCGACGCGCTCGCCTGCTTGGTCCGGCGCAGCGCCTGCTGCGCCTCGTGCGTGAACGCGTAGCCGGTCAGGACCTCGACCAGCGCCACGATGCTCTGCAGCGCCTGGCGGGAGCGGCTCTCCACCAGCAGCGTCACCACGCCCCGCAGCGGCAGCGTCTGCGACTCGTGGGACAACCCCCCCATGACCGGCGCGGCGATCACGAACCAGCGCGCGCTGTTGGCCCCCTGGCCACCGCCGTCATAGAAAGCGTCCCCGGATTCCTCGAGGCTGAACACGCCCACCTGGCGGGACGCCCCCGCGGCTCGGGCGGCGTTCTGCACGTCCTTGGCGCGGTCGATCTGGTCGGCGCTGACCTTGGAGCCCCCCATGAGCTCGTCGGGCGTCAGCGAGAGGCGCCCCTGGGCGTCCACGATGTCCGCCGGGAACGGCCACGCCATCGCGGGCCGGGCCTCCGCCGGCCCCTTCTCCATCGCCGGCCCTGTGACCGTGAACAGCACCGCCTGCTTCGCGCCGCTCACCTGCCCGAGTGTCGACAGCAGCCGCAGCAGGAACACGCGGTCGTCCGGGAGCGGCGCCGCCAACTCCGCCACCACCCGCTGCCAGCCCGGCGCCTTGATATTGGATACGTCAATCATGGTGTGCACGGCCCCCGGCCCGGCGCGACCCCGCGCCGGTCAGGCTGCTCCTCCCGCCCGTTACCGCTGTTCATCCTTCTTCATCGCCGTCGCCTGGCCGGCCTGCGCCGCCTGCAACGCGATGCCTTCCGGCTGGGTGAACCGCACCCAGACCGGCTCGCCCGCGATCAGCCGGTTTGGCCCCGCGGGGTTGGGCATCTCCACGCGCACACGCCGGGTGCGGCTTGCAGGGTCGGCCGTCGGCGCCACCTCGATCACCTTGCCGGTGAACATCCGGGCGTCGCCGGCCACATCGCACAGCACCCAGGCCCGGTCGCCGGTGCCCAGGCCCAGGGTCACCGGGTCGGTCATGGGCGCGGGCACGTCCATCCACAGCGGATCGACGGACACCACCCGCACGGCCATGTCGCGCTCCGACACACTCTGTCCGACATCCACATTGACCGCGTCGATGACGCCGTCGAACGGGGCCGTCAGGTGGAAGCGGTCCACCCGGGCGCGGATGCGGTCCAGCTGGATCACTTCCTGCGTCTGGTTGCTGACGGCCGTCAGGTGATCGATCCGCGCGACCTCGGCGTTCAGGCGGGCCCGCTCCACCTCCTGCGTGCCCGACCCGCCCTTGGCCTGCACGTCCCGAAGGCGTTCATACTCCACCTTCGCCAGGTCCGCCGCCGCCTTGGCGCGCTCGACCGCGTACGGCTGCGCGATGCGCTCTTCCTGCAGCCGGTACAGGGCCGCCTCCTCCGCGTCGTCCCCGCGCAAGATCAGGTCGCCCTTCTTGACCTCTTCCCCGCCGTGCCGGAGCACTTCCTTTACCACCGTCGCAGCGGCGAAGCCCATCGTCGCGTCGTGGCTGGGACGGGTCACGGACTTGTTGCCTGCGAACTTCGTGATCAGCGCCTCGTCCAGCCGGACCGGGGCGGTCTGCGGCGACGCAGCGCCCAGAGCGCAGGCGGCGATCAGGGCCACCGCGCCCGCGCGCGCTAACCCCATGCCGATGTGCCACTTGGAAGCCGGCTTCTGCAGGGTGCGGCTCCCCGCCCAGGTCGCGTGCTGTATCGATTGCATGCGCGTCAATATACGCCCCCCGGTGTGTGTTCTGTTGCCATGCAGGCGTCGAAACCCTGCGTTCCCGCACAAATTCCGACCAGAAAAGGGTCGAAGTTGGGCCTGCCGGGGTGTACGCTTGCCATTCGGGCCCCTCCCTACCCCTACCCGCAGCCGTCCCGCGGGGGGCTGGGTGTCTGGTCCGATCAGCAAGGAGCGCGCAGTGACCCAGGCCCCTGCCCACCCCACCACCAAGCCACGCACGCCCGCGCAGGAGGCGCGCCTCAAGTCCCTCGCAGCCTTCGGCGCCTCCCCGGTGTCGGAAAAGCCCGTCCCCTTCATGTCCACGGGCCTCACCCCCGAGGACAAGGCCGCCGTGCAGGCCGTGCTCGATTCGGGCATGCTCCGGGCCGCCAAAAAGTGCGAGGAACTCGAGCAGCGCTGGGCGGCCGTCACCGGCGCCAAGCACGCCATGACCTGCGCAAACGGCACCGTCGCCCTGCAGCTGGCCTACGAGCCGCTCATCAAGCCCGGCGACGACGTGCTGGTGCCTGCGTGGTCGTACATCGCCACCGTCTCGATGATCGTCGCACGCGGCGCCCGGCCGGTGTTCGTCGATGCCCTGCCCGACACCTACCAGATCGACCCCCGCGACGCCTCCCGCAAGATCACCCGCAACACCACCGCCATCGCGTGCACCCACCTGTACGGCTGCCCGGTGGACATCAACGCCATCCAGACCCTGGCCGACAAGCACAGCCTGATGGTCATCTACGACGCCGCCCAGGCCCACCTGGCCACCTACAACGGCCGCCCGCTGGGCGAGTTCGGCGACGCCGTCACCTACTCCCTCTACGCGACCAAGAACCTCGCCACCGGCGAGGGCGGCATCATCACGTGCAACGACGACGGGCTGGCCCGCGAGATCCAGCTCCTCCGCAGCCACGGCGAGACCGACAAGTACCTGCACGAGCAGGTCGGGTACAACTACCGCCTCAACGACATGGCCGGCGCCATCGGGTGCTCGCGCCTGGACCGCCTTGAGGAGCAGACCAACCAGCGCCGCGAGAACGCCGCCCGCTACCACAAGCTCATCAGCAAGATCGAGGGCATCAAGCCCCCGCTGGTCACCCACGGCAGCGACCCCGCATGGCACCTGTACGTCTGTCAGATGGAGCTCGCCCGCTTCACCTGCACGCGCGACGAGTTCTGCGCAGCCCTCAAGGCCGAGGGCGTGCCCACCGCCGTGCACTACCCGCGTTCGCTGCCCCACCAGCCCGCCCTGGCCCAGTACGCCCACAACGACACGCCGGTGGCCGACAACCTCTCCCGCAAGGTGTTCGCGCTGCCCATGCACCACGCCCTCACCGACGACCACTTCCGCATCCTGGAAGAGGCCCTCAACAAGGTCGTCACCGCGTACCGAGCCTGAGAACCCGCCGCGTCCACTCCAGACCCCCGCCCGTGGCGGGGGTTTTTCCTGCGCATCAGGCCAGCATCCGCCGGACTTCCAAGACCAGCGCGCCGATGCCGTCGAACACCTCGTGGGGCTTCGCGTCGCACATGTACGCCGGCGTCGTCACCACGCGGTGCTCATCGTCCACGCACGCCTGCGTCACGGCGCGAACAACGTTCTTCGCTCCCATCGCCCTGATCGCGCCCGCCGTGCCGGCGTCGTCGCCGATCGTGACGCTGCACCCCGGACCGCCCGCAGCGTTGCCCAGCACCCTGGCCGCGAGCACCGGGGCGATGCAGATCAGCCCGATCGGCTTCCCCAGGGCGTGGAACTCGCGGATCACCCGCGCAACCTCGGGGTGCACCGTGCAGCAGGCCCCGTCCTTCGCGAAAGTGCACAGGTTCTTGGCCGCGCCGAACCCGCCGGGGAACACCACCGCGCTGCACGCCGCCGCCCGCAGCTCCGTGATCGGGCTGACTTCCCCCCTCGCGATGCGGGCCGCCTCCACCAGCATGTCCCGCGTCTCCCCCACCGCCTGACCGGTCAGGTGGTTCACCACCTCCGCCTGGGCTCCCGCCGGCGCGAAGCACCGGTACGGCAGCCCGGCGCGGGAAAGCTGTATGAGCGTGCTGACCGATTCCGTGATCTCGGAACCATCCGCACGCCCGCACCCGCACAGCACCACCGCGACAGGCTGAGACTCCGACATGACGCACTCCTGGGGTGCCACGCCCCGAAAAAAGCCCCCCGCCGGAGCACCAGGGCCCATGGGGAACCCCGCGGGGTGTCGGGCGTTATCATGGTAGGAATCCGCGGCCCAGCCCTCACGGGCGACCGCCGCCGGGGTGGGTGTCCCGAAGGAAGATCACGCTATGGAGAAGAAGTTCATGCTGCACACGCGCGTCCTTTTCGCCGCTGTCCCGCTGATGCTGGCCCAGGTGGCTCTCGCCCAGGGCGACAAGGCTCAGACCCCGGCCCAGAAACCCAAGGAGCAGGCGCCGGCGCCGGCCGACAAGCCTCAGGACCACAAGGACGAGAAGCCCACACAGCCCACCGCCGAGAAGTTTGTCTACGTGAAGATGGCGACGTCCATGGGCGACATCGTGATCGAGCTCAACAACGAGAAGGCCCCCATCTCCACGGCCAACTTCCTGTCCTACATGGACAGCGGCTTCTACACCGGCACCTGCTTCCACCGCGTCATCAGCGACTTCATGGTCCAGGGCGGCGGCTTCACGACCGACATGAAGCAGAAGCCCACCAACGCCCCGATCAAGAACGAGTGGCAGAACGGGCTCAAGAACCTGCGGGGCACCGTCGCCATGGCCCGCCAGGGCGACCGCATGCCCAACCCCAAGACCGTGAACTCCGCCACCAGCCAGTTCTTCATCAACGTCAAGGACAACAACTTCCTCGACAGCGTGCAGGCCGACGGCGGCGCGTACGCGGTGTTCGGCAAGGTGGTGGAGGGGATGGACGTGGTGGACAAGATCAAGGCCGTGAAGACCGGCGTCAAGTCGGCTCAGGCCCTCGACGGCGCGGGCAACGCCGTGAACACGCAGTTCGGTGATGTCCCGACCGAGACCGTCGAAATCAAGACCATCACGAGGCTCTCCAAGGACGAGTCAGCCAAGTACGCGCCCGCTGAAGAGAAGAAAGTCACCACGGAAAAGAACAAGGAAGGCAAGTAGCTTCTCCAGTTTTACACACCGTGACAATCTGGGTAACTTTGAGGGCCGCGCGGGATGATCCCACGCGGCCTTTTTTGTCTCAAAACCCGCACTACGGGCTGTTGCGGAACCCCCAAATTTGGTTAGAATGGTGCCAGCGATGCAGGTCCCGTTTGGACAGGCGTCGCGGGAGTTGAGAGGGAGGCACCATGAAAGTCTGTGCGTTTGTGGGCATGTGCGCTGTCGCTGCAGCTGCGCAGGCCGATGTGATCCAGCTGAACGCTGGCGTCTACCAGAGCGGCAACGGTGGTGAGTTCACCATCATCCCGCAGTCGGGCTTTGCAGGCCTCACCGGCCTGCCGGCAGACCTGACTTCCGATTCTTTCCAGTCCTTCTGCGTGGAGAACGGCGAGAACATCGTTCCCGGCGCGTTCTACAACTTCGCCATCAACACCGGGGCGATTGCCGGCGGTGTGGGGGGCGGTGGCTTCGACGCCCTTGACCCGCGCACTGCGTTCCTCTATTACAACTTCCGCATGGGCACGCTCAGCGGCTTTGACTACTCGCCCGCGGGCCGCCAGGCTTCCGCCGGACTTCTCCAGAACGCCATCTGGTACATCGAGGGTGAACCCCTGGGCTCGTTCAACTCGCTGGTCGCGCTCGCCGACGCGGCTGTCGCTCCCGGCGGTGCCTGGGACGGCATGGGCATCGGCCCGGTCCGCGTCCTGAACCTCTCCAACGACACGACCCCGCTCGCACAGGACCAGCTCACCATCATCCCAGCCCCGGCCACGGCACTGCTGCTCGGGGCCGGCCTGCTGGTGTCCCGCCGCCGTCGGTGAGTTTTCACATCGTGCAGCACCTCAAAGGCCCGCGCCCCCCGGCGCGGGCCTTTTCAATTGAGCCTCAATGGGCCCTTCCTTGGCCCTTGCGTGCCCTTTCTTCCCGCTCCTCCCCGCCGCGGCCTCATCCACCGAAGAGACCAAGCTGGCCCGGCTCCGTGACGTCCGGCCGACGGAACAACGAGGTATCGTGGGCCAGAAGGCGTTCCGCCAGCTTGTACTTCTTGCGGAAGGTGTGGAACGTCGCCCGGATCGCGTCTGCGACCGCACCCTCCCCCCGCTGCCTGACCCTCCATTCGGCGTTGTACAGCGCGCCATCCCGCGTATCCCGCACCAGGGCCTCCACCTTCGCCGCCCGCTGGGGGACCGTGCGCTGCAGCCATTCCAGGAAGAGGTCCTTGATCTGATGGGGCAGCCGCAGCAGCACATACCCGGCCGCGCCGGCGCCCGCACGGGACGCCTCCCGCAGGAGCGACGGGATCTCGTGATCGTTCAGCCCCGGCACGATCGGCGCCGTCATCACGCAGGTCGGGACCCCCGCCCTCGCCAGCTCTCTCACGGTGTCCAGGCGGGCCCGGGGCGAAGCCGCCCGCGGCTCCATGGCGCCGGCCAGCCGGTTGTCCAGCGTCGTCACGCTCACGGCCGCGTGCACCAGGTTGAGCCTCGCCATCTCCTGCAGGATGTCCAGGTCGCGCACGATCAGGCTGCTCTTGGTGATGATGCTCACGCTCTGGCGGAACTCCAGCATCACCTCCAGGCACTGGCGTGTCAGCCTGAACTCGGCCTCCAGGGGCTGGTAGCAGTCGGTCACGCCCGACATCATGATGGTCTCACCCTGCCACGACTTCTTCGAGAGCTCCCTCCGCAGCAGCGCCGGCGCCTCTCGCTTGGCAAACACCTTGGTCTCAAAGTCCAGCCCGCACGACAGGCCGAGGTACTCATGCCCCGGGCGGGCATAGCAGTAGATGCACCCGTGCTCGCACCCCCGGTACGGATTGACCGTCCACTTGAAGTGCAGGTCCGGCGAGTCGACCGGGTTCAGGATCGACCTCGTCGCGTCGTCGAACACCATCGTCGCCACGTGCTGGTTTGAGAGCTGCCCCGCTTCCCGCAGTTCATCCAGAAAGTCCCCGTTGACCAGGTAGCGCTGGTCCTCGAACCGGTTCGCCGGGTTGATGCCCGACCCCCTGCCCCGCACGCCCATGGGCGAATGCGGCACTTCACCCCCTGGCATCTGCGCCCAACCGGATGGCATTGCCCGGTCACCCGGAGCGCTGATCTGCGGCAGAGGCACCGGTCCATTGAGCTTCATGACCCTAATATACATCAAACATACGTAGCGTGTTCGGTAAACATAAGGATATTTTCCATATTTTATTAAACACAACGGTTGAATGACGGTCCCCGTGGCGATATATTCAACCACGTGGTTGAAAGTCTCCATCAATCTCCCGCAGACCGGCTCGACGAGGTCTTTGGCGCACTGGCCGACCCGACACGACGCGCCCTCGTCGCCGCCCTCTCCGAGGGCGAGCGCAGCATCAAGGACCTGTGCCGGCCCTTCCACGTCTCGTTCCAGGCGATCTCCAAGCACGTGCGCGTCCTCGAGCGCGCCGGCCTGGTCCGCCGGCGCGTCGTGGGCCGCACCCACCTGTGCAGCCTGGAGCCGACGGGCCTTGCCAGCGCAGACCAGTGGATCAGGCACTACGAGCGCCTCTGGAACGAGCGGTTCGACGCGCTGGACACCATGCTCAAGGCCGAAGCCGCCAAGGAGCAGCGCGACGGACCGGCACCGATGTGAACAGATCAACGAGGAGTAGCGCATGGCACGGGGAACAGCAGTCCAGCCCGGATACACACTCACGCTCACCCGACACCTGGAGGCGCCCACCCCGCTGGTATGGCGGGCATGGACCGACCCCGCCATGCTGCGGCGCTGGTCATGCCCGCGCGGATTCACCATCGAGGTCTGCGAAGGAGAACTCCGCGCGGGCGGCCGCTGGAAGTGCGCCATGCGGGCACCCGACGGAACCCTGCACACCGCGGCGGGCGAGTACCAGGAAGTCTCCCCCGATCACCGCCTGGTATTCACGCACGGATGGCTCGACGCCCAGGGCCAGCCGGGCCACACTTCGCTGGTCACCCTGACGCTGGAGGCCCACGGCACGAGCACGTGCATGACGTTCGTGCAGTCCGCGCTCGCGTCCGAGCAGTCCCGCGAGGGGCACCAGGGTGGCTGGACGGAGGCGTTCGCGAAACTGCCCGAAACCCTGGCCCAGCAGGCGGCGGACGACCGGACAAGCGTCCACACCACCGACCGCGACATCACCGTGTCGCGCCTCATCCCGGCCCCGCGCAGCCGCGTCTGGCGGGCCTGGACCGACCCGGTTCGCATCGTCCAGTGGTGGGGCCCGCGCGGCTTCACGACCACCACCCAGTCATTCGACCTCCGCCCGGGCGGGCACTGGCAGTTCGTCATGCACGGGCCGCCCCCGGACCGCCAGGACTTCCCCAACTACATCACCTTCGAGGAAGTCGTGCACGAGGCGCGCCTGGTCTACAAGCACGGCGGAAAGGCCGGCAGCGAGCCCGTCAACTTCCGCGTGACCGCGACCTTCCAGGACGCGCCCGGGGGCACACTGCTCACCATGCACATGACCTTCCCGTGCAGGGAAGCCAAGGACTTCGTGGTCAACAACTACGGCGCGCTGGAGGGCGCCCGCCAGAACGCCGCCCGCCTCGAGGAATTCCTCACCGCCGAAGCCCCCACCCCCGCGATCTTTGCCATCAGCCGCACCTTCCGGGCGCCGCTTGCGCAGGTGTGGAGGGCATGGACGGAGCGTGAACGCCTGGAGCAGTGGTTCGGGCCCAAGGGCTGCCGGCTCACTTCGCCGCACCTGGACCTGCGTGTCGGCGGCTCGTTCCTGTACAGGATGGAGATGGGGCCCGCCACCCACTGGGCCCGCTGGGTGTTCGAGGAAGTCTCGCCCCGCTCACGCCTGGTCTTCACCGTCGGCTTCTGCGATGAGCACGGGAATCCACAGCGAAACCCCTGGGAGCCCAATTGGCCCCTGGCGTGGCACTCTACCGTCACCTTTGTGGAGCAGGACGGCGCAACCACCGTCGCCGTGCGCTGGGTGCCGCTGCGGGCAACCGACCTGGAGCAGCGCGTCTTCGGGGAGGGGCGTGCGTCCATGCAGCAAGGGTGGACCGGCACCCTCGACCAGTGCGAGGAATACCTCCGCAAGGGATAGACATGTCCCGCCCCGTTTCTACAGTCGGCAAAGGAGTTCCCCCATGGCGTACGTTGATGGATTCGTGATCCCCATCCAGAAGAAGAAACTCCCCGCCTACCTCGCGATGGCGAAGAAGTCTGCCCGGATCTGGAAGGAGTACGGCTGCCTGGAGTACCGCGAGTGCGTCGGCGACGATCTCAAAAGTTCCTGGGGCATCGCCTTCCCCACAATGGCCAGGGCCAAGCCGGGCGAGACGATCGTCTTCTCGTGGATCGTCTACAAGAACAAGGCCCAGCGCGACTCGGTCAACAAGAAGATCATGAAGGACCCCCGCCTCCAGGAACTCTGCGACCCCAAGAACATGCCCTTCGACCCCAAGCGCATGGCCTACGGCGGTTTCACGATCAAGGTCGCCGCGGACTGATGGCCTCAGCGGTACTCGCCGTCCTCCCAGTTCGAGAGGTTCAGCACGTCGTCCGCGCGACGCGTGGCGGCGTGCCCGTCCAGGTGCACCACGTTCGCGCCGGTGACGTGCCGATTGGGGGCGGTCCGCCGCAGGAAGGTCACGTCGCTGGCGGACGTGTCCGACCCGTTGACGTTGCTCACCCGGCGCATGTCGTAGAAGATTGAAATGCGCATGTCACTGTTCGTAGCCGCGTACGTGTTCCCCGCCCGCAGGTTCTGCGGGTCGTCGGCAAAGCACGTCAGGTACATCACGCTCTCGGGGCGGGGCATCCGCAGCAGCTGCGTCGGCGGCTTGCACTCCACCTCGTCCACGTACACAGCCTGGTTGGGCTGCCGGCGGAAGCGCAGCCCGTTCGCAACGTAGTGGATGTTGTGGATGTCCGGCCGGCGGGAAGGGTCCCGGTAGTACGGGGCCGACGCGTACCGGTCCCCCACCCCGCCCGACTCGTCCGCCGCGGACGCGTTGGGGTCCAGGAACGGACGAAGATTGAACGCCCACGAAATGTTGTAGTCCGCACGCTGGCCGGGCGTCCACGACCGGAACCACGCCGGCACCGTCGGCACCCGCAGAGGCAGGGGCTCGCTGTTGCCGCTCTCCCGCGGCATCCACTCCTTGTAGAAGTTCATGTACGTCTGGAGCGCCACACCGATCTGGCGCTGGTTGGACAGGCACACCACCTTCCGCCCCGCCTCGCGGGCCTTGGACAGCGAGGGCAGCAGGATGCCGATCAGCATCGCGATGAGCGCAATGACCACCAGGAGTTCAATGAGCGTGAACCCGCGGCGCGTCCGTGCGGTGGGCCGGCATCCCTGAAAACCCGGCATCATGACGCGCAGAATACACGCAACCGTCCACCCTGACAAGCCCAAAGAAAAGCCCCGGGGCCGGGCCCGGGGCTGGGGTATCACCAGGATGAGGACCGGGAAGCAGGGGAGTGCCCCCGGCCCCCCGGGCCGCTGTTCACGCCTACAGGCACGCCCCGCCGGAGAAGACCGACAGGAGGCTGTCGATGTCCAGCGTGTCGGGGAAGAGCCCGTCGTTGTTGAAGTCGATGTCGGCGCAGGTGCCGGTGCTGCACGGGCCGCCCGAGAACACCGACAGGAAGTCGTCGATGTCGCTGGTGTCGGGGAAGAGCCCGTCGTTGTTGTAGTCGATGCTGTCGCAGCCGGGGACGCCTGTGATGAGGTCCACGTCGGACTGCGTCACGAGCCCGTCGCAGTTGACGTCGCCCTGGCTCCACACCGCGTTCACGGTGCCGAGGTTGCCGGTGGCGATGGCGGCATCGGCGGCATTCACCACGCCGTCCAGGTTGAGGTCGTTGATGGACGTGCCCAGGATCACCGTGACCACCTCCGTCACGTCGTTGCAGTCAATGACCCGGTCGCCCGTGACGTCCGCGGAGAGGTCGGCCATGGCCGCCTCGCCGAGGTTCGTTTCCCAATTCACCTGGCGGTCCGACGCGGTGTTGATCTGGCGGCTGATGTAGTCCACGTCGTAGGCGTCGATGCGGTTGTCGTTCGCGGAGCTGAGCCCGTCATTGCCATCGGCCCCGATGGGCAGGAACCCCGGCGTGGTCAGACCCAGGGCGTTGGCGATGTCCGCCCGGCTGTCGCCGGCCACGTACGCACCCAGCGCCTTGGTAGTGCCGAAGAAGTTGCCCGTGCCGCCGTTGGCGAGGAAGGCGTTGTCCACCGCCGTGAAGGCCGCCCTGCGGTCGATCTTGCCCGCGTTGGGGCCTGAAACCGCCCTGCCCAGGCCGTCGGCCCAGTACCGCACATCCATGGTGTCGGGCACGAACGCGGCCCCGTTCCAGACGCGACCGAAGTTGCCGTCGCCCGTGAAGTCGCCGAGCAGCTCGATGCTCGCCTTGCCGCCGCCGTTGGGCGCGCCCCAGGCCGGGCCCCCGTTGCGCTGGCGCCACGCCCTGATCATGCCGTCGGCATCGTTGATGTCCCGCAGGCCGTCGTTGTTGAAGTCGCCCGCGATGCGGTTGCGGGATTCCATGCTCGCGCCCAGGTCGCCACCATTGTCGAACGAGCCGTCCTGCAGCAGGTAGTTGACATTGGGGCTGCCGGGGGTGTTGTCGGAGTACGTCACGTTTGCCGTGCGGTTGGGGACGCGCCCGTTGAGCGTGGGGTCATAGTTCCCGTACGCGCCGTAGTTCGCGGCGTTCACGCGGAAGGGGTTGGACGCCGTGTCATGGCAGTACGTCTGCGTGTTGATGTTGAACTGGGCGTTGGCCGCGTAGACCGTGCCGCCGCCCGCCGTCGTCGGCAGCTGGTCCAGCGACGCGAAGGGGAACACGAATGTGCCGACAAACTCGCCGGGAGAGAAGTCGCTGGTCGGGGGCGGCGTGGGAGACACCAGACGGTCGTACACCGAAACCGACCGGCTGATGTTGTTGACCCACCTCGCCGCGTAGGGGTTGCACATCGAGGGGGTCATGGGGCTGGGGGAAACGTCGGCCGCGTCGAAGCCATACCCGCCGCCCGCGATGGACGTCGCGCGGGGGTCGCCCATCGTCGCGAAGTCCGCCTTTCCGCCGATGCGCCAGCCGTCGGTCGCGTTGGTGCCACCCCCGGGCCGGGCCTGACCGATGAGGCCGTTGTGCACGATGTTGTCGATGGTGGGGCGCACGTTGGGGGTGCCGGTGCGCCCGCCCAGGTTGTTCTCCAAGCCGATGATCTCCGCGAACTGGCGGATGTTGTTGTTCACGAACCGCTCGCCGCCGCCGTAGCCCACACCCAGGCGCACGTTCCGCAGCGTGTTGTCCAGCGAGCCGCTCGTGGACTTGTTGCCCGGGATGAAGGTCGGGCCCAGCGTCTGGTTGGCCGCCCCGCTGTTGAGCGTGCCGATGTTCTCGCCCACGCCCCAGGAGGGGTCGATGCCCAGGGAGTTCATCATGCCGTTGTGCGTGCCCGAACCCGTGTCGCGGCTGATGACCATCAGGTTCTCACCGCTGGGCAGGCGGCCCGTGACAAACAGGTGCTGCAGTTCCGTGTACTTCAGCGACTGAAGGCCCGTGCCGTAGTTGGCGTAGGGCAGGATCGGCGCAAACGCCAGCTCCGTGCTGAAGATCGTCCTGCTGTTCGCGCTGGCGGGCACCCCGCTGTACAGGCTGAACCCGGCGGGCAGCGTCACCAGCTGGTTGGAGAAGTTCGCGCCGCCCGTGCCGCCCTGGCCGTTCTTCGAGTTGCGCGTGCTGAGGCCGTACCCGGCAGCGCCCGGGCGCGTGGACCACGCGGTCGAGCCCCCGATGGCCGGCGTCGTGACGCCCCAGCTCACCGGCACGTCGATGGGCGCCACGTCGTTCTGCACGCCGCCCGTGGAGGGAGTGCCGGTCAGCTGCCACGGCTGCGCGAGGTACGTGCCGTCGGTGCTGGATCGGAACGGCGCCGAGCCGGGGTTGGCGTTGTTGTACCACGCCCCGGTCGTCGCCCCGGCGTTGATGTACTGCACCCGGTTCACGGTCGCCGGGTTGGCCGCGTCCATCCGCATGCCCGGGCATACCGACCCGTTCACACCCGTCTCCGCCGCACGCAGGCCCGCAAACCGCTCGCCGGCGGTCACGACAAGGTCACCGTTGGTGTCGGCCGCGCGGTCAGCCTGGCAGCCCCAGTCGATGAGCTCCTGCAGGCCGTTCACCGACCCCACCGAGCGGTACTGGTGGACGATGAAGTTGCTGGGCAGGAAGCCCGGCGTGGGGGTGACGGCGGTGAGGCTCTGGGTCAGGTTGTCCGGCAGGCCGTCCAGGCGCGTCGCGTGCCCGTCGCCGTCCACGTCGATGTAGTCGTTGTTCACCTGGCTGCCGGTGAGCAGGTTCCCCAGCAGCGACGCGCCGAACGTGTTGACCACGTACGGCTGCGCCCTGGCGGTCTGCGCAACGCCGAAGACGGCGCCGCACGCAGCGGTGATCGACAGAGCAAGCGTGTTCCTCTTCATCGGTATCTCTCTTTCTTGCGTTTGGGCGCCCGCGCGCCCGGCCCACCAACCCCCGCGCCCGCACCAGCGGGCACGGCCCGTCCCCACGCACTATTCAACCACGCACCCCGTCAAGCACCCGTCAGAACCGCGCTCAGTGTGCATGAAGAGATGCGCCCCCGCGCCGTCCCCCGCCGGGGCGCGCGAGAACGGCGCGGTGTGCGCCGCGCCGGGCTCCCGCCGTGTGTTGCCGCCAAACCCCGCGAACTTCTCAGGGGTTCGTGGTGAGGATCGTGCTGTTGCCCGTCACGCTGTAGTAGCGGTCGCCCCAGCGCCGCTTGATGACCGTCTTCGCGATGTTGGTGGTCTCCACGTGCCCGTCGACGAACGCGAAGTTCGAGGTGCCCCCGAACTCGTCCTTGCCCATGTGGTGACGCCCCACCGCGATCGCCGTGCTGCCGGATGCCCCCGGCTCCAGCAGCCCGTTGGGCGCGAGCGTGCTGTTGTCAAAGTACCCCCACCCCTGCGCATCGCCCGAACTCACGTCCCGCAGGTCCACGTAGCGGTACCGCGGGGCGCCCGAGCCGTCGGGCTGCCCCAGGATGCTGCTGCTCCCGTCCAGCGCCACGATCGGGCTCACCGGGCGGTGACTCTTGATGAGGTTGCCACCCCCCGACGACGCCGTGTTCTCCGACACGTTCTGGTACGAGCGCCCGATCGACCACTCCGCCAGCAGGACCGTGTTGGAAGCGCCGCTCGCCGACGCGTCGATCCTGCCCAGGTCCACGAACTGGTTGAGCCGCGGGGTGGACACCAGCGTGCGGTCGAACTTGTTCCGCGGGAAAATCATGTCGTTCGCCGTGTACGCACACCGGCGCACCTGCCGGTCCGTGGGGAGCGCCGACGGGCTGGTCGAGCCCGTGTCGTTCGCCTGGCCCGACTCCCAGTTCTCACCGTCCGCACCCGGGTTGGTGCGGGGTGCGCCCCCGTTGGGCATCGAGGCGCACGTGAACGCGTCCTCGGGCACCTGCCCATCGTCGAAGAGGAAGTACGACCAGTGCACATACCCGTTGTTCGGGTTCGGGTTCGTCGTCCCCTGGTCCGCCATCCTCCACGACAACCCCTCGGTCCGTGACCCATACACGTACGCCGGGGGCACCGCCCGGTACGTCACGTTGTACGACGCCACCGCCACCGAGACGGACCGGATGCTCGCCGCACACCGGATCTGCCGCGCAGTGCTCCGCGCCTTCCCCAGGCTCGGCAGCAGGATGCCGATCAGCAGCGCGATGATCGCGATGACCACCAGCAGTTCGATGAGGGTGAAGGCGTCCCTGCGCCGTGCGTCGTGCACCATGGCCCTTGCTCCTGACGTCAAAGCCCGTCCCGCGCCCGGTGCGCACGCACGCACCCGATCGGCGGAGCAATATTCCCGCCGACCGCGCCCGCGAGTGTTCAGGGCGGGCGCAGTCTGCACGAAGATTGGGTGAGCGCCCGGTTCAGCCGCCAGCCCCGCCCGCGACGGCGGATCTTCTCCGCACCCGGTGAACCCGGCCCCGACAGCCCGCACCCGCGACGCCAAAAAAGTGAGAAGGCCCCGTGCACGTTCGCACACAGGGCCTTCCCGAGGGAGGGGGCTGGGTTGTCGTTCAGCAGGGGCCGCCGCTGAACACGCGGAGCAACGCGTCAATGTCCGTCGTGTCGGGCGAGACCCCGTCGTTGTTGAAGTCCAGGTCGCCGCACGTAGAGGTCGGGCACGCGCTGCCCGAGAAGACCCTGAGGAACGCGCTGATGTCCGCACCGTCTGGGAACAAACCGTCCCTGTTGAAGTCGATCGAGTCGCAGGTGTTGCCCGCCGTCCACGGGGGCAGGCAGATCTTGAAGACGCGCTGGTTCGCCGCCGTCGCAAGGATCGTACGCGCGTCGTTGGACATGACCACCGGGACGCTCGCGATCGCGACCGGCGCCACACCCGCACGCTGGAACGCGTCCACCACGCCCGTGGTCGGGTGGCTCACGATGATGCTCGTGCCGCCCGCGAGCCGCCGGCCCGCGATCGCGAGCGCCCCCGCGTTGGGCTCCAGGTCGTTCGCCTCCCAGTAGTTCGAGATCCCCTGCACTATCGGAGTCAGGGTTCCGGTTGTCCGGTTCCACAGACCCCCGGGCAGCGGGTACCCGTCACCCGTCAGCACGTACACGCCGTCGGACGAGACGCGGGTAATGCGGCTCTGCGTGCCCGTCAGCGTCGGCACTGCCTGGATGCCCGTCGCCGCCGTCCACACAAAGTGGATGTACGTGAACGGGACGGGCGTGTAGAACGTCCCCACGACAACATTGCCGTCGGCCGAGCACTCCGCCGAGATGCAGATGGTCGCGCCGGGCAGCGTGCCCAGGCTGACGATGCCCGTCTGCGGCGTCCATCGGAACGGGCGGTTGCCCGAGATGCCCACCACCGTGTTGCCGTCGAACGACACATCGGTGGACTCGCTCGTGTCCGCGCCCGGCACGATGTACAGCGACTCAGGGCCCGAGGAGCCGATCCGCCAGCGGAACGCCCGGATGAGCGTCTGGTCCTCGCCCACGATCCACTGCCCGTTGCCCGACACGCCCCGGACGATGTACGACGGGGGCAGCGTCTGGTCCAGGAACGTGATCGTGTTGTTGGCGTTCCAGATCACCTGGCGGTTGCCGCCCAGCGTGGTCTGCGGGTTGATGTAGTTGATCTGACCGACCACCACGCCGCCGTCGGCCGACACGTCCCAGGCCTGCTGGCTCTGGTACTCAAAGGTCGGCGTGTTCGCGGGCATCGTCAGCGGAACATAACAGCCCTGCGCGTGCGCCAGGGCCGCCGCGCACGTGCCCACCAGGGCGCACGTGACAGCGCGTGTATGCGTGTGCATGGACATTCGAGAAGGTACCTCCAGCGGGACGGGGGTGGGTGTGACGGTCCAGCACTCCTGCGCCGGACCTGACTGCCTCTTCCTGACCTCGACTTGCGTCGCCCGCCCGACTGGGACCGCCTATGGGGGCCACACGTCGGCAATATACCACACCTTTCGCCCCGGGCAAGCCTCAACCCCCTCCGGGCATGGTAAAACAGGCAGGATTTGGGTGTGAATCTGGGCAAATCCAGCAGATCTGGTACATCAGATCGGGTGCCCAGCCACATGTCCTGCTGGCCCTGTGTGGAAAGATTGGCGAGTGCCTACTGCCCGCCCCCGCCCTGCGCACCCTCCGGCGCCGGCTTGTAATCCACCCGCAGCTGCACCGGCTTCCCGTAGAACTCAGGGTGCTGGTACCTGCCCTTCTCGTGCGCGGGCTTTTCCACCTCCACCGGCGCCCCGAAGTGCTTGACGTACTCGTCGTTGCGCACCGCCTCGACACGCCACGAGACCTGCGCCCCCGCCACGCCGCCCGCGACGGTGAACGAGCACTCGGGCGCGCCCATGTCGATCGTCGTCGACACGTGCAGCATCGGCATCGGCGCCCCCACCGCCGTGAGCTGGTACCGCGGGTCCTTGTTGATCGACGCGAAGTACGCCGGCATCACGACCGTCGCGCCCCCGGTCCCGTCCAGCGTCGCCATGCCGCTGTACGTGTTGAGCGGCTCCGGCGACTCGCTGGAATAGTGGATCAGGTACTTGTTGGCCGGGTCCGCGGGGTGGTCGATGCGGAACGTCTTGAGCCCGCTCGCGCCCATCGTGCCGAACGAGTACACGCCGAACCCCGACACCGCGTTGTTGAACCGGCCCGTGGTGCCGTAGAAGTCACCCAGCCCGTAGACGCCGTACCCGCGGTCCGTCGTGACCTCGCCCGCCACGCCGATGGGCAGGTCACCCGACGACGTCGCCGCCGGCGCCAGCCCGCGCACCGCGGTACCGCTGGGCGCGTCCGTCACCGCCGAGATCGCGTACCCCAGCCCCGTCGTCGCGTTGTTCCGCGCGTACACGCCGTAGCCGCCCGGGCTGCTCGTCTCGCCCCGCACGCCCGAGTTCGCCCCCCCGCTCGCGAGCGACTCGCCGTACACCGCGGAGCCCGTCGACGCGCTCGACAGCGCGTACACGCCGTAGCTGCCGCTGCTCGCGTACACGCCCGTACCCGTGGGGCTGTTCGCCGTAAAGAACCCGCCGTAGGTCGAACCGCTCGACGCCAGGCTCACGCCCTCCACCGCCCGCCCCGCCGTGCTGCTCGTCTGGAAGTACCCGCCGTGCGTCGTCCCCGTCGTCCCGGTGCAGGCGCCGAACACGCCGTACCCGCCCGTCGACGCCGACGTCCCGTAGACGCCGTAGTTGAAGCCCGCCGTCCCCGACGCGTGCCCACGCACGCCGATGTTGTCCACCGTGGACCCATACACGCCGTACCCCGCCGTGGAGGCCGACTCGCCGAACACGCCGTAGTTGACGCCCGTCGCGGCCAGCGCCACACCACGCACGCCCACGTTGTCCGTCGAGACGCCGTACACGCCCGCCCCCGACGGGCTCAGCGACTGCCCGTACACGCCGTAGGCCTCACCCGACACCGTGTACGCAATGCCGTACACGCCCCGCCCGTTGGGGCTCTGCGTCAGGCCGAACACACCGTTCGTCGTGCCGGACGTCGCCGTCGCAATGCCGTAGGTCCCGATGCCCGACGTGCTCGCCGACTCCCCGTACACGCCGTAGTTTGTCCCGGTCGTGCCGCTCGCCAGCCCCTTGACGCCCGCGTTGTCCGCGCACGCACCGAACACGCCGTAGCCCGACACGCTCGAGGACTGCCCATACACCCCGTAGGTGGTCCCCGTCGTCGCCGTCACGTTGCCGTGCACGCCCGTGCCGCCGGTGGAGAATGACTGGAACCACCCGCCCTTCCCCGCGCCCGTCGCCGCCGTGTTCCGCCCGAACACCGCGTACCCGCCCACGTCCGGCGAATACCCCGCCACCCCCGACGAGCCCCCGCCGCCCGTGCCCTCGATCGCCGGTCCCAGCGTGTTGGTGATCCGCATCGCGCCCACACCCGAGAGCCCCACCGAACCCGTGTACGGGAGCGTGATCGTCCCCGCAGGCCCCTGAGGCCCCGTCGCGCCGGTCGCACCCGTCGCTCCCCCTGCCCCCTGGGGCCCCGTCGCGCCCTGGGGTCCCGCCGCGCCCTGGGGTCCCGCCGCGCCCTGGGGTCCCGCCGCGCCCTGAGCACCCGCCGACCCCGCCGGACCGGTCACACCCTGCGGACCAGCCGGCCCCTGCGGACCAGCAACCCCCTGCGGCCCCTGGTTGCCAGACAACGCGAACGACGCTACCGGCGCCGCCTTGATCGCCTGCCGTGGCGTCAACGCCGTAAAGGTGCCCGAGCCCGCCGGCGACCGCACCGCGATCTCCAGGTAGCGCGCACTCGCCCCGAACGGTGACACCCCAAAGTCCAGTTCCGCGCTGAACTTCCCGTTCAGCGTCGCAATATTCATCGTCTGCAACGTCGGCCCGACCTGCGCCCCCCCGCTCGCGCTGTCAAAGAGCCGGAACTGCACGTCCACCACCCCCGTCACCGGCTGACCGCCGTCCTGCACCTCGCCCTGGTACGTAAAAGCCGACGTCAGCGGCTGGGCCATGGCGGGCATGGCGAGCGCGGCGGCAACAAGGAGAACAGGGGTCAGGCAGGTCGTGCGCATAGGGAGGCTCCTGGTACTTGGGTCACCATGCGGACGCTCCGGCACGCGTGGCCAAAGAAAGTCGGCGCACCCCAACCCCAGCCCCGATAAGCACCCCGCGATGTCGCACCCAGGGCGCAGAACGGCCCGCGGGGTTACGCTGCCCGAATGCACGCACCCCTGCTGGCCCTGGTCCTGGGCCTGACCAACCCCGCCCCCAGCACCGCAATCGACACCGCAGTCGACTGGGCCTCCACCGGCACCGACTGCCCCCTCTATGCCGCAGGTGATGTGGACGGCGACGGCTTCGCAGACCTGCTCACCATCAACGGCAACAACGACCTCTGCGTGGCCTACTCCGTGAAGGGCTGGAAAGCGTCCCCGTGGGAGGTGCTCGCACACAACATGGCCGCGCCGACCGAGTATGCCGCACTGGCGGTGGGCGACTTCGACACCCGCCAGCCGGGCATGGAAGTCGCAGCGATCGCCCCCCATTCCGCGACCGTGCTCGGCACGCTCGAAGCCGGCGTGCTCAAGTCCCGCGCCGACCTGCAGGCCCCCGAGGGCTCCACGCTCTCGCTGGACGCTGCCCGCACCTCCGTCCGGGCCACCGCCGGCACCAACACATGGCTCTGGCGCGACGGCCTCTTCAAGGACCCGATCCCGGCGGAGCCGCCCGCAACGCCCCCGCCACCAGGCCCCGACGCGTCCGGCACCGCCCCGCCCTACGACCCGCAGGCCGAACTCCTCACCTCCGTCACGGCCGATCTGAATGGCGATGGCGTGCCGGACACCGCGTTCGTGTACCGGTCTTCACTCCCCCACCCCTCGCACGCCGTGCGCGTCCGCTTTGGCCTAAGCACAGCGTCGGACGATCAGGACGGCGACGGCCTTACCGATGCCCAGGAAGCGTCCATCGGCTCCAACCCCGCCCACCGCGACACCGACGGCGATGGCCTCCTCGACGGCTGGGAAGTCCACGGACTCCCCCGCGGCATCGGCCTGGGCGATTTCACCACGCTCTACGACCAGACCGCCACCGGCGACGCCGCGGACCAGCAGCTGAACCCGCTCCGCCAGGACGTCATCGTCAACGTCTCGTACTTCGAGGGCGTCGACCCGTCGCAGTTCCGGCGGGAGATGCCCCGTGTGCAGCAGGCATTCCGCGAACTGCACTCCGACAACCCCGACGGCTCCCACGGCGTCTTCGTGCACTTCCGCGTCCTGCCCCGCGCTGTCCCCCGCAGCGAGCAGAACCAGGCCTGGTGGGACATCGGCAATGCCAACTTCCCGGCCCGCGAACGCGGGCTCATGCACTGGATGCAGGTGACGCCCCACGGGGGCGGCCAGTCCGGCGAGACCGCCGACATGGGAGGGTGCGGCAACAACTGGCACGTGTTCGCCCACGAATTCGGCCACCAGCTCGGACTCTCGCACACAGGCGATTCCTCCCCCGCCTGGTGCCCGCTCTACACCTCCATGATGAACTACGCGTACCACTACGCGTTCGACGGCGACGGCAACAAGTCGCACTTCAGCACCGGCGAGTTCCGCGCCACCGTCCTCGACGAGCGCCACCTCGTCGAGAAGCTCGACTACCCCTTCGACCGCCTGAAGTTCCTCGCCAACCGCCCGTTCCAGTTCCTTCTCAAAGACAACGGTGATGGCACCACGCTCGTCGACTGGAACCAGAACGGCGTCTTCGATGAAGGGACCGTCGAGGCGGACATCAACTACGGCGGCGGCACCAGCCCCGGGGAGACCAAACCATCCATCGGCCTCACAGGGTCCGCCACAGCCCTCGCCTATGTGGGAGACCGCTGCCTGATGGCGTACGCCACGCACCTGCAGAACGCCGTCGTCGTCCGCGCCTTCAGCGGGGGCGACGCCTGGACCAGCGGCGTCAGCGTCGACAACTCCGCCACCCGCTCTGACCCCGTGCTCGCCGGCTCGCCCTCGGGCATGGGTGTGCTGCTCATCAGGCGCTTCGACGGCTGGTGGGCAGCGCGCGTCAGGCCCGGGACACCCGGAGAGGAACCACGCGTCAGCGGGTTGCACAAGCTCGAAAGCCTCGCCGCGACCGACGTGTCCGCCATCGCAGTCGGCGACCGCTTCCTCCTGGTCGCTCGCCACGATGACCACCGCCTCGAACGCTCCTGGCTCACCATCGCGGAGGACGGCAAGCCCTCCCTGGGCGAAGCCGCCCCCCTCACGCTCACCTCCATGACCCCGGTCGGCATGGTGACCAACCCCGCCGACCACACCATCACCGTCGTCTCCGCCGGCAAGGACGACACGCACGGGCCCTTCGGCATGCAGGTCTCATCCTTCACCGTCGACGGTGACACCGTCACCGAGTCCGCACCGTCCTGGACCCATGGACGCAACGCCTGCACCTCCCGCCCCAGCCCGGTCTACCGCACCGCACCCGCCGGCGCCCCGCCCCAGCTTGTCATCTTCCACACCGGCTGGCCGGACGGCATCGGCACCTGGTCCTCCTGGCGCACCACACGGGTCGGCAACACCGCCGCCAACGGAGGCTGGATCACCAGCGAGCTCATCAACGAGTGGAACCGCGCCCGAGTCGCCGTCTCCTTCGCGGACGGCCCCCAGGGCACCGTCTACGCCTTCCGCTGGGACACCGGCGACTACCACGAATGGAAGGTCAACACCGCCATGATCGCCTGCGGCAACGGCTACGGCATCGACACCGCACCCATGCGCGACTTCGACGACGGCGCCAAGATCAGCCGGTGGGGAATCCGCCAGTCCATACTCAACATGCGCCGGGCAGACTAGACCTGCGCACCACGGTCGCGCCGCGCCTCCGCGCGCGAAGCCCACAGGATCATCGCGACAAGCACCGCGCCGAGCACCGCGGAAGAACCCGCCGGCCCAAAGCCCAGGCCCCCCTCGGCGCGACCCCGCGCCAGCACGTCCCCGAACGTCGCGCCAAACGGCCGCGTCAGCACGAACGCCGCCCAGAACAGCCCGACAACAAGACCCGGCTTCGAAGCCCGGGTCACCCTCAACAACGCGTACGCCCCGGCGATGAGCAGCAGAACCGACCCGATGACCGCTGCCCCGCCCATGAACCCAAGCCCCGGCCCCTGCTCCTCATCCGCGAGATAGTCGCCCAGGGCTGTCCCAAGGGTGTTGGACGCGAGTATCGCAGACCAGTAGAACACCTCCGCGCGAACCGTCCGGACACTGTCGACGGAGATCGACCCCTGTGCCACACGCCAGGCCACAAGAACGCACACCAGGATCGCCACAAGCAGCGCACTCCCCGCCGCGTACCCGAGACCAAGCGTGCGGTCCATGAAGTCGGACATGGTCGTCCCGGCCGTACTCGTCGAGAGGATCACCGCCCAGTACAGGAATGGGATGTACCGCCGCGACAACAGCTGCGGCACGACCGTCACGAGAAAGATGCACAGCACCAGCAGCGACGCCAGCATGTACCCCAGGCCCAGCCCGCCGTCCCCCGGGCCCTTGGACAGGAAGTCACCAAGCGTCTCCCCCAGAGTGGTCGCAGCCACCTTCATTATCCAGAAGCCCACCGTGATGGCGGGCAGCTTGCCGGCAATATCTCCTCGAGCAACGGGCATCTGACCACCTCCAGACGTTCCGGCACACCCTCCCTACCCAACGTCCGCCAACCCCAGAAACTGCGCGTGCGTCCGCATCAGCCGACGCCGGAGCACCGCCTCATCCGGCCGGTCCAGGCGCGGGCTCCGCGCGATCCAGGCCTGCGCATCCCGCCGCGCGAGATTCAGGAGCTCCCGGTCCCGCGTCGGGTCGGCGACACGGAACGGCGGCAGGCCCGACTGGCGCACGCCGAACACCTCGCCCATCCCCCGGATCTCCAGGTCCTTCTCCGCCAGCGCAAAGCCGTCCGAAGTCTGCTCCATGACCGCCAGGCGCGCCCGCCCCTCCGGCGTGGTCGGGTCGGCCACCAGGTAGCACGCGGATGACGCCGCCCCCCGGCCCACCCGCCCGCGCAGCTGGTGCAGCTGCGCCAGCCCGAAACGGTCCGCCTGCTCCACGATCATGATGCTCGCGTTGGGCACGTCCACGCCCACCTCGATCACCGTCGTCGCCACCAGCACGTCGATCTGCCCCAGCCGGAACCGCTCCATCACCGCCTCGCGCGTCGCCCGCGGGAGCTGCGCGTGCAGCACCGCCGTCCGCCGCCCGGGCAGGTACACCGTGTCCAGCGCCTTCTGCACCGTCCCCACGTCCACCAGCGGCGCCGTGCCCGTCCCGTCCACCGCCGGATCCACCGCGGGAACCACGACGTACCCCTGCTGACCCTGCGCCACCCGCGCCGCAAGGTCGTCGTACGCCCGCCTCCGCTCCTGGCTGGACACCACGCCCGTCGTGATCGGCTGCCGCCCCGGAGGCAGGCCCTGGATCACCGAGATGTCCAGATCACCAAAGAGCGTCAACGCCAGCGACCGCGGGATCGGCGTCGCGGTCATCACCACCACGTGGGGCGTGACCCCCCCACGCCCGGCACCCCCCGCCGCGAACGTGGCCTGCGCCCGCAGCGTCGCCCGCTGTGACACACCGAAACGGTGCTGCTCATCGATGATCGCCACGGCGAGCGAACGGAACTTCACCGACTCCGTCAGCAGCGCGTGCGTACCGATGAGGATGTCCGTCGTCCCGTCCGCCAGCGACGCCAGCACGCGCTGCCGCTCGCCCTCCGGCGTGCCCCCCGTCAGCAGCGCCACCCGCGTCCGTGACTTCTCCAGCAGCCGGCCGATGCCCGCAAAGTGCTGCTCAGCCAGGATCTCCGTCGGCGCCATCAGGCTCGCCTGCTGCCCGCTCGCCACCGCCAGCAGCATCGCGTACAGCGCCACCAGCGTCTTGCCCGAACCCACGTCCCCCTGCACCAGCCGGTTCGTCGGCGTCGCGCCCGCCAGGTCCCTCTGCAGGTCCGCCACCACCGACTCCTGCCCCTTCGTGAGCGTGTACGGGAACCGCGCCCGGATCCGTGCATCGATCTCCGGCGTGACCCGCAGCGCCGGGCTCGTGTGCAGGGCCCGCAGCTCCACCCGCTTCATCTGCACGCCCAGCTGCAGCAGCAGCAGCTCGTCGTACGCCAGCCGCCGGCGCGAACGCACCACCTCCTGCTCGCCACCCGGGTCCTTCGGCGCATGCTGCATGCGGTACGCCTCCGCCAGGCTCGGCAGGTCCCGGTCCGCCCGGTATTCCGCCGGCAGGTGATCCTCCAGCAGCGCCAGCCCCGCCGGCAGCACCTTCTGAATCACCCGCTCCAGCGCGCCGCTGTTCACCTGCTCGCTCGCCGGGTACACCGGGCGCAGCCGCCCCTGCAGCTCCGCCGGCTCCTCCTTCTCGAACGAAATCACCTCCAGCCTCGGGTTCACCATCTGCACGCCCGGGCCCCGACGCTGCGGCTTCCCGTGCAACCGCACCCGCACCCCCGGCACCACCTTGTCGTGCAGGTACATCATGTTGAACCACACGACGTCCAGCCGCCCCGTGTGGTCCATCACCACCGCCTCCAGCCGGGGCCGCGGCCTCCGGTGCACCGGCCGCACCGCCACCACCTCCCCCCGGGCCGAACCCGCCACACCCACCCTGAGCTGATCGATGGTCGTCTCGTCCGCGATCCGCTCGTGACGCATCGGCAGGTGCGCGATGAGCTTCCCCACGTTCGTCAGGCCCAGCCCCGCCAGCAGCTCCGCCTGGCGCGCGGGCACCACCCCGGTCTCCACGAGCGGCGTCGTCAGCGTGATGTCGGGTCGAAGGGGCACGCGCAGCACAGTGTACAACTCACACGCCCGCCGCCCCGCCGCCCCCAGGCCCCTGCGCACCCTTCACCGCAGGGTCGATCTCCCTCAGATAGGCCCACGAGTAGATCGCCGTGTCGTGCCCGTCGCTGAAGGTGATCCTGACCGCGTAGTTGCCCACAAGCTCCGCATCACGCGCCACCAGGGGCGCCGCCGAGTGGTTCACCGCCGACGCCGGCAGCACCGTCAGCGGGTTCTTCGCCATCTCCTCCCGCAGCGCCCGCATGTCCGCCGAGGGCGACATCCGCCGCAGGTACGCGATGGTGTAGTACGAAGTAACTCCGTCCCCCCACTCGATGGTGAGGCCCCGGTCCTTCTTGAGGTCGATCCGCGCAGGCTGCACGCCCAACGGTAGATCACCCCGCGACCCCCCGCCCCTTCCCCTCTACGCTCGCCCATGCACTTCGCCGAACTGCTCGCACGACGCATCGACGCCACCCGCTCCGTCGCATGCGTCGGCCTCGACCCCGTCCTCGAGCAACTCCCCGCCGACCTCCGGGCACGCCACCACGAGCCCCTCGCCGCCATCCACGAGTTCTGCCATGGCGTTGTCCACGCCGCCGCCCCCCACGCCGCGGCCGTCAAGTTCCAGTCCGCCTGCTTCGAACGCTACGGCGCCAAAGGCGTCGCGGTGCTGGAGGACTGCATCGCTGAAGCCGCCCGCGCCGGACTCACCGTCGTGCTCGACGTCAAACGCGGGGACATCGGCATCACCGCCGGGCACTACGCCGAAGCTGCCCGACGCACCGGCGCGCACGCCGTCACGCTCTCGGGGTATATGGGGCCCAGCACCATCACCCCCTTCCTCGACGCCGGGCTCGGGGCCTTCGTCCTCGTCCGCACCAGCAACCCCGACAGCGATGTCGTCCAGAGCCAGCGCCTCGCCGACGGCCGCTCCGTCGCCGAGGCCATGGCGGACATGGTCTGCGATCTGGCCCACGCCAGGCTGGGACCAACCGGCCTCTCCTCCCTCGGTGCGGTCGTCGGCGCCACCAAGGCCGGCGACGCGGCTGCCCTCCGCGCCCGCATGCCCCACGCATGCTTCCTCGTCCCCGGCTACGGCGCCCAGGGCGGCACCGCCGAAGACATCCGCGCCATGGTCCGCCGCCACGACGGCTCGCCCCTCCCCGGCGCTCGCGCAGGCGTCCTCGTCACCGCCTCCCGCAGCGTCATCTACGCCCCGCCGTCCGAAGGCTCCTGGTTGAGCGGCGTCTCCGCCGCCGCCTCCCGCCTCACCGCGGAATTGCGCGCCGTGGTCGCCCCCTGACCGCACCACCGACCGGAAACCTCCCCGCGGTCACACCTGTTCGTGCTTTGTTCGCGCCGCAGCCCCTAGTTTCTGCTTGCCCCGCGGCCGCAGCGAAATCCTCGTGTACATTGGACGCGCCATGAGCCCCGGCGCCAATGAAACCCGCCTGACGCTGCTCTCCCGCGTCCGCGATCCCTCCGACACCGCAGCCTGGCGGGAATTCGAGGACATGTACCGCGAAATGCTCGTGCGCTTCTGCCTCTCTCAGGCCGTCCAGCACGCGGACGCCGAAGACGCCGTCCAGCAGGTCTTTACCAACCTCTCACGCACTCTGCCCGGCTTCGTCTACGACCCGCAGCGCGGCAGGTTCCGGGACTACCTGTTCCGGGCAACCCGCAACGCAATCACCGCCCTGCGCAGCAGGAAGCGTCCAATCACAGGCCTGATGCCGCTATCTCAGGATGAGTCCCGCGTCGGCTGGGAACCCGACACCGGCGACCAGCCCAGCCCCGCGGAGTCCGCGGCGTGGGAAAAGGAGTGGGTCGCGCACCACTACCGGCGCGCGCTCACCAAGGTGCGGGCCCAGTTCGAGCCCCGCAGCGTGGAGGTGTTCGAACGCAACGTGGCCGGCGTCTCGGTCGCGCTGCTGGCCCAGGAGTTCGGGATGACGGAGGAAGCGGTGTACAAAGTGCGGCAACGCGTCCGCGCCCGGATGCAGGAACTGATCGAGGAACAGGTGCGGGACGAGGACCGCGTAGACCCCTAGGCAGAGCATGAGTGCCCGCGCCGCACACAACCCGGTGCTCTCCGCGACCCGCTTCCACGAAGGGGGCGCCGCGCCGCCCCCGCGCAAACCCGAAGGAGCCGACCACCCCTCCCTGGGCTTTGACCTGGAGGACGACGCCTGGCTCGGACTGGTGCGCGACGCCGTCACCGCACCCACCCTCGGAGACTTCGCCGGCTACCGGCTCCTGGGAGAAGTCGGGCGCGGCGCCCAAGGAGCAGTCTTCCGCGCCGTCCAGCCGGGAACCGGGCGTGAGGTCGCGCTCAAACACATCTCCGCCGGCCCGCTCGCCGGCGCCGCCGCCAAGGAGCGCTTCGAACGCGAGGTCGCCGCCCTGAGCGCCCTGCGCCACCCCGCCATCGTCTCCGTGTACGGCGTCATCGAGACCCCGCCCCCGCAACCCCACGCCGCCCTCGTCATGGAATTCGTCGACGGCATGCCCATGGACGAATGGGCCCGCACGCGCCCCATCCGCGAACGCGCGCAGGCCGCCGCCACCGTCTGCGCTGCCCTCGCCCACGCCCACCAGCGCGGCATCATCCACCGGGATATCAAGCCCACCAACGTCCTCATCGACAGGGACAACCAGCCCCGCGTCCTGGACTTCGGCCTCGCCGCCCTCACCGGCGCCCGCCACCCGCGCGCCTCCAAGGCAACCCGCGCCAGCGTCATCGGCACACCCGCCTTCGCGGCCCCCGAACAACTCTCCGGCCTGGGCGTCGTTGACACCCGCAGCGATGTCTACGCCCTGGGCGCACTGCTCTACACCACACTCACCGGCTCACCCCCGCACGCCGGCAACGACGCTCCCCGCGCCGCCGCCGCCGCACCCTCCCCTGCACGCCTCAACCCCGACGTCCCCGCCGATCTCTGCACCATCGTCAGCACCGCGATGGCCCCAGAACCACAGCACCGCTACCAGTCCGCCGACGCCATGCTCGCCGACCTGCAGCGCTGGCTCCGCGGGGAAGCCGTCCTCGCGCACCCGCCCACCGCCTGGTACCGCATGGGCAAGGCCGTGCGCCGACGCCCCCTCCTCTCCGCGCTCGTCGCCCTCAGCGTCACCGCCGTGCTCGCCTCGTCCATCGTCTCCAGCGTCCTGGCCCTCCGCCTCGCCGCCCGGAGCGACGCCCTCGCCCACGCGCTCCGCCAGGCCGACGCCAGCGCAGCCGACGCCCGCGCAAGCGCCAAACGCTCCGAACTCCTCGCAAACACCCTCCGCGCCACGCTCACCTCCGTCAGCGACAGCGTCGCCCAGAGCGCCCCGGGCTCCGTCTTCCTCGTCACCGAAGAGGCAACCGCCACCATCAACCAGATCGACGAGAACGAGGACCCCGCCCTCGTCGAAGGACTCTGGTACGACCTCGGCCGCGTCGCCTCCCGGCTCAGCGACCTCGGCGTCTCCGAGCAGGCCGTCTCCTGCGGCATGCCCCTCGCAGAACGCGTCTACGGCGCCGACTCCGTCCAGTACGGCCGCTGGCTCGTCCTCGCGGGCCTCTGCAAGGAACGCCGCTCCGACCACGCCCGCGCAGAAGAGTTCTACCACGCCGGCTACATCGTCTTCCTGCGCACCGCCGGACCCGCCAGCGAGGAAACCGCCTGGGCCGCCAACAACTGGGGCATCATGCTCAACCGCCTCGGCCAGTTCGACGCCTCCGAAACCGCGCTCACCGACGCCCTCTTCATCCGCACCACAATCTTCGGCGAACGCCACCAGCGCGTCGCCGAAACCCTCCGCAACCTCGGCAGCTTGGAACGCGAGCGGAAGCACTTCGAAGACGCGAAACGCTACTACGACATGTCCCTCGCCGCCTTCCCGCCCGGCACCCCCGAGACCGACGACCAGGTCCTCGGCGTCCGCCACAACATGATCCGCCTCCTCCGCGACCAGGGGCTCACCGAGCAGGCCCTCGAGGAAACCACCGACACCATCCGCCTTATGTCCTCCGCCATGGACCCCAAGGCCGCCCAGCTGGGCAACTTCTACGGCCTCCGCGCCCAGCTGCTCCGCCGGCTCAAACGCTACGACGAATCCCTCGCCGACTCCCTCGCCTGCGAGCAGTGCCTCCTCATCGCACCCATCGACCACCCCGCACGCATCACCCGCGACCTCAACACCATCGCCTCCATGAAGCTCGCCGGCAGGTTCGACGACGCCCTCTCTCGCATCAACAGCCGCCTCGACGAACTCGCCGCCGCCGGCAAGGACCAGGGCGACGCCGCCGAAAAGTACCGCCGGCAGAAGGCCCTCCTCGAGTCCGATCGCCAGCGCGCCGCGGACGATAACGCCCGCAAAGACCGGGGAAAACCCTGAAAACCTGACAGCCCGCGCCAATCGCCGCCGCATGCACACGCGGCCCACGGTGTGGCACGGGCCCCCAGGAGTTCAACGCCATGAATCGCTCTGTGTTCGCCGCCTGCGCCCTCGCCATCGTGTGCTCCGCCGGCCTCCCCACCGCCGCCCGCGCCGCCGAAGTTGCCCCGGGCACCACGCTCCCCGACGCCTCCTCGCTCGTCGGCTTCGCCGCCGCAGAGGCCGCCGCCAGGGCCGACACCGCCCTCACGCCCACCCGCATCAGCCTCGAGACCGAGAGCGGCCGCTGGCAGTACCGCGTCGAAGGCGCCGGCCTCCGCGCCCAGCGCGTCCGCGTCGACATCAACGCCTCCACCGGCGCTGTCGTCCGCGCACGCAGCGACCGGGGCGGTGGCGGCAGCCTCGCCCGAGAAGCCGCCGCAATCCGAAACGCCCTCGCCACCGCCGACACCAGCTTCCAGCAGGCCGCAGACAACGCGACCGCCGCCAACCCCGGGTCCTTCGCCCACGATGTCCGCCTCACCCTCAGCGGAAACACCCTCCTCTACCGCGTGGAACTCGTGAACGCCACCGCCGCCCTTGAGGTCCTCATCAACCCCGTCGGCGGGGCCATCGTGTCGACCCAGGCGCAGGACAACGGCGGCACGACCGGCGGGTCCGACGACGGCGTCACCCACGACCAGAACGACGACCACGGCGGCGCCGCAGGCAACAGCGGCTCGAACGGCTCCAACTCCGGCAGCTCTCAATCCGGTGGCAACGGCTCGGGCAACGCCAATGCAGGCAGTTCCAATTCGGGCAGTTCCAGTTCCGGCAGTTCCAACTCCGGCAACTCCGGCCCCGGCACCGCCCAGCCCGGCAGCCTGCCGAACCAGCCGCGCGCTGTCGCCGAAGCCCTCACCAGCGTCCTTGCCCCCGGCTCACGCCTCGTCGAGTCGCGCGTCACCAAAGCCCGCAACTCGCAGATCTTCGAAGTCGTCACGCTGGCCCCCTCCGGCGCCGGCACCAAGACCCGCATCGACCTCCGCACAGGCGCCGTCACCGGCTCGTCGGACGAGCAGGTCGGCACGACCGACCTCGCACGCCTCGCCGCGTTCGACGCCGCCCTCGCCGGACAGGCCGCTCTCACCCCCCAGGCCGCCGTTGCGGCCGCGTGGTCGGCCAACAAGGGTGACGTGCTCCGCATCGAGCCCCAGGCCATCCAGGGCCGCCCCGTCTACGAGGTCCGCATGCTCCTGGGCAACCGCGAGCGCTCCCTCAAGGTCAACGCCCTCACCGGCGCCGTCACCAACTGACCTCCCACCAGGATGGAACAGGACACGCAGGGCGGCCGCACCACGCGGCCGCCCTCGCCTTGCGCATGACGCATCCGGCCTTACGACAGCACGTCATTCCGCGCCAGGAAGTACCACACCCCCATGCACGCCGCGAACAGCACCCACATCAGGATCAGCGACGACACGAAGTACGGGTACACGCACAACGCAACGCCCGTCCCAAGGCACGGCAGGTTCACGTCCTTCTTGCCCCGCATGAACAGCACCATGCCGACCAGGCCGATGAGGATGCCCGACAGAAGAGACCAGGGGTTGCCGAAGTCCATGCTGAACCGATCGGCAGGGTCCTGCGCAGGGTGGAACCGCCGATGCAAGGAACCCGGTGATCGGCCGTCGCCGGAACGGCACATCCACGCGGGGGCGCGGCTATCGGACGCCCCCCCCCTCCCCACACCCCCCTCCCCGCGCCGACTGAAAAAAACCCCGGCACGCAGCCGGGGTTCATGACACCAAGAAAGGAGCCGCAAGGGGCGCGCGCCTACCGCGCCGCCAGCTTCTTCTTCCCCTTCGACACCGGCTTCACTTCCTTCGCCACGCGCTCGCTCGCCGCCTTCTCGAACAGGTCGGCAAACCTCCGCGCCCTGCGGTTCTTCCACGCACGCCGGTGGTACGCGTCGCTCGCCAGCAGCGGAAACAGCGCCGAGTACTCCCCGAACACCATCTGCTCGTGCACCACGTCCACCTTGCCCCAGCTGCACGCCTCACGCAGCGTGCTGCCCGAGAGCGCGCCGTCGCGGCTGTCGGCAACGCTGAACTGGATGGCGTACTTGTGCATCCCCACGTCCCCGCGCGCCTTGCCGCCGCGCTTCTCCACCAGCAGCTCCGCCGCAACCACGATGTCCTGCGCAAAGTTCTTCGGAACCCCGCCGCCCATCATGAGCAGCCCCGTGTCCGGGTTCGCGAACTTGATCTCCGTCAGCTCGCGGAAGTCCGCCCCGCTGTCGAACGCCAGCATCTGCTGCCGGCCCTTGCCCTGCTCGATCATGTCCACCTGGTGCATGACGATGCCGAAACCGGCGGAGCAATCAGAAAACGCCGGGCAGAAGATCGGCACCCGCTTGCGGTGCGCCGTCAGCACCAGGCTCTCGTTCTTCGGGTGGTGCCTGGCCAGGTACGCGCCCATCGCGTCGATCAGCTCGCGGCTGGAGTACGCGCCCGGGCCGTTGTCCTTCAGGAACTGGTCGAACACCTTCTTGGTCGCGTCGTCGCACGCCCGCAGCTCGTCCTCGTCGATGTACGTGTCGTAGATGCGGTCGATCATCATGTCCCGCAGCGTCGGGTCGTCCACCGGCGGCGCCTCCGGGCTCCCGGGCGCGATGTAGTGCCGGAACCCCAACCCCTCGAAGAAGTCCTGGTCCACGATGTTCGCGCCCGTCGACACGATCGCGTCCACCATGTTGTTCTCGAGCAGCGTGACCACCGCCTTCTTGAGGCCCGCGGAGATCATGCTGCCCGCCAGGCACAGGATCACCGCGCAGTCGTTGTCCGCCAGCATCATCGAGTAAATGTCGCTCGCCTTCGCCAGCGTCCGGCTCGTGTACGCCATGTCCCGGTACGCGTCGATCACAGGACGCGCATCAAAGGACGTGATGTCGACGTGCCGCACCGGGCGCGAGAGCAGCTCCTTCTTCGTCCACTTGGCCATGAAAACCTCCATCCGCGCCGGCAACCCGGCGCAATCCCTGGCCAACCCCCCTGGCCCTGTTCTCCACCATTCCGCGGGGGTGACGCGGCGAACCGCATTCTAGCGCCGGCACGGAGAATCAACGCCCACCGCAGCGCAACTTTCGCCCTGCCGGGCACCGATCCCGCACACTCCTCCCTCGCAGACGGGCTTTCGGCTGCCCCTATCCGGTGACCCCTCACCTCACGCCCGACTTTCGCCAATAGAAAGGAACGACGCAGCCCCGCCCCTGCTGGCCGCCTGGAGTACCTATGCACCTCAAGAACCTCCGCCTCACCTGGAAGCTGGCCCTCCTCTGCGGCCTCCCCATCGCCGGCCTCGCCACCTTCGCCGCCGTCACCTACCAGACCATCAACCAGGTCCGCGTCCAGGGCCCGGCCTACGACCAGATCATCCTCGGCAAGGACCTCATCGCCGACATCCTCCCGCCCCCCGCCTACGTCATCGAGACCGACCAGGTCGTCCTGCAGATGCTCAGCACCCAGGACCAGGCCTCCCTCGACGGCCTCATCCAGCGCACCCAGCAGCAGAAGCGCGACTACGACGCCCGCATCTCCTACTGGACCGAGCACCTCCCCGACAGCGCCATGAAGGAGCAGCTGCTCGGCGCCAGCCAGGACACCGCGCGCAAGTACTTCGCCCTGCTCGACAACGACTTCCTCCCCGCCGTCCGCCGCCACGACCTCGACACCGCCACCTCCGTCGCCACCGGCCCCATGCACGCCGCCTTCGAGCAGCACCGCGAGGCCATCAACCAGGTCGTGAAGCTCGCCACCGACTTCGCCTCGCACAACGAACAGGACGCCGCCGCGCTCCTCGCCGCACGCAACCAGCTCCTCTGGACCGTCGCCGGCGTCGCCGGCCTCCTCTCCCTCGCGCTCGGCTGGCTGCTCGTGCAGAACGTCCGCAGGCCCCTCGCCGACATGCTCGCCACCGTCGACGGCGTCACCGGCGGACGCAAGGACCTCGCCAGCCGCGTCGACGAGGCCCGCAAGGACGAGCTCGGCCTCCTGGGCGCCGGCGTCAACCGGTTCATCAGCAAGCTCGAGGAGCTCATGACGCACACCGCCGACGCCGCAGACGACCTCGGCAAGTCCTCCGTCGCCCTCAACGAACTCTCCGCCTCCATGAACGAACGCATGGAGAAGCAGACCAGCCGCGTCCGCGAGATCGCCGCCGCCGTCACCGAGATGTCCGCCTCCGCCGCGGAGGTCGCCCGCCAGGCCGCCGACGCCGCACGCGCCTCCGAGGAATCCGGGTCCGTCGCCCGCGCAGGCGGAGACTCCATGCGCACCAGCATCGCAGGCATGGACGACATCAGGAGCGCCGTCCAGGCCAGCACCCAGCGCGTCCACGCCCTCGGCAAGCGCAGCGAGTCCATCGGCGAGATGATCAAGGTCATCAACGACATCGCCGAACAGACAAACCTCCTGGCACTCAACGCCGCCATCGAGGCCGCCCGCGCAGGCGAGCACGGCCGCGGCTTCGCCGTCGTCGCCGACGAGGTCAGGAAACTCGCCGACCGCACCACCAAGGCCACCGAGGAAATCAGCCAGTCCATCCGCCAGATCCAGGACGAGACCCGCCAGGTCGTCCAGAGCATGGACACCGGCGTCGCCAAGGTCGAAGAGGGCGCCTCCCTCTCCGTCCAGGCCGGCGACAGCCTCGAGAAGATCGTCGCCAGCTCCACCAACGTCAACCGCATGATCGCCGCGATCGCCACCGCCTCCGACCAGCAGTCCGGCACCACCGAGGAGCTCAGCCGCTCCCTCGAGGAGATCGTCAGCATCAACCACGCCGCCCACAACGAGCAGGAGACACTCGCCTCCGTCTCCGCCAAGGCAGCCACGCTCCGCAGCGTCGTGGAAAAGAGCGGCCTCAAGCTCGCCCACCGCTGAACCAACCACGCCGCCAAAAACAACAGGCCCCGGCGCTGCCGCCGGGGCCCCTTCATGCGCTCGTAATGGCACCAGGCCCCGAAGGGCCCCGCCCTAGCTGCGACGCTTGTCCGCCACGTTCAAGCTCCGGCCCGCCCGACGCTTCCGGTTGATGAGCTTGCGACCATTGCTGGACTTCATGCGGGCCCGGAAGCCGATGGCCCGCTTGCGCTTGATGCGGCTGACGCGCTTCGGATAATGCGTGGACATGGGTAAAACCTCGTGGAACAGGGCGGCCCCCTGAACAGGTCGGAAGCCGCGCGATGGGTCAAGATACTAGGCAACGGCCCCGCCCAAGGCCAGCACCCCTCCGCACCAGGCCCGCGCAGCCCGTGCGCACGCCCCTCCCCGTGGTTACACTCGACGCGGGAACAAGGCCAATGGGCCCGTCCCCAGAGGGCCGGGGGGCTGGTTCACCGGGGCGCTCGCCCGCAGGCGAACCGCGGCGGGGAAACGACCGATAGTTGCCGCTGACCCATGATCGATGCCGCGACACAAACCAAGGTCGAAGGAATCCTGGGCTACTCCTTCACCAACGGGGCCGTGCTCATCCAGGCCCTCACCCACTCCTCCATGATGGAAGCAGGGGGCGAGCACAACGAACGCCTCGAGTTCCTCGGCGACGCCGTCCTCGGACTCATCGTCTGCGACCTCCTCTACCGCAACTACCCCGCCCTCCGCGAAGGAGAAATGACCAAGATCAAGAGCCACGCCGTCTCGCGCGAGACCTGCGCCGCCATCGCCAAGAAGATCGGACTCGACAAGCACCTCATCCTCGGCAAGGGCATGCTCAACACCCGCAGCCTGCCCCCCTCCCTCTCCGCCTGCGCACTCGAGAGCGTTATCGCCGCCATATACCTCGACGGGGGATACGCCGCCGCCGAGAGGTTCGTCGTCCCCCTGGTGCTGCCCATCATCGCCAGCACCGCCGACAGCGGCCACCAGCAGAACTTCAAGAGCGTCCTCCAGCAGTGGGCACAGCAGCACCACACCGGACGCGCCGCAACACCCGTCTACCGCATCCTGGACGAGCAGGGCCCCGACCACGCCAAGTGCTTCAAGATCTGCGTCGAAATCGCCGGACGCCGCTTCGAACCATGCTGGGGCGCAACCAAGAAGAAGGCAGAGCAGGACGCCGCACTCACCGCCCTCCGTGAATTAGGCCTCATCCAGGGCACCGGCGAAGAGCTCCGCGTCATCAACGAAGCCAAGTAACCGCCCCCGCCGGCACCGCACCTGGTCAAGGCAACGCCAGAACCAGATATGCACCAGAACCGGCGTCCCACGCGCGCCCCGCCCCTGTACGATCACCACATGCCAGGCACGGGTATCACCAACGAGCAGGCGGCCGCACGCCTCGAGGAAGTCGCCCGCCTCATGGACCTCCTCGGCGAGGACGGCTTCAAGGTCAACGCCCACGCACGCGCCGCCCGCGCCATCGAAGGACTCACCGGCAGCATCGCCGAACTCGCCAAGGACCGCAAGGCCCTGCTCGAAGTCCCCGGCATCGGCCCCAAAATCGCCGACAAGATCATCGAGCTCTGCTCCACCGGCGGCATCACCGAGCACCAGGAACTGCTCGCCAAGGTGCCCGCCGGCCTCCTCCAGGTCATGCAGGTCCCCGGGCTTGGACCCAAGACCGTCCGCTCCATGTGGCAGTCGCTCGGCATCACCGACACCGCCTCCCTGAAGAAAGCGATCGACGACGGCTCCCTGCTCACCCTCCCCCGCATGGGAGAAAAGGCCGTCGAGAAGATCAAGGCCTCCCTCGCCCTCGCCGAACAGGGCAACCAGCGCCTCCACCTCGGACGCGCCTGGCCCATCGCGCAGCACCTCGCCGCGCACCTCCGCGCCGTCCCCGGCGTCGCCCACGCCGAACCCGCAGGCTCGCTCCGCCGCGGCCGTGAAACCGTCGGCGACATCGACATCGTCGTGTCCATGAAGAAAGGCAGCGAGCACGCAGCCCCCGCCGTCATGGAAGCCTTCCGCACCGCCCCCGGCGTCAAAGAAGTCATCGTCTCGGGCGAGACCAAGACCAGCACCCGCGTCGCCGTCGGTGACGCAGAACGCACCATCCAGGCCGACGTCCGCGTCGTCCCGGCCCAGAGCTTCGGCAGCGCCCTCCAGTACTTCACCGGCAGCAAGGAGCACAACGTCCGCCTCCGGGCCCTCGCCCAGAGCAAGGGCCTCACGCTCAACGAATGGGGCCTGTTCCAGGACGAACAGTGGCGCGCCTACCACCAGAGCACGCAGAGCAAGGCCAAGGGCCACAAGCCCCTCCCCATGCCCGCGCCCGTCGCCGGCGCCACCGAGGAGTCCATCTACACCGCCCTGGGCGTCCCGCCGGCCCCGCCCGAAGCCCGCGAAGACCGCGGCGAGTTCGACCGCACCGCACCGCTCAACCCCGTCGACACCGCCGACATCCGCGCCGAACTCCACGCCCACACCACCGCCAGCGACGGCCTGCTCACCATCGAACAGCTGGTCCGCGCCGCACACGCCCGCGGCTTCCACACCATCGCCGTCACCGACCACTCCCAGTCCTCCACCATCGCCCGGGGCCTCAAGCCCGACCGCATGCGCGAGCACATCAAGGCCGTCCGCGCCGTGGGCCAGTCGCTGGGCAAAGAGCTCGGTATCCGCGTCCTCACCGGCTCCGAAGTCGACATCCTCGCCGACGGCTCACTCGACTACAAGGACGAACTGCTCGCACAGCTCGACATCGTCGTCGCCAGCCCGCACGCGTCACTCTCCCAGGACCCCGCCACCGCCACCAAGCGCCTGCTCAAGGCCATCGCCCACCCGCACGTCAACATCCTGGGACACCCCACCGGCCGCCTCATCCTCCAGCGCAAGGGCCTGGAGCCCGACATGGACGAGATCACCAGCGCCGCCAGGGAACACGACGTCGCGCTCGAAATCAACGCCCACTGGATGCGCCTGGACCTCCGCGACACCCACACCCGCACCGCCGTCGACAAGGGCTGCCTCATCGCCATCAACTGCGACGTCCACGCACCCGACGACTTCGACAACCTCCGCTACGGCGTCACCACCGCCAGGAGAGGCTGGGTGACACGCGAAGCGTGCATCAACACCTGGCCCGCCGCCAGGCTGCACGCGTGGCTCGCCCGCTGACGCACGCCGACTACGCTGACCCGCCATGCGCCCCCCGCCCTCCCTGCACGCACTGCGCACGACGCTCTCAGGCATGATCGCCGCGGTCATCGCCTGCGCCCTCCTCGCCGGCTGCCCCAAAGACCCCCCCAGCGCGCCCGCCCCGCAGGCCGGCGCCCCAACACCCTCCCCACGCATCGTCTCCCTCAGCCCAGCCATCTCCGTCATCCTCCGCGACCTCGGACACGAACGCAGCATCGTCGGACGCCACGCTTACGACCCGGTCCTCTCCCCGACGCTCCCCGCCTGCGGCGACCAGACCGGCATCGACTACGAGCCGCTCGTCCGCGCCAAGCCCACCCACGTCTTCACCCAGTGGGGCTCGCGCGAACTCCCCGAACGCCTCACCACGCTCGCCGGCGCCCAGGGCTGGACCCTCCGCGACATCCCCATCCTGAGCGTGGACGACATCGGCACCGCCATCGCCACGCTCGACAGGTCCGTGCGTGGAGCGCAGGACGACGCGCCCGTCTCCCCCACCGCCCTGCAGCTGCAGACCGCGCTCAACAACCTCGCCCACCCCGCAACCAGGCCCGACAGATCGGGCGCCGGCAAGGTGCTCATCCTCATCTCCACCGCCCCACCCACCGCCCTGGGGCCCGGCTCCGCCCACGACCAACTCCTCCGCGCCCTGGGCGCAACACCCGCCCTCACCGACGCCAAGCCCTACACCGAACTCACCCACGAACAGCTCGTCAAGCTCGCGCCCGACGCCATCATCCTGTTCTGGCAGCGCACGCCCCAGGGACAACCCGACGCCGCCACCGAGGCAGGCGCCACCCCCAAAGACGACCCCTGGAAACCCCTCCGCCCCCTCAACCTCCCCGCGCTGAACAAGGGCCACGCCGCCGTCATCGACGACCCCCTCGCCCTCGTCCCCGGCACCAGCCTCATCCCCGTCGGCGAGAAGATGAAAACCCTCCTCTCCGAGTGGGACGCGCACTGACCGCGCCGCCCGCGCCGGACCACCCTACTCCACCACGCCCGCAAACCCCAGCGCAAGCCCGCCAAGCACCAGCGCGCACAGCGCCACGTACAGCCAGTCCCGCTCCACCAGGAACACCACGCCCGCCGCCACCACCCGCATCACCGGCGTCGCGATCAGCACGATGAGCGACGCCTGCATCACCGCCGCCGCCTCCCCGTGCAACGCCGCCCGCAGCACCGATACCGGGTGCCGCAGACCCTCCGCCGCCGGCCTGAAGCCCCGCAGCGAAACCGCGCCGCCGCCCCGCGCCACCAGCAGCACCACACCCAGCACGCCCACCGCGCCCGCCACCGCGGTGCACCAGGTCAGCACGCGCGACAGCGTGTCCTGCAGCGCCCGTGCCTCGTCCGCCAAAGGCCTCACCACCGCACCCCCTTGATGATCATCTGCACCCCCGCCACCGCCACCACCACCGCGAACACCAGCCGCAGCACCCGCGTCTTCATGCGGGGCAGCAGCCTCGCCCCGATCAGCGACCCCGCCAACGCACCCATCGCCACCGGCGTCGCGATCGCAGGCTCGATCTGGCCCCGGTGCAGGTACACCCCCGCGCTCGCGGCCGCAGTCACCCCGATCATGAAGTTGCTCGTCGTCGTGCTCACCTTGAACGGCACACGCATCATCCGGTCCATCGCCAGCACCTTCAGGATGCCCCCGCCCACGCCCACCAGCGCAGACAGCACCCCCGCCACCACCATCAGCCCGAATCCCGCAGGCACGTTCCGCACGTGGTAACGCTCCTCCACCAACGCACCCTCGTCCGTCACCGACGGGTAGCTGCTGTTGAGCCGCAACCGCGCCGCAAGCCCGTCCGGCGGCAGGTGCCCACCCACCATCCGCGGCGCGCCGCGGCTCTGCCACGCCGTCCACAGCATCACGACACCCAGGATCACGCTCAGCGCCGGCACCGGCACATGGGCCGCCAGCAACGCCCCCACGACCGCCCCCGACACCGTCGCCACCTCCAGCAGCATCGCCAGCCGCACGTTCGTGAACCCCTCACGCACGAACGCCGCCGCCGCCCCGCTGCTCGTCGCGATCACCGCCACCAGCGACGCCCCCACCGCGTACCGCATGTCCACGCCCAGCAGCAGCACCAGGATCGGGATGATCACCACCCCGCCTCCCAGCCCCGTCAGGGAACCAAGCACCCCCCCGGCAAGGGAGGCGAAAAAGGCGAGGATCAGGAAGGCCTCAGGAGACACCGCTCAATCTTTATCCCTTCGATGGTGCTTCTTCCTCTGGTCCCGGCTCTTGCTCCGCTGACCCCGCTTCTGGTCACCCGTCTTCCCGCGCCACTTGCCCGTCTCCTTGTCCCAGCCGGCGCCGCCACCAAAGCCCGCGCCCTGCGACCGGCCCATGCCCCCGCCCGCCCCGCCCCCCGCAAGACCCCCGCCCGTGCCGTCCATCCCGCCGCCCACCACGTTCCCCTTGCGGTCAAACACCTTCTTCGCCTTCCCCCCCGCCCGGCTCGCCGCGTCGTCCACCACGCAGTCCATCTGACGCTTCGCAAGGTCCACCTTCACGATCCGGATCGTGACCGTGTCGCCGAAGTTGAAGCTCCGCCCGCTCCGCTGGTCCACCAGCGCACCCGTCCGCGCGTCGATCTTCCAGAACGGCGTCATGTTCCCGCGCGTCACGTCCCCAGGCAGGTCCTCGGACTTCACGAACCCGTCCGCAAGAAAACGCTCGATCTGCACGAAGATCCCGCGCTGGTTTATCCCCGTGATGATCGCCCGGAAGTTCTCCCCGATGTGCTTCTCCAGCAGCTGCAGCACCAGGAACTGCCGCAGCTCCCGCTCCGCCGACTCCGCGTTCACCTCGCGCCGCGTCGCCGCGGCACCGATCTGCGCCAGCGTGTCCTCGTCCATCACCGCCCGCCGACGCTTGAGCACCTCCCCGAGCGCACGCTGCTCCCGCTCCCCGCGCGGCCGCGCCGCCCCGTTGTCCGTCTCCTCAAGGTACTCCTCCGTCGCGCGGTGCACCGTCAGGTCCGCGTAACGCCGGATCGGGCTCGTGAAGTGCGCGTACGCGCTGCTCGCCAGCGCAAAGTGGCCCACCAGCGCCGGGCTGTACTCCGCCTTGCTCATCGTCCGCAGCACCGCGAAGTGCACCGCCCGCGCCGCGGGCGAACCGTGCGTCGCCCGCACCAGCCCCTGCAGCTCCTCCCGCGTCGGGTTCCGCGGAATCCGGAAACCCGCCACCATCGCCACCTTCCGCAGACCGTCCACGTTCCCCGGCACCGGCTCGGGGTGGATCCGGCGCAGCAGCGGCACGCGCAGCCCCTCGAACAGCCGCGCCACCACCTCGTTGGCCTCCACCATGAACATCTCGATCAGCTTGTGCGTGAACGCGTCGTCCTCCTGCTCCGCGTCCACCACGTGACCGTGGTCGTCGTACTTGAGCACCACCTCCGGCAGGTCCAGCACGATCATCCCCTGGCGGTCACGCCGCGCCTGGATCTGCTTCGCCAGCGCGTTCATCTCACGCAGCGCCTCCAGCAGTTGGTCCGTGTACTTCGGCGGCGTCTTCGCGTGCCGACGCGCCTCCGTCAGGTCACCGTCGATGAGCGCCTGCGCCTCCAGGTACGTCAAACGCTTCGCGCTCTGGATCAGCGTCTGCACCACCCCCTCGCCCTGCACCTCGCCCCGCGCGTTGTACCGCATGTACGCGGACTTGCAGAACCGCGGCACCCCCTCCTGCAGCGAGCAGATCCCGTTGCTCAGCACCTCCGGCAGCATCGGGATCACCATCCGCGGCAGGTAGCACGAGTTCGCACGGTCCCGCGCCTCCATGTCCAGCGCCGAATCGATCTCGATGAAGTGCGCCACGTCCGCGATGTGGACGCCCAGCTCCCACCCCCCGCCCTCGCCCTCGGGCAGCCGGCGGATGCTGATCGCGTCGTCGTAGTCCTTCGCGTCCGGCGGGTCGATCGTCAGGATGAAGTCCTTCGTGATGTCACGCCGGTTGTGCAGCGCCGCCGGGCCCTTCGCCCTCCACGCCGCGATCTGCGCGTCAAACTCCGCCGAAGCGTCCCGCGCCTGCTGCACACACGCCTCAGGAAACTCCCCGGGCAGGTCGAACGCGGCGATCACCGCCTGCGTCTCCACGTCCGGCTTCCCCGCGTCCCCCAGCACCCGCACCACCACGCCCTCGCCCAGCGTCCCGCCCTCCGGCCACGCCACCAGCTCGATCACCACCTTGTCACCCTCACGCGCCCGGCTCGACTCCGCGTCCCGGATGACGATCGGCATCGTGATCTGCTTCCCGTCCGGCAGCGCCAGCCACTGCTGCCCCCGCCTCGTCAGCACTCCCGTGTACGTCGACCGGTGCCGCTGCACCACCTCCGTCACCGCACCGATGTACGACGGACCCTCGCCCGGACGCCGGTCCCGGAACAGCTTCACCCGCACCCGGTCACCCGTCAGCGCATCACCCACCCCGTCCGCCGGCACGAACACCGAACCCTCACGCACCTTCTGGTCCGGCTGCACAAAGCCGAAACCCTTCAGCGTCTTGCGGAACACCCCCGTGATCTCGCCCTTCCCGCCCTCGGTGTGGCTCTCCTCGCTCCGCGTCGCGATCGTCGCCAGGCTCGGCAGCAGCACGTGACCGCTCTGCCCCACCTCCACCAAACCCCGCCCCGCAAGGTCCGCCACCGCGCCGGCAAAGTCCTCCAACTCCTCCTTCGGAATGTTCAGGTCCTTCGCAATGTCCCCCACGCGCGCAGGCGTGTAGGTTTCATGGGCGAGATGCTCAAGCAGACGGCGTTGGTACTTGGAAGTCACTGGGCGAGGATAGCGTCCGTGCCACCGACCTGCGGCTTTGGTCAAGTCCGTGCGCAGGGCGCTCCCCCATGCGCTCGTCCCGCCGCATGATGAAAGTCAGCGCGTGTCGACGCACGGCGGCGGAGCCGCCCTACGACTGTTGCCAGAGGCGAAGCCTCTGGAAAGCGGGCTATGGAGACTCTCCGCCCTGAAAGGGCGAGCGGGTACGCTCTCCCCATGCCTTCCACATGGTCCCGGATTCTTCTCCACTTCGTCTTCACCACCAGGAACCGAGAACCACTCATCGCCCCGCCGCTCGCCAAGCGGCTCTACCCCTTCATCGGCGGCACCCTCCGCGCTGAAGGCGCGACCCTGTGGGAGATCGGTGGCACGCCCGACCACATCCATCTGCTCGTGCGCTCCGGCACCGACCATTCCGCGGGCGAACTCATGCGCGAGATCAAAGCACGCTCCTCGGCGTGGATTCACGGAACTTTTCCCGAGTCGCGCGACTTCGCGTGGCAGAAAGGCTACGGCGTCTTCTCGGTGTCCGCGTCGCAGGCGGATGTGGTGAAACACTACATCAGGAATCAGGAGGAGCACCACCGCGAGCGCAACTTTATCAGCGAGTTGCGCCTGCTGCTCGAGAAGCATGGGGTGGAGTTTGAGGAGAAGTACCTGGAATGATGGGCTCTCCTTTCGCCCGCCCCCGCAGGGCGAGATACTCATGATGGCTGTCAACCAGAGGCTCCGCCTCTGGCAACACCCCAAAGGCGGCCCCGCCGCCGGCAAGAACACCCTTCCCTTTCCCCGCTGCGAAGCAGCGCACGAATGTTGCCAGAGGTGCAGCGACGCCGCTCTGGGCGTCGCGAAACCTCTGGTATGAGGCAACAGGACTCACTCGGCCCCGGCAGGGGCCGACGAATTGCCTATGCCTTCTCCCATGCCCTTCATCCGCGTCCAGTTCGGCAGCGTGCAAGTCGACGTGGACGTTTAGGCCACACGCACGGCGTATGCCAGTCCGACCGAGAGTCACGGTGCGCCGTGCCCATGCGCGGGCTGCCAGAACATCATGCCCAACATGCCGAAGTCACAGGACGCGAACTGTGGGGTCGGCTTTGTTGTGAGCGCCGCACTCCGGGCAGCACGATCCGCTCGCGAGGCCGCGAATATCGTACGAACACGCGACGCAACGATTACTTCTGCGCCGAGAGCGAGGCCGAATGAAGTGAGCCGACACAAACAGTCCAAACCACACGCTCGCGTGCATCGCGCTGTCAGCGATCAGCCCGTTCCAAACCGGATGCACGGGCACAATGGAGCGGCATGACCAAGGGTCTGTATCACGCGTGCGAACGGCTCCTTCGGAGAACGACCAGCCGCCACCCCAAGAGCCTCCATATTCCCAACTCTCCACGGCATGGAATGGCCACCCCGCGCGACAATGCTCAATCCATACCACTACTGGCGAGATGGACACGCTGGAGTAGCTTTGCTGATACTCGGCGCGAGCCATGCAACGCTGGATGTCCGCGAGTGTCATGCGAGCACGCGTGACTGTGCCGTTCAGGTCGATGCTCGTGCCAAAGGCGGCAACAACGCGGTCGCGGGCTGCATCTAGGGAATGCGGTGTTCTGGGCGGCACACCCGCTGCCCAATGCTCGCGAACAGTCGCGGAATAAACGCAAACTGTGGGCCATGTCCACTTCGTGAGCCGTTCAATGGAATCTGTCGGTACCCTCGACGAAAACAGGGCTCGTTGGTACTTGGGTTGATGGAAGAAGATATAGCCACCAACCGCACATCCATACGCGCTCATAAGCCCGCATGCAACCGAGAGCAACAATGCTCTATGTACCACCTGCATGCAGCGGTTGGACACCCACACTCTGAAACAGTTCCCGCTTCTCTGGGCACACCCCTCACGCCACCCGTGCCGCCCGCACCGCATCAATGATCCGGTTCGTCCGCTGCTCTTCCTTGTAATCGTGCACGATCAACGCCGCGTGCACCACCCCAGGCACCCACCCCAGGATCGTCAGCACGATGTTCAGGATCGCCTGGAACCACCGGCCCGTCGTCAGCACCGCCACCGGCGGCAGCACAATGCACAAGAGGTAACGCACGGACGTCTCCTTCCACATGTCCCACCACGCCGCCCGCCCGGCGCTGGGGTGGACCGTCTGAAGAGTGGTCATGCAGACGTATTGGGAAGCCCCCGCCCGCCCTTTCACGCCCCGCCCCCGCGGAGCACACGTGCCCGCCCTCACGGCGTCATCACTACCTTCACCACCCCCGCCTCCCGCGCAGACGCGTACGCCCGCAGCCAGTCCGCCAGCCGGAACCGCCTCGTCACCAGCGGCTCCACGTCCACCTCGCCGCGCTCCATCGCAGACACCGCCTCCGCCAGGCTCCCCCCCCCCGCCCCGATCAGCGTCACCTCCTCCGCCAACGCACGCGACAACGCCACCCGCGCCTCCCCGCCCTCGAACGCGTGCGCAGGACACGGCCACCCCTTCACGATCACCCTCCCCAGGGGCCTCACCATCTCCAGCGCCGTCTGCGTGCCCCGGTGCGAGCCCGTGCAGTCGATCACCACGTCCTGGTCCTGCCGCAGCCCGCACTCCGCCACGTGCCTGTGCTTGATCCCCCACTTCTCGCACACCTGGAACTTGCCCGGGTCCAGCCCCAGCAGCCGCACCGACGCGTTCCGCCTCGCCAGCACCTGCGCCACCAGCAGCCCCACCGGACCGTCCCCCAGCACCGTCACGAACGGCTTCCGCTCCACACGCACCAGCGCACCCGCGTGCAACGCCCCCGCCACCGTCCCCGCGCACGCCGCGCTCAGGTCGCTCACCGTCCGCGCCACCTCCACCAGCGCCGCCACCGGCGCAACAAACACGTCCGCGAAACACCCGTCCCGCCCGAACAGCCCCATCACCGTCCGCCGCGCACAGTGCATCCCCACCCCGTGCCGGCACAGCTCGCACGAGCCGCACGACACCACCGGGTTCACCACCACCCGCTTCCCCACCCACCGCGACGCATCCACCCTGAGAGACTGCTTCCCGTCCTCCGGCCCCACCGCCTCCACCACGCCCACGCACTCGTGCCCCAGCACACCCTGGAACCCCGTCCGCCCCTCCGCCACCGCAAGGTCCGGCGACGCCAGCGAACACACCAGCGGCCGCACCAGCGCCATCCCCGGACCCACCTCAGGGAACACCGCCGACGCCAGCTCCAACCGCCCGTTCACCCGCCGCACCGCGCGCACCGACCCCCCGCCCGGCACGCCGCCACCGCCGGACACCGGGCGCGTTGACACTTCCTGCGGCTTCTGCGAAGGCATACCGCACTATCGGTCCGCGCAATCTTCGACTCTACCCCCACCCGCCACCCACACCACCCCATAACACCACCCCATAACACCAGCGCATCCTACTGCACCGACGGGGACATCCCCACCGGCAGCCCCGCCGCCTCGTTCGGAGGCTGCGGCAGGAACGGGATGTACTCCCACACGTACTTCCCCCGGCTGAACACCGGGTACGTATACCCGCTCCCCGCCTCGAACGGGTCCTTCACCGACTTGTACCACGCCAGCCACGCACGGCTGTCCGTCGAAAAGTCCTGCCCCGTCAGCACCCGCAAGGACCACGCGCACGCGCCCGTCACCACGAACTCATCATCCGCAAGCGTCCCTATGAGCGCCTCCACCACCCGCCCCTCCCGGTACTGCCCCAGCGCCCGGGCCGCCTCGTACCGCACCTTCGCCTCACCCTCCCTGTCCGCGCTCAGACGCTCGATCAGCGCCGGCACCACCTGCGGCGCGTGCACCCGCTGCAGCGTCCGCGCCGCCTCGACCCGCACCGCCGCGTCCTCGTCCGACAGCCGCCGCGCCACCAGCCCCGCCTGGTCCGCGCTCCCGTGCAACCCCAGCGCCCGCACCGCCGCCGCACGCACTCCCGGGTCCGCGTCCCCCGCGTTGTCCATGTAGATCTGCACGTTCTCCGGCCGCGCGCCGTACACCTGCCCCGCCAGCTGCGTCGTGCCCCGGTACCGGTCGTTCGCGCTGTACGGGTTCCTCGCCAGCTTCGCCGCCTCCTCCGGCGGAGGCGGCGCCATCAGGTCGATCAGGCCCGCTGCCCCGCGCTTGTACGTCCCCGGCTGCGCACACCCGCCCACCACGCACGCGCACACGCACAAGACGCCGAGCCCGCGGGCCCACGCACCACACACACGCAAGTTCGCAAGAGCGTTCATCGGGCCCAGTGTATTGCGCCCGCGCCCTCAGGCCGCCAGCCGCGAAAGCCCGTCCCGCAGCGACCCCAGGTCCTCCTGCGCCAGCTCGTCCAGCCCCAGCGCCTGCGAGATCTCCCCCGGGCTCGCCGACGCGATCTCGAAACGGTGCGACAGCAGCCGCGAACCCTTCGAGTCATAGAGGTACGCCAGCCCCGCCGCGTCCGTGTCCTTCACCAGCTCCACGGAATGCCCCGCCAGCGTCAGCCGCAGGCCCTTGTTCTGCTCCACCGCGTCCAGCTCACGCCCCAGCACGCTGTCCATCGCGTTCGTCAGACCCACGTGCACCGCGTCCATGAGCGCCTCGACGTTCGTCAGGCCCTGCGCCACCTCGCTGAACATGTCGATCGTCATCCCGTACTCGCCGAACGACTGCTTCACCGCCCGCGACATGTCCGCGTCCGACACCGCCAGCACACGCTGCGCCGTCGCCACCCCCGGCGTCTGCTCCGTCGGACGGTGGATCCGCCCCGTCGCCGCCACCGGCGTCAGCTCCACCAGCCCCACCACGTACGCGATCCGGTGCAGCCGGCTCAACGCGTCGTCACGCTTGTTCTCCGGCGGACGCGTGTGGTGCCACTCCAGCGGCTTCACCAGCAGATCGGGGAAACGCCACTTCTTCGCCAGGACCGTCACCACGTCGATGTGCGTCAGCGGCAGCTCGTCAAACTCCAGACGCGCCATCCGCCCCGGCGAAGGCCGCTGGTCGCGGATCGCCCGGAACTTGTCCCCCACCAGCGTCGGCATCAGCGGCAGCCCCGCGTCCATCATCAGCCCGATCACGAACGCCTCGCTGATCAGCCCCGGCGCAGACAGCCTCGCCATCTCCGCCGACAGGCACGCACGGTACAGCGACTCGCCCCACACCTGCCGCGAATAGTCCCGGTCCGTCGGCACCTGCGCCGCACGCGACAGGTGGAAGCCCAGCGACACCGCTTTCAACCGGTCGATCCCCAGCACCACGCACGCACGGTCGATCGCAGACACCGGCTTCCGCTGCGCGAAGAACGCGCTGTTCGCCAGCCGCATCACCCGGCCCGCGATCGCCTGGTCGTTCCGGATGATCTTCGCATAGTCCGCGATCTGCGCGTTCGCATTCCGCGAAAGCTCCAGCAGACGCAGCGCCACCTCCGGCTGGCTCGGCAGGCCCACAGAGTCCAGGCGCGTGGACAGGCTCTCGTGCATGCCCTGCACTTCCAGCGCGCTCAGGAGTTTGCGTGACTTCACCATGACGCTGCGCACGCACCGCACACACACCGCCCCGGACGCACACCCGAAAACAAACGCCACGCCGCCGCTCCTCCCGCGGCGGCGCGACCACCTCTCATCGGCCCGTCCCGCACCCCCAGTTGCCGGGATCGCCCAACTCCCGCGCCTATTTCAGCCGCCCGCACCCAAAGACGCGCCCCCAACGTCGCAATAACACCCCTCACAACCTGTCAATCACGGTGGACCAACCGTGGATCAACGGGGGATAAACACCCCCCGCACCCCCACCCCCTCCCCGCCCGCCGTGACGCCCCACGCACTTACAACTCCACCCGCCCACCGGCCTGTCGCCAACCCGGCAAACACGCCCCGCGCCGCTACCGTCCCCCGTCAGACAGACAACGTCGCACGGAGGTGACAGGTGAGCGAAGACCGCGGACAAGGCAGGGGCAGGGGACGCTGGAACGACCGCGCAGCCCCCATCTCCGCCCAGGAACTCTTCGACCGCCAGCCCCCCCAGGCCATGGAGGCCGAGATGAGCCTCCTGGGCTCCCTCATCCTCGACCCCCGCGTCGTCCCAGACGCCCTCAGCGTCGTCCGCAACGAAAAGGACTTCTACTCCGAAGCCCACGCCCACATCTACCGCGCAGTCGTCGACCTCTACGACCAGCGCCACAGCGGCGACCTCGTCCAGCTCGTCGACATGCTCCGCGACCGCCAGGTCCTCGACGTCGTCGGCGGCGTCGACTACCTCGAGAACCTCGCCAACTGCGTCCCCAGCGCGGTCAACGCGCCGCACTTCGCCAAGATCGTCTCCGAAAAGGCCAAGCTCCGCCGCCTCATCGACACCGCCGGACAGATCATCTTCGACGCCTACCACTCCGGAGAACTCGGGCCCGAGGGCGCACGCGAAGTCCTCGACAAGGCCGAAATGGCCGTCTTCGAAATCGCACAGGAACAGAACGCCAGCGACCCCCAGTCCCTCGCCGAACTCCTCGAAATCGAGCTCAAACGCATCGAGGCCGCAGACTTCGAGGGCGGCGGGCTCTCCGGCGTCGCCACAGGCTACTACGAACTCGACGAACTCCTCCGCGGCTTCCAGCCCGGCGAACTCATCGTCCTCGCCGCACGCCCCTCCATGGGCAAGACCGCCCTCGTCCTCAACCTCGCCGAGCAGATGGCCCTGGGCGGACTCACCGCCGGACACGCCACCAGCAAGCCCGCCCCCGTCGGCCTCTTCAGCCTCGAAATGAGCAAGAACGCCATCGTCCAGCGCCTCCTCAGCGCACGCTCCGGCGTCTCCAGCCAGGCCCTCCGCGGCGGCCACAAGATCCCCGACAAGGACCTCCGCGAACTCATCCTCGCCGCAGAAGACCTCAAGGCCGCACCCATCTACGTCGACGACACCGCAGACCTCACCGTCCTGAACCTCCGCGCCCGCGCCCGCCGCATGGTCGCCCAGTACGGCGTCCGCTGCATCATGATCGACTACCTCCAGCTCATGACCGCACCGGGCGCCGCACGAGAAAGCCGGCAGGTCGAAGTCTCCGCCATCTCCCGCGGCGTCAAGGCCCTCGCCCGCGAACTCAAGATCCCCGTCATCTGCCTCAGCCAGCTCAACCGCGCCAGCGAATCACGCGAGGGCAACCGCCCACGCATGAGCGACCTCCGCGAATCAGGCTCCATCGAGCAGGACGCCGACGTCATCATGCTCCTCCACCGCGAGGAGTACTACCACGTCCAGGACGAAGACTGGAAGGCAGAAAACCCCGACAAGATCGGCGTCGCCGAGGTCATCATCGCCAAGCAGCGCAACGGCCCCACCGGCGTCGTCAAGCTCTTCTGGGACAGCAAGACCACCCGCTTCCGAAACCTCGACACCATGAGCCAGGCACCCGGCGGCATGGTCGGCATGGACCAGTTCGGCCCCGGCACCGCCGGCGGTTACGCCTCACCCTCCGCCGCCGCCGCCAACTTCCCCCCAGGCCCCACCACCCCCAAACCCGCACCCAAACCCGCCGGCAGCCCCAGCTGGATCAACGCCGCACCGCCGCCACACACGCCCAACATCGACATCCCCGTCGGCGGCGATGACGACGCGCCCTTCGACGCCTTCGACGTCAAACCAACCCCGCCCACCGCCGGCAACCAGCCCCCACGCGGCTCCTCCTTCGGCAACCGCCCCAAAACCGGCCCCCCCGAGTACCACCGCGACGGCGGCGGCAGCGACCAACGCCCCGACCTCGAAGAACCCAACGAACCCTGACACCCCTCCTGCATCCTCCCCCGCAGGCGAAGGTGCCCCATTCCTCCGCGCCGGAGGGGGCTACCTGCTCTTCTCCTTCTACCTCACCTCAAACGTCACGCATCATCCCAGAAAACTCTCACTCACGCTGGACCAGCTTTCGGGGTCAGGACCAATTCCGGGCCACAAATCGCCGGTATCATGCTCAGGCCCGGGCAAGTGGCGCAATGACATGAAGCAGTGCCTCACTCGCAATATGGAATACCTGATCAGGACGGAAGCACATCCAGCAGAATTCTGCACACTTGCATTGGCGGAAATCACTGCAAGGCATTTTGCAACGCACTGCGCAAAATCCAAATCCGTAACACATCGAGTAGCACGCCGATAATCTTTCGTGTCAACATCAGCCAAGCAGCTGTAAATGCGAAAGTAAGTAGGGTAGCAACAATATAACCGGTGAGCGGTCCCGGGCCGCTGGTCAAGTGCCTGGGATACATTATGACTGGCACACATGCACGCAGAATCAGGACTGCAACGCCGGACATACTGATCCACAATACACACAACAAACCAGCGCTGTTCAACTGACAGTCGAGGTTGCTAACGCCTGCTGAATGCTGGACAGTAACTACAACAATTGGAAAAGACGCACGACCGCTTCGATGCATGAGTTCCATGCGCGTTGCGCGTCGCGCAACAATCAAGCCTTCTCCGTTGCCAGACGAAGACCATTCGCAGCCGTGCGATTGCGCCATGCTTGGCAGCGAACCCGCAGCCGGAGTAGTAATCTCATTCAGTTGTAACCGCCACAAGTGCATGCTGTAGCTCCATCGCTTCCCTATTGAGAAATGATGCTTATGGTATCACACAGCACCCTCCGACTGTACTCTTAAATCCGAGTTCGAGATTTGCGGCGGGTGGCACCGAGGTTGTGTTGTGGTCTGTGCCACCGAGATCGGCTTTCCGATCTCGGTGCTTCTTGGTAGTATTATGCAGCGGCATGGCGATCCACCTCATCGCAAGCGTATGCGGCGTTGGGAATGGACCGGCAGTTGCCGGTTCATCACGTTCTCGTGCCACAGGCGGTTGCAGCTCCTGGGCAACCCGGCGATCCGTGACTTTTTCGTGGACGCCCTGGCCTCGGCGCGTCTGCAGCACGGGTTTGCTCTGTACGCGTGGGTCGTCATGCCCGAGCACGTGCACCTGCTCATCCGGCCCGGCGATGGGATGTCGCTGGCGCCCGTGCTTCGCTCACTCAAGACATCTGTAGCGAAGGGGGTCATCGGGCGTTGGCGGGAATTGCAAGCGCCTGTACTGACTGAACTGACCACCGCGAGAGGTACGGTGAGGTACTGGCAGAAGGGCGGCGGGTTTGACCGCAATGTCCGAAGTACCGAAGCATTCTGCCGCAGCGTGCGGTATATCCATCGCAACCCGGTGAAGCGTGGTCTTGTCGCAGAACCGTCAGGGTAGAAGTGGTCGAGTGCCCGGTGGTGGATGGGGCAGCGAGAAGATCAACTCGTCGCATGCGACCCGCCGCCGGGTGATGAACGGTCGTGGGCGCGGTGGAAGGGCTTTGTGTAGGCGGGAAGCACCAAGATCGCAGAGCCGATCTTGGTGGCACGGGTCGTAGTGAATCTCGGTGCCACCTGCCCCCCACCGCCGCCCCCACGTCCTCCAGCACCACCCACGCCACGATTCGCAGCACGCATGTCTGTGTCCGCCAGAACCACGCCATCAATATGCCAACCCACCACCCTTCCGAAAGCCCCTTCCGCGCGTGACCCCTGCCCCTGCGCTTAACTGTGCGCCCGTCCTGATCAGCACCCCGCCAGGGCAAGCCGCCGGGCCGGCTCCGCCCTATTCATCGTGAGTCTGAGCAGGATATGCCAGACAGATGAGAGCAGGAAGAGCCAGTTCTACAGGCAGGTCATAACTCCCAATGACCTGAACAGGAACCTCTTGCATGTAATTGCTCTTCGATAGATAGGCGAGCCAATCGGCAAACATCGGCTGACCGACACAACCAGTCTTGTGAACTCTCTCGCCCACACCGGCATAAGCCACTTCGCTGGAAGCCGGAAAGTCTCGCCCATACATTGGCCTGGGATTCAGCAGAAATATGGAGGTAATCGCCGACCACCTCGGCTGTGTGATATCTGCATAACTCTTGAAGCCAGCGACGCGGACTTCATCGGTGCGCGAAAACACAAACTCGATCAATTCCACGTTCATATGATCGTCGTCGGTGTGATCAGCAAGCCACACAAGAACGTAATCATTCTCTTCGCTCATGGTCGCGAACCAGACTCGACTCGCGAAGTCTGCGCTCCCGTGCTTTCGCACAACATCCATGCACGTCTGAATACGATCACGTGAAGCACCGTGTATTCTTGAACTCTTCTGGTGCGACGCACAGCCAGTCGTGAAAGCCGCACATACAAGGGCACCAATAGTGTTCACGAGTGCAGCTAGGCGGGGTAATTGTGATCGTTTCATGACTTGGTTCTCTTCAACGCACTCAAGGTTGAGACCGCAGAGGGTCACTGATTGGATGTCCCACGGGATCACGACCTGGCGGGCGAATGCTACCCTGGTCAGCACTCCCTCCGACCTGTTCAGGGGCGGAGATCCAGACTCTCTCGGTTCACTGCCCGGCGCTCTGTTGCCGTTAACCCGGTTGTGGGCTCTCCTTCTCTCGAGTCGCTGTCACGCTCGTCCGGACCGAACCCGGCAACCCATCATCCCTGGTCGCCACAACCACAGGGCCCGCACTTACCACTCGACATCGCAACGCCGCCGGGAAGTTCAGCAGGCCGCTGCCAGAGGCCCTGCGCGTGAACCGGATCATCGGGCACCAGATCCCCATCCACTCGCCCAACCTCAACGCCTACGCCGAGCGACTGCAGCAGACGATCCAGCAGGAGTGCCTGGAGAAGTTCCTGGTGGTGGGGACGCGGCACCTGGACTACTTGGTGCGTGAGTACATCACGCACTACAACACGGAGAGGCCGCACTCGGGGATCGGGTTTGGGGTGCCGGGGAGAGCAGGGGAAGGAGGGAAAGTCGAACTGAATCAGGCCTCAGACAAGGTCTCGGCATCGGGTGTGGGGGCGGTCAGATGCAGGCAGCGACTTGCGGGCCTGCTCAAGCACTACACGAAGAAGGCCGCGTGATCAACAACCGCCAGATGACACGGCCACTCTCGCACGATTAAGTAATTGATCAGGACGCTCGGGATGCGCCCTACGGGATAGGGTTTTCGGGACAAACAGTTCTCGCTCGGCAAATACAACACAAAGCAATGGAAGCCGCAAAGCACGCCACCTGAGGCACAAGTCCCAACAGCGCAATTGTAACAACTAGCGCATCGAATCCGGTATGGCGGAGAGCATAACATTGCCAACAGACCCAAAGGCATGTGTATGCGACAACAGCAACTACGGTGAATTGAACAGATAGCTTACGCACAACTACTGACAAACAACACGAAAACATGCCAAGACAAAACAAGAACGAACTAATCGCATAAGGCTCAAAGTACAACAGATGCATCGGAAAGTACACAATCCGATCTGATCCGCCGAGTTCAGAGCGAAGAGACTGCCACACAAAGACATAGTCCCCTGGAAGTACCCTATAACCACACAGAGCGACCAACGACATGGTTATCAACATCACCATCCAGATGACGAAAGCAACGGTTGTGCCGATTCGAGGCACACTCATGGAGCTGAGGTTTTCTCTGTACTTACGCAACACTCAATGTCTTTGTTGTTTGACACAAGCCAGGCATGCACTTCGGATCTATGTGGCCGAGCCCAAGCTCCGATTTCACGAGACAACTGATCATGAGACGAATCTCTCCCATGCAAGTCAAGATTATACGGGAGTCCACAATTGTGTGCCACTCGTTCAAGCCGATCCCTTGGCAGGTGGCATCACTTTGGTCCCGACGTGCCACCACGATTGGCCCTGCAATCGTGGTGCTTCATCGCGGCGGGCGCCCACCCCCGCACGCACCACCATCGCAAAGTCGATGGTGGTGGCACGATCGTGATGCCACCTGCCGACCATCGCCGGGTAGCTCGTGGGGATGCCGTAAGGCGAGTACCGGATGTACTCGTACGGCAGCCCGTCATCCCTGGCCGTCGGCACCACACCCACCCGCCAGCTCCCCACTTGCTGCACCACGCACCGCCGCACCGACAGCGTGCCCGTGCTCGCGTCGTTCCAGGGGTCAGGCTCTGTGTCCGTCAGGATCACGCCATCAATGTACCAACCCCCACACCCTTCCGAAAGCCCCTCCCGCGCATAACCCTCCCGCCGCAAACCAAACCCGCACCCACTCCCCCCACCCGCACACCACTCCACCCCGCACTTCGTTCCCCAAGAGAAGAGTGTTCCTCAAAGGGAAGGGGGTGCCGGGGGGAACCGCTTAGGTTCCCTCCGGCATCAGCGACAACTGGGCTGCCGGTCAGGGGAACCGCCTAGGTTCCCTCCGGCATCAGCAACACAAAGCTGCCAGGCTCGGCAACCGCTCAGATGTCCCTCCAGCATCAGCAACCACCGGCCCGCCGCCCCAGTGAACCGCTGAGGCCCCCTGCGGCATATCAGCAACAACTGGGCTGCCGGTCCCAGGAGCCGCTTCAGTTCCCTCCAACATCAGCAACAACTGGGCTGCCGGTCAGGGGAACCGCCTAGGTTCCCTCCGGCATCAGCAACACCAAGCTGCCAGGCTCGGCAACCGCTCAGATGTCCCTCCAGCATCAGCAACCACCGGCCCGCCGCCCCAGTGAGCCGCTGATACCTCCACCGGCATATGAGCAACAACTGTCCTGCCGGTCCGGGGAAACCGCTTTGGTTCCCTCCGGCATCAGCGACACCAAGCTGCCAGACTTGGCAACCGCCCAGGTTTCCCCCAGCAGCACCACCAGCCCCCCTCCACTCGTCCCTCACACCACCCACAAAGTGAATTTTCTATTCCGGACTCACCCCCCGCGCGCAACACTTCACGTCGATGCGCCCGCTCCCCCTTGGCGCCGCCCTCCCCCCCAAGTAACGTTGCGCCATGAGCACGCCCCACGCCCGCGGCGTCATCCTCACCCCATCGCCGCCCCGCTGTTCCCACCGCCCGCCACCACCCACCCACCCCCTTACCCCATCCCTCCCTTTGACCACTTGACCACTTCCCCCTCTGACCACTCCGCTACTTCCCCCTCTGCCCCTTGTCCACCCCCCACAGCGCAAGTGCACAAAACAGCCGTTCTCGGACCCCACCCCACGTCAAAAACCCCTGAAATCACAGCACTCCGCAAACACCCCCACGACAAAGGCCACGCGCGCACCACCCCCCCGCACAAGCGTCCCGTGCACCACACCCTCATCTCTACGCTCCCACGCATGCCCCTTCACCCACGCATCCTCCCTCTCCTCATCCTCGCCGCCGCGTCCTGCGCCGGCTGCGCCACACCCAAGCCGCCACCAACGCCCCCCACCGGCGAGCCCATCGCCATGATCCGCATCTTCGACGAGTCCCGGCCCCTCCGCGTCTGGAAGGGCGACCTCACCAAGGGCCAGGCCACCTGGAACATCACGCTCTGGCGCGAAATCTCCGCCCGCGACGACGAGGGCGTCATGCACCTCGAAGGCGCGGTCAAGGAGCGTCAGGCCCCCGCCGGCCCCACCCGCACCGTCCACGAGGTCTCCTTCGAAGTACGCGAACAGGACCTGGTCATGACCCGGCTCACCGAACCGCGCCACAACCTCGACGTCCGCTTCGACCCGCCCCTGCTCGTCTGCCACGCCTGGATGCGCGCGGGCGAAGACACCGACTCCCGCGCCCCCGCCCGTGTCCTGGACCTCCGCGACCCCTCCACCCTCCGCTACACCGGCTCCGCCCGCCAGCGCTCACAGCTCCGCAACACCCCGGCCGGCCTCGAACTCAAGTCCGAGCTCTCCATCGACCTGGGCCTCCCCACCCTCCGCGTGCGCTCCCGGCTCATCATCGACCACACCGACCCCGCACACCCCTTCGCCGCGCAGGAAACCACCGACGCCCTCGTCAAGCTCGGCATCGCCCCCATCATCCGCGAAAAACGCCAACTCACCTGGGAAGGAGAAACCCTTGACCCCGACCCCCGCTAGTCCGCACCCGCCATCCCCGGCTTGTCCGCCTCGTCGTCATCCGGCAGCGGCCGGTTCCGCGCCAGGCTCGTGAACGCAGCAAAACCGAACGGCTGCTCCTGCCCCTCATCGCCCCCCCGCGAGTTCTGCTCCAACTGCTCCATGAGCGTCTCCGTCAACGCATGGAACCCCCGGATGTCCTGCACCGGCAGCGTGTACACCTCCCCGCCCGGCGTATGCACCTGGAACACCGTCGATTCCAGGATCGTCGACAAAGTCACCTGCGCAGGCGTACGCCCCACGCTCGCGCTGAACACCGGAAACACCCGCGCAATCGGGATCCTCTGCCCCTGCACCGTGATGATGCCCAGCCGCCCATCCAGCGCATCCTCGCCCGCCGGGCCGTCCGTCGGCGCCCCACCCTTGGCCGTCAGCCGGAACGACAGCACCACCAAAGACGCCAGTATCTCCCGGATCACGTTCTGCCAGAACAGCTCCCGCACCGCCGACAACCGCTCCGGCGTCGCCGACACCAGCCGCGGCGTCGCCACCGGCTGCGCAGGCTTCGCCGGACGGGCCGACCCGTGCGCAACCCGCCGCGTGGGCTTGGGCGCGCCCGGTGCCTGCGGCTTCGGACGCTGCCCGTTGCCCTTGGGTCGTGGTCGATGTACGCGCTTGGCCATGGAGACTCCCGGGGTTGCCTGCAAGTGTTGCCCGGCTCGCGGGATCACGCCAATGCGCCGTCCGCCGGCCTCCGGGCACGCCCGAACCGTTACAACCGTCACACCCGCGCACCCTTCCGGGCAAGGGGGGCCAATCTTGGTTGCAATCGACAAGCCACCCGCCGCGTTCGCCGATCCACACGACGAGAACGACGGAGGTGCGTTATGGGTCCATCCGAAAAGGCGTTCAATCAGGTCCGCTCGATCCTCGGCAAGCTCGACCGGAACATCGACCAGCTGCGCACACAGCGCACGACCCCCGCGTCCGCAGTGGCCACGCCGCCCCCACCGCAGTCCATATCTCAGGACCGCATGGTGCCCGGCTCCTCCGCAGGCGCACAGCCCGCCCCGACCCGCGCTACCAGCGTGTACGGCCGCGCAACGCCCATCACCCCGCCCCAGAACTGACGCCCAGCCGCCAGATTCCCCCAGGCCCCCCCAACGCCACGCCCCACCCGGGCGTGGCGTTGTACTTCGTCAAGAGAAAACACCCTCTTCCCCTTGCCATCTTCCCCGTATCGCGCATGATGACCGCATGAGACCCCTGGCCCTGCTGTGCACCACCATGCTCTGCGTCGCGGCACACGCAGACATCGTCGTGACGCGCCAGGCCGCATCGGTCATCGCCTCGGGGGGCGAGGGCACCGTCCAGCAGTTCGGGCCCGAGGATGCGCCGTGGTCCTTCACCGGAACCTCCGGACAGTCCCCAGGCTGCCGGGGCGAAGCCGCGCTGACCACACAGTGGGACCCGTCGGCGATCCACCTCCTCACCAGCGCCGCAATCACGCCGGGAAGCCCCCTGGTCCTCACGCAGGCACTGACACAGGTGGACATCGAGTTCGACCTGACCGACGCGGGCACCATGGAGGTGCGGTACGACGTGGTGGACCAGATCTCACAGCCCCCACCGCCGTACGTCTTCACCACGACGCGCCTGGTGGACCTGACGACGATCAACGAGCTGCACACGACCCCCGGCCTGTACACGTACACCCTGCCCGCCGGCCCCTTCCGCCTGGAAGTGCAGAACATCCTCGGCAACTTCGAGAACGACCCGGCCTTCGCGCACAGCGCCCGCACCATCAGCGTCACCCTGCGCCTGCTGCCGCCCTGCGACACCGACTTCAACAACGACCAGCTCTTCCCGGACACGCAGGACATCCGGGACATGCTGAGTGTTTTCGCCGGCGCCCCCTGCCCCACCCCACCCCCGGCCGAGTGCGACAGCATCGACTTCAACCACGACGGAATCTTCCCCGACACCCAGGACATCCAGGACTTCCTCACCGCCTTCGCCGGAGGTGCATGCTGACCGGGCCGTGGGAATTGCTGCCCGACGCGTACCCTGCGAGAATGCCCCCTGCACCCCCCGTCATCACGCGCTTCGCGCCCAGCCCCACCGGCCACCTGCACATCGGCGGGGCCCGCACCGCCCTCTTCTGCTGGGCATTCGCCCGCCGGCTCCACGGCCACTTCCTGCTCCGCATCGAGGACACCGACGCCGCGCGCAGCAGCGACGAGTCGGCCAGGGGCATCATGGAGGACCTCGCGTGGCTCGGCATCGAGTGGGACGAAGGACCGGAACTGCAGGCCGGCAACAGGACGATCGGCGGCGACCCGCGCGGCGTCGGCCCCTTCTTCCAGGCCCGGCGTCTCAAGACCCACTACGACCCGCACATCATGCGCCTGGTGGAACAGGGCAAGGCCTACCCGGCCGTGGAAACCGACGAGGAGCTCGCCGCAGAAAAGAAGAAGGCCGCGGACGCCAAGGCCAACTACCGCTACAACCGCGCGAGCCTCGCGAAGTTCCCCGACATCAAGGACCGCATCCGGCTCATCGAGAGCGGTGAACCGCACGTCATCCGCATGGTGGCCCCGAACGAGGAAGTCCGCTTCACCGACCAGGTGCTCGGCGACGTGTCATTCGCCGCGGACTCGATGGACGACTTCATCATCCGCCGGCGTGACGGCTTCCCCATGTACAACTTCGCCGTCGTCGTCGACGACCACGGCATGGGCATCACCCACGTGCTGCGGGCGCAGGAACACCTGAGCAACACACCCCGGCAGATCGCCCTGTACCGGGCCTTCGGGTACGCGCACCCTCACTTCGGCCACATGCCGCTCATCTTCAACATGGACGGCACCAAGATGAGCAAGCGCGACAAGGCGAAGTTCGCGAGGAAGAGCCTGAAGGACGCCATCGCGAAGGACGCCACGCTGAAGGACCGCGCAGCGGGCCTGCTCAAGCTGGACGCAACCCTCGTCCGCGACTTCCTCTCCGGCGACAACGACTCGCTCGAAGTCGCCGCGGCCATCGCCGCCCACTTCAGGATCGGCCTGCCCGAGGTGCAGGTCTCCGACTTCCGCGAGGCGGGCTACCAGCCCGAGCCCATCTGCAACTTCCTGGGCCTCCTGGGGTGGAACCCCGGGATGAAGCTGCCCGACGGCAAGGACCTGGAGAAGTTCGGCAACGCCTTCCTCGCCCAGCACTTCGGCATCGAGCGCATCGGGCGGACCAACGCCAAGTTCGACCGCGCGAAGCTCCTGGCGTTCAACGCCGACGCGATCGCGGCCATGAGCGAGGACGAGTTCTCCCGCCGTTTCCGCGCCTGGTGCGCCGAATGCGACCCCGGCCTGCCCGCCAAGGTCACCGACGCCCAGCGCTGGCTCTGGCTCTGCCGCGCCGTCAAGCAGCGCGCCAAGACCATGCGCGACGGCGCCAAGGCCGCGGCGTTCGCGCTCCTCACCGACGATGGGTACGCCTTCGACCAGGCCGCCGCCCAGAAGAACCTGCTCGACAAGGACTACGCCGGCCTCAAGATGCTCGACGAGGTCGCCGCCCGCCTCTCCACCCTCGACCCCTTCGAGCCCCAGGGCATCCACGTGCTCCTCGAGCAGCTCGCCCAGCAGACCGGCGCCGGCATGGGCGGCGTGGCCCAACCCATCCGCGTCGCCGTCACCGGCACCACCGTCAGCCCACCCCTGGGAGAGACCCTGGCCGTCATCGGCAAGCAGGGCACGCTCACGCGCATCCACCGATGCCTGACCCACTTCCGCACATAGCAGCCCTACAACCCCAGCGCCCGCTCCGGGTTGGCATAGACGCTGGGCTTCTCACCGGTGTTCTCACCCACCACCTCGCCGACTGTGTTGGTCCCCCCCAGAGCGCGAGGAAACTCCTTGCCGCCGATCCCCCTGACATGGCCATCCGCAAACGCGGTGTTGGCCGAGCCGTTCTTCCCCGGGTGCCGGAAGCCGATCCGAGAGTTGGTCATCCCGATCTGGTTGTCACGCTGACGGCCCGCATAGACCCCATCGGCAAGGGCGATAAGTTGGTAGGGGCGGGTGAACGCCTTGAGGTACGTCTGCCTCACGAACTGGCCGCCGGTACCAGGGCCGTACCCGACGCTACCGGAGTAGTGCAGGTCCTGCTCCACGGCGACGGTGCCACCGATGGGGTTGATGGAGTTCATCCAGTAGGACACGCGGATGATCTTCTCGAACCCCCTGGTGGGGTCGATCTGCGGGACGTTCGCGGTGCCGGTGCGGACGAAGGGCCAGTCAGTCCAGCCCTTGGGGTTGTTGGGGTCGGTGCCGGTCTGGCCGGTCGCGACGCCTTCGACATCCAACGTCTCGGGGCAGTAGAAGGGGTTGCCGCGGCCGTGCTGGCCGCTGCTGATGTACCCATCCCGGTCCATGATGGGTCCCCAGCCGTCGAGGATGACATCGGCACCGGTGGTGCCGGTCATGTTGTACGAAGGAATGACCGCCTCGCCGTGATCACCGTTGTAGGCCACCAGCCCCTGGCCGACGCCGTGCAATTGGGCCATGCAGGCGCCCGTCCGGGCGGTCTTGCGGGCTTGTCCCAGAGCGGGCAGCAGGAGGCCGACGAGCAGGCCAATGACGGCGATGACCACAAGAAGTTCGATGAGTGTGAACCCGTGCGTGCGCATGGGCCCATGATAGTGGAAAGAGTGTTGCCGGGATCGCACGAGCGGTGCGGGGATACTCGAGCCCGGGTATGCTCCGTGCGACGCTCCAGAGGAGATTCCCGTGATCAGAAACCTCATCGCTCTCGCAGCGGCCGGTACACTCGCCATGACACCAACGCTCGTTCGTGCCCAGGGCAGCACCACGTACAAGACTCCACCTGCGGCGATCAAGGCCGCGCTAGAGGCGCCGCCACTGCCGGCAGTTTCCCTGGACCCGACGCGGCGCACGATGGTGCTGATCGACCGGGTGTCCCTGCCGCCGATCGCGGACCTTGCCGCTCCGATGCTGCGCCTGGCGGGCGACCGGTACAACCCCAGGACCAACGGGTCGTTCGGGCCCCGGGTGTTTGTGGGGTATGTGATCAAGGACATCGCCAGCGGCAAGGAACGGCGTGTGGAACTCCCTGCGGACAGCGATCTTTCCGGGGTATCGTGGTCGCCGGACGGTTCAGTATTTGCGTTCACACGCACGACCGACTCCACCATCGAGCTATGGGTGTGTGATGTCGCGAGCGCGAAGGCGAAAAAGCTGGGCGGGGGGCTCAATGAAGCGAATGGTGCGCCCCTGCGGTGGATGCCCGACGGGAAGCGGCTGCTCTGCCGTTTCATCCCGGGCAACCGCGGGCCGATGCCTGTCGCGCCCGCTGCGCCGGGTGGGCCGGTGATCCAGGAGTCGGCCGGTGTCACCGCGCAGGTGCGCACCTATCAGGACCTTTTGACCAACTCGTACGACGAGGTCGTTTGGGACTGGCTTATGACGACGCAGCCCGCCTTCGTGGATATCACCAGCGGTGAGCGGAAGGACTTTGGCGCGCCGGCCAACTACGGGCGGCTGGATCCTTCGCCCGACGGCAAGTACCTGCTGGTGTCGGTCACGCAGAAGCCGTACTCCTATGCGGTGCCTGCGGGGCTGTTCCCGGAGACCAACGAGGTGTGGAGCTGCGATGGCCAGCCGATCGCGAAGCTCTGCACCTATCCCCTTCGCGAGGACATCCCGATCGAGGGCGTGCAGAAGGGCCCGCGGGGGTATCAATGGCGTGATACAGCGGACGCCACGCTGGTGTATGCCGAAGCCCTGGACGATGGCGACCCCAAGAACAAAGTGGCGCAGCGCGACCAGTTGTTTGTGCTGGGCGCACCCTTCTCGGGCGCGGGGACGCCGTGGTTCAAGACCGAGCACCGTTTTACGGGCATCTCGTGGATGGACGCCTGCCCCGAGACCCAGGGCGTGGGCGGCGGCAAGGGCATGTGCATGGTGAGCGAGTACGACCGCGACAGGCGGTGGTCCAGGACGTGGCTGTACGACGCGGATGCGCTGACTGCCACGCCCCGGCTTGTCTGGGACCGGTCGGTGCGTGACCGCTACAACGCGCCGGGCACACCACTGACGACGCGGCTGGCGAACGGGCGGAGCGTGGTGCGGGTGCTGCCGGCGGACGGGGCTGTGAGCGTGCCCAGCGTGTACCTTGCCGGGCAGGGCGCGGGCCCGGAGGGCGACCGGCCGTTCCTGGATCGCATGCCGCTGTCAGACTTCACGCCTGTACGCCTGTGGCGCAACGAGGGCGAGTGCTACGAGTCGGTGATTGACGTGCTGGCCGACGGGCGGGTGATGACGAGTTACGAGACGCGAACGGAGGTGCCGAACTACTTCATCCGGGACCTGGGGAAGGCCACCCGGTCGGCGGTGACGGCGTTCGTGGACCCCGTGCCGGCGCTGCGGCGGGTGAAGAAGGAGCTTGTCAAGTACGCGCGGGCGGACGGGGTGGAGCTTTCGGCCACGATGTACACGCCCGACGGATGGGACAAGAGCAAGGGTGCCCTGCCCATGCTGGTGTGGGCTTACCCGCTGGAGTTCAACGACAAGTCGACGGCGGGGCAGGTGTCGGGCAGCCCGTACCGGTTCACGAGCATCGGCGGCCTCAGCCACCTCTTCATGCTCACGCAGGGATACGCGGTGATGGACGAGGCGACCATGCCGATCGTGGGCGACCCTGAGACGATGAACGACACGTTCATTGAGCAGATCAGCCAGAGTGCGCAGGCCGCGATCGACAAGGCGGTCGAGATGGGGGTCGCGGACCGGGACCGCGTCGCGGTGGGCGGTCACTCCTACGGCGCGTTCATGACGGCGAATCTGCTGGCGCACACCACGCTCTTCAAGGCCGGCATCGCGCGGAGCGGGGCGTACAACCGCACGCTCACGCCGTTCGGTTTCCAGGGCGAGCGGCGCACCTACTGGGAGGCCAGGGACACCTACGAGCGCCTCAGCCCCTTTACGTTTGCGGACAAGATCAAGGCGCCCCTGCTGATGACGCACGGCCAGCTGGACAGCAACCCGGGGACGTTTCCGGTGCAGAGTGAGCGGCTGTACGCGGCGATCAAGGGGAACGGCGGCACGGTGCGGCTGGTGCTGCTGCCCTACGAGGACCACGGGTACTCGGCGAAGGAGAGCGTGTTCCAGGTGCAGGCTGAGATGGTGGAGTGGCTTGACACGTGGGTGAAGCCGGTGCGGGGGGCCGGTCCTTCCTGAGCGGCAGCGGGTAAGGCCGCGGCACACCGCGCTGCAAGTTGCGGGGTTTTCCCTGATTGTGCCGGGGTTTTCCTGCCGACGGGCCCCGCTGCTGGGTCAATTCACGGCGCTTTGTCGCGCTTTCGCGCTAGTTCTTGATTGCGGACTCCATACTCCGGAGCATGATGTTGTGGCCCTGCCGGCGGAGCGGGGAAGCGTCCCGGAGATTGGAGTGTGGACATGGGTTTGCAGCAACGATGGAAACAGTGGCGTCGCCGGGTGGTGCTGGGGGTGCTGGGCGTGTGCGGCGTTGCGGCGGCGATGGGGCTGCAGACGCAGCCGCCGTCGTACGTCGTGCTCGCGGCGAACGACCTGGGCATGCACTGCATGCAGAATGACTTCTCCCAGATGATGATCCTGCCCCCGTTCAACACGCTGCGGGCGCAGGTGATCCACCGGGGGAGCGAGCCGAGCATCGTGACGAACGCGAGCGTGTCGTTCGAGTTGCCGACCAACACGCACAGCAGCGACAAGACGAACTTCTGGCAGTACGCCCAGCAGTTGCTGGGGGCTGCGGTGCCGAGTGACGTGGGGGTCGCCGGCGTAGGGATGCGGGGTTCCATGACGGCGGACACGACGCGCCGTGACTTTGCGGCGACGGGCATCCCCGTGACGCCCATCGACGACGACGGGAAGGAGAACCCGTACCCGCTGGCGCTGATCACGGCCAAGAACTCGTCGGGCACGACGCTGCTCGCCCAGACCCAGGCGGTGGTGCCGGTTTCGTGGGAGATGTCCTGCAACCTGTGCCACAACACACCGGGCGAGAGCACGGCGACGAACATCCTGATGGCGCACGACCGCCTGCACGGCACGAACCTGATCGCGGCGCAGCCGGTGATGTGTGCCTCGTGCCATGCTGACAACGCGCTGGGTACGGCGGGGCAGCCGGGCGTGCCGAATCTCTCGGCGGCGATGCACGGGGCCCACGCGTCGCGGATGGGCCAGGTGAACATGGCCAACTCCTGCTACGCGTGCCACCCGGGTGTGCGGACCAACTGCCAGCGTGATTACCACGCGTCGCAGAACATCACGTGCACGGACTGCCATGGCAGCATGGCGACGGTGGCGAGCCCGTCGCGCAATCCCTGGGTTGACCTCCCGCGTTGCTCGATGTGCCACACGCGGCAGGGGTTCGAGTTCGAGCAGGCGGGCGTGCGGTACCGGGACTCCAAGGGGCACGGGGGCGTGCTGTGCGTCTCGTGCCACGGTTCACCCCACGCGACGGGTCCGGCGGTGAATGCGCTGGACAACCTGCAGGCCAACCGGGTGCAGGGGCACGCCGGGCCCGTGGACACCTGCCTTGTCTGCCACACGAGCCAGCCCAGCGAGTCGTTCTTCCACCGTCAAGAGGACTGAGAAAGGAACCACCTATGAAGACTCTGTTTGCCATTGTGATGGCCGCGTCGGTGGCTTCCACCGTCTCGGCCCAGACGTACCGGCTCGTGGACCTGGGGACACTCTCGGGCGAGTCGCACGCGTTCTTCGTGTCGGGCTCGGGGCGGATCGTGGGCTCTTCGACGAAGGCGAGTGCCCACTTCTCCGGGGCCGACCTTGCGACGGGCCCGGGCAGCATCGGCGGGGTGCCGGGGTTTGGCGAGACGGCGGTGTTCGCCGTGGACGCCGGCGACCGGGCGATCGGCGTTTCGTACTCCCTTGGCGCGCTGGTAACCCAGGGCTTTGCGGGCAACGGCGGCGTGACTGCGCTGGCGGGGTTCACGCCCCGGGCGGTCAACGCCTCGGGTGTCATCGCGGGCACGGTGCACACGCAGGACGCGGACGGGTTTGTGCTGCCGCTGGCCTGCTCGTACTCGGGCGGCACGCTGAGCACGCTCCCGACGCTGGGCGGCGCGGCGGCGCAGGGGCTTGGTGTGGACGGGTCGGGGCGGGTTCTGGGCAGCGCCACCACGCTGCGCGAGGGCGCGAGCCGGCCGTGCATGTGGGCGGGCGGCGTGGCCACCGATCTTGGCACGCTGTCGGCGGCTTCTTCCGCGACGGGTCAGGCGTGGGCGGCGCAGGGCACCAGCGTGGTGGGTGTGTCGCAGACGACGTCCGGGCTGTTCCGGGCCACGCGGTGGACGCTGGACGGAGCGGGCTTGGTGACGGCGCGGGCGGACATGGGCGGGCTGACTGCGGCGACGCCCAGCTACGCGTACGCGATCAACTCAGCCGGGGACGCGGTGGGCACCAGCGGGTTCCACGCGGTGCTGTACCACGCGGGTCAGGCGGTCGATCTCAACACCGTCGTTGAGGGGGGAGTTGGTTCCTGGACGCTGGAGAAGGCGTGGTCGATCAGCGACAGCGGCGTGATCGTGGGGGACGGCTCCCTGCTGGGCTTTCCCCGGGCGTTCGCGCTGTATCCCTGCTCGGGCGTGTGCTGCGATGACATCGACTTCAACCGTGACGGGCTGTTCCCCGACACGCTGGATATTGACGCCTATTTAAGCGTGTTCAGCGGTGGGGCGTGCGCGACCCCGTCGTGCGGGGACATCGACTTCAACAACGACGGGCTGTTCCCGGACACGATGGACATCGATGCGCTGCTGAGCGTCTTCAGCGGCGGCGTGTGTCTGCGGTAGTTGTTGGCGGCCGACCATGGGGCGCCTGGTGCACACCGGGCGCCCCTGTTCTTTTTTGCTCCGGCGGTTGTGTAAGGTGGTCTTCACTGGGCATTCAGGCGGACGCGGGCGCGTCGGTGCATACTCCCGGCATGAAGACTCCCCAGGAACTCGTCCGCGGATACGCACAGGATCTTGTTGTTGTGCACAAGCACATACTGCGTGTCATCGAGGATCAGCCGACAGACTCCTCGGTCCAGCAGGTCCCCGGGGCGCCCGCGCTCCTCACGGAAGTTGCGCATGTTCTGCAGACCCGCATGGCGCTGTATGAAACGCAGGTGCAGGAGCGGGGCGGGCCTGGGGCCGTGGGTCAGGCGGAGGAGGCGGCGACCTGGATCACGGCGCTGCTGGGCACGGTGTACGGCATGGTGAGGCGGCACCCGGCGTCGCGCATTCTCCGGGACGATTACACCGCGCTTTGCATGCTGGGCGCCTGTGAGGAGATGCTGCACACCACGGCGTTGTCGCTGGGCGACGAGCGGCTCGCGGGGTTCATCGCGGAGCGGATGACGGAACTACCACGGCTCATCATGCGGGTGCATGACAAGATCCCGGCGGCGGTCATCGCTGACCTTGGTGAGGACCACCCCGTGGACGGGACAGCGGCGGCGGCAACGGTGGAGGCGGCGCACCAGGCGTGGCGGGGCGCGAGCGTGGAGTAGCGCACACGCAAAAAGCCCTGCGCGGACTTCCCATCGACTACGCGGCCTTGGTGCCGGTCTGTTCCTGCATGATCTTCCAGATAGCGTCGATGGTTCCCGCGGTGCGGCTGGTGGCCTGCTGGATGCCCTTGATGCTGGCCTGGATCTGCTCCGTGGCACCCGAGGACTGCGTGGCGAGCTTCTTCACCTCGTTGGCGACGACGGCGAATCCGCGGCCCGCCTCACCCACGCGGGCGGCCTCGATCGCGGCGTTGATCGCGAGGAGGTTGGTCTGGTCTGCGATGCGGTCGATCATGCGGGACATTTCACCGATGCGCGTGGTGGCCCCGAGCAGGTCGTCGACGGAGTGCTTGGCTTCCTTGAAGTCCTTCTCCAGGGTCGAGCGGTGTCGGCGAGACGCCTCGAGTTCCTCGGCCTTGTTGTGCATGATGGTGTTCATCTCCCCGGTCGCCTTGTTGATGGAGTCGGCGGCCCTGCGGAAGGCGCCGAGCATGCCGTTGGGGAGCACCCGGCGGAAGAACTGGCCCCGCCCAGCGAATTCCATGGACGCGGTGGCTTCACGCATCATCGAATCGGTCACGTCGAGCAAGTGGTTGATGGCGCGGAGGAGTTCGGCGAGTTGCGGGTCGGTATCGATGCGGAGGACTCGGGCTTCGAGGTCGCCGGCCGAGGCGGCCTTGCACACGCGGGTGGCTTCCGCGATCCACGCCGCCCAATCCTGCTGGGAGGAGTCGGGCGGCGTGGGGCTTTGATCGGTGTGGTCCGGGCTGGTGTGGTCCATGGGGTCTCTCGGGCTTGGGTCAGGGGGTGATGGCGAAGACCAGTTCGTCGTAGGTCAGCTTCTTGCTCTCGAGCACGCTCACGAGGACCGGGAGGGAGGCCTCCCACTGTTCCCGTGGCAGCTGGTGCTGACGCTCCACCTCCATGAGCTGGGCGTAGAGGGGTTTGACGACGGCGATCGCCTCGCGGGCAGGCACGCGCCGGCTGGAGTGGTAGCTGACGATTGAACCACCGGCGCCGAACGTCGGGGTGACGTGGGCGAAGACCCAGTACTGGTCGCCGGTCTTGCAGCGGTTGAGCACGTAGGCGAAGACCTCGTTGCCCGCCGCGATGCGGTCCCACAGGAAGCGGAAGACGCACCGGGGCATGGCGGGGTGACGGACGATGTTGTGTGCGGCTCCCAGGAGTTCGTCCTCGGAGTATCCGGAGACGCGCTGGAAGACGTCGTTGGCGTAGGTGATGCGGCCCTTGGTGTCGGTCTTGCTGACGATGATCTCGTCGTGGCCGAAGGTGACCTCACGGCCGGTGAGGGATGTGCTGCGGGCCATGGGCCGGTCTCCAATAGACAAACTTGTCCATTAATAACATCGGCAGAGGCTGGGGGTGGGTTCAGTCCAGGGAGGTTCGTTGCGGCGTGTTGCCGAGGTATCCCCGGGATCCCGGGTGGAGCGAGGTCCAAGAAAAAAGCCCGGCTGGTGCCGGGCTTTGTGTTCGACGGTTTTTGGCCGGATCAGCCGGCGGCCATCTTGGCGGCCTTGGCCTTCGCGTCCTCGAGCGTGCCGACGTACATGAAGGCGCCTTCGGGGAGGGAGTCGCCCTCGCCGTTGCAGAGGCGTTCGAAGGAGTCGATGGTGGCCTCGAGCGGGCTGTCGACGCCCTTGAAGCCGGTGAACTGCTCTGCGACGTGGAAGGGCTGGGAGAGGAAGCGTTCGATCTTGCGGGCGCGGGAGACGGTCTGCTTGTCCTCTTCGCTGAGTTCGTCGACGCCCAGGATGGCGATGATGTCCTGGAGGTCCTTGTAGCGCTGGAGGATGCGCTGCACGCGCATCGCGACGCGGTAGTGACGTTCGCCCAGGATCTTGGGGTCGAGGATTCGGCTGGTGGAGGCGAGCGGGTCCACGGCGGGGTAGATGCCCTTTTCGGCGATGCCGCGCGAGAGCACGATGAAGGCGTCGAGGTGGGCGAAGGTCGTGCTCGGGGCGGGGTCCGTCAGGTCGTCGGCGGGCACGTAGATGGCCTGCACGGAGGTGATTGCGCCCTTGCTGGTGGAGGTGATGCGCTCCTGGAGGGCGCCCATCTCCGTGGAGAGGGTGGGCTGGTAGCCCACGGCGCTGGGCATGCGGCCCAGGAGGGCCGATACTTCCGAGCCCGCCTGGGTAAAGCGGAACACGTTGTCGACGAACATCAGGGTTTCCTTGCCCGAAGCGTCGCGGAATTCCTCGGCCATGGTGAGGGCGGAGAGGGCGACGCGGAGGCGTGCTCCCGGGGGCTCGTTCATCTGGCCGAACACCATGGCCACCTTGTCGAGCACGTGGGCCTTGGCGCCTGAGGCGTCGGTGTACTCGGCCTCCTTCATTTCGCGCCAGAGGTCGTTGCCCTCGCGGGTGCGTTCACCCACGCCGGCGAACACGGAGTAACCGCCAAAGTTCTTGGCGACGCGGGCGATCATCTCCTGGATCACGACGGTCTTGCCGACGCCTGCACCGCCGAACAGCCCGATTTTGCCGCCGCGCACGAAGGGGCACAGCAGGTCGATGACCTTGATGCCGGTGGGGAGGATTTCGGTGTTGGGGTTGAGCTGTGCGAACTCGGGCGGGGCCTTGTGGATGGGGCTCTTCTTGGAGGAGTTCACCGGGCCGGCCTTGTCGATGGGCTGGCCGAGCAGGTTGAAGACCCGTCCGAGCACGCCCTCGCCGACGGGCACGGCGACGGGGGCGCCGGTGTCGGTGCAGGACATGCCGCGGGTCAGGCCGTCGGTGGAGCCGAGGGCGACCAGGCGGACGCGGCCGCCGCCGAGGTGCTGCTGCACCTCTCCGACGAGGTCGAGCTTGCCGGCCTTGGTCTCGGCCTGGATCGTCACGGCGTTGTAGATGTCCGGGAGCTTGTCCTCGGGGAACTGGGCGTCGAAGGTGGATCCGATGACTTGGGTGATGGTGCCGGTGGTGGGCATCGTGGGTCCTCAATGGCCGGCCGCGGGTGCGGTCGGCGGTCCAGCTCGGGCCCCGGGGTCGCACGGGGGTGCCACGGGGGGGCCAAGAATAGGCGCGGGCGGGTTGGGTTGGGGCGTGCGGCGGGGTGCGGAAGACCCTTTCACATCCCGAACGCGGGGCGGAGTCGCCTTATTCCATGCTGGGCTTGTGTTTGGCGCTGTCCGCGGTAGCATGCTTGTGCGGGCACGGCGGTCCCACACCCGCGGAGTGCCACTTCATGCTGATCCCCGGTGTGTTGACGCGTGCGGCCTGTGCCGCTGCCTGCTTCTTGCCTGTCTGCCCAGCGTCGGCGGAACCGGTGGAGCTACCGGTTGGTCCAGCGCCGGTTGTCGTGCGCTGGGATCCTCCACTCTTGATTGCGAATCCGGACGGGGGCCCGGGGGCGGTGATTCAGCACAGCCTCAGGTTGCCGGGGGCGGCGTGGCTCCGCCCGCACCTGGAGGGGACGGTTCTGCCGCGGGGCGCAACGCTGCGGGTGACATCGCTCGCGGACGGTTCGCGGCAGGAGTTCGACCAGGAGATGCTCGACCGGTGGGAGGGCTGCACGGCGTACTTCAACGGCGACAGTCTGGTGCTGGAGGTGGTGGCGTCCGGGCCGCTTGCGGCGGGCGGTGCAGCGCTTCGGCTCACGGCGGTGGAGGTGAGCCCGCCGGTGGAGGACCGCGGCGGCCCTGGGCAGGTGGGCATCTGCGACGACGATGAGCGGCAGCCGAGTACGGAGGCCTGGGTGGCGCGCCTGATGCCGGTGCAGTGCACCGCGTCGATCATCTGTTCCAACAGCACGGCGCTCTCGGCGGGGCACTGCGCGCAGCCCAATCTTGTGCTGCAGTTCCGCGTACCCCCCACCACCGCCGGGTGCACGCTGGTGATGCCGCCCCCGGAGGACCAATTTCCTGCGGCGCTCGCGGGGTCGCAGAATGCTGGTATCGGGGCGGACTGGGCGGTGTACACGACCGGCACGAACACGATCGGGCAGACTGCGTTCGAGCGGATGGGTTCCTATGGGCTCATTTCTTCGGAGCAGCCGGCGTTCGGCAGCGCTGCGGTGGTGTACGGGTATGGGCAGGACCTTTCGTGCGTGCGCCAGTACACGCAGCAGTCATCGCCGGGCGACATCGTTTCCGCCTCGGCCACGACGGTGTTCCATTCGTGCGATATCCGGGTGGGGAGCTCGGGGTCTCCGATCGTGGTGAACGGGCGCGTGGTCGGGGTGGCGACGCACGCGAATGAGTGTGCGAACATCTGCACGAGCGTGCGGGCGACGGCGTTCGCGGCGGCCATCGCAGCGCGGACGTGCCCGGTGGCGTGCGACAGCGTGGACTTCAACCGCGACACGCTCTTCCCTGACGAGGCGGATATCGGCGGGTTCCTGGAGGTCTTCTCGGGAGGGCCGTGCCCGGGCGGCGCGGTGTGCGGGGACATTGACTTCAACAACGACGGCATCTTCCCGGACACGCTGGATATCCAGGCCTTTCTCTCTGTTTTCAGCGGCGGGGCGTGCCTGCGGTAGCAGCAGCCCCTTCCACAACCCGAACACAGCCCGCGTCGAGCGTGGTTTTGTCAGACGGTGTCGGGCGGCGGCTACGTCCGGTGTGCGGGCGTTCCTTGCAGTGGAACACCCGCACCGGAGTGTCCACCCATGCTTAGCCGCTTTGCCGCGTCCCGTCCCTCCACCGTTTCCAGCATCATCGTGGCGTGCCTTGCCACGGCGCAAGCGGCGCACGCCGGCGTGAGCGTGCACGCGACTTTCCTGCTTTCGACCATCCGCTTTGCGCCGGCGGATCCGGAGGGGTACTTCCTGTTCCCGGGTCTGCAGGCGTCGGGGTTTGTGGACGACGCGAACCAGAACAACTACATCCGGCTTGAATCAAACGACCACGAGTTCGGCACGGACCTGTACCCGGCGCGGGGCGTGGGGACCGGCACGCTGGGGTCCATCGTTTCGCAGAACGTGCCCGAGCTGGTCGGGCGCATCAACACCGGCACGGGCTGGACCCTGACCGTGGTTGACGGGACGACGAACCAGACCAGGACCTACTCGCTCACGGTGTCGACGCCGGGGATCGCCGCGGACTACATCCGGCCCATGACACTCAACGTGACGCCGGACAGCGTGATATCCGATGCGCCGAGTTTCACCTGGGGCGAGCCGGCGCACACGAGCCCCGGCTCGGCGTGGACCAGCGCGTTCGGCGGTCTGTACGCGAACAACTGGCAGAACAACGTGTTCAGCCCGGCGTTCGGGCCCGCCGACCTCGCGTGGACGCCCGACGCGCCTCTGAACCCCGACACGTACACGCTCGGCATCAGCAAGGTGAACGACGCGCCGCCCCAGACGCTGCTGACGGTGTCGTCGCCCGTGCCCCAGGGGGGAGCGCCTGCGCTGACGGCGTTCACGAAGCAGGTTCGGGCGCAGAGCGACGCGAACGCGAGCAACCTGGTCGTGCCGTGCAGCACGCCCGGCCCGGCGGTGGCACTGGAGTTCACGCCGGGCGTGATTTCGTTCTCGCCGCTGGAGCCGGATGTGTACATCCTGGGCATCGGGATCACGGGGACGGGCTTTGTCGACGACAACAACGAGGAGAACTTCCTCGAGCTGCACTCTGCGAATGATCACTACTCGAGCGACTTCTACCCTGCGCTCGGGCACGGGAGCGGTACGGCGGGGTCCATCGGTCAGCCGGACGCGGCGACGCTGCAGGCGGACGTCAACAGCGAGGGGCCGTGGACGCTGCGGGTGACTGACGGCACGACGCACAACACCAGCACGTACACGTTCGCAGTCACGGCGTCGGCCCTCGCCGGCGGCTACCTGCGGCCCATCGTGCTGGACGTGAACCCCGGCGACGCGATCGAGAGCAATCAGACGTTCACGTGGACGCAGGCGCCGGCGCTCGTGCCGGGCTCGCAGAACACATCGGCGTTCGGGGGCGCGATTGCGGAGGGGAACCCGTCCAACAGCGTGTTCAGCCCCGGTTTCGGGCCCGACGATTCTTCGTGGACTCCCGACGCACCGCTGGGTGCGGACCTGTACACGTTCCTGGTGGCGAAGGTGAACGACGCGCCGCCCCAGACGCTGGTGGTTGCCGGCACACCTGCATCCGGGCCGGGCGCGTGTGCGCTTTCCGGCTTCACGCAGCGGGTGCGTATCCAGGAATCGGCGCAGAGTTCACACCTGGTGGTGACGGGCGGCGGGTGCGACAGCATCGACTTCAACCACGACGACCTGTTCCCGGACACCGCGGACATTGATGACTTCCTCAGCGTGTTCAGCGGCGGGCCGTGCAGCAACGACCCGAACTGCGGGGACGTGGACTTCAACAACGACGACCTCTTCCCCGATACGATGGACATCGACTCGCTGCTCAGCGTGTTCAGCGGCGGGCCGTGCCTGTAGAGTCGCCGTGCATGATGTCGAGGTGATGTGCGCGCGGGTCGCTGCGGCCCGATAATCCAAGCCCCTTGACAAGGGTGGTATGCTGCCCTGCTTTTCAGGAGTACCACTCGTATGCATCACCGAACGACTTCAGTCCGCGCTTGCCTTGCGTTCCTCGCGGCTGCCGCTGCGAGCGGCTGGGTGCAGGCGGGCCCCATCACACCCCCCGCTGGCCCCGTATCGAGCACGTACAAGACACTCAACGAGGTGCAGCCACGGACGGCGATCGGTGCTGCGACCACACCCGGTGACGCGGACAGCGTGTGCAAGATTACGCAGCCTGGTTCGTACTACCTCACGGGGAATCTGCAGGGGGTTGCGGGCAAGCACGGGATCGAGATCACTTGCAGCGCGGTGACGATCGACCTTTCGGGGTTCACGGTGGCGGGCGTTGCCAGCTCGCTGGACGGGATCAGCGTCACGCAGGCTGGGCAGCGTGGCATCGCGGTACGGAACGGCAACATCACGGGCTTTGGTGGGGATGGGGTGGACACGCGGGCCAATTCCGCGTCGGACTGCCGCTTCGAGAACCTCACCGCCGCCGACAATGGAGGGGCCGGGATAAGCGTGAAGGACGGCTCCGTGGTGTCGGGCTGCATCGCCACGGGCAATGCGGGCCGGGGCATGTACGCCGGGGCGCGTTCGGTCGTCAGCGGGTGCCAGGCGAACGCCAATTCCTCGGTGGGGATCCAGGTGGACCTGGGCTGCACGCTGACGGGCTGTGTCGCCTCGAACAATGCTACAGGGGGGATCGTCACGTTCAGCGGGTGCACGCTGACTGACTGCGTCGCGAGCACGAACACACTCAAAGGGATATCGACGCAGGCGATGTGCACGCTGCGCGGGTGCGTTGCCACAGCCAATGACACCGGCGTGCTGGGGGTGGGCATTGACGTGGGCGACTACGGCACGGCCACCGGCTGCACGGCTTCGGCCGGCAGCGGGCGCGGCATAGGAGCGTCCACAGGTGCGAGCATCCTCAGCTGTGTGACGCAGGGAAACGCGCGCGAGGGCATCTACGTTGTCGATTCATGCCTCGTGCGGGGCAACACCTGCACCAACAACGGGACGGACCCCAACATCGGCGCAAACATCTATGCGCACGCGGGGCATAACCGCATCGAGGAGAACAACTGCACGGGTGCTCACCGGGGCATCGAGGTTCACGGGGCCGGGAACTTCATCATCCGGAACACTGTCGTCAGCGCGGGGCAGACCGTGGCGTACGACATCGCTGCCGGGAACGTGCACGGGAACATCATGGACCGCACCAACAACGGCGCCCCCGCGGTGATCGGCACCACGGGCGCGGGTACGCTGGGCACGACCGACTTCAACGCGAACTTCTCCTACTGAACCGCCTGACGAGGCCCGCCATGAAGACACTGATCGCCATCTGCTGCGCGCTTGTTGCGGGGTCCCATGCGCTGGCGCAGTCGAACGTGCAACCGGGGGCCATGTCCAGCTGGAGCGAGAACTGCGGCTGGATGAACTGGCACGACGCGGGGCCTGCCCCCGGCGATCAGGGCGCGGTCCTGCACCTCTCGGGCGGGTTCCTTTCCGGTTTCGTGTGGTGCGAGAACATCGGCTGGGTCGGCCTCGGTGCCGGGGACGGCCCGTACGCGAACACGAGCGGGGACAACGCGGGCGTCAACGTGGACCCTGGCTCCGGGGTGCTCACCGGGCTGGCGTGGGGTGAGAACGTCGGGTGGATCAACTTCGGTGGCGGGGCCCTGGCGGAACCTCCGGTGCCGGCGCGGTTGGACATCGACGCCATGCGGCTTCGGGGCTACGCGTGGGGTGAGAATATCGGCTGGATCAACCTGGACGTACCGGCCGACGCCGATGGCAGGTACGTCGCGTTCGTGTCGGGCGCTGTGTGCGACAGCGTGGACTTCAACCGCGACGGCATTTACCCGGACATCCAGGACATCATCGACTTCATCCGCGTCTATTCCGGGGGCGTGTGCGAGGGGCAGTCTGCCGGCGACCCGCCCTGCAATGCAGACGTGGACTTCAACAACGACGGCATCCTGCCGGACATCGACGATATCTTCTCGCTGATCCGGGTGTTCAGCGGCGGGCCGTGCCTGTAGCGCGGGCCTGGCGGCCTGCCCGGGGGCGGGGCGCTCGCGGCGGGCGTGTTTCGGGCGTTACTTCCTGGTGGCGATGAGTTCAAACACCGGCGGGAGCTGGATGAAGCTGGCGGGATCGTTGCCGGCGTCTTCCCACGCCTTGTTGAAAGCGGTCTCGTCTTCGCGGGAGATAAACCCGGTTTCGACGAGCTTGGGGACGAACGTCTGCCAGAACGAGTTGGGCCAGTGCCACATGGTGGTGCCCGGGCGCGCGATGCGCTGGATGACGTCCATGTGGGTGATCTCGAAGCCGTGGCGGAGGAACAGGCCGGGGAGCCGGCCCATCACGTCGGTGTCGCCGCCGCGGGCGCGCCACGAGGCCCCGACGGCGTGGATGACCTTGCTGAATGCCTCGCGGCGTGGGGCGAGCGTGAGGCAGCGGTCATAGTTGAAGTAGTCATGGATGGCGACGCGTCCGCCCTGCTTCATGAGTGTGGCCAGCCCCTTGACGACGGCCTCGGGGCTGGTGAGGAAGCAGAATACCCACCGGGCGTAGGCGACGTCGATCGTGCCCTGCCCGTCGTGGATGTATTCCCCGAGTTCCTGCACGTCTCCGAGGACGCGCTCGATGTTGGTGATGCGCCGGGACTCGGCCTGGTCGCGGAGCTGCTTCAGGAAGGCTGCCGACTCATCGATGGCGATGACGCGCCCGCGGGGTCCGACGATCTGTGCCATGTCGACGGACGCATGGCCGGGGCCGCAGCCGAGGTCGAGCGCGGTGTGGCCGGGCTGGAGCCGGGCGCGTTCCCAGCATTCGTGGGCGGCTGCGGACCAGAGGCGGTGCTGCAGGCCCAGGCGTGCCGTCTCGTCGCTGCCGGTGCCCAGCACGTACTCGGCGTGCTGCGCGGGCGTGCTCTGGGTGCCTGGCTTGTCGCTTGTGGGCGGTTTTGCGGTAGCTGGACTCATGGGCATCAACCGTACGTCGGGTGCGGGTGGAAGTTGCGTGCCGGTGCACTCCTGTTCGGGAGACTTCGTCCCCTCGGGCGCGTGGGCTTGACGGATTGCGCTGTGCGGGCCGTGAGGACCGGTTATCGCCCGTTCGAGAAGATTGTCTTTAGCAACAGCGTCGGGGTTCGGGGCGGGTGATCAGAATGCGGTAAGGTGGACGGGATCTTGATCGGATATGGGTAGCGCGGGAGACGGGGCTGCCCTGCCCTACCATCGCCGCGAAGTGCTGCGAGCGGTACGGGCCACCAATCCATTCGGTTCATCCCTGGGCGCGGTTTCGCGTGTCCTGCCGGTTCTGAGGCCGGCGGAACTGCCCTACCTGTCGCGGCGCGCCTTCACGCTGGAGTTGACGGCGACGGCGTTCCTGATGCTGGCGATGGCAACGATCGAGGGCGGCGTCATCGCCGTGTTCGCGAAGCAGAGCTTCAACAACAGCGTGCCTGAGGGCCAGCTGAACCTGATGGTCGGCTTGATCGGGGCTACGCCGCAGCTGGCGAACATATTGAGTTTCTTCTGGAGCGGCGCGGCCCACGGCAGGCGGAAGGTGAGGCTCATCACTGCGATGCAGGCGGGGATGATGCTGTGCGTGGGGGGGATTGCGGCGCTGCCGACAAGCGGCCCGCGCGCGTTGTGGGCGTTGCTGGGGCTGGTGGTGGGCGCCCGCGTGTGCTGGAGCGGCATGTTGACGCTGCGGCCCACGGTGTGGCGGTCCAACTACCGCGCGTCGGACCGGACGCGGATCGTGGGCGTGCTTTCGGGCGTTGAGGTGCTGTGCGTTGCGGTCATCGGTGCCACACTGGCGTGGTGCATGGACGAGAGCCCCGCGGCGTACCGGTACTTCCTCCCCATCACGGCGGTGATGGGGATGGCGGGTGTGTGGGCGTACAGCCGGGTGCGGCTGCGGCACGAGGGCCGCATGCTGCGCGAGGAGGTCGGGGAAGGGGGCGCCCGGGTCATGAAGCCCTGGCAGGGGCCGCTGGTCGTGTTCCGGGTGCTGCGCGAGGACAGGTGGTATGCGCAGTTCATGCTGTGGATGTTCGTGCTGGGGTTCAGCAACCTCATGGTGGTTCCGTGCCTGGTCATCTCGCTGAAGGAGGAGTACGGGTTCCGGCACTTCCCCAGCGTGCTGGTGACCAGCAGCATCCCGGCGGTGATGACGCTGCTGGCGCTGCCGGTGTGGAGGAGGTTCCTGGACCGTGCTCACGTCGTGAGGTTCCGCTCCGTGCATTCGTGGGTGTTTGTCGCGGCGGGGGTGTTCTTCACGACCGGGGCGGCGATCGACACGCTGATCCACGGGCACGCCATCTGGTTCTACTTTGCCGGCGCGGCCATGATGGGCATCGGCTATGGGGGAGGCCAGATCGCCTGGCACCTGGGGCACGTGGACTTCGCCCGCCCCAGCCAGACCAGCCGGTACATGGCGACCCACGTGACACTCAACGGGGTGCGCGGGCTGCTGGCGCCGGTCGCCGTGACGAGCGGTTACGAGGCCCTCAAGCACGCCGGGGTTGACGCGCACCTGTATGTCCAGGCTGCCTCGCTAGCCGTGGGCGTTGCGGGCGCGGCCGGGTTCATGTCCCTGAGGTGGAAGATGGGCCGTGCCGTCGAAGCGGCCCGGGCCTAGCGGCGAGCAGACAGCGGGCGGCCGCTGTGCGCGACCGCCCGCGTCGGCCATGTTCACGTCAACCCCGCGCGCTGCGCCGCATCATCCACTGATGCTGATCTTCTTCGGGAGCACCCTTGGGTTCTTGGGGATGGCGACAGTCAGGACGCCGTCCTTGAGTTCGGCCCTTGCCTTGTCGTCGGCGACGGGCGAGGGCAGGGGGAGCGATCGGATCAGCCTTCCGGCGCGCCGTTCCCGGCGGATGAATCGCTCGTTCTTCTCCTCCACTTCCTCGCTCTTCTCGGCGGTAATGGTGAGGACATCATCGTTCACTTCGATCGTCACCTGGTCCTTGGTGAATCCCGGGACACTCGCCCGCACGAGGACCTCCTTGTCGGTCTCCGAAACATCCACGGCCAAGGGCTGGGCTTCTGCCCCGATGGGCGCCACCATGACAAATGGTTCGTTGAAGAACTCCTCGATCAGGCTTGGGAAGCCTGGGGTGGTGCGGTTACGACGCATCAGGTTGAGGTTCATGGACGGCTCTCCTTTCACGCTGGCGTTGCCTCGGACTCGATGTGGGGCGGCACACGCCGCCGCACGCTGTGCACATGGCAATATGCGTGCCACGCGGGCACAGCGGCGGGGCGCGGGGACCCGGGCGTGTTCGCAGCGTGTTTGCACGAACGGGGCCGGGGCAGGGTGTCAGTATGGCATGGGCGTGCTGGAGTGGCAGTGGGCAGGCAAGCGCACGGGAAATGGGGAAGAGCGACTACATTTCGTGATGCCGCGCACGATTGATCTTCGCAGCGATACCGTGACCCGCCCCACTCCCGCCATGTGGGAGGTGATGGCGAGGGCTCCACTCGGCGATGACGTGCTGGGGGACGACCCTAGCGTCGCAGCGCTGGAGGCGAAGGTGGCTGCGTTGCTGGGCAAGGATGCGGCGTGCTTTGTGCCCAGCGGCACGATGGGGAATCAGGCGGCGATCCGGGCGCACACCGAACCGGGCGACGAGGTCATTGCGCACGAGGACAGTCACATCATTCTCTACGAGGGCGGCGGGCCGGCGGTCATCAGCGGGTGCATGGTGCGCGGGTTGCGGGGTGCGCGGGGCCAGTTTGGCGCCCTGGATGTTGACGGGGCGGTCAGGCCGGACAATGTGCACTTTCCACGCTCGCGCCTGCTCGTGCTGGAGAACACGCACAACCGGGGCGGCGGTGCGGTGTGGTCGCTGGAGCATGTGGACGCGGTCACGGGGGCGGCGCGTCGGCACGGGCTGCGGACGCACATGGACGGGGCACGCCTCTGGAACGCGTGCGTGGCGGGCGGGGTGACACCACGGGACTACGCGAGGTACTTCGACAGTGTTTCCTGCTGCTTCAGCAAGGGCCTGGGCGCGCCGGTGGGCAGTGCCGTGGCGGGCACGTCAGAGTTCATCCACAAGGTCCGGCGTGTGCGGAAGCTCCTGGGAGGGGGCATGCGTCAGAGCGGGGTATTGGCGGCTGCCGCGGGCTTTGCGCTGGACCACCACGTTGCCCGACTCGCGCACGATCACGCGCACGCGAGGCTGTTCGCGGAAGGGGTCGGCGCGGTGCCGGGCGTCAGCCTTGACGCGTGCCACGCGGCCTTCGGTGTCGAATCGAACATCGTGTTGTTCGAACTTGGTCCTGCTGTGCCGGTGGATGCGGCGGGGCTGTGCGCCCGCCTGGAGCAGGAGGGCGTGCTGATGCTGCCGACCGGCGCACGGCGGATCCGCGCAGTGACGCACCTGGACGTCGATAGGGAAGGCGTGTTGAGGGCGGTCGAGGCGGTGTCCCGGGCGGCCCGACGGTAGCAGCGTCCGGGCTGCGCCGCGGTCACTTGACCGGCATCTCGGGGGACTTGCGCAGCGTCATATCGATGCGCCGAGCGGACGGCGGGGGCACCTGCAGGGTGGTGCCGGGGATGGTCGCCTTGTCGCCCCACGGGCGGACGGCGTAGGCAAGCTCATCGCTGCCTTCATTCTCCGCCTGCGTCGGGTCTTTCTTGAACCACAGGTTGAGTTGCTTGCCCACGGGGACGTCGATGGTGACGACGCTCTCGCCCGTGCGGGTGTCGAGCACGCTGATGGTCTTGGGGGACCATGTGTCGGACTTGTAGCTGATGCGTTCGGGGCCGCGGCATGCTGCAAGGCCGGCGACGCATGCGGCGAGCGCGAGGGACGCAACGAGGCGGTGGTTGGTCATGCCGGGAGTGTATCGGCCGGTCCGGCGTCGGGGATGACCACGACGTCCTGAAACCGTGGCGCCGTACCCTGCATCATGCGCATCGGCCATGGTTACGACCTCCACCGCCTGGACTATCGCCCCCCGGCGGGGCAGGGCAAACCGTTCATCCTCGGTGGGGTCTTGCTGGAGAGCGATCGGGGGCCGGTGGCCCACAGCGACGGCGATGCCCTGTATCACGCCGTTACGGACGCGTTGCTGGGGGCGGTGGGCGGGCCGGACATCGGCCAGCTCTTTCCGGACGCGGACCCGGCCCATGCCGGGGCTGACTCGGCCGACTTCCTGCGGGAGGCGGGCGCCCGGGTGGCGGGGGCGGGGTATCGCGTGGTGAACCTGGACTGCACGGTGATCCTGGAGAGGCCGAAGATCGGGGAGCACAAGGACGCGATGCGGGAGAACATCGCGCGGGTCCTGGGTTTGGCGACCGCCCAGGTCAATCTGAAGGGGAAGACGCACGAGAAGGTGGACGCAGTGGGCGAGGGTCGGGCGTTGGAGGTGCACGCCGTGGTGCTCTTGTCCCCGCTGTAGCGGGTTGCACTCCCGCTGAGCTACTGCTTCCCGGCGAAGCGGCGTCGGAGCCCCCAGTCGAAGATGCCTGGGGTGACCACGCTGATCCCGGCGACGACCTTGGCCGGGATGCTGGTCCAGACTTCCCCTTTGGGCCTGCGGAGGCAGCGGACCACGGCTTCTGCGACGTGCTCGGAGGTCTGGCGGAAGGCCTGGGGTGCGCGGGCCCGGCGCGGGCCGGTGGACTTCCTGGTGACGATCTCGCTGAACTCGGTGTCCGTGCCGATGGGGTGGACGGTGGACACATGCACGCCCGAGCCGGCGACCTCGATGCGCAGGGCACGCCCGATATGGTCCTGCGCCGCCTTGGTGGCGCTGTAAGCGGAGAGGTACGGGATGCCTGCCTTGCTGACGCAGGAAGAGCAGATCAGCGCGTGCCCCTTTTTCCGCGCGAGGAACCGCGTCATGGCGGGGCGGATGGTGTGCAGCGTGCCGTAGAAGTTGGTCTCGAATATTGAGCGCATGGCCTCGTCGGGCACGTCCAGCACCGGCCCCTCGATGCCGTAGCCCGCGTTGGCGAAGATGCTGTACAGCGGGCCGAAGGCCTGCTCGGCCTGCTCGACAAGGCGTTCGCAATCATCCGGGCGTGTCACGTCGCAGGGGATCGCGATGGCCCGGCCTCCCTGGGACACGATCTGCTTGACGCCGCTCTCGAGGCGGTCGATACGCCGCGCTGCGAGCACCACGGGCATGCCTACGCGGGCGCACGCGAGCGCGGTTGCCAGCCCGATGCCGCTGCTGGCACCGGTAATGGCAATGGGGAGGCCTTGCAGGTCCAGGGGCATGGCCACCTTATTGGGAAATGGCTTCTTCGCCCTTCTCGCCGATGTACGTGATGTCCCTGCCCAGACCCTGGACGGTGTTGCACGCGGCCAGAGAGGCGGTGGCGAGGGCGAGGAAGAGGAGGGTGAGGCGGGTCTTCGTCCGTGGGGTGGGCATGGGTCGCTCCGTGATGGGCGGATGGTATGGGTTGATCACTCGAACGACATGCCGGACATCCCGTCCTTGCTGGAACCCGGTGGAGCACGGTGCATCAGCCAGCGGAGTTCTGGCGCCCTGAGCAGGAGGGCGATCAGGGCGTAGGCCACTCCGCCGGTGCAGACGCACCCGGCGAGGCGGGGCACGCGCTCGGCCCAGCGGTCTCCCGCGGGCAACACCTTTGCCACGCCCAGCACGCAGACGCCCATCAGCAGGGCAATCAGGGAGGTACGGGCCACGGCCCAGAGCGTGTCGCCATCCCAGAGCCGGACGCTGAGCCGGCGGTGGAGGAACATCTGCAGGAGCAGGCACTGGACGGCGGCGCTGCTGGCGGTGGCCCAGGCCAGCCCGGCCTCGCGGAGCGTCCAGATGAGGGAGAAGTTGAGGGTGATGTTGATGCCCACACAGGTGACGGCGATGCGCATGGGGGTGCGGGTATCGCCCTTGGCGTAGTAGGCGCGGGTCAGAACATGGTTGAGCGAGTAGACCCAGACGGCGGGCGCGAAGCCCAGCAGGACGGCGGCGCAGCGGCCCAGCCCTTCGTCCGTGAAGCTCCTGCGTCCGCCACCGAAAATGACGCCGACGAGATCGTGCCGGACAAGGATGAGTCCGACGCTGGCGGGGAGGCCGATGAACAGAGAGAGGCGGACACCCCGCCGGAGGTGTGCGGTGAATTCGCTCGGCTTGTCGCTCGCGCGTGAGAGGAGCGGGAAGACCGCGGTGGCAACGGCGATGCCGAACACACCCAGTGGGAATTGGTAGAGCGTCTGGGTGTACGAGAGAATGGCGTTGCTCCTGGCGTCCAGGGGGGTATCGTGACCGAACATCGTGGGGCCCAGCCAGATGGGCCACATCGCGATGACGGTGTCGATCATGGTGTTGAGCTGGAGGGTGCCCAGCCCCAGCACGGCCGGCAGGAACCGTTCGAGCACTCGTTTCCCGGCTTCGCGCGACTCTTCGAATCCCCGGGTCCATGTGACCTTGCCGCGCAGCGCGTGCAGGGACCAGAACACGGTTGCGAGGGTCGCGACCACGGCGGAGATGCCGACAACATAGGCTGCCAGCGTGCGGCCTGACAGCAGGCCGGCGTAGAACACGGCGCCGGCCGCGATCTGGAACAGGTTGAGGATGATGGGCCCGGCGGCGGGCACGGCGAAACGCCCGTGCGCCTGGAGCATTCCTCCCAGGATGGCGGTCACGCACACCATGGGCATCATGGGGAGCATGAGCATGATGAGGCGGATGCTCATGGACAGTTCCGGGTCCGCGGGCCAGAAGGCGGTGCGGGCGAGGAGCGCGGCCTCGGCGACGAGGGTGATGACCCCCGTGGCGAGTGTGACAAGCCAGACAACCCGGCTGGCGAGCGCGGACGCTCGGGCGGGGTCATCCCGGGAGAGGAGGGTGTACTCGGGGAGGAACGCGGCGGAGAGAGCGCCCTCGCCGAACAGCCTGCGGAAGAAGTTGGGCAGTGCGTACGCGGCGCGGAAGGCGCTGCCGACGGCACCGTCACCGAACAGGCGCGCGGTCAGCACGTCGCGGGCGAGGCCGGCGAAGCGGGAGAGGAGGGTGAGGCCGGACACCACGCGGATCGCCGCGGCGAGGAAGCCGGCGTGCGCATCGTGCGCCGTTGCTGGTTGGCCATCCTGGCCGGACGTGGGCACGGCTGAGCGTAGGTGTGCCGGGGGGGTTGCCGGCGGGTGCCCCGCGTTCACCAGGACATGATGCGCCCGCTCTCGATGTCCATGAGGCGCCAGTGGTGGGCCTGGCACAGCCGGCTGAGGACCGGCCAGGCGGTGGGTTCGTCGTTGACCGAGGCGATAGCCTGGGTGACGGGGTCGGTGCCCAGGGAAACTTCGATGGTCATGCCCGGGCCGTAGAGCCGCTCGGTGGCGCCCTCGGTGGGTGAACCGTCGGGTCCGGTGTTGAACGCCGCGAGGACCTGGCGGACCGAGCGGAGAGAGCCCAGCGGCTGGGCCTCGGGGGCCTGCGGTGCGCCGGTGGGCGGGCCGAGAAGGACGAACTGTCGGCGCTTGGAGCGTGCCATGGGCCTCAAGGATAGGGGAAGGCGCAGACGTGCAATGGGCAACGCCCGGACATGGGTCCGGGCGTTGCGCTCTCTCCCCTCGCGGGCGGAAGCCTGCACGGGCGGTGGCCCGTGCCACATGGTGGTCGGTGCGTGGCTCAGTCGAAGATGCCGCTGACCTGCGGGCGGTCCACGGTCTGCAGGCGCAGGGTCGTGGAAATTCGGAAGTTCGACTGGGTGGTGTGACGCTCGGCGAAGAAAAACCTCAGGTCGTAGGTCTGGCCGTCCTGGAGCCAGCTGAGGCGGTCCAGGTCGATGTTCTGGGAGCTTGCGCCGTGCACGCCGCCCAGGTCGATGACCAGCTTGTTGTCGATGTACACCCACACGTCGTCGTCGCCGGTGAAGGTAAACACCATGCCTGAGTTGCGGGTGTACTGGAACTGGGTGTTGAGCTCGTAGGTGAAGCCGAAGTTCTTGCTCTGGCCGGACGGGTTGCCGAAGAGCTGACCGTTGATCGGGAAGAACCCGCCCAGGGCCTGGAAGCTGGTGTCCTGCTTGTCGTCGAACACATACACGTTGGACCCGGCGGTGCGTTTGAGGGTGATGGCGATGGGCATGGACACGTTCACGCCGGGCACATCCCGGAACCACTGGGCGAACCGCTGGGCGGTCGAGGACGAGCCGCCGGCGGAGGTCGCGACGCTGGCGTTGGTATCGCCCGTGCGGCTCGCGATGTAGTCCTTGCGGAGGATTTCACGGCCCTGGGAGTCCTTGGCCATGCTGTTCACCTTGTTGCCCGTGCTCTGGAAGACGGGCTTCTTGTCGGAGTCCAGGGTGTTGCTGACCATGTTGTAGTACACGCCGTAACCGCCGGTGGGCTGCCACTCGAAGTCCGGGTGGCCGGAGTTGGCAAAGGTGCGCTCGTGAAAGTCGCGCACGGTACCCGTGAGCGAAATCGTCAGGGGGAGGCCCGCGTACGGGTCAACCGTGCCGCCCGACGACGAGCTCGACGAACCGCCCGCAACGGACATGCTCGCCGCGGCACCCGCCGCGACCAGCACCGCGCCGGCAAACAACTTGGGGTACTTCATGAGAATCCTCCGATGGCTGGCTCCGCCCGCGGTACCGGTACATCCGGTGACCGACGCGGGTGTTGGGTTCCACAGAAGAAGGTGGAAAACAGCGGGGCCATCGTCAAGCAGAATGTGGAATTTTCTTGAGAGGCGGCGCCGGCGCAGATCGACCCCGGGTCGGCGCGTCCTGGGCCGCGCGCGCAAAAACACCGACGCCCGGGCGCCCAACAAGGGCAACCCGGGCGTGGAACTCAGGGTTCCAGACCCGCGGGCGCTTCCGCACGCGCGGGCCGGTCAAAGAAGCTCGGTCAGTCGTACTGCTCGGAGACCTTGGGTTTCTCCACCGGGCGGAACAGGAGCGAGGTTTCCATCCGGAAGTTGCTCTGGGTGGTGTGCCGCTCCGCGTGGAAGATGCGGAACTTGTACGCGTTGCCGGGCACGAGCCAGGCCAGCCGGTCCAGCGCGAGGACCTGCTCGGTGCGCGGGTGGAGCCCGCCCAGGTCCATGACGAGGTGGTCGTCGATGAAGACCCACACGTCGTCGTCACCGGAGAACTTGAACGTGTGGCCCTTGCCGGCCTCGTAGACAAAGTCGGCGACGATTTCGGTGGTGAAGTGGAAGTTCTTGCCGGTCGACGCGTAGTTGCCGTACCCCTGCCCGTTGACGGGGAAGAAGCCACCCAGGGTCTTCCAGGGCTCGTCGTTCGCCGAGTCGAACACGTAGACGGGCGAGCCTGGCCTGCGGTTGAGCACCATGTCCACCGGGATACTCACGTTGACGCCGGGCGTGTCGTTGTACCAGGAGGCGAACGACTCGGCGCTGGTGATCTGCCGGTTGTTGGTGTTCTCGTAGCGCCCGGCCACGTCGCCCAGGGCGGCGCAGTAGTCGGCGGGCCGGACCGGACGCCCGGCGCTGTCTCGCCATTCGTCCCCGATAAGCCGGCCGATACCGCTGCTGGCCAGGGTGGGCTTGCTGTCACCGCCCAGCGTGTCGGACACCAGCCCGACCGTGGCCCGGGGCCCAGCGTACGTTTCAAAGTCCACGTGCCCGCCGGCTTCCTCGCGGGCCTTGAAGTCGCGCACGACCGCGTGCAGGGTCACGGTCGTTGGGAGGGACGCGTACAGGTCGTCCGCGGGGGCGGCGGCGTCGCCCGTTGCAAAGCCCAGCGTCGCGGCGCCGCCCGCCATTGCGAGCAGGGCCCATACCGCAACCGTTCGTGCTGACGTGTTCATGGCCTGACCTCCACGCGTCGCCCACCAGGGGCGTGCGGTGAGAAGGTGCCAAACAAGTCGCGGGCGTGCCAGCAGAAGCGCTGAAAAGACCACGCCGCTGGTTCCGGCTGTGAGGGCTGTGCCGGCTGGAGCGGTGGAGCGGCACTCTGCCGGGTGCTGGGGCTGCGGCGCTGCCCCTGGGTCAGGCTGCCGTGCACTGGAAGGGCTTGGCGCAGAAGGGGGTGCTGCGGATCACGGCACCGCGTGTTGGGGGAGCGTGGAGCGGAGCACGTACCGGCCGGACCCCAGGTTCAGCGTGACCTCGCGGTCGGAGCGGGCGCACGAGTGCACACCATTCGCGTGCTCCGCGTTCGTCCCCGATTCGAGCACAGGCGTGCCCGGCTGGGCGGGGAGCGTGACCTGCGCGGTCGTGTTGGCGGGCACGGTTACACGGAGCGTCAGCACGCCGCCCTCCACGCGCCAGGCGGACTCGATGAGGCCGTGCGGGGATCGGTAGCTTGCGCTGGCGTGCGTCAGGGGACCGATCACGCGCGGGCGCACCTCAAAGTGCGAGAACCCCGGGCTTGCCGGGTCGGGGCGGATCCCGGCAACTCCGGCGAACAACCATTCGCCGCAGGAACCCAGCGCAAAGTGGTTGAAGGAGTTCATACCGGGGTCGTTCATGCCCTTCTGGGGAGTCCAGCCGTCCCATCGCTCCCAGATGGTGGTTGCACCGTGCCGGACGGAGAAGAGCCACGACGGGAACTGGTCCTGCTGCAGCAGCTGGTACGCGGCATCCGCCCGGCCGATGTCGTCGAGGACCGGCAGCAGGTGGCTCACGCCCACGAAGCCGGTGGAGAGACGCCAGCCGTGGGACTGAAGGTCGGCGAGCAGGCGTCGTGCTGCCTTGTCCCGCAGCCCCTCGGGCAGCAGACCGAATCGGAGCGCGAGGAGGTAGCAGGTCTGCGTATCTCCCTCGATCATTCCGTCCGCACGCACGAAGCGGCTGCAGAAGGCGGCCCGGACACGTTCGAACAGGTCGGCGTATCTGGCCGCTTCGCTCGGCCTGCCCAGTGCTTTGCAGGACGCGCTCACGATCCAGGCGGACCGGGCGAAGTACGCGGTACCGATCAGATCCTTGGGCGTGTCGGCGCCGATGGAAAGCCAGTCACCGTAGTCGTTGCCTCGGTCCTTGTCCCTGATGTGGTCCGTGCTGTGCGCCTCGCACCAGTCCACCCACCCCTGCATGGAGCCGATGTTTTCCTCGAGAATCCGGGTGTCGCCGGTGTACAGGTAGACGACCCAGGGGACGATGGTGCCCGCGTCGCCCCAGACCGGGGTGCCGTAGGAAAGACCCTTCATGACGGGCGCAACGTCCGAGTGAGCCCCGTCATCGCGCTGGGCGTCGCGGACATCCCGCATCCACTTTGTCAGGAAGGGGCCGACCGCCACGTTGAACGCTGCCGTGGGGACGAAGACCTGGGTATCCGCCGTCCATCCCATGCGCTCGTCGCGCTGTGGGCAGTCTGTGGGGATGGTCACGGTGTTGCCCCGCAGTCCCCACACGATGTTGGACTGGAGCTGGTTGATGCGGGGGTCTGAACACTCGAACGTGCCGGCAGGGGGCATATCGCTTGAAAACGCGACTCCGGTCACATCGCCGAGAGCAGGGCGCCCGCTCAGGCCGGTGATCTCGACGTATCGGAAGCCGTGGAACGTGAACGCGGGCTCCCACACCTCTTCCCCGCCGCCCCTGCAGGTGTAGGTGTCGGTCGCCGCTGCCCCGCGCAGATTCGCGCAGTAGATGGTGCCGTCGTCGTTGAGCACTTCGGCGTGACGGATGGTGAGGCGCGTTCCGCGGGGCTGTCGCGCATGGATGCGTGCCACCCCCACCATGTTCTGCCCGAGATCGAACACCCAATGGCCGGCTGTGGGCTCCGACAGCCGTGCGGCCGGCAGCAGCGCGAAGACCCGCGCGGGCTGGTCGGACTGGGCGTGGAGCGTGCGTTGCTCTTCGCGCACACTGACCGGGGTCCACCCTTCAGGTCGTTCCGCTGCGCCCGGGTCGCACCAGCCGGGGACAATGAGACGCGCGTCGAACGCTTCTCCGTCCATGATGTCCGAGGACTGGATGGGACCGTCGCGCCGGGTCCAGGAACCGTCGGTGCCGACCACCTGCGTCGATCCATCTACATACGTGAGTTCGAGTTGTGCGAGCAGCGCCGGCCGCTGGCCATAGAACGCCCGGGCGTGGAACAGTCCGGCGCGCCCGGAGAACCAGCCCGGACCGACGACAGCGCCCAGCGTGTTGTTCCCGCGCAGGAGCATCCCGGTCACATCGAACGACTGGTACTGCACGCGCGACCGGTAGTCTGTCCAACCCGGGGCCATGCGCTCGTCACCGATTCGGTGGCCGTTGAGCCACGCCTGGTACACGCCCAGAGCGGTTATGTACAGGCGCGCGCGGACCACCGGCCCATGGACGTCAAAGCCGGTCCTCAGGCATGGCAGGCCGCTGGAGGGGAAGGGCGCAGCCTGGTTTTCAGCCACCTCTATGCGTTTGGTCTCCCCCCGGCACCTGTACTCCACGTCCAGCACCTTGGGCGTATCCACCTTTGGATCGCCGCCCATCGCTGCGTTGCCGGCAACGACGGGTTGGCCCTGCGACACCAGTCCGGCCACCCGGGCTGTCACATCGACCGCCGTCGACCCGTCCAGCGTCCGGTACGTTGCGCGCACTACCTCGACAGGAATTGGCACGGTTCCCGCGTCGATCCACTGCGCGGTCCAGTCACCCTGGTCCAAGAGACCCATGTCCCACGTGTGCACAGAGCTCCAAGGACCCGGCGCATTCTCCCGGTCCCATGACATGACCTTCCAATAGCAGCGGGCACGGGAAGGGAGCGGGAGGCCGCCGTAAGGAACAAGTGTTGTCTGCCCAGACCGCACTACACCAGAGTCCCACAGGTCGGCAACACCGCGTTCCAGCAGGTCGGGCCGCGATGCGACCAGGATGCGATAGGCGGACTGCAGTTCGGCACGCCTGTCTGCGGCGACAGTCCAGGCGAGGCACGGCTGCCTGGACTCCACGCCCAAGGGGTCGGTGAGTGACTCGCAGCGGAGGTCCGTCACGCGGAGGTGGCCAGTGTTCGCTGCACACCCGCCCAGACCCATGAGAAGGGCGGCGGCCAGGATGGCGTAGCGGACCATGCGGTGTTCCCCTTCCAGAACTCGAGGACGTCGGTGCGCCAGAAAGGTAGCGTTCAGCGGGCGTGTCACGCCTTGTCAGCATTCCAGAACCCGGCGGTGCAGCGCTTCGGCAAGCGCGGAGATCCGTGCACGGTCTTCCAACTGCTCCAGGACGTCACCCGGGAGGTCCCCGTCACCCCTTGCCGCTCCCCAGATCGCGCAGGCCATTGCACCGATCGTGTCCGCATCGCCTCCCACCGAGACGACGCTGGCGATCAGGTCATCAAGTGTCGCATGCAGGAACCTTGCCGCGAGGTAGACTGCGGTAACGCAGGAGGCGGTTGCTTCCATCCCATTGCCCAACTCCCGCGCCACATCCGAGGCACTTACCTCTCGACCAGATGAGAGCCATTCGCCTGCTTTCTGCAGCCTGTGCACAAACTGAGGGGAGACGGCAGCGCTTGCTGCGGACTGGAACACGACATCGCTCCTCGCCCCGAGTGCGGCCGCGGCGGTCGCACGGGCGATCAGAATCGCTCCTTCCACACCATGGGGATGCGAGTGTGTCACGACGGACGCACGCCGCACGGCTTCATCCAGCCCGTCGGACCGGTGCGCGAAGTACAGGCCCAGCACCGGTGCTCTCATGGCCGCACCGTTGCCGAACGACCCCGCGGGATGGATCGAGGTGTTGACCCACCGCCAATCGGCTCCTGACGCGAGGCGGCGGAGCACCTTCGCGGTCGAAGGCCCATACCCCCGGCTCCAGCGGTAGCTGGCTGCGAACCGCTTCGCAAGGTCGTCCTGATGGACTGCCCCGTGCGCGAGCAGGGACTCGATCTGATCCAGCGACATCTGCGTGTCGTCAGTCCAACGCATCTTCCCTGAGCGCGACTTCCCAATCAGGCGCCAAAGGAGCCTTTCTGCGAAACCACCTTCGTGAGGAGCACCCAGCGCGTCGCCCAAGGCGAGGCCCAGGATGCATCCTCGGAATCGGTCGGCAGGGACGGTCATGGGGAGGAGTATGAGGTGTGCCTCAGGAAGCCGATTGCCCTTTGAGGGGGCGATAGCGGATCATCAAGACAATTTAGTCCTATAATACACGCGTTTGGCTACCCTCACCTGCGCCTTCTGGCGCTTGTGTTGATGCTGGGGCAGGGTGGCCACCCTGGGCATTGCGGAGCAGAGTTTGCAGCTCATCGGGTAATCCCGTCCGGCATCTCCTCCGTTGGAGGCGGGCGTGGCACGACACCCGGATACTCGTGCCGCGTGCGCGCAAGTGAACTCGTTGTGCTCGGCCGCGGTGACGAGCGGGGTTGTTGCGTTCGCCCAGGCCACTTCACTGCGGTCCGGGTTGCGTAGACACCGGCGGATGTTCGGCCGTCGTAGCGGCAGAGCCATCGGATTTCCACCCGCCCCCTAGTGCCTTGAAGAGCGCAACGAGGTCGGTTGCGACGGAGGTGCGGGATTGTGAGAGCTGTGCTTCCGTGGCATAGAGCTGACGCTGCGCGCTCAGCACGCTGAGAAAGTCGGTCTTTCCTGCGCGGTACAGCCTGGTCGAGAGGTCGAGGGCTTCGCGGTTGGCGGCGACAGACTCTTCGAGAGCGGCGGCCCGCTGCTGCTCACGCGTGTAGTTGGCGAGAGAGGTCTCCACGTCCTGGAGCGCACCGAGCACTGCCTGGCGGTACGCCAGCACAGCCTGTTCCACGCCCGCCTGGGACTGCTCGATAGCGGCCCTCGTGCGTCCGCCCGTCCAGAGAGGGACGCTCAGCGACGGCCCGACCGACCAGAAGCGGTCCGCGAGCGTGCCCAACGACGGGACCTTGTCTCCCTGGGTGCCCAGCGACCCGGTGAGGGAGAGCCGAGGGTACTGGTCGGACATGGCCACGCCCACCCTCGCGGTTGCGGCGTGGAGCTGGGCGTCTGCGCGGCGGAGGTCGGGGCGGCGGAGCAGCAGGTCTGAGGGGAGGCCCACAGGGACTTGCGCCGGCACGGGAGGGATACCGCCCTCTGCACCCAGTTCTTCCAGCAGGGCGCCGGGTTCCAGCCCAAGAAGCACGGAGAGGGCATAGATAGACGTACGGGCTTGTGCGTCGGATGCAGGGATCTGGGCTTCGGTCTGGGCAACACTGCCACGGGCGCTGGCGACGTCCAGGCCGCTGACGAAGCCTGCTTTGTTGCGCAGCTGCGTGAGCGCGAGCGTCTGCTGCTGAACGTCCAGGTTCTGCCGTGCGATGGCCATCTGGCGCTGCGCGCTGCGTACCTCGAGGTAGGTCGTGGCGACTTCGGCGGAAAGGCTGACGCGGGCGTCCTCGCGGTCGTACCCGGCGGCGAGCAGGTCGGCATCGGCGGCTTCCACCGAGCGGCGCACTCCACCGAAGAGGTCAACCTCCCATGAAGCATCAAAGCCAGCGCGGAAGAGGCTCCGGGTGTTGCCCGAGGACTCGCTGCGTGAGGCGGAAGTGGCGAAGGACACCTGCGGGGACTGGGCGCTGGCGGCGATGGCGCGTGCCGCGCGGGCCTGACGCAGGCGAGCTCCCGCCTGGGCGAGGGTCAGGTTGGCGGCGTCCGCACGCTCGATGAGGCTGGTGAGGAGGGGGTCGTTGAGTGCGGTCCACCAGCGGTCGATCTCGGCGGCCGAGGGGGTGGCCGCGCTCCCGACGGTGCGGGCTGACACAAGGCCCTGGTCGCCTGTCCACGCGCCGGGGACGGCCTGCACGGGCGGAATGTAGTTGGGTCCGACCGTACACCCGGTGAGCGTGACGAGCAGGCCTGCGCACAGCACGGTCCTTTGGATCGCCTTGTGTTGGGTGGGGAGGGTGTCCATAGGTGTTACTCGTACCGGAGAGCTTCGATAGGGTCCAGTCGCGACGCCTTGAAGGCGGGGTAGAAGCCGAACGTGATGCCCACGATGGCCGAGACGACGACCGAGGCGATGATGGCCTCGACGGAGGGCTCGACAGGCCAGCGGAGGATCTCGCGGACGAGCACCGCGGCGCCTCTCCCCAGGGCCAGGCCCAGGAGCCCGCCCAGGAGGCACAGCAGCGTCGCCTCGGTCAGGAACTGCATGAGGATGTCCCGGGCCCGCGCCCCCACCGCCATGCGCAGACCGATCTCGCGCGTGCGCTCGGTCACGGAGACCAGCATGATGTTCATGATGCCGACGCCCCCGACCACGAGCGAGATCAGGGCGACCGCCAGCAGCAGGTTGGTCATCATGGTCGTGGTGGATGACAGGGCGTTTGCGCTCTCGGTCATATCGCGGATGGAGAAGTCGTCGGCTTCGCCCGGCCGGATGCGGTGCCGCTCGCGGAGGAGGGCGGTGATATCGGTGATGGCAGCTTTGACGTCCGGGCCGCTGCGCGCGGCGACCAGGATCTGGTCAACATTCGCGAACCTCGCGATGCGGGGCTGTTCCAGCGGCTCGGCGGTGGACGGGGGGAACACGCTGGTGGCTGGGGGGTACACAGAGTTGGTGGTGGCGGTCGCGGAGGCAGAGCCGCCCGAGGCCGCACCGCCGCCGGAAGAGCCCACAACGCGGTACTTGATGGTGGTCCAGGGAGCGAGGATGATGTCGTCCTGGTCCTGGCCGAAGGCGTTCGCGCCCTTGGAGGAAAGGACGCCGACGACCCGGAACCCCACGCTCTGGATGCGGATCTCCTGGCCGACCGGGGAGCGCCCTTGGAACAGTTCACGCACGATCGTCTGGCCGACGACCGCGACACGGGAAGCGTTGCGGACTTCGGCGTCGCTGAACATGTCACCCTCGGCAAGCTCGCGCCAGTCCCGGACATCCAGGTACTGCGGCGTGGAGCCCAGGATCGACTGCGGCACCCAGTTTCGGTCCGCGTAGATGACCTGGGTACGGGCGCGCACCAGGGGGGCCGCCGCGGCGACCTGTGGTACGTCGCGCAGGACCGCGCTGCAGTCCTCTGCGGTGAGCGTCAGCACGCTGCCGGCGCCGAAGGACACACCGCCGCTGGCGGCCGTCCCGGGCATCACCAGCATGTTGTTTGCGCCCATGCTGGAGATGGTCTTCGCTATGGAGGAGGAGGACCCCTTGCCGATTTCCATCATGGCGATAACCGCCGCGATGCCGATGACGATGCCCAGCACTGTGAGCGCCGAGCGTGTGATGTTGCGCCGCAGCGCACGCAGCGAAGTGAGGAGTGTTCTGGTCAGTGTCATGAACCACCCCCAGCCGGTAGAGCGGCCGCTGTTCTGGCGGCGAGGGCGGCGACGGCGTCCTGCGGTTCATGCGTGACATCGGATTCGATAAGCCCGTCACTCAGGCGGATGTTCCGCCGCGAGTGGGCCGCGACCACAGGATCATGGGTCACGATGACGATGGTGATGCCCTCGTCCCGGTTGAGTTGCTGGAGCATGGCGAGCACTTCGAGCGTGGTCCTGGAGTCCAGGTTGCCGGTCGGCTCGTCGGCAAAGAGGACGGGCGGGTGGTTGACGAGGGCGCGGGCGATGGCCACCCGCTGCTGCTGACCCCCGGACAACTGGCTGGGTGTATGGTCCATGCGGTCGCCCAGGCCCACCTTCTTCAGCAGGGCCGCGGCACGATCGTGGGCCTCGCGTTCCGGGAGCGGCGGAACGGCGTAGGCCATGGGCATCATCACCTGATCGAGCGCGCTGGTGCGAGGGAGCAGGTTGAAGGACTGGAACACAAAGCCGATCTTGCGGTTGCGGATGCGGGCCCGATCATCGTTGGAGAGGCCGGCCGTCTCGGCTCCGTCCAGCCAGTACTCGCCGGAGGTCGGCCGGTCCAGGCACCCCAGTGTGTTCATGAGCGTCGACTTGCCCGAGCCCGAGGGGCCCGTGAGCGCAACCAGTTCTCCACGCCCGATGGAGAGCGAGACTCCGCGCAACGCCGGCACGTCGATATCCCCGACGTGGAAAGTCCGCTGGATTGCCTCGAGCTGGATGAGTGGCCTGTCCACGATGGTGTTCCCGGTGCCCGCGGCTCTGCTCAGCGCCCGCCACCGCCACTGCCCGTCCCGCCTCCCCGTCGCATGGGCGTCGGGGCGAAGGGGTTGGTGGTCCCATTCGACGCTGCGGTCACACCCGCCTGCCCCACAATGACCTCATCACCTTCCCGGAGTTCATCGGAGGTGACTTCGGTCATGCTGCCGTCGCTGAGCCCGGCGACGACGACTATCGCCTCAGGCTTGCCCTGGCGGAGGACCCACACTCTGGAAGCTGGGCGCCCACCCCGTGGACGCTCGCGCGAGTGATCGCCCCGGGGCGGCGCGGTGCTCTCACCTGCGTCCGGTTGCCTGGCGCGAGACGCGCTGGCGGGGGGGACGTCGGAAGCACCCGCTCCCGCAGGCGACCACCGCAGTGCGGCGTTCGGAACGGCGATCACATCGCGGCGTTGATCTATGACAAACGTGACATTGGCGGTGAGGTACGGAAGGAGCTTCAGATCGGCGTTGCTGGTGACGATCTCCACGGTGTAGGTAACCACATTCTGGGTCATCGTGGCGTTAAGCCGTACCTTGCGGACTTCACCACTGAACTGCTCCCCGGGGAGTGCGTCCGCCCGGAAGGTCACGGCGTCTCCGGGTTTGACGTGCCCGATATCGGCCTCGTTGACCTGCACCAGCACGAGCATCTTTGCCAGGTCCTTGGCGATGAGGAAAAGGCTGGGGGCATTCAGGCTTGAGACAACGGTCTGGCCGATTTCGACGCGTCGATCGATGATGACGCCGTCGACAGGCGACTTGATGGTGCAGTACAGGAGGTTCCGGCGCGACCGCAGCAGGGCCGCCTCCGCGATCGCGACCTGCGCGTGCGACTGGCCGATCTGGGCGTCTGACACGGCCAGGGCCGCCACCGCCTGATCGAGGGCGGACCGGGCGGCATCGAAGTCCGCCTGCGCCAGCGCTTCGGAGTGCCCCAGTTGCTCCGCCCTTGACCAATCACGCTGCGACTGGTCCAGGCGTGCCTTTGCCTGATCGTGATTCGCCGCCGCTACGAGGACGGACGCCTGTGCCTGGGCCAGGGACGCCTCGTCGGCGGAGACCTGCGCGGCGTAGATCGCGTCGTCCACCTTGGCCAGAGTCTGGCCCTCCTTCACGGTCGAGCGGTAGTCGACGGGGTTGCCCTCGGTATCGGCACCGAACGAGGCGATCATGCCGTTCACCTGAGCGCCAATGTCCACGACATCCTCGGGCACCAGGGTGCCCGTGGCAGATATTGCCGACACGATGTCGGTGCGCTTCACCTCGCCCGTGCGGTAGGCCGCCGGGGAGGAGCGTGATCCATATGCGCGCCAGAGGCCGTACCCGGCAACCACCAGCACAACCAGCACCATGACGGTCACGACCAGCGAGCGCTTCATCGCTCACTCTCCTTCGCCGCACACCGCGGCCCGTTCACGCCCAAGACCAACCCCGGAACTGAGGGGCCCGATCCTGCGTACACCGGACAACGGTCACCAAAGGCCCTGCCGCTTTGGGCTTCCGCCCTGCGCGCAGGGCTACCTACCGCATTGGTGTATCGCAAAGTGCGGGCCATTCTCACTCCACCACGGCGGTTACCCGGATCACAGCACCAATCAAGCAGGGGAGAAGCTGCAAGTCCTCAGAGTGGCATCGCTACACGTCCATTCCAGCCAAGGCACTTGCCTGACGCACCCAGTCGGAGAGCTGCACCTCATCGATCTGATGCACCTCGTGGATGTCAAGGTACCGCACGTGTTTCTGCTTTGACTGACCCGGTGGGGGTGGTCGCAGGGACGAGCCTTGGAAGAACGCGACCTTGACGTACTTGGCGAAGCAATGGAAGGAGAGTAACCAGACGACGTCTTCGCCGGACCTACCCACACCGTAGAACGGCGAGTTCCACTTTACCGCCTTGCGCAGACGCTCACCGGTGAGAGCGCACGAGATCACGCCATCCAAGCGTCGCCCCACTGCCCGCTTCCAATCGGGCATCGCCGCGATGTAGTCCTGCACAGGGGCGTCACCATCCGCCTTGGCGACCTGCGGATTCCCACCGGAAAGGAGTCGTGTCCCAGCCGGAGAACGCCGAACTCTGGGCACACGCTTTTTGACATCAGCCTTTGGTGCCTTCCTCCGGGTCATATGAGCACCACCTACTTTCTGGGTGACTTTCCAGCCACGATTGCGGCCTTGACGAGCGCCTGCAACGCGCGAGCATTGACTGCGCCACCCTCCGGGATGTCGATGGCACGCCGCGTGCCTCCCTCAAGACCGGAGTTGAAAAGTTTGGCAGGGTCCTTCAGGGCGGCGCCCTTCGCAAAGGTGAGCTTGACCTTGTCTTTGTAGGTCTCTCCCGTGCAGATGATGCCGCACGCGGGGTGCGACCAAACCGGGATACCCCGCATGCCGTTCGAGGCCTTGGGCCACTTTCGTTCCTCGATAACTCCAGCATCCACTTTCAGAATGACCGCCCGGACCCTATCCACAAGAGACTCTCGCCAGCCCCCGGCCCCTGCGGTTCCGGCAGCGGGATTCGGTGTTGCGGGTGCACGACCCGTGCGTGTGGGCGGCTTGCGCGGTTTACTTTTCATGGCGTGCCATCCTAGCTGGATTCCGCGGCCCTCTCCGCCAACATCATGCGCACCTCATCTCGGGGGAGGCACCTTTCTGTCTCGGGTGCATTGCGGCGTTCTATGACCTGAAATCCGTGCTTGTTGAGAATGCACAGGGATGCGACATTGGTTGCCGCCGCAGTTGCGAACAAAGGACGGCAAGGTAATTCCAACAGCAGCAGGCCCAGAGCTTCTGACGCGATTCCTCTGCCCCAGTAGGGACGGCCCAGCCCATACCCGACTTCCGGTCGGTGTTCCAGCAGCCGGCAACCGATGCTGCCACACACTTCGCCGTCAGCCAGGATGACTTTCTGCACAACGTCCGTCTTGCCCGCCGCCCAGCCCTCGAAGAGCCCTGCCCACACCGAACGGAACACCGCTTCCGTGCGCGGCTTCACCATTGCAACCGCGCCCCAGGCGGGGTCGCTTTCGAATGCGAAGAGTGTGGCCACGTCCGAGGGCTGCGGGTGGCGCAATTTCACGGCTGGGCGAGACGGGGGGTTTGCACCCGGGTGTGCTGTCATTGTACAGGATTATGGACAAGCCCCCACACGGACACCTGTCAGCGGTACCGAGCCAACCAGTGGGAGTACGGGGCGGGGAGCGTTCGGGCGGCAGCCTCAGGTACACCCAGTTCTTTCGCGGCCCGGTATGGCCAGTGCGGATCGGCAAGGAATGGCCGGCCGAGAGTGGCGTAATCGATCTTGTCGGCGCGGATCAGGCTGTCGGCGCCGGCAGGACCATCGATGTTCCAGCTGGTCGTTGTGGGCAGGCGGGTCTCGCGCCGAACACGTGCGGCGATGTCCTCCAGCATGTTTGGACCCCAGGGTACTGTGGCAGCGGGGGTATTGAAACCGATGGACACGTCCACTGCGTCGAGCCCGTTCTCCTTCATCCGCTGGAGGAGGTCGATGGACTCTGCCAACATCTGACCATCCTGCCCGTCGAATTCGACGACACTGAACCGAACTGAGAGGGGCCGGTGCTCCGGCCACACCCTCCGCACGGCGACAAGGGTCTCCACCAGAAAACGGCCACGGTTCTCGGCGTTGCCACCGTACAGGTCCTGGCGTGTGTTCGAGTGCCTGGACCAGAAGTTCTGGGCAAGGTAGCCGTGCGCGAAGTGCAGCATGAGCCATTCGAAACCGACGTCCCGCGCTCGCTGAGCTGCGCGCACGGTGTCGGCCTGCACCCGCGTGATGTCCTCCAGCGTCATCTCTTTCGGGACGCGCTGGAGGTGGGCACCGAACGCCACCGCGGATGGGGCAATGGGCGTCCATGCATTGGGCTTGCCCTCCGGGATGTGATCGTCACCCTCCCAGGGCCGGTTCGCCGACGCTTTCCGCCCGGCGTGACCGATCTGGATCGCCGGGACCGCCCCCCACCGCTTCACTGCCCTCGTGATGGGCTCAAGCGCAGCGGCCTGCGCGTCATTCCACAGTCCTGCGTCGGCCCACGTGATCCGGCCTTCCGGCGACACAGCCGTCGCTTCCACGGTCACCATCCCGGCCCCGCCGCGGGCCAGCGACTCGTAATGGATTCGGTGCCAGTCGTTGGCCACGCCATCCTCGGACATGTACTGACACATGGGGGCCACGGCGATGCGGTTGCGGAGCATGGCACTCTTGAGGGTGAAGGAATCAAACAGGCTTGGCATGTGGACTCCAGGCGGCAGCGTTGGACGGGGCCGGGGGGACAGCACCCCGCGGCCGGCGGCGCGAGGTAGACTACGCCTGTCCGGCCATGCGGCCTTTACATACGACAATGGTGCAGGTGGCCTGTGCGCCGGGGCCCCCTTCCCGCGACGCTGGAGTCGTCACCCGACAGCTCGCGGCCCGCGTGTGGGCTCCTGGATCATCTCTGTGCACCTGCTCGGACCCGCCGATTCCCTCGCGCTGGGCGCACTACCGGGTGCCTCGGGCGATAACCTCACGGGCTCATGAGCGCTCTTATCACTGCACGGGAGGTTTCCAAGCACTTTGCGGCCCGCACGCTCTTCACGGGCGTGTCGTTCAGTGTTGAGGATGGGGAGCGGATGGCGCTCATCGGGCCGAACGGGGCCGGGAAGAGCACGCTGCTCAAGATCTTCGCGGGCGTCGATGACGCCGACGGTGGCACGATCACCCTGCGACGCGGCGCCCGCACGGCGTACGTGGCGCAGAGCGACACATTCCCTGCCGGCGCGACGGTGCGTTCGGCAGTGGAACAGGAGCTCGAAGTCGCGTTGCGGGCGGGTCGGCTTTCTCACCTGCACGACCACCACGAGGTGCAGTTGGCGGCCGAAATGACGCTCCGACGGGCGGAGCTTGGCGACCTCCTGGACTCGCCCTGCGATCGGCTCTCGGGCGGGCAGCGCAAGCGGTTGTCGGTGGCACGGGCCCTGGCGCTTGAGCCGGACCTCCTCATGCTGGACGAGCCCACGAACCACCTGGACATCGAGGGCATCGAGTGGCTGGAGGAGACCCTGACGGCGGGTCCGTTCGCGTCCATCGTGATCACACACGACCGTTCGTTCCTCGAGGGCACGGCGACGCGGATCGTCGAGCTGGCGCGTTCGTACCCGGAGGGAACGTTCTCGGTGGAGGGCGGCTTTGACCAGTTCCTCCGGCGCAAGCAGGAGTTCCTGGAGGGCCAGGCAAGGCAGGAGCAGGCGCTGAGCGCCCAGGTGCGCGAGGATCTGCGCTGGCTGGGGCGCGGCGCCAAGGCGCGCCGGACAAAGAGCAAGAGCCGCATCGATGCTTCGTTCCAGAGGATGGACGAGCTCGCGGAGCTCAAGGCCCGCAACGCGCCGGCACGGGCGGCCCAGATCGACTTCGCCGCGACAGACAGGCAGACCCAGAAGCTGCTGGTCGGGCGTGGGCTCAGCAAGACGCTGGGCGGGAAGAAGCTGTTCGAGAACCTGGACATCCTGCTGTCCCCGGGCGCCAAGCTTGGACTCATGGGGCCCAACGGTGCGGGGAAGAGCACGCTCATCAAGCTCCTGACGGGCGAGATGGAGAGTGACCCCCCCACGGCCGAGATGCAGCGTGAGGAGGCCGAGGTTGTGGGCCGGCTCCCGCACGGCACTCCGGCCCTGGGCACCATCCGGCGCGCCGAACGTCTGCGAGTGGTGCTCTTCAGCCAGCACCGGCGAGAGCTGGACCCGCGGGTCACGCTCGGGGACACGCTGTCGCCCACGGACAGCGTGGTGTACCGCGACCGCCTGCTCCACATTGTGACGTGGGCCGGCATGTTCCTCTTCACCAAGGACCAGCTGCGCACACCGATCGGCTCACTTTCCGGCGGCGAGCAGGCCCGCGTGCACATCGCGCGGCTCATGCTGGAGCCTGCGGATGTACTCATCCTGGACGAGCCGACCAACGACCTGGACCTTGCGTCGCTGGAAGTGCTGGAAGAGAGCCTCGAAGAATTCCCGGGCGCAGTGGTGCTTGTGACGCATGACCGTGCCATGCTGGACCGGCTGGCCACCAGGGTCCTCGCCCTCGACGGGCGGGGCGGAGCTCGCTACTACGCCGACTTTGCCCAGTGGCAGCGCCTCGGCCATCATCACACACGCGCTGACCCTGTGCCCTCCGTCACCACGCCATCCGCCCCGAATCCGCCCGCGGCAGCCCTTGCACCAGCGAACGCCGCGAAGAAGCTGAGCTACAAAGAGCAGCAGGAACTGCAGGGTATAGAGCCCGCGATTGAAAAGGCGGAGGCAGAGCTCAAGCAACTTGAGGAGGAGTTTGGTGGCGGCGGGGCGGATCACCGCAGACTCGCACAGCTGGGTCAGCTGATGGCGGATGTGCACGCACGCATTGCGTCGCTGTACGCGCGTTGGGAGGAGCTTGCCGACCGCGGCTGATCGCACCTGCCCAGCCACCACGACTTTCCCTGGCGCGACGCTCAACAGATGTGTTTGTCGTCAAAGGCGTGCCTCTGGCGGGTCTGATGCCGCATGCTCCGTTAGAATTCGCCCGCCGTCGAGGGGCGGTTTCGGGCCCCGCGCACCAAGGAGTTTGCATGGCCTTTCTGGCACACCTGTGGCTCCCGATCCTGGCCTCCGGGGTGGGAATCTGGATCGTCAGCGCAATCGCATGGATGGCGGTCGGCCATCACAAGAAGGACCGAGACGCGTTGCCCGGCGGCAAGGACGGCGAGCGGGACTTCATGGACACCATCTCCCGGATGGGGATCGGACCGGGCAACTATGGCTTCCCGGACTTCTGCCAGCACGACCAACTTCCTCGCAAGGAACGCATGGAGGCGCTCAAGGTGCTTTACGACAAGCATCCACAAGGCCTTCTGAGGGTGTGGGCACCGGCGAACATGGGCGTGAACATGCTCCTCACGTTCCTGTTCTATGTCTTCACGAGCACGGTGATTGCTTACCTGGGCTGGGCGGCCCTGCCGCAGGGAGCGCCGGCGGGGAAGGTGTTCCAGGTCCTGGCAACCGCAGGAGTGCTTGCATACTGCTTCGCGGGCTTTCCTGGCGATTTGTGGTTTCAGAAGAAGCGAAGGGCGATGGTGATGGACTGGGTGGACGGGGTCTTGTTCGGCTTGGTGACGGGGGCGGTGTTCGCGTGGCTGTGGCCGCGTTGAGCGATCGCGTCCAACGCAAGTTGGTGGCTTTGCGCGAGAGGACGATTGTCTCGACGAGCATCCCTGATCGTGCAACTCGACAACGTCTCACGCCACGGGCCTGCAGGTGTCAAGGTCTAGAGTCGGCATACAAGCGCCCTCACAGAACCTCTTCGGGAAAACGTGAGGATTGGGAGCCTTGAACGGGGAGCATGTTGGCCGACGAGTGAGTGAATGGGTTGCGGGCCGGCATGCTCACTTCAGAGTGAGCGGTGCGATGCTTCTGAGGATGCACGGAGTGTCATGCCCCTTCGTTCGTGGAGATTCGCTGTGAAGAACCCATCCCACACGTGCCAGCGGCCTGATTACGGGATCGACGCCCCCGGCGTTGTGCGCAATCTCCTGCTTGCAGGATCCGCCGGTCTGCTCGTGAGTGTGCTGTCATACAGCGGTGTGCTGCCCTGGAGGGGGCTCGAGCGATCGTTTGCACCGATGACCGTCGCCTGCCTGGGGATGGGCTGCTACATGTTCCTCTCCAGCAAGTACGGCAAGGTCCGCGAACGGGAGTGGCTGCTCGATCTGAAACCCGGAGGGTGGCGCGGAGATGAGCTGGTGCTCGATGTTGGCTGCGGCCTCGGGGTCATGCTCATCGGCGCCGCCAAGCGCCTGACGACGGGCACCGCGGCAGGCATAGACATCTGGCAGACCAAGGATCTCTCGGGCAACCATACCGCCGCCACGCTCGAGAATGCGCGGCGCGAGGGAGTCGCTGACCGTGTCACGGTCTCGACCGCCGACATGAGGCAGGTTCCATTCCCTGATGGCCACTTCGATGTCATCGTGTCGAATGTGGCGATCCACAACCTCTCCAAGGCGGACGACCGGGCCGCGGCTGTGCGCGAGATCGCGCGGGTGCTCAAGCCGGGTGGCGCGTGCATCCTGGCCGACATTCGCCATGAAGCGCAATACACGAGTGTTCTGCGCGCCAACGGCGTGACCGACGTGCAGCGGCGTGATAGCGGCATCACATCCTCGTTCTTCGCGGTGGTGTCGCTGGGCAGCGTTCGGCCGTTTGTGCTGGTCGGGCGCAGGCCCATGGCGTCAGTGTGAAAACGCCGACACACCTCGGTAGCCATCCCATCTCAAGGACTGCGAGGTCCCGGCAATCGGCCGGGCCATCAAGTTTTCGAAGTCGGGGTGACAGGATTTGAACCTGCGACCTTCTCGTCCCGAACGAGACGCGCTACCAAGCTGCGCTACACCCCGGTGGTGTGGGTCGATCATAGGCGCAGGGACGTGCCGCGGCCGGAGAAGACCCCGGGGGGCTTGCCGACCGCCTGGCCGCCACCATCAGGGGTTTGGTTTCTGCGGCAGGACCGGCTTCTGTGAGTAGAGGTTGTCGGCGTTGTAGTTGACGGCACCGGCGGTGGCGTCCGACCAGCCAACCTGGCCGTCCTCGCCCGCGGAATAGAAGTACGGGCGGTTGCCCGTGCAGCGTCCGCCGTCGCTGTCGGCGACCTGCTCGGCGAGGGTCACGGACGCGGGGGCGACCGTGAAGAGGTCGTTACGCCGGATGTTCTGCGCGATCGACTTCTGCGCAACCTGGGGGTTCACGCGCATCTCGGGAGGCGAGGTGCTCAGGTCCAGGCCCGTGGAGGCGTTGTTCTTCTGCAGCACGCCGTCGAATGCGGGGTGCACGAAGCGGATCGGGCGGCCCCACGCGTCGCTGATGGTGACCAGCGTCTGCTGGGAGTTGGCGGTGTTGGGGTTGCCGGCGCTGTCGACGTCCTTGCGGACCACGTACTGCGACGGGATCTTGTCGAGGATCGCCTTCACGCGGGGCAGCTTCTCCGCCTCTCGGTAGAACAGGCCGGTCGCGTTGACCATCTGCGCACCCTGGCGGATGCCGGCCACATTGCCCGGTGTGTTGAAGTCCAGGTTGCGGACATCGCTCATCGGCCAGTACTTCTGCTGCGCAGGGTTCGTCACGGACTCATCGTCGAGCACGAAGGCCGGCGGCAGGCCGTCTGTCTCGTCCATGTAGGCGGCCAGCGCGCTGTCCAGAACGGCGAGCGTGTCCTGGGTCGCCTGCTTCTTGGCGCTGCCGACCACAGCCTGCCCCACGCCAAGGACCAGGGCGGCGAGCACCCCGATGATCGCAATGACCACCAGCAACTCGATGAGCGTGAACGCGCGACGCGCGGATGGAACCTGCTGCACGAGAACCTCCGACACTCCCGCGTTGCAACGGCCCCACCGCCGCTCCGCGGACCACGCGGCCTGAACGCCGCGTGCTGCAAGCGTACACCCCTTTGGAGATCGGCGCACGACCGCGCCGGCCCCGAGGGCCATCCGCCACCCTTCTGTACGGCCCGGACGCCCTCCGGTTGCCGGTTTAGGCCATCCCCCCCGCCCCACCGCTGCCGGGCGGCGGCACGTTCCCGCCGGCCGGTGCCGGGCCCCCAGCGTCCAAACCCGGCCCGGTGATGCCCATGCTGTACATACCACCCGACCCCCCGCCTCCCGCTCCAGCGCCGCCATTGGACGCGGGCGGCGCGGGCCTCGGGCCCAGGGGGGGAGCGACCGGGCGGGGCGCCGTCCGGGGTCCACCGCCGCCGCCCGCCGGCCCGATCCGTGCCCGGAAGATGAGCTCGCTCACGCGGCTCTTGCAGTTCTGCAGCACGGCGTGGAACATGTGGCTGCCCTCGCGCTTGTACTCGATGCGCGGGTCGTTCTGGCTGAAGGCGCGGAAGTTGATGGTGTCGCGGAGCTGGTCCATGGCGTAGAGGTGGTCCTTCCAGAGGCCGTCCAGGACTTCCAGGAGGATGGTGCGTTCGAAGTGGAGCAGCTCGGGGCGCCGGATGTTCTCGATGCGTGCCCGGATTGCCTCCTCGCGCTCCTGGCCGTGCAGGAATCGCATGGTGGCGGGCAGGGGCATCTCGTAGGTCTTCTGGAACCAGGCGTCCAGCTCGTCGTCCGTGCCGGTCGCCAGCGCCTGCTGGATTTCAGCGCCCATGCGGTTCTCGGCGAGCGTCTTCTCGCTGGCCTTGAGCAGTTCCTGCTGGGCGGTCTGCAGCGTGGAGGTGCGGAAGAGGTCGACGGTCCAGCTCATGCCGAAGCGGTAGTTTGCCCAGTCCAGGAAGCGCTTGGCGGCGTCCTGGGGGCTCTGCATGCGGAGGTTCTGGAACATCGAAACGCCGAACTCGATGGGGTACTCGACCTCGCGCTTCTGGTACCACTTCTCCACCCGTTCCATGAGCATGTTGGTGACGGGGTTGCTGCCGTCCGTGGTCTCCTGCTTTCTGGCGGCGAGGATGTCGTCCACCTTGACGTCCTGCAGCAGCATGTTGCTGGCCCACTTGGACAGCTCGCCCGCGCCGTAGTGCTTCTCGACGAAGGCGGCCAGGCCCGACAGGTCGGTCTGCTCGACGACCTCCTCGGCCCGGTGGACGAGGATGTCGCGGACGAACTTGCGTTCGTCGTCGCTCCCGTGCTGCAGGCGGGCGGGGTCCAGGTCCACGGCGAAGCGGTTCTTGGCCCACTTGACAAGGCCCGAGGGGTCGAAGTCGACGTTGACCTCGCTGCCGGCCATGGGCATGTACTCGCCCAGGGTCAGGTCGATGCTCTGGCGCGACTCGTACTTGGCCTCCTCGCGGATGGCCTTCTCCATCTCCAGGAGCTCCTTGCCCTTGAGGCGCATGGGCTCGATCGAGCAGTCCAGCTTGGCCTTGGCGTACTCGGCCGCGCACTCGGCGGGGTAGTTGTCGTCCAGGTACTTGGCGACAGCGTCGTCCACGGTGTCGCGTATGAAGTCAAAGACCAGACCGCGCACGTCACGCCCCTCCAGCACCCGCTGGCGGAGGCCGTAGAACGTCTGGCGCTGGTGCTCCATGACCTCGTCGTACTCGAGCACGTTCTTGCGGATCTGGAAGTTGCGTTCCTCGACCTTGCGCTGGGCGCCCTCGATGCGCTTGGAGAGCATCGGGTGCTCGATCGCGTCGCCCTCCTTCATGCCCATCCGGGACAGGATCTTCATGGTCGTCTCGCCGGCGAAGAGCTTCATGAGCTCGTCGTCCAGCGCGACGTAGAAGCGGCTGCTGCCCTTGTCGCCCTGGCGGCCGGACCGGCCGCGGAGCTGGTTGTCGATGCGCCGGGCCTCGTGCCGCTCGGTGCCGATGACGTGCAGGCCCCCCATGTCCTCCACGCTGTCGAACCAACGGATGCGGTGGAGCAGGAACCGCCCCGCCCCGTCCAGGGCCTTGCGGATATCGTCGGCCCCGGCCTTCTCGATGCTGCCCTTGTCCATGAACGTGAACTTCTCGGCCCAATGGCGGAGCAGGCGCAGCTCCAGTTCCGCGACGGGCGCCTCTTCTGCTTCCCGCTTGGGGATGCCGAGCTCGCGGGGGGCGATCTTGCGGAACACGTGCTCGCGCAGCTCCTCCTCGCTGCTTTCTACGGTGACCTTCGCGGGCGCGATGCCCCGGCGCAGCCAGTGGTCCAGCAGCTTCTCCCGGGTGACCGAGCCCAGCTTGATGTCCGTGCCGCGCCCGGCCATGTTGGTGGCGATCATCACCGCGCCCATCTGGCCGGCGTTCTCCACGATGAGGGATTCGCGGTCGTGCTGCTTGGCGTTGAGGACCTCGTGCTGCACGCCCTGACGCTCGGTGAGCAGCTTGCTGAGCTTCTCGCTCTTTTCGACGCTGGTGGTGCCGACCAGGATGGGGCGACCGGCGTCGTTGAAGGCCTTGATCTCGTCGACGATCGCGTTCCACTTGTCCTTCTGGGACAGGTACACCACGTCGTCGAAGTCGTCGCGTCGGACGGCCTTGTTGGTGGGGATGGCCACGACGTCCAGCTTGTAGATGTCGTGGAACTCCTGCGCTTCGGTGTCCGCCGTGCCGGTCATGCCGGCCAGGCGCTTGTACATTTTGAAGAAGTTCTGGATGGTGATCGTCGCGACCGTCTGCGTTTCTGCCTGGATGGGCACCTTCTCCTTGCACTCCATGGCCTGGTGAAGGCCGTCGGACCACTGACGCCCGATCATCGGGCGCCCGGTGTTGGTGTCCACGATCACGATGCTCGGGGTGGTCCTGCCCGAGTACCGGTCGGGCACGTTCATCACCACGTAGTCCTTGTCCCGCTCGTAGATGGCGTGGGCCCGCAGCGCCTGCTCGAGCAGGTGGGGGATGTGGATGTTCTCATCGACGTAGAAGGAGCCCAGGCCCGCCACGCGCTGGGCCTCGCTCACACCCTCGTGCGTGAGGTGGCAGCTCTTGCGCTCGAGCTTGACCTCGTAGAACTGCGTGAACTGGTCCCTCTCGGCCTTGAGCTTGGGCAGCTGCACCTGGGCGTCCTTCAGCTGGCGTTCCAGCTCGGGGCCCTTGCTCTTGTCACGCAGCTGGCGCATGTCGCCCTCCAGGCCCTTGACGCGCATCTCGCACTGCGTGACGCGTTCGTCGGCCTCGCTCCAGGACCGCTGCTTCTCCACCAGGTGCCGGGCCAGCCGGTCGGCCAGCTCGTATTCCGGGGACTCCTCGTGCGCCTGCCCGCTGATGATGAGCGGCGTCCGGGCCTCGTCGATGAGGATGCTGTCCACCTCGTCGACGATCGCGAACTGACGCTTCTTCTGGACCTGCTCCTCTACCCGCTTCTTCATGTTGTCGCGCAGGTAGTCAAAGCCGAACTCGCTCGTGGTGCCGTAGACCACGTCGCAGGAGTACATGAGGCGCTTGACATCCTCGTCCTGCATGTGCATGGGGTGGATGGCGCCCACCGTCAGGCCCAGGGCGTGGAAGTACGGGAAAGTCCAGTCCCGGTCACGCTGCACCAGGTAGTCGTTGACCGTCACCACGTGCACCTTCATGCGCTCGATCGCCGCCCGGTAGCACGCCAGCGGGGCCACGATCGTCTTGCCCTCGCCGGTTTTCATCTCGCTGATCTTGCCCTGGCACAGCACCATGCCGCCGATGAGCTGCACGTCGAACGGGCGGGCCCTGAAGGGCGGACGGCTCTCGGGGTAGACCTCCCGCACCGCCTGGTAGAACTCCGGCGGGATCTCCACCCGCTGCCAGCCCATGATGACCACGTCGCAGCCCGTCCACTCCCCCGCCTCGTCTGGCACGGTCCCTGCGGGGGGCGGCGTGGTCTGGGCCTTCCGCGTGTCGAAGGTCGAGGGCATGACCGGCGGCAGGGCCTCCGCCTGCGCCCTGATCTGCTCGTACATCGCCTGCATGGGGGCGGACAGCCGGGGGGCGTCGAACTGCGGCGCAAACCGCGGGTTGAAGACGTTGCGGATGCCCACCGAACGGTCCATGGCCTCGCGGGCAACCGCGAACGCCTCCACCATTACTTCGTCCGCGCTCGCCCCTGCATCCGCGCGCTTGCGGAACTCGAGCACCTTGCTCTTGAGCTCCGCGTCGGTCAACTTCCTGACCTGGTCTTCCAGCGCGTTGATCTCGTTGGTGCGCTGCGTGTACTTCTTGACGAACCGCTCGTTGCGGGAGCCGACGATCTTGTTGATCATCCAGCCAATAACGGGAATATCGCGTTCTGCCATGGGAGGGTGCCTCGGAGGGGACAAGTCCCGTGCGCACCGGGTGCACCGGCGGGCCAGGGCCTTCGTGCTGCCCGTGCGGACGGGCGTGCTGGTTGTGGATGGTCCAGTGACCTGTGGATTGAGTGATCCCCGCGCCGATAGCGCGGCATGCTTGGCCGATCAGCCGAGCAGCGGGGGCGGCATGTCGATCTCCGCGTGCAGCACCACCCGCACGACCCCTATCACGGGGGGCAGCAGGGAACTCGTGCCCGAACTGATCGGTCGAAGTTGGGCCGAGTTCGCGGCGCACGGGATGGCAGGTTCACGCCGGTCCGCCCGCTCCGACCTTCGGGCGATGTGGGCCTGAGCGATCGCCGGAAACTGCTCGACCACACGACCACCGCACCCGTGGCCCGTCCCGTTCTCCGCCAGGGCCAGACCCCTTACCTGGAACGCCATCGCGACCACGAGCAGCAGCGTGATGCCGCCGAACGTGGCCCGCGAGATCGGCCGGTCCTGGTGCGTCGGGGAAAGCAAGCGAGCATGATAGGACTGGGGTCTTGCACCCCACTTTGCCCGGGCCTGGACCGGCGTTTACATCCTGTCGCGGCCGACCTTTGCAGGAGGGGGGCAGATATTGTGCCCACCCACCTCTGGCGGACCGATAGCACTGCCTCCTACAACTCCCTTCCTCATGGATGACACCTACGGCATGACCCCCCAGGCGCACGACGCGCCCGCCGGCTCCGCTTCCCCCGGAAAGGACTCCCCCATGCCTTCACTCCGCGCCTCCCTGCCCGTTACGCGTGAGTCGATCACCCACAAGTTCTCGATCGGGAATCACGAGGGGTACCTGACGATCGGGCTGTATGCCGACGGCCGGCCGGGAGAGATTTTCATCAAGATGAGCAAGGAAGGCTCCACGATGAACGGCATGTGCCAGGCCTTCTGCCGGGCTTTCAGCCTGGCCATCCAGCACGGGCTCTCCATCGACGAGTGTGTTTCACGCTTCAAGGGCATGCGCTTCGAGCCCATGGGATACACAAACAACCCAGACATCCCGGACGCCCAGAGCGTGGTCGACTACGTGGCGCGGTTCCTCGAACTGCACTTCGGGGGCGTGCGGCGGTAACCGGCCCGCTCCTCCCCTTCCAAAGAACCTCGCCAAGAAAAAAGACACGGCCTCGGCCGTGTCTTGCTGTTACCAGGTCTTGAGGGAGGGTCCGGGGAGACCCGGCCAACCTCCAGCCCTACTTGGTATCGTCCGGAACGGTGGTCACCGTGTCCTGCGCCGCCGGCGTCTGAGCGGCCGGGGTGCTGATCTGCGAATCCGCCGCGGAACGCAGCGGGTCCACGCGCACGGGCGTGATGAGGTTCAGCTGGAGGGCCTGGTCCAGGTTGCGGTCGCCGATCACTCCCACGATGCTGCCGAGGTACTTGTCCAGGTCCGCGTCGCCCTTCTTGATGTACCCCAGCGTCTTGGGAGCGCTGCCACCGACGCTTACGATGCGGTACATGCTGGGCAGGCGCTGGCCGTCGTACACCGTGCTGGGCTGGAGAACCCCGACGATGGTGTACACGCGGTTCTTGGCCCAGTCGTCGAGCTGCTTGCTGAGTTCGGTCTGTCGGGCATCGACCGTCGCACGCTCGGCCTCCAGTCGCCGCAGGCTCTCGCGGTAATCCCGCCGGAGCTTGAGGGCCTCCAGCCGCTGTTTCATCGCCGCCTTGCGGTTGTCGGCCTGCTCGTCCCCGATGGCCCGCTCGTACTCGCCGATGAGCTCGTCCACCTCCGACGTGAGGACCGGCTCCTTCCACACCTTCTGGAACGTGCGTTCGAGCGACTCGGCCCGGGTCTCAACCTTGACAGGCTGGGCCGGTGCACCGGCCGGAGCGCCGGCGGGCTGAGCCCCGGCCGGAACCGTGCCGCCGGGAGCCATGCCGGGGTTGAGAGCCTCGGTCTCGCGTTTGACGGTGACGGGTTTATCGCCGACGACCGGCTTCACGATCTGGTCCGCGGGCACGTCGATGGCTGTCGGGGCCGACTTGGGCGCAGCGGCAATCGGCGCCGCCATGGACGGCAGCGCCGCCAGCGCGTTGCCCTTGGCCTTGTACGCCTCGACCTCGGAGTCGGAGGCCTTGCGCAGCGCCGAACCACCCATGAACCCACGCGCCTCATTCGGCGCGATCACTTTGTAGGCGATGGCGACTTCGCCCTCTTTCACCGTTTCGACCAGGCCCAGCGTGGTACCCGCGGGCAGGGGCTGGTCCAGCAAGCCCTTCCATGACCCGCCCCAGCCCTTGAGCTGGCTGGCGGCGAAGAGCTCGTCGGGTCGGGAGAGCGTGACTGTCTCGCCGGAAACCGTCGCCGCGGTAGCGGGGACGAACGCGTGCAGGCCGGCGGGGTAGAGCACCCGGCTCCAACCGCCCGCATCGCCGTCCACGATCACGATCGAATTCTGAGGAACGGACGCCACGCTGTAGGCGTTGGCGGTCGGAGCGCTGCGGAGCGTGCCGGCCTCACCGCTGACCATGGCGTAGTACGGGGCCACGGGGGTAACCTGGGCGTGCGCAACGCCGCAGCAGGCGACGAGTGCGATGCTGGTGTAAACGATGGGGCCCGCGAAAGAACGTGCGAACATGGTGCCTCCCGCCGTGGAGAACTGGCGATCCGTCGTGATGCGGGGCTCTTCACTGGTACGCCACAGCGGCGCACCGAGTTGAACAACCCAGTGCCGGCGTCCCTGCCGAATGCCCCGCGGGGCAAAGTCTCCAAACAGGCAGGATGTGCGCAGGCCGCGCAAGTCTAGTCGATGCTCTAGGCAAGGGTGGTCATTGGCGCCGACCCGCGCAACGAGTTTGGCTGGGGCGTGCACAACCTGTCGCGGCTGAACCTCCGGGGCAGGCTGGCCAGGCTTATCGCCCTTTGACCCTTGGTTGCGAGGCCGCTACGTTCACAGCCCGTACCGCAACAGGGCCGAGGTCGAATACCGATCATTGTCCGAACATGTGCGGGCGTGCACGGAACCCAATGGGATTCCGCACGAAGAGGGAGCCTGCCAAGGGCCGCTCGAGACGACCTCAGACGCCCGCGCCGTCCATGACCCACCAGAAACCCCATACCAGGCAGACAAGCGGAGGCTTTGCGCTGGCGTTGGCCGCCGGTGCCCTTGTGGGGTGCGCCTCCCATTCCCCATTGGCGCAGGAGTCCGAGCGCCAGCTCCGCCAGAGCGTCGTGGAGGCGGCGGCACGCGAGCTTTCCGACGCCCAGACGCAGCCGAAGCCCGTGGTCACCACGCGGACCGAGGGCGTCAGCAGCCTCAACCTCCGGGACGACATCCGGCGCGAACTCGAGCAGATGGCGGGCCCCACCTCCTACCAGGCGGCGCCGGAGTTCGGCCCCGACCTGCTCGGGATGCCGGCCCGCACGGTGACGGTGAACCTTGAGCGCGCCGTGCAGTCCGCGCTCGACCACAACAACGCGGTGCAGTTCGCCCGCCTGAGCCCGGCCATCCAGGAGCAGCAGCTGCTCGCGGCCGAAGCGGCGTTCGACTGGACGCTGTTCTCCACGCTGACCTGGGACAACTCCGACACGCCCCGGGTGAGCATCGGCGGGCAGCCGAGGGTGGACCAGAACCAGAGCCTGTCCAGCACGCTGGGCATACGCCGGACGCTGATGAGCGGCGGGCGGTTCACGATGCAGCAGGACCTGTCGTACACCGATCAGGCAACGCCCGGCCAGACCTACAACCCGAACCCTGCGAACGATCTGGGCTGGACGTTCCAGTGGGACCAGCCTCTGCTCAAGAACGCGGGCAGTGACGTGAGCCAGGCCCAGATCCGCGTGACGCGCAACGCCGAGCGCAACGCCATCCAGACGCTGAAACGCGACCTGATCAAGACGGCGAATGACGCCGAGCACACCTACTGGGAACTGGTGCGGGCGTACGGCGATCTGCGGATCAAGCAGCGTCTGTACGAGCGGGGCAGGAAGACGCGCGACCAGGTGCAGCAGCGTGCCATCATCGACGCGAACAACGCCCAGATCGCCGACGCCACCGCCCGGGTGGAACGGAGGCGTGCCGAGGTCCTGCGGGCCCAGGCCAACCTGCAGCTGCTCTCCAACCAGCTCAAGGGCCTGATGAACGACCCCTCGATCCCCGTGGGTTCGGAGGTCATCCTGGTGCCGGCGGACCAGCCGGCGGACGAGCCCGTGCAGTTCAGCCTCCTGGAGTGCCTCCGCACGGCGGTACAGCACCGGCCCGAGGTCGTGAACTCCATGCTCGCGATCGACGACGCGTCCATCCGGCAGATCGTGGCGGACAACCAGCGTCTCCCGGAGCTCTCCCTGAGGCTGCAGACCAAGTTCGCGGCGATCGACAACGAGCCCCTGAAGGCCTACGGCGACCTGGGCGAGAACTTCATCGACTACCTCGCGGGCCTGAACTTCGAGATGCCCATCGGCAACCGTGCGGGGGAGGCGGGTTACCGGCAGAGGCGTTTGGAGCGCATGCAGAGCGTGATCGCGTACCGCAACACGGTCCAGCAGGTGGTGGGCGATACCAAGAACGCGCTCTACCGCATCGCGTTCAACTACCCGCTCATTGAGCAGACCCGGGCCAGCCGCTACGCCGCCGCCAACGTGCTCCGCGTCGCAGACATCGAGAAGGAGCAGGGCCTGGGCTTCACGCCGGAGCGCCTCAACATCGAGCTGAACAACCAGGAGAGCCTCTCCGCCGCCGAGCAGAGCGAGGTCGAAGCCCTGACCGACTACAACACCGCTATCGCCGACCTGTTCGCGGCCATGGGGACCACCCTGGAGCGCAACAACGTTGAGTTTGTAGTGCCCGCGGACTGATCCCCCGGGGGCGGGGCGTGCGCTAGACCTCGCGGACCTTGATCTGTTCCATGTCGGCGTGCGTCACCTTCACCCGCGTGCCCGCACTGAGGAAACTGGTCTCGCTCAGCACCTCGTACCGGGCGCCGTCGATCTCGACCTTCCCGACCGGACGCAGGTCCGTCAGCACCGTGCCGGACCGGCCGACCAGGGCCCGGCGGGCGGCACGCGCCGACTCCTCCTTCGCGCGGGACTGCAGCACCTCTTCATCTGTGGGGGCGCCGATGATCCGTCTCCCCAGCGGGGTGTGGGGCCACACCTTCATGCCGAAGCCCACGGCGACCGGGCCCAGCACCAGCAGAGCCAGCCCGGTCCCCACGCCCCAGGACGTCTCGTACTTGAACATGCACACCACGCCGGCGATCGCCAGCACGCCGCTGGTGAGTCCGAGCGCGCCGTGCGATGGCACGAACAGCTCGGCGAAGCCGAGCACGACCGCCAGGCCGATCAGCACAAGCCCCCATATGAGCATGGTGTCCATAAGAGCATCCCTGAATGACGGCGATGGTAGGAACCGGCCCGCCCATGCCCGCCCCTCAAGCGACAACCCCGGCCGCGACGGCCGGGGTGTCTGGGACGGATGGCTCAGAATGCTCTTCCTACTCCTGACGGGCGCGGACGTTCCGCCGGCGGACGGCAAGCCCGGCAAGGCCCAGGCCCGCGAGGCCCGCGTAGGCGGCCGGCGGCAGGGGCACCACCACGAAGTTGCTGCCGTCGCACGCCGCGAACAGGCCGTCGTTGCAGCCCGTGTTCCAGCAGTTCAGCTGGCCCGAAGAGCCGTACGACGAACCCACGGTGTCGAACGAGTTGATCCAGAGGCCGATATTGCTCGCGAAGCGCACGCCGTCCCATGCCCCCGCGCCGTTGGGGCCCGGGTACACGGGCGTGTGCCCGTTGATCGTGGACGCGTTGATGTTCAGCGTGTAGGTACGCGTGTTGCCCGCCGTGTCGGCTGCGCTGGCGGAGTTGATCCAGGACAGATCGTTCCTGGAATGGATCATGTCGCCCGCGGGGGAGCCCCACGCCGACCCGTTGCCGTCGTCGTACGAGGTCGCCCAGGACTGGCCGTTGTACGCGTACGCCGTGAGCTTCGGGGAAGCGAGGGACGAGGCGTCGAAGTAGATGATCGCCTGCTCGCCGCGGTTGTTGGGGTTGGATGTGCCGTCGCCCACGCGGATCGTCAGGCCGTTGGTGATGCGGTTGGCGAACACCACGCTGATCTGGTAGTTGTTGGTGGTGGAATCAAACTCCGTGTGCAGGGACCGGAACGTGCCGCCGCCGCTCTGCGTCGTGACGTTGGGGTTGGGTGTGGCGGAGTTCCAGTCCCACGCGTAGTGGGCCGCGGACGCGGAGCCGGCGGCGAGAGCGAACGCTGCGGAGGCGACAAGGGTTGCAGTGGTCTTCATGACGTTGGGCCCCTCTGGGGCGCCGGCACTCGCCGACGCCGATGGCACCCGGTGCGTCTTGCACGGGTGTGCGCACAAGATGCACCAACGCCGGCCCATTGCAAGCAAAGTGCGGGGATTCCAGGCGGTCCACCCGCGGTTACACCGTTACCTGGACCTCCGCCGTCGGATCTTCGGACGCTGAAAACCCGCGAACGTCCCAGTAGATGTACCATGCCCGCATGACCAACCGACAGACCCGTGACGGGCTGGTGTGCGCTCTAGTCCTGGGCGCCACCCGCGTGGCCGGCGCCGACGTCTCCCTGCCCACCCTCATGGGCGATGGGTGCGTGCTGCAACGCGAGACCGACGCGGCCATCTACGGCTTCGCAAGCCCGGGCGAGACCGTGACGGTGAGGCCGAGTTGGACGCCCGAGGGCGTGCAGGCCCCCACGGTGACCGCGGACGCGAAGGGCATGTGGTCGGTCACGGTGTCCACACGCGCGGTCGGACCTGGCCCGCACACCATCGACGTGCGGGGCACAAACAACCTCACCATCCGCGACGTGCTGGTGGGCGAGGTCTGGGTCTGCTCCGGACAGAGCAACATGGAATGGCCGCTGTCGATGAGCACCGGTGCCGAAGAGGCCGCCCGCGGAGCGAACGACCCGCTTGTCCACCTGTTCACGGTCGCGAACACCACGTCGCTGCACGACCGCCTCGACGCCACCGGCGCCTGGGCGCCCTGCACTCCACAGACCGCGCCGGGTTTCTCGGGCGTCGGGTACTTCTTCGCCAGGCACCTGCGTGAAACACTGAAGGTCCCAGTAGGCATCATCTCGGCTGACTGGGGCGGCACGCGCGTCGAGGCCTGGACCAGCGACAAGGGGCTTGACGGCGTGGCCGCCCTCGCGGACGAGCTGGCGCTGCAGGCCCGGGCCCGGGACCCCCTGACCCGCCCAACCGGCGACGAATCGCTGGAACACAAGTGGTGGAGCCAGTTTGACGGTGCGGCCGGGATGAACCCCGCCTGGCGGACCGAAGGCTTTGACGACTCCGCATGGCCCACGACGGCGCTGCCGGCCAACTTCTCCGGAGATCTTGCGACCTTCGACGGCGTGGTGTGCTACCGGCGCACGGTGAAGGTCCCCGCCGAATCGCTCGCCAGGGCCGATGCCAAAGCCACCCTGTCGCTCGGCCCCATCGACGACCGGGACGAGGCCTTTGTCAATGGGACCCTGGTCGGCGCGACCTACGACGACGGCAAGTGGGCGGAGGACCGCGTGTACCAGGTCCCACTGAACCTCCTGCACCCCGGCGACAACACCATCGCCGTGGCAGTGCTCGATACCGCGGGCCCCGGGGGCGTTTTCGGCGAGCCCGGGCAGATGTCACTGACCATCGGCGATGCCAAGCCCCTGCCGCTTGCCGGGGAGTGGAGAGCAAAGGCCGGCGTGCCCGCCGCCAAGCTGCCCCCTCAGCCCAGGGCCTTCGAGGTCAACGCCAACAGTGCGGGTGTTCTGTACAGGGGCATGATCGCGCCGATAACCCGCCACACCATCAGCGGCGCGATCTGGTACCAGGGCGAAGCCAACGTCGGCCACGCCGACGAGTACGCCACCCGCTTCCCCGCGATGATCAGCGACTGGCGAAGGGCGTTCGGCCGTGAGCTTGGCTTCTACTTCGTGCAGATCGCGCCCTACGCGTACCAGAAGGACTCAGGGCAGGCCGCGCTCCTGCGCGAGGCCCAGGCCAGTGCCCTGGAGCTTCCCCACACGGGCATGGTGGTCACCATGGACGTCGGAAACCCAGCGGACATCCACCCCCGTGACAAGAAGACCGTCGGCACGCGCCTGGCGGACCTGGTGCTGGCGGACATGGGCGCAATCACTGATCCGGCGCTCACCAACTACCCCACGCTGCTCCGCACGCGGCCCGGCACGGGCGGCGTCCTGACAGCAGACTTCAACATTGCACCCGGGGAACTCGCCGCGCGGGGCGGCACACTCGCCGGGTTCGAGCTCGCCGGAGACGACCACCGCTTCTACCCGGCGACAGCGGTCATCAACGGCAACAGCGTGGATGTCTCCACCCCCGAGGTGCCCGCCCCCGTCGCCATGCGGTACGGGTTCTGCGCCGATTGCGAACCCACCCTCACCTCCAGGGCAGGCCTCCCGGCCGTCCCCTTCCGCACCGACCGCTGGAACCTGGGCGACTGGTCCAGAGATCAGGAGGCCGACATGACCCGCCTCCGCAGCACCGAGCCTGGGTTCCGCAGCCTGTTCGACGGCACGCTCGGCTCCTGGACAAACGTCAACACCTTCGGCTCCACGTGGTCCGTATCCAAGGACGAGCGCGGAATCCCCGTGATCCACTGCACCGGCAGCCCCACCGGTGTGTTACGCACCAACGAGCAGTTCGAGAACTTCGTGCTCGAGCTCGAGTGGCGCCACCTCCAGCCCAGGTCCAACGCCGGGCTGTTCGTCTGGTCAGACGCCCTCACCGCCCGGGGACAGCCCTTCACCCGCGCCATCGAAGTACAGGTGATGGACGGAATGGAGGACACCTGGTACACCAGCGACGGCGATGTCTTCCCCATCCATGGCGCAAAGATGACACCACTCACCCGCCCCAGCGGCAACCGCGCCATGCCCCTGGAAAAGCGCATGAACCCAAGCCCCCTGTGGAACCACTACCGGGTGGAATGTGTGAACGGTGAGCTGTCCCTGGCCGTGAACGGCAAGGTCGTCACCCGGGGCAAGGACATCACCCCGCGCAAGGGCGTCATCTGCCTCGAATCTGAGGGTGGACCCATCGACTTCAGGAATATCCGCATCAAGGAGCTCCCTTCCGCCTCGCCCGCGCTGGACGCTTCCCAGATCGCCTCGGGTGACGAGGGCTTTGCTCCCCTCCTCACCGACGAGGCCCTGAGCCAGTGGGATATGTCCGATGCCCTCAAGGGCCACTGGGCCATGGACGACTGGGTCCTCCGCTACGACGGCAAGGCCACACACCTCAGGACGAAGAAGGAATATCGCAACTACGAAATGATCGCCGACTGGCGCCTCCCCGGCAAGGCCAAGGACGACGCCGTCCCCGTCATCCTGCCCGACGGCTCCGCGAAGACCGACGGCGCCGGCAAGGTTGTTACGCAGCCGATCAAGAACTCCGGCGACAGCGGCATTTACCTGCGCGGGACCGAGCGTTCTCAGGTCAACATCTGGTGCTGGCCGGTCGGCTCCGGCGAGTTGTGGGATGTCCGCAATGATCAGAAAGTCGGGAAGGACGTGCGTGCGGCGGCGACCCCCAGGGAGCGTGCGGACCTCCCGGCCGGCCAGTGGAACCGCTTCCGCATACGCCTGGTGGGCGACCGGGCCACGGTCGAACTCAACGGCAAGCGTGTGATCGACAACGCCCAGATCCCGGGCATCAACGAACGCGGCCCCATCCTCCTGCAGCACCACGGGGACCCGATCGAATGGGCGAACATCTACGTGCGTGAGCTCAACGAAGATGGCAGGTGACGTGAGCGCCGACGCCCGGCGAATGCCCTCCCAGCGGGCCGGCCTAACTTCGGCGAATAATCCCCGATGATCCGCTGGCTCACCATTCTCCTGGCCGTGATCGGCCTCGCGGTCGCTGCATACGCCGTCGCGAACAGCAAGACCACCCCCCCCGAACTCCCCCTGGCGCGCCCGCCCTCGGTCAACCCGTACGCGTCTGGGGTTGCAGCGCTCGGGCTGGTGGAACCGGCGGCCCGTGATGTCTCTGTCGTTTCGCCCGAGAGCGGCCTCGTCACCAGGGTGCACGCAGAAGTGGGCGACCAGGTCAAGTCGGGCGATGCGCTGTACGAGCTGGACTCCCGCCTGCTGGACGCGGACCTCCTGCGCGCAGAGGCCGCGGTCACCGCGGCAGAGGCCGAGATCGCCCGCTGGCACGCGCTCCCCAGGGAAGAAGACCTGCCGCCGCTGGAAGCATCCCTGTCCCGCGCGCAGGCTCAACTCGCCGACAGAAATGAGGCGCTGCACCTCGCCGAGCAGGTGCAGCAGCGCGGCGCAAACAACGAACGCGACGTCTCGCTTGCACGCTACGCCAGGGACACCGCCGCCGCCGAATTCGAGCGTGCCAGAGCGGACCTTGCCCGCATGAGGGCGGGCGGGTGGAAGCCGGACCTGGCGGTGGCCCAGGCCCAGCTGGGCCAGCGCAGAGCAGAGGTCGAGGCCCTCAGGGTGCTCAAGGACCGCCTCATCGTCCGCGCCCCGCGCGACGGGCAGGTGCTCCGCCGCAGCATCGAACCGGGTGAGAACGCGAGCACCGACTCCTCCCGCCCTGCGATGATCCTCGGTGATCTGACACGCCTCCACATCCGCGCCCAGGTCGACGAGGAGGATATTGCTCTCGTCACCGGCGCGAACGGCGACCCACTCCCGGCACGCAACGCGGTCGCCCGCACCCGGGGCAGCGTCGTGCGCGATGTGCCGCTGCGCCTGCTGAGGGTCGAGCCCTACGCACGCCCGAAGCTGGACCTGACGGGCAGCAACATCGAGCGTGTGGATACACGCGTCATCGACGTGCTCTTCGAGGTGACGCAAACGCCCGAGGACGCACCCCTCCTGCCCGGCCAGGCGGTGGACGTGTTCATTGAAGGTCCGCAGGCCGCTCCGGCGACGCCGACGGACGGCTCGGCTTCAACCCCTGCGCCGGCTCATCGTCCATGATCGCCCGCAACGGGGGCGTGTCCAGGTCGTCAAACTCGCCCCGGCGCGCCGCCCAAATGAACGCGAGAATTCCCGCGCCGGCAACCACGAACGCCAGCGGCAGAACGATGTAGAGCACCGCCATTACGCACCTCCCTGGGCCGCGGGTGTCGCGCACTCCCGTTGTTCGGCGGCCAACAAGCGCACGCCCGGCACCTTCCGCCTGGGTTCCGCGAACGTCCGGGCACGCACGCACACGGCAAGCACGGACAATGACGCCGCAGGCATCAGGATCGCCGCGGCCAAAGGCGTGACGAGGCCGGCCATCGCCAGGCCAGCGACCACCACGTTGTAGGCCAGTGAGACCGCGATGCTCCGCTTCACCACGCCCATGGTGCGGCGGGAGCCCTTCAGCAAGTCCACCAAGGGAGCAAGGCCTTCCCGCGCCGCGTACACATCGGCCGCCGCGAGGCTCGCCTCCGCCCCGCCGTGCACAGCGACGCCCACCGTTGCTTCCGCGAGCGCCGGTGCATCGTTCACACCGTCCCCCACCATGACCACCGGGCCCGAAGACCTCGACAGCCGGACCAGATCGGTCTTCTGCTCGGGGGTGAGACCCCCGTGACAATCACCCGGGGGAAGGGACAACATCCGTCCGACAGCCGCGACCACGTGCGGGGCGTCACCGCTCGCGATGAGCACTCGCCAGCCCTGTCCACGCAGTCCGGCTACCGCCTCAGCCGCGTCAGGACGGATCGCGTCCCCCAGCCCGGCGACACCGACCACCGTTCCTTCAATCGCCACAAGCACGGGCGACAGCCCATCGCGCTCGACATCCGCCAGAGCCTCGGAAGCTCCCATGCACATCGTCGCGCCCGATACGAACGGCACCGACCCGATGCGCACACTCCGTCCGCCCACCACCGCAGCGACACCCCTCCCCGTCGCCTCGACGAACCCCTCAACTCCCAGGCCCGGCTGCGCATGGCGCGCCAGCCCTTCAGTCAGCGCCCGCGCAACATGGTGTCCCGAGGCCGCCTCCACCGCCCCGACTATGCCGGCGACTTCATCAGTCCCCCACCACCGCGCCAGCGAGGTGCGTCCGCCGGTGATGGTGCCGGTTTTGTCCAGGATGAGCGTTCCCGCCCGCGAAAGCTGCTCAACAGCCTCCGCGCTCTTCACCAGGATGCCGCGCCGGGCCGCCTGCCCCAGAGCCACGGTCATCGCAAGCGGCGTCGCCAGGCCAAGCCCGCACGGGCACGTGGCGATCAGCAGGGCGATCGCATGATCGATCGCCCGCTGCGGACTTGTCCGCCACCAGAGCACCGCCGTCACCGTGCTGAGCACCAGGATGGCGATGATGAACCAGCCGGCGAACGTGTCCGCGAGCTGCACCACCTCACCCTTGCGGCGCGATCCTTCCTCCACCAGCCGCATCAACTGCCCCACACGGGTCGCCTCCCCGGTCGCTGTTACCTCGACGCGGATGATCCCCGACAGGTTCACCGTGCCTGCGTGCGCTGCGTCCCCCACCCGCAGGTGCGCCGGACGGGATTCGCCTGTCAGCAGCGATCGGTCGATCCTGGCATCACCTGACCGGATCACGCCGTCGGCGGGGACCGACTCTCCCGACCGAACCTCGACCCACTGACCAGGCTTGAGTGCTTCGACCGCCACATCGCGCACGGCGTCCCCGTCGACAACACGGGCGTTTGTGGGTGTCAGGCTGAACAGGAGTTCGACGCTGTCGGCGGCCGTCCGCTGCTGGCGGTGCTGGATGAACCGCCCCACAAGCAGGAAAAATATGAGGGCCGCGAGGGAATCGAAGTAAAGGTCGCCCGTGCCGCGGATGGTGTTCAAGATGCCCCAGACCAGCCCCGCCCCGAAGCCGATCGCGAGGGGCACATCCAGGGTGAGCGAGCGGGCACGCACGGAGGCCCACGCGCCCCGGAAGAACACCCAGCCAGGCCAGAGGATCGCGATCGTGGACAGCACCATGCTCGCCCAGCGGAAGAGCTGCACGTGCGCCGGGTCCATGGCGTCAAAGAGCCCTGCGTACAGGGCAATGAACAGCAGCATCACGTTGCCGGCGCACGCTCCGGCAACCGCGATGCGGATGAGGGACCTGCGGTCCTCGGCCCTGCGCACCTCGTCCGCCCTTCGCCCCCGCGCGGGGTGGGGCGTATACCCGAGCGTGGAAAGCGTGCGGGCGACCGTGGACAAGGCAACCGCATCGGCGCTCCACACCACGTGCAGCGAAGCCCGCCTGAGGGTGAGCCTGGCCTCGATAACCCCCGGCACCAGCGTGGGGAGTTTCTCCAGCAGCCATACGCAGGCGGCGCAGTGCACGCCCTCCAGAAGCAGGTCCGTCGACCGCAAGTTGCCCGTGCACATCCGGCAGTAGAGGTCCTGGAACGTCGGGTCATCAAACTCCGAGTACGCCCGCGCGCGCGCTGGGCGCGCAGCACGGACGGATGTGCCCTCACGCGCGCGCATCGCATAGAAACTCGCCAGCCCGCCCTCCTGGATGACCTGGTACGCCGTGCGGCACCCCTCACAGCAGAACTGGCTCGCTGCGCCCTCCTCCACAAGGCCCGCGGGCACGTCCAGCCCGCAGTGTGTACAGGACGGTGCGGAAGAAGCCCCGGCAACGCCTGAAGCAATCGCGGTCACGGGGCACTCCTTTCAACGGGGGCCTCCCCCGCGGGGTTGCAGCACGGCAAGGCAGATTGATCAAAGTGGCTGACCTGCTCCACCGCCGCACCGGCGGAGCCCGGCACCGCACCCAGTCGGCCGACCAGTGCCGTCGTCGGCAACGTGACGCGCCCCGCAGCCGTGAGCACCCCCATGCACAGCACAATGACCGCGGTCGCAACCGGCAGGTGCCTGCGGAGAGGGCCTGACACTACCTGCAGCCCCGCGCCCAGCGCCGCCAGCAACGGGACCGTGCCGAGCCAGAATACCGCCATGGAAAGGGCGCCCAGCATGGGATGGGCGGTTCCCGCACTCACGATGACGAACGCATAGAGCCACCCGCACGGGAGGAGTGTCGTCAGAAGACCCGTCGCCACCGCCCGCCGCGCGGGTGTCCACGCTGCGATCGCCCGGTGGGCACGTACAAGAGCCTGCTGCATGAACGCCGGCACCGGCGCCCGCGGCAACCTGACCCCCGCCCGCTGCGCCAGCAGAATGCTCGCGAAAAGGATCATCGCGATTCCTGCGAACATCGCCGCCCCCCGCTGCAGCCCCACCGCACCGGCACCCAGGTCCAACGCCCGGCCCATGCCGCCCGCCACCGCACCCAGAACCACGTAGGTGAACAGCCGACCACCGTGGTAGCCGCACTGGCAGACCACGTGCTCACGGCGGGTGGGCTGCATGCCGACCGCAAACATCAGGAACGCGCCGCACATGCCGGCGCAGTGCGTGCTGCCCAGGACGCTCGCGAGCAGGACTGCACCCAGCAACGCGAGCATCAGGTTGCCCCCCGGGCACCCTGCCGGAGGGACGCCGCCTCACGCTCGATCGTGAACTGCGCCTCCTCGCTGGGGGTAGTTGCGCGGACGCGGAACGTCCACAACCCGTCCTGCATGGCCGGCACTGGAGCCGTGTACTCGCCCCCCGCGTAGGCCGCCATCAGGGTGAGCGGGTCCGACGCGTGGGCGTTGTGGAAACACACGACCTCAACGCTTGCACCCGGCACCGGCTGCCTGTGTGAGTCGCTGATGGCGATACGCAGCGTCCGCTGGGCCTGGCTCTCGTCTACCGCGAGGCTGCAGGTCCACCCCAGGGCCGCCTGGTGTTCCTGCTGGGCCTTGACCTGGTCCCAATGCTGGGCCGTCACGTCGTAGGAACGGTCCACCACCGTCGCCTTGTACTTCTGCGCGAAGAACACCGTCACGCCCACGGCGACGACATTGAGCCCCAGCAGGGCGAAGATCATGCCGGGCCACAGGCGGGACCGTACGGGCGCTGCTTCGCTCATGGCTTGCCCTCCTTGTGCTCAGCGTCCGCGGGCTCGTGCGTAATCTCGGGCTTCGCGTCCGCGGGGCGGGAGTGACCCGCGGGGCCCATCATCCGGTAGGGTACCTCTTTACGGAACCCGGCACCATCGCTCACCACCACGCTGGCCATGTGCTGACCGTGCTGGAAGTTGCCCGGCTGCGTGGTGATGGTGGCCGGGACCATCACGGACGCGAACGGCTCGACGCGGACGGGCACCTGGTCTGCAATGATGTGCGAGGACGCGTCCAGCGTGGAAACCGTGTACTCCATGGGCTCGCTGCGCCTGTTGATGATCTTGATGCGGACCGGGTTGGCCACCTCCCCGCTGGGCAGCGTGTAGAACGGTGCGCCCTGCCCGCGCTGCACGTGCACGTACGCAGGACCGCGGTGCAGCAGCAGGTAGACAAAGAGGCTGACCACGACGGTCAGCACCACCGGGTAGATGACAAGACGGGGGCGCAACAGCTTCCAGTGCCCGCCCTCCAGGTCGGCCTGGGAGGTGTAGCGGATGAGGCCCCGCGGCGCGCCGACCTTGTCCATGATCGCGTCGCACGCGTCGATGCACTGCGTGCAGTGGATGCACTCCAGCTGCAAGCCGTTGCGGATATCAATGCCCGTCGGGCAAGTCTGCACGCACATGGTGCAGTCGATGCAGTCGCCCAGGGGCGCTGCCCGCGCGCTGTTCACCACCCTGAGCCCGATGTCGCGCTTGCCCTTCCCGCGCGGCTCGCCCCGGTTGCGGTCGTACCCCACGATGAGCGAATTGCGATCCAGCATCACGCTCTGGAATCGCCCGTAGGGGCAGGCGACGATGCAGGTCTGCTCGCGGAAGAAGCAGAAGTCGAACATCATCAGCACGGTGGTCACGGCGACCACCAGGAACCCGCTCGGGTGGTTGATCGGGGAACGCTGCACCCACTGGGCAAGCGTGTCCACGCCCACGAAGTAGGAGAGGAAGACGTTCGCCAGGAAGAGCGAGACCACAAAGTAGACGACGTACTTGATCCCCTTGCCCGACCCTGACCGCTGGAACCAGTTCTTCGCCGGCTTGCCGGGCATGCCGTCAAAGAACCGTTCGAAGGGCCTGTACACGTACTCCATGTAGACCGTCTGCGGGCAGGCCCAGCCGCACCACACACGCCCGATGACCGCCGTCACCAGGAAGATGCTCACGATGACCGTGATCCCCAGGAGTGCCAGCAGCACGAAGTCCGTGGGCAAGAACGTGTAGCCGAACAGGTGGAACCGCCGGTGCACTACGTCCAGGAATACCGCGGGGAAGCCCCCGATCCGGACGAACGGGAGCGCGGCAAACAGCGAGATCAGCGCGTACGCGACCACGGCCCGCCGTGTGAAGAACCTCCCGTGCGACGGGCGCGGGTTCATCCACTTCCGCGACCCGTCGTCGTACATCGTGCTCAAGGCCGAGGGCGCGACCGGCGCCGAAATGACCTTCGCCGGCGCCGTGCCGGGCTCCACGACCGCCACCACGCCCGCCTGCTCCCCTGTGTTCCCCGTGCTGCCCATCGCCCGTGCCTTTCCAGGTTCGTCCAGACCTATTCCTTACCAGGGGGGGATCACGTCCCCCTCCGGCGCTTTCGGCGTGGCCGGCTTCGTGCCGCGCAGGTGCGCCGCGTAGGCCGCCAGCAGCACCCGCTCGTTCTGCGAGTAGCGGGTACCCTGGGGCGGCATCGCGCCGGCGTTCCGTCCGTTGGTGATCACGTCGAAGATGTCCTCGATCTTCTTGACGTTCTTGTAGTTTTCATCGCAGAGATTCACGCCGTTGATACCGCCGCCGTCTGCGCCGTGGCACGACGCGCAATTGCCCGCGAACCAGCCCTGGGCAATGCCCATGAACTTCTCGTCGGCCATCATCTTCTTCAGAGTCGGCGCGTCGTTCTGGAGTTCCCCGAGGGTGCCGAAAATCTTCTGGACCTCAGCCTTCTGACGCCGCTCCACCTCTTTCTGGGGAGTGGGCGCCATCGGGTTGAACGTGAAGATGGCCCAGTACAGCAGCGAGAAGAGCACCGTGCCCAGGAAGATGGCGTGCCACCAGCTCGGCGTCGGGTTGTCAAACTCCCGGATGCCGTCGTACTCATGGTCCATCAGCTGGTCCTTGAGCTTCTTGGCGACTTCCTGGGGGGTCGGCTCGGCGCCGGGGTTGCTTGGTGTGGCTGCGTGGCTCATGTGGCGCCTCCGTTGCGTGGGGTGCGGGCGTCGTCTTCCAGGGGCATGAACGAGTACTGCTCGAGCGTGCGGGCGTTCTTCCTGCTGAGGACACGCGCCAGCACGATGGTGAAGGCCAACAGGAACAGGATCATCGCAGCGATCGGGTAGAACGTCAGCCCCGCTGCGCTCATGATCTCGGTCAGGCTCATGGCGTGCCCCCCTTCGCGCCCGGTGCCGTGCTCACCTGGCTGTCGGGCTTCACGGGCACTCCGGTGGTCTTGCCCGCCGGGGTGGCCGCCGGCGCCGGGGCGGCGGGCGCATCGGCCGGCTTGAAGATGTCCGTCCCCAGGCGCTGGAGGTAAGCCGTGAGAGCGATCACCTTCTTGGTCTCCATCCCTTCGTAGCCGCTCTGCTTGACTAGATCGGACGCGATCTGCCTGGCCTGGTCCCGCGCCATCTGGGGCGCGACACCGTCCTTGACCGCGTCGCCGTACGGCACGCCGATCATCGCGTGGGCCCGCACACGCGACTGGATGGAGTTGAAGTCGATCTCCTCCGTCAGCAGGTGCGCGTACGTGGGCATCACCGACTGCGGGATCAGGTTGCGCGGGTTCTCGAGGTGACGCACGTGCCAGTCATGGCTCCGCAGGCCGCCCTCACGCGCCAGGTCCGGGCCCGTACGTCTGCTGCCCCACTGGAAGGGATGGTCGTACACGAACTCGCCCGGCTTGCTGTACTCGCCGTACCGCTTCACCTCCGCGAATATCGGCCGGATCATCTGCGAGTGGCAGTTGTAGCAGCCCTCGGAGATGTAGATGTCGCGTCCGTACAGCTCCAGTGGCGTGTACGGCTTGACGCTCGCGATGGTCGGGACATTGCTCTTGATGAGGAACAGCGGGATCTGCTCGAACAGGGAGGCGACCACGACCGCGATGAGGGTCATGACCGTGAACTTGATCGGACGCCGTTCCCACACGCGGTGCCACCAGCCCTGGATCACCACGTCGCCCTGGTGCCCGAACTCGGTGTTGGCCGTGAGGCGCGACGCCGGCTGCGGCGGGTCGGTGTACACCGCGGACAGGGACGGGGCCTCGTGCACGGGCTCCTCGTACACCGCCGGGCGGGACTTCCACGTCATGAAGAAGTTGATGCCCGCCATCACCACACCCGACAGGAAGAGCAGGCCGCCCACGACACGGATGTAGTACATGGGCATGATGGACGTCACCGTCTCGACGAAGTCGTACTGCAGCCTGCCCGACTCGTCGAAGAACCGCCACATGAGCCCCTGCATGATGCCCGCGGTGTACATCGAGATGATGTAGAGCACGATGCCGATGGTCCCGATCCAGAAGTGGTAGGTCATGAGCTTGCGGCTCCACAGCTGCGTCTGGAACAGCCGGGGGAGCAGGAAGTAGAGCATGCCGAACGCCATGAAGCCGTTCCAGCCCAGCGCGCCTGCGTGCACGTGCGCGATGGTCCAGTCCGTGTAGTGGCTCAGGCTGTTCACACTCTTGATGCTGAGCATCGGGCCCTCGAACGTGCTCATGCCGTAGAAGGTGATGGCGACCACGAAGAACTTCAGGATCGGGTCCTGCGCCACCTTGTTCCAGGCCCCGCGCAGCGTCAGCAGGCCGTTGATCATCCCGCCCCAGGACGGCATCCACAGCATGACCGAGAAGATCATGCCCAGCGTGCTCGCCCACTGCGGCAGGGCCGTGTAGTGCAGGTGGTGCGGGCCCGCCCAGATGTAGATGAACACCAGGCTCCAGAAGTGCACGATCGACAGCCGGTACGAGTACACGGGCTTTTCCGCAGCCTTGGGCACGAAGTAGTACATCATGCCCAGGAAGGGCGTGGTCAGGAAGAAGGCCACGGCGTTGTGCCCGTACCACCACTGCATGAAGGCGTCCTGCACGCCCGCGTACACCGAGTACGACTTCGTGAACCCCACCAGTGTCGGCGCCTCGCCGTTCATTACCTGCGCGAGCGCGACCGGCACCGCCAGCGAGTTGAACACGTGCAGCACCGTCACCGTCACCAGGCTCGCGATGTAGAACCACAGCGCCACGTACATGTGCCGCTCACGCCGCTTGATGAGCGTCATCGTGAAGTTGACGCCGAAGAAGACCAGCCAAACCACGGCGATCGCAAGGTCGATCGGCCACTCGAGCTCCGCGTACTCCTTGCCCGCCGTGATGCCCAGCGGCAGCGTGAGCGCCGCCGAAACGATGATCGCCTGCCACCCCCAGAAGTGAAGGTTGCTCAGCTTGTCGCTCCACATGCGCGTCTTGCACAGCCGCTGCGTGCTGTAGTACACCCCCGTGAAGATCGCGTTGCCCGCGAACGCGAAGATCACCGCGTTGGTGTGCAGCGGACGCAGACGCCCATAACCAAGGAACTCCAGCCCAAAGTTGAGCTGCGGGATGGCAAGCTGCAGGGCGATGATGAGCCCCACCAGCATGCCGACAAAGCCCCACACCAGCATCGCCAGCATGAACTTGCGGACGATGGCGTCGTCATAGACGAACTTCTCCATCGGCCCGTTCTCGGCGTGTGAATGCGGGGCGTGCGTGGCTGCGTTCGCAGTCATGGCTGGTCTTCCTTTTTCCGTGGGCCGCGGGGCTGCACGATGACACTCGGGCCGACTCCGTTGCACACACCGGGCTATCGGCGCCAACAATCCGACAAAACGATATTCTGGTCCTTTGGAATAATCGACCTGAACGGCCGATTTGTCAAGCACTTTTCCAGCCGTAATTCTGCGATAATTACGTCCATTGATCTTTCATTGCCATATTTCAGCGCGGTCTTCACAGATCACAAATTCAAGGAATACTGGAACACATGCTCGCTTTGTCCGCTATTATGCTGGTTACCCTTCGCCCCGCCGGGAGGACCGTCATGCTGACCCAAGCTGTTGGATATGCCGCAACCGCTCTCGCCCAGGTCGCCTCGGGCGGAGGTAAGCCCGTGCTGGTCAAGGAGATCGCACAGGCCTCGGGCATCCCTGCGCCCTACCTCGCCAAGATCGTCCAGACCCTTGCCCGCAAGGGCATCGTCATCACGCAGCGCGGCATCGGTGGCGGCGTAACCCTTGCCAAGGACCCGAAGACCGTCACACTCCACGACGTGTGCGTCGCGCTGGACGACCCAAGCGTGCAGCACCGGTGCATGCTGGGAACTGCCGAATGCAGCGATGACCGCGCCTGCCCCTGTCACAAGTTCTGGAGCATCCATCGCTCCGAGTTCCTGGACTTCCTCAAGGGCACAACCGTGGCCGACATGGCCCTGTTCGAAGCACGTCGCCGCTGGAAGGGCAAGCCCGGTGACCTATCCGCCATGCTCGGCTCGGTCTCCAAGCACGCCGTCTAAACCGACGGATTACCGCAGACCCTCCACCGGTCTGTCCGGCAGCTGGCGTTCAATCTCGCTCAGCAGGAACCGCGAGAGGTTCTGATCTCCCAGCAGCCCCACCCGGATGCTGATGGTGGTCACCACCGGCGTGTGCTGTGTCAGCCGGACGCGCAGGGCGTCGCCATTCTCGGGCACGAAGAAGTAGGTGCGGGTTGTCCGTGACACGGAATGCAGCCGCACCTTGTACCGCAGGTCCGCCCCCACATACTCCACGGTTCCCGCCACCGTCGCCAGCGGCAGCACGAACGTATTCTCCATCGAGCCGGAGATGAAAGAACCGCCGCTGCTGGCCGCCGCATTCATCCCCGCGCTCGCAAGCATCGGTGCGGGAATGGCGGTGCACGACCCCAGCGCCAGAACGCCCGTGAGCATCGCCGCCCCCCCCACCCGCTTGGCCCCGTGCCGGCTCACTCCTCGTCCCCCCTCAGCTTCGCGACCACGCTGTAGTCCTCCAAAGTGGTCGTGTCCTGCGTGATCTTCTCTACTCCTGCCGCAACATCCCGCAGCAGGCGCCGCATGATCTTGCCGCTCCGCGTCTTGGGCAGCGCCTCAGCGAAGCGCACCTGGTCAGGCCTTGCCACCGGCCCCACCTCGTGGGCCACGTGGGCCGCGATCTCCTTCTTGAGCGCCTCGTCCGCCTGCCGGGCCTGCTTGATGAGCCACGCCGGGCGCATGGTCACGAACGCGCAGATGCCGCTGCCCTTGATGTCGTGGGGGAACCCCACCACCGCCGCTTCCGCGACGCCGGGGTGGCTCACGATCGCGCTCTCCACCTCCATCGTGCCCAGCAGGTGGCCGGACACCTTGATTACATCATCGATGCGTCCCTGGATCCAGAAGTACCCGTCCGCGTCCCTGCGCGCACCGTCTGCGGAGAAGTAGCACGGTTGCTGGGTCCGCGCGTCCCGCACCCGTCCCCAGTAGTTGCTCACGAACCGCTCGCGGTTGCCGTACACGCCCCGCAGCATCCCCGGCCATGGCCTGCGGATCACGAACAGGCCGCCCTGGTTGGGACCCATCTCTTCTCCCTGCTCGTTCACAATGGCAGCGTCAATCCCAAGCATCGGGAGCGTGCACGACCCCGGCTTGGTCGTGACGGCGCCGGGTATGGGCGTGCACACGTGGCCCGCCGTCTCCGTCTGCCAGTACGTGTCCACGATCGGGCACCGCCCCCGCCCGATGTGCGTCTGGTACCACACCCACGCCTCCGGGTTGATGGGCTCGCCCACGGTCCCGAGCAGCTTGAGGCTCGACAGGTCGTGCCGTGCGGGCAGGTCATCGCCCCACTTCATGAACGTCCGGATGGCCGTCGGCGCCGTGTAGAAGTGCGTCACCCGGTGACGGGCGATGATGTCCCAGAAGCGATCTCCCTTGCCACCCTCCATGGTCGGGAAGTTAGGAGCCCCCTCGTACATGAGCGTCGGCACCCGATTCATGAGCGGCCCGTATAGCACGTAGGAGTGCCCCGTGATCCACCCGATGTCCGCCGAGCACCAGAACAGTTGGCCCGAATCCGGGATCAGGTTGAACGTCACCCGCGTCGTCGTTCCCACGAATGTCAGGTACCCGCCCGTGGTATGCACGATGCCCTTGGGTTTCCCCGTGCTACCGCTGGTGTACAGCAGGAACAGCATGTCCTCGCTGTCCATCGGCTCGCACGGGCACGCATCGGTCACGAAGGGGAGCAGGTCGTGCCACCAGTGGAAGTGCGTGGCCCGCGCACCGTCCACGGGTGTGGACCCGCTCCGGAACCGTGCGCTCGGAGCCTCGTGAGACGTATGCCGCAAAGCCACCACGTGGTTGATGATGTGCCCGTGGTTGGCCGCCAGCACGCACGCCTCCTCCACGTTCTTCCGCAGCTGCACCACCTCGCCCCGGCGCGACCCCCCGTCGGCCGTCACGATCACCCGGCTCTTCGCGTCAATAGCCCGCTCCGAGATGGCGTGCGGCGCAAACCCGCCGAAAATCACGCTGTGGGCGGCGCCGATACGGGCGCACGCCAGGATGGCGACCGCCATCTCGGGCACCATCGGCATGTAGATCGTGACCACGTCACCCTTGCGCACCCCCAGGTGCTTCAGGATGTTCGCAAACCGGCTGGTCTCCTGCTGCAGCGCCCGGTACGTGAACGTCCGCACGTGCGGCTCGCGCGCATAGGCGGTGCCCGGCGCCACATGGCTGGTGTTGGGCCCCATCGGCTCGCCCTCCCAGACCAACGCAACCTGGTCCCCGTACCCGCCCTGCACGTGCCGGTCCACGCAGTTATAACAGGCGTTGAGCTGGCCGTGGACGAACCACCGCGCGTCCGGCACCTTCCAGTCCAGCACCTCGTCCCACAGCCGGAACCACGCCAGACGCCGGGCCTCCCCGCTCCAGAACCCCTCGGGATCCTTGAGCGACTGGGCGTGAAGACGCCTGTATTCCTGAAGGCTGGAGATGTGCCAGTACGGGAACCCGAGGTCCCGTGCAGGCACGGGAGGGAATGTGCGGGTCTCCGTCAGAACGTTGGCGATAGGCTGGGTCATGGGAGTTGCGCCGGGGCTGGGTGTCCGGGTTGTGGCCGTCACACGTTCGTCGGCGCCGGGTCCGCCCCGGCACCGCAGTCACTTCAACTGCAGCGAGTTCCCTGAAAACTGGGAGGGCATGGCCTTGCGGGCAGGATCGTTCGGGCCCAGCGGGATGTTCCACTCGATCGTGGAATACACCTCCTCGAGCACGTCGTACGCGATCGGTCGCTGCGGTTCCTCGATGATGTAGGGCACCGTGCCGCGCGCCACGTTCGCGGCGGAGAGCGAACCCCGGAGCTGCGACAGGTAGTCCAGGCGGGCCGCGCGGCCAGGGTCGCCCGGGCCCAGGGCAAGCACCCGCTTCTGCTCCGACCGCAGCGAGTCCTCGATGCGGTCCGCTTTCCGCTCCAGCCGGGCAAGCCGCCCCGTCGAGCAGCCGGCCAGAAGGACCAGCACCCCCAGGACTGTCGCGAGCAACCCGTGCATAACGGCACCTCCTGCGCAGGCAAAGCCCCGCGTGGAAAGGATACCGCCCCCGCCGATCCGCAACGCGGGGTGAAAGAAATGAAACCGGGGCGGTGCGCCCCGGTTCCCGGGTCAATCACGGCCATCAAGAGGTCAGAACACGAACGTCGCCTGCAGGCGCACGTAGGTCTGCTCTTCCCCTGAGGCCAGCAGACCGTTGGCAGCACTGGTGCTCACCACCGAGGAAGCACCTGCCTGGTCGTCCAGACCGATGGTCACGTCGGCGGTGATCTTCAGGGCGGCGCTCTCTGGGAACACGTAGTACGCGGCGCCCACCGTGAGCTCCTTGAAGTCCTCTCCCGCCGAACGGTCCTCGTCCGGCATCACGTGGGCGAACCTCGCGAACAACTCGGCCTGGTCGGACACAAAGTAACCGCCCTGGACAAGCCAGCCCATGTCGTTGAAGTCGCTCCCGCCGGTCTCGACGCTGCGACCCACGAACGCCGCATACACGCTCCACCCGTCCCCCTTGGCGGACGCGTCCACCGTGTAGGTGAAGTTGCTCGCGTCGCTGCTCCCGCCGGTCTCACCCCCGTCCTGGTAGTGGACTGCGCCGCCGAGCATGCCGCTGTAGCCCTTGCCGCGCCAGCCGGCGAAACTGTCGAACCGCTTGAAGTCCTCTCCCTCCCACAGGTACTCGCCGCGGGCGGTCACGGCAAAGTCCGCCGGCTCGTCCGTGAAAGGAGTGTTGAGCTGGTTGATGCCGTCGCTCACCATGCCCATGAACCGGAACTGCTTGTCGGTGTAGGTCGCATCCACGCCCTGGCTGCGCGCCCCGGTGAACACGCTGTTGACCACCGACCGCTCGACTGCCAGCTGGTCGGTGTCCGCCACCAGCTCCTCCTTCAGGATCGGGAGCTTGAACTGGCCGCCACGGAACCGCCACGCCCCGTCCTTGTACGACATGAACGTGTCGGCGGGTTTGAACGACCCGTCCGACTGCATATCCACGTCAATCTTGTACCCCCACTGCTTGCTGAAGTCGCCTGAGAAGATCACGCGGATACGCCGGTCGGAAAAGCCCTGGGTTATCTCCTCGTTGTCCCCGGCGTCGTCCCGGGAGTTCACCATGTAGCGGAACTGCGCGAACCCGCTCATGTTCAGCCGGGTATCACCCTGGGCAAGAAAGAAACCCTTGGCATCGTGCCCCGCCTGACCGCCCGCGTCCTGCGCGAGGGTGGGCGCGGTCACGGCCGCGAGAGCAAGGAACATGGGGGGCAGCAGTCGCGTCGTCATAGGGGTTCCTTCTATTTATGCAAGGAGAGGTCAAACGCCGGCGGGTCGCGTGGACCGCCACGCCCGCCCACACACAGTCTACCGGAAAGTGTTCAGGTTCTTCAAGGACCCCGCGAAGACACGCCGGCAGGGCCACGCCACAAGGCCAGCCGTTCACGACGGTTACATCTTTGCAAAGAATTGGTAAAGCCCGCCGGCCACAGGACAGACTCCCCGCGACACCCAGGTGGGCTCGCCCCGCCGTTACGCTGCACACGTCCGGGCGTACACCGTCAAACCCTTGCCACCATTTATGGAGATTGCTGAGATGAAGTGTGTGGGACCAACCGTATGTGCACTCCTCCTTGCCCTCTCCTGCGCAGCCACCCTCCCGTCATGCGCGACCCGCCCCGCGCCCCCCCGCCAGATCGTCCACGTGGACCCGCCCGCCCTGACTGATGAAAAGCCGCGCGACTACGCCGGCCTCCACAACGTGGTCGCGTACCACGACGGCTATTACTCCGGCAGCGTCCCCGAGGGCGACGCCGGGTTCGAAACCCTGGAAGGCATGGGAATCCGCACGATCATCAGCGTCGACGGGGCCGTGCCCGATGTCGCCGCCGCACGCGCCCGAGGCATCCGCTACATCCACCTGCCGATCGCCTACAACGGGTTCGACCACCAACGCACGCTCGAACTCGCGCGGGCCACCCGCGACGCCCTCCGGGAAGGCCCGGTGTACATCCATTGCCACCACGGCAAACACCGGAGCGCCGGCGCCGCCGGCACCGTCGTCGCCAGCCTGGGGTGGGCGACCCCCCAGGAGATGGTCGCGCGCATGAAGGTCTCCGGGACCGCGCCCGCCTACAAGGGCCTCTACGCCTGCGCCGCCAACGCGTCCGTCCTCACCGAGGAGGAACTCAACACCGCGCCGGCACGATTCCCCTCTGTTTCACCGCCCAAGGGATTCGTCAAGTCGATGGTTGAGATTGACGAGCACGTCGAGCACCTCAAGGCGATCGAAAAGGCGGGGTGGGTCGCCCCGGCCGACCACCCCGATCTCGTCCCGGCCGCCGAGGCCGGCCGCCTCGCCGATCTGCTCAGGCTCTGCGCACAGAGCGACCGCGCGAAGACCCAGGAGGCAGCGTTCACCGAATCCCTGCGCAGGGACAGCGACCAGGCACAGACCATCGAGGACATGCTCGCCCTCGCGCAGCCGGACACCGCGCAGCTCTCCCGGAACTTCGCGGAACTGAACAACGCCTGCAAGTCGTGCCACGCCAAGTACCGTGATTAGCGGGTGTGCGACGGGCGCCCCGCAAGACCGCAGAACGTGGCACACCGCGCCGCCAGCAGGACCGGCGCCCGCCCGGCCGGGTATCCCCTAGTGGGACGCTTCCGTCACGCGCAGCACTTCCTGCACCGTCGTAACGCCCTTGGCCACCTTGCGCATGCCGTCCGCCCGCAGCGTCACCATGCCGCGCTCGATGCACATGCGCCGGAACTCGGCCACGTTGGGGTTCCGCGCGATGACATCGCGGAGCTGATCGTCCACCACCAGCATCTCGTAGATACCCACGCGCCCGGAATACCCGGTCTTGCGGCACTTCTCGCACCCCCGCGCTGCCCACACCTCGTCGGCCGAGAAGCCCTGCATGGTGAGGTACTCGGCCATCTCCTCGCTGGGCTTCTCCATCGACTTGCACGAAGTGCACAACCGCCGGATGAGGCGCTGGGCGAGCACGGCGTTCACCGCTGCCCCCACCAGGAACGGCTCCAGCCCGATGTTGACCAGGCGCGTGATGGACGACGGCGCGTCGTTCGTGTGCAGGGTGCTCAGCACCAGGTGGCCGGTGAGGGCCGCCTGCACGGCGGTGTGCGCCGTCTCATGGTCGCGGATTTCGCCCAGCAGGATGACGTCCGGGTCCTGACGCAGCAGGGCCCGCAGGGCCATCGCGAACGTCATGCCGATCTTCTCGTGCACCTGCGTCTGCGTGATGCCCTCAAGCGTGTACTCCACCGGGTCCTCGACGGTCGACACGTTCATCGCGCTCTTGTCGATGCTCCGGAGCGACGCGTAGAGGGTTGTCGTCTTGCCGCTGCCTGTCGGGCCCGTCACCAGCACGATGCCGTGCGGCGCGTCCACCTGCTTCTTCCAGATCGTGAGCGTGTCCTCGTCGAAGCCGAGCTGGTCCAGCTCCACCGAGATGCTCTTGTCGTTCAGGATGCGCATCACAGTCTTCTCGCCGCCGGAGCACGGCAGCGTGCTGACGCGCAGGTCGATCTTCCGGCCCAGCACCGCCGCCCGGATGCGCCCGTCCTGGGGCATGCGCCGCTCGTCGATCGCCATGTTCGCCATGATCTTGATGCGGCTGGTGAGCGCGGCGCCCATGCTCGCCGGAGGATTGAGCACCTCGTACAGCTCGCCGTCGATGCGGAAACGCACCTTGAGCTTCTTCTCGCTCGGCTCGATGTGGATGTCACTGGCGCCCTGCTGCAGCGCAAGCTGGATGATGTGGTTGACGTACCGGATGACCGGGCTTTCCTTGGCCTCCTTGCCCAGGTCCACGTCCGACTGCTCGGACTTCTCGACCTGGACGTCACCCTCCTCCACCTCAGCCAGGATGTCGCTGACGTCGGACTGCTGCTCCTTCGCCGCATCCACCTTCTCGCCCACGATCTCCAGCGCGCCCTTGATGTCGAACGCCGTCGTGAGCACCAGCTTCACGCCCTGGCACTGCAGGCGCGAACGGATCGCGTCCAGCAGGAACACGTTGTCCGGCTGCGTCGTCGCGACCACCACGCGCGACCCCTCGGTGCGCAGCGGGATCACCATGTTCTGCTTGCAGAACTGCGTCGTCAGGCGCTGCATCAGCCGCCCGTCGAACCCGCCGTCCAGCCCCTTCTCCATGCTGATGCGTTCGAACGGGAGGCCGTTCACCTCCGCCACGATCGCCTGCAGCGAGCCCTCATCGATCCCCTGCTCGCTCAGCACGTCCACCAGCTTCCGGCCCGGGGAGGACTTCACCACTGCCTTGGCGGTCTCCAGCTTGTCGGGCGCGATCACATTCCTCGACAGCAGCAGAGACTCCAGCTCGTCCGTGTTCACGGCCTCCGCGCCGCCCTCCGCCTTGTACACGTCGGCCACCGCCGGGCCCACGCTCGGCGTGATCGTGCCCGCCGAACGCCCCGCCGGGTCCCCCGGCTGCTGCGAGCGCGCAAGCGTCCCCTGGTGCGCGGGCACGTTCGGCAGCGGGGAGAACGCGCTCTCCGCCTTGTCGATCGTGTGCTTCCGGGCCGGGGCCTGCTTGCCCGCCTCGCCCACGCCCAGCTCGCTCAGGATGTCGTCGATGTTGTACTTCGCCACGTGCCTCTCCCTCCGCGCCCTTGCTCGGCGCGCCCGGTCAGCGCTTGCCGGGCTTCTTGGCCGCCTGGTCGCCGAAGGCCTGCATCGTCAGATTGAACCGGTAGCCCTCCGCCTCCAGCGTCACACCCCGACCCTCGATCGCCACCACCGTGAACGGCCCGACAGTCCCGTTCAGCCCCACCGTCTCGTCGTTGATGCGGGCCAGCGGCACCCGCCCGCCCATCACGGTGTGAAGTTCCAGCTTCGCAACCTCGTTCATTAGCTGCGCCTTCCGCGCCGCCTTCACCCGGTCGTCCCGCTGCTCCGCGGATTCATGCCCCGTGGGGCCCGGCCCGGCGCCCACCGTCACCCTCGTGTCGGTCGCCTGCACGCCGCCGTCACGGGACTGGAACGGGCTGTGCCCGAAGTCCTCAAGGGCAACATCCAGCGGCTTGTTGAACCGCGACAGGTCCGCCATGATGCGGTCATACGCCGCCGTCCGGTCCGCGTCCTCCTTGTAGGTGGACTCCGCCGACACCTTCTCGAAGTTGATGCCCGACCGCGCCCCGTACGCACGCATGCCCATGAGCACGCCCGCGGACACCGCCAGCACCACCGCGCCCACGATGAGCTGCGACGGTGCGCTCCGGCGGCGCCCACCCTGCTCGATGATGATCGGCCCGCCGCCGGCGCCGGCTTCTGGATTGCGCTGCATGCTGCTGCTCAGGTTCATGATGCTTGCTCCGGGTGCGGGAAGTCGGGTGTCATCGTGCTCCGGCCCTCTGCGGGGCCCTGCTCCGGCGTGGGTACGCTCGCCGCGGCGGCCCTCAGCCGCCCATCGTCAGCTTTGCCCCCTGCGCCGCCTCGTCCATGAAGTAGATCGAGAGACTGAACGAGACCTTCACCTCGGCCCCGTCCTTGTTGATCTCCGTCACCTTCATGTTGTGGATGCGGGTGATGCGCTCCATCTTCTCCACGCGCGACAGGAAGTTCCGGAAGCCCGAGAACGATCCTGTCGTCTCCATCTCCAGCGGCTGCTCCATGTAGAGCCCCGCGGGCACCGCCTTCGCCGACTTGATCGACGGCGGCTGCAGGCCGCTCTCCACCGCCGTGTCGGAGACCTGACGCACGATCGCGTCGATCTCCTTGTTGGTCGGCAGCCGGGCCTCGATCTGGCGGATGCTCTCCGCGATCTCCTGGTTGGCGCGCTCGAGGTCCGCGTTCCGCGACGTCTCCTCCTTCAGCTTGCCCAGCAGGCTCTCACGGTGCGCGATCTCATCCTTGAGGTGCCGCACCTCCGCGTTCATCGGGCGGAAGACCAGGAAGTAGGCCGCCACCGGCAGGCCCACGACGACGAGGGCGACCGAGGCGCCCAGTGCTCCGTAGTGACGCATGGCTTAGTTCCCGCCTTTCGTAAGGTCGATCATCTCCACGGGCAGCTCGCCCTCCGCGTTGCTGAACGGGCCCGCCTCGGGCGCCTGCGCGTGGCCCTCGCCCGCCTGCATCGCCTTCACCGTCGCCGTCCGCTGCTGCACCAGCTGCTCCAGGCTCGCCGCCAGCGCCTTCTGGTCCACGTCCGTCCGCAGCGCCGCCACGATTTCGTACTTCCGCAGCACCGTGTCCTGGAACTTCTCGTCCTTGATGTACGTCAGCTCCACGCTCTTGAGCACCGGGCTCTGCTTCAGGCTCGCGATGTAGTCCGCCACGTCGTTGTTCTCGATCGCCGTGCCCGTCACCGTCAGGGCGTACGAGAACGTCGGGGCCGTCACCTTCGGCTTCTCGGGGACGTCGTCCTTGCCCCCCTTGCCCTTGCTCTTGGCCACCGTGCCCGAGAGCGTCTTGACCTTCGGCGCGGCCGCCGGCGCACGCACCTCCGTCCGCGTTCCCTTCAGTGCCAGTTCGTCGATCCGCATCGACATCGGCATCCGGAAGTCAAGCTCCCCCAGCACCGCCCACCGGGGCACGCGTTCCACCAGCGACGCCGTGATCTGCGCCTTCTCCATCATCTCCGCACGCTGGGCACGCAGCGTGTCCAGCTGGGTCAGCTTCTTCTTCTCCGCCTCGCACGCCTGGGTCACCTCGTTGTAGCGTGCCTTCAGGCCCCGCCACTGGATGTGCGTCACCACGAACGCGCCCACCGTCGATCCCATCACCATCACGAACAGCGCGCACGTGATGATGTTGTTGCGGAACGCCGCCTTGCGGGCGATGTAATCGCCCGGAAGGAACGACGCCTGGGCGGGCGACGCGCTGGATTGTCCGGAAGGAAGCAGGGCCACAGGTTCGCTCCTTGGTTAGCGTGCGTGTCTACAGGTCCGTCGGCGCAAGGCACAGGCCCAGCGCCACCGCCCACCCCGGCTGGGGCTGCTTGAGGTCGATGCCCAGGACCGACTCGTTCCCCGTGCGGGCCACACGGGCGAGCGGGTCCGCGATCTGCGCGGAGAGCTTCAGCACGCGGGCGATGTGCTGCGTCAGCCCCCGGTGCCGAGATTCACCGCCCACGAAAATGATCCGGTCCACCTTCTGGCCGGGGAACTGCGACGCGTGGTACCGCAGGCACAGCCTCACCTCGTCAGTGATGATCTCCAGCGGTTCCAGCAGGCTCGTCCCCTCCGGCGCCACCGCCACCGGCGGCTGCGTCGTGATGTCGTCCGTCAACCCCGCGGGCGTCAGCCCGCTCCGCCGGTCCACCTCCGGCTGGGCCGGCGCCGCCGCCCCGGACGCGGGCCCGGGGGCAGGTGCGAAGAGCTTCTCCGTCTCCTGGTCCAGCGCCAAACGCATCCCGCGGGCCGTCACCTCGTCGCAGTTGATCTGCTTCGCGATCGCCGCGTCCAGGTGACGCCCCCCCACGTCGATCATCCGCGCGAACACCAGCGTCCGCCCGTGCGTGATCATGACCTTCGTCGTGCTCGCACCGATGTCCAGGTACAGCGTGTTTGCCTTGTTGTCCTCGAGCCGGCGGTGGATGTCGTCAAACGCCCGCACCGTGCACATGAACTCGCTCTGGATGCCCACCGGCTCCAGCTTCGCGTCCACCAGCGTCTCCATCAGCCGGTCCACCACGGCCCGCTCCACCGCGATCAGCACCACATCGATCTTGTTGTTGTTCCGCTCGACGTTGCTCACCTCGATGAACCGGTACACCAGCGACGCAGGGTCTACGCCCAGCTGCTGCGGGATGGCCGCCGCCACCAGCTGCGCCAGCGGCACACCGTCCTGGCGGGGGAACTGCAGGTGCTTGCACGTCGTCTGCCACGCCGGGATCGAACACACCGCTCGCTTGCCCTTGAACCCGCCCTTCTTGACAAGCTTGGGCAGCGCGGACAGCTGGAACTCCATCCGGCGCTTGTTGTCACCAATGAGAGCCTGCGGCGTCTCCAGGCTCACGATCGCCTGCAACGACGGCGGCTGGCCCGCGTTCACCTGCAGGATCTTGAGCGCTCCTGTGCCGAAGTCGATCGCGATCGGCATCCCGAGCGTGTTACCCAGGCCCAGATTCGTCCCCATGCGCTCCGAGAGCTTCTCCGCAAACTTCGAGAGGCCACCTCCCGCCCCGGGGCTGCCGGCCGGCGGGGGGGTCTGCTTCTGCTTCGAAGAGCTGAGGAAGGGCAGTCCCATCGGTGCACGCTTCTCCACGACGACGCCACCCCCGACCCTCGGGGAAACCGGCGCGGCCGTGGGATTGCATCGGCGCTTCCGACAGCGCGGTTCAGCCCAGAGGGACCGACGCCGTCAGAACAGCTTGCCGGAGTTGCGCGACCCTCACACCCGGAATCCAGCAATCTCGGACCTGCCCCTACGCGACCACCGCCCGCACGATATCGGACAGCCTCCCCACCGCCCCCGGGATGTCCCACGCCTGTGCCGACCGTTCACCGGTCAGGTTGCTGATCGTGCGCACTTCGCAGAAACGCACCCCCCGCCGCCGAGCGACCAACGCCAACGCCGCCCCCTCCATCGTCTCAGCGATTGCGCCCGTCCGTTCGCGCACCTCCCGCGCAAGCGAGTCAGTGCCGGAACAAGTAGACACGGTCGCAACTGGTCCAGCAACATCTATAACACTGCGAAAAAGCTGCTGTAAGGATGGATCTGTCGGAAGTGCTCCGCCAGAATCCAGGCTCGGATCGAGCGGAAAGCCCATGCTCTCAATGGTTTGAAAACCACCCGAGGTTACCACCCCTTCATCCGCGAAGACGCACGCGGTAGCAACGACGGACTGCCCCACCCGCAATGCATTCGGGCCCGGCAAAGCGCCCGCGATCCCCACGCTTAGCACTGCCCCGTATGGGTGGGTGCCCCCGAGCACACACCCAAGCGCACCGGCTGCATTGGCCTTGCTCACACCCGTGTACAGCACATGCGTCTTCTCATGCACCCGCGCCACCCCCCATAACGACGGCACTGGCATGTCCGGTCTTTCAAGGCCTGCAAATACCCCCCTCACCTCAACCGGCGCGGCGACCGCCAGCAGCAATGTTCTCCCGGCAAGCAACTCTGTCAGCAACGCATGCACGCCTCCATCGTACAACGATCATCGGTGCCGTTGCGATTGATCGGATTGGACGGTTCCTGTACGGGGTGCGTGAAGAGCAGGTGGGCTACCGGGCACAAGGCCAAGCCGAACAGCAAGGACGACATGATGACGATTGCCAAGAACGTGGGCGGGCGCGGCATGCGGTGGGTGCGCGGAGGCATCGCGATCGCCGTGGTCTCGCTGGCAGGGGGGATCACCGTCCTCGCCGGAGCCGGCGAATCCTCCCAGACTCCCCCGAAGACCCCGTCGGGAAAGCCCGCGCAGGGCCTGACTAGCGACATGGGCCTTGCGAAGCGTCAGGCCTTCGACATCACCACCACCGCCAACGGTGATCTGCAGGCAAAGAACCAGATCGAGCTGCGCAGCAAGCTCGACCGCGACAGCACCATCCAGTTCATCATCCCCGAGGGCACGCGCGTCAAGAAGGACGACCTGCTCGTGCAGCTCAACAGCGAGCAGGTGCAGCAGCAGATCGACGAGCAGGAGCCCCGCCTCACGAGCCAGCGGGCCGCCCTGGTCGCCGCCCAGACGCAGTACACCATCCAGGAGAACGACAACGCCCAGGCCCTCAGCCGCGCAAGCCTCGACAAGGAACTTGCGGAACTCCAGCTCCGTCAGTGGCGCGAAGGCGACGTGGTGAAGAAGCGCCAGGACCTCGCCCTCAAGATCGACACCGCCGACCTCGAGCTCGGACGCTTGGCGGACCGCCTGACCCGCAGCGAGGACCTCTTCGCCGAGGGCTTCCTCAGCAAGGACGAGCGCGACCGCGACGAGGTTTCCTATATCCAGGCCATCGCGACCTACAAGCAGGCCCTCCTCGACAAGGACACCTACGAAACCTACGAGTACGTGCGGGAGGAGCGCGAGAAGATCAGCAACGTCGACCAGAAGACCGCCGAAGTCGAACGCGTCAAGCTCAACAACGCCAACCAGCTCACCAACCGGAAGGCCGAGCTCGACAACCAGAAGCAGCAGGTGGAGGCGATGGAACGCCAGCTCGCCAAGTCCCGCGAGCAGCTCGCCTCCTGCACCATCAAGGCGCCCCAGGACGGCCTGGTCGTCTACTCCACCAGCGTCGAGGGCATGCGCTGGGGCCGCGGCGGCAGCGATGCCGGCCTGCAGATCGGCGCCCAGATCTACCCCAACCAGCTCATCATCGCCCTGCCCGACACCAGCGAAATGGTCGCCACCGTCCGCGTGCACGAATCCATGGCGGGACGCGTCCGCCCGGGCCAGCGGGCCACGCTCCGCATCGACGCCGCCGGCGGCCAGGTCTTCGAGGGCAGCGTCGACACCATCGGCGTGATGGCCGAGAGCGGCGGCTGGCGTGACCCCAACCTCCGCGAGTACACGGTGAAGATCAACCTCGACGCGAAGTCGGCGGAAGCAAACCTCAAGCCCGCCATGCGGGTCGAGGCGCGCCTCATCCTCGACAAGGTCGAAGAAACGCTCACCATCCCCGTCCAGGCCCTGTTCAGCGAAGGGCCCGTGCAGTACGTGTTCCAGCCTCAGGGCAAACGCTTCGTGCGCGTTCCCGTGCGCGTCGGACGGCGCAGCGACACCCTCGCCGAGGTCGGCGCCGGCATCGCCGAGGGCGCAACCGTGCTCCTCCGCCAGCCTTCCGCGGGCGAGGTCATCGCCCAGGAGTGGAACAAGGAGCAGCTCCTCGCCGCGGGGTACCAGATGAACGAGCAGGGAGAGGTCATCGCCACACGCTCCGGCAAGGGCGGGCGTCCGAAAGGGGACCGCCCCGCCATGGTCAAGCGCGAAGGCGAACCCGCGCCGCAGGCCGACAAACCAGAAGAGCCCAAGGGCGAGGCGCCGGCCCAGAAGCCCGGCCCCGAAGGCGCTGAGACTCCCAAGGCCGCCGAGACGCCAAAGAAGGACGACAACGGCAGGTAATGCCGGCCCGCCCGCACCCGACCTTCACCGGATGATCACCAGCCAGTGCAGCACCAGCACCGGCAGCAGCAGCAGGCACGCAAGACCAGCGAAGGTGAAGAACGACGGCATCCGGACCCCGGCCCGCTCAGCGATGGCCCGCACCATGAAGTTGGGCCCGTTGCCGATGTACGTCATCGCGCCGAAGAACACCGCGCCGCACGAGATGGCCTCGAGCGTCAGCCTGCCGTCCGCCGTGCCCAGCATGCCCGCGATCGCGGCGCGGGAAACATCCGCCGGCGCGATCGAAACCTGCAGGAAGTTGAGGTAGGTAGGCGCATTGTCGAGCACCGCCGACAGGGCCCCGGTCGCAAAGTAGAACGACGAAGGCGTCGCCACCCCCAGCCGGGAGCCGTTGACCGCGAGGTACGCCAGCGCGGGCATCATCGTCAGGAAGATCCCCGCGAACAGCAGCCCCACCTCCTTCACCGGCTCGAAGGAGAAGTCATTGGCCTCCCGCAAGCCCGACCGCGCCGTCGCATAGCCGACCGCCGCGAGCATGACCTGCACCATCGCTCCCACCGGCACGTGGTGCAGGTCCACGAAGCGCCCCAGCACAGGGTCGATGAACACCGCCCCCACCATGCACACGAGCACCACCATCGTCCACGGGCTGCACTCCACACGCACGCGGGGCCACCACGCGCCGAACATCGCCCGACCCGCCCGGCGCCACGTCCACGCGTCAAAGGCGAAAAACACCGCCAGCATCACGCCGACCACCAGCAGCCACGATCGCCACAGGCATGCGAACGTCCAGAAGAACGGGACGCCCTTTACAAACCCCAGGTACAGCGGCGGATCGCCGATCGGCGTCAGCAGCCCGCCGCAATTGCTGACGATGAAGATGAAGAACACCACGTGCAACGGTCGCAGCCGCCCCTGGTTGGCCTCCATGAAGGGCCGGATGAGCAGCATCGATGCGCCGGTGGTGCCAACCAGGTTCGACAGCACCGCGCCCAGCAGCAGGAAGAGAGTGTTCGCCACAGGGCTCGCCGGTGCCCCCAGGCTCACCCGCACACCGCCACTCACGACGTACAGCCCGCCGATGAGCGCGATGAACGCCAAGTACTCGACCGCAGTGTGCACGACCTGCGAAGGCCCGACCGATGCCCGCAGGGCCGTCAGGTAGTACGCGCACACCACCCCCCCAAGGAACAGCGCCACATCCGGGTAGTGCCTGTGCCACCACCTCGGGCGCACGAGGGGCAACACCGCCACGCTCGCCAGCAACAGCCCGAACGGAACGACCAGCACGAGCGGGACAACCGGCCTGCCCCCAGATCCCATCGTCGCTGGCATCAGCACGGCCCACAGCACGCCCACCCCGGCGCCAAGCAGCGCACTGACCGCCCAGAGCCTCGGTCCGTGAAGCCACCCTGTCGAGTGCGTGTGATCCGCGTGCATGCGTGGGCCGACTTTATTCCCGCAGTGAGCCGCCCGCGGGTCACTAGAACCCGAACTTGGACAGCGCGGTGATGTTGCCATCCTTCACGGTTGCAACGATCTTCCGTCCGTCCTCGGCCTTCCATGTGTACGTCACCGAGACCGACGAGCCGCCCGCAATGCCGGCGCCGGAAATGCTCACGCCGCTCACCTCTTCACGCTCACCCTTCCCCAGCAGCTTCTCCGCATCGCCGATCGGCATGCCGGTCTTAAGCTGCGCGTAGTTCTCCGGAGTGATCTTGTCCTCACACCCCGCCAGCGTCCCCAGGGTCAGCCCCACCCCAAGCACCACCGCGCCCGTTCGACGCACCAGCCGACCATGCCATCCGCTCCGGAGCACCATGCAAACCTCCTTGCCGGGCACGCCGGCTGGTCGCGCCATGCTACCCGAAGCGCGCCCCACCCGCTCCCAGGACTCTCCCCTATTGACTTCCTGTTGGTTGCCCCGGCCTGCCCCCAATCCAGGGAGCTACCAAAGAACGACACGGAGCCCACGAGGAGCTCCGTGCCAGGAGAATGCAGGTTGGAACAAAGCAATCAGCGCCGGCGACGAGCAACGGCGAGTGCACCAAGGCCCAGCAGGCCCATCGCACCGGGCGCTGGCACAAAGCCCTTGTCCTTGCTGATGATCGCCGAGGACCCAGGCTGAATCAGGAAGTCCCACTGGAACCCCCACGTACCGTCCACGTTGAACAGCGGTCCGGCAAAGTCCGGCAGGTCATCCGCGACGCCGTTCTGCAGCAGATTGAGAATGCTGGGATACGGCCCAACCGCGTAGTGGCTGGGCTGAGGAGTCACCACAGTCTCGCTCATCGCGAAGCCGCCGTCAGACTGGATTGCCGTGTTGTGCAGGGGCCCGGGGATGCCCACGTTGTCCCCGCCAGACGAGCCACCCAGGTCAAAGTCGCAGTACTGGAAGAAGTGGAAAGGAAGAGGCTGGTTGGACGTGTTGTTGATGACGATCGCTTCCGTCACGTCCGAGCGGTTTGAGCCCGCCGCCCCGCCACGGAGCGTCCACGAGGGCTGGATGTTGAACCGACCCGCCGGGTCGACGTACATCAGCGCGAGCGTGTCCGCCCGATTGTCCACGAACGGGTTGGTGTCGGAGGCAAACGCGCCGCCGAAGTTGAGCGTGTCGATCGACCGCTCAGGTCCCGCCGGGCCTACACGGTACCAGAACCACTGCTGGAAGATCTGGTCCATCCCGTCGATGGTCCAGTTCGTCATACCACCCGACGTCGCATCATTGATGTCCGTCGTCGAGTTCCGGTCACCCAGCGTCCACACCGTTGCGTGCGCGGACATTGCCGCACCGCACAACGCGAGCGTCGCCAATCCAAGCTTCGAGAAGGTCATGGCCTCTCCTCCTATATCCCTCTGCACACTGCGCACCGGTTCTCCGGCCGGTACGCACGTCTTGTCTCTGCACAGAAGGTACAGGAACGGGTGGGAGTCGTCAATACCAAACCACCAAAATGAGAGGGTCGCGCGCAAAAATCACCGCAAGGCAAACAATATCCTCAGTAGTTATGACACGGCTCGATCAGGTGGTGTTGGCGTGACAACGGCCGCAAGTCTCAGGTAACCATCAACTTGCGCCCGCACTTCCGCAAGTGAATCGCCACCAAACTTTTCCCTAAAACTCCGCGCGATTTCGAACGCCACCACGTTCTCCAGAACCACGCTCGCCGCTGTCACGGCACAGATATCACTCCGCTCGTACTGGCTCTGCTGGGCGCAACCCGTCGTCAGATCCACGCTGGCCATCCCGCGCAGTAGCGTGCTGATGGGCTTCATCGCCGCCCGCACCACGATCGGCTCGCCGTTGGACATCCCCCCCTCCGTGCCGCCCGCGTTGTTCGTTGGACGCGAGAAACCCAGGTGGTAAGCCGGCCGGCCGGCCTCCATCACCCTCGCAGCGTCGTGCCGGATCGCGTCGTGCACCAGCGAGCCCGGACGCTCCGCGACCTCCCTTCCCAGGCCGATCTCCACGCACTTGATCGCCTGAATGCTCATCGCCGCGTAGGCAATCCGCGCGTCCAGCTTCTCACGCCAGTCCATGCAGCTGCCCAGCCCAATCGGCACACGGAACACGTGCGCTTCCACTAGCCCGCCCACCGTGTCCTTGTCCAGCTTTGCCGCGTGGATGATCTCGCGCTGCCGCTGCGTTGCCGCCGCATCCGGACAGCCCGTCTCGCTCCCGTCACGCAGCGCCTTCACCGCGCGCCACGCATCCTCCGTCACCGCCACCCCGGTCGCAGCACCGCCGATCGACCGCACAAAGCCGAACGCCTCGATGCCGAACTCGCGCAATAGGCAACGCGCCAACGCCCCCGCGGCCACCCGAGACGCCGTCTCCCGCGCGCTCGCCCGCTCCAGCACGTCGCGGCAGTCACTGGTCAGGAACTTGACGCTGCCCGCCAGGTCCGCATGGCCCGGACGCGGCCGGTGCACCGGCGGCGTGCGACCCGCGTCCTCAAGCCTCGAGTCCTTGTTGCGGATGAGGAAAACCACCGGACCGCCCGTGGTCGCGCCACCACGAACGCCCGCCATGACCTCCACCCTGTCCTCCTCGATGCCCATGCGCCCACCACGCCCGTACCCGCCCTGCCGGCGCGCAAGCTCGCCGTTGATGAACACGCTGTCGACACCCACCCCCGCCGGCATCCCGCTGATGGTCACAACGAGGGCAGGACCATGAGACTCGCCCGCCGTGGAGTATGCAAGGTGCGCCATGCCGGAAGCCTAAGGGCGCAGCAGAGCTCACGACCCCGATCGGAATAGCCCCGGCATGGGCCCCCAAACACGCCCGCCCGCCGGGGAAAGTGCTGTTCCAAGAACTGGGTGAACGCCAAATACTCGCGGGATTCCGACGCACAAGCCCGGTTTGACGAACGCACCGGCCGGCGCACGGCGCATGCTCAGGTGCGCACCGCAGACCCCCCGTTCGGCAAAGGAGATGCAGATGAAGTCCACGACTACGCGTTCAATCGCCGCCGCAGCCGCCTGCGTCCTGGGAGCCGCATCCCTGAGCCACGCGCAGTGCAACCAGTGGACGTCCCCCACCGGCGTGAGCAGCGGCGTTGCCACCGGCGTCCTCGCGCTCACATTCTGGGACCCCGATGGAGCCGGCCCGCGCCAGCCCGTGCTGATCGCCGGCGGAGACTTCACCCTCGCCGGCGCCGCCGCCGTCAACAACATCGCCGCCTGGGACGGCTCGGCCTGGTCCCCGCTGGGCGCCGGTATCGCCGGCGAAGTCGATGCGCTCGCCGTCCTCCCCGACGGTCGGCTGGTTGCCGCCGGCGGGTTCGCGCAGGCCGGCGGGGTGCCCTGCTCGAATATCGCGGTGTGGGACGGCTCCACTTGGTCCCCCCTGGGCAGCGGCACCGACGGCGGCGTCTGGTCGTTGTGCATCGGCTATGACGGCTCGCTCTACGTGGGCGGCATGTTCACCAACGCCGGCGCCGTGCCGTGCAACCACGTCGCCAAGTGGAACAGCGGAACGTGGTCCAGCCTCGGCACCGGCGCCCAGAACGGGGTCGCGGGCATCGTGTACGCCATCACGCCGCGACCCGGAGGCGGCGTGGTGGTGGGTGGCACGTTCCAATCCGCCGGCGGCGTCTTCAACCGCCGACGCGTCGCCGCCTGGGATGGCACCGCCTGGCAGACCATGGGCGCGGGGATGAACTCCAACGTCCTGTCCCTGGGCACCATGACCGACGGCAGCATCGTCGCGGGCGGGCAGTTCACCGTCGCCGGGTCGGTCCCGGCGTCACGCGTCGCCCGCTGGGACGGGTCCGCATGGCAGCTGATGGGCGCGGGCCTCAACGCCCAGCCGCTCTGCTTCCTCAGCCTGGAAACCGGCGAACTCGTCGCCGGGGGCCACTTCTGGTTCTCCGGCGCCACGACCATGAACAAGGTCGCCATCTGGTCCGGTGAGTCCTGGGCCCCCATGGGGAGCGGCATGGACCAGTACGTCATGACGCTCGCGCAGAGCGCAGGTGGTGACATCTTCGCGGGCGGTGGCTTCACACTCGCCGACAACCAGCCCGCGCAATACCTCGCCAGGTGGTCCACCGCCTGCGGCCCTTCCTGCGACACCATCGACTTCAACAACGACGGCCTCTTCCCAGACACCGCGGATATCGACGACTTCCTCTCGGTCTTCAGCGGCGGCCCCTGCCCCACCGGCGCCTGCGCCGACATCGACTTCAACAACGACGGCCTCTTCCCCGACACCTCTGACATCGACTCGCTGCTCAGCGTCTTCAGCGGCGGCCCGTGCCTCTGAGGCACACGCACGCCATGTCCACCTGCACCAGTGAAAGGCCCGTAACCCGCATGCACCGCTCCCCGACCTGCACCAGACCCCTCCCTTTCCTTGCTGCTGCCGCCGGGCTGGGCCTCGCGCTCCAAGCGAACGCCCAGCCCGTCGTGCAGCGGATCCCTCACCTCCCGGGAGGCACCTGGGAATTCGTCTCCAACCTCAGCGACGACGGGCGCGTGGTTGCAGGTGATGCGGAAGTGCCCGGGGGGAGCTACCGAGCATTCCGCTGGACGTCACAGTCCGGCACGCAGGCCCTCGGCCCCGCCGCTGGACACTCATACTCCTCAGGCTACAGCGTCTCGGGCGACGGACTCACGGTGGTGGGCGTCAGCGGCGCGAGCTACGACATCGCCGCCCGCTGGACACCCTCGACCGGCATGATCTCCCTCGGCGCGCTCGCGCCCGGCATGCCGTCGTTCGCCTTCGCCTCCTCCCGCGATGGATCCACCATCGTCGGCGACGGCTACCTCGCCGGCGGCATCCAGCGCGCCTGGAAGTGGACCAGCTCGACCGGCATGCAGCAACTTCCCGGTCTCTTGCCCGGCACAGCCCAATCCCTCGCCCTCGGCTGCAACAGCAACGCAACCTCGGTGTTCGGCTACTGCTACAACAACGCTCCCGCCCTGGTCTACGCCACGGCCTGCCTCTGGCGCCCCAACGGGTCCATTGTCTCGATGGGCCGCCTGCCGGGCACCGACATGTCCGTCCCCGGCAGCGTCACCGACGATGGCGCACTCGCCTTCGGCTATAGCGCAACCGCCAACTACACGCTGACCCTCCCCTTCCGGTGGACCGCTGCTACCGGCGCCATGGAACAACTCCCCCTCCTCCCCGGCACCACGGGCGGCACCGCAGGGGCATGCACTTCCGACGGCATACTCGTGGCTGGATACTGCCTGGACAGCGCCGGCAACGCCGTCGGCTGCATCTGGCAGGGCCAGCAGCCCCAGCCCGTCGCCGCATTCCTCGCTGCCCGGGGCGTGGTGACCACCGGCTGGACGTTCGGCGGCGCCGCCATCAGCGCTTCAGGATCCGCCCTCGCCGGCAACGGCACCTTCCAGGGCACCAACGCCGCGTGGTACGTCTTCCTCGGCGCCGATTGCACGGGTGCGCCCACCATCACCACCCAGCCCGCCTCGCAGACAGTGCCCGAGGGCGCGTCCGTGACGCTTACCACCGGCGCCACCGGCGGCAATGTCACCTACGCATGGAACCGCGGCACAACCAACGTCGGGTCCGGACCGACGCTTGTCATCTCCCCCGTCACACCCGCCGACGCAGGCACCTACACCTGCACCGCCACCAACGCCTGCGGGTCCACCACGTCGCAGAACGCTGACCTCACCGTGACCGCCACCTGCCCGACACCGCAAATCCTCCAGCAGCCGACGGACGTGACCTCCTGCGGAAGATCGGACGTGGAACTCACTATCCTCGCCATCAACGGCGACCCGGTGGAGTACCAGTGGCAGCACGACGGCGAAGACATCCCAGGCGGTACCTCCAACACCCTGCACATTTCGGCACCCGCCGCCGGCGACGCGGGCACCTACGCCTGCCGCGCCATGAACGACTGCGGTGAGACAGTGTCCAACACCGCGCAGCTGGCCATCCTCGGCCAGTGCTGCGACCCCGTGGACTTCAACAACGACGGCCTCTTCCCAGATACCGCGGATATCGACGACTTCCTCACCGTCTTCAGCGGCGGGCCCTGCAGCTCTGGCGCCTGCGCCGATACCGACTTCAACAACGACGGCCTCTTCCCCGACACCTCTGACATCGACTCGCTGCTCAGCGTCTTCAGCGGCGGCCCGTGCCTGTAGTGAAGCCCGTGCCCGCCGCCGGGCAGTGAACATGCAATCCCGGAGAGCACCCATGAACCGTGTGTGGACGACATGTCTTGCTGTAGCGTGCGGCACCATTGCGGGGCCCGCGCTGGCGGACACCCTCTGTTCCCAGCCGCTCGCAACGACGGGAGCGATGCTCCACTCCTCCTACTGGGACCCCGACGGCAGCGACTACGACGAGTACGTGTGGGACTCCTTCCAGCTCGCCAGCACCGCCAACGTCACTGGCGTCGACTGGTACGGCGGCTACGGATTCCTCACCGGTGGCGGCACCATCAACAGCTTCAAGGTCAAGATCTACGCGTCCATCCCGGCCGGCACCCAGCCCGACCTCGGCTACCTCTACCCCGGGCCTCTCAAGTCCTTCACCGTCAGCGGCAACGCCGCACAGACCCTGGTCGGAACCTACGGCGGCCAGAACATCTACTCCTACCACGCGAACGTGCCGGGCGGCTTCCAGGCCGCCGCCGGGACCAAGTACTGGGTGCAGATCGAGGCCTGGCAGCCCGGGTTCCCATCCTGGGGCATCGCCGTCGGCACCGGCGGCAACGGCTCGCACTTCCACCGGACCGCGGGCGTCGCGGACGCGTACTACTACATCGGCTCCGGCGACGCGGCGTTCTCCCTCACCGGAACGCCCGTGGCCTGCAACAACCCGACCATCACCAGCAGCCCCACCCCAGTCACCGGCTGCTTCCCCGCCACCGACGCCACCTTCAGCACCACCGCTACCGGAAACGGCACCCTGACGTACCGCTGGCGCAAGAACGGCAACCCCGTCTACGACGGGCCCAACGGCGGCGGCTCCGGTGGTGGTGCATACATCTCCGGCGCCACCACACCCACGCTCACCATCCAGATGGCGTCCTACTGGGCAGACGTGGGCACCTACGACTGCGTTGTGACCAACGCCTGCGGCAGCACGACCTCCGGCAGCGCGACCCTCTCCATTACAAGCACTGGGCCCGCCGTCACCCAGTCCCCCCAGCCTGCACAGGCATGCCCCGGCGACACAGTTACATTCACTGCCGTTTCCGCCGACGCGACCTGGTTCGACTGGTACCAGGACGGCGCACTCCTCACCGACGGCCCCACCGCCTCGGGCGCCATCATCTCAGGCGCCGGGTCCGCAACCCTCACGATCTCCGGTGTCCAGACAACAGACCAGGGCGCATTCACCTGCGTCGCATGGAACGACTGCTTCAGCTCCCCACAGACCCCGCCCGCCGCGCTCACCGTCGGCGGACCCGCCTGCCCCGCCGCGTGCGACCCCATCGACTTCAACAACGACGGACTCTTCCCCGACACCGCGGATATCGACGACTTCCTCTCCGTCTTCAGCGGTGGCCCCTGCTCCACCGCCGCCTGCGCCGACATCGACTTCAACAACGACGGGCTGTTCCCGGACACCGCGGACATCGATGCACTACTCAACGTCTTCAGCGGCGGACCCTGCATCTGATCCCACCCGCACGCGTTCACCACCCGGTAAACACGCGCAGCACGTCCGACCGGTCGTCCGTCCACCTGGGCATGTCCGGCGTCGCGGTCGGCCGCTCCCACAGGGCGCTCCGTGCAATCGAGCCCATGTCCGCCCAGTCCCTGGCCAGGATCACCCACTCCGACTCCGCCTTCCCTTCCATCGCATCCTGCGTCGACACCAGCGTGTCATTGCGGACCGCCACGCGCAGGCCCAGGTCCCCGGCCGCCGCCACCAGCACGGGCGCCAGCTCGAACGACCTGTTGCTCACGTGGAACGCTACCACCCCGTGCGCGCCGGTCTTCTGCAGGAACAGCCCTACAGCCTCCCTCGTGATGAGGTGCACGGGGATCGCATCCGAGGAGAACGCGTCCACCGCGATGACGTCAAACGTGCCGTCCGCCTCCGCCCCCAGCCCCAGCCTGCCATCACCAAGCACGACATCCACCCGCGCCCCCCTGCCGCGCGCATCGGTCACGAACGTGAACAGCGACGGGTCCTGAGCGAACCGCGCCACCGCCCCGTCGATCTCGTAAAACGTGATGTGTGTGCCCGCCTCCCCGTACGCCGCCATCGTGCCAGCCCCCAGGCCCACAAACCCTGCGCGGTGGAAGCGGTCCATCCGGCGCAGCTCCCCGATCACGTCCCCGATCGGCCCCGACCTGTGGTAGTACGTCCCCGGCACACCGCGCAGCGGCGCCAACGCAGGGTCATCCGAAATCACCTGCACGCCGTGCAGTGTCGTGCCGTGCAGCATCCGGTGGATCGAACCGGACCCGACCACCGTGTGCACACCGAAGAAAGTCCGCTCGCGCGCCAACACGGCGCCGTACGGGCTCGCGTACGCACCTACCACCAGCACCGCGCCCACCGCGCCCGCGAACCGCAGCGACCCGCCCGCCAACGGCAGCAGGCTGAGAAGGACCATCGGCACCCCAACCCCCACAACGCTCCGGATGGTCGCCGCGTGGGCGCTCCCTTCCGGGATCCACCGCGCCGCCACCCACGGCGCCGACCACGCCGCCAGCACGCACGCGCAGCACGCCAGCGCCCCGGGCACCACCCACCGGGAAACACCCCGCCAGTCCTCCACCACCTGCGGACGCAGCACGCACGCCGCCGCCAGCATGAGCGGATACTCCACCACCGTGCTGAACAGGTTCGGCGCCACCACCGCGCTGAACAACCCACCCAGCACGCCACCCAGCGACATGAACAAGTAGAACTCCGTCAGCCGCGACGGGTGCGGACGCAGCTCCGCCAGCCGCCGATGGCACATCGTCGCCGCCGCCAGCAGCACCACCATGTGCACCAGGATCAACACCGCCACCGGCGACCTCGCCCGCAGCAGGATCGACGCCACCAGCGGCAGCACCAGCACCGGCAGCAGCCGGCCCCAACGCCGAGAACTCCCCGCCCAAGGGCCGGCGAACGCCAGCATGAACGACACCAGGTACAGCAGCAGCGGCCCCACCCACAGCAGGGGCACCGCGGCTATGTCTGTCGAGATGTGCAGCGTCACACCAAGCATCAGGCTGCTGGGCACCATCGCGAGCACCAGCCAGTGGAGCCGCCGCCGCAGCGTCACCGGCCCGCCACCACACTCGACGTCCACCACCTCACGACCGCCGGATGCGCCCCGCGCACGCACAGCCCTTGCCCCCGCCAGCACCAGCAGGACCGCAACGCCGGCCAGCCCCACCACCCATGCACGCCACTGCCCGGCGCCCCCCAGCCACCGTTCCATCACCAGCGGGTACGCCAGCAGCCCCACCGCGCTCCCCGCGTTGCTCGCGACGGAAAGAAAGTAGGGGTCCACCGCGCGCAAGTGGCCGCTGATGCTGAACCACCGCTGCAGGAGCGGGCTCACCATGCTCACCACCACGAACGGAAACCCGGCCGACACCGCGAGCGTCAACAGCACCCACAGCTGCGGCGCGTGATCACCCACAGCCCGCATCGCCTGCGGACGCACAGAGAGCAGCACCGCCACCCCCAGCAGCACGCCAAAGACCGCCACCTGCGCCGCGGGCCGCAGCCGGCGCGTCACCACGTGCGAGAGCCCGTACCCCGCGAGCAGCGCCGCCTGGAAGAAGAGCATGCAGGTGGTCCACACCGCGGGGCTGCCGCCCGCGCGGGGCAGCAGCGCCTTGCCCATCATGGGCTGCACGAGGAAGAGCAGGGCCGCGCTCAGGAACGCGGCGAGTGCGAAGAGGGGCAGCACGGGGCGAGCGTAGGGGCCGGCCTACTCCGCCCTCGCGTGAGCCGCCGCCGAGTCCGCGCCCGTGAACGGCAGCGTCGCCATCTCCAGCCCCGCGTTGCGCTGCGTGAAGTTCCGCAGCGCCCACTCGTCCGCGAAGAGCGCCACCGGACGGTTGTCCGAGTCGTACGCCAGCGCACTGTCCGTCACCACCTCCGGCAGCCACTCCGGCGCCGCCCCCTCCTTCTTCCACCACCGGATCATCGTCCACCGCGCAGGGTCCAGGCGCGATTCAGCCCCGTACTCGCTCTGCAGGCGGTACTGCACCACCTCGAACTGCAGCGGCCCCACCGCCGCGAGCATCTGCGTCTTCACCTGCCCGGTCCCCACCATCAGCGACTGCACCACGCCCTCCTGCAACAGCTGATCCACCCCCAGGCGGAACTTCTTCGAGTTCCCCGGCTGCGGGTTGTGCAGGTAGGCAAAGCACTCCGGCGTGAACCGCGGAATCTCGTTGAACACGATCGTGCGGTCCTCCGTCAGCGTGTCGCCGATCCTCAGCACGTCGTGACCCACGATCCCCACCACGTCCCCCGCCCGCCCGTCCTCCACCGTCTCCCGCGACTGGCCGAACAGCTTCTGCGCGTTCGACAGGCGGATCTTCTTCCCGCTCTGGGCGTGCACCACCGTCATCTCCCGCGTGAACGTGCCAGACACCACACGCACGAACGCGATGCGGTCCCGGTGCCGCGGGTCCATGTTCGCCTGGATCTTGAACACAAACCCGCTGAACACCGGGTCGTCCGGCTGCACCATCCGCTCCCCCGCCCGGCGCGGCCCGGGCCCCGCCGAGTGCCCCAGGAACCCGTCCAGCAGCAGCTGCACGCCGAAGTTGTTCATCGCGCTGCCGAAGAACACCGGCGTCACCTCACCCGCCAGCACCCGCGCCTCGTCAAACGTCTCCCCCGCCCCATGGAGCATCTCGATCTCCTCGCGGGCCTTCTCGTACACCTCGGGCTCCAGCTGACGCCGGATCGCCGGGTCGTCGATCCCCACCACCTGCACAGGCGCCGCGTGCGACCCGTGCCCCGTCCGCTCGAACAGGTGCACCTGGTGCGCCAGCCGGTCGTACACGCCCCGGAACGTCGGCCCAGACCCCAGCGGCCAGTTCACCGCGAACGCGCCGATCCCCAGCACCCGCTCCAGCTCGTCCATCAGCTCAAGCGGGTCCCGCGTCGGGCGGTCGCACTTGTTCATGAACGTGAAGATCGGAACCCCGCGGCGACGGCACACCTCGAAAAGCTTCCGCGTCTGCGGTTCGATGCCCTTGCCCGCGTCGATCACCATCACCGCCGCGTCCACCGCCGTCAGTACCCGGTACGTGTCCTCCGAAAAGTCCTTGTGCCCGGGCGTGTCCAGAAGGTTGATCCGGATCGGACCCCCCGCCCCCGCCGGCGCGTAGTCAAACTGCAGCACCGTCGACGAGATCGAGATCCCGCGCTGCTTCTCCAGCTCCATCCAGTCGCTCGTCGTGGCACGCTGGTTCTTCCGCGCCGTCACCGAGCCCGCCAGCTGCACCGCGCCGCCGTAAAGCAGCAACTTCTCCGTCAGCGTGGTCTTGCCCGCATCGGGGTGCGAAATGATGGCAAAGGTGCGTCGGGGCTGCACTGCAGGCATGGGGCCCAGCATAGGGAACCACCCCCGCCGTGACCCATGCCCCCAAAGACCGCCTACCCCCGCGGCACAAACGCCCTGGCCACAAACCGCTCACGGTCCCGGGCAAAGTCCAACGGCGCCGGCGGCAGCCCGATCCAGCGTGGCTCGTCCCCCAGGGCCTTCTCGATCTCCCGCTCGAGCCGGCCCGGGCGGCACAGCTCCTGCGTGTTCGTAGACGCAAAGATCGCCCCCCCCGGCCGCAACAGGCCCGACGCCTCATGCACCAGCGCCGAGTAGTCCGACACGCTGCTGAACGCCCGCACGCCCTTCTTCCTGTTCCCCGCAGCGAAGCTCGGAGGGTCCAGAATCACCAGGTCGTACGAAAGCAGCTTCCGCCTCGCGTACGCGAAAAACTCGAACGTGTCCATCTTCGCAAACCGGTGCTGCGCCGCGTCCAGCCCGTTGTGAGCGAAGTTCCGCTTTCCCCACTCCAGGTAGCGACCAGACACGTCCACACTCGTCGTCTGCGCTCCCCCCAGCGCAGCCGCTACGGAGAACGCGCACGTGTACGCGAACGTGTTGAGCACCGCCACCGCCCCGCCGTCCTCCCGCCGCGCCGCCCTGTCCTTGACCGCCCGGTTCACCCACCGCCGGTTGTCCCGCTGATCTAGAAAAAGCCCCGTCGAAAGCCCGTCATACAGGCGCACCTCCAGGTTCCACTCATGCTCCCGCACCGTGTACGCCTCCGGCATCGCTCCGCCCGCCGCCGGGACCGCACCCGTCGCCTCCGCCGGCAGCACCCCACCCAGCCGCGAACGGTCGCGCGCAAACGGCTTCACGTACACCGCCCTCACGCCCACCGGCTCCAGCGCCCGCAGCACCACACCGGCCTGCTCACCCGCGTCAAACCAGGCCGGCGCACGCCCTTCGTACACGATCAGCGTCGCGCCCGCCCCGTACACGTCCACGAACACGCCTTCCACACCGTCCGCTCCGCCCGAGAATACCCGCACCGCATCCGTCGTCCGCTGGGCGAACAGCGGCGCACGCCGCGCCAGCGCTCCCGCCAACGCCGACCCGAAGTCCGCGGCACCACCACGCGCTGCGCCCGAACGCCCGGTGCCCGCACCCTGCTGCTCACGAGATCGCAACGCCGCCTCCACCGCCCGCGCACCGGGCGTCTCCGTTCGCCTGCCGCACGCCCAGCTCAAGAAACCAGGTAAAACCGCCCCACCCGGACCATCACCCGCCGGGGCTCCTCCCCGTCCGCCGCGTCAAACGCAAACCACCCCTCCATCGTCCCCCAGTGCGTCTCGAGCGGGCACCAGCTGGTGTACTCGAAGCTCTGCCCCGGCGCCAGCAGCGGCTGCTGCCCCACCACGCCCTCCCCATCCACCTCGCGACGCTGCCCCTCGCCATCCACGATCACCCAATGCCGGGTCCTGAGCTGCAGCGCCCGCACGGACTCGTTGACAATCCGGATCCGGTACGCCCAGCAATACCGCGACTCGCTCGGCGCGGACTGCTGGGGCAGGTACGACGGCCGCGCAAACACACGGACCCCCTCCGTGCTCGCCTCCGAACCCGGGCTCTTCGTCAACGTCGTCACGCCCAAGGATATTCGGAATTCCCGCCGGCGGATGCACGCACGCCCGGCACGGAACGTGTGTACCGTTGCCGACCACACCCAGGACCACACTGGTTATCGAACGCCCCGCAACGGGGCACGCCAGAGCCGTTCAGCCCTGGCACCCAGACCCCGCCGCAATCATGGAGGATTGCCCCATGGCCCGCCCGTTCCCGCTCACCGCACCCACCCTTTCCGCCGCCGCCCTCCTGCTCGCTGCCACCCTCCTTGCCCCCGGCTGCGCCCCCCGCGCTGCCAACCGCCCCGCCGAGAAACTCACCTCCGTCCAGCTCTTCGAAACGGGCCAGTACAGCGCCGCCTACGAGCAGTCCACGCAGGAAGCCCAGAAGCTCACGGGCACGCCCCGGGCGGAGGCCAGCCTCATCGCAGGCCTCTCCGCCCAAGCCCTCAACAAGAACGCCGAGGCCGTCCGCTGGCTCAAGCCCCTCGCGGACGGCACAGACCCCGTGCTGGTCGGCAAGTCCAACGCCGCCCTGGGACTCATCGCCCAGGAACGGGGCGAGCACGAGGCCGCCGCCAGGCACCTCCTCATCGCCGGCGAGAAACTGCAGGGCGACGAGGCCGCACGCTCCTCCATGTACGCCGGCGACTCGCTCAACGCGCTAGGCAAGCACGACGACGCCAAGGCCGCGTACACCCGCGCGCAACAGCAGGTCGCCAACGACTCGGGCCTCCGCATCATGATCGGCGACCGTCTGCGGGGTGTCGTTCCCGGCAAGGTCGCCGGCACTGCATCCCCCGGCTCGGGAGCCTCCCCCCAGGTCCTGACCGTCCAGGTCGGTGCCTGGTCCAACCCCACCACCGCCAAACGCCAGGCCGAAAAACTGACCGACAAGAGCCAGGTCCGCATCGTCAACATCATCAAGAATGGCCAGCGTTTGTACGCCGTTCGGGTCGGCCACTTCAGCAGCCGCGAGGCCGCAGAACAGGTCCGAAAGGTCATCGGTGGGTCCGCTGTGGTGACCGTCGCCTCCGGCGAGTAAACTGTTCCAGCCAGAAGCCCGGATGCCCGCAACTCCCGCCCCCCGGGGAACGTACCGACATCCGCAACCGCGGCGTCAAACCGTACGCCCGCCGCGCCAACGGCGGGACACCAGGGCAGCCGACCAGGCCGCCCGCCTGCAGTGCACCACGCACGAGCACGACCCGCAGCAACCGCAAGGAGTCCACGATGGGGTCCATCACACCGCGCCTGCGTCGCACCCTCGCCATGCTCCTGCTCGCCGGCCTCGCCTGCTACCCGGCACCCGCCCGCGCCGACGATGACGGCCCCGCCAGCGTCACCGACTCGGCCGCACCGGCCTGGATGAAGTCCCTGGGCATCGACCCCAAGAGCGACGCCGCGATGAAGTACGAGGAGCAGGCCGCCGCCCGCAAGCAGGCGGAGAAGGACATACGCCGCCTCCGCCTCAAGCACTTCGGGCAGATCCGCAACAACGCCATCCGCCAGGAGGGCCTCCTCAAGCTCCGGCAGTACACCGACCCAGCGCTCTTCCCTCTCATGATCGACGTCTTCGCCCGCGAGCAGGACGACGTCCGCTTCGCGGTGCTCGACATCCTCGCAGAGAGCGCGACGCCCGAGGGCGACGCCGCCCTCGCCTGGCAGGCTATGTTCGGGCGCGACTGCACAATCCGTGAAGAATCCACCGCACGCCTCGCCATGCGCAACGCCAAGGCCGGTGCCGTGGACGAACGCGTCAAGCTCGTCATCTACGAGGCCCTCAAGAGCCACGACGAGGACACCCTCACCCGCGCCGGCAACTTCGCGGATTCTCTCGGCATTGTCGAGGCCATCCCCTGGCTCGCAGCCGCGCAGCTCAACGCCGCGCCCGCCGGCAGCAACGCCGGCCCCGGCTCACAGCCGGGCGCCCTCGCCTGGATCGCCATCGGCACCCAGACCGCCTACGTCGCCGACCTCGAGCCCGTCGTCTCCGAGAACGCCGTCGCCTTCGACCCCAAGGTCGCCACCATCACCAGCGGCGTCGTCACCCGCATCCTGGACGCCGTCGTGGTGACCTACCACATCGAAGTCCACAGCGCCCTCACCCGCCTCGCCAGCAAGGCGATGGGCGAAGACGTCGACCTCGGCTGGGGTTACAACGCCTGGCGCCGCTGGTACAAGATCGAACTCCTCCCCGAGCTCGAACGCCGAAAGGTCGAGGCCGCGCGCCGCGCACAGGAAGAGAACTTCCCCACCACGGCCCCCACAGGTCAGGCGCCTTCCGCCCCGACCACCCCCGCCTCGGGCGGCGGCTGACCACACACGACAACGCGTCCGCATGGGTGTAAAGTCGCCCCCACCCATGGCCCACCCCCGCTTCGACATCATTATTTCGGACATCGACGGCTGCCTGGGCCCGGAAAGCCACGCGCCGATGGACGCCCACGCGCTCGCGCGCATCGCGGATTGGAACAGACGCGCAGTGACGCACGGTGATCTCCCGATCATCACGCTGTGCTCGGGCAGACCGCAGCCCTACGCGGAGGCCATGTGCCGGGTGCTGGGCAACACCACCGTGCCGTGCATCGCCGAGATGGGCGTGTGGCTGTACGACCCGCGCGACAACCGCTTCCTCATCGACCCCGCCATCACGCCCGCGGATATCAGGGTCATCCGCGACTGCACGCACTGGATCGAGGATGAACTTCTGCCAAAGGGCGTCATCATCCAGCCCGGCAAGGCCGCGAGCATCTCCATCTGGCACCCCGACACGGCTTTCCTGCTCTCGCTCAAGCCGATCATCGCCGAACGCATCGCATCACAGCACTGGAACCTGCGGCTCTCCAACACCGTCGCGTGGATCAACCTGGAGCTTGAGCACGTGAGCAAGGCCAGTGGCATCCGGCGGCTCCTCTCCATGGTGCCCACCCCCAAGGCCCGCCTCGCCGGCATCGGCGACACAATGGGAGATATCGCGATACGCAACGCCGTGGATTGGTTTGCCTGCCCGACCAACGCAGCGCCGGACCTCAAGAAGGTTGCCGACTATGTGAGCCCCAAACCCCAGGTCGAAGGCGTGGAGGACATACTGCGGAAAATCGCCCCCGTGTAAGCCTGTACTCCTCCCAGTCGTCGTCAGATTCGCTCCGCAGCCTCGTCCCCATCACGCAGATTCTGCCACGAAAACAAGCACCCGCGCTCTCGCGCGGGTGCTTGGTCTTACACATGGTCATACCACTCAGCGGCTCACATCAGCCCCGCGCCCGGGAGGAAGAACCTCCACATGCGGAGCCCCGATCGGATCGCTCCGGTCGGCGCCCAGAGCCTCGGCCGCAGCCGCGGCCTCCTCCAGCATGGCGTCGTCGTCGTCGATCTCCTCCGGCAGTTCCACCAGCGGGCGGACCCGGATCTCCTGGTACGGGCGGAAGCCCGTGCCGGCCGGGATGAGGTGCCCCAGGAGTACGTTCTCCTTGAGGCCCACCAGCGTGTCCGTCGCCCCGCGCAGCGCCGCCTCGGTGAGCACCTTCGTGCTCTCCTGGAACGACGCACCGCTGAGGAACGAGTCGCTGGACAACGCCGCCTTCGTGATACCCAGCAGCAGCGTGCGCCCCTTGGCCGGCCGTGCACGCTTCGCCTTGGCCCCGTCCTTGCCGGCGGCCTCCGCCCGGGCGTTGGCCTCCTTGATGGTGTCCCGGTGGACCAGGTCGCCCAGCTTCAGCTCCGTGCCGCCCACCTCGCTGATGCGGAAGAACTGCTCCATCTCGCGGTTCTTCTGCTTGAAGTTGTACTTGTCCACAACCTCCTGCGGCAGCATGTCGGTGTCACCCGGGTCCTCGACCTTCACCTTGCGGATCATCTGGCTGAGGATCAGCTCGATGTGCTTGTCGTTGATGGTCACGCCCTGCGCACGGTACACGTTCTGGACCTCGTCCAGCATGTACGTCCACAGCGCCTCCTCGCCCTTGATCCGCAGGATGTCGTGCGGCACCAGCGGGCCTTCCGTGAGCGGGTCGCCCGCCTGCACGTAGTCACCCGCGTGCACCAGCAGCTGCTTGTCGCTGGGCACGTGGTGGTCCTTCTCCAGGCCCGCCTCGCTCTTGACCCGGATCGTCATCTTGCCCTTGCGCTTGTCGGAGTAGATCTCGACCTGGCCCGAGATCTCCGCCATCACGGCAGGGTCCTTGGGCTTGCGGGCCTCGAAGATCTCCGTCACGCGGGGCAGACCACCCACGATGTCCTGGCTGCCGGAAGAACCGCGGGGCTGGCGGGCGAGCATGTGGCCGGCCTTGATCGCCTGGCCGTCCTCCACCTCCAGGCGTGCCCGCGCGGGCAGGTAGTGGAAGTCCAGGATGTTGCCCTGCGCGTCCACGATGTTGATCGCCGGATGCAGGTCACCCTTGTGCTCGATCACGACCTTGGCCTTCTTGCCGCCACCCGCGTCCTCCAGGCGGTACGTCTCCTTCTCCTGAAGGTCGACGTACCTCACGATGCCCTCCTTCTCGGCAAGGATGGGCGTCCGGTGCGGGTCCCACTTCGCGATCGTCTGGCCCTTCTTCACCTCCGCGCCGTCCACCACGTACAGGAACGCGCCGTAGCGCACCTTGTACTTCTCCAGCTCGCGCCCCTGCGCGTCCAGCACCGCCGCCTCGGCGTTGCGCTTCAGCACCACCCAGCAGTCGTGCCCCTCGTCGTCCTTGACCGGCACCGGGTTGCAGTCGCGGAGCTCGATCTTGCCCGCGTTGCTCGCCCGCTGCTCCGTGTCCTGGGCACTGCTCTGGCCGATGCCGCCCGTGTGGAACGTGCGCATCGTCAGCTGCGTGCCCGGCTCGCCGATCGACTGGGCCGCGATGATCCCCACCGCCAGGCCCGGCTCCACCAGCTTGCCCGTGGACAGGTCCAGGCCGTAGTCCAGCACCGAGCAGCCGAAACGGCTCTCGCTCGTCAGCGGCGAACGCACAAGCACCTCGTGCACGCCCGCGTTCTCGATGGCCGCCGCCACCTCCGCAGTGATCACCTCGTTCTCGTTCGCCAGCACCTCGCCGCTCTTGGGGTCCGACACCACGTTCACGCTCACGCGTCCCGTGATCAGGTCCCGCAGCGGCACGTCCACCTGCTCGCCCTTGTAGATCGGCTTCTTCGTCACGCCGCGCTTGCTGCCGCAGTCCACCTCGCCGATGATCACGCTCTGCGCGATGTCGCACAGCTTGCGCGTCAGGTAGCCGCTGTCCGCCGTCTTGAGCGCCGTGTCCGCCAGACCCTTGCGGGCGCCGTGCGTGCTCGAGAAGTACTCGAGGATCGTCAGGCCCTCCCGGAAGTTGGAGCGGATGGGCGTCTCGATGATCTCGCCGCTGGGCTTGGCCATCAGGCCGCGCATGCCCGCCAGCTGCTGCATCTGGCTGATGTTGCCGCGCGCACCCGAGTCGATCATCAGGTACACCGGGTTCAGGTACGTCTTGCCCTCCTTGCTGTCCGCCGCAAGCTCGTTGCCCTGCGCGTCGCGACGGTCCGTCTTGAGCGCAGTCACCAGCTTCGCCTGCACCTGCTCGCGGCAGTGCGACCAGATGTCCAGCAGCTGGTTGTACCGCTCGCGCGCCGTGATGATGCCCCGGTCGTAGTTCTTCTCGACGCGGTCCACCTTCTTCTGGCTCTCCGCCAGCAGGTCGTGCTTCTCCTTCGGGATGCGCAGGTCGGTGACGCCGAACGACAGGCCCGCCAGCGTCGACTGCTTGAACCCCATCTCCTTCAGACGGTCCAGCAGGTCGATCGTCGCCGCACGCCCGGCGTACTGGTAGCAGTCGTCGATGACGCGCGCACAGCCCTTCTTGCCCAGGGCGCAGTTGTAGAACGGCATCCCAGGCGAGAGCACGTCCGCGAACAGGCACCGCCCGGCGGTCGTCACCAGACGGCTGTTCGCCGGCAGCTTCTTGACCGATCCTCCCTGGCTCTCCACGTACTCCTCGAAGCCGTCCACCCGCACCACGATCCGGTCGTGCGGGCCGATCTTCCGCTGCTCCAGCGCCAGGATCGCCTCGCGACGGTCCTTGAACCGGGGCATCTTCTCCACCGCGATCTCGTCCGGCGTCATGAACGTGATGAAGTACACGCCCATGACGATGTCCTGGCTCGCCGAGATGATCGGCTTGCCGTTCGCCGGGCTGAAGATGTTGTGCGTGCTCAGCATCAGCACGTGCGCTTCCGCCTGCGCCTCCACCGACAGCGGCAGGTGCACCGCCATCTGGTCGCCGTCAAAGTCGGCGTTGAATCCGCCGCACACCAGCGGGTGGATGCGGATGGCGTTGCCCTCCACCAGCACCGGCTCGAAGGCCTGGATACCCATGCGGTGCAGCGTCGGTGCGCGGTTGAGAAGCACGGGGTGCTGGTAGATGACCTCCTCGAGGATGTCCCACACCGCCGGGTCGCGACGCTCCAGCATGCGCTTCGCGCTCTTGATCGTGTCCGCCAGGCCCTGCTCCTTGAGCTTGCGGATGATGAACGGCTGGTACAGCTCCAGCGCGATCTTCTTGGGCAGACCGCACTGGTGCAGCTTGAGCTCCGGGCCCACCACGATCACCGAACGCGCCGAGTAGTCCACGCGCTTGCCCAGCAGGTTCTCGCGGAACCGGCCCTGCTTGCCCTTGATCATGTCGGTCAGCGACTTCAGCGGGCGGTTGGATGAGCCCAGCACCGGCCGACGGCAGCGCCCGTTGTCGAACAGCGCGTCCACCGCCTGCTGGAGCATGCGCTTCTCGTTGCGGATGATGACCTCGGGCGCGTTGAGGTCCATCAGCTTCTTGAGCCGGTTGTTGCGGTTGATGATGCGCCGGTACAGGTCGTTCAGGTCGCTGGTCGCGAAGTTGCCCGACTCCAGCAGCACCAGCGGACGCAGGTCCGGCGGGATCACCGGCACCACGTCCATGATGAGCCACGACGGGTCGTTCTCGCTGCCCCGGATCTGCTCCACCAGCTTCAGGCGCTTGGACAGGTCCTTGATCTTCTGCTTGCTCTTGGTGTCACGCAGGTCGTCGCGCAGCGTCCGCGCGAGCTCGTCCAGGTTCGTCCGCTCGATCAGGTCCCGCATGGCGTCCGCGCCCATGCTCGCCTTGAACGCGTTCCCGTACTTGTCCTGCGCCGCCCGGAACTCGTCCTCCGTCAGCACCTGCTTGAACTTGAGCTCCGTGTCCCCGGCGTCCACCACCACGTAGTCCTGGTAGTAGATCACCTTCTCGAGGTCGCTCGTCTTCATGGCCAGGAGCGTGCCCAGCCGGCTGGGCATGCTCTTGAAGAACCAGATGTGCACCACCGGGCACGCGAGGTTGATGTGCCCCATGCGCTTGCGCCGCACCCGGCTATGCGTCACCTTCACGCCGCAACGGTCGCAGATGATGCCCTTGTACTTGGTGCCCCGGTACTTGCCGCACGCGCACTCGTAGTCGCGCTCCGGCCCGAAGATGCGCTCGCAGAAGAGCCCGTCCTTCTCGGGCCGGTACGTGCGGTAGTTGATCGTCTCGGGCTTCTTCACCTCGCCGTAGGACCACGCCCGGATGTCGTTGGGCGACGCCAACGTGATCTTGACAGCGGAAAAGTCGTTCACACGATCATAAACAGTCTCTGCCATGATGATCTCCGCACACGCGCGAGCCGCGCGACAAAGTTCCCTGGTCAACCCGCCAGCCTCACCCCCCGGACTCCCGCCGCGGGACGAGGACTGAAGCACACGCAACCGCCAGCACCGCACCAGCACCGACGAAAGCCCACCCAAGCCAGCCGTGCAGGATGACGCCAAGTCCAGCAACGCACACGCCCTGCAACACCCCCAGAGCAGCCCTTGTCTTCCTGCCCTGGAACACAGCTGGCCCTCGCCGGACGGACCCCCGCCCGGCCCTCAACTACAGCAGACTCCCGCCCTCGCTCTTCTTCTTCTCGAGCGTCACGTTCAGCCCGAGACCCTTGAGCTCGTTGCACAGCACGTCGAACGCGACGGGCATGCCCGCCTCGAGCTTGTGCGTGCCCTTGACCATGCTCTCGTAGATCTTGGTTCGCCCCTCCACGTCGTCGCTCTTGACGGTGAGGAGTTCCTGCAGGATGTAGGCCGCGCCGTACGCCTCCAGCGCCCACACTTCCATTTCACCGAAGCGCTGACCGCCCGTGCGGGCCTTGCCGCCCAGGGGCTGCTGCGTGATGAGGGAGTACGGGCCCGTCGCACGCGCGTGGATCTTGTCGTCCACCAGGTGGTGCAGCTTCAGGATGTACATGTAGCCCACCGTCGTCTTCTGGTTGAACGGCTCGCCCGTCCGCCCGTCCATCAGCTGGATCTTGCCGCCCCGCGGCATCCTCGCCAGGAGCTCCCGGGGGGTCGGCCACGTCGCCGTCTTGTCGTACTGGACGAGCTTCTCCTCCACGTGCTTGTTGGCCTCCGCCACCGCGCCGTGGACCTCGTCCTCCGTCGCGCCGTCGAACACCGGCGTCACGGCCTGGAAGCCCAGCACCTTCGCCGCCCAGCCCAGGTGCGTCTCCAGGATCTGACCCACGTTCATGCGGCTGGGCACGCCCAGCGGGTTGAGCATGACCTCCACGCTCGTCCCGTCCTCCATGAACGGCATCTCCTCCTCGGGCACGATGCGGGCGATCACGCCCTTGTTGCCGTGCCGGCCCGCCATCTTGTCGCCCACCGAAAGCGTGCGCTTGATGGCGATGTAGACCTTCACCATCTCCAGCACGCCCTGCGGCAGCTCGTCGCCACGCTTCATGTGGCTGACCTTGCGCGCCTTCTCGGCCTCGATCGCCTTGATGCGGGGCCAGAACTGCTTGAACAGCAGCTCCGCCTTGTCCTTGGTCTCCTTGCTGCCCTTCGCCCACTTGATGTCGAAGGTCCGCACCTGCTCCAGGATGACCTCGTTGATGTCGCTGGCACCCACCTTCTGGCGCGTCATCGGGTCCACCATCGGCGTGCCGACGGCGTCGTTGATCGCCGCCGTCATCTGCTTGAACAGCGCCACGGCCTTCTCGTCCATCTCCTTCTCGTAGTCGGCGATGTCCTTCTTGAGCTGCTTCTTCTGCTCCTCGTTCATGTGCAGGCGGCGGCTGAACTTCCGGGCGCCGATGACGATGCCCTCCACGCCCGCCGGCACCTCCAGGCTGTCGTTCTTCACGTCCTCGCCCGCGCGACCGAAGATCGCGTGCAGCAGCTTCTCCTCGGGCGTCAGCTCGGTCTTGCTCTTGGGGCTCACCTTGCCCACCAGGATGTCCCCGGGGCCCACGCGGGCGCCGATGCGGATCACCCCGTGCTCGTCCAGGTTCCGCAGCATCTTCTCGCTGACGTTGGGGATGTCCCGCGTGAACTCCTCGCGCCCCAGCTTCGTCTCGCGGATCTCCACGTCGAACGCGTCGATGTGGATGCTCGTGAACGTGTCGTCACGCACAAGCTTCTCGTTGATGACGATCGCGTCCTCGAAGTTGTACCCGTCGAAGGTGTTGAACGCCACCAGCACGTTCTTGCCGATCGCCAGCTCGCCCTGACGCGTCGAAGCGCCGTCCGCGATGACCTGGCCCTTCTCCACCTTCTGCCCCGGCTTCACGATCGGACGCTGGTTCAGGCACGTCCGCTCGTTGAGGCCCACGAACTTCCGCAGCACGTACTCGTCCGCGTTGTCGATGATGATCCGCTCACTGTCCACGTACGTGATCACGCCCGCGTTCTTCGCGCGGATCACCATGCCGCTGTTGTGCCCCACCGACGTCTCGATGCCCGTCGCGATGCACGGCGGGTCCACCTTGATCAGCGGCACCGCCTGACGCTGCATGTTCGAACCCATCAGCGCCCGGTTCGCGTCGTCGTGCTCCAGGAACGGGATCAGCGCCGCGGAGATGCCCACGATCTGCTTCGGGCTGATGTCCAGGTAGTCCACGTTCGCGGAGTCCACCTCCGCAAGCTCGCCGTTCACCCGCGCCAGGATCATGCCCTTCTTGAGACGACCCTCCTTGTCGATGGCGTCGCACGGCGCAAGCACCGCCCGCATCTCCTCGTCCGCTCGCAGGTGCAGCACCTTGCCCGTCGACTTCCCGTCCTTCACCTCGCGGTAAGGCGTCCGCAGGAACCCGTAGTCGTCGATGCTGCTGAAAATGCCCAGGCTCGCGATCAGACCGATGTTCGTGCCCTCGGGCGTCTCGATCGGGCAGATGCGCCCGTAGTGCGAGATGTGCACGTCACGCACCTCAAAGCCCGCCCGCTTGCGGTTGAGGCCGCCCGGGCCAAGGGCCGACAGACGCCGCTCGTGCACCAGGCTCGACAGCGGGTTCGTCTGGTCCACCACCTGGGAGAGCTCGCTCCGCCCGAAGAAGAAGTCGATCGCGCTGCTGATGCTCTTGGTATTGACCAGGTCCGCGATCTTGATCGTCTCCTCCGGCTCCTTCACGCTCATGCGCTCCTGCACGGTGCGCCGCAGCTTCAGGAAGCCCTTCCGAAGCTCCTCCACCGCAAGCTCGTCCAGCGTCCGCAGACGACGGTTGCCCAGGTGGTCGATGTCGTCCACCACCGCCACCGGACGGCCCGTCTTGGGGTCCTGACGCCCGCTCCGCAGGTCCAGCAGGTACTGCACCACCCGCAGGAAGTCCTGGCTCGTGATGAACATCAGGTCCTCGGGCGTCTCCAGCTCGAACTTCCGGTTGATGCGGAAACGACCGACCCGCCCAAGCCGGTACCGGTTCTCGTCGTAGAACTTCTCGTAGAACAGCTGCTTGGCCTTCTCCACCTGCGGCGGGTTGCCCGGACGCAGCTTGTTGTACACCTTGAGCAGCGCACGGTCGTACGTCGACTCCGCATACTCCGCGAACTGCTCCAGCTTCTCCTCCGCGACCGTGTTCAGGATCAGCACGTCGCTGGGGTTCTCGATCACCTTCACCTTCTTCAGGCTGCTGTTCACGATCTTCGCCGCGGCCTCCTGCCCGATCTGGCGACCCACGTGCACGAGCTCCTCGCCCGTCTCCGTGTCGATGATCGTGTCCGCCGCCCAGTGGTCCGGCTTCACGTTCTCCGCCTTCACCTCGCTGATCTCGTAGAACAGCCCCAGGATCGCGCTGGTCTCCGCCACGCTCTCGTCCAGGCACCGCAGGAACGTCGTCGCCGCCAGCTTCGTGCTCTGGTCGATCCGCATCGCCAGCACGTCCTTCTTCGTCACCTCAAGCTCGATCCAGCTCCCGCGCTCCGGGATGATGCGCGTGCTGTGCAGCGGACGGTCGCCCTCGCTGCTGATGATCGAGAAGTCCACGCCCGGCGAACGGTGCAGCTGGCTCACGATCACCCGCTCGGCGCCGTTCACGATGAACTCGCCCCCGCCCATCATGATCGGGAACTCGCCCAGGTAGATCTGCTCCTCGTACGTCTCCCCCTTCGTCTCACGCTTCATGCGCAGCGTCACGCGGAACGGACGCCCGTACGTCAGCCGCAGCTCCCGGCACTCGTCCGGCGTGTACCGCGGCTCCTCCAGCGCGTAGTTCACGTACTCCAGCTTCATCGTGCCGTCGTAGCTCTCGATCGGGAACACCTCCCGCATCAAGGCCTCCAGCCCGAGGCTGATGTCCCGCTCGTCCGGGCCCTTGCCCAGCTGCAGGAAACGCTCGTACCCGGCGGACTGAACCTCCGTGAGGTCCCCCACCGTCAACGCGTCACCACGCTTCGCGAAGTTTCGCACAACTTTCGAACCCGATTGAGCCGACGATGAGATCACCGCCATCGTGTGTCCTTCGATGGAATAAGTAGACAATGGCCCCAACGCGTCCTGATCTGCACGCGTTGAAGCCGCCATCTGTTACAAATTCTGAGTCACGTTGGTCAACGGTCCATCCCAAACCGCTTGAACAACCCGATTCCGCCCAAAACGCCCGCTCCGAGCCCCTCGGCCCGTAGCCCGCAAAGATAGCCCCCCCACCTTCCCTCGTCCACCAACGCTGGCGCGTCTTTTGCTACCGATTTTTTCCCGAACGCCGCGTACCCGAAAAAAAGACCCCGGGAGCTTCCTGCTCCCGGGGTCTTCGTTTTACCCATATTTACACCCGCGGCCCTGTCGACCGCGAACCACTCACATGCAGGGCCCGCCGCTGAACACGCTCAGCAAGCCATCGATATCCCCAGTATCGGGGAACAGGCCGTCGTTATTGAAGTCGATGTCGCCGCACGTCCCGGTGCTGCACGTGCCACCGGAGAACACCGACAGGAAGTCATCAATGTCCGACGTGTCAGGCATCAGCCCGTCACCGTTGAAGTCAACCGGGTCGCACACCAGACCACCGCACAGGGGGTCGGTCGCCGAGCGCACCACCAGCGACGCAGGATCGCTGTTCGTCGTGCCGCAGCCGTTGGTCGCCGTGTCACGCACGTTCACCGAAGCGCCCGCCTCGATGCCCGTGATGCTCAGCGTCCCCGTCGCGGAACCCGCGACCGTGCCCAGGCCCGCCACCGCGCCGTCCGTCAGGTTGGAGTACACGCCAGGGCTCGTCTCACGCTGCCACTTGTGCGCCGGGCTCGTCCCCGTCGCCGTCGCCGTGAAACTCGCGCTGTCGCCGGGGCACACCGTCGACGCCGACGGCTGGCCGGAGAAGCCCGGCCCGGTGCCGCACGAAGGAACCGCCGCCGCCGCCGTGAAGTCGCCCGGGGTGCCCGCGCGCCACAGGCCCACGGTCACGCTGCCGCCCGCGGCCGCCGGGGGCACGTTCGCGTCGAACCGGAAGTTGTACATCGTGCCCCAACGGATCGCGTTCGCGTGGATGCTGGTCGTGTACGGGTCGCACGCGAACGTCAGAGTGCCGCCCGTCTGCGTCGTCGCCCACGCGGCGCTGCTCGGAGCCTGCGTCGCCAGCAGCGCGGGCGCCACGATCTCGCCGTCGTTGTACCGGTGCGACACGCCGTGGAACCCGACGTTGCTCACCGTCACGCCCGCCGGCACGGGAATCGCGAGGCTCCCGCCGCAGCGGTAGCTGTTCATGTTGTACACCGCGTACTCGTAGTGCCACTGCCCGCCGCCCAGGTCCGTCGCCTTGGAGCCGACGATGTACAGGCCGTCACCGGCCACGTCCACCGTGGTCAGCGTCACGCCCGACTCCATGTTCGCCCACTGGCGGATGGCGGACATCGCGCGGTTCGTCGCGCCGATGAACCCGAAGTTCCATGCCCCGCTCGCGCCGGACACTGAAATCTCCTTGTTCGACGCGTTGTTGTTGTTGTTCGCGCCGCCGTTGGTCGTCGCGTCGTCCGGCGTCACGTACTGGCACTCGCCAAAGTACCGCACGGTCGCCGAGCTCGCCTCCAGGTCCGTGTTCAGCACCTCCAGGCGGCCGGCGTTCCCGCCCGTCGGACGCGAGGGCGTCCCCGTCGGGTAGAAACCGCTGGACGCGTTCACGGCGCCGCGCGGGCCAAGGCCGCTCTGCGTGCCGTTGCGGCTCGACGTGTAGGGGTCCGAGCAACCCACACCCAGCGTCGTGCCCGCCGTCGCCGTGCAGTTCGTGCAGCACACGTTCCCCTGCAGGGCCGCGAACCCGTGCTTCAGCCACGAAATGCCGATCTGCTCGAAACGGCCCGCGCCGTTCACCACCTTGTACTTGTACAGCGTCCCGCCGATCACAGGGTGCTGGTTCGATGTCGTCGCGATCCACGACAACGGAGCATTGCCAATGTTGCACGACGTCGTGCCCAGCGACAACGCCTCGAGCTGCGTCGCACCCGTCCCGGTCACCGTGTAGTTCGTCGGGCCAGTAATGTCGCCCACGATCACGTCCGGGCCAGTGTTGAACGTGCACGTCTGCGCCAGCGCTGTCCCCGCAAGTGCGGCCACCACGGACGCTCCAATCACTGCTTTGCCAAACTGCATCATCGGGCTCCTCTGAACACGAGTGTCAATCCGCCGCGAAACTGCGGCCTGTAAGCACAGTGAGCCTCACCCCCGCGCACCGGACTTCCGTGCGCAGACCCGCAGCCCGGGTTTGACTCGATTGCCAAGAATGTACCCGACGCTCCGCCCATCCACAAGGGAGTTGTCGGTGTGAATTTGCGAAAACCGCGCCTGATAACCCGACTACCGCGATCCTGTCATCCCGCACACGACACCGAACACCGAACACCCCCATCCCGACACTGCGACTCCCCCGACGGAATGGATACCACCCGAACCCCCGCCCCCACCGCCTCACGCACAACCCCCGCAGCCACCACGTCCAATGCCCCCAGCACACCACCCACCGTGGGCATGAGGACAAACCCCGGCCCGTGCACCATGTTCAGCGGATTCACCCCGCGCCCGTCGTCCGGCATCGCAGGCACACCCACCACCCGCAACCCCAACCCCGCCAGCGCCGCCCGCACACTCGCCCGGTCCTTCGACCTCCGCTTGAGCGACCTCAAAAAGGCACGCGCATACGGGTCCGCCAACTCCTCCGGCGATACCACCGCCGCCGTCCACTCATCCAGCGCCCCCAAGAACCGCTGAAAATGGGCCACCGGATTGTCGCCAGGCCCGGCCGACAACCGCTCCGCCAACGCCAACGGCCAGTGCCCGTCAAGCTGCCGGTACGGCCCCACCACCGCCCACACCCGGTCCAACACGTCCCGACCGCGGGCCCGGGCAAGGCTCTCAAGCGCCGCCGCCGCCCCGGCCTCCCCCTTGAGCCGCTCAAGACACGCCCGAATCACCACCCCCGCGCCCCCAAGAACGTCCGGCACAAATGCCACCGGCGCCCCGCCGGCAACGCTCCGCACACTCACCTCCTGGTCAATGTGAAAGGACGCCGCCGGCAACACCACCACCCGGTCCACCCCGAACTCCACCCGCAACGCCTCCACCGCCTGCTCTGCGCTCAGCCCCAGCGCATGGTTCCGGGCGACCTCCGCCTCGCCCACCAGCGCCACCCGCTGGCGCCGCACACCATCCTGATAGACGATCACGTCGCCGCCCTGAAAAAGCAGAGCGGACCTCGCATCCTCCGCCGCCGCAAGGTCATCCGCCGGCACCAGGTCGGACGTCGCCTCCCCCACCGTCACAAACCAAGGCGCCAGGCGCACCAGCCGACCACCGCAACTCCCCCCCACCCCCGCGTCCCGCGCCCACTGCCCCGGAGCCGGAGCCTGCGCCCGGAACTCCACCCCCTCCGCCAGACCGTCAGGCAACCGGTCCGAAACAACCTCGACACCAACCCCTTCCCCAATCGCAAACCGTGCGACCGACTCCAGCAGGTCCGCGCAGCTCCCATCCCCCTCACCCACAAACCGCCCGTGCCTCTCCCATTGCAAACGCATGTGCTGCACCGCATCTGCACCGCAATCCGAGATCACCCGGAAACCGGCGACGGCCGGAACCGGGCGGAACTGCAGCGACTTCACCACCCGAGCGGCAGGCTCGCCCCGCGCCAGCCGCGCCGCAATGCCACCAAGCCACTCGTCCAACCCGCCAGCCCCAGGCCCCCCGAAGTACCGCAGCAGGTCCACCGGGAACCCCGCCCCCTCCAACTCCGCCACTGTCCTCGCGCCGTCCCGCACCAGCGCGCACAAACATCCCAGCAGACCATCCCGCGCCAGCCTCGGAATCCGGTTGAGCGGGGAGCCGACCTTCGCGGGCCGCGCAGGCACGGCCGCCGCAGCAACACCCGCCCCGCCCACAACCACCCGGAAACGCCCCACAAACCACGCCCGCAGGGCCCGGTCCGTCAACCGAGAGACGAACTCGTGCGACAAGTCCAGGTCCGCCACCGTCCCCGCGCCCACCGCCTGCGCAAGCACGTTCCCACGCACCTCACGCTCCACCGACTCGGCTGTTGGCGCATGCTCCACCCCCCACGGTACCCCCAAAACGCACCAGGGTCGGCGCTCACGCGCCGACCCTGGTGATTCAGTTCCTCTGACACAAACTCATTAGGCCAGCTCGACGGTGCCGCCCGCCTCTTCCAGCTGCTTCTTGAGCTTGTCGGCGTCTTCCTTGCCCAGGCCCTGCTTGATGGGCTTGCCGGGGGCGTCGACCAGAGCCTTCGCTTCCGCAAGACCCAGGCCCGTCGCCTCGCGCACGACCTTGATCAGGCCGATCTTCTTCGCCGCGTCCACAGCCTTCAGCACCACATCGAAGGAGTCCTTGACGGGCGCAGCCGCAGCGGCGCCGCCGCCACCGCCCGCCGCCATCACCACCGCGCCGCCCGAAGCGGCCTCGATGCCGTACTTGTCCTTCATGTACTTGCCGAGCTCGACGGCGTCCTTGAGGGACAGGCCGGCCAGCGCGTCACCAAGCTGTTCAATCGTCATCGTCGACATGCTTCAAACCTTCCAACGACGGGAAAGTCCCGCCAACCTGCCGCCCCAGAGGGGCCCGGAACACCCGGGCGTTTCAACCGCCTGCTCGGCGGTCCAGTGGGGCGTGCAAACTGCTCCCAAACACCGCTGCGCCACAGAACCCTGTGCACGCCGCGATGAGTGTGCTACGCCTTCGCGATCTTCTCGCCCTTCTCCAGCCTGCCCTCGATGGCCTTGATGATGCCCGCGACGTTGCCGCCCGGACCCTTCACCTGCGCCACCAGCTTGCGGGCAGGGCTCACCACCAGCGTGACCACCTGGCCGATCGCCTCGTCCTTGGTGGGGAACTTCGACAGCTCCACCACGCCGTCCTTGCCCTTGAAGAGCGTCCCGTCCAGGACGGCGCCCTTGAGCTCCAGGGCCGGCATCTTGGCCATCGACTCCACCAGCGCCCGGGCAACCTCCACCACGCTGGTGGCCCCGAACGCCAGGGCGCTCGCCCCGCTCAGCAGCTCGTTGAGCGCCGACAGGCTCGTGCCCTCGAACGTCTTCCTCGCCAGCGCATTCCGCACCACCGTGATGCGGATGTCCTTCTTCGCGAGGTTGTTCCGCAGCTTGGTGGTGTCCACCGCCTTGACGCCCCGGATGCTGATCAGCACCGCGTCCTTCGCGGATTCGCCGCCCACGGTCATGCGGGTCTTGTAGTCCCGCATCATGATGGTCTTGATCGCCTTCGACATGGCTGTTGCTCCTCACGCCCGCGCACGGGCGAGGCTAAGTCCTTATTCCTTCTCTTCCACCGCAGACACGTAGTACACCGCAACACTCGGGGACATGCTCCCCGAAATGTGGATGCTCCGGATGAACTGGCCCTTCACCGTCGACGGCCGAGACTTCTCGATCGCGTGGATGAAGTAGTCCAGGTTCGCCGCCAGGTTCTCCGCGGGGAACGACATCTTCCCGATGATCGCGTGCACGTTCCCGAACGTGTCCGCACGGTACTCGACCTTGCCCGCCGAGTACTCCTTCACCGCCTCGGGGATGTTCGTCGTCACCGTGCCCGCCTTCGGGCTGGGCATCAGGCCCTTGGGACCCAGCACCTTGCCCAGCTTGGACACCACGCGCATCATGTCCGGGCTCGCCACCGCCACGTCGAAGTCCATCCAGCCCTTCTCGATCTCCGCGACAAGCTCCTCGCCGCCGGCCTTCACCGCACCGGCCTCCATCGCCTTCTTCGCGATGTCGCTCGGGCAGAACGCCACGACCTTCTTCGTCTTGCCGATGCCCTTGGGCAGGCTCACCGCGCCGCGCAGCGCCTGGTCCGCCTGCTTCGTGTCCAGGTTCAGGTGCATCACCACGTTCACCGTCTGGTCGAACTTGGGTGCCTTGAACTTCTTGAGCGCCGCCACCGCCTCGCCCGACGGAACGGCCTTGTCTACCTTCAGGCCCGCGTTGGCCTTCTGACGCTTGGTCACTCGAACTGGCATGCGTCTTTCCTTCTTCTTCTCCGCGCCGTGGCGCGGTCTTGGTGCTGAAGAGTGTCCCGGGTCCCCTTAACCGATCGTCACGCCCATCGAACGCGCGGTGCCCTCGATGACACGCATCGCCGCCTCCACGCTGTTCGCGTTCAGGTCCTGCATCTTCGCCTCCGCGATCTTGCGGACCTGCGCAGGCGTCAGCTTCCCGACCTTCTGCTTGTTCGGAACCCCCGAACCCTTCTCGAGCTTCGCCTCGTCCTTGATCATCGCCGAAGCAGGGCTCGACTTCACCTCGAGGTCGAACGTGCGGTCCGAGTACACCGTCACGATGCAGCCCACGACCTTGCCCTTCACGTGCTGCGTCGCGGCGTTGAACTTCTGCACGAACTGCCCAGGGTTCACGCCCTTGGAGCCCAGCACGGGACCCAGCGGCGGCGCAGGCGTGGCAGCCCCGCCCGTGGCCATGATCTTGAAGATATTGGTGACTTCACGCTTGCCCATGTGTTCCTACCTCCTACCCCTCCCCGGGAGTGAATCCCCGGAAGCCCGACGCGGAAGCGCTGCGCCAAGCGAAGGTGGTAGTGCTGACGGTGCGAGTTGTTCCCCACACCCGGAAGGTGCAGGGTCGAGATCATAGCCCTCACCACCTGCGGCCGACAACCCGCATCTCTATCCCCTCGCGCCGCACCGCCCAATGCAACCCGAATCACCCGCAATACTTACGAATACCAAACGATCGAGCCGGCGCACAGCCCCAAGTGCGCAGCGGCCGCACCCAAGGAGCGCGGCCGCCGGCGAACGTGTGGATCTGCAAGTCAACCTATAGCGTGCATGGACCACCCGCGAACACGCGGATGAACGCCGCGATGTCGTCCGTATCCGGGAACAGCCCGTCATTGTTGAAGTCGATGTCCCCGCACGTACCCGTCGGGCATGACCCCCCGCCGAACACCGAGATGAAGTCCGCAATGTCCTGCGTATCCGGGAACAGCGTGTCCCCGTTGAAGTCCACCGAATCACACCCCGTCGGCGTACCGCCTCCCACCCAGAAGCCGCCGTTCAGCTGGAAAGTACCGCCCGACATCACACCAGCGTCCGGCTGCCCGACCGTGCCCGACACCGCGAACGTCCCGCCCGTGGATGTCCCGCCGCCGCAGTCCACCGTGTACCACGGGATCGCGAACTGGGCAGAGGCGGATCCGCAGCAGGCACCGGCAATAGCGAGAACAATCAGGTTCCTCATGGGGGGCCTTTCAGAGGCGTAGCACCAGCACGGGCCCACGCCCGCTACCTCTAAAAGCGGTAAATGGCCGCCCATAGGACACGGAATCGGCAAGTTTCACGCAAGGATCGAACCCACGCGTTATGGGACGTCGATCCGAAGCCGCTCACGTGCACAGCCCGCCCGAAAAAACGCTCAGAAACGCGTCAATATCAGCCGTGTCGGGGAACAGCCCGTCCGCATTGAAGTCGATGTCGCTGCACGCCCCCGTACTGCACGGCCCCCCGGAAAACACCGTCAGGAAGTCGTCGATGTCCGCCGTGTCCGGGAACAACGAGTCGTTGTTGAAGTCGATGCACTGGCACGCGCTCAGGTACGCCGCGCCCGACACCGTCGTCCCGCACGGGCTCGTCACCGAGCACGCGTAGTGCCCGCGGTCCGCGCCCGTCGGTCCGGTGATCATGAGGTGATCACCCTGCGCACCCGAGATCACAGACCCCCACGGCGTTGCGCCGTTGCTCAGGGGCAACCCGTCCCTCATCCACTGGTACGACAGGCTCCCGTTGCCCCTCGCCACCACGCCGAACGCCGCGGACGTCGGCGCACACTGCGTCTGCTCGTGAGGCTGGCTCACGATCACCGGCGGACCGCTGAACCCGATCCGGACATCCAGGTTCTGCCAGTCCTCGAAAGGCGCGCCCCCCTGGTTGCTCCGCACCACGACCCGGTCGCCCGGCGCCAGCGTCAGGGGGAACAGCCCCGCCGCCGCGTCAAACGTGAAGCTCGAGGACGTCTGAGCGACGGCCTGAGCCGGGATGAGCGTCACCGTCCCGCCCCCCGCGCGCACGACCCTGGCGCTCAGCTGAACGCCGTCGCTGATGCTCCCCATCAGCTCCGTCTGCAGCTGAAAGCTCGACAACGTCCCACCGCCCTGCGCGGAGAACACGATGATGTTGTCCTCCGTCGGCACGTTGCCCGGGTGCGCAAAGACCCCGTTGAACGTCGCCGCCCGCCCCGCCGTCCACTCGTTGACGCCGGACGTCGGCGAGCACACCGGACCCACCACCGGGATGCCGTACGCAGCCTGCGGAGAACCCCAGCACGGCAGCCCGCCCAGCGAAAGCCCCGCCAGCAACGGCCCGTCCTCGCTGCCCCGGTGGAAGTGCCAGGCCGTCCCGGGCAACTGCGCCTCGCCCGTCACCGGGCGCGGGCTGGAGCGGTACGCGTCGAACAGCGACAGCGTGGTCGTGCCCACGCACTGCGCCCGCGAAACCCCCGCGCACAGCACCAGCCCAGCAACCGACGCCGCAACGACACTCCAGCTCTTCATGCAATACCTCCAGGCCCATCTTCTCTGCTGAATAAGGGCGTGTCAAGCCAACCCGGGACGCCGCGCCCGCCCCCTCACAAGCAGGGACCGCCCGCGAACACGCTCAGCAGCGACTGGATGTCCAGAACGTCCGGGAACAGCATGTCGTTGTTGAAGTCCACGTCGATGTTGCACGGCGGATCAGCAGGCTGCTGCCCGCCGCACACGCCCCCCGCGAACACCGTGAGGAAGTCGGAGATGTCCTGCGTGTCCGGGAACAGCCCGTCGAGATTGAAGTCGATGCAGTCGCACGTCGAGACCCCCAGCGACGCCGCCGTGCTCAGCGTGCCCCCGCAGGAATTGCTGATGCTGCACTGGTACAGGCCAAAGTCCGCCGGCGTGAGGTTGACCAGCGTGAGCGTCGCCGTGCCCGCCCCGCTGATGTGCCCCGCCTCGTCGGCGAGCGCAACACCGTCACGCCGCCACGCGAACGAGAGCGTCCCGGGCCCGGAAGACGCCACGCTGAACTGCACCGGGCCCGAAGGGCACCCGAACGTGTCCTCCGGCTGCGCAGTGATGATGGGCGTCGGCGCCCCGTACCGCACCACGTTCCCCACCGCCGTCCAGTGCGCCCCGTTGTCCGTCGTGAACGACTGGATCCGCCCGCAGAAGTACATCGCGCCGTCCGGCGCCACCTCGATGTCCACGAAGTAAGGGTTGCCCCCGGAGTCAAAGTACGCCCCCATGCCGTCCCACGTGCTCGACGCCCCGTTCCAGTGGAACGCGCTGCACCCCGCGCCGGGCCAGATGTTCGTCCAGTTGGTGCCGACATAGATGTCGTCGCCCGGCAGCACCGCCAGCGCGTACGGCGCGGACGCGAGCGAAGCCGAGTACATCTCCGTCCACGCGCTCCCGTTCCAGCGCGCCGCCAGCCGCATGCTCGTGCACCCCGGACGCGTCGACGCAAAGTCTCCGATCGCCAGCACGTCCCCGTTGCTCAGCAGGGCCATGTCCGTCACCGACTCCCCGCCGAAGCAGCCCCCCAGGCCGCCGCCCACGCTCGTCCATGCCCCAGCGCCCGGCCCGGTCCAGCGCCGGATGTTGGGGTCCGCCGCCGTGTTGAAGTTCCCCCCCGCGTACACCACACCCCCAGGGGTCACCGCAAACGCGTCGGCCGCCACCCCCGCCGCCAGCGCCTGCCACGCACTGCCCGTCCAGATCGCCGACCGCACCGAAGAAACACTCCCCCCCACCACCGTGAACGAGCCCGCGACAAACAACTGACCCGACGGTAATACCGCAAGACCCGTCACAAGGTTGTTGACCCCGCCCCCCAGCGGCGCCCACGCCGTGCCGTTCCACTTCGCCAGAAACAACGCCGGCGCGCCGCCCGCCTGCGTGAAGTCCCCGCCCGCCACAAGCTCATTCGTGCCCGGAAGCACCGCCAACGCCCGCACGTTGTTGTTGAGCCCCGCCCCCAGCGAATGCCACCGCGCGCCATCCCACGCCGCAATCCGGTTCGCGCTCTGCCCCCCCGCCATCGTGAACGTCCCGCCGACAATCAGCAGCGGCGGCTGTACGCCCGGCCCGTCAGGGTCCCAGTGCGTCATCGCCCACGCCTCGGCGTTCGGCCCGTTCTCCCCCGGCCCCGCCCGCCACGAAGGAGAGCACTGCGCCCACGCCCCGTGCGACACCCCGGCCAACACACCCAAGCCCGCCGCGAGCCCGCGACAACGAAGAGACAACATGCCGACCCTCCCTTTCCAGAAACCCACGGAAAGCGGCCAGCATAACAAAAACGCGAAGATCGAGAAGCCCCGTCCAGGGGATTGTGGCCCTCGACCCTCCTTTAGAAAAGGAAAAACCAGCAACTTACAGGCACGGGCCGCCGCTGAAAACACTCAGCAGCGAATCGATATCCGTGGTGTCCGGGAACAGCCCGTCATTGTTGAAGTCGATGTCGCCGCAGGTCCCTGTGCTGCAGCCCCCGCCGCTGAACACGCTCAGGAAGTCGTCAATGTCCGCCGTGTCGGGGAACAACCCGTCGCCGTTGAAGTCGATGGAGTCGCACCCCGTCGGCGCCGCCCCGCCCACCCAGAAACCGCCGGTGACCTCGAACACGCCTCCGGACATGAACCCGGCGTCCGGCTGCCCGATGGTCGCCGACACCGTGTAGACCCCGCCCGCCATCGTCCCGCCACCACAATCGACCGTGGACCACGGCACCGTGATCTGCGCAGAAACCGTGGACCCGGCGACGGCAACAGCAGCGATGAATGCAACCCGCATGGACGACTCCTTACGCACCCCGGTGGGCACACACCCTGTTAGCGGATTTCCCGGGGCCAGGTGGACAGAGAATACCCGACTTCGCCCCCAACAACAGCAAAATCCGCCCCGCACCCCCACGTCCGGAAAAACGGACCTCCCCGGAACCATCACGACCCGCCCCCTCCCGCCGCCCTTCTGCGGACCAGAATGGCATTGAAGACCTCCGGAAGAGGAACCGCCGTGGAGCCCGCCTGCACGCACCCACAAACCCCGCCCACGCACCTCGAGCCAAACCTACACCCCCGCCGCCTCCCTCACCCGCACCGCCCCCTTCCCGCTCGCCAGGCGCTGCCGCAGGTTGTCCAGCACGTTCATGTAGTTGATGTACGCGTCGTAAGGGCTGTCGTACGGGCTGAAGTACTTGTGCACGTCCCCGTCCGCAAAGTACTTCGTGCACATGTAGTAGAAGTGGTCGCTGGTCGTGAGCCGGCGCCAGTCCGTCAGGATGTTCGCCGCCAGGTGCCGCTCCTCGTTGTCCGCCGGCGTCGACGCCTGCGCCGTCATCGCGCGCGTGTACCGCTCCTTGATCGGCTTTTCAAGCGCGTAGCACTCCGACAGCGCGTTGTGCTGCATCGCGTTGTCGCGCCACGCGGAAAGATCCCGCTCCGTGTCCGCCCAGCTGATGAACTCGTGCGCGTCGTACTCGCCCACCGGCGGGAACTGGTCGATCGCCATGCTGGGCGTGATGAAGTGGTTCTCCGTCGTGCCGTCACGACGCTTGGCCACCTCGAACACCTTCTCCGGCAGCACGCTCAGGAAGTCGAAGATGCCCGTGTCCGCCCACTGGTGCTCGCCGAACGTCTCGTAGTCCATGAACAGGTTGCACAGGTACCCGTCCCCGTTGATCGCGTTCACCCACTGCGCGAACTTCTCCGCCGACAACGGCCACTCGCTCCACCCCCGGTTGCTGAACCGGAACGCGATGTCGTCGCTGAGCCGGTAGTTCTTGAGCAGCGTCGCGAACGGCCGCCCGTCCCTCCCCGTCGGCCTCCCCGCCGGCGTGTACACGAAGTTGGGCGAGCGGTGCCCCAGCAGACGGTCCACCCCCTCGCAGATCATCCCCTTCCAGCGGGGCTTCCCGTCCGCCCCCTTCATCTTGCTCACGTGCCACGCCAGGTCGTTGTTGTAGATGAGCTCCGTGTTCCTGAACACCTGCGGCGTCTGCCCGAACAGCTCCTGGACCTTCTCCGTGTGCATCCGCACCTGCTGGTCAAACTCGTCGCCGTACGGGAACTTGGAGTACAGCGCAGAGAGCGAGTGGTAGTACGTCTCCCCCACAAACTCGCAGCACCCCGTCCTCGCCAGCTCCTGGAACGTGTGGATCACGTCCGGGCAGAACCGCTCCCACTGCTCGATGACCGTCCCCGTGATGGCGTACGAGACCCGGAAGTTCCCCTTGTACCGCCTCACCATGTCCAGGATCAGCCGCGTCGTCGGCCGGTAACACTTGTCCGCCACCTTGCGGCACACCTCTCCGTTCTTCGCATCGTCGAAGTAGTACGGGTCCGAATCGAACACCGAATAGCGGCGCAGACGGTGCGGCTGGTGGACCTCGAAGTAGAAGACGACGGATGCCATGGGGCATGGTACGGGGTGCGCCGCGCGGGGCGTCGAAACGCTACCGCGTGCGCCCCGCCCACTCCTCCCCCGCCACCCGGTGCAGCTCCTCCGCCAGCTCACTCAGGAAGTACCGCCCACGCCGCTTCGCCAGGCTGTGCCACGGGTTCATCAGCACGCTCCGCAGCAGGAACACCCCCTCCCCCGCAAACTCCGACTCCCGCACCCCCAGCCGCCCCAGGAACGGCGCCACAGTCGCCGCGCCGTACTGGCCCGGAGACAGCGTCGTCCGGCTCACGAAGAACGTCTGGTCCTGCACGTTCTCCCCCTCGCTCACGCTGAAACGCTCGTGGATGCGCCGGTTGAGCGCGTTGATCCCGCCCAGCGAGGCCCCGCCCGCCTTGGGCGCAAACGCGAAACACACGATGTTGGAACCCGGGGCGCACAGCGGCACCGCCCGCACCGGGCACGACGGATCGAACTCCTCATACCGCTCCAGCAGCACGTGCAGCTCGCACGCGCTCCGGATCGTGTCCCGGATCAGCAGCCCGTGCCCCGTCGCGTCCAGCGGGATCAGCGTGTGGCTCAGCCACACACCCGCCGCCGCAGCGCCGGGCTTGCTCCCCTCCAGTATGTAGACACCGATGCCCGTCGAACGCCGCTCCGCGTTGACATCACCGGGGCTGTCGGTGAGGTACGGCGCCTCCTGCCGCGCCAGCGCCTTCACGATGCTGCTCCGGAAGCAGATCACGCCCGCCGGGTACGGCACATACCCAAGCTTGTGCGGGTCGATCGTGACAGAGTCCGCCTCGCCCAGACGCTCCAGCGCATCGCACGCGTACTTCTCCGGCAGGTGCACCGGCAGCGTCCGCTCCAGACCCCTCACCCGCACCGAAGCACGCGGCTCGCCCAACCCCAGCCTCTGCGGCACCGTCATGGTCCGCAGGTACCCGCCCCACGCCCCGTCCACGTGCAGCCAGAACGACCCCTTCCCCGCCCGCGCCCGCGCGTCCCGCAGGGCGAGCACCTTGTCGACCGGGTCCACCGCCCCCTCCTCGGTCGTCCCGACCACCGCCACCACCGCCAGCACGTGACGCCCCTCCTGATCCAGCCGGTCCAGCGCCGCCCCCAGCGCACCCACGTCCATCCGGAACTCATGGTCCACCGGCACGTTCACCAGCGCCTCGCGCCCCATCCCTAGCACGTCCATCGCCTTCTCAAAGCAGTAGTGGTGCGTCTCCGGCACCAGCAGCGCCGGCCGCGAACCAAGCCCCGCCAGCACCGGCGCCAGCCCCGCCTCCACCACGCAGAACCGCGAGGCCAGGTACGCCCGCACCACCCGGCGCGTCGTGGACTCCCCCGCCCCGTGCGCCGCCGACGCATCATCAAAGCACCTGGCAAACTCCGCGAGCGCAGCCGACGGGGCCACGCCCAGCAACGCCCGCTGGTCCGCCCCGCCCCAGGACGCCGCCGGCAGCCCCAGCGCCACCCGCATGTCGTTCACGGCGAAGGGCAGGTACCGCACCGTCCGCGCCATCCACAGCGCCTCCAGGTTCGCCACCGTCCCGCCGCTCGTGATGTGAGACCACGAATCCTCCCCATACCCCAGCATCCGCGCGATCATCCGCGACGCCTCGTGCTCCAGCCGCACCGTCACCGGCGCCGCCTCGCTGGTCACGTTGTTCGGGTTGTACAGCATCGCCGCGAAGTACCCGGCGATGCTGGGCAGCGTCTGCTCGCACAGCATGTGGGCCGCGTACCGCGGGCTGTGGAACGGGAAGTCGGCCTTCAGCCGCCCCAGCAGCTCGATGAGCCGGTCCTCGAAAGCGTCCTGGAACGGCTCGTTCTCCCGCCGCAGCACCGAGTCGATCACCACCCCGTCGCCCGGGAAGTAGTTCCGCCGCCACGCGTAGTAGTCCTCCGCGATCCGCCGCAGCACCGACACGAACCAGTCGCCGTTCTCCGCCTTCGGCCCCGCGAACCACGCCGCGAACCGGCGCGCATCATCGTGCGGGCCGTGCGCGCCCGCGGGGGGGATCGTGTGGGGTGCCGTCGCCGGGGGCGGAGGGGTCGTCATCGCCCAAGGGTACTGCCCGCGCCGACGCCCACGCGGCCGCCCAATTCCCCCGCCCGCCCGCCAATCACTCGCGCAGCGACGCCGGAAGCCCCTCCGCAGGATCAGGCTGATCAAGCGACGGCGCCGGCGCAGGCCCCCAGCTGACCTTGTCCGCGCCCAGCAGCGTCCCCGTCGCAAACGCCAGGTCCACCTGCGCCACCTGGTAGTCCGCCAGCGCACGCGCCTCCGCCAGCTGCGCCTCCGCCAGACGCGTCGAAGCGTCCAGCACGTTCGTGCTCGTGCTCCGCCCCACGTCAAACTGCTTCTGCTCCCCCTGGAACGTCCGCGTGCTCGCGACCACGCTCTGCCGCGCCGCCAGGATCCGCTGCCACGTCGTGTCGATCTGGTCGACCGCGTTCAGCACCTCCTGACGGATCGTCTGCTCCCGCGAATCTCGCGAGGCCATGTCCCCCACCCGCCGCAGCATCGTCTGACGCAGGCGTGCCCTCGCGCCCTCGTTCCCCCACGGGAACTCCGCGTCCACCCCCAGCGTCCACTCCGGGTACCGCGTCTCGTACACCTCCTCCAGCGAAGACCCCACGCTGTCCCCCAGCCCGTTGAAGCGGTACGAGTACGTCAGGTTCACCAGGGGCAGCAGCGCGTTCCGGTCCAGCCCCTGCTGCACCGCGTCCGCCGCCAGCCGCAGCTCCAGCTCCACCAGCTCCATCCGGTTGTCGAGCGCCTGCGCCACCAGCGCCGACGTGTCGAACTGGTACTGCACCGGGTCCGGCGGCGTCGCCGGAAGCACCATCGTCGGGCTCTCCACCGCCAGCCCCGGCATGTTCGCCAGCCTCTTGAACTCCCGCTGACGCAGCAGCACCGTGTTCTGCGCCACGATGATCGCCTCGATCCGCTGCGCCACGCCCTCCTCCGCCCGCACCACCTCGATGTCCGCCGCCGCCCCCGCATTCACCCGCCGCCGCGCACGCTCCAGCTGCGCCTGCGCCAGCTCCATCTGCTGCTGCCGCACCGAAAGCTCGCTCCGCGCCTGCGACAGCAGCCAGTACGCCCGGTCCACGTTCGTGAGCTGGCGCATCACCTCCAGCTTCGCCCGCGCGCCCGCCGCCTGCTCGTCGTACCCCGCGATACGGATCCCCGCCGTGTTCACCCGCCGCCCCGCCCCCCGCAGCAGCGGGTGGCTCAGGCTGAACACCAGGTCGTTCTCGTACGCCGGGTTCAGGAACGTGAACGAGTTGTTGGTCTCGTCGCGGCTGCTGGGCAGCGTGATGTCCAGCGTGCCGCCCGTCCGGGTCTTGTACCGAACCCCGGGCGTGACACTGAAGGAATTGAAGTCCGCCGAAGAAAGGCTCGACGCCGTGGGCGACTGCGAGTCCACGTAGCTCGCCCGCAGCGTGAACGCAGCCTCGAACTTCGCGTCCTCCTCGCTCACCCGCTGAGCCGCCACCGACGGCTCGATGATCGCCACCCTGAGGTCCAGGTTGTGGGCAAGCGCGCTCGCCCGCGCCTCCTCCAGCGAGATCGCCCGCGACTCGGGCCCCTCGAAACGCGCCCTCAGCGACTCCGCCGTCGGCGCCGCCCCCGCCGGCTCCGGCGCCCGGTACCCCGCCATCGACGCCGCCGGGATGTCCCGCAGCCGCCCCAGCGCCACCCGCCGCGCGTAGTCGCCGCCGTCCCGCTCGAAGGGGCTGGGTGAGCACCCGCACACCCACACCACCGCCGCCAGGGACAGGCACCGCAGCGCCGGCACGCCGCCGCCCGCCCGCACCGCACCGCCTGTTGCAACCGTGTGTTGTTCGCCCACGCGCTCCCTGTCCTCTCTGGTGTGCCCCCGCGTGCCCTTCAAACCTCCGCACCTACTCATGCCGCAACGCCTCGATCGGGTCCAGCCGCGCCGCCTTGATCGCCGGGAACATGCCGAAGATGATGCCCGTCCCGGCGGAGAACAGCACCGCCAGCAGCACCGCCCACGTCGGCACCACCGCCTTCGCCACCGGCGAGTCGGGGTTCGCCCGCAGCGCCAGGATCAGCACAAACCCCAGCGCCAGCCCCACCCCGCAGCCCACCAGGCACAGCGTGACCGCCTCCACAAGGAACTGCAGCAGGATGACGCTCGGCTTGGCCCCCACCGCCTTGCGGAGACCGATCTCACGCGTGCGCTCGCTCACGCTCACCAGCATGATGTTCATGATGCCGATGCCGCCCACCAGCAGCGCGATCGTCACCACGCCCCCCAGGAACATCGTGATCGCGTTGAGCACCTTCTTCACCTGCTCGATCACCTGCTCGATCGCCTCCACCCCGAACGTGTTCGGGTCGTCCGGCCCCAGGTGCCGCACCCGACGCATGTAGAACGAGACCTCCTCCTTCGCGTCCTCGAACATGTCCGCACGCTTCGTCGTCGCCACCACGTACAGCCGGGGCTCCGGATCGATGAGCAGCCCGGTGTTGAACGGGATGAACAGCTCGGTCTGCGCCTCCCCGCCCCCGAACATCGGCGACACCGCCCTGGTCTCCACCACGCCCACGATCGTGAAGCGCCGCTCCCCCACCAGGATCGACATCCCCGTCGGGTCCGCCGGCAGGTTCAGCTCCTGCACCCCCCGGTCATTGATGAGCAGCACGTGCCGCCGCTGCTCGTCGTCCACGCTCTGGAACGGCCGCCCCACCGTCACAAACCGCTGCTCGATCTCGTGCCAATCCGGACGGATCGCCGTCACCTTCACGAAGTCCTTCACCCGCTCCCCCGCCTCCGTCCGCGCCGTGTACTCCATGATGGGCGTCAGCCGCTCCAGGCTCGGGCACGCGTCCTGCAGCCCCTCAACCTCGGAGGTCTTCAGCCGGATCTGCCGCCAGTTGTACCGCCCGGGCTGGTCGTCCGGACGGCGCGGGAAGATCCACACCTTGTTCGCCCCGAACGTCGCGAACTGGTCCACCATGTAGACCTTGAAGCCCTCCCCCGCCGCCGTCAGCGCCACAATCGCGAACACCGCGATGATGATGCCCAGCGTCGTGAGCATGGCCCGCACCTTGTTCACCCAGATCTGCGTCAGGGCGAGCACCACCGTCTGGGTCATCAGCCGCACAAGGGTCATGACGCCGCACCCCCCGCCCCGCCCACCCCCGCCGCTCGCTGCGCAGACACCAGCGCACGCTTCAGGAAGTCCTGGTGCACCGGGTCGGAAGCCGTCGGGTGGTCCGACAGCACCCGCCCGTCACGCAGGCGGATGATCCGGTCCGCGTTGCCCGCCACGTCCTCCTCGTGCGTCACGATCACGATCGTCTGCCCCTTCCGGTGCAGGTCCTTGAACAGCACGATGATGTCGTCGCTCGTCTTGCTGTCCAGGTTGCCCGTCGGCTCGTCCGCCAGCAGGATGCTCGGCTCGTTCACCAGCGCACGCGCAATCGCCACCCGCTGACGCTGCCCGCCCGACAGCTGGTTCGGCTTGTGGTGCACCCGGTCCGCCAGCCCCACCGTCTCCAGCGCCGCCCGCGCACGACGCCCCGCCCCCCACCAGTACTTCCGCGAATACAGCAGCGGCAGCGCCACGTTCTTGAGGGCCGTGCTCCGGCTGAGCAGCTCGAAGCTCTGGAACACGAACCCGATCTCCTCGTTCCTCACCATCGAGAGCTGCGTCGCCGACATCCGGTGCACCGGCTTCCCGTTCAGCACGTACTCCCCGTCCGACGGCTGGTCCAGGCACCCCAGGATGTTCATGAGCGTGCTCTTCCCCGAGCCGCTCGCACCCATGATCGCCACGAACTCGTTCCGCTCGATGGAAAGGTCCACCCCGCGCAGCGCGTGCACACGCTCGCTGCCCAGGCGGTAGACCTTGTGGAGGTTTTTGATGGTGATCGTGGACACGTCGGAAGCCAGGAGTTCGAATGCGGAAAGGACCCGGCAGGAGCCGGGACGATGAACAAGGACGCTACCGGCCGGCCGCGCCCGCCGGCTGCTCCGCCACCGGAGTGTCGTCCTTCTTCTTGACGGTCTCCTGCACGATCGCCTGCCCGTTCTGCAGCTTGCTCAGCGCCTTGAACGGGCCCGTCACGATCTTCGCCCCCTCCGTCAGCCCCTCCGTGATGATCGTGTGCGTGTCGTCGCTCGCCCCCACCTTCACCGGCACCGGCCGCGCCTTGCCGTCCTTCTCGATGTACACCACGCGCGTGAACTTCTTCCCCTGCTCGATGACCGGGTTGTCCCTCGTCACCTCGCCCGGAAGCTCGTCCACCGCCCGGTCCAGCACCGCCTGCGTCGGCGCACGCAGCACCTGCGCAAACGTCTCGACCTGGATGTCCACGTTCGCCGTCAGGCCCGACCGCAGCACCAGGTCCCCCGGCCGGTCGATGAGCACCTCCGCCTCGAAGTACGGTGTGTTCTCCCGGTCCAGCATCCGCTTGAGCCCCACGTGCTCCACCTTCCCGGTGAACCGCCGGTCCGCGTACGCGTTGATGAAGATCAGCGCCCCCTGCCCCTCCTGGATCGGCGCGATGTTCGCCTCGTCCACCCTCGCCTTCACCAGCATCAGCGACAGGTCCGCGATCTCCATGATCACGCTGCCCGGGTTGTTGAGCGTCCCCACCACCACCGTCTCCCCCACCTCCGCGTTCCGCGCCGTGATCACACCGTCGAACGGCGCCATGATCACCGCGTTCGACAGGTCCTTCTCCGCACGCTGGATGTTCGCCCGCGCGATCTCGATCGCGTGCTCCACCTGACGAAGCCCGCTCTCCGCCCGGCTGTACTCCAGCCGCGCCGCGTCCAGGTCCGCCGCCGCCGCGTCCTTGCTCGCCACCAGGTCCTGCACCCGCTTGAGCTCGATCTCCGCGTTCGACAGCCCCGCCTGCGCGCCCGCCAGCCGCGCCTGCTCCTGCCGCAGCGACGCGTTCGCCGCATCCAGCTGCGCCCGCAGGTCACGGTCGTCCAGCCGCACCACCACGTCCCCCTTCCTCACCCGGTCGTTCTCGTCGAACGGCAGCTCCACGATCCTCGCCGACACCTGCGCCGAAATCTCCACCTTCGTCTTGGGCTCCACCTGGCCCGGCGCAGAGATCGTCCTCACCAGCACCCCCCGCTCCACCGCGCCGAACTTCACCTCCATCGCCTTCGCCTTGGGGTTGAACTGCTCCTCGATCTTCTTCAGCACACCCGACTCGTGCGCAAAGTAGAACGCCGCGCCGAACATCCCGGCGACGAGGATCAACGCGATAAGCAGCCACTTCCACACGCCTGCACACTCCCACGTCTCGGGCGCGCCCCCGACGCCTACGCCCTCACAAAACCCGACAACCCACGCCCACTGTGTATCCCCCGTGACCCCCGCCGTTACGCCCCGCAAACCCCTACGACCCACCCACCCGCCGGTTCACACGCCCACCCCCCGCGCCGTGCATTGTTGGGAGCCATTCCCGGACGCTTTCGCCCCGCCCCCCACCCGCCCGATGATCGCCTCCGCCGCAACCGACGCACCGTCCTCCGCCGCCACCCGCGGCCCCAGCGCCCGCGCCGCCTCATTGATCGCCCGGTCCTCGATCAGGTGCCGCAGCAAGCCCGCCAGGCCCCCCGACGTCACCGCGCTGAAGTTGATGCGGTCCCCCACCCCCAGCCGCTTCAGCCTCGCGCTGTTGTCGAACTGATCGTGCGACATCGGCGTCACCAGCGCCGGACGCCCCGCCCGCAGCGACTGCGCCGTCGTCCCGATGCCCCCGTGGTGCACGTTCACCAGCGCGCGCGGGAATACCCGCGAGTACGGCGCGTACGTGAACACCTCCACCCCCGCCGGCAGATCCGCCGGCGCGTACTCCCTCCGCCCCGCCACCAGCATCGCCCGCCTCCCCAGCACCCGCGCCGCCTCCGCCGCCGCACCAAAGTACTTCCCCGCCACGTGCACGCTCGCCGTCCCCAGCGTGAACACCAGCGGAGCCTCCCCCGCGTCCAGGAACGCCTCCACACGCTCCATGTCGTCCTCGTGCCCCGCCGCACGGTCCTCCCACGGAAAACCGCAGATCACCCCCGTCGCCGGGTCCCCCGCGTACCCCCCGCGGAAGATCGGAGACCACAACCCAAGATTGAGCTCACCCCCCCGCGTCTGCGAATACCACGCCTCGCGCACCGGCCGCAGGCCCAGCCCCGCACGCACCCGGTTCACCGCCGCGTCGATCCGCCACCGCATCATGAGACGCCCCACCCACAGGTTCAGACGGCACAGCGTCAGCGGCGGCCACGTCCGGTCCAGCGCCGAGTAGCACGGCTGGTCGTTCGCGTTCATCCACCCCACCGGCGCCAGGCTGCTCGCCACGAACCGCAGCCCCAGCTTCTCGCACACCATCGGCACCGGGAACGTGATCGTGTGCCCCACGATCACCCCCGCTCCCACCGACCGCGCGTGCGACATCAGGCTCCGCGTGTGCTCCTCCAGCAGCGGCATCAGCCAGTTCCGCACCAGCTTCATCGAACCCCCGAACTGCGCCATCGCCCCCGGCGTCTCCCGGATCGCCTCCGCAAGGTCTATGTGCCCCCCCAGCGGCAGGAACGGCACCCCCGCCCCCTCCACCACGCCACGGAAGTACGGGTTCGCCACCACCGCCGCCTCATGCCCCCGCGCCCGCAACGCCCGGGCGACGGCCACGTACGGGTGGATGTCGCCGTGCGAGCCGATCGAACACAGGAGCACACGCATCCGGCAGGATAGGGGAACGTGCGCCGCGCCACGCCCCACGCGACAGGAACCGCACCCCGCCGCGTGGCACCAGACCCGCAGGCCAATTACTCTTCCCCGTGCCCCTCCTCTCCGTCAACATCGACCACGTCGCCACCCTCCGCCAGGCCCGCTACCGCGCCACCCCCGCCGACTACGGAGAGCCCGACGCCGTCCGCGCCTTCCACGAGGCCGAGCTCGGCGGCGCCGACGGCATCACCGTCCACCTCCGCGAAGACCGCCGCCACATCACCGACCGCGACGTCGAACTCCTCCGCGCCCTCGTCCGGACCAAGTTCAACCTCGAAATGGCCGCCACCGACGAGATGGTCGCCGTCGCCGCACGCGTCAGGCCCCACACCGCCATGCTCGTCCCCGAAGGACGCAACGAGGTCACCACCGAGGGCGGCCTCGACGTCGCCGCCCAGCTCCCGCGCCTCAAGGACGTCGTCGCACGCCTCCACGCCGCCGGCTGCACCGCCAGCGCCTTCATCGACGCCGACCCCAGGCAGGTCGACGCCGCACACGCCGCCGGCTTCGACGTCTGCGAAGTCCACACCGGCCCCTACGCCGCCGCCTGCCTCACCCACGGCGGCGACCTCCGCGTGCCCGCCCTCGTCAGCGAAGTGACCAGGGTCTGGAACGCCGGCGCACGCACACGGTCGCTGGGCATGCGCTTCAACGCCGGCCACGCCCTCAACTACAGCAACGTCGGCCTCATCGCCCGCGCACCAGGCGTGGCCGAGCTCCACATCGGCCACGCCATCATCAGCCGCGCCATCTACACCGGCCTCCGCGCCGCCACCCGCGAAATGGTCCAGGCCATGCAGGCCGGAGAACACGCCGACCTCCCCGCCTCCCTTGCGCCGCAAACCCCGGACACCCGCGCCTGACAAACAACCGCGAGACACCATGAACGACCCCCTGACCGCCCACCTCCAGCGCATGCTCGCCTACGAGACCTGGGCCAACGAACGCGCCATCGCCTCCATCGAGACCGTGCCCCCCGAGCTGCGCACCCGACCCGCATACCTCCGCGCCGTCCAGCTCCCCCCGCACATCATGCTCGCACGCATGGTCTGGCTCCTCCGCATCCGCGCCACCCCCTACGAGTCTCCCAGGGACTGGTTCCCCTCCTGGCCCCTCGACGAAACCCGCCGCCAGCTCTCCACCGTCGACAGCCAATGGCGCGACTTCCTCGCCTCCCTCCACGACCCCGACCTCACCGCCGCAGTCCACTACACCAGCGCCGAAGGCGCACGCTACCAGAGCTCCACCTGGGACATCTGCACCCACGTCTTCAACCACGCCACCTACCACCGGGGCCAGGTCGCACGCCTCGTCGCCGAATCCGGCGGCCAGCGCGCCGCCACAGACCTCATCGTCTTCACCCGCACCCAGCAATAGACCATGGCCCCCCTGGCCCCCACCCCCATCACCCTCAAGGACGGTCGCGCCCTCACCCTCCGGTCCGCACTGCCCGCGGACATCCCCGCCCTCTGCGCCCTCACCGCCAGCGTCACCAACGAACGCGCCTTCACCCTCTTCGAACCCCACGAGCTCGCCGACGCCGCGCTCCGCACCGCCAGCCGCGTCCGCGAACGGCACAACGACCCCGACGAACTCCGCATGCTCGCCGTGATCGAACACGGCCCAACCCCCGCCGACGCCTCCTCCGTCGTCGGAGACCTCTCCATCGGCGCCGGACGCTGGGCCAGGCTCGCCCACTGCGCAACCGTCGGCATCGACATCCACCGCGACTACCGACGCGCCGGACTCGGCGACGCCATGCTCACCACCGCCCTCGCGTGGGCCGCCGCGCACCCCCGCATCGAACGCGTCGAGCTCTACGTCTACGCCGACAATGCCCCCGCCATCGCGCTCTACCGCAAACACGGGTTCCTGCAGGAAGGCCGCCGCGCCCGCTACTTCAAAACCCCGGAGGGCGCATACTTTGACGACCTCATCATGGCGCGGACCGTCAAGTAGGGGCAACGCACGCCGATTCCACCAACTTGCCCTTGGCGCACCGGAGGAATCCGCTACCATGGACCGATGAGTGTGGAGCGGGCCAAAGGGAGGAAGGACGACCAGAGCGCGCCCCGGCCCGCCCCCGCCCCTGCGCGCAAAGCCCCCCGCACCGACGCCGCCTCCAGCATCGAGGGCAAGTCCCCGGCCATCCAGCCCGCGCCCCTCGCCCCCGACGCCATCGACAGCTTCGACAAGGCCCACGCCTCACTCCTCGCACGCACCAACGTCGAGGCCATGCGCCGCGAAGCCATCGACATCCCGCGCGTCTTCACCCTGGAACGCATGCGCGCCCTCGCACGCGCCCTGGGCGACCCCCACACCTCCTTCAGGACCGTCCACGTCGCCGGCAGCAAGGGCAAGGGCAGCGTCTGTGAAATGACCGCCGCCGCCCTCCGAGGCTGCGGCTTCGCCGTCGGCCTCTACACCAGCCCCCACCTCGTCGATGTCCGCGAACGCATCCGCATCGGCCCCAGGATGATCTCCCCGGAGGAATTCACCGTCCTCACCCGACGCGTCCTGGAGGCCGCCGCCACCCTCCCCAGGAAGCTCGGCGAACCGACCTACTTCGAGTGCCTCACCGCCCTCGCCCTCCTCCACTTCTCCGAACAGGCCGTCGACATCGCCGTCATCGAGGTCGGCCTCGGCGGCCTGCTCGACGCCACCAATATCGTCACCCCCGACGTCACCGCCGTCACCAGCATCCACCTCGAGCACACCGACATCCTCGGAGAAACGCTCGAAAAGATCGCCTCCCACAAGGCCGGCATCTTCAAGGACGGCGTCCCAGCCCTCACCGCCGTCCAGGACGACGCCGCCCTCCAGGTCCTCCGCGCCGCCGCCGAGACCGCCGGCGCTCGCCTCCGCGTGCTCGGCCAGGACGACCTCGTCTACGCCGAGTCCTTCTCCAGCCGCCACGACCTCGGACCCCACTTCAAGGTCTCCCTCGCCACGCCCTCCTGCAACTTCGAGCACGTCCCCGTCCCCCTCAAGGGCGAGCCCCAGGCACGCAACTGCGCACTCGTCCTCGCCATCGTCGACTCCCTCCGCCAGAAGGGCATGAACCTCCCGGACGCGCAGGTCTGCGAAGGCCTCGCCCGCACACCAAACCTCGGACGCCTCGAGCTCATCTACCGCGAACCACGCATCGTCATCGACGGCGCACACACCAAGGAGTCCGTCCAGGCCCTCGTCAAGGCCGTCGGCCAGCAGATGCGCTACGACTCCCTCGTCGTCATCTTCGGCTGCAACGCCGACAAGGACCTCCACGGCATGCTCGGCGCCATGAGCATGGGCGCAGACAAGATCATCTTCACCAGGAACGCCGACAACGACCGCGCCGTCGAACCCCGCGACCTCCAGCGCAGGTTCGCCGACATCTGCGGCAAGCAGGCCCAGACCGCCCCCTCCGTCCGCGATGCCATCAACATGGCCGCCAAGGCCGTCGGCCAGGGCGACATGATCCTCGTCACCGGCTCCTTCTCCATCGCGGGCGAAGCCAAACGCCTGCTCGACGAGAAAACCCGCGCCTCACGCAAGTGACTTCCCCCGGCAGGGGCAACTGCGACTGGTGCCGATGGAAATGTTTACACACCTGTGAACGCTCCCGCACCGAACCCGCCGCACAACCCCACGCCCCCCACCCGCCGCTACCATCAGCAACCGGGGCCGGCACACACCCGACTGCACCGCCCACACTACGCCGCACGCACAGCCTGCGCACGCGACGCAACCATGGACACCGCCGCCGAACGTTCGGCGGCACGCACGAACCAGCCACGCAACACGCACGTCAAGGGAGAACCACGCATGAACTGCAAGCACTGCCTCTTCGTCACCTCCGCCCTCACCATCGCCTGCGTCGCCGGCGCCATCGCCGTCGCCCAGCAGGACGGCAAAGCCCACACCCCAAAGGCCGACCCCCACGCCGCCAAGCCCACAGCCCAGCCCGCCGGACAGCCCGAAATGAAACTCCCCCCGGGCTGGACCGCCGAAGACATGCAGGCCTGCGCCGTCGCCGGCATGCCCGGTGAAAACCACGCCTTCCTCGCCTCACACGCGGGCACCTGGGTCGGCAAGGAAACCATGTGGATGGGCGCCGGCGCCGAGCCCATGCACATCACCTGCACCACCGAAGTCAAGCCCATGTTCGAGAACCGCTACACCCGCATGACGCACTCGGGCGAGATGCCCGGCTGGGGCGAATTCCACGGCGAAGCCACCATGGGCTACGACAACCTCGCCGGCAACTTCATCTGCTCCTGGATCGACAACATGGGCACCGGCGCCATGCAGGGCACCGGCACCCTCTCCCCCGACAAGAAGACCCTGAAGTGGACGTACAACTACACCTGCCCCATCACCAAGAAGCCCGCCGTCATGCGCGAGACCGACACCTTCATCAGCGACAACGAAATGAAGATGGAAATGTGGGGCATGGACCCCAAGCAGAACAAAGAATACAAGATGATCGAAATCAACTACACCCGCAAGTGACCCGCACACAGGGGTCACACCCCCCACCCCGGCCACGCCCAGACGCCCGCGCCCACGCGGGCGTTTTTTTCTTGCCCCTACCTCCCACTACCTCGTATTGAGACTCAGTCTCAACAGCTATACTCCCCCCGCGTGTCCGCTTCACCACACCCCGCCAGCACCCCCGCCTCCCTCCCGCTCGCCTCCCTCAAGGCGGGACAGGTCGCCTCCGTCCGCGAAACACTCGTCGACGCCGCCGACGCCGCCTACCTCCGCGCCATGGGCCTCAGGCCCGGCTCCCAGGTCCGCGTCTGCCGACTCGGCGAACCCGTCATCGTCGAAGTCTCCGGTTGCGGCCTCGCAGGCTGCGCAAACGGGCAGGTCTGCGGCTGCCGCATCGGCCTCTCCCGCGAGATCGCCCGCAAAGTCATGGTCGAGCCCGTCCCACCCTGAGCGCGCGATGCCCGACACAAACGCCGCAAACGCGCCCCCCAACTCGCCGGACCAGGCGCCCCAGCGCTCCACGCTCCGCGCCGCCATCATCGGCAACCCCAACACCGGCAAGACCACCCTCTTCAACCGCCTCTGCGGCCTCCGCCACAAGACCGGCAACTTCCCCGGCACCACCCAGGAAGCACGCGTGGGCGTCGTCGGAAACTCCGGCACCCGCACGGAGCTCATCGACCTCCCGGGCATCTACTCCCTGGAACTCGACCAGAGCGAGGCCGAAGTCTGCCGGCGCGTCCTCGCCGGCGCCCTCGCCGCACCCGGCCACGCCGCGCGCGAACCCGACGCCGTCTGCGTCGTCATCGACGCCGCAAACCTCGAACGCAACCTCATCCTCGTCGGAGAAGTGCTCCGCCGCCGCCTGCCCACCGTCGTCGCGCTCAACATGATCGACCTCGCCCGCAAGGCCGGGCTCGACGTCGAGCCCGCCGCCCTCGCCCAGCAGCTCGGCTGCGACGTCATCGCCTGCTCGGGCCGCTCCGGCGAGGGCGCCCAGCTCCTCGTCGGCGCACTCCCCGCCGCCCGCATCCCCAACACCTCACCGCCCGGCACCCAGGCCGGCCTCGAGGCCTGGGCGTCCGACGCAGTCTCCCTCGCCGTCGCCGCCACCCACAAGCAGCGCGGGCGCCGCGCCGCCGGCGACGCCGCACTCGCCCTCCGCGCCCGCACGGACGCCATCGACAACGTCGTCACCCACCCCGTCACCGGCCTCGCCACCTTCGCCCTCGTCATGTTCGCCCTCTTCTGGGCCATCTTCAGCCTCGCACAGATCCCCATGGGCCTCATCGAGGCAGTCTTCGGATGGCTCACCTCCGCCACCAGGTCCGCCCTGCCCGACGGCATCCTCAGCGACTTCCTCACCGGCGGCGTCATCGCCGGCATCGGCGGCGTCGTCGTCTTCCTCCCGCAGATCGTCCTGCTCTTCTTCCTCATCTCCCTGCTCGAAGACACCGGGTACCTCTCCCGCGCCGCCTTCCTGGTCGACCGCTTCCTCCGCCCCTTCGGCCTCTCCGGCTACGCCTTCGTCCCCCTCCTCAGCAGCCACGCCTGCGCACTCCCGGGAATCATCGCCTGCCGCGCCATACCGGACAAGAAGGAACGCCTCGCCACCATCCTCGTCGCCCCCTTCATGAGTTGCTCCGCCCGCATCCCCGTCTACGTGCTGCTCACCACGCTCCTCTTCCCCTCCTCCCCCGCCCGCCAGGCCCTCGCCTTCATCGCCTGCTACGCCCTGGGCGCAGCCGCCGGGCTCCTGAGCGCCATGATCGCCCGCCGCACCATCCTCCCGGGCAAGGGCCGACCCATGGCCATGGAACTCCCGACCTACAAGCGCCCCGCGCTCCTCAACGCCCTGCTCACCGCCTGGGACCGCGCCCTCGTCTTCCTCAAGAACGCCGGCACCAACATCCTCGCCATCTCCATCGTCCTCTGGTGGCTCTCCGCCTACCCGCACCTCAAGACCCCGCCCGCCGAAGCCTCCAGCCTGAGACAACAGGCCGCCGCCCTCATCGACCAGCAGGCCCTGGGCGCCCACGAAGCCGATGTCGCCGGCAACCCCCGCCCCATCGGCGAACTCATCGCCCAGAAGAACCAGGAAGCCGACTTCATGGAGGCCCGCGCCCAGGTCGCACAGTCCTTCGCAGGACGCCTCGGCCGCTCCGTCCAGCCCGTCTTCGCACCCCTGGGCTTCGACTGGCAGCTCTCCGTCGGCGTCGTCACCAGCTTCGCCGCCCGCGAGGTCTTCGCCAGCACCATGGGCATCATCACCACCGGGAACCAGGACACGCAGGACGCCGGTGTCATCCGGCGCATCGGCGCCGCCACCCGCGCTGACGGCGTCACCCCCGTCTTCACCCCCGCCGTCTCCTGGAGCCTCCTCGCCTACTTCGTGCTCGCCATGCAGTGCCTCCCCACCCTCGTCCTCACCGCACGCGAGGGCGGGGGCTGGAAGTGGGCCGCACTCCAGTTCGCCTGGATGAGCGGCCTGGCCTACGCCGCCGCCCTGCTCATCTACCAGCTCCACGCGTGACGACCCGCAGAAATTCCCGCTTTCCGTGATGGGACCCACCCGCGGTTCCCGCCTGTGCCCCTGAAGAGGCGCACGGGGCGCCCCACCGGCAACACGGCGAAAAGGAGAACGGGTATGAAGGCTTCCGGAAGCGTGGCGGCACTGGCATGGGCGATCGTCGCAGGGGCATCGGCCCAGACCATCGTGCGGGGACCGATCGTGAACCCCGCCAACAAGTCGCGGTACTACGTCGTGCAGGGCGCAAACTGGGCCGCCATCCGCGACTTCGGACGCGCCATGGGCGGCGACCTCGCCACCATCGAAGACGCCGCCGAAAACGCCTGGGTCACCGCCAACCTCGCGGCCCCCGTGAACAACAAGGTGTGGATCGGACTCAACGACGCCACCACCGAGGGCGCCTTCCAGTGGTCCGACGGATCCACGTCCTCCTACCGCAACTGGTTCCCCGGCGAGCCAGCCAACTCAGCCACCGCCGACTACACACAGCTCCTCAACGACGGCGGACAGTGGGCCCACCGCACCGCCAGCTACACCACCATGGGCGTGATCGAGGTCAAGGGGCCCGTGCTCGTCCCGCAGGAAGCAGCGACCGTCGAGTCCGCGCTCGAACTCGCCCAGCTCTCAACCCGCGAAGTCCTCGTGGCCGCCGGCACATTCAACCTCACCTCCGCCACCACCATCGATACACCGGTCACTCTCCGGGGTGCCGGGCGGGGCGCCACAGTCCTGCGGAGCCCGCTCTCCACCGAGGCTATCTACGCCGACACCGACCTCGTCGTCCGCGATGTCACCCTCCTCACCCGCGACATCCTGGAGTTCATCCAGACCAACGCGGCAACCACCCGCCTCATCGACTGCGACGTCTCGTCCCTGCTCGACCTTGACGCGCGCGAGTGCCTGGAGGTCTTCGGGGGTGACATCGTCCTGGAACGCTGCCGCGTGTACAACACCCGCTTCCTCGGCAACGCGGCCTCCACGTCAGGGTCGATCAAGGCCGTGAACTGCACGATCTTTAACGTGGGCTCCCTCCTCGACCCCAACGGCAACCCCAGCCGCTTCACCGCCACCAACTGCGTCATCCACGACGCTTCCGGCACCACCCTCGTGTCCGACGGTACCGAGGTCCGCCTGTACAACACCATCGTCTCCCAGACGACCGGCACCTGGACCCCGCTCACCCAGGCCGCCCACTGCATCCTCCCGGCCCCACTCCTGGGCGCCGGCAATCTCGTGACCTCAACCCCCGGCTTCAACAACGCCGCCGCCGGCGACTTCGCACTCCTCCCGGGCTCCCCCGCCATCGACACCGGTGACATCGCCTACTACCTCGCCGCCGGCGCCACCGAAATGGCGGACCTCGCCGGCCTCGCCCGCATCAGGGACATCGCCGGCGCCGGCCCGGAAGCGACCAGCCCCATCGACATCGGACCCCTCGAGTTCCAGGGCCAGAACACCTGCGACGACATCGACTTCAACAACGACGGCATTTTCCCAGACACCGAGGACATCAACGCCTTCATCCGCGTGTTCGGCGGCGGCCCCTGCCAGTAGGACCACCGCACAACCCCCTCCGCTGCCCCTCACCCCGCAGCGGAACCGCCGGCCGCGTGCCGCCCTTGAAGGGGCGTGCCGCGGCCGGTGCGTTTGCACCCGGCACGCAACGACTACCCCTTCCGCTCCACCGGCTTCCCGCCCACCGTCAGGCTCGCCCGGACCGCCCCCTTGGACCGCCTGCGGAACGGCGACAGGCGCGCCGGCAGCACCTCCCGCAGCAGGTACGCCAGCGCAAGCACCGCAAGCACCGTCACCACCCAGAACTGCCAGTCACCAATCGGCATGCAAAGGAGCATAGGAAACCCCCGCGCAGCCGAGGCCCGCGCCCAGCGGCACACAACCACACCCGTTGTGGTACCATGATGCCTCATGGGAGACTTCTTCGCCAGCCCCGCCGTCTGGTTCACCGTCCCGGCACTGCTGGGCACACTCGCCTTCATCATCCGCCTCGCCATGCTCGGCGCGGGCGGACACCACGGAGACGGCGGCGCCGGGCACGGCGACGTCGGCACACACGGCGACGTCATGGGCGCCACCGACGCCATGCACGACAGCGCCCCCAACCTCTCGGGCTTCTTCAGCATCCAGTCCTTCCTCGCCCTCTTCATGGGCTTCGGCTGGGGCGGCCTGGGCGCACTCAAGGGCCTCGGCTGGCCCTGGACAGGCGCCGCCCTCGTCGGCATCGGCGCAGGCCTCGCCATGGTCCTGCTCCTGGGCGCCGTCATGCGCTCCGTCGGCAGGCTCGAAGGCAGCGGCAATATCCACGTCAAGTCTACCCTGGGCGCCACCGGCGACGTCTACGTCTCCGTCCCCGAAAAGGGCAAGGGCGTCGGCGAAGTCCGCCTCATCATCGGCGACCGCCAGCGCATGGTGAGCGCCATCAGCGACGGCCCCGCCCTCCCCAGCAAGACCCGCGTCAAGGTCGCCGCCGTCAACCCGGATAACACAGTCACGGTCACGCCCGTCTGACAACCGCCGCACACCGCCCGCACTCCAGCCCCAAGGGGTCCCCATGCAGCCCGCACAACCAGGTCCCTTCACCCTCGCGCAGCTCGCCAACCCCCAGGGCCTCAGCCCCATCATCTGGCTCGGCCTCATCTTCGCCGTCCTCCTCGTCCTCCTCTTCGCCACCATCTTCACCATCCGCCAGTACAAACGCTGCCCCAGCAACCGCATCCTGGTCATCTACGGAAAGGTCGGCGGCGCCCGCGCCAGCAAGTGCCTCCACGGCGGCGGCGCGTTCGTCATGCCCCTCATCCAGGACTACGCCTACCTGTCCCTGGACCCCATGGTCATCGACATCCCCCTCAGCGGCGCACTCTCGCAGAACAACATCCGCGTGAACGTCCCCAGCACCTTCACCGTCGGCATCTCCACCGACCCCGTCCTCATGAACAACGCCGCCGAGCGCCTCTTGGGCCTCCGCGAAGACCAGATCCGCGAGCAGGCCCAGGACATCATCCTCGGACAGCTCCGCCTCGTCATCGCCACCCTCACCATCGAGGAAATCAACCGCGACCGCGAGAAGTTCATGGGCCTCATCAACGAGAACGTCGCCCAGGAAATCAACAAGATCGGCCTCACCCTCATCAACGTCAACGTCCGCGACATCACCGACGAATCAGGCTACATCGAGGCCATCGGCAAGCGCGCCGCCGCCGAAGCCATCCAGCGCGCCAAGGTCGAGGTCGCCCAGCAGGAACGCGACGGAGCCACCGGCGAAGCCATCGCCACCCGCGAACGCACCGTCAAGGTCGCCGCCGAAACCGCCAGCGCCGCCGAAGGACAGAAACAGGCAGAACAGCGCCAGCGCGTCGCCCTCGCCGCCCTCGAAGCCACCGCCGTCACCGGCGAGGCCGAGAGCAGGAAGAACGCCGAAATCGTCCAGGCCCAGCGCCTCGCCGAGACCATGGTCGCCCAGAAGCAGGCCCAGCAGGAGCAGCGCGTCAAGGTCGCACAGGCCGAAGCCCTCGCCACCACCGGCGAAAACGAGAGCAAGGCCAAGATGGCCGAGTCCAACGCCAAGCTCGCCGAAATCGCCGCCGAGGCACGCCGACGCACCGAGGTCGCCGCCGCCAAGGCCGCCGAGGCCATCCTCATCGCCCAGCGCGAACAGGAACTCGCACGCCTCGGCAAGGAACAACTCGCCTCCCAGGAAGTCGAGAAGAAACGCATCGAAATCGCCGCCGAAGCCGAGGCCGAAAAGACCCGCCGCGAAGCCTTCGGCGCCGCCGACGCCATCAAGGCACGCTACAACGCCGAGGCCGAGGGCGTACGCAAGGTCCTCGAAGCCAAGGCCGACGGCTACCGCAAGCTCATGGAAGCCTGCGCACAAAACCCCGGCGTCGCGCCCACACTCCTCCTCATCGAAAAACTCCCCGACCTCGTCGAACAGCAGGTCAAGGCCGTCCAGAACCTCAAGATCGACAAGATCACCGTCTGGGACAGCGGCAGCCCCAAGGCAGGCGGCAAGGGCGCCACCGCCGACTTCCTCGCCAGCCTCGTCGGAAGCCTCCCCCCCATGCACGAACTCGCCAGGCAGGCAGGCATCGAGCTGCCCCCCGCGCTCGGAAAACTCCGCGAAGACGCCAACACGCAGGCCAAGCCGTGAGCACACCCCGCCCGCAACCCCGGTGAACGCAGCGCCCCGCCCACCCGCCCTGTCCCCTGCGCCGCCCGCCGCGACACGCCAGTGCCCCCCACACACCGCACCAACGCCAAGCCCCAGCACCCGCTCACCTGGCCGGGCATCGCCCACTGGGAACGCCTCTTCGCCGTCTTCCTCCACCTCACCATCCTCCTCTACCACGTCCTCATCCCCGTCCTCCCCGTCCTCCTCCTCTGGCTCTGGCGCCGCAACCGCTCCAGGTTCGTCGACGACCACGGACGCCAGGCCCTCAACTTCCAGATCACCCTCCTCGTCTACGCCGCCGCCGCCACACTCATCTCCCTCGTCACCTGCGGCGCAGCCGTCTACGTCCTCGCCCCCGCTATCTACATACTCGGCGCCGCCGGCACCGTCCTCGCATGCATCGCCGCCAAGGCCGGCCGCGCCTTCCGATACCCCATGACCATCCCCTTCCTCCCCGGTGCCGTGTAAACACACGCCCCCTCCCGCAAGCGAACGCCAAGTCCGAGAACCGCCCGCGCAGACCCTGCCGATGTTTCTTGTTGCCCACCCTCCCGTGATCCGATGCTTGAATGGTTGCGGGCCCGCCCGCCGATTCGCACACTGGTGACGCCGCACCGCCGATGCCGGTTGCTCTCGGGACGGGCATGGTGACATCGGGCCCGCGGCACTCTTGGTTGTCCTTCACCGCGTGGAGGGTTGAATGAAGATGCCGGGTTCACGGACGAACTGGACGCTCGCGATCACCGCAGGGACCACGCTGTGCGCCGCCCCCGCCGCACGCGCCGACCTCGTGCCGCAGACAGCGACCTACTCCATCGGCGGCACCTCAAGCGCCGAAGGGATCTTCGTTTCCGAGGTGAACGCGGACTCCTTCTCCGGCGGCCAGTCCCAGCCGAGCCAGGCGCCCCTCGGCGCATTCGCCGACGACCAGGACGCGTACGCGCACTGGGCCGACCCCTCCTTCCCCTCCCTCGAAGCAACCGGCACCAGCCGCGCGACACTGTCCGCCGCCCCCTGGGGGCCCAGCGGCTGGGCATTCATGGGCACCGCCGAAGGCGGCGGCAGCGGCGACTTCTTCAACGGCGCTCTGGGCAGGGGGCACGCGTGGAGTGAGTCCATGTTCACGTTCACCCTCACCGAGGCCTCCTGGTACCACCTCGGCGGCATCGTCATCGGCCGCTCCGCCGCACTCACCGACCCCACCTGGACCAACTTCGCGGAATCGGGCACCGTCGAACTCTGGCAGGGCACAACACTCATCCACCGCGCCGCAGGACAGACGCCCCACACCATGGAAGCCTTCTCCTTCGAGGGCACGCTCCCCGCGGGTGACTACCGCCTCGAGGCCAGAGCCCGCGCCCGCACCGAATCCCTCGCGTTCGGGCAGCCCTGGGGCACCAACGCCGAGTACCAGGCGTACCTCACGATCCCCACCGCCCCCGCGATCACCCTTGCCGTCTGCGCCGCCCCGATAACGCTCCGCCGCCGACGCTGACCAGCCGCTTTGGTGGCAACCGACCGCCGCGTTCTGCACATTCTCTCCGCCGAGGCACGCGCACCCGCTCGCGCCCGGCAGGAGGATCCATGCGCGCAGCGTCACGCCTGCCCCTGTGCACCCTGTGCCTCTCCGGCGCCTGCCTCGCCGCAGTGGTCCCCACCCGCGTCTCCGGCTCCATGACCGGCTCCGCCGACGTCACCGACCACGCCTCCGGACGCACCGACACCGAGTCCTTCGAAACCCCCATCCGCGCCACCCAGCGCGACGCCGCCACCACCCAGCGCACCCGCACCGCCTCCCTCGACGGACAGACCGCGCAGGCCTGGAGCCAGTGCGACGCCGGCCCCACCGCCGCCGGCGGTCTCCGCGCAGGCGTCATGAGCTACGCCGCGCAGAACGCCGGCTCCGGCACCGCCAAGTCCGTCGAACCAACCTCCTGCCAGCGCGAAGCCGAAACCTCCACCACCCAGGTCAGCGAGTTCAAGGTCACCGGCCGCGCTCAACCCTACCGCTTCCAGGGCACCATCACCGGCGCCCAGGAGCCCGGCGTCGCCGACAGCCAGCAGAAACGCGCCGGCACCGTCCGCCTCGTCAGCGACGCCGGCGTCGTCCACGAGTTCACCGCCACCCAGGACGCAACCTCCACGTCCTTCGACGCCTCCGGCACGCTCGAGCCCGGAACCTACCGCGTCGAGGTCACCACCCGCGCCCGCGCAGAATCCGGCAGAACCCGCAGCGCCGACCCCATGATCGCCAGCGTCCAGTGGACCCTGGAGCCCGCCGCTCCTCCCGCGCAGAACAGCCCCACCGCCGTCGCGCAACGCAAGTGATCCCGCTACCATGGGCCCGTGGCACTCCTGGAGGCACACCATCTCCGCCGCTCCTTCGCCGGACGCGTCGTCGTTGATGACGTCTCCTTCCACGTCGAACGCGCCGAAGTCATGGGCCTCCTCGGACGCAACGGCGCAGGCAAGACCACCTCCTTCCGCATGACCATCGGCATGATCGACCCCGACCAGGGCAGCGGCGCCCAGGTCCTCTTCGACGGCCACGACGTCTCCGCCCTCCCCATGTTCCAGCGCGCCCGCCGCGGCATGGGCTACCTCAGCCAGGAACCCAGCGTCTTCGGCCGCCTCACCTGCGAGCAGAACCTCCTCGCCATCCTCGAAACCCTCGGGCTCACCCGCGCCGAACGCTACAGCCGCGCCCACGCCCTCCTCGAGCAGTTCTCCCTCCTCCACAAGGCCAGGCACCAGGCCCGCACATGCTCCGGAGGCGAACGCCGCAAGCTCGAAATCGCCCGCGCACTCGTCACCCAGCCCAGGCTCATCCTCCTCGACGAGCCCTTCAGCGGCGTCGACCCCATCGCCGTCGAGGAACTCCAGGCAGAAGTCCGCCGCCTCGCCGACCGCGGCATCGCCTTCCTCATCACCGACCACAACGTCCAGCAGACACTCCGCATCTGCGACCGCGCATGCATCATCGTCGAAGGACGCAAGCTCGCCGAGGGCACGCCCCGCCAGCTCATCAACGATGAAACCGTCAAACGCGCCTACCTCGGCAGCCTCTTCCGGGGCGACGAGTTCGACGACGTCCCCGCCCGCGCAGCGGTCTGAGCCCCCGCCTCACGGCCCCGCCGCCACCACGCCCTCCCCGCTGAACGCCGTCGAGGACTTCCGCAGGTCGTTGTCGTACAACGTCTGCGCAAGCGTCTCCGGCGCAACGTAAGTGATCTCCCCCGCCACCCGGAACCGCGTCTGCCCCCCCGCCACGTACGAACTGCTCACCGGCACCGGCAGCGTGATCTTCTGCACGCCGTACCCGCGCACGCTCGCCTGCGCATCCCGCCGGCCCTCGAACACGCGCTCCCCGCCCAGGTCCACCGTGTACACCACGCTCTTCAGCGGCAACCCCTCCCGGTTCGGGTTCGTCGCCACCACGTCGATCAGCACCACCCCCCGGTTCCCCGACGCCGGCCCCGCCCGCGCCCCCGACACCTGCAGCCGGGGAGGACTCGAAAGCGTGCAGCCCGGGAGCAGCCCAACCCCCAGTACAAGGACCAGAACCAGGACCGCGGCCGTCCGTGCCGTGTGCCGACTGCTCTTCATGCCCCAGTGTACCCGCCCACGGCCGCTACTCGACGCCCATCACCACATACCGCTGCTCGTCCGAAGACTGCAGCGTGTGATACTCGCTCGCAAACTCCGCCGCGTCACGCACAAACCCCACCCAGTGCAGGCACAGCATCACCAGCACCGCCATCGCGATCCACGCCGCAACCTCCCCGATCCGCCGGTGACGCACCCGCCAGATGATCCACGCCGACAACCCCATCGTCAGCAGCTTCCACGCCGCCAGCACCCAAGGCGAGTCATACACCCGCATGATCAGCCGCGCAACCGGGTTCAGCTCCACCATCCCGACACTCGTCGAAAACACCAGCGTCAACGCCAGGTCGTACAGCCCCAGGATGCACGTCGACAAAAGCAGGATCCCCACCCGCAACCCACGCACACGGGGTGACGCAAGCAGCGACAGCGTCAGACCCCCTCGGGCCGCACCCTGCGCACCAACCTGGACACTCCCGGCGTCCGGCATCCGGCTGGGCATCGGCCCTCCCAAGCCCGGATTTCAGGGGAACAAGCCCCCCGGCGAACCCCCCGCGCTGGATGACCCGTATGGACGGACAGCGCACGCCCCAGAACGCAATCCCGGCCCCCGCCCCCTGCCCCGCCCGCACACCAACCGCGCTGAAGTTGCCGCTCAGGACAGCCGATGCCGCGCGGGCGCGAAGAGGGCCGCCCAACCACCCACACCCGCCCACCCCGTACGCTCCAGCCGCCATGAAGAACCAAGCGCAGAGACACCCCAGCACCCGTGCGCACGCCGCGCTGCTGGCCGCCTGCGCCGGACTGGCCTTCACACACCCCGCCCCCGCCCAGCCACCCGCACCCCCACCACCCCAGCCCGCCGCCCCCAAACCCGCGCCCACACCCAGGGCGTTCCTCGACGAAGCCGTCAGCGCGCCCGATGCCATGGTCCGCGCCAAGGAACTCGCCGACGCGGGCAACTTCACCGAAGCCGTCCGCGTCCTCCAGGAAGCACTGGAGAACGAAGGCCGCCAGGTCATGCGCTCGCCCTCCGAGCCCGAGCTCTACCTGAGCGTCCGCCACTCCGTGCACGCCCTCCTCCTCCACAACCCCGTCCTGCTGGAGAAGTACCGCGCAGAACAGGACCCCATCGCCCGCTCAGCCCTCGACCAGGGTGACGTCGAGCACGTCCGCTTTACCAGGTTCCTCACCGCCGCAGGCCTCGAAGCCGCCGCACGCACCGCACAGGAACAGCTCGAGGCCGCCCGCTTCGAAGCCGCACGCATGACGCTGGCCGAGACCCTCCAGCACCCCGACTGCCGCGCCGAAAAAGCAACCGACCTCGCCCGCACCGCCGACCTCCTCCGCGCCTACCTCCCCCGCCCCGACACCGAAGCCCTCGCCGCCGCCCTCGCAAACAAGGCCGGCGTCGCCCCACCCGCCCCCGTCAAGCCCGTCACCCCGCCAGCCGCGGAGCGCACCCGGGGCACCGGGCCCTTCGACTCCTTCCCCATGCCCCCATGGGACCAGCTCTCCGCCCAGCCCCTCCAGTCCGTCGCACTCGCCACCCAGCCCGAAGATCGGCGCCAGTGGGCCCAGGAGAGCAACCCCGACGCACCCTGGGTCTTCCCCACGCTCGCCGACGAAACACTCTTCGTCGCCGATGACCAGTCCATCGCCGCCTACGACGCCGCCACCCTCGCACAGATGTGGCGCACCACGCCCTCCAAGGTCCTCCCGCTCCCCGCGCCCACACGCGGCGAGTACGCCGCCTTCGCCAACCAGCGTGTCCTCGAGGACATCTCCTCGCCCGCCGTCGCCCGAGGCACCGTCGTCGCCATCACAGGCCTCCCCGTCAGCGGCGACCGCCAGGGCGACGGACGCATCCACGCCCTCCGCGCCAGCGACGGCGCCCTCCTCTGGTCCGTCAGCCCACGCTACACCGAAGACGCCCTCGACTCCGGCGTCCTCCGGGGCCAGCCCGTCATCGACGCCGACACCGTCGTCGTCGGCGTCCGCAAGCCCGGCACCCTCCGCAGGGTCATCTCCCTCTACCTCGTCGGCATCGACCTCACCAGCGGCCAGGTCCGCTGGAACCGCCTCGTCGGGAGCGTCGGCGCCCAAGTCTGGGGACGTTCCCAGGCCCGCGCCGACGCCAGCACGCTCTCCCAGGGCGTCGTCTACCGGGGCGACGACATGGGCGTCCTGGGTGCCTTCAGCGCCGCCACGGGCGAAACCCTCTGGGTCCGCCAGGCCGGCAACACCCAGCCGATGGACCCCAACCTCGGCGTCATGATGCCCGAGGAAGCGCCCGCCTTCGCAGTCCAGAAACCCGTCGTCATCGGCGCCTCCGTCTTCTTCGTCGAGCCCGGAGACAACAGCGTCATCGAGGTCGACACCGCCACCGGAGCACTGAAGGCACGCCGCAAGGCCGCCGAGGTCGGCTCACCCGACTACCTCGTCCAGGTCGGCGACCGCCTCGCCCTCATCGCCCGCTCAGGCCTCTGCTTCCTGCCCGCCGCCAGGTTCGCCACCGCCGCCCCAGAGCCCGCCGCCACCGACAAGTTCGACCGCCCGGTCCAGTTCACCGGCCGCGCCGTCGCCATGGGCGACTCCCTCTGCGTCCCCACCGCCTCCGGCGTCGTCCTCATCGACAGCCTGCACCCCGACCAGTCCCAGGCCCACGCACTCCCCCGCACCGGCAACATCGTCGTCCCCTTGGGCGCCGGCGCAGAGAACATCGCCCACGCCGTCGTCGCCGACAACGCGGGCGTCCACACCTTCCTCTCCTGGGAAAAAGCCAAAGCCACCCTCGAGGCCCGCGTCGCGCGCGACCCCGCCAACCCCATCCCCGTCCTCACCTACCTCCAGCTCGCGCTCCGCCAGGGCAAGGCCGACCTCGCCCCCTCCCTCGCCGACCGCGCGCTCGCCCTCATCCAGAAAGCCCCGGACTCCGCCCAGAACGACCGCGCCCGCAGCGACCTCTTCGACCTCCTCCACGCCTCCATCACCGCCTCCCGCACCGCCCTCACCCCCCAGCCCTCCACCACCATCACCGCCCCACCCACCGAGTTCCCCCTCCCCGCCCTCAAGGACGCCGCCCTCCTCACCACCCTCGCCGACCGCCTCCAGCAGGCCGCACAGACGCCCCGCCAGCGCGCCCTCGCCCTCTTCGACCGCGCCTTCCTCCGCTCCTTCGTCCAGCGCCACGACAGCGCCGTCGAAGACCTGCAGGAAGTCCTCGCCGACCCCGCCCTCGCCCTCCTCCCGGGCGCCGACCTCGACGTCCCCGGCGCCAACGACTCCGGCGCCACCGCCGGATCCCTCGCCACCGCCGCCATCGCCGACATCCTCCTCACCGCCGGCCCCGCGCCCTACCGCGCCTTCGACGACGAAGCCGCCGGCGTCCTCGCCGCGCAAAGCCCCACCGCCAGCGCCGCCGAACTCGCCGACACCGCCCGCAGGTACGCCCTCGCCGCCGTCGCACCCTCCATGTGGTCCCGCGCCGCCGACGCCGCATCACGCGAGAAAAAGACCGGACTCACCCGCGAGTGCCTCGCACGAGGCGCCGAGTCCGTCATCATCTCCCGCCGCATCGGCCGCGACCCGCGCCCGCAGGACGCCTCCGCCCTCGCCGCCGGACTCCTCGCCGGCGCCACCAACACCGCGGACCAGGAGCCCACGCTCATGCTCCTCTCCCGCCTCGCCGCCGCCGCCCCAGACACCACCGCCAACGGCCCCCAGGGCACCACGCCCCTCGCCGACGCCCTCACACCCCTCCGCCAGGCCATCGCCCTCCGCGCCGGACGCGCCGCCATCGGCCCCGCCATCGGCGAACGCGTCCAGGCCCTCGAGCAGTGGCGCCCCGCCGTCAGCCTCCAGGCCGGACGCCCGGGCGAAGCCACCTCGCTCGTCCCCATGGTCACCCGCAACGCCGACCGCGTCGCCGTCTTCGCGCCCTCCCTCAGCGACGGTCGCCTCGCCCCGCTCTGGCAACGCGACTGCGACGTCACCCCCACCTTCGTCCGCGTCTCCACAGACGCCACCATCCTCTTCTACCCCCGCACCACGGACCCCACCCTCGAAGCCGTCTCCAACGCCGACGGCTCCACCCTCTGGAAAACCCCCGCCATCGCGCCCCTCTTCGGTGAGGCCGCCGCCCGCAACGCCGAACGCGTCGCACGCATCAACACCCCCCTCGACGGACTCGTCCGCTCCGACGACCTCCTCTTCGCTGGCACCCCCGACACCCTCGTCCTCGCACGCCGCGACGCCTTCGTCCTCGCGCTCAACCTCAAGGACGGACGCCCCGCCTGGCACGCCGCCCTCCCCATGGACCGCGTCTTCGACCTCGACTGCGCCCAGGGACTCGTCTGCGCCGTCGGCGGCAAGCCCAACGACACCATCCGCGAAGCCCTCGAGCCCGCCGCCGCCGCCCTCGACCTCTCCACCGGGCAACTCACCTGGCGCGCCCCCACCGAATCCCTCGGCGAACACGCCCGCTGGATCCGCGTCCTGCCCGACGGCGGCGCCCTCCTCGGCTCCAGCGACAAGGTCCTCCGCCTCTCCGCCAGGGGCGCCGTCTCCTGGAGCAACGCCACACGACCCATGCGCAACACCGGCTGCGCCTGGCTCTGCGGCACCTCCGCCTTCATCCTCGACGACGCCTACGACCTCCGCCTGATCAACCTCGCCACCGGCGAAGGGCCCGAACACGCCATGGACGACATGGGCCGCCTCCACCTCCCCTTCGAGGTCCGCGCCACCCGCGAACACCTCGCCGTCTCCAGCGAAGAAGGCGTCATCGTCCTCGACAACGCCGGCGAAATCACCGGCATCGACGCCATCGAAACACCCGGCGCCATGGCCCCCGCCATCCTCTGCGACAACGCCCTCGTCACCATCCAGGTCTTCCCGCGCGAGGACAACGGCGCCACCATCCGCAGCGCAGCCGCGGAAGCCCGCGTCCTCATCTTCTCCTTCCCCGACGCCAAGCTCCTCGCACAGCGACGCATCAGCCTCCTCGACGACCCTGAGTCCATCCGCGTCTCCGACGGCAAGCTCCTCATCGACCAGGGCAGCTTTACCTCCGTCGTCGATATCCGCCCATAACCCGCCCCCCCGTGCAACACGCGCCCGCCCTCACGCGTTGAGCCCGCATGATCACCCCGATCCTCGCCGCGGCCCTCTGCCTCCTCGCCCCGCCCACCTCCCCAAAACCCGCCCCACAACGCGCACAACCCACTCCCCCCGCAGCCGCCGCGCACCCCGACACCACCACGGGCTACAAGCTCCAGCCCGGACCCTACGCAACCGGCTCCGCCAACCTCACCCTCCACGACCCCGAGCGCGACAAGGACCTGGAGATCACCGTCCGCTACCCCAAAGCCGCGCCCACCGACCCCGCCAACTTCCCCCTCATCGTCTTCTCCCACGGCGCAGGCGGCTCCCGCGACGCCTTCCCGCAGCTCACCACCCACTGGGCCTCCCACGGCTACATCGTCGTCCTCCCCACCCACGCCGACTCCATCGCCCTCCGCAGGAAACAGGGCGAAGACGTCCGCCACATCGCCAAGAACCCCAACTCGCTCATACGCGACGTCAAACCCATGGACCGCGTCGCAGACGTCAAGCTCATCCTCGACTCCATCCCCACCCTCGAAGACCAGGTCGAAGACCTCCACGCCACCCTCCCGCCGACCCAGAGCCCCGCCCCGAACAAGCCCGCCACCCGCGGACGCATCGACCGCGACAGGATCGCCATGGCCGGACACTCCGCCGGCGCACTCACCACGCAGATGATCGTCGGCGTCAAGGTCCGCGGCGCCCGCTCCATGGAACAGGGCAAGCCCGCCGGAGGAGCCGACCTCCTCACCGCCCGCAGCGTCGCCGACAGCCGCGTCAAGGCCGGCCTCATCATCTCCGGAGGCGGGCTCAACAACAGGATGTTGACGGAGGACTCCTGGAACGAACTCTCCGTCCCCATCCTCACCATCACCGGCTCCAACGACATCGCCGGCATCGGCAACGAAACACCGGAAACCCGCCGCCACTCCTTCGAATACTCCCGCGGACGCGCCAAGGGCGGACCCGCCGCATACCTCCTCTGGATCGAAGGCGCCACACACTCCTCCTACGCCGGCAAGGGTGCCAGGCCCGCCGCCAGCGCCGACGACCTCGATCTCGACATGGTGGTGAACGCCACCACCGCCACCACCCAGGCCTTCCTCGACGCCTGGATCAAGGGCGACCAGGCCGCCAGGGACTACATCGAAGACCCCGCCCGCACCACCCAGCTGACGGGCGGCAAGGCCGAACTCCGCCTCAAGTAGCCCCCGCCGCCCCTCACACCGCAAACGCCTGCGCCAGGTTCTCCCGCCCCAGCACCGTCCCGCACTCAGGACACTGCGCCCGGGGCAGGTTCCGGAGCTGGTACCCGCACCCCGGGCACGCCGTGTCGTGCCGCGCGAGGTACGCCACCACGCTCCGCTGCTCCCCGCCCCCGTCCGCACGTATCCACCCCCGGCACCGCTCCGCAAGCTCAGCCGCCGCCGCCGGCCCGCCCGCAGCCCGCACCGGCAGCACATGCACGCGATTGTCCGCCATCGGGAAGAGCACGAACCGGCCCGTCACCTCCACGCCCTCGTACAGCCTCCAACGGTTGAACGTCGTGCTGTCGCTCGTCTCAAGGCCGAAACCCTCCGGCGACAGCCGCACCGTGTGCTCCCTCAGGAGGCCCGCGTACGCCGGGTTGTGCGCAGCCTTCAACGCCTTCCCGCGGACCGCCGAAGGCATCACCGACCGGAACATCAATACCCCCAGCGACCCCGTCACCAGCGCCAGCGTGCACAACCCGTCAAACGACCACCCCCAGCCGTCCTGCCAGGTCTTGTACACCCAGCCCCCCACACACGCCAGCGCAACGCCGCCGAACGACAACGCCCCCTTCCGCATCGCCCGCACCGCCTTCACACCCGCGGGCGTCCGCATCTGCAGGTCCACCGCCCCCTCCGCCAGCTCGTCGGCGGTGAGCGCAACACGAAACTCCACAGGCGCAGCCGCGGGGGTCGTCATCCACGCATCATACCGGACCCCCTCACGGCCAGCGCACCACCGTGAACGGCTCCGCACGCACCACCACAAAGGCCCCCACCGGCGGCACCGCCCCACCGCCGTCCCGGTACACCACCAGGTCGCCCCCGGCCGCCTCCGGCACGTACGCAGCATCCTCATACCGCGGCGCTGACGGCGCAATGTCCAGCTCCCCGTCATTCATGCTCCGCCGGGGCCAGCACCCCGCCGCTATGTACACGTTGGCCGCGTCCGCGTGCCGCAGCGCGCCAGACCACACGTGCCGTGGGTCCGCCCCGCGCAGCCCCCTCGCCACCGCCGCCAGCGCAGCCCCCTCGCCCACAGGCCCCCGCCGCGCCAGGTACACCGTGGCGCCCACCGACCCCGCCACCAGCACGCAACCCGTCACCAGTCCCGCCGCCACCAGCCGCGGCGCATGCAACGCAGGGAACAACCGGACCATCACCACCCCGCACACCCACGCCAGCGACAGGTACACCGGCATCGCGTACGCCGTCCGCTTGTCCGGGAAGCACGAGAGCAGCACCAGCCAGCCCGCCGACCACACCAGAGGCAACGCCAGGCTCTGCACCTCCTGCCCCGCAGGATGCCGGGCCGGGAACCTCCTCCGCAGGACCATCGCCGCCGGCGTCGCCAGCAGCAGCCACACCCACGGCTTGTACGCACGCCACAACCACCACCAGTACCACCACCACGGGTCGACCCCAAACCGCTCCCCCCGCGCGCGCTCCGCAATCTCACGCCCGAAGTGCGCCCCCAGGAACGAATCGCCGAAACGCGCGTACATCGCAAAGTACCACGGCGACGCCACCACGCACGCCACCACCCCGGCCCCCGCCAGCGCCGCCAGCAGCCTCCACCGCCCCGTCACCCCCAGCCACACCGCCCCTACCGGCACCGCCAGCAGCGCCCCCGCCGGCTTGCACAACAGCGCCAAGCCCATCGCCACGCCACTCAGCAGCACCCACCTCCACCCCCCCGCCCCACCCCCCGTGCCGCGCACCCAGCACCACAGCACGCACGCGATGCAGAGCGCCTGCCAGAAGTCCACCACCTTCTCGTTGAGCAGCACGAAGAACGGCTGTGTCAACGCAATCACCCACCCCGCCGCAACCGCCGCCGTCTGCCCATGCGTCCGCTGCACCGTCGCCACCAGCACACGCACGCACAGCAGCGCCGCAACCAGCGAAGGCGCGCGGACCAGCCACACGGGCGGCCCCGCGTCCGCAGACAGCAGCCCCGACGCAAGCCCCGCCCGAAAAACCCCCGCCAGCACCCATATCGCCAGCGGCGGCTTGTTGAAGTACACCGACTCCCCCGCGTACATGCCCAGGTAGTCACCCGTGAGCGCCATCCGCCACGCCACCGACGCATGCACAGCGCTGTCCCAGCGCGCCCACCAGCTCACCATGAACGGCAACCCCACCGCGAGCATCACCAGCAGCGGAATGAGCCAGGATCGCCTCATGCGAAGCGCATGATACCGGCTGGAGACGCCGAGCCGGTCCGGGGGACGACCCGCAGACAGGCACGAGCAGAGGAGCGGTTTCAGCAGCGTGCCCCAACCAGAGGCCGATATGGTCTGCATGCGACCGCGCCCTCCCGTCGACCCCTCCCGGGCAATCCGGCTCTCCACGCTGGCGGGAGCCCTCATATGCCCCGCAGCCACCGCCACGCCCGCCCGCGCCGACGACCTCGCGTGGACCCAGCCGTTCCCATCCGCACGCGAACAACACACCCTCGCCTTCGACGCCTGCCGGAATGTCCTTGTCATGTTCGGCGGCCGCGCAAACCAGGCAAACGCGGAAACCTGGGAGTGGGACGGCGCCCAGTGGAAGCAGAGGATCGTGACCGGCCCACCCGTGCGGTACGGCCACGCCATGGTGTTCGACGCCGCAAGACGCGTCACCGTGCTGTTCGGCGGATATGCACCGGGCGTGGGCCCGCTGGGCGACACCTGGGAGTGGGATGGCTCGGCGTGGTCACAGCGCGACGACGAAGGACCACCCGCGAGGCTCGGCCACGCCATGACCTACGACCCGGATCGCGCCGTCACCGTGCTCCACGGCGGCGTCACACCCTCAGGCCTGCAGAGCACGCAAACCTGGGAATGGAACGGCCTCGCGTGGTCACTCAGGTCGGAAACCGGGCCGGACCGCACACAGCACGCCATGGCCTACGACGCAGCGCAGCACGCAGTGGTGCTCTTCGGCGGCTACGGCAACAGCACGGCAACGAACGGTGAAACATGGACCTGGGACGGCTCGACCTGGACACCACACGACGTGCAGGGCCCCTCGCCCCGGCGCCTCCACACCATGGCATTCGACTCCCAGCGCAATGTGACGGTGCTCATGGGCGGGATCTTGGACGGGTTCAACTACAACAACGAAACGTGGGAGTGGAACGGCACGTCCTGGCTCCAGCGAGCCCCGACGCCCGGCCCCACCGCGCGAGTCGCGGCCGCCATGGCGTTCGACCCTGTCCGGCACGCGACGGTGCTGGTGGGCGGAAGATCGCTCGCGGGCCCCGACGCGGAAACCTGGGCCTGGGACGGCGCCTCCTGGGCCATGCTCGCCCCAGGCGGACCGCCGCCGCGCACCGGGCCCGCAATGGCCTACGACGCGGCCCGCCATGTCGCCGTCCGTTTCGGTGGATGGGACCAGTCCTCGTCTCAAGCAGGCGTGTTCGACGCATCCACCTGGGAGTATGACGCAGCGGGGTGGCAATTGCGCGCCACCTCGGGCCCACCACGGCGCCAAAGGGCCGCGATGGCGTACGACAGCGCCCGGAGAGTCACCGTCCTGTTCGGAGGGGGCACGCTCCTCCCTCTGGGAGACACATGGGAGTGGGACGGGTCCACCTGGTACCAGCAAAGCGTGCCGGGACCCACGCCGCGCCAGAAGCACGCCATGGCGTACGACTCGGACCGCGCCGTCGTCGTGCTGTTCGGCGGCTCGAGCGGTTCAACGCGCCTCGACGACACCTGGGAGTGGAACGGCGTCGCATGGACGCAGCGGCCCGTCGCCGGACCTCCCGCCAGGGAGAGCGCCGCGATGGCCTTTGATCCCACAAGGCACGTCGTTGTGATGTACGGGGGTTCGTCCGCAGGGGCAACACTGCGCGAGGACACGTGGGAGTGGGACGGCCAGGCGTGGACCCAGCGTTCCCAGCAGGGCCCGCCCGGCAGGCAGGCCCACGCAATGGCCTTCGATCAGGGCAGATCGGTCACCGTGATGACCGGTGGGACCAACGGCACATCGCCATACCTGAGCGACGCGTGGGAGTGGAACGGCACGACCTGGACCCGGCGCACGCAGGACATGCCCACGCCACGGGCAAACCACGCCATGGTGTACGACCTCGACTGTTCCTGCACGCTCGTCTTCGGGGGCTCGGTGGATGGCCCCCCCGACGGCGCCACCTGGAGGCTTGGCACGCCGTGCGACCCGCTCGACTTCAACCGCGATGGTATATTCCCCGACGCGGGCGACCTCGCCGACCTCATCACGGTCTTCGCCGGAGGACCGTGCAGCACCGGCGCATGCGGCGACATTGACTTCAACAACGACGACATCTTCGCCGACACGGCCGACATCGAGAGCTTCCTCTCGGTCCTGGCTGGCGGCCCGTGCCTGCGCTGACACGGCGAGCGCGTCACTCCCAGCCCACCACCCTCCGACATCCTGACGCGCCCCGGCGCCGCCTGCCGCCACCCCACAGCTGCGAACTCAACGGCAGTCACTGGCCCCACGTCCCAGGAGCGATCCGCCCCGAGCACACGGCTCCCTGCCAGCCCGCAAGCGCCGGCCATGCTCCCCTGAGCACCGCACGACCCACCCGCACACCCAGCACGCGCCCAGGGGACCGCCGCGCGCACCACCCATGCTCGTGCGCGCGCCCAAACACCCGCGCACGACATTCTTCATGCACACGCCAGAAATTCTGACGCTGTCTTTCCAGCCCTCTGCGCACTCCCTCAGTCAAAATCGACCACCACCGTGCGCACAAATCAAGGCGCGACCCGGGAATACGGAGGAACACTCAATCGCCGCACACCCCACCCACCCTCAACCCCCGCCTCTCCACCCCTTCACCTCCTCACCTCCTCACCTCCTCACCTCTCCCGTGACCATTCGCCTACTCCCCACCCCGACCATTCTCCACCCCCCACAGCGCAACACCACAAAACAGCCGTTATCGGCCCACCCACCCATGCAAAAACGCCTGCAAAACGAGCAGTCTTCAAACCCCCCGCGCGAAAGGCCCGCGCAGCACGCCCTCCGTCGGTCACGGGGAGAGCGGTCGTCCAATGTGAATCACCCGGCGCCAGGACGCGCCCGGAATCGCTCACCCCTCCAGGTACGTATACCCCTCCAGCCCGTCGTCGTAGTACTTGAGCAGGCTCTTCCCCTCCGCCACCGTCAGCCGCCCCTGCTTGCACGCCGCCTCCACGTCCTGCCGCATCGCACGCTTGAGGTCCGGCACATCGTACTGCACGTACGCCAGCACCTCCTCCACCGTGTCACCCTCGATGACCTCCTCGATCTCCCAGTCCCCCTGCTCGTCGATCGAGATGTGCACCGCGTGCGTGTCGCCCAGCAGGTTGTGCAGATCGCCCAGGATCTCCTGGTACGCCCCCAGCAGGAACACGCCCAGGTAGTACGGCTCGCACCCCTGCCCCTCGCCCGGCAGGTCACGCAGACTGTGCACCTCCAGCGTCTTCTTGTCCACCCGCTTGTCCACGAAGTGGTCGATCTTGCCGTCGCTGTCGCACGTGATGTCCGCCAGGATCGCCCGCCGCGTCGGCTGCTCCGCCAGCCGGTGGATCGGGCAGATCGGGAACAGCTGGTCGATCGCCCACGAGTCCGGCATGCTCTGGAACAGCGAGAAGTTGCAGAAGTAGATGTCGCTCAGCAGCTCCGGCAGGTTCTCAAACTCCTCCGGAAGCTCCTCCTTCTTCTGCGCCTTCTCCAGGATCTTCTGCCCCACCGCCCAGAACAGCTGCTCCGCAACGCTCCGCATCGGCAGCGACATGTACCCCAGCCCGAACAGGCTCATCGCCTCGTCCCGCGCCTGCGTCGCGTCGTGGTACGCCTCCACCAGGTTCCGCTCCGTCATGTTCTTGAACGCGTCCAGCAGGTCCAGCACCGGCTGAGGCACCTCGCTGCCCGCCTTCTTCTCCGCCTCGATCAACGCCTCGATCTGCCCAAGGTTCGGGTCCGCCGCGAACGTGCTGCACCCCAGCACGTCCACGATCAGGATCGACCCGTACGCCGTCATCGCCCGACCGCTCTCCGAGATGATCCGCGGGTGCGCCACCTTCGCCGCGTCGCACACGCTCTTGATGCGGTACACCACGTCCTGCGCGTACTCACCGACCGTGTAGTTGATGCTGCTCGACCACGCCGACTGGCTCCCGTCGTAGTCCACGCCCATGCCCCCGCCGATGTCCAGGTACTGCAGCCCCGCCCCCAGACGCACCAGCTCGCAGTAGATGTGCGTCAGCTCGTTCACCGCGTTCTTGAACACCCGGATGTCGTACAGCTGGCTCCCCACGTGGCAGTGCAGCAGGTTCAGGCAGTCCAGCATGTCGTGCTTCTTGAGGTACTCCACCGCCTGCAGCAGCTCGCTCACGAACAGCCCGAACTTGCTCCGCACGCCCGCGCTGCTCTCCCACCGCCCCGCACCCCGGCTCGACAGCTTCACCCGCAGGCCGATCTTGGGACGCACACCGTACGTCTTCGCGTGCTTGACGATCAGCTCCAGCTCCGTCCACTTCTCCACCACCGGGATGATGTTCCGCCCCAGCTTCGTCGCCAGCGTCACCGTCTCGATGAACTCGTCGTCCTTGAAGCCGTTGCAGATGATCGGCATCCCGTTCACCCCGGGACCGCCCGCCGTCGCCGACAGCCCCAGCACCGCCAGCAGCTCAGGCTTGCTCCCCGCCTCCAGCCCGAAGTCCAGCTCCACCGCCAGCGCCGCGATCTGCTCGCACACGTGACGCTGCTGGTTCACCTTGATCGGGTACACGCACGAGTACCCCCCCGTGTACCCCTGCTCCGTCATCGCGTCATTGAACGACCGACGGATCTCACGCAACCGGTGCGTCAGGATGTCGTTGAACCGCAGCAGCACCGGCGTGTGGATCCCGCGCTCTCGCAGACCCTGCACCACCTCGTGCAGGTCCACCTGCTTCCCCGCCTCCTTCGTCGGCATCACCGTCACGTGGCCCAGCGAGTTCACCCCCACGTACCCCTTCCCCCAGTCCGGAACGCCGTACAGCTGGGCGGAGTCGAGAGCGGTCCATTGTCCGTGAATGAAGGCAGAACGCGAGGCGATGGCGGCCATGGTGGTGGATCTCAGGATCAAAGGGCGGCGCGCCGTCAATCGTGCTGCGCGCTGAAAACGGAACCCTTGCAGTGCGGTGCGGACGCCCGGCACAACCCGGTACGACCCGCGACATGGCACACCGGCGTGGCGATCAACCTCGGAGACGCGCGTCCGTTCGCGTGCTGCCGACCCGCGTGCGACACGTGCTCTGCCAGGGCACGCCCATCGCGGATGCCACCTACCGGACAAAACAATACCAAACCCTGCGCCGGGAAGCAAGCGCAATCCGCTCACCTTCCTCCAACGGCGCGTGAAGCCGCCCCCGCGTCGCTCCCCACCTCCACGCCATCGGCGTACGCGATCGCACGCTTGAGCGCCGCCCGCACCGCGTCCATGTGCAGCACGTACAGCACCACCGCCACCAACGGACCCGCAAGCACCAGGCACCCCGGCACCAGCAGCACCGGCAGCAGCCACATGTACATGCGCGACCGCTCCATCAGCTGCCCGTCAGGCACCCGCATCGCCAGCCACCGCACGTACAGCATCACCCCGAAGAACGCCACAAGCCACGCCGCCCACCCCGCCGTCCACAGCAGCGCCGAGAACAACCCGAAGAACCCGCCCGTGCCCACGCCCGGCAGCAGCAGCCTCACGGCCGTCAACGCCCCCTGCACCACCGCCACCACGATCTGCACCAGCGTCATCGCCCGCACCACCTTCCGGGCCGCCGCAGGCTGCTCCCCCATCGACAACGCCGGATCCGGCGTCGTGAACAACCAATACCCCACCAGCCCCACAATCGTGGGGACCATCCCGAACAGCCCCGCCGCTACCTCCACCCCCTGCCTTGCCGATGCGCTGAAAAAAGACGCCGCGACCAACCCCGCGACCGGAAGCACGAACGAAATGACCGCCAGGATGACCGACGCCAGCACCAGGCACACCCCCACGTGCAGGCTCCGCAGGTACTCCGGGCCCGCAAACCGCAGCATCGGCCCCTGGAGCGACTGCGCCACCGCCATGCCGCACTCTGGGCATTGCCCCGAAACCGCCAACCCCCCCAGCGCATACCCGCACCCCGAGCACGCCACGCCCTCCTCCACCGTGCCCGCCGCGACCCCGCCACCCTCCCCACCCGACAACCCGCCCGCCGGCATGCCGAGCGACGCCGCCCGCCGGTCGGCAGGCTCGAGCGGCTCCAACGGGATGAAGTCCTTGTCCGGCATCAGGGTGCACACCGTCGCCCCGCCCTCAGCGCCCGGGGTGGTCTTGGGATCAGGCCCCGACCCCTTGCAGGGCCCGCCGCTACTTGAACACCGAGTCGATGCCCCCGTGGATCATGAAGTCGATGTCGTTGAGCATCTTGGCCAGCACCAGGCTCATGATGATGATGGTGATGAAGCTGGTCACGAACGAGTCCGTCGTTGCCTGCCCCACCCCCTCCGCCCCCGGCCGGCACGTGAACCCCTTCCAGCACGAGATCACCCCGATCCCCGCGCCGAAGAACACGCTCTTCACCAGACCGCTCATGATGTCGTACCAGTTGATGAAGATCTGGCTGTACTTGACGTAGAGCGCCGGGTCCGCGTGGTAGAAACGCGTCGTCACGATCCACCCGCCCAGCACCCCGCACAGGTTGCTGAAGATCGTCAGCGGCGGAATCATGAGCGTGCACGCCAGGAAACGGGGCACCACCAGCACCCGCACCGGGTTGCTCCCCATCGCCTTCATCGCGTCCAGCTGCTCCGTCACCCGCATGCTGCCCAGCTCCGCAGTCAACGAGCACCCCACCCGCCCCGCCAGCATCACCGCCGCCAGCACCGGACCGATCTGCTTCACCATCGACAGGTTGATCACGCCGCCCAGCCGCGCCTCCTGCCCGATCGACTGGAACTGCCGGAAACCCTCGAACGCGAGGATCATCCCGATGAAACCGCCCGTCAGGCACACCACCGGCACGCTCGACGTCCCCACGAAGAACAACTGCCGGCCGATCCGGTCACGCCGCATCCACGCCCGCACGTGCCCTATCCCCTCGATCACGTCCACGAAGAAACGCACGAACTGCCCGAAGTTCGCGATCCGCTCGTTGACGGCCGCCCCCAGGTTGGCAACGCCGTACACCGGCGACAGGATGTTGGCGAGCACACGCTCGAGCATCGCGGACATGGTGCCAGCGTATGTGCCCCGTACGCTCCCCGGATGGCCCCACACAACCACACCCCCCGCCCCGCCGACCTCGCCGCGCGCCTCACCCTCGCCCGGCAGGCCGCCGACGACGCCGGGACCAACGCCATGCGCCTCTACCAGTCCCCCGCGCTCACCGCATCCGACAAGGCCGATGGCTCACCCGTCACCTCCGCCGACAAGGAAGGCGAGACCATCATCCGCCGCGTCATCAACGCCCAGTTCCCCGACGACGCCATCCTCGGTGAAGAGTTCCCCGAAACCCACGGCTCCTCCGGCTACCGCTGGGTCATCGACCCCATCGACGGCACACGCTCCTTCATCAGGGGCCAGCCCACCTTCGCCGTCCTCATCGGCATCGAGCACGCCGGCAGGGTGGTCGGCGGCGTCGCCTCCTTCCCCGCACTCCAGGAAACCCTCTGGGCCAGCGCCGGCGCCGGCGCCTGGTGGTCCACGCCCGCCCAGGGCGTCCTCCCCGCCAAAGTCAGCACCACCTCCGCCCTCCAAGAGGCCATCGTCGAATCCCTCTGGCCCCGCTCCTTCGTCAAGAACAACGTCGTCCCCGTCCGCGAAGCCCTCGAAGCTGCCACCTGGCGCCTCCGCACCTGGAGTGACGCCTACTCCTGGGCCATGGTCGCCACCGGACGCGCCGACGCCGCCGTCGACTTCGGCAGCTCCCTCTGGGACATCGCCCCCTTCATCATCGCCATCACCGAAGCCGGCGGCACCATCACCGACTGGCGCGGCCACGCCGCCGAAGCCAGCCGCGCACACGTCGCCAGCAACACCGTCCTCCACGAAAGCCTCCTCCGCATCACCAGGTAGACCCCGGACCCCGAAACCATGCTCCTCGGATCCCACCTCTCCATCGCCGGCTCCATGGTCAACGCCCTCAAAGAGGCCGAATCGCTGGGCATGTCCACCGTCCAGGTCTTTACCAAGAACCAGCAGCAGTGGAAGGCCAAGCCGCTCGACCCCGCCATGGTCAAGGACTGGCACGCCGAACTCTCCCGCCTGGGATGGGACAAAGGCGGCCCCCGCCGCACCGACGGGGCCGAGCAGGGCCGCGTGGTCAGCCACGCCTCCTACCTCATCAACCTCGCCAGCGTCAACGACGAACTCTTCGCCAAGAGCATCGACCTCATGACCGACGAGATCGAACGCTGCGCCACCCTGGGCATCCCCTTCCTGGTCCACCACCCAGGCTCGTTCGTCGGCTGGACCCTTGCGCAGGGCATCGCCCGCATCGCCAGCGCCTACAAAGAACTCTTGAAGCGCACCAGGGGAGCCAGGGTCACCTCGCTCCTGGAGGGCACCGCCGGCGCCGGCTCCCACATCGGCGGCCCCTTCGAGCACCTCCAGGCCCTCCGCGCCCAGATCATCGACGCCACCGGTGAACCCCACCGCACCGGTTTCTGCCTCGACACCTGCCACCTCCACGCCGCCGGCCACGACATGAGCACCCGCACAAGCGCCCAGGCCGTGCTCAAGCAGTTCGACCAGATGTGCGGGCTCGACAACCTCTGGTGCTTCCACCTCAACGACAGCAAGGGTGCCTGCGGCAGCCACCTCGACCGTCACCTGCACATCGGCGAGGGGTTCGTGGGCGCCAAGTCCGTGGGCGAGGGCAAGACTGCAAGGCCGGGCAAGTTCAGCGCCCAAACGCTCGCCCAGTCCGGTTTCGCCGCCGTCATGCACCACCCCCGCTGCCACAACATCCCCCTCATCCTCGAGACCCCGAAAGAAGACGCAAAGGAAGCCGCCCGGATTCCCGTCGATAAACGGCTTGACACAATGAACTTACGCAGACTCCTTGCCATCGTCGGAGAAGACCTCATTCCACCCGCCGCCGCCCAAGCGCAAAAAAAGCAACGCCCACCCGCCAAACCGGTTTCCAAGCGCCGCTGACGCCTACGCACGATCCAGCCGATGTTTTCGGGACGTTCGTGCCCCCGCACCTTCATTTGCCCCTGCGCGGGTGGACATTGGCCCCGAGCCTCACGAACATTGAGGCCCCGCGGGAGGTACAAAGCCCTCCCGTCCGGCCCGCCCTTCCATCCTTCTACTCACGCCCAACCCCACCCCCATTCTCGGAGACACCCATGAAGTTGGTTCGTACAGCCTCGACGTGGACAACCGCCCTGCTCGCGACGGCGGGTCTGACGTTGGGCCTGAGCGGACTCACCGGGTGCCACTCCCTGGACGGCTTCCGCCTTGGCCAGCGCTCATCCACCCCCAAACCCAAGCCGGAGACCACCACGCCCGGCAAGGTGACCCCCCTCCCCAAGCCCAGCATTCCCAGTGATCAGCCGGTGGCCGGCACGGACTCCATGAACCGGGCCCGCATCCTCGCCGACCAGGGCCAGGTCGACGCCGCCATCAAGGAATTCGAGAAGGCCATCGAAGAAAACCCCCTCCTCACCGGCGCCCACATGGGCCTGGGGGAAGCGCAGCTCAAGAGCGGCAACCTCGAGAAGGCCGAAAAGGCGTTCTCCAAGGCGGCCACGCTGGAGCCCAAGAACTTCAAGGCCCAGTTCATGCACGCCAGCGTGCTGCAGGAAATGGGCAAGCTCAACGAGTCCATCCGGGCCTACCTGCGGGCTATCAACCTCCGCCCCGAGGACTTCCAGGCCAACCTGAACCTGGGCACCGCGTACCTGCAGGCCGGCGAGCCGCAGTCAGCCCTCGCGTACTCCAAGCACGCCGTGGAGATCAAACCCGACGACGGCCCGGCCCGCGCCAACCTGGGCGTCGTGTACCAGAGCCTCGGCCGACACGAAGAAGCCGTGGTCGAGTTCCAGCAGGCCGCCGAACTCACGGAACTCTCGCCCGAACTGCTCACCAACCTCGCGGACTCCTACGGACGCACCAAGCGCTACGAAGAGATGGTCGCCACCCTCGAGCAGGTCGTGGAAATGAAGCCGACCGCCGTCGCGTTCGAACGCCTGGGCAGCGGCCGCTTCCGCCTCGGCCTGTACGACAAGGCCCTGGACGCCTTCCGCAAGGCCTCAGAGCTCGATCCCAACCACTACCCCGCTCTCAACGGCATCGGCGTCTGCCGCCTCCAGCAGTGGATGTCCGGCGGCCAGAGCGAGCTGGCCCTGAAAGAAGAAGGCCTCACCGCCCTCCGCCAGAGCCTCCGCATCGAGAAGAACCAGCCGAAAGTCATGGAACTCCTCGGCCGGTACAAGTAACGCCGCCCGTGACGCATGCGCAGGCGAGTGGACTCACCGCCCCCGTCTACCATGCCGCCCCATGTCCACCATCCTCATCCTCCAGCATTCTGACATCGGCGGCCCCGGCCGCCTGGGCGCCTGCCTCCGCGATCACGGCTTCCGGCTCGACTTCCGGCGCCCCGACCAGGCGGCCAACGGGGGCATCGGCAACGACCCCGACCCGCGCAAACCCCGCGGCGTGCCCACCGACCTCGACAACATCCACGGCATCGTCGTGCTGGGCGGCCCGCAGAACGTCACGGATGTCGACAAGTACCCGTGGATGCAGCAGGAAGTGAAGCTCATCCAGCAGGCCCACGCCAGGGAGATCCCCATCGTCGGCATCTGCCTGGGCGCCCAGCTCATCGGGCACGCCCTGGGCGGCAAGGTAACGCCGCGCGAGAAGCCGGCGGTGGGCTTCAGCCCCCTGAGCGTCACCGTGCCCGGCCAGACCGAGACGGTCATGGCGGGGCTCGCCTGGAACCACCACCAGCTCTACTCCTGCGGCCAGGAGGTCAGCACGCTCCCCCCCGGCGCCATGCTGCTCATGACGAGCAAGGTGAACAAGCACGCGGCGTTCCGCGTGGGGATGCGCACCTACGCGTTCCAGTTCCACCCCGAGTGCGACCGCCCCGGCCTGGACACGCTGATGAAGTCCAGCAAGCGCGAAATGGAGGCCGCTGGCCTCACCGACAGCGAGCTCAAGGTCCAGGGCGACCAGCACTATGCCACGTACGCACGGCTCAGCGACCGCCTCTGCGTGAACCTGGTGAGCTACTGCTTCCCGGCGGTGCTGCGCCTGACGGCCTGATCGCCCGGCGCCACCCGTGCCAAGCCTCACGCTCCAAACCCCGACCGACTACCTGCTCGCGCGGGACATCTGTTCGTACGGGTACTTCCTGCTCGCCCCCAACTACTGGGACACCCGTTCCCGGACGTTGTGGCGCGTGCTCATGCTGTCGGGCGGCCCGGTCCTCGTGCACATCGACCAGCCGGGCGCCAAGGCCGGCGCGGTGCTCAGGGTCATGCTCTCCCGGTCGCTCGGACGGGGCGAGCGTGGGGAAACTACCCACCAGCTCACGCGCATGCTGCGCCTGGACGAAGCACGCGACTCCATCAGGGAATTCCACCGGCTGGACAAACGCTTCGCCAGGAGCGGGCGTGGGCGCCTGCTCCGCTCGCCCACGCTGTTTGAGGACGTCATCAAGACGGTCACGAGCTGCAACGTCACCTGGCCCAACACCGTGAACATGAACCGACGCCTGTGCGACGTCGTCGGCGCCGCCGTCACCATCGAGGACGTCCGCCGGGCGATGAAGCCCGCACGGGCCCTCCGTGGGCACGCCGCCGGAACAGACCCGGTGACGCTCCTCCCGCTCAAGGCGTTCCCCACAGCGGCCCAGCTCGCCGCGGAGCGCCCCGCCCGCCTGCGGGAACTCTGCCGCGTTGGTTACCGCGACGCTCGCATCGTCGAACTCGCCCGCCTCTTCTCCACGGCACCCTCCAGGGGCGGCGTCGACCAGGCTGCCCTGGAGGACCCCGCCACGCCCGACGACCACGTGCACAACACGCTCATCGAGCTCCCGGGCGTGGGTCCGTACGCCGCGGCGAACATCATGCAGCTGCTCGGGCGCTACACACGGCTGCCGCTCGATACCGAGAGCGTGCGGCACGGTCGGAGCGTGCTGGGCATGAAGGGCACCAGCGCGGCGATCATGAAGCGCATGGCCCGGCACTACAAGCCCTTCGGCGCGCACGCGTTCCGGTCGTACTGGTTTGAACTCTGGGACTTCTACGAGCGCAAGCACGGCAAGGCGTGGACATGGGAAAGGGACACGACCGGGCGGATGTTCACCGCGGCGCTGCTGAACAAGTAGCATCCCAGCTGATGCAGCCCCATTCCCCTCGGCCAACGGAGGTGCGGCATGGTCAAGGAGGCGGAAGGTCGACTTGTGATCGCACAGTCCGGGCGCCGCGTCAACCTGCTCAAGGTGGCCAGAGTTCAGCGCACACTCACCCTGCTGGTGGGCGTGGCAGTCCTTGTATACGGCTCGATGGTCTTGTCCACTGTCTCGGGCGCGCTCGCTCAGTTTGGTGTGGTGCCGATAGCGGTGCTGGCGGTTTTCAACCTCGTCCTATGCGTGCTTGCCGTGGTCCAGACCGTGCGACTGCCGATCGCGAGCGGCGCGAATGTGGGGCCGGCAATCATCGGTGGCTTCCTCATGTTCATCCCGCTGATTGGGCTGCTGCTGTTCCTCCGGCAAGTGCGATGGCTACCAAGCTCCTCAAGAACAACGGCGTGCCGGCGGGGCTGCTGGGTGTGAGTGGCCCGGACATGGAGCGTCTTAGAGCATCAGCCTGCGCGGGCTGCGGGTACGACCTGCGCGGGCTCAGCGGCGGCACGTGCCCGGAGTGCGGTGCGCCCGTCTCCCGCGCGGGCTGACCGGCTGCAATGATTGCCGTCATGAGCACGACCGACCAACTCGGTGTTTGGCAGCGGCTCATGTCCCCCGAATGCCACGGCCTGCTCACGCAGGCGAAGTCCGCCGACCCGTACAGCACAGCCGATGTGACCGCCCTCCGCAGACGGTGGGACAAAGAACTCGTCCACGCTGCGCTCGCCCTGATCCAGGCGCGGGGGAAGGCGGGCAAGTTCGGCGACGCCGGGCCCACCCTGGTCGCCGATCCCCAGGGCGTGGAAATGGCCAGTTCCCGCGCCGCCGCCTCCTGGAAGGCTCACCGTTTCAAGACCGCCGGAGGCACGGTGCTGGACCTGTGCTGCGGCGTCGGCGGGGACACCTTGGCATTCGCCCGTGCCGGACTGGAGGTCATCGCCGCGGACGCCGACCCGCTCCGGGCGTGGATGGCGGGCACGAATACGGCGCGCATCGCGCCGACGTCCCGCTGGCTCTGCAGCACCATCGAGGCCCTGCACGATTCGCCCGACGTCCCCGGCCGTGCGCTCTTCCACATCGACCCTTCGCGCCGTGTCAAGGATGGAAGCACAAGCAAACGCGTGTGGGACCTCGCGGACGTCCAGCCCCCGCCCTCGGTCCTCCGGTCGGTGGTGGATCGCTGGCATGACGGCGCCATCAAACTCGCACCCGGGGTGGACTACGGGGCGCTCGCCGCCGCGGGCCTCTCGGGCGAGGTCGAGATCATCAGCGAGCGTGGGCACCTCACGCAGGCGGTGCTCTGGAACGGGGCACTTTCTCGGGGCGACGGGGTGCGCACCGCGACGCTGCTGCGGTGCGCCGCTGGCGCGGACGCCTTTCCGCACGATGCCATCGTTCTCTCTGGGCCGGCGGATTCCGCCGTACCCGTCTGGCCGGGCACCGAACCGCCCCGGTACCTGTACGAGGTCGACGACAGCGTGGAGCGCGCCGAACTGCTGACCGTGCTGTGCGATGCCACACACACCTCCATGCTGCACCCGCGCCTTGGCTTGATCGCGAGCGACCAGCCCGTCGACCACCCCATGCTCATCGGCTTTGACCTGCTGGAGTCCGCGAAGTGGAACGAGCAGCGAGCAGCCGCGGTGCTCAGGCGTTTGGGCGCCGGCAGCGTGGAGGTCAAGACGCGGGCGAAGGCCGTGAACCCCGACCAGCTCCAGCCGGCGCTGACAAAGTCCGCCTGCATCAAGGGCGGCGTGCCGCTCGTGCTCTTCGTGCTCCGCTTCGGGAGCGAGGCCCGCATGCTCGTGGCCCGGCGTCATTGAAGACCGCTCCAGCCTAAGCGTTTTTTCACGCCCACTCCACGCTGAAGGGGTACCTGCAGCCCATGCGTACCGGTGGCACACGGACGCGGGGAACTCAATGGAGCCTCCACGGATGAGCACAGTGAATTCACGAATGCAGGCACTCCGGAGAAAGCCATGGCTCACAGTCCTGCTCGCCGTGGCATCGTCAGTCGTCACAGCCGCGGCCGCCGCCGGCTGTGTCGCGGTGGCCGCCGGGGCGGTGGTGGGTGCTGGTGCGTACGCCTACCACGCCGGGCGCCTGAACTCTTCGTTGGACGCCCCGCTCGACCGCTCGTACGACGCGGCGCTGGCAGCGGTCCGTGACATGGAGTGGACACAGGTTTCCACCGCCAAGGACACCCTGGACGCGAAGATCGTCGCGCGGACGGCGGAAGACAAAGAAGTGACGGTCCGGCTTGAACGGGTGACCGACGAAGCCACCGACATCTCCATCCGCATCGGAGGGTTCGGCGATGAGCGGGCCAGCACGGCGCTGCTGGCCAGGATCCGCGGCCATCTGTAGCGATGACGGCACTCCTCTCCCTCGGGCCCCCGGGTGCACATCCCGGGGGCTGCTTTTCAGGGCTTGGGCGAAGGTCCGACTGCCGGCGGGAGCGGCGCCCCCGTTGCGCCGCACCCGGGGCAAGGCGCGGGACCCTGCCAGACATGCCCGCACCGCGGGCACCTGGGCATCATGCGCAGCAGCCGACGGAACTGGTACATGCGCCACCCCTGCCACGCGACGATGGCCGCGAGCACGGAGAGCGAGGCTATCAGTTCAATCCAGTGCATGTGCAGCAAGGGGTCGTCTGTCGTGTCACGCCCGCACGCCCAGTGCGTGCATGATACAGGCGGGCGCGTCTAGAGCCGGCCCGGGTCGTGGATCGCCCTGAGTTCAGGCACGATGTGGGATGCCCCATCCGCCTCGAACTTCTGGATCATGCAGGCAAACAGATCGTCCATGTACTCTGCCTCATAGAACCTGGTACGGTCGTGACGCCCCGTGCCCATGTTGTAATTGGCCTCAAAGACCTGTTCGTGGCACTGCTTCACGACCGCGTCGAAGTAGTCCGTGTTCGCGGCATACGACGGCGCCGCGCGCACCATTCCCTGGACACGCTCGAAGACGGCGTGGTCGGTCTCGCCCTTCTTGCGGAAGCCCAGCCATAGACCCACCGCGAGCAGCGGGATAGCGATCAGGAGCCGCAGCTTCCACGCGCCAAAGAAGGACCATTCCACATCGTTTGACATCCCCATGGTGTGACCTCCGGTGACAGGAAGGTCACCTTACCCGACCTGGGGGCGTGCTGCAAGGCCCCTCACAGGCTCTTGACGGCGACGCCGGGCGGGACGGGCTTGACGTGCACCGCCGTTGTCCCACCCTGCCGGGCGAGTTCCGCGAAGTCCTGCATGGCCGTCACTGTCCAGTCGCCCTTGCGCATGGCCTCGATGGCGCGGGCGGCGGCCACGGCCGCCGTTGCGGTCGAGATCATGGGGATGTTGAGCCGCACGGCCGTGGCGCGGATGCGGCCCTCGTCGGTCTTCCAGCCGGTGCGCGTCGGCGTGTTGATGATGAGGGCGATCTGGCTGTTGTGCATGAGGTCCAGCACGTTGGGCCGCGCACCGGCGGCGATCTTCTGCAGGATGGTCACGGTGATGCCGTGCTTCTGGAGCAGCCCGCCTGTGCCGTCGGTCGCGTAGATGGTAAAGCCCTCGCGCTGGAGTGTCCGGATAGGTTCCACGATGGTGGCCCGGTCCTGCTCGCGCACGCTGACGAAGATCCCCGACGGCTTGCCCTGCGAAAGGTCGGTCGGCAGGCGCGTGCCGGCCGCCATCTGGCTCTTGGCGAACGCGATGGGCAGCGACGCGTCGATGCCCATGACCTCGCCGGTGCTGCGCATCTCAGGTCCAAGCACCACGTCCACGCCCGGGAACTTGCTGAAGGGGAACACAGACTCCTTGATCGCCCAGTACGGCATGGCCGCGGCCCGCTGCGAGAATGACTGTTCGAGCGCCGCGCGGTGGGCCGGGGCGGCGAGCAGTTCCGTCAGCGGCTTGCCCATCATGACCTTGGCGGCGATGGCGGGCCAGGGCGTGTGGGTGGCCTTGCCGACGAAGGGCACCGTTCGTGAAGCCCGCGGGTTGACCTCGAGCACGTAGATCTCGTTGTCCTTGACGGCCAGCTGCAGGTTCATGAGGCCGTTGACGCGGAGCTCCCTGGCCATGTCCTTGGCGAGCTTCTCAATCCGGGCCAGCACATCGCCCGAGAGTGACGCGGGGGGCAGCGAGCACGCCGAGTCGCCGGAATGGATACCGGCCTGCTCGATCTGCTCCATGATGCCCGATACGACCGCCGTGCCGGGCTGCCCGGGGGTCGCCGGGAAGTCGGCGACGACATCCACGTCCACCTCGATGGCTCCGGCGAGGAACTTGTCGATGAGGACGGGCGCATCATCGAGCCCGGCCTGCTTCAGGGCTGTGCCGATGAAGGAGCGGAGAGCCGTCTCGTCCTGGCAGATTTCCATGCCCCGGCCGCCGAGCACGTAGGACGGACGGATGAGTACGGGGTAGCCGATGCGGGATGCTTCGCAGACCGCTTCGTCGAGCGAGCGTGCAATGCCCGCGGCGGGCCGCTGGAGGTCGAGCGTGTCGAGGACTTCGTCGAAGCGGTTGCGGTCCTCGGCGCGGTCGATGGAATCGACGCTCGTGCCGATGATGGGCGCACCGGCGGCGAGGAGACCCTTGGCGAGGTTGAGGGGGGTCTGGCCGCCGAACTGGACGATGACGCCGTGGACGAGGGCGGGCCGATCGGTGTGCCGGCGCGCCGACACGCCGTGCGCCGGGAGGGCAGCGCCGTTCAGCCGCTCGACCACGTTGAGCGTGTCCTCGAGTGTCAGCGGCTCGAAGAAGAGCAGATCGCTGGTGTCGTAATCCGTCGACACCGTCTCGGGGTTGCTGTTGATCATCACGGCCTCGAATCCCAGCTCCTTCGCCGCGAACGCCGCGTGGACGCAGCAGTAGTCGAACTCGATGCCCTGGCCGATGCGGTTGGGGCCGCCCCCGATGATGATCACCTTGCTCTTGCCGGAGATGCGGACCTCGTCGTCTGGCGGGAGCGTCCGTGTGCCGCTCTCGTACGTCGAGTAGTAGTACGGCGTCACCGCCTCGAATTCCGCGGCGCAGGTGTCGACGAGCTTGTAGACGGGCTCGATGCCCAGGCCCTTGCGGTGGGCGCGGACCTTCAGGATGTTGTCGGTGGTGATGCTGCCGTGGAAGAGGTTCGCGAGCTGTGCGTCGCTGTAGCCCAGCTGCTTGGCTTCGAACAGGACCTCGCGGGGCAGCTCCTCGAGACGCTTGTAGTCGCAGAGCGTGTCCTCGAACTCGACGAGCTGCTGGATCTGGTCGAGGAAGAAGGGGTCGATGTTGGTGAGGGCGCGCACCTTCTCGATGCTCCAGCCCATCTTGAACGCGTAGCGGACGTAGTAGAGTCGGCCCTGGCTCGGGACTGCCAGCTTGCGGCTGAGCTTGTCCACGGGGATCGGCCACTCGATGGGCTGGCCGTCGGCGGTGCGCAGGCCGGTGTCGCTGGAGGCCTCGCTCGCGGAGCTGCCGCGCGCGGGCGATCCGGGTGATCCCATGACGTCCAGCACCAGCTGATCGTGCTCCACGGCGCGCATCGCGGCGAGCCAACGGTCGTTGCGGTCCAGGCCCAGGCCGAAGCGTTTCACTTCCATGCTGCGGATGACCTTCTGCAGCGCCTCCTTGAAGGTGCGGCCGATGGCCATGGCCTCGCCGACGGACTTCATCTGCGTGGTCAGCGTCTCGTCGGCCTCGGGGAACTTCTCGAACGTCCAGCGGGGCATCTTCACGACGATGTAGTCGATCGCGGGCTCGAAGCAGGCGCTGGTGTTGCCCGTGATGTCGTTCTTGAGCTCGTCGAGCGTGTAGCCGACGGCGAGCTTGGCGGCGATCTTGGCGATGGGGAAGCCCGTGGCCTTGCTGGCGAGTGCGCTGGAGCGTGACACGCGCGGGTTCATCTCGACGACGACCATCTCGAACGGCTTCTTACCGTCGGGCCCCGGCCTGGGGTTCGGGTTCACCGCGAACTGCACGTTGCTGCCGCCGGTCTCGACCCCCACCGCACGCATCACGGCGATCGCCGCGTCGCGCATCGCCTGGTATTCCTTGTCCGTCAGCGTCAGGATGGGGGCGACTGTGATCGAGTCGCCGGTGTGCACGCCCATTGGGTCGATGTTCTCGATGCCGCAGATGATGATGCAGTTGTCCTTCTTGTCGCGGACAACCTCCAGCTCGAACTCCTTCCAGCCGATCACGGACTGGTCGATCTGCACCTGAGTGATCATGCTGGCGGCGAGGCCGCGCGTGACGATGTCGCGGTACTCCTCGAGGTTGTACGCGATGCCGCCGCCGCTGCCGCCGAGCGTGAACGCGGGGCGGATGATGGCGGGCAGGCCGATTTCCTTGAGGAACTCCTCGGCGTCCTCCAGGTTCTGCACCGTCCTGGCCCTGGGCAGTTTGAGGCCGATCTCCTCGCAGATGTCCTTGAAGATCTGGCGGTCCTCGGCGCGGTGGATGACCTCGCGGTTGGCGCCGATCATCTCGATCTTGTGCTTCTGGAGCGTGCCGTCGTCCCACAGAGCGCACGCACAGTTGAGGGCTGTCTGGCCGCCGAGGGTGGGCAGGATGGCGTCGATGCGGGGCCCGCGGGCGTTCTCCTTCTCGATGATCTTGCGGACGGCCTCGGGCGTGATCGGCTCGATGTACGTCCGGTCGCTGAACGCCGGGTCGGTCATGATCGTCGCGGGGTTGCTGTTGACCAGCACGATGCGGTAGCCCTCGCTCCGCAGCGTCTTGCACGCCTGCGTGCCCGAGTAGTCGAACTCGCAGCCCTGGCCGATGACGATGGGGCCGGAGCCCAGGACAAGGATGGTCTTGATGTCGGTGCGTTTGGGCAACGGGCAACTCCCACGTCTGCGCGGGGAGGCGGTGGGCACCCGGCCCGGGCGGGAGCGTGGAGCGCCCGCGGGCCGCGCAAACCCGGCACGCGCAAACTGGAAGAGAATAGACGTTTCGGACGGAAAGTCCACCCCGGCGCACGCAGTTCCTGGTGGGTGCCCACGGTGCCTCCGGACCGCGCCAGCGAGCACCTATTGTCACCTCCCGACAACCTGCGCCCGCTGAGGAGCACCCCGTGCTGTCCAAAGCCGCTTTCAGCCGCTACACCCCCAAGCTCGTCGTCGTCCTGCGCGAGGGCTACACCCGCTCGATGTTCATGCAGGATTCGGTCGCGGGCCTCACCGTCGCGATCATCGCCCTGCCCCTGGCCATGGCCCTGGGCATCGCGAGCATCCCCCAGAACGTCGCCGAGCAGCTCGCCGCGATACACCCCTGGCTCACGCCCCCGGCCATGGGCCTGTTCACGGCCGTGGTCGCCGGGTTCCTCATCTCCGCCCTGGGCGGCAGCCGCGTGCAGATCGGCGGCCCCACCGCGGCGTTCATGCCGCTGGTCTTTGCCATCTGCACCGAGCACGGCTACGCCGGGCTCGCCCTCGCCACGTGCATGGCGGGCGTCATCATCATGCTGCTGGGGATCTTCCGCTTCGGGGGTGTGATCAAGTTCGTGCCCTACCCGGTGACGGCGGGTTTCACGGCGGGCATCGGGGTGACGATTCTCGCCTCGCAGATCAAGGACTTCTTCGGGCTCACGATGCTCGGCGCCGACGGCAGGGCTCTGCCCGTGCCCGCGGACTTTGTCGGCAAGATCAGCCTGTTCGCACGCCATTGGGGCACGTTCAGCTGGCACGCCATGGGGATCGGCGTGGGCTGCCTGATTCTGCTGTCCCTGCTGCGCCGCTATGCGCCCCGTGCGCCGGGCACCGTGATCGCCGTGGCCCTGGCCGCCGCCGTGACGGCCGCTTTCGGGTGGGCGCGGACGGACGCGGAGCACGTCCGGCCACTGGTAGAGACGATCGGCACGCGCTTCGGCGGGATTCCCTCCAGCCTGCCTGCCCCCCGGCTGCCGGCGATCTCCTGGCAGATGGTGCGTGAGCTCATCCCGTCGGCGTCCGCCATCGCGTTCCTGGGCGCCATCGAGAGCCTGCTCTCCGCCGTCGTGGCGGACGGCATGACGGGGTACCGCCACCGCTCCGACCAGGAGCTTGTTGCCCAGGGGGCCGCGAACATCGCCAGCGCGCTCTTCCTGGGCCTGCCCGCGACCGGCGCGATCGCCCGCACCGCCGCCAACGTGCGCAGCGGTGCAAAGAGCCCGGTCTCCGGCATGCTGCACGCGGTCTTCATCCTGTTGTTCATGCTCGTGCTGGCGCCGCTGGCCAGGATGATCCCGCTGTCCGCCCTTGCCGCCATCCTCGTGGTGGTGGCGTGGAAGGTGAGCGAGCTGAACCACTTCCGGTCCCTTCTGCGGGCGCCGGGGCCGGACGTGCTGGTGCTGCTCACCACGTTCGGGCTCACGGTGTTCTTCGACCTGACGATCGCCGTGGGCACGGGGATCCTGCTGTCGTCGATCCTGTTCATGCGGCGGATGGCCCAGATCACGACCGTCACGGGGCTGCGCGAGGAGATCGAGGAGGGCCAGGAGACCGAGCAGGCGGACCCGAAGGACCCGGGGAGCATCGTGGAGAAGCGCCTGCCGCCGGGCGTCGAGGTGTACGAGGTCAACGGGCCGTTCTTCTTCGGCGTGGCGAACAACCTGCGGGATGCGCTGGACCAGATCGAGAAGCCGCCGAAGGTGCTCATCCTGCGGATGCGGTACGTGCCTCACATCGATGCGACGGGGCTGAACGCGCTGCGGGAGTTCCACCGGCGGTGTGCCGCGCACGGCACGGTGCTGCTGCTGGGCGGGGTGCACGCGCACCCGCTGTTTGAGATGACCAAGGCGGGGATGGACGAGCAGATCGGGCTGGATCACATTTTCGAGAACCTCGAGGAGGCGCTCGTGGCTGCGAGGCGCATCGTGGGCGCCGCGGGGCCTCAGGCCTGACCCTCCAGGACGAGCAGGCCCTGGGCGATCGCGAGTTCGAGGTCCGGGCAGACGTTCCGGGGCTCGAGCACCTCACCCACGCCCGAGTCGCGCAGCTGCCGGACGTGGTCGGGGCTCAGCCCGGCGATGAGCAGGCGTCGGCCCTGGGCGCGCATGGTTGCGAGCACCGCGCGCAGTTCCATCGCGCTGTTGGCGTCGATGTGGGCGACCCCGGCCAGGTCGAGGATGATGACCCTGGCGGCGGAGGGGAGCCGGTCGCTCCACGCCGTGAGGTTGGGCATCCGGTGGATGGGCGACCGGTGCTTGCCCCGGTGCTTTTCCTCGCGCACCAGGTGGTAGACGGCCAGGCGCTCGTCCAGGCCCAGTTCCTCCCCCACCAGCGACGACGGCTCCACCTCGGCGATCGGCCGGGCGAGGTCCTGATAGATGATCCAGAGCAGGAAGAGGACGGGCGGGAACATGGCGTAGCGGGGCGACCAGCTGTGCGCGAAGGTGCCCAGGCACGCGCCCAGCGCGAACGACCCGAGGATCGACGCCAGGAGCGCGAGCCGCATCGCGGTGTGGGGCCCGCCACGTTCTGCTGGCGTCACGGCACCCCTGAGGCGGTCACGCAGGTAGTAGAAGAACTGGCCCGCCTCCAGGCCCAGGTCGGTGAGCACGCCGGTCACGTGCGTCGTGCGGACGACGCCGGAGGAGATGCGGGTGATGGTCGCGTTCTGCACGCCCATGGCCGCGGCGGCGACGCCGGCCAGGAGGTACGTGGTCCAGCCGGGGAGCGCGCCGGTGTGCGCTCCCTGCAATGCTCCGGGTTCGTCGTGGAATTCGACGCCGACGGCGAAGAGGGCGAGCAGCGCGACCTCCACGGCCATGGGGGAGACGTAGATCGATTCCCAGCCTCGGCGCCGGCCCGTTTCGGTAAGGATGCCGGAGATGAGGGCGCCGGAGAGGAAGGCCACGAGGAGGAAGAGCATGAAGCTTGCGGCGTTCCAGTTGGCGCTGGCGATGAACCTGCCGAGGTCGGATGTGGTGCCGGACGCGTGGCTGGTGACGTGGCCGCAGGTGAGGAGGGCGACGATGTTGGTGTACCCGGCGATCCAGGCCAGGGTGATGGCGAGTCGCGATTGCTGGTGGAAGGAATGTGCCTGGACGACAAACATGGGGTTCTGGGAGGGGCAATGGGGCACCTTCCGCCCGGGGGGGGCGGCCTTGACCATTATCGGTCAGGGCCGCACGCTGCATTGTGCTGTTCCGGTCGGCAATGCCACCTGCCTATGGAGGGCGGTGGGTGACGAGGTGCAGGATGCCTGCGGAGACGGCGATGGTGACGATGACTGCGCCGAAGTACAGGCCGCCTGCGGCGGTGCCGGCGTGCCAGGAGATCGTCACTCCCAGGGCCACGAGGAGGAGGGCACCGGCTGCCACGATCCACGTGCGGATGGTGCGGATGCGGGGGTGGATGGCGGGCTTGGGGAGTTCGAAGCGGATGGCGTGACCGCATTCGGGGCAGGGGATCGCTCCGTGGGCGATGGGGACGCCGTCGGGGTGGTAGCCGCAGCGTGGGCAGGCGACGTGGCGTGGTCTGACACCGTCAAGGGTCCCGTCGGGCATCTGTGCGCTCCGATTTGCCGGCCCCATAATATTGATGATCGATGACGGGGCGACCCGAACCGGGGCGGCGGTCGATGAGTAGACACTCGCCTGTGTGCGCGTGGTTGTCGCCCGTTGTTGCCGGTTGCGAAGAGAAGCAGAAGGACCCTTTCCATGTGCGGAATCGTCGCTTATGTGGGCAGCAAGCCGTGCCAGAACCTTCTGCTGGAGGGCCTCAAGCGGCTGGAGTACCGCGGGTATGACTCTGCGGGCATCGCGATGCTCGAGCACGGCCAGATCCGGGTGGTGAAGACGGTGGGGCGGGTGATGAACCTGGAGGACAAGCTGGAGGAGACGGGTGGCCTGACGGGGACGATGGGGATGTGCCACACGCGTTGGGCGACGCACGGCGGGGTGACGGACGCGAACGCGCACCCGCACCGGGACGACAAGAACGGGATCTGCCTGATCCACAACGGGATCATCGAGAACTACGCGGCGCTCAAGACGCTGCTGGAGGAGAAGGGGCACACGTTCCGGAGCCAGACGGACACGGAGGTGCTGGCGATGCTGATCGGCGAGCTGTACTCGCCGGGCGAGGGCGTGGACCTGGAGGCGGCGGTGCAGGCTGCGCTGCGTGAGGTGACGGGCGCGTACGGGATCGTGGTGATGTGCGAGAAGGAGCCGGACGTGCTGGTGGCGGCGCGGAAGGGCAGCCCGCTGATGGTGGGCGTGGGGCAGGGGGAGTACATCGTGGCGTCGGACGGCGCGGCGATCATCAGCCACACGTCGCAGGCGATCACGCTGGAGGACTACCAGGTGGTGCGGCTGACGCCGAAGGGGTTCCGGACGAGCACGATCCACAACATCCCGGTGACGCCGAAGGTGCAGCAGCTGGAGATCGAGCTGGAGGAGATCGAGCTGGGGGGCTACTCGCACTTCATGCAGAAGGAGATCTTCGAGCAGCCCAAGGCTCTGCGGAACTCGTTCCGCGGGCGTTTCGTGCCGCACGAGGGGAAGGTGATCCTGGGCGGTCTGGAGGGGATTGCGCGGGAGCTGGTGAAGCTGAAGCGTGTGACGCTGATGGGGCAGGGGACGGCGCTGCACGCGGCGATGATCGGCGAGTACCTGCTGGAGGACCTTGCGAAGCTGCCGAGCCGAGCGCAGTTCGCGAGCGAGTTCCGGTACCGGAACCCGATCATCGAGGACGCGACGGCGGTGGTGGCGGTGTCGCAGAGCGGCGAGACGGCGGACACGCTGGCGGCGCTGCAGGAGGCGAAGGAGCGCGGTGCGATGGCGCTGGGTGTCATCAACGTGGTCGGTTCCTCGATTGCGCGGGAGACGGACGCGGGGGTGTACCTGCGGGTGGGGCCGGAGATCGGCGTGGCGAGCACGAAGGCGTTCACGGGGCAGGTGGCGGTGCTGACGATGATCTCGCTGTTCCTGGCGCGGCGTCGGATGATGGGGGTGGGCGAGTGCTCGGACCTGCTGACGCACCTGGCGGGGATCCCGGACAAGATGGAGCAGATCCTGGCGCACGACGACCGGATCCGGAAGGTGACGGAGAAGTACGTGGACCGGGAGAACTGGCTGTTCCTGGGGCGCGGGTACAACTACCCGACGGCCCTGGAAGGTGCGCTCAAGATCAAGGAGATTTCGTACATCCACGCGGAGGGGATGCCCGCGGCGGAGATGAAGCACGGGCCGATTGCGCTGATCAACGAGGGGTTGCCGGCGGTGTTCATCGCGAACAGGGGCCGGCAGTACGAGAAGGTGATGAGCAACATCCAGGAGGTGCGGGCGCGGGGTGGGCACGTGATCGCGGTCGCGACGGAGGGGGATGAGGCGATCAAGCGGTACGCGGAGGACGTGCTGTACGTGCCGGACGTGCCGGAGTGCCTGTCGCCGATGCTGACGGTGGTGCCGCTGCAGATCATGGCGTACCACGCGGCGGTGCTGCGCGGGCATGACGTGGACAAGCCCAGGAACCTCGCGAAGAGCGTGACGGTGGAGTAGAGATTGGGCGCGGCGGGGCCGTGGGGACGGCGTTGTGCGCGCGGGCGGGCTTTGTCGCGGGGTTTGTGACGGGGGCTGTTTTTCAGGGCATTTTTGCATGGGTGGGTGGGCCGATAACGGCTGTTTTGTGGTGTTGCGCTGTGGGGGGTGGAGAATGGTCGGGGTGGGGAGTAGGTGAATGGTCACGTGAGAGGTGAGGAGGTGAGGAGGTGAGGAGGTGAAGGGGTGAAGGGGTGGAGAGGCGGGGGTTGGGGGTGGGTGGGTGTGGGGCGATTGAGTGGTCCTCCCTATTCCCGGGTCGCGCCTTGATTTGTGCGCACGGTGGTGGTCGGTTTTGACTGGGAGAGTGCGCAGAGGGCTGGAAAGACAGCGTCAGAATTTCTGGCGTGTGCATGAAGAATGCCGTCCGCGGGCGCGTGGGCGCGCGCACGGTTGCGGTCATTGACCGTGGGCGGGGGTGCGGCGAGGGTGGGCGCTTTGGGGGTGTTGGTCCTGATCGCCGTGGGCGGGCCTCAGGGGCGCGCGGAGGCCCGATGCCTGGTCCGCCTGCGGGCGGGGTGGTTCAGGGGGCGGCGTGGAGGCGGGTCCACATGACGGCTGCGGAGGCGGCGATGAAGGCGCCGGTGGCGAGCCACATGCCTTTGTCCTTGACCATCATCTCGGTGGGGTCGTCGTAGCGTCCGATTTCGACCAGGGCCACACTGCGGAGGAGTGCGAAGGTGGCGGGGAGGATGGTGAGCCAGAGCCAGTTGAACTTCTCGGGCATGCCGAGGAGGGCGACGGTGAATTCGGCGTCGCGGGACTGGATGTACCCGGCGTAGGTCACGAGAGTGGCGACGGCGGTGACGACGACGGCCATGCGGAGGAGGTGGTCGGTGTACTTGGCGTGGACTCCCCGGACGGCGGCGGCCTCGAAGCCCTTGCTCTCGGCGGTGCGTCGTTCGCCCAGGCGTTTGCCGAAGGCGAGGAACATGGCGAGGAAGAGGGTGACGTTGAGGAGCCAGGTGCTGGGCGAGGTGCTTGTGGCGGCGCAGCCCCCCAGGACGCGGAGGACGAAGCCCATGGCGAGGGAGACGACATCTGCCATGGCGATGTGCTTGAGGAGTGAGGAATAGGCGACGACGTTGGCGATGTACAGCCCCACCATGAGGGCGAGGCCGGTGCGTGGCACATCGCCCACGAGGAGGAAGAGGCCGGCGGTGGCGAGGAGGAGGGTCACGATGAGGCCCCAGGCCTGCGCGGGGCTCACGGCGCCGCTGGCGATGGGGCGGTGGCGTTTGCGCGGGTGGGCGCGGTCCTGCGGGGCGTCACGCAGGTCGTTGAAGACGTAGCAGGCGGAGCTGGCGAGCGCGAAGATGGCGCCGGCGATCAGTGCGTCCCGCAGCACGTGGCCCCACTCGGCCTGGGGGCGTTCGCGAAGGCCGTAGAGCGGGCCCAGGAGCACGAAAGCGCTTTTGACCCACTGCTGGGGGCGTGCGAGCCTGAGGAGCGACCACAGCAGCGGCCCTGCGGGCGGGGCATCCAGATCTGCGGTGCTGCGGTGGTGGGACGTCATAGGGCCGGGGGGCCGGGTGATTATCGGCTGGTTTGGGGGGCTGGGTTGGCCGGCGCGGGCGGACGACGCCGGGATTACGCGGCGATCGTATCGGGGTTCGTGCATGCGCAAACCCCCGGGCACGGGCCCCGGGGGTCGGGCACGCCTTGGATGGAGGTTCACCGGGCGGGGCGGTCAGTAGCAGGGGCCTCCGGAGAAGACGCGGAGGAGGGCCTGGATGTCGTCGACGTCGGGCAGGAGGCCGTCGTTGTTGAAGTCGATGTCTGCGCATGTGCCGGTGGAGCAGGGTCCGCCGCTGAAGACGGTGATGAAGTCGTCGATGTCCTGGGTATCGGGGAAGAGGGTGTCGCGGTTGAAGTCGATGGAGTCGCAGGTGACGCCGGTGACGTTGATGACGACGGAGGAGGGGAGGTACTGGACGTCGATGAGGTACGCGGGCTCGGTGTTGTCCACGGCCCCGAAGGTGCCGGTGCGGCCGGCGGGGGCTGTGGTCAGGATGGTGAAGGCCTGGCCCGGGGAGGGCAGGAATCCGTTGGGCCAGGTGACGCGGAGGGTGCCGGCGAGGGACGCGGTGCCGGTGACGGCGAGGCGGTCGTGCTCTGAGCCGGGGGTTGTGCCGGCGATGCCGACTTCCAGGGTCGCGGGGGCCTGCTGCTGGTAGTTGCCGCTGATGGTGAGGGTTCCCAGGTCGCTGCCGGGTGCGAGCGTGGCGTGGGCGTTCACGAGGGGGGTGCCGTTGGGGATGGCGAAGGTGCCTGCGCCGCTGATGCGGCCGGCGCTGAACGAGAGGGGTGTGTCGGACGCGAGGACGCCGTCGGCGGTGGTGGTGCCTGCCTGCGTCTGCGTGAAGGTCAGGTTGTTGAGGCTGAGCGTGCCTGCCTCGACGCGGAACAGGCCGTCGTTGGTGATGGGCACGCTGCTGATGCCGACGGACCCTGGGCTGGTCTTGCGGAACTGCCCGTGGTTGATGAAGGAGTTGGTCCCGCCGGCGGTCGCCCAGTGCAGGGACCCCTTGAGGAGCGTGCCGTTGTTGGTGATGGTGGTGCCGTTGTAGTACATGGTCCATCCGGCGCCGCCGTACTCGTTCCAGAGGCCGTCGTTGACGAACTGCCCGGCGAGGACGCGGCTTCCAGAGTCGGGGACGTTGAAGACAGCACCGGCGGTGTTGGTGACCGCCTTGCCGGCGGGGATGCTGAGGTTTCCAGTGGTCCAGGTCAGGCCGTTGCCGGTGAGGCTGAGGGTCACGTTGTCGAGGAAGGCGCTGGAGCTGAGGTAGGCCGCGCCGTTCACCTGGCCGGTGAACGTGCCCCCGAGGGTGTCGTTCCAGAAGGAGAGGGCGGCGTCCTGTGCGACGTTCCAGCGTGCGGCCGGCGCGGACAGGACGGTGGTGTCGAAGAGGTTCTGGGTGCCGGCGTTGACGCTGATGAGGGCGTTGTTGGAGAAGGGCACGGCGCTCCAGTTGCTGGCGGAGTTGAAGACCTTCTGGTACACGGAGTTGTTGACGAACTGGTTCACGCCGCCGGAGGCGGCGACGTGCATGTTGTTCTCGGTGACGACGCCCTCGTTCAGGAACACCAGGTTGCGGAAGTAGAAGGTCCACGCGGCGGTGTCGGCGAACGTCCAGTCGCCCTGGTTCACGACGGAGCCGCCGATGCACTCCCGGCTGCCGCCGCCCAGTGTGTAGTGGGATGCCGGCTGGATAGTGAGCGTGTGGCCGGCGAGGTCCACGTTGCCGGAGGACCAGGACAGGCCGTTGCCCTGGACGTTCAGGCTGAGGTCGTCGGACAGTGAGAGGCTTGCGTTGTGCACCATGGTGCCGCGGCCGTCGCTGATGATCGCTCCCCTGAGGCTGCAGCCGGTGAGGACGATGGCGCCTGCGGGCTCGGTCTGCCAGCGGGCGGCGGCGGACGTGGAGGTGATGGGCACGCTGATGAGGTTCTGGGTGCCGCTGACCACGGAGACGAGGCTGTTGTTGGTGAAGGGGACTTCGGACCAGTTGGTGGCGGAGGCGTGGTCCTTCACGTATGTGCCGTTGTTGACGAACGTGCCCCCTGCGCCGGTGGGCGCCACGTGCATGTTGACGACGTGGAGCGCGCTGTTGTTGGTGAAGGCGACGCCGTTGAGGTAGAAGGTCCAGCCGCTGGGGTCGTTCATGGCCCACTCGCCGTCGTTGACGATTGCGCCGTCCACGGCGGAGCGGCTGCCGCCTCCCAGGACGGTGCGGCCCTCGCCGGTGACGTGGAGGGTGCGGCCGGAGAGGTTGAGGTTGCCGGAGGCCCAGAAGAGGCCGTTGCCGGTGACATCCCAGTCGAGGTTGTCGGTGAGCGTCATGGTGTTGAAGTGCATCGCGCCCTGGTTTGCACCGTGGATGGCGCCCGAGAACGAGCAGGAGTTGAAGACCATGGCGGCGCTTGCGGAGACGTTCCAGCGTGCGTTCCCGCTGGTGGAGGTGATGGGCACGTTGATGAAGGCCTGCGTGCCGGAGTCGGCCCGGACGATGCCGTTGTTCACGAGGGGCACGTCGCTCCAGTTGGTGGCGGAGTTGTGCGACTTCGCGTAGGTCCCGTTGTTGGTGAACAGGGTGGCGCCGCCTGCGCGGGCGATGTGCATGTCGGCCTGGTTGACGGTGCCGTTGTTGGTGAAGGCGGCGTTCTGGAGGTACCAGGTCCAGCCGGACGGGTCTGAGAGGTTCCACTCGCCGTTGTTGGTGACGCTCCCGTCCAGGGTGGTGCGGCTGCCACCGCCCAGCGAGGCGCGGGCGCCGGCGGGCACGGAGAGCGGGTAGCCGGCGAGGTTGACGTTTCCGGAGGCCCAGAGCAGGCCGTTGCCCGAGGCGTTCCATGCGAGGGGGCCGGAGAGCGTCATGGTGTTGAAGGCGAGCTGGCCCTGGTTGTCGGAGGTGAGGGCGCCGGCCATGGTGCAGTTGTTGAAGAGCAGGCTGGCCGAGGGGAGCACGTCCCAGCGCGCGTTGGCGTTGGTGGTGGTGATGGGGACGTTGATGAAGACCTGCTGGCCGAGGTCGGCGCGGAACAGGTTGTTGTTCACCAGGGGGAGGTCGCTCCAGTTGGAGGACGAGTTGTGGTTCTTGATGTAGGAGCCGTTGTTGACAAATAGGCCGGTGGCGCCGCCGGCTACGCCGATGTGCATGAGCACCTGCTGGACTTCCGCGTTGTTGGTGAAGGTGCAGTTGCTGAGGTACATCGTCCAGCCGCTGGGGTCGGCGAAGTTCCACACCCCGGTGTTGGTCACGTCGGCGGCGAGCGTTTTGCTGCCGCCGTAGACGTTGAGCACTGCGGGCTGCGTGAAGGGCGTGGCGATGGTCAGGTCGCCCGTGCCCCAGCCCCAGGTGGAGCCGGGCTGCAGGGTGGCGCTGTGGATGCTGACGGAGCCGTTCTGGTAGACGGCGATGCCGGGGATGACCACGTCGTCCAGCGGTCCGGGCGTCGCGAGGCCGCCGGTGCAGGTGTGCTGGCTGTTCCAGTTGTTGAACGTGTTCCAGCCGCCGGACGGGCAGGCGGTGGTGGTGCATTCCCCGTACCAGTTGCCGGAGCACTGCGGGGTGAACGTGAAGGTGGTGGCCTGGGTCAGGCCTGCGGCGCTGATGAGCGCGGCGATGGCGCTGGCCGGGCGGACGAAAGTGCGCGCTTTGCCCTGGGACGTCATGGCGTGCCTCCTGGTTGTTTGTTCCTGCGGTTCCACCGGCCGCGGCCCGCTCCGGGCGCACAAGCGCACTGCCCGGAGCGGGCGGGCCTCCCTCCCTTTGGCCCCCCGCACCCCTCCCAATCCCCCGCCCCCCCCCCACTCCTCCCTCCCTCTCTTCCTCCGCTTCCTCTTCCTTTGCATTCGCGTGCTTGACGGGGGCTGCCTCCTCCTGGAGTCCCTGTCATTGATTCATCTGGCCTCTGGTTCGGGGGAGCCCGCGGGGGCCGCCTGCTGCTGTTGGTCCTTCTGTCATCTGCATGCAGGCTACCTGCTTCATGGGCGCCGGTCATCCGGCATATTTGCTTGATTTGCCGGGGGATCTGTTCGCATGTGTGTGCGCGGCAAAGCCCCCGGGGTTGGCCCCGGGGGCAGAAAGGGGAGGGTGTCCTTTGGTCGCCAGATCCGGCGGGCGTCAGAGGCAGCCGCCGCCGGAGAAGACCTGGAGGAGGGTGTCGATATCGGTGGTATCGGGGAAGAGGCCGTCGTTGTTGAAGTCGATGTCTCCGCAGGTGCCGGTGGGGCAGGGCGCGCCGCTGAAGACGGCGAGGAAGTCATCGATGTCGGCGGTATCGGGGAAGAGGCCGTCGCCGTTGAAGTCGATGTCGTCGCAGATGATGTCGATGACGGTGACGGTGACGGAGCTTGGCCCGTAGGCGATATCGACGACGTATCCGGGCTCGGTGTTGTCGATGTTGCTGAAGGTGCCGGAGCGTCCGTTGGCGGCGGTGGTGAGGATGGTGAAGGAGTCGCCGATGGAGGGGATGTTGCCGGTGGGCCACATGAGGCGGAGGGTGCCCCCGAGGGTGGCGTTGCCGGTGACGGCGAGGCGGTCGTATCCGGTGCCGAGGGTGGTGCCGTAGAGCTCCACCTCGAGCGCGGCCGCGGCCTGCTGGCGGTAGTTGCCGCTGACGGTGAGGACGCCTGTGCTGTTGCCGGGGGCGGCGGTGGCGCCGGAGTTGACGAGGCCCTGGGAGGCGTTGGCGGGGACGGAGAGGGTGCCTGTGCCTGTGATGCGTCCGGCGGCAACGGTGAGGTCGGTGTTGCTGGCGAGGGTGGCGTTGACGTTGAGGTTGCCGGTGGCGGTCTGGGTGAAGGGCACGTTCATGAGCTGGAGGGAGCCCTGCTGGACCTGGAGGAGTCCGCTGTTGGTGAGGGGGAGTGCGGTGAAGTAGACGGTGTCGGCGTTCTCCTTGCGGAAGGTGCCGGTGTTGAGGAAGGAGTTGGCGCCGTTGTTGTTGGTCCAGTGCATGGCGCGTTTGACGAGGGTGCCGTTGTTGACGAAAGAGGCGGAGTCGAAGTAGACGGTCCAGCCGGCCTGGCCGTAGTCGTCGCAGAGGCCGTTGTTGACGAGGGTGCCCGAGAGGGTCTTGCTGCCTGCGTCGGCGATGTGGAGGGCGCCGGTAGGAGCGTTGGTGAGGGTGGCGGCCGGGGCGGTGGAGAGGTTGCCGGACTGCCACACGAGCCCGTTGTTGGCGAAGTCGATGGTGGCGTTGGCGGGGACGGACATCGTGTTGACCTGGGTGGTGCCGTCGGAGGTGCCCTTGAAGGTGCCGGTGATGGCGTCGCTGTTGAGCACGAGGGCCGCGTTGGGGGCGGTGTTCCAGCGGGCGGCGGGGACGGACTGGATCTGGGCGGAGTTGAACTGCTGGGTGCCGGTGTCGGCGCGGACGACGCCGTTGTTGGTGAAGGGGATGACCTGCATGATGGCGGTGCTGTTGGTGACCTTGGCGAAGGTGCCGTTGTTGATGATGGCGTTGGTCCCGCCGTTGTCGGTCAGGTGCATGGTGTTGATGTTGAGTGTGCCGTTGTTGGTGAGTGACGCGGACTGGAAGTAGAGGGTCCAGCCGCTGGGGTCGCTGAGGTTCCACTCGCCGTTGTTGACGACGGCGCCGCCGATGAGGGACTTGCTGCCCGGGTCGACGGAGGCGCGGCCGGTGGCGGTGTTGGTGAGGGTGTGGCCGTTCAGGTTGATGTTGCCGCTGGCGAAGTGCATGCCGTTGCCGGTGATGTTCCAGGAGAGGTCGGCGGCGAGGTTCATGGTGTTGAGGGTGGTGGAGCCCTGGCTGTCGCCGGTGAGGGTGCCGGAGAGGGAGCAGTTGTTGAAGGTCGTGGCGGCGCCGGCGTCGGTGTTCCAGCGGGCTGCGGGGTTGGTGGTGGTGATGGGCGTGTTGTAGAACGCCATGGTGCCCAGCTGGGTGCGGAACAGGCTGTTGTTGACGAGGGGGAGCTCCATCCAGTTGCTCTGGGAGTTGAAGTTCTTGGTCCAGGTGCCGTTGTTGGTGAAGAGGTTGGTGCCGCCGTTGTCGTCCACGTGCATCTGCGTCTGGTTGACGGTGGCGTTGTTGGTGAAGGAGGCGTTCTGGAAGTACATGGTCCAGCCGCTGGTGTCGCTGAAGTTCCACTCGCCGTTGTTGACGACGGAGCCGCCGACGAGGGACTTGCTGCCGGCGTCGATGAACAAGCGGCCGGCGGGGGCGTTGGTGAGCGTGAACCCGGCGAGGTTGATGTCTCCGTTCATGTGGCGAAGGCCGTTGCCGGAGACGGCGTTGCTGAAGTTCCCGGCGAGGTTCAGGGTGTTGAAGCCGGTGGTGCCCTGGGAGTTGCCTGTGAGGGTGCCGACGAAGGAGCAGTTGTTGAAGGTCGTGGCGGCGCCGGCGTCGGTGTTCCAGCGGGCTGCGGGGTTGGTGGTGGTGATGGGCGCGTTGTAGAAGGCCATGGTGCCCAGCTGGGTGCGGAACAGGTTGTTGTTCACGAGGGCGAGCTCGGTCCAGTTGCTCTGGGAGTTGTGGTTCTTGGTCCAGGTGCCGTTGTTGACGAACAGGTTGGCGCCGCCGTTGTCGTCGACGTGGACCTGGTTCTGGTTGACGGTGGCGTTGTTGGTGAAGGTGCAGTTGGTGAAGTAGAGCGTCCAGCCGCTGGTGTCGGCGAAGTTCCACGTGGCGGCGTTGGTGATGGGGCCGGTGATGGACTTGCTGCCGGCGTTGAGGTTCAGGGTGCCTGTCAGGGTGAAGGGTGTGGCGATGTTCATGTCGCCGGAGTCCCACTCGTAGACCGTGGCGGGGTTGGTGGTCATGCTGCTGACGGCGATGCCGCCGTTCTGTCGGATCTGGCCGGCGGGGAGGGTGACGCTGTCGGCGGGGCCGGGGGTGGCGAAGCCGCCGACGCAGGCGTGGTTGTTGTTCCAGTTGTTGTACGTGTTCCATCCGCTGCTGACGCAGGGGGTGGTCTGGCATTCGCCGTACCAGTTGTTGCTGCACTGGGGCGTGAAGGTGAATGCGGTGGCGTGCGCGAGGCCGCAGGCGCTCAGGAGCGCAGCGGGGGCGACGGCGGTGCGCAGGCGGGCGGAGAACGTGTTGGACATCATGGCGGACCCTCCCTTGGTGGTGGGCCTGGTGTGGCCCGTACGGGTGACGTAGCGGGCGGGGGCGTTGGTCTGACAGGGAGGGGAGAAAATGTCGCGTGGCTGCCGCCCCCTTGGCGGGGAGGTCTGAGAAGTCGGTGGGGCGGGGCTGGGCCGGGGATCAGGGGGGGCCTGGGTTGCGACGGTCAGCGGTGGGCGGCGGGGGCTGCATTGTGGCCGGCGGTGGAGCCGGCGGGGACGTTCAGGAGTTCCTCGTGCGGTGTGCCCTTGAGGCGGTCGGCCCAGGTCTGCGCGCGGGCGGGGTCGCCTTCGCGCCGGGCGAGGTCGGCCTGCTGGGCGATGGTGTAGGCGGCCATGGCGCCGTCCCTGGGGAACTTGCGGTCGACGATGTCCTGCTGCTTGTCGAGGACGGTGCGGGCCTCCGGGAGGAGTCCTTCGAGGATGAGGCACTGGATGAGCGAGTAGCGGTGCATGACGGTGAACATGGCGTCCTGGCCCATGCGTTGTTCGTTGACCTCGACGACGGTGCGGATGATGGGGAGGGCCTGGGCGGTGAGGCCCCTGGTGCGGAGGCGGTCGGCGAGGCTGGCGGCGTCGGCGATGGTGACGGAGTGCCGTTCGCCGAGGACGCGGGTCATGCGTTCGTGGAGGATGGGTGCGGTGCGGTCGTACTCCTCCCACTTCTGCTGTGCGTGGAGGGTGGCGATCCAGAGGTGGGCGGCGATGAGTGTGTCGGCGTGCTCGGGGCCCTTGAGGCGTTCGCGGGCGTCCATGACCTCCTTGCTGAGGGTTTCTGCGCGTGTGTTGTCGTCGCGGGCCATGGCGGCGAACGCGAGGCCGAGGCTCGCGGAGAGCGCGCGTGGGTCGTCCTTCCCGAAGAGCCGCGTGGCCAGTTCCCAGGCTTCCTGGTATGTTGCTTCGGACTCGTCGGCCTTGCCGGGGATGCGTGAGAGGACGGCGCCCCGGGTGTGCAGGATGGAGAGGACTTCGGGGTCGTCGGGGCCGAGGCTCGCGCGGGCGCGGGGGAGGAGTTCGGCGAGCATGGCGGCTGCTTCGGGGGCGCGGTCGCGGCGGCTGAGGGCCATGGCGAGGAGGCGCTGGTCCTTGATGAGGGCGGCCGGGGGCGCGGGCTGCGCGGAGTGGCCGGCGAGGGCGCCGCGGGCGTGTTCTTCGCTCTTGATGGGGTCGCCGAGGGAGGTGTAGGCCTCGGCGAGGAGCTGGTGGGTGTCGGCGAGGACGAGGGGGTCGAGGTCCGGCTTGCCCTCGAGGTTTTCGGAGGCCTTGTCGAGCATTTCGCGGACGGTCACGTCGCGGCCGCCGGCGACCTCGGGGGTGGCGGCGCGGATGACCTCGGCGAGGAAGTCGGCGCGTTGGCGGCTGGTCTGTGCCTGGATGTCTGCGCGGTGGCGGGCGCGGGTGGCGCTGACGGCCTGCCACGTGGTGCCGACGACGCCGGCGGCGAGGGCGAGGAGTGCGGCGGCGGCGAGGCTGACGAGGGTGCGGTTGCGGCGGGCGAACTTGCGGGCCTGGTACCAGGCGGTCTGGGGGTGGGCGAGGACTGGCTCGTCGGCGAGGTGTCGGCGGATGTCGGCGGCGAGTTCGGCCGCGGACTGGTAGCGCCGGGGGGGGTCTTTTTCGAGGGCCTTGGCGGCGATGGCCTCGACATCTCCCTTGAGGAGCGGCGAGAGGGAGCCGAGGAGGGCGGGCTCGGTGCGCTGGACGGCGGTGGCGGCGGCGGCGAGGGTCATGGTGCCGATCGCGATGGGTGGTTTGCCGGCGAGGAGTTCGTAGAGGATGACGCCCAGGGCGTAGACGTCGCTGCGGGCGTCGACGGCGGCGGGGTCGGGGGAGAACTGCTCGGGGCTCATGTAGCCCAGGGTGCCGATGATCTGGCCCAGGCTGGTGGAGATGGTGGCGCCGTCTGCGGCGGTGAGGCGGGCGATGCCGAAGTCCAGGACCTTTGGTTGTCCTTCGGCGTTGACGAGGATGTTGCCGGGCTTGAGGTCGCGGTGGATGACGCCGCGTTTGTGTGCGTGGTCGACGGCGTCGCAGGCGAGGGCGACGAGTTCGAGGCGTTGGCGTGGGGTGAGGTCGTGCTCACGTGCGTAGGTGGAGAGGGGGCGGCCCTCGACCAGCTCCATGGCGATGAAGGGGCGTCGCCGGCGTTCGCCGTCGGCGAAGCCGGCCTCGTAGAGCTGTGCGATGCCGGGGTGTCTGAGGAGGGCGAGGGCTTCGGCCTCGTGGGTGAAGCGTCGGATGAGGGGCTGGGTGACGAGTTCGGGGCGGACGACCTTGAGGGCGGCGCGGCGGTGCGGGAAGTCCTGCTCTGCCTCGTAGACGACGCCCATGCCGCCGGCGCCGATTTCGCGGGTGATGCGGTAGGAGGCGATCTGCTGGGGTGCTTCCGCGGCGCCGATGACCTGGGCGGCGGCCTCGGCGACGGGGCGGTCCAGGATGCGTGAGCCGTGGTCGTGGAAGCGGAGGAGTTCTTCGACTTCCTGTGCGGCCTCGGGGTGGGTGGCGCGTGCGTCGGCGAGGATGGTGGAGCGGGAGGTGGTGTCGGCGGCGCTGGCGCGTTCGAAGAGGTCACGGACACGGCTGTGGTGTTCGCGGGTGGCGTTGGCGCTGTCGTCGGTCACTGGTGCAATATACCGCGTCGGCCGGGAAAGGCCACGGGAAGTTGGGGTTCAGTTGACGGGGCGTGCCCGCTCCATTTCGCGGAGGAGCCAGGCGCGGGCGTAGGTCCACTCGTTCTTGACGGTGCCGGTGGAGAGGCCCATGGCGAGGGCGGTCTGTTCGATGGTGAGGCCGGCGAAGAAGCGGAGCATGACGACCTCGTGCTGTCGTTCGTCGCGCTGGCGGAGGGATTCCATGGAGGAGTCGAGGAGGAGGAGGTCCCCGGCGGCATCGGAGACGCTGCCGGGGGCGGTGGAGTCGATGGTGGGCAGCATGGCTTCGTCGACGCTGGAGGCGCGGACGCGTGCGGCCTTGACGTGGCGAGCGCGGTCGATGAGGATGTGGCGCATGGCGCGGGCGGCGGCGCCGAAGAAGTGTGCCTTGTTCTGCCAGGTCGTTTCGGCGCCGACGAGGCGGACGTAGGCCTCGTGGACGAGGGCGGTGGGCTGGAGGGTGTGGCCGGCGCGTTCGCGGCTCATGAGGGCGCCTGCGATGCGGCGGAGTTCGTCGTAGACGAGGGGGAAGAGGGCCTCGGAGGCCTGGGTGTCGCCGGTGGCCGCGGCGTGCAGCAGCATGGTGACCTGGGATGGCGTCTCGTGGCTCAACCTGGGCTCCCGGGGGTTCGCGTCGGGCACTTCCCCTTACTTAGTGGCCAGGGAGCATCGGCTGCCTGAGCGCTGCGTCCCCACCCCGATCCGGCAAGTGGCGCCGGGGGGTACAGCATACCACGGGCTCGGGACGCCGCAAGTCTCCGAGAACGTGGGAATTGTGGGTTTATCGGGCGCTGGGGGCGGGAGGGTGGGTTACTTGGACGGGTGGATGGCGAGGATAGAGCAGTGGGCGTCGCGGACGACGCGTTCGGCGGTGCTGCCGAGGAGGATTTCACGGAGGTTGGAGGTGCCGTGCGTGCCGAGGACGACGAGGTCAGCGCCGATGGACTTGGCGGTGTCGATGATGCCCTGGCCGTGGTTCTTGTGGGCGACGGCGTGGAAGACGGGCTTGGCCCAGACGCCTTCGGGTCGGCCGACGTCGCAGAAGGCGCTCATGCGTTGCTCAAGTGCGCCGGCGTAGGCGTCGCGGAATTCCTGGGTGGCTTCGGGGGAGCCGGTCTTCTGCTTCATGTGTTCCCAGGGGGGGGAGTAGGCGTAGACGACGTGGAGGGAGGCGCTGTCCATGGCGGCGGTGTTGAGTGCCTGCTCGAAGGCTTCGCGGCTGGTGGTGGAGAAGTCGATGGCGGCGAGCACTTTCCGGAAGGGTCCCTGCTGGGCGTCCTGCACGAGCAGGACCTTGCCTGGGCAGCGGCGGACGACGCTGGAGGCGACGGTGCCGGTGCCTTTGCCGGCGGGGCTGGTGCCGTGGGTGCCGAGGACGACGAGTTCGGCGTGGTGTTCCTTGGCGTGGCGGACGATGGCGGCGGTGGGGCTGTTGATCTCGACGTGGAGGGGGACGCTGTCGGCGCCTGCGCGGCTGGCGAAGGCGGGCCACATGGCGCGGGTTTCCTCCAGGAGGCTGGCGACGATCTGCTGCTGGAGTGCGGTGAGTTCGTCGGCGGTCTGGACGGCGACGAGGGTGTCGATGACGCTGACGGCGCGGACCTGGGCGCGGGTGGCCCTGGCGATGCGGACGGCCTGGCTGAGGGCGTTCTGCGAGCAGGGGGAGTAGTCGACGCCGACGACGATGTTCTTGATGTTCTGCATGCGGCACCCCGTGCAAAGGTGGCCTTGGAACCCCGGACTGCCCGTCCCGCACGCGGGGGCGGGACAAAAGGATATGCGCGTCTTCTATTGCGGACAACTGCCTACTTATTGAACACGCTGGCGGGGTCGAGGCGGAAGACGCGGGTGGCGCTCAGGATGGCGGAGACGACGCAGACGAGGAGGACGGCGGCGAGGGTGAAGAGCATGGTCCACTGGTTGAGGCTGTAGGGCATGGCGTCGGTCTTGACGAAGGTGCCGACGGCGGAGGAGACGCCGACGCCGAGGCCGTAGCCGGTGGCGCCGCAGACGAGTGCCTGGACGATGACCATGCGGGCGATGCGGGAGTTGGTGGCGCCCAGGGCCTTGAAGGTGGCGTAGTAGCGGGCGTTGTCGATGGTGAAGAGGTAGAGGAGGAGGGAGCTGACGGAGACGCCGACGGCGACGCCGATGCTGACCATGAGGCCCATGCGTGCGACGACGCCGGTGGTGCGGACGTAGTACCAGTAGGTGTCGGCGGCGAACTGCTGGTGGGTGCGTGCGCGGAGGCCTGTGCGCTCGTTGATGGCGCGGGCGACGGAGGGGGGGTCGGCGCCGTCGGCGCACTTGACGAGGACGAAGGAGAGGAGGTTGCGCTGTCGCGGGGACATTTCGACGGCGCGGCTGTAGGTGGTGTAGATGATGGGGCGGGACATGAAGCGGGGGGTGAGGCGTGCGACGCCGACGACGGTGAGGCGGCGGTCGTTGACGAGGAGTTCGTCGCCGAGGGTGAGGGGGCGGAGGGGGCCGGTGAGCTGGGGGGCCTGCCAGCCGGCGAGGCGTGGCTGGGGGTGCAGGGGGACCTGGAGGAGTCCGCGCGATGAGGCGTCGTCGACGACGACGCCGTCGCTGAGGCGGATGTCCGCGAGGGAGCCGGCGAGCATGTCTCGGGGGGCGCCGATGAGGGTGGCGTCGTCGACGCCGATGACGAGGATGGGCCTGAGTGCGCCGCTGGCCATGCGGGCGCGGAGGCTGCCGGTGTAGAGGGGGACGGCCCAGGCGACGCCGTCCACGCCCCGGACGCGGTCGACGGCGGTGGCGGGGAGGCCGAAGGGTTCGTCGACGTACTCGACGGCGGGGTCCATGACCCAGATGTCGGCCTCGCGGATGTCGCTGACGAGCGCGTAGGAGCGCTGCATCATGCCGCTGAACATGCTGAGCAGGTGGGTGATGAGGAAGGTGCAGAAGAACACGCCCAGGACCACGCCCATCCAGCGTGCGGGCTCACCCAGCAGCATGCGCACCGCGATGCGGAGCATGGGGGATTGTTCGCCGGCTGAGCGCCTCGTGGAGGAGGCTGAGCATCCAGCCCCACTCGGCGTAGCGGTACGGGATGGCGTGTGTGTCGTGGAGTGAGCGGATGCTGTGCAGGGCGCGTTCGGTGAGGTCGTTCTGCCAGGGTCCGGCGGACCGGTCGCAGAAGTAGGTGCGGCAGGCGAGCGGCTTGGTGGTGTGGACGGAGCAGAGGTTGCCCTGGAGGAAGGGGCAGGAGGGGGCGGGTGAGGGCGGGGGTGCGGCGAGCTGGGGGAGGGCGGTGGTGCCGGCCTGGGGGTGGGCGCTGGGTGGGGTGTGCGTGAGGAGGTATGCTGTTTCCAGGCCGGTGGCGTAGAGCCGGTGCCCGGCTTTTTCGAAGTTGCAGCACCTGCCGGAGGCCCAGCACGCGGGGGCCCTGGCCGCGATTTCGGCGGCGGCCTGGGCGTAGATGGCCTCGAGCGCGGTTGCGGCGGGGGGGAGGGCGGCGGCGTTCAGCCAGGTGTGGGCGAGGGCGAGGTCTTCGCTGGTGTGCATGCGTGGCTTGCCGCCTGGCGGGCTACCTGGACTTGTCGGGCTTTGCGGGCACCACGAGGTCGGGCACGGGCTTCTTCCTGAGTTCGTCGAGGAGGTGGTCGACGGTCGCCTTGAGCTGGGCGTCTTCGCCCCGGAAGGTGGCGGCGGGCGGGTTCTTCACCTCGACATCGGGGACGACGCCGCGACCTTCGATGAGCCAGGTGCCGTCGGCGCCGAAGACGCCGGTCTCGCCGCAGCTGGCGATGCCGTTGTCGACGACGTTGTTGCTGAAGGAGAGCCAGATTTCACCGCCCCAGGTGCGGGTGCCGAAGACCTTGCCGATGCCGAGGCGTTTGAAGCCTTCGGTGAAGGCTTCGCCGTCGCTGGCGGTCCACTCGTCGCAGATGGCTGCGATGGGGCCCCTGAAGGAGTACTGCATGCCCCAGGTGGGCTTGCCGACGGGCCCGCTCCAGAACATCCAGGGCTTGCGCATCAGGCGTTCCAGGATCCAGGGGTCGATGTTGCCGCCGCCGTTGCTGCGGACGTCGATGATGAGCGCCTTGCGGTTGAAGACGGGGAAGTACTGGCGTGCGAAGTCGCTGAAGTCGTCCTTGCCCATGGCGGCGAGGTAGACGTAGCCGACCTGGCCGTCGCTCCACTTGTCGACGAGGGCGCGGCGTTCCTCGATCCACTGGTGGTAGCGGAGGTCGCGTTCTTCGGCGGGCCCGATGGGCTTGACGATGACCTGCCGTGCGTCGGCGTCGCCTGGGCGTTTGACGTGGAGGAGGACCTGCCGTCCGGCGGTGTTGCGGAGGAGGCTTGCGATGTCGGAGACGGAGAGGGCGGGGACTCCGTTGACCTTCTCGATGACGTCGCCCTGCTTGATGTCGAGGTCCTGGCGTGCGAGGGGTGAGCGTTTCTCCGGGCGGTCGGCGTCGAAGCTGAAGACGCGGTCGATGCGGTAGCCGCCGGCGGCGATGTCCCGGGAGAGGTCGGCGCCGAGGGAGCCGTTGGCGAGGTTCTCCTTGCCGGAGCGGACGTCGCCTGCGATGACGAAGTGGTGGAGTGCGGAGAGCTCGGCGCTCATCTGTGCCATGATGTCGGCGAGGTCTTCGCGGCCGGCGACGCGGTCGACGAGGGGTGCGTACTTGGCGCGGATGGCCTGCCAGTCGACGCCGTGCATGTTGCGGTCGTAGAAGAAGTCGCGGAGGAGGCGCCAGGACTCGTTGAACATCTGGCGCCACTCTTCGCGGGGTTGGACGGCGAACTTCCAGTTGTCGAGCCTGACGGCGGCCTTGGCGAGGTCGTCGGCCCTGGCGGGGGCGGCGTCGATGACGGCGAGGGTCCTGTCCTGGCGGATGAGGATGGACTTGCCGTCGCCGGAGAGTTCCCAGCCGTCGATGCCGTCGGCGACGGTCTCGATCTTGAATTCGCGCTTCTTGAGGGCGTCTTCGCCGATGGCGAGTGCCTTGAGGGATGGCTTGTCGGCGCCGAAGGGGGTGTCGGTGAAGAAGAGGGCCTTGTCGTTGGCTTCGAGGCCGTTGTAGTTGCCCGGGGGGACGGGGACTTCGTAGAGGCGGGCTTCGAGACCGGCCCAGTCGATTTCCACGGGCTTGGCTTCGTCCTTCTTGTCTTCCGGCTTTGTGGCGTCGGGCTTGGCGTCCTGGGCCTTGTCGTCCGTCTTGTCGGTTGCTTTGTCGGCCGACTTGTCGGCCGTTTTGTCGGCCGCGGTCTCCTGCTTCTTCTTTTCTTCTTCCTTCTTCTGTTCTTCCTTCTTCTTGTCTGCTTCGGCCTTGGCGCGTGCGGTCTCGATCTCGTCGGGCTCGAGGAAGGGCGAGCGGAGGCCTGGGGTGAGGGAGACGGCGTAGACCTTCACGAGCTTGTCGAAGAAGGGCTCCGGCTGCATGAGCCCCCAGGGGCTGCTGACGGCGTTCTGGAGGTTTCGTTCGGAGAGGAAGTAGATCCACTTGCCGTCGGCGCTCCAGGCGGGCGAGTAGCTGGCGGCGCGGTCGGTGGTGATGCTGTGGATCTGGTTGTCGACGGTGCTGTAGACCTTGACGACGGGGTTCTGGTTGTCGGCGTAGGTGACGTAGGCGAGGAAGCGGCTGTCGCTGGACCAGGTGAGGCCGAAGAAGACGTCGAAGGGGTTGTCGTCGATCTTGATGTTCTGCCTGGATGCGCTGTCCCAGATGAAGAGGCGCTGGCGCTTGTCGTGGTGGGCGATGCGTTTGCCGTCGGGGGAGGGGACGGCCTGGACGCGGAGGGCGTCGGCGTCGCTGGTGAGCTGGGTGGCGTCGGCGAGGCCGTTGGCGGGGAGTGTCCAGAGTTCGGTCTCGCCGGTGCGGTCGGACATGGCGAGGACGGAGCCGTCGGGCATGAAGCGTGCGTCGCGGAAGCGGACGCCGGGCGCGCCGGCGGCCTGGACGAAGCGTCCGAACTTGCGGGGCGCGACGAAGACCTGGCCCCGGGAGGTGAGGGCGACCTGCTCGCCGTCCTTGCTGACGTGGGCGGCGGTGACGAAGTCCCAGGGCTTGTCGATCCAGCGTTCGCGTGTCTGGTCCATGTCACCGGCGAGGGTGATGTCGAGCTTCTGGTCGTTTCCGTTGGCGAGGTCGAGGAGCCAGAGGTCGGCGCCCAGCTGGTAGACGACCTTGCCGTTCCTGAGGGAGGCGCCGCGGACTTCGTAGTCGGCGTGGCCGGTGTGGCGTTTGAGGTCCTTGCCGTCGGGGGTGGAGGACCAGATGTTCATGACGCCGGAGGCGGCGTCTTCGGCGGGGCGGTCGGACATGAAGTAGATGCGGCCGTTCCACCACATGGGCTTCACGGACTCGCCGGCGTAGTCGGCGGTGAGTTCGGTGGCCTCGGGGGTTGCGCCGTCGCGGGCGGCGGTGAGGGGGAAGGACCAGGCGTGGCGGGCGGTGCCACCCTTGTAGCGGCGGGTGTGGCTGCCCTGGAAGTCGGGCTTGGTGAAGTAGAGGTTGCCGCTGGTGTCGAAGGAGGCGGAGGCGGCTTCGTTGAGGGGGATGAGGGTGGAGGTGAAGTCGTTGAGGTTGAGGGAGACGAGCTGGGTCTGCCAGTTGCCGGACCTGGTGCGGGTGGCGTAGAGGAGTTCGCCCGAGGGGGCGAAGGCGACGGGGCGGGGGTTGAAGCCTGAGAAGGTGCGCCGGGTGACGCTGCCGCCGGCGGTGGGCATGGTGTAGACCTCCTGCGGCCCTTCGTACTGGGCGCTGAAGGCGATGGTGGCGTTGTCGGGGGAGACGACGGCGTTGGTCTCGAGGCCCGGGTGGGTCGTGAGGCGTGTGGCGGGGCCGCCGTTCATGCCGACGCGCCAGAGGTCTCCCTCGGCGGAGAAGATGATGGCGTCTTCGGCGAGGGTGGGCGCGGTGTAGTAGCCCCGGGGCTGCGCGGCGGCGGTGCCTGCGAGGGCCGCGAGGGCGAGGGTGAAGAGGAGGGGCGTGGCGTGGCGGGGCCGGTAGTGGCGGGACTGGGTCATGGGCCAAGCGTAGAGCGCGGCCCGCTGCTCGCGGCGGGCGGTCGGGCGGCTTGGCGGTGGGGAGCTGAACGGGTGGTCAGGTGGGGATGGTGGCGGGCAGTGTGAAGGCGCCGTCGGGCGAGAAGCCCATGTCGAGGATTACCTGTCCGGTGGCGTCGACCATGTAGCGTGAGAGCTGGGCGATGCCGGCGGCGGGGATGCTGAAGCCTGTGTCGCCGAGCACGGGGGGCGCGCTCACGAGGGTGCCGAGGACGGTGATGCCGTAGTTGGCGCGGGTGCCGGTGCCGGTGAAGAGGGAGGCGAGCTTGGCACGGACTTCTGCGCTGGCCTGGGTGGCGCCGGTGGTGAGGTTGGCGGTGGCGGCGTCGGTGAAGGTGGCGATGTCGACGCGTCCGTGTGCGGAGAGTGTGCCGCTGGCGCCGGTGAGGGAGGTGCCGTCGCTGAAGGTGTAGATGACGGAGTAGTTGAGGATGGCGGCGGTGTCGGCGAAGGGGTTGAAGATGGACACGACCTCTGCGGCGAGGGCGATGTTGCTTGCGCTGGAGACGCGTCCTTGAGCGAAGTGCGTGGCGGTGCCCATGCGGGTCGCGAAGGCGGTCGCGCCGGCGTCGGCGGAGCCTTCGGTCAGGTACTGGACGGTGACGGGGACGGTGCCGCTGTCGTAGGTGATGGCGACGCGTTCGCCCTCGTTGAGGGAGCCTGCGAGGGAGGCGAGGGAGAAGTCGGAGCGTGTGCCCGGGAGGACGACCTGGGTGCTGTCGATGGGTGTGGAGGAGCCGGCGCGCCAGATGCTGAAGGTGATGACGGTGGCGGTGGAGCCGGGGTTGGAGACGCTGATGGTGCTGGTGCGTCCTGCGCCGTTCAGGGCGCCGGCGATAGCGCCGTTGGTGGCGCCGCCGCCGGCGGTGCCGCGGATGAGCTCGCCCGCGCCGGTGCTGGAGGTGGACCAGTCGCTGGCGACGGCGGCGATGTTCTGGTCGCTCCTGACGCGGACGGAGAGGACGCCCTCGGTGAAGGCGCCGCCGCTGAGTTCGAGGCCGGAGCGGCGGTAGGCCTCGATGGTGCGGTTGACGCGGACGACGCCGTCGGGGGTGAGGACGTCGAGGGTGACGTTGGCGGTCTGGGGGGTGAGGTTGTAGAGGGTGATGTACTCGCGGCTGTCGGTGTTGCGTTCGAGGCGGGCGAAGGTCCAGTCCTTGAGCTCCGCGTCGGTGTAGAGGGCGGGGTTGATGAACGACTCGCTGGTTTCCTGCGAGCCGAAGTCGGCGCGTTCGATGGCGGCGGCGATGGGCTGGACGGTGGTCTGTGCCTCGGGCGCGGCCGTCTCGAGGACGAGGGCGTACCCGCGGTTGGCGAGGGTGAGCTCGCCGGTGGCGGAGCCGGAGGAGACGTTGACGCGGAGGCTGGTGTTGGCGTTGAGGGTGCCGGAGGCGATGACCTTTTCGCGGGCGCCGGCGACGAAGTTGATGGCGTCGCCGTCGGCCTCGTAGCGGGCGACGAGCTGGTACTGGACGGCGAAGGCGTTGGGGTTGAACATCTCGACCCACTCGGTGGAGGAGGAGGAGTTGAAGCCCTCGGGCATCACGCTGCGCATGGAGTAGAAGCCGGTGAAGCCCTGGGGCTTGACGAGGTCGATGTTCTTGAGGACGACGAGGGAGTTCTCGCGGACGCCGGCGGTCTGGTTGTAGTCGGCGGTGGTGGGCACGGCGGCGAGGGCGCCCTGGAGGTCGCTGCCGTCGAAGGCGGGGTCGCTGTCGAAGTCGTGGGAGGGGCGGTTCCACATGGCGAGGACGTTGTCCCAGCCCTGGATGACCTTGCCGAAGACGGCGTAGCCGGCGCTGGTGCCCTGGGGGTCGAGTTCGGGGTTGTCGGTGATGTTGAAGAAGAACTGGTTTGTGCCGCTGTTGACCGCGCTGGTGCGGGCCATGGCGATGGTGCGCACGAGGTTGGTGCGTCCGCCGATTTCGAGGTTGACGGGGGAGTCGGTGGCGACCGCGCTGCCGCCCTCGCCGTTGTCGTAGATGAAGCCGCCGCCCTGGAGGACGGCGATGCCGTCGTCGGCCTCGGTGGTTTTGCGGTGGAAGAAGGTCTCGTCCATCTTGCCGTTCTTGACGTAGTTGAGGAAGTTGGCGACGGTGAGGGGGTTGGTGTTGTTGTAGAGCTCGATGTCGACGTCGCCGAAGGCGGTTTCCATGCGGACGACGGGGTTGGCCGTGTTCTCGAGCATGGAGAGGGTGGGGAGGGGGGTGGTGGACAGCATGGCGCGGCTTTCGAGGGCGTCCACGCTGCCGGCGCGGCCGATGAGGCCCTGGATGACGCCCTTGTACCAGCCCAGAACGGAGGAATAGCTCTTCACTGCACGCACTCCGGAGTTCGTTCGCCACCGGCCCTTCGGCACCTGCGCCGCGGGCAAAGGAGGGGATAGTACGGCACCCGCGGGGCACCCACCTTATCGCGGGGCTGTTGCGGCCATCCCTTAGATGGCGATGTGCAGGGCGATCCGCAAGGGCGGGTTTATCTGATCCTTATACTTGTTCATGCCGGACCAATCCAACGGGGCGCTCCCCCACTCGCCCCGCATTACCCCCCCGACGGGCCCTGTCGTCGGGCTTGAGGCCCTCACCCCCATGCCGTCGGGCAGGCAGCGGCGGGGCGTGCACGGCGCGCCGTGGCGCGTGGCGGCTGTAATTCCGGGGTTCGGGAAGCACCGGGACGTGGAGCTGCTGCTGAAGGACCTGGGCCGCCTGGACCTGCGGGGGATCGAGTTCTGGGCGGTGCTGGTGGACAATGCGACGCCGAACCGGCCGCTGTCGGACGTGGCGGCGCCGGGGCACCTGCGGCTGGAGCACTACCGGCTGGGCGAGAACACGGGGGGCGCGGGCGGTTTCAACGCGGGGATGGCGCGGGTGCTGGCGGGGGAGGGTCTGTCGGCGGAGTTCGAGGCGCCGGACTTTGTGTGGCTGGTGGACAGTGACGCGCGGGTGTCTCGTCGGAGCCTGCGGGAGCTGATCCGTGCGCTGGTAAAGCACAAAGGCCTGTGCGCGGCGGGGTCGGCGCTGGTCGACACCGCGACGGGGACGTGCTACGAGATCGGCGGGAACATGAGCGCGAAGAACGGGTTCTTCGTGCCGGCGGCGCGGGGCGACTGCGACCGGGGGACGATCGTGCGGTGCGACTACCTGGCGGCGTGCAGCGCGCTGGTGCGGCGGGAGGCGATCGAGCGGACGGGGCTGATGCCCGACATCTTCATCCACGGCGACGACGTGGAGTGGTTCCTGCAGATGACGCGGAAGACGGGGAAGGGCGTGGCGGGGGTGGTGGCGTCGCGTGCCGGGCACCCCTTGTGGAACCGCAAGTTCCAGACGTGGGTGCGGTACTACACGACGAGGAACGCGTACGCGCCGATCGACGTGATGGGCTTTGGCCCGGGCACGCGGTTCCGTCGTGCGCTGGTGGACGTGCTGCGGGCGACGGGCCAGACGGTGATGGGGATGGACGAGCTGGCGGAGCTGCACCTTAAGGGGCTGGAGGACGCGGGGGAGTGCAGGACGGTGGGCCACTCGATCCCCGGGGGCATGATGCCGGTCATCCAGAGCACGAAGATGCGTCCGTTCACGCAGTTCGCGCAGGCGTACCGGGAGGAGCGTGCGAAGAACCCGGGCGGCACGACGTGGGTGCACCCTCTGATGGCGCTGCGTGCCAGGGACCTGCCGGGGTTTGCGCAGGGTCTGCGGGACGCGGGGCTGCAGCCGCCGGCTGGGTGGAGGAAGGACCCGCGGTGGCAGTACTGGCACCGGCGGAGCCTGGGTTCTCATGTGCGGTCGGACATGGTGAGGGCGGTGTGGCGTGCGCTGGTGGGGACGAAGGATGACATCGCGGTGGTGCCGACGGGGCAGCCGAGCGGCTGGTTCCGCGGGAGGACTCTGTTCCTGCTGACGGCGGACGGGTTCCAGGTGCGGACGGTCGAGCCGCGGGGCCGGGTGGGCGCGGCGGTGCGGACGTTCCGGCGCGGGCTGCGTGCGGCGTTCCGGCTGCGGTCGCGTGCGCGGACGTTCCACGAGCTGCCCAAGGCGCCGGTGCGTGCCGGGGTGCGGGCGGCGAGGGAGGCGGCGGTGCCGGAGCCGGTGGCGCATTAGCGGCGGGGCGTGTGCGGGGCTGGGCGCTGGGGCTGGGTGCCCTGGGTGTACGCTTGGGGATGGCGTTTGAGCGTCTGCTCGATACTTCCGGCGCGGTGTCGCACCCTGCGACGCTTGTCACGATCGGTGTTGCGGCGGCGGGGATCCTGGCGGCGCTGGTGAGTGTGCCGCTGGTGTCGCGGGTGGCGGGAGACGCTGCTGCGGCGCGGGAGGTGCGGACGCGGACGCTGACCTGGGTGGTGATCGCGCCGGCGGTGCTGGTGCCGGTGCTGCTGGCGCCGCTGGGGGACATGCTGATCGCGTGCGTGCTGTCCGTGCTGTGCTACCGCGAGTTTGCGCGGGTGACGGGGCTGTTCCGCGAGCGGCTGGTCTCGGCGCTGGTGGTGCTGGGCGTGCTGGCGGTGACGTTCAGCCACGTGGACCACTGGCCCGGGCTGACGGTGGCGGTGCAGGCGTTCACGCTGTGCGGGCTGTGCGTGTTCAGCGTGTTGCCTGACCGGCCGCAGGGGTACATCCAGCGGGTGGCGCTGGGGACGGCGGCGTTCCTGCTGTTCGGCGTGGGGCTGATGCGTCTTGGCGCGATGGGGAATGACGCGCACTACCGGCCGCTGGTGTGCTCGGTGGTTCTGTGCACGCAGATGAGTGACGTGTTCGCGTTCTGCGTGGGGAAGGTGGCGCGGGGGCTGATGGGCGGGGCGGGGGGCGGGCCGGTGCGGCTGTTCCCGCGGACCAGCCCGGGGAAGACGCTGGCGGGGCATGCGGGCGCGCTGGTGCTGACGGTGCCGCTGGCGGTGGTGATGTACTGGCTGACGTTCCGGGGCGGGGTGCTCGCCGGCCCGGTGCACCTGAGTGTGATGGCGGTGATCACGGCGGTCGGCGCGCAGATGGGGGACCTGGTGATCAGCAGCGTGAAGCGGGACGTGGGCGTGAAGGACATGGGGGCTTTGCTGCCTGGTCACGGGGGCGTGCTGGACCGGTGCAACAGCCTGCTGCTGGTGGCGCCGGCGGTCTACCACTACGCGGTGTTCTTCGGGGGGCTCACGGGGAATGCGCCGGAGCGGGTGCTGACGGGATCGTGGTTCCCGGCGCGGTAGGCGCGGGGCCCGGCTAGCCGCACGCGCCGGCCTTCCATGCCGCGTACACGGCGGGCGGGATGAGCAGTGCGGTGAGGATGTCGAGCCGGATTCCGGCGACCATCATCTGGCGCATGGTCATGCGCCCGGTGCCGAAGACCAGGGCGTTGGGGGCGGTGCCCGCGGGCATCATGAAGCCGAGGCTGGCGGCGAGGGAGAGGACCATGCAGGCGGGGACGGCGGGGACCTCCAGTGCCTTGGCGAGCGCGGCGACGACGGGGAGGCCGGCGGCGACGAGGGCGGTGTTGCTGGCGAACTCGGTGAGGGCGACGGCGCCCAGGGCGAGGACGAAGAGGACGAGGAGGAAGGGTGCGCCCTGGAGGCCGGTGGCGGCGTGCGCGATGGCCTTGTCGAGGCCGTTGCGGGAAATGGCTTCGGCGAGGCTGAGGCCGCCGCCGAACATGACGAGCACGCCCCAGGGGAGGCGTGCGGCGTCGTCCCAGGTGATGAGGGGGCGGGAGTAGCGTCTGTCCCAGGGGAGGAGGAAGAGCACGAGGGAGGCGGCGATGGCGATGGTTGCGTCGCCGATGGCGAGCTGCTGGCTGCAGACCCAGGCGGCGACGGCGAGGAGGAAGACGGCGAGGACGGCCCACTCGGGCCAGCGCATGAGCCCCAGGGCGCGGACTTCCTTTTCGACGAGGGCGTGGACGTCTCCCAGGAGGCGGTGCGGGAGGGGGGCGGCGAAGAAGCAGATGGCGGCCCATGCGGCGGGGAGCATGACGAGGACGACGGGCCCGCCGATGGCGAGCCACTGGCGGAAGGTGATCTCGGTGCCCAGTTCCTTCTTGATGAAGGCGGCCATCTGGGCCATGGGCGGCGTGCCGACGAGGGTGCCGACGCCGCCGATGGAAGCGCCGAAGGCGACGGCGATGAGGATGGAGGCTTCGAAGCCCTGCCGTCGGCGCGGGTCGTCGACGCCCTTCTCGCGGTCGAGGAGGAGGCAGACGGAGGTGGCGATGGGCATCATCATGACGGTGGCGGCGGCGTTGCTGACCCACATGCTGATGAAGGCGGTGGCGCAGAGGAATCCGGCGATGAGTCGGCGTGGGCTTGCGCCGACGACGGAGATGACGGCGAGGGCGAAGCGCCGGTGGAGGCCGGACTTTTCGAGGGCCTGGCCGATGATCATGCCTCCCAGGAACAGGAAGATGACCTCGTTGGCGTAGGGGGCGCAGGCTTCCTTGAGGGTGCCCAGGCGGAGCAGCGGGAGGAGGGCGATGGGCAGGAGGCCTGTGACCTCGATGGAGACGGCTTCGGTCATCCACCAGGCGCCCATCCAGACGGCGGTGCCGGCGGTGGCGGTGGCCTCCGGGGAGAGGGAGGGGGCGGAAGCCCGGAGCAGGAGCCACGTGGCGAGCCCGGCGAGCGGGCCCAGGGCCAGCAGCACGACGCGGCGGGCATGGAAGGGTGCGGCCTGGGTCACGGGCCAAAGAGCATACCCGGCTGGCGGCGCAGCGTGCGAGGGGAAACGGTCGTGTGGAGGGCGGCTATAACCTCCGCGATGACGACCCTCTTCCGGCTGTTGATCGCGGGCGTTGTGCTGTGCCTTGGCGCTGTCGTGCGGGCGGACCCGCCGGCGGACTCGAAGGCCGATCCGAAGGCGGAGCCGGCGCCGGTGGTGACTCAGCACACGGTGGGCGGGGGGGCCGGGGCGATCTCGTACACGGCGACGGCGGGGCGGATGCCTCTGACCGACGACAACGGGAAGGTGAAGGCGTTCATTTTCCACGTGGCGTACGAGCGGACGGGCGTGGAGGCGTCGACGCGTCCGGTGACGTTCGTGTTCAACGGGGGCCCGGGTTCGTCTTCGGTGTGGCTGCACCTGGGGGCGCTGGGGCCGCGGCGGGTGACGTTTGGCGAGGATGGCGGGGCGCCGGCGCCGCCGGGCGGTCTGGAGGACAACGCGTCGACGTGGCTGGACTTCACGGACCTGGTGTTCATCGACCCGGTGACGACGGGGTACAGCCGTGCGGCGGAGGGGGAGGACCCGCACCAGTTCCACGGCCTGCGGGGGGATGCGCAGGCGGTGGGCGAGTTCATCCGGCTGTACATCACGGAGCACAAGCGGTGGCTGTCGCCGAAGTTCCTGGCGGGGGAGAGCTACGGCACGACGCGTGCGGCGGCGCTGGCGCCGCTGCTGCAGGGCGAGCTTGGGATTTACCTCAACGGGATCGTGCTGGTGTCGCCGGTGCTGGAGTTCCAGACGCTGGAGTTCGACAACGGGAACGACCGGCCGTACCCGCTGTTCTTGCCTTCGTACACGGCGACGGCGTGGTACCACCACAGGCTGGGCGGGGGCGACCTTGGGGAGGCGCTGCGGGCGAGCGAGGAGTTTGCGGCTGGGGAGTACAGCGCGGCGCTGGCGAAGGGGGACCGGCTGCCGGCGGCGGAGACGGCGCGCGTGGCGGCGCGTCTGGCGGAGCTGACGGGTTTGTCGGAGGCGTTTGTGCTGCGGTGCAACCTGCGGGTGAACCAGGGGCGGTTCTGCAAGGAGCTGCTGCGGGACCAGGCGCGGACGGTGGGGCGGTACGACAGCCGGTACAAGGGGATCGACCGTGACGAGGCGGGCGCGAGCCCGGATGAGGACCCGAGCTACACGGTGGTATTGGGGCCGTTCACGGCGGGGCTCAACGCGTACCTGCGGGGGGAGCTGAACTACGAGAGCAAGCTCAAGTACGAGATCCTGACGGGGAAGGTGCACCCTTGGGACCTGGGGGCGGACAACCGGTACGCGGAGGTGGCGGACGGCCTGCGGCGGGCGATGAACGACAACCCTCGGCTGCGGGTGATGGTGTGCAACGGGTACTACGACCTGGCGACGCCGTACTTCGCGTCGGACGAGACGTTTGCGCACCTCAACCTGGAGGCGGCGGACCGGGCCCGGGTCCGGGTGGAGCGGTACCACGCGGGGCACATGATGTACCTGCGGCGGGAGGACCGGGAGAAGCTGCACGGGGACGCGGCGGGTTTCTTCGGCGAGTGCCTGAAGTAGATTGGCGGCAACCGGGTGGTGCGGTGCACCGGATAGGAACGGGTGCAGCGCGCGGGCCCGGGATTGCCGGTATCTGTTGGGTACCGGCTTGACGTTTGGGTTTCGGGCTGCGACACTGGTGACCCTTTTGCGATAACCTTCTCCTCTCTCCGGTCGGGCGGGCGGAGCGGGGGCGGGGTGGTTTGCTGGGTCGGTCGTCGCGTCTTTGTTCGGTCGTCACAGGCAGTTGTGGAGTCTTCACGCATGGCGGGCAAGAACACCGGTTTCGGCGGCACGGGCATCACCATCGTCCTTCTGGCGGTGGGCGCTCTTGGCCTCTTTGTGGCGTTCGCGGTCTTCTACGGGAAGTACAGCGACGCCCGCCAGCAGCTGGAGCAGTACAAGAAGGACAACGAGGCGATCGTGAAGCAGGGTGAGGCGAACCAGGACGACATCCGCGGCCTGATGGCGGATGCGCGGACGCAGGCGGGCGGGAAGAGCCTGGTCAAGTACCTGGTGGAGAACCGCGATGCCCTGCTGCTGCGGATGACGGGCAACAAGGGTGACACGCTGACGACGCTGGAGGACAAGCTGAAGGGGATGGAGGGGAACGAGCAGCCGCTGCTGACGATGATCCGGTCTCGTGACGCGGCGATCGCGGGTCTCAGGACGGAGGCCGAGCAGGCGACGGCGGCGCGGGACGCGGCGCGGACGGACCTGCAGAACGAGCTCTCCCGGATCAAGCAGATCGAGGACGGTCACCGGGCGACGCTGGCGCAGCTGAACAACGACATCAGCCGGTACAAGGACGAGATCGAGCAGTACCGGAAGGGCGCGGACGACTACAAGAAGGCGACGCAGGCGCAGCTGGACACCGCCAAGGGCGAGTGGAACGAGAACGAGAAGCGACTGAACGACCAGGTGTCGCGCCTGACGGAGCAGAAGCTGATCCTGGAGGCGCAGATCGCGAAGCTGCGGAACGACCGTGCGAGCCAGCTGTTCCGCGGCCAGGACGAGGCGGCGCTGGTGGACGGCGGCATCATCAGCGTGAACGAGGGCGACCGGACGGCGGCGATCAACCTGGGGCGCAAGCAGAAGGTGGTGCTGGGGATGACCTTCGCGGTGTACTCCACACCGCAGGCGATCAAGCCCGACGACGCGGGCGTGTACTCTCCGGGCAAGGCGACGCTGGAGGTGATCAACGTGGGTGAGACGAGCAGCACCTGCCGGATCACGAGCGAGATGCGGGGCAACCCCGTGGTGCGCGGCGATGTGCTCGCGAACGCGGTGTACGACCCCAACAAGGTGTACAAGTTCGTGGTGTACGGCTCGTTCGACGCGGACCGCGACGGGGTCGCGACGCCGGTGGAGAAGGACGGGCTGGAGGCGATGATCCGCGCGTGGGGCGGCGACGTGGTGGGCGATGTGCAGGGCGACGTGGACTTTGTCGTGCTGGGCGAGCGGCCCAGCCTGCCGCCCCGCCCGGCCGAGGACGCGGCGTTGGCCCTGCAGCTTGAGTACAAGAACCGTGTGGCGGAGGTGGAGAAGTACGACCAGCTCTTCCGCCAGGGGGCTTCGACGGGCGTGCCGGTGCTGAACGAGAACCGGCTGTACACGCTCATCGGCAAGACGCCTTCTGCTTCGCGGCGCGCCCAGCGCGGCACCGGGCAGTAGGGCGTTGGTCCCCGCGGCGGGCCCTTCGCGGGCTACGCTCCGCGGCTTGGGCATCAAACTCGGCAAGATCCCCCTCCCGCTCCAGTCACCCGTGGCTGGAGCGGTTCGTTTGATGGCGACGCCGTTCCACCTGGCGGGCTACGAGCGGTCCGCGCGGTGGGCGCGGGGGTTCGCGGGCGCGTACCCGGCGATCTCGCCCCGGCGGTTCCAGCGGGCGGTGGACAACCTGCGTGACGCGTTCCCGCAGTGGTCAGACGCGGAGGTGCGTGGGCACGCGGTGAGGTCGTACGAGCACCTGTTCCAGCTTGCGGCGGAGTTCGTCTTCATCCCGCGGGTGATGACGCTCGAGAGCTGCATGCGGCACCTGACGTTCACGGACATTTCGGCGGGGGTGCGGGCGCTGCTGTCGGACCGGCCGGTGATCCTCATCACGGGGCACGTGGGCAACTGGGAGCTCATCGGGTACGCGATGTCGATGCTGGGGTTCCCGATGCACGCGATCTACCGGCCCATCGACCTTGTGCCGCTGGACGACTGGGTGTATTCGGTGCGGAAGCGGCGTGGGCTGACGCTGGTGTCGAAGTTCGGCGCGATGCGTGTGATGCCGGCGTGCCTGGCGCGTCGCGAGCCGGTGGGGCTGGTGGCGGACCAGTCGGGCGGGGACCGGGGGATCTTCACGCCGTTCTTCGGGCGTCTGACGAGCACGTACAAGTCGATCGGGCTGCTGGCGATGCAGTCGCGGGCGACGATCGTCTGCGGGTATGCGCGGCGGCTGGGGCCCGGGGACGAGCCGCCGGCGGGGCCGTGGCAGGGGAGCCTGATGGAGCCGACGGAGTTGGCGCGGTTCCACCACCCCGAGTCGGGGCTGCGGATGAGCGTGGAGGTGGTGGACACGTTCGGCCCGGAGGACTGGGAGGGGCGGCCGGACCCCTTGTACTACCTCACTGCGCGGTACCGGCGTTCGATCGAGACGATGGTGCGGCGGGCGCCGGGGCAGTACTTCTGGATGCACCGGGTGTGGCGGAGCCGGCCGGCGCACGAGCGGCTGGGGAAGCCGTTCCCGGATGCGCTCAGGGAGAAGCTGCGGAGCCTGCCCTGGATGACGGAGGGGGACGTGGCGGCGGTTATCGACCGCAGCAACCGGGATGCGGCCGCGTTCAAGCGTTAGCCCTGCGGGGAAACCCAACCCCGCCTGTCTGCGTACCTTGATGGCATGGTCACGCAGCCACAGCGGCCTTCCAATACTCCCAATGACGACCAGCCGGGGGATGGCGACGAGCCGTTCGGGCGTCTGCACGACGTGCGGGTGCTGATCGTGGACGATGACCGGGACGTGCTGGAGGCCTTCGACGCGGCGTTCCAGGCGGAAGGGGCGCTCACGCAGGTGGCGATGGACGGGAACGAGGCGATCCGCATCTGCCAGACGGATCCGCCGGACATCGTGATCCTGGACATGATGCTGCCCAAGCGTTCTGGGTTCCTTGCGCTGGAGAAGATCAAGGGCAACGAGGACAGCCCGCTGGTGATCATGGTGACGGCCAACGAGGGCAAGCGTCACAGCGCGTACGCGGAGAGCCTGGGCGTGGACATGTATCTGCAGAAGCCGGTGCCGCTCAACAAGCTGCTGGACGCGGCGGTGGAATTGATCGAGGCGGAGGCGGACGAGGAGTAGCGCTGCCTGGGGGTGCGGGCGGCTGGGCGGGTTACATGCCGGCGGGTGCGCCGCCCTTGCGGGGGTCGGATGCGGGCTGCCAGGCGTTGTGCTTGCGCCGGATGACCTGGACCGCGCCGACGGGCTGGCGGCGGGAGACGGCGTGGCCGAGGTTTTCGAGCGCGGTCTTCACGGGCGACTGGAGCAGGGCGTCCTCGAGCTGCAGTGTGTGCGGGCTCCACTGGTGGTGGAAGCGCGGGCGGGAGACGGCGTCGAGCGCGTCGCAGTCGAAGAGCAGGACGTTGAGCAGGGCCTGGAGCGTCCCGGTGATGATGCGGGGGCCGCCGGAGGCGCCGGCGAGCATGAAGACGGGGGAAGCGGGGTTCTGGTCTTCCAGGACGATGGTGGGCGTCATGCAGGAGAGGGGGCGCTTGCCGGGCTGTGGGCGGTTCCGGGCGCCGTGCTCAAGCCCGAAGGCGTTGGCGTGGCCGGCGCGGGTGACGAAGTCGTCCATGGTGTCGTTCAGGATGAATCCGCATTCGGGCACGGCGATGAGTGAGCCGAAGACCAGGTTGATGGTCTCGGTGCAGGCAACGGCGTTGCCGGCGGCGTCGACGACGCAGAGGTGGCTGGTGCCGTGGCTGTCCCTGGGCGGGGCGGCCATGCCGTAGACGTCCTGCGGGAAGGTACGGTCTTCGCGGATGGCGTCGGCCCGTGTCCTGAGGTAGACGGGGTCCAGCAGGCGTTCGAGCGGGACGTTGACGAAGTCGGTATCGCCGAGCCAGCGGGCGCGGTCGGCGAAGGCGTGCTTGCAGGCCTCGGCGACGAAGTGGATGAACTCGGCGGAGTTGTGCCCGTGGCGTTGGACGATGCGGTGGACGTCGTCGCGCCGGTGCTCGAGCATGGCGAGCACCTGAGCCACGACGATGCCGCCGCTGCTGGGCGGGGGCATGCCGAGGAAGGTGCGCCCGGCAAAGTGCGTGGTGAAGGGGCGGAGTTCCTGGACCTTGAATCCTGCGAGGTCTTCGAGGCTGAGTTCGCCGCCGTCGTGGTGCACGGCGTCCACGATGCGGCGGGCGGTGTCGCCCGTGTAGAAGGCCGGTGCGCCGTCCCTGGCGATCGCCGTCAGCAGCGCGGCCTGCTCGGGGAGGGCGATGTGGTCCCCCACTTTCACTGCGCCTTGCCTCAGGAACCGTGTCCAGAGGAAGGGTGTTCGCTTGAGTTTGGCGGTGTTGAGTGGTGCTTCCGCGTCCTTTGCGCCGTCCCGGGCCCATTCGAGGACGTCCTGGACGCTCTCGATGTAGTGGGCGTCCACCTTGAATCCGTCTCGTGCGAGGCGGGTGGCGGGGGCGAGCACGTCCGCGCGGGGCATGGTGCCGAACTTCTCCAGGGCGTGCAGCATGCCGGCGACGTGGCCGGGGATGGCGACGGCGCGACCGCCGCGGGTGGCTGCGTCGGGGTCTGTGATGGCCTCGAAGTAGTCGGGGCCGACGGCGGCCGGGCACGTCTCGCGGTAGTTGATGGCGGTGGTGACCGGGTGGTCGGGCGTGGCTCCGAGCGCCTTGTGGTCGCGCAGGTGCACGACCATGAAGCCGCCGCCGCCGACGCCGCAGGAGTACGGGCGGACGACGGAGAGGGCGAAGGAGGCGGCAACGGCGGCGTCGACGGCGTTGCCGCCAGCGCGGAGGACTTCCAGCCCAGCGTGGGAGGCGAGCCCGTGGTCGGCGGCGGCTGCGGCCTGCGGGAAGCTGGGCTGTGCGGGCATGGCTGAGCGTACGGGCTCAGCGTTCGATCAGCACGCGGCGGAGCCAGACGCGGTCCTGGACGGGGCCGTTTGCGCCGTCGGTGATGCGGACGCGCAGCAGGAGCGGGGCGCCTGCGGGATCGGGCAGGTCGGCGGCGAGGGTGGCGGTGGGTTTGTCGGCGTTGATGCGCGCGGACCACAGTTCCTTGGCGGGGGCGGTCAGGGCGGCATCGCTGCCCGCGGCGACGGCCTCGAGCGTGACGACGCAGTCTCCCCAGATGCGGTCGGCGGGGGCCATTTCGACCGAGCCGGCGATGCGGAGGGCGCCGGGCCCCAAGTCCCACGCGGCGGTGATGGGCCCGGAGATCTCGATGTCGGCGGCGCCCAGGGGGGCTATGGTGCTGTCGGCGTCGCGCGGCGGCTGGGCGTATGTGCGGTGGTCGCCTGGGGTGGCGCCGACGAGCGGGCGTGCGGCCAGGGCGTCGATGTGCTCGCGTGACGGCGCGTAGGCCCACAGGTTGGTGGCGGGGGTTGGTTCGGCCAGGGTGCCGTGCGCCCAGGACAGGGTCATCTGGCCCTGGGGCGTCACGGCCAGGGCGGTGACGGCGACGGCGGTTGAGTCGGACAGCCAGGCCCAGGCGCCGCGGGACGGCTGCGGGGAGGCGGCGAACTCGACGCTGTCGATGGTGGCCCAGTCGAGCGTGCTTGTGTGGCCGTTGCCGGTATCGACGCTCAGGGAGATGGAGGGCCCCTGGGTGGCGGGGACGAGCTCGACGAAGCCGTCGATGACGTCGGCGTTGCGCAGGAAGACCCGGTCCGCGGTTCCGGGCGCGCGGGCCGGTGTGTTCTGGCGGTTCAGCAGGCGCTGCAGGGAGTCCAGCGGGAGAGTGACGCTGCCCAGGGAGGAAGAGCGCCAGGGCAGGGAGTCGGGGGAGGTGACCTCTTCGCCCGCGCCGGGTTTGCCCGGCAGGGACTGTGCGTCGGTGGTGACGGCGACGGCGGGTTCATCGAGGAAGACGCGGCGCAGGGAGGGGGCATCGCTGCGCCGGGCGCCGGCGGCGCTCACGCCTCCCAGGGGCAGCATGACGGGCAGCAGGGCGCGGACGTTGCTCAGGGGGACTCGCACGGGGGCGCCGGTGGACGCGTCGCGGGCGACCAGTTCCTGCTCGGACATGGAGACGATGTTGACCAGGCGCTGCTGGAGGCCCGAGGTGACCAGCACGCGCCGGATGATGGGGGATTCCTCGCTCTGGCGTGGGGCGGCGTGGGCGGCGGCGCAGAGCGTGCACGCCAGGGCCAGCGCGGTGCGCAGGTCGCGGGGGGTGCGGGCTGGGTGCGGTGTGCGTGGCATCGTGCGCCTGTCCGGCGAAAAGGTCGGTTACTTCTGGAAGATTGGCAAGTAGCGCTTGGGCATTTGGAGCACAATCAGCGCCATGGCGGTCCCATATTCGCGTCCGACGGAGGGGTCTTCCCAGCCGCCGTTGGCCTGCTGGTTGGCGGTGAGTTCGCGCCGGACGCGGGGCCACCAGTCGGCCCAGGGCTTGCCGCCAGCGAGGAAGCAGGCCTGCACGGTGTAGTAGTGCCCGTAGTAGTAGTGGATGGCCTGGCTGTCCACGCCCGGCTGGCTGGTGACGTTGTTGATGTAGCGGAGGCCGTCCCTGATGGCGCGGTCGTCGTAGATGCCGGCGTACTGGAGGCTGGCGATGCTGGCGGCGGAGCGGGGCCAGGCGCTGGGGCCCGGCTGGCCCTGGTAGCGGAATCCGCCGTCCGGGTTCTGGCACGAGCGGACGTACTCGACGGCGCGGTCGATGGTGTCCTTGCTCACTTCGAGCCCGGCGTTGCGTGCGCTCCTCAGGCCCATGATCTGGCAGATGGTGACGCTGGTGTCGGCGTCGAAGGGGACGGGGTTGTAGCGCCAGCCGCCCTCCTTGTTCTGCGTGCTCTCGATGAGGCGGACGCTGCGGACCAGGGCGCGGTGCACGCGGTCGGAGAGGTCGGTGTCGCCGCCGCCCTGCGTCATGCCGTAGATCTCGCCGAGGAAGAGGGTGGCGAAGCCGTGCCCGTACATGGGGCTGTTGGCGGTGTCGCTGGCGAGGAGGCCGGACTCACCGGCGGTGGAGAGGACGTACTCGAGGCCCTTGGTGACGTTGTCGCCGTAGACGCCGCGGCCGGGGAGGTTTCCGTCGGCCATGAATGCGAGGCATGCGAGGCTGGTGACGGCGACGGAGCGGCCGAAGTTGGGCTCGCCCCAGGAGCCGTCGGCGTTCTGCATCTGCGCGAGGCGGGCGAGGCCGCGGGTGACTGCGCGGTCGAGCTCGGGGGTCATTTCGCGTGCGAGGGGGTTGTTGGCGGCGGAGTTTTCGTTGGCGGCGGGCTCGGCGGCGACGGGGTGCGCGTTGTCGGGCTGGTCCTCCTGGGGGAGGGCGTCGAGGGGGGCGTCGGGCGCCGGGGCGGGCCAGGCGCCCAGGACGGGCGCGCCGGGCGGGGGCGCCGGGACGCGGTGGGCGAGAGCCCAGGCGAGGATGAGGCCGGCGCCGATCACTTGCTGCCTCCGGGCGTCGGGGCCGGGGCGGGCTTCTGCTCGGCGAGGCGTTTGTAGTATTCCTGGGTGAGCTGCTCGTAGGTGGCGCTGAACTTGTCGGAGAAGCCCTGCATGAGGGCGTCGCGCACGTGCGGGGGCAGGTCGCCCCAGGAGGCGGACGCGCCGGCGGGCGGGGCCTTGAGGTCGGCGTTCTGGCGGGGGACGTTGCCTCCCTGGGCGTTGGCGCCGGCCTGCTGGGCCTGCGGCTTCTGCTGCTGGCTGGACTGCTTCTGCTGCTGGTTCTGCTGCTGGTCCTGGTCCTGGCTCTGCTGCTGGCTCTTGCTCTGCTTTTTGCTGGACTGCTGCTGCTTCTTGGCGTCGTCGATGAGCTTGTCGAGCCTGCGGAGGACCTCCTGCTGGAGGCGCTGGGTCTCGAGGCCGACGTCGCCGGCGGTCGTGAGCCGTTCGGACGTGTCGCGCATCATGGAGACGGCCTGGACGAAGTCGTCGGAGACCTGGTCGCTGGCGAGGCGGCGGTCGAGGTCGGCGCGGGTGGAGTCTTTGGGGGTGCCGCCCTGGGGCGCGGGGGCGGGGGTTGTCGCGGGCTTGTCGTCCTGCGGCGGCCTGGGCCTGGTGATGCCCAGGAGGTCGTCGAGGGAGGGCTGGTTGTCGGAGGGTTTGTCCTGCGGCTTTGCGTCGGGTTTGCTTTCCGCCGGTGGTGCGGGCGGGGTGCTCTGCTGCGAGCGGGCCCAGGCCGCGTGCGCGGCGAGGGTCAGGGCGAGCAGCGTGCACCAGCGGGCGCTGGTCTGCTTCATGTGCCACCCCCTTGGGCCTTGGGCGCTTCGGTGGGGTTGGGTTGGTCGGTGGGCTGCACGTTGCCTTCCTGCGTTGAAGCTGGCTTTGAGCCTGGCTTTGAGCCTGGCTTTGGATCTGGCTTTGAATCTGGTGTTGAGTCGGGGGTTGTATCGGTTTTGGGTTCGGGGGTTGGTGAGGGTCCTGGCTTGACGCTGGTGGGGCCTTGGCGCGTCATGCGGTCGAGCAGGTCCTGCCCTTGCCTGGAGAGCTCCTGCTGGAGGGCGGAGACGTCCTGCACTTCCGCGGCTTCGCTGCCCTGCTCGGAGAGTGCGCGGGTGCGGGCGGCGGCTTCGGCCTGCATGCCGCGGAGGAGGACGAGCTCAGCGTACGGTGGGATCGTGGCCTTCTTGCCGCCCCCGCTGCTGCCGCCCCCCCCACCGCCGCCGTCCTCGTCTTCGAGTTCGTCGCCCTTCTTCTTGTCTTCCTTGAGCGCTTCAACGAGGCTCTGGAGGATGGCGACGGCGGCGGCCTGGTGGCGCTGGACGGCGCGGGTGCCCTTGCCGGAGTCGAGGTCCTTGCCCGCCTCGAGGGTGGCGTTGTCGAATCGCGTGTGGGCGTAGTCGAAGACCCGTGCCTCGGCGAGCGCTTCGGACTTCTTGTGGAGTTCGTCCATGCGGGCGCGGACGTCGGTCTGGCGGCGTCCGAGCTCGCGGAGTGCCTGCCGCGTGCGGCGGCCGGTGTCGGACTCGATGAGCGGGTCTGTCTCGGCCTTGAGGACGACCTCGAGCTCGAGGAGCTCGCGGTAGGCCTTGCGGAGTTCGGCGCGGGCCTGCTCCTGGGCCTTGGCCTGCGCGTCCTCGTTCTGCTTCTGGGCCTCGGCGAGTGCGTCGCTCAGGCGCTGGAGGCTGAGGCGTTCCATTTCGTCGGCGTCGGCGAGGTCGGGGGACGACTGGCGGAGCACGGAAACGGCGGAGGACTGGGACTGCTGTGCGCCGTCGAGGAGGGCCGGGAGCTGGCCGGGGTCCTTGACCTCGTCGCGGACCTTCTTGAGCACGCCCAGGGTGTTCTGGTGGACGCCCATCATGCCCTTGTCGAGCGCGGGCTGCTGCTCGCCCTCCTGCGCCTTGGCGAGTCGGGAGAGTTCGCCCTGCTGCTGGTCCACGAGGCGCTGGAGGGACTCGACGATATCGGCGAGGACGCGCCGGAGCTTTTCGTCCTGCTGCTGCTGGGCCTTGTCGAGGTTCTCGAGGGCTTCCTCGATCGCCTCCTCGGCCTGCTTCTGCTGCTGCTGGGCCTGCCCGGTCTGGTTCTGGCGGAGGCTCTGGCCGGCGTTGTTCTGCTTCTGGACGAGCTGCTTCTGGCGGGCGCCGGAGGCGGCCTGCTGCATGGCGCGGGCCTGGGCGCTGTCGGCCTCCTGCATCTGCTGAGCGCGCTGCTCGAGCGTGTCGAGGGCCTGGGCGGCCTGCTGGGAGAGGTCCTGCTGCTTGCGGGCGAGGCGTTCGAGGTCCTCACGCTGCTCGCGGGTGAGGTCCTTGGCGTCCTTGCCCTGGGAGGACTCTCCCGCGGCGGCGGTCTGGGCCCGCAGCTGCTTCTGCTCGGTCAGGAGCTTCTCGAGGCTGCGGCGGACGGCCCACTGGTCTTCGCCCTGGCTGAGCATGCGTGCGAGGGCGGAGAGTTCATCGGCGGCCCTGGCCTGCTGCTGGGCGATCTCGCGTGACAGCTGCTCCTGGCGTGGGGCCTGCTCGGTGCGGGCGTCCTCGTCGAGGGCCTGGGAGGCCTGGGAGGCCGCGTCGCGGGCATCGCCCGCGCCCTGCTTTGCGTCCTCGAGCAGGCCCTTGAGGGGCTCGTCGGCGAGGTTGTTGCGGTGGGCGCGGTCGGCGAGGCGTTCCAGGCTCTTTTCGAAGGGGGTGAGGCGCTGCGCGATGGTCTGCTCGCGGCGGGCCTGCTCCCTGGCGAGGTCCTGCGCGGCTTCCCTGGTGGATGGGCCGGCGGGCTGGTCGTGTGCGGCTGCGCTCTCGGCCCGCTGCTGCGTCAGGGCGTTCTGCTCCACCTCCATCTGGCGGGCGGCGTCGCGCAGGCTCGCGAGCTCGGCGCGGAACTGCTCGACGAGTTCGCTCTCGCTGATGATGCGCAGGCGGCGGACGCCGGAGACCACGGGCTCGCGGTCGGCGCCCTGGTCGGCGGCGAGGACGTCTGCGACCTGGGCGGAGAGCCACACTTCGTCGCCGGGCTTGAGCGTGAGCTCGGCGAGATCGAGGGGTGCGTCCGCCCTGGCGGAGGTGGCGGGCGCGGACTTCGTGTCGGTGCGTGCGACTTCGGCGGGTTCGCCGGCGGCTTCGGGGGCTGCCCCGACGCTGTCGGGCGGGGTCCTGGCGACCTGGGAGCGGAGGGAGACCCAGGCCACGCCGAGGTCGTCGCGTCCCTCGCCGGCGGCGGGGATGACGGCGGTGGCGAGCACGCTCTCGTCCTGGGCGGGCTCGATGACGGAGGCGCTGGCGGGGTGGTCCTCGACGACGTCGAGCCGGAACACGGCTGGTTCGCGGCTGGTGATCTGGTAGGCGTCGGTGAGGGTGACGCCCGCGCGGACGCTCTGGCCAGCGTCGAAGGAGACGGTGATCTGCCGGGGCGTGATGGTCGCCTGTGCGCCGGGGAGGGCGGCCAGGGCGGGTGCGACGGCGGCGAGCCAGGGGGCGGGGTCTGTGCCTTCGGCGGGCACGGGGACGTCCTTGCTCAGCGAGAGGCGCACCTGGACGCGCGAGCCCGCGAGGATGGGCCCGACGGCTGCGCGGTCGTCGAGGCCGTCACCGGCGTCGCGCTCGCCGGAGACGAGCCCCGCGCCGGCGGCGAGGGACGCGGCGTACGCGGGCGGGGTGACGGTGATGGTGGCGTCGGCGATGCGGGGGGGCTCCACCATGCGGACGCGGGCGGGGGTGGTCTGGTCGTCGCTGGTCTCGAACCAGTATTCGAGTTCGAACTCGGGGCCGGCCTTGGCCCCGGCGGCGGCGGCGAGGTCGGCGAGACGCTGGGTGTCGAGCATCTGCTCGAACAGGTCGCCCTCGACGGGCGGTGCGCCGAGCGCGGTCTCGGGCTGGGAGGCCTGGGCACGCCGGCCCTGCGGCGTGAGCAGGGCGCGCTGGACTTCGCTGGCGACGGGGCCGTTGATCACGCGGTAGTTGACCACGACGCGGGTCTGGTCGGCGCTGCGGCTGGACTTGGTGAGGATTGCGCGGAGCGGGAAGACTGCGCCCAGCGGGTGGGCCCTGGGGGTATCGACGGCGACGACTCCGGTGCGCTTGGGCCAGGGCGTGTCGATCCAGGGGAGGACGACGCGCTGGGTGCCGATGCGCATGAGGGCGGGCTGCCAGACGCCCAGCACGGCGATGGCGAGGAGCACCACCATGCACTTGGTGAGCGCCTTGCGGAGGCGGGAGTTGTCGAGAAGGCCGGGGATGCTCAGGGAGCCGGCCAGGAAGCGGGTGGAGGTGAGGTGCGCTGCGCTGGAGGCGAGCTGGTCTTCGAGTCCGGGGCTGAGGGGGGTGCTGCGCGCGCCCAGTTCCAGGCCGCTGGCGAGCAGGCCCTGCCAGCGGTTGCGGCGTCCTGCCTCTGACTGCTCGACGCGGAGGGCAAGGTCGGTCAGGGACGGGCGGAAGGCGGTGAGCGGGCCCAGGTTGCGGCGTACGGCGAGGAGGACGGTGACGGCCCCCACCACCCACAGCACCATGCGGAGGGGCCCGGGCATGCGGAGGAAGTAGTCGAGCACACCGACGAGGACGCCGCTGCCGATGGCCCATGCGGCGAGGGCGGCGCCGCGCTGCACGAAGAGGTGCACGCGGATGGCGTGGCGCAGGTTGGTGAGGGCGCGCTCCAGGGCGCGGAGGCCTGCGGGCTGGTCGGGGTGGTTGGGGTGGTTGGGAACGTTCTGATCTGACATACGACCCAGCGTTCTCTCTCGCATCCACTGCGGCCCGGCGTTGCGCGGCGTTCCATGCTGCCGCGAGCGTGACCGGGCCCGAACATGTACCGCACGACCGTATTCCTGCCCCGGGTGCCGGCGGGCCTTCCTTGTATCGTTTCGCCGGAGCGGGCGGGGCGATTGTCACTTCAATGTACGTTCTCGGAGGTGGTTGTGACACCCGGCACGACGTGATTTTCCTTGCGATTCTCGGGCCCGGCCGCTTGGATTCCGGGGGTTGCCCGCGGGGTGCACCCCGGGGGAGGGCGTGGGGTGGGCCGGTTGTTCGCGGATATCGGGTGCGCGGGGGGCTGCCGGACGGCGCTTGCGAGGAGGTCCCGGTTCGCCGGTGTCCCACCGGCCGGGAATCAGGAGATCCTCATGCACGCTTCCCGGCCCGCTGCGATCGTCGTGTGCGCACTTGCTTCGGCTTGTGCGGCCCAGTCTACCGCGTTCACGTACCAGGGCGAGCTCAGCCAGAACGGGGGCCCGGCCGACGGCCTGTTCGACATGCGGTTCCGCCTGTATGACGCGCTGACTGCGGGGGCGCAGGCGGGCACCACGGTGTGCGTGGACAACGTGTCCGTGGTGGGCGGGAGGTTTACGGCGACCATCGACCTTGGGCAGCAGTTCGTCACGCAGGGCTCGCGTTACCTTGAGGTGGATGTGCGGGCGGACACCGGGCTTTCGTGCGCGAACACGGCGGGGTTCAGCACGCTTTCGCCGCGGACGCTGGTCACGGCGGCTCCGCTGGCCACGCATGCGAGGAGCGCGTTCGCGCTGGATGCGCCCGACGGGTCGCCCCTGAGCGCGGTGTACGTGGACAACGCGGGGAACGTGGGTGTGGGCACGACATCCCCGCAGGCGGCGCTGCACGTGCAGGCGCCGGCGGGGGGCAACGGGGTGCGCATCCAGGGGACGGGTTCGGGCGTGAGCAACCTCTCCTACCTGGAGTTCGTGAACGTGCTGAATGCGCGGATGGGTTATGTGGGTGACGGGGGAGGGGCTGACAACAACATCATCCTCGCCTCGGACCTGGGGGACGTTGCGTTCTACACGGCCGGCAACAAGGTGTTGAGCGTGAACGGCGACGGCTCGGTGCGGCTGGGATCATCTTCCGGGGACTACCGGCGGTTCATCATCGGGGGCGGGAATTCGGATGGGTTCTTCTACGGGTCCTACCCGCGGTTCGGTGACGGGGTGCACTTCGGGTACAACTACTACGCGAACTCGGCGGGGACGAACGTGGTGATCCATCCGGACGGGGGCACGTCGCGGATTTCCGCCGGGTATGACAGGATTTCGTTCGCGACAGCGCCTGCGTTCGGCGGGGCTCCGGTGGACCGGGCGTACGTGGACTCGACCGGTCTGCATGTTGCGCCGACCACGCGGTGGGTGAGCGTGCACGGGTCGGCGTTCGTGCCGCGGTACCTGAACACACCGTCCTTCGGGACGCAGGGGGGGCTGCAGATCATCGACTCGTTCGGGACGGGGAACTCGGGGACGGTGGGGACGCCGGGGAGCGCGGGCCCGGGAGAGTTCTTTGCGCCCCTGGATCTGCCGGACGGGGCGGCGGTCCAGTCCGTGTGCGTGGATGGTCGGGACCAGCACTCCAGCAGCAACATCGTGGTGTCGGTGGGCAAGGTTGCGCTCTCCACGGGGCAGGTGACGGAGGTGTGCACGACGTTCACGAGCGGGAGCACGAGCTCGATCCAGCACCCCTGCAGCGTGGCCGTGAACGAGGTGGTGGACAACAGCGCGAACGTGTACTTCCTGCAGGCGACCATGAACACGTCGGGGAGCAACATCCACTGGCTGCTGGCGGCCCGGGTGAACTACGTCGTGACCACGCCCCTGCCCTGAGGGCGGGCGAAGGAGGATTCCATGAAGGCTGTGGCTGTGATCGTGGTGCTCTGTGTGGCGCGGCTTGCGTCCGGCCAGGTGTACACGGTGGAGTGGCGTTCTATTTCGCCCGGGGGGCCGTCGGGCGGGGGGCCGTTCGGCGTGTGGTCGTCGATCGGGCAGGGGTTGTCGGGCGTCATGGCGGGCGGCGGGTTCAGCATCGCGTCGGGCTATCTGGTGGGCGGCGGCCCGGCGGGCGGGTGTGACACCATCGACTTCAACGGCGACGGGCTGTGGCCGGACACGGCGGACATAGACGACTACCTGAGCGTGTTCTCCGGGGGTCCGTGCTCGACGGGGACGTGCGGCGACATCGACTTCAACAACGACGGTCTGTTCCCTGATACGGCGGACATCGACGCGCTGCTGAGCGTGTTCAGCGGCGGCGGGTGTCTGTAGTTCCTGCACCCCTCCTGCGAGGAGACCAGCATGTTCACTTTCTCTGTCCTGGGTCGGGTCCTGCCGGTCTGCGCGCGCGTGTGCGTGGTTGCTTCCGCGGTGATTGGCGGCCTGCTGTGCCGCTGGGCGGGGGCGCAGTGCACGGGCTGGCGTGCGGTGGCGGGGAACACGGACGCGGAGCTCGTGTTCGCGTCCACGACGTGGGACCCGGACGGGGCGGGGCCGGCGCCGGCTCGTCTGGTCGTGGGCGGGCGGTTCGGCGTCGCGGGGTGGCTGGCGGGCGGGTCCACAGCGCCGGTGGCGGCGGCCAACATCGCGTCGTTTGACGGATCTGGCTGGTCGGGGCTGGGGGTGGGGCTGAGCGGCGACAACAGGTACGCGCTTGTCCAGAGTGTTGTCTCGTACAACAACGCGCTGTACGCGGGGGGAGGCTTTGACAACACGGGGGGTACCCCGTTGGCGGGGCTGGCGCGGTGGACGGGCACGGCGTGGTCGGCGGTCGGGGGGGGCTTGTGGAGCCCGGACCCGGGCACGGGGGCGCCTTCGGTGTGGGTGCTGGCCATGACGGTGTACAACGGCGAGCTGGTTGTCGCGGGCGAGTTTCAGCGTGTGAACGGGTCGGGCGGGACGGTGGTAAACAACATTGCCCGCTGGAACGGGTCTACGTGGCAGGCCATGGGCGGGGGCTCCAACGGGCAGATCGGTGCGTTGGCGGTTCATAACGGCGAGCTGTACGCCGGGGGCACGTTCAGTGCCATGGGTGGCGTGGCCGCCAGCCGGATCGCGCGGTGGGATGCGTCGGCCGGCGTGTGGCGCGCGGTCGGGGTCGGAATTGACCTCAACGACACGACGGCGACGTCGGTCCAGGACTCTGTGGTGTACTCGCTCGCTTCGTACGGCGGATCGCTGGTGGCCGCGGGGCGGTTCAGCGGTGCGTCGGGGGTTGCTGCGCACGACATTGCGCGGTGGAACGGTTCCGGGTGGGCTGCGCTGGGCGAGGGGCTTGCGCGCCCGCACTCGGACCCGTTTTATGTGATGAGGCGGGGGGTGTACGCGCTGGGGGTATACAACGGGCAGCTGATCGCGGCGGGCGAGTTCCAGGTCGCGGGGGGCCAGCCGGCGCTGAACATCGCGTCGTGGAACGGGTCGGCGTGGTCGGCGCTGGGGCCGGGGCTTGGCACTGTGCAGCCGGCGTACGGCGATGAGTCTGGGCGGTCGCTGACGGTGTACAACAACCGGCTGTATGTCGGGGGGATCTTCAGCTCGAGCGGGCTGGTGCGGTATGCGGGGCTGGGGCAGTGGGATGGCTCGTCGGTTTCGTGGGTGCCCACGGCGGGCGTGCTGCGGGCGGTCAGCCCGGGCGTGCGGGCGCTTGTGCCGTGGGAAGGATCGATGACGGTCGGGGGCGACTTTGGCTTCCAGTACCAGCCGGGCTTCCTCCCGTGGAACTGGCTGCGGTGGAACGGGCTGGGTTTCAGCCCCACCAGCCTGTCCCCCACCAACGGCACGAACTTCGGCGTCATCCACGCGGCGTTTGCAGCGCCGGCAAGCTCACCGCCCTCGACCACGAACCTGTACCTCGGCGGGGACTTCACCTCGTTCACGAGTTTCAACACGAGCGTGGAGAACCTGAACCGCGTGGTGCGCCTGAACAGCCTGGTGGCGGGCTTCCAGCCGATGGGGAGTGGTTTCAACAACACCGTGAGGTCCATCACCAGCTTCAACGGCGCCATCTACGCGGCGGGCGACTTCACGGGCTCGGGTGCCGGCACGGTGAGCCATATTGCCCGCTGGACGGGGAGTGCGTGGCAGGGGGTGACGTCGCAGCCGACCCCTGGTCCTGAGGGGTTGAATGGGCCGGTGCTGGCGATGCGGGGCTACACGGTGAATTCTGTCACTGCACGGCTGGTGGTGGGCGGCGCCTTCACATCTGCGGGGGGTGTGGCGGTCTCGAATGTCGCCGCCTTCAGCCAGGGCACGGTCGCGAACACTGCGTCCTGGGTTGGGATGGGGGCGGGGTTCAACAACACGGTGCGGGCCCTGGAGTACTACAACGGGTCGATCTACGCGGGTGGCGACTTCACCGCGTCGGGCGCGACACCGCTGAACCATCTTGCCCGCTGGACGGGCACGGCGTGGGTGGACGTGGGGGGCGGGGTCTCCGGCCCGGTGTACGCGCTCAAGGTTTCCAACAGCACGCTCGTCGTCGGGGGCTCGTTCGCCGCGGCGGGGGGGCTGCCGGCGACCACCAACCTGGCGCGCTGGAACGGCACGGGGTGGAGCCCGATCGACGCGGGGACCAATGGGCCGGTGCTGTCGCTCGCGTCGTTCCAGAACGAGCTCCACGTGGGGGGTCAGTTCACGGCGGTGGGTTCGCCGGTCAAGTACACGATGGGGTACGCGAGGTACCTGGAGACGGGGGTGCCGTGGTTCGCGGGGTTCGTGCAGATGTCTGGATCGCAGTGTCCGGGGAGCAACTTCAGCGTGACGGGGGCGATCGCGGAGGGGTACGACAACCTGTCGCCCCAGTGGCGCAAGGACGGCGTGCCGCTGACCGAGGGGTTTACCCCATGGGGGTCGTACATCTCCGGGGCGCAGTCGCTCCAGCTGGACGTGCTCGGCGCGTACGCGGGGGATTCGGGGTCGTACGACCTGGTGGTCAGCAGCCCGTGCGGGTCGGTGACGAGCGGTGCGACGGTGGTATCGATACCCGTGTGCGACTGCGTGGACTTCAACAACGACGGGCTGTTCCCCGACGCGTTTGACATCGTGGAGTTCCTCGCGGTGTTTTCGGGCGGCCCGTGCTCGACGGGGAGTTGCAACGACATCGACTTCAACAACGACGGCCTCTTCCCGGACACGCTGGACATTGACGCCCTGCTGAGCGTGTTCGCGGGCGGCCCGTGCCTGTAGGGAGTGGCCTGGACGCCCCCGGGGGTGGCACCGGCAAATCTCACGCCGGTGCGCACCAACCGCCGATACAGCCCGGCTTATGCTGCGCCCCGGCCACACCATCGTTCTGTGCGTGCTCGCCCTGCTGGCCATCGGGGTGATCATGGTCAACTCGGCGGACATGGCTGTGCGGTCGGTGTCTTCCGACACGCCGGTCATTGAGCCCCTGTCGGTGTTCGCCATCCTGACCAGCCGCAGCGCGGTGTACATGACCCTGGCGGTCGGTGCGATGGTGGCGGCGGCGTTCTTCCCGGTGCGGAAGCTGGCCGGGTGGGCGGAGCGACCGGCGCAGGGAGCGGACGCGGAGCCGTCGAAGGCTGCCTGGCGTACGTGGTCGGGCCTTGCGGTCGGGGCGCTGGCACTCGTTCTGGTGTGCGCGCTGGTGTACATGCCGGGTATCGAGCGTGCGCGGAACGGCTCACACCGGTGGATCAGCATCCCGGGGACCGGTGACGCGTTGTCGCTGCAGCCCTCGGAGGTGGCCAAGTGGACGATGGTGGTGCTGATCTCGTGGTACTGCGTGCGGTCGGCTCGGGCGTCGCTGGCTCCGGCCCCGGATCGCGCGTTCGCCCCTTCCACGGACCTTTCGCGGTTCTTCACGGGGCTGTGCCCGGCGCTGGCTGCGGTGGGCATGGTCTCCGGGTTCATCGTGCTGGAGGACCTGGGCACGGGGGCGCTCATCGCCCTGGTCGCCGGGCTGCTGCTCCTGGCGGGGGGGGCGCGTCTTCGGCACTTCATCGCGTTGTCGCCGTTCCCGCTCGCGGCGGTGGTGGCGGCGATCATGACCAGCGACTACCGCATGGCCCGGATCATGGCGTTCCGCAACCCGTACTCGGACCCCGAGGGGATCGGCTACCACACCATCCAGTCGCTGGTGGCGGTGGCGGGCGGCGAGGGATGGGGGAGGGGCCTGGGGTTTGGCATCCAGAAGCTGGGCTACCTGCCCGAGGATCGCACGGACTTCCTCTTCGCGGTGATCTGCGAGGAGCTGGGCATCGCCGGGGCGGCGGTGGTGATCGCCCTGTTCATCGCGCTGGTGTGGGCGGGGTACGCGGTGATGAGGCGTGAGCACAGCGCGTTCCTGCGGCTGGTGACGCTGGGCATCATCTCGACGGTGAGCGTGCAGGCCATCATCAACCTCGCGGTCGTGACGGCGGTGGCGCCCACCAAGGGCATCGCGTTGCCCCTGCTGTCGTACGGCGGCACGGGCTGGGTGATGACGGGGTTCTCGCTTGGGCTGATCGTCGCCATCGACCGGACGCAGCGTGCGGCGAGGAAGGCGGAGTCGCTGATGCTGCGGCCCGTGATGGCGTAGGGGGCGGCGGGCTTCAGTAGCCCCGCGGCTCGGTCATCATGCCTGAGAGCTGGGCGTCGAAGGCGATCTGGCCGTTGACGAGGCCTTGGACGTCGCTGATGAAGCGGCGACGCTGGTGCTTGACCTCCTGGCAGAGGACGAAGAGGTCTTCGCCGGGGGCGACGGCGTGGCGGAACGCGGCGTGTTCGATGCGGAGGAACAGCACCAGGGGCGTGTCGCTGCGTCGCGCGAGGAAGGTCCAGCAGGCGAGCTGGGCCGCGGTCTCGATCATGAGCACGCCGGGGAATGTGGGCTTGCCGGGGAAGTGGCCGGGGACCCAGAATTCATCGTCGCGGACGTGCTTGACGCCGATGGTGCGTGAGAAGTCCTGGTTATGCCAGACGATGGCGTCCACAAGCGACATCGCGCCCCGGTGCGGGATGCGTGTCTCGATGCCGGCCTTGTCGATGAGGCGGGCGGTCCAGTCCACCGGGGTGATATCGAAAAGGTGCCTGGGCGCGGACTGCTGGCCCTCGCCGCTCGCGCCGCTGTGATGTTCCGTGTGGAGCAGACTCACCGCCAATCTCCCGCATCTGGGCGGCGCTGGACGGCGGCTCCACCGCCCCAACATGGCAGCACGCCCCGGCAATCCGGAGCCCGCCGCTGCACACCCGTGCCGCGTTCAGATGATATCAGAAGCCACGTATTGTCGCCCTGCAAGGGGGCCGGACGGGATTAGTCCTTCTTTTCTTCGGTGTCGCGGTTCTCCAGGACTTTCTCGCGGACAACCTGGGCTTGGGCCTTGATGTCCTGCATCACTTTGCGCACGCGGGTGCCGGCGGCTTTGTTGCCACCCTTGAACTTGAGCCAGTCCTGCTTGCCCTCGGTGAGAATCTGCTCCAAACGGTCATACTCGTCCATGTGCATTCCCTTTCCTGGGTACTCGCCCGAATGCGGGAGGCCGCGGATCGGTGCTGGTCAATCTAGGCCGGGAGGTGCAGTGTGGTGTTCTGCGGGCCTCGCCGCGACCCTGCATTCCCCGGCATGGCCCGGATGGTACGGAGTGCCCGCCCGCGGCGTAGCAGGGGGCACCTAAATACACGGTGAGTCTTAAGTACTTTCTAGTGAGGCACTTGTGGTAGTAGTCGCTCGATGATTTCGATCGCCGCCCCCACGTACTTGGGGTTGCCTTCCCGTTCGATCATGGCTGGGGCGCAGGCGGCCATGAGGATGCGGCGGGCGTTGGCGGCGTGGGCGTAGTCGTCGACGGGCAGGCCCCGTTCGCGGCGCAGGCGGGCGAGGAGGCTGACGGGCTTGATGCCGTGGAGGAGGTCGGCGTTGCCCCAGTACTGGCGTTCGAGGTAGAGGGCATCTTCCATCCAGTGGCCGGGGTGGACGAGGGCGAGGTCGATGAGGACCAGCGGGCTCTTGAGCGCGAGGGCGCCGGGGTCTGCGCCGCCCGCGGTGACGACGCGGCGCATGGCGTTGCCGGGGTGGAGGTCGCCGTGGCACCATGTGTTGATGGGCCGGCGTTCCCAGTACCCGCGGAGGGCGGGCAGGGCGCGCTGCACCTTCTTGAGCATCTCGTTCCAGTGCTGCTCGCCGGATATGACGTGGTTCTTGCAGGTCTCGCGCGAGCGTTCGATGAGGGCTTCGAAGTTCGGGCTGGGTGGCTTGGGGGCGAGGGGGGCGAGGGCCTGGGTTGCGGCGTGGAAGTCCAGGGTCGCGCCGATGAGTTCGGTGACTTCTCCGGCGTCCATGTGCTTGGGCATGTGGGGCCCGGCGAGCTTTTCGAGCACGAGCCAGGGGACGCGGTGGCCGGCGAGCGTGGGGCCCGCGGCGAGGACGCGGGGCGTCACGCGGGTGAGGGCGGTGGGCTGGATGAACGAGGATGCGTCGCAGGCGCCCAGCCCGTGCGTCCACCAGAGTTCGGCGGGGCCGACGGGCATCTTGACCATGACTTCGACGGGCGGGGCGTCATCACGCAGGCGGAAGGTGGAGAAGCCTGTGCAGGCGCCGCCGCGCTGCCATGTGGCGTGGAACCACTCGATCTGACCCAGGCGGCCGTCGCAGGCGTCGTGGAGCGCGGGGGAGAGCAATTCCGCGAGGGCGTGGGCGTCGGTGGTGGGCAGCGGGCCCGGCGCCTCCGTCGAGGCGGGCGGTGCGTGCGTTGTTGTCGTGTGGCCTGGGGGGCCGGGGTGCGGGGTGTCGTCACCGGGCATCGTGAGAGGGTAAGCGGGCGCAGGACGCCCGGGCGCGTCCTGGTCGGGAGCGCCCCGCACCCGGGGCCGCCTGATTACACTGCCCGATGCGCACGCTCCGACGCCTGTTCTGCGCCGCCCCCCTGCTTCTGCTCGCGCCCGCGCTGGCCCAGCCTGCGCCGCGGCCGGCGGTCGCCGGGGAGGGGTCGGAGGTGCAGCGTGAGGTGGAGCAGTTGTTTGCGGCCATGTCGCACGCGGTGCTGACGCGTGACGTGGACGGGTACCTGTCGCTGGTCGCGGGGGGGGACCGTGAGTTTCTGGCGGAGCAGCGGTACTTCGCCAGGGACTTTGCCAAGCCCGGGAAGGAGACCAAGGAGCTCAGCATCACGCTGGACCCGGCGACGCTGGAGGTAGGTGACGGGTCGGCGTTCGCGACGGTGACGTACACGTGGCTGCAGGCGAAGGGGGAGGAGGGCAAGGACGCGAAGGAGCGCACGGTGAGTTTCCCTGCGCGGTTTGAGAACGAGAACGGGGTGTGGAAGTACGGCGGGGAGAAGTGGCACAAGCACGAGGCCCCGGGGGTGCTGGTGCTGTTTGACGAGGGTCTGGACGGCGCAGCGGCTGCGGCGGCGGAGGCCTTCACGAGCGTGCGGGGGGGGGTGGAGCGGTCGTTCGGTCTTGACGCGACGGAGTTCCCGCGGCGGACGAAGACGATCAAGCTGTACAGCGGGATGAAGCACCTGCAGCAGTCGATCTGCCTGTCGTACGTGGACGGCCTGTCCGGGTGGAACGAGCCGGGCGAGCCGCTGAAGCTGCTGACGGGGGCGGGCCAGACGAAGAGTGAGAGGTTCCGTTCGCTGCTGGCGCACGAGTACGGGCACTGCGCGACGTTTGAGCTTGGTCCAAAGTCCAACGACATGCCGTGGTGGGTGCTGGAGGGCGTGGCGGACCAGATGACCGAGACGGTGGACGACAAGGCGAGGGACCGCGCGGTGAAGGCGGCGGAGCGGTGGTCGCGGGCCGGGACGCTCGCGGCGTGGGACGACCTTGCGGACTTTGAGAAGGTGCCGGACCGTCTGACGGGGCGTGTGTACACGCAGGGGCACGCGATGATGGTGTACATCAGCGAGACCTACACGCCCGCGAAGCGGAACGCGTGGATGCGTGCGATGTCGAACGGGGCCTCGATCGACCAGGCGAGCACGGACGTGCTGGGGGTTTCGTTCGCGGAGCTGGACAGGCAGTGGCGCGCGTCTCTGCCGGCGAAGGACGTGGGGGATGGGCAGGACAAGCCCGGCGGCGAGAAGCCGCAGGAGGGGACGTGAGCAGCCAGCCGTTCTCCTGCCGGTCATCACTGGGTGAGGCGCAGCGCGTGCTGGGCGCGCTGCTGGCCGACCCGGCGGCCGTGTCGCGGATTGACGTCGCGGTGGGCGTGCTGGCGCGGGCCATCACGTCCGGGCGGAAGGTGATGGCTGTGGGCAACGGCGGCAGCATGTGCGACGCGGCCCACTTTGCGGAGGAGCTCACGGGCCGCTTCCGCAACGACCGGCGTCCGCTGCCGGCGCTGGCGTGCAACGACCCCGGGCACCTGACGTGCGTGGCCAACGACTACGGGTTCGAGTTCGTATTCTCGCGCTGGGTGGAGGCGGTCGGGCAGGAGGGGGACGTGCTGATCGTCCTTTCCACGAGCGGCAACTCGCCCAATTGCGTGCGGGCGGCGGAGGCGGCTCGCGGGCGGGGCGTTTCCACGGTTGGCCTGCTGGGCAAGGGGGGCGGGGAGCTCGCGGGGCTGTGCGGCACGGCGATCGTGGTGCCTGGTGTCACGAGCGACCGGGTCCAGGAATTGCACATGCTGATCCTGCACATCTTCGTGGAGGGGATCGAGGCGGCGGTGTAGATGGTGGACCGGGGCGCGCGGCATATCCAGGGTCAGGGCACATGCCAACCTGCACGTATCCACAGCTTGGATTGCCCCAGGTTCGATGCCCGGAGTGCGGGCTGGTGCACCCTTCTCGCTCTCGTCGAATTCAACGCATTCACCCCATGTCCGTCGTCGCCTGCGTGCTGTCCGGGCTCGTTCTTGCGGCCGGTGGCGCGCTGCTGGTGGTGTGCGACCCCATTGCGGCGTTCATCTGGGCGTTCCTGCTCTGTCCTTCGCTCGGGACGGCGTTGGCCACGCTTCTCGTAGCTCTCGCGATCCATCGGTGGGGGGACGGGAAACACCCCGGTTGGACTGGCGCTCTGCTTTCGGCAGGCCTGATTGCGGTCGTCGCGGTGAATGCGATCATCATTGTGCTCGCCTGGTGAGCACCCAGAGATGCTCAACTGGTCATGCTGCTGAGCAGGCACCCAGCCGCGACGACCGCGGCCGTCTCGACGCGCATGGCGTGGACGCCGAAGGAGCACACGTGGGCGCCGGCGGCGGTAGCCTGGTCGACCTCCTGCGGCGCAAAGCCCCCTTCGGGCCCGATGAGGAGCGTGACAGGGCCGGGGGCGGGTGGGCGGAACGGGACGCCGGAAGCGTGGGCGAGGATCAGGGTGCGGCCGGCCATGCTGAGCGCGTCAGCGAACGGCAGGCGGTCACCGATTTCCAGCAGCCAGGGGCGCCCGCACTGCTTGAGCGCCTCCTCGCAGACGCGCTTGAGGCGGTCGATCTTGCCCTCGCGCGGGTCCACGATGCTGCGGGCGCTGACGAGGGGCGACCAGGAGGCGGCGCCTACCTGGCTGAGACCATCGATCATCTGCTCTAGACGGTCTCCCTTGGGGACGCCGGCCACCACGTGGACCTCGGGCGGGGTGCGCGGCGCCTGGTGGAGAGACTGGACCAGCACATCGACCACCCAGTCATGGCGTCGGTCCTTGCGGACCTCAGCGATACGGGCTTCGGCGACGAGTCCGCGTCCATTCAGCAGGCGTACGGGCGCCCCGGCGTCCAGGCGTTTGACGCGGGCGGCGTGGTGGGCCTCTTCGCCCGTGATCGTGTGGGTGCCCGGCGTGGCGGTCGGCTCGAGATCGGGCTGGTAGATGACGTGCATGCGGGGGTCCGTCTGTGCGGTCTGGGGCGGGCGTGCGGGCCGCAGGGGACCCCCGGCGGGGGCGGCTTGCAGTCGGGGGCGTGCCGGGTCGATGGACTCTGGCAGTCCCTTGGTGTGAGCGTACCGCCGCGGCAGCGCCGGTGCGCATCCTGCGTGGAGGAATCCGGGCGTTGACGGACCCAGCGACCAAAGCCGCCGTGCCTAGCCCCGCTCCGGACCCGGAGCTGGAGGCTCTGCAGGCAGAGATTGCAAAGATCATGGCCGAGCCGGACGCGTTTGCAGACGCGGCCGTGGACGTTACCCAGGCGATGAGCGAGCTGGACCAGGCGGCGGCGGAGCTGGCGCAGCAGTTGGCGGAGGCTCCAGCAGTTGAAGAGTCGGCTGCTTCTGCGGGGGCAGAGGCCGGAGCGCGTGGGGAATCGTCTGTTGATCCCGGCGCGGACGTTGGCGCAGCGGGGGAACGGACGGCGCCCGGGGTTTCGGCTGCCCAGAGCGCGGCGCCCGATGCCCCGGGGGTATCGAGCGAAGATTCGGAGGCGCTGGCTTCCATCCTCTCCGAAGCGGACGGGTCGGAGGCACCTGCGCCGGCCCGGGAGGATCCTGAGGAGTCGGCGCGGCCTCCCGTGGCGCAGGCGGCGGCGGAAGAGGTGGCGAGCGATAGCGTGCCCGGTCCGGAGGCGGGCGGGGGCGGCGCACAGCAGCGGGAAGGCGGCGCTTCGGGCGGGGATGCTTCGGAACTTCAGGACCTGATGAAGGCGGTGACGGAGGCCATTGCGCAGGAGGCGAAGTCGGCCCCGGCGTCTGCGGCGGCACCAGAGTTCGAAGCGATGTCGACGGGCAATTCGTTGCCGCCGGATGCGCCTGCCCAGGCAGGCGAGGCTCACCCGCCTGCCACGCCGGCGCCCGCATCGATCGAGGATGTGGACGCCCAGGTTGCCTCCCAGGCCGAGGCTGAGATTGCGAAAGAGGATGCGCACGCGGCGAAGCTGGATGGCGCGATGAGTTCGCCCCAACCGGCGGCGGCGACCGACACCGATATTCCGGCGCCCGAGGCTGTCGTCGAGGCGAAGGTGGAGAGTGCGCCCGAGGCGGCGGCCAAGCCAGAGTCCAAGCCCGAATCGAAGCCGGAGACGAAGCCGGAGCCGAAGGTCGAGGTCAGGCCAGAGCCCAGGGCGGGGCCCGGGGCAGAGCAGAAGGAGCGGGTGGGCGCGGACGCAGCCGGGCGGGACGCGGCCAAGCCCGCGGCGGCGCCCAAGCCGAAGGTGCCGGGCTTCTTCAAGACGAAGGTCGAGCCTGCGCTGCTCGGGGTGGTTGGGCTGGCCTCCAAGCCTCTGGCGTCCAAGCCTGACCTGGTCCGGGCGGCGGGGCTGCTGTCGGTGAACACGCTGGTGCTGGGGGCGGGGCTGTGGGTATACACGCTGTACTTCCGCCCCGCGCACGCGGCGCCCGAGGGCGGGGCCACGTTCGACTTTGCCCACTCAGGGCTGCCGCAACCTTCCCACGAGCCGGGCGAGAAGAAGGCCGGAGGTCATGGAGCGGAGGCGGGCGAGGGCGGGCACGAGAGCGCGAAGCCTGAGGGCCACGGCGAGGCCAAGGGCGAGGGCCACGGCGAAAAGAAGGAAGAGGGGCATGGTGGCGGCGAGGGCCACGGTTCCAGCGCGAAGCCGGCGGAGCCCAAGAAGTCCATCATCGCGTCGGGTGAGACCAAGTATGTGCTGAACGAGAAGCTGTCGGGCAAGCCCGCGGACAAGGCGAAGGAAAAGAAAGAGGGCGGGCACGGCGAGCACTAGCGGCGTGCGGCCGGGCGTATTACCGGGCGTAGGCGGTGGAGACGCTCGTGACCTTCAGGCCGGATGGGACGCACATGGCGATGGCGGACGCTGCGAGGTCCGAGAGGGACACGTCGCCGGTGCTCCCGGCGATCTCCTCAAGAGCCGCATCGGGTGCTACGCACTCGCCGGGCGAGGCGGCCAGGCACTGGGCCAGTTCGCGGGCATCGTCGTCGTGGAACGGCAGCAGGTAACGCGGGCCGGAGACGGCGTAGACGCGCACCTGGGAGTTGTGGTCACGGCAGGGAGAGTTGACCGCCTCGGCGAGCACCTGCGTGCCGGCCTGGGCGATGCGGGCGTCGTCGGCGAGGCGCCACGCCACGCAGCCGCAGGTGGTGTCTTCGCCCTGGTACACCGCGAGCAGCACGCTGCGTTCATCGGTGAGGGACGGGATGCCGTCCTCGGCGTCGGGCGCCAGGTGGAACCAGGGAGAAAGGTCGGCCTTCTGGCCGGTCGCGCGGGCAACGGGGACCACGGGGGTGTGGTTGCCCGACGGCTGGGCGGGACCGCTCGCCAGGGGCCCGGGGTTGACCGGTGTCGGCGTGGTGCGGACGAGCATGAAGGCGGCGACGATCGCGGCGGCGGCCGCGGCGCTGCCGCCGAGCCACCAGCGCAGCGACGACGAGCCGGCGGCCGACCGCGGGGCCCCCTCGGCCCCGCCGTCGAACCACTGCGCGAAACGCTCCGCGTCAGCGGCGTGCTGGAGCAGGCGTTCGAGGTTGGTATCGCGGTCGTTCATGTGCTGTCCCCCTGACGTTCTGCTGTTCGCCGGTGGGCGCCCTGCGCTCATGGCGCCAGGGGCGGTCGGGATCTGCTATTCCTGCGTCCCATATCCCAGGCGTGAGAGGTACGCACGGAGTTTGGCGTACACGCCCTGCTTGCGGAAGTTCACATTGCTGGGGGCGATGCCCATTTTCCGGGCCAGGGCGCGGTCGGATTCTCCCATGGCCCATGAGCGGACGAGCCAGCGTTCCTCGGTGTTGAGGACGTCCGCGGCGCCGCCCTCGGGCCGCTCGGCGATGACGTCCCTGAGCGCCTGCACCAGGGCTGAGAAGGCCTGCTCGTCCTCGGGGGTGAGGTCGTCCTTGGGCTGGCCGGCAACCAGGCGGGTGTAGCGCTCGACGGCGGCGTCGGCCCTTCCGGCGGCCCGGAGGTGCTGCAGCCACACCTTGCTGGCAACGGCGTAGGCGAAGGTGGTGACTGCGCTCTTGGCGGGGTCGTACCGCCCCTTGCGGAGGGCGTCCCACAGGCCCAGGAGCGCGCGCTGGGTGAGGTCGTCGGCGAGGTCGTGCTTGTTGGCGCACCGCTCAAGGAACAGGCGGCGCAGGCCGGGCGTGAGGCGGAGTTGGAGCGTGGCGAAGGCGGACTCGGAGCCCGCCGCGGCCTGGCGGGCGAGTTCGGCGAGGCTGGCGCCGGGTTCGGTCGTGCCGGATGGGCGCTCGGTGGTCATGGGGCGGGTGCGGGCGGGAGCGAATCTCGCCCGGACACTATCGCCCGATGCGGTGGGAGTCCATGAACCGCCCCACGGGGGGGCTGCTCCAACCCCGGATGACGGCAGAGCGGTCACACCCCTTGTTTGCCGTTGGGGCCGGGGCGCTCGGTGGCCTTCTTGCGGGGGAAGAGCTGGCGCTGGGCGGTCAGTTGAGCGCCGGTCACGGCGTCCTGGAAGGACACTTTGGCGATGAGACCCAGCTCCTTGTCAACGGGGGCGGGGAACGGGATGCGGACCAGGTAGTAGGTTCCCATGAAGGAGGAGCGGTAGGCGTCCTGCACCTGCTGGGGGCTGAAAGAGTGCACCTGTGTGGTGGACAAGGTCGTGGGTCCGCCCTGGCATTCCAGGGTGACCGTGAGGGAACCGGTGGCCTGGACGAATCGTCCCCGGCCGTCGAGGGTGCGGAGGTAGAGGACGACGGACGGGTCGTGCGGGCCGGGTTCGACGGCGCTGAACGCGTCGACCTCGATGGACGCTGTTGCGGCGATGGCGCGGAGCGCGGCGGGGTCGAGGGGGCCGGTGACCTTTGCCTGGAGTTCGGTGATCTGCCGGTCACGGGCGGCGAGCTGGTCCCGCAGGGAGTGGTTCTCGGCGCGGAGCGCTGCCAGGGCCTGGTCCTGGCTGAGGGACCCGCCGTAGCGGAGCTTGCCGCACGAGGGGATGGTCGCTGCGACGAGCACGCAGAAGGCCGCGGGGATGTGGTGGCGTGTGCGTGCGGTCATGCGGGGCTTACAGCAGGGTGCCCTTGAGGATAACCATGGCGCACGTGAAGTAGATGATGATGCCGGTGACGTCGACGAGGGTGGCGACGAAGGGGGTGCTGCTGCCGGCGGGGTCGAGCTTGCACTTCTTGAGGATGAAGGGCACCATGGCGCCCATCACGCTGCCCCACAGCACCACGCCGAACAGGGACACCGCGATGGTGACCGCCAGCACCGTGTAGTGGTGCTGGACGGACATGTCCCAGACCGGCGTGCCGTCCGCGTTGTGCAGGTCCTTGTGCGTGTCGGGGTCCAGCGCGTGCGACTTCCACCAGCCCAGCCACCCCCACAGGTTGATGCGGAAGAACCCGATGACGCCGATAATCGCGCCCAGCGAGCCGGCGACCACGAGCTCCCGGCGGAGCACCTGCCACCAGTCATGAACCTTGATCTCCCCGAGCGCCAGCGCGCGGATGACGAGGGTCGATGACTGCGAGCCGCTGTTTCCGCCGCTGGAAATGATGGCGGGGATGAACGCGGCGAGCACCGCGGCCTTGGCGATCTCGTCCTCGAAGTACACCAGCGCGTTGCTGGTGAGCAGTTCCGCCAGGAACAGCAGGGAGAGGGATGGTGCACGCTTCTTCACCAGGTCGAGCACCGTCGCCCTGTCGAAGGGCGCCTCGAGGGCGGCGGTCCCGCCGATGCGCTGCACCTCCTCGGTGGCCTCCTGCTGCGCGACGTCCGCGATATCATCGTGCGTGACGATGCCCAGCAGCACGCCGCGGCTGTCCACGACCGGGAGCGCGGTGCGGTCGTAGCGGGTGAGGAGCTGGACGGCGTCGGACTGGGGCTGGTCGGCGGTGAGGGTGACGAAGGACCTGTTCATGAGGTCCTCGATGCTGGTGCCGGGGTCGGCGAAGATAATCTGGCGGAGGCGGATGTCGTCGACGAGGCGTCCCTGGTTGTCGGTGACGTAGACGACGTTGACGGTTTCGGCGTCGCGCCCGTGGGTGCGGATGTGCTCGATGGCCTGGCCGGCGGTCCATTCGGGGCGGATCTGCACATAGTCGGGCGTCATGATGCGCCCGACGCTCTTCTCCGGGTAGCCCAGGATGGCCTGGACTTCCCTGCGTGACTGGGGCGAGAGGCTGCCGAGCACGCGCTGGGCGCAGGCCTCGGGCATCTCGTCCACCAGGCGCGCGCGGTCGTCGCCGGACATCTGCTCGATGAACCGGGCGGACTGCTCCGTGCCCAGGGCGGTGATCAGTTCTTCCTGCTGCTCGGGGGTGAGGTAGGAGAACGTGGTGGCGGCGTCGTCGCGGAGGAGGAAGCGGAACGCGAGTGCTTCCTGGTCGTTGGGGAGGTTGCTGAGCAGCTCCGCGACGTCGGCGGGGTGGAGGTGGTGGAGCGCGTCGCGCAGATCGCCGTACTGACCGTTCTTGATCAGCTCCTGGATCTCGGGCAGGAGGAGTTCGGCGATGGGAGTCACTGCAGGATCATAACGCCGCGGGTCACGGGCGAGTGTTGCGGTTCGGCGCGGATCTGGTAGCATGGTGCGCGTGCACATCGTCGGCACATCCCAGGGCTTGGTGCTCGCCGTTGGGGCGGTGCAGCGTCTGTGGAGCGCGGGGGTCGGCGCGGAGAAGTCGCACGTGACCGGGTTCGGCGCCGGTGCGACCGCGGCGTACGCGCCGGGCGGGCAGGGCCGCGAACAGGCCCGGGACCTCCTGCGGTTCGGGGGCTGGCGGACGGCGGGGGACGACAAAGTGGAGTGGCGGTCGCGGCCGGACGTGTCCTGGCTCGCCGCGTTGCCGGCGCCTCCCTGCCCGGTGTGCGGGCGCGACGACGGGCGGTTCTTCCGGCGGGGGGCGTCATGACCTGCCGCGTGGCGGTGTACCCGGGCCGGATCGACGCTGACCGGGCGGTCGGCGTGCTGCAGGGGGCGGGTGTGAAGGCCCACTTCGCCGTGCTCGAGGGGGAGTACGAGGTGTTCGTCCACGAACCTTCGGACGCGCCGCGTGCCCGTCACCTGCTGGAGCGCGCCGGGGATGACCTGCGGGGGGGTGTCCGGGACGGCGAGGGGCCGGACCTCAAGCGCCTGAAGCTCTCGTGCGCACCGGTGTGCCCGGTGTGCGGGGGATCCCTGGCGCTGGACGCCTCCGTGTGCGCGTGCCCCCACTGCCGGGCGCCGGTGGATGTCGTCAAACTTCTGCGGGAGCGGTACGGGCCCGACTACATGGAGGTGTGCGACGGGTTCCGGCTGGGGCCGGAGCTGGGGCCCGAGACGGTGTACCGCGTGTGCCCGTGCGGGTACACCCTGATCGGACTGGGGTGGACGGGTCAGTGCCCGGAGTGCGGGCGCCCGTTCGAGAAGTGAGCCTACCCGCGGAGGTCGTCGAGCGGGAAGGCGGGCCTTGCGATGGGGCGGAGGGCGAGGGCCAGCAGGGCGCGCTCCTGGTCGTCGCCGGCAATGCGGTTGGTGCGGAGCTGCGAGCACTGGACGCAGCGGTGGACGATCGCCCACTCGCCGTCCTGGCGGACCTCAATGGCGATGGGTTCCATGAGGCCGCGGCAGGCGCAGCGCCGGTCGCCCGGTTCCTCGTCGAGGTGGCGCGACCAGAGGCAGGCGGGGCAGTGGTTGCGGTGGCGTGAGCCCCACGGGGGGCTCAGGGTGGAGAAGCCGCAGCGTGAGCAGGAGAAGGCGCGGTCCTGGTGAGACTTGTGAGACATGGGGTGTGGCGTGGGTGCGTGGGGGCGCGGCGACAGCGCGGCCCGCCGGGGGCGGGGTTTCGATGAGGGGCGGCGTCGCGTCATGCGTGCGCACGGACAGCGGCACCGGCGGCGTCGGTGGGGCGTGGTATGGGTGGGTAGGGAGGTCGGCCCGCGGCGTTCAGCGGTCAGCGCACGGTGCTCGGTGGAGCACCATCAGCGGTGTGCGGAGGACGTGCGGGCCGGGCGGGCGGTTTCAGCGGTGGTCATAGTCAAACTCCCGTGAGGAATGTCGGGAGTATACAGGAAAGCGGCGTCCCTGCAAGGCGAACTTCACGCAGCGGGGCTAATCGACTCCCTTTACGGTGACGAGCCCGACGAACTCGGGCTTCCCATCGGGTGTGGTTGTTTCGATCTGCGTGAGCGCGACGGTGTCCGGGCGTTCGGAAGCAAAGAAGCCGCCTCCCCGGAAGCGTTCCTGGTACTCGTTGCGGAACTCGTAGAGGTCGAGCGTGATGGTCTGCCCGGGCTTGAACCCGTCGATGGGGAGGGCCCACTGCATGTTCAGCCACACCGTGGAGGGGCCGAAGTCGCGCGCGGTGGTGTTGGTCATCGAGATGTGCGTGCCTTCGCGGGCAACCTGGATGTCGGCGGTGCCGGCCAGCGTGGGCTTCTCGGGGTAGGGGCGGGCCCAGGGCGCACGGGTGCGGGGCGGGGAGCACGCGGCGCACAGGAGGCCCGTGGCGGCGAACACGAGGACCAGGGCGGAGGGCACGGCTTTGAGCGGCTTCATTCGTACCATTGTTGGATGTCCGTCGAAGGTGGCCCGATCAGCAACAACGCAACCTCCCCCACGCCCGCGATCGCTCCGGGTGCGGAGGATATCGACGTGCGCCGTGTCGCGGGGCTGGTCGGCTCCGGGGGGTGGGAGTGGCCGGGGGTGGGACGCACCGGGGGGGTGCAGATCGATCCGCGGATCCGCGCGGCCGTCCCGGGGTTTGATGCACCGTTCTTCCAGGCCGGCCTGGCGGGGTATTCCGACGCGGCGATGCGGGTGGTGGCCCGGCGGCACGGCTGCCCGTTCTGCGTGACCGAGGCGCTGCTGGACCGCACGCTGCTCGCGGGCGGGCGGGGCTTCGACAAGGCCGACCTTGGGGAGCTGCACGACAACGTGCCCGGCGGGGCCGCCGACCACCCGCTGGCCGGGCAGATCATGGGGAGCGGGGCGCGCGAGATGGCCGCGGCGGCGCTCAAAATGGTGGAGCAGAAGGCGCGGAGCGACAAGGAGTACAGGAAGATCGCGTACGCGGGGCGGGGCGAGGCGGGCGGGGACGGGAAGCAGATACTGCGGCTGCCGGGCGGGGAGGTGGTCGGCGAGTTTGATCCGTCGGAGGGGCTTGCGGGGTGCGGCGAGGAGTCGTGCGATCCGCTGGACTACACCGTGGACGATTGCCCGGTGGAGGAACCGCCCTCGCGGGAGGAGGGGCCCCGTGCGGCGGGCAGCCCCGGATCGCGTCCGGCGTTCGAGGTCATCGACGTGAACCTGGCGTGCCCGGTCAAGAAGATCGAGAAGAAGAGCCGGGGCGGGCACTGGCTGACGGACCCGGGCGGCGCCATCGAGATCCTCGAGGCGGTGCGGGATGCGCTGCCGTCGGGGGTAGTATGCACGGTGAAGATGCGCCGTTCGTTCGACGACACGCCGGAGATGGTGGAGAACTTCCACGTGATCTTCGACGCCGCGTACCGGATGGGGTACGCGTGGGCGACGGTGCACGCCCGCACGGTGGAGCAGAAGTACGTGGGGCCGAGCCGGTGGACCTTCCTGAAGGACCTGCGGGAGCGTCACCCGGACAAGGTCTTCTTCGGGTCCGGGGACGTGTGGAGCGCCGAGGACGTGTTCCGCATGATCGCGTACGCGGGGGTGAGCGGGGTGAGCGTGGCCCGGGGGTGCATCGGCAACCCGTGGCTGTTCCGCCAGGCGCGGGAGATGATGGGGGGCGCGGCCCCGACCCGCCCGTCGATCGCGGAGCAGCGGGAGGTGCTGCGTGAGCACTTTGCGCTGTCACTGTCGGTCACGCGCCGCTTCCGGCACGGGGAGGACGCGACCAGCAAGATGATGCGCAAGTTCGCGATCCGGTTTGCGCAGCACCACCCCCGGGCGGACGACGTGCGCCGGGACTTCATCGGGGTGAGCAGCACGCAGCAGTGGATCGGGGTGCTGGAACGGTGGTACCGGTAGCCTTCGGCGCGTGCGGTCTACTTCCAGTAGCGCCAGTAGTCGCCGCCGGTCTCGCGCTGCACGCGCTCCTCGGACTCAAACCCGATATGAGCCTTCGCCCGCGCGGAGGCCGGGTAGTCGAGCGTGTCGAGCACGGAGCGCAGGCGGCGCGTGAGTTCCGCGTCGGCCTCCAGGCGCCGGCGTTCCGCCTCGGTCTGCACCACCAGCCAGCACACCAGGTGGGCGGGGTCGATGGTGACCGCGCCGTAGTGGGTCGCCCAGACGCGTTCGTGCGTACGGGAGGCGGCGACGTCGCGCAGGGCCGCCTGCACGCGGTCGCAGAGCGCTTCGATGTCGGTGGTGTGGTCCGCCACGGGTGGTTCGGGGGGCTCCGGACGCGGCCCTGGCCGGCGGAGAACGGAAGTTGGGGTACTAGGATTTGAACCTAGACTAAGTGAGTCAGAGTCACTCGTGCTACCGTTACACCATACCCCAGCATGAGCCGCGGCGTGGGCTGCGGCCTGGCGCGTCCTTGGACGCCGCCCATGGTAGGACGGTCCCCCACGGTTGTCACAGCCGGGTCATTGGGCAGAATACTCCCTGGGAGGGTGTGGGTCGGTCGATATTGTTGCGCGGCGGCCCTGGTGGGCGCCCCGGGGACGCGTGCAGAACCGCCCGCACCCCTGTCCCGCACCCATTGGAAGCACCATGAACAGACCACTCTCGACGTCCCTCCGCAGCGCCTGCGTCCTGGTCCTCCTGTGCGGCGCGGCCTGCGGGCCCGTGGCGGCGCGGGGGGAGGGGGCACGCCCAGGCGCGCCCGCGCCCGCCGGCCCCGGCGCGCAGGCGGGCGCTGCGCCGGTGGTGAACGTGGACGGACGGTCGGTGACCACCGACATGCACGCCCGCATCACGCAGGCGCGTGACAGGGTGTTCCCCGCCCTGGTGAACATCACGGTCATCAGCGTGTCGTACTGGGGGGGGAGCGAGTCCAAGGGCGGCTCGACCGGGAGCGGCACGATCATCACTCCCGACGGGCTTGTGGTGACGAACCACCACGTGATCGACGACGGCAAGAGCTTCAAGGTCACGCTGGCGGACAAGCGGGAGGTCTCGGCGACCCTGGTGGGCGACGACCCGATGACGGACCTTGCCCTGCTGCGCATCAACATGAAGGAGCTGGGTGACAACGCGCAGCTGCCGGTCGCGACGTTCGGGGACTCGGACACGCTGGCCGTGGGCGATTACGTCATGGCGATGGGTGCGCCCTACGGCCTGGCGCGCTCGTTCACGCTGGGGGTGGTGAGCAACACGGAGCGTGTGTTCACCAGCTTCTCCGGCGACGACATCCAGGACCAGGAGTTCGACTTCGACGTATCGAGCGACATCTTCACCCGCTGGATCCAGCACGACGCCCTGATCCTGCCCGGCAACTCGGGCGGGCCCCTGGTCAACCTCGACGGGCAGATCATCGGCGTCAACACCCGGGGCGGTTCGGGGCTGGGCTTCGCCAACCCGTCCAGCCTGGTCAAGCGTGTGGTGGACGAGCTCTCCCGGAGCGGCGAGGTGACGCGCTCCACGATCGGCGCGAACTTCAAGAGCGTGAAGCGCACCGGCTACAAGGAGGGCGTGCTGGTCAACTCGGTCATCGACGGGAGCGCGGCGGACAAGGCGGGCCTGCGTGCGGGCGACGTGGTGACGGCGATGAACGGCCAGGCGATTTCCGCGCGGTTCCCCGAGGAGATCCCGCTGGTGCTCCGCAGGATCGCGGACATGCCGGTGGGCTCGAGCATCCAGCTCTCGTACATGCGTGACGGCCAGGCGGGCAGCGCGACGGTCGTGACGGAGAAGCTGCTCAAGGAGCGGGGCAAGGAGACCAGCCTCCGCATGTTCGGCATGTCGATCAGCGAGATCACGCCCAAGATGGCGCGCAACCGCAACCTCGACACCACCGAGGGCGTGCTGTGCATCGGCGTGCGCGGGGGCGGGCCCAGCGAGATCGCCGAGCCCGCGCTCCGCTTCGGCGACATCATCAAGGCGGTGGACGGGAAGCCCGTCCGCACCGTGCAGGAGGCCATCGACACCTACAAGGCCCTGGTGGCCAAGGAGCCCATCCAGGAGTACGTGACGATCGAGTTCGACCGCAACGGCAAGAACAACCTCACGCTCATCAAGCCGCGCCCCGAGAAGCCCGACGACCCGCCGCGCGAGCTGCCCAAGGCCTGGATCGGCATCGCGACCCAGCCTGTGCTGCGCCAGCTCTCCAAGCAGCTGGAACTGCCCGAGGAGCAGACGGGCTTCCGCGTCACGCGCGTCTACCCGCGCACCCTGGCGGCGGAATCGGGCCTGAAACAGGGGGACATCATCGTGGCGCTCAACGACAAGGCTCTCTCGCCGCGCGGCATGCAGGACGCGGGCATGTTCCAGCGTCAGGTCCGCCAGCTGGCGATCCAGGGCAAGGCGAAGCTCAGGGTGCTCCGCGACAGGCAGGCGACGGACATCGAGGTCACGCTCGAGCGGACGCGCCTGACGCAGGAGGAGGCCCTGCGGGACACGAACCGCGACTTCGAGCTCACGGTGCGGGAGCTGACGTTCTTCGACCTGGACGACAACCGCTGGAGCGAGGACACCCAGGGCGTGGTGGTCGTCAACGCTGACCACGCCGGCTGGGCGGGCCTGGCGGGCATCGCGGAGGGCGACCTGATCCAGAAGATCAACAACACGCCCATCACGGACCTTGCCAGCTACCGCAAGGCCATGGAGGAGATCGCCAAGCAGCAGCCCGAGCGCGTCGCGTTCTTCGTCCTGCGGGGCACGCGCACCCAGTTCAAGTTCGCCGAGCCCCAGTGGAAGCCCACCACCGCCGCTACCCCGGAGGCGGGCAAGGACGGCGACAAGAAGTAGTCCGGCGCAACGACCGCACATCCGAGGGCACTCCGCGGGGGGCGGGCATGCGCAGTGCCCGCCCCCTATGCTGTCCCCCCGCCCGGCGTGCGACCACCCGGGCGTGAGCGCCTGACGCACCGACCCGGGCTTGTGCCCAGCGCGGGGCCTTGGGACGCACCCCTGGAGCCCACCATGCACCGCACCGTCCGTTCCGTTCTTGCCGCCACCATCGTCGCCTGCGCGGGCCTCGCCGCCGTGGCGGTGGGCACCGGGGCCGCACCGGCCCCCGAGCAGGTCGGCCTGCAGCAGCTGGCCGAGCAGCGTGCCAACACGCTGGTCACCATCAAGTTCATCCTGAAGAGCCCGGAGGGGGAGCAGGAGGAGGAGGCCTCGGGCGTGCTGATCTCCGGCGAGGGCCTGGTGCTGTCCTCGAACTTCTCGCTGGGCGGCGGCCCCTTCGGCGGCGATGCCAACCCCACCGAGATCAAGGTGCTGGTGGGCGAGGACACGCAGGGCGTGGACGCGACCTTCATCGCTCGGGACACGGAGCTGGGCCTGGCGTGGGTCAGGATCGACAAGGCCCCGCCGACCCCGTACGCCTTCGTGGACTTCAAGGACAACGCCACGGTGGCGGTGGGTGACAGGCTGCTGTCGGTGCAGAAGCTGGGCAAGTTCTTCGGGCTGGCCAACTGGGTCGCCGAGACGTCGGTGGGCGCGCTGCCGACGAAGCCGCGCTCGCTCATCATCCCGTCCGGCACGGCGATCGCCGGCGAGCTCGCGGTGCCGGTGTACAACGGCGCGGGCAAGGCCGTGGGCATCACCACCTTCGTGCTGCCGGACGAGGAGGAGATGAAGGACGCCCGGCAGAGCCTAATGCGGGTCGCGCAGCTGGGCATGATCCTGCCCGCCGCGGACGTGGTGACCGCCACGACCAACGCGATGGAGCAGGCAAAGAACGCGCCCAAGGTCGAGGAGAAGCCCGCGGACGCCAAGCCCGGGGAGGCGCCCAAGGCGGGCGAGAAGCCGGCGGAGCCCGCCCCCGGCGCTCCGAAGTAACGAGCGCTGCTTCGATGAACCTCTGACGAGCCCGGCCCACGCCGGGCTCGTTTGTTTTTTGACTATCCACCGGCCGCGCGCGCACAGCCGCCCGTCCGGGCCGGAATCGGCCCGGATTTTCGGTAGATTTTTCCGTGCGGTGATTGCAGGCCTTGGCGTGCCACCCCGACGGCCCCGCCCCCTCCCGGGCGCGCACAAACGCGGGCGCGGGGGGGAGATGTAGAGGCGTGCGTGGTGGGCCCGGCCGCGAGAGAAGGCGGGCCCCCGCACCCCTCCCCGCACGCCCGGGATCGGGGCGCGTTTCGGAGGAGGCCCGCATGTCCTACCGCCTGGGAGCGTTCGCCGACGTCGGGCTCACGCAGGCCCGCCTCACGACGGCGCTCGACGAGCACGGGCGGTCGCGACTGGCTCGTTTCGAGCGGTGGTGGGCGTACTACCGCAACGCGCTGGCGCCGGCGCACTCCGGCGGGCGGTGGTACCGCCAGCCGCAGGAGGTCGGCCTGCCCGGGCGTCTGCGGGGCGTGCAGCCCGGCGGCGGGCTGCGCGACGACCGCGCGGGTGGTCAACGGGAGATCGTCATCGAGAACGACATCGCCTGGCGCGTGCAGGCCATGGTGGACTTCATGTTCGGCAAGCCTGTCGTGATCCGCAGCGCCGCGCGGGAAGCGCTGCGCCCCGCGGTGGAGCACGCACTCTCCCGGGTGTGGGGTCGGTCGGGCGGTGTCGCGCTGCTGCAGGACGCTGCCCTCATGGGGCACGTGTTCGGGCACGTCGACCTGCTCGTCCGGGTCGACGAAGACGCGATGGCCCGTGCGGCGCTCCTGGTCGACAAGGCGCTGCCCGCGGCCGCGGACGCCGTGCGGATAGAGGCGGTGGAGCCCCGGCGGGGCGTGCCGGTGCTCAGCCCGCACGACTTCCGGCGGATGGACGCGTACCTGATCCACGCCCGCACGCCGGGGCGCGACCGTTCCGGGGAGGGCCTGTCCCTGCGTGCCGTGCTCCGCGCGATGTCCCACGGCTGGGAGGCCGGTGGAGAGCTTCTGGAGGTGATCTCCCCCGGGGCATGGCACGTGTACGAGAACGGTCGGCTGGTGTGGGAGCAGTCCCGGGCCTGGACCGGCGGTGCGCTGCCGGTGGTGCACATCCAGAACATCAGCCAGCCCCTGGAGTACGAGGGGCTGGGCGAGGTGGAGCCGCTCATCCCTCTGCAGGACGAGCTCAACACGCGCATCTCCGACCGCGCGTGCCGTGTGACGATGCAGTCGTTCAAAATGTACCTGGCCAAGGGCATCGAGGGGCTCACGCAGGTGGGGCCGGGTCAGGTGTGGCACACCGACAACACGGGCGCGAGCGTCGAGTCGTTCGGGGGCGATGCGCACAGCCCCAGCGAGGAGGCCCACATCCGCGAGGTGCGCGAGGCGCTCGACAAGGTGTCCAGCGTGCCGCCGCTCTCGGGCGGCGTCGTTCAGGGGCGTATCGGCAACCTGTCGAGCGCCACGGCCCTGCGCATCACGCTGATGGGCCTCTCGTCCAAGACCGCCCGCAAGCGCGTCACGTACGGGCGTGGCATCTCGGATGTGTGCGCCCTGGTGCTCGCGGTCCTGAACACCGCCGGGGTGCTCACGACCGGCCCCGAGGACCGGGCCGTGACGCTCGAGTGGCCCGACCCGTTCCCCGACGACATCCGTGATACGCCCGCGCCGCTGCGCGGGACCAGTGACGGCACGAACACCGGCGGTACGCAGAAGGGGGTTTGATATGCACAGCGATGGACCGAGCAGCACGCAGCCACACGCCCAAGCCATGATGGTGAGCACCCCGCCGGGGGGCGCTCCGGCGGGCACCGCGCCCGCATGCCCGGCGCCTGGGCGGGAGTCTCAGGAGGCTCCGCCGACCGATCGCGGGGCGCAGCTGGAGCAGGACCTGGCGCGGGTGAACGAGGAACTGGCCCGGGAGCGCCGGGGGCGCGAGGTGGACCGCCTGCTGTTCTCGGCGCACGCCACCGACCCGGACTCGGCGCGCGTGCTCGTCGAGCGTGTGATGGAGGAGGGGCTGGACGCGGGGCGGGCGGTCGCGCTGGTGATCCAGCGGTCGCCCGCGCTCTTCCGCCAGCAGCCCCCGGCGGGCGCGACGATGGCGCCGGCGGCGCGGGCGGCGACGGACATCGAGCGCGCTCAACGCGAGGCGGAGGAGACCGGGGACCGGCGCGCCCTGCTCCGGTACCTGCGCCTGCGCCGCCAGGGTTCCTAGGCGGGTGACACGCACACCGCCGTCCCGGGCGCGGGCTTGTGGCCCGGCGCGGACGGGGCCGGCGCACACACAGGGGGTTCTGCATGGGATTTTCCGGCAAGGCGTCGTACAGCGCAGGCGTGGACCTGCCCGAGCTGATGGAAGATGTGGGCGACATCATCGGGCTGGTCAGCCCGTTCGAGACGCCGCTCCTGGCGCACCTGGGCGACGCCAAGCGCCCGGCTGCCAGCACGGTGCACGAGTGGATCGAGGACACGCTCCTCCCCAACACCGACACCATCAACCAGACCACCTTCACGCCCAACGGGCAGGACGCCACCAGCCTCACGGTCAATACCGGGGCCCGGTTCCAGGCGGGCGACCTGGTGCGTCCGGGCAACAGCACGGAGGTGGTGCAGGTCACCGCCGTGGCGGGCAACGTGCTGACCGTGGTCCGGCGCTACGGCGCAACCCCGGCCAGCACGGTGAGCAACGGGCTCCGTCTCACCATCCTGGGCAACGCGGCGCTGGAGGGGGCGGACGCGCAGGCGGCGCGGTTCACGAGCCGGGCACGCCGGGCCAACTACACGCAGATCTTCGCGGCGACGGTCGAGGTGACGGGCACCATGCAGGCCGTTCGTCCGCACGGGCTGTCCGACGAGCTGGACTACCAGAAGCAGGAACGGCTGCGGGAGCTGCTGCGCGACCTGGAGAACTGCGTCATCAACGGCGCCGCGCCCGGGGGCAGCCCGCAGGGGTCCGGGTCCGTCCGGCGCAGCATGAACGGGATCATCCGGCAGATCGGCACGAACCAGTTTGTGCCGGGGCAGGGCGGGTTCCCCTCGGGCGGCGGGGCGGGCGCCGACCTCAACGAGAACATCCTGTCGCACGCCATGCGGACGGTGTGGGACCAGAGCAGCGGACGCATCGACACCATCGTGGTGAACGGCTTCCAGAAGCGTCGCATCAACCAGTTCATCGGCTCGACCGCCCGCACCTACACCGCGACCGACCAGCGCTTCATGGACGGCGTGGGCGTGTACGAGAGCGACTTTGGCGTCTGCAGGGTGGTGCTGACCCGCTGGTGCCCTGCGGACACCATCCTCCTGCTCGACTCGTCGCGCATCGAGGTGCTCCCGCTGGCGGGGCGGTCGTTCCAGTACAAGCCGCTGGCGGCGATGGGCGACGCCACCGCCGGCCAGGTGCTGGGTGAGTACACGCTGGAGTTCCGCAACGAGAACGCGCACGCGCTCATCCGCGGGCTGTCCACGGCGTGACCGCGGTTCACGGTCCCTTCCTCTCCTCACGCGCCGCGGGCCCGACGGCCCGCGGCGCGGTTCCGGCCCCGTGACGCCGCGACCCACCCCAGGAGCCACCCATGTTCGCGCTCGACCGAGACCTCGCCGTCCTCGACCCTTCCATTTTCCGGGACCTCACGTGGATGGGCCAGACCGTCGCGCGCGGCACCGGCACGATCAGCTCCGACACGCTCGCGGCGACCGGCGCGCTGGACGTGGACTTTGAGCAGGCGCAGATCGGGAGGGGCCATGTCGTGAACATCGGGGGCGTGGTCCTGGAGGTGGACGGCGTCAAGGCGGCGGACGCGCTCACCGTGACGGTTCTCCGCCCGTCCGTGGACGACCCCCCGCAGCCCCCGGAACCGCTGGAGAACCGCCCCTTCACGGTCCTGACCTTCCGCCCGCAGCTGCACTGGGTTCACCGGCAGCTGATGGCCATGCTGGGTCTGAGGGCGGGGCACGACCCGGGCGATGGCCTGACCGAGGGCTCGGTCACCAACCCCGGCGACCTTGCACGCATCGAGACGCTCGGGGCCCTCCATCTCATTTACGCGGCGGCGGGCGCGCTCGAGGCGCCGGACAGCCCCAACAACCAGCGTGCCCGGGCGTACCGGCAACGCTACGGCGACGAGCGCACTCGCACAGCAGCGTTCATCGACACCGACGGTGACGGACGCCCGGACGCGGCGCGCCGCCTCAACGTGTTCCACCTGACCCGCCTGTGAATCCCCATCACCCGCCCGGCGCGCGCTCACCCGGAACTACCCCATGCTCCTCCTCCACCCCCGCGAAGTGCGGTTCCTCTCCACGCTGTGGCGCTCCGTCACGAGCATCGTGATCGACCGCGCAGCGACCCGTGTTGTCGCCGAGGTCGGTGACGGGGGCCCCCACGTGGTCTTCGCGGATTGCCCGCAGCAGCGTGTCACCGTCCGCGTTGTCATGGACATCACGGAGGACACGCTCGCCTCCCCCGCGCTGGGAGAGCAGGGCGCGCTCTCCTTCGTGACGGCTCCGACGGGAGTGAACGGGGCCCGAAGCCGGGTCGCCCTGCAGGGGGTGGTCGCGAGCGTGACGCACGAGCTGTCCCTCCGCAGGGGCGCGGTCCGCACCGTGGAACTGGTAGCCATCTCCTCGGACGGCAGCGCCGACCCGGTCACCATCACGGACATCGCGGGGGACCTGACGCCCGCAGGGGGTGGGGCATGAGCAGTTTCAAGGGGCTGGACCTCTTCGGGAGCGGTCCCCACCGGTTCAGCTTCGGGCGTCAGGGGTACCTGGTGACGCTCGATGTGTTCAGCGGCGCGGGCGGCGCCGGCTCCACCAACCAGGGCCTGCGCGAGCTGGACATCACGGTCACCGGGCGGCTGGTGGCGTCCAGCGAAGCCGCGCTGTGGACGCTCCGTGACGCGGTGCGTGCGCAGCTCACGGCGTCGCCCACCGCGGGCACACTCATCGACAGCGCGGGCCGCTCGTGGCCGGGCATGACCCTCATCACCTACACCGAGTCGACACACCGGGACCGGGCGCGGGTCTTCTCCATGGGTTACGAGGCCCGATTCCGCCAGTTCTAGCGCGTCTGTTCAGCGTCTCGACGGCTTGATACCGCGTGGCGTCACGCACGGAGCTCCCATGGAACCTTCTCTCCTTGCCTCCTTCGCGCAGTTCGGCACCGCCGGCCTTGTCGGGTGGATGTGGCTGACAGAACGCCGGGGTGCGGCGCAGCGCGACAAGCAGCTCTCGGAGGCCCACGAACGGCTCATGCAGGAACGCGCCAGCCTGGAGGCGCTGCTCACGGCGATTCGCGAGAACACGCGCGTGCTGGCGCAGATCGAGGGCGGACAACGGACGTTGATATCGATATTCGCGTCCCGGCGCGTGGGGGTGGACGGGTCATGGGCGCACGCGCAGGAGGCGGGGGAGAGAAGGGCGGAGTAAGGGGGCAGGTACCTCACGCACATTTCCAGCACCGGAGTCCTCGTCGGGCGTACAGGTCAGATGTTCGATGTTCATCACACTTTGGTGATGGGTGACCGGCGAAAGACGTCGGTGCACCTGTTTGATGGCAACCAAGTGCAAACCATGCTGAACCAGGGGCCGTATGACAGCAACTCCCATGCACCGGCCTGATTGCGATCACGCAAGCCCGAATGCTCCCGGCTCCCGCCGCACACCAGTGTCTGCGCGCCGTGCGGACAAGGCGGCCATCGTGATTGTGGTGATCCTCGCCGCCGCGACGCTCTACAGCAACTTCTGGCAGGCCGGGATCATTTACGATTCCGGGCGTGCCTGGACCTCGTCGGGCTCGTGGTACGGGTGGGTGCGCGTGCGCAGAGGCGGGGTCGAACTGCGCTGGGAGCGGCCAGCCACGGGGTTTTATGTCCCGCAGGCGTTCCTGTTCCGGCCGGCGTTCCCCCTGCGGGCAGACCTGCCATGGGCGCATGCCGGGACGGGCAGCTTCAGCGCGGAGGTTCCCTTCTGGTGCATGCTCCCGCTCGCGCTCACCCCGAGAATCACGTCGCATGCTCTGCGCCGGTGGCGGGGGCGGCACGCTGGCCTGTGCACCCAATGCAGATATTCCCGCGCCGGGCTGCCCGCAACCGCGCCGTGCCCCGAGTGCGGCGTACCGCCCGTAAACTCCCCGCGATGACACGCGCCTTTCCAGCCATCCCTTCTCCAGCTTTCCCGGTCGCGCTGGGGGCCATTGCAGCTGCTTTTTCACTCGCTTCCTGCACGGTGGACCGCGCAGTGGTCTCACCGGTGGTCATCTCGCCGGTCGCCGCGGGGGCTGCGGATGGGGCGGGGGATGAGTCGGGGGCGGGGGCGGGTGTGGGGGGGCGTGGTACGGAGGTGTGGCCATTTGCGCCGCGTTCGGTCCGCGTCCACCCGCTTACGCACGTGGACACCCCGGACCCGGGCGGCGAGGGAACGCTGATCCTGCACGTGGAGCTGCGCGACCGGTTCAACGACTCGGTGAAGAGTGTCGGCCAGATGTCGGTGGAACTCACCAGCGGCACGCCCGGGGCGGGGTTTGCCACCGGCTCGCAGACCCGCGTGCGGTGGGACATCGGCGACATCACCGACCCCCAGGCCAGCAGCAGGCGCTTCGACCCCTCCACGCGCACCTACCGCATCCCCCTCAAGAGCCCCCCTTGGGTCAGCCGCTGGCTGAATGATGAGAATGAACGGCGCGGCGGCCCCGACCACCTGACGCTGCGGGTGACGTTCTCCCCCACCGCCGGCGAGGACCGGCGCGTGCTGACGGACGAGTACTTCATCGAGCCGTGAGGCGGGGTGCGGCGCGCCTCAGGATGCCGCCAGCCAGCGCACCAGCCACTCGTACCCCTCCACGACGCCGGGGCCGGGGCGGTGGAGGGTGCGCGTGCCGTCGATCAGGGCCACATGGCCGGACTGCACGGCCCTCAGGCCCCCCCACCACCGACGGCCGGAGAGGTCCCGCGCGATGGCCCGGGAGGCCTCCAGACCGCCGGCCGCCGCGCAGAGGATCAGCCGCTGCGGGTTGATGGCCGCGAGCACCTCGTCGGGCACGCGGACGGCCCGGCCGGCCACCCGCTCCGCGAACTGCGGCCCGGAGCCTGAACCTGCGGTGGGCCTTGCGGTCGTCGGGTTCAGCGGGTGCAGGGCGCCGGCCCGCTCGATGAGCTGGGCGATCCAGTCTCCGCTCACGACCAGGGGCTGAGCGGACTCCAGGAACACGGTGAGCGGACCGTCGTCGTACGGGTTGACGAATTCGTTGGCGGCGAAGAACCGGTCCCGCAGGTGGACCACCATCCGGCCTGCGTCGGCGGGCCGCCCGACCTCCCGCCCGACGGTCAGCACCGCATCGAAGATGCCCTCGATGGTGGTAGGTGAGACTGGCACCAGTCGGCAGCCCGCGGGTACCTGCTGGTCGTGGCCCGGGCCGGCCAGGATGATGTCCGGGCTGAGCGCCGCCAGACGGTCGGCGAACACCGCACGGTTGGGGCCCTCGACAACCGGGGCCCGCAGCGAGGCGGGGTGGTCGCAGCCGGGAGAGCGGCCCACCAGCAGGTCGGCGGCCCCGAACCCGCAGAGCGCGTCGGTGGCCGCCGGGCACAGGCTCACGACACGGGGCGCCGGTGCGTTGGATGGGGAGGCTGGAGGTTGGTTCATGAGGGCGCGGGTGGTCGATAGAAACGGCAGCCGCGGGGCGAGGGTAGTTCCATATGCTTGCGTCCGGGTACGGTCGCTGGACGGTGTCGGCGTGGCGGGAGGCGCGGTGTTCGGGGGTGCACGGGGGCTGGGAGTACGACGGATGCTGAGCAGGATGACGGCCAACACGACTTGCTTCCGGCCCACGGTGGTGTGCGCGGCGTTGCTGCTGGCGTGCAGCGGTCTGGCGTGTCCCGCGGCGGGGCAGGAGAAGCCCAAGGGGAACGAGCCGGGGCGGCCGGTGAAGGGGTTCCAGCGTCCGGGCGTGACGCCGGCGGTGCCGGCGCCCGGGATGCAGCCGGGGGTTCAGCCCGGCGTGCAGCCGGTGGCGCCGAGCCAGCCTGCGCAGCCCACGCACCCTGCCCAGCCGCTGGAGAACGCGGGCGACGACATGGTGACGCTGTCGGCGTTTACCGAGCCGGTGACGCTGGCGTCGCTGGTGGACATGGTGGCGGAGACGCTGCAGATCAACGTGGCGACCAAGGGCGACGTGCCGGGGACGGTGGTGTTCAACGCGCCGGTGCCTGTCAAGAAGAGCGAGCTGGTCGCGTTGCTGGACCAGCTGCTGGAGCAGCAGGGCTGGACGATCACGAAGGACAAGTTCGGGTTCTACACCGTCGCGCCGACCCTGGACGTCCGGCCGATGGTGGGCAGCGACCGCCCGACAACGCGGGTGTTCAGCACGCCCAACATCCAGCCCTCGTCGATCAAGTCGGCGATCGAGGGGCAGTTTGTGGGCAACCCGCAGGTGGGGGCGCGCCAGTACACGTACATCGACGAGCTGGGCGTCATCGTCGCGACGGACACGCCCCGGAAGCTGGACGCGATCCAGGCGATCATCGACCAGATCACGGAGCACTTCAAGCGGGCCCAGTTCATCCGTCTGGAGCTGACGTACATCGCGGCGCCGGTGGCGCGGGAGCGTGCGCTGCAGCTCATCGGGCAGATGAGCCAGCCGACGCGGAGCGACCCCAACCAGGCGATCCAGAACCAGATCCAGAACTTCAACCCGCAGGGCGGGGCCGGGCAGGTGGGCGCGTTGAGCAACCTGGGCGGGCGCCTGACGGTGGACCCGCAGGGGAACGCCCTGTTCTTCCGGGGCCTGCCCGATGAGATCGAGGACGTGCGCAAGCTGCTGACGATCATCGACCGCCCCAACGCGCTGGTGCCCAAGCAGTACTTCGCCGGGTCGGCGGCCAAGCAGATCGCGGACCTCGCGCGGGGCCAGGGCCTCGGCGAGGTGACGACCATCGCGCGCGGGCAGAACACGCAGTTCGCGTTCCAGCAGAACGAGCTCATCAACAATGCGCAGCGGGGTTCTTCCACCGTGGGCGGGCCGGTGATGGTGGTGGACGAGTCGAGCGGGAACATCATCTATTACGCGACCCCGCAGCAGCAGGAGCGGCTGGCGGCCCTCATCAAGGAGCTGGACACCAAGGCCGAGCGCATCGTGCTGGAGACCTACAAGCTCCGCAACAGCGACGCGGAGGACGTGGCGGACATCCTCAACAACCTGATCACCAACAGCCAGCCGCTGGGGTCGTCCTCGATCCTGCCCGGCGGCGGGCAGCCGCAGGCCACGCCCCGGCGGAACGTCCGCCCGCAGGCGGTCAACGGCGCGGGGGCGACGGGCTCGGCGTTCGAGGACTCCTTCGGGTTCGACGCGGACTCCTTTGTCATCGCCGACGTTTCCAACAACCAGGTCATCGTGAAGGCCCGCGCGGGTCAGCAGACCGAGTTTGCGAAGCTCATCGGCAAGCTGGACCAGCGCAAGCCTCAGGTCTACGTGGAGGCGATGATCGTCGCCGTCACCACCGACGACCGGCTGCGGCTGGCGTTCGAGAACCAGCTCATCAACGCCCACGGCACGGGGGGCGTGCTGAACACGAACTTCGGGCTGGGGTCGTTCGGCACGACGGCGGCCCAGCCCATCCTGGGCGTGAAGGGCGTGTCGACGGCGCTCTCGGGCATGACGGCGGCGATCATCAAGAGCGACCAGGTCCCGCTGGTGATGACCGCCCTGGCCAACCAGACGGACTCCAAGATCGTGTCCTCGCCCCAGCTGCTCGTGGACGACAACGAGGAGGCCCAGGTGGTGAGCATCGACGAGCAGCCGACCACCACCATCAGCCGGGGCACGGGCGGCTCGGGCGACGTGGTTGCGCAGGGCGAGAGCGCCACGGCGGGCACGACGCTGAAGGTGACGCCCCGGATCTCGGACAGCGCAGCGCTCCGCCTCAAGTACGAGATCGAGCTCTCGAGCTTCACCGGCGAGGCACAGACGGTGGGCGGCACGGTGCTCAGCCCCCCCAAGCAGACGAACAAGATGAACAGCGAGAGCATCACGGTGCCGACGGACTCGACCGTGGTGGTCGGCGGGCTGGTGGTTTCGCAGGACAACAAGACTGTGGCGAAGGTGCCGCTCCTGGGCGACATCCCGCTCATCGGCAAGCTCTTCTCGGACACGAAGACGGGCGACCGCAAGACGCGCCTGTACGTCTTCCTGACGCCCCGCATCATCCGCGACCCCAACTTCGAGGACCTCCGGCTGCTGAGCCAGGGCCCGCAGTCGGCGAGCAGCATCGCGCGGGAGTTCCCCGTGCTGGCGCCGCGGTCGATCGACATCTGGAAGGACACCCTTCCGGCAGGGCCGGCCCAGGGATCGACCCCGGAGGGTGCGGACCCCTCGCTCCTGAACGTGCTGCCCGACGCGTCGCCCGCGACGCCGGCGGATCTCCCGCCCGTGGAGGAGACCAAGCCTGCAGTGCCGACCCCGCGGCCCATCCCGCCGGTGCGGGACAGCGACAAGCAGGAGATGAACCCGGACTGAGGCCCGGGTGTGCGACCTCGCTCCCGACACCATCCCACGACCGACCCACCAGCCCTTCATGGCCCCCACACCGCCCAACAAGTCGAACAAGACCGCCAAGGACCTGGCCAGGCGGGGCGCCGCGCCCGGCGCGACCACGCAGGGCCCGTCGGCGCTCGAGCTGTCGCGCATTTCGCAGGCGCTGGCCCCGCTGCCGGTGACGGCGGAGCACCTGCGCCGGTTCCCGGCGATCGAGGGCAGCGACGAGGAGCCGTGGGACGTGCTGCTGTCGGTGCTCGCGATGGACGAGCACCAGGGGCTGGAGCTGCTCTCGCAGCGCACCGGCCTCAAGTACGTCGCGGAGCCGCGCCTGGCGGAGTCGGCGAGCCGGTTCTACGAGCTGGTCCCGCCGGACATCGCGCGGGCCCGCCTGGTGGCCGGGCTGGAGAGCGACGGGCACGTGATGACGGTGGCGACGGCGCAGCCGATGCAGCCGGGCGTGTTCACCATGCTCGAGGACATGCTCGCGATGCCGCTGCGCTGCGTGCTGAGCCCGCGCGCGGGCGTCGCGAACCTGATCAACCGCGGCTACGAGCAGAAGCAGGACCTGGTCACCGAGATCGTCGAGGAGATGCCGCTGGACGAGCGGGCGATCGCGTCGGCGGCGGGCGCGGCCGGGCAGTCGACGGACCTGCTGCAGCTGGCCCGGCAGGGGCCGGTGATCCGGCTGGTGAACATGATCCTCTTCGAGGCCCTGCGCCGGCGCGCGAGCGACGTGCACATCCAGCCCGAGGAGAACAAGCTGGTCATCCGCTTCCGCATCGACGGCTCGCTGGTGGACGCGTTCAACCCCCCGGCATCGCTCGCGAGCGCGATCTCGTCACGCCTCAAGGTGATGACGGAGCTGGACATCGCGAACCGGCACAGCCCGCAGGACGGTCACACCAGCGTGCGCGTGGGCAGCCGCAAGGTGGACATCCGCTTCTCGTGCATCCCCAACGTGCACGGGGAGCGCCTGGTGCTCCGCCTGCTGGACCAGTCCAGCACGCAGCTTTCGCTGGACGAGATCGGCATGACGCGGGACATGCAGGCCCAGCTGATGGACCTGGTGGACCGGCCCAACGGCATCGTGCTGGTGACGGGCCCCACCGGCAGCGGCAAGACCACGACGCTGTACGCGGCGTTGTCGCGCATCGACCGGGCGACCCGCAACGTGATGACCATCGAGGACCCGGTGGAGTACCGGCTCGAGGGCATCAGCCAGATGCAGGTGAACCCCAAGCGGGGCGTGACGTTCGCCACGGGCCTGCGGGCGCTGCTGCGCCAGGACCCGGACGTCATCCTGGTGGGCGAGATCCGCGACAGCGAGACGGCCGACCTGGCGGTGCAGGCGTCGCTCACGGGCCACCTGGTGCTCGCGACGCTGCACACCAACGACGCCCCCACCGCCATCCCGCGCCTCATCGACCTGGGGGTGGAGCACTACCTGGTCACCAGCTCGCTGCTGGCGGCGATGGCCCAGCGCCTGCTGCGCCGCATCTGCACCGGCTGCGGGGGCTCGGGCACCAGCAAGGCGGGCGGGCGGTGCGAGGCGTGCTTCGGCATCGGCTACCGCGGGCGCATCGCGGTGTACGAGATCATGACGATGAACGATGAGCTCCGGGCGCTGGTCGCCAAGAGCGCCGACGCCGTGAGCCTGTACGAGTGCGCCCGGCGCCAGGGCTTCAAGCCCATGCGCGAGGACGCGCTGACCAAGGTCCGCCTGGGCCTGACCGACGAGGCCGAGGTCTTCAGCGAGCTTCACTGAGCCCGGCACGGCGCTCACGGGCCCGACGCCTGTACAGCACGATCCCGGCGGTGCAGACGCCCAGCGCAACCGCCTGGTAGCCGGTGAAGCTGCCCAGACGCTCCGTGTCCCGCGCGAACTCATGGACGGAGCGGAAGGCGCCGTAGGCGATCATGTACACGTGGAAGCGGTTGTCACGCGACCAGCCCGTGCGCCCGGCCAGCAGCGCCCACCCGGCAAAGCCCGCGTTGAACGCCAGCTCGGTCGCCTGGGCCGGCCAGCGCGGGAGACCGGTCGCGTCGTGCCACGCCCACCAGTGCTCGCTGCAGACAACGCCCGCGCAGCAGCCCTGCAGCAGGCACGCGACACGCCCCACCGCCACCGCGCACGGCACGGCCAGCGCGAACCAGTCGCCGGTGTGGCGCCGCACGCCCAGCACGTGCTTGGTGCAGACCACGCCCGCGTAGCCGCCCGGGATCGCTCCCAGGATGCTCTTGCCGGTCAGCAGGGCCCGTGCGTCGTGGAGGTGGGCCCACCCCTCGCCGATGAGGTACGCCAGCTTTGCGCCGGCGAACGCACCGACCAGCCCGCCCAGGTACACGCGCAGCAGCGTCCAGCGGTCCACCGGCGCCCGCCGGGAAACCGCCCACCAGACGCACGCAGAGACCAGCACACCAGCCACCCACAGGGCCGTGCCGCGGGGGTAACCGAGCACGATCAGCACGCCGTGCCCCCGCCCGCCAGGTAGTAGCGGCAGAAGGAGTCGAGCGATCCGTCCTTCCTGATGACGTGGGTGCAGCAGCGGTCGATGCGGTCCTGGTCGAAGGTCCATGCGTCCATGAACGGCTTGATGAAGACGCGGAAGGGGGCGTCGGGCCCGAGCTCCATGGCCTTGAGCAGGTCGGCGAGGGGCTGGTTGTCGCAGCCGCACTGGGCGAGGTCCTCCATCCGGTAGTTCACCCGGTCCTGCAGGAAGCCCTGGAGCGAGGCGAGGTCCACCAGCGAACCCAGGGCCGCGGTCCCCTCTCGCAGGCGGAGCAGGTACGAAATGGTGTGGCAGTTGGGGTCGCCGCAGGGCAGGGGCGTGAAGTCCTCGGGCTTCAGCAGGTCCGGGCACTGCTGGGTGAGCGCGTGGATCGTGTCGCCGACGCTGATAACGTGCGGGCCGGCGTTGCCCTGGAGAGGGATGGAGCCGCTGGACACGCGCCCGCTGGTGAACATGGGCTGGAAGACGATGCCTCGGCAGTGCCGGCGCGAGAGGCCGAAGCGAAGGGCTTCGCCCGCGTGCGGGAGTGTGGCGGGCGAGAGGACCATGGCGAGTGTGGACGGCACACCCTCAGCGCCCGCAGAATCGATGGCGCGTTCCCGGAGGGCCCGGAGGTCCTCGCCCCTCAGGTCCACCTGTCCGGCCTCCTGGACCCCGTCGAACTGGACGTACAGCTCGAACTTGCCCCGCTCACGCCTGCGCTGGGCAAGGTCGGCCCTGAAGCGCGCGTCGCCTGCGATGCGGACCGCGTTGGTATTGATGAGCACGTAGCCGATGCGCGCGTGCGCCAGGGCCCAGTCCAGCAGGCGGAAGAACTCGGGGTGGATGGTGGGCTCACCCCCGGAGAGCTGCAGGATTTCGATCTCGCCTTTACGGTCGATCACCCCCTGCACGCGCTCCACGAACTTCTCGAAGGGCGTGCACTGCACGTCCTTGCCCACGCCCCAGGGGGAGCCGGCGAAGCAGGTCGGGCACTTGAGGTTGCAGGTGTCCACGATCTCGATGAGCGCGATGCAGGTGGAGATCGCTTCCATCGTGGGCGCTGCCCCGGTCTGTGGGGTGGGCGCACAGCACGCAGAGCCCCCGCAGCAGGCGTTGGCTGCACCGCGCGAGTCGTAGTAGAAACGCGGGTCTTTCGCGAGCTGTACCTCGAATGGACCGTGGGCAACGCAGCGCTTTCGCATCAAAACCCGGCCACGCGACTCGACGATGTCCGCGGGGACCTCGGCGAGGCAGACGGGGCACCGGCTGCGGGTGGCCTTGATGGCGCGCTCGGGATTGCCCAGCACGGAGAGAGTGACGCCCATGGAGCCTCCAGTCAGAACTCCTACCCGCCCACTGCGCAGATGGCCAGCAGCGCGCCCACGGTAAGGAGCGCCACGGCGCTCAGGATTGATGCGGCGTAGGAGAGCACCAGCACGACGAGCAACCACGGGCTCAGGCGCCACGCGTTGCGGAACATGCCCCACCTGACTTCGCCCGGGGGCAGGTGGTCGCGGGCGAACCTGCGCATGAGGATCGGCGTGAGGAATATGAACACCACCGCCGCAAGCCCGGTCAACGTCAGCACGAGGGCACCCAACTCCGGCAACAGCCCGAAGAGCTGGAGCACCACAGTCACGGACACTCCCCACAGCGGGATGCCGATGAGCCCAACCATGTTACCGAGGGGCGCCGGACCCTTCTGCTTCCACACGCTCTGCGGGTTGTAGTCTGTCCCGCATTCGGGACAGGTTCCCTCGCCGGGCAGCCCCCGCAGCGCGTATCCGCACTTGGGGCAGAATCGCCCTAACCGGCTCGGCGCAGGAGTGGCCTGGTCGGACATGCCCCGAGTTTATGACCCCCCCCCCAGGGGGGCTCGTGTGCTCATGCCTGACGCTGCACCTGGGCCTGCGTGGGGTACGCGAAGGCAATGCCCTCCCCGGCGAACCGCTCGACGATGGCGAGGTAGATCACCTGCTGCGCGTCCATGTACGTGAGGTAGTCGCTGGTCGTCACGAAGTAGACGCACTCAAAGTCCAGCGAGTAGGCGTTGAACCTGCTGAAGTGGCATCGGTCGAACCGGACCTTGGACGCCGACTGCACGGCGTCCTTGACCAACCCCGGTATGCTCCGGAGTTTTTCGGGCGGGAGCTCGTACACCACGCCCAGCGTGAAGGCGACGCGGCGCTCCTGCATGCGCTTGAAGTTCTGCACGCGGCTGCTGAGCAGGTCGCTGTTGCCGAAGACCAGCTCCTCGCCGGAGGTGGCCCGCAGGCGTGTGGTCTTGATGCCGATGCGCTCCACCGTGCCGGACTTGTCCCCGACGGTGATGGCGTCGCCGACCTGGAACGGCTTGTCCAGCACGATGGTGAGGCTGGCGAAGACGTCGCCCAGGATGTTCTGGACGGCGAGGGCCACGGCGATGCCGCCGATGCCCAGGCCGGTGAGGATGGGCGTGACCTTGATGTCCAGGTTCTCCATGGCGACCAGGATGATCGCGATGGCCAGGCCCAGCATGATGAGGAACCGCATGACTCCCAGGCTGTTCTGCACGGCGGGGTCCGGCGTGCCGTCCGGCTGGCGGTTCTTCCGGAGCATGTAGTCCAGCGCGTAGTTGACGAGGATGCGGGTGAACAGGAGGAACTGGAGCGCGGTCACCGCGACGACCGTGACCCTCAGCCAGTGGGGCAGGTCGGCGCGCGTGAGTTCGGCCTGCCCGCCCCCCGCGGGCACACCCGTCAGGAACATCGCGCCCGCCGCGATGGCAATGACAAGGACCCACCACCAGCGGATGTCCTTGATGAGTTCGGCGGCCATGTCGTCCAGGCGCGTCTGCGTCTTCCTGGAGAGCCTGCGGACGAGGCGGAAGAGGATCGGGCGCACGAGGTAGAAGAGCAGCAGGATGCAGGCGGCGGTCGCCCCGGCGTATATCCACTGCTGCACGGTGTGGCCGAGGACGGCCCTCTGGAGCACATCCGCCGCCGCGTTCTCGAGGCCGTGACCGGAGGGAGGGGCGGGCGGTGTGGCCGCCGGCGCCACGGGCGGCGCCGGCACGCTGTCTGCTGCTGCTTGCATGGGCGATTCTACCTGAGGGTGCGCGGGTTTTCAGCGTGCGTTGCCCGGGGTGAATCCGGGTTCATTCCTCGTCGAAGCCGGAGTCGACCAGGGCCTTGAGCGCGTGGGCGGCCCTGTCGGCGTCGGCGCCGTCGCAGCAGATCTCCAGCACGCTGCCCTGGCTGGCGGCGAGCATCATGACCTCCATGATGGACTTGCCGTTGACCTCGGTGTCGTCCTTCTTCACGCGGACCTCGCAGGCGAACGTCGCGGCCATGTCGACGAACGCCATCGCGGGCCGGGCGTGGAGGCCCAGGCGGTTGACGACGGTGGCGTTGGAGGTGCAGGTGGGCACGGGTAGGCTACACGAGGTGGGCTTCGTCGGTGCTGGCGAGCAGGGCGCGGACCTGCGCCTCGCTTGTTGCGCCGCGGAGTGCGCGCCGGAAGGACTCCTTGCTCACGTGATGGCGGAAGATCGCGTCCATCGCGGCCAGGTGGTCCTCGGGCTTGTCGTCGGGGCTGATGAGGAGGAACACGCTGTACACCGGCTGGCGGTCCAGGCTGGTGAAGTCCAGCCCCCGGGGCGAGACGCCGATGGCGGCGACCATGCGGCTGATGCCGGTGTGCTTCGCGTGGGGGACGGCGACGCCGCAGCCGAAGCCCGTGGACGCCTTCTTCTCCCGGTCGATGACGCGCTGCGCGACTTCCTTTTCCATGGCCTTGGGCAGGCCCCCACCCGCCGCCATGGCACCGACGAGCTCGCGGATGACGCCCTCGCGGTCGGTCGAGGTGAGCGGCACGACGATGGCGCCTGCGGGGATGATGTCGGCGAGCTTGAACACGGTAAGGGGTAGGGGCCGGGGGTTGGGGAGCGGCACGGCCGTCCCCCTGTTCAGGTTCGAGGCCCGTGGCGCTCGCGCGGTTCATGAGCCGGCGCAACGGGCACGCGCGGCTCAGTGCTTGTTGCGGATCTGTTCCTTGAAGTCACGGAGGTGGCGCTCGCCCTTCTCGCAGACCACGTCGATGCCGGCGTAGGGGTCCTTGGCGGTGGCGTGCGACACGAAGTCCTTGTGCTTGATGACGTCCAGGACGAGCTCCACGGTGTAGTCCGTCGTCTGGCTGCCGCTCGCCTTGGAGATGGTGACCGTCACTGCCTGCAGACCGTCGTAGTACTTGGCAAGCTTGCCGGCCTTGGTGTCCGCGTACTGGCGGATGGCGTCGGTGACCTCGAAACTGCGTCCGATGACGTCGATGCGCATGGGTGATCCTTGCAGGGAAACGTCGGCGTAGGGATCGAACAAAGACCAACCGGGCGTTGTCCCCGGGTGCGACACGGATGATACGGAGAGTGTGGCCACCGCGTGCGGCAGGGCGGGGCGCACCGCCCTGAGGATGGCCAAAAACAATCCGGGACGCCTCCTGGAGGAGTCGTCCCGTATCGCCCGGCGAAACCGGTTCCGTGAATGGGCCCGAGCAGAGTCGAACTGCTGACCTCACCCTTATCAGGGGTGCGCTCTAGCCAACTGAGCTACGAGCCCGCTGGCCCAGTATAGCAGGGGAGAAACAGGGCGACAAAGGGGAAGGGTGGGCGGGGAGGCGGGGCAATAGTTCCGCATGGGAGTCTGGTGGCGTCGGGCATCGCGGCATCCCGTGCTGGACCGGCTGACGGGCGGTGATGCTGATCGCGTGGTGCATGCGGCCCGGCGGCAGGTGGTATGGGTGCGCCTTTTCGTGGGGCTCGCCTCACTGGCGGCTGGGTGGTTCGTCTGGCCCGGCCTCGCCACGATCCTGCTCGATGCGGCCGGTCTGAACCTGGACAAGAACTTTGCCCGCTATGCGCTGGTTGCCAACGTTGTCGTCTCCTGGGGTGGTCTGATCGGCTGGATCCTCGCGGGCGGGTACGTGGGGGCACACATTGTGACCGGTACATGGATGACCAGGCGGCTTCGGCCCACACCGTGCCCGGGGTGTCTGTACACCCTGGCAGGGAGGGGCACGGTGAGGTGCCCGGAGTGCGGAGAGCAGGTCACCCTCATGCCCGAACCAGGATCACCTCCCGCTCCCTGAGTGCGCACGATGCGCCACCGCCCGCTCCGGGCCTGTGTGTTCAGGTTGTGCGAAGCCGACGCGAAGATGCGGCGAACTCCGCGTCGCGCGGCCTCGTCCTGCGTGCGCAGCCACGGCGGTTGCGGTAAGGTTGCTGCACCCCCGATGAGAGACGGGGGCCGCAACACCCTTGAAGAGGAGAGACAGATGAAGATGCTGATTGCGCTCGCCGCCGCCGCCGGCCTTTCGTGCGCCGCCCAGGCCCAGGTCCGGATCAACGAGCTCATGGTGAACGCGCCGGGCACCGACGACGGGTTCGAGTTCTTTGAATTCTCCGGCCCCGCCAACGCCCCTCTGACCAACGTGTGGCTGATCGGGCTGGAGGGCGACGGGACCGGCGCCGGTTCCGTGGACGTCGCCATCGACTACACGGGCTTCTCGCTGGGCTCCAACGGGCTGCTCGTGCACCGCGACGCGGCCGGTGTGCTGACCCCGGCGCCCGACGCCGCCACCACGCTGCGCGTGAGCGACTTCAGCCCAGACCTGGAGAACGGCACGTGCACCTGGGTCCTGGTCACGGGGTTCACGGGCGCGCTCAACGCCGACCTGGACACCAACAACGACGGCACCCTCGACCTGACTCCCTGGACGGGCGTGCTCTCGTCGATCGCGCTGATCGAGAACGACGGGGCTGCGAACATCGGGTACGCGGCGTCGCTGGGTGGCGTGAACTTCGGGCCCCAGGCGGGCTTCAACGCCGACGCCTTCGTGTACGGCGCGGACGGCCAGTACTACGGCATGGACGTGCTGGGCACGAACCCCGGCCCTTACGCGTTCGACACGACCCGCATGGCGGACCAGTCGGGGACGCTGGTCAGCATCGCCGGATCGCTGACGCCTGGGAGCGCCAACACGGTCCCCACGCCGGGCGCTGTCGCCCTCGCGGGCATCGGCGCCCTGACGGCGCTGCGTCGCCGGCGCGCCCGCTGAACCACAGCGCCCGGAGGACACACCAGCACACCGCAACGCCCGCGGCCCCACGAACCGCGGGCGTTGCCCTGTCCAGGGAGGAAGGCCATTGAACTTCACGCTGATGCTCGCCGGCACGATCGTGGCCTCTACCGTGCACGCCGCCACGCCAGCGGTTGAGCTGGTTGCGACCTGCCGGGTCGCGGGAGATTCGCAGGACCTTTCAGGCCTGACGGGTGCGGACGCGGAGGGGGTGCCCCATGCACTGCTGGGAGCGTTCGGATCCGGGATCGACTTTGACACGGCGAGCGGCATTATGCTGGCCGTCTGCGACCGGGGGCCCAGGGACGGGGACAACGACTTTGCGTGCCGAGTCCAGTGCTTCGGGCTGACGATCGCGGGCCGCTCCGCGACGCTCACCCTGAAGGAGACACACCTGCTGCGGTCGGCGGGGGGTGGTCAGTTCGTAGGTTCCTCGAAGGCGGTGGGCCCGGCTTTGCGGGCACAGGTCGGCCAGCACCTCACGCGCATCCCGGCGCGGCTGGACCCCGAATCGATCAGGGTGGTCCGGGACGGCTCGTTCTGGGTCGCGGAGGAGTACGGGCCGAGTCTGGACCACTTCGACGCGACCGGCCGGCACCTGTGCAGAGTTACGGTCCCGGACCGGTACAGGTGTGCGACGCCCGCTGCAAGCACCGAAGCAGAGCTGGCCGCGAACTCCTCGGGCCGGCAGCCCAACCGCGGCTTTGAGGGCCTGTCGCTGTCGCCCGACGGCGCCATGGCGTGGCTGATGACGCAGTCGCCCCTTCTGCAGGACCATGGGCTGGACGGCGACCGGAAGCGGGCGGGCATCAACATGCGGCTGCTGCGTGCGCCGCTGGATGGAGGGCGGCCCGCGGAATACTTGTACCTCCTGGACCGCCCGACGCACGGAGTGAACGAGCTGCTCGTGGATGATGGGGACCACCTGCTGGTGCTGGAGCGGGACGGCAAGGGCGGCGCTGAGGCGGTGGCCCGGACGGTGTATCGGGTGGACGTATCGCGGGCGTCGGATATCTCGGGCGTCGATGTGCTGCCGGTGCTGGGAATACCCCCGGGCGTGACGCCCGTGCACAAGGAAGTGTTCCTGGACCTGATGGACCCGGCGTTCGGCCTTGCGGGTGGGTGCATGCCGGAGAAGATCGAGGGGCTGGCGTGGGGGCCGGCGCTGGAGGACGGGCGGCGCACGCTGCTGGTGAGCAGCGACAACGACATGCGCGGGGACGCCCCGTCGGTGGTGTGGGTGTTTGCCATCGGACCTGCCGGAGGCCGCTGAGGCCTCTTCACGATCTCTTCGCGCACGCTTGACCGCCCGTTAACGCGCCCTTCTTGCCGGGCGGCTTTACTGGCTGGCCACGAGGAAGAGCGGCAACCGGAGCACGCAGCATGGACCCCACAGCCCGGGCGGGCGCACCAGGACGCAGGCCTGCCTTCACACTCATAGAGCTGCTGGTGGTCATCGCGGTGATCGCGCTGCTGATGGGGCTGCTCCTCCCCAGCGTGGCGTCGGTGCGTGAATCGGGGCGGACCGTCAAGTGCAGGTCGAACCTGCGCCAGTTCGGCGTGTGCTTCGAGTCGTACGCGGCGTCGTACCGGGGGTTCTACTCCTCGGGCTCGTGGGACAACTCGCTGATGGAGGGGTACGGGCGGATCGACACCACGGGCTGGGTGGCCGACGTGCTCAACGGCGGCTACGGCATCCCCGGGAAGATGCTGTGCCCCAGCAGCCCGGCCCGGGCGAGCCAGTCGCTGAACATGCAGCGCCTGAACGACCAGGCGTACGCGACCTTCACGCTGGCGGACGTGGACGAGTTCGTGACGCGCGGGCTGAACACCAACTACTGCCAGAACTGGCAGATGGCCCACACGGACGTGAAGGACCACAGGCAGTACAACAACTTCAAGGACCGCACACGCCTGCGCGGGCCCCTGGCGGACAGGTTCATCGGCGTCACCACAACTCCCTCGCGGGTTGTGATGCTCGGGGACGCCACGGTGATCGCCAACCCGCAGCAGGGGGACATGGTGCCGTATCGGGGCGACCAGCTGGTAGGTGCAAAGGTGCTGTCGGACGGCCCCACCACCATGATCAACCCGCCGGGCATCAGCGGGCCGGGGACCGGACGCCAGCGGTTCGAGGACTTTGGCCCCGTGCACGGCAAGGGACCCCGCATCGCCGACCAGGAGCACGACCACGACCGGATGTACGGCGGCATGCTCTTCGCCGACGCCCACGTGGACCAGTTCGCGGACAACGTCAGGCGCGACGGCGAGTGGGGCGGGAGCGCCGGGACATTCGGGACCATCCAGAACGTGCTCCTGTACGACGAGCTGGAGGGCAAGGTCTACGGCGGGTGGCTCACGCGGAACGGGCTGAACTTCTGAGGGCTGGATCGCCGGACCATGTGACGTTGAGCATGTAACACGGAAGAGAGGAACGGGAGAGATGAAAGGGAGATCCATGAAGATGTGCTGCGTGTGGTCGGTGTGCGCCCTGTTCGCGTCCGCGGCCGGGGCCCAGGTGCAGTTCAACGAGGTGCTGGTCAACCCGCCGGGCAGCGACAACGGCAACGAGTTCATCGAGCTGCGCTCCGCGGCGCCCGGCTACGACATGACGGGGCTGACGGTCGTGATCATCGAGGGTGACTGCGGGGCGGGGTGCGTCGCGGGCACCATCGACTACGCCCTGAGCCTGGACGGGAAGTCCACGGGGACCAACTCGCTGTTCCTGTGGCGCGACGCGTCCAGCACGCTGCCGCCGTCCCTGGACCCGGCCACCAACGTCTACGTGCAGGACTTCAGCCCGGACATCGAGAACGGGTCGTACACGTGGCTCATCGTGCGCGGTTTCAGCGGCACGATCGGCCAGGACCTGGACACCAACAACGACGGCACCCTGGACGCCACGCCCTGGATCAGCGTCATCGACGCCCTGGGGTACAAAGACGGCAACAGCCGCGACACCCACCTGCAGTACGCATCGCAGCTGCCGGGCGGCCTCGACATCACGGACAACGTGCTGGCCGACCCCAACGGCTTCACGCCCGACACGTTCGGGCGTGCGTGCGGGCACGTGTACTCCATGGACGTGCTGGGCACGGTGCCGGGGCCGTACACCCCCGACCCCGTCGAGCAGGCCTTCTTCCCGCCCCTGGCGCCCGGAGAAGCGCTGGACCCCGCCTACCTGCTGAGCCCCGGCTCCGCCAACATGGGCTGCGTGACGGGCGGGCCGGCCTGCGACTCCATCGACTTCAACAACGACGGGCTCTTCCCCGACACCAGCGACATCGACGACTTCCTGTCGGTCTTCTCCGGCGGGTCCTGCAGCAACGACCCCTCCTGCGGGGACATCGACTTCAACAACGACGGGCTCTTCCCCGACACGCTGGACATCGACTCCCTGCTGAGCGTGTTCAGCGGCGGCGCGTGCCTTTGAGGGAGCTGCACAAAGAGGAACCGCCCGGGTCGAGAGACCCGGGCGGCGTTCTTCATTGGAGCATGGGAGTGCGAGTCCGCCCCCGCGGCGGGCACATCACGCCTCGACCACCGCCGCGCCGGCGAGTTCCTTCTCGTCCACGCGCTGCACCTGGGCGCCCAGGGCGCGGAGACGTTCCTCGAGGCGCTCGTAGCCACGGTCCAGGTGGTACACGCGGTTGACGATCGTCGTGCCCTCGGCGGCCAAGCCCGCCAGGACCAGCCCGGCGCTGGCCCGCAGGTCGCTCGCCATGACCGGGGCGCCCTTGAGGCGCTGCACGCCGTTGATCACCACCGTGCTGCCCACGCGGTTGATCTTGGCGCCCATGCGCAGCAGCTCCGCCACGTGCAGGAAGCGGTCCGGGAAGATGCGCTCGGTCACCACGCTGTTGCCGCTGGCGAGCGTCAGCATCGCGACCAGCTGCGCCTGCAGGTCCGTCGGGAAGCCCGGGTGGGGCTGGGTGGTGACCTCGACCGGGCGCAGGTGGCGCTCGCAGGTGATGCGGACGGTGCGGCGCATCGGGTCGTCACGGTCCGTCGGCGCCGCCGGGTCCGCCGAGCCGGTGATCACCGACAGGAGGCTGGCCTTGTGGCGCTGGTGGCCGGTCGCCAGGCCCCCCACCGACGAGATCGCTTGTTGCCCGATGGGCGTCACGTGCACACCGGCCGTCGCGAGCGCGTACGTCGCGGCGAGCAGCGAGTCCATCGGGCAATTATCCAGGATGAGATCGCCGTTGGTCATGGCCGCGGCGATCATGAGCGTCCCGGCCTCGATGCGGTCGGGGATGACCGTGTGGTCGACGCCCGTGAGCTCTGGAACCCCCTCGATGATGAGCCGGGGCGAGCCCGCACCGCGCACCTTGGCGCCCATGGCGTTGAGCAGGTTGGCCAGGTCCACGATCTCGGGCTCGCACGCGGCGGACTCGATGATGGTGGTGCCCTTGGCAAGGGTGGCGGCGCACATGACGTTGGCCGTGCCCAGCACGGTGCTGCCGAAGTTGCCGCCCAGGAAGATCGTGGTGCCCACCAGCCCCCCCGAGGGAATCTTGGCGACGATGTCGCCCTCGGACTGGGTGACCTGCACACCCAGGGCCTGGAGCCCGCGGAGGTGGAGGTCGATGGGGCGGTCGCCGATCGCGCAGCCTCCCGGCTGGGAGACCCTGGCGTACCCGCGCTTGGCGAGCATGGGGCCCAGGGTGCAGATGGAGGCCCGCATGGTCTTGACGATGTCGTAGCGGGCGTGGCTGGCGGTAGGGTCCACCGAGTGGAGGGTGATGACGCCATCGGTGTAGGGCGCATCGGCTTCCAGGGTCTCGCCGCCGTCCTTGCGGACGACGCCCAGGGTGCCCAGCAGCTTCAGCATGTTCTTGATGTCCGCGAGGTTGGGGACATCGCGGAGGGTGACTGGCTGGTCGGTGAGCAGGCACGTGGCCAGCATCGGCAGGGCCGCGTTCTTGGAGCCGTTGATGCGGGTGCGTCCAAAGAGGCGTGCGCCGCCCTCGATCACAAAGGAGTCCATAGCGCCCTTCCATGAGCGGCCCGGCCGGGAAAGCCGGGGCAGATATCCGTACCTGGCTGCCCCCGTCAACGCCAGGAGCGTATCCGGCGCACAGGGGCAGGGCATCATACATCGGGAGATCACGGTGCGCGCGATGAAAGTGCGGGGTGCGGGCCAACGGCCCGCCCGGGGGTGTGTACCTTCCCCGCGGTGAGCAGCCGCAGAACTCCCATCCAGCCCTCATGCGCGCGCCCGCAGCGCGCGTTCTTCGCCACCACCTCCGAGCGGCTGGCCCCGCGCCTCCTGGGCTGCTCTCTGGTTCGGGTTCTCCCCGACGGCACGCGCCTGGCGGGGCGGATCGTGGAGGTGGAGGCGTACGCGGGAGTGAAGGACACGGCCTCGCACGCCTTCGGTGGACGGCGGGGTGTGAAGAACGAGGCGATGTACGCGCAGCCCGGCACCGCCTACGTCTACTTCACGTACGGCATGCACTTCTGCATGAACGTTGTCTGCGGAAAGGTGGGGGTGCCCCTGGCGGTGCTGGTGCGTGCCCTGGAGCCTCTGGAGGGGCTTGAGACCATGCGGGGGCTGCGGGGCCGGGGAAAGAAGGCGCTGCGCGACAAGGACTTGTGCTCCGGTCCGGGCAAGCTCTGCCAGGCGCTGGCCATCGACCGTGCGCTGAATGGTGTGGACCTGGTGGAGAGCGTGGAGTTGTTCCTGGAACAACCGCGCGATCCGGTGGCGCGACGTGACACCGCCCGGACGGCGCGGATCGGTATTGGCAGCGGGCACAGCTGGGTCCTCAAACCGCTTCGATGGGTGGTGCACGGATCGGAACACCTGAGCGCACGGCTTGGTTCGACAGACCGTTAGCACTTTGTAAGGACTGCTCGTGCGCGAATTGAAAGACCGTGTGCCGGCTTCCAATCATTGTGCCAAGTGCGCGCCGGCCACGCATGGAGCAAGGGAAACCGGCGCTGAAATATGGCGTAAAGGGTGAGGAATCTGGCACGGGATGTGCGATGTTGGGTGGAATGGGCCCGTCCGGCCCTGCAGGAGAAAGTACCCGGTGAGTCAGCTCGACTGGAAGTCCATCCGCGCCAAGGCGGGACCGTTCCCGCCCAAGGCGTATGAATTTGTCCGCCTGGGCCTGGCGTTCACCGCATCGGCGGTGCACGGCGACAGGGCCGAAGAGGGCGACGATCGCTCGCGCCACGTGTCGGGCCAGCAGCTCTGCCTGGGCCTCAAGGACTACGCGGTGCGGCAGTTCGGCCTGCTCGCCAAGCCGGTGCTGTCCTCCTGGCACATCCACTCCACCGGAGACTTCGGGCGGATCGTCTTCGCCATGATCGAGGCGGAGATGATGCGGAAGACCGACGAGGACTGCCCGGAAGACTTCGAGAACGTCTTCGACTTCGACGAGGTCTTCGCCGACCTCGGGGACCCCAGGTAGCGCGGGCGCAGGGGGGCGACATGCAGAAGTGGGAATACGCGACAGTCATGGTCGAGGCCACCGGCGTTTTTGTCGGCGGCAAGGTGGACGTGCAGGCGCTGCGGGAGACGCTGAACAACGCGGGGAGAGAAGGGTGGGAGGTCTGCGGCGTCTTTGAAACCAACATGCAGGAAGGGCGCACGCGCTCCGTCGTGGTCCTGCTGAAGCGGCCTCTGGACGCGTAACGCCCCCGGGCCCTGGGCCTAAGGTGGGCCCGACCCCAACCCTATCGTGTGGCATGGAGAACCCAGGGGGACACCCGGCCAAGGCACCCGCACCCTCGCCCAGACCGGCGTGGCACGCGCTGCACCTGTGGCAGATCCAGCCGCTGCGGGACGCCATGCTGCTCGCGGCGATCCTGGGCCTGCTGTACGTCGGCTACATGCTGAGCACGGTCACCGTGCCGCTGCTGCTGGCGCTCCTGCTCGCGTACCTGTTCGAGCCGCTGGTGCGCTACCTCACCGTGCGATTCAAGGTCACGCGCAACTTCGTGGCGGTGCTCATCATCGTGTGCGCCGGTCTCGCGGTGGTCGTGCCCGCCGGCCTGGGCCTCACGTTCGGCGTGCTGCAGGGGACGCGCCTCGCGGAGGAACAGCTCACCAACGTGCAGTCGCTCATCAAGAGCCTGGACAAGCCCGAAGACCCGACCCTCCGTGAAGCCCTGCCCAGCCAGCGCTGGAAGAGCCTGCGCGACTGGCTGGTCGAGCAGCAGACGCGGGCCCGCATCAACGAGGCGATGGACGCCGCGAAGCGGGCAGCCCTGGACCCCGCCGGTGCGAAGGAGTCCCAATTGGGGCCGGACATGACGCCACCCCAGGGCACGCCGGTGCCGGCGCAGGCCGAGGGCCAGGGCGGGGTGATCGAGCAGTCCATGTCCGGCGCGGTCGCAGAACTCACCACGCGCGCCGTCGCCTTCCTGCGGGCCAACACCGCGGAGATCGGCAAGGGTGCTTACCAGCTTAGCGCCAACCTCCTGAGCAGCGCGTGGGGCGTGGTCACCACCCTCTTCCGGCTGGGGACCATGGCGTTCTTCACCGGGTTCTTCTTCTTCTTCTTCTGCCGAAGCTGGGGCAGCGTGACCCGCTTCTGGCAGGGGCTGGTGCCCGATGACCGCAAGAGCCGCGTGTTCCACCTGGTCTCGAAGATGGACCGGGTCGTGGCGGGCTTCGTGCGCGGGCGCCTCACGATCTGCGCGATCCAGATGGTGCTGTTCACGGCCGGCACGTGGATCATCGGGTGCCCGGCGCCGCTCATCGTCGGGCCGCTGGTGGGCCTGCTCACCCTGGTGCCCTACGCCGCGGGCCTCATCGGCATGCCCATCGTGATGCTCCTGATGGCCCTCAACCCCGACGCGCCCGAGGGCTTCCGCAGCGCCTGGTGGTGGATCGTCGGCGCGCCCCTGGTGCTCCAGATCATCAGCCAGGTGCTCGACGACTACTTCCTGAGCCCCGCCATCCAGGGCAAGAACACCGACCTGTCCATGCCCATCATCCTCTTCGCCAGCATCTCGGGAGGCATCCTCGCGGGCTTCTACGGCCTGCTGGTCGCCATCCCCGTCGCGGCGTGCGCAAAGATCATCTTCGAGGAGGTGATCATGCCCAAGGTCAAGGCCTGGGCCAAGGGAGAGGCCCAGGACCCCCTGCCGATCGGGCGGGACTAGGCACGCGAGCCCCGTCGGCGGGTTCACTGGCCGCCCCTACTGCAACCACCCCGCCGGCACGCCGCCATGCGTGGCGCGGATGGTGCTGCGGATGCCGCCGCGCCCCTTCCAGTCGGTCTTCACGACCATCCAGTTCGGCCTCATGCACGCGGCAAGATCATCCCGGATCCGGTTGGTCACCGCCTCGTAGAAGATGCCCTCGGTGCGGAAACTCTGGAGGTAGAGCTTGAGGCTCTTGAGCTCGACGCAGACGCCGCCGGACCTCGCCGGGGCGGGCTCAAACCGGACGGTGATCGTGCCGAAGTCGGGGTGGCCCGTCTTGGGGCAAAGGCTGGTGAACTCGTCGGCAACGTGCTCGATGACGAAGGCCGTGTCGGTGGGCGTCGGGAAAGTCTCAAGGAGCTTGGCGTTGGGCATGGGGCGAGGGTAGATGCTCAGCCGGTGCCCGTGCGGGGCTCAGCGGCGCGTGGGTTCCAGGCTGGGTGTAGGCAGCAGGATGGCGGCGTCCACACCCAGCAGGGCCCGCTCGTACAGGCCCGTCTGCTTGCGCTGCGTGATGGGGCCCTCGGGGTCACCCCGCAGGAACTGCCGCACGAGGCGGTCCCGATCGGCCAGGGAGGGGGCCGCGGCCTCGGGTGTCCTGCGCAGAGCGTCGAACCAGTCCCGGGTCTCCACGATGATCATCCGCCCCTTGTCGAGCATGCACATGCGGTCGGCGATGGTGAACGCGCTGTCCATCTCGTGCGTGACGACAACGCTCGTCACCCCCAGCTGGCGGGAAAGGCCCACGATGAGCTGATCGATCTGGGCGCTGGTGACCGGGTCAAGCCCCGCGCTGGGCTCGTCATAGAAGAGGATCTCCGGGTCCAGCGCCAGCGCCCTCGCGAGGCCCGCCCGCTTCTTCATCCCACCGGAAATCTCGGCGGGGTACCGGTCGGCGGCCTCCAGCAGCCCGACCATCTCCAGCTTGATCTTCACCTGGATGTCGATGATCTCGGGGTCCAGGTCCGTGTGCTCCTGCAGGGGGAGCGCCACGTTCTGCGCGATGGTCATGCTGTTGAAGAGCGCGCCGGACTGGAAGAGGATGCCGAACCGCTTACGGACTTCGTTCAGCTGTTCGGGGCGGGCGCTGGCCATGTCCTGCCCGAAGAGGGAGACGCTCCCCTCGTCCGGCCTGAAAGACCCGATGATGGTGCGGAGCAGCGTGCTCTTACCGCTGCCGCTCCCGCCCATGATGACCATCGTCTCGCCGGGGAGCACATCAAAGTCGATGCCGTCCAGCACCGCCCGGCCGCCGAACCTCTTGACCACACCGCGGAGCGAGATGGGGGGTGCGGGAGTGTCGGGCATGGTGGAGTGTAAGTCCCGGACGGCGGGCCGCATTCCTTCCGCCCACGGCGCTCACCCCGCCGGCCTGCGGGCCCTGAGCATGAGCACCGGGATGTCCGTGCTGTGGCGGACTTTGTCCGCAACGCTCCCCCGCAGCAGGTCCGACACCGGCCCGTGGCCGTGCGTGGCCATGGCGATGAGGTCGCAGCGCTCGCGCACCGCGGCGGCGATGAGGCCCGTCGCCGGGTCGCCCTTCTCGAGCGCCGTCGCCACCCTGAACCCGTCAGACTCAAGCTCCCGCTGGCAGCGGGCCAGGTACGCACGGTCCTTCCTGATCTCCTCGGAGTCTTCCAGGTTGAGCCCCTCCTGGTACCGCGCAGCAAAGCCGTCGGCAACGTGGACGAGCACCAGGGACGCCCCGTGGACCTTCGCGAGGGGGCGAATGTGACGCAGGATGGCGTCGTCCGTCGGTGAATTCTCGAGCGCGACGAGGATCGTGCTGTACATGGAGACCCCCAAACCTACGACTTCCAGCCCACGATGGTCTGGTACAGAAGGTACGCGTTGAGCCCGACGATGATGGCCGCCGTCGCCCACGCCGCCGCCATGATGACCGGCCCGTTGGCGAAACGCCCCATCTTCGCCCTGCTCGTGGTGAACATCACCAGGGGCACGACCGCGAAGCCCAGCTGGAGGGACAGGATCACCTGGCTCAGGATGAGGAGCCGGTTCACCCCGCTGCTGCCGGCCACCCCCGCGACGACCGCCGCGGGAACAACCGCGATCAGGCGGGTGACCAGCCGGCGGAGCCACGGCCGCAGGCGGATGTCGAGGAACCCCTCCATGACGATCTGCCCGGCGAGCGTGCCGGTGAGCGTGGAGTTCTGCCCGCTCGCGAGCAGCGCAACCGCGAAAAGCGTGCTCGCCAGCCCGGCCCCCAGCACCGGCGTGAGCAGCTCGTACGCGCGCTCGATGCCGATCTCCTCTTCCGCGTGCGCCGTGCCGTGGAACGCCGCCGCGGCCAGGATGAGGATGGCGGCGTTGATGAAGAAGGCAAAGAAGAGGGCGACCGTGGAGTCGATGGTGGCGTAGCGGACGGCCATCGCCTTGCCCGCGTCGTCCCGGCTGAACGCCCGCGTCTGCACGATGGAGGAGTGCAGGTACAGGTTGTGGGGCATGACCGTCGCGCCCAGAATGCCGATGGCGATGTAGAGCTGGGCGGGGTTCACCACCACCTGCGCCGTGGGGAACAGGCCCTTGAGCACTGCGGGCAGGTCCGGACGAGCCGCGATCAGTTCATACCCGAAGCAGCCGCCGATCAGCACGATGAGGCCGGCGACGATGCACTCCAGCACGCGGAACCCCCGGTGCTGCAGGGCGAGGACGAGCATGACGTCCAGGGTGGTAATCAGCACGCCCCACACCAGCGGGATGCCGAAGAGCAGGTTGAGGGCGATCGCCGAGCCGATCACCTCCGCCAGATCACAGGCCGCGATCGCGATCTCGCAGATCACCCACAGGAACACCGCGACCGGCTTGGGGAAGTGGTCGCGGCAGGCCTGCGCAAGGTCACGCCCCGTCACGACGCCGAGCTTCACGGCCAGGTGCTGCAGCAGCATCGCCATGAGGTTGGAGATGAGCACCACGCACAGCAGGACGTAGCCGAATCGTGCGCCGGCGGCCAGGTCCGTCGCCCAGTTGCCCGGGTCCATGTAGCCGACGGCGACCATCAGCCCAGGGCCGGTGAAAGCCCACAGCTTGCGCAGCGGGTGGGCCGTGGTCGGCACGCGGACCGAACCGTGGGACTCCGCCAGGCTGGGAGGGCTCTCCCGGCGCCAGGCGGGGGACGCGCCGGCCCCGGGCGGGCCGGGGGGAGGAGGGGGGGGCTGTGCGGGGAGGGTGGACACGGTGTGACTTGTAGCATCGGCTACATGTAGCGTCTACTACAATACTGGGGCCCGCCCCGCGTGTCAAGACGCCGCCGGGCGGGCGGTTGACGCGCGGGTAGCGTGTGCTACATTGGGGACGCATGAGCCCCGCGCCCAGGACACCACCGCGCAGACCCCGCAAGGCGGGGGGGGCGGTCGAGGGGTTCCGGCGGGTCCGCGCAGCCCACGCCACCGAACTGGCCGAGGACTACACCGAGGCGATCGCCGACCTCATCGAGCAGCGGGGTGAAGCCCGCGTCGGGGAGTTGGCCCGCGCTATGGGTGTCAGCCACGTCACCGTCGTGAGAACCATCGCCCGCCTGCACAGGGACAAACTCGTCGAAGCGCAGCCCCACCGGGAAGTCCTGCTGACCGCTGCCGGGCGCGCCCTCGCGAGGGCCAGCAAGCACCGGCACCGCGTTGTGGTGGCTTTCCTGGCTGCGCTCGGAGTGTCCCCCCGAGTGGCGGAGCGCGATGCCGAGGGCATCGAGCACCACGTGAGCGACGAAACGCTGCGGGCGATGGAGCGGTTTGCTGCATCTCAGGCGCCGGAAGTGCGCCGATAACCAAACCGAATCCAAACCTTGGGTGTCGCGGGTTGATCGGGCGTGCGAGTTGCGGTACGTTGTGCGTCCACGATGCGGAACAGGGGGGATGGCGGCCGGTCACCGGCCGCCCGGGTTTGTTTGTTGACTGGAACCCCCCATGGCAGCACCGACCGAAGCGTCCCCCACTCCCGTCTCCACCACCGCCGGCGATATCCCGCCCCTGCCGGAGAACGCGACTCCCGAGCAGAAGGACGCGCACTGGTTCAAGCACGTGTACCAGGGCGACAAGATGCCCCAGCTGACGCTGCGGGCGGTCGTCATGGGCGGTCTGCTGGGCATGCTCATGTGCTCGGCGAACCTCTACACCACCCTCAAGATCGGCTGGGCATTCGGCGTGGCAATCACGGCCTGTGTGATGAGCTTCGTGATCTGGAACGGCGTGGCGTTCATGGCGGGGCGCATCCTGGGCCGCATCCTCGCGCCGCTGGCGGCGGTCGGGATCATCGCCCTCGCGTGGCTGAAGGTCGGCCCGGGCCTGGGGGCAATGCTGACCGAGCAGGGTGTGGGCTCCCCCTGGCCCGAGGTAGCCCGCTACGGGACCGCCCTGGTGCTGACGCTTATGGGCGCCGGGCTGGGGCTGCTGCTGTGGAAGCAGCAGTCGAAGATGTCCGTGCTCGAGAACAACTGCATGCAATCGACCGCGTCAGCCGCGGGCTATTCGACGGGATCCACGATCGCGACGATGTTCGGTGCGCTGCTGCTGCTGGCCAAGCCCCCCGAGGGCGGCACCTCCGCGGATGTCAAGACCTCCGCCGTGCAACCCTGGATGGTCGTCACGCTGTTCACGTTCTGCACCGGCCTCATGGGTGTCTTCCTGGCCATCCCCATGAAGCGCCAGATGATCAACCACGAACAGCTCCCGTTCCCCAGCGGCATCGCCGCGGCCGAGACGCTCAAGAGCCTCTACAGCAAGAGCCTGGAGGCGGTGCACAAGGCATACTCGCTGGTGATCGCGCTTGCGGTGGGCGCGTTTGTGGGCATCCTGAACACCGGCGAGGGCACACTGAACGTCCTGGACAAGGTCTTCGGCAGTGAAGAGAAGAACATCAAGGGCCCCCTGCACGCCCTGCGGCTCCCAGAGCAGCTCCCCGGACACGGCTTCGCCACGGTCACCCCGGAGACCGGCAGGCTCAACTGGTTCTGGAGCTATATGGACAAGAACCTCGCCGTAGGAAAGGAGACGCTGGTCGGCAAGCAGCTGATCCAGTTCGGCTTTGAGCCCAGCGTGCTGCTCATCGCGGCGGGCATGATCGTCGGTCTGCGCGTGTCGCTCACCATGCTTGCGGGCTCCATCCTGCTGTACTTCTTCGTCGCACCATGGATCATTTCGATGGACGCCCCGCACATGGTGGACGGCGTCTTCCCCAAGGACTTCCACGCGTCGATGGAGCTGATCGGCGGCGGGACCACCTTCCACGTCTACCGCTGGGCCCTCTGGGCGGGCACCGCCCTCATGGTCGTGAGCTCCCTGACACAGCTCGCTTTCTCCTGGAAGACTTTCGCGAGAGCCCTCACCAAGAAGCGCGGCGCCGCCGGAGATTCGACCAGCCTTGAGCACATCGAGGTGCCGGTCTGGTGGATGATCGCGGGCATGCTCCCGCTCACTGTCGCGATGGTCATCCTGCAGGTCGTGGCGTTCGACATCTACTGGTGGGCAGGTATGCTGGCGGTGGCCATGAGCTTTGTCCTTTCACTGGTCGCCTGCCGCGCGACCGGCGAGACCGACACGACCCCGATCGGGGCGATGGGCAAGGTGATGCAGATCACGTTCGCCCTCATCCACCCCGGGCAGGTTGTGCCCAACCTCGCGTCCGCCGGCATCGCCGCCAACAGCGCGAGCTCGTCGGCCGACCTGCTGACGGACCTCAAGAGCGGCTACCTGCTGGGCGCAAACCCGCGGCGCCAATTCCTGGCCCAGTTCTTCGGCGTGTTCTTCGGGACCGTCGCGATTATCCCGGTCTGGTACCTGATGGTCCCCAACAAGGCGGTGCTGGAGTCGTACCCGGCCCCCGGAACCCAGTCGTGGTTCCGCATCGCGCAGGTGCTCACCCAGGGCCTGAGCAGCCTGGCCCCGTCGGCCAAGGTGGCGCTCGTGGTGGGCGGGACTCTGGGGGTCATCCTCCCCTTCGTCGAGAAGTTCCTCGTGCCCGCGAAGTGGAAGCCCTTCTGGCCCAGCACCATGGGCCTGGGCCTGTCCTGGGTGGTCGGCTTCAACAACTCCCTCGCGTTCGCGCTGGGGTCGGTCATCACGTGGGTCTGGGGCCGTTTCATCAGCAAGAAGACCTGTGATGTCTTCAACGTGCCCGTGGCCTCCGGCCTTGTCGCGGGGGAGAGCCTCATCAAGGCCCTGATCGCCATGCTCGCGACGGCGTCGGGCATCTTCAAGTGGGACCTGTAACCGCAGGCATCAGCGAGCGGCAACATGGTCGGCCGAAGTGGCCTCCCGCCGCCTCGTGCGCCGGTGCAGCATCCAAGCCCAGGGGATCGTGGTCACGTAGAAGATCGCGATCCCCCCGAGCACCAGCCACGGCTCACGCAGCATCAGCGCCGCCAGGGCCACGACCAGCAGCAGCAGCGGCGCCGTGGACCGACGGCTCACACGCACGCCCTTGAGCGCGAACATCGGCACACGGCTCACCATGAGCAGGCCCACCACCATGATCCAGACGGCGATCAGCCACTGCGGCAGGTCCGCCACCTCGGGCACCTCGCCGGAAGCCAGCAGGAACGCCGGGATCAGCGCAGCCCCCGCCCCGGCCGGGGTGGGCATGCCCACGAAGAACAGGCTGGGCTTCTTCATCGGTGCCGACCCCGGTGGCAGCGCCGCCGCCGGCTTGTCCAGCGCGCTGGTGAACCGCGCCAGCCGCAGGGCTGCGCACACCGCGAACGTCATCACCGCCACCAGCGTCAGCGTGACCAGCCACTTGGCCGGCTTCTCCGCGCCCGCCGCCGGCGCGGGCACCAGCAGCCACTGCTGCAGGATGAGCGCGGGGGCCACGCCGAACGCCAGGAAGTCCGACAGCGAATCCAGCACCGCGCCGAAGCGGCTGCTCACCCGCAGCAGGCGTGCCGCAGCCCCGTCCAGCACGTCAAACACCCCCGACAGCACGATCGCCGCCAGGGCCTTGTCCCAGTCCTTCAGAAGAGCGAAGTGCAGGCTCGCCAGGCCGCAGCACAGCGCGAGCGTCGTCAACAAGTTAGGCACCAGGACGAGTGCCGGGACGGTTTTCCTGTGATCTCCCACGCGCAGAAACATGCTTCCCCCTTCAGGACCGGCCGGCCGGCCGGTCGATCGCCAGGATGGTGCTGCCGCCGCTGACCTTGTCGCCCGGCTTCACCAGCACCTCGAACCCCGCGGGCAGGTAGACATCTGTCCGTGAACCGAACCGGATCAGGCCGTAACGCTCCCCAGTACGCAGCGCCTGCCCCTGCTTCGCCCGGTTGATGATGCGCCGCGCGATGAGCCCGGTGAGCTGGGTGACCACCACCGGCCTCCCGTCTGCCAACGCGAGCCACACACTGCTCCGCTCGTTCTTGTCGGCGTCCGGCTTGCCGGCATGCGCAAACCCCCCGGACTTGGACGCCACCTTCTGCACCGACCCGCCGATCGGCGTGCGGTTCACGTGCACATTGAAGACGTTGAGGAACACCACCACCCGCACCATGCCCTGGGCGGCGGCCGGGTCGATGCCCAGCTCCTCCGGCGGCTGCCAGGGTTCGACCCGCATGACCACGCCGTCGGCGGACGACACCACGATGCCCGGACCATCGGGTATCCCCCTCTGCGGGTCGCGGAAGAACCACACGCACCAGAGGCACAGCAGCAGGCACACGCAACCCACCGCGCCAGCCACCACCGGGCCCGCCAGCCAGGACAGGGCTGTAGCCACTCCCGACAGCACCAAGAAGATCAGCACGATGATCCAACCCTCCCGGGCCACCGGGGGCATCGGATCATCTGGTCGGGTGGGGATCGTCCGCGGGAGTTGGCCGGCCGGAAGTGCGGTCATCGCGTGATGTTAGAGAGGGTTGGGCGGAAAGCCCACGCCCCGCGCTACCATCGCGGCGACCATGCCCTCCATCACCATCAACGGTATCAAGAGCGAGTTCAAGGCCGGCGAGTCGATCCTCCAGGTCGCCAACCGCAACGAGGCGGAGGGCAAGGCCGGGACGGCCGGGGGCATCCCCCAGTACTGCTACCACGACGGGCTCTCGGTGGTGGCCTCCTGCCGCATCTGCCTCGGCGAGGCCATGGCCCCGGACCCCAAGACAGGCCAGCTCACGCCGTACATGGGCGGCAAGCTCTTCCCCACCTGCCAGACACCAGCTGTGGACGGGATGGTGGTGTACACCAACAGCCCAAAGGCCGTCGCGAACCAGAAGGCGGTGATGGAATACCTGCTGATCAACCACCCTCTGGACTGCCCCGTCTGCGACCAGTCGGGCGAGTGCTTCCTGCAGGATTACTCCTACATGTACGGGAGAGGCGTCTCCCGCTTTGAGGAGCAGAAGGTCAAGAACCCGAAGAAGGACGTGGGCCCCCACGTCTACCTCTACAGCGACCGCTGCATCATGTGCACCCGGTGCGTGCGGTTCACGCGAGAGGTGACGGGCACGAGCGAGCTGTCGGTGAACGGGCGCGGCAACAAGGAGGAAATCGACGTCTTCCCCGGCGTGCCCCTGGCCAACGAGCTCTCCGCGAATGTCGTGGACCTGTGCCCGGTCGGTGCGCTCCTGGACAAGGACTTCCTGTTCGCCCAGCGTGTGTGGTTCCTGAAGGAGACGCCGAGCATCGACCCGATCACGGCGAGCGGCGACAACATCTTCATCCACCACAACGAGGGCCGGGTGCACCGCGTCAAGCCCCGCACGAACATGGCGGTGAACAAGTGGTGGATCACCGATGAGGTGCGCTACGGCTGGAAGTTCGTGCACAGCGAGAGCCGCCTGCGCAGCCCGATGCGCCGCCAGTTCAACACCATCGTGGAGTGCGATTACACCCGCGCGTACGACGAGGTGGTGGCGGGCCTCCGGGGCGCCGTCAAGGCCGGGAAGTTCGCGGCCCTGATCGTGAGCCCCATGCTCACCTGTGAGGAAGCCTACCTGCTCGCCACGTTCGTGCGGTCCATCGACCGCAACGCGGTGCTGGCGGTCGGCCCCGTGCCGTTCCACGGGCAGGACAAGGTGTACCCGGCCGGAGCAAAGGCCGAGGACGCCAGGGCGTTCAAGATCTGCGCCGAAAAGGCCCCCAACGCCCGGGGCGTCCGCCGCGTGCTGGGCGCCTTCGGCCCCGTGCTGGAGTTCACCGACGTGCTGCGCCGCATGCAGGCCGGCGTGGGCGGCAAGGAGAGCGACATCGGCGCCGTCGTGCTCACGGGGAACTACCCCAGCACCTGGGCGACCAGCGACCTGCTGAGCGCCCTCGCCGGCAAGTTCGTCACGCTCATCGACACGCTGGCCAGCGACCTCGTCGCCTCCGCCAACGTGGTGCTCCCCGGCGCCACGTTCGCCGAGAAGGCCGGCACATTCGAGAACTGGAAGAGCGTGCTGCAGGCGTTCGAGCAGGCCATCCCCGTCATCGAGATGGCCAAGAGCGAGGGGCAGATCGCCCTGGACCTCACCGCCACCCTGAAGGGCGCCCCGGCGCCCGACCACGAGGTCGGCGCGATCGTCCTGGAGACCACGCGTGGCCAGGTCGCGGCCGGCCTGCAGGTTGCCCTCCCCCGGGCCGAGGCCTTCAACGCCGCGAACGTCCGTGCCCAGATGGCCCGGGAGAACGGGCTGGCCGTGTTCGCGACCAGCGTGAGCGTGCCCGGCATGCCCGCCGCCCGCACGCCCGACATGGAAGTGATCGACCTGTAAGCACCGCCGGCAGCCCCGGTGTGCGAGGGAGTTCCCGTGACCGTCGCCTATGTCATCATGGCCCTCTGCGTGCTCCTGGGAGTTCCGTTCACGCTGTGGTGGTGGCGCGAGGCCGACAAGTGGGCGGACGCCGAGCACAAACGCTTCAAGACCAAGGAAGACGAGAGCATGAAGCACGCGATCGTCGTCAAGTGGGAGAAGAGCGCCCCCCCGCCCGCCGACGGCCCCGACAAGGAGGCCTGAGCCGCGCCGGCTCAGCCCGGTTTCTGGGCCTCCGCCCGCTGCTTCCACTTCGCCGCGTCCTCGGTGCGGCCCTGCTTCTCCAGGAAGCCGTGGACCATTTTGGCGGACGTCACCACCACGCCGTCGTAGGGCTGTGCATGGGCCGTCAGCCCGGCGTACGCGTCCTCGAGCTCCCGGAGCCCCTCGTCGGCCTTGCCATCACCCACGAGCGCAATCCCCAGCGTGCAGCGCAGGCGTGAGGGGAAGGGGCTCTCCGGGGGGAACGCGCCCGTGGCAACGCGCACCGACTCGCGTGCAAGCTCCACCGCCCTCGCGTAGTGCCCAAGCTTCGCCTCGATACGCGCCACGTTTCCCATGGTGACGGCGGTGCGCGTGGACTCGGGCTCGCGTTTCTGCATGACGGCGAGCAGCTCCGACCCCACCCGCTGGGCATCGTCCAGGCGCTTGCTCTGTTCGTAGGCCACGGTCAGGTTGTTCATGCACAGCAGCGCGTCGATGTGCTCGGCCCCGATCGTGGCCTTGTAACCGCTGAGCGCTTCCTCAAAGTACGGGATCGCGTCCGCCTGCCGCCCGGCGCTGGACAGCGTGGTCGCCATCCCCACCGCCGCGGCCAGTGTCATCGGGTGCGTCGGCCCCAGCGTGCGCCGCGCATCGGCCACCGTGGGCTCCAGGAGCGCGATCGATTCCTCCGCCTTGTCGTTGGTCATGAGCAGCCGGGCGAAGTTCGCCCGCGCCGCGATCGCGTCCGGATGATCCGCCCCCAGCTGCTCCACCGTCGCGTCCATGTTCCTCCGCGCAAACGGCTCGGCCTCCTGCGGACGCTCCAGGTCCTGCAGGGTGAGCGCCAGCTGGTTGACGGCCACGAGCGTCCGCCGGTCCGTAGGGCCGAACAGACGCTCCCGCACCGCCAAGGCGTGCCGCACCAGCGGCTCCGCCTCGGCGTCCTTGTCCATCTTGTCCAGCAGGTGAGCCAGGCAGATCTCCGCCCACACCGTCTCGTCGTGATCGGGCCCCAGCTTCTCCCGCCCCACCCGCACCGCCTCCCGCAGCAGAGGCTCGGCCTTCGCGAAGTCGTCCATGTCCGAGTACGTGTCGCCCAGGCTCGCCGCGTCGTTCACCCAGTGCCCGGGCTGATCGGGGAACACCTCCCCCGCCAAGGCCAACTGCTCCGAGTACTGCTCGGCGCTGTGCTCGAGATCCCCGGTCGCAGCAAAGACCGACCCCAGCACGCCGTGCAGCTCGTACCGCACCCGGGGCTGCTTCTCGAAGCTCTTCTCCACGCCCGGGGCCGACTGCTTCACGAGCTGACCGATCGTGGGGTCGTTGCCCTTGGTGTACTCCGGGTGCCCCTGGTGCAGCAGGTCGATGAAGTACTGGAGCACCGCCGTGGCCGTGGCCGACTCCTCCTCCGCCCTCACCTTCTCCTTCTGGGCCTGCTCGCGCGCCACGTTCGCGGCGTGGGCCTGCCACGCCGTCGCAACGATGCCCACCACCAGCACGGTCATGACCGCCGCGATCGAGGCGACAAACGCCCGATGCCTGCGCGCGAACTTGGTCGCCTGGTACCACGCCGTCTGCGGGTGCGCCAGCACCGGCTCGTCGCTCAGGTACCGGCGGATGTCCGCCGCCAGCTCGCCCGCGGACTGGTAGCGACGCGCCTGGTCCTTCTCCACCGCCTTGGCGACGATGGCCTCGACGTCGCCACGCAGCGTCGCGTCCAACCGACCCAGCAGCGCCGGCTCCTGCTCGCGGATCTTCGTGACCGCCTGGGCCACGCTCAGACCAACCACCTCCACCGGCGGCTTGCCCGCCAGCAGCTCGAAGAGCAGCACCCCCAGGGCGTACACATCACTCCGCGCGTCGATCTTCCGCGGGTCCGCCTCCACCTGCTCCGGGCTCATGTACCCCAGCGTCCCCACGATCTGCCCCGCGCTGGTCTGGATCGTCGCGGCGCTGTCCTGGGCCGTGAGACGCGCGACACCGAAGTCGAGCACCTTCGGCTGGCCGCTGTCCGTCACCACGATGTTGCCGGGCTTGAGGTCCCGGTGGATGACTCCACGCTTGTGCGCATGGTCTACCGCATCCGCCACGCGCGCCAGCAACGACAGCCGGTCCCGCACCGAGAGCTCGCGCGACCGGGCGTAGGTGGTGAGGGACTGGCCCGCCACCATCTCCATCGCGATGTACGGCTGACGCACGCCCGGCGACTGCTCGGCGAACCCGGCCTCGTACAGGGCCGCGATGCCCGGGTCCTGCAGCATCGCCAGAGCCTCGGCCTCGTGAGAGAATCGGCGCGTCAGCGTCGTCGTGACAAACTCCGGGCGCACCAGCTTGAGGGCGACCGTGCGCTTGGGGAAGTCCTGCACCGCCTCGTACACCACGCCCATGCCGCCCCGACCCAGCTCGCGCACCACCTGGAACTTCCCCACCCTGGTGGGCGCCGGGCCGTGCTGCACCGGCGGTTCCATGCCCGTCGGAGTCAGCGACGCAGCGACACCCGAGACCGACCGGTCCAGGATCCCGCGCGTGTCCTCGTGGAACGACAGCAGCGACGACAGCTCCTCCGCAGCCTCCGGGTCGGTCCGCTGCAGCTCCGCCAGCAGCCGCGTCCGCTCCGCCGGGGCCAGGGTGATGCACCGTTCGAACCAGGTACGGACGCGCGAGTGAAGATCACCCGGGTTGGAGTCGGAGGCCATGGCGCATGGTACTGTGGGAAAGCGTGCCGCAGGTCATCGACCAGTGCCGTCGCCCCGCGCGGACAACCGGGGGCGCCGCCCGGCCCCGACCGACGTCAGCCGATATCGCACGCCGCGGCAAGCGCTTTCAGCGCCCCCACCTGCGGAGCGATGGCGTCGAACGCCGCTCCAGGCCCCGCAACGACCGTGGCATGCCCGACCTTCCGCTGGGCCCGCCCAGCCTTGCCGTACAGGTGCGCGTGCGCACTCTCGACAGCAAGGACGGCGTGCTCGTCCGGCACGGCCCCGATGAAGTTGACCATGACGCTGGCCCCGCGAGCGCTGCAGTCCCCCAGCGGCATACCGGCGACCGCCCGCAGGTGATTCTCGAACTGGCTGGTAACCGCCCCCTCGATCGTCCAGTGCCCGCTGTTGTGCACGCGCGGGGCCATCTCGTTGGCCAGCAGCCTCCCGTCCACCTCGAACATCTCCACCGCCAGCACCCCCACGTACTGCAGAGTTTCCATCAGGCTGCGGACGTGCGCGATCGCCTCTTCTTCGACGCTGCGCGGCACACCGGGGGCCGGCGCCCGGGAAACCCGCAGAATGCCCCGCGCGTGCGTGTTCTCCACCAGCGGGTAGTGGGCGAACTCGCCGGTCCCACCGCGCACCGCGATCACCGAGAGCTCCCGGGTGAACGGCACCATCCGCTCGACGATCGCGGGCTTGCCCCCGATTGCCTGCCACGCGCCCGGAACGTCCCCAGCACCCCTGATCACCGCCTGCCCCTTGCCGTCGTAGCCGCCGCGTCGGGTCTTGAGCACACAAGGCGTGCCGAGCTCCGCAACGGCCGTCTTCAGCAGGGATTCACCGTCCACCAGGCGGTACGCCGGCACCTCCAGCCCGGAACGCTCGAAGAAGGCCTTCTCACTCCCCCGATCCTGCGCGACCTCCAGATCCTTGGGGCTGGGCGCCACAGGTCGAAGTCGCTCGGCGTGCCGCACGGTCGTGACGGGGACGTTCTCAAACTCGTAAGTGATGACATCGCAGCCCTCGGCAAACCGGGCGATCGCGTCCAGGTCCTCAAACGGAGCCGTCACGCACTCGCACGCCAGCGCCGCGCACGCCCGGGGATCCGGGTCATAGCACCGGCACTGCACCCCCAGGCAACGGCCCGCCTGCGCAAGCATCTGCCCGAGCTGACCGCCGCCGAGGATGCCGATGCGGGTGGGCATGGGAAGTCGCGAGGGATCACGGGCACCGAGAGTACTTACCTGCGAGGATCGCGGGCCTTGAGGACCGCGCCGGTCTGCCGCGTGCGGAACTCCCGGACCGACGCCGCCACCCCGGGGTCCTGCAGGGCGATGATCTGCGCCGCCAGCAGCCCCGCGTTCTTCGCCCCAGGGACGCCCACGGCGAGCGTGCCCACCGCGATGCCCGCCGGCATCTGGGCGATCGAAAGCAGCGAGTCCAGACCCCTCAGGGCCTTGCTCTCCACCGGCACCCCCAGCACCGGCAGTTCGGTCTTCGCGGCACACATCCCCGGCAGGTGGGCCGCGCCCCCCGCACCGGCGATGATCACCCGGAGCCCCCGCCCCTGGGCCGCCGACGCGTACGCGAACAGCCAATCCGGCGTGCGGTGGGCCGACACGACGCTGACCTCGTGGGCGATTCCGAAGTCCTCCAGCACGTCCGACGCGTGGCGCATGGTCTCCCAGTCGCTCTTGGAGCCCATGATGATGCCGACAAGGGGTTGGGAACGGGCACGCTTGGCCATGGCGCCTGGAGTTTAACCGCCACACGGCGTGCCCGGGCGATGCCCACCACCCCGCCCGGCCCTCACTCGAACGCAAATCGAAGCAGGTCCGTCGTCCCCGCACGCCGGGCCCACAACTCCCGGCCGTCGGGGCTTGCATGCAGGAACCAGAATGCCTCACGCTGTGGATCGGCCGGCAGGTCGAACGCGCGAACCCTGCCGGCGTCCACGGGCACCAGGTAGACCGAATTGCCGGCGGTGACCGCGATGTGCTTGCCGTTGAAGGCGATACGCAACATCGTGGTATCCAACGGGAGAAGAACGGTGGCGCCCGGCTCGCCGGTCCGTGAGTACGTGCACACGTGCACGGGTCCACGCGTACCAAAGCCCTTGGGACCGCTGATGACCGCGATGGAGCCGTCGGGCGCAACGGCGGCCTCGTGCAGAATCCCGATCCATGCGTTGTCGGGACGCCGGTCGATGCGCTTGCTAATAGCGCCCGTTCCGTCCAGGAGCGCAAGAGTCTCGTACCCGACAGCCCATCGCATCTGAGTGCCGGGGATGCCGTACCACTCTTCACTCACCTCGTCAAGGACCGTCGATACGCGGGCGACGCGCTCCCCTTGCGGGCTGAACTGCACGAAGCCGGAAGAGTTGTACGAGCGGCTGGGGTAATAGAACACCGCTCCATCCCCGAGAGCCGCGATGCTGCCAAAGCCGTGCTCGACAGTAATGTCCTCCGGCTCCGGGTGCATGACGCGCACGGGCGTGCCATCGGTGCGGAAGACGTGCAACGCACCGTCCTCTGAGTTGACACCGTAAATGGCATCCGCGGTCACGGCCATCGCGTTGAGGTCTTTCAGCGACCGGCTGCCCTTGGCGGCAGCGTTGCCCAGGGTGACGTCCGCACGCCCGCCGTCGGTGAGCCGAACCACGCCGTCCTTCGCCGCCGCCCAGACGCGCCCGTCGGGTGAAAGGCAAGGAGCGCCGAAGACGCGGAATTCGCGTCCATCCTCGTACGACGGCGTCATGGACTGAAGAGCCTTGCCGTCCTTGTCCAGCACGTACACGGAGGGGCTGCCGCCGAAGTCAAACAGGACGAAGCCGCCGTCCTTCCCGGGCGCAAGCCCGGCAACATAGTTGGGCTTGTGTCCAAGCGATTGCTCGAGCCGAATCTCCCTCCCGGGCTCTCCCCTGGGAGAAAACACCTGGATGGTGTTCTGCACGCCGCACAGCACCGCAATGGACCCGTCCGTCGTGACCGCAAGGCCCTCGGGCATGCACCCCGTCTCGGCCTCCCAGCGGACCCTGCCGGTTGGGTCAAACGCCGTCAGCGTGTGGGCAGCGGGCCAGTCGCTCCCGGTGATGGCGGCAAAGCCCCCGTCCGGCAGGCCGACCGCTTCACGCAGTGCCCCCGCTTTGAGAGCATCGGCCTTGATGAGGGGCTTCTCCGCATGACCAGGGTCAAAGACCCATGCCGCGGCGGTTCCTTCACCGATGCCGTCATCAGAAACCAGCCACCGCCCCTCCGGGAGCGGACTCACGTACCCGGCCCGCTCAATGCCAACTTCTGTCAGCGCCCTCTCCGTGAGAACACCACCCGTCTGGTCCACCAGCACCAACGTCGCGGGGTTGCTCCGAATACAGGCGATCGTGCCCGCCCCATTCATCGCGAAGGAAAAGATGTCATGGAGGGGCGTTGCCTGTACCGTGCCCGGCTCATCCTGCAGGTGGATAGTGCCCAGAGGCGCCCGGCTGATGTGTTCAACGCCGGCCGACGCGTCGGGAGCCACGGGCGGACCGGCGGGGGTCCGTCCGGCTTCCTCTGCCTTCCAGCCGGACGGCGCGCCCGCGTCCTCGCGAAGCACAAACTGAACTCTGGCCTTGAGCGAGTAGGAGTGGAACCAGAACGAACGATCCGCGACGCCCGACTGAACGATGCCGACGCGGGTAAGGTCCCAGTAGTCGCTCCACCGGTCCCCCAGACCGTCATACTCACCCGGAACATCGAGACGCCAGACTTCCTTGCCGTCCATGTTCAGGAGAGAAAGAACGGCGCCCTGCGTCCGTCCCCGCCCGGGCTTCGCGTTGTCATCCGGCAAGTCGGATGTGAACCACTGCACGAACACAAGCGGAGTACCCGGCACAAGCTCGCACCGGTGCGCCCTGTGGAACCCGTACTGACCGTGACTGGGCTGGTCCGGAAAGATATCAGGAGAATGCCCGCCCCGGACAAGTGAGAACTTCGCCCAACTCTCGCGCCGCTCATCATGGCCCCCGTCGAGCCGCAGGATGAATGTACCGGACGGCTCGTGAACCAGTATCCCGTCGACCGTGGGGGACGGTGGTGGTGTGGGGTCAATGATGGCCGTCTTCGGCAGGGACCGTGGCCTTTCCTCCTTCATCACCGGATCGCCGTTCGCATCGATGATGATTGCGCTGAGCGGGCAGCCATGGTCATTGCCCCCGCACCAGCCATCCAGGCCCGTGTCGTACGCGTAGCCGCAGACGACGCCCGAATCCGTGATGACCGCGTCCCAGAGCGTGAACGGCTTGTCACCGGCCCACGCCTGTCTTCCGTCGTGCGAGAAGACGTAGCTGCCGCTGCCCGCCCCGTTGGGATTGCTGGGGTTCACGCGCAGCGTGTAGTGCCCGCCGGGCGACGTGTACGTCTTTGGATCCAGCTGTGCGTCAGCAAGCGCGGAACCGCCGGCACACAACAGCACGAAGGCGTGAACGTAGCCGATGATCTGACGTCGCATCATTCCTCCCGTCGATCGGATAACGCGCGCTGCAAGCCCGGCTCCCTCACCCCGGGAGCCCACCCTCGATCACCTTCTCAACCTCCTCACAGAACCTGTCCACCTCCCCCACCGTCGTGTACACGCTGGGTGTCACGCGGATGCCCTCGAACTCGTGATGCTTGATGGGTGTGGTCAGGATGCCACGCTTGGCCCACAGGTAGTCCTGCAGCATGTCCGTATCCACACCGTCCACCTGCACCGTCCCGATACCGCACGAGAACCGCGCGTCCAGGCTCGTGTGCAGACGCACCCGCCCGGAAGGGTGCGCCCGCAGCCGCCGCGCCCACCGGTCCTTGAGGTAACGCAGGCGCGCCTCCTTTCGGGCCCCGCCGATGGTCTCATGGAACGTCAGCGCCTCCGCGATCGCCAAGGTCTGCGCCAGCGGGTGCGTCCCGATCTCCTCGAACTTGCGGATGTTGTCGTCCATCTCAGGCGGCGAGGCCATCAGGGGCCACAGGCCCCTGACCTTCTCACGCCGCACGTACAGCAGCCCGGTCCCGTGCGGGGCAAAGAGCCACTTGTGCAGCGACACGCCGTAGTAGTCACACCCAAGGTCCGGGATCCTGTACTCAAAGTGCGCCATCGCGTGCGCCCCGTCCACGACCACGGGGATACCGCCGTTCACCCCCCTCGCCATCTCCACGACATCCCTCACGGGCATGATCTGCCCCGTGATGTTCACGATGTGGCTCATGAGGATCAGACGCGTCCGTGGTGTCACCGCCTCCCGGAACAGCCGCACGATCTGCGAAGGATCCTCGCAGGGAATCGGCACACTGATCTGCTTCAGCACCAACCCCTCCCGCCGCTCCCGCTGGCGGAAGGCCGTGATCATCCGGGGGTAGTCCACGGTCGTGGTCAGGACCTCGTCCCCCCTCCCCAGGTTCAGCCCGAACTGGCACGTCTGCAGGCTCTCCGAGGAGTTGCGCGTCAGCGCGACTTCCTCCGGATCAACGCCCCAGCCCCGCGCCAGGCGCGTGCGCACATGCTCCCGCGCCGGCTCCTGGTCCTTCCACAGCGCAATCGGCGGCGGCGCCGTGTTCGCGTGCTCCAGGTGCCGGCGCTGCGCCTCCTGCACCATGACAGGCGCGGGCGACACCCCGCCGTTGTTCAGGTTGATCACCGACCGATCGATCGTGAACGCCCGCTGGATCGGCGCCCAGAAGTCCTCATCCGCCGCGACCTCCTCCGGCGTGCCCGGAGCGTCCGCAAGGGCACGCAGCCCCGCCGCCCGCGCGCCAGGGAGCAGAACGGGGGCCAGCAGGGGCGCGGTGAGAACACCCAGGGCGGTGCGGCGGTGCATGAACCCAGTGTACTGGAAAGCAGCCGCCGGTGCGCCCCGGCCCGGAGAGAACCACTACTTCCCCCACGCGTCCGCGAGCTGCCCCGCCATCCGCCCCACAGCCTCCGCGGACAATGCGTCCAGGGCCTGCTCGAGCGTGGCGCCCGCCGACGCCACCTCGCGGCCGGTCGTCGATGCTCCCAGGATGACCCCGTCACTCACCCGGTACGCCCGCATGGTGAGCTCCACCCTCACCGGGAAAGCCCCGGGGCGGGAACGCGTCACCTTGGCCACACCCGAGAGCACGACCTGTGCGCCCGACTTGTTGCCCAGCGTCGCGCCCAGCTCGCGGTCGGTCCACTCGTGCCCCGCGAGCTCGCCCGCCTGCTTCATCTGGGCCTGCGCCGCCGCGACGTCCTTGAGCGCCAGGCCCAGGGAGGTCAGGCGCTCCACCACGCGGTTCTCCACGCTCCGCAGGTCCACCTCGCGCTGCTCCACGCGCTCCTCGCGCCGGTCCTTGAGCTCCTGCTCCACGATGGTCCGGGTCAGCGGGTCGATCCAGTCCGCCCGCCCCAGCCCCACGCGCTCGCCGATGATGATGTTGGTGCCGTCCCCCTGCTGGAGCGGCCCACCCGCCGCCTGCCCGGCGCCCACGCCGGCCTCGCCCGGGCTCTCCTGCACCAGCGCGCGGTTGATCATGACCGCCACCGTCGGCCTCCCGGCCTTCTCGTACGCCTGCGCCAGCGCGTCACGCTCCGCCTTGTTGCGGGCCGTCGCGGGCCCGCCCGCGAGGGCACGCTCCCGCTCCGTCAGGCCCAGCGGCGACAGGCGCAGATCGATGGTCTGGCCCTTGACGTCCAGCACCTCGCTCCCCATCACCAGCTCGTTGTTGATGGCCGTGCGCAGCGCCTGGCGGACGCCCAGCAGGTCCTGGCTGCTGAGCATGTCCATGGTCGTCACCACCGTCGCGCTGCTGCGCTCCTCACCACGCAGGTTCACGCTCCCCGCCCGCACGCCCTCGCTCTGATTGAGCGCGTCGCGCAGGTAGGAAAGGTCCTCCTCGCTGTAGTCCCCCACGATCCGCAGCGTGTACCGCCGCAGCGCGCCGCTGCCCGCCGCCGGGAACGCCTCGATGAACTGCGTGGACATCCGCCGCGCAATCGCCCGGGCGTACTCCGAGAGCCGGTAGCTGTCGAACTGCCCGGAACGCTCGTCCGGCAGCATGTCGAACGCGTACCGCCCCAGCGTCGTGCCCTGACGCAGGTCCGTGATGACGTACGACCCGCTGTAGCAGCCACGCTGCGACTTCTCGCTCATGGTCACCGACAGCACCATGTCCGCGCCCACGTCCCGCGCCAGCGTCCGCGCCGCGGCGAACTCGTCATTGCCCCGCAGCGCCTCCCGCTGCTGAGCCCCCAGCAGCCCCTGGGCCCCCGCATTGATCACGATGACTTCGGGGTCGCGGAACAGGTCCTCCAGGCGCGCCCCCAGGGTGTCACCCATGTCCACCGCACCGCCCCCACCGCCGTGCGCCACCGCGTCCGTCGCGATGAGCAGGCGGGGTGAACCCGCCCTCCGGTACGCCTCCAGGAACGCCGCCATGTTGGCGAGGCGCTCGGTGCCCTGCGCCGCGCTGCCCTCCGCCGGAGGCGGCGGAAGCGGCTTGCGCTCGCCCTGACCGAGAACCGAACCGGCAAGGGTCGTAAGAACAAGGGCGGAGATCAACGTCGGACGCATCATGGGGTCTCTCCAGGAACCTGCACCAGCGATCGCACGGAGCGAAAGCACTGTCCCGACCAACCAACCGCCGCGCGAGCACACGCCTTCTCTCCGTGCAAGCCCCTGTGCTCCGCGTCCACGCCCGCTCACTTCGCCAGCCGCACCTCGCACCGCCAGTCCACCGCGTCACCGTCCATCGCGTTGCCGGTCAGGAAGACCTGGTTGCGCGGGGGCAGGTTCACGAAACGCCAGTTCATCGCCCCGCCCCGCGCTGGCGCACCGCTCGCGTTGAAGAACAGCACCCGGTACTGGATATTGCTCGAGTTGCCCGGATCGCTCAGCAGCCGCACCGGCACGCTCACCTTCATCACATCGCCCTGCTCCACAATCGGCGCGTCCACCGCGATGAAGTTGGACAGCTCACCCGCCACCGTCACACGCGGGTACTGCTGCATCGGCGCGTACACGCCCGTGAAGGGCGTCCGGTTCGCCGTGTTCGCACAAGCGCCCAGCGAAGCGCCCGCCACCAGCGTGGCCGCGGCGGCGAAAAGAGGTCGGGTCCGGTGGCGGGGGGCAGACATAGTCATTGTGTTACTCCTCACTAACTTTATTCGATGCGCAGCCTTCTGTGCGGTTCCATGATCGAAGGTGGACAACTTCTCGTGAATACGGCCCCGCACAATCGACCGTAAGTGTTTTTACTGCTGTATCTTGTGGTCTGCTTCGTGCACGTGTTTTTCACCCTCAACCGCGTCCTTCAGGGCAGCTGACTTGGGCTGGTAAGGCCCGTGCTCCTGACCAAACAGCCGCTGGTACCCCACCGTGCCGGGCAGTGGCGGAACCAGGGAGGTGCCACCGTCCAGCACGTGACGCCGCATCTGGCCCTGCTGGTCCTCGACCGTGCATGTGATGCCCTCCTCGCGGTAGAGGTTCTCCAGTTCGACCTGCGTGAGGGCCGCAAGGTGCCCCCCCCGCCGATACCGCTCCATCGCCGCCGGACTGGGACGGGACACATCCCGCCCCCCGAAGATGTACGGGAGGTCGTCCCCGGGCACGGGCCGACGCGAGAAGTCGTTCGCATACACCGCCGCGCCCGCCCGGGCCCATTCACCCGCCCCCGGGGGGATGCGCACGTACCGCAACTGCAGACGCTCGGTCGCAGGCGGCGTGACGTCCGGCAGCACCACGCGGGAGCCCTCGACATCCAGGGTCACCACCGTCTGCCCCGGCGCGAGCATGACCGGCACCACGTACACGCGCTGGGGCAGCAGCTCGGCGTGCCGGGTGTCGGCGTGGGCCGTGCCCTTCATGAGCAGCCCCAGCGCCGCCAGGCCCAGCCCCACCCACTGCGCGTCGTTGTTCCTCCGGTCGCCGCTGCTGGCGACCACCACGCCGCTGACCAGCAGCGCGTCGCCCAGCGAGCTCTTGATGGCGCGGACGTCCTCCAGGTTGTTCCAGCGGAGGCTCTGCGCCATCGTGTTCACGTCCTGCACGACCGGGAACTCCCCCGCGGGCTGGTCTTCGCCCGCTTGAGACCCCACCGACCGCGTGAACGCCCGCAGCGGCGCGCCGGAACTGGCGGTGCGCGGTCGCCAGACGGACACCGCGCCGTCCGGGCCTTCCGCCCGCTTCTCCGGCCCCATGCCCGACTCCACCACGAACACGGTGTTGTACCGCCCCCCGCTCAGCGTCCGCGAGAGCTCCGCGAGCGCGCCGTCCACCTGCGCCGCCGCCGCGAAGTTGTCGCGGGCCTCGTCGTCGCGCCCCAGCGCCCGGTTGGCCACCCCGTTCATCACGTAGCCCAGCGCAAAGTCCGTGCTCGCGACGGCATACCCCGAATTCAGGAGCTTGTCGCCCCCGCCCTCCTGCTTCTTGTCCGCCTCGGCCGCGGCCCTCGCCAGGTCCGCGTTCGTCGCGTCCTTGCCCACGGACTCCGAGAAGTCCCTCAGCAGAAAGAGCGAGGAGGACGCCGCGGCACGCGCGTTGTCCCACTCGCCCCGCATCGCCTTCTGCACCGCGATCGCGTGGAACCCCATGGCCTGCTCGAACGGCTCCCCTTTCCACACTTTGACGCCCTCGTTGAGCACCACGCTCGCCACCGTCTTGTCCTCGTTGAGCCCCTGCGTGCGGAGCAGCGTGAACAGCTGGTTGGCCACCTCCTCGCCCGCATCAGGGATGCCCTCGGCCAGCGTCATCTGCAGCACGTTGAGGCGCCCCAGAAGATACTGCCGGTCCGCCGGGTCGGTGCCCAGCTCCTCCGTCAGCACCGCAGCCACCGGACCAAACCGCCCGACCTGCGCCGACTGCACGGCCCGCGGGTCCAGGCGCGGCGACGCGCACCCGGCGAGCGTGGCCAGCGCCAGGCACGTGCACGCGAGGATGGCCCGGGAGTTAGTCAAAGGACAGGCCCGCCGCGGCACGCTTGAGGGCGACAGTGTCGCTCCACAGCAGTGCGCCCGTTGCGAGTTCGGTGACACGGAAGTCACAGAGGTACGTGTCGGTGCGGTGGCTCGTCGCCGAGCGCGTCGCCGACCGCATGGTGGCATCCATGCGATGAGTGGGCGCACGGCCCGCGCCAAAGCCCCGCTCAAAGCCCCCCCGCTGCTCCCCCTCGGCCTTCAGGGCCGCGGGGATCACCAGCGTGAAGGCCTTGTCCTTCCCCAGCTGGACCAGACCCGCGGAATCCCGCACCCGCTGCATCATGGACCACTGCTCACCGGGCGTGATGATGTCCATGGTCAGGTTCTCAACCCTGTCCCACGTAATGACGGCCGCAGGCGAGTCGGCCGTGCGCAGCTTCATGAAGTCGCTGTCCCGCAGCTTCTGGGCGAGTTCGCCCGCCATGTCCGAAAGGTCCGCCCCCGTCAGCCGCGTGGAACGGGCCGGCGCCGAGCAGGCCGGCAACACCACGCCGCACACGCCCAGCAGGAGGATGAAGAGTGTCGTGCGCATCAGAAACGTCGAGCACCCAGAGTCCACCGCCGAAAGCAGGCGCGCCCCGCTCACCTCATGAGAACCCGCCCGCACCACCCCGCCCGCGTCACCTCGCCAGCTTCACCTTGCCTGCTTCACCTCATAGGGCTCGTTCGTCCAGATGATCGCACCCGTCTTCATGTTCGTAAGCTCGAAGTTCATGAGATAGGTGTTCGTCGCGCTGTTGCCCCGCTCCACGCGGTACATGTTGCCGTTCAGGAAGTACGTGTAGTCGGCGTTGAGCGCCGCCCGCTCCTGGCGCGTGCCCTCCTGAAGGAGGTCGCCGCTGCCCCCGGTCTCGCGCCGGATCAGGTCGTCCGCCCGCGCCTTGTTCTCCACGAACTGCACGTTCTTCAGCACGCCGCGGCTCTGCATCAGCTTGCCGCGGATGCGCATGCGGAACGCCTCAAAGTCGTTCGAGCTCACGATGCCCGTCTTGTTGTTGATATCGCCGAACACGATCGTCGACCGGTACTCGCCGTTCAATTCCGGCACCTGCGACAGGTCCGCCGCCAGCTGCTGAGACACCTGGTCGGAAAATTCGAAGAGCGACGCGGTGTTCACCCGCGCGTCGTTCCGCTCCGCAGGCGTCGTCCGCGTCACATCCACCCGCCCGCCGGAGTCCCCGCGGGGAGGCTGGCAGCCGCCCGCAGCCAGCACCGCGCCCAGCAGCCCCACACCAACCACCGCCCTCAACGCCACGCTGTTTGCAACCGTCATGAACGCCTCCAGTGTGTTCAACCACTCCCGGCCGAGCGTTCCGCACGCACGACCTAAGGGACGAGTGCGCCCTCCCGCTGGGCGCGCAAGTTTAGACGCCGCTAACCCACAACTGTTCCCGCGCCCATCCCCCCATCCGCCGGACCCGCGCCGGCCAGATCAAGCATCGAACCGATACCGAACGCGCCTTGAAATCCATGCCTACCGGCTGCTGACCGCCATCACCGCACGCACCGCCTGCTCAAACTCCGTGGTGGTGATCTGCGGCGGGCGAACCTCGCCCAGGATGCGGCTGATCGCCGGCTTGGCCTCGTCCGGAGCCAGCCCCATGTCCTCCAGCCCCAGGACGATGCGCTGCAACCGCACGAGAGCGTCGCGGGCTCGGATGTCCTCCGCAGCGCCGGTCGTGCCCAGGCTGTCCAGCCACGCGCGCCAACCCAGCCCGCTCGTGAGCTTCACCTGCTCCGCGTACCGGTCCCAGCACGCCGACAGGTCCTGCCGCACCTCCTCGGCGCGGTTGACCGTCGTCGTCGTCCCATCCTCCGCCGGGCGCGATGCGAACATCAGCGCCCGGTAGTCCGCCACCACCGCGCGGGCAGCCGCGGCGTCCAGCCGACGCGCCGACACCTGCCAGGACAGCCCCTCGGGCCCGACGCTCGCGGGCAGGTCCGTCTCGAAGTTGCGCCCCGAGAGCCCGTCCACGATGTCACGCGCGCCGCGCGGGCGGACGTCAACACCCATGTCGGCCAGCTCCTGGGCCGTGGTCTCATCGATCGCGGCCTGTGTGTAGTCCACGGGCGGCGCGCCGACGGGCGGCACGGGCATGATCATCGCCTGGCCGATCTGCGTGGTCGAGGGCCCGCTGGCGATGAGGTCCAGGCCCAGCAGGAAGGTGGTGTTCCGCGGATCATTGAACCGGCTGGAATCAATGGCAGACAGCGGCTCGCGGTAGACCACGCCCACGAGCTCCGGGTCCTGCTGCCGCGAACCAGTGGAGTACGCAAACACGCCGCCGGTGCCCTCGAACGTCGGTGCAACGTTGAAGTTCACCAGGCCGCCGGCGACCAGGTCCGCGCCGGCGTCGCTTGTCGTGCGGGCGAAGTCGCTGGACGTGGGCGACTGCACCGCGGCAGAACCGCGGTTCCGCAGGCGGATGCTGCCGGCGTTCACCACGAAGTCCTTGAGCGCCGTCACGTCGCCGAAGCGGGCCGTGCCCGTGGTGGTGACGGTGAGCGAACCAAGGGCGACCACCTTCTGACCGCCCCCGACATTGAAGCCCCCCGTGCCCAGCGTCACCGTGAACGCATCGGTCGTCGCCACATTCGCCTTCACGATGCGGTTCTGGCTGTCCAGGGCGTCGGTGAAGATGATCGTGCCGGCCTGCGCTGTCGCGCGGTCCGCGCCGATGGCCAGGCTCCCCAGCCGGCGCGTCGCGCCGATGTTGCCGCCGAAGCGGAACGCGGGGTTGTCCGCATCGCCCGTGGCCCCCGACAGAAGCACCAGGTTCGGGTCCGTGACGCTGGTATCGGCGTTGATGGTGCTCTTGAACGTGAGCGGGCCCGTGCTGCCGTCGATGGTGATGTTCTGACCCACCAGCACCACCGCGTCCTGGAGGTTGACGCCCCTCGCCGTGAAGATGCTGTCGCCGATGCGCGTCGTGCCGTCGGCGTTGGTGGTGAGCAGCCCCAGCCGCGCCGTGCCGCCCACGAGCCCGGCGAAGGCCGTCTCGCCCGTGTCCGTGCTGGTGGTGCTGTTGGTGGAGGAGTTGATCGTCAGGTTGCGGGGCGTGCTCGTGTTGTCGCTGTTGAGCGTCGACCCGAAGGTGATGTCGTTGCCCTCCATCGACACGTTGGTCCCCAGCACCACGCCATCGTTGAACGTGAGGTCGCCGGTGCTCCGCACCTGGCTGCCCTCGATCCGCGTCACGCCGTCGGCGTTCGTCGTCAGGCTGGCCAGGCGGAGGTTGTTGCCGATCGCCGACACGAACCGCGTCGTGCCGCTGCCGCCCGTGTTCACCGTCAGGTTCCGCGCCGTGCTGTCGGAGTTGACCGTGCCGCCGAAGACCACGTCGCCCGCGGTGGTCGTCAGCGTGGCGTCGCCCGCGAGCGTGAGAGCCCCGCCGATCGCGATGGCACCCGAGCCCGTCGAGCTGAGGTTGCCGTTGAGCGTCGTGACGCCGGTGTACACCTGGCTGGCGCTCGTCCGCACATTCCGCAGCGACACGCTCGCCCCGCTCGCGTTGAGCGTCCCGATGGGCAGCAGCGTGCCCGTCGTGCCCACCGCATCAGAGAACGCCACGTCGCCCTGCCCGGCCGACACCGTCAGGTTGCGGCTGCTGCCCTGGCTGTCGACCTTGCCCTGGAAGTTGACATCGTCGCTGGCCGCCTGCCCGGCGCTCGCCACCGTGACGCTGCTGCCCAGCACCACGTCCCCCGCGAACGTGATGGGGCCGCTCGTCGTGGAGCGGATGTCGCCCGAGAGCGTCGTGGTCCCCACGTACCGCTGGCCCCCGGCCGTCGTGGCCTTGCCGATCACGATGTTGCTGCTCGTCACGTCGATCGTGTCAAGCACGCTGACACCGCCCACCTCGCCCAGGAACGTGGACGAACCACTCCCGGTATTGACGGTGAGGTCGCGGGCCGTCCCGTCGGAATTGAGCGTGCCGTCCACCGTGAACTGGCCCGCGTTGATCGTGCTGTCGCCGGACAGCACCAGGCTGTCCATGTAGTGCTGCACGCCGGTCGTCGTCACGCTCCCGCCCAGCGTGGTCGCGCCGTCCACCGTCAGGCTCGCAAGCCCGGAGGACGTGCCCACGCCCTGGCGGAAGACCACGCCCGTCGGCCCGTTCACCGTCAGGGCCCGCGCCGCGCCGTCGCTCTGCACGCCCTTGCCGAACTCCACGCCCGCCGTGACGCTCGTCACCGTCGTCGCGGCCCCCAGCACGACGTCGTCCAGGAACTGCACGCCGTCCCTCGCGATCACCTGCCCGCCGTTCACCGTGGTCGTCCCCGTGGAGTCCGTGCGGAACGCGCCCAGAGACCCGTCCGTGCCCGCGCCCACCGCGCTGCCGAACGTCGTCGTCGGGCTGTTCACCGTCAGGTCGTTGTGCTCGCCCGCGAAGGAGTCCACCGTCCCCATGAACCGCACGCTCGTCGTGCCCGACACCGCCACGTCGCGCTCCAGCACCACGCCGCCCTGGAAGTCCACCGCGTCACCCGACACATCGCCGAAGAGGATGGTCGTGCCGACGCCCGTGTTCGTCGCCAGGTCGTGCGTCCCGCCCACCGTCGACCGGAACGTGATGTCGTCGCCCGAGCTGCCGCTCGTGCGGACGCTGGAATCGCCCGCCAGCGTCACCGCGTTCTCGAAGCGGATGTCGCCGCTGGTGAGGCTCCGAAGGTCACCGTCCAGGCTGGTGGGCCCCGTGTAGGACTGCCCGCCGCTGGTCCGCACATCGTGCAGGGCGATCTGCCCCGCCGTGACGGAGATCGAAGCGAGCGCGTCGTTGCCGCCCACGTCGCCCAGCGTCACGCCGCTCGTGCCGTTCCGCAGCGTGAGCGCCCGGTCGTTCGCCGCCGAGTCCGCGTTGACCGTGCCCCGCAGTTCGATGTTGCCGCCCGCCGCCACCGCGCCGCCGTCCGTCGCGTCGATGGTCACGTCGTCGTCCAGCAGCGCCGGGCCGTTCACGATGATGTCCCCGCCGCTGGCCACGATGCTGCCGCCCAGCCGGTTGGTGGCGCCGAACAGCCCGAGGCCGCCGCCCGTGCTGCGCACGTCCCCCTCCAGATCGACCACGCCCCCCGTGCCGCCCATGCGCAGCACCGTGTACCGGGTGAACGTGAACGCGTCCGGCACCGACAGCGTGCCGGTGCCCCCCTCGAGCCCGATCGAGAGCAGGCCCGTGCCGCTGATGCTCGCCAGTTCGCCCGCCGTCAGGTCCAGCCCCGCGCCCGCGTCCGACGCGCCGCCCACGCGGATGTCGCTCGCGCTGTCGTAGGGCGCAAGGTACAGCGCACCCCCGCTCGTGATCGCCGCGTTGATGTCGATCTCGTCCGCCCGCAGCGTGGCCCCACCCGCCCCGGCGTCGAACGTGTCGTCGATCGTGATGCCGCCCGCCTGGGATGTCAGCGACAGGCCGCCCGAACTCGTCACCCCGGTAACGGCCGCGTATGAGCCCACCGTGAACCCGTCCAGGTCCGTGTACTGCACGGACCCCGTCACCTCCGCGGAAAAGACATTGATGTTGTTCGCGTTGTGGTTGAGCGTGAAGTCGCCGTCACCCATCAGCACGAGGTGGTCCGCCCGCACCGCGCCCGTCTGCGTCGCCTGGTCCGCCGCCGACAGCGCCAGCACGTTGCCGCTCCCCAGCACGATCCCCGCCGTGAAGATCCGCGCGCCCTGGATCGTGACGTTCGTGTTGGACCCCGAGAAGTCCAGCGCCGCCGTCCGGACCGTCCCCGTCGTGCCCGCACCGCCGAAGGTCAGCTGGGCGAAACCCGTCAAGCGCGACAGGAAGTCGTCGTCCACCCGCAGGTCGCCGCCCGCCCCCGTGCCAATCGCCATCGACCCGTTGCTGCTCAGCGGCAGCACGCTGAAGATCTGCCCGCCCGTGAACACCGCCTGCGGGACCGAGACCGTGTCCGCCGTCAGCAGCACCACGTCCGGGTTGCTCCCGCCGATGGTGCTCGCCGACGAGCCCTCGACCGCAATGCCCACGCCCGACGCGCCCATCCCCGAACCCGTGACCGCCACGCGGCTCGCGCTGTCGCCCGTGATGGACGCGCCGTCCACCAGCCGCACACCGTCGCTCTGCGTCGTCCCCGCGCCCCGCCCCGTCACCAGCACCTCTTCCGCCGTACCCGACGCGACCGAGCCGCCCTCCAGGTACACGCCGTGCCCGGCATCCCCGCCCGCCACGCTGGCGCCGGACACGCTGATGTCCCCGCCGCCCGTGGTCGTCAGCGCACCCTGCACGTGCACGCCGTAACCGTTCTGATCACCACGCCCAAGCCCGCGCACCGCGAGCCCGCCGTCCCCCGCCGACACGCCCGCCGTGCCGCTCACGCGCACACCAGCGTTGTTGTCGCCCGAGGCCGACTGCCCGCCCACGCCGTGGACCGTCACCGCACGGCCCGTCACCGACGCGCCGGCGCCGAACACCACGCCCGCCGCGTCGCCCGCCCGGGCCCCCGCGCCCCGGATCTCGATGCTGCCGCTCCCGGCGTCCAGCGTCGAACCGCTCACCAGCACGCCCGCCGGATCAGCGTCCGTGCCCCGCGCGCCCGATGCCTCTACCGCCGCCGCGTATCCGGCGTCCGCGGGCAGCCCCAGGGCCGCAAAGTCCCCCGTGCCGCCGCCGATGCGGATGTTGCCGCCGCCGGTCACCACCGACGACCCGTTGATGATCTTGACCGCACCGACGGTGTTGATGCCGTCTCCCGCGCCCGTGTTCGCGATCAGGTCGACATGCAGGGCTGTCCCGCCCGCAGCGGTGATGTCCGCGTTGTCGATGATGATGCTGTCCGCCGCCTCCAGGCGCAGCGTCGGCGTGCCCGCGGCGCTGTTGCTCGTGATGTCGGCGAGCACCGAAATGTCGCCGTCCTGCGAACCGCTCCCGCCCGTGGTGATGGTGACGCTGGTGCCGGCGTTCAGGCGGCTCTCGATGTCGCCCGCAAACACGTTCGAGCCGTCCGAGTTCGGCGTGAACACCGTCGGGTCCTCGTTCGTGAAGTCGCCGTCCCCGCTCGTGGGGTTCGCAGTGACAGTCACGTTCCGCGGGTCCATCAGCCAGGTGCCCGCCTTGCCGCCCTCCGCACGCGCCGACGCGTCGATGCCCGAGCCGTCCACCGTGAGGTGCTGCTTGCCGCTGGTCTCGATCGTGCCGCCGTTGCCCCCCTGCGTGCCGCCCCGCGCCGAGATATCGGCGTACGAGCGCGTGGTGTGATCCGCCCACACCACCACCCGCCCGCCGTCACCCACACGCGTCGCGTCCGCGTTGATCGTCGTGCCGCTGTTGACCGCCGTCACCTGCGCACGGTTGTCACCGCTCCCCCGGTACCCCCCGCCAATCTCCACACGCCCGCCCCCGTACACGCCCGACGCGTCCACCCGCGCGTCGACCAGCGCAACGTTCTGACCCACGATGCGCACCGTGCCGCCCAGCCCGCCGTCGCTCGCAACCCAGCCCGTACGCACCTGGTTGGACGCGTCCAGCCTGCCGCCCACCACCACCGCGCCCGCGCCGCGCCCCTCGACCCCGATCGACGCGGCCCGCACCTCGCCCCTTGTGTTGATCGCCATGCCCAGCACGTCGCCCGCAGCCAGCAGCACCCGCCCGCCCGACGCGTCGACCGTGCCCGTGTTCGTCACCGCCGCCCCGGCGCCACCGTCCGCCGCGCCCTCGACACGCGCGTAGATGTTGCTCGCGCGGCTGCCCATCACCACCGTGTCGCCCGCCGCGAACGCCACCGCGCCCTGCGGCGCCACGATCGTGCCGCTGTTCACCACGCTCCCGCCCGCCAGCGTCACGCTGCCGCCCGACGCAGTCGTGATCCGGCCGTCGTTGACCACCGCGCCCCGCATGCCCGTCACCCGGTCCACCCCGCGGAGGAAGTCGCGGTCCGTCATCGCCCCCGCCGCCGCGAAAAGCCCGCCCACGTTCACCACCGCGTTCTGACCGAACACCACGCCCGCAGGGTTGACGATGTACACCCGACCGTTCGCCAGCAGCGAACCGTCGATCCGCGTCGGCGATGCGCCCTGGATGCGGTTGAGCACCCGGCTCATCGCGTCGGGCTGGATGAACCGCACCGTCTCGCCCGCGCCGATGTTGAACGAACTGTAGTTGATGATGCTGCGGTCGCCCGCACGGATCACCGTGTTCGGACCGTTCCGCTCGATCCGCACGTCCCCACGCACCACCTGCGCGTTCTCCGGCCCCGCCAGCGCCGCGCTGCTCAGCACCGTCCCCGCCGCCGCCGCGAGCAGCGCAGAGGCCGTCCTCACCCCGTCCCGACGACCACCCACAACGCAACGGTTCTTCGTCGCCATGGCTCGTTCCCTTCCGACGCCGCGCACACCGCACGGCAGCAAGGCCCAGATCTCTGTCCGCCGAAGGTCCACAGGTTCAGTACTGCACGGTCACCATCACGTGCAGGCGGTTGTCCCCCGCCTGGACCCCGTTCGCAGGGTCGTCCACGTCGTTGAGCGCAAAGCCCCACTCGAGGCGAGCCGTGACATACCGCTTGAACTGGTACTCCACGCCGATGCCGGCGCCCACCAGCGTCTGCTCGTTCTCCCCCACGCGCGCGTGGGAGATGTCGGTGATCCCCGCGTCCAGGAACGCCTTGAAGATCAGGTCCCAGTCCGTCCGCCCAAACGGTTCGCTCGGCGCGTACCGGAAGTTCCCTCCCAGCAGGCTCTGGAACGGCCCAGGCTTCCCCTCCCACTCCCCGGGCTTGCTCACCCCCAGCCAGTGCGGGTAGTGAAACCGGTACTCCATGCTCCCCACCACCGTGGTATCGCCCGCGGCCACGCTCTCGGGGTACCCGCGCACGCTGAAGAAACCGCCCGCCACGTCCTGCTCGTTGGGAATGAGGCGCCCGTTGAACACGTACTGCCCGCGCAGCGACAACGCCACCTCGTGGGCCAGGCTCGTGGGACCACCGCTCCCCCGCCCCCAGTACAGGTCGCTGACGATCGGCTCCACGTAGTGCGACTGCTCGAAGTTGAACCGCAGGATCTTCCACGACTCGTCCACGCCGTTCCGCCCCAGACGCTGCATGTCCGAGGTGTCCGCGCTCGTGAACGAGGGGCTCATGTACTCAAACGTCACCGAACCCGTCGTGCTCATCACGTCCGTGATGCGGTCCGCCCGCACCCCCACGTACGGGATCAGGAAGTTCTCCTGGCCCGACTCCCCGAACACCTCGTTGTCGACCTTTACGTTCTCCCAGCGAAGCCCCCCCACCAGGTCCACGAAGAACTGCCGCTGCTGGTACACCGTCCACGCGGACTCGGCGCCCACGTTGTACGTCTGGCCGCTGAAACGCTCGCCCGCAAGGCCCACGTCGCTGGCCTCGAACTCGCTGTACGACGCGTAGATCCGCGACCGGATCTCGTCGCTGCGGATCGGGAAGTCGTAGCTGGCGTTCACGCCGAACGCGCTCTGCACGCCCGCCATCGTGAAGTCCAGACGCAGCACGTCGTCGCTTCCCGTGAGCTGGTTGTTCACCACCCCCACACGCTCACGCCACTCGCTCGTCTGCTCCGTCCCGGTGTTGGACAGCTGCGCGTAGACGTTCCACGGACGGTTCTCCGTCACGAGGTAATCCAGGACGATCTCCTCCTCGCCCGCGCCCGGCGCCACGCTCGCGTCCACCCGCCGCCCCGGGTGACGGTTCAGCCGGAACAGGTAGTTGTCCGTCTCAGCGGAATTCATCAGCCCGCCAGGCTGCACCGGCGACTGGTCCCGGATCCGCGCGTGGACGCTGTCCGTGCTGTCCACCCGCGTCGTCCGCCCCGCGTCGATCGACCCCTGCAGCCGGTCACCCGACGCGATCGTCCTCACCATCGACACCTTGCCCGTCCACACCACCAGCCGAAGGTCGCCCTGCTGGCCGGCACGCTTGTCCTCGCCCGTCTGCGGATCGATGTCGTCCGGGTGGATCTGCACCGCCACGCTCGCCAGGCCCTGCCGGTTGAGCTCCGACACCACGGCCTTCGCCACCTGCGTGAGCGCACCCGCCGAGTACTTCGCGGCCGTCGCCTCGATCACGTCACCCAGCTTCATCGAGGTCACCGGCACCCCGTTGCCAGGGGCCACATACCCCTCCGGCACAACGCCCAGCGTCACCACCGCGCCCGAGACCTGCTCGACCGACGGGTGCTCCGGATGCTCGCTCCGATACTCCAGCAGGAACCGCGAAACGCTGTACAGCGGCGCATCCGCCGACTCCACCGCCGCCGGACGCTCCACCCGCTGCTGCACCCCAGGCTGACCGGGAGCTACCGAGTTGATGTCAAACGGACGCCCGCCCGACGCCTCCTGGCCCGACACCCCCCCGCACAGGCCCGCCGACGCAATCAGCCCAAGCACGCCCATCCCACCCCGGGTCCGCGATGCTGCAGTCGTGTACGTCATCCGCTTCCTTCCTGTTGGATGGGCCCCGTTGCGACGGCCCGGTGTTGCTCCGCCCCGAGTACGCGGAGGTTGCCCTCCCGTTCGCAGATGGGAAGGGTAGCGCCGCACCCGCGCCGACTAGCGAACGCAAACGCGTCCAAGAACCCATTCCGCTGCGGATTCAGCGATCTGGAAACACGGGCGGCTGCCGCCCCAACGCGTCGCGCAGTTCTTGCAGCGGCGACCGCGCCGCCGCACCCGCCGGCGCCGTGAACGCGATCCGGAACCCCACATCCGCAAAGCCCGAACCCGCCCTCGCCACCTCAACCGGTTGGGGCTCCAACGTCGGATAACCGTTCGAGAGCGCCGACCCGCCTATCACCCGCAGCCCCGCCGCGGCGACCCCGCCCGCCCCAGGAGCAACCCCCTCCGTCAACCCCGATGGATCGTCGACCACGAACTCCGCGACGTTGCCCACCAGATTCACGAACGCCCCGTGCTCCTGCTCACCCGTGAACCAAAGTGCCTTGTCGTCGCCACTTACAGCACTTTGTATGTCATCGACAGAACTCGTAAGCTGCGAATTCGATGGTCTAAAGATGTCGATCGCCGGCGGCCCCACCCGTGCCTCCGCCCCCTTCGCCCTCACCCACGCCGCCTGACGCGCAAACTGCTCGTCACGCAAGTTGCCCACGCCAGGGTCCGAACCAGACGCCGCCTTCTTCCACTCGTCCACTCCCACCAGCCTGCAACCCATCGCGGCAGCCAGCACCGCCGCCCCGTCGGGAGACACGTACTGCATCGGGGCATCGGCACTGATCGCAGACTTCACAACATCCGGTGCAACGGCCCCCTCACCCGCCCCCGCACCCCCGCGCACCCGCTGCCATCCTCCGGCAGCATTGTTCTCTGGCGGCCGGATATCCCACCCCTTGCCCGAGACCCTGACCCAGCCCCACGTGCGAACCCCCTGCCGTGGGTCCGAAGAGTCAAGCCGATAGTCCGGCAGTGCCGCCCGCAACGCCTCCGACCACTTCGGATCCCGCGCAACCGCGGACGCCTGCGCCACGCTGAACTCCCCGGTCGCCAGGTACGTCTCGCGTCGCGACGGCGGCGCCGCGACCGCACGCTCCTCCTTCTTGAAGGTCGCCGTGACCCCCTCCGCGCTGGAGTAGATCAACTCTCCCCCTTCTCCGACCGCCAGCGTCCACCCCGCCGCGCCAGGCCCAAGCCCAGCGAGCGATGGACCACCACCATTCACCACACGTCGCGCGGCCGCGCAGACAGCATCCACGCCCGCGAGTTCGGTCTGAAGCCCAGGCCACCGCCGGTCCTTGTCCGCGCCTTCCACCACGAACCTCGCCGCCGCCGCGCGGACCGCCCCCGCGTCCCCGCCCCCAAGCACGCCCAGAAGACGCTCGCGCGCGATGGAGAACTGCGCCCACTCCGGAAGGTGGGCAACGTCCTCCTCCGTCACACCCACCCGGCCCATCGCGTCCACCGCGCCGCGCAGAGCCCCCTCATCCCGCACCGACCGCTCGACACCGCGCCTCCACATCGCACGAGCATCCTGCGAGATGCTCTCCCGCACCTGTGCGCGTGCCGCCGCATCTTCCATGACATCCACCGCCGGATCGACCGTGCCGGCCATCATGTCGCCCAGCGTACCGAACCCCTCCGCGTCCGACGGCCAATCCTGCTCCCCCAGGCGACGCCACGCGGTACGCATTTCGCTGATGCGGTCGCCGGACGCGTCAGAAGCGTCCTTCACCGTCGCCAGCAACTCGTCCACGCCGCCGATACCCCCCGCCCGCTCCAGGGCACGCACGCGGCCTTCCACCGCAGAAACCGCCGCACCGACCTCCACATCCTCTTCCGCACTGCGCAGCCGCGAAGCCCACTCCCGCACCGTGCGCCCTTCCTCCACTTCGTCCATCGTCTTGCCGGCCCGCAGCGCACTGTCCAGGCGCGTCGCCGCCTCCACCCCGTCACGCACCAGCGACGGCCACGGATCGGCCGCAGTCTTTTCACCGGCAACCGCGCCCCGCACCGCACGCTCCCGGTGCGCCGCCAGTGCCGAACGCAGCGCTCGCACATCCACCGGTGCGGCCGCCGGGATGTCAATGTCAAACCCGCGCGCCGCGCCCTGCGCCGCCCCCACCATCTCCGCCCGCGCCTGCCCCACCTCCCGCCGCGCGTTCGCCATGCCCGCACGCGGGGCGATCCGCATCACACGCGATGACCACGCCTGCTCAGGCACACCCGCCGGCGGGCTCGAAGCCTGCTCACGCAGGTACGTCAGCACACGGCCGGCTGCCTCGCCCCGCGCAGCGTCCACATCCCGCCGCAGAAGCCGCGCCTCGGACAACGCACCCCCAGCCTCCCCGCCCCGACGCACACGCTCCCGCAGCGCCGACGCGCGCTCCGCCAGCGCCGACGCCGGCGCCAGGCCCTGGTCCTCAAGCTCCTGGCGCAGCGCACCAAGCCCCTCCTCGACCGCACCAAGCTCCGCCTCAGCCGACCCGCCCGCGCCAACACCCGCATCAACATCCGGACCAACGCTTCCAGCCGGCAGCGGTGGACGCGTCCCGGGCGCTCGCGGCCCATCCACGTGCTCTTGCCCCTGCTCCAGCACCAGTGGGCGCAGCCCCGCGCCAGGGCCGTCCGCCGGTTTCTTCCCCCGCGTAAACAACAACGCCGCCGCAACCCCCGCCACCAGCAGGCCCCCCACCACCAGCAACGCCAGGCCCCGCTTCCCCCCACCCTTCCCCGCGGAAACCGGGGACGCACCCGCCCGCCCCATGCCCGCAAGACGCGCCGCTGCCTGCTGCACCGCCTCCGGACTCGGGACACCGCCCGACTCCGTCGTCAGCCCCGTGTGCCGCTCACCCGCCCGCAGCACCAGCAACGACTGCGCGTCCGGGCCCCCGATGAACACGTCAAGGTACATGGCCCGGTCACGCGCCATCACCAGCACGCTCCGCTGGTCCTGCACCACGCCCCGCACCACCGCTCCCCACGCACGCACACCGCTCACACCCTCCAGCACGCGGGGCACGCGCAGGTGCGCTGCGCCGCCCTCCACCGCCTGCACCACCCTCGCGTACTGCTCCTCCCGCGGCAGGGCCCCGGGCCAGTGCGCGTGGCTGAGCGCCGCCATCGCCTCCTCGTCACTCTCGCCCGGACGGGGCTTCCCCACCAGCATCGCCAGTGTGTCCTCTACCTGGTGCTGGGCCTCCCCGATCGACAGACGCACCAGCTCCGAAGCGTTCGTCTCCCGGCACATCCGCTCCACCGCCGCCAGGCGCGGCAGCACCTGCTCCGCCACCCACCCCACAGGCGCACTCTCCACGCTCGACATCACCATCATCGGCCCCGACCGGCCCGAACCGTCGCGGCTCATCCACACCCGCCCCACCGCCCCACCCTGCGCCCCGTCCACCGCCGCCGGCAGCCACAGCACGTCGTGCGTCAGCCCGTCCAGGCGCGACGCCTCCGGCACCTTGTCCCACACGCCCCGCGCCGCCGCGAGCGAGAGCCCATGCTCGAACACCACCCGGCGCGCCATGTGCGCCGTCGAGTTGATCCGCCCGAACTGATCGATCACGTTCGGCCATCCCGGATGCCGACCCATCGCCGTCACCACCACCGGGTGGGCAGCCTGCATCGTGCGGAGTTGTGCGGGAGGAGGGGGCATGCGGTGGAAAACCCTGGGCCGCCAGATCATACAAACGGCGGCCGGCGACCTCCGGTTCCCGCGTTATCGCCCCCGGTACGCCCCGCTACGCCACACCCAGGTACGCCCTGCGCACCTGGTCGCTGGCCGCGAGCTCCTTCGCATCACCCTCCATCACGATCCTGCCCACCTCGAGCACGTACGCCCGGTGAGCAACCTTGAGGGCCATGTGGGCGTTCTGTTCCACGAGCAGGATGGTCGTCCCCGCCGCGTTGATCTCCCGGATGATGCTGAAAATCGTCTGCACGATCTGCGGGGCCAGCCCCAGGCTGGGCTCGTCCAGCAGCAGCAGCCTGGGCCGCGCCATCAGCGCACGCGCCATGGCCAGCATCTGCTGTTCACCGCCGCTCAGGGTGCCGGCAGTCTGAGCCAGACGCTCCTTGAGCCGGGGGAAGAGCCCCAGCGCCTTCTCACGGTCCTTTGCGATCTCTACGTGGTCACGCCTCGTGTACGCGCCAAGCTCCAGGTTCTCCGCAACCGTCATCGCCGGGAACACACCCCGCCCCTCGGGCGACTGCGCCAGCCCCATCCGCACGATCTGGTGCGGCGCCGTGCGCGTGATGTTCTGCCCCTCGTACCCGATCGAACCCGACGAGGCGCGCACGATGCCGGAAATGGTCCTCAGCGTCGTGCTCTTCCCCGCGCCGTTGCAGCCGATGAGCGTGACGATCTCGCCCCTGGCCACCCTGAGCGAGACGCCGTGGAGGGCCTCGATCGAGCCGTACCTGACCGTGATGTTGCTCACCTCAAGCATGGGCGCCCTCGCTCACCCCCAGATACGCCTCCACCACCCTCGGGTCCGCCTGCACTTCCTTGGGGGTGCCCACGCTGATCACCTGGCCGTGGTCCAGCACCGTGATTACCTCGCAGATGTCCATGACCAGGCCCATGTCGTGCTCGATCAGCAGGATCGAGACCCCGAACTCCTCACGCACCCGCCTGATCAGCTTGCGCAGCTCGATCTTCTCCTGCGGGTTCATCCCCGCCGCGGGCTCATCCAGCAGCAGCACCTTCGGGCTGGTCGCCAGCGCCCGCGCGATCTCCAGACGCCGCTGGTCGCCGTACGGCAGGTTCTTCGCCTGCTCCTCCTCCCGGTCCGCAAGGTCGAAGAGCGTGAGGAACTCCCTCGCCCGCACCGCCATCGCGCGCTCCTCGCCCCGCGAGTACACGCTGCCTAGCACGCACCCGAGCATCGTCTGCCTGCTCCGCACGTGGCTCGCCAGCATCACGTTGTCGAGCACGCTGAGCTCGCCGAACAGGCGGATGTTCTGGAACGTGCGCGCCATCCCCAGCCCGGCGATCATGCTGGGACGCAGCCCCGTCACGTCCCCGCCCCCCAGCACCACGCTCCCCGTGTCGGGCCTGTACACGCCGGTCAGCAGGTTGAACACCGTCGTCTTGCCCGCCCCGTTGGGCCCGATCAGCCCCCGCAGCGCCCCCACCGGCAGCTCCAGGGAAAAGTCCTGCACGGCCTTCAGGCCGCCGAAGGACTTGAACACACTCTGGACGCGCAGCGCAGGCGCAGACTCACCCATGCCGCGCCCCCTTCCCCCGCACCACCAGGCCCCGCACGCCCCGCCACAGCGACGCGTCCCACACCTCCCGCACACCCAGCAGCCCCTGCGGGCGGAAGATCATCATGAGGATCAGCGACAGCGCGAAAATCACCATCCGGTACTCCGCCACCGGGCGCAGGTACTCCGGCAGGAGCGTCACCACCACCGCCGCGATGGTCGCCCCCGAGATCGAACCCAGCCCGCCCAGCACCACCATGATGATGATGTCGAAGCTCTTCTGGAAGCCCGCCGCCTGCGGCGAAAGCCCCACCCCCAGCGTGTGCGCGAACAGCCCGCCCGCAACGCCCGCAAAGAACGCGGAAATCACGAACGCCCACACCTTGTACCGCGTCGTGTTGACGCCCATCGCCTCGCTCGCGATCTCGTCCTCCCGGATCGAGAGGAACGCGCGACCGAACGTCCCCTGCTTCAGCCGATACGCCGTCAGCAGCGTCACGCACGCGAACAGGTACACCCAGAACAGGCTCGTGTAGGTCGGCAGCCCCGTGAACCCCAGCGCACCCCCGACGCCGGCGACCGCACTGCCCCACGGCACCTCCCCGGCCCCGACGTACTCCGCCGCGCGGGAACCACCCTGCGCGAGGTTCACCACCACCTGCCCCGACAGCGGGTGGTCCGGGATCGACAAACGGGCCGTCTCCAGCACCGGGCCCGTCTGCGTGATCATCACCCGCACGATCTCGCCGAACCCCAGCGTCACGATCGCAAGGTAATCCCCCCGCAGCCGCAGGCTCGGCAGCCCCACCAGGAACCCGAGCAACGCCGACACCAGTCCCCCCACCACCAGCGCGCACAGGAACAGCGCGTCACCCTGCGAGAACCACGCCAGCCCCTCCGGCGCACGGATGGGCATGCCCGAAAGCGCACCACCCGCCATCGCCGCCGACCCCAGCGCCTTCAAAGACCCGTAGTAGGTCACAACCCCCGCCGTGTACCCGCCCACCGCCATGAACCCCGCGTGCCCCATCGAGAACTGGCCCGTGAACCCGTTCACGATCGTGAGCGACACCGCCAGCACGACGTTCACGCCGATGTCCAGCGCCAGCTTCGCCGTGTACGCGCCCATCATGGGCTTCACCAGCACCTGCAGCACCACCGCCACGGCCACGCACAACGCGAACGGGCCCAGCCCCCGCAGCAGCGCAGGCCCCGCGCCGGGCGCAAGCCCCCGCGCGCTGACCTCGAGTTGGAACGACGACGTCGTCACGCTAGACCTTCTCCACTAGACCTTCTCCACGACCGCCCTGCCCAGGATCCCCCCCGGCCGCACGAGCAGCACCAGGATCAGCACACCGAACACGTACACGTCCTGCATGCTGCTCGAGAGGTAGGTCGCACCGAACTGCTCCAGCAGCCCGATCGCAAGCCCGCCCAGCATCGCACCACGCACGTTCCCGATGCCCCCCACCACCGCCGCCACAAACGCCTTGAGGCCCAGCAGCGTCCAGGACGAATCCGCCGTCTGGTTGATCTGCGCATACTTGAGCGCCCACAGGAACCCGCCCGCCGCCGCCAGGCCCGCCCCGATGACGAACGTGATGCTCACCGTCCGGTCCACCGGCACGCCCATGAGCGCCGCCGTCGTCGTGCTGTGCGACACCGCCCGCATGCCCCGCCCCAGCTTCGTGCGGAAGATGAGCCAGTCCAGCGCAACCATCAGCGCCAGCGCCGTGCCCACCCCGATCACGTCCAGCAGGTTCACGTGCACCCCCGCCACGCTGAACAGCGTCGAGTCAGGCACCAGGTTCGGGATGCGCGCCGGCCGGTTGCCGAACGCCCAGCCAAGGTTCCCCGTGTTCTGCAGGAACAGCGACACGCCGATCGCCGTGATCAGCACGTTCAGCCGCGGCGCCCGCCGCAGAGGCTTGTACGCCAGCCGCTCGATCGTGAAACCCACCAAGGCGCACAACCCCATCGCCGCGACCAGCACCAGCGCCCCCGCCCACCACGGCATGACCTCCCACCCCCGCGACTGCCCGTACCGCTCCAGCACCCGCGCCAGTGTCAGGCTCAGCCAAGCCCCCAGCACCACCACGTCGCTGTGCGCAAAGTTGATGAACTTCAGGATGCCGTACACCATCGTGTAGCCCAACGCGATGAGCGCGTACAGGCTCCCGATGGCGATCCCGGCCTTCAGGGTTTGAATGAACACGTCCATGCGGGCGGTTGGTAACTGAACAACGGTTCACCGGACAAAGGGACGACCTCGCCCCCCGGAGCAATGGAATGCCCGCACCACCCGACCGCTCAGGGCCTGATCTGCGCCCGGAACACCCACTTGCCGCCCTTGCGCTCCACCACCACCGCCGGCTTCACCGCGTCCCGGTCCGCGTTCAGCGTGATGCTGCCGGTCACCCCAGGAAAGTCCTTGGTCCCCGCGATCGCGCCGCGGAGCTGCTGACCCTCCGTCGTGCCCGCCTTCTCCATCGCGGCAAACAGCACCTTCGCCGCGTCATACCCCAGGGCCGCAAGCCCGTCCGGCGTCGCGCCGCCGTACGCCTTCTGGTACTCGCCCACGAACCGCGTGATCTCCGGCGTCGGGTTGTCCACCGCGTAGTGGTTCGTGTAGAAACACCCCTCGATGGCGTCACCCGCGTTCTTCCCAAGCTCCTCGCTGTCCCACCCGTCCCCGCCCAGCAACGGCTGCTTCATCCCAAGCTTCCTCGCCTGGATCGCGATCGCCGCGATGTCGCTGTAGTACCCCGGGATGTAGATCACATCCGGGTTGCTCTCCCGGATCCGCGTGAGCTGCGCGTTGAAGTCCGCTGCGCCGGCCGAATACGCCTGCTCGCTCACCACCTCGCCGCCCATCGCCTTCAGCGCCTTCGCGAACTCGTCCTTGAGGCCCACCGAATACGGCGCCGCCTGGTCGAACAGCAGCGCCGCCTTCTTCAGCTTCAGGTCCTCCAGCATGAACTTCGCCCCCGCATACCCCTGGAACGGGTCCAGGAAGCACACGCGGAAGATCATGTCACCCTTCTGCGTCACCGCCGGGTTCGTGCTGCTGGGAGTGATCATCGGCACGCCGTACTGCTGGCACACCGGCGCCCCCTGCATCGACACACCGCTCGCCACCTCGCCCAGCACCGCCACCACGCCGTCCTTCGTGATCAGCTTGGTGACCACCGTCCCCGCCTTCTCCGGCTTCCCCTCCGTGTCGTCGCTCACCAGCTCCACCCTGTGCTTGGTGCCCTTCATCACGACGCCGCCCGCCGCGTTCACCTCCTGAATCGCGAGCTTGATCCCGTTGTCCGTGGAAACCCCGAACGTCGCCTGTGCTCCCGTGAGCGCCCCGTAGTGACCCACCTTGATCACGTCCCCCGCCCCGCCCGACGCCGGCTTGGGCGCAGCCGTGCCCCCACCGCCAGCCCCCCCCGGCTCGCTCTTCCCGCACCCCGCCAGCGCGATCAGGGATCCCGCCGCGGCAGCCACCACCGACCGCACCACCACCCGACGGGAAAGACGCTGGAACATCGTGAACCCTTTCAGAATCCGGGCGCGGATCGCGCGGGTAAAACCAAAATCCAAACAGATCCGCCGGGGCAGGCCCCGGCCGGTCGCTAGGTTACACGACCTTCGGGCATATTGCACGCCCGCCGCCCGCCCGATTTTGCACACCCTCCCCGGGGCTTTTGCCCCCTCCACCCTTGACCAGACGCCGCCGCTCATGGATAGTGGTTGCCCGCCCCCGCGCGGTTCCTGCGGTCCCACCCGGATCCCACCATGCGCTACCTCTTCCTGATACCCCTCGCCCTGCTCGTCACCCCCGCCTTCGCCCAGCCCACTCTGGTCGAGCACGCCCCCACCGGCGCTGTCTTCGGTGAACCCGCCTCCGTGACCCAACGCGAACCCGACGTCCCGCGCGAGGACGAGGCCGCAGCCCTCTACTTCCGCGTCTCCTTCCAATTCACCTACGACAACGTCGCCGTCTACTTCACCACCGATGGCTCCGAACCCTCAGGCTCCTTCGGCACCCCCGCCGGCTCCACACAGGTCCTGACCAATACCGCGGGCTCCGTCTCCTTCCTCCGCAACGAAAACGCCGGCGGCACGCGCGACTGGTGGCGCGCCACCCTGCCGCCCCCGGCACGCCAGTACGGCCAGACCATCAAGTACAAGATCTCCGCGTGGCGCCCGTTCGTGGGAACAGAAGTCTTTGCCAGCGGCGGCTTTGCATTCTCCTACACCAACAAGCTCGCCTGGCCCGGCCAGGGCAGCGCGTTCCCCAGCAACGACGACGCCGGATACCCGCCCTTCTGGCCCTGGAAAGAAGAAGGCGTCGTCGGCAACAACTGGGTCAACGGCATGCTCGACGCCAACGGCAACTACTTTGATATCTACTTCCCGGGCGCCGGCGGTGCCCAGGGCGTCTCCACCAAGAACGAGGGGTATGTCGACGGCCCCGACACCTTCCCCCCGCTCCTCCCCAACGACAACCGGGGACAGATGCACCTCAACCAGATCCTGACCGGCATCCGCGTGAACGGCACCACCTACTGGCTCAGCAACCAGAACGGCTCGGACTACACCTCCCTCACCCAGTCCTACTCCCCGGACAGCAACACCATCGCCACCTCCGCACGCCTCGTCGCCGGCGGCAACAACCTCCTCGTCGAGCAGGCCGACTTCGCCCCCAAGGGCACCGTCTTCCCGGGCGGCGGCACGCTCAAGAGCTTCATCATCAAGCGCATGCGCCTCACCAACCAGTCGGCCTCCAGCGTCACCACCAACGTCTACCTCTATATGGACCCCGCCCTCAACGGCGGCGACATCCACGACTCCATGTTCACCGACACCGCCCGCGGCGCCATGGTCGCCTACGACAACACCTACCGCCTCGTCAACGGCACCGGAGACATCGGGCCCGGCGAGGAGTACAACCCCACGACCTTCAGCGGCTACGAGAAGAACGTCTCCTGCTACCTCGCCGCCGCCATGAAGCTCGGCCCCGTGGGCGGAGCGGGCGGCTCGATGAGCCCCGACCGCTGGAGCGACACCAGCCCCGACACCGACCGCGGCTGGATCGGCCAACGCGTCGTCATCCCCGCCGGCCAGACCCAGGAAGTCAGCTTCCTGCTCGCCACCGGCTTCGACCCCTTCGCCGGCGCCACCGGCACGTACAACGCCCAGATCGCCCCCGTCATCGACTGGTTCCAGCTCGCCAACGTCTCATCCCTCCTCGCCCAGACCGACGCCTACTGGCAGAACTGGGTGGACAGCGGCACCAGCGTCACCTTCCCGGACGCCCGCCTCACCACCCTCTTCAAGCGCAGCCTCCTCGCCACCAAGCTCCACATCGACGAACGCAACGGCGGGCTCATCGCCGGCTTCCGCAACGGCGCATACCCGTACATCTGGCCCCGCGACGCCGCCTGGGCCGGCGTCACCCTCGCACGCACCGGCCACCCGGAAGAAGTGAGCGAACTCGCCCGCTTCCTCCGCGAGGTCGCCTACCGCGACTTCGAGCCCTGGGGACGCAAGGGCTTCTGGAAACAGAAGTACACCACCGACGGCTACACCGTCTGGGGCGCGCCCCAGGTGGACGAGACCGCCGTCGTCCCCTGGATGTGCAAGTGGTACGACGACGTCATGGCCGACTCCGCCTTCCTCTCCGCCAACTACGCCATGGTCAAGGACGCCGCCATCGCCAGCAGCCAGACCAGCGGCAACGAGCCCGCACGCCTGCGCCTGGACCCCGCGTACCCCGGTGCGCCCTCCGGACAGGTCCTCATGTACTCCAACAACGTCTGGGAGGACTCGTACAACACCTTCCTGATGAGCAACGCCAACGTCATCAGGGGCCTGCGCGACGCCCGCGCCATCGCCGGCACCCTCGGCCAGGCAGCCGACGCCGCCGACTACACCAACCGCGAGAACGGACTCCTCCCCGGCTTCTACGCCAAGCTCGACTGGGACTGCGAGAACACCGATATCTCCCTGCTCGGCGTCGTCTACCCCTTCGAGGTCGTCCCACCCTCCGACTTCCGCGCCCAGCGCATCGTCAACCGCATCAACGGCATCTGGAAACGCTGCAACGGCGCCGCCGCCACCGCGGAACCCCTCGTCCGGTTCGCCGGCCAGTACCTGAACGACAGCAGCGACTACACCGGCCTCCTCGACCGCTACTGGGGCGACGGCTACTGGGCCAACAACGCCAACGGCCCCACCCCCGCCGGGCCCTGGTTCCTCTCCACCATGTGGTACGGCTGCTACTACGCGCAGCGCCAGGACGACAACCCCGGCACCGCCGACATCGACAACCTCCAGTACCGCGTCTCCCGCGCCGCCGACCACAACGGCCTCTTGGGCCTGGGCGCAGAGCAGATGGCCCCCTCCAACAGCCTCCTCTACCCCGGCCAGCCCGACTTCTCCCTGCAGGCCGCCTGGCCCAACGCTTGGGAGAGCATGTCCTTCTATGTCGACTCCCTCATGATGTTCCTGGACTACCGCCCCGACGCCCGCGCGGAAGTCATGCGCTTTGAACCCAAGATCCCCTCCGCCTGGAACACCATGACGTTCCACAACGTCGAACTCACCAACACCGCAGCCGGGCACACCCACCGCATCACCGTCACCATCGCCAAGGATCCCTCCGGCGAAGTCCACTCCTTCACCAACCACTCCGGCCTGGCCCTGGGCGTCGAGACCGTCCTCCGCACCGACACCAGCGTCCCCGTCGCCCGCGTCGAGCGCAACGGTGTCGCCATCCCCTTCACCCGCGACCCCGCCACCGGCCGCGTCACCGTCGGCGTGCAGCCGCTCGCCACCGGCACCGACGCCGTCACCACCCTCCGCATCATCAGCGATACCTGCGACCCCACCGACTTCAACAACGACGGGCTCTTCCCCGACACCGCCGACATCGACGACTTCCTCTCCGTCTTTTCCGGCGGGCCCTGCTCCAACGACCCCAACTGCCACGACATCGACTTCAACAACGACGGCCTCTTCCCCGACACGCTCGACATCGACAGCCTCCTGAGCGTCTTCTCGGGCGGACCGTGCCTGCTGTAATATCCGTGCCCCCTCCCAGAGCGCCCGCCCGCGCCCGTGCAGGCCCCTGAGCCCCGGACAGGCACGAGCGTTCCCCGGAAGCAACAGCCGCGGCCCCCGCCACCGTTCCTTTGCCCTGCGCACCCGGCCTGAACGCGGGCGGACGTGCAGCAACCCCCCAGCACACCAGCCTTGGAGTGATCCCCCGCGAACAGGAACTCCCGCGAGTTACGACAAAGGGCTGCCCCACAGCGTCCCACACCCCACAACCAACGCCCGTTCAGCCCCGCGCCGCCCATTGAGCCCGCAGCGTGAGCAGCGCGTGCAACATCGGGAATGGGACGTCGCACCGGTAGATGTCAAATCGCGTGCCCGCACGCCCGGCCCACTGCACCGCTGACGCGAACATGTCCGGCAAGTGCGGCACCAGCGACGTGGGGGGAAGCACGTCCGTGTCGCGGTACACCGTCGGCACCTCCTGCAGCGGGAAGCCGTCCGCGTCGTGGCGCGCGAACGCCTCCACCGGGTTCTTGCGGTTCGCGTGCGCCTGGAGGGACACCCGGTCCGGATCGCTCAGGCCCACAGGCACCGCGAGCGTCAACTGCAGGTTGCCCGCCGGCCACGTCACGTGCGTCGCCGTGTAGCACGACCGCGGGTCATCCGTGCGCTTGCACGCCGGGAGGTACTGGCGGGTGAACACCGTGTGGGAATCTGCGGGATGGGCCGAATCCAGGCACACCTCGCACACGGAAAAGTTGTTGTCCGGATCAACCCTCCGCACCGATGCCCCCGGCACAGTGCTGTACTGCTCGATCAGCTGCGCCTCCGGCAGGTTGGGGTCAGGCGGCGGCGATTCGTGGTGATGAACCCGCACCCCCAGCTGGAACCGGACGCCCGGGCGGCGCATCCGGGCGCCGAGGTACCCATACACCAGCACAGCGTCCACCACCCCCGGCTGCGTGGAGGGCAACGCGATGAAGAGCATCGACAGACACTCAACGGAGAGCCCCCACAGGTGCGCGTTCGCGCGGAAAGCCGCACGCCGCTGCGCGAGCTCAACCCGACGCACACCGCCCCCCATGTGCATGCTCGCGACGGACTCAAACTCCCTCTGATCGGTCCCCAGATCGCGCATGAGCTCCTCAAACCGCGCGATGACCGCGTCCGCATGCTCCGCGGCACGCCCGGGAGCCAACGCCTTCGCACGCGCGACGACCCTCCGGACCTGATTGATGGTCGGCATGGCCTCGATCGCTTCCAAAGCCTCCGAAGCCTGCGCCATGCGCGCGAGCCGCGACGCGACCGGCATGTCGATGTCCAGGACCCGCGCGATCTCGGACGAGCGACGCGGCGCGCCCGGCAATGTCACAAACAGCGACGCCAGGGCAGTGCACAGACGCATGACCTCCGTGCGGATGTGAGGACCCAGGGCCACCGACTCACGCGCGAGCGGCAACGCTGGTCCAGATGGCGGGGGCGCATTGAGCTGGGCCGGATCCATGCCGAGCGACCGTATTCGCGCACCGGCCACGCCCGCCGTCCCAGGCAAGACCACTACCAATGGAGTACCGGTTTCAGGTTGTTCTTCGCCTGGCATGGCAAAAGCCACTTGAATACGTGGTGATTACGAGTGTTTGTCCATACAAAAAGTTGTATACAACATTGCAAGCATCTTGACAGGGTACATCCGTTCTGTCAAGATATTCTGCTGAGGTTAGTTGTTTTTGTCCGGGGCGATCCGTGACTGCCCCTGACCTGCCCAAGCCGGGTTGGCTCCATGTCACGAAGGGACCCCGAAAGGGGTCAAGAGAGAGAGAGGACATCATGCGGACCTGCACGACTCTGAACCGAGTACCGATCGCGGCTGTGCTGACACTGACCGCCGGCGCCGCCCACGCGACGCTCAGCTCCACCCCCATCGCCCTCACCGATACCACCGGTCCCCTGGGCCCCAACCAGGGCCCGCTCACCTTTGTCCAGCTCAACAACGCCACGCCCGCGATCAACGCGAGCGGGGCCATCGCGTTCCGCGGCCAGAACAGCGTCATGGCCGACAACGGCAACAACGGCGTCATCAATAACAACCGCGGCACCGGAGGCATCTGGGTCCGCGAAACCGGCGTGAACAACGTCCGCGCACAGATCGGCGACCCCACGCCCGACTCGCTCACGTACCTGTTCGGAGCCGGCGGCGGGTTCCAGAGCGTGCAACTCGCGGACAACGGCTCGCTGGCCTACGCCAACGCGCAGTCCAGCGCAACCTCCCAATCCCCGGGCTCCAACTTCGTGCAGTCGCCCGGCACCTCGATCCTGAACCGCATGGCCGTCACCGCGCCGGGCGCCGGCGGCGCGACCTTCAACCTGACCAGCGCCGGAACGCTCTCACAGTCCAACAGCGGGCAGTACCTCATCGCAGCGTCCCTCGCCGGCACCGGCGTCGTAAGCACCAGCGGCGACGCCAACCGCAACGACTCGGGCGTGTGGATGGGCTCCAACGGCTCGCTCTCGCTGCTCTACCGGCGAAACATGCCCCTCGACGCCCTGACCGGCGGAGTCAAGCCCGACGGAACGCCCACCTCCTTCACCGGCGTGCGCATGGGCGACTTCTCGATCAGCACCACGGGCGTCTTCAACGGGAATGGCCACTACCTCTGGCGTGGCCAGAACCTCCAGGGCAGCGTGATCACCACGTCCGGTCCCACGCAGAATACCAACGCCATCTTCTCCAACATCAGCGGTTCGCTCCAGGCCATCGCCCGCAGCGGCGACATGGCGGCCGGCACGCTGCCCGCGGACAACACGACCTACGGCGGCTTCAGCACCGTTGCGCTGAACAACCAGGACCGCTACGCGTTCAGCGTCGGCCTCCGCGTCGGCGCCGCCACCAGCACTACCAGCACGGTCTACTCCAACCACGTCAACGGCACCCAGCAGATGCTCCTCCGTCAGGGCACCGCGGTGCCCGCGTCTCTCACGCTGCCCGCGGGAACCTTGTGGGGCACGGTCACGACCACGATGGTGCTGGGCGGCGGCAACCACCTGGTGTTCAACACCCAGTCGCTCACGGGCCCGGGCATCACCACCGCCACCAACGCCGCCCTCGTCATGAGCAAGCCCGACGGGTCGTTCTCCGAGATCTTCCAGAAGGGTGTCACTATCTCACCCGCGTTCCTGCCGTCCACGGGCGAATCCACCGTCTTCACAACTGTGGGCGACTTCGCCGTCAACGCCCTGGGCCAGGTCGCCTTCTTCTCGCAGCTCGCCGGCTCGGTGTCGACAACAACAACCTCGTCCGGCCTCTTCGCCTACGACCAGTACGGCACCACCCACCTCATCGCCCAGACCGGCGCGCCCTTCGAAGTCGCTCCCGGCGACATCCGCACCGTCGCAGCCGCCTCCGCCACCACCTTCGGATCCGGCATGTCATACGCCCTCGCCTCCGGCGGGCAGGACGGTCGGGCCTCGGGCCTGAGTGATTCCGGCCTGTTCACGTACGCCCTCCGCTTCACGGACGGCTCCTCCGGCGTCTTCATCACGCAAATCCCGTCGCCCGGCGCCGCCGCCCTCCTGGGCCTGGGCGGCCTCCTCGCCGCGCGCCGCCGCAGGCATTGACCCCCCCCGGCGCCGGGCCAACGCCCGTCGCCGGTCTTCCAAACTTCGGAACACGCCCGCCCCCTCGCCAGGGACCACGCACGTGCCGCCCGAAGAAACGCAACGTGCTCCCCCGGCCACGCTGCGCCGGGCAGGAAAGGAATGGACAAGATGAAGAAGCTCCAGCAAGTGCTGTGCACAATCGCAGGGCTGCTGATCGCAACCGCTGCCCACGCGCAGGTCCGCATCAGCCAGGTCTACGGCGCAGGGGGCCTGAACGCCGCCCAGCCCAACGCCGACTACGTCGAGCTGTTCAACCCCAACCCGTGGCCGGTGGATATGGCCGGCTGGTCGCTGCAGTTCAACAACGACTTCCTGCTCAGGTACTGGGTGTCGGTCCCGATCGCAGGCACCATACAGCCCGGCGCCTACTTCCTCGTCCGCACATCGCCCAAAGGGACGGTCGGCACCCCCCTGCCCACCCCCGACTTCGTCGCATCAACCCCGGACTTTCAGATCATCAGCCCCGTCGGCATGCACGCCGCGCTGATCGAGTTCGAGATGCCCATGCCGCACGGATACTGCCCCGCGAGCTTCGTCTCCTCCGTCGACGACCAGGTCTCCTGGGGGGACCTCACGCCGTGCGCAGAAGGCGGTGTTCTGGGGCCACCGACCAGCGCATCCGCGCCCTTCCAGGCCATCCACCGACGCGGCGCAGGCTGCAGGGACACCAACGTCAACGGCGCCGACCTGGTGGTGGGTGCGCCCACCCCCCGCAACAGCGCCAGCGCGCCCAACGCCTCGTCCTACTTTGTGCCCGCCGCGACGACCTCCACCGCGAACGCCGGCTCCACAACCCCGATCTCATTCACGTTCGAGACCTGCCCGTCCGGCACCCCGCCCACGCTCTCCGCCGTCACCGGAGACTTTTCCGCGTTCGGCCTGGGCACACGACCGCTGACCCAGAACGGAACCGACTGGACGTACCAGCTCGCCGTCCCCGTCAACCAGGCCTCCAACACCTACACCATCAACATCACGGGCGTCAGCGGTGCCGCGACCTACCCGGGCACCACCACCCTGCGCGTCGTCAACCCCGTGCCCCCCAACGACACCTGCGCCGCACCCATGGTGCTGAACCAGGCCGCAATGCCCCAGGCCATCAGCGTGGACATCAACGGGGCCGGCCCCGATACCCGCCCGGGAACCTGCACCGGCTCGCAGACGCAGGGCCTCTACGGAACGTGGTACGTCTTCTCCCCCACCACCGAGGGCACCCTGCTGTACCGCCACACCTCCGCCTACACGATGTACACCGGCATCTGGACCAACGCCTCGTGCGGAAGCCTCGACCCCGCCCTCGCGGCCTGCCTCACCGCCAGCGACTGGGGCTACCACGTCATGCCGGGAAACACCTACCTCATCGAGATCTCGCTCAAGAGCGCGACCGGCGCGCCGGTCGCGGGTGTCCCGCTCGCCGGCACCTTCGAGTTCTACAACGTCCCGCCGCCCAACGACGACTGCGTGACAGCCATCGACGTGACCTCGATGATGGGCACGCCCACCATACCGCCCGCGCCGATCTTCGCCAACAACGTCTTCGCACGCAACGACGCCCCCGGCAGCGTCCTCCAGTGCCCCGCGACATACACCGGCACCATGCCGGCGACATTCACGGGAAAAGAAGGCATGTGGTACAGGTTCGACGCGCCCGCCGCCGGGTCGGTCGGACTCTGGCGCGACTTCGCGTCCGGCAACGGTAACGGCCCCCGCTTCGCCATCTGGTCGGTGCCCACCGGCACGCCCGTGTCCACCGCCTGCGGCCAGATCATGCAGGCCAGCAGCGGGTCCGTCGGGGTGGAGGTCTGCTCAGACTTCGGCTTCTGGACGCTCCCCGTGCAGGCCGCGACCACCTACTACTTCATGATGCTCAACGGCAACTACGGCAACGGGCTCGCGTCCTCGACCCCGACCTCGCCGCAGACGCTCTACCTGATGTACACACAGGGGACGCCCTCGAACGACGACTGCACCGGCGCAATGGACCTGAGCGCGGCACAGAACGCGCCACTCTCCATCCGCCTCGACAACTCCCTCGCCAACCACGAGCCCGCGTCCATGACCCCCTGCGACCCCACCCCCGACCCCCTCGGACGCACCTTCGGCGTGTGGTTCAAGTACACGGCGACGCAGACCGGCTCGCTGCTCATGGAGGACGCCAGCAGCCAGGCGGTCACGGCCTCCGTCTGGGAGGTGCCCACCCCGACCTCGCAGACAGACGCGTGCGCTTCGTTCACCGGGAACAACGTCCGCTACTGCGCCGGATTCGCAAACATGATCGTCAGCGTCCAGGCCGGCAAGACATACTACTTCCTGATGATGAACGCCTCGCCCACCAGCAACAGCCCGCCCATGCTGCTGGACTTCATCTTCAACCCCGACGTGCCCCCCAACGATACATGCGCCGGCGCGACGGACATCGCCCCCCTCCTCGGCACGACCATCGAGACGCTCGCCACCAACGCCGGCGTCGAAATCCCAAGCCCCTGCGGATTCGGCACCGCCGAACGCTTCGGCGTGTGGTACAAGCTCGCCGCCCAGGAGAACGGCCTCCTGCTCGCGGAAGAACTCAGCGACTACACCATCTCCTTCTCCGTCTACGCGCCCACCTCCAACGACTGCGCCGATATCTCCGCGTCCACCGAATACCTCTGCACGTCCTACGACAGCATGGCCATCCCCGTCAACGGAGGACAGACCTACTTCATCCGCGTCGCCATGGACAACAACATCATCCCCGTCACGCCCTACAAGACCCTGTTCACCCTCCTGCCCGACCCCCCCAACGACCTCTGCGCCGGCGCAGTGGACCTCCCCGGCACCGGAGAGTTCTACTTCCACAACGTCATCAACCCCTTCTCCTCCCCAAGCCCCGCCGAAGTCTCACCCGTCCCCTGCCCCACCAACGCGGACACGCTCACACGCGATTCCTGGTACAGGTGGGTCGCGCCCGCCACCGGACCCACCTCCTTCCAGGTCCTCTTCTTCCCCATCCCCTGGTCCACCGGCCGCATGGCCATCTATCGCGGAAACGGCACCGGCACCAACGGCTGCCCCACCGACACCTCCACCCTCGTCCGCTGCCTCCCCTTCCAGTCCGGCATTGGCAGCGCCCACGCCTGCTTCCCGGACTCCGCGGCAACCTCCTTCAGCCCCAACGCCGGCGAGGTGTACTACATCCAGTTCGCCAACATGCCGCCCAACGACTACATGGGCCACGGCGTCATCCAGATCACCCAGGCACCATCCGCCACCGGACGCTGCTGCCTCGCCGCCTCGTGCCTGATCACCAGCCCGGCTCAATGCGCCACGCTCGGAGGCCTCTACGGCGGCGACGGCACCGCATGCACCGACTCCTCCGGTGGCGTCCAGCCCTACTTCGGTGGCGGCGGACCCATCAGCGACAGCACCGGTGTGCTGGGCGGCGCAGGCATCTTCTCCAGCACCATCACCGTCCCCGGCTCCTTCTCCCTGGACAACGTCGAAGTGGACCTCAGCATCTCCCACCCCGCACAGGACCAGCTGCGCATCACGCTGTCCAACGGGATACACCACATCGTCCTCAGCGACCGCAGCCGGCGCGGGTACACGCCCGGTGATGTCGCAAAGGCCCTTGTGGCCACCGGCAACTACCGCTTCTCCGACGCTGGCACGCAGTCATTCTTCAGCGCCGGCAACCTCCCCGGCAGCACGCTCGCCCCCGGCGTCTACAGGCCCGCCGCCGCCGCTGGCATCAGCCCGGGCTTCCGCAACACGTTCAACGGCGACCCGGCCGCGGGCAACTGGACGCTCACCATCGCCGACGAAGATTCTTCAGGTGTCGGCACGCTCAACGGCTGGGTCCTCCGCCTCAAGGGCGGGAACTCCGGCGGCTGCGGCCCAGTGTGCGACCCCATCGACTTCAACGGCGACGAACTCTTCCCAGACACCGCCGACATCGACGACTTCCTCACCGTCTTCTCCGGCGGGCCCTGCTCCAACGACCCCAACTGCCACGACATCGACTTCAATAACGACGACCTCTTCCCCGACACGCTGGATATCGACAGCCTGCTCAGCGTGTTCTCGGGCGGACCGTGCCTGTAGCCCGGGGCGGCCGCTGCTCTGTGAAGACCTGATGCGCGGGGAACCGCCGCGGGCCCGGCCCCGAATGGAACGCCGGTGTGCGGAGGAAGCGAGGTCCCCGTGGTTGGTCTGCGCACACCGTCCGCCCACACATGGCTCTTCTCCCTCGCGGCGCTCGCCACGGCCGCGCCGGGCACGCACGCGGCCACGACTTTCGTCGACGCCAACCTCACCACCGGCGCCAACGACGGCTCCTCCTGGGCCAACGCCTTCCGCGGCCGGCTCGGCCTCCAGACCGCACTGGGCGTCGCGCAGGCCGGCGACGAGGTCTGGGTCGCCGACGGCACGTACGCGCCCGCCGCCGCCGGCGCACCGCGCACCTCGACGTTCCTGGTGCCCGACGGTGTTGCTATCTACGGAGGCTTCGCGGGCGGTGAGACCTCGCCCGCCCAGCGGAACATCGGGGCCTCCCCCTCCCTCCTCTCGGGCGACCTTGCCATGAACGGCAACAGCCAGAACAGCGACAACGCCTACCACGTCGTCACGGCCCTCAACCTTGCCGGCAACTCACTCCTCGACGGCTTCACGATCCAGGACGGCACCGCGCGCCTTGTGTCGGCCGATGGTCAGTTTGGTGGCGGCATGCTGGTGCAGGGCGGCACACCGGTCATCCGCAACTGCACCTTCCGCAACAGCGACGCCGACCGTGCGGGCGGAGGCCTCGCGCTGCTCGCCACCGGCGCGCTGGTGGATGCCTGCTCTTTCCAGCCCAATACCTCCCACTCACGCGGCTACTACGCCTACCACGGCCAGGGCAGCACCGCCACCTTCCGCGCCTGCACGTTCACCGGGGCCGCGCCAACCACCGGCGGCGCGGCCGGCGTGGGCGTATACAGCGGCTCCGTCGGCTTCGGCGTTGACGAATCCCTCCTCACCGTGGAAGACTGCACGTTCTCCATCACCACCCAGCAGTTCTCCTGCCCCACGGGCGTGGGCATCTACGTCGCCACCGGCCAGGCGGACATCGCCCGCTGCTCCTTCGTCAACAACACCACCTGCGGCGGCGGGGGCGGTGTCTCCGGTGAGGGCGTCGTCCGCATCGACCGCTGTGCCTTCATCGGCAACGAGGGCCAGTTCGACGGCGGCGCCGCCATCCACACCTTCGACGGCACGTTCACCGTCACCAACTCCCTCTTCGCAGGCAACGACAGGACCGGCTTCTCGACCTTCCAGAGTGCCGGTCCCACCGAGATCATCAACTGCACGTTCTACGCCAACGGCGCGTCGAACGCGTTCCACTCCGTCATCCTCGCCCAGAGCCCGACCCTCGCGATGCGCAACTGCATCTTCTGGGGCAACCTCGCCAACACCGGCACACAGAACGCCGTGGCCAACGCCGCGAGCCAGTACGTGCCGCGCTTTGACGACTGCATCGTGCAGGGCTGGAACGGCGCGCTGCCCGGCGCCCGCAGCTTCACAGCCGACCCGCTCTTCGTCAGCCCGCTCGGCGCAGACAACACCGCCGGCACCGCCGACGACAACCTCCGCCTTCAGTCAACCTCCCCCGCCATCGACCACGGCAACAACACCTGGACAACGACCCTGCTCGACTTCGCAGGCTTGGCCCGCCGGCAGAACGCCCCGGGTTCGCCGGACCTGGGCGTCGGCACACCGCCATTCGTGGATATCGGCCCGTACGAAGCGCCCGGCTCCACCTGCGACCCCACCGACTTCAACAACGACGGGCTCTTCCCCGACACCGCCGACATCGACGACTTCCTCTCCGTGTTTTCCGGCGGGCCCTGCTCCAACGACCCCAACTGCCACGACATCGACTTCAACAACGACGGCCTCTTCCCCGACACGCTCGACATCGACTCCCTCCTGAGCGTCATCAGCGGCGGGGCCTGCCTTTAGCGCCCCACAGGGCTCTGCTCCCCACCACTCCCGCCCGGTGTGGTGGGAGTTGCGGCACACCCCGCAACACTTGCAGCTGCGCCGCAACCGGCGTCGCGGACGGTCCGAATGTCCCATCTCTCGCCCCGCCCTTCGCGGGGACGCTGTCTGCTGCCCGAAACCCGCGCTCTGCCACGCCCGATAGCCAAACGAAAAAGGATCCCGCATGTCCTTCCGCCTCCTCCACGCCTGCGTGGGCCTGCTCGCCTGCTGCACCGCCGCAACCACCCGCGCCCAGGACACCGCCCCCGTCGCGCAGACCGGCGAGTCCTTCTGGACGCCCCTCGCCGCCATGCCCGCCGAGGTGGAGAACGCCCGCCCCTGGGTGCGCCACGCCGGCAAACTCCTTGAGCTCGACTTCGCCTCCATCAAGGCCCTGCTCCGCGGCGCACCCCTCGAATTCAGCGGACGCGAACGCGCCGTGATCGCACTCCCCAACCCGCGAGGCGAGTTCTCCTACTTCGAGATCGCCGAGAGCCCCGTCATGCACGCAGAGCTCGCGGAATGGATACTCACCCACGGCGCCGAAACCCGCACCTTCGTGGGCCAGGGCCTCGACGACCCGACCTCCACCGTCCGCCTCGACTTCGCCCCCACCGGCTTCCACGCCCAGGTCCTGGGCGCCTCCGGCGACTGGGCCATCGACCCCTACTCCTTCCAGGACTCCGCACACTACACCTCCTACGCCTACAAGGGGCTCGAGCAGACCGAGCCCTGGGTCTGCCACAACGGCCCGGACAACAGCCCCGCCGAACCGGAGAACCCCTTCGCCGACCGCGCCACCGGCACCACCCTCCGCGCCTACGACATGGCCGTCGCCGCGACAGCCTCCTACACCACCTTCCACGGCGGCACCGTCGCCGGCGGGCAGGCCGCCATCGTCACCACCGTCAACCGCGTCAACCAGATCTACGAGCGCGACTTCTGCGTCCGCTTCATCCTCGTCGCCAACAACCAGAACCTCATCTACACCAACGCCAACCCCGGCCCCTACACCGACGGCAACCTCAGCACCATGCTGGGCGAGAACCAGACCAACATCAACAGCGTCATCGGCTCCGCCAACTACGACATCGGGCACGTCGTCTCCGGCATGAACACCGGCGGCCTCGCCTTCCGCCCCGCCATCTGCAGCGCCTCCAACAAAGCCCGCGGCGGCACCGGCCTGGGAAGCCCCACCGGCGACTACTTCAGCGTCAAGTACTTCGGGCACGAGGTCGGACACCAGTGCAACGCGAACCACTCCTTCAACGCGGATGACTCCGCCGGCAGCAACGTCTGCCTCCCCAACCGCGCCTCCTCCGCCGCCTACGAGCCCGGCAGCGGCAGCACCATCATGAGCTACCAGGGCCTGTGCGGCAGCGCAAACAACCTCACCAACTGGGACACCATGTTCAACCAGGGCGCCTACGCCAACGTCGACTCCTACATCAACGGCACGGGCAACTGCGGGACCAACACCGCCACCGGCAACAACCTGCCCTCCATCTCGCCCCTCACCGCCTTCTCCATCCCCGTCGGCACCGCCTTCACCGCCACCGCCACCGCCAGCGACCCCAACGGCGACGCCCTCACCTTCTCCTGGGAACAGCGCAACCTCGGCGCCGCGCAGCCCGAGACCGGCACCGGCAGCGAGGACAACGGCGCAAGCCCCCTCTTCCGGGTCTTCTCCCCCACCGCCGACCCCTCACGCACCTTCCCACGCACCGAGGACGTCCTCGACGGCGTCCTCCAGATCGGCGAGCAGTACCCCGCCGTCTCCCGCACCCTCACCCTCCGGGTGCTCGCCCGCGACAACCGCGCCGGCGGCGGCGCCGTCGCTACCGCCGACGTGAACTACACCGTCGTCGGCACCGCCGGGCCCTTCCGCATCAGCACGCTCAACACCGCGGGCTCCGTCGTCAACCCCGGGGCCCTCACCCTCACCTGGGACGTCGCCAACACCAACGCCGCCCCCATCAACGCCGCGAACATCCGCATCCTCTTCTCCACCGACGGCGGGCTCACCTGGCCCACCGTCCTCGCCGCCTCCACGCCCAACGACGGCAGCGAGACCATCACCCTCCCCGCAGTCGCCACCTCCAGCGGACGCATCCGCATCGAGCCCACCAACAACGTCTTCTTCGACGTCAACGACGCCAACTTCATCACCGGCTGCCCCGAAGTCCCCGGCGTCCAGGCCTCCGACAACACCTGGTGCGACCGCGTCTCCCTCTCCTGGTCCTCCGTGCCCGGCGCCACCGGATACCGCATCTCCCGCGGCACCACCGCCAACTCCGCCGACGCCACGCTCCTCAACCTCAACACCTCGGCCCCGCCCTACCAGGACACCACCGCCGTCGCGGGCGTCCAGTACTGGTACTGGGTCCGCGCAAACACCTCCGCCTGCACCACCGGCGGCCCCGCCGGCACGGGCGACACAGGCCGCCGCGCCACCGCCACCGCCATCACCGCCGACCCGGGCCAGGTGAACATCAACGCCGGGCAGCAGGCCGCCTTCTCCGTGACCGCCACCGGCGCCCAGCTCCAGTACCAATGGCTGCGCAACGGCGCCAGCCTGCCCGCCGACCCCCGCTACTCCGGCGCCCAGAGCGACACCCTCACCATCTCCGCCGCGCAGCCCTCCGACCAAGGCGCCTATGCCTGCACCGTCACCGGCCTCTGCGGTTCGCCCCAGACCAGCACCACCGCCGACCTCACCGTCGCCGGCGGCTCGCCCTGCGACCCCATCGACTTCAACGGCGACGGCCTCTACCCCGACACCGCTGACATCGACGACTTCCTCTCCGTCTTCTCCGGCGGCCCCTGCAGCACCGGCACCTGCGCCGACATCGACTTCAACAACGACGGCCTCTTCCCCGACACCACCGATATCGATTCACTCCTGAGCGTCTTCAGCGGCGGGCCCTGCCTCTAGCCCCGCGTACCATCCACAGTCCCGGACGGGAGCAGCCATGCCGCCAACCCCTCCCACGCACGCCATCCTCGGCAGCGTGGTCCCCGCCGCCTGCGCCCTGCTCGCAACCAGCGCGCAGGCCCAGAACGACTGCCCCACAACCCCCACCACCCTCCTCGTCCCCGCATACTTCTACCCCCTGCCGCAGTCCCCGTGGTCACGCCTCGAACAGCAGGCCGCCCTCGGCACCCCCATCGTCGCCATCATGAACCCCGCCTCCGGGCCCGGCACCGCCCCAGACCCCGGATACACGCTGGAGGCCGCCCGCGCCCGCGCCGCCGGCGTCCGCCTCATCGCCTACATACCAACCTCCTACGCCGCCCGCCCCGCCGCCAACGTCATCGCCGACATCCAGTCCTACCTCGCGTTCTACGGCGCACAGACCTTCACCGGCATCTTCTGGGATGAAGTCAGCAACGACCCCGCCGCCCTCGGCTACTACCAGACCATCACCGCCGCCGCACGCTCCCTCATCCCCAGCGCCCTCGTCGTCGCCAACCCCGGCACCCAACTCCCCGAGGCGCTCGCGCGACCCGACGTCGCCGACACCTTCGTGCTGTACGAGAACGACTCCGCCGGGCCCGAACCCTTCGCCGCCGACCAGCCGCCCGCCTGGGCACTCTCTGGCCCCGCCACGCGCGTCGCGTACATCGTCTACAACGTCGCGACCGACGCCCAGATGCAGGCCACCCTCTCCCTCGCTCGCGCACGCAACGCCGGCTTTGTCTTCATCACCGACGACGTGCTCATCAACCCCTACGACACGCTCCCTCCCTACTGGGAGTCGCAAGCCTCCCTCGCACGCACCCCCTGCTGCGACCCCATCGACTTCAACAACGACGCCCTCTTCCCCGACACCACCGACATCGACGACTTCCTCTCCGTCTTCTCCGGCGGCCCCTGCAGCACCGGCACCTGCGCCGACATCGACTTCAACAACGACGACCTTTTCCCCGACACCCTCGATATCGACAGCCTCCTCAGCGTCTTCTCCGGTGGCCCCTGCCTCTGATCCGCACCCCGAATCCCCGCACCAACCATCCTGCGAACATTGCGGACACAAATGACCGAATATAGTGCCCGGTCACCTGTGCGCTGGGTGACTGCTCCGGGAGCAGCCCCCACGCCGGCCGCCGGAGCACACCCATGCCATCCACCAGACTGCACTCCCAGCGGGCACTCTGCCCCGCCCTCATCGCCGCCGCTGCCCTCTCCCACGCCTCCCTCGCCACCGTCACCCTGACCAACCTGGGCGTCCTGCCCGGCGGCTCACAGTCCTTTGCCTACGCCGTCACCACCACCGGCCCCACCGTCGTTGGGTACTGCGAGACCGCCGCCGGCGCCCGCGCCTTCCGCTGGCAGGCCGGCGTCATGCAGGACCTGGGCACGCTCCCCGGCGGCACCGCCACCTACGCGTTCGACCTGAGCGCCGACGGCGCAGCCGTGACCGGCTTCGCCGACGCCGCCATCGGCACCCGCGCCTTCCGCTGGACAAGCACCAGCGGCCTCCAGAGCCTCGGCGCATTCACCGCCAACGGCGACTCCCTCGCGTACGGCATCAGCGCCGACGGAACCATCATCGCGGGCTACTCATACAACGCCACGGGCGTCTTCCGCGCCTTCCGCTGGGCAGGCTCCCTCCAGCCCCTGGGCACCCAGCCCCTCTTCAGCGCATCCCTGGCCCTGGACATCAGCGCCGACGGCGTCTTCATCGTGGGCTCCAACGACACCACCGGCACCGACCACGCCTGCCGCTGGACCAGCTCCGGCGCTGTGCTCGACCTGGGCACGCTCCCCGGCGCCGACGACTCCTACGCACTCACCACCAACGCCGACGGCTCCGTGATCGCCGGCTACAGCTCCTCCGCCAACAACCCCCGCGCCTTCCGCTGGACAAGCCCCGCAGGCATGCAGGACCTGGGACTCCTCCCCGGCGCCACCTGGTCCTACGCCGCCGGCATCTCCGGCGATGGCTCCCTCGTCGTCGGCACCAGCGACGCCCAGGCCCTGCCCCACGCCTTCCTCTGGTCCGCCGCCACCGGCACCATCGACCTCCAGCCCTACCTCGCCTCCCTCGGCGCCGACCTCTCCGGCTGGTCCCTCACCAACGCCACCGCCATCTCCGCCGACGGCTCCGCCATCTGCGGCATCGGCGAACACAACGGCCAGACCCGCGCCTGGCTCGCCACCGGCCTGCCCTGCCCCACCTGCTCCCCCTGCGACCCCATCGACTTCAACAACGACGGCCTCTTCCCGGACACCGCAGACATCGACGACTTCCTCTCCGTCTTCTCCGGCGGTCCCTGCTCAACCGACCCCACACCCGGCTGCTCCGACATCGACTTCAACAACGACGGCCTCTTCCCGGACACCGCAGACATCGACGCCCTCCTCAGCGTCTTCAGCGGCGGGCCCTGCCCCGGCTGACCCACGCCCCCACCGCCCGCGCCCACCCCCTGTCCTTGTCCTCAATGCGCACACGGGCCAAACCTACCATTGCGCGTGTCGCCCAACGCCCGCAAACAAACACCCAAACCAACCCGCTCCAGGCCGAAGGCAGCCAGGAAGGCCGCGCCCAGGCCCAAGGCAGCCCCGCGCCCTCCCACGGTCCGCACCATCTCCTTCGTGAGCCTGGGCTGCCCCAAGAACCTCGTCGACAGCGAGAAAATGCTCGGCCTCCTCGCCGAGTCGGGCCTCACCCCCGTCTCCAGCCAGCAGCAGAACTTCGGCGGCGCAGACGCCGTCGTCATCAACACCTGCGGCTTCCTCGAGGCAAGCAAGGATGAATCCCTCGGCGTCATCAAGGAAGCCATCGCCGCCAAGGAAGCCGGCACCGTCCAGCGCGTCGTCGTCGCCGGCTGCCTCGTCCAGCGCCACCGCGCCAAGATGCTCGAGTGGGCGCCCGGCATCGACGCCATGGTCGGCGTCTTCGACCGCGACCGCATCGTCGAGGCCGTCACCGGCACCAGAGAAGCCCGCAAAGCCGCACCCGCCCACGACGCGCCCAAGTACTGGATCGCCGGCAACGCCCTCGTCGCCGCCCAGGAACGCGGCCTCAAGACCACCGGCCTCACCGTCCACGGCAAGGACGCCAAGGGCGTCGGCTACTTCGAAGACGACTCCTCACGCCTCCGCCTCACCCCACGCCACTACGCATACCTCCGCATCAGCGAAGGCTGCAACCAGAACTGCGCCTTCTGCACCATCCCCTCCATCCGCGGCAAGATGCGCAGCAAAGCCCCGGACCGCATCGTCGCAGAGGCACGCGAACTCCTCCACGACGGCGCCTTCGAACTCCTCCTCATCGGCCAGGACACGACCAGCTTCGGCGACGACATCGGCCAGGGCCTCGCCCACGGCGCAGGCCTCCCCGGACTCCTGAAAAACCTCTCCGCCGCCGTCCGCGACACCTCCGGCTCCGGCTGGCTCCGCCTCATGTACGCCTACCCCAGCAACTTCAGCGACGGCATCATCGACGCCTTCGCCGCCCTCGCCGCCGAAGGCACACTCCTCCCCTACCTCGACATCCCCCTCCAGCACGCCAGCGACCGCGTGCTCGACCTCATGCGCCGCCACGTCACCCGCGAAAAACAGGCCCACGTCATCCGACGCCTGAAAGACCGCGTCCCGGGCATGGCCGTCCGCACCACCTTCATCTCCGGCTTCCCCGGAGAAACCGAGGACGACCACAGGCAGCTCGTCGACTTCGTCCGCGAAATGGACTTTGAAAACGTCGGCGTCTTCGAGTACTCCCGCGAGGAAGGCACCGTCGCCGGCACCATGGAAAAGGACCAGCGCCTCGCCGTCGCCCCGGAGACCAAGGCCCGCCGCCGCGAAGAAGTCATGGCCGCGCAGCAGAAGCTCGTCTTCGCCAGGAACAAGGCCCTCGCCGACCGCTTCGACGAACACAAGCCCCTCGACGCCAAGGGCCGCGCCCGCGGCCACACCCTCGACGTCCTCATCGACGCACCACTCCGCACGCAGGGACGCAAGACCTCCGGCGTCGGCGATGGCGGCGGCCTCTACCAGGGCCGAACCTACGCCCAGGCCCCCCAGATCGACGGCGTCACCTTCGTCCAGTCCCGCGAAAAGCTCGCCCCCGGCGAGCTCGTCCGCTGCGTCATCGTCGGCTGGGACGGCTACGACCTCATCGCCAAACCCGTCGCCGAACTCGAAAAGCGCGTCGGCCTCAAAATCCTCAAGAACGGCTGCTGAACCCCCGCGCCGACGCCGCCGCCTCTCCGCTCACTCCCCGTACCCTTGCCCATGCCCCGCCCCACCGCACGCGCCAGCGCAAGAGAAAAACTCTCCCGACCCCACGACAGCCACGGCAAGGTCTGCGACCTCCCCCCCGCCCAGCGCAAGGGCGCGTACAAGGACTGCAAACGCCTCCTCATCCCCCTCCCCGCCGACGTCGAAGCCCTCATGCGCAAAGTCCCCAAGGGCAAGGTCGTCACCATGGGTTCCCTCCGCGCCGCCCTCGCACAGAACGCCCGCGCCGACATGGCCTGCCCCCTCTGCACCGGCATCTTCGTCCGCCTCATCGGCGACGCCGCCGAAGAAGACCGCTCCATGGGAAAGACCCGCATCACCCCCTGGTGGCGCACCATCCGCGACGACGGCAAGCTCAACGACAAGTTCCCCGGCGGCGCCCAGGCCCAGGCCACGCTCCTCCGCGCCGAAGGACACACCATCCTCAAGCCCGCCCGCGGCAACGCCCTCCGCGTCAGTGAACTCGAACGCCACGCGTGGAACCCCGCCCCCTGACCCCTCCGCCTGAGGCCCGGCCCCCGCCGCTATCCTTGCGCCCCATGGCATTCCACCCCCAAGGCCTCACCACCTCTACCCCCTCCGGCAAGGTCAACCCAAACCTCGCAGGCCTCGCCCACGGCGGCGGCTCCATCCTCCTCAAGCGCATCCCCACCTGGCCCTACGCAGACCCCAAAGGCCGCCACACCGTCCACATCGACGAATACACGAAGACCGGCGGCTACGAAGGCCTCAAGAAGGCCATCGCCCTGAAGCCCGACGCCGTCGTTGACGAAGTCAAAAAGTCCGTCCTCCGCGGCCGGGGCGGCGCAGGCTTCCCCTGCGGCCTCAAGTGGACCTTCCTCCCCAAGCTGAAGGTCGACGAATCCGGCAAGGAAGACGACCCCGGCCAACGCTACCTCGCCGTCAACGCCGACGAATCCGAGCCCGGCACCTTCAAGGACCGGCTCCTCATGGACTTTGACCCTCACCTCCTCCTCGAGGGCATCGCCATCGCCTGCTACGCCTGCCGCATCAAGACCGCCTTCATCTTCATCCGGGGCGAATACCACCACCAGGCCCACGTCCTCGAAGAAGCCATCAAGGAGGCCTACGCCAAAGGCATCTTCGGCAGCAAAGGCCTCCTGAACGGCGCTTCCACCGGCCGGGGCGGCACCTGGGCCGTTGACTGCTACGTCCACCGCGGCGCAGGCGCCTACGTCTGCGGCGAAGAAACCGGCCTCTTGGAAGCTCTGGAAGGCAAGCGTGGCTGGCCCCGCATCAAGCCCCCCTTCCCCGCCGTCAAGGGCCTCTTCGGCAAGCCCACCATCATCAACAACGTCGAAACACTCTGCCACGTCCCCAGCATCATCGAGTTCGGCGCCGACTGGTTCATGAAGCAGGGCGTCGCCAGCACCTTCACCGGCGCACCCGGCAGCCACGGCACCAAGCTCATGGGCGTCAGCGGCCACGTCGCCCGCCCGGGCTGCTACGAGTGCGAGCTCGGCATCCCCCTGCGCGTGCTCGTCGAAGAACTCTGCGGCGGCATCCGGAACGGCAAGAAGTTCAAGGGCGCCATCGCCGGCGGCGTCAGCATGGGCATCCTGGGGCCAGACCAGTACGACGCCGAAATGGACTTTGACATCGGCAGGAAGTACAACGTCCTGGGCCTGGGCACCGCCGGCCCCACCATCTTCGACGAAGACACCGACATGGTCGCCGTCGCCCGCAACATCGCCCGCTTCTTCAAGCACGAATCCTGCGGCCAGTGCACCCCCTGCCGCGAAGGCTCCGGCTGGCTCTACCAATTGATGGGCCGCATCGAGGAAGGGAACGCCAAGACCAAAGACCTCGACCTCGCCCTCGAAATCGCCACCAGCATGGGCTCCATGCCCGGCACCACCATCTGCGGCCTCGCCGACGGCAACAACTGGGCCATCCGCACGATCATGAACAAGTACTGGAACGAGTTCGAGAAGCGGGTGAAGCCGACGTTCGTGCCGGTGAAGATCAGCATCGGAGCAAATGCGAAGGTGGCAACGGGCGGCGGGGCCTAATCGCCAGGCTTTTTCTTGCGACGGACCCGCTTGCTACGCCGCTCGCTCTCTGCCTTCGAGCGAAAAATCGAGTTGACGAGCCATGTAGCACCCGAAGTCACCCGGGCGAGCACTTTCAACTGCTCAAGGCACGCCACACTCTTCGTTGGTTTCGGATAGTTGACGGTGTGTGAAACTTCACCCCACACCTCGTCCGCCAACGTACGCACCTGAATTTCGCATCCCACACCTGTCTCTGGGTTGAGGCGGACCGTGTAGTGAATGCTGGTGTACATCGAATCTCGCTGCTTAGTCTCGAATTTGAGCGCGCTATAGAACGTTTCGGCGTCGCTATCCCAACAGTTCGCAACTGGACCCTCCACAACTTCGTATCTCTGTTCTTCGAAAATCTTCAGCAGCCTTGTATTGATCGCCTCAATCTGATCTGAATAGAGGTGGAGAATTCGCACGCCCGCGAGGTCTGTGACTTCTCGGTAGAGATTCGAAGGATTGATGACGCGGTACTTGCCGCGCTTCGGCGGCTCCCCCATCTTCCGCAGCAGCTTGTCTTTCAAGTGCTTCGGGTCCTTGGTTCTGTGCTTGATGAAGTGAATGTACTCTTTCAGAACCGGATCGCTGAGACATGCACTAACCACAGATGAAGCCGCAGTCTTAAAAAGATGCTCGTCCGCCTTGAACTTCTCGACGCACTGCTTCGCGAATGCTTTTTTCTGTGCGTCGGTCAGCGCACGCGATCCTGCCTTCACTTTGCTCTTGGCCTTCGCCATGTTCAGGTCCCCCGGCGAGTCGCGGTCGCCTTGCTCTTGGTGCGAGGAGCTTGGCGCCCACCCGGGGACATTGCCGCCGCCTTCTTTTCAATGGCAACAGCGATTGACGCGAACGCCGACCAAGCCACGGTCCGACTCTCACGCGAGGCACCCGTTACCTGTGAAATCGGTACGCCCTGCCGCTGTGCGGCCTGCACGGCGGACGCAAAGTCTCGAACTTGGCCAAGTCTCGCTTCTGAGGTCTTTTCCGGGGCAAGAGTGGGGTCCATGGCCCGCAGCACCGTTATCACGTCACTATGGATTCGTTTTTCTACCTGACGCAGATAGTCTGCTGGCTCCGAGGCCATCGTTTGCCCGTAGACCTTGAAACGTTGCGGGATGTAGCCCAGGAATTTTGGCCGTCCGGGCAGCAGCTGTACGTCGTCAGGCGCAATTGCTGTAACTGTCTGCCAATCGATCATCCACTTCTTGATGGATTGGCCAAGTGTGCCCAATGCACGCATCGAGAACAGATCACACGCGACGGGAACAATGAAGAAGTCGGAGTCCAATAGTAACACTCTGTTGAGCGGTCCGATGTTTGGTCCAGTGTCGTAGAACACGAAGTCGAATTTCTGAGCTTCGCAAAGCTTGGTCACGAGCGAGCTGATGGCGCATGTAGCCCTGAAGCCACCCAGCTTCCGTTTGAGGCACGCGGTCCATGCATCCGAGAGAGTCTCTTCAAACTCGGACATGCGGATGTCGCCGGGAACAAGCCGAACGCGTGGAATTCCCACCACCATCGGGTCAACCGGTCGTACGTCACCGATTTCATCCGCAACCGGCTTTAGCGCGCTCCAGATTGTTGAGCCGTCAGCATCACCCGAACGGTTCAACATGTCATCGACAGTCTCATCGTTGATAAGGTATGAAGTCAAGTTGCACTGAGGGTCGCTATCAACGAGCAGCACTTTGTGTCCGCGCTCAGCGAGAGCCGCTGCGATATTGACCGTCAGCGTAGTCTTACCAACGCCACCTTTGTGGTTATAGATCGTCAGCCTGATAGGAGCATGAGACATCGCATTCCTCAGTAGCAGTCAATACGTCAGCGAGCAGTGCGACGAGGCTTGAAGCGATCCATTACCTCGCGTGCAGCGCCACGGTCGGGCAGGGCGTCCACGTAGCGTTCACCGAGCGCAGTGATCTGCTTCATCCCTTTGCCAGCGGGAGCAAAGAACCCTCGCTTCGTCGCGTTTTCGACGGTATCTGCGGCGTTGGCGAATCGCACTTGAGCTGCTTCGGTGTTGATCTTCGTGATATCGACCGTCTTGAAGTGGCTCTGGTTTCGATACTGTGCGAGGTAGTACGCGAGGCAAGTCGCACGTTCGATGTCGGTTTGGGGCGACTTGTCCAAGATGAAAGCCTTGGCTGACAGTAAGTCCCTTCCGCCGAACACAGGCTCGCGATCCGCCTGAGTAGCTGCGAGCGACTCTGAGATGTTCCGGTCATAGACCGCTTGGGAGGAACGTCCTCCACCGCTTGTGGAAAGACTCACGTTGCAGTAAGCGGCTGCCACCCGTATCACTCGAAGACGAGCCTCCTCGTCCAAACGAGGCAACCCCTCTACCAACATGGACAAAAGGCGCTGTTCAAGCTCAATTGCGCGGTCACCCAAGCTGGCCTCCTTTGCAGTCCGAAGCATATCGCACTCCCTCCATAAAAGTGCTCCAGTCAACCCGACAACAACGAACGCGAGTAGGCACGGGCAGGAGCCATCGATATCGTGCCGTAACAACTTCAATGCTCCTCCCACGCCAGGCGGGGTGGCACAACTTGCCGCGCCACAGGTTCGACCGCAGCTCTGGGCGGTCGTACCGGTGCTTCCGCGCGGCCAGCCCTCACGCCACAAACACCTTTCGCCGGTGAAACTCCAGGCAGGGGTGGCACAACTTGAAGTGCCACAGGTTCGACCGCAGCTCTGGGCGGTCGTACCGGTGCTTCCGCGCTGGCGAATCCCGCACTCCAACCACCCCACCCACCGCGCAAATTACCGCCAAAACACGACTTGCAGTCAATCCAATCAAAACCCGTACATTCTCATTGACACCCACCCCTCCATGCCGTACATTCTCCGTACCACATGGTCGCCCTCACCGCACATCCCGACCCCACGCCCCAAGGGCCCACCCCCTCAGCCCCCGCCGAGCCCTTCCCGCGCGCACACCTCCTCGAACTCCTCCTCGACCCCACCAAGTCCCTCCACAACGTCGGCGGGGTGGCACAACTTGGCGGTGCCACAGGTTCGACCGCAGCTTTGGGCGGTCGTACCTGTGCTTCGCGCTAACAGTTATCAGCCGACATTCACGCCACAAACACATTCCGCCGGTGAAACTCCAGCATCTCCGCTGCCGGCATGAACCGCTCCGGCATCGCAATCGCCGCCCCCTCCCGACTCTCAAACATCTCTCTGTAGATCGTCCCCGGCACTTCTGCCTTGACACGCTTGGACACTTGAAGGACGAACCGATCCGACAACGTGATGAGCCCGCGATCAAACGCGGCGTCATGCAGCGCACTCAGGCACAGCCCATTCCGTGGATCAAGCCGCAACGCCGGATCGTGCGACCAAGGGACGATGTGACTCGCCCGCAGCAACGGCTCGCTCGTAATTCCCGTGATACAGCACTTCCCATCATGCGCGGCCAGCACCGCCGCTCGGAAGAAGGACTGACCTCGGCGCGTCGCCACCTCTCGCCGGACTTCAGTGGGGCCTGCCGGCGCGCCCACCGGCTCCAAACGCGTGCGAGGCTCCAACTCTTTAATTAGCGGCTCGACGGCCACCGCGTTGTCTGCCAACACATCCCACCTGCCATAGAACTCGCCCCAAATGGCACGATCCGCCACGGCGGTATTCCCCATCCCGCCCACACCCCGCTCGCGCAACTCCGGGTCAAAGCTGGCAAAGTTGACCAGTTTGAGCGCCACCGCAGACGGCGTGCGGCCAATCGCACCCGCCAACGCAACCACCGCCGGATTCCTCGAATGCATCTTCCCGAAGGGAATCTGGCAATACAGCGCCAGCGCCTTCACCAGTTGATCTCGCGTCCAATTCTGGCGTGTCATACTCGGATGCTCCACATATCGAGCACAGAATACCACAACCGGTCGCTTACCGAGCGTGTTTCTCGGTTGGATCAACTGGCCTTCATCTGCATCGAAGTCGCGCCCTGACGACTTCGATGCCCCGCGCCAGCGGGGCGGCCGAATGTTGCCAGGGGTGACGCGACGCCGCTCTGGGCGTCGCGTCACCCCTGGAAAGCCCACCCGCGCAGCGCTTCCATGCGATGCGGCCGCTTGGGGCCGCATCGCCGCCGCGAAGCGGCACGCGCGACGCCCTGCCTCACTTGATTCACATCGCGCAGCGTCTTCAAGGAGGGGGGTGCCGGGGGGAACCATCGGTTCCCCCGGCAATCAACAGACGAGCGCCTTCCCTACCCCTCCCCCACTCCCCTCACAAACTCCACCGCCTCCTCCACGCTACGCACCACCGCCCCTCGCACCCTGCCCGCCTCATCCAACTCACTCAGCAGCAGCAGGTCCTCCAGGTCCTCATGCTCAGAGAGCCGTCGCTTCGCCCGCATCCCGAGCGTCCCCGCCCGGTACTCGTGCGCTTCCATGTGGTGCGCAATCAGCCACGCCGTCCGCTCGCTGACCAACCCGTCCAAAGCCTCAAGCCCCGCCGCGACGTGGTCCCTCGGGTCGACCGCCTTGCCCACATCATGCAGCAGCGCCGCCAGCAGAAACTCCTCGTCCCACGCCCGCACCGCCGCCGCCAGCTCAAAAACCTGCAGGCTGTGGAACAGCGCATCTCCCTCGGGGTGGTACACAGGGTTCTGCTTCACCCCCTCCAGCGGCCGCAGCAGCGCCACATACTGCATCCACACATCCAGCCCCACCCCCGCCACGTCGATCACCTCCAACTCCACGTCCACGTCCATCCCCGGGTTCGTCTCGCGCAGCAGCGCGACCAGCCCCGCGTCATCCGTCTTCTCGATGAGCTTCCCCGTGATCGAGCTCTTGAACGGGTAGTTCGCCTTATCCGCCGGGTACACCGTGAGCTCCACGTCAAACGCACTCTTGACGTGCACGTGCGTGAAGTGCCGCTCTTCCCCACCTTTCGTCACGCGCTTGTATTCCACCTGTGTGTAGAACCCCTCCTGCTCCAGCACGTCCGCCACCAGCGTCGGACTGTCGCAGAACACGTGCAGGTCAATATCTGACCCAGCCCGGATGTGCCCCGTCAGCACGCTCCCGATGAGCCGCGGCCGCCACCGGTTCAGCAGCCGCAGGAACCGCAGCGCCTCCAGGCGCATCCGCGTCAGGTCCTTCTGCCGTTTGTCACCCTCCAGCATTTCCGCGAGCAACTGCACCTGCTCTCGGATCTCCGCGTTGCTGGGCAGGTCGCGACCCCGCTTGTCCCCTGTGACCAGCTTCGCCGCTTTCCGCTTCGCCTGAAAGTACTCCCGTTCCTCGCGCGTGTACATCATCTGCGCAGCGCGCAGGGCGATTGCTCGCCGGACTTTCTGATCTGACATGTGGTTGGAAGTGCGCCGAAAAAGGCCCGATTTCGATGCGGCGCGGGGCCAGAACAACACGCGGCCATTCCGCCGCGGTGCCACATGATACCACCGTCAACACAAAATGCCCACTCGCGTTGTTACGGGCACTCAGGTCGCCGCCATTCCCCTACACGCACGCCCCACCACCAAAAACCCGTATCAACGCCCCAATGTCATCCGTATCCGGGAACAACCCATCGTTGTTGAAGTCGATGTCGTTGCACGTCCCCGTCGGGCACGGCCCACCGCCAAACACGGCGATGAAGTGGGCAATGTCGTCCGTATCCGGGAAAAGCCCATCCCCATTGAAGTCAACGCTGTCGCACGCCGGCCCCAGGTTCGCCCACACCAACGCCTCGTTGCGCGCGGTCGTAGCGTTGAACCCATACCCCGTCACGTACATGTTGGCCCCATCGATCGCGATACCCGTGGCGTAGCTCTCCGTGAACCCCGGCGGAAGGAACGTGCCGAGATTCACCCACGACGCACCGCTCCCGCTCCACAGGCTCGCCCGAGCCACACCGCCCACCACCGCGAAACCCACCTGCTGTGCACCGCTCGCCGCAAGCACCTGCGATGATGCTGACCCGGCGGGATGCAGATCAACCCAAGACGCCGCCGTGCCGCTCCACAGGCTCGCCCGCGTCACCCCACCCACAATCGCCCACCCCGCCTGCTGCGTGCCGGTCGCTGCCAGCGCCGTCGACTGCACCGACCCCGCAGGATTCAAACCGACCCACGACGCCGCCGTCCCGCTCCAGAGCCCCGCACGGAGCACGCCGCTCACGAGCGCCTCGCCAACCTGCTGGCTGCCGCTGGTGGCATGCGCGATCGAATACGCCGCGCCCGCCGGATGCAGGTCCACCCGCGACCCCGCACTGCCCGTCCACAAGGTGGCATGCTCGTCCCCGCCCACCAGCGCATACCCCACCTGCTGCGTCCCGCCCATGCCGTACACAACAGACCGCGTCGCCCCGGCAGGGTGCAGATCAACCCACGACGCCGCTGTCCCGCTCCACACCCCGGCGCGAGCCACGCCACCCAGCGTGGCAGTGCCCCCCTGCTGAGAACCAGCCGCGGCAAACGCCGTCGAAGTCGTTGCCCCGGCGGGCTGCAGATCAACCCGCGACGCCGCGGTCCCGCTCCACACGCTCGCGCGCTCTGTCCCTCCCAGCACCGCAAAGCCCGCCTGCTGCAGGCCCCCCACCGCCAACGCCCGAGCGTCCGTCGATCCCGTCGGGTGCAGGCTGGTCACCGTCCACTGCGCGCGGAGTCCGGCCGTCACGCAAAGACAAGCCGCGACGCCGACCGTGCTGACGACTGCGTTGATCGACATATCCCCTCCTCTTGCCCGCACCGCGCGCAGCCGACTCCGATTGCCGCAACCGGCCCGCACAGCCACAAACTACCGCCCGCAGCACCGACTGTCAACAGCTATCGCTCGCCGCGAAGCGACCCCTCGCCCGCACAGGAAGCAAGACCCCACGCGCCGCACTGCAGCACATACCCCCTGGAAAGGCCGTCTCCCTCGTGCCCGCAAGGCAGCCCGTCACGCGCCGCCCGCCAGGGCCGCATCCAGCTGCTGGTAGCACGCCTCCATCCCCTGGTCCATCCCAGACGCGACCGCCTCGTCACGCGCACCCTTCGATGCATACGTCTGCGTGATCCGCATCACCGTGACGCCCCCCTTGTCCGCAAACTCATGCCTCTCGACCAGCTCGCCGATCACCTGCCCGGTCCCCAGCGCCATCTTCTCCGTGTGCACCGCGTACTCGTGGGCCGCCACCTCCGTGAAGACTCCCTCCAGCGTCATCGCCGGGTCGGCCGCGTCGCTCCGCCACGCAAGCCGCAGCGCTCCACCAACCCGCGCCTCGCACACGCAGACGGTCAGCGTCAACCCCGGCGGCGGCAGCATCCACCGCCGCATCTTCGCCGGCGTGAAGAACGCCTCCCACACCATCCTGCGCGGCGCGTGGAACGTGCGGGTAAGAACGATCGTGGTGTCCGTGGGAGTGGTGACCTGAAGACCCGGCAGATGCATACTCGTTCCTTTCCTGCTCGCTCAGTTTCCGACCCGGAACAAGCGCGGAGCGCAGCGGCCCGCGCGTCCTCCCCGCCCCCGTTACCGGCCACAGCCGCGCCCCCGGGGCCGGCAGAAAGTCCATGCGCCCCCAGACTCACCGGCCGCGCCGGCGCAGCCGATCCCGCTCCTCCGACTTCATCTCTTCCAGCAGCGAATCCAAAGCCCCGAACCTGGCCTCCCAGTGCTCCCTGAACTGCTCGGTCCACAGCACCGCCTCCCGGAGCGGCTGCGCCCGCAGGCTGCAGCGGTGCTCACGCCCGACCACCCGCCTGCGCACCAGCTCCGCCGCCTCCAGCACGCGCACGTGCTTGGTCGCCGCGGGAAACGTCATGTCAAGAGGCGACGCCAGCTCGCTCAGGCTGCGCTCCCCCACCGACAACTGACGCACGATCGCGCGCCGCGCCGGGTGCGCCAACGCGTGAAACACACGGTCGAGCCTGGGTGACTTATCTAAAACCATGTGGTTTAGTATACCATATGGTTGTATGTGTGTCAACCACAACGCCCCCTCCCCCGCCCCGGCGGGGCGGCCGACCGTTGCCAGGCGTTGAGCGAGCGAGTCTTGAGGCGGCATCCTCTCTTCCATCCCCGCCTTTGTGCGCGCGCCGCCCCGTCCGAAACACCCGCCTCTCCCACTTTCCACAGATTATTTTCTTCCAGCAAATCCAGCCCCCCGCGCCCCATTCCTCCCAGGCTCCGCAGCCAAAGCGCGCACAAACGAAGGCGCAGGGGGGTGATGTAGAGGACCGCACTTTTCTCATGCCCCCTCCCGCACCATCCCTCGACCCCGCCAGGCGCGACCACGCCCTGCACCTCCTCCAGGACCCCGGCGTCAGCATGGAGAGTGTCGCCGCATCCCTCGACTGGACCCTCGAACAACTCACCCTCTTCCTCACCAGCCAGGAAGGCCTCCAACTCCTCGCGGACTGCGAACTCGCCTCCGCCGCCCGCGCCCGCGCCGCGGCAGCCGCCCACCTCACCCAGGCCATCGACGCCCTCGGCATGATGCTCGCCGAGTACGCCCACACCACGCGCCGCACACCACTCGACGACCGCAAGCACGCCACCCACGTCCTCCGCGAAGTTCAGCGCGCCAACGCCCGCCGCGCCGCACACCTCCTCTTCCGCATCGCCCACTACTCGCCCAGGCCCATCCGCATGCACGCCCGGCTCAGTGACGGCCCCGCAACTCCGGCGTCCATGGCAGGGGAGGCGACCGCGCCCTCTCTGCCCTCCACCCCCCAAAGCTCCAACGCGCCCGCCGCCGCCGAGCCCGACCCGCTCCCCGCCGAAGACCTCTCAGCCACGCAACCGCACCAGCCCGTGACGGAGCACACCCAACCCCGGGCCCTCCAGGCGCCCGCGCCTGATTCGTCCGCGCCAGCCAGACCCATCAGCGGCTTCTCAACTCCGTTCCCGGTCCCACACGTGCTCCTGGTCCCATCGCGGGCGCGCACGCCCGCACTGCCGGACGCACGGTGCGTAAGCCTCCCAGTCCTGGATACCTCCGCGCACCAATGCCGCGTACACGAACCCGCCCTCTGCACCGTCCCACCCTGACAACCAACAGGCGATACTGCTGAAGGGAAGAGGCACCGGCAGAAACCGCAGGTTTCCCCGGCGTCTGCGGGGCCGGCACACACACAGAGAATCCCAGCCCCCCGCCCTCCTGATCTCACCGATCCGGCCGGCCATCACCCGCAAGGAGTGAACCTGTCCCCTTCCATACCATCGCCACTCATGTCCACCCCCCCTTCCAACCCCACCCCCTCCAACGCCCCGAAGTCCATGGACGCCATCATGGCGCTCTGCAAGCGCCGCGGCTTCATCTTCCAGGCCAGCGACATCTACGGCGGCATCAACGGCTTCTGGGACTACGGCCCCCTGGGCGCGCAGATGAAGAAGAACCTCCGCGACGCCTGGTGGCAGGACATGATCATGAACCCCTGCTGGGGCAAGAAAGGCCCCAACGGCAGCCGCGTGGAGTGCGTCCCCGTCGAGACCCGCATCATCCAGCATCCCAAGGTGTGGGAAGCGAGCGGCCACGTCGCAGGGTTCAATGACCCGATGGTGGACGACAAAGAGACGAAGCAGCGATTCAGAGCAGATCACATCCAAGGTATTTTCAAGGCAGGCGAGTACGGCAAGCAAGCAGAGCCTGAGAAATTTGCACATCGGTTCCTCGGAGCACAAGGCACAGTGTCTTGTCCCTTCCCTCCAATCCGCACCATCGTTGCGAACAACTCTCACGAAGCACTCAACATGGTGCTTGAGGACAAGAAGTTACAGAAGCAACTTGGACTAAAAGTACTGGGCGGGAAGGTCGCTGATCAGAGCTCAGCCATGCTTCTGGTGCAGTACGGCGATGAGGTGCACATGCTCGGCATTCGAGCATTGACCATGAATCAACTGACTTTTGAAACAGAACAAGTGCCCTCACCGTTCACCAACAAACAAGGTACGCTTACGAAGCCACAGCAATTCAACTTGATGTTCTTCTCGTACACTGGCGCTGTATTCAGCGAGGACAACAAGGTTTACCTGCGCCCCGAGACCGCCCAGGGCGTCTTCGTCCAGTTCAAGAACGTCGTCGATACCTCGCGCGTCAAGATCCCCTTCGGCATCGGCAACACGGGCACGAGCTTCCGCAACGAGGTGACGCCCCGCAACTACACTTTCCGCTCGCGCGAGTTTGAACAGGCCGAGCTCGAGTTCTTCTGCCACCCCGACGAGTCCCGTGCCTGGTACGAGTTCTGGCGCGACTTCCGCATGCAGTGGTGGCAGTCCATCGGCCTGGCCGGCGAAAACCTCATCCTCCGCGAGCACGAGAAAGACGAACTCTCCCACTACTCGCAGGGCACCAGCGACGTCGAGTACCGCTTCCCCTTCACCGCCCCCGGCTACGGCGAGCTCGAAGGCATCGCCCACCGTGGCAACTACGACCTCACCCAGCACGCCAAGGTCAGCGGCGCCAAGCTCGAGTACTTCGACCAGGAGCGGGGTGAGCTCCTGCCCAACGGCTCCCGTCGGGGCGAGCGCTACCTCCCCCACTGCATCGAGCCCGCCGCCGGGCTCGACCGGGGAGTCCTCGCCCTCATCTGCGAGGCCTACACCAAGGACGAGTCCCGCCCCAGCCCCGAGTTCATGAAGTTCCACCCCCGCATCGCCCCCATCAAGGCCGCCGTCTTCCCGCTCGTGAACAAGGACGGCATGCCCGAGGTCGCCGAGAAGCTCTACGAAGACCTCCGCAGCAAGTTCTGGCGCCTCGGCTTCATCGAGATGGACGCCAAGCAGTCCATCGGCAAGCGCTACGCCCGCATGGACGAGGCCGGCTGCCCCTTCTGCTTCACCATCGACGGCGACACCCTGAAGGACCAGACCGTCACCTGCCGCGACCGCGATACCGGCCAGCAGACCCGCTTGGGCCTCGACAAAGTGACCGCCTTCGTCGCCGACAAGCTGGGCGTGTAATCCACCATCCCGCTCCCCTGCACAGGCGATCGGCGCGCTGTTATCCCTAGCCACAACCGGGGTGCGCCGCGCGCCCACCAATCCACGGCCTACCGCGACCTTGGCATTCACGTCCCCGCAACTCACGCCCGCAACTCCTCCGCCCGAACTCCATGCCCGACCGCCCGCCATCGTCCGCGGGCCCAGCATCCCGCACGGAGTCATGCATGCCCCCCGCCCCGACCCCCATCGACGAAGCGACCCGCCTCCGCGTGCTCGAAGCCTGCTCGATCCTCGACACGCCCCCCGAGCCCGCGTTCGACCGCCTCACGGCACTCGCCGCACGACTCTGCCACGCCCCCGTCGCGCTCGTTAGCCTCGTCGACGACAACCGACAGTGGTTCAAGTCACACTACGGCACCCCGACCACGCAGACCCCCCGCGCCATGGCCCTCTGCTCCTACGTCGTGTACACCCAGCAGACCCTCATCATCGAGGACACGCAGAACGACCCGCGAACCTGCGACAGCCAACTCGTGACCGCGCCCCACGGCATCCGCGCCTACGCCGGCGTCCCCATGACCACCGTCGACGGATACACCCTCGGCTCCTTCTGCGTCAACGACGTCGTCCCGCGCTACTTCACCCCCGAGGAAGTCGCCGACCTCCAGACCCTCGCCTCCTTCGCCACCACCATCCTCGAGCTCCGGCGAGAAGTAAACGCCCTCTTCACCGTCCGCGCCCAGGTCGACGCCGCCATCAGCTGCCTCGTCACCGACTGACCACGGGGCAATAAGGAGCACCGACACCCCCGTGATCCCGGGTATTTCCCACCCCCAAGTCACGCGGCAACACCCACCGACCGAAGTCCTTCCTGACGAGAGGAACGACCTATGCCCGCTGCCGCGAGACCAGCCAACGAAGCCCAACGCCTCCAGGCCCTCTACGAGTGCGACATCCTCGACACGCCCCAGGAACGCGAGTTCGACGACCTCACACGCCTCGCCTGCCGCCTCATGGGCACCCCGGTGTCGATTATCAGCCTCGTGGACGCAGACCGCGTCTGGGTCAAGTCCGCCTGCAACGCGGACGTCAAGCAACTCCCGCGCGACACCGCCCCCTGCCCCCACGTCATCCTCCAGAACGAACCGCTCATCATCATGGACGCCACCCGGGACCCGCGCCTCTGTGATTGCCCGCTGGTCACCGGCGAACCCCACGTCCGCGCCTACGCCGGCGTCCCCCTGGTCACCATCGACGGCCTCCCCGTCGGCGTCCTCTCCGTCATGGACTTCCGCGTCCGGGGCTTCTCCGCGCTCGACATCGAGGACCTCGGATGCCTCGCGCGCCAGGCCATCGCAAACATGCAGCTCCGCCGCGAGGTGAACGCGCTCGCCAAGACACAGGCCGCCGCCGAGGCGGCCCTCGAGACCCTCCGCCGCGTCGCGTGACCGCCCCGGGCGCCAAGAATCGCCCATGCCCACCCCACTCTCCCCCGCCGACATCCGGGCCCTGTTCCCCATCTTCTCCAGGACCACGACCACCGTCCTGGACAACGCCGCCGGAAGCCAGCTCCCACAATGCGTGATCGACGCCGCCGTCGACTACATGATCCGCGCCTACCTGAACACCGGCATGCAGACGCCCGAGAGCACGCGCGTAAGCACGACGCTCGACAAGGCCCGCTCGACAGTCCGGACCTTCCTCAACGGCGACGCCATCGGCTCCGTCGTGCTGGGCGGCTCAAGCACCGCCTCCTGCTTCCTCCTCGCCAACGCCTACGCCGACGCGATGGAATCCACCCGCGCCGGCTCGCTCATCTCCGGCGAGCCCCTCCCCGAAGCAACCCGCGCCCTGAACCTCCCGCACCGCAACCAGGTCATCGTCTCCACCGCCGGGCACGAGGCCAACATCAACCCCTGGACCCGCCTGGCCCGCCGCGGCTTCGACGTGCTGCTCTGGCCCACGGAGCAGGACTCCGACGGCAACTTCCGGCCGCTCCTCAGCACGCTCAAGCGGCTCCTGTCCGACCGCACGCTGCTGGTCGCCATGCCCCAGGTCTCCAACATCCTGGGCGAAGCCTGGGACATGAAGGCCTGCACCGACGCCGCCCACGCCGCCGGCGCCCGCATGGTCGTGGACGGCGTCGCCAGCGCGCCGCACGCGGCCCCGGACGTCGCCCACATCGGCTGCGACTGGTACCTGTACAGCACCTACAAGGTCTTCGGGCCCCACCTGGGCGCGCTGTTCGGCACCAGGAAGGCGTTCGGAGAAATCACAGGCCCCAACCACTTCTTCATCCCCCGGGACGAGCTTCCCCGCAAGTTCGAGCCCGGCGGCGTCAACCACGAAGGGTGCGCCATGATCTGTGCCCTCTGGGACTTCGTGTGCCAGGTTGAGGGCGTCGACCGCGCCACCGAGCCCAGGTTCGGCGTATTCGCCAACGCGTTCGCGCGGATGCTCGAGCGCGAGCGGGCGCTCGCGGGGCGGGTCCTGGCCTACCTCGCGAACCACCCGCGCGTGAAGGTCATTGGCCCGACCGTGATGGACCACCGGCGGATCGGCCTCCTCAGCTTCGTGCACCAGAGCAAGAAGCCCGCAGAGATCGCCCGCGCCGGGAACGCCGAAGGGCTGGGGTTCCGCAGCGGCCACTGCTACGCCAAGCGGCTGGTCGAAGAACTCCGGGCCGTCTACCCAATCGACCCCGTGGAGGGTGTCGTGCGCATCAGCTTCATGGGGTACAACAACGACGCCGACGCAGACCGGCTGCTGGCATTCCTGGACAGGACCCTGTAACCGATGCTGCGCACGCGCTGGGTATGGGCGGTGCTTGCCGCAGCCACCATCGGCGGTGGCCTGCTCGTCCGCCGGCTGGTCGACGGGCCCGCCGGCAAGCACGCGGGCGTCGCGCTGTACGCGGTGATGATGGTCTGGCTGGTGCTCTGCATCCGGCCCCGCACCTCCACCCCCTGGGCATGTATCGCTGCGCTGCTCATCTGCTGGATGATCGAGGGCGCGCAGGCCACGGGCCTGCCGGTCCGCCTGCAGCGCGCGGTGCCGGGGGCACACCTCGTGCTAGGTGAGGTCTTCGCGTGGTCGGACATGGCCTGGTACGGCGTTGGGGTGCTGCTGGCCGGGGGTTGTTTGGCGGGTTGGCGGAAGGCCGGGAAGTGTGCGGCCACCGGCGTCCGTTCCCGCGCTTAGGGGGTGAGTGGCATGACTTGCCAGATTCCCGCAACCCTCGGGAATGCGACTGGTACAAGCCTCCATGACGCGCGAGCGGGAGCAGGAATTGGTGCTGCTTGCCGCGGCCGGCGACCGGGCCGCCGCTTCGGAGCTTGTGCGCGCGCACCAGGAGCGCCTGGTGGCGTTCCTGCTGCGGATGACGGGGAAGCGGGACCTGGCGGAGGACGTTGCACAAGAGGCGTTTGTGCGGGCGCTGCGGAGCCTTTCGCGGTTTGACCCACAGTACCGGTTCAGCACCTGGCTGTTCACGATCGCGAGGCGCGTGTACTGGAACCAGGTGGAGAAACTGAAGCCGGTGGTGAACAGCGATCTGCTGGCACGGCTGACACCGGCATGGGGGCTCTCCAACTGGACGAACGAGCGTGCGGAAGAGAACGCCGTGCAGCGCACGGCTCTGGAGCGGGCGCTGATGGACCTGCCACCCCATCAGCGTGAGATTGTCGTGCTGTTCCATCAGCACGGCTGGTCGGTCAGCCTGATCGCGCAGATGACAGGGATACCCGCGGGCACGATCAAGAGCCACCTGCACCGCGGGAGGACGCGCCTGCGGCTGTCGCTGGAGGCGCAGGGGTGGAAGCTGGCGGAGACGGGGGATGGTCTTGCGTGGGCGGGCGGGTCTTCGGGCCCGGCGGGTGCGGAGGAAGCGCCGATCGTGGAGGTGCCGTCAGTTGCACGTCCGGGCGCAAAGGAGCGTGGAGGATGAAGGACATGCACGGCGCGGAGCCCGGCGGCACCCCGTCGGAGGGACCGCTGGAGGATGCGGTGAACGTGGCCCTTGATCTTGAGGCCGCGGGTGAACTGGCGAACGCCCGGCGGGTTTTGGCGGAGGCCTCTCGCAGGTATCCCGAGGCGTTGGCGCGTGTTGCGGCGCTTCGCGGGGCGGAGCGGGAGATGCGTCGGCCGGTTGCGCACGGCGACCTGACTTCGCGCGTGATGGACCAGTGGGAGCGGGAGGAACTTCTGGAGGTTTCGGACGTATCAGTGCATGCCCCCGCCGCGACAGGGCGGGTGACCCCGGCGGCGGTTGGCGCGGGCTCGTCCCAAACGCGCCACCGCCGGCCGCGGGGGGCCGGGCGGGTGCAGGGCTGGACGGCAGTGGTGGCCGGGGTGCTGGGCTTGGCGGTCGCAGGCGGGCTTTACTTTTCGAACCGTGGTTCTTCGTCGGGCACGGTGCCCGTGGCACCGGAGCGGGCTTCGCCGCACCTGTTGCACGGGGCGCCGGCGGTCGCGTTCGACCAGCCTTCGCCCGGCGGGGCGCTGCGTCTGGGCAATGCCGGCGCGTACGACCATGCGGCCGACCAGGGCGGTCCCTTGATTGCATCGCGTGCGGCCCGGCTGCGGTACGACGCATCGCCGACGGATGCGTGGGTCTTTGGATCGCTTGGCAGGGGGCGTGCCCATCCGGTGACCGATGAGACGGCGGCCGTGCTGCTCACGCCATCCTTGGGCGTTGCGCGGCTGCGGTTTGCGACGCCTGCGGGCGGGGCAAAGGGTTTGGAGCACGGCCTGTTCGCCCCGGCGGCGTCCGAGGACGACGGGCCGGTGGTGGGCGAGGACTGAACCTATACTGGGCGTGTCAGCGGGCCTGTCGCTGTTTCCACACGACACGCGAAACCGTGGGTACCTGAGCCGGGTGGTTCGAGGGCGCGGAGTCGGTGTCTGTTTGGGGCGAAGGGTTGGCTGAACACCGGAAGGCATCATGTCGGCGACCGCCAGCACCCCGTCTCCCTCCTCCACGTCCAGCGTCCGTCGCAACGAGTCGATCCGCAACGTGGCGATCATCGCGCACGTCGACCATGGCAAGACCACGCTGGTGGACAACCTGCTGAAGCAGAGCGGGAACTTCCGCGCGGGCGAGCTCGAGAAGCTCGAGGGCGGGCAGCACAGCCTGATCATGGACAGCAACCCGCTCGAGCGCGAGCGCGGGATCACCATCCTGGCCAAGAACTGCGCGGTCACGTACCACGCTGCCGACGGCAAGGACTACCGGATCAACATCCTGGACACGCCGGGCCACGCGGACTTCGGGGGCGAGGTGGAGCGGGTGCTGCGGATGGCGGACGGCGTGATGCTCCTGGTGGACAGCAGCGAGGGCGTGATGCCCCAGACCAAGTTCGTGCTGGGCAAGGCGCTGGAGCTTGGCCTCAAGCCCGTGGTGATCATCAACAAGGTGGACCGCAAGGACGAGCGCGTGCAGGACGTGCTGCACGAGGTGTTCGATCTGCTGGTGGACCTGGGGCAGGACGAGCTTGCGCTGGACTTCCCGGTGCTGTACGCGGTGGGGCGCGACGGCTGGTGCACGACGCAGTGGCCGATCCCGGACCCCAAGCCCACGCACCTGCGTGACGCCTTCGAGGCGATCGTGAAGCACGTGCCTGCGCCGCCTGCGGACACGGACAAGCCGCTGCAGTGCCTCATCACCAACATCGATTACAACGATTACGTGGGGCGTATCGGCGTGGGGCGCGTCTTTTCCGGCAGTGTGAAGGCGGGCCAGCAGGTCGTGGTCATCAAGCGGGACGGCAAGCAGGTGCCGACGAGGATCGGGCAGCTGCTGCAGTTCGTGGGCCTCAAGCGCGAGGAGGTCGACAGCGTGGAGGCCGGCGACCTGTGCGCGCTGGTGGGCCTGGAGTCGGTGGACATCGGTGACACGATCGCCGACCCCGAGCACCCCGAGCAGTTGCCGCCCATTACGGTGGAAGAGCCGACGATGACGATGCTGTTCCGCATCAACGACTCTCCCTTCGCGGGACTGGAGGGCGAGTACGTCACGAGCCGCCAGATCCGCGAGCGGCTCTTCAAGGAGCTGCAGAAGAACCCGTCGATGCGGGTGGACAACGGCAAGACGGCCGACGAGTTCCTGGTCGCGGGGCGCGGCGTGCTGAGCCTGGGCATCCTGATCGAGAACATGCGCCGCGAGGGGTTCGAGCTCTCGGTCGGCAAGCCGGAGGTCATCGTCCGGGAGATCGACGGCGTGCCGAGCGAGCCGGTGGAGGAGCTTGTCATCGACGTGCCCAACGATTACGTGGGCAGCGTGATGGAGCTTGTGGGCGGCCGCAAGGGCGAGATGAAGAAGATGGAGCCCCGCGGCAGCCACATGACGCACCTGATGTTCGAGATCCCCAGCCGGAGCCTGATCGGGCTGCGGGGGCGGATCCTGACGGCCTCGCAGGGCGAGGCGGTGATGCACCACTCGTTCGCCAAGTACGTCCCGGTCGGGGCCGAGCTCCCGCGGCGCAAGCAGGGCGTGCTCATCAGCCTGGAGACCAACCCGATCACGACGTACGCCCTCAAGGAGCTGGCGGAACGCGGCGTGATGTTCGTTTCGCCGGGCGACAAGGTGTACGCCGGCATGGTGGTGGGCGAGCACAACCGCGACAACGACCTGACGGTGAACGCCACGCGCCTCAAGCACCTGGACAACATGCGTGCCGCGAGCAAGGAGGCGACGGTGGTGCTGAAGGCGCCCCGCAAGATGAGCCTGGAGGCGGCGCTTGAGTACATCGAGGACGACGAGCTGGTCGAGGTGACTCCCAAGACGATCCGCGTGCGCAAGAAGCTCCTGAGCGAGGCGGAGCGGCGGAAGGCGGAGCGTGCGGCGAAGGACCGCGACGCGGCGGAGTGACGGTTGCGGGGCACGCGGCGGGGCACGCCCGGCGTGCCGCTGATATGCTGGCGGTCGCATGGGCATGCTGCAGACAGTCCCGGTGACGCTGCCTGACGGAGTCGCCATCACACTCCGCTCCGCGCAGCCGGCGGACGCGGGTGCCGTGGTGCTCGCGGCACGCCGGATGTTTGCGCAGTCCGACACGGTGCTGACGCAGGCGGACGAGTTCACCATGACGGTGGATGAGGAGTCCGCGTTCCTGGCGACGCGCGGCCAGTCGGTGACTGGGCTGTTCGTTATCGCGGAGGCGGGCGGCCCGGGGTGCGGGGAGGCGGGGGGTGCGGCGGAGCGGATCATCGGGATCGGCGGGCTGGACCCGGCGCACCGGAGGCGGGCTGCGCACAACGTCACGCTGGGGCTGATGGTCGACATCGCCTGGCAGCGCCGGGGCGTGGGTGGCGCGCTGATGTGGGCCATGATGGGTTGGGCCAGGGCGAATCCGGCGGTTCGGCGCGTGCAGCTGGAGGTTGTGGCGTCCAACACGCACGCGGTACGGCTGTACGAGCGTCACGGGTTCGTCACGGAGGGCCGCCGCCGCGGCTGTTTTCAGCGTCAGCCCGGGGTGTTCGAGGACGACCTCATCATGGGCGCGGACGTGGCCTGAGGAATTCTGACGCTTTGTCGAACCGTGCCGCCCCGGCCCCGGTCTAATCACCGGCGGAGGCCCCGTATGGATGAGCAGGCACCAGCCCGACCGGCGGAGGACTCGCGGAGCGACGAGGAGTTGCTGCGCGCGTTCGTGGCGGGGAAGCGTGATGGTGGCGCGGCGCTGGGGGAGCTTGCCCGAAGGCACGAGCGGGAACTGCTCGGGCTTGCGTGCGGGATGCTGGACGGTGACCGCGACGGGGCGATGGAGGCGGTGCAGGACGCGTGGGTGCGGGTGATCCGGTACGGAGCCGGGTTCCGTGCCGGGAGCAGCGTGCGGACGTGGTTGTACCGCGTCGTGATCAACCGCTGCGTGGACATGCGGCGGGCCCGGGCGCGGGACGCGCTCCCGCTGAACGGATCGGTGGAGGCATCGCAGGGACCAACCCTTGCGGACACGTCGGGGCTAAGACGAGCGATGCGGGTGCTCAGCGACGACCAGCGGCTCATCCTCCTGCTCTGCCACCACCGGGGCCTGACCAACGACCAGGCTGCTGAGGTGCTGGGGATCCCGGTGGGCACGCTCAAGAGCCGCCAGCATGCGGCGATCACGGAACTGCGAGCCGTTCTGCGGCAAGGGGGCGAGCCATGACGGACACTATGAGCGGCAATGACGGGCTGGAGCGGGCGCTGGGCGAGCTCAGCGTCTGGGGAGGGGGCGAGGAGGGCGTGTGGCGCCGAGCGCTCGATCGCGAGCGTGGGGCTGGTCGGCGGGCCTGGTACCTGCGGGGGCGGGCGTGGGGCGTGGGTGCCGCGGCCGTGCTGGTGCTGGCCGCGGGTCTTGCGGTCTTCCGGAACATGGGCTCTGTGCGCTCCGGCAGCGAGGGGGCCCCGGTCGGGCTCCGGGCGGTCCCGGATGCGGCGAGAGCATGGCGGGTTGAAGCGCTGAAGGAGGTTGACCAGGGCTTTGTGGATAGCGATCGTGCGGTTGAAAAGGCGGCGGCGCGCGTCCCGCGGGCGGAGGCGGCGCAGCCGAGTGCCACGGCTGCTGCCCAGAGCTCCGGGCGGTTTGTGGTTCGGCGTGCGACGATGGAGCTTGAGACGCGGGACGTGCACGCGGTGTTCGCGAAGGTGGCGATGGTGGTGCAGCCGGCGCTGGGCGAGTATGTGGAGGCGTCGTCCATCGCCGGCGAGGGGAAGGAAGCGCGTGCGGAGCTGACGCTGCGGGTGACGGCGGAGCACCTGAGCGGCGTGCTGAATGAGCTGCGCGGGTACGCGGCCGTGGCCAGCGAGCAGTCGGGCGGGCAGGACATCACGGACCAGGTGGTGGACATTGAAGCGCGCCTGCGGAACGAGCAGCGGATCGAGCAGGAACTGCTGGCGCTGCTGACGACCAAGAAGGACGCGTCGCTGGAGGACATCCTGCGGGTGCAGCAGGAGCTGTCGCGCGTGCGCGAGCAGATCGAGCGGATGCAGGCTCAGCGGGATTCCCTGGGGCGGATGGCGAGCCTTGCGACCGTGCTGGTGATTGTGCGTTGCGAGGGCGGGCCCCTGCAGCCGGCGCCCAACGGGTTCGAGGAGGCGTTGTCGAGGGCCTGGCGCCGGGGTGTGGACGACCTGGGCGGTCTGGTCGGGGGGTGTGTGCGCCTGGTGATCGGCGGGCTGCCGGTGTGGGTGGTGCTGGGTGGGGCGGGGGTGCTGGGGTGGCGCGCGTGGAAGCGGCGTCGTGCTGCCGGGGCGGACGAGCCCGCGCCCGGGCTGACGCCGTGATGTCCGAGAACGGTTGCGTGGGGCTGGCCCGTCTGCCCGGCTGGGAGGGGTGTTGCGGTCTGTACGGGCTGGTCGCGGGGTGCGGGCGCACGGCCTGCGCAGCGTCGGCGGGCGGGTTTATCCGGCGTTGAGAACGGGCCGACGTATCTGGCGTGATGGGCGGGCATGGACGCCTGCCCGCTGACCTTGTTCCGCCGGACCCCCGAGAACAGATATGGATAAGGCCAGTCTCATTGGCATCCTCATTGGCGTCGGCTGCCTGGGCTTCGTGTTTTTCGAAGTCTCCCACGGCAACCTGCTGATGTTCTTCTCCACCGAGGGTGTGCTGATGGTGTTCGGCGGCTCCATCAGCGTGACGTTCATGGCGATGCCCATGGACAAGATGAAGCAGGTGCCCAACTACATCAAGCGGTTCCTGTTCCACAAGGGGATGGAGCCCGTGGAGGTGATCCACCTGATGAACGAGCTGGCGGAGAAGGCCCGGCGTGACGGCATCCTGGCCCTGGAGAGCGAGACGGCGAAGATCAAGGACACCTTCCTGGCGGCGGGCCTCAAGATGGCGGTGGACGGCGTGGAGCCGAGCGCGATCGAGTCGACCCTGCGGATGGAAGTGGCCGCGATGCAGGACCGGCACAAGGCGGGCAAGAAGTTCTTCGACCTGATCAAGCTGTACGGCCCGGGGTACGGGCTGGTGGGCACGCTGGTGGGCCAGGTGGGCATGTTCGGCCAGCTGGCGAGCGCGGACATCGGCGCCCTGGGTCACGCCCTGGCGCTGGCCGTGGTGGCGACCATGTACGGCGCGATCATCGCGAACGCGGTGTGCGGCCCGATTGGCGACAAGCTGGCCCTGCGGAGCAGCGAGGAGATCCTTGCCCGAGAGATGATGCTGCAGGGCATCCTGTCGATCCAGAGCGGCGACAACCCGCGTGTGACCCTGGACAAGTGCCTGGCCTTCATCCCCGGCCCGGCGCGCTCGAAGTTCAAGCAGGCGGCGTAAGCGGCAACGGCCGGCTGGCACTCCCATGGCAGAAGAGCACGAAGAACACGGCGGCGGGGAGGACCATGGTGGCGACGGCCACGGCGGTGGCGGCCATGGCGGCGGGCACGGCGGAGGCGGTCACGCGGAGGGCGAGCACGAGGGTGCGCCCGAGTGGCTGATCTCGTTCGCCGACAACGTCGCGCTCATGATGGGCTTCTTCGTGATTCTGCTGGCCATGAACATGGGCCCCAAGGCCGACCCCAAGCAGGGCGGCGAGCCCGACGAGACCAACGTGGGCGAGGGTGGCAAGGAGCAGACCAACCGCCAGATGGACTTCGTCATCGGGGTGCGCGAGGCGTTCAACACGCCCATCAAGATGGACTCCAAGAACCCGTCGGAGCAGCGCCTCATCAAGCGCATGATCGAGAAGCAGACGCGGGGCACTGCCACGGGCAACGACACGAGCGGCAAGGACGACCGGAACCAGGCCCCGCGCCCCAGCGACTACGACAAGGTCACGGCCCTCATCGTCTTCCCGGACAAGAGCGCGGCGCTGCCCAGCAACGCGCACGACGCGATCACCACGGTGGCGGAGAAGCAGAAGGACCAGCGCTGGATCGTCGAGGTCCGCGGTCACGTCAGCCCCTTCGAGCAGATGCACAACCACCAGAAGGGCATGGAGCTGTCCTACCAGCGGGCCCTGGCCGTGGCGCAGGCGCTGGTGGACGCCGGCATGCGGTGGGAGAGCCTCCGCGTGGTGGCGTGCAGCGACGGGGACCGGGTGGTGAAGCGGTCCTTCGACCGCGAGGCCGACCGCGGCAATCAACGCGTGGAGATCGTGGTGACCAACTACGTGGTGCCGAGCGATCCGTACGCGGCCGCGGGCGACAACTGAGGCTCAGCCCCTCCAGCGGGCGGGGACTTCCGGGGTCCATGCCGCGGCGAGGAGCAGGACGCACACAAGCATCCCGGTGATCAGGGCCAGCTGCCGCTTCCCCTTCGCCTTGGAGATGAGGGGAGTGCACGCCATGATCAGCGGGACGGGGAGCCACCCGTACAGGACCCCGTTCGAGGTCTGCCGCGAGGTCTGTGCGACGGCGCTGGAGAGCAGCGCGTCCCGGGTCAGCTCACCCGCCACCAGGAACGGCCACACGAGGAACCGGCCAAAGAACAGCGAGACTCCGAAGAAGACCACGGGGAAGATGAGGTTGCGGGCGCGCGGCCAGTCGACGCACAGCCTGGTCCTGGTGGTGTGGATGGGTGCGTGCTGCCGGTACGGGGCGCCACACTCCGGGCAGACCCCCTCGGTTTCGAGGCCTGTGAGGTCGTAGCGGCACGCGCGGCAGGTGTGGCCCGTGTCGCCCGTGAGTGACGTGACGGTGACCGACCGCATAAGCACGCTCAGGTTGGAGAGGCCCCAGGCGACCGCGAGCAGCACCTGCTCGGGGTCGAACATGGGGGCAGAACAGCAGCACGCCAGCGTGAACATGGCGCTTCTCCGGCGCGGCTTGGCGGCGCCGGGCGGTTGCATGACGCATGCATGAGATCAGCGGGGTGCGCTCGGCGGGGCAGGACCGCGGGTATCACGGGATGTCGGTCGGCCGCGCGGGCGCGTGGCCGCCTCAGGTAGTTCGCCCTTGGTGCGCGGGGTGTTCGCCCGGAGCGGGAGAATCAGGTGACGATGGTGCCACGGCATTCGCCGAAGCCGATGCGTCGGTATCCCTCCCGCTCGCACCAGCCGCGGATGATGACCTCGTCGCCGTCCTCCAGGAACAGGCGTTTCTCGCCGGTCGGGAGCTCGACGGGGGTCCTGGGCAGGGGCTTTCCGGAGGCGTCGCGGCCGGCCCAGGTGCGTTCCAGGAGGCAGCCCCGCGTGGAGGGCTCGGGGCCAGAGATGGTGCCGCTGGCGATGAGGTCACCCGGGAGGACGTTGCAGCCGTTGCTGGTGTGGTGGGTGAGGAGCTGGGCGAAGGTCCAGTACATGTCGCGGAAGGCGTTGGAGCGGGAGAGGGTGAAGGGTGGGATCTTCTTGGCGCGCATCTGGGCGGTGGCGAGGGTGACTTCGAGGGTGATGTCGAAGCCGCCGTGCTTCTGGTTTGTGTCGCTGCGCAGGTAGTCGAGTGGCGCGGGATCACCGTCGGGGCGCTGGTACGCGGGGCAGCGGAAGGGAGCGAGGGCGTCCAGGGTGACTACGTAGGGCGAGATGGTGGTGGCGAAGTTCTTGGCGAGGAAGGGGCCCAGCGGCTGGTACTCCCACTTCTGGATGTCGCGCGCGGACCAGTCGTTCACGAGGCAGAGGCCCAGGATGTTGTCCTCGGCGCGGTCGATCGTGATGGGTTCGCCGAGGCGGTTCCCGGGGCCGAGGATGGCGCCGACCTCGAGCTCGTAGTCGAGCATCCTGCACGGGCCGAACGCGGGAGGTGAGAACGGCTCGCCGGGGGCGTCGTCCTTCTTCATCTGACCCCGGGGGCGCTTGATGGGCTCACCGGACACCACGATGGAGGACGCACGCCCGTGGTAGCCGATGGGGACGTACTTGTAGTTGGGGAGCAGGGCGTTGTCGGGGCGGAACATGCTGCCGACGGTGGTCGCGTGGTGGATGCTGGCGTAGAAGTCCGTGTAGTTCATCACCATGGCGGGCGGGAGGAAGCGTGTTTCCGCGGCCTTGAGCAGGGCTTTGTCGCGGACGCGCCGCGCTTTCTGGCCCCCGGTGTGGGATGCCCCGTCGAGCAGGAAGTTCTGGGCCTGAGCGCGGAGGAGGCGGACGGCGTCGCGCCCGATGAAGGCGAGCTCGTTGACACTGGGGGCTTCGAGGGCGTGGCAGAGCTCGGCGCCTTCCTCGCTGTCGTGGTCGTGCTCGATCAGGCCCGCCTCGTGGAGGAGGCCCAGGTCCAGCACGCTGTCGCCGATGCGGACGCCCAGGCAGCCGAACTCCTCATCGGGGTGCTCGAACGCGCAGAACGGGAGGTTCTGGATGGGGAAGTCGGTCGCGGGGTCGTTGGCGGACTCAACCCAGGAACGCAGGGAGGGGGAGAGGGTGGGGTCGGGGGTGGGCGTGGTCATGGGCCCATGGTAGTGGAAGCGTTCCGCGGGTGTTCGCGGCTACGGTGCGGCATGCGCATCGTGCTCGCGACCGGGAATCCGCACAAGGTGGAGGAGATGCGCGCGATCTTTGCGCGCGGGGGCTTGGCGGCCCTGGGCATCGGGGTTGTGGGGCTCGGCGACCTGGGTGATCCCCGGAGGTTCCGCGAACCGGAGGAGCACGGCACAACCTTCGAACAGAACGCGACGATCAAGGCCCTGTCGTACGCGCAGCAGACGGGCGAGTGGTGTCTGGCCGATGACTCGGGGCTGGAGGTGGACGCCCTGGGTGGCAGGCCGGGCGTGATCTCGTCGCACTACTGCACGGACGGCGTGGAGCAGGGGATGACCAGGGAGCAGCGCGACCAGGCGAACAACGGGCGTGTGCTGGCGGAGCTCCGGGGCGTGCCGGCGGAGGGCCGGGCGGCGAGGTTTGTCTGCGTGATGGTGCTGGCGAGCGGGGGCCGCGTCCACTGCCGATCCCGGGGCACGTTCGAGGGGCGCATCGGCGTTCCACCCCGGGTGCCGGCGGGTACGAACGGGTTTGGGTATGACCCGCTGTTCCTGGTGGCGCCCGAGTTCCGGCTCACGGGGGCGGAGCTGACGGCGGAGGAAAAGAACGCGCGCAGCCATCGCGCGGCGGCGGGGCGGGAGATTTCGGGGCACATTGCTGCGCTGGCGCGCACGCTCAGCGCGGGAGCCTGATTGTGCCGGCGGCGGGGAAGAACTCGGGCACGACGGGGAGCGTGTCGTGGGCGGTGCAGTAATCGACATCGGCGCCGAGGCCGATGCGGACGAGGTTGCGCCCGCCGCGGCTGGCCCGCATGGCGGCGCGGAGCGAGTCCATGCCGTTGTGCGTAGCGTGGTCGTAGGCGGTGATAGCGAGGGTGGTGGAGTCGTCGGTCACCGGCTCGCGTCCGGCGGCGAGGAGCTGCCTGGCCATGGCACCCCCGGCGAGCACGTCGTCGAGACTGACGTCGTTGCGCGTGCCGCAGCAGAGGATGTGGACGGGGCGTTCATCGTCCTTCACGGCGTTGCAGACAGCGGTGATGTTCGGGAAGCTGCCGACGAGGACGCGCGCGGCGTGGCCGGCGTGGAGGAGGCCGGCGGTGCCGTTGCTGGTGGTGAAGACGATGGTGGTGCCCGCGACGCGATCGCGTGTGTAGGAGAGGGGAGAATTATCGAGGTCGAAGCCTTCGATGAGGACGCCGCCGCGCTCGCCTCCGAGGAGAACGGGGGGTGGCGCGGCCGCTGCCTTGACGCGGGCGTCTTCCGCCGTGAGCACGGGGATGATGCGTGATGCGCCCTCGTGGAGGGCCTTGCAGATAGTGACGCTGGCGCGGATGGCGTCGATGACGATGACGACACAGCCGGCCAGTTCTTCGGGGCGCACGCGCGAGGCGTGGAGGTGGAGGGCGAGGGGGCGCTGGCGCGGTTGGTCGAAGGTGGGCGGGGGTGGGAGGTCGGGGGCGGGCATGGGGCGGAGCGTAGCCGGTGCCGTCCGCAACGAACGCCCGTCCCGTGCGTACGACAAGGCCGAGCGGGAGTTCTGGAGTCAGCCGATGCAACCTGGCCTTTCCCGACGGGACGCGATCGCTTCCGGCGCGGCGTTGACGCTTGGCATGACCTGGGTCGGGCGCCGGGCCGGCGCCGCGCCACCCGATACTGCTGCCCCCGCCTGGCCCGCCTTCCCGCACCAGAATCCAGACCTGGTCCGGGAGGTCGTGGGCGTGTGTCACAGGGATCTGGCCCGCGCGACGGAGCTGGTGAAGGGGGAGCCTGCGCTCGCGAACGCTGCGTGGGACTGGGGGTTTGGGGATTGGGAGACTGCGCTGGGCGCCGCGGCCCACACGGGGCGGCGGGGGATCGCAGAGATGCTGCTGGAGCAAGGTGCGCGCATGGACATTTTCGCGGCGGCGAGCCTGGGGTACACGGCTGTCGTCCGGGCCATGATCGAGGCGCGGGCGGGCGTGCAGCGCACGTGGGGGCCGCACGGCATCACGCTCGCCGCGCACGCGCGGGCGGGTGGTGCACAGGCCAAGGACACGCTGGAGTACCTGCTCTCGCTGGGTGATGCCGATGCCGCACCGGCGTCGTTGGTGCTGACCGACGGGCAGCGTGCGATCTACGTGGGCTCTTACGCGTTCGGGCCGGGGCCTACAGAACGGCTTGACGTGAAGGTGAACACGCAATGGCTGGAGGTGTCGCGCGGCGACGGCGCGGCGCGTCGGATCCACTGCACGGACGGCCACACGTTCTGCCCGGCGGGCGTGCCGAGCACGCGGCTGGTGTTTTCAGTGAAGGACGGCAGGGCCGAGTCGCTGGTGGTCACGATCGGAGGACGCGCCATCCCCTGCGTCAGAACGTGAAAAGGCCCCGGCGGCGGGCCGGGGCCTTTGGTGGCGTTGCGGGCAGCACCGCACGCTTCCCGGTCCGGATGGCCCGGGGGTGCGGGGGTTACTCCTTCACCTTGAATTCGGCGTCGATCACGTCATCCTTCTTGCCCCCGGCTGTTCCGGCCGCGGCGCCATCGGCCGCACCCGGCGCCGCGCCGCCGGCCTGTGCGGCCTTGGCGGCTTCCTCGTAGACGATCTTGCCGAGCTCCAGGGTGGCCTTCTCGAGCTCGCTCATGGCGCGCTCCAGCTGGGCCTTGTCGTCGCCCTTGAGCTGGGTCTCGAGGTCGCTCATGGCGCTCTCGATCTTGCCGCGGACTTCCTGGCTCACGCGTCCGCCGTGTTCCTCGAGGCTCTTGCGGGTCGAGAGCAGCATGGCGTCGCCCTTGTTCTTGAGGTCGATGACCTCGCGGCGCTTCTTGTCCTCGGCGGCGTGGGACTCTGCGTCGCGCTTCATGCGGTCGATCTCGTCCTTGCTGAGGCCGCCGCTGTTGGTGATCTTGATATCGGCCTTCTTGCTGGTGGCCTTGTCGGTCGCGGTGACGGTGAGGATGCCGTTTGCGTCCAGCGCGAACTCGACCTCGATCTGTGGCATGCCGCGGGGCGCGGGGGCGATGCCGCCGAGCTCGAACTGGCCGAGCGTGCGGTTGTCCTTGGCGAACTCGCGTTCGCCCTGCAGGACGTGGATCATGACGCTGGTCTGGCTGTCGGCGGCGGTGGAGAACGTCTCCTTGCGGCTGGTGGGGATGGTGGTGTTCTTCTCGATGAGCTTGGTCATCACGTTGCCGAGGGTCTCGACGCCCAGCGAGAGGGGGGTGACGTCCAGGAGCAGGATGTCCTTGACGTCTCCCACCAGGACGCCGCCCTGGATGGCCGCGCCGACGGCGACGACCTCGTCGGGGTTGACGCTCTTGTTAGGCTCCTTGCCGAAGATCTCCTTGGCGATCTGCTGGGCCCTGGGCATGCGGGTGCTGCCGCCCACGAGCACGACCTCGTCGATCTTGCTGGTGTCGATCTTGGCGTCCTTGATCGCCTGCAGGCAGGGGGCCTTCAGGCGTTCGAAGAGGTCGTTGCAGAGGGCCTCGAACTTGGCGCGGCTGATGGAGACCTGCAGGTGCTTGGGGCCGTTCTGGTCGGCGGTGATGAAGGGCAGGTTGACCGCGCTCTCCTGCATGGTGGAGAGCTCGATCTTGCTCTTCTCGGCGGCCTCCTTCAGGCGCTGCAGGGCCATCGGGTCCTTGCGGATGTCGATGCCCTCCTTCTTGCGGAACTCCTCGGCGATGAAGTCGATGAGGCGCTGGTCCCAGTCGTCGCCGCCCAGGTGCGTGTCGCCGTTGGTGCTGAGCACCTCGAAGACACCGTCGCCGATGTCGAGGATCGACACGTCGAACGTGCCGCCGCCCAGGTCGAAGACGGCGATCTTCTGGTTCTTCTTGCCCTTGTCGAGGCCGTAGGCGAGGGCCGCGGCGGTGGGCTCGTTGATGATGCGCTCGACCTTGAGACCGGCGATCTCGCCGGCGTCCTTGGTGGCCTGGCGCTGGGCGTCGTTGAAGTACGCGGGGACGGTGATGACGGCGCGGTCGACCTTTTCGCCCAGGTAGTCCTCGGCGGTCTTCTTGAGGTCCTGCAGGATGAAGGCGCTGATCTGCTGGGGCGTGAACTCTCCCTGGTTGACCTTCACCTTGACGAACTCGTCCATGCCGCCGGTGATGGTGTAGGGGACCTTGGCCTCCTCGTTGCCGCTCTTGCCATAGGAGGTGTCCGCGCCGGCGGCGACCTCGCTGTGGCGCCGGCCCATGAAACGCTTGATGGAGAAGATGGTGTTCTTGGGGTTGGTGACCTGCTGGTGCTTGGCCTGCTGGCCGACCAGGCGTTCACCCTTGTCCGTGAAGCCCACCACGCTGGGCGTGGTGCGGGAGCCGGATGAATTGATGAGCACCTTGGGGGTCGTGCCCTCCATGACCGCCACGCAGGAGTTGGTCGTGCCCAGGTCGATACCGATGATCTTGCCCATAGTGGTCCTTCCGAATGAATGCCTACCACCCTCAGGGTGCAACCCCGGTGCCAGCCCGGCGGGACCGGAACAGAGGGGGGGTTGGCGGGCATGGCTGCGTTCCCAGCCATCGGGCATCAGGAGGGGCTGGCTTGATGGTGGGTGGGCTGCCACTTCGGCAGGAAGTGCAGTTCCCTCAACAGCGTGCGTAGCGGGGACTTGGAGGGGCACCTACCGTCCGCCATATGCCGGACGGACCCGCACCAGGCCAAGGGAATGGCTCTCCTGTCATCGCTCGCGCAGCTTCGGCGCAGGGGGGGGCACCTGTTCCCAGCGGCCCACGCCCGCGGCGCATCATCGCGTTCATGAACCAGAAGGGCGGCGTGGGGAAGACCACGACGACGGTGAACCTCGCGGCGGCGTTCGCGCGCGCGGGCAGGTCCACGCTGGTGGTCGACCTTGATCCGCAGGCGCACGCGTCGCTGCACCTGGGGGTGGACCCCGGGGAGCTCGAGTCTTCGGTGTACAACGTGCTGGTAGACCCGGGGTACGACGTGTTGCGCGCGGTGCGGAGGGCGCGGGAGAACCTGGCGGTGCTGCCGGCGGTGACGGACCTGGCGGGCGCGGAGCACGAGCTGTCGGAGGTCTCGGACAAGCAGAAGCGGCTGGAGAACGCCCTGCTGCGCCTGGGCGACGCGTACGAGTTCGTGCTGATCGACTGCCCGCCGTCGCTGGGCCTGCTGACGATCAACGGGCTGACGGCGGCGCGGGAGGTGGTCATCCCGATGCAGGCGCACTTCCTGGCGCTGCAGGGTGTGGGCAAGCTGCTGGAGACGGTGTCGCTGGTGCGCCAGGCGATCAACCCGCACCTGCGGGTGACGGGCGTGGTGCTGTGCATGCACGACAACAGCAGCACGCACTCGCGCGAGGTGGTCGCGGACATGGAGGCGTTCTTCACGCAGGCGCGGGAGACCGACACCCCGTGGCGCACCGCCCGGGTGCTGCGCCCGGCCATCCGGCGGAACATCAAGCTGGCGGAGTGCCCTTCGTTCGGCCAGACGATCTTCGAATACGCGCCCAGCGCGACCAGCGCCGAGGACTACAACGCCCTGGCGTGGGGCCTCCTGGGCGAGTGGGACGCGATGCTCGCGGCCCGCAACGCGTCGTCGCCGGCCCGCGCGGAGCCGCCGGCGGTTGAGGTGCCCGGGCGCATCGGAGCGGCGGTGTGACGGGCGTGCCGGCGAATGGACCTCGGTGGCTGCTGTCGACGCGGGCCTGGCGCACGATGTTCTGGTGCTGGGCGGTGGTGCTCTTCACGATGACGCACTGGCCGAAGCTGCGGGTGCCCGGGCCCGAGGGCACCGACCTGGTTGCGCACCTGGTCAGCTTCGGGACGTGGGCGTTCCTCCTTGGGGTCGCGGCGTTCTTCCCGCCCCGCTTCTCCCCGCGGTCGGTGTCCCTGGGGTGGCTGGTGGGCGTGATGTACGCGGCGCTTGACGAGGGGCTCCAGGCGATCCCGGCGCTGGGGCGGACGTGCGCGTGGAGCGACTACGGGGCCGACGTGCTTGGGGTGACCAGCGCAGCCGTGCTGCTGCTGGTGCTGGGCGTGGTGCACCGGCGCCGATCGGGCGTCACTTCCGCGTGATGCTGACGGTGCTCTCGCTGCGGCTCTCGGCGGGGTTGTTCTCGCCGCTGAGCTTGGTGTTCACGACGGTGCGCATGGTCATTTCCATGCTGCGGAGCATGCCCTCCTCGGTGTTCCACACGTAGTGCCCTTTGACCGAGCCCTCCCTCAGGTCGACCGGGCCGGTGCTGGAGCCGTCGAGCGACATGGTGCCGTTCATGTCCACGTTGGCGTTGGGCGCGTGGTGGGAGCGGAGCGTGTACGTGTTCCTGATCCGGAAGTTGCCCAGGCCGCCGGCGATGGAGTCCTCGCTGGTCCAGGACTCGCCCACGCTCACCCTGCCCGAGCCCTTCTGCAGCGTGGTGATGGGGCCGAAGAAGTTCTTGATCACGTCCGCCCCGGTGAACTGCTGGCTCACCTCGCTCGGGAGGCCGGGCATGCCGCCCGCGCCGCCCGCGCTGCCGACGGAGGTGATGTTGCCGCCCGGGTCGGACTGCAGCGTGAGCGTGGTGCCGACGATGGACTTGAGCAGGTCCGCCATGGGGTCCTGCTTGTCGGCCGGCTTGGTGCTGTCGAACGACACGTCCAGCGCGTCGCTCTGCATGTCGAACTTCAGCGAGTCGTACACCAGCTCCAGGGTGGCCGCGCCGTCGGCGGACACGCTCTTCACGCGCAGCGTCAGGCCGATCTCCTGCTTGACCACCTGTTCGGGCTTGCCGGGGTCGCCCCCGGGCAGGTCGTTCTTGTTCTCCATGACCATCTTGAAGCCGACTTTGGTCCCTTCGCGGAACTTGGCCCGCAGGTCTACCTGGCCTCCCCGGGCCTGCTCTTCGCGGCCGGGCTTGGCCTTGGTCTCCGGCTTTGCCGGCGTCTTGACCGGTTGTTTGTCCGTGGCCTTGGTGTCGTCGGGCACGGAGAAGTCGGGGTTGCCAGATTGTGCCTGCGCGTGGCTGAATGCGCACAGGAGCATCAATGCCGTAGCCAAAACTGGGGTCCGCACCTTCATATTGAGCTCCTCGTCGCAGTGCAAGCGGGGGAATCGACCGGACCTTGTACTGGTATCTGCATCGACGGTTGCACGTACCGCTCTGCACCACTTTCGACTCCCCTGAAGAGTGGGAGTTCGTCAAATACTTCGTGCTCCACTTGCAATTGACGATTTCGTTGGAGAGAATCGACTATGGGTGCACACGGGGAGTTGGGATTTCGGCCCGCAGAAGCCCACGCCGGGCGTTCTTTCGTTCACGCGCTCCATTCGCTGCCGGACGCGATGGTGATTGTCCGGGACACCCAGGGCATTCTGCTGGAGAGCAACGACGCCTTTGCCCGCTTCGTCGGAGTTCCGCTCGTGGAGCTTGTGGGGAAGCAGGCGGGGGTTTCCACCTTTACCCCCAAGTCCAAGCCGTTCATCTTCAAGCATCTCCGCCCGGTGTTCGAGCAGAACATGGAGGCGACGCACTGGATGCTGATCGACGGGCGGCGGTACCTGGGCCGGGCCTGGCCCCTGCTGCAGGAGGAATGGGGCACGCCGGGGTACGCGGCGGTCATCATCCCGACGAGCAGCGCGGGCGCCGACATCCCGGCGGGGCTCTGGACAGAGCACACGATGGGACCGTTGGAATCGCTCTCTCCCACCGAGCTCGCGGTGCTGTACCACTTCTCGCACGGCCTGTCGCGGGCGCAGATCGCGGACCTGATGAGCCGCAGCGAGCACACGGTGCACGAGCACTTCAAGGGGATCCACGCGAAGATGAACATCTCGCGCCAGCAGGACCTTGCGGGCCTGGTGGCGGACCTGGGCATCAAGGGGTTCACGCGCGAGCAGTGGCGTCTGCTGACAGGGGCCCCGGTGTGAGGCGGGCGGAATGGAGTGCACGCACGGCAGCGTGACCGACGCGGCACTGCGCCCTCACGAGGGCGCGGGTGGAATCAGAGCTGCCAGAGGCTGCTGGCCCAGGTGAGGCCGCCGCCGAAGGCGAGGAACATGACCTTGTGGCCCTCGCGGATGAGTCCTTTCTCGCGGACCTCGTCGAGGCAGATGGGGACGCTGGCGGCGACGGTGTTGCCGACGCGGTCGATGTTGATGTAGAGTTTTTCGGGGGGGAGGCCGTAGCGTTCGCGGGCGGCGTGGAGGATGCGCATGTTGCTCTGGTGGCAGAGGTACATATCGACCTCCTCGGGCTTCACGTGGGCACGCTCCAGGGTCTCGCCGATGAGGTCCGGGAAGGTGCCGACGGCGAACTTGAAGACGCCGCTGCCGTTCATCTGCACGCGGTTGTACTTGGCGGGGTCGCACTCGACGCCTACCGGGAAGTCGCGGGGCTCGCGCGGGATGTAGATGTCCTTCCAGCCGCTGCCGTTGGAGTGCATGCCCTGGGCGAGGATGCCCTTGCTGGTGTCGTCGGTGGCCTTGAGGACGACGGCGCCCGCGCCGTCGCCGAAGATGATGGCGGTGCCGCGCCCGGCGGTGGAGTAGTCCATCAGCTCGGAGAGGGTGTCGGCCCCGACGACGGCGATGCTGCGGTAGGCCCCGCCCCGGATGAGGTCGTGGGCGAGGTTGAGGGCGTAGACGAAGCCCGAGCACGCGGCGTTGAGGTCGAACGCGCCCGCGCCCATCATGCCCACCATGTCGGCGACGATGCAGGCCATCGGGGGGCAGGACATCTCGGCCGTCATGGTGGCGCAGATGAGCAGGTCCAGCTCGTTGGCGTCGGTCTTCGCCTGGGCGAGGGCCTTGCGCAGGGCGTCGGCGGCCATGGTCCTGGTGCTCTCGCCCTTCGACTTGTCGATGATCTTGCGTTCGCGGATGCCGGTGCGCTGGACGATCCACTCGTCGCTGGTGTCCATCAGCCTTTCGAGGTCGGCGTTGGTGAGCGACTTGCTGGGCTGGGAGCGGCCGGTGCCGGCGATGCAGACGCCGACGCGCCCGCCGAACGTGCCCGTGCCGGGCCCGAAGCCAAAGCCAGACCGGCGTTCATGCGGGTCCTTCACGCGCGTGCCCCCTGGGGCGCCGCCTGCGCCACCCTGGCTTCCGCACGCTGGGACTCCAGGTACTGGTCCAGCACCGGCTGGACCTCCTCGAGGCGGCGCACCACTTCCTCGTTGACGCCGGCGTGCACGAAGGCGCGGCAGTTGCGGATGGCCGCCCGGACGGTGCGGGCCTCGCTGCTGCCGTGCGCGATGAAGCACGCGCCGTTCACGCCCAGGAGGGGCGCCCCGCCGTGCTCGTGGTAGTCGTTCTTGGCGTAGATCGCCTTGACGATCGGCTCGAACTGCAGCATGAGGTCCGGCTTCTGCTCCAGGATCTCGGCGGCGATGGCCTTGAACAGGCTCTTGGCCATGCCCTCTGCGGCCTTGAGGACCGTGTTGCCGACAAGCCCGTCGGTGACGATCACGTCCGCCACGCCCTCGAACACGTCGCGCCCCTCGATGTACCCGATGTAGTTGAGCCCCGGGGTGGCCTTCAGCAGGTCGCGGGTCTGCTTGATGATGCCGGTGCCCTTGGCCTCCTCGCTGCCGATGTTCATGAGGCCGACGCGCGGGCTGGCGATGCCCAGCTTCCGCCTGGCGTACACGTCGGCCATCACGCCGTACTGCCAGAGGTGCTCGGCCTTGGGCTCGGGGTTGGCGCCGGCATCCACGAGCACCAGCGGGCCGTGGAAGGCCGGGATGGTCACGTTGATGCCGGGGCGCAGCACGTTCGGCAGGCGGCGCATGTGCAGCATGGCCGCGGCGACGCACGCGCCGGTGTTGCCCGCGGACAGCACGACATCGCACCGGCGGGGGTGGCCCTCAGCGCCCATCTGATGCATGAGGACGATGGAGGAATCGGTCTTCTGGCGCACGGCCTTGGCGGCCGAATCGCCCATGGCGATGACTTCTGGCGCGTGCACGACCTCGATGCGCGGGTCGTGGTCGCTGATATTGCGCTCGTCGAGGTACTCGCGGATCAGCCCCCCGGGGCCCACGAGCACCAGCACGTCGCCTGGGTTCAGCTCTTCCAGGGCCAGGACACAACCCTTAAGGATCGCATCGGGCGCATGGTCACCCCCCATGACGTCGACTCCGATGCGGAGCGGGCGGCGGGCGTGAGGGGCGTGTGCGGGGTGGGACGAAGGGTGCCCATTGGGGCTGGACATGGGGGTCACTCTCAGCGATAAGGCTTGGTCAAAGTCCATCCACCGGGGAAGGCCCCCGCGGCTGCCGACAGACCGCAAGAATAGCGGGTGAAGAGATGGTCCTCCGGGGGGATGGCCGGCCTCCAGGGAAGTGCCCGGATTGAATTGAGGCCCGGTTGCCGGTGCTGGTGCATGTGCACCGATTGGGACGCCGGCCACGCTCCCGTCGCTGTCCGGGCGCCACACTTTGAACCGCCCCGGGGCAGGATGGAAGAGGGTGTCACGGGCAGCGACACCCTGCACCGCATGACAGCCACCACTTACGGCTGTTGGATAGATGTAAACAACTTATGCACAAGTTGTTACGTACGACCAATAACCCGTCAAGATTGCGCTATCTCGGGATGGATGGCGTTGAATGCGTACGCGTCGGGCCTTACTGTCTGTGCGGAGTTGATTGACCGAGAGATCGGGCCAGGCGGGCCCATCGACCGAGTGTGGAGGGACACCCGTGCCCGCGGGACGCGGTGAGGGTGTCCGAGCAATCCGGGGAGCGCGGGTGTGCGCCCGTGCGGTGGTATCGGTGTCGGGCGAGCGTCCGGGGCCGAAGGGCTTTGAGCAGAGACCCAAAAGGAGAAGCGGTATGTCGAGGAAGACGATTGCAACGTGTCTGATCGCGGCGGCGGGCCTTGCGACGCAGGTGCAGGCCGCGGGCGACGTGGTCATCAGCCAGCTGTACATCGGTGGTGGGTTCGCGGCGGGCACGCTGCCGGAATCGCTGTACCAGAACGACTTCATCGAGCTGCACAACCGCACCAACGCCGCGGTGAGCATCAACGGGTGGTCCGTGCAGTACGCGGCGGTGACCGGCGTGAACTGGACGCGCATCGCTCTTCCGAACGTGTCGATCCCCGCGGGCGGGTATTACCTGATCCGTTCGAATGCGAACGCGTTCTCCTGCGTGACCTGCGTCCCGGTACCCTCGGACTTCGCCGGCACGGGCATCGATATGTCCGCGGCGACCGGCGCCACGGGCGGCGGCAAGGTTGCGCTGGTGAACTCTGCAACGGCGATCACCACGGGTGTGTCAAACCCGATCACCGACCCCACGTGGGGCCCGCTGACGATCGACTTCGTGGGCTACGGCACGGCGAACGCGAGCGAGGGCGGCACGCAGGCCCCGCGTCCCATCACCCCCACGCCTTCCGGCACGCACAGCATCATGCGCGGCCCGACCCCCGCCAACTCCGGCTGCCAGGACACCGACGTGAACGGCAGCGACTTCAGCATCCAGCCGGTCGCCCCCCGCAACGCCTCCTCCGCGACGGTGAATTGCGCTGGCACCATCGTGGACTGCAACAGCAACGGCATACCCGACGCGACGGACATCGCGAACAACCCCTCGCTGGACTGCAACACCAACGGGGCCATCGATTCCTGCGAGATCTCCAGCAACCCCGGGCTGGACTGCAACGGCAACAGCGTGCTGGACGCCTGCGAAATCGCGGCCAACCCCGGCCTGGACTGCAACGCCAACGGCAAGCTGGACACCTGCGATATCGCGGCCGACCTTGACCTGGACGGCGGCAGCTACGGCTGCGGCGCGGCCAACGGGCAGATCGATTCCTGCGAGACCCCGGGCTCGGGCGAGGACTGCAACGCCAACGGCAAGAAGGACTGCTGGGACTTCAAGACCTGGCTGCTGACCGACGTGGACAACAACGGCATCTACGACGTGTGCGAGGGCGCAATCGTGGTAGAGTGCACGACCAACGCCACGGTCCAGCCCGCGGGCGTACGTGCCGCGACCAACGGCACGGACTTCTTCAACGTGGAGGGCACGGTCGCGGGCGGCACCGCCAACTACAGCTACGGCGCCCTGCGGTGGAGCAACGCGGCGTTCGGCGCTCCCGCGAGCATCTCGCGCGTGTACCTGTACACCGTGCAGGCCAACGCCGCCTTCACCAGCGGTGGCATCCCGGGCCTGGACCCCGACAACATGGAGTACTTCTACACCAACCAGGACGCGGTGAACCTCGCCCCCGGCAACACGGCGACCACCTACGCGAACCGCAACACGGACTTCCCCGACCTCCAGAGCATGGGCACCTCCCTGTTCCAGGAGAGCACCATCACCCCCGCCGACCTGCCAGGCGCCAACACCGCCGCGGGCAGCGGTGATGTCGACGCCGTCAAGCTGTTTGATGCGGGCGGCACCAACAGCGCCGGCGCCACCGCGATGGCGGGCGAGATTTCCAGCGGCACGGGCGACCTGACCCTGGTGCTGGATATCGCCAACAACCAGGGCGCGACCGCCGCGACGTTCGCGGGCTACTCGCACGCCCTCTACCGCGGCCCGACGCTGGTGGTCTTCCCGTCCACCGGCCCGTCGTGCGACACCATCGACTTCAACCACGACGACCTCTTCCCCGACACCGCCGACATCGACGACTTCCTGTCAGTGTTCTCCGGCGGCACCTGCAGCAACGACCCCAACTGCGGTGACATCGACTTCAACAACGACGGCCTGTTCCCCGACACCATGGACATCGACGCCCTCCTGAGCGTCTTCTCCGGCGGTCCCTGCATCGTCTGAGCAAGTTTGAGGGGCAATTCCCCGTCATGGGCCGCAATTGGCCCGTCAAACAGCAGAGTGAACCCCCGGACGCGTGTCCGGGGGTTTTTCTTTTCGGACTACGGCGATGAAGTTTGTCGTAGGCGCGGGGCCTGGCTTGGAGTACTCTTAGCGCACAACGCCGGGGCGGGAGCGGTCTCGCGTGTGGTCCGCTGTGCGGCTCGTGGTGGCCGGTACCGGCGCCCGGCGTTCAACCCTTGGCGGAGGAACAGATCATGAAGAAGTACGGAGTAGCGTCCGCGATCGCGGCGCTGGTGTGTGTGTGTGGTGCGGCGAGCGCGCAGGTGTACACCTCGACGCCCGGCCTGGCCATCAACGACAACACGACGATCAGCGACAACATCTCTGTGGCGGGTGGTCCGACGGCGATCACGGGCATCACCGTGTCGCTGAACATCAACCACACGTACGACGGTGACCTGGACATCGCGCTTGTGCACAACGGGCAGTTCATCATCCTGACCACCGACAACGGCGGCACGGGCGAGAACTTCCAGGACACGCTGTTTGACGACGGGGCTGCGGCGTCGATCACGACCGGCGTTGCGCCGTTCCTCGGTTCGTACAAGCCCGAGGGCGGGTTTGTTGGCTGGAACGGCGTGCCGACGCCGCCGGAGGCGGTGCAGAACGACACCTTCGCCGCCTGGATGAACCAGGACGGCAACGGGACGTGGACGCTCATCGTGGCCGACGACGCGGGTATCGACGTGGGGACGCTCAACTCCTGGACGCTCACGCTCACGGGCACCAGCGGCGGGCCGACCAACCCGTTCGGGTTCGGGTCCGCGGCCGCAACGACGGAGGTGGGCACCTCCCTCATGACCGTGACCGTGACGGGCGGGCAGAACCCGCCGAGCACGGGCCTGGCGGTGCGGGCCGACCTCTCCGGCATCGGCGGGAGCGCCACCCAGCAGTTCTACAACGACGGCACGCACGGCGACGTCGCTGCCGGGGACAACATCTTCTCGAACGCCTACAGCCTTCCCGTGAGCGTGATGACCGGGAACTACACCCTGCCCGTGACGGTGAGCGATGCGCAGTCGCGCTCGACCACGAGCAATATGGGCCTGGTGGTGAGCAACGGACCCAACGGCGCATGCTGCAACGGCGGCTGCTCCATCACCCGGCAGACGCTGTGCGCCCAGGCGGGCGGCACCTACCAGGGCGCCGGCACCAACTGCGGCGTCGGGTACACCTTCAGCGCCTCCGACACGCCCTTCGAGGACATCTCCGCCACGGGCACGCTGCTGGCGACCGTCTCCAGCTGCGATGACTGCACCGAGAACGTTGGCCTGCCGTTCACCTTCACCCACCTGGGCAACGCCTACACGAGTGTCGACGTCTCTTCCAACGGCAACCTTCAGTTCTCCAACCCAAGCACGGCGTACGTCAACGCCGCCATCCCCAACACGGGCGTGCCCAACGACATGCTCGCCCCCCTCTGGGACGACCTGTACCCGGTCGGCGCCGGCGACATCTACTTCCTGGACGACTCCACGGCCAACCACCGCGTGGTCATCTCCTGGCAGGGCGTCGCGGCGTTCGCGAACACGACCCCCGACAACACCTTCCAGGTGATCCTGTACGAGAACGGCAACGCGGAGTTCCGGTACGGCACGATCCTGCCGGAGGCCCCGGCGGGCGACTACACCATCGGCTACGAGAACATCGACGGCACCGACGGCGGCTCGATCGATGCGTCCACACTGGGCGGGGGCAACACGGGCCTCACGCTGACGGCGACGAACACCAACCCCTGCGGCCCGCAGTGTGACTCCATCGACTTCAACGGCGACACGCTCTTCCCAGACACGCAGGACATCACGGACTTCATCGCGGTGTTCGGCGGCAGCCCCTGCCCCACCGGCACCTGCGGCGACATCGACTTCAACAACGACGGCCTGTTCCCGGACACCGACGACATCGGCGCCCTCATCCGCGTGTTCGGCGGCGGCAGCTGCATGCCCTGAGCCGGCGTCGCGCAGCCACTCCACGCTCTTGATGACAGCCCCCGGGCCCTGCCCGGGGGCTTTTTTTTCGCGCCCTACGCTCGCGGGCTTGGACTTCCGGGTCATCTCCATCGGCGCCCTATCGGTCAACCCCTTGTGGGGCGAGCGGTCGCCCTCCCGGCCGGGTCACGCGACCACGTCGCTGGTCCGCAGCGGCAAGGCCGTGATCCTGGTGGACCCCGCGCTGCCGGACCAGGTGCTGCTGCCGCGCCTGCACGAGAGGGCGGGTGCGAGGGCCAGGGACATCACGGACGTGTTCCTGACCCGGTTCAGCCCGGAGCATGCGCGCGGGCTGGCGGCGTTCCCCGGGGCGCGCTGGTGGATCAGCGCCGCCGAGCGGGAGGCCGTGGGCGTGCAGCTGGCCACGGCGCTCAAGGACATGATGACGCGGAGCGAATCCCAGGGCGGGGTGGCCAAGGACGAGTCCCTGCGCGAGCTGCTGGAGCACGACGTGGGGCTGCTGCGCCGGTGCGAGCCTGCGCCCGAGTCCCTGGCGGAGCGGGTCGACATCTTCCCGCTGTCGGGTGTTTCGCCCGGGTGCTGCGGGCTGCTCATCAGCCACCCTCGCCACACGCTCCTGATCGCGGGGGACAGCGTGCCGACGCAGGAGCACGCGGAGCAGGGGAAGGTGATGCAGGGCGCGGCGGACGTGGAGCAGGCCAAGGCGAGCTTCGAGGAGGCCATCGAGATCGCCGACCTCATCATCCCCGGGCGGGACAACGTGTTCGTCAACCCGACCAAGAAGCCGTTCTGAGGTGTGCGTGCGCGTGCTCAGCGCCGCGCGTAAGTCCTCGCGATGAGGAATGCAACCTCCAGCGCCTGCTGGTAGTTGAGGCGCGGGTCGCAGGCGCTGGCGTAGTTGGTCGCGAGGTCCTGCTCGCTGGTCCCCAGCGCGCCGCCCGTGCACTCGGTGACGTCCTCGCCGGTGAGCTCGAAGTGCACGCCGCCCAGCACCACGCCCTCCTGGCGGTGCACGGCGTGGCTCATGGTGAGCTCGTGGAGGATGTCGTCGAAGGAGCGGGTCTTGATGCCGCCGGCGGTCGTGCGCGTGTTCCCGTGCATGGGGTCGCAGACCCACAGGCACCGGACCTCCGCGGAGCGGGTGGCGCGGAGCAGGGGAGGCAGGGCGTCGGCGATCCTCGCGGCGCCCATGCGGGCGATGAGCACGAGCTTGCCGGCCTCGTTGGCGGGGTTCAGGAACCGCGCCAGTTCCAGCACCTCCGCGGGCGAGGCGGTGGGCCCCAGCTTCACGCCCACGGGGTTGTGGATGCCCCGGAAGTACTCGGCGTGGGCCCCGCCGATCTGGCGGGTGCGTTCTCCCAGCCAGGGCATGTGGGTGCTGAGGTTGTAGACGCCGTCACGCCGGGGGACGGGGCGGGTCTGCGCACTCTCGTACCACAGGCTGAGGCCCTCGTGGCTGGTGAAGAACTCGACGCGGGTGAGGTCGTCCACGGTCTTCTCGCCCAGGGCCTCCATGAAGCGGAGCCCGTCGGCGAGGCTGTCCTTCATGCGTTCGTACTCGCTGCGGAGGGCCGGGGCGAGCCCCGCGTGACGCATGAAGGAGAGGTCCCAGTACTCGGGGTGGTGCAGGTCGGCGAACCCGCCCTCGACCAGGGCGCGCACGAAGTTCAGCGTCAGCGCGGAGTGCGTGTACGCGCGCACCAGCAGGGAGGGGTCGGGCGTGCGGGATGCGCTGTCGAAGGCGGGGCGGTTGATCAGGTCGCCGTAGTACGACGGGAGCGTGACGCCGCCCCGGGTCTCGGTCGCGCTGCTGCGGGGCTTGGCGTACTGGCCGGCGAACCGCCCGACGCGGAGGATGGGCATCTTGAGGCCGTGCACCAGCACCATCGACATCTGGAGGAGGATCTTGAGCTTGTTGGCGATGACGGTGGAGTTGCACTCTGCCAGGGACTCGGCGCAGTCCCCGCCCTGCAGCAGGAACCGCTTGCCCTGCTCGGCCTGGGCGAGGAACGCGCGGAGGCGCTCGATTTCCCAGCTCGTCACCAGCGGCGGCAGGGACCTCAGCTCCCCCACTGCGCCCGCGAGGGCTGCATCGTCGGGGTAGGTGATCGCCTGGGCGTTGGGCAGGCCCTGCCAGGAGGTCGGTGACCAGGGCGTGGTTGCGGGGTGGCTCACGCCCCAGCATACACACGCCGGGGCGTCTGGGTGGCGGGCCCTCAATCGCCGGCGCGCGGGGCACGCGTGCGCTCGTGCACCTGCCGGTGGACCTCCCAGAAGTGCTCGAAGGACCGCTGCATCGAGTACTCCTGCATGAAGGCGTGGGCGGCCAGGCCCATCCGCGACCGCAGGGCGTCGTCGCCCGCCAGGCAGACGATGCGCGAGGCCCACGCGCGCTCGTCGTGGGCGGGCAGGACAAAGCCGGTCTCCCCGTTGCGGACGACCTCCTTGGGGCCGCCCTGGTCGGTTACGAGGACGGGCATGCCGCTGGCCTGGCTTTCCATCACGACCTGGCCGAGCGTGTCGGTGGTGCTGGGGAAGACGAACAGGTGTGCGCCGGCGTACAGCGCCGAGAGCTCGGCGCCGTAGCGGAACCCCAGGAACCGGGCCCGCGTGCCGCGGAGTTCTTCCTGCATCTGTGCCCGGTACGGCCCGTCGCCGATGATGTTGAGCTCGGCGGAAACTCCCTGCGCCCGCAGCTGCCTGTCGGCCTCACGCCAGACACGCGTCAGCATGGGGAGGTTCTTCTCGACGCTCACGCGCCCCACGTAGATGAGCCGCACGGCGCCGGCGGGGCTGCCGGCCCGCTCCCACGCGGACGCGTCGTGGAAGCGCGGGTGGAATTCTTCGACGCGGATACCGGGGCGGAGTGTGTGCAGCCGGTCCCTGGGCAGGCCCAGGCGGAGGAGGCTCTGCGCGTAGTCATCGCTGCGCGTAAAGATGGCTGAGAAGGCGCGGTAGAAGACGCGCATGTACTGCTCGCAGCCGAGCGTGAGGGACTCGTGGTGGAAGAGCTTCTCGATGTAGGCGGGGAAGTCGGTGTGGTAGACGCCCGCGACCGGCACCCCGAGCGCTCGGGCGGCCCAGCGTCCCGCGAGCCCGACGCTGCCGGGCGTGGAAATGTGGATCACGTCCGGTCGGCGCCGGCGGGCCAGGCGGACGAGGTCCAACGCCGGGGGGAACGCTAGCTCCAGGTTCTCGTACTTGGGCATCCTGGTCGCGTAGAGGGGCTTGACGTTCACGATGTTGGGGCGGTCCGGCACGTCGAAGTTGGTGCTGGTGACGACGGTGAAGTCGTGCCCGCCGGCCAGGGCCTGGTCGGCCGCGTTGCGGATGAACCGCGAGACGCCGTTGACGTCTCCCAGGGTGTCGGTGAAGAGCATGACGCGCATGGGTGGCCCCCGGGGGGTGCGCCGTGGAAAACCCGGCGTTCCGCGAGCGTATGGACCGGCCCGCACGGGCCGGCGGCGCCGCGGGGCCGTCAAAATCACGGGGAGGCGGGAACGGCCGGGGAGCGCACGGCATCTAAGGTTGCCCGTACGAACCCTTGAAGGAGGAAGCCGCATGCCCCGCCTGACCGCCGTCGACCCCGCCCACGCCACGGGAAGAGCCAAGGAGGTGTTTGAAGGCCCGCTGAAGGGCAAGAACCTCAACATCTTCAAGAGCATGGCCAGCAGCCCCGTGCTGCTGGACGTGTACCTGGGGATCTCCGGGGCGATGAAGAACGCGAGCCTCTCGGTGAAGGAGCAGGAGGTGGTGCAGCTGGCGATCGCGCAGGCGCAGTCCTGCGACTACTGCCTGGCGGCACACACCGTCATCGGGAAGAACAGCGGGCTGACGGAGGGCCAGACCGTGGAGGCCCGTCGCGGACACATGAGCGACCCCCGGCTCAACGCCCTCGCGCGTTTCGCCGTCGCCATCCACGAGAAGAAGGGCTACGTGAGCGACGCCGACGTGGCCGCGTTCAAGGCCGCGGGCTTCGGTGAGCAGCAGATGGGAGAGGTGGTGGGCTCGTACATCCAGATGATGTTCACCAGCACGTTCAACCACGTGAACGAGACGCCGGTGGACTTCCCCGCACCGCCGAAGCTGTAATCCCGGGCGCGGGCGCCGATCTCAGGACCCTTCCCGCACCGGGCTGCGTGCCCGGTGCTTCTATGATGGGGGGATGCCCAAGCACACCGCGGTCTACCCGGGGTCGTTCGACCCCATCACCTTCGGTCACCTGGATGTCATCGCCCGCGGGCGCAAGCTCTTCGACGAGCTGATCGTCGCCGTGGGGCGGAACCCCGGGAAGGACCCCCTGTTCACCGACGTGGAGCGCGTGGACATGGCCCAGCGCCTGGTCGCGGAGATGGTGAAGCAGCACCCGCACGACGCGCCCGTCACCGTGCGGGCCTTCTCGGGCCTGACGGTGGACTTTGCGCGGGATGTGGGCGCGAACGTGCTGCTGCGCGGCGTGCGGAACCTCAGCGACCTGCAGAACGAGGTGCAGCAGGCCGTCACGAACCGGGAAGTGGCGGGCCTGGAGACGGCGTTCGTTGTGGCGGGGCAGAGCTTCTCGTACACCAGCAGCAGCCTCATCCGGCAGATCACGGCCATGGGGGACGACCTGGCGGCGCTCACCCACCTCTGCCCGCCCGTTGTGATCGACGCCCTGCGCAGGAAGAAGCTCGAGCGCCATCCGGCGCTCGAGCGGCTCAGGGTCGACAAGGAGGAGTGAAGCGGGCCGCGTTCCCGCACCCTGCTTGGTGCCCTCCTACTTCTCGAACTCGTACCCCTCGTCGGTGGCCTGCTTGTCGATGGCGGCCAGGAGTGCGTCGCCCAGGGTCTGCTCTGCCTGCCTGCCTGTGGCCCTCACCTCGCCCGCTTTCTTGGCCTTGTCCTGCTCGATGAAGGTCATGCGCTGCTTATTGAGCTCCGCGATGCGCCTGCTGATTTCGTCGCGCCGCGCGAGCATGTCCTTGAGGTGCTTCTCCCGGTCGGTGGCGTTCATCTTCTGCATGTCGGCCGGGAGGTCCCTTTCGTCCATGTCCTTGAGCTGAATCCGGCCCTCCTTCACAGCGTCCACGAGGTCCCAGTTCCCGTTGCGGTACTGGCCGCCGCCGCTGGCCTTGGAGGCCGCCCGCTCGGGCGCCGCGCCCGGCACCGCCATGTTCTTTTCGTCCATTGCGGTCTGGCGGGCCTGGCCGGTTTCGCCGTCACGCCCGTAGGGGATGTACGTGATGTTGATCTCCGATCCCAGCCGGACGATCTCATCGTCGTAGGGTGTGGCGCACGTGTCCAGGGGGGCGTTCTGGTCGATGTTGCCGAAGGTGCCCCGGCCCAGCACGGCCCCGTCTACCCACTTGGTGGCGACGCCCTCCTGGCGGTTGCCGCAGAAGATCGTGTTGATCTTCACGCCCTTGGTCAGCGCGTCGGCGATGGCCTCGCTGTAGTGCACGTCGCCCTGGGTGAAGGGCTCGTTCCCGGCGATGACGACCATCGAGAGGTCGCCCGGCCGTTTCGCCCAGTCCAGGTCGGCGATGGCCCGCTTGATGACCGCGCCGCAGAACTCCTCGCCCCCGTTGGTGGTCAGGCCGAACAGCTTCTCGCTGAGCAGGTCCAGGTCGGTCGTGAAGGGCAGCACCTGGCGGATGTAGCCCTCGCTGGGCTTGATGCTGTTGTTGCCATACTCGTAGAGCGCGATGCGCAGGTCCGGCCGGGCGCCGGCGCGGCAGGACCGCCCGAACCGGTTGACGATGGACCAGACCTGGCTCTTCGCCTGCGCGATGAGCCCGTCCATGCTGTTGCTGGTGTCGAGAAGTATGGCGATGCGGACCACGGGGCGTTCCACCGCCCTGCCGTCCACCACGGCGGGCTGATCCACCGGCGGGCAGGCGGGCGCAGCGGCGGCAAGGCCCGCGCAGAGGCACAGGGCGGCGAGGGTGGTGCGGGCGATGGCGGGGCTACGCATGGGGATGCTCCTGGGGTGGTTGCGCCGGTCATCACGCGTCCGGCACTCCTTGATACTCCCCAGATCGGCCCGGGATCGTCACGCGCGTGTCACCCGTGCGCCGGGCGTGTCACGCGCATGTCACGGCAGGCGCAGCACTTCGCACCCTCCGGCCGCATATTCACGCACCCGCCCCGGGCGGCCCCCACCCACTACCATTCCGTCCGGGCCCCACAAGCCCGGACGAAAGGGACGACAGGCATGACCATGACCCAGACCGATGCCACCAAGCTCTCCGAACGCCGCCTCGCCAGCCTGTGGCCCGCGCCGCAGGACATCGGCGAGCGTCCGCTCGTGTGGGTCAACGGACGCCTGGTGCCCAAGAGCCAGGCGATGGTGAGCGTGTACGACCACGGGCTGCTGTACGGCGACGGCGTGTTCGAGGGGATCCGCGTGTACCGCGGCAAGATCTTCAAGTGCCGGCAGCACATGGACCGCCTCTACGAGTGCGCCGCGAAGATCCACCTCCCGATCCCGATCACTCCCGACGAGATGGTGATGATCCAGCGCCAGTGCATCGAGGCCAACAACCTCAGCGAGGGCTACATCCGCCTGGTGGTGACGCGCGGCTTCGGCACGCTGGGGCTGGACCCGCGCCGCTGCCCCACGCCCGGCATCGTCTGCATCGCCGACCAGATCAGCCTGTACCCCAGGGAGTTCTACGAGACAGGCATGCGCGTGGTCGTCGCGAAGCGGCCCAAGACCCCGCGCGAGTGCCTGGACCCTCGCATCAAGAGCCTCAACTACCTGAACAACATCCTCGCGAAGGTCGAGGCCATCCAGGCCGGGTGCGACGAGGCCATCATGCTGTCCACCGACGGTTACGTCACCGAGTGCACCGGCGACAACCTCTTCATCGTCAAGGGCGGCGTGGTGTACACGCCCCCGCACACGACCGGCAACTCGGGCTCCCTCGAGGGCATCACCGAACGCTTTGTCCGGTCTGAACTCGTCCCCATGTGCGGCCTCAGGTGCGTCGTCAAGGAAATGCACCTGGACGACGTGTACGGCGCGGACGAGGTGTTCCTCACCGGCACCGCGGCGGAGATGATCGCCGTGAACGAGGTGGACGACCAGAAGGGCGGGCGCCACCGCATCAGCCAGGGGGAGGGCCCCATCACCAAGCGCCTGCGCACCAGGTTCCGCGAGATCGTGACCAGCGACGCGGTGCCCGAGAACTGACCGCCCCAGTCCTGCGGAAGATCAGGGGCCTCCCGGGGCCCCTTTTTCATGCGCCGCCGCGCCCCCGCCCTGCCCGGCGACGGGCCGGGGTCACTGACCCTCGAGCGCAGGGGCACGCTTGGTGCGTTCCTCCTGCTTCTTCTGGATGCGCGCGATGAACGCGTCCATCCCGTCGGGGCGCGGGAAGTACTGGTCGAAGGTCTTGCCGCTCTCCTTGGCCTCTTCGCCGATCGCCTGGCCCTGGGACTCCTGGAGCGCGGCGTAGCCCCAGAGCTTGAGGTCGCTGGGCGCCGCGGCGTAGACGTAGGTCGCGTCGTCGAGCCCCAGCTGGGCAACGAACTCGGCGAACATCGGCCCCGCGACGAACTCAAAGTCGCTGTCGAGCTGCTCCATGCGCTTGGACTCGATATTGACCGAGGTCGCGCGGACCTGCTGGCCCATGAAGTACTCGTGGTAGTCCTTGGCGTACTTGAACTGCTTCTCGAACAGCTCGGGGTCCTGCCCCAGCAGCCCGTTGGTGTAGGCGCCCATGAGCGAGCCGGTGATCTGGGCCACGGCGAGGTAGCCGGTGGTAGCCCTCGTCTTCATCTCGTTGATGGCGAATTCGTCGAGGTCCCGGAACCGCTGGTAGCGGGTCTGGTCGTAGACGTTCATGTCCCTGAAGGTTCGGAGACGTTCCAGCCACATGTTGGCGGTCTCTCGCTCCCCGCGCCTGTAGAAGTAGAGGCAGACGTCGACCATGAAGTTCTGGTAGGCGTCGGACAGGGGGCTGACACCGCGCTGCGCGGACTGGGCGTCGATGACGTCGCCGCGCCTCCGCATCTCGTCCAGGATGTTGCCGTAGGAATCGGCGAAGGCGCCGTTGGGCGTGCCCTGCCAGACGTTGTACCGCCCGTTGATGAAGCTCTGGAAGTCAAAGTAGAGGTCGCCGGTGCGGAAGAGTTCCTGGACGCTCTGGGCCACCACACGGTCGGTGTTCAGGAAGTCAAAGTCCTTGCGGTTGCCCTCGTCCAGGATCCTCCCCTTGCTGTCCGTGACGTACCGGACGCGGTCCTGGGCCTCCTCCACGCCCCGGGCGGACCAGTAGAGCGAGTGGGCGGCGCCGTGGCGCCAGTCGATCGGCCCGTACTTCTCCGTGTACCGCACCATGCGGTCGGGCTCCATGTGGTAGTCGTCCACCAGCACGCGCCGCCGGACGGAGCAGAGGAAGTCGTCCCACGCGCCCGCGTACTGCGGGTTGTCGATGTCGCCGGCGAGGGTGGCGATCTGGGGCATGTCGGCGATCGCCTTCACGAACATGTCGTGGCGCAGCGAGCGCAGGTTGATGCGCGTCACCTCGTACTTCTGGAGGAAGACCCGCCGCTCGTCGCGCGTCTCCAGGCTGTAGCCCTCCGCCCGCAGGTGCTCGGCGAGCTCGGCCGCCTTCGGGTTGCGCGCCCTCAGCTCCTCGGGGCTGGTGGCGGCGTTGGCGAAGGTGCGCATCCAGTCGGCGTACTTGCGGATGACCTTCTCGCGGTCGCGGTCTTCGGGCCCGCGGCGGGGCGGCTGCCCGAGGTTGAAGGTCCACTCGGCGGCGAGCATGCGCTTGTAGTAAGTGTTGGCGTCGTCCGTCGGGCCCTGGATCTTGTGCAGGAAGATCCACGCCAGCTCCTTGTGGAGCAGCAGGTCGTTCGGGTTGGCCGGGATGGCCTGGTCGCGCAGGAGCTGGACACCCTGGTTCACCCAGTTCCATCGCTCCTCACGCGTCTTGGTCATGACGCTGATGTTGTACGCGAGGTTCCACGCGTGGAAGACCCAGACGCGCGGGAAACGCGGCTGCAGGCGCGTGATGGCCTTGGCCAGGTCAACGGCGTCGTAGAACTTCCCGGCCTCCTTCATGTCGTTGGCGCGGATCCAGAGCAAGTTCACGAAGATGCCCCGGAATGCGCCCATGGCGATGCCGGCGGTCACCTCCCAGCGGTCGTTGTCCTCGGCCCGGTCTGTGTAGACCATCTCTGCCCGCCCGGCCATCGCCGTCAGGCGCACGGCGAGCATGGGCGAGAGCAGCATGCACCCGGAGAGGACGCCCGCCGCGAGGAATTGAGTCGTGCGATCGTTGGCCATGCGCCTGCCCCAGCCCGTTCCCTTCTAGTGCCCCGAGTACGTCGCGAGTTCGCGCCTGCGGAAAATGAACGTCGCGAACACGAAAAGCCCCGCGGCCATCAGCCCGATGACGAACGTCCCGCCCGCCACGCTGCCCCAGGAGAGGTACTCGCCCTCCACCAGCCGGTTCGTGGGACGCAGGTCGGAGTAGATCTGGAACACACTCCCGATACCTTGCGCGAACTTCGCGATCACGGTATTGATGTAGAGCGTCTTCCCCTCGATGGTCTCCGTCTCGAAGTAATCGATGCTGCTGAGCACGTACCGGGCGCCCTCGGCGGTCAGGAAGATGGTGAAGGACACCAGCGTCGCCACCGGGAAACTCAGGAACGTCGAGGCGCAGATCGCCAGGATCGAGAGGAACAGCAGCTTGACCCACAGCACGCCGAAGACGCGCAGGAAGTTCATGCGGAAGGACCCCTCGGAGTAGGAGACCTCCAGCTTCTGCGGCGGGAAGGTGATGGACAGAGGGTTGGCACGGCCCGTGTACGGGTTGCCATTGACGACCTCGAGCCCGATTTTCCCCTCCTTGTCGATGACATCCGGCGTGACCTGCACGCTCATGACCTGGTCGAGCGGCGCGTCGTACACCCGCGCCATGTCCGAGCCCGCGAAGACCATGGTGAGCTGGTACAGCTGGTCCGGCATGTTCCCGCCGGACTGGACCGAATACCGGAGCGTGAGCGGGACGTTGGCCCGCCGGGCTTCGGACAGGCCGCTGAAGGTGAAGACGCGGCTCTGGCCGGGCTCGATGGTTCGGAACGCTGCGCCCACGTTCTTCTGCAGGCTCTCCCGGATGACCTTCTCGAGGCGCACCCGCCGGTCGCGGGCCACCTCCGGGTCCTGGGCCAGCGTGCCCAGGCTGGCGATCTCCTGCTCCACGCGTTCGTTGATGGCCTTTTCCAGCTCCACCGGGTCGACTTCCGGCGCGTCGGGCTGCACGGTCCTGCGGGCCGTGAGCACCTGGGTCTCGAGCATCATCCGGTCCTCGGTCACCAGCCGGTCGTCCGTGGGCTTGAACGCGATGCGCTCACCCATGGCCGGCTGACGCCGCAGGTACTCCACGAACATGAAGATGCCCGTGCTCGTGGTGGCCAGGAGGGCCAGGGAGAGGGCGGCGACGCCCAGCCACTTGCCCAGCACGTACTGCCAGGGGGCGACCGGCTTGGTCATGGTCTGCCAGATCTGCTTGTCGCGCTGCTCGAACGCGACGCTGGTGATGCTGAACAGCAGCGTGAGGATGGCGATGAGCCAGAACGCCCCGCTGGAGGCGTACTGCATGAAGGCCTGCACCCGGTAGCGGAGGGGTGTCGTCGGGTCCAGCACCAACGGCAGCGCGGCCAGCCCGAACATGAGGAGGACGATGAAAACGACCGGCACCCGCAGGCGCACGGCCTCGGCCAGCACCGTGCGGGCGATCGCGAACACCGGCCCGGGGCCGGCCAGCAGCACCGTCAGCAGGCGCATGAACGCGAAGAACGCCGCACCAAGCCCGACCAGCCCCACCGTCAGCGGCGCCCACTGCCTGGCGACACCGAACAAGGACACGGCCCCCAGCAGGGCGCCGCAGGCGACACCGAGGAGCAGGTAGGTGATGCCCAGGTCCATCCATATGACCGTCAGCAGCAGCAGGACACCGATGCCGATGCCCGCCCCCACGCTGGCGGTGCTGTGCTGGGCCCTGAGCACGCCGCGGAACATGGTCACGCTCGCGTCGTACGCGTCCTTGGGCTGCTCGCCCTTCTTGATCTCTTCGGGGACGGGCGCCCCGCCGGGGTTCTGGGCGGCGTGCGCCTCGGCCTCCTGCCGCATCGCCTCGGCCTCGGCGCGGATCTGCTGCTCGATGTCGTCCAGGGGGGCCAGCGCCTCGGTCCTGACACGCTGGACCTCGATGGAGTACGAAACAAAGCCGATGATGCCGGCAAGGACCACCACGCAGGACGCGATGACCTTGAACAGGCGCGTCCGCTGCAGCAGGTTCAGCCTCGTCCAGATGCGGCTGATCAACGGTGCTCTCCTCCGCCCTTGTCGGCGCCGCCCAGCAGCGAGTCGATCACGCTCGCGTCCACGCCCTCCTGCCGGACCGGCGGCGGGGCGGGGCGCGGGGCCGCCTGCTGGGCCTGGGCCTCGAGCGTCTTGCGACCGGACACCAGCGCATCGATGACCGACTCCTCGTGCTTGGCCGCCCGCTCGCCCGGCGCCGCCGGCTCGGGCCTCGGAGGCTCCTCGCCCGCCTTGACCAGGTTCTCGATGAGGTCCTGCCCCTTGAGGAACGACGCGGTCTCGCCGCCCGCGGTGGCGCCGCTCGTCGAGACCTGCTCGGCCCGGGCCTTCTCCACGATGTCGATGAACAGGGACTCCAGGCTCTGGCGGGGCCGGCTGACGCGCCGGACCGACTTGTCGCCGCCCGTACGTGCCCGGACCAGCCGGTCGATCTCCGAGACGGTGGCGTCGTCGAGGGTGTCGGTCTCGATCGAGGTGCGGTCCTGCGCCTCCAGCAGCTCGGCGCAGGTGCCCTGGGCACGGATCTGCCCGCCGTACAGGATCACGAGGCGGTCCACGCAGTCCTCGACGTCGGCCAGGAGGTGGCTGGAGAGGAGGATGGTCTTCCCGCGCCTGCCCAACTCGATGATGAGGTCCTTGATCTGGCGCGTGCCCAGGGGGTCCAGGCCCGTGGTGGGCTCGTCGAGGATGAGGAAGTCAGGGTCGTTGATGAGCGCCTGCGCAATGCCGATGCGGCGCTGCATGCCCTTGCTGTACTCGCGGACGGGGCGGTGCTGGGCGTTGGTGAGGCCCAGCATGTCCAGGAGCTCGTCGATGCGGTGCTGGCGGGTCTTGTAATCGAGCTCGAAGAGCTTGGCGTAGTAGTCGAGGGTCTCACGCGCGTTGAGGAACGCGTAGAGGTAGCTCTCCTCCGGCAGGTACCCGATGCGCCGCTTCATCTCCACGTCGTTGGGCGGCTTGCCGAAGACGGCGACACGCCCGCTCGACGGGCGCAGGAGCCCCAGGATCATCTTGATCGTCGTGCTCTTGCCGCTGCCGTTGGGCCCCAGCAGACCAAAGACCTCGCGGGGCTCAATCTCCAGAGAGAGGTTGCTGACCGCGCGCGCGTGGTCGCGCATCCAGAAGTCCTTGAAGACCTTGGTGAGCTGCGTGCAGACCACCACCGGATTGCCGGACGCCGCCCCCGCGCGTGAAGGTGCCGATTCCAAGCCTGCCGACGCCATGCTGCGCTCCTGCTGGTTGCCGTCACTCGCCCGTGACTTCCTCGCGGATCTCGGTCTTGAGGCCCTGCGTCTTCTGGCGCTGCTCCTGGGCCTCCTGGGCCTTGCGGGCCTGCACCTCGTTCACCTCGCGCTCGATGTCACGCGCCAGCGACGGGTCCTGGTTGATGAGCAGCTGCACCAGGTCGCCCGCCTTGCCCGGCGGCAGGAACATCTGCGCGACGGTGCGGCGGCCGGTGAACGCGTTGACCGCGCCCCCCCACTCACGCTGGAGCATGAGCATCGGGTTCTGAGAGAACTGCTCGTTCATGACCTCGAACCGCGCCAGCGTGCTCTTGGCGGCGCTGACAACCTCGGCCCGGTATGCGCCGGCGTCGGCCATGAGGCTCGTCACCTCGCCCGAGGCGCGCCGGCTCTGGCCGCCGAAGTCCACGGGTTCGCCCTTCATCACCCGCTGCATCTCGCCCAGGACCTCGCCCCCCTTCGCGCGGTCGTTCAGCGCCAGGGCCTTCTCGTACTCGTCGATGCGCGCGACCAGGAAAGGGGCCGCGTCGCCCGCGATCTTGTTCAGCGTCGCCGCCGCGTCCGTGGCCGCCTTCTCCTCCTCCTGCTGCTTCTTGGCGACGGCGGACTGCACGTTCTGGAAGTTCTTGCGGACCCACAGGGGCGGCGTGACCTCGGTCATGGAGAGCGAGTCGATGTTGATCCCCGACTGCGCCCTGTTCAGCGTGTCCTGGGCGATCTGGCGGGCCACGGCCGCGAGAGACGCCTGGTTGGCTGACAGCACGCTGTCGATGGAGGCCTGGGCGCAGGCCTGCACCGCGCCACGCTGGACGGCGGACATCACCAGCTGGCGTTCCTGCTCGGGCAGGATGTTCTGGGCATAGGTGCTTGCGCTGGTGCGCTTGTACTGCACCTTCCAGCGGGCGTGCACGATGTTGCCGTCGCCGGTGATGAGCGAGCCGCTCCCGCCCTGGTCGGGCTTGAGGCTCTGGGTGGGCGTGAGCTTCTCGACGCTCGTCTCCACCGGCGCGTTCGGGTCGTCCGGCTTGTTGTCGCCCTGGATGTACACCCAGAACGGCTTGCGGACGTGGACCTCCTCCACGCTCTGCCCGATGCGGACGACCTCGCCGAACGGGAAAGGCGGGCCGTACTGCAGGCCCGGCGACAGGTCCCCGTCCACCACGCGCCCGAAGAGCAGGCGCACGCCCCGCTCATTCTCCTGCACGCGCCGCAGGCCGGAGAAGAGGTACACCACGCACAGCACCAGCACGCCTGCGTAGATCAGCTTGAGCAGGATGTTGAGCGCTTCGGAAAGGGACTGGTTGGCCGGGTCCAGCATGGCCTGGGTGTCGGCCGGGCCCTCCTCACCCTCGCGCAGCGTCACCGACCCGGCGCGCGCCGGGGGCTGGGGATCGCCCCCCCCGGGGCTGTCGTGGAGCAGGGGGTGCGGCTGGTTCATGAGCGGCCCCCGTTGGCGGGCTGGATGTCCGCCGCTCCGTTGGGCTGCACCGCGCCGTTGGGCTGCACCGCACCGTTGCGGGCCCCGCCGCGGTTGCGCAGGAGCTCCTGGAGCCACGCGGGCGAGTTGGGCCCCAGGTTCAGCGAGTCGGGGCTCAGCAGGTCGATGCCCGGCATGTCCGTGGAGAAGACCAGGGTCGCCGTGCGCGGCTGGATCTCGCGGAGGAACCTGACCTTCTCGAGGAAGATCGCGAGCTCCGGGTTGCTGTTCATCTGCGAGAGGTACTGGGTCGCTTCGCGGTCGCCCGTATCCCGGATGCTCTGGGCGAACTGCTCCGCGAACGCCCGGATGCGCTTGGCGTCCGCGTCGGCCCGGTCGCGGATGGCCTGCGCCTCGCTCTGGCCGCGGCTCTCGGTCTCGCGCGCGATGCGTTCACGCCCGCTCTTCATGCGGTCGAACACAGCCTTGGTAACCTCCTCGGGGAGGAGGATGCGGGTGAGGCCCACGTCGACGGCCTCGATGCCGTAGTCGGCGAGGCGCCCCGTGCCCGTGGCGGTCGTCGCACCATCACGCGCGTCGCGCAGAGCGGCGAGCATCTTGGCCTCGAGCTCGGGGAGCTTGCTCTTGCCCGAATCGGCCGTGAAGAGGTCCTCCATGGTGTAGGTGGAGACCACGCCCACGGCGGCCCGGAGGTTGGCCTTCAGCACGCTCTCGGCCCGTGCGTAGTGCTCCTCGCTGCGCTCGCGTTGACCGCTGAAGTTCTGGAAGAACTTGAGCGGGTCCGCGACACGCCAGGTGCAGAAGGTCTCGACGGCGATCTGCCGGCTGTCGGCGGTCTGCTGCGTCTCCACCTTCAGGGTGAAGATGCGGACGCGCGAATCGTACTTGGTCACGCTCTGGAAGGGCGGGGGCGCCTTGAGGTAGAGACCGGGCTTCACCTTGACAGACCCCTCGGTCGCCTTGCCCAGCGTGGTGACCACGGCCCGCTCGGTGAACCGCACCGAGTACGTGCACATGAACGCCGCCAGCACCGCGAGGATGACCACCGCGACGATAAGTTGCACTGACTTCTTCACCGCTGTTTCTCCACTGCCACCGTCCACCGTGCCTCTGCCGACCGCCCCCCGGCTGCCGATCACTCCTTCTCGCCCGTCTGCCCGAACACGTCGTTGCGGAGGGCCTTGTCCTCCAGGTTCAGCTGCATCCAGCTGCCGCGGATGCCCTGGTCCACCACGTACACACGCGAATCATCCATGAGGTGCTTCACCGCCGCGAGGTACTGCTGCGTCATGTAGAGGCGGGGGGCCGCGTCGTAGAGCGAGACCTGGCCGCCGTACCGGGCGAGCTGCCCGCGGGCGCCCATGTGCCGTTCCCAGCGGCTGGCCCTGGCCTTGGCGAGGGTCGAGGCGGCGCTGCCGCCCGCCTGGATGATCTTCTCCTGCACGACCAGGTTCTGGGATTCGACCAGGGGCTGCGTCGCCCTGCCCCGGGCAACGTCCGCCTGGATGGAGTCGCGCTTGTCCAGCTCGGCGATGATCTCCTGGGCCTTGCCCGCGTCGCCGACAACCGAGGTCAGCGTTGCGACCGCGTCGGCCTGCGCGTTCTGGATGTTCGCGATGCGACGTGCGTCCGCCGCGATGGGCGCCTCGAACGAGGCCGCCGCGGCCTTGGGCGGGTGCACCCCGGAGATGCCGACGGACACCACCTTCACTCCCGCGCCCTGCGGCTTGCCGTCGGCGCCCGGGTTGAGAGCGTCGAACGCGCCCTGGATGCGGACCGTGAGGTCTCTCCCCATGGCGTCACGCCCGAAGCCCAGGACCTGGTCCAGGTGGGTGCCCTGAAAGTACCTGGTGGCCTCGCGGACCGCGACCGCGCGGAGGAGCTCGTCACGCTGCAGGGGCTCGCCAAGCTCGTCGAAACGCCGCACGTCCGTCACGACGTAGTGCATGGGCAGCTCGACAGACACCATCGCCAGGTCGACCAGCACGTTGCCGCTCTGGCCGGTCCCCGCCTCCTCCTTGGAGGTGCGGACAAACTGGTACACCTCGTCACCCGGGTGGTCGTTGGTCCACAGGATCGCGTCATTACCCTCGCGGAGCGAGGTGCCCAGCTGCAGCACGCGCAGCCCCGTGACGGTCCGGTCCACGGTCACGAACCTGCCCGTCGGGTCCTTGCGGAAGTACTCCGGGATGTAGACGCTGTCGATGGGCCAGGGCGCCGTCAGGTGCAGGCCCGGGCCGATGTCCCCGCCGGGCAGCGGCTTCCCGAACCGCAGCACCACGCCACGCTGGTGCGGCTCGACCACCGTGATCGACGAGAGCAGCCACACCAGGAGCACACCGCCCGCCACCAGCGGGACCAGGGAGCGGCTCAGGAGCTGGTAGAACCAGCCGCCCGTGACATCGAAGCCCAGCTGATAGTTGATCGCCTCGCTGATGCTCTTGGCGATGCGGTCGGGCGCGGCCACGAAACCCAGCAGGCGCGAGTCAAACGCGGCCCTGGGGATCTCATGGGCCCGACGCGGGCGGTACGCCATCAGGATGATGTTGACGACGATCTCAAACCCGATGAGCAGCACGAACGCCGGCCCGATGACCAGCATGTACCGCAGCATCGCGTCCGGGCCCAGCGCGTCGACCACGTGGCCGACCGCCATCGCCAGCGCGAGCAGCACCGTGCCCACCAGGAAGGCCGCACCGCCCCGCAGGTTCGCCCACGCCGGCTGCTTCGCCATGCCCGCCGTGTACCTGGCCATGACGAAGCCGACCAGGGAGATGATGATGCCCAGGGCGATGGGCCAGCCCACGTCCATGGTGGTCAGCCGGAGCTGGCCGGGGGCGTACAGCGGCTCGGACCCGCCCTTGGGGCTCAGCACGCCCCACAGACGCCAACCGCCAAAGGACAGCAGAAGCAGCGCGATGACGACGCTGATGACGGGGACGAAGAACTTGTGCAGGTTCGCCAGGCGCCGGGCGGCCGGACGCATGTCGTTCTCGGTCTGGAACACCGACGCGGAAGAACCGCCGGTCTGGGCCAGCGCCTCGACCTCCAGCGCCTCGATCCGCTCCCGCCGGTGCTGGTCGTACACGATGGTGAGCGCCAGCCACGCGAGGATGCCGATGCCCGCGAACCCGGCGGTCGTCACCGCCACGTGGTCCTTGGCCAGCATCCCGTAGGCGATGAGCACGGACGCGACAACGACCTGGAGCACCAGCCCCTTGATCGCTGCGCTCGTGGCCGTCCGGTACGTGAGGTAGTCTGCACGCATAAGTCAGAGTCCAACCGCCCGAGGTCCCAGGTCGCCGGGCCCGCCCGGCGCACCGTCCCCCCTCCGGCCACCAACTCCCTGCCTCCCACGAACCACTCGCGCCGCGTGAGAACCACGCTACGCCCTGCCCACAGACGCCGCTCCGCTGGCGTCCCGATTCCGCCCGATGGGCCGGTATTGTGGCCACCCCCCGGCCACTTTCCAGCCGACCGGTCCAAACAGCCCCGACGCCCCCCGGCGCAAGACCCGCGCAACCCGGAATCTACAGGATTCGCGCGATACTGCCACCTTGGGCGCGAACGCCGGGAGGTGCATTGATGTACGACAGCGGCGAACCTATGTTCGTCCCGCTCGAAGGTGTTTGGCGGACCTTCGCGTTTCTTGAGGGGTTGCTCTAAAGCCCCCACTTTCACAACGGCGCGTACCCAAACGAATGCCCAAAGTACTGTCCATCGCCCGCAACGCCTTTGTCGAGAGCACGCGTCAGCCGGTGGTGCTGTTCATGGTGCTCCTGTGCGGCCTGCTGCAGATCTTCACAACCTGGAATTCCGGCTACAGCCTGGGGTACCAGAGCACCGAGTCCGCCGAGGTGCAGTCCGACGATAAAGTATTGCTGGACGTGGGGATGTCGACGGTTTTCGTCATGGGCGTCCTGCTCGCCGGCTTCATCGCCACCAGCGTGATCAGCCGGGAAATCGAGAGCAAGACCATGCTCACCGTCGTGAGCAAGCCCGTCAGCCGGGTGTCGGTCATCATCGGCAAGTACCTGGGTGTGGTCGGTGCTCTCCTGGTGTCCTGCGGGCTGATGGTCCTGTTCCTCATGCTCGCGATCCGGCACGGTGTCATGACCACCGCCGCGGACGAACTCAAGTACCCCGTGCTCGTCTTCTCCGGCATCGCGCTGGTCACTTCGCTGGCCCTGGCGGCATGGCTCAACTACTTCTACGGGTGGAACTTCCCGCAAACGGGCCTGCTTTTGCTCGTCCCAGCGACCTTTCTGGCGTACTGCGGCGTGCTGCTGTTCAACGATAAATGGCAGCTGCAGAACATCTTCGTTGCGTTCAAGCCCCAGGTGCTCACCGCATGCTGCGCCCTGGTCCTCGCGATCCTCGTGCTCGCGGCGGTCGCCACGGCAGCGTCCACCCGTTTGGGTCAGGTGATGACGATCATGGTCTGCCTGGGGGTGTTCGTGGCTTCCCTGCTGAGTAACTTCATGCTGGGCCGCTTTGTTTTCCGGAATGAACCGGTGGGAGTGATTCGACGGGTCGAGGCGATGGACTCGAGCAAGTCATTCACGGCGGACCACTCTCCCCTCGTCATCACCTTGGAGCATCCGGTGCCCAGACCGATCACCCCTGGCACGGCGATCTACTACGGACCGAGCCCGAACGGCTTTCCGCTCCACACACCCACCGATTATGGTGACTACAAGGGCAGTCTTGACGACCCCAACGAGATGTTTGCGGATGCTTCCCGCGCGCCTGGGGTCATTGCCACGACCGCCTTGGGAGACAAGCTCACCCTGCGCACCGTCGGGGCACACCCCATCAGCATCGAGCGCGACCCCAAAAAAGGTGATTTTGTCTTTATCTCGCCGACGCGCACCTCGTACCCCCGCCTGGCCGCGTGGGGCGTTCTCCCTAACCTCCAGTACTTCTGGCTGTTAGATGCGGTTTCCCAGAACCGTCCGGTGCCGAGTTCGTATCTCGTGACGGCCAGCGCCTATTCCTTGGTGCAGGTCACGGCCTTTCTTTCTCTTGCCGTGATGCTCTTTCAACGCCGCGATGTCGGCTAATCCGCTTGCCTGACGCTCCGCCCACGGCGAAACCGTGGCGGGAGTTTGTGTATCATCTCTTTCGCACATTCCAGGAGAATCCTGACTATGGAAGACAAACGCAAGATCATCCTGCTCGCGGTGGCGGGTATTTGCATTGTGGGCGCCGGCGTCCTGCTGTACATGCAGATGGGGGATTCGGGCCCCAAGCCCAAGCCGCCGCCGACGATCGAGGAAATCACCAAGGACCCGGAGATGAAGAAGAGCTGGGATCAGCAGCAGCTCCAGATCCAGCAGAACGAAAAGAAGCACGTGCCGACCCAGGGCTCATGAGCGCCGGCGTCGCGTGACGGAACCTCTCATTGCACCGGCGGCACGTGCCGCCGGTATTCTTTTTGCATGGGCGCGAGCACCGGACAACCCCGGGCCATGGAGCAGACCGCCTGCTGCATCTGCGCGCAGCAGTCTGCTCAGGGCACCCGCGATAAGGCGGGCAGGTTTGTGTGCGCAGACTGCCTGGAGCGGGCGCGACAGACGATCATGCTGCGCAAGGCCCGCGAAGCCCGCGCCAAGGAGAGCGCCCGAACGGAGGCGGAGGTCGCGAGGGCCGAATCCGACAACAGCGAGGTGCTGACATGGCGCAGCGCGCTGGACCCCGCGCTCGCACTGCTCTGCCCCAACTGTGGAAGGATGCTGCACCTGGACGTCGGTGCATGCCACGCGTGCGGCTATGGGCTGCAGGACCAGGGCCCGCACCGTCGCTTCGCCTGGCTGGGAAGGGGCGAGCGGAACCGCCGGCCCGCCCACCCGCACCTGCTCGACATGGGCATCCCGTGGCTGGCGGAAGTGGATCCGCGGTTGGAAGGTGCACTGCCCATCGTGGCGGCGGTGCTCCTGTGGACCATGACGGCACTGGGCCTCAAGCACCATGCAGCCCTGGTCGCGGCGGACGTGCTGGTCACCGGCCTGCTCGCCCTGCTGTCCGCGTGGTTCGTGGGAGCGCTCTTCCCGCGAAGCAAAGGCGTCGCTTCGGCCTGGGGAGCAGCCATGCTTGCCTCGACGGTCTTGGTACTGCTCGACCCCGTCGCATCGATACCTGCGGTTCGTTGGAGTGCTGTCACCGTGCTGCTCGCGTCGTGCACAGGGATGGTGTGGCTGCGGGCCCGGGGCGTGTTTGTGGCTCTGTGGTGCGTCGCTGCCGGTGCAGGCGCGGGCCTGATTGCGGTGCACGCGATCGGGTGACTTTTCTGTCACAGAGCCGATAACATGTGCGTTCGACCTGTGCTGACTCGGCAATTTGGGGAAGCTATTGCATCCATTCTCGTTTCAGACCCCCTCAAATGGCAGTTCGGCAAGCACTTAGTCGCCCAACGGGAAAATACCCTCATAGTTGCCGCAATGCACGGATTCAGTTCCCGCAATTCAGTGGATGACCACGCTGATTTTGGCCCCCCCGCATCGTCGATGTGAGTGTGCGGTCCCCCATGCTGGTCGGGCATGGATCGGGCTGCTGTGGTCCGGCGATCTTCGCCAGCGTGAAGGGTCGTGCATGTCTCAGTCGCCGATGGAACGCGTGCTGAACTACCCATCGCTCCCCAGCCTCCCGGGGGTCGCGGTGCGGGTCCTCGAATTGACACGCAACCCAAAGGTCTCCATGCAGGAGATCGCCCAGACCGTATCCATGGACCCGGCGCTGGCAACCAAGGTTCTCAAGACGGTCAATTCCTCGTTCTACGGGCTCACCCAGCCGTGCCCGAGCATCCCGCGTGCGATGTCGATGCTGGGGATGAACACCGTCAAGTCGATCGTGCTGGGATTCAGCCTGGTCGAGATGACCAGGTCCGTCGCGGGCAACGGCGAGGTGTTCGACCTGCAGGCGTACTGGCGGCGCGCGGTGTACTCCGCCGTCGCGGCCCGCACCGTCGCCCTGCGCTGCAAGTGCTGCGACCCGGAGGAGGCCTTCACCGGTTCGATGATCGCGGACATCGGCATGCTGGCGTGCTTCGCGGCGCTCCGCGAGGACTACACCGGTGTGCTCGCGGCCTCGCCCGAAGATCACTCCGACTGCGTGGATATCGAGCGGACCGCATTGGGGTTCGACCACGCCAAGCTCGGCCAGCAGCTGGCCACCCGGTGGAAACTGCCGCCGCAGCTCGCCGAGTGCGTGGGCTTCCACCATGAGCCGACGGCATGCCACCCGCAGCACGAGAAGCTGCTGCGCTGCGTGGGCATCGGGCAGCTGGCCGCCGCGGTGCTCACGATGAAGGACTCTCGCCGAAAGCTCGGCGCTTACGTGGTCACCTGCCGCGACTGGTTCGACATGGACCGCGCGTCCTGCGACTCGCTCCTGGAGGCAACGACCAAGGGCGCCGCCGACCTCGCCAAGAGCCTCGAGCTCAAGACGGGCGAGCGCCCCGACCTGGGCGCGATCCTGGCCCAGGCGCAGGAAGCCATCGTCGAGACGCAGCTGCAGTCGCAGCAGCAGAGCGAGGAACTCCGCCGCACGAACGAGGAACTGGCGCGCAAGACCATCACCGACGCGATGACCGGGGCGTACAACCGCGCCCACTTCGACGCGACCCTGGCAACGGCCTTCGAACAGGCCCGCAAGTCCAGGACCCCGCTCTCCCTCCTGTTCTTCGACGCAGACCGATTCAAGAGCGTGAACGACACGCTGGGCCACCAGGCGGGCGACGCCGTGCTCAAGGAGCTCTCGCGCCGCACCCGGGGCCTGCTCTCCAGCACCGGCACCGTGTGCCGCTACGGCGGCGAGGAGTTCGCCGTCATCCTGCCCGGGGTGGGGCTGGCCAAGGCCACCAAGCTGGCCGAACTGCTGAGGAGCGTCATCGCAAAGTCGCCGGTGGATCTTCGTGCCTGCGGCGCCTCCGAGCCCGAGCGCACCGTCACCGTGAGCATCGGCGTCTCCGCGCTGGAGCCGGGGTTTGAGTCCCTCGTGCCCGGCCCCGACGCGCTCACCAAGGCCGCGGACGAGGGCGTCTACGCGGCCAAAAAGGCCGGACGCAACCGCGTGCAGGCCGTCGCGCCCAAGCGCAGCGGTCAGAATGAAACCAAGGCGTCCGCGCCCCAGCAGAACGGGCACACGCCCGCCCCGCTGCAGGCGCCCGCCGCGTCCAAGCCCGGCCGGCGAACCCTTGTCATGATCATCGAGGATGATCCCCTGGCCGCCAAGCTCCTCGCCATGCAGTTCGCCAAAGTGCCCGAGTACAGCACCCTGCCGGTCTCCAGCGCCGAGGACGCCGTGGCCATGCTGGCCGACCCGTCCTCGCCGCAACCCCAGTGCATCCTCTGCGACATGAACCTGCCGGGCGTCACCGGCGTCCAGTTCATCCGGACCTGCCGCGAAATGCTCCCGAACATGCGGGCGCCCATCGTGCTCGTGAGCGCCACGACCGACCCGGCCGTGGTCGCGCAGGCGACCGCCGCGGGCGCCGCGGCGTTCATCAACAAAATGCGGCTGGTGACCGACTTCCCCGCCGCCCTGCGCGACATCCAGGCGACCATCCAGCCGGCCGCCCATGCCGCCTGACCCCCTCGCCCGTCACGGGCGATCGTCCTCATCCTCCGTCGTCTCGGGGAGCTCGGGGACCGGCTTGGGCTTCCCGGCAACCCGGTGCGCCGGGAAGATCCACAGCAGCAGCCCGCCCAGCTCGTAGAGCAGGTACAGCGGGATCATCATGGCCATCATGCTCGCCGGGTCGCCCGGCATGACGGCCGCGGCGATGACCGCGCACACGAGGATCGCGTGCCGGCGGTACTTGTTGAGGAACTTGTTGTCCACGATGCCGGCCCACCCCAGCAGCAGCACGATGAGCGGCGCCTGGAACGCGCCGGCGAACGCGAGGATGAGCGTCAGCATCATGCTCAGGATGTCGCTCACCCGGTACTGCTGGCGGATGTTCGCCTCACGGTACAGGTCCAGCGAGAGAACCGTCGGGGCCTCCGCACTTGCCCCGGGCGTCGCCGCTGCCGGCGCCGCGATGCAGATGCGCATCTTGTGCCTCGTCGTGTTCACCCACATTTCACCCACGTGCGGCGAGTCTGGGTCGTTCTCCAGGAGCGGTATGGTCGGGAGCGTTACGCCCGCCGGCAGCGGGGCGGATGCCACCGGCTTGGTGCCGATCGTCGAGCCGAACGTGATCAGAAACACCAGTATCAGCGGCAGCACAACCTTGAACAGGAAGATCACGCCCGACGCCGTGAGGATGCCCGAGAGCGGCACAAGGAAGTACACGAACCGCTTCTCGTGCCTGTGCAGCCCGGGGGAGACGAATCGCCAGACCTGGTAGAAGATCCACGGGCTGCCCACCACGATGGCCGCGATGACGCTGACCCGCATGTACGCGCTGAACGTCTCGATGGGGCTGAACGCCGTGATGTCCGGCTGGTTGTCGTGGTGGAGAGCGTTCCGGGCAGGCTCCAGGATGAAGTCCAGCAGGTGGTCGCCGAAGTAGAACGCCAGGGCCACGATCGGCGCCAGCCCCAGCATCGCGTAGATCATCCGGCGACGCAGCTCATCAAGGTGCTCGCCCAAGGTCATGTGCGCAGAGGAGGAATGGCGCATGGCAGGAAAGTCCGTGCCTCCCGGGTGCGGTCCGCAGGCGGGCGGGGGGCGGCGGCGTGCAGCGTACGGCCCTTCCAGGTTCCGAACGCAGCAGGCCCCACGCGAATTCCCAACAACACGACGGGAGATGTGCGGACGCTCATCTCTGTTGGGCGAAGAACATGGGGGGATGTCGCACGGGAGCGGCGTGAGTGGACCAGCAACGGACAGCCGAGCCGGGGGGGGTGCCGCAATCCGGCCATCGGCTGGACCAGGACTCCGTGCGCGCCCTGTGGCAGGAGCACCGCCGCTGGGTCGCGGCCATCCTCATCGCCCATAAGCCCGCGTGGGCGGACGTTGATGATCTCCTGCAGGAAGTTGCCGTCGCCGTCGTCCGCAAAGTCGGCGACCTCCGCGACATGAACGCCCTGAAGCCGTGGCTCAGGGCCGTCGCTCTCAACGCGGCGAATGCGGCGGGCCGCAGCGGCAAGCGCCGGCCGACCTCCCTCGACGCCGTCGGTGAGCCCGGAGTTGCGGGGCGCATCGGTGGGCCCAGCATCCCCGGCGGGGGCGCCGAGAGTGTGCGCATCCGGGACGAGGCTTCCCGCCTCCTGGATCTGGCCCGCCAACTCCCCGACGGGTACCGCGAACCCCTGCTCATGAAGGCGGTTCAAGGGATGAGCTACCGCGAAATCGGGGAGGTCCTCGGGCTGCCCGAAACCACCGTGGAAACACGGATCGCTCGCGGACGCAGGATGCTCCGAGAACTCGCGGAAGTGAGCGAATCCACACCCAGCCAGGCCTGAGCACGGCCGGTGAAGCGATGCGGTTTTTCTGCCGGGACCTTGCCGGACGCGCATCTCTGTGTGGTGGACGCATGACCATCGAACGCAACAACCCCGATGTGAACGACGAGCCGCTGCCCCGGGACGATGCAGACCTGCTCATCTCGCGGGCCGTGGACGGACGCACCAGCCAGGCGGAGTGGGTACTGCTGGAACTGGCCGCAGCCCAGGACCCGACGATGTGGCGCCGCCTCGCGCAGGCCCACCGCGACCAGGCGCTGCTGGTCAAAGGGGTCGGGCGCGCACTGGACGTCGCTGAGCACGTTGAGCTCCCGTCGCGCCTCGAGGCAGAACGCCACGCGTCCGCCGACCACTCCTTCATCCGCAGCGCCCGCGTATGGGGCGGCTGGGCCGCGGCCGCGATGCTGACGGTCGCGGTTGTCCTCCAGAACAATCAGGGCCGTTCCCCCGCCGGTCCCGCCACCGCGGGCGTCGCGGGGCCGCTCTCGTCCGCCGATGCGTTCAACACCTACCTCAGCAAGGGTGTTCAGGAAGGGCGCGTGCTGGGCGAAGTGCCGGACCAGGTGCTGGTGGATTCCCGCCCGGCCGAGAACGGCCAGGGCTTCGACGTGGTGTACGTCCGCCAGGTGGTGGAAAAGGCCCGGGTGCCGGACCTGTACCGCTTCTCGCACGACGAGGCGGGGCGCGCCACGCCCGTGCGGCTGCGGGCCCGCGCCGCCCAGGAGTCTGCCCCCACCGTCTACTGACCCGCGCCCGGTGTGTGGTGTGAAGTGAACCAGAACTTTGGGGTGGATGACCCCGAATCAGGAGCAGCAAGCATGTGCATGACGGAATCGACGACCAACCGTTGGGTGACCTTTGCCTGTGCCGCGGCGTTCATCGCGGGCACGCTCACCACGCTCCGCGAGGTGAGCGCCCAGGAAGAAACCAGGAAGGCCCAGGTGGTGGAGAAGGAGCTCAAGGGCGACTTCGACCAGCGCCTGGACGCCGGCGAGGCACCGGCCGGCGGCGTGACGGTGGTGATGAACGAGAGCAGCGACGGCACCGAGTACTCCGTCCGGATCGAGAACGGCAAGACCACCGTGCAGAAGGACGGGAAGAAGCTCTCCAAGGACCAGTACCGCATCCGCGACGGCAAGGTCGAGTTCCTGGACAAGGACGGCGACGTGGAGCACAGCATGAAGCTGCCCACCACCGGCGGAGCAGGGGCCGGCAACTTCTTGTGGGGTTCCCCCCGGGCCGTCGCACCCCGGGCCGCACGCCCCGCCGAGGTGGCCGTCGAGGGCAGCAAGCCGCCGCCCGTGATGCTGGGCATCACCATGAGCGACGACGATGGCGGCGCTCTCATCGACAGCGTGCGCGATGACCTCCCGGCGCAGAAGGCCGGACTGAAGGCGGGGGACATCATCCTCAAGATCGACGGCAAAACCATGGGCGGCCAGGCCGACGTCCGCACCGCGCTCAAGAAGCACAAGGCCGACGACAAGGTCAGCATCCTCGTCAACCGCGACGGCGACGAGAAGACCTTCGAAGTCACGCTCGAAGCCTGGGATGCCGAGAAGCTCGCGCCCGAAGACGGAGCGGTAACCGTGCCCGGCGTGCCGGCAGTACCCGGCGACCCCTTCAACGGCAACATGAACAACTGGTGGCGCAACTTCAGCATGGACCTCGGCGAAAGCCACACCCAGGCGCTCCAGGAAGCCCGTGAAGCGCTGGAGGCCGCCCTGGAGAAGGTGGACGACGCCAAGGACAACCTGGAAGACCTCCGCAAAGCCGCCAAGGACGGCCTCGAAGCCGCCATCAAGTCGCTGAAGGAAGCCGAAGAGCAGGCTGGCCAGCAGCGGGGCATGCGCCTGGTCGTTCCCAACCAGGAGGGCGGCAACGCCCAGACGCTGGTCCTGCCCCGGGTCCTGGAAGACCGCCAACGGATGCGCAGCCAGGAGGACGAGGTGCGCAAGCAGCTGGACGAACTCCGCGAACAGATGAAGGAAATCCGCAAGCAGCTGCAGGAAAAGAAGAAGGACGACCGCTGAGGACACACCGCCGGAGCTGATGGCCGGCGCACACGACAGAACACTCATCCGCACCAGGCAGGCCTCGGGACGTTCCCGGGCCTGTTTGGGTTTTTGGGCAGGCTTCAATCAGGCCCCTGAGTGGACCTCCCCCGCTGGTGCCCGCATCGCAGGCCATCCGCCTGCTCCCATGAGCCCGGAACGCCGATAAGAGGGACGAACCCTCCCGCACCCATTCCGTACCATCCTCCATGCACACCCACCCGCTCCGTTCTCCCGACGCCCAGGCAGCCGAGGCCACCCCTGATGCGGTGCGCGAGGTGCAGGCCGCGTACGCACGCCTGCGGGAAGAAATCCACAAGACCATCGTGGGCCAGGACGAAGTGGTCACGCAGATGATGATGGCGATCTTCTGCCGGGGCCACGCGGTGGTCGTGGGAGTGCCGGGGCTCGCCAAGACGCTGCTCATCAGCACGATCGCGAAGGCGCTCAACCTTCAGTTCTCCCGCATCCAGTTCACGCCCGACCTCATGCCCGCGGACATCACCGGCACCGAGGTGATCCAGGAGGACAAGGCGACGGGCCACCGGGGCCTGCGCTTCGTGCCCGGGCCGGTCTTCGCCAACATCATCCTCGCGGACGAGATCAACCGTACACCACCCAAGACGCAGGCGGCTCTGCTGGAGGCGATGCAGGAACGCCAGGTGACCGTCGGCGGCCAGCGGCACGCCCTCCCCAGCCCCTTCTTCGTGCTCGCCACCCAGAACCCCATCGAGCAGGAAGGCACGTACCCCCTGCCCGAAGCCCAGCTCGACCGCTTTATGTTCCAGATCCACATCTCCTACCCGACGATGCAGGAAGAGATGGAGATCGTGCGCCGCCAGAGCAACCGCGCGGGCGGCACGGCCCAGCCGGTGATGGACGAGGCCGCGATCCTCCGCGTGCAGGAGGTCGTGCGCCAGATGCCTGTGCCGGACCATGTCATCTCGTACGCCCTGCGCCTGGTCCGTGCCACGCGCGTCAAGGAACCCATGGACCTGGGCCTCACCCGCCCGGAAAAGGTCAAGGACTACCTCGCCTGGGGCGCGGGGCCCCGCGCCAGCGAATACCTCGTGCTCGCGGCCAAGGCCCAGGCCCTGCTCACGGGCAGCACGCACGTGACCCCGGAGCATGTGAAGGCCGTCGCAACACCCGTGCTGCGCCACCGCCTGATGCTGAACTTCAACGCCGAGGCGGACCAGGTGACGACAGACCATGTCGTCGCAGACCTCCTGGCGGGTGTGCCGGTGGAGGGGATGACGCAGGGGGAGAAGAGGGTTTTGAAGGAGGCGATGAGGTAGGAAGTCAGGAAGCGAGCTCGGAGCAATCAACGCGAGCGAGAAGTCTTGCGCACAGTACGAACTGCATTCGTTCTTTTTGAAGTCACCGGCGCGACGCGGAAGCCGATGGGTGTTCTGGGTTCTTCCTCTTCTTCTTCAGGTTCCATCAGGGCCCGGATGGCCTCGAAGATGCTCCGGAACTGGCCGTCGTAGCGGGACTCGAGTTCGTCGAGGCGGCGGGCGAGGTCTTCACTTGACGTCAGGATGCGGCGGAGGGAGACGAAGGCCCGCATGATCTCGATGTTGACGCTCACCGCGCGCGGGCTGCGGAGGACGCTGGAGAGCATGGCGACACCCTGCTCGGTGAAGGCGTAGGGGAGGTACTTTCGGTGTTTTCCTCGCGCGTCGCGCGGTTTTTCTAAGGTCACAGATTGTGACCTTAAAAGATCGCTCTCCTCGGGGGTCAGTTGGAACATGAAGTCGTCTGGGAAGCGCTCTGAGTTGCGCCTCACGGCCTGCAGGAGCACCTTGGTTTCGACGGCGTAGAGGGCTGCGAGGTCGGTGTCCAGCAGCACTTTCTCGCCCCGCAGGAGGAGGATGGAGGACTGGATGCGCTCCGTGGGAATGATGGACCTGTTGCCGCGTCTTTGACCTGAACTCATGCCGCGTGCCTCCACGCGTCTTGAAGTCACAGTCCGTGACTTCAAGATGATCCGTTCCATTCTACAGGTTCTTGAGGATCGCGGCCAGCACGAAGACCGTCACCGGGACAGCCGCGAGGATCCCGAGCCACGCGATGGTCCAGTACGCCCACTTCCGCGAATAGCGCAGCCACTCGCGCTTGACGCAGAGCACCATGAACGTGGCGAGGCACAAGGCCGAGGGAATGAACTCTGCGGGTTGTATGGACGGGGAGTTCTTGAAGTAAAACGCGCGCACGCTCGTCATCACGTACGCGATCAATCCCCATGCGACACCGCCCACGGCGAAGCAGGCGAGCACCCAGCCGACTCATTTGGGGCCGCCCCGTTTCGCGAACTCCCTCCAGCAGTCCTTGCCGCACTCGGGGCACAGCGTGCCGCTGCAGGACGCGATGTTGTACCCGCAGGATGGGCACGATGTCATGCGACCGCCGTCGGGATTGGCCGGAGTGGCACTCACAGTTTCTTGAGTGCGTCCACCAGCGTGTCAATGTGCTCCATCGTGTGCGCCGCCGAAATCTGGCACCGCAGGCGTGCGTGCCCCTCGGGCACCACCGGGTAGCCGAAGCCGATGACAAACACGCCCAGGTCCAGCAGCCGCTTGCTCATCGCAATGGCCTTGGCGGTGTCATGCACGATGATCGGGCAGATGGCCGTCGGGCTGGGCAGGACGTCAAAGCCCGCGCCCTTGAGCTTCGTGCGGGCGTACTGGACGTTGTCCTTCAGGCGCTGCACCCTGCCCGGCTCGCGCAGGGTGATCTCGATCGCCTTTTTCGCGCTCGCAGCGATCGTCACCGGCAGCGCATTGCTGAAGAGCGTCGGGCGCCCGCGCTGGATGAGCAGGTCAATGACCTGCCGGCTGGCCGCGACAAAGCCCCCCGCGCCACCGCCCAGCGCCTTGCCGAGGGTGCCGGTGAAGATATCAACACGCCCCCTGTGCGTGCCACCGTCGACCATGCCCCAGTGCTCGTGCGTGCCGCGCCCGAGCTTCCCCATGACGCCGTGCCCGTGGCTGTCGTCGACGACGAGCAGGGCATCGAACTCATCGCAGAGTTTCCGCATGGCGGGGAGGTCGGCGATGGAGCCTTCCATGCTGAAGACGCCGTCGGTGACGACCCAGACTTGGCCGGTCACTTCCTTGTTCGCACGGGCGGCTTCGAGGGCGGCGCGGAGGGACTTTTCGCCCTCCAGCACGTTGTTCTTGTAGACGCCCTTGTGGACGCCCTTCTTGATCGTGGTCGCGAGGCGGATGCTGTCGATGATGCAGGCGTGGTTGAGCTCGTCGCTGATGATGATGTCCCCGGGCTCACACAGCGTGGGGAACACCGCCTCGTTCGCGGTCCACGCCGACACGAACGAGTACGACGCCTCCGTGCCCATGTAGCGGGAGATCTCACGCTCCAGCTCCCAGTGGGGCTCAAAGGTGCCGCAGATGAACCGCACACTGGCCGTCCCCGCGCCGTAGTCGTGCAGGGCCCTCGCCCCGGCCTCAACAACCTCCGGGTGGTTCGCCAGCCCAAGGTAGTTGTTGGAGCAGAAGCACAGCACCTTCTGCCTCCTGCCGCCCCGGTTCAGCGTGATCTCGGCGTCCATTGGGCCCTCGATCGTCTGGAGTTCCTTCCAGAGGCCCTGGTCGCGGAGGCCGGAAAAGAGCGTGGCTGTACGGGTGGAGAAGGGGGTGGTCATGGGGAGAGGGTAGTGCGAGATTCACCCTCGGTGCCCCCCGTGATCAACCTCGCCCCGCGCCCGAACGTCACGTACGACCAGACCCAGTCCACGAACACCAGCAGCTTCGCCCTGAACGAAATCAGGTACGCGATGTGCAGCAGCACCCAGAAAAGCCAGGCCGGAAAACCACCGAAGTTGCCCCCCATGACGTGAGCAACCGCCCGGGCCCGGCCGATAGTGGCGAGCGTCCCCTTGTCTACGTAGCGGAACGCCGGGCGCGCGGGCGCCGACCCCCCACCCCCCGCCGTGACCTCCGCCATGATGATCCTGCCCACGAACGCGCCCATCTGCATGGCCCCGGGCGCCATCCCGGGGACCTGCACACCAAGCTGGTCCGAAGCGTGCGCGAGATCGCCCGCGACAAAGACGCAGGAATACCCCGGCACCGAGAGGTCCGGCCGCACCACGACCCGCCCCGCGCGGTCCAGCGGAACTCCCAGCGATGCCCCCAGCCCGCTCGCCCGCACTCCGGCGGCCCACAGGACATTGCGCGCAGCGATGCGCGAGGACGCGCCCCCGGCCTCGAGCGTGACACCGGCCCCGTCGACGTGGGTCACACGCGTCAGGAGGCGGACATCCACGCCCATCGCGCGGAGGTCACGCAGTGCGCGGTCGGACAGAGGCCCCGGAAATCCCGAGGGCAGCACGCGGTCCATCGCCTCCACGAGCACCACACGGGTATCGCGCGTGTCGATGCTGCGGAAGTCGCGCCGGATGGTGGTCAGCGCGATCTCCTTGAACGCGCCGGCGAGCTCCACCCCCGTGGGGCCCGCCCCCACTATCACAAACGTGAGCAGGGCCGCACGCAGCTCGGGGTCAGGCGTGCGCTCCGCCTCCTCGAAGGCGAGCAGGAAGCGACGCCGGATCTCCAGCGCGTCCTCGATGGACTTGAGGCCAGGCGCGTGGCGCGACCAGTCGTCGTGCCCGAAGTACGAGTGTGCCGCGCCGGCGGCGAGCACAAGGTAATCAAACGCGAGGCCGCCGCCATGGCTCAGGGCGATCGCCCCGCCCGCCGCGTCCACCGCCGTCACGTCGCCCAGAACGACGCGCGTGTTGCGCTGGCCCCGCAGCACCGCCCGGATCGGCGCGGCGATCTGCGCGGGCGATAACGCCGCGGTGGCCACCTGGTACAGCAGCGGCTGGAAGACATGGTGGTTGCGCCGGTCCACGAGGGTCACGTCAACCGGCGCGTGCCGGAGCGCCTTGGCGCACGCAAGCCCCGCGAAGCCGCCACCCACGATGACCACCCGCCGCGCCCGTGCAGACATGCAGGATGGTACAGGCCGCACCGACGCCCGTGTCAGATAACCCGCCCCCGGAGCCGCCCCACCCGGCACGCCTTGCGCTCCCGGTGCAGGTTCGCACGGTGTGGAGGGTTTGGGCAGACTTCGCCCCACTCACACCCGGATCGGTTCGTAGATTGGCACCATGCCGCTTACCTCCCGCAACGAACGCACCGTCTGGTCTTCGACACCCCTGGACGCCCGCCTCGCGTGGGTGGTGCGGTTCCGGCGCCTGGTCGCTGCCAATGAGCTTCAGCTCTGCCGCCTGGTGGAGAGCGAGGTGCACCGCCCCCGCGCCGAGACGCTCTTCGCCGAGGTTGCCCCGCTGCTCTCCGGCCTCGCGTGGCTGGAGGACGCGTCGGGCCGGCTGCTCCGCGACCGGGAGGTACCAGGTAGCCCGTGGTGGAAGTACGGTGCCCGCGCCATCGAGCGGCGCGTGCCGATGGGCCGGGTGGGCATCATCGCGACCTGGTCGCACCCGCTGCTGGGGCTGGGGACCCAGATCGCCCACGCCCTCGCCGCCGGCAACAGCGTCGTGGTGAAGCCCAGCGAGAAGTGCCCCAAGACCCACACGCGCCTGCTGGAGCTCGCCATCGAGGCCGGGCTGCCCCCCGGCGTGCTCTCCTGGACGGGCGCCACGCGGGAAGCGGGCGCCAACATGCTGCAGACCCAGAGCTTCGACCACGTCGTGTTCACGGGCTCCGCGGAGGTGGGTGAGCGGATCAGCCAGACCCTGGTCAAGACCATGACGCCCGCCACGCTCTCCTTCGGCGGACGCGACAGCGTCTTCGTGCTCGAAGACGCCGACGCCCGCAGGGCCGCCCGCGCGGTGTGGGGCGCGCTCAACCTCCACGGCGGCCAGACGGCGATCTCCCCCCGCCGCGTGCTCGTCCTCGACAAGGTGTACGAGAAGTTCATCAAGGAGCTCATCCGCCTCGCGAGCAAGGCCGGCGACGTGGACCTGATCGACGAGGCCGCCTCGCAGCGCTGCAGGGAGCTGGTGAGCAAGGCCCTGGGGCGCGGCGCCCGCGACGCGGGGCTGCTCACCCCGATGCCCCCCAAACTCGGCAGCAACATCCCCCGCGAAGAACCCACCAGCCGGTTCCGCGTCACCGCCCTCATCGACTGCGAGGCCGGCATGGAGGTGGTGGAAGGCAAGCACTACGGGGCCCTCACCGCCGTGCTCAAGTGCGCGAACCTCGAAGAGGCCGTGGCCATCCACAACCGCTGCGACCAGCACGCCAGCGTGAGCATCTTCACACGGAAACCAGCCTCGGCAGCCGGGCTCGCGTCTCGCCTCCACGTCTCCGCCGTCCTGGTGAATGACTGTGTGCTGCCCATGACCCACCCCGGGGTGGGCGGCGCAACCGCCGGGGGCCAGGGCGTCATCGGCGGCGAGGAAGGCCTCCTCGCAATGACCCGCCCGGTCACGCTCACCGTGAGCCGTTATGAAGCGGCCAGGTACGCCGGACCGATCGCGCAATGGAAGGTGGAGTGGGCGGCACGCCTGCTCCGCTGGTGGTACGAGGCCGGACGTGCCCAGCGGCAGGGCCTGGGGAAGGTGCTGCCCAGCGGGGTGTCGACGCTGGCCACGGCCCCGACCACCGAGGCGGACAGGGCGCTGGCGGGCACCATCGGACCCGCAGCCCGCGGACCGGCCCGCCAGGCCGCGTGACGGGCGCGCAAAGCGGAGCCCCGGCCACCATACCATCCGGGCATGTTCTTCGCCCGACTGTTCAGCCAGGGACTAGGCCTCTCCGTCGGAGAAATGATGCGGAACGCACACTCCGCGTGGCTGACAGAGGCGGTGGCCTCCAACCGCCCGTACCCCCGCATCCCGATCAGACGTGTCGATGATGGCGGCTTCTCCCGGCTGATGGCCCGCGCAAACGGCGAAGAAGTTGCCGCACGGTGGTGGGAAGTGGCGCTCGAACGCGTGGACTAGAACGGCGGGCCCGGTCGGGCCCCGACACACGGCCAGGCAAAGCAACGGAACATCACTCATGACGCAGGCAGACCCCGGCAGCACCCTGGCAAACCCGGAAGCGTCCCCGCCGCAGCAGACGCCGGGGCCGGACGCCGGTATCACGGCGACACGCACCAACCCCAAGTGGGTGCGCAACATGATGATCTACGTCGCGCTCTGCCTGGGCATCGGCGTGTGGGGCCTGGTGGATGCGACCGTGGTGTACCCCAACCGCGGCGCCCGCGCAGCCGAGTTCTTCGAGTTCCAGTACCTGGACGAACTCGCCCGCGCGACGGGCTCGGTTGTGAACGGGTCCGCGAGCGTTGAGAATCCCGCGGAGGCGTTCCAGCGGCTGAAAGGCAAGTCCACCGGCGGTGGCCAGATGACGCCGGTGGAAACCAACCAGTACCACTGGCTCGAGCAGCTGGCCGCCATCGGCCAGATGAACCCCGCCAACACGAAGTTCCCCCGCACGGACTTCCGGCGCGTGGACGGCAAGCTGGTCGAGGTCGCGTCCGCCGGAGAACGCCTGGGAACGCTGCGCGAACGGTGGACCAAGGTTGACGAAAAGGGCAACCCCCCGCCGTACTCGCCGCTGTCGTGGTACGACCTGCCGTCGCAGTGGCTGTTCGTCGTGTTCGGCCTCGGCCTCGCCCCGTACCTGCTGTTCACCATGCTGCGGGTGCGGGCGCGCGTCTACCGCTTCGAACACGCCACGTGCACCCTCACCCTGCCGACCGGAGAATCGGTGGCCCCGGCGGACGTGAAGGAGTTCGACAAGACCAAGTGGGACAAGGTGTTCATCACCCTCCACATCCGCGACGACCACCCGCGCCTGGCGGGCAGGTCGCTCGAACTGGACCTGCTGCGGTTCGTACCACTGGAAGACTGGGTGCTGAGGATGGAACAGGTCGCGGGGCCGCGGCCCTGACCTTTCCGATCTCCCCCGCCGTACGATCCGCCAATAGGAGTGCATCATGCTCGATCAGATGAAGATGCTCGGCGCCCTGTCGGGGCTGCTGAAGAACCGTGACAAACTCGCCGGCGCCGCCGACCGCGTCAAGTCCAAGCTGGCCGCGGCGAAAGTCGTCGGCCAGTGCACCGGCGGTGGAGTGAAGGCCACCGTCTCCGGCGCCCTGGTGGTGCAGAAAATCGAGCTCTCCCCGCAGGTCGTGCAGCAGATCAACGCCGGCGGCGTGACACGCGACGGGGCGACGCAGCTCATATGCGAGGCCGTCAACGACGCCGTCGCCGCGGCGCAGGTCGAGATCAAGAAAGCGATGGACGAGGAGGCCAAGGCCCTGGGCCTGGAGGGCGGCATCCCGGACGTCGCCGGCCTGGGGAACCTGCTGGGCTGACCCCGCACGCGTCAGGACCGCGTGCCCGACGTGAGCTCGCGGAAGACCTCGTCCATGCGCCCGTCCTCGGTGCGCACGCCCGAAACCCGCCAACCGCGGCTCTGGCACAGGTTCAGCACGTCCGGCGTGACGGCGGCTGCCCTGCCCGCATCCTTGGGGAACACGGTAAAGCTGGCGGCCGCGCCGTCCCGACCGTGCTGGTCCTCGGCCACCTCCACGTTGCGCACACCGGCGAGGTTCATCATCTCCTCACGCACGCGCGATCCGGCGGGGGCGTAGAGCGTAACCGTGACGGCGTGGTGGTAGCGGCTGCGCGAGAGCAGTTCGGCCGGCGAGCAGTCGGCGACGACGCGCCCGCGGCTGATCACGATCACACGGGTGCAGACCGCCTCAACCTCTTCAAGGATGTGCGTGGAGAGAATGATGGCCTTCCCGGCATTGCCATCGCCCTTGCTCCTGGCCATCTCCCGGATCAACTGGCGGACCTCGTGCTTCTGGTTGGGGTCCAGCCCGTCGGTAGGCTCGTCCATGATCAGCACCTTCGGGTCGTGCATGATCGCCTGCGCCAACCCCACGCGGCGCTTGAAACCCTTGGAAAGCGTGTCGATCGACTGGTGGAGCACACCCTGCAGGTTGGTCCTCGCCACCGCACGCTGCACCGCGTCGTTGCGGGCAGCGCCCGTGAGGTCCCGCGCCGAGGCGCAGAACTTCAGGAACGACTCGGGGGTCATGTCCGGATAGGCCGGGGCACCTTCGGGCAGGTAGCCCATGCACTTCTGCGCTTCGAGCGGCTTGTCGGCGACATTGAATCCGGCCACGGTTGCCGTGCCCCCCGTGGGCGCGAGGAACCCGGTGATCATCTTCATGGTCGTGCTCTTGCCGGCGCCGTTGGGGCCCAGGAACCCCACCACTTCGCCCGCTTCCACGGAGAAGCTGACACCGTCAACCGCGAGGATCCCGCCGGGACCATCGCCGAAACGCTTGCTGAGTTTGCTGACCTCGATGAGTGCCATGCGCGCTCCTGAACCCCCGGCCGCATCCGCGGATCACCATTTTCCCCCTCCCGGGCCCGGCGCTCAACCCGGAGAAGTATGGAGAATGATGGGATGCGAATTGATTTGCGCAATGGTTGCGCTTGCCTGGGTGGTGCACTTTCCCCCTCCCTCCCATTCGGAACTTGGTCTTACTTGATTACCTCGACATCCCTTGTTTCGCAGGACCTCGAATGCCACATTCGTGGTGCCCAGTGGGCCAAGGAGCGTGGCGATGCAAACTATTGTGGAATCTGGAGTTCCGGGAGAGTCCATCGTGACATTCGGGGTCCGGGGGAACGCCGGGGTGTGCACCCTCTCGGCCAGCAACCTCTCGGACCACGAGCTGCAGGCGGTGTACCGACAAATGGTGGAGTTGGCACGGCGATGCGATGGGCGGATGGTCCTGGATGCCACCATGGTCAGGCCCCTGCACTGCAAGTGGATCAATTCCTTGCTGGACCTGCACCACTGGTGTAGGGGGTTGGGTGGGCAGCTCATCATCGCCGGGCTCCCCACGGACGCTGAGGACGTGATCCGCACGACGGGGCTCGCACGGCACCTGCACCTGGTTCCCAGCCGCGAGGACGGAGTGCGGGCCCTGACGTCCCGCGCACCCAAGCTGGGGCTCCTGGACTGGATCTTCGGGCGGGCAGCCTGACCCGGATTGGGCCGACGTCCCATAGCCACGCAACCAACCCCTGGAAGCCGACGTAATCCTCTGTGCAGCCGCAGCACGGGCTGGAAGCCCGTGCTGCGGTGTTCTTGACACATCGACGATACTGAACCCGTGCGAACCACTTTCACCATCCTTGTGCTGGCATCTCTCGCGGGGCTTGCGCGGGCGGACGTTGCGGCGAACAACGCGGGAGACCCGCGGGCGGGGGTGCTGAGCCTGCGGACGGGGGAGGTGTCGACGGCGAAGCTTGCGAACATGCTGGGGGCGAAGTCGTTCCCTTCTGATCCTGCGGTGGTGATGGTGCTGGCGCGCCCGATGAACGAGGACACGGGGGCGACGCTGACGAAGCTTGGCGTGGTGGTCCGGGACTACCTGCCGACGCAGGCGTACTTCGCGGACCTGTCGCGGGTGGATCCGGCTGCGCTGCGCGCGACGGGGCTGGTGGCGTCGGTGCACCGGGTGGACGCGGGCTGGAAGCTGGACCCGTGGCTGCGGAAGGGTGCGGCGGCTCCGGCGTGGTCGACGGCGGACTTTCAGGGTGCGGCTGCGCGGGGCGAGGCGTCGATCGCGGTGACTGTGTGGCGGGGTGTGGCGTCGGGCGGCCTGGTGGCGTGGCTGCGTGGGCAGCGGGCGGTGGTGGCGGGGGTGGAGACGGCGGGCGGGTGCGGGGTGGTGCACGTGCGGTGCTCGCGCGCGCTGGCGGCGGCGATCGCGCAGCGCGCGGATGCGCAGTACGTGGAGTACAACCCGGAGTGCACGGAGCGGTCGAACGCGACGACGCGGTGGGTGGTGCAGTCGAACATCCAGGGTGTGGAGTCGGTCACGGCGCACGGGATCACGGGCGTGGGGAGCATCGTGGGGCACATTGATTCGGGGCTTGCGCCCAACCACTGTTCGATGCTGGACCCGGTGAACCCGGTGGGGCCGCTGCACCGGAAGGTGGTGGCGAACAACGACTTGAACGGCACGTACACGACGCACGGGACGCACACGGCGGGGACGCTGGCGGGGGACGACGGCAACCCGGGGGTGAACCGGGGCATCGCGTGGGGCGCGCGGCTGGTGCACAACAACTACCCGTCGTACAGCGAGCCCGCGATCTACGGCCGGTTCGAGCTGCACCGGACGCAGGGCGCGTTCGTGCACAGCAACTCGTGGGGGAGCGACCTGTTCCACACGTACGAGCTCATGTGCCGTGCGGTGGACGCGTTCCAGCACGACCACGAGGACAACCTGCTGGTGTACGCGGTCTCGGATTCCACGGTGCTGGGCATTCCGGAGCAGTGCAAGAACGCGCTCACGGTTTCGGCCAGCAACAACGCGCCGAGCCAGGAGTCGATGTGCGTGCTGCAGACGGGCGGGCCGGCGGTGGGCCCCACGGCGGATGGTCGGCGGAGGCCGGACGTGGTGGCGCCGGGGTGTTCGATCGTGTCTTCGGTGGGTTCCACCGACTGCGGCACGGGGTCGCTGAGCGGCACGAGCATGGCGTGCCCGGCGGTGGCGGGGGTGGCGGTGCTCACGCGGGAGTACTTCACGCGGGGCTTCTACCCGAGCGGGGTGGAGACGCCTTCGGACGGGTTTGTGCCGACGGGGGCTCTGCTTCGTGCGATGATCATCAACAGCGCGAACGACCTTCTCCAGCAGGCGGGGTACCCGGGCGACAAGGAGGGGTGGGGGCGGGTCCTTGCGGAGGACTCGCTCTTCTTCCAGGGGGATGCGCGGCGGACGGTGGTGCTGGACCTGCCCAACGGGCATCCGGACGCGCTGCAGACGGGGCGCACGCGGGAGGTGGGGGTGCAGGTTTCGGGCGCGGCGAAGCTGAAGGTCACGCTGGCGTGGACCGACGAGCCGGCGGCGGCGAACGCGTCGTTTGCGCCGGTCAACGACCTGGACCTTGTCGTCACGAGCCCGACCGGGCAGGTGTACCTGGGCAACGTCTTTTCGGGCGGGTTGAGCGTCACGGGCGGGTCGGCGGACACGCGGAACAACACCGAGCAGGTGCACATCGCTGCGCCGGTGGAGGGGGTGTGGACGGTGGAGGTGGTGGGCGCGCAGGTGAACCTGGGCCCGCAGGGGTTCTCGCTGGTCGTGACCGGGGGTGTTTCGCCGGTGGGGTGCGACGGCATTGACTTCAACCACGATGATCTGTTCCCGGACACGCTGGACATCGAGGACTTCCTGAGCGTGTTCAGCGGCGGCGCGTGCAGCAACGACCCCCACTGCGGCGACATCGACTTCAACAACGACGGGTTGTTCCCCGATGCGGCGGACATCGAGTCGCTGCTGCGTGTGTTCGGCGGGGGCGGTTGCTGAGGTGCCTTGTTCGCGCTGGGTGGTTTTCCACATTGTGTGGCTGGGTGGCTGCAAGTAGCTGCGTGGCCTGGCGTTCGGTTGTGGAGAACCGGCCGGCAGCCGTCTGTGATGATGGTCCGATAGCGACGGATTTGGGCACTTGCACGGTCGGCTCTTGACCTGGTGCGGGAGCGGAGGAGCGGCGCGTGTGGCGGCGGGCACGGTGCGTCCTTTCGGGGTGGGAAAAAACTGGGCCTCCTTATACCCGGGTCGCGCCCGCCTTTGTGCGCACGGATTGGTGTGAGGTCGCGGTGCGGGGAGCGCACGGGGCTGGTTTTACTGCGGCAGATTTTTTTCGATTTGTGCCGGGGCGGGGCGTGATGGCCGTGGATGCGCGCGCACAAGGCCGGTGGATGTGGGCCGTTCAGCGGGGCCTGCCGCACTCGGGGCAGAGGGCGTCGCGCGGGATGCCGGCACGGTCGTAGCCACACTCCATGCATACGCGGCCGGCCCGGCGTCCCTTGGCCTCGGTCCACCAGGTGGATGCGCTGAGGGCGAGGGCGGCGCCGACCGGGCACCAGAACGGGACGGCGGTGATGAGATAGCCGGGGCGGTGGACCCAGCGGAAGCCCCACCGCAGTCTTTCGGTGGTGTCCCGCCACTGCCAGCGGGCGCGACCCGCGTCGTTGCCGTCGTAGCCGAACGAGATTTGTCCAGCGCCGAGGCCGCCCCAGCAGGACGAGGCGGTTACGAAGTAGACGTAGTGGCTTGTGCTGTAGTGCCAGGGCGCGACGAGCACGCACGCAACGGCGATGGCGCCCCACCTTACGAGCCTGCGCAGCATCGGGTGCGGACGCATGGGGAGGACTGTAGAACGCGCGGGGGTGTTGCCGGCATACAGCACAGGCCCGGGCGCTGTGGAGCGTCCGGGCCTGTGTGGTTGGTGCTGGCTGCCTGCGTCTTCAGGCCGGCTTTGTCGGTTCGGTCCTGCGCCTGGTGCCTTCCAGGATCTGGCCCTTGATGGCGGCGACTTCGGGGCCCGGGGCGGCGCCGGGCTGCGACGCCGCGTTCAGCAGTCGGTCTGAGAGCAGCATGGTGAGCATCGCTTCCATGACGCTGCCCTGGCCCTGGCCCTGGCCGCCCATGACGATCTTGGGGACGACGTCAGCGCCGGACTGCTGGATGGCTTCGGCGAAGCGGTTCATGACCTGCTGGGTGAGCTGGTAGGCGGGGCCGCCGTAGGCGCGGACCTGCTCCTCCACCGCCATTGCCTGGCCGATACCGATGCGTGCGGCCTTCTCGGCCTCGGCCTCTGCGAGCATGCGGACGCGGCTGGCCTCGGCCTCGGCCATGGCCTTGACGCGCGAGGCTTCCTGCAGGGAGCGCTGGTACTCGGCGCGGCCCTGGTTGGTCTGGATGGCGATGGCGACCTCGGACTCGGTGAGTTTGGACTGCTGCGCGGCGATAGCCTCGGCCTGGCGCAGGTCGCGTTCCTGCTTGGCGGCGCGCTCCTGCTGCGCGTATGTTGCGATGCGTTCTTCGGCGACCTGGCGTGCGCGGAGCTGCTCGAGGATCTGCTCGATGCGGGTATCGCCCTTGGCGCCCTTGGGCGTGCCGATGAGGACTTCCTCGAGCTCGAGGTTGTAGTACGCGAACTTCTGGCGCATTTCCGCGGACGCGAGCTGCTGGATCTGGGCGCGGTCCTGGAGGAGCTGGATGAGGGTTCGGGTCTGGCCGACGTTCTTGAAGTAGGCGGAGACCATGGGGTCGAGCGTCTGCTCGACGAGGCGCTGGATGTCGCCGAAGCGCTGGATGACCAGCGGGGCCTTGCGGTAGTCGATGTGGACCACGACCGAGAGCGGCAGGCTGGGCTCGAAGGCGTCCTTGGTGATGAGGGACACCTCGGCGAGGTGCTCGTCGAAGCGGTGCTCGCCGGCTTCGCCGCCGATCCACTTGAGCAGGAAGTTGGTGGTAGGGACCATCAGGACGCGTCCGGCGTAGGTGTTGAAGGCGTACTTGCCGGGCATGAGGGGCTCGTTCCAGACGCCGCGCTGGCCGGGGCGTACGAGTTCGCCGTGGGAGTAGTCGGTGCCCGAGAGGTCGGCGCCGCGTTCGCCGGTGTAGGAGACGACTACGCCGACGTAGCCGACGCTGACCACGGTCTTGTCGATGAACTCGACGGTGGCGAAGAGGCGGTTGATGGCGTAGGTGCCGTCGACGAGCAGCTGGAGCTGGCGGCCGCGGCGGCCGTCCACGGAGAGGAACTTCTCCGCGTCCTGGAAGTTGTTGTGGCTGCGGTCGGGGCGGGAGGCGTCGCCGACGATGGGCGCGATGATCTCACCCTGGGAGAGCGCGGGCCCGTCGTGGACGGTCACGACGCCCACCTTGTCGCTGCCACCCCGGATGACGACCGGTGAGAACCCGTCGCGGTCGGCGATGACGCCGGCCATGGCGCTCAGGACGGCCTTTTCCTCCTGGGAGAGGGGGAGGCAGAAGAGTCGTTCCTCGGTGATGACGACGAATTGTGCGAGGTTTATGGCGTAGGTGCCCTCGCGGAGGATCTGGCGCTGTGGGCCGCGCTGGCCGCCGCTGGCGAGGAACCCGCGAACATCCTCGAAGTTGCGGGCCTCGGTGTTGGCGCCCAGGGTCTGGGTGGGTTCCAGGCCCCGGCCGTCGCGTGCGAAGACGTAGCCGATGCGGCCCTGGGGGATGGTGACGAGGGGCACGACGTGGACGCGGTACTGGAGGGGCATGAGCCAGTGCAGGCCACCTCGGAGGAGTGTGGGCTGGAAGCCGGCCTCGCCCTTGAGGGCGATGAAGCCGGTTTCGACGGAGCCTGTGAGGCTCCAGCGTTTCTCGACGATGCCCACGCACTTGTTGGAGACGGGGCGGAAGCCGGCTATGAAGAAGAGGGCCGTGGCTGCGACGAGCAGGCCGGCGAGGGCGAGGAGGACCTGGGGGGTGGAGAGTGAGTTTGCGGTTACCTGTGCGAGGAACATCATGGCTTGGCTCTTGGGCCGCGTGTACGTGCGGGCGCGCAGCGTGTGCGCGGGGGACCCACGGGCAGGTCGCCCTGTGAGGATCACTTGGGGGCGGTGGAGGGGAGGATGGGGCGGGGGCGGGCTAGGGCGGCGGGTAGGGCTCGCCCATGTACGCGGGGAGGCGCGCACCATCGATCTGCGCCGCTTTGAACTGCGGCGGTCGGCACGGGTTGGAGAAGGGTTTGGTCATCGGGCCCTCCGCACGTTCCGGCCTGGTTTACACCCCGGGCCGGCAGCAGAGCACTCGCGAACGGGTGATTGTATGCGGGGGCGGGCTTGCGTCAGTTCGGTGTGCGCACGGCGGGCGTTCGTGGGGGACGGGGGCCAAACGCCTGCGGGATGCTTGATGAACCGCCGGCTCCCTGGACCGATCGAACGACCGCGCGCACCGCCTGTTGGCCTTTGAGCGAGATCGCTGTGGCGCGGGGTTGCGGGGCATTGGTGCGTGAGGGTGGGGCGTCGGCGCGGGCGTCCCGCGTGGTCAGGGCGCTGTCTTGAGTGTCGCGGTTTCCTGCGACAGGATGCTTGCGATCGCCGCGTCCAGCGAGCGCCAGACCTGGTGATCCGCGGGTTGCGGGCTGACGCGGATGCGGAGGAGGGATTGGTTGCCGGTCTGCGGGGTGACCTCGATGAGGATGTGCGGGTCGATGGGCTTGAACGTGGCGAACGCGTCGGTGAGGTGCATGTGTGCCTCGAACCGATGGGGCGCGGTGCGGGTGACCTGGACGCGGGCGGGGGGGAGTTCCTTACCTTCCGCGAACGCGGCCATGAGGCCGGTGTAGTACTGCTCCAGCACTTCGCGCAACCTCCCTGCGTCGGGCGCGGCCTCGTTGATGCGCATGACGAAGGCGTAGGACCAGAAGTTGTCGCTCCCGGGATCGCGCCACCCGGGCGGGAAGCGGAGGGACTCGGTGCCGCTGGGGAGTCCGGGGGCAAAGCCCGGCGGGAGCGCGAACGTCTCGGATTGCCATCCTTCGAGCGGGGCGGGCGCGGTGGCCGGTGTTCCAGAACCTGCACCGGGCCTGGCGGCGCACGCGGAGAACACCGCACACACGGCGAGGCAGGCGGCAATCGCAGCGAGGGGTCGTTTCATGGACGGGGGTTGTACCGGCCGGCGAGCAGGGGGTTACTGCGCGGGAACGCGGAGGAGTTTGGGGAGTAGAGCCGGCCCGCGTTGCCGGCCGTCCAGGGGTGTTCCGTGAGGCTCGCCGGCTCCTCGCTGTCTTGGATTCGCCGTAGGAGTTTCGCAGCAAAGGCCTGGCCGTGAGGACCCCCGCCTCACGGCTCCCCCGTTTCCACGCACCCGCATACGCGGGAGGCGTGCGGTGATGTGGCGAGGTACCAACCATTGACTGCTTGCAATCCCGTTACGCCACGATCCGGTGCACACTGCCCGTCATGCTCTGGCTTGCCGGGTGTTGCCCGCTCACCGGCAACGCTGCGGCGTGGTCCCTCGCGACCAAGCGCCCGGGCGGTGGCGCACTGGTCGGCTCCTACCTGGCGGACTGGATCCTGGCAGCGAGCAACGACACCTGGAAACGCGGCCAGATTGAGCTCCTCAGCGACGGCACCGCGAGGGTCACCGACTTTCCGATCATCTCCAGCCAGTACGGTGTCTTCTCAACCCCGGGGGCGCCCGCGACACTCAGCGGCGAGGGGCGCTGGAGGGTTGAGGAAGAAACGGTCGGCGCAACAGCGTGCTTCAACGTTGTCATCACCATCGATGGCGTCGACCACTCCGTCAGGGTGTGGCACAACACACCGCCGCACGAACTGTGGATTCAGGTGGGTGACGAAGACAATGACGACGGTGTGCTGTTCCGGCCTGTCCGATCGTGAGGGGCGCGGGGGTGCCCTCCATGCGCGGGCGGTCCGGGTCCCACGGGGGCATGTTGTTTGCGCGGGGCGGCGCAGGTCAGGGCATTGCCTTGCGGGGTCGGGCGGGCCCCGGGGGCTCGGTGGAGGGCGGAGGCGTTGAGGGTCAGCGGTGCCTGTCGCAAGTGTCGGCGTATTGCACACCTGCACCGCTTGCGCGGTGCGGACGATTTGGTGCCTTGTCCGGGGGCGGTCCTTCGGACCTGCCCCCGGCTATTCACCGTCACGGCTTCGCCGTGAATGAATTACCCAAGCGCGCCGCCGATTGCTCCTTCGACGGTAATCAGCGTGAAGTATCACTCGCGCGGCTTCACACCGTACACGTTCAACTCACGACGCTCCTGCCGGGTGCACTCGAGCCGGTCCAAGCAGGCCAAGAGCGTGATCGAAGCCGCTTGTCCACCATGGAATGTGGTTCCGTCCAAGTCGTCGGCCTCGCAGGGCGATGCGATCGAGTCCTGCACCGAACTGATAGGGCTTCGACTGACTTGCCCGGGCCCCTTGCCATGTTGATCGCCTACCTGTCCAACTCCGCCGCGACGATGTTGATGCTGCCGAGGATGGCGACGACGTCGCTGATGAGGTGCCCTTCGGTGATCTTCTGCATGATGGAGTAGTTGATGAAGCAGGGCGGGCGGGTCTTGACGCGCCAGGGGCGTGGGCTGCCGTCGCTGACGATGTAGTAGCCGAGTTCGCCGTTGGCGGATTCCTGGGCGGCGTAGACCTCTGCGACCGGCGGCGTGAAGCCGCGGTTGGTCATGACCAGTTCGAAGTGCTGGATGAGGCCCTCGATGGAGCCGTAGACGTCCTTCTTGCCGGGCTTGACGACCTTGCTGTCGGCGAAGGCGTCGATGGGGCCCTTGGGGATGCGGTCGATGAGCTGGGCGATGATGTCGCAGGACTGCTTGATTTCCTGCACGCGGAGGAAGTACCTTGCGTAGCAGTCGCCCTCGTGCATGAGGGGGACCTGGAACTTGACGGCGGGTGCGCCCATGCCGTCCCAGTTGTCGGCGTAGCAGAGGTACGGCTCGTCCTTGCGGAGGTCGCGGAGGACGCCGGAGGCGCGGGCCATGGGGCCGGTGAGGGACCAGTCGATGGCGTCCTGCTTGGAGATGACGCCGATGCCCTGCGTGCGGTCCATGAAGATGCGGTTGCGGTTGAGGAGGCCCTCGAGGTCGGCGAGGGCCTGGGGGACTTCCTTGTTGATGAGGTCCTTGACGAGGCGCTTGAACATTTCCTCGTCGGGCAGGTCCTGCATGAGGCCGCCGACGCGTGTCCAGTCGGGGTGGAAGCGCTGGCCGCTGACGTAGTCGCAGAGGTCGTAGATCTTCTCGCGGACGTTGAAGGCGTAGATGAAGCCGGTGAAGGCGTTGAGGTCCAGGCCGGCGGCGCCGGTGCAGAGGAGGTGGTTCTGGATGCGTGCGACCTCCGCCATGATGGTGCGGAGGACCTTGCAGCGGGGGGTGATTTCGATGCCGAAGAGCTTCTCGACGGCGCAGTGCCAGGCGACGTCGTTGAAGATCGGGGACAGGTAGTCCATCCGGCTGACGATGGTGACGTACTGGTTGTAGTCGAGGGATTCGCCCAGCTTCTCGAAGCCGCTGTGGAGGTAGCCGATGTGGGGCGTGCACCGGGCGATGCGTTCGCCGTCGAGTTCCAGGACGAGGCGTAGGGTGGTGTGGGTTGCGGGGTGCTGGGGGCCGAAGTTGAGCACCCAGCGGTCGCCGGTGTCGACGTGCTGCTGGAGGTAGGAGGCGGAATCGGCGTCGACGGTCAGGGCGTCGTCGGGCTTGATGGTGAACGGCATAGACGCGATGGTAGAAGGGGAAGGCCCCCACCGCGCCCCTGCGTGCCTGCCCAGCACCCTGACCGGTCCCGACCGGAACGGGCCGGCGGACGGGGGGCCTTGGCGCGGCTAGCCACGCAGTTTCGCGGTGACCGTCGCCAGGCGGGCGCCGACGGCTTCGGCGGAGGCCCGGGCCTTGTCGTCCTTGATTGCGCCGTCTTCGCCGAAGGCTTCGTTGGCCTTGCTGAGCGCGAACTGCTCGGGGAGTACGAGGACGTTGATGTTGGAGAGGATGGCGCGGAGGTGGACGAGGCCGCGCAGGCCCCCGAGCGCACCGGGGGACGCGGCCAGCAGTCCGGCCACCTTGTCGTTGAAGCAGGAGAGGGGCGGCTGGCCGGGCTCGGGCCGGCTGACCCAGTCGATGGTGTTCTTCAGGACAGCGGTCACCGAGCTGTTGTACTCGGGCGAGGAGATCAGCAGGCCGTGGTGGGCGCGGAAGGTGTCCTTGAGGCGTTTGACGCTGTCGGGGGTTCCGGCGGTCTCGAGGTCCTGGTCGAAGACCGGCAACGCAAAGTCGCGCAGCTGGAGGATGGTGACCTCGGCGCCGGCGGCGCGTGCGCCGGCGGCGGCGGCCACCACCAGGCGGTGGTTGAACGATCCCTTGCGGAGGCTGCCGGCGAAGGCGAGGATCCTGGGTGTAGGGGGCATGCGGGGCTCCTGCGTCGTTCCCTGGCGCGGCCGGGGAAGGGACGCGCACCTTGGTTGCCGCGCAGGGCGGGGGGTTTCACGGGTGGGCGGGTTGGCGGGCGTTCAGTCGCTGTCGCCCCCCTCGAACCCCGCGCCCAGTTTGAACGCGGTGATGAGGGCGAGGAAAAAGAAGATGATGTCGTAGAAGCTGAACGTGGACAGGAAGCCTTCCTGCTTGGCGGCGCCGCTGACGGCAGCGACCGCTTTCTTGAAGTCGTCTTCGGCGGCGTTGCGGTAGCCTTCCTGCTGGGTGGGGGTGAGCGCGGCCCAGCGGGATTCCATGTCGGCCCAGAGGTCTTTGGGGAAGTGCTCGGGGTCTTCCGCTGTCTCCTCGGTCTGTCCATCGGGCCACTTCAGGGGCTTGCTCTGCGACTTGTATTCCTCGACGAGTTGCCATGCCACGTACTTCTTGGCGTCGTCCGCGGTGATCTGCACCCGGGCTGCTTCCTTGTTGATCGCCTTGTCGACGTACAGGCTCACGGCCATGTACTTGCCGACGAGGAGGGCCGCGATGGCGATGCCGGCGGCGGCAGCGCCGGTGATGTTGTCGGTGTTGTCCTTTGCGCCCAGGGCCATGCCGAAGCCGACCATGCCGCCGACGACCCATGCGAGGATGCCGACTTCGTAGCCGGTGAAGTACGCGATCGCGCCCCAGAGGGCTGCGCCGAGGGCGCCGCCGATGCACGCGCCGATGATTCCCTTGATCATGTCCGCTCCTTTGGGTGGGTCCCCATTGGAGTGCAACCTACCCGAATGTTGTCATGTCGTCAACAACGATGGGCAGAAGTTGGGCGCTACGCCGCCTTCTTCCGGTCGGCTTCTTTCTTGTCCTCGCGCTCCGCAATTGCGTTGAGGCGGGAGAAGATGCCTGCGGACCTCAAGTCTTCATCGTCGGGTTCCAGCTTGGGCGCGGGCTTGCGGTTGGCAGGAGGGGTAACCGTGGAGGGCTTGGTTCCGCCGCCGGAGGCGGGGGCGCCGCGGGCGAGGGGTCCGCCGACGAGTCCGTCGGCGTTCTTTGCGGGTGCGAGGGAAACCTCGTCTTTGGCGTGGGAGTTGTGCGCGCCGGTGCGGTATGCGGTGACGACGGTGAGCCCGATCAGGATCAGGTTGATGGGCCCGAAGCTGTGCGCGAACAGGCGGAATCCGGTGCTGAACCGGGCTGCTTCCGCTTCCCGCACGGCATCGCGGCCGACGGCGGCCATGTATTCCTCGCGTTCCGGGGCGGGGGTCTGCTTCCACAGCCGCTCGGCCTCTGCCAGCACTTCGGGGGGCCAGGTCTCGTCGGCGGCGGGTTCGCTCATGAAGCGGCTGGTTGCGGCGTACGCGCGGTAGACCTCCGCTGCGTAATGGTCGAGTGCATCCTGTTCGGTCACGTGGGCTGCGCGGGTGACTGCGTCGCTCGCGAGGCCCTGGGCGATGAAGAACCTGGCCGCGAGCACGCACAGGAGGGCCACAGCTGCGGCGGCCATGCCGGTGGTGACGGTGCCGCGTCGGGAGGCGCCCAGGTACATGCCGGCGCCGACGAGGGCGCCGAGCAGGACGGCGAGGGCGCCGAGGCTCCAGCCTGTGAGGTAGGCGACGGCGGCCCAGAGGAGGGCCCCCACCACGCCGCACAGTGTTGCCAACGCCAGCCCGCGAGTCATGCGATCCTCCGCGGCGGTCCCTCAAGAGCGGGGGCGCCGGAGGGTTCATCGAATGGTGGTAGTGGCGAGTCCTGAGGTCGGGTCATCTTTTGGCGCGGCGGGGTGCGGAACGTCCGGTCATAGGGGCCGGAAGGTCTGATATCTTCGGCTTTTTGGGGCGGGTGCGTCCGGGGGCGGGCCCGGCTGGGTGCTGCTCCACACCCTCGCCCAGCGCGACCATTTTCTGGATGGTGTTCCAGTTGCGCACGGTGCCGGGGCCCAGGGTGCGTTCCATGGCGGGGAAGTTGATTCTGGTCTGGCCGACGCCGCGTGGCAGGTGCATGAAGACCTCGCGGCCCATGAGGCGGAGGCGTTCGTCGCCGTGCGCCATGCTGTCGACGACCTTGGCGACGGCGGGGCGGGGCGGGGAGGCGAGGAACATGACGAGCAGCTTTGCGCCGTCCATCTCGTTCTGGCCGGCGAAGACGCGGGTCTCGAGGATGCTGCGCAGTTCCGGGAGCGTGCGGACGATGACGGTGGGGCGGAACTTGCGGGCCTTCTCGATGCCGTCGGCGATGGCGGCCTCGGCGCGGCGCAGGACGGTGGTGGACGCTTCAAAGACCACGTTGCCGCTCTGGATGTGGGTTTTCACGCCGGTGAGTCCGGCGTCGGAGCAGATGGCGCTGAGCGTGGCCATGGGGAGCGGGTTCCTGCCCCCCACGTTGATGCCCCTGACAAAGGCGATGCCGATCATCCCGCCACCTCCTTGCGGCCTAGGCCCGGGGGCGGCGCGGCCGGTGCTGCCCTCGTACCTTGCTGAGGACCACCGTATCCCTCGCGCGGGGCACACCATGACGACCACTTCCGGCTCATCTGACAGCGCGTTCTCTTTGCCTCCCGGGTCGCTCCTGATCGGGGCGTTCGCGGCGGAGTTTGGGCGCTATCGCTCGATGAGCGAGCGGGCGGCGGTGCAGCTGCCCTGGGGTTTGCTGCGGGAGGCGCTGGACCCGGAGACGAACTCGATCGCGGTCATCATGAAGCACGTAGGGGGGAACCTGCGGTCGCGCTGGACGGAGCCTTTCACGAGCGACGGTGAGAAGCCGTGGCGGGACCGGGACGGCGAGTTTGTGGACGGCTTTGCGAGGGATGCGTCGGGGCGGGAGGCGCTGGAGGCGCAGTGGCGGGCGGGGTGGGGCGTGCTGGAGGGGGCGCTGGGTTCGTTCGCGGATGCTGATCTGGCGCGGACGGTGAGGATCCGTGGGGAGGCGCACACGCTGGCGTTGGCGTTGACGCGGTCGCTCTCTCACGTGGCGTACCACGGCGGGCAGATCGTGCAGCTTGCGCGGACGCTGGCGGGCCGGCATGGGCTGGCGTGGAGCACGCTGACGGTGGCGCGGGGCGGGTCCAAGGAGTTCAATGCGGGGATGGGGTTTGAGGCGCAGAAGGGGTGAGCAGCGGGCGTTCGTCTGACTTTGCTGCGTCGAGGCCGGGGGGCGTTGCGGTACGCGGGGGGCGGGGCGCGCGCCGCGGGCGTTATGATGGCGGAATGGTCCGGCTTTTTTCATTTATTGCGGTGTTCATCATCGCGATTTGGTTCGTTGCCCGGTGCCTCGCGGGCCAGCCAGAGGGCGCTGCCACCGGGCCAGGGGTAGCCATAATTCTCTAGACGTTACGTTCTTTTCACAATAAGTTGAAACTTCTGGAAGTATTGCCTACTGTCGGTCGACGGAGGCACCATGGCTCATTCAACTTCCAGCCCGTTGCACGCTGTGACTGGTGCGCTGGGGTACACGGGGCGTTCGCTGACGGAGCAGCTGCTGTCGCGGGGGTGGCGGGTGCGGACGCTGACAAACTCGCCGCGGAGGCCCAACCCGTTCGGGAGCGGTCTAGAGATCCACCCGCTGGCGTTCAAGGACCCGGCGTTGCTGGAGGCGTCGCTGCGGGGCGTGGATGTGCTGCACAACACGTACTGGGTGCGGTTCAACCACAGGCTGTTCACCTTCGAGGAGGCGGTGAGCAACTCGCGGACGCTGTTCGAGGCTGCGCGGCGGGCGGGGGTGCGGCGGATCGTGCACGTGAGCATCCTGCACAGCATGGAGGCGGACGACCTGGGGTATTACCGGGGGAAGCACCTGGTGGAGGATGCGCTGCGCGGGAGCGGCGTCGGGCACGCGATCATCCGGCCGGGGGTGCTGTTCGGGCGGCATGACATCCTCATCAACAACATCGCGTGGACGCTGCGGCACCTGCCGCTGTTCGGGGTGTTCGGGGATGGGAGCTACCGGCTGCGTCCGTTCCATGTGGACGACATGGCGCGGCTGATGGTTGATCATGCGGGGCGGGAGGGGAACACCGGGGCGGACGCGGTGGGGCCGGAGTCGTTCACGTTCCGCGGGCTTGTGCAGGCCCTGTGCCGCGTGCTTGGCGTGCGGAGGCCGGTGGTGGGCGTGGCGCCGGCGCTGGCGCTGGCGGTTGCGGGGTGCATGGGCCCTCTGGTGCGGGACACCATCATCACGCGGCAGGAGGTGGAGGGCCTGATGCGGGGGCTGCTGGATTCGGACGGGCCATCGCCGGTGGGTGGCGCGGTGCGGCTCACGGCGTGGGCGGCGCAGCACGCGGGGGAGCTTGGGAGGCGGTATCACAGCGAGGTGGCGCGGCGGACGGATCGGGAGGCGTCGTATGAGCAGCTGCGGTGAAACACGGGCGCGGCGCGTGGTGATCGCGGGCGGGAGCGGGTTCCTGGGGACATCGCTCGCGGCGTTCCTGGCGGGGCGCGGGGCGGGTGTGACGGTGCTCTCGAGGGGGCGGGGGACTGCGGGCGGCGCGTGGAAGCGGGTGGTGTGGGACGGGCGGAGCCTGGGGGGCTGGGTGGATGAGTTGGACGGGGCGTGCGCGCTTGTCAATCTTGCGGGGCGCAGCGTCAACTGCGTGAAGACTCCGGACCACTGCGATGAGATACTGCGGTCGCGGGTGGAGAGCACGAGGGTGCTGGGGCAGGCGTGCGCGGCCGTGAGGACGCCGCCGCCGGTGTGGGTGCAGATGTCCACAGCGCACATTTACGGCGACCCTCCCCGCGAGGTGTGTGACGAGGGGTCTGCGCTGGGCGTGGGGCTGGCGCCGACGGTGGGACGCGCGTGGGAGGCGGCGTTTGACGGGGCGAGGCTGGCGGGGCAGCGGGGCGTGGTGCTGCGGACGAGCTTTGTCATCGGGCGGAGGAACGCGGGAGGTGCGGGGGCGCTGGGCACGCTTGCGGTGCTTGGGAAGCTGGGGCTGGGCGGGGCCGTGGGGGCGGGGACACAGGGCTTTTCGTGGCTGCACGAGGTGGACTTTCACCGGATCGTCGAGGCTGCGGTGACGGAGGGCTGGATGGAGGGGGTGTATGTCGCGTCGGCGCCGAGCCCTGTGACGCAGCGGGAGTTCATACGGGAGGTGCGGCGGCGGGCGGGCGGGCTGGGCGGGGTGGGTGTGGGGCTTCCGGCGCCGGAGTGGATGGTGCGCGTCGGGGCGCGGGTGGCTTTGAGGACGGACCCCGAGCTGGCGCTGTACGGCAGGTTTGTGGTGCCTGCGCGGCTGCGGGCGCAGGGGTTTGCGTTCAGGTTTGGCGAGCTTGGAGCGGCCCTGGATGATCTTTTTCCGCGCAGGGGGCGGCGAGAGCCTGCACGCGGCGCAGGCAGTCCTGGGAGATGACGCTGTAGTCCAGCTGTTCCAGGGCGCGGGTCTGCTGGCGCTGCGCTTCGTCGGCGCGGAGTTGCGGGCTGGTGCACAGCGTGTGGACGCGGTGCCAGTAGGCGTCGCGGGTGGTGATGCGTTCGGCGCCGACGAGCTCGCTGCCGATGCACTCGGCGTGGCGGGGTCCGGCGTCCATCGCGACGACGGGCACGGCGCAGCCCATGGCTTCGATAACGGTGTTGCCGCCGCCTTCGGGGTATTCGTTGAGGTAGACGTCGCAGGCCTTCACGGCGGGGCGGATGTCGGGGAGCGGGCCGAGGAGGCGGGTGCGGTCCACCACGCCGTGCTCGGTCAGGAGGGCGGAGAGGCGCTGCAGGTCTCCGCCTCCGATGCCGACCCAGCAGAGCGACTGGTGTGTGCGGAGGAAGCGGGCGAGGTCTTCGGCGAAGCCGCCGGCGAGCAGGCGGTCCGCGAGGCGGGTGGCGGCGCTCACGAGGGTGACGGCGCCGGTGGGCAGGGCGAGGGCGGTGCGGTCGGCGGGGCGGGTGGCGGGGCCGGCCGCGGCGTCGCCGCCGGAGGTGAGGACGGTGTCGTGGCGGACGGCGCGGGCGTCGAGGGCTGGAGCGTCGGCTGCGCGGCGGCGGGTGTTGTTGAAGAGGACGGCGTCCACGCCTTTTACCAGGAGCGGGACGCCGATGCTGAGGACGACTTGGCTGGGGGCGATGCGGGCTGCGCACATGGCGGTCTGGACAGGGCAGGCGGGGCTGGCCACGAGGGCTGCGATGTCCGGGGCCCAGTCGCGAGCGAGGGCGATAGCGAGTCGGGCGGCGTCCAGGTACGTGCCTGTGGTGGGCAGCACGGAGACTTCGGCGCGGGTGGCGAGTTGCTCGAGGAGGGCGGCGCCGTGGACGGGGGAGGGCATGTCGGGGAAGTTGAGGAAGCCTGGGGAGGAGCGGCGGGTGAACTCTTCTGCGACGATGACGCGGACCTGGTGGAGGGCGGGGTCGCAGGCGTGCACGAGGCGCACGAGGTTGGTGCTGGCGGCCTGGCCCTGCGTGAGGGACGGCACGACGAACAGGAGGCGCCGGGCGCGGGGGCGTGCGGGGGTGCCGGGCCAGGGGGAGTCTGCGAGGGCGGGGGCGAGGGCCTGGGACGCGATGTCTCCGAGGAGGGCGCAGGCGGCGGCGCTGCCGAGGAACTGCTGCTGGTGCTGCTGGATGTCGCTGACGGCGGCGGCGGCGATGGACTCGAGTGCGCGGGCGGGGTCTGCGGCGGCAGCGCAGGCGAGGGCGCGTTTGAGGCACGCGCCGACGTGGTCGGGGATCACCAGGCCCGCGATGGTCACCGGCATGAGGGGAGTATCGGCAACGTCGCGGCCCGCGCTGCACCCTTGGGGTGGCGTGGCGGGTGTAGCGGTACAGTCTGTGCACCATGGAATTCACGCTTCCCCAGGCACTGGAGGTCCTTGAGCGCACGCCTGCGGTGCTGCGGGCCATGCTCGGCGGGCTGTCGGGCGGGTGGGTGCACGCGGGCGGTGAGGAGACCTTCAGCCCGTACGACGTGGTGGGGCATCTCATCACTGGCGAGCGGACCGACCACATGGCGCGGACGCACCACATTCTCCGGCACGGTTCGGCAGCGCCCTTTGAGAAGTACGACCGGTATGCACAGTTCGAGCGCAGCCGCGGGAAGAGCATGGGCGAGTTGCTGGACGAGTTTGCGCGGCTGCGTCGCGAGAACTTGGCGGCGCTGCGGGGGCTTGGGCTGAGCGCAGCGGACCTGGCGCGGGAGGGGTGGCACCCTGCGCTGGGGCGGGTGACACTCCAGCAGCTCCTTGCGACGTGGGCGACGCACGATCTGAACCACATTGCGCAGATCGCCAAGCTCATGGCGTTCCAGTATGAGGACGAGGTGGGGCCCTGGCGGGCGTACATGGGCGTGCTGCAGCAGCGGCCCGCGAAGATGGACGCGGATGGTGTGGCACGGAAGCGGGCGGCGGGCGCGGTGCCGTAAGGTGGGTTTCGCATGACGCGGTTGCTCATGATCCTGCTCATGCTCGCGCCGCTCGCGGCGTGCAATTGCGGGCCGTTTGGCGGGTCGGCGCGGCTGTTTGACCACCAGCGTGATCAGCCGTTCGGCCCGGGTGGACGGGCGAGCAGCATGCAGCTCCTGGTCGACTGGGACTTTGTTCGCAAGAACGATCGCGCCTGGTGGGCCTGCGGGGCAATGACGGTGGATGTCTGCGCCGCGGTTGCTGCTTGCGAAGCGGTACTGCCTCGCAGGGGCTGGAGCAGACGGCTACCGCTGGCCCCACGCGGCTCGCTGCACGATGACACATTCGAAGATACCCGTGTCATCGTGTGTGTGGACCCCGTCGTTGCGCTGTCAGTGCCCGTCCAAGATTGCAGGGGTGACCATTCCTGGCTGATCGAGCCGGATGGCGCGGCGGCGTTCGTGAAGGTCGCTGGCGCGAGCGTCTACCCACCCCGGGGCTACCGCTACGGCACGTGCATCGCTTATCACCCCACGGTGACCGTGGTCATGCCGGGGTCGGACCCGCCGGTCCGCACGATCGAGAACGCGGAGCAGGGCTGCACCCTCATTCGTGTGTGGTGGGGCAGCCTGGCTCTGGTCCGGAGCGGGGAGCGTTGGGGCGTGATCGCCCATCCTGTGGCGGCCGGGCTGTGATGGCACAGCCTACCTAACCTCCCGTTACGCCGGGGCGCGGCACGAACGCCGCTGAGAAGCACCCGTTGAACCTGATCCGGCTTGTACCGGCGGAGGGAAGCGGCCTGTCGGGAACTGCTGGTGGTTGAGCCAGTTTCCCCGAAGCACCCTCCGGACAACCTGCGGTTTTCTGCACGCGAAGTTCTCGCGGAGGTTTGTTCGATGACCAGCACGCCCTTCCCAGCGTCCCCCTCTGACCGCCTGCGTGTTCCGCTGCACGGGGCGCACGCGCCCGGCTCCACGGCGGGCGTCACCACGCCGGGTTCGTTTGCGCTGCGCCATGACGTGGGTGGTCCGCTGATGTTCGCGAGTCCGGACACGCCGGGGATGCCGGCGCCGAGCACGAAGACCGCGTGGGACTTCCTCCCGGATGGGTGGACGCTGGAGGTGCTTTCGGACGATCCCGCGTTTGACGTGTCACGCGTCAGGCCGGTTGCGTCGAGCCCTTGCGGGGCGTGCGAGAGTTGCGTGTTCATGGACGCGAAGGGTGTCACGCGGCGGGTGACGCCTGTGCCGGGGTTCGGGCCCGTCACGCAGCTGGAGCATGCGCGGCTGGGCATCGTCACGCCTCAGATGCGGCGCGTGGCGGAGCGGGAGCCGCACTTTGAGGTGCTCTTCCCGGGGCGCGGGGCGGAGGCGGTGCGCGATGAGGTGGCGGCGGGGCGGATGGTGATCCCGGCGAACATCAACCACCTGAAGCACAACCTGGACCCGATGGCGATCGGCCGGGCGTCCCGCACCAAGGTGAATGCGAACATGGGGGCGAGCCCGGTCTCGTCAGGCACTGATGAGGAGGTGGAGAAACTCAGGTGGGCCGAGAAGTGGGGCGCGGACACGGTGATGGACCTTTCGACCGGCGGCGACCTGGACGCGACGCGCGGGGCGATCATCCGTGCGAGCACGGTGCCGATCGGGACGGTGCCGATCTACTCGATGATCATCGGGAAGAGGATCGAGGACCTGGACTGGGCGACGATCGAGGCGGGCCTTCACCACCAGGCACGGCAGGGCGTGGACTACTTCACGATCCACGCGGGCGTGCGGCGGGGGCACCTCAGGTACGTGAAGAACCGGCTCATCGGGATTGTGAGCCGCGGGGGCAGCCTGCTCGCGAAGTGGATGCTGGTGCACAACCGGGAGAACATCATGTACGAGCGGTGGGATGACATCTGCGACATCCTCCGGCGGTACGACGTGACGTTCTCGATCGGCGACGGGCTGCGTCCGGGCGGGCTGGCGGACGCGACGGACGACGCGCAGCTGGCGGAGCTGGAGACGCTCGGGGAGCTCACCGAGCGGGCGTGGCGGCGGGGCGTGCAGGTGATGATCGAGGGCCCGGGGCACGTGCCGTTTGACCAGATCGAGTGGAACGCGAAGGTGCAGCGGACGCTGTGCCATGGGGCGCCGTTCTATGTGCTGGGGCCCCTGGTGACGGACATGTTCCCGGGGTATGACCATATCACGAGCTGCATCGGCGCAACGAGCATGGCGTACCACGGGGCGGCGATGCTGTGCTACGTGACGCCGAAGGAGCACCTTGGATTGCCGAAAAAGGACGATGTGAAGCAGGGGTGCATCGCGTACAAAATCGCGGCGCACGCGGCGGACATCGCGCTGGGGATTCCCGGGACGCGGGACCGGGACGATGAGCTCACCAAGGCGCGGGCGGCGCTCAACTGGGAGAAGCACTTTGAGCTGTCGTTCGATCCGGACACGGCGCGGGCGTACCACGACGAGGACCTGGACGTGGACACGGACTTCTGCGCGATGTGCGGGCACGACTGGTGCAGCGTGCGGATCAGCAAGGAGATCCAGGAGTTTGCCAGCGGCAAGGCCGAGGGCTTTGAACGCCTGGGCGGCAAGGACGGGTTGACGCCGGGCGCGGCGAAGAAGTCCGCGGCGCTGACGGCGGAGCAGCAGGAGATTCTGAGCAAGCGCGGGGTGCTGAGCCCGGACGAGATTCATCGGCTGGCGAGCAAGACCAAGAAGGCCGTGGGGGCGGAACGCCCCGGTGACAAGGCCTCGTGCCACAGCGACTATGTCGACCCCGACACGGCGAAGCAGCTCCAGGCGGCGAGGGCGGGTCGTGAGGTGCTGGTGCAGGTGGATGTGAGGCCGGCGCTGGGGATCCGCAAGGAAGATCAGGTACTCTGAATCCATGCCCGGCTTCTTGACCGACTTTGTCAGGGACTTCGCTCAAGCGATGGGGGCGGTCGATGCGTTGCGGCCCATCGCATCACCGTACCGGCCGGGTATCGGACCCCACGAAGAGGATGCGGTGGTCGCCATGTGCATGTCGCACCTAGCTGGTGTGCATCCAGATCGCTACACGGCGTGTGAGCGGGGCGTGAAGTACCTGGGGATTCCCGTGCAAAGTGTGATATCTGCTTCGGTGCAGGAGACCGCTGGGAATGGGCGGTGGAAGCGAAGCTGCTCCGATTCCTGGGCGACAACGGCAAGCAGAACGGCCACATGTTGATGCACATCCTGTCGCCTTATGCAAAGGACCGGAGCGCACTCACAGACTGTTCGAAGTTGGCCGGCTCATCCATTGCCCACCGTCACGCAATCATAATCTTCGGCTATCAGCACGACGAGTGGCCCTTGGAGCCGGCGATCGAGGCGTTTGAACTACTCGCGCGCCACCGGGTTGTGATGGGAGAACGGCTCGTTGCACATACAGGACGGTTGGTTCACCCGGTGCATAGCCACGGAACGGTGTTCGGATGGGAGATCTTGGGTTGCCGGTAGCATCGCTGCTTGACGTCAGGCCGTCTCCCTCATCACAGCCCTTCCAGTGCTTTCGTCGAGAACCACCCATCACACGCGACTTTCCCCGCGTCCAGTTTCTCCAGCGTGTCCTGCACCTCCGGCACGTTCGTCGCGTCCACCACCATCACGCCCGCGTGTGTGCCCTGGAACTGCAGAGACCAGAGGATGGCGGGGGGCACGGGGGCGGACCCGGGCCGGGCGGCGCGGCTGGTGCGGATGGCGGCTGAGGTGCGGTCGATATCGTCGGCGTGCACGATGACATAGGCGCGGAGGCTGGGCGGTGGTTCGCCCTCCTTGCGCTGGGGGGCGCCCTGGGCCTTGAGTTTCGACTGCAGTTCCTCTTCGAGCTTGAGCGCGTCACGCAGCGAGGGCGGGCCCCACGCTGCACGGATGTCGGTCACGAACTCGCCTGAGGACACGCCCGGGTCGGTCGCGGCGATGCGGCGTGCTTCCTCGATGCTCACGCCGTCGAAGATGAAGAGGCCGCGCCAGGAGCTGTCGCGCGGCTTCACGAACGGGCCGGCGATGATGAGGGTCTTTTCCTTTGCCAGGCGCTGCATGTTGCTCATGTGGCCCTTGAAGATCTCCTGCTTCTGCTCGGGCGTGTGCGACGCGGAATCGGGGCCGGTCTTGAGGTAGATGAAGGCGTAGGGGACCTCGTCCCTCCCGCGCTTTCCGGCAGCGGAGGACACGCAGGCCGCGAGCGGGCCGAGGCCCAGGAGCAGTCCCATCATCACCAGAACGTGCTTCTTCATGCGGGCAGCGTACGTCCGGGCCACGAGCACCACGCTGAGGGGATGCCGGGCGGGGGTTGGCGTCCTTCTGGTATGCTGTTCCTTCCCGTGTCACCGGAACGTCCGCAGTCCCGATCGAACACCCGCGGGGCACTCGTGCCCTTCCGGTCGCGGCTTCTCTTTGCATCGTTCTTTGCCAGCACGCTTGTTGCGGGGCTGCTTTCGGCGATGCTCCACTTCCTGCTCGTCGCCAACGGGCGATCCTCGGTGACGATAGCGACCGGCCTGGCGGCCATCGAGATTGCGGGCAGCATGGATGCGGACGCGGTCCGTGCGCTGGGCGCGGCGCCCGATCCGTCGACCGCCCGGGGGGCTGATGCGGTGCGTGCCCAGCTCGCGCGGGCGCGTGAGCGCATGCTCAGGGACATGCCTCCGTGGTTCGAGGCCAACCCGCGGTACGGGGCTGCGCGCCTTGGCGTGGTTGTTCCCGGGCCGGGTGAGGGGGGCGCGCGGCTGCTCATCACCACGGACCGCGAGGGTGAGAATACTCCGTACGTCTTCGGCGGGTCTCCCATGCCGGAACTGCGGTGGACGGCGATGAGCTTTGACAACCAGGTCGTGCGCGATGCGCGGGGCCCGCACCTTGGGGGGCGGGCTCCCATCCGCGACGTCCAGGGGAATTCCGTGGGGCTGGTGCTGGTGGAGACAGATGCGCGGTACCTGGACTCGGAGAACCAGCTCATCCTCATCGCCGCGGTGGTGGCATTCCTCTGCACGCTCATCATCGCGTTTGCCACTTCGGGGATCACGGCCATGTGGCTGGTGCGTCCCCTCAAGAGCCTGACGGGGGCGATGGCGCAGGTGGCTGCGGGTGACCTGGGCACCACGGTGCCCCCCACGCGGCGTGGCGATGAGTTCGATGCGCTGTCGGACCGCTTCAATGACATGGTGCACGGGCTGCGTGAGCGGGAGAAGATGAGGCGGGACCTGTCCACGGCCCGCGAGGTGCAGAACCACCTGCTGCCCCGGCGGGCACCGGTCATCCCGGGGTACGAGGTGGAGCACTCCGTCCATTACTGCGAGCAGACGGGCGGGGATTACGTGGACGTATTTCCCATGCCTGGGGTGCCCGGGAGTTGGGGGCTCACGGTCGCGGATGTTTCGGGGCACGGCATTCCCGCCGCGATGCTCATGAGCTGGACGCGCGCGATGGTGCGGGCCCAGGCCGCCGTGCATGCGGAGGACATCTCCGCGATGCTGCGGGAGATCAACACGCACCTGGCGCGGGACGCGGGGGGGAGCGCATTCCTGACGATGTTCTTTGCATCGCTGGATACCGGGGGGCACCGGCTGCGCTGGTCGAGCGCCGGTCATGATCCGGCGGTCCTGCTGCGGTCCGGCGGGGGTGTGGTGCACCTCTCCGCGACGGACGTGCCGCTGGGCGTTGTGGAGGACGCTCCGCTGCCCGTGGGCGGGGATGTGCTGCTCGCACCGGGCGACCTGCTGCTGGTGTCCAGTGACGGTCTCGCCCAGAGCCGTGACCCCGGGGGGGAGTACTTCGGCGTTGGACGCATCGAGGAGGTGCTGCGCACCCACATGGATCGGCCGTTGCACATCGTGCGGGACGAGCTGCTGCGTCGGGCGGGCGTGCACCGGGGTGGTGGGGTGCAGGACGACGACATCACGCTGCTGCTGGTGCGGAGGGAGCGATGAATCAGCGCCCGCTCTGGAGGCCCGCGCGTTCGGCGGCGCGGACGCTCGCCACGATGAGGCCCCGGTCGGTGTTCTCCGCGGTGCCGGAGCGGTTGACGTCCTTCACGGGGCTGTTGGTGGGCAGGGAGACCCAGGCGTAGACGTCGTCGGTGTTGACGCGGAGGTTGGCGTCGGCGTCTTCGTTGCTGCGGGTGGCGCGGGCGAGCGGGTCCCCCACTGCCGTCTGCATCCAGGAGATGCCCGGGATGCTGGTCCAGGCGGCCTCGGCCCAGGAGAGGTTGCCGAGGATGAAGTTCTCCGTGAGGTAGCGGTTGTCGGGGATGGAATCCGCGAGCGGTTCCCACACGTTGCAGACGGCGAAGGTGCCGCCGGCGTTCAGGAAGTCGGCGGCCTGCTGCTGGGGGGCGAAGCTGAGCTGACCGAGGCCACCAAAGTCGCGCCCGTTGAAGGACTCGATGGTGTTGAAGATGGCGCCGTTGGCGTAGGTGAAGCTGGTGGCGTAGACCGTGCCGCCGGGGCTGCCGGAGGGGGCCACGGTGGGCACGCCGCCGCCGTGGTTGCTGCCGTAGGTGGCGAGGAGGATGACGGGCGTGCTCACGAGGATGCCCTGGCCGGAGGTCCACGTGAGGTTGGGGCCGACGAAGAAGTTGGCGGGGCCGGCGGTGTTGTCGTAGCGCAGGTTGGGCGGGGGCGTTGCGGGGGCGGGGCGGAAGCGTCCGTCGGTGGTGATGGACGTCTGGGTGAGTTCGTAGTCATCGCCTGCGCCCAGGGCGGGGAAGGTGCCGGCCTGGTTGTCGAGGTCGGAGCCGTCCTCGTCGAAGAGGAGTGTGGCGGTGGCGGTGTTGTAGAACAGGCTCTGGGCGCGGTCGATCATGCCCAGGACGGCGGGGACGCTGACGCCGTCGAGGCGCGCGGTAAGCATGATGTCGCCGGGGTTGAGGCGGGTTGCGCCGCCGATGGTGCCGCTGGGCTGCCAGAGGGGGCCGACGCCCGAGGCGGTGAGCGGCTTAGCCGTCTGGATGAACTGGTTGTTGAGCGTGAGGATGGACCTGGCGTTGCGTGCGTACGGGTTGTTGATGACGCCGTCCGCGCGCGAGTCGCCGGCGTTGCCGGCCTCGGTGCTCGTGAGGTCCTGCCAGAGGAGGGTGAGTTCGCTCTCCACGCTCGCGCTGGTGCAGTCGTTGCCGGTGAGTTCGGGGATGAACTGGCCGGGCCCCTCGCCCGGGAAGTCGGCGTTGTTGGGGACGTCGGTGTCCTGCACGCGGTGCGGGAGCCCCTTGGTCATGATGAGGCAGCGCACCCTGGTCACGAGGTTGGCGCTGGTGAGGAAGGTGCGGATGGGCGTGCGGATGTTCGTGATGAAGTCCGCGTACGCGATGCTGCCCGCGGGGGAGGCGGGCACGGCCATGGACGCGAGGTTCAGCACGCGGACCGCCGGGTGCACACCCGGCAGGTTGCCTGCGCCCCCGGGGACGCGGCGCGAACCGGCGTAGTACTCCGCGACGGCCAGGGAGTCGGGCGTGCGGCTGTCGTAGACCAGCAGGGCGTCCTCCTCGCGCAGCTGGGCGTGCGCGGGGGCGGCGGCGGCCATGGCGGCGGCCGCGGCGAGCAGGACCGGGATAGGACCGATATTGCGCTGCATGTGCTGTACCACGATACAGAACGCCCCGTGGGCGTCAAGACTTTTATCGAAGCGGCCCGAAAGATGAGCGGCGACCATGGGCACCATGTTTCAGGACGAACCCGCGGCACAGTCGTCACCGGCACCCGGTGGTGCGGGCGGGCGGGCCGGCGCGCCGCCGCACACTCCCCGAACGGGTGCGGCGGGGGCGCCGGCGTGCCGCATCGCGCTCAAGGTGGTGCCGGGGAGCCGGCGCGACGGGGTGGTGGGCGCGCTGGGGGACAGGTTGAAGGTGAAGGTGAGCGCGCCGCCGGAAGACGGGCGCGCGAACGCGGCGGTGTGTGCGCTGATCGCTGAGGAGCTGGGCGTGCATGCGCGGGCGGTGAGCGTGGTGAGCGGGCACAGCAATCCGGAGAAGACGCTGCGGGTGGAGGGGGTGAGTGCGGGGGAGGCTGAGCGGAGGCTGCTGGGGCGGGGATGATGCGCCGGCGCGGCGGCGTGGTGGAATGAACGCGGTGTTCGCGTGTGAGTGGCGGCGCCTGAGGCGGGTCATGCGGGATGGTGCATCTCGCGGGCGCGGAGCGGGGCGATCCGGGACTGGTCGCGGCCGGGCGTTCTACCCTCCGCCCGATGCGGCGACCTTCCTTCACGCTGTGGCGCGCGACCCTCGGGGACCTTGCGCGCCTCACGGTGCTGACGGCGGCGGTGCTGGTGATCGTGACTGCGCTGGGGGCGACGCTGCAGCCGCTGACGGACGGGAAGCTGGAGGCGGGCAACGTCGTGCTGTTCGTGTCGCTGGCGTGCGTGCCGATGCTGGCGTACGCGTTGCCGTTCGCCGCGGGGTTTGCGAGCACGCTGGTGTACCACCGGGTGGCGTCGGACAACGAGGCGACGGCGGCGCACGCGGGGGGTGTTTCCCACCGCTCGCTGCTCATGCCTGCGGTGGTGATGGGCGCCGTGCTGGCGGGCACGCTCACGCTCCTGAACGAGCAGGTGATCCCGATGTTCCTGCAGGAGATGCAGCGCATCGTGACCAACGACATCGCGAAGCTGCTGCTGACGGAGGTGGACCGGGGGCGGCCGGCGCTCATCGGGGACGGGGCGGAGAAGACCATCATCTTCGCGGACCGGGCGGAGCGGCTGAGGCCGGAGGCGTCGAGCGGGGCGATGGACCAGGTGGAGTTCACGGGGTTCTGCGTCATCCAGCTGGACCGCGAGGGGCGGCCGGTGCAGGAGCTGACGGCGCAGCGGGCCTCGCTGTTCCTGTACCCCGGCTCTGCGCTCACGGACCGCGTGGACGATGCGGGGCGGAGTGCGCGCGAGGACGACGCGTCGGTGGCGGTGCTGGTGATGCGCAACGCGGTGGGGTCTGACCCCGGCGGCGTGGGCGGCTTCCGCGACGAGACCACGTTCGTGTTCCGGGTGCCCAACATCTTCCGGGACAACCCCAAGTTCCTGAGCTACGGGCGGCTGCGGCGGCTGCGCGAGCACCCGGAGGACATCAACTGGATCGACGCCGACCGGCGGGGGCTGGTGAACGCGGTTGCGCGGGTGGGGCTGGTGGGCACGCTGCAGCAGTCGCTGTCCTCCGCCGGGGCCCTCACCATGACGGACGGCGAGGGGCGGCCGGTGATCGTCCGGGCGTCGGGCCTGGTGCAGGACGCGGCGGGCCTGCGGCTGCTGCCCACGGGCGAGCGCGGCGTGGTGATGGTGTCTCACGTGCGGGTGGGCAGCGACGGGGACGTGGCCCAGGAGTCGGTCGCGGCGGAGGCGTTCCTGAAGGCGGCGGACCCGTCGAGGGACCCTTCGGGCTCGGGCGCCATGACGCTGGAGCTGCATAAGGCGCGGACGCGGGAGGTGCGGAGCGGGCGTGACTTCTCCGCGTTCCCGGAGCGGACGGTGTTCCTGCTGCACGGCCTGCGCCCGCAGGTGGACGGCGCGGGTGCGCTGGCGACGCTCTCCTCACCCCAGCTCGTCGGCGAGGTCGCCCGCTCGCCGCTCAGGGACGACCCTGACGTGGCGCGCCGGCTGGAGACGCTGCGAAGGCGCGTGGAGCAGATGCGGCGGGATGTGCTCGCCAAGGCGCACGAGCGGATGGCGATGGCGGCGAGCTGCTTTGTCATGACGCTCACGGGCGCGGTCGCGGCGCTGCGGCTCTCCAGGAGCATGCCGCTGACGGTGTACCTGTGGACGTTCTTCCCGGCGCTCGCGTGCCTGGTGACGATCTCCGGCGGGCAGCAGATGACCCGCAACGTGGGTGCGCCGGGGCTGCTGCTGATGTGGGGCGGGGTGGCCGGGCTGCTGGCGTACACGCTGGTGGTGTACCGGAACCTGGCGAAGCACTGAGCAGAGCGGTCAGAGCGTGACCCGGAGCGCGCGCACACCCTTCACGTTCGCCCGGATGGACTCTTCGCCGCCCGCGGCGAGCCAGCGCTCCAGCTCGTAGCGTGCGGCGGCGTCTCTCGCGGTGATGGTCAGCGTGCCGCGGGTGAGGCGGCCGGGGCTGGTGACGTTCGCCAGGGCCGGGGGGACCAGGGAGGCCCAGCGTTCTCCCAGCGAGCCCGTGGTGCGGAGCTGCTTCTTGAGCTCCCTGAGTGTTGTCTCGGCGTCGGCCCGCATGGACAGGTCGGGCGTGCCCCGGACGCGCAGCTTGCGGAGCTGCTCGATGCGCTGGAGGGGGGTGGGGCTGCCCATGAAGAATGCTACGGGCAGCGACGGCGCTCCACCCAATCGCTACCCTCCGCCCCGATGGGCTCCACCGCAATCCATATCAAGGACCTCGTCAAGGCGTTCCCCGGCGTGGGCGCCGCCCCCCCCACTACCGCGGTCGATCATGTCACGCTTTCGATCGAGCCCGGGGAGCTGTTCTTCCTGCTGGGGCCGTCGGGCTGCGGGAAGACGACGCTGCTGCGGATGATCGCGGGCTTCATCGAGCCCACCTCGGGCCAGATCCTGTTCGACAGCGGCGCCGGGGGCGCGACCGACGTGACGTTCCTGCCGGCGGAGAAGCGGGACACGGGGATGGTGTTCCAGAGCTACGCGTTGTGGCCCCACATGACCGTGGCGCAGAACGTGGCGTTCGGCCTGGAGGTGCGGAAGACGGCGAAAGACCAGCGGGAAACGCTTGTGCGGGAGGCGCTGGCGCAGGTGCGCATGGAGCAGTACGCGCAGCGGAAGCCCAACCAGCTGTCGGGCGGGCAGCAGCAGCGTGTGGCGCTGGCGCGTGCGATCGTCATCAAGCCGCGCGTGCTGCTGCTGGACGAGCCTCTCTCCAACCTTGATGCAAAGCTGCGCATCGAGCTGCGGGGTGAGATCCGCCGGGTGTGCAAGGCGGCGGGCACCACCACGGTGTACGTGACGCACGATCAGAAGGAAGCGCTGAGCATGGCGGACCGCGTCGCGATCATGCGGGGTGGGTGCGTGCAGCAGGTCGGCACGCCCGGGGCGCTCTACCGGGAGCCGGGGACGCGCTTTGTCGCTGAGTTCCTGGGCGAGACGAACATCATTCCGGGGACGATCGAGGGGGAGGCGGATGGACTTGTGCGCGTCAGGACCGACCTGGGCACGGTGCAGGCGGCGGTCCGCCCGCACTCCCCCACTGCCGCGCCCGGCACGCCTGTGCTGTTGTCGGTGCGGCACGAGGCGGTGCAGCTTGGCCAGTACGGAGTGAACCGCATTGCGGCGAGGGCCGCAGAGACTACCTATTTGGGTGAAGTGATGCAGGTCAGGCTAGAGGCGGCGGGCGGAGTGAGCCTGCACGCGTCAGCACTGAACCCTCGCAGTGATGAGGTCCGGGCGGATGGGTGCTCTGTGGATCCGCATGACGTGGCAATTCTGCCCGTGTCGCAATAACGTCCTATAACTATGCGGCTCGTGGGGACGCGCTGGCTGCAATTGGCAGCGTGAGCTGCCATGTAGTGCCGGATGCTCCGGTTGCTGCCAGGTTGATACCTGCGCCGGAAGATCTGAGCAGGTGCGCGGCGATGGAAAGACCGAGTCCGGTGCCGCCCGTTGAGGAGCGCTGGAAGGCACGGAACGGGTCGCTAGCCGTGGCATGCGGCAGACCAGGTCCGTCGTCAGTAATCTGCAGATGGATCTGGCCGACGGTTGAATGAGCGCACACGCGCACCGTGGTGGCCGCTTGTCCGGCCTCGAGTGCGTTCTTCATGAGGTTTGACAGGGCAAGGCGGAGGACGGTGCTATCGCCTCGGCACCACGTTCCACGTGGAACATCGTTCATCACGTGGGACTGGAGTTCAGCGGTGGGGAGGGTCCCCACTGCTGCACTGACCACTTCGTGCAGGTCTGCTTGGTCTGAACCGCGCTTGCCGGCAGCAACATCGAGGATTGCCTGCATGGCGTCTGCGGCTTCGGTTGCACGCCGTGCGGCCGAGCTGAGGGCCTGCTTTGAGCGCTCATCCGTGACGTCCCGGAGGGCGAGTTCGCACTGGGTGCGTACCGGGGTGAGGATGTTCCTGACTTCGTGCGCCACCATGGACAAGCACAGGCCCAACCGTTCAAGCGTGGCCTGGTCTGCGTTGTGTTCCACGTGGAACTCTGCACTCTGAGGGTGCTGCACGGGTGGAATATCGACAGTTTGTAGTGAGTGCTTGCGGCGGGTCGACTGACTTGGGCGCAGAGCCCTGCGGAGTGGGTATCATCCGTCGACAAGGAGGTTGTTATGACCAAGGAAGGGATGGCAGGTGTGCAGGATGCAAAGCCGCGGAAGCTTGGAAAGGGCCTCAGCAGTCTTGTTGGGTTGAATCCGGCTCCCGTGATGGTTGCAGCACCCGATGCGGCACCCACGCCTTCGGCCATCGCTCCTCAAACCACTCCCGCGAGTGCCACGGATGGTGTTTCAGAGCGTGTTTTATCGGACGTTGTAAGGATCTTGGTCGGACTGATTGTGCCATCTCCGTTTCAGCCACGCAAACAGGTGGATGAGGCTGGTGTGGCGGGGCTGGCCGAGTCAATCAAGCACAGCGGTCTCATGCAGCCCATCATCGTGCGGCGGCGTGGATCGCAGTTTGAGCTGGTGGCGGGGGAGAGGCGGTGGCGGGCGGCGTCGCTCGCGGGGCTTGAGAGCATCCCGGCGCTCGTGAGGGACCTGAGCGATGAGCAGGCCGCGGAGTGGGCGCTGGTGGAGAACATCCAGCGTGAGGACCTGAACCCGATGGACCGTGCGTTCGCGCTCCGGGCGATGTCGGACCGGTTCACGCTTACGCAGGACGAGCTCTCCAGGCGAGTGGGGCTTGAGCGGTCGAGCGTGGCGAACTTGCTGCGTTTGACGGAGCTGGAGCCGGCGATCGCGGACCTTATTGCCAAGGGCACACTTTCGCAGGGGCACGGGAAGGCGCTGCTGGCGGTGCCCGCTGGGGAGAAGCGTGAGCGGCTCGCCAAGCTGGCTGCGATGATGCACTGGAGCGTGCGGCGCATGGAGCAGGAGGCCTCGGCCGCGGCGAAGAAGCCGGGGAAGGCTGTTGGCGAAGATACATCGCCCCGGGCGGCGGTGCTTCGGGACTTGGAACGTCAGATCGGGGAGCATCTGGGGACGAAGGTTGCCATTGTGACGGACCGTCAGGGCAAGCGCGGGCGTCTCATGATCGACTTCTATGGTCTTGATCACTTCGAGGATCTGCTCACGCGATTGGGTGTGCACACGTCGCAGTAGCCGCGGATGGTTTTTTTGACGCAGGGGGCCCTGATGTTTGCAGCCTGTAGGGGTCTGTGGTACCTCAAGAAAGTACGATTCGCACAATACCCCGGGATGTAAGTTGCCCTGTGTTGCTTTGAAGATAACATGCGCGCAGTTGTGCAACTGAACGTGTGATATTGCACAGAACACACACACTTGTGGCGCGGGGGCGCCGCACAGCCAAGGAAGTGAACATGGGACGTCGTCCAGGCCCTTCGTCGCTCGCAGGTTTGCCGGTTTCGGTGCTTGAAAGGGAGATCCGGCGGCGGAGCAAGTCTCTCAAGACTCTGCAGCGCAAGCGCGACCGTTTCGCCAAGAGGCTCGCGGCCCTGGATGCGCAGATCGCCGCGGCGGGGGGCGATGTGTCGACGGGTGGTCGTCGCAGCCGCCCGCAGAACGCGACGACGCTTGTGGAGGCGATGAGCAAGACGCTGTCGGGCAAGACGATGGGCGTCACGGAGCTTGCGGACGCCGTCCGCAAGAACGGGTACACGTCGCACGCCGCGAACTTCCGCACGATCGTGAACCAGGCGCTTATCAAGCACCGCAAGCTGTTCAAGAAGGTTTCCCGCGGGCAGTACACGAGCGCGTGAGGCTGATTTTTCAGGCGCAGATGACCAGGGCCCTGGCGGGAAGCCGGGGCCCTGTGCGTTGTGGCTCCGGCGCACGAAAAAGCCCCGCGGTGGCGCGGGGCTGGTGCTGCGTGTCTGGTCTTGCGGTCTTCAGTACGGCGTGGGCATGCCGGTGAGCAGGCTGGGCCGGTCGTTGAGGAAGAAGCGGTGGAGGTCGGCCCACATCATGCGGCTGTTGCCGTCCCACGTCATGGCGACTTCGTTGTCGACGTCGACGTGGCGCTGGGACTGCGTCATGAGTTCCGGCGTGACGTCGCTCTGGATGGCGCTGAGGCGGCCGCCGTCCGCGGCCTTGTTGGAGGAGCCGCAGCCGACCAGCGTGGCGGCGACGGCTGCGGTGGACAGGGCGGTGAGGCGAGCGAACGTCTTGCTGCGCATGGATGGTCTCCGAAAAAGTGGACTTTGGGGAGGCAGTTGTAACCGCCCCGGGCGGGCACGTCAACCCAATCCCGTACAGACGCCTGATCGAGGCGCATGATCATCGGGCGGGGCCGGGAGTCTGGTCGACATATTCGCGGGGGGCGGTGTGGTGGAGGCGGGAATCCGGCGGGCCGCGGTGGTTTCGTGTCGGAATGGCAGCGTACTGCCAATGTGCGGGCTCCGGGGCCGTGCGGGGGCGTTCCCGGCGGGCCGTCCGGGTGGCGCGCTGGTTGCAATAGCTGGGGTTGGCGGCGGCCGCGGCAACGCCCGGGGAGGGGTTGCATCCCAAGCGGCGGCCGGTACTTGTATCTCTCCGATGGTCGGGGTCCGATTGTCGGGGAGGGAAAGGCATGTATGAGGCAGGACCGCTTTACCACCACGGCGCAGCAGGCACTCGCGGACGCGCAGAGCGACGCGTTGGGTCGGGGCAACCCCGAGGTTACGGGGCTGCACGTGCTGGTGGCGCTCTTGGCGGACCGGAGCGGCCCGGTGTGGAGCATCCTGGCGAAGGCGGGTGTGGAGCCGATGCGCATCGCGCAGGTGGCGGGCGCGGAGTTGGAGCGCCAGCCCAAGACGAGCAGTGGGGGGGGGCAGGCAGGGCGTGCCCTCATGGAGCTGCTTGCCCGCGCGGAGCAGGAGAGCAAGCGTCTGAACGATGCGTACATCAGCAGCGAGCACCTGCTGCTGGCGGCGGCGCTGGTGGCGGGGCCCGCGAGGGAAGTGCTGACGGCGGTGGGCGTGACGGGCACGCGGATCGAGGAGGCCGTGCGGGCGGTGCGGGCGTCGTCGGGGGTTTCGACGATCCAGGACCAGAACGCGGAGGCGAGCTTCGAGGCGCTCAAGAAGTACGCCATCGACCTGACGCAGCGTGCGCAGCAGGGGAAGCTGGACCCGGTGATCGGGCGTGACGAGGAGATCCGGCGCACCATGCAGGTGCTCAGCCGGCGGACGAAGAACAACCCGGTGCTCATCGGCGAGCCGGGCGTGGGCAAGACGGCGATCGCCGAAGGCCTTGCGCTGCGGATCGTGAACGGCGACTGCCCGGAGGGGATGCGCGACAAGCGCATCATGGCGCTGGATGTCGGGCAGCTGCTGGCGGGCGCGAAGTTCCGGGGCGAGTTCGAGGACCGGCTGAAGGCCGTGCTGCGCGAGGTGCAGGCCAGCAACGGCGGTGTGATCCTGTTCATCGACGAGTTGCACACGATCATCGGCGCCGGCGCGGCGGAGGGGGCGGTGAGCGCGGGCAACCTGCTGAAGCCGGCGCTGGCGCGGGGCGAACTGCGGTGCATCGGCGCAACGACGCTGGACGAGTACCGCAAGCATGTGGAGAAGGACCCGGCGTTCGAGCGCCGGTTCCAGCCGATTTTCGTGGACCAGCCCAGCGTGGAGGAGACGGTGGCGATCCTGCGCGGGCTCAAGCCGCGGTACGAGGCGCACCACGGCGTGCGGATCCTGGACAGCGCGATCCTCGCGGCGGCGCAGCTGAGCAACCGGTACATCGCGGACCGTTTCCTGCCGGACAAGGCGATCGACCTGGTGGACGAGGCGGCGAGCAGGCTGCGGATCGAGAACGACAGCATGCCCGGGGAGCTGGACGAGCTGCGCCGGCGGATCATGCAGCTGGAGATCGAGCGCGAGGCGCTCAAGATAGAGCGTGGCGAGGTCTCGAAGGGGAGGGGCCACGAGGGAGCAAGGCCGGACGGGACGGCGCGCGAGCTGGAGCGCGTGGAGAAGGAGCTGGCGGAGCTGCAGGAGCAGAACCGCTCGCTGACCGCCCGGTGGGAGACGGAGAAGAAGGAGCTGGACGCCGTCCAGGCGGTCAAGGAGCAGATGGGGCAGAAGCAGGTGGCGCTCGAGCAGGCGCAGCGCAGGGGCGAGCTCGAAGCAGCGGCGCGGATCCGGTTCGGCGAGATGCGCGAGCTGGAGCAGCGCCTGGCGGCGGCCGAGAGCGCCCTGGCGGCCCGGCAGGCGCGGGGCGACGCGCTGGTGAAGGAAGAGGTGGACGCCCAGGCCATCGCGGAGGTGGTGGGGCGGTGGACGGGCATCCCGGTGTCGCGCCTGGTGGAGGGAGAACGCGAGAAGCTCACGCGGATGGAGGAGCAGCTCAGGAAGCGCGTGGTGGGCCAGGAGCACGCGCTCGGGGCCGTGTCGGACGCCGTGCGCCGGGCCCGGGCCGGGCTCAGCGATCCCAACCGGCCCATCGGGAGCTTCCTGTTCCTGGGGCCGACGGGGGTGGGCAAGACAGAGACATGCAAGGCGCTCGCGGAGTTCCTCTTCGACACCGACGAGGCGATGGTGCGCATCGACATGAGCGAGTACGGCGAGAAGCACGCCGTGGCACGCCTCATCGGCGCGCCGCCCGGCTACGTGGGGTACGACGAGGGCGGCCAGCTGACCGAGACCGTGCGGCGCCGCCCGTACTGCGTCGTGCTGCTCGACGAGATCGAGAAGGCGCACCCGGACGTGTTCAACATCCTGCTGCAGGTGCTGGACGACGGACGCCTCACCGACGGGCAGGGGCGCACCGTGGACTTCCGCAACACGCTGGTGGTGATGACCAGCAACTATGGCAGCGCGCAGATCCAGGAGCTCGCCGCCACGGGCGCGGAGGACTGGGAGATTGAGGCCGCCATCCGCGAGCTGCTCAAGCGCGGCCCCGCGGGCCTGATGGCCGAGGAGTTCGGCAAGGCCGCCGGCCTGCCGCCCAAGGTCACGCAGGTGATGAGCAGGGCGGCGATGCAGATGCAGGGGGGGCTCATGCGGCCCGAGCTGCTCAACCGCATCGACGAGGTCGTCGTCTTCCACCAGCTGGCCAAGGAGAGCCTGGGCGCCATCGTGGACATCCAGCTCCAGCGGCTCCGCAAGCGCCTCGCCGAACGGGAGATCTCGCTCACGCTCAGCGACGCGGCCAAGCAGCAGCTCGCGACCGAGGGCTGGGACCCGGTCTTTGGTGCGCGCCCGCTCAAGCGGACGATCCAGCAGCGGATCGAGAATGCGCTGGCGGGCCGGATTCTGGCGGGTGACTTCGGGAGCGGGGACACCATCGCCGTGGACGCGGTGGGGGGACAGTTCACCTTCCAGAAGGCGTGACGATCGGCCGGCGGCCCGGGTTGTCATTCCCCGGTCTCATAACAACGGAGGCGGGTGGGTGCGCGGGTGATCTGTGCCCACTTCAGGTTGCCGCGTCCCTGCCCTGCGTGTAATCTGGCCCCCTTCAGATGGTGCCGTGGATCGATGTTCGATGCCTGCGGCCCGTGGATCTGGGAAGGGGTCCGGCATGCATCGTGTCCGTGTGGCAGCATTGGCGGCGGGTCTGGCGGCGTCGGGCGCTTGGGCGCAGGTCCGGACATGGGCTTCGGCGGCCAGCGGCAACTGGGCGACGGCGGCGAACTGGAGCGGCACGAACGTGCCGGACACTCTGGCTGAGAGCGCCACGATCGATCCCGCGGGGACGTACACGGTCACCATGAGCCTGGGCCACACGGTGGGCGGGATCAGCATGCCGCGCACCAACCCGGTGCTCACCATCCAGAACAGCGCGACGATGACGCTGGGCGGGGGCGGCCTCACGTGCAACGGCGTGGTGAACCTTGTCGGGGGCGCCGTGGGCAACACCCAGATTGCCTTCGGCGTCGCGGGCACGCCGCTCAGCGGCACGGGCATCCTGGAACTGGACGGGGATCCGTCGAATGCGGCCAGCAGCCGGCTGCAGGGTGTGGGCGGTTCCATCGTCATTGGTCCGGACTTCACGGTGCGGGGCGATGGGGTGCTGTTTGTGCCGATGTCCAACAGCGGCACGATCTCCGCGAACCATGCCGGCGAGGTGCTGACGGTTCTCGCGCCGGTGGACAACGCGGGCACGCTGCGGGCCGGCGGCGGCGGGGTGCTGCGCATCAACGCGGGCGTGACGACCTCGGGCGGGCAGATCACGGCCAACGGCGGCACGGTGGAGTTTGCGAGCTCGTCCTGCACCGGCTGCCTGATGAACACGGTCAACGGCGGCCTCATTTCCCTGGCGGCGGAGAACGCCACGATCAACTACAGCGGGATGCAGGTGCTGACGGGCGGCACGTTCGCGGTCCAGAGCGGGGGCACCGCCAGGATCAACACCACCCCGTTCTACAACGACGGTGTCATCACGGTGAACCCCGGCGCGGGCCCGGGGGTTGCGAGCATCGAGTGCACGACCGCCATCCAGTTCTCGGGGTCGGGCACGATCCTGCTCAACGCACCGGCCGCGAACCGTTCTCTCGCCCGGCTGCACGTGCCCAACCCGTCGTTTGCGAGCATCATCAACCAGGGTCTGAGCACGGTCGGCGGCGTGGGCGTGATCGACGGCCACTATTCGCACAACGGCGTGCTGAAGCCCGGGGTCCCCGGGAGCGCCGGGACGCTCGAGTTCCAGCTGACGTACGCGGCCTCGGGCACGGCCGTCACCGAGTTTGACATCTTCGGGCGAGCGCCGGGCCAGTACGACACCATCGAGTTCACGAGCCCCACGGGCAGCAAGTTCTTCAACGGCACGCTCCGCCTGGTGTGCCGCCCGGGGTACACGCCCGCGACCGGCGATACGTTCACCCTCGTGACGGCGGCGGGGGGGCTGCAGAACGGCTTCGATTCGGTGGAGGTGACGGGCACTCCCCGGCTGGTGCAGGCGAGCGTGTCGTACACGACCACGTCGGTCGTCGTCACGTTCGACCACGTCTGCCGCGGCGTGGACTTCAACAACGACACGCTCTTCCCGGACACCCAGGACATCGCCGACTTCCTGACGGTGTTCTCGGGCGGGGTGTGCAGCACCGGCGACTGCGACCCCATCGACTTCAACACCGACACGATCTTCCCCGACACGGTCGACATCGAGGCGTTCCTGAGCGTGTTCAGCGGCGGGCCGTGCCTGTAGTGCGCCGCCACTGAGTGCGGATCGCGGGCGGCGGGGGCGGACGGCACGTACCCTGCCTGCGCATGGCGACCGTCTTCCTCAACGGCAGGTTCCTCTCGCGCGAAGAAGCGTCGGTCTCCGCGTTCGACGCGGGGTTCCAGCACGGCGTGGGGCTGTTCGAGACCATGACGGCCGTGGTGGGGCAGGCGCCCCACGCGATCGGCGGCCAGAGGGCGAGGGAGGAGGCCGAGGTTGCGGCGCTGGGGCGCGTGCGCGTCGTCCACCTGCCGGAGCACATGCAGCGCCTGGCCGCGTCGGCCCGGGCGCTGGGATTGTCGGACGCGCTGCGCACGGCGGCCCTCGAGGAGGCCGTTTCCCGCACCGTCGCACGGGCGAGCATGGAACTTCCCGACCAGGCCCACTTCCGCGTGAGGCTCACGATCACCGGGGGCGACCTCAACATGCTCACCCGCGGCGCCGGGGCCGCGACGCCGCAGGCACAGCAGCCCACCGTGCTCATCGTGGCCCAGCCGGCCACGCCGTACCCGCGGGAGATGTTCGAGCGGGGCGTCGGGGTCTCCGTCGCCGACTACAAGGCGAACCCGCTGAACCCATTCGAGGGCCACAAGACGCTCGCCTACTGGCCCCGCCTGAGGGAGCTGCAGGTCGCCGCGACCAAGGGCGCCGCCGAATCGCTGGTCTTCCAGGTGAGCAATCACCTGAGCGGCGGGTGCGTGAGCAACGCGTTCCTGGTGAAGAACGGCGTGCTGGTCACGCCGCTGGCGCTGGGGGACGAGGGCGCAAGCGACATCGATCAGGCGATCGAGCATGCGATGGGTGACGCCGGCGGGGCCGGGGCCCGGCGGGCGCAGCCCGCCGCTGCGGACGGACGCGAGGGCAGGAAACTCCCCAGCCCCGTGCTGCCGGGCATCACGCGCCGGTGGGTGATGGACTGGGCGGACAGCGAGCTTGTCGACGTCGAGCGGCGCATGGTGACCATCGCGGACGTGCTGGACGCCGACGAGGTGCTCCTCACCAACAGCAGCTGGGGCGTGCTGCCGGTGGTGCGGGTGGAGCGTGAGGCGATCGGCGATGCGGTAGTGGGGGAGGTGGGGCGCCGCCTGGTGCAGGCGTGGGCCGAACTGGTCGCAACGTGACGAAGCACAACACCGTCCACACCGAGGATTGCCATGCCACACCCGACCTGCCGCGTTCTTCTCGCATGTGCGTGCCTGCTGCCGGCGGCCACAGCACTCGCCGACCTCACCCTCGCCAAGGACGCACATTCGCTTGCGCTCTCCGAGGGGCTGGCGATCGACGGGGTCAGCGAGTGGGCACGCAGGCCCATCAACATCGACGGCGTGGTCGGCGCGATGGTGGACGGCGCCCTGGGCGATCCCGCGAAGAACCCCAAGGCGGGCGACACGATCCCGGTTCCTCCAGCGCTCGTGGAGGAGGGCGGTCCAACCACCGCGGCGTGGCACGAGGTGAAGGGGGAGGTGAAGGGCGAAGGCGTCCAGGCCTCCGGCGTCTTTGGCGAGATGCCGCGCGGCACGTATGTGCTCTTCGCGGTGCAGAGTGAGCGCGAGCGCGTGATGATGCTGGAGGCGAGCGGGCACGGCGTGGCCTACGTGAACGGCGAGCCGCGCGTGGGGGACCCGTACTCATTCGGCTTCGTGCGGCTGCCGATCCTGCTGCACGCGGGGGCAAACCAGATCATCCTTCAGCACGCGAACAGGGGCGAGATGAGGGCGCGCCTGGAGGAGCCGAAGGGTGAGGTGGAGATCAATGAAAAGGACCTGACACTGCCGGATGTCACGGGGACCGGTGATTACCGCTTCGCCGTTCCGATTGTCAACGCAACGACAAGGCCACTGCGTGTGATTGTGCGTGCATCCGGTCTCGGAGCAAAGGGTCCCGTGCAGGAGAGTTTGCTGGCGCTTGCACCTCTGTCGATTCTCAAAGTACCGCTGTCCGCAGACATCGCTCCGACGCCACCCGTGTTCACGAGTGTCAGAGTGGAGGTGATGGACGAAGAGCGGTGGAACAATGACAGTGCGCCAACACCCAATGTCTCGTCTGATCTTGCCTTCGCGACCGTGGACGAACGGACTACACACAAGTTGACGTACGCCAGCGCCATCGACGGCAGCGTGCAGTATGTCAGCGTTGTCCCTCCGATACCCGGCGGCGACTCCACTGCACGTCCGGGCCTTGTTGTCTCCGTCCACGGCGCCTCGGTTGAAGCCACGAATCAAGCTGCTTCATACGCCGCGAAGGGCGGGCTCGTCATCGCTTGTCCGACAAATCGCCGCCCGTACGGCTTTGACTGGGAGGACTGGGGCCGCATCGATGCCCTGGAAGCAATGGACTTTGTCGCACGGGAGTTCAAGACAGATCCGCGCCGGCAATACCTCACCGGGCACAGCATGGGCGGGCACGGCACGTGGCAGCTGGGGTGCCTGTACCCCGAACGGTTCGCGGCGATTGCGCCCAGCGCCGGTTGGCTGTCTTTCAGCACGTACATGGGCGCATTGGGCCAGAAGTTCGGCCCCGGGGGTGACGACCCCGTCATGCAGAAGTTCCGGGAGGTGATCGCGCCCAGCGACACGGTTCCTCTCCTGGCGCGGCTCAAAGGAACGGGCATCTACATCCTGCACGGTGATGCCGACGACAACGTGCCCGTGACCGAGGCGCGGCGTGCGCGGGAGGAGCTCACAAAGCTGAACATCCCGTTCGAGTTCCATGAACAGCCCGGCGCGGGGCACTGGTGGGACGATGACGGCATCAAGAAGGCCAACGCGGGCCCGGACGGCTCGGTGAAGTGGGGCGCCGCGTGCGTGGACTGGCCGGACATCTTCGGCATGTTCGCCTCGCGCACACTGCCCGAGAAGCCGGGCCCGGCTGCGCGGGCGTCGCCGCTGGGGCCGGACGGTTTCCACCCCGGCTCTTTCAAGCGTGCGTTCAACAACCACTTCGTGCTGGTGTACGGCACGCACGGCACGCCCGAAGAGAACGCGTGGGCGTACGCGAAGGCGCGGTTTGACGGGGAGCAGTGGTGGTACCGGGGGAACGGGTACGCGCGGGTGATGAGCGACGATGCGTACGCAGCGGGGCCGGCCGACCAGGGCGGGAATCTCGTCCTCTACGGCGCCAGATCCATGAACTCCGCGTGGAACACAGCCCACCTTGCTGAACAGACTGCAGAGTCCCGCGAGAAGCTCCGCGCTCGGGCGGGCAGCGATGCCGCCTGGCTGATGACCAAGCCCATGCCGGGCGCCGGCGCACGGCTCGTGGGCGCCGTGTGCGGCACCACGCTCCGCTCCATGCGCGCAACCGACCGCCTGTCGTACTTTTCTGCAGGCGTGGACTACCCCTGCGCGACCGTGCTCTCCCCGGACGTGTGGACGCGGGGCGAGCCCGCGGTCCTTGGCGCCGGCCTCAGCACCGGGCCGGGCCCCATAGACGCAGACCAGCTGCAATGGCGGTGATCGTCGCTCACGCGGTGCAGGGGAGGTAGACTCTGGCATGCATTGTGACCGCGCACTGTCCGCCCTGATCCTTACCGCGTGTGCCGCCTTCCCATCCTGCGCCATGCAGCCCACACAATCACTCGCGCCGCCCGCCCCTGCAACGGCCGCCGACGTCCGGGTCCCCTCATGGGCCAGGGGCGCCGTCTGGTACCAGGTCTTCCCGGAGCGGTTCAGGAACGGCAACACGGCCAACGACCCCAACGGTCAGGGTGTTTTCCTCGCAGGCTGGGGCAGCAACTGGTACACGGTGCAGGCGGGTGAGCTTGACGCCATGTTCGCCCGGCGCGGCACCGACAAGAGCAAGTACAAACCCCACCGCGCGGGGTCGCTGTACGACGTCATCTTCGACCGGCGGTACGGGGGCGATCTGCAGGGCCTGACGCAGAAGCTTGACGAGCTCAAGGACCTGGGCATCACGGCGATCTACCTGAACCCCATCTTCCAGGCCAAGAGCCTGCACAAGTACGACGCGACGGACTACCGGCATATCGACGAGGCGTTGGGCGCGATGGGCAGCAGCCAGCCCATCGACAGCGGCTATTACCGCGCACCCGCTGGTGCGGGCGGCTCGCCCGAGACCGACGATCCGGCGACGTGGGTGTGGACGGAGGCGGATACGTACTTCGTCAAGACCTTCCTCCCCGCCTGCAAGCAGCGCGGCATCCGCGTGATCATCGACGGCTGCTTCAACCACACCGGGCTTGAGTTCTGGGCGTTCCAGGACATCCAGAAGCACGGCAGGAAGAGCCCGTACGCGTCGTGGTACCAGTGCGAGTTCGACAGCGCCGGATCCCTGGTGGCATGGACGGGCTGGCCCGGCAACAAGAACGGCTACCTGCCGGAGTTCCGCCAGGTGAAGGGCGTGAAGGGCGGCCGGGACTGGGACGCGACGGTCGAGAAGGGCGACCTCAACGCCGGTGTCAAGAAGCACATCTTCGACATCACCAAACGCTGGATGGACCCCAACGGTGATGGTGATCCATCCGATGGCATTGACGGGTGGCGCCTGGATGTCGCGGGCGAGATCGGCCCCGAGTTCTGGCACGACTGGCGTGCGCTCGTCAAGGGGCTGAACCCCGAGGCGATCATCATCGCCGAGATCTGGAGCAAGGTGAAGGGGCTGGGGGGCGAGAGCGGGTTCGACACGCAGATGAACTACCCCTTCGCGTACCCGGTGCTCGACTGGCTGCGCAACATGGACGAGCACGGCAACCCGGTGCCGGCGTCGCAGCTTTCGAGCCGCCTCGAGGCCGCGTTCGCGGGCGATGCGCCCTCCACGCAGCTCATCCACCAGAACCTCTTCGCAAGCCACGATACCGACCGCTACGTCAACATGCTCTGGAACCCCGGGCGCGGCTACGACCGCGACTGCGCGGAGCAGAACCTGGACGACAGGCCAAGGCCGAAGAAGAAGAGCGGCCGTGAGCCAGGGGACAAGAAGGATGGAAGCAGTGGGGGACCCGCGGCGCCCACGCCGCCCGAACGCGAATACGTCCCCTACAAGCCGGGCAAGCCGCCGGAGGACATCTACAGGCTCAGCCTGCTGGGCGTGGCGATCCAGGCGACGTACACGGGCTCGCCGATGATCTACTACGGCGACGAGTGGGGCATGTGGGGCAGCGACGACCCCACGTGCCGCAAGCCGCTGCAGTGGGAAGATCAGTACGGGCAGTTCGGCCCGCCCCAGCATGCAGAAGACGCGCCGATGCCGGCCATCCGCGCAGAGTACAGGAAGTGGCTCACCATGCGGCAAAGCCCGGAGGTGGGCCCGGCGCTGCGGCTGGGCACGACGCGGCACCTTGCCACGGGCAGTGAGGACGTCTTCGCCTTCGAGCGTCAGCACAATGGCGTGCGCGTCGTTGTCGTGGTCAACCGGGGGAAGGAACGGTTTGATGCGTCACGCCTGGTGGGGACGGACGTGGCGGTGGTGGAGGGCGTGAGCGCGGGGTGGTGGAAGCGGTAGCGGGAGTCCGGCGGTCACGAGAATCCGGTTTGCAACTTCCCACCACATGGCGCCTCACTCGGTTCACCCTCCGGGTGCTGCCCTTCACCATCCTGACCACCCTCGGTCTCGTCGCTGTGGTTTCGTACGAGCCGCTGAGGAGATGGCACACCCTGCTGCTGGTGCTGCTGTCCGCTTCCGCCGCCGTCATGCTGGGAGTGTTCGCGGTGGGACGATGGGCACACCTTCGTGTCAAGGCCGAGGTGGTGCGGATGCGCTGGCAGTGCTGCCCTCGGTGCCTTTACGACCTTTCGAAACTGCGCCGTGACGGCCCCGACGAGGTCCGCTGCCCCGAGTGCGGCCACAGCACCACCTGGGACGTCATGCGGGACTACTGGCGCGAGAGCTTCCACCCTTTCCCGAAACTGCGCCGGCGTACACAAGCTCGAGGCAACGAACCATCTCCCCCGCGCTGAACGCCCCACGGCATTCGTCGCGGCCTCGTGCAGCAAGGGCGGCGCGCTCCTGCGGGTTTTCTGCGCACCACGCGATGGCCGATCGCAACCCGGCAAGGTCACCTACCCGCACCAGCCGCCCCGTCTCCATCTCGCGGCAGGCCTCGCCCGTGCCATCCACGTTATACGCCACCGGGCACACGCCGCACAGCAGGGCTTGGGGAACAGTGCGGGGCAGGCCTTCGCGGTAGCTGGGGTGGGCGAGCACGTCCATGGCGCGGACCATGGCGGGGATGCGCTCGGGCGGCACCAGGCCCGTGAGCAGCACCTGCCGGCGCAGGCCCATGGATTCTGCCTTGGCCATGAGCCGGTCCTTCCACCAGCCGTCGCCCACCCAGAGCAGCTTCCAGTGCGGGTTGCCGCGCAGATCGTCCGCGAGCGCATCGAGGAGGTCATCGTGCCCCTTGTGCTGGGCGAGGCGCGCGACGGTGCCCACGACAAAGTCTGCGTCGGTCAGACCAAGAGACGCGCGGACGGCGGCGCGGTCCTCGCCGGGCGCCGCCGTCAGGAACGGCTGCACATCCATGCCGCTGCGGACCGTGGTGTACTGCGCCGCGTCGCCGATGCCGCGGGCGAGGAACTCGCGCGTCATGGCGTCTGCCACGCTCACGATGGTGTGGCATCGCTGGGCGGCGAAGCGCTCTGCGAGCGTGTACGCGAGGTTCATCGCGCGCACCTTCGCGCGGTGCACCGCCCCGCCCTCCACGGGCATGAACGGCGGGCCGTGGATGGTGTGAATGACGCCGATCTTCCCCGCCGCGCCACCCTCCTTCCACGCCGCCCACCGCCCGAGGATGCCCGCTTTGCTGCTGTGGGTGTGCACGATGTCGGGCTTGAGCGTGCGGATCAGCGGCCGCAACTCATGGTGAAAACAGATGTGGTCCTTGAACGGATGAATCTCCCGCACCATGTGCGGCAGCACGTGCGTGGTGATGGGCAGGTGCTTCCCACCCGCACGCGCTTCCGCGTTGAACCGCTCCACCCGCTCCAGCAAACTCCCCTCGGGCCCGTAGATCGGTCCGAACGCCAGGTGCACCTCATGCCCAAGCCGCGCCTGCCCTTCGCACGACAGCACGGTGTTCTCTTGCGAACCACCGAGGATGAGGCGCGTGCTGATGTGGAGGATCTTCATTGGTACCTGATCCACTCCAGACACAGCCCCCGCCCCGGCAATGTCGGCCCCGCCGCACGCCTGTCCTTCCCCGTGATGATCCCCGGCACCGCGTCCGGCTTGATGCGCCCGCGGCCCACTTCCACCAGCGTCCCGCTGATGATGCGCACCATGTTGTAGAGGAACCCGCTCCCGCTGATGTCAATCCGCACGCGCTGCGGCATGCCCGCGTGCATCCCGCCGATCGGCGTAGCCGTCACACCGCACGAGAAGACAGTCCGCACGGTGGTCAACCGACCGTGGTTGGCAGCAGCGAACGCCACAAAGTCTTGTTCACCCACAAAGTGTGCGGCGGCTTGTTGCATGGCGGCTACGTCCAGCGGCTCGTACACGTGGTGCACGTAATTGCGGTCCCACATCGCCCGCTCGCGGGCGTTGTGGATGGTGTAGGAGTAGGCCTTGCTCGTGGCGTCACCGACTGGGTTGAACTGTTCATGCACCACTTCGGCACCCATCACGACCACGTCTTCGGGCAGGTTGCCGTTGAGCGCACGCACCAGCCGCTCCACGCTGCGCGAGAGCGGCCAGCCGCTATGCGGGTTCTCCGCCCCGCCCTCTTGCCCTTCCGTCCCTTCGTCTCGTCCGCTGCACGTAAATGCCCCGACCTGCCCGCGGGCGTGCACGCCGGTGTCGGTCCTGCTCGCACCGTCAAGGTTGACACGTTCCCGCACCACCACGCGCACGGCCTGTTCCACCACGTGCTGCACGGTGCGGAGGGCGACGCGGGCCCGGTCTTCGCCCTCGCGCACGCCGAGTTCACCGGCGATCTTCTCCGCGGGCACGACGGGCATCTTGTCGTGGGACGACGGCGTGTAGATCGCGTCCGCCTGCTGCCCGCCGGCCAGGGCCGTGCGGTCGCGGAACGGCTCCTGCTTCTGCCAGCCGCAGAAGTTCGTCCCGTCATAGGCGATGGTGAGCTTGTAGCGGGGCACGGACAGAGGATAAGAGCCGACCGCGAGAACAGCCGGTGCGGCCCGTTGTGTTCAGGCGCGGGTGCTTACAACCTGCTCGCCGCCAGGCTCGCCAGCTCGCTCCGCTCACTCTTCGCCAGCGTCACGTGCGCGAACAGCCGCACGCCCTTCATCTTCTCGATGGCGTAGGCGAGGCCGTTGCTGCTGGTGTCCAGGTACGGGTTGTCGATCTGGCCGATGTCGCCTGTCAGGATGAGCTTGGTCCCCTCGCCGATGCGGCTGACGATGGTCTTGACCTCGTGGGGCGTCAGGTTCTGGGCCTCGTCCACGATCATGAACTGGTGCGGGATGCTGCGCCCGCGGATGTAGGTCAGCGGCTCGAGCACCAGCTTGCCGTCGGCCATGAGCTTGGTGATGCGCTGCTCGGCGGTGTGGCTCTCGGCTTGCGGGCTTCCCCCGCCCCGCGTGCTGAGCAGGTACGACAGGTTGTCGAAGATGGGCTGCATCCACGCGCCCAGCTTCTCGTCCTTGTCGCCGGGGAGGTAGCCGATGTCGCGCCCCAGCGGCATGATGGGGCGTGCCACCAGCAGTTTGTCGTAGCGCTCCTCGGCGAAGACCTTGGTCATGCCCGCGGCGAGCGCGAGCAGCGTCTTTCCCGTGCCGGCGCTGCCCAGGAGCGTGACGAGCTTGATGTCCTCGTCCAGCAGCACGTCCAGGGCCATGGTCTGCTGCACGTTCCGGGCCATGATGCCGAAGACGGGCTTGCGCGGGCCGGTGACGGGGATGACGTGGTCCGTGTCCGCCAGGCGCCGCGCCAGGCCGGTGTGGTTGTCGTCGTCCTTGTCCTTGAGGACAATGAACTGGTTGGGCTGCACCAGCGATTCCACCGGCACGCCCGCGATCTCCGCGACCATCGCCTCGATGCTCGCCTGGTCGGTCGCGCCGGCCTCCACGGCCATCTGCTCACGCAGGGGCTGGGCCACCCGCTCCAGCGACAGGAGGCGGTCGCGGTACAGCTCGTCGATGAGCGCCCCCTCGACCGAGGCGTTGACGAAGCCCGTGTACAGCCGGTCGGCGTCCACACGCTGGTTGGCGAAGTCCTCGGTCTTGATCCCCAGCGCGTCGCTCTTGATGCGGGCCGCCAGGTCCTTGGTCACGAACACGACCGGCACGCCCTGCTGGTGCAGGTGGTACGCCACGGCGATGATCCGGTTGTCCGGCGCATCGGCGTCGATGCCCTGCGGACGCTCGTACTCCGTCACGTCGATCATCACCGTGCCCGTCTTCCCGCCCGGGCCGGTGCTGAATGCGCCGCGGCTGGGCGCGGGCAGGTCACCCCAGTTGATCGGGTCGCTGAGCTTGCCCAGGGCCCGCAGACGGTCCAGGTTGCGGATGCAGGCCCGGGCGTTGCGCCCCAGGTCGTCGTCCTTCCGCTTCATCCGGTCGAGTTCCTCGATCACGGTGAAGGGGACGACGACGTGGTGCTCCTTGAACACGAAGAGCGCGTCGGGGTTGTGCAGCAGGATGTTCGTGTCCAGCACGAACGTCCGCACGGTGGTGTCCGCGCCCTGGCCCCTGATGTGCCCGTTCTGCTTCGCGACCTTCCCCGGCTTCTGCTCAGCCTCCGGATGGAGTCCGTTCCGCGCCTGCACGCCGCGCCCGCCCTTGCTCCTGGCTGTGGTGGGTGCCGGCTCCGCCGTCACGCTTCTGACCATGGTGCCCTTTCCAGGCTTGGCCGTGTGGGGCTTCTCGTCTCTGGGGTGCTTCACTTCTTTTTTCGCCATGGGCGGCTGCGTCTGGGGCTGCGTCCGGCGGGTGGAGGAAGGGCCGTGAGGGGTGCGATCCACAACGCATGGAATCGACCGGCCCGACCGCCGAAAGGAACTCAACCGCCGCTTCACGTGAGGATATCGGCCGAAGCCACCCAGGAGGGCGCAAAGTTCACGCGACCACCCGCCCCCTTTGCGCAGACTTGACGCACCCGGTTGCAGGATACCTCACGCCGCCACCGCCACCACCAGCGCGAGGCCGGTCACGACGCACACCAGTACCTTGGCAATGGTGGCCACCAGCCGCCCGATCGCGGCCCCCGCGCCCGCCTTCCCCGCGGCTTTCCACTCCTTCTTCATCGCCCACCGCTCCACGGTCACCGCCGCGACCGCCGCCCCCAGCGCGCCGCCCACGATCGATCCCAACGGGGGGAGGAAGGGGATGCCCAGCAATGCCCCGGCGAATGAGCCGGCGATAGACGCCCAGGCGGCGTGCTTGCTCGCCCCCGCCTTGGCCGCACCGGCGGCGGATGCGACCGCCTCGATCGCCTCTCCGGCGGCGGCAATGACCGCAAGGATGACCACCGCCCACCACGGCACCATGTCGGGGCGGGCGATCGCGATGCCAAGGCCGGTGAGCACCACCAGCCACGCGCCGGGCAGGGTGAGGACTGTCATGACGACACCGCCCATGGCCGCGACACACGCGACGGCCAGCACCACCCAGTCCTGCCATGCCTGAACGTTCATGGTTGCGGGACCGTACGCGCGGATGCCTGCACCGGTTCGCCCTTGTGCTTCAGTCGGCCTTCACGCACCGCCCGTCGGCCCACGCACGCAGGTTTTCGATGCGCTCACGCATCGTGACCGAGAGCGGGGGGGAGCACCGCGCGCAATCGGCGATGTCCTCAGTCCTGAGCGGACGCTTGTCCGCGAACGCGGTGTACATGGCGCTCACGACGGCCTGCTCGATCTCGCCGCCGCTGTACCCCTCGGTCTCCGCCGCCAGGCGCGCAATGTCAAAATCCTTGGGGTCCTGCCGGCGTTTGCGCAGGTGCACCGCGAAAATCTGCTCACGGGCTGCGCGCCCGGGCAGGTCCACGAAGAAGATCTCATCAAAGCGCCCCTTGCGGAGCAGCTCGGGGGGCAGCGCGTCGATGTCGTTGGCGGTCGCGACCAGGAACACCGGCGCCTGGTGCTCCTGCATCCAGGAGAGCAGGGCCCCGAACATGCGCTGGCTGAGCCCGCCGTCCGTGCTCTGGCTCGCGGCGGACGCGAAGCCCTTCTCGATCTCGTCGATCCACAGCACTACCGGCGCCATCGCCTCCGCCTGGCGGAATGCCTCGCGCAGGCGACGCTCACTCTCCCCCACGTACCGGTCGTACAGCGAGCCAGGGTCCAGGCGCATGAGCGGACGCTGCCACGTCGTCGCGATCGCCTTGGCCGCCAGGCTCTTGCCCGAGCCCTGCACGCCCAGCAGCAGCACGCCGCGCGGGGCCTGCAGCCCGGCCGCCAGCCCCTCGGCCGTGAACCCGCCCTCGCGCTTCTTGAGCCACTCCTTGAGGTTCACGAGCCCGCCCACCTCGTCCATCGACGTCGGGCGTTCGACAAAGTCGAGCACCCCGGCGGCCCGCACCAGCCGGCGCTTTCCGGCCAGCACCTCGGGCAGGTCCTTCTCGCTGAACTCGCCGTCGGACGTGACCGCCTCCGCGATGAGCTGCTCGACCTGGCGCCGCGACAGGCCCCGGAGGGCCTGCACCATGGCCTCGTACGTGCGGCGGGGGATCTTGACCGACAGCGGCCGGCGCGCATTGATGCGCTTCAGCACCGAGCGGATGATCTGCTCCACCTCCACGTCGTCCGGCGGCGGGATATCGATCTGGCGCGAGAGGGCGTCCACTACCGGGGGCACCTCCGCTCGGCTGTCGATCATCACCACCCAGGCCCGGTCCATCAGCTCCATGTTCTCGCCGCCCGCACGGAAGTGCTCCGCCAGGTCCCGCAGCGCACGCACCGTCTGCGGGTCCTGGAGGTAGTCGAGCAGGTCCAGCATCACTACCAGCGAGGGCTCCCGGATATTGAGGCGGAGCCACACCAGCGCCGCCGCGGCGTTGGTCGTGTCGGCGATCGGCTGCTGGTGGCGCAGCTCGGCACGGCGCAGCCCGCCCGTGGACGACCACACCCACGCCTGGACGCCCAGGTCCTGGGCAGCGTTCAACGCATGATCGAGCACCTCGGGTTCCTCGTAGGTCACCAGACGCACCAGCGTGTTCCCGGACTCCAGAAGCATGCGGAGGTTGTTCATGGATGCTCCGTGCACAGACTATCACAGGCGGGCCGCCCTGTCCGCATGATTCGCGGGCGGCGTGCTAGGCTTTCACGTGACCCAGGTCTCCGCCGAGCAAACCCCCGCAATCCACGCGTCCCCGGCCCAAAGCCCGCTGCGCCTGATCGCCCGCGACATCAAACTGGCGCACTCGGTGTTCGCACTCCCGTTCGCGGTGGTGGGGGCGTTCCTTGCCGGGCCTTTCCCCGCGCCGTCCTGGGGCACCGCACGGGGGTTCCTAGGAAAGCTTGTCCTGGTCGTCGTCTGCATGGTGGCTGCTCGCACGTGGGCGATGGTCATCAACCGCCTGGCGGACCGTGACTTTGACCGGCAGAACCAGCGGACCCGCCGGCGGGTGTTCGCGTCGGGTGAACTCCAGGTCGTGCAGGGCACAAAGACACTCGCGGGCTGCGCTGTGCTGTTTGTGGGCGTGTGCTCCTTGTTCTGGGTTTTCTACGGCAACTACTGGCCCCTTGCGCTCAGTGTGCCGGTCCTCGCGTGGCTTGCGTTCTACTCCTTCACGAAGCGGTTTACTGCGCTCTGCCACCTGGTGCTGGGTGCGTCGCTGGCCGCGAGCCCGCTGGCTGCCGCGTTGGCGGTGGATCCGCACTCCCTGGGCCGTACCCCGGCGCTGTTCTGGATCGCGGGCTTCGTGCTCTGCTGGGTGGCGGGGTTCGACATTATTTATGCGCTCCAGGACCGGGACTTTGACCGCGGACTCTCGCTGCGCTCCATCCCCGCTGCGCTTGGTTTCCATGGGGCGGCCTGGGTCAGCAGGATTTTGCACCTGGGGGCGGGTGTGTGCATTGTCTTTGCCTGGAGGGCGGAAGCACGTTTTTCATCACTACTTCTGGTGGGCATCGGTGTGGTGCTCGCGTTGCTCGTCTGGGAGCACGTCCTGCTCGCTGGACTTATCCGACGCTCTCAGGAGGAGTTAGCGAAGGAGCCGCCCGCGCTCAACATGGCGTTTTTCACCCTCAACGGAATGGCCAGTGTGGTGGTCGGAATCTGCGCGGTTGTGGATATGACGGTGTCAGCTTACTAGATGAAAGAGTTTTTACAGAAAGTCGTGGGGTGGGACTTGGCGCAACGGTCATGGATATGTAGAATGTGACTCACTCCAACGGCCAAACCAATGGCCCCTATTGGAGTAGACAATCTTGCCCCCCGAGCGGGCGGTGATGTTGGACACTAGTTCGACGCGCCGCCCTGCTTTTTTTTTGCGATCCGGCACGCCATCCCTTTCTTTCTGGTGTTTTCATATTTTTCTGAAAATATCATGGACTTCCGGAGATCGCCCCGGGACGATTCGGGCGTGGCGAGCCCTGCCCCTTCCAACCCGGACCGAGCCTTGCGGGAGGCGCAGGACCGCTTCATCGCCGTGTGGGGCCAGATGGCGGGTGCCTGGGGCATTTCCCGCACAATGGCCGAGGTGCACGCGCTGCTGTATGTGACCGGCGAGGCGCTGTGCACGGACGATGTCATGGAGCGTCTGCAGATCAGCCGCGGCAACGCGAGCATGAGCCTGCGTGCCCTGGTGGACTGGAACATTATTTCACGCGTGACGCGTCGGGGTGACCGCAAGGAGTACTTCGAGGCGGAGCAGGACGTGTGGGCGTTGTTCCGGGCGATTGTCCGCGAGCGCCTGAACCGCGAGGTGGACCCGCTCCTGGCGAACCTGCACGAGATCCGGGACCTGACCACGCGCCACGACGCGTCGGGGGCGGCCAGCAAGGACAAGGTGCCGGCGAACCTCTCGGGCGAGGATGCCCATCGCATCGCGGAGCACAACAAGCGCCTGGACGACATGCTCGAGTTCTTCGAGATGCTCGCGGGCCTTTCGACGCAGTTCGTGAGCCCGGCGGGCAAGGGGCTCCGGCTGGCGGCCAGCCTGCTGACCAGGCTGCCGGACGGCCCCCGCGCGCGGGGCGGGCGTTTGAAGGAGACGGGTTCATGAGCGCGGTGTCCCGCGAGCGCGTGGTGCGCGTGGAGGCTGAGGCCGGCACTGCCCGGTCGCTCCGGTGGCGCTTGATCGCGTCGGCCGTGACCGAGCCGGGCGCGCGGGCGTGGCTGGAGCAGGTGAAGGCTGTGGACGCTGCGCTGGTGTGCGATGCCGTGCCGGGCGAGCAGGGCAGTTACACCTGCGTCTTCTCCCTGGAGGCAGGGGGTGCACGCATGCCCGTGTGCAGCGCGCAGGCCCATGTGCACCGCCAGGCCCCGCTGACGCACATCGATGCGTTTGATCCGCTGGGGACGAGGCTGCTGGCGGCAACGCTCAGCGAGACGCAGGTGCTGTACGCGGTGACGACGCTGTGGGAGACGCTGGGCGTGCCCGGCGGCCGCTACGAGCTGTGCTGAGCCGGGCGGTTGCCCCGCGCTGGTCGCGGGGAGCGTCCCAGAACCAGCCCGGTGGCGTTGCGGGGTCGTGTATGCTGTCGTGTCCCCGGCCCGGAGTTCCTGATGACCCCACACCTGCCCGTGCGCGCCTGTGCGATGCTCACCCTTGCGGGGCTTGCGGCCGTGCCGGCCCGCGCCCAGACTGCCCGCCCGTTCCAGGACGAGGTGATCTACCAGATCATGCCGATCGCGTGGCGTGATTCGAACAACGACACGCAGGGGTCGACGCAGACGCGGTTCGGGGACTTCGGGGGGCTGTCGTCGGCGGCCAGCCTGGACTATCTCCAGGGGCTGGGTGTGACGATGATCTACCTGCAGCCGGTGTTCCCGAGCGCGGCGTACCACGGGTACCAGCACGGCGCGGGGGACCAGCTGAACACCCGGTTCGGGACGCAGGCGCAGCTGCAGGCGTTCGTGGACGGCGCGCACGCGCGGAACATGAAGGTCATCCTGGACTTTGTCGCGTACGGGGTCTCGACGAACTCCGTCTATTACAGCGGCGCGTACAACAACCCGTCGAGCACGTACGACCCGTGGCTGGCGTTCACGAACACGCAGAACACCAGCTACCAGGGGTACACCTACAGCACATGGAACGGGAGCAGCGTGGGGTTCATCCACTGGAACCTGGCCAACGCCAACGCGGCGGGCACGGTCATCGGCTGGGCCCGGAAGTGGCTGGACCCCAACAACGACGGGAACACCAGCGACGGCGTGGACGGGTTCCGGCTGGACCACATCTACGCCAACGCGCCGGAGGGCTGGGGTGCGAACATCGGGTGGTGGGAGAGCTTCTGCACGGGCCTGCGGGCGACGAAGCCGGGGATCTTCATCTTCGGCGAGCACGGCGACTGGGGGAGCTACGGGACGGAGGTGATGACGCCGAACGGATTCGACGGCGTGCTGACGAAGCCATTCGAGTTTGCGGCGCGGGATGCGGTGCTGAACGAGTCTGCTGCGGGGCTGTATTCTGCGATGGCGGCAACGATCGCGGCGACACCGGCGGGGAAGGTGGTGGTGGCGCAGACCAACGATCATGATTCGGACCGGGTCGCGAGCTACTGGGGCGGGAGCAACGCCAGGCAGAAGGTGGGGGCCGCGGTCCTGATGACGCAGCCGTTCCCGCCGAACATCTACTACGGGGATGAGCTTGGGATGCGGGGTGTGAAGGGGAACTGGGGGAGCGACGCGAACGACATCCCTGTGCGTGAGCCGTTCAAGTGGCTGGCGGTGGCGGGCGCCCCGATGAGCAACTACTGGGTGCTGAACTCCAGCGCGTACAACAACCGGACGGCGCAGAACAACGACGGGCGGAGCGTGCAGGAGCAGGCGGGAGTAACCGGGAGCGTGCTCGAGGCGTACCGGTCGCTCATCGCGGCGCGGACGGGGAGCGTGGCGCTGCGGCGCGGGGCGTACGTGCCGGTCACCAATTCGTCCTCGCGGGTGTGGTCGTTTGTGCGTGTGCATAATGACCAGAAGGTGCTGGTGGCGATCAACCTGGGGGCGTCGGCGGCGAACGCCACGCTGAACCTGTCGGCGTTCGGTGTCGCGGGGGGCACGACCACGCCCACCGACCTCATCACCGGCGCGGTGCGGCCGGCGATCACGACGGCGAACCGCGGCGCGTATGCGCTCAGCCTCCCGGGGTACTCGTACGCCGTCCTTGGCGTGGGGCTTGCGTATACCCCGCCGCCGCCGCCCCCTGCGGATATTGACGGGCGGCAGGTGCCGGTCGACGCGGGGGCTGCGAACCTGAGGGCGACGCAGACTGCGCCGACGAGCATGGGGAACAACACCGCGGAGCTCAACCAGCTCTTCCTGCGTCCGGCGGACGACGGCCTGCGGGTCAGCATCACGGGGAACTGCCCGACGGACGGAACAGCGATGGCGGTCTTCCTGCAGACGGGGAGCGGCGGGCAGAACGTGCTGAACACCAGCGCGCTCACGCCGCCGCCGGGCGGCCTGCAGCAGCTCACGGGCACGGTGCTGGACAGCGGGTTTGCGCCCGAGCACTTGTTTTTCATCAACTTCGCGAGCGGGAACATCTACGTGGACCAGGTCGCGCTTGGGGCGGCCGGGGCGGTCAAGACGTACCGCGGGGCGGGTGTGGCGGGGAACGGGAGCGGGGCCCTGGCGGGCGGCGCCAACCCGAACGGGCTGCTGGTGGCGATGGACAACACCAACACGGCGGGTGTCACGGCGTCGAGCGTGACGGGGGCAGCGACGGCGTTGACGGGGCTGGAGGCGCGGGTGCCGTATGCGGACATCGGCCTGCCGGCGGACGGCGCGGCGCGGGCTGGGCTTGCGGTGCGGGCGGCGGTGGCGCTGCTGCGCACGGACGGGACGTTCGGCAACCAGTGGCTGCCGGGGTGCCCGGCGGGGACGGGCGACCTGGGGCTGGCGCCGAACATGAACGCGGTGGCCGGGCAGCAGTTTGTGATGATCACGCTGCCGCCGGTGGGGCCGGTGTGCGACAGCATCGACTTCAATGGGGACGGGTTGTTCCCGGACACGGCGGACATCGATGACTTCCTGAGCGTGTTCAGCGGCGGGGGGTGCTCGACGGGCAGTTGCGGGGACATTGACTTCAACAACGACGGCTTGTTCCCGGATACCGCGGACATAGACGGGCTGCTGGCGGTGTTCAGCGGCGGCGCGTGCGGGTGAGGGGCGTGGTGCTCGCTGGAGTGCGCGCGCGTGCTTTGTCGCGGGGGTTTTCGCAGGGCGTGGCTTTGCAGGCGTTTTTGCGTGCCCGCTGTGACCGATAACGGCCTTTTGAGCGCTTGCGCTGTGGACACTTGACGAGGGATGGGGTCGGGAGGTAGAGGGACAGGCGGGGGAAGGGGCGGAGCACCGGCGTTGGGCGTGGAGTGCATTTGTGTGGTCCTCCCTTTACCCGGGCTGCGCCCCGGTTTGTGCGCGCAGATTGGTTGCGGATGGGGGGACCTTGGGCGCAACGGGCTGGAAAGACAGCGGCAGATTTTTTGGTATTTTGGGGGCGGGGCAGCGCGGCGGTGCACGGGCGCGCGCACGGCGGTGGTTGTGTGCGGGCATGAGCCTGTGGGCGGCGCGGGGGCGCGCTCGTTTGTTTTCGTTTGGGGAGACGGCGGGGCCACAAGGTCTACGGGGTGGCGTGGGCGCATCGGCCGATAAGGGCCGGATTCTGCTTGCTCATGCGGGCGCTGGGTGTGCAGGAACGCTTGCGTTTTTGGCGGCCCGGGGTATTGTCTTCCCATGAAGAAGGGATACTCGATGGGGCGTGCCGGTCGCGGGTTCTCTCGCGTTGAGCGGCTGGTGTGTGTTGCCGGGTTTGCGGCTTCGTTGGTTGCGTCCGCGCACGGGCAGGCGACGCGTGCGTGGGCGTTGCCGGTGACGGGCACGGCGGGGACGGCGGCGAACTGGAATCCGGCGGGGGTGCCCTCTGCGCTCGACGACCTGTACTTCAACCACAACACCGCGTACACGGTGACGTTCGGCGTGAACGTGCCGACCTCGCACTGGGTGTGGGTGCAGCAGGGGGGCGTGCTGTTCAACTTCAACAGCCCGCACACGAACACGTACGGGTTCCGTGTGTACGGGGGCGCGGCGGCGGAATTCCAGGCGGGCTCGTTCACCACGTGCAGCATCAGCGTGCCGTACACCGTGAACAGCCAGGCGCCCGGGTCGATCGAGATCACCGGTTCGGGGACAACGTTGACCACGGGCGTGGGGAGCGGCCACCCGGCGTACGGTCCGTGTGAGGTCAACGACAACGGCACGATCATCGTGAGCGCGGGCGCCGACCTCGTCAGCACCAGGGGCAGCGTCGGCAGCAGCACCACCATCTCGCCCGGGGCCAACCGCCCGGCCACGCTGCGGGTGACGGGCAGCGGCTCTACCGCGGTATTCAGCGGCGAGCTTTCCCTGGACATGCTGGACAACACCTGCACACTGGAGGTGCTTGCGGGGGGTTCGGTGACGTGCGGCAACCTCCGGTTTGCGGGGCGTGATCACACGGCTTCGGTGGTGACGCTGTCCGGCTCGTCGACGCTGAACGCGGGGGGCGCGGTGGTCGGAGCGAACGGCGCTTCCGCCATCGGCACGACCACGGGCATTTCCGTGGGCGCAGGGTCAAGCATGATCCTCTCGGGCGACTTTGCCGACAACGCGGGGTACAGCACCTCCGGCGCGGTGGATGTCTCCGGCACGTTTGAGGCGGCGGCGTTTCGGTCCAACGGCATGGACCTGCACGTGACGAACTCCGGTGTTGCGCGCCTGGTTGCGGACAGCGGCGGGGATGCCGTCCTGCGGTGTCAGGATGTGCTGGTGAACGGCGCGGGGGCGGGGCAGACCCCCTCGCTTGTTCTGAACGGCGCGGGTTTCACTTCGCTCAACGTGGAGGCCACGACGTTCGTCATCGGCGACGACCACGCGGGCAGCCTTGACGTGCGGGACGGGACGTTCCTGTTCGGGGGCACGATCGTGCGCCTGGGCGGCAGCCCCGGCGGGAGCGGGTCGCTGCTGCTGCGCCCGGCGGGGCAGATGCGGTTCACGACGCCGGCGGGGCTGCGGGTTGGCTCGGGGGGCGTGGGCACGGCGACCATCAACGGTGCGCTGGGCACCAACCGTTCCGGGAACATCAACGTGGGCACGGGCGGCATCGGGACGATGGACGTGACGGGGACGCTCAACGTGCACACGCTGCGGGTGGGTTCCGCGGGCGTGGATCCCGCGGCGGTCGGGGGCGTGACCATCACCGGCGGTTCGCACAGCGTGCTCAACATGTTCGTCGGCGGCGATTGGGGCGGCCCGACGTGCAATGTCGCGCTCGGCGGGGGTGCGTCGCTGGTGGCGATGAACGACATCGCCGATCCTGACCCCGCGTCCATCACGATCAACCAGGCGGGCGTGGTCGGTCTGACTTCCTCGACGCTGTTTGCCAACGGCGGTAGCAGCGGTACTCAGCTTGGCGTCATGCTCTCGGGCATCCTGGACCTTTCGGACGGGCTGGTGCAGGGCGCGGTGACCATGCAGAGCAACCCGGGCGCCGATCGCCCGAGGATCTCGGGCTCCGGGGAGGTGAACGGGCGGGTGGACACGGTGTCTGGCGGGTTGATCCAGGCCGCGACGGGGCAGGCGCTGGTGGTGGGCCCCGCGGTCAGCGCGGGCGCGTTCACCAACGTGGGCCGGATGCGGTCTGCCAACGGCTCGACGCTGCGGGTGCGGTGTTCGACGGCGACCATCCAGCCCGGCGGGACTGTGGAGCTTGACAACGGCACTGCGGTGTTCACCGGGCCGGTGGTCAACAACGGCGACATCCTGGGGTCGGGCACCTTTGACGCGGACCTTTCGAACAACGGGTTTGTGTCGCCGCTCGCGGGCGCCGTGGTCAACGGGATCACGTTCACCCGCGGCGTGACGCAGGCGGCCGGGCGCTTCATGCAGGGGTCGCGCATCGTCTTTTCGCCGACGTCCACCTTCAGCGGCGCGGGCGATCTCACGGCGGACCTGCTCATCGACGCGGGCTCGGTGGTGGACGCGGGCGGGACGCTGAACCTGGGCAGCGTCGCGTCTCCGACGGGGGTTGATCTGCGCGGCACGCTCCGCTGCAACGGGAACCTCGTGCGCCTCCGCGACAGCAACGGCGCGCTGGCGGGGGCCGGCGCCGTGATCAACCTCGGGAGCGGGGGATCGCTGGAGTCCGCTGCGGGGCTCACGCTGCAGGCCGGGTCCCTGCTGCGGGGCAGCGGCACGGTGACGGGTTCGGTCTCATCTCTGGGGAGCGTCAGCCCGGCCGGCACCATCGCTGTCACGGGCAATTACGTCCAGAACAGCGCGGGCACGGGCGGTGAACTTGTGCTCGACGTGGCGGGGACGGGCGCGGGCCAGTTTGACAAGCTCTCGGTTTCCGGGAGTGCGACCCTGGGCGGTCGCCTGACGGTGACGCTCGCTCCTTCCTACACGCCGCAGCTGGGCGACGCGGTCACGTTCCTCACGGCGGGCGTGGCACGCGTGGGCACGTTCTCGGCCATCACGCTCAACAACAACCCGGCCGGGACCACGTGGACCCTGGACTACCTGCCCGGTTCGGTGCGGGCGCGGGTGACGGCCGTGGGTCCCGCGTGCGATTCGATCGACTTCAACGGGGACACGCTGTTCCCGGACACGCAGGACATTGCGGACTTTATCGCGGTGTTCGGCGGCGCGCCGTGCCCGACGGGGACGTGCGGGGACATCGACTTCAACAATGACGGGCTGTTCCCGGATACGGACGACATCAGCGCGTTCATCCGGGTGTTTGGCGGCGGGGCGTGCGTGTAGCGTGGGTCACCCAAGAAGTCCCCACTCCGCGGTGTGTGGGTGGGGGAGATTCCGGCTGGTCGCTTGCCTGTGTGCTGTTGCAGGGGGAGCCGCGCGCGGTTTCTGCCGGCACCTGCATGGCATTTTTTTTTTGATGGGTGCATCGCGCTTCATTGAGACGTTCATCGGGGCGGGGTGGGCGCAAGAAAAAGCCCCGTGCGTGTTGCACGGGGCCGTGGGGTTGTTGATCAGGCTTGCGTGCCGGGTTGCTCAGCTCTTCTTGCCGAGGAGCCAGCCGACGATGGCGGCAATGAGGGAGACGCCGGCGGCGACGCCGACGAGGATCATGAAGTTGTCGCCGATGGTCTTGAGCATGCCGCCGCCGGAGCCGGTCATGCCCATGATGAGCGTGAAGGCGGCGACGGCGAGGGCGACGGTGGCGCCGAAGGCGAGGCCGCCGACGAGGCCGGAGCCGGGGCCGTCGTAGACCTCGACGGCGGCTGCGGCGGCGACTGGGGCGGCGGATTCGAACGACTCGCCGGCGCCGGCGGGGGACTCGAAGAGAGCGCCGCCCTCGGCGGGGGCGTCTGCGGCGGTCTGGGCGGCGACGGTCTCGCCGCCGTAGACGTCTTCCAGGAGTCCTGCGCCGAGGCTGGTGTCGTCTGCCTCGCGGGTGAGGTCGAGGAGGCCGCCGCTGCCTGAGGCGGACTTCTTGTCTTCGCCGGGGTCGACGAGGCTGGGGGAGGTGGTGATGCGGGTGACGGCGTTGGCGTCGGAGTCGTCGGTAGCGTCGTCCAGGAGGCTGATGCCTGTGCCTTCCTTGCCGGCGTTGGAATCGGCCATGCCGATGCTGCTGCCGGAGGACGCGAGGCCGATGGGCTCGAGTTCACCGGAGTCGGCGAGGCGGAGGGGTTCCTCTTCGCCGCCGGCGAGCAGGTCGACCTGCTGCTTCTTGAACATGAGCTTGTCGCGGTCGCGGAACTGCTCGAGCTGGCCGGAGGCGGCCATCTTGCGGACGTCGTCCGCGTTCTTGCCCAGGCGTTCGGCGGCTTCTTCGAGCGTGTAAAAGAGCTTGTCCATGGCGCAACCTTCTCAAGGCGGGCGAGACAGAAGCCCGCGGGACTTAGAACACTGTCCGTCGGCAAGCCACCCTCGGTTGCCGGGCCGACAAGATAGCACAGACCGGGATGGTATGCGAATGTACCGAACAGACACCGGCGCGGGCGGGAAAAGGAACACCCCGCGCTCCTCACGCGGGGTGCTCGAAGGAAAGGGGAATGGGCCGTTGTGCCGGCTGTTGGCGTCAGGTGCAGGGGCCGCCGCTGAAGACGGACAGGAGGCTGTCGATGTCGGCGGTGTCGGGGAAGAGGCCGTCGTTGTTGAAGTCGATGTCGCCGCAGGTGCCGGTGCTGCAGGGGCCACCGCTGAAGACGGAGAGGAAGTCGTCGATGTCGGCGGTGTCGGGGAAGAGGCCGTCGCCGTTGAAGTCGATGGAGTCGCAGCCGGACTCGACGCACACGAACTGGGTGCTGAAGACGAGGCGGTCGGCGTTGCCGGTGCCGTAGGCGGCCACCTTGATCAGGTAGTCGTTGCCGGCGGTGACGCTGAGGTTGTTGATGAGGGAGGTGGTGCCGGCGCCCGAGTCGTCATCGCAGGCGATGAGGGTGGTGCGGCTGCACTGGAAGGTGGGGAGCTGGAGGACGCTGCAGTTGCTCCAGACCGAGAGGACGGTGTCGTAGAGGGAGCCCTGGGTGGAGATGCCCAGGAGGCCGTTGCACTGGGGGGTGAAGGTGTACCAGACGGAGTGGCCGGAGCCGGCGTTGTTGAGCTCGCAGTCCTCGTTGCCGTCGCAGAGGCCGGTGCCCGCGGAGTGGGCCCGGACTTCATCCTGGAAGTTGCCGCCCGGGGCGCCGCCGGGGACGGGGGTGGCGCTGGAGCAGTTGTCGTTGGCGGGGGTGGCGGGGGGGTCGAAGGTGAAGTTGAAGTCGAGGGCGCCGCCGCCTTCGGTGCCGTAGTCGCAGACCTTGATGAAGTAGGTCACGCCCTGGTCGACCTGGAAGTTGCCGATGTAGGACTGGAATGTGCTGTTGTAGTCGTCGTTGCAGGCGACGCTGGAGGAGTCGAGGCAGATGTTGTTGATGATGAAGGGGCAGGAGGAGACGCGGAAGATGGAGAGGACGGTGTCGTAGCTGCTGCCCTGGGTGTGGACGGTGACTTCTCCGTCCTCGAAGGGGGTGAATTCGTACCAGACAGAGTTGCTGTTGCCGCTGGAGGAGCCGCAGGTTTCGTCGTGTTCGCAGCTCGCGGTGGTGGCGAGGTCGGTGTCGAGGAGCGGGGGGTTGTAGGTGCCGTAGGCGTTGCCGGGGATGACGGTGCGGGAGGCGCACGAGTCGTTGTCCGGGGGAGTCGCGGTCAGGGTGAGGGCGAAGTCGAGGAGGCCGCCGGGGTTGGTGTCGCCGTAGGCGGAGGCCTTGAAGTAGTAGGTGTCGCCGACCTGGACGGGGAAGGCGAGGATCTGCGACTGGGTGCCGGTGCCGCCGTCGTCGTCGCAGGCGAGCAGCGTGGGGGACACGAACACGTTGGAGGCGTTCACGGTGCCGCAGCCGTCCCAGATGGAGAGCACGGTGTCGTAGTCGCTGCCGTTGGTGTTCACGGCGATGGTGCCGGTGTTGGGTGCGGTCCACTTCCACCAGACGCTGGCGCCCTCGCCGGCGGCGCCGGACTCGCAGGTGGCCTGGGGCTCGTTCCAGCCGTCGGTGGCCCAGGTGGTGTTGAGGTTGGCGTAGGAGTAGGTGTGCGTGCCGTCGGGGATGGCGATGGCGCTGACGCAGCGGTCGTTGGAGGGGTTGACGTCGACGATGGAGTAGTAGGAGTTGACGAAGCCGTAGCCGTACTCGGTGTCGTAGCCCGCGGCGCCGCGGTCGCGGCAGCCGTCGGCAACGCCCGTGTAGGTCTGGGAGCGTGTGGCCCAGGGGTATGCGGAGCGGAACATGGCGGCGACGCCCGCGGCGTTGGGGCTGGCGCAGGAGGTGCCGCTGAAGTAGACCTCGTCACCGGAGGCGTAGCCGTCGGTGCCTTCACGGTCGGTGGTGCGGCAGTTGGTGCCGGGGGCGGTGAAGTCGGTGCCTGTGCCGTACTGGCTGGAGGAGTTGCGGTCGCCGGTGTTGGTGAGGTTTCCGACGCCGTAGACGTAGGCGATGCTGGCGGGGTAGGCGATGCTGGACGCGCCGCTGTTGCCGGTGGCGGCCATGTGGATGACGCCGTTGACGGTGGCGGAGTCGGCGAACTCGGTTTCGAGCGCGGCGCTGGTGCCGCCGAGGCCGTAGGAGGAGTTGGACACGTCGGCGCCGTTGGTGACGCCCCAGGCGATGGCGTTCACGATGTAGCTGTACTGGAGGGTCCAGGAGGTGCCGGAGCAGGGCAGGGTGGTGTCGGTGTGGTCGGCCACCTTGGCGCAGAGGACGTTGCAGGAGGGGGCGGTGCCGGAGCCCAGGAGGCTGTTGTTGCCGCGCTGGGCGACGATGCCGGCGACGGAGGTGCCGTGGTTGTCGCAGGGCGAGCTCGGGGCGCCGTTGCCGACGCCGGCGACGACGCCGGTGGTGAAGTCACGCCCGGTCTGCCAGTTGATATCCGCGTGGTCGGGCTGGGTGCCTTCGTCCAGGATGAGGACGTCGATGGCGGAGCTTCCGCGCGTGTAGTCCCAGGCGAGGTCGCTGTCCATGTCCTGGTCGGCGACGCCGCCGTTGGTGCCGTTGTTGTCGTGCTGCCACTGGTCCCAGTAGGCGGTGTCGTTGGGCACGAAGTCGAGCTGGACGGTGCCGCGCATGTCGGGCTCTGCCCAGGAGAAGGCAGGGTCCTGGGCGAGGCGGTTGGCCTCCGCGAGGACGTCGAAGCCGTTCTTGGCGTGTGAGCGGAGCTGGACCGCGCCGGGCATGGTGCCCAGGGCGGGGTTGAAGACGGCGAGGTTGGGGGCCTTGGCGGCGACGGTGTCGAGGGCCTTGGCGCGGAGTTCGGGTTTGACCTGTGCCAGGATGTCCGGGGTCACTGTGAGGTAGCCGCCTTCGATAAGGGGGCTGTGGAAGACGGGGGAGGCGATGACAACGCCGGGCGTGTTCGCGAAGGCGTTGAGGCGCGCGTCGGCGTCTTCGTAGCCGGCGAGCGGGCGGTGGAGGGACACGAGGACCCAGCGGCCGGACTGGGCGTGCCCGTCGGCGGCGGGGGTGAGCCCCGCCTGGCTTGCGGCGGCGGTGGCGACCTGCTTCATGGCCGCGTCGGGGACGTTGTCGGCGAGCATGATGGCGACGCGTGTGACGTCGAGGTCCATGGCGAGGGGGCGGCCGCGGTAGTAGTAGTAGTTTGGCCTTTCGGGCGGCTGGAGGGCGATGCCACGGGCGTCGAGGCGTGCGAGCATTTCGGTGACGGCGGCGTCGCTGGCCATGCGGGCCTCGGCCTCTTCGCGCGTGATGCGCTGGAAGGGCCAGGAGGCGCGGGCGCGGGCGATGGCGGAGGCCGGGTCTTTGTCCGCGGCGTCGTTGAAGCCGGCGGGGTCCACCATCTGGCCTGCGGGGATGGGGACGTTGACGGACCCTGAGGCGGCGAGGTCCGGGCCTGGGTCGGCGTCCTGGGCTTGCGCGATGCCGGCGCAGAGGCCGGCGGTGAGGGTCAACACGATGGGGCGACACACGTACTTCCGCATGACAGAAACTCCTTCTCTCGGTGTGCAGATGGGCACTCGGATGCATGCGGAAGGGGCGTCGGACTTGGCCAGAGAATTGGCCGCTGGTCGGGTTATGGGTGCGGTGAGGGAGGGTTTCTGTAAACAATGACAGCAGGCGCACAAGGGTGTGCGCCCGCTGTGGGAGTCACTTGATCGCGTGGGCTGTTTCTAGAGGCAGGGGCCGCCGCTGAAGACGCTGAGGAGGCTATCGATGTCGGCGGTGTCGGGGAAGAGGGAGTCGTTGTTGAAGTCGATGTCTCCGCAGAAGGCGGAGGGGCAGGGGCCGCCGGAGAAGACGGAGAGGAAGCTGTCGATGTCTGCGGTGTCGGGGAAGAGCTGGTCGCGGTTGAAGTCGATGGAGTCGCAGACCGCGCCCTCGCAGGCGTCGGGGATGCCGTTGGCGTTGGCGTCGGTGAGGACGCCCGAGTAGCCGTTGGGGAGGATGCGGAAGACTTCGCCCCCGGTGGCGTCGATGATGTAGGCCTCGCCGCGGGTGTCGGTGGCGAAGGAGACGACGTTGTTGATGGCGGGCGTGCCCGGGGGTTCGAGCTCGGTGCGGCGCGCGAGGACTTCGGTGAGTCCGCCGGAGGAGGTTCGCATGAAGGAGAAGATGTCGCCGGTGCAGTAGTCGGAGAAGATGTAGCGTCCGCGGAAGCAGGGCATGGCGTTGCCGCGGTAGACGATGCCGCCGGTGATGGCGCAGCCCGCGATGTTGAACGGCCCGAAGGCGGCGTTGGGGGCGTTGGCGTACTCGGTGAGCGGCATGTGGACGGGGGTGGGGAGTGGCGAGCAGCCTCCGAGGCCGGTGACGCGCGTGGCTTCGTAGCAGCGCCAGCCGAGGTTGAGGCCGCTGGCGTAGGGCGGGATGACGTCGATCTCCTCGCGTGCGTCCTGCCCGACGTCGCCGATCCAGAGTTCGCCGGTGAGGCTGTCGAAGCAGTTGCGCCAGGGGTTGCGGAGGCCGTAGAGCCAGATTTCGTCGTCGCCGGTGGTGCCGACGAAGGGGTTGTCGGGCGGGAGCGTGTAGAGGCGGTCGGGGTCTGCGGGGAAGGCGTCGTCGTCGGCGTTGCCCGGGGTGTTGTCGGGGCCGTCGACATCGAGGCGGAGGATCTTGCCCTTGAGGTTGTCGGTGATGTCCTGGGCGTTGCCGGTGGTGCCGCCGCTGGGGGCGGTGTTGTCGTTGCCGCCGCCGCCGTCGCCGATGGCGAGGTAGAGCATGCCGTCTGGGCCGAAGGCCATCCAGCCGCCGTTGTGGTTGGTGGCGAAGTCGGGGATGACGAGGACGTTCTCGAGTGTGGGGTTGGCGGTGTCGGCGGTGGCGCGGTGCCCGCGTGCGAGGACCATGTACTGGTCAGAGGAGCGCGTGTAGTAGGTCCAGAAGTAGCCGTTCTGGGCGTAGTTGGGGTGGAAGGCCATGCCGAGGAGGCCCTGCTCGGTGTCGGTGGCGACGGTGGGGGAGGTGAGGAAGGGCGTGGGGTTGACGGTGGGCGTGGTCCAGAGGTTGTTGATGACGCGGATGCGCCCGACGGCGCTGGGTGCGGTGCCGACGCGCTGCTCGATGACGAAGAGGCGGGTGTCGTCGCCGGGTGGGCCGCCGGCCCAGCAGGGGCGCGTGAGCCCGGAGGTGATGGTGGTGGAGCTCAGGACCTGGGAGGTCTGGGCGTGGGCAGCGACAGCGAGCGCTGCGGCGGCGACGCCGGCTGCGGCGGTTGCGGGCTTCATGGGATCCTCTTCCTTCCGGGACGGGTGGTGCGACCCGGGATTGTGTGCCGGGGGCGTGAAAGCGGTGGGAGATTCGTGCCAGAATCCGCGCGGGCCGCACCGGAATGCGGATTTTTCTGGCGGGATGTCCCGGCTTCTCGGACTGGGCGGTCGTTATTGGCAGGGCTCGCCGGAGAACCTCTTCAGGAAGGTGTCGACGTCGGCGAAGGTGACGACGGTGTCGCGGTTGATGTCGGCGGCGGGGAGCTGGAGGCGGAAGGCGCCGAGGAGGTCGTCGATGTCGGTAGTGTCCGGGAAGAGGCCGTCCATGTTGAAGTCGACGGAGCAGTTGCGGGTGAGGTCGATGCTGATGTCGTCGAGGACGGCGGGCTGGCTCTTGCCGTGGAGGAGCCACTGGTTGTAGGCGATCTGGCCGCGGTTGTCGGTGGTGTTCGCGTCGCGGAGGAACTCGATGTATTCCTTGGTGGTGGTCTGGTGGTAGAGGCGGATGTCGGCCCGGACGGCGGCGGGGGGGACGGGGAACTGGGTGTCGTCCCAGTACTGGCCGTCGGCGTAGGAGTACCCGACGACGCCCGCGCCGACGGCGTTGAAGCCGGCGTTGGTGAACCCGCGGGGCGGGATGCGGTTGTCGAGGAACCACTTGTTGTTGACGGCGAAGTGGAAGCTGGGGCCTTCGGGGAGGCCGGTGACGGCGGCGGCGTGGGCGTCGAGGCCGAGGACGGTCTCGTAGACCTTGGTGTTGCGGTCGAAGGCGCTGGTGGCGGCGTCGTAGCGTCCGTACTCGGCGATGAGGGACCCGTCGGCGCTGAAGAACCGTGCGTTGATCCACATGGCTCTTCCCTCGGGGTAGCCGGAGGGGAGCTTGTGGCCGGTCTGGTTGGTGACGCGGACGTTCATGGAGTTGGCTTCGTCGTAGGTGGCCTCCATGTCGCTGGCGGCGGCGAGCATGTCGAGGGTGCGTCCGATGGAGCCCTGCACGAGGCTGGCGGTGAGGTCGGTCTCGGCGTCGGGGTAGAGGCTGCGGACGGCGCCCATGACCCAGGAGTTGGCGCCGGCGAAGTGGTGCTGGGGCATGTCGGGCCGGACGGGCGAGCCGATGACGGGGTCACAGCCCACGTAGGTCGTGCGGGGCATGTGGCATTCCTGGCAGGAGGAGACGGCGGTGATGTTGCCGCCGAAGCGTCCGCCCATTTCGACCGGGCCCTGCGCGAAGGCGCTCTGGGACCATTCGCTGAACGTGCGTTCGATGGGGAACATGTCGTACTTGTTGCCGGTGGGGTGGGGCTGGTCGAGGGCGTTGGCCTGGTAGGAGCCGTTGGGCTGCTTGGAGAAGGCGGGGTTGGAGACGTCGTGGCAGTTGCCGCACATGTTGCCGGAGCGGAAGTAGGGCGACTGCTCCCAGTAGTGGCCGTAGATGGGGAGGGAGAAGGGGCCGCGCCGGTAGTCGTACGGATCGAAGACGAGGGAGGCGTTGTGGGAGAGGGGGCGTCCGCTCGCAGGGTCGATGGGGACGGGGTGCTGCAGGAGCGCGAGGATGCCGAAGTCGCGCGCGGGCTCGACGCCTTCGACGTACGCGGGGTTGACGAGGCGGTGGCAGGCGGAGCAGGAGACGCCCTCGAGGTCCTGGCCCGTGAGGTCGCCGCCGTTGGGGTCTGCGGCGTGGCCCTCGAGCCAGCCGCCGGGGGTGTGGCAGCGGATGCAGAGGTCGCCGACGAACGCGGCGTCCTGGTTGGCGACGGAGAGGCAGGCGAGGAAGACGGGGTCGCGGGCGGCTTGGCCCATCATGCTGGAGGCCCAGGGGCGGTAGGGTTCTTTCTTCTGGTCGTAGAAGCCGTGGCAGCCCGAGCACTCGGACTGTCCGGCCATGAGCGCGTCCTCGAGGGGCCCGGGCTGTGTGCCTGGGGTGAAGAAGTCGGCGCGGGTGGTGGGGACCTGCGCGGAGGCTGCGGAGGACGCGACCGCCAGGACGCTGAAAGCGCGGAGGATCAGGTTCATGTTTCCCTCACACAAGCGTGCACACCGTGCGTGTGCCGTAGTGAACGGTACGGGAGATGACATCGGATGTTTCTGTCCTGTGCGGAAGACGGCGCAGAATTGCGGGTCCGAAAACTGCCGCGTTCGTGGTACGCGTGCTGTGGGTCGCGCGGGGACGCCGGGTGTGGGGAGTGGTGGTGTGTGGCGGCCCGGGGTGTGCGCCGGGGTTTGGTGGTTGGTAATTTGTGGTGCCCGGGTGTTTGGGGGAAAGCCCGGCGGCCGGGTCGGGCGTGCGGGAACAGAAAGGGCGGCTGAGTGCTTTCGCACACGCCGCCCGGAGGGAGAAAGAGAGATCGGTGGTTCTTCAGCCGAGGGCGTTGGCCATGTCCTTGGCCTGGGCCTTGACCTGGTTGCGGAGTTCGTCGAGCTTGTCCTTGCTGATCTTGAGGAAGTCGAGCACCTCGGCGCTGGTCTCGGTGGAGAGGAGGTCTCCGCGGAAGCCCAGGCCGGTCTCGGCGGCGAGGCGGTCGGCGATGTAGACGACGGCGGGGAGGGTGCGGTTTTCCGCGGCGAGGTCCATGGGGCGGTGGTGCCAGCCGGCGACGTAGGCGAAGCTCTTGGGGAACTTCCAGCGTTCGCAGAGGCCGGTGCCGAAGTCCTGGTGGTTGGCCTCGTAGACCTGCTGCTCGGCGGCGAGCATGTCCATGGCGGGGACGCCCTTGGCGTCGATGCCGGTGTTCTTGATGACCTCGGCGAGCTTGGCGCGGTCGTACTGCATCTCGACCATCATGCCGATGTCGTGGATGAGGCCGCCGAGGAAGGCCTCGTCGGTGAGGCCGAGCTTGATCTGAGAGGCGATGAGCTTGGCGGTGCCGCCGGTGATGTTGCTGTGGGTCCAGAGGTCGCGGGCGGAGAAGTTGGGGCCGAGTTCGCCGCCGCGGAAGAGCTTGGCCATGCTGGCGGCGATGGCGATGTTCTTGACGGCGTTGAGGCCGAGCATGACGATGGCGCGGTTGATGCTGGCGATCTGGCCGGGGAGGCCGTAGAAGGAGGAGTTGACGACCTTGAGGATGCGTGAGCACAGCGCGGGGTCGGTGCTGATGATCTTGTGGAGGTCCTGCGCGGTGCTCTTGGGGCTTTCGACGAGCTCCACGACCTTGACGGTGACCTCGGGCAGCGTGGCGATGTGGCTGATCTCGCGGATCGCGTTGCCGACGACCTGTTCACGTTCCTGGGCAAGTACGCTCATCGCACAGACTCCCTTGGGGCTCCCCGGGGCGGCCGCGCGCATCCATGGCGGGCCGTACGGACCGCTTGGTCATCGGCGATCGGTTTTGCGGACTTTGGGTGCTTTCGGGGGGTTGCGCGACTAATACACGCAGCGTTTGCGCGTCAGGCCCGGGGCGCGGGGGTCCGTGCGTGCCAGCAGCTCGGCGATGCGTTCGCCCGCGTGGCCGTCGCCGTAGGGGTGGGTGTAGGAGTCGGGCCCAACGCCGCGGGCGGCGGCGACGGCGCGTGCGACCTCTTCCGGGAGTTCCTTGTCGACATGGACGGCGTTGGCGCAGCGCTCGCGGCCGTTCTGCCTGGGGCCGATATCCACGACGGGGAGCTTGAGGGCCGCGCCCTCGATGAGCCCGGCGCTGCTGTTGCCGACGAGGACGCCGGGCGCGGGGCGGAGGGATGCCAGGCGCTTGAGCAGCGCGATGAACTGCTCGCGCGGCAGGTTCTCCAGGGTGTGCACGCCCGCGTGGCGGAGTGCGCGGAGCACTCCGTCGCGGCCGGGGTCGAGGTTGGGCGTGAGGGCGAGCACGCGTTCGGCGCGGAGGGCGTCGAGGGCGGCCGTTGCGGCGGCCTCCTCGGCCTCGGGGGTGCGTCCGACGGGGTGCATCAGGAAGAGGGCGGTGGGCTCGCCGAGTTCGCGGTACGCGTCGGGGGTCAGGGGCGCGATGGTGTGCAGGGCGTCGACGGCGGGGGAGCCGGCGAGGTGGACGCGGGTCTGGTCTTCTCCCATGCGGACGATGCGCGAGGCGGAGAGTGCGGTGGCGGGGAAGTGGATGTGGGCGAGCTTGGTGATGGCGTGGCGCATGGCCTCGTCGGCCACGCCCTCGGCGCGGTCGCCGCCGTGGATGTGGGCGAGGGGCCAGCCGCCGATGGCGGCGGCGGTGGCGGCGGCGAAGGCCTCGATGCGGTCGCCGAGCACGACGACCCAGTCGGGCTGGAGCTTCTCGAAGGCTCGTCCGAAGCGGGCGATGCCCCTGGAGACGCTCTGCACGTCCTCTGCGCGCCCGGTCTGGCCGGCGTGCTGCATGGGGACGATCTCGGCGACGGTGAACTCGCGTTTGACCTCGTGGAAGGTGGTCGCGGGCAGGACAAGGTGGGAGCCCGCGGCGATCACAAGGAGCTGCAGGTCCGTGCGTTGCTGCACGGCCTTCATGACGGGGCGCAGCAGCCCGTACTCGGCGCGCGAGCCTGTGACCACCAGGGTGCGGCGGGGGGCGGGGGGTTCCTGCGGGTGTGTCGAGGGTGGGGCGCCCTGGCCGTCCCATGCGTCGCCGATCATGGGCCCACTTTACGGGGCCCGGACGGGGCGCGCGGCGGGCTGGGCGTGCCCGAGTGCGCGGGCCACCAGTTCGCCCCGCGTGCGGACGCCGGTCTTGGCGTGCAGCTTCTTGATGTGGTCGTGGATGGTGTGCGGGCTGCGTCCGAGGCGCTTGCTGATGGCGGGCACGGTGAGGCCCTGCATGAGCAGGCCCACGACGGCTTCTTCACGGTCCGTGATCAGGATCCCGTAGTGCAGCTCGCCCGGGAACGCGACGGCGGCGAGGTCCGCGAGGTGCGACATGACGACCTGCACGACGGCGAGGGAGGCGCGGTGCGGGCGGTCGAACGCGACGTGGAGCACCAGGCGCCGACCGGCCGGCGTGCCGCAGGGGGAGGAGCAGGCGAGCAGGCCGAAGTTGTAGTCGGCGGGCTCGAAGGGGATGGACCTTGCTTCGATCTGCGTGACCGGCACGATGCGCGCGTCCTGCGCGCCGGGGGCGGCGAGTGTCTTCCAGCGTCCGGCGAGGAGCCGCTGCTCAATGGCGGGCGCGTGGGCGGCATTCCAGCGGCGTGCGCGTGCTTCGCCGCAGGCCACGCCCGTCACCGGCACAGATACGAGGCGGGACGAGTGATCCTCCACCAGAGAAAGCGAGAGGAGACCGTCCGGGAAGAGCGGGGCCAGGCGGGCGACTGCCTTGATGCACCAGGAACGGGTCGGGAAGAGCGGGAGGCCCACAAAGCCGCGCACGACGCGGCAGGCAGCGTCCAATGATTCCACGAGCGCATCGCCCGCGGCGTCGGCGGGCTCTCCGTCTTTGTAAAAAATAACAGATGTGCCAAGTTTTCCCACCACTTATCCCCTGAAGCCCAACTTTGAGCGGCCTCATAGATAGATACATACCAACTCATTCGTGGTGGCAAAAGTTCACAATAACCAAGTTATATCTCGCACTTGACCCCTGAAGTGGGTGCGTTCTCATATGCGTGTGACTTTTGGGGCGCGGGCACGATCCCGTATCTACGGGATCAGGTGCTGCGCTTTGAGCACCGTGTCAGCCTCAATCGCGTCCGCGAGTCTTCTGCCGAGCACGGCGTCCCAATCGAAGGGAGGGATGCCGGTGCCGGGGCGTTTGCAGGTGAGGTCGGCGTGGGTGAGCACGTGGCCCGCGGGCAGGCTGGCGGTGGTGACGAGAGACTGGCGAGAGACGGTCCGCACGTCTTCCTCGATGGGGAGGACGCGTTTGACCTTGGGGGCCGAGTCGTGCTGCGCCTGCAGCGACTGGACGAGCCTGTAGGCGCGGCGCTCGGTCTCCAGGGTGAGGAAGGTGTCGAGGTACTCGCGTGCCGCGGGGTCTTCCTCGTACCTGCGGGCGAGGCGTGCGTACTTGCGGTACTTGGCGAAGTCGTCGGGCGTGAGGGACGCGGCGTGGTCCGGCCCCTGGGCTGCGCGGTCGAGCGTGACGTGCTTTTCGAGGATGGTGGCGCCGGCGATGACGGCAAGTGCGCCGGTCTTGATGCTGTCGGTGTGGTCGCTGTAGCCGACGAGGCCCGGGTAGATGTCCTGGATGGCGTTGATGCCGGGCAGTTCGGCGTCTTCGAGGCTGGTGGGGTAGCTGGAGACGCACTGGAGGACGGCGAGGCGGTCGCGGGCGGCGCGGAGCCAGGTCAGGGCGCGGCCCACTTCCTGGAGCGTGCTGGCGCCGGTGCTGAGGATGAGGGGCCTGCCGGTGCGCTCCAGGGCTCCGAGGAGGGGGCGGTGGATGATGTCGGGTGACGCTGTCTTGTACGCGTCCCAGGGGAGCTTCTGGGCTACCGGCACGAGGTGGGCGCTGAAGACGGTCACGATCGCGCCGGCGTCCATGCGGTGGGCCAGTTCCACGACGGGCGCCATCTGATCAATGTTCAGCTCGAGGCGGCGGAGCATCGCGATGGGGTCGGCTTCGCCGGCGGACTTCTGGTAGGCGGCGAGCCGGGCGTCCCTGCTCATGAGCCCGTCGGCGGTGAACAGCTGCAGCTTTACGGCGTCGGCGCCGGCCTCGATGGCGGCCTTCGCGAGTGCCAGCGCCTTGTCCGGCGAGCCGTCGTGGTTGACACCCAGCTCGGCGATGACGAACGGCGCCGAGGTGGGGGTGATGGTGCGGCGGGCGATGCGCAGGGGAGAACTCCGGTGTCGCGGGGTGCCAAAGGTACAGCGGGCCTCTTCCAGCGTAGTGCCGGAAGGGGCGCTCCTGCTTTCGCCTGCTCGTTGTGCGCGGGGGGCCGTGTCCGGCTACGCGGCTGCCTTCTGCGCCCGGCATTGCACGCCGAGGCGGTAGCCTTCGTCGAAGCGTTCGCAGCGGATGACGATGCCGACCTGACGGGGGCTCATGGCGTGCTCGGGGATGACCGAGACGCTGGTGCCGGGCTCGACGGCGACGGGGCTCATGACGCCCAGGCCGGTGTAGGACGCATCGAGAAGGTCGACGCGTGTGAGGGTGCCGGCGGCCTTGCCGGTGGCGAAGACGGCCATGGCGGCGCCGGACACCTTGCGGCGGGGCATGCGGCGGCGCTCGTTGTGGAACTTCAGCGTGCCCACTTCCTGACCAATGTCCTCGAAGTTCGACATGGCGTGCTCCGGCATCTCAAGGGTCCCTGCGGGGCCCCACCCCGGCGCGTCCGTGCGCGAGGAGGGCAGCACCCCACCGATGAGCTATCGGAACATGCTGAAGGCTTATTCACCCGGCCTGCAGAGAATTTCATCGCAACCAAGTCATGTGGCCTCCGTACCATCGCGCATGCCGCCTTGCTGACCAGCGGGCGCCCGGGCCCGCGAGGGCCCCGATGAAACGCAGAACCCGTTCTGCCCCAAGGAGTTACAACATGAAGTTGGTTCTTTTTGGCGCTTGGGGCGCGTGCATGCTCACGCTGTCGTCGGGTGGGGTGTGCTCCGCCCAGTGCAACGACCTGGTCGAGCAGTCAGCCTTTCCCGGGGTCGTCAGCACGTCCGGCACTGCGGTCGTCCGGGCCGCGGTGGAATGGGATCCCGACGGGGTGGGGCCATTGCAGAGCCGCCTGGTGATCGGCGGGAGGTTCAGTCATGCGGGGACGGTGGCCTCGCGTGGCGTGGCGGCCTGGGACGGGGAGCGGTGGCATGCCATGGACCTCCCGGCGCAGATGACATCCGTGGACACTTATGCGCTGGCGGTGGCGCAGGGACAGCTGTACGCGGGCGGCGTTTTCGCAGGCGGGAGCTCGCTCGTGCGGTGGAACGGAACAGCGTGGGAAGCGCCCGGGGGTGAGCTGGACGGCTCTGTGCTCGCGTTGTGCGTCCACAACGGGGACCTGATCGCGGCCGGCACCGTACAGCACGCCGGCGCGGTGAGCGTGGACCGCGCCGCGCGCTTTGACGGCGCGGCGTGGCACGCCCTGGAGACCGGCGTGTTCGGCGCATCGACGTCGATCAGGTCTCTTGCGAGCTGGGGCACGCAGCTGGTGATGGGGGGGATTGTCGACACTCTCCGCGGCGCTGCCGCGGGCGAGGTCGTGGTGTGGGACGGGTCGTCGGTGCAGCCTTTGGGCAACCTGTCTGGCACGGTGGGCGCCCTGGCCGTGCACAACGGCGGTGTGTTCGCCGGGACATCGGGCGGCTCAAGGCTGTGGCGCTGGGACGGGGTGCAGTGGGTTCCCGCGCTGGCCGTCGCGATGAACGGCGAGGTGCGGTGCCTGCGCTCGCGCGCCGGGTCGCTGTATGTGGGCGGTTCGTTCAACACGCCGGCGACGTTCGTCGGGGTGTGGGACGGGAGTTCGCTGCAGGAAGGGCCGGACTTTTCGCCGACGTACGCGCTCGCCGAGTTCAGGGGGTTGATGGTTGCCACCGGCGACGCCACGAACAGCTCGGTGCCCATCCGCATGGTTGCGATCGAGACGGGGGCGGGGGTGGGTGTGCCGAGCCACGGGCCTTACAGCACGTCCAACGCGTTCTTGCCGAACATCAGCGCGTTCGAACCGTTCGGGGGCGGGCTGGTGTGCGCCGGCACATTCGACGCGGCGGGGGCCAATTCCACGCCCAACGTCGCGCTCTGGACGGGGTCGGGGTGGGCGCACATGGGGTCACTGACCACGCAGTCCGCCACATGGTCTCCGCGTGTCGCGGACGTCCAGGTGCACAGCGGCCTGGCCTACGCGGCGGGCAAGGATGTTTCGGTCTGGGACGGGTCGGCGTGGAACGTCGTGGGGAGCGTGGCGGCGGCCGGGTTTGGGTATGGAGCGTACCGGTTGGTCAGCCTCCCCGGGGGGCTGGTGGCGGCGGGCTCGTTCTCGTCCATCGGCGGGGTGCCGGCGCTGAATGTGGCGGTGTACGACGGGGCGAACTGGCAGCCGATGGGTGCGGGCGTGGCCGGGGATGTTTCGTCGATGGCGGTGTACCAGGGGCAGCTGGTGGTCGGCGGCAGCATCACCTCGTCTCCGGGCGCGGGCGCGCTGCACAACGTCGCGGCGTGGGACGGTTCGCAGTGGCAGTCGCTTGGCGGGGGCACGCCTGCGCTCTGGCCGTACAAGCTGCTGGTGTGGCACGGCGCACTGCTGGCGGGCGGGTCAACTTCCACCAGCGGGCCCAACATCATGGCGTGGGATGGCCAGCACTGGTCCCCGCTTCACGACGCGGGTGTCGAGGGGCTTGGTGGTGTCGGCACGCTGCGGTCGGTGTACGACATGGTTGAGTACAACTCCGACCTGATCGCGGGCGGCGACTTCACGACCGCGGGGGGCGGTCCCGCGACGGGGCTCGCGCGGTGGAATGGCCGGTCGTGGACGGCGATCAACGACTACGCGGGAGCACTGTCGCAGGGCCGGTGTGTCACGGGCCTCACCGTCTACAACGGGGAGTTGTGGGTGAGCGGGTGGCTCACCAACGACGGGACGGTTCCCTCCGGTGCGGGCACGGGCGTCTACCTCGGGAGGTTTGTCGACACCGGCTCCTGCCCCCCGTGCGACAGCATCGACTTCAACCAGGACCTGCTCTTCCCGGATGCGCAGGACATCACCGACTTCCTGCTGGTGTTCGCGGGCGGAACGTGCCCCACGGCCTCCTGCAACGACATCGACTTCAACAACGACGATGTCTTCCCTGACACGGAGGACATCCAGGCCCTGCTGCGCGTGTTCGCGGGCGGAACGTGCGGCTAGAGGGCGGTTGGCTCCGGCTCCGGGCAGGATTCCACGCCCGGAAACCTCGATTGCGCTTGGCTGTGCCGCGGGTTCGGGTAGACTCTGGCTCCCGCCGGGCGACGGGCACGGGTGTCATGCGCGCGGCGGGACAAGGGTGCGGAGAGGTACAGATGCGCGCACAGCACTGGCTTGCGGGTTTGATCACGGTCCTGGGCACGTCCGCGGTGGTCGCGCAGACCGGCTTCGTCAACTTCGAGACGCCGCACGTCTCGCCATTGGCCATGACGCCCGACGGGACGAAACTGCTGGCGGTGAACACCGCGGACGGGTACCTGGAGGTGTTCGCGCTGGGGTCGGGGCTGCCGCAGCGGGCGGGCGGCGTGCCGGTGGGCGTGGACCCGGTGAGCGTGCGGGCAAGGAGCAACAGCGAGGCGTGGGTGGTGAACCACGTCTCTGACTCGGTGAGCGTGGTGGATCTGTCCACCATGTCCGTGGTGCGGACGGTGTTCACGAAGGACGAGCCGTGCGACGTGGTGTTCGCGGGGACGCCGGTGCGGGCGTTCGTGTCGTGCTCTCAGGCCAATGTCGTGCAGGTGTTTGACCCCGCGAACCCGGGCGCGCCGGTCGCGGAGGTGCCGATCCTGGGCGAGGACCCTCGGATGCTGGCGGTATCGCCGGACGGCCAGACCGTGTACGCGGCGATCTTTGAATCGGGGAACAACTCGACGGTGCTTGGGGGCGGGGCTGCGGTTTCGTCGACCATCGGTTTCCCGCCCAACGTGGTGAGCCTGGCGAGCGGCCCCTACGGCGGCGTGAACCCGCCTCCGAACAGTGGCACGGGGTTCATGCCTCCCAGGAACGCCGCGGCCGGCACGCCGCCGGCGGTGTCGCTCATCGTCAGGAAGGACGGGTCGGGCCAGTGGATGGACGACAACAGCCACAACTGGACGGCGTGGGTGAGCGGCGCAAACGCGTCGGCGTCGGGGCGTGTGCCGGGGTGGACGCTGGCGGACGACGACGTGGCGGTGATCAGCACGGGGACGCTGGGCGTGGCGTACGCGCACGGCCTGATGAACATCTGCATGGCGCTGGGTGTGAACCCGGCGACGGGGGCGGTGACGGTGGTGGGAACGGACGGGTCGAACGAGCGTCGGTTTGAGCCGAACCTGACGGGGCGGTTCCTGCGGGTGAACCTGGGGACGGTGGACCCTGTGACGCTGGCGGGCACGGTGACGGACCTCAACCCGCACCTGACGTACACGACGGGCACGATTCCGCAGGTGGACCGCGACAGGGGCCTGGGGGATCCGCGGGGGATCGTGTGGAACAGCGCGGGGACGAGGGGGTACGTGACGGGAATGGGGAGCAACAACGTGGTGGTGATCGACGGCTCGGGCGCGCGGGTGGGGCTGTGGCCCAACCTGCAGGTGGGGAAGGGGCCGACGGGGATCGTGCTGGACGAGGCGCGGGCGCGCCTGTACGTGCTGAACAAGTTCGACGCGACGATCACGGTGCTGCGTACGGGCAACGAGACGCTCGAGACGACGCTGGACCTGCACGACGCGACGCCGGCGGCGGTGCGGAACGGGCGGCGGTACCTGTACGAGACGCACTTCGGGTCCGGGCTGGGGCACATCGCGTGCGCGTCGTGCCATGTGGATGCGCGGATGGACCGGCTCGCGTGGGACCTGGGTGATCCCTCCGGGTCGTCGGCGGCGCTCACGGGCCTCAACCTGGGCTTTGGGTTCAATATCAACGGGGTCGTGGGCCTGACGCCGGCGACCGCGCCGATCGCGTTCCAGCCCCACCACCCCATGAAGGGCCCGATGACGACGCAGACGCTGCAGGACATCATCGGCCACGAGCCGCACCACTGGCGTGGCGACCGCGCGGGGCTGGAGGCGTTCGCCGGCGCGTTCCAGAGCCTGCAGGGGGATGACGCGCCGATGCCGGCGTTCGACATGGGGTTGTTCGAGGCGTTCCTGGCGACGATCTACTTCCCGCCCAACCCCTACCGCAACCTGGACAACACCCTGCCCACGAACCTGGCGCTGCCGGGGCACTTCAAGACGGGCCGGTTCGGGGCGGGCACGGCGGGGCAGCCGCTGCCCAACGGCAACGCGCAGAACGGCGTGAACCTGTACCGGGTGCGTCGGCTGGACGGCAGCAACCTGCTCTCGTGCGTCACGTGCCACACGGTGCCGACGGGTGCGGGCACGGACACGTCGTGGAACGGGTCGCAGTACGTGGCGCTGGCGGCGGGCCCCAACGGGGAGCACCACCGGGGGCTGGTGTCGATCGACGGGCTCACCAACGTGTCGATGAAGGTGCCCCAGCTGCGGAACATCTACGAGAAGACGGGCTTCAACACCATGCTGGCGGTGAACACGGCGGGGTTCGGGGTGCTGCACGACGGCTCGGTGGACTCGATCGAGCGGTTCGTGAGCGAGCCGGCGTTCAGCGTGGCCAACGACCAGGAGGTGGCGGACCTGGTCGCGCTCATGATGTCGTTCAGCGGGTCGGACTTTGCGCCGGCGGCGTTGAACAACCTGTTCGACCCGCCGGGCGGCACGAGCCAGGACGCGCACGCGGGGGTGGGCCAGCAGGTGACGTTCGGCGCGGGGGCGGTGGACTCGGGGCGGTTCTCCACGCTCCTCGCCCAGGCGACGGCCAACCGGCTGGGGCTGGTGGTCAAGGGTCGGGTGGGCGGGGTCGCACGCGGGTACTACCTGGTGGGCTCGAACCTGCTGCAGTCGGACCGCGCGGGCGAGCAGATCAACGAGAACCTTCTGCGGGCGCTGGCGGGGCCGGGGCAGGAACTGACGTACACGTTTGTGGCGAAGGGGACGGAGCGGCGGGTGGGCGTGGACCGGGACGGCGATACGTACCTGGACCGCGACGAGCTCGACCTGGGCAGCGACCCGGCAGACCCGCTGAGCGTGCCCATGTTCTGCGACTCCATCGACTTCAACAACGACGGGCTCTTCCCGGACACGCTGGACATCGACGACTTCCTGCGGGTGTTCGCGGGCGGGGCCTGCTCCACGGGCGCCTGCGGCGACATCGACTTCAACAACGACGGGCTCTTCCCGGACACGCTGGACATCGACGCGCTGCTGAGCGTGTTCAGCGGGGGGCCGTGCCTGTAGGGGCTGCGCTCCGGCAGCACCCGTTCGTGGCACGCGCGTCATGCCGTTGTCCCGGCGCGGGTTGCGGCGCCCGCATTGTGGCGCCGTGCGCTCGTCAGGCGGGGTGGTGCCGGGTACTGTCATGCGCGGCGCCGCACGGGGCTGCCGCTAGTCTGGAGCGATTGCCGTGAAGCCCGAGAGTGCGCAGGAAGTGGTGGCCCGGATCCGCAGCGGGATGAACGTGTTCGTGCACGGGGGTGCGGCGACGCCGACGCCCCTGCTGGAGGCGCTGGCGGCACGCCGGGACCTTGAGAACATCCGGCTGTACCACCTGCACACGGAGGGGCCCGCGCCGTTCGTGTCCGCTCAGTGCGCGGGGAGGATCACGAGCGTGTCGCTGTTCGTGGGGGCGGCGGCGCGGAAGGCGGTGGAGGAGGGGCGGGCGGAGGCGATGCCGGTATTCCTGTCGGACATCCCGGCCCTGTTCAGCAGCGGGGCGATCCGGCTGGACGCGGCGCTGCTGCAGCTCTCGCCGCCCGATGCGCACGGGCTGTGCACGCTGGGGACGAGCGTGGACGCGGCGCGGGCGGCGGCGGACAGCGCGGGGCTGGTGCTCGCGGAGGTCAACCAGCGGATGCCGCGGACGCTGGGGAACACCGTGGTGCCGATGAAGCGCGTGGGCGCGTTCACGCAGACGGACCGGGCGTTGTACGAGCACGAGAAGACGGACTGCGGCGCGGTGGAGAACCGCATCGGCGAGCTGATCGCAGACCTGATCGAGGACGGCTCGACGCTGCAGATGGGCATCGGGTGCATCCCCGACGCGGTGCTGGCCCGCCTGGGGAACAAGCGGGACCTGGGGGTCCACACGGAGATGTTCACGGACGGCCTGCTGCCGCTCATCGAGGGCGGCGTGATCACGAACCGGCACAAGTCCGTGCACCCCGGGCGCTGCACGACGAGCTTTGTCATCGGGAGCCGGCGGCTGTTCGACTTCGTGCACGACAACCCGCTGGTGGAGTTCCACCCGGCGGACCGGACGAACGACACGGCGCTGATCAGGAGGAACCCCAAGGTGGTGGCGATCAACTCGGCGCTGCAGGTGGACCTGACGGGGCAGGTGTGCGCGGACTCGCTGGGGCACCGGATCTACTCCGGCATCGGCGGGCAGATGGACTTCATCCGGGGCGCGGCCCTGTCCAAGGGCGGCAAGCCGATCATCGCGCTGCCGTCGACGGCGGCGGGCGGAAAGTTCAGCCGGATCGCCTTCGAGCTCGCGCCGGGCGCTGGCGTGGTAACGACGCGCGGTCACGTGCACTGGGTGGTCACGGAGCACGGCGCGGTGAACCTGCACGGGAAGACGTTCCGTGAGCGCGCGGACCTGCTCATCGGGATAGCGCACCCGGACTTCCGGGGTGAGCTGCGGAAGCAGCTGGCGCGGGCGTAAGAACAGCCCCGCGCGGGCGGGGCTGTGCGGTGCATGCCTGCGTGGTTGCCGCTCAGGCCCTGGGACCTGCTGCCCGCACCGCGTCCGGCATGTCGAAGGCCTTGTCGTTGTCGCGGAAGCCCTTGGCGAGCTTCTTCGCCTGGGCGTCGTACGCGGCGCCGTCCGCCCATGTGTTGCGGGGCATGAGCACCTCGCTGGGGACGCCGGGGACGCTCTTGGGGATCCACAGGCCGAAGACCGGGTCCTGGTGGTACTCGGCCTTGGCGAGCGAGCCGTCGAGGATGGCGGTCACAAAGGCGCGCGTGTACTTGAGGCTGAAACGCTTGCCCGTGCCGTAGGGGCCGCCGGTCCAGCCCGTGTTCAGGAGCCACACGTTGGCGCCGTGCTGCTTGACCTTCGCGGCCAGCTGCTGGGCGTAGGTGATGGGCGGGCGCGGCAGGAAGACGCCGCCGAAGCAGGGGCTGAAGTTGGGCTGGGGCTCGGTGACGCCGGCCTCGGTGCCCGCGAGCTTGGCGGTGTAGCCGTTCATGAAGTAGTACATCGCCTGCTCGCTGGTGAGCTTGCTGACGGGCGGCATGACACCGAAGGCGTCGGCGGTCAGGAAGACGACGTTCTTGGGGTGCCCGCAGACGCTGGGGATCACCGCGCCGTCGATGAAGTCCACGGGGTAGGTGACGCGGGTGTTCTCGGTGAGCTTGGCCGAGTCGTAGTCGGGGACGCGGGTGGCGGGGTCGATGACGGTGTTCTCAAGGACGCTGCCGAAGCGGATGGCGTTCCAGATTTCGGGCTCGCCCTCCTTGGAGAGCTTGATGCACTTGGCGTAGCAGCCGCCCTCGAAGTTGAAGCATCCGTTGTCGCTCCAGCCGTGCTCGTCGTCGCCGATGAGGGCGCGGTTGGGGTCGGCGGAGAGCGTGGTCTTGCCCGTGCCGGAGAGGCCGAAGAAGAGGGCCGGGTTGTCGTGGTTCTTCTTGTCCACGTTGCACGAGCAGTGCATCGGGAACACGCCGACCTCGGGCATGTCGTAGTTCATGGCGTAGAAGATGCTCTTCTTCATCTCGCCCGCGTACTCGGTGCCGATGATGACGACGGTCTTGCGCTCCAGGCTCTGGGCGATGAGGACCGGGGCCTTGTAGTTGAGCTTGGCCTGCTGCTCGGGCGAGAGGCGCATGCGGCCGGCGTTGATGATCGTCCAGTCCTTCTTGAAGGCGGTGGGCGCGCCGGCGGCCCTGCTGCCCTGCTTGATGAAGAGCGTGCTGGCGAAGAGGCTGTGCCAGGCCTGCTCGGTCACGACCTGCACGCCCAGGCGGTACTTCTGGTCGGCGCCGGCGTAGCCCTCGAAAACGTAGAGCTTGGGGCGCTGGTTGAGGTAGTTGACCGCGAGCTCGAGCGCCTGGTCAAACTGCTGCGGCGTGAGGGGCGTGTTGACCTTGCCCCACCAGATCTTGTCGTGGATCTTGGGGGTGTCCTCGAGGTGCTTGTCCTTGGGGCTGCGCCCAGTGCGGTCGCCGGTGAGGCAGACCAGTGCGCCGTTGCTTGCCAGCGTGCCCTCGCCGGCGGCGATCGCCCGCTCGACGAGCTCCGCGGACGGGAGGTTTTTCAGAGTTCGATGTGCGGAAAGGTCGAGGCGGTCGAGCGCGGAAGTTGCCATGGTCGGAAGACTCCAAACCCGGCATGCCGCAGGCACCCCTCCCCGAACGAAGCAATCCTGGGGGGCGGGCGGACCACCGGGGGACAAGGGTAACAGGAGGGATCAGCATTGTGAAGGGGCTGTTGGTTTGGTTTGTGTTTGGTTTTTCCTGAAACAGCGGCTTTCTTGGGGGATGTCGGTCCAGCGACCGGCGGGAGTCCGCTAGTCCGCTTGGGCATTCCCGTGCGGCGGCGCGTCGCCCGGGGTGCCTGTCCCGCCCTTTCACCCAGAGGAGCCGCGTGTGACCACACCTGTCCGACTTGGCGTTGTGCTGGCCGCGACCAGCTTTGTGCTGGCGAGTGTGGCCCGGGCCCAGAACATCGGGATGCCCGCCGGGGCGAGGCAGTGGATCCACCTGAGCGGGAACTGGGTTGCCGACGGCATCTGCTGCGATGACGCCGTGGGGGGCGTGGGCTCGCTCCCCTCGCCGTCCCCCAACTACGTCCACGACAGCGGCACCCTTTCCACGGGCGGGGTGGTGTACGCGAACGCGGACTCCACGGCGAACCGGCTGCGGTCGTCGTACTACGACATCAAGACCACGGCCATCTTCTTCTACAACTCGCTCCTGGACACGTACACCATCCATGGCCCGCCCGGCACGGAGGGGCAGCCCGTCAGCGTGACGCTCCACTTTCACGAGGTTGGCACGATCTTCGTCAATGCCCACCAGACGGGCACCGTGAACGTCGGGAGCGCCAGCGCACAGCTGAAGGTGGGTTCGTGGAACCCGGACACGGACCCCGCCCTGAGCGAGCAGTTCCGGGTCTACACCTTCCCGCCGTCCGATCAGTTCAGCGCCACCGCGCTCCTGCCGCTTGCCAACTACGGGTCCACCACACCGACAATGGCCGTGAACCACTCCGTGGATCAGCCGCTGACCCGCACGGTCGGGACGCCGTTCGACATCGCGTTCTGCCTGGTCGTGGGCGGGAACGGGGGTGGGAACATGTCGGCCTCCACTGCGCCAGGCGACGCGGAGTACATCACAGCCACGATCGACTGGGAACTGCCCCCGGGGTACACGCTCACGTCGGTCCTGGGCTGGACCGACCCGGACGCGCCCGCCTGCGACCCCATCGACTTCAACGCAGACGGCCTGAGCCCCGATACCGCGGACATTGATGACTTCCTGTCCGTGTTCAGCGGGGGCGCCTGCAGCACGGGGACGTGCGGGGACATTGACTTCAACAACGACGGGCTCTTCCCGGACACGTCGGACATCGACGTGCTGCTGCGGGTATTCAGCGGGGGGCCCTGCGCCTGACCCGGCGCCCGCGGCGTGCGGCCGGGGCCGGTGTTCTCGGGGCAAGTGCGGGGATCTCGTGCGGTGACCCCGTGCGGCGGGCTCGTGCCGGCGCCCCCGGGGCGCAACGACCGATGCGCGCACAATCAAGGAGCCGAGCGATGACCATGCGAGTTGCCTTTGGCGTCGGGATGACGGCGGTGGTGGCGGGGGCCGCGTCCGGACAGATCAGCGCTTCGTCCAGCTTCGACGGGGGCCCCCAGGGATGGACGTTCGGCGTCGCCGCCCGGTGGCGCGCGACCGACGGGCATCCGGGCGGGTGCGTGGAGAACTTCGGGGAAGCAACCAACGGCCCCGCGTGGGCGATCGCGTCGCCGTCATTCCTGGGCGACTGGTCGTCGCTCAATGGGCATGGGACGCTGCGGTTTGATCACAAGCGGGTGACCAACGGCGGGGGCTCCGTGCTTTCGTTTGTTCCCATCATCGTCGAGATCATCGGGCCGGGGGGGACGGCCCGGTGGGAGAGCGAGCTGCTCCCCAGCCCCGGAGATTGGCGGACGTTCGAGGTCCCGATCGCACGTGCGCAGTGGCAGGTCGCGTCGGACGCTGCGTGGCTCGCGATTCTGTCCAATGTGCAGACGCTCCGCATCTTCCTGGAGCAGGTGTCCAATTCGGCGGAGCCGGAGGACCTGAACCGCCTCGACAACGTCTCGCTCGGCGTGCGTTGCGACGCCATCGACTTCAACGGGGACGGGCTCTACCCCGACACCGCCGACATCGACGACTTCCTCTCCGTCTTCAGCGGCGGCCCCTGCAGCACCGGCACCTGCAGCGACATCGACTTCAACAACGACGGGCTCTTCCCGGACACGGCCGACATTGATTCTCTTCTCAGTGTCTTCAGCGGCGGGCCCTGCCTCTGAGCACGCACCTGGCCGGGCTGCCGGCCACGGCGCCCGGGAGGTTTCCGCAGGGGGGGCATGCCGTGCCGCACACACGGAACGCACGCGCGGGCGTCCATTGATGGGAACGCCGCGTCTTTCCGGGTGCGGCGGCCCGCACGTTCGGGCGCGCACCAGTGCTTGACACCCGGCACGCGCGCAGTATGCTGCTTGCGCGGCGCCCCCGCCCCCCGGGCGGCCCGTCCCGGCGCCCGCTCCAGGAGCCCCCCATGACATCCAGTGTTCTCCTCGTCGTCGCCGGTGCCCTCATGCCCGCGCTTGACGCTCTGGCCCAGTGCCCCGGCTCGTGGGTCCAGACCCCGATGACGGCCCAGGGGTTCAGCAACCGCCCGATGTGCGGCGCGATCTGGGACATGGACGGCCCGGGCCCGGTGCCGGCGGGGCCGGTGGTGTGCGGCGAGTTCCTGCTGCCCGGGTCGGCGGCAGGGTCGTACGACGTGGCCGCGTGGGACGGGGCGCACTGGGTGCGGGTCGGCGACAGCTTCAACATGTGGTTCCGGTCCGTGCACGTGACGGCGGCGAACGAGCTGTACGTCGGCGGGGACTTCACGAGCGCGGGCGCTGTGAGCGTTGCGCGCATCGCCCGGTTCAGCGGGACGGCGTGGCAGCCGCTGGGCACCGGGTGCAACAGCACGGTGCAGGCGATGACGAGCGCGGGCGGCAGCGTGTACGCGGGCGGTTGGTTCACCCAGGCCGGCGGCACCTTCAATTCCCGCGTGGCCCGATGGAACGGCAGCGCCTGGAGCATCCCGGGCGGAGGGAACGGCGCCAACAACTGGGTCTGGGGCCTGGCCACGATGCCCAACGGAACCGTCGTCGCCGGCGGGGCGTTCAGCGTGGTCGGCTCGGTCGCTGCATCACGCCTGGCGGCGTGGAACGGGGCGGCCTGGGCGCCCATCGGCGGCGGTGTCTCCACCGGCAGCGAGGTGTACGAGACGTTCGCGATGCCCAACGGAGACCTGATCGCCTCCGGCAACTTCACGTCCATCGGCGGCGTGAGCGCGCTCAACGTCGCCCGCTGGAACGGCACCGCGTGGAGCGCGATGGGGGCGGGCTTCCCGCTGCCGGCACGCTCCTTTGCGGTGCTGGGGGGCGATCTCTACGCCGCGGGCATGCCCAGCAGCGACTTCCTGACGAACCAGGTGCGCCGGTGGACGGGCAGCGAATGGGAGGTCGTCGGCGCGGCCGACTCGACCATCTTCGAGATCCTCCCTGTGTCCCCGGACGAGATGCTCGTGCTCGGCTCCTTCCTGCACGTGGGTGGCCAGGCGTTCACGCGGGCGGCGGTGTACCGCCGGGGCAACTGCCCGGTGTGCGACGCCATCGACTTCAACGGGGACGGGCTCTTCCCGGATACCGCCGACATCGACGACTTCCTGGCGGTCTTCAGCGGGGGTGCGTGCAGCACGGGGGCGTGCGGGGACATCGACTTCAACAACGACGGCCTGTTCCCCGACACCACGGACATCGACTCGCTGCTGAGCGTGTTCAGTGGAGGTCCGTGTCTGTAATACCCGGCGCGGCGGCCGGCTCGTGTGAATTCCTTGGCCCGTGCGCGCGTGCGGTCCGCATGGGGGGCGGGGCGCAGGGGGCGCCCCCTTGTTCCACGGGAGACCACACATGCAACGCACGGGGTATATCGGGAAGTCCGTCTCATGGTTCCTTGGCCTTTCGGCGCTGGTGGCCAGCGCCCCCGCCCAGACCGACCGCATCAACGACACGCCGACCGGCTGGTGGTACTGGTATGGGGCGACGTCGGCGACGATCGACGCCGACATCGCCGCGGGGCGTAGGCCGTTCAACATCACACCCACCAGCGGCAACTACGACGTGATCGAGGTGCAGAACAGCGGGGAATACGCCGCGGCCGGCATGGACGCGTACTGGGCAACCACCACGACGAGCATCGGCAGCGCGCTGGCCCTTTCCAACAAGCGGATCATCGACCTGGAGCCGGTGAACACGCTGACGGGCACGTGGTCCGCGCTCGTTGTGAACAACAGCGGCACCACCGCCGCGCCGGGCTGGGACTGGGCCACGGGCCTCACCTTCCAGGGCATGATCAACTGGCAGGCCGCCAACGGCCTGCGTCCCATCGACGTGGACCAGTACTCGACGCTCGGGGGCACGCGGTACAGCGTCGTGGCGGTGCCCAATACGGGCACGAACCACCAGTCGGGCTGGTGGTGGTACTTCGGAGCGACGGAGGCGCAGGTGACGAGCGCCCTGACCACCAACAGCGCGCGGCTCATCGACATCGACGTGGCGAGCACCAGCCCCCTCACGTTCAACGCCATCATGGTCTCGGAGAACCCGGGCCTGGGGGTGTGGCACCCGGGCCTGACCAGCGCACAGGTGAGCGACTTCGTCAACCAGAACGGGGTCCGGCTGACGTGCCTGCAACGCTACACCGACTCCGGCGGGACCACGCGGTTCGCGGTCGCGGGCGTGGACAACGCCAATGCGCAGACCCGCCGGCTGCGCAGCGTGCTCCTGAACGGCACGGGCAGCAACGCCGTAAGCGGTGTCTACCTGAAGGAAGTCGGCGGGCCCGTGCTGGTCTCGCTGAACGCGTCCAGGGAGTTTGAGCCGGCGAGCATGCTCAAGATCCTCTACCACGCGTACGCGATCGACCGGTGCGCGTCCAACCTCGACGACCTCGACAACCAGGTGTACACCAACGACCGATGCAACAACGACGAGTGCCCGGTCAACAGCGCCGACTGCAACCCCGGGAACGAGCCGCTCTCCAACGTGCTCCGGGAGATGATGGAGCAGTCAGACAACCCGCGCACCTACGAGGTGGAGCAGCGCTTCGGGCGCGCGAACCTGAACGCGTTCGCCACGGCCCTGGGATGCACGGGCACGCGTATCAACCACTCGATCGGCTGCGGCAACAGCACCACCTCGGTGCCCAACACCCTCACGCTGCAGGACTGCGGCGCCATCTACGAGGCCATCGCCGACGGCACCCTCTTCAACCAGACCTGGCAGAACACGGCCTACGAACTCATGAACGACACGCAGACCCAGGGGCTGGACCAGTACACCGAGGCCATGATCGATTCCGAGGCCGCCAACACCAGCCTGACGGCGGGCGAGATCGCGGACTGGAAGAGCGAGTTCAACCTGTGCCAGAAGCGGGGCGGCTACGGGATCAGCCACACCAACGGCGTGCCCACCCCGGGGCTCGGCACGTGCTGCATCTACCACTACACGCGCGGCGGCTGGGCGAGCGTTCCCTCCAAGGTGCAGTTCCTGGGACAGTGGATCATCAACCGCAGGGAGTATGTGCTCGCGGACTTCATCAACAACGAGTACGTGGAGAACGACGCCATCGACACGGACCGGGCGTGCTTCTTCGATATCCTCCGTGAGCAGGTGCGTGCGGCGCTGCAGTCGTGGGACGCGGCGTGCAGCACGCCCGTCATCACCAACCAGCCCGACCCAACCACCGTCACCGAGGGCGACGACACCACGCTCTCCGTCTCGATCGGCATAGGCGTCGGCGACAGGTCCTTCCGGTGGTGGCGGCTGGTCGGATCAACGTGGAACGCGCTGTCCGATACCCCCAACCGCTACTCGGGCGTCAGCACCAACACACTCCATGTCATCACGGCTGACGAAGCCGACGAGACGATGTACCGCTGTGTGATTTCCAGCGACTGCGGCAACGTCACCAGCACCTCCGTCCTCCTCACGGTTAACCCACCCTCCGGCTGCGATTCCATCGACTTCAACGGCGACACGCTGTTCCCGGACACGCAGGACATCGCGGACTTCCTGACAGTGTTTGGAGGCGGGGCGTGCCCCACCGGTCCGGGGCAGTGCGGGGACATCGACTTCAATAACGACGGGCTCTTCCCCGATACGGACGACATCTCCGCCTTTATCCGGGTGTTTGGTGGCGGGCCCTGCTGATGCTTGAGTGGGTTGGCAACGATCCGGGGCGCACGAAAGTCGTGCGCCCCGGACTTTTTTTGTCCGCGAATGGCCTTGTGTCCTCCGGCTGCGTCGTGTAGATTCTTACAGACGCCACGCCACACCGTGGTTCTGGGAGGACACCCGCATGCGCTGCACCAAGATTGTTCCCGTCCTTGTACTGCTTGCCTGCGCGGGCATCGCCCGGGCAACAGACAACCACATAACACTCGCCGCGAATTGGAACGGGCTGATGCACGCGGGCGAAGGGACCAACACGGACGACCCGACCGGGTTCCGGTCGATCGCGGACCGGGCCCTGGCGGTCAACGGCGGCGCGAACTCGTTCGGCGCCACAGCGCTGACGGGCAACACGGGCATCACGTACACCATCGAGCAGAACGCGGGTGTGCTGGACATGGTGCACCTGGGCAACACCTCGACATCGACGACCACGGTGTGCACGGGCTGCCCGACGCGCTGGTGGGATGGGGGTGGGTTGATCGCCAACCGCGGCACGCAGCCGGCGTACCTCGCCGGGCTTTCCGACCACCTGAACCCGCAGACGACGAACGTCGCGGGGCTGGGGATCACGCTGGATTCGCTCTCGTCGGTGGGCGTGCTGTACCACGTGACGAACGGGGGCGGCACGTTCCAGGTGGTGCTGGGCTTCACCGACGCGACCAGCGTGACGGTGACCCTTGCGGCGAACGACTGGTTCGGTCCGGTGACCCCGCCGGTCGCGGGAGCGGGCGTCGCTTCGCAGGCGCTCATGCCGGCCAACACCGGGACGCGGCGCACGTTCACGGGGTGCAGCAACACGGACCTGCCGGTGGTGCAGGCGTACCCGACGCAGGACCTGTGCGTGGTGGAGGGCGTCATCTCGGTCGCGGAGATGGTGAACGATGGGCTCGGCAACTTCGCGGGCAAGACCCTGCAGTCGATCACGTTCCAGAACCCCAACCAGCCTCTGCGCGGCTACGGGATCTTCGCCTGCACCGTGGTGAACGGTCTCGGGCCGCCGGCCAACGACAACTGCGCGAACGCGACGCCGGTGGGCGCGGGCACCATCACGGGAGAGAACGTGCGCGCGACGGGCGCCACGACCTCCTGCGGGAGCGGGGACACCAAGGACGTCTGGTACGCGTACACCGCCGGCCAGACGGGGCCGGTGGAGGTACGGACGTGCGGCACGGCGATGGACACGACGCTGCAGGTTTTCGCCACGTGCGGTGGGCCGGCGATCGCGTGCAACGACAACGGGTGCGGGCAGGCCTCGCGCCTGGTGTGGGGCGCGACGGCCGGCGCGACGTACCGCATCCGCGTCGCGGCGAACGGCGGGGCGGAGGGGCCATTCACCCTGACGATCGACCCCAACCCCGCCGTCCACGCCGACGTGGCGGTGCCCCTGGCGTACAACTGGAACGGCATGGTGCACCCGGGCGAGGAGGGGCAGCCCGACAACCCGGACGGGTTCCGCTCGATCTCCGACCGCGCGCTGCACGCGAGCGGGGCGCCGGGGTCGATCAACGCCGGGCCGATCGTGGGCGACGACTTCATGCCCTACACGGTTTCGAGCGCCGCGGGAACGCTGGACATGGTGCACGTCGGGCTGACGGGAGGAACGGCGGCCCGGACATGGGACGCGGTGGCGGACGGGGACAACATGGGCATCCAGCCCGCGTGGCTGCCGGTGCTCGACCAGTCCGGCCCGCAACGGACCGATGTCACATCGCTCAACGTGGCCATGGGGCCGGCCACGCGGATCGGCGTCCTGTACCATGTCACGAACAACGGCGGCACGCTCGATGCAACCCTGGAGTTTTCGGACGCGACGACGGCGACGGTGACGCTGGGAGCGCCGGACTGGTACCAGGACCAGGTGCCCCCGGCGGCGGGCGCGGGCGTGGAGGTGCAGCACCAGCTCGGGCTCTTCGCGGCGACATCAAACCAGGACACCGCGACCACCGGTGCGCCGCAGCTCAACGTCGTGGAGGCCGTGTTCTCCACGTCGTCGCTCCTCAACGCGGGGCTGGGGAGCCACGCCGGCAAGCGGATCACGGGCATCACGTTCCAGAACCCCACGCCCAACACGCGCGGGTACGGCGTGTACGCGGCGACCATCCGTGACGCGGTGCCCGACAACACGCCGACCAACCCGGCGGGCGTGGGGAGCGCGTCGCCGAACCCGGCGGAAGCCGGGCGGCAGGTCACCCTGCTCGTCACGGCGTACCCCGGGACAAACCCGGTGAGCACGGGCCTGAGCGTGACGATCGACGCGTCCTCGCTGGGCGGCGCGGGCACGCAGGTGATGTTCGATGACGGCGCCCACAACGACGGAGGTGCGGGCGACAACGTCTTCGGCTGGCAGCTGACCCTGCCGGCGTCCCAGGCGATCGGCCCGTACGCGCTGCCCTTCACCGTGCGCGATGCGCAGCTGCGCACGTTCAACGGGACGCTGTCGATGACCGTCAACCCGTTCGCGTGGAACGAGTTTGCGGACGGTGGTTCTGACGCGGGCGATCTCCCGGACAACCGGCAGTTCCCCGTGGGCGCCGGCGCCCTGGGGGCGATCTCGGGCGAACTGACGGCCGGCGAGGCGGACATGTACGCGATCGACATCTGCGACGTGGGCGCCTTCACCGCCAGCACCCAGGGCGGCGCGACGCTCGACACGCAGCTGTTCCTGTTCCGCCCCGACGGCACGGGCGTGGCGTTTGATGACGACGCCGCGCCGGGCACGCAGTCGATGCTGACCAGCGCGTTCGTCCCGGGCCCGGGCCAGTACCTGCTGGCGGTGTCGCAGTACGACCACGACCCGATCGATGCCGGCTCGCAGGAACTCTGGATCGACACACCCTTCGGCACGGAACGCGCCCCCGACGGGCCCGGCGCAGCCAACCCCATCGTCAGCTGGAACGGTGCGCCGATCGGCACCGGCGCCTACCGCATCACCCTCACCGGCGCGTGCTTCCCCACCTCCGGCCCGGTCTGCGATTCGGTCGACTTCAACAACGACGAACTCTTCCCCGACACGCAGGACATCGACGACTTCCTGACAGTCTTCAGCGGCGGGCCGTGCACGAACGACCCCAACTGCAACGACGTGGACTTCAACAACGACGGGCTGTTCCCGGACACGCTGGACATTGACGCGTTGCTGAGCGTCTTTTCAGGAGGGCCCTGCCTGGTGTAGCCCGCCGCAACCCCCCCCCGTGCTCTCCACCCGGCGGGCCTCCCCGTCGGGCTTTTTCGCTCGATCGGCGCGCGTATTATCCTGACCCCCGACGGTGGCCATAGCTCAGTTGGTTAGAGCACCGGGTTGTGATCCCGGGGGTCGCGGGTTCGAGTCCCGTTGGCCACCCTTTTGCAGGGCGTTGCCCCGCGCCGAAGAGGTGCGGGCGAACCGAATGGTTTTCGCGCACCCGCTCCTCTGATTCTGTACTTACGCGACGTCGCGGAAGTGCTGGGCACCGCCGCCGGGCCCGATGTCGGCCAGCACGCGGAGCAGGACCGTGTCCTCGAGCGGCTTGACGATGACGCCGGCGAGCGGCAGCTTGTCGACGATTCTCCGCACTCGGCTCGAGCGGTCCGGCGCGACCAGCACCGCCTTGCCGGCAAAGCCCTGGTCGTACAGGTCCAGCAGGACAGAGCCCGGCTCGTCGTCATCGTCGTTGCACGTGATGATGGCGATGTCGGCGCCGGGCACATCGCGTGCGCCGCTCACGGAGGCAACGCTTGTCACCACCATGCGCGTTGCGCGGAGGGTGCGGGCAAGCGCCGCACGGTCGCCCGCGGAAGAGCTGACGATGAGGCACGTGCCGCGGATCGACCCGGGGTCGACCGCCTCGTGGATGGTCTGGTTGGACAGCGGGTCGGGCGGTGCAAACTCGCGGACCTCGAGGGGGAGTTCCAGCGCGATGGCGACGTCATAGCGCCGTTCGCCCGTGGGTTCGCAGCGGACAACACGCCCACGGACATCGACGGCGCCGCGGATGATGCTGCGGAGCGTGATGCTGACGGGCCGGCCGATGGCGACCTCGCGAGCACTCACGAGGCCGATGCCGTTGGCGGAGAGGTTCCTGCAGGTCATCGGGAAGATTTCTCTGGAGCGGGACGCAAGGTCGCGGACCGGCACGAGCTGCTGGGCAAACGGCCAGCGCGCAAAGACGCGCCTCCGCGGGTTCAGCGGTTGGTCGTGGGCGGGCGGGGTTGGGCCTGTCGGCAGTTCCATGAGAAAGGGGTTATCCCTACCGGAGGATCGGCGCGTAGGCGGGATGGCTGTGACGCGGCACTCGCGCCCCGCGGAAATGCACCGATGCTGGGTAGCCAGAAGGGAGATTACAGGACCGCAGCCCCACTCGTTGCCGTGGCAGATTGCGCGGACTCAGCCGTTCATGGTGGTGTCACGCGGCGCTGGGGAGGGAGCGGCACGCGGCGATGAGCTCGCGGACCGAGCGGTTGCGTTTGGCCGGGTCCCCGCTCGTGCAGGCGGCGACCGCGGCTTCGGCGGCGCGACTGAGCGCTGTCAATCCCAGGGCCGGCGCAGAGCCGCGGACCTGCATGCAGGACTCGACCAGCGCCGTGGTGTCGTTGGCCTCCAGCGACTTCTCTAGGCCGTCGGCGATGGCGTGGAACTGCTCGGCCATGGAGCCGGCGATGGTGGCCGCCTGCCCTTCTTCGCTCTGGGTTCCCTCGTCATCCTCGTGGCTCAGGAGCACGCGTTCGGCAATCGCCCGCAGCAGCGTGGTCTGCTGGAGGGGCTTGACGAGCACGCCCGTGCTGTGGGAGTTCCATCCGGGCTGGGGGCCGACGGGCACGGGCGAGAGGATCAGGGCGGGCGTATCGATGTTCTGCTCGCGCAGGCGGGTGATGAACTCGGTGCCCTGCATGTCCTTCATCCGCCAGTTCGCGACGATGATGTCGCAGCCCTTGGTCGCCTCCGTGAGAGCTTCGGCGCCGGTCTTGACCCGCACCAGGCGCAGCTGGGTATCCCGCAGGAAGTGCTGCATGATCCGGAAGTCGACCTCGTTGTCCTCGCAGTACAGCATCGTGCCCTGGAGCTTCTCGGGGTTGACGCTCTCCAGCGAGTAGAAGTCGCCGGTCGACGTCTGGCCCATGTAGTCCCGCAGGTCGATCTCCTCGTCGAACTGCACGCCCAGCTCGTGCATGGTGCCGCGCTTGTGCTGACATCGCTTGATCGTGCCGGGGATGTCGCGCGTGCCCCCCGTCAGGCGGGGCAGCGTGACCACCACCGCCGAACCGGCGTGCATGAACGAGTTGTGCAGCAGCGCGATGCCGCCGCGGGAGAGGTTCCGGCAGGCCAGCTTGAGTCGGGACTCGGTGCCGCTGGGCTGGATGAGAGTGACCCAGACAGTCGCGTGACGGAACGGCCAGCGGGCGAACCCGCGGCGCACGGGGGCCTTGCCCTTGTCCTGCGCCTCCAGCTTCTCCAGCAGTGTCACCAGGTCGCGCTGCGACAGACCGAGCGTGTTGGGACGCTCGGCGGAGGTGATCTTCAGGTTTGGCTTGCCCGGGGGCGGGCTCGGCGCGGTCATAGGCATCTCCAGCCGGTGAAGGCCAACGCAGACACCATCGGCCAGCAATTCGGAGGAGGTAAGCCTGAAACTCATCCGGACTCCGCGCCCCGGTTCTCGGTGCCGTTTCGCCACGCAACCCCCGGGTTGCGGGGGTCACGCGGCCTGCGCAATGAGCCTGCACGCACCGATGAGCGAACGCACCGCGTCGCCCGTGTGCTCGCTATCGGACGATGACAGCGCACCGGCCACTGCCTCCGCGCAACGCGCGATCCGCGTGAGCCCCAGAGAAATCGCCGCCCCACGCACCTGCGCGCACACCTCGCGGAGCGCCGCGTCGTTCTGCATCGGCGGCGCCTGCTCAAGGCTGTCCGCGATCATCTGAAAGTGGGCGCGGGCATCTGCGTGGATGGACGCGCGAGCATCCACGCCGGGTGGGTGAGGGACGGCCAGGTGGTGCTCCGCAATAGCCCGCAGGAGCGTTCTCTGGATCAGCGGGGGTATCAGCACGGTCGTGTCCGGCAGGGACCGCGCCGCGTTCGCCTCGCCCGGTTGCTCCGCCAGCAGAATGACCGGGACCGCGCAGTGGCCGCGGCGCAGGCGCCGGACCAGCTCGGGCCCGGGCGCGTCGGCGAGGTTCCAGGCGCAGACGATCACGGTGATGTCCCCCTGCGCCTGCGTGGCCGCCTCCGCCGCGGTCTTTGCCTGGCGGATGCTCATGCGCGTATCCCGCAGGAAGTGCTGCAGGATGCGGAACTCCAGTTCCCGCGCCCCCGCGTACAGCACGACGCCCTGGAGCCGCTGGGGATCGACGCACTCATGCGAGAAGTGGTCGTTCTCCTGCCCCTGGGCGAGGAACTCGTGGACGTCGACCTCCTCGTCGAACTGGACGCCAATCTCGTGGATGACGCCCCGCCGGTGCTGGCAACGCCTCACCACCCCGGCGGTTTCAGCGTGGCTGCCCCCCGGGCGGGGAAGCGCGACCACGACCTGCGAGCCCCGGTGGACGAAAGCGCAGTGCAGCAGCGAGCACCCGCCGCGCGAAAGGTTCCGGCAGGCAAGGTCCAGCGCGTTCTCGGTGCCGCTGGGCTGCGTCAGGAGCACGCGGACCGTGGCGTGGCGGAACGGCCAGCGGGTGAACGCCCTCTTGGGGTGGACGGCGCCCTTGGAACTCGCGTCGAGCTTCTCGAGGAGGTCGACCAGGTCGCGCTGGCTTAAGCCCAGGGTGTTGGGGCGTGCGGCGGACTTGATGCGGATGCCGGCGTGCGGGGCTGGGTGTGAGTGGTTGATCACGCGGAGCGTCCTCTCGCCGCGGTCCATCGCGGGCGAGCGCACATCGGCAAGCGGGCAGGAAAGGAAAGCACGAATAGCCGCAAGAATGCGGTTAATACATACTCGGACGCGTGCGTGCGCCCGGGCTCACACGTCCAGGTTCTTCACTTCCAGGGCATGCTCTTCGATGAACTTGCGGCGGGGCTCCACTTCCTCGCCCATGAGCACCGTGAACAGGGCATCGGCGTTGCTGCCCATATCCCACGACACCCTGAGCAGGGTGCGCACCGTGGGGTCCATGGTCGTTTCCCACAGCTGCTCCGCGTCCATTTCACCCAGGCCCTTGAAGCGCTTGACCTCAAGCCCGCGCCGCCCGATCTCGCGGAGTCCGGCGATGATGCTGGGCAGGTTCGGCGCCTCGACATGGCCCGTGGCGGGCTTGGGGGCCGGGGCGTGTGCGCCGACCGTCGCGGGGTGGGCCGCGCCGGCCTGCGCGTCTTCCGGATCTTCGTCCGGGTGCGGCGCGGACTCTCCTTCTGCCTCTTCACGCGTGCTGACCCAGGCGAACATCGCGGGGACCTTCTCGCCGGTGACGGTCTCGCCCTGGAGCTGGGCGTAAGTGGCGGGGGTCACCGGGAGGCCGAAGGACTCGAGCTGCTCGAAGATGCGGTCGAGCTCGCGGTTCTCGTGGAGCTCGCGCACGACCGCAGACGCGGCGAGCGGCGCATCGGGGGGGGCGTCGTGCGGCGCGGCCTCGTCGCCGTGGGCGGCGCCGGTCGCCAGGCGGAGGTGCTTCTGCGTGATGATCTCGAGGGCCTGGGCCTCGCTCCACGCGTAGGCCTCGCCGCCGCGCCAGGAGATCTTGTGTGTGGGCAGGCGGTGCCGGGCTCGCTGCGGGCCCGCGGGGTCGTGGGCGCGCTGGGCGAGGAGGTCCTTGAAGAGGGTGCCCCGGCGCTCGGCGATTTCCGTGAGCTCGCCCATGCGCCGCAGGAGCTGGAGGACGCGCCGCAGGGTGTGCCCCTCGATGCGCCGGACCTCCCTGGCGTCGTAGGAGGCCTCGCTGGTGCTGCGGACGTCGCGGACGATGAGGGCCGAGTGCTCAAGGCCTATGTCGATGAGCGCGTCGTCGAGCGTCCGGTCGTTGAGAACATACGAGCTCTTCTTGTTCCTGCCGTGCCCCCGGGTGATCTGGTAGAGCGGGGGCTGGGCGATGTAGACGTGCCCGCGCCGGATCAGGTCGGGCATCTGCCGGAAGAAGAAGGTGAGCAGGAGCGTGCGGATGTGGCTGCCGTCCACGTCGGCGTCGGTCATGATGATGACCTTGCCGTAGCGGAGGCGCGAGATGTCGAAGTCGTCGCCGATCCCCACGCGGAGGGCGGCGATCAGCACCCGGATTTCCTCGAAGGAAAGCACCTTGTCGATGCGCGCCTTCTCGACGTTGAGGATCTTGCCCTTGAGCGGCAGGATGGCCTGCGTCTCGACGTTGCGCCCCTGGGTGGCGCTGCCGCCCGCGGAATCGCCCTCCACGATGAAGATCTCGCTCTCCTCGACGTTGCGGGTCTTGCAGTCGCGCAGCTTGGCGGGCATGGACCCGCTCTCGAGCGCGCTCTTGCGCCGGGTGAGCTCGCGGGCCTTCCGCGCGGCCTCGCGCGCCTGCGCAGCCACGATGCCCTTGAGGCACAGACGCTTCGCCTCGCCGGGGTGCTCCTCCAGCCACGTGTCGAGGCCCTCCGCGACGACGGCGGAGATGAAGCCCTCGATCTCCGGGTTGAGGAGCTTCTCCTTGGGCTGGTTGTTGAACGTGGGGTTGGGCAGCTTCACGCTGACGATGCAGACGAGGCCTTCGCGGAGGTCCTCGCCGCTGGGCGTCGGGTCCTTTTCCTTCAGGATGCCCGACTTCTTCGCGTACCCGTTGATCGTGCGCGTGAGCGCAACCTTGAATCCCTGGGCGTGCGTGCCGCCGTCGACGTTGTTGATGTTGTTGGCGAAGGAAAGGACCGTCTCGTTGTAGCCGTCGTGGTACTGGAACGCGACCTCCGCGATGAGGCTGTTGGGCGCGTCCTCCCGCTTGAAGTAGATGAGCTCCGACACCGGGCTCTTGCCCGTCATCAGGTGCCTCACGTACTCCGGCAGGCCGGTGTCCGCCCTGAACGTGTCCGCGTGCACGCGCCCGTCAGGCCCGACCCGCTCGTCGGCCAGGTGCAGCGTGACGCCGGGGTTGAGGAACGAGAGCTCGCGGAGGCGGTTGGCCAGCACGAGGTAGTCAAAGCGGGTGTCGGGGAAGATCTCGGCGTCAGGCATGAACACGACGCTGGTGCCCCGGCTGCGCTTGGACTTCGCGGGGAGCTTGCCGACCGTGTGCAGCGGGCTGGTGACCCTGCCCCGCTCGAAACCGATGCCGTGCACCGTGCCGTCGCGGATCACCTCGCAGTCGAGGTATTCAGACAGCGCGTTGACGCACGAGACGCCCACGCCGTGGAGCCCGCCGGAGACCTTGTACGCGGAGCCCTCCTGCTGGAACTTGCCGCCCGCGTGGAGCTTGGTGAGCACGACCTCGATGGCCGGCCTGCCGTTGAGGTTGGGGTCCTCGTGCTTCATGGGATCGATCGGGATTCCACGCCCGTCGTCCACCACCTGGCACGAGCCGTCCGCCTGGATCGTGACATCGACGAACGTGGCGTGCCCGGCCATCGCCTCGTCGATGGAGTTGTCCACCACCTCGTAGACCATGTGGTGCAGCGCGTTGAGGCCCGTGCCGCCGATGTACATGCCGGGGCGCTTGCGGACCGCCTCCAGCCCCTCGAGCACCTGGATCTGCTCCGCGCCGTAGTTGCCGTTGACGGCGCCCACCGTGAGCGCGGCCTCCTGCTGCCCGCCGGGGGCTGCGGCGGCTTCCGGGGGCGCGGGGGTGGGTTTGACGGCTTTTTCTGCCATGGGTTCTTCGCTGCCGGACGGTGTGCGCGAGGACGGACGGGGCGTGGCAACTGGCATCAGGACAGACCTCCGACATCCGGATTGCGGCCCGCCGTCATCAGCCCTGTCACCCCGCCGCCGGGCACGGTGGACCTCCCCGGGGGAGGCCGTTTTTGCCCGGCTGGAATGATAGGAAAGCGGTGGCGTTTAAACCCGTTCCGGCCAGTGAAACGATCGGCGTTTTTGCGTGTACTTCTTGGGGCTTTGCCCCCTGGACAGGGTCCGCGCCAAGTACACTGCAAAGCCCGCCCGGCCAGGCCCCCGACGGGCTGAAAATCGGGCCGGTTGCCGCCCAAAACTTTCAAGCCCTGGACAGGTCCCAGGACAAGTCCCAGGTGTGGTGGTGCGGGGGTTTCACAGCATGAGCACCCAGACGCCCAGCCCCGCCATCCCTCCGCCGATCCCGGCGACTGCCGGCACGGCCCCCGACGCGGCCCCGCACGCAGCCCCGGACCTGCTGCACGACGTGCACCTCAGCCGGGCGCACAGACCGAGGGGGCGGCGGGCGCACCGACACCAGCGGCACGCAAACTTCCGGTCGCTGGTCCCCGTGCTCCGCATGCCGCAGTTCTTCACCGTGGGCATCGTCGTTTCCCTTGCCACGGTGCTGGCGGGGGTGTCCTCAAAGCTGCTGAGCGTCACTTTTCTCCCGCTGGTCATCACGGCGGTCGTGCTGGCGACGGCCGCGTGGATCTGGTACCAGGCCAGGCGGGCGCTGCCGGCGGTGCCCCCGGGAGTTTCATACACGATCGCGCCGGAGATTGACCAGAGGTTCCGGCTGCGCCTGACGGCAAGCGAGCGCCAGGCCCACGCGGTGCTTGGACCGGGCCTGTCGGACAACCTGTTTGAGCCGCGGGTCTTCCAGGTGCCGCTCGCGCTGCCGAAGCCGGCATGGCCCGCGTTCACCGCCTACATCGTGGTCACCGTGGCGCTGAGCCTGCTCTGGACCTTCATGCGCATCCGGTTCGTGTCGCTGCTGGGGAGCGTGGTCGCCGGGCCATGGGACTACTGGGCGGTGGCCTGCGCCACGATGGTTCCGTTCGCGTGGATGTGGCCCACGTACCTCCGGGTGACCCCCGGTCGCCTGGACGTGATGCGGTACCGCTTCCTGGGCGCGGGCGTGCCCGCCGTGACCACGTTCGATCTGCGGTCAGTGCGCCTGCTCATCGATCTGGGGGCGGGGGCGGTGCTGATCGGGGAAGAGGGCAATGAACAGCGCGTGGTCCTGTCGGACTACGGGCCACGCTGGACCGAGGTCGCACGCGCGCTCCTCGAGGCCGCCCGGTACCAGGGCCCGCTGGCGGAACCGCTGCCGGACGATGCTCTGGTCGGCTGAAGGGCTGCGCCTGGCGCTCCGCGCACCCTTGTATCATCCGTGCAGATGCACCCGCACCGTCAGGCCGCCGCCGCGATCGTCCGCGCACTCCGCGACGCGGGCCACGTGGCCTACTTCGCCGGCGGGTGCGTCCGCGACGAACTCCTGGGCAGGGTCCCCAGCGACTACGACGTGGCGACCGACGCCACACCCGACCGGATCGGCGCGATGTTCCCCCGCAGCAGCCGGGTAGGGGCGGCGTTCGGAGTGATGCTTGTGCACGCGCCCGGAGCGCACGGCAACGCCGTGATCGAGGTCGCGACATTCAGGACCGACGCCTCGTACTCAGACCGTCGCCGCCCGGATTCCGTGACGTTTTCCACCCCCGGCGCGGACGCGCAGCGCCGGGACTTCACGGTCAACGCGCTCTTCCTTGATCCGTTCGGCGTGCCCGCGCCCGGTGACGGGCCCGTTCCCGCGGGGTGGGGGGGCGGACAGGTCATCGACTTTGTCGGCGGGCTTGCCGACCTGAAGGCCCGCGTGCTGCGGGCCGTGGGGGTCCCCGACCAGCGGTTGGCGGAGGATCACCTGCGGGCGCTGCGGGCGGCGCGGCTCGCGGCGAAGCTTGAGTTCTCGATCGAGCCCGCGACCGCGGACGCGATCCGGGCCCACGCAGCGGAGCTTCGCGGGGTCTCCCGGGAGCGGATCGGCGATGAACTGCGGATGATGTTTGAAGCGCCAACACGGGCGGCCGCCGCCGGCCTGCTGCAGGATCTCCGCCTGACCGAACCGGTGCTCATGGACTCCCGGGGGCAGTGGGGGGGTGGGCCTCCGCTGGGAGGCGGGCAGCTGCTCGCCGGGCTGACAGAGCCGGTGCCCTTTGGCGTGGCGGTGGCGGCGTGGGGGCTGGACCTTGGGCTGCGCGTGCGGGACGCGGGCTGTCGGGCTGCGTTTTCCCATGCGGCCCGGGGTGCACTGTGCCTTTCGAACGAGGAACGGGACGAGGTCGTGCGTGCGTTGGAGGGCCTCTTGGTAATGCTCGGTCCGGGCGGGTGGACGGACTGGGGCGTCGCGCAGCAGAAGCGCTTTGCAGCGAGTGCGTCCTGTTGTGCAGGATTCGCGTTATTATCGGTCGCTGATCCTGGTGTTGCAGACAGGGTGCGGTCCAGGATCGATGAACACGCAGTTTCGGGCCCCGGCATCGCTCCCATACCCATCTTATCAGGGGATGAGCTTGTTGCGATGGGCCACAAACCGGGCCCCGCGTTCAAGGCGATCCTCGACGGTGTGTACGACGCACAACTCGAGGGACGCGTGTGGAATCTGGATCAGGCGCGGGAACTGGTGGCAAAGATGTGCGTCTAGGACGTTTGCACCCGCTCCGTCGGTGGGGCGCGGGGTCCCGCGCCGGTGGCCAGGACGGGCGCTGGAAGTTCCGGTGGGGTTGTACCAGAGAGGACGTCAGCATGAAGCGGAACAGGACGAGTTGGGTGGTCGCGGCGCTGGCGGGTGGCGCGATGATGCTGGGCGCTCTGCACGCGCCGATGGCGATGGCGCACCCGGCGCCCGCCCCCCTGATGGCTGACGACAGCAAGGACGGCGAACAGGACACGCTGGTGATGACCAGCGGGCAGGAACTCAAGGGGAAGATCCTCGCGGAGACGCCGACGACGATCAAGTTCCGCCTGGTGATGGGCGGCATCTCGACGGACTTGGAGTACCCGCGCTCGCAGATCAAGGAGGTCCGGCGCGCCAAGGCGGGCGGGGACAAGCCCGAAGCGCCGGCCGCCGACGCGAAGGCCGAGACGCCGCAGGAAGCAACCGCGGACACGGACAGCAGCGCCCCGACCGACATCGTGCCGGTGGACGGCAGGACGCGCTACTACTACGCGGAGCTGACCGGGCGGTTCGGCGAGGACATCACGCAGACGATGATCCGCCGGGTGCTCAAGGACGCCCAGAAGCAGAAGACCGACGTGATGATCTTCTACCTGGACGCCACCTGGCGCATGCGGGACGACATCGAGAACAAGGACCTGCCCGACGACGTCAACTTCTTCGACGCGATCTTCCGCGCAGAGGACATCCTGCCGATGCTCGTGGAAGAGGTCCCGCGCGAGTGGGACAAGGCCCCGAAGATGGTGTTCTGGGTCCGCAACGCGATGGGCGGCGCAGCGATGCTGCCCGTGGCCTGCCCCAACATCTACATGCACCCCGAGGGCCGCATCGGCGGCCTGGGCGACCTGAGCTTCATCTTCGGGAGCACCGGTGACGAGGTGGTGCGCCAGAAGCAGCGCTCCCTGCGCCTCGGGCACGCGAAGGGATGGATGCACCGGGGCGGGTACGACGAGCGGATCATGTCGGCCATGGCCCAGGCGGAGTACGTGCTGTCGATGCACGCCGACGGCTCGCTCTTCGAGGGCTACCCGCAGAGCCCGTCCGACGAGCTCCTGACCGACGACGGCGAGAAGGACAACCTCGACACCCTGGAGCAGCGTGTGCGGGGCGAGGGCAACGACGTGCTGACGCTCAAGCCCCGCAACGCACGCCTGATGGGCGTGTCCAAGGGCACGGTGGAGACCAAGGACGACCTCCTGGCAACCCTGGACCTGACCAGCAACGCCGTGGACGTGGGCGTCAAGTCCAAGAAGATCACCGAGGGCTGGAAGGAAGAGCTGAGCCGGACGCGCGACCAGCTCAAGCGGCTCTGGCGCGACTACCGCGAGGTGCGGGTCCAGCAGCCGGGCGAGTACCAGCAGCGCACGGCGGCCCGCGGCAAGCGTCGGGGCATCCTCAAGCAGATGAAGAACATCCTGGAGCGGTACAAGGAGGCCCTGACCCCCCCGTTCTTCCAGGAGAACGAGTTCCCCGCCGACAGCGCCGACAAGGTGATCGAGTGGATCACCTACGCCGACGAGCAGATCTGGATCGAGCAGCAGAAGGACAAGAAGTAAGAAGGACAAGAAGTAAGCCCCGGAAAAGCCACGAGAAAGGACCTTCCATGAACGCACTGATGAAGCACTTCCGAGCCCTGCTGCCCGTTGCCGCGGCGCTCCTTGTCCCGACCGTGTGCGTGCAGGCCGCCCGGGCCGCCGCAGACGCCCCGCCGGCCGCCGCCGCCCAGCCCGCCCAGCCCGCCGGCGCCGAAAAGCCCGCGCAGGCGACCACGCCCGGCCCCGCGGCCAAGGCCACAGACGCCGCCACCGCCGACGCGTCCGGCAAGATCCCCAAGGCCACGGTCATCACGCTCGGCGAGCGCGGCGGCAAGGACGAGGTGGGCATCTACCTCACCGAGCAGCAGCTCAAGCAGGTCTACCCCATGCTGCTGGAAGACCTCGGCGACGACGGCTCGGGCGTCGTGGTGTTCCGCGTCACCTCCGGCGGCGGCCTGGGCCTCGAGGTGCAGAGGATCAGCGACGAAATCCAGAATGTCTACAAGAAGCACTTCCGGGTCGTCGCGTGGATCGACTCGGCCATCTCCGCCGCGGCGATGTCCAGCCACTGCATCGAGGAGATCTACTTCACGCCCCAGGGGAACTACGGCGCGTGCACAGGCTGGCACGGCGCACTGATCGCCGCCAAGGGCCGCGACCTGGAGGACATGCTGTACCAGATGGAGAAGATCTCCGCCCGCGGTGGGTACGACCCGCAGATCATGAAGTCCATGCAGGTCATGCAGCCCCTCTCCTGCACCGTCGAGGACAGCGGGCAGGTGAAGTTCTACCCCGACACCAACTCGGGCAACATCCTGCTGAACCCCGAGGGCCGCATCCTCACCCTCACCGCGGACACGGCACTCAAGATCCACTTCTCCAGGGGCACCGCCGAGGACCTCGACCAGCTCACCAAGCTCATGGGCTACAAGGAACTCAACTGGATCGGCGAGCGGAAGAAGGGCTTCATCTGGCCGATCTCGCGCGCCGAAAAGTGGTCGATGGACTACCGCGACAAGGTGTTCCAGGCCGAGAACCTGTTCAACGCCGACGCGGCCAACTACCGCCAGCAGATCGCGGCGGCCGAGCAGGCCGCCAACCGCAAGGAACGCGGGGTGTTCGTGAACCGCGCCCTGGGCACCCTGCGCAAGCTCAAGCGAAGCGTGGAAGAGAACCCCAACTTCGCGCTCATGCAGTTCAACATGACGCCCGACCAGTTCATGGAGTGGTACAAGGAGCAGGAGCGGGCACTGAAGGACATGATGAAGTAAGGTCTGGACCCACGCCCCTCCCACAGGCCCGGGCTGACGCCCGGGCCTGTTCTTTTTCCCGGCGCGCCCCGCGCACCCACCACTACCATCCGCACCCTCGCGCCCGCTCCCCGCCGGACGGGACATGGAGTCACCGCGTGCCCACACCCTCTGCGTTCGTGCCCGCCCAGATCGATGCGACCGACTTTGCCCGCGTGGAGCCCCTGCTCAAGGCCCTGCTCGCACGCCCCGTGGCGTCCGCCGCCGAACTCGCCCAGTGGCTCCTGGACCGGGGTGAGCTCGCCGCGGCCTGCGGGGAGGCCAAGGCCAACATGTACATCACGATGACGTGCGACACCGACGACAAGGCGGCGTCCGCGGCGTTCGAGAAGTTCATCACCGGGGTGGAGCCGAAGCTCAAACCCTACGCGTTCGAGCTCGACAAGCGCTTCGTCGAGCTCGCGGCCAGGTTCCCGATGGACCCGGCGCGGTACACCGTCATCGTGCGCGACGCCAAGGCGGAAGTGGACCTGTTCCGGGAGGAGAACATCCCCCTGGAGACGGAGCTCGCGCAGCTGGGCCAGAAGTTCGAGCAGCTCGCGGGGTCGCTGACCGTGCAGTTCGACGGGCGGGAGCAGACGCTGCCCCAGATGGCCCGCTACCAGGAGCAGACCGACCGGGGAGTGCGGGAGGCCGCGTGGCGCGCAACGGCCGAGCGCCGGCTCCGGGAGGTCGGGGGGTTCAACGACATCTACGACCAGATGATCGCCCTGCGGACCAGGGTCGCCAGGAACGCGGGGTTCCGGGACTACGTGGGGTACGCGTACAAGGCGAAACACCGGTTTGACTACACCGAGAAGCACTGCCGCGACTTCCACGACGGGGTGGAGAAGGCCATCGTGCCGCTCGTGCGCGCGCTGGACAGGGAGCGTGCCAGGAAGCTGGCCGTCGAGCCGCTGCGCCCGTGGGACCTGTCGGTGGACGTCAAGGGGCGTGGGCCGCTGCGCCCGTTCGCCGGCGGGCGGGAGCTGATGAGCAAGTCGGTGGCGGCGATGCAGAGCCTGGACCCGCGCCTGGCGACGATGCTGGCGTCGCTGGGGGATGGCGGGGAAGCGCGGGGCGCGCGCGACGGGGCGTGCCTCGACCTGGACAGCCGCAAGGGCAAGGCGCCGGGCGGGTACCAGTACATGCGCGACCGCTCACGCAAGGCGTTCATCTTCATGAACGCCGCGGGGCTGCAGAAGGACGTCGAGACGATGGTGCACGAGGCGGGGCACGCCTTCCACAGCATGCTGAGCCAGGACGAGCCGCTGCTGGAGTACCGCAGCAGCCCCATCGAGTTCGCGGAAGTGGCCAGCATGAGCATGGAGCTGCTCAGCGTGCGGCACCTCGCGGCGCCCGGGAGTTTCTACCACAACAACCCCACGGACTTCGCACGGGCCACGCGCGAGCAGCTCAAGCGCAGCGTGCACATCCTGCCGTGGATCGCGACCATCGATGCGTTCCAGCACTGGGTGTACGCGAACCCCGCCCACACCCGCCCGGAGCGCGAGCATTTCTGGCTGAGCCTCGACCAGCGCTTCGGCAACGCCGTGTCGTGGGGCGGCATCGAGCAGCACCGGGCCAACCTGTGGCAGCGCCAGCTCCACCTCTTCAGCCACCCGTTCTACTACATCGAGTACGGCATCGCGCAGCTGGGCGCGCTGCAGCTTTGGCTCATCAGCCTGGAGAAGGGCGAGAAGACGGCGGTGGACTACTACACCAGGGCGCTCTCCCTGGGCGGCAGCCGGCCCCTGCCGGAACTGTTCAAGGCCGCCGGGCTGGAGTTTGACTTTGGGCCGGCGATCATCTCCCGCCTCGCCGACCGCGTGCAGAAAGAACTGGAGAAAGTGCCCGAGTAACCCCCGCGGCACGCCAAACCGGGCCGTGACCACCGCACGGCGGTCCCGGCCACGCCCCGGATGCACAGACAAGCCCGTCCGCGCCCTCCGCCCGCGCATAGACGCCCCTTGTGCGCACAAAGCCACCGCCGAAACTCCCGTGGTGCGCGCAAAATCAAGAAAATCTGACGCAGTCTTTCCAGCCCCTTGCGCGCCGCCACGCACGAATCCCAGCACGCGCGTGCGCACAGGCGAGGGCGCAGGGGGAATGGGTAGAGGGCCACCCACTCCCCGAAGAGCACCCCACGCACCCATGCCACAGGACCATCAAGCCCGGACACAGGAACTTCCTCCCGTGCTCCACCCCCTTCAACTCCTGCCACGTCAGGCGGCCGCCCCTTCACAGTCAAGCGCCATGAGCGCAAGCGCCCAAAACAGCCATTCTCGGACGCATCCAGAAGTGTTAACCCACTGCAGACACAGCACTTCCAAAAACCCCGGGGAGAGAAGCCACCTCGCGCACGCACGCCCCCCGCGCGGAGTGCGCATGGACATTTTCCTACGCTGCTCCATGACCAAGCCCTGGCTCATGCTCATCGGCGCTGGCCTGCTCGAAGTCGTCTGGGCCAGCGGGCTCAAGAGCACCGCCGGGTTCACAAGGCCCTGGCCGACCGTGTGGGTGCTCGCCGCCATGGCGGCGTCGTTCCTGCTGCTGGCGTGGTCGGTCAAGACGCTCCCGGCAGGCACGGCCTACGCCGTCTGGGTGGGCATCGGCGCCGTTGGCGTGGCAGCCGTGGGCATGACCGTGCTGAAGGAACCCGCGAGCCCGGCCCGCATCGCCTGCATCGGGCTCATCATCGCCGGGGTTGTAGGGCTCAAACTGCTCACGCCATCGGCAACCAGCCCCTGAATCGGCCCCGCCATGGTGCTGTACCCTCGCGCATGACGACCGCACCCCACATGAGCAACGACCAGTTCCGCGCGCTGGGCCACCAGATGGTCGACTTCATCGCGGACTACTGGGACAGGCTGGAGCGTGACCCGGGTTCGTTCAGCGTGCTCTCCAGCGCCAAGCCAGGCGACACGCTCCGCGCCCTGCCGCCGCTCGCACCCGCCGCCGGGGAAGGCGGGGGAGGCGTGGGCGACTTCGCCGACATCGACCGCATCATCATGCCCGGCATCACCCACTGGCAGCACCCGCACTTCTACGCGTTCTTCCCGGCGAACGTCACGGGGCCCTCGGTGCTGGGTGAACTGCTCAGCGCCGGGCTGGGCGTCCAGGGCATGCTGTGGGCGACCAGCCCGGCGTGCACGGAACTCGAAACGCGGATGCTGGACTGGCTGGGGAGCGCCATCGGGCTGCCGGCGGACTTCCTTTCCGCGAACCCCGGCGGGGGCGGCGTCATCGAGGGCACCGCCAGCGACGCGGCGCTGGTGGCGATGGTTGCGGCCCGCAAGCGAGCCCTGGGCGCACGCCCCGGTGCTCCCCTGGTCGCGTACGCATCCAACCAGGCACACTCGTCGATCGTCAAGGCGGCGATGATCGCGGGGGTCGCCGGCGGGCCCGACGACCGCGTGCACGTGAGGCTCATCGACGTGGACGGCTGCTTCCGTCTGCGCGTGGACGCCCTGGAGGCCGCAATCCGCCAGGACGTGGCGGCCGGGCGGACGCCGTTCTTCGTGTGCGCGACGGTGGGGACCACCGGGTGCACGGCGGTGGACCCGGTGCCGGAGATCGCGGCGGCGCTGGGTCGCGTGCCGTCGGATGGTCGGGGTGCCGGGGACGCAGCTCGGGTGTGGCTGCACGTCGACGCGGCCCACGCCGGCGCCGCGTGCGTGTGCCCGGAGCACCGGCACCTGCTCAACGGCGTGGAGCACGCCGACAGCGTGTGCTTCAACCCGCACAAGTGGCTGCTCACAAGCTTCGACTGCAACTGCTTCTGGACGCGGGACCGGGCGGGGATCATCGACGCACTCTCGATCACGCCGGAGTACCTCCGGAACGCGGCCAGCGACGCCCGCGCGGTCATCGACTACCGGGACTGGCAGGTGGCGCTCGGGAGGCGCTTCCGAGCGCTCAAGCTCTGGTTTGTCATGCGTCACTACGGGGTGGAGGGCCTGCGGGCGCACATCCGGTCACACATGGAGGCGGCAGAGCACCTGGAGGCGTGGGTGCGGGCGGACCCGCGGTTCGAGGTTGTGGCGCCGCGGACGATGAACCTGGTGTGCTTCCGGTTGCGGGGCCTGCCGGGCCGGCCGGCGGACGAAGTAGGCGCGATGAACCGGCGGCTGCTCGACGCGCTGAACGCCTCGGGCCGCCTGTACCTGACGCACACCGTGCTGCCGGGCGTGGGCTTCACGCTCCGGATGGCGGTGGGAGCCGTGCGCACACGGGTGGATCACGTGCGTGAGGCCTGGGGCTGGGTCCAGGAAGAGGCCGCCCGCGCTATCCTGCAACCGTGAAGCGGTGTATTCCAGGTTTGTGCGGGCTCCTGCTCGCCGCGTGCTCAGCGGCGCCGCACGCGGGCGACCCCGTGGTGTCGTTCGAGCCGGGCGCCAGCGCCCGCGCGTTCGACGCCGCCCGACAGGCCCTGCGCGACTGCGGCTACCGGCTCGACCGGGTGGACAGCGAACACGGGGTGCTCACAACGCTGCCCAGGCCCGCGGGGGGATCGCCGTTCACCTCGACCCCGGCGGCCGACCTGCTGCACGAGCAGGCCCGGGTCGTGCGGGTCGCGCTCGACAGGCAAGGCTCGGCGCGCGTGGACTGCTTCGTCTCGCGCGTGCAGACGCCGGAGATGCACCTTTCCACGCGCGCCATCGGGCTGTCGGCGACGGCGTACGACCCTGTCGCCGCGGAGCGTGGGCTCGGTTTCCGGTATGCGGCGCCCCTGACGCACGACGAGGCGGAGGCGGCGCGGGTGGCGGACCGCATCCGGCGTGCGCTCGGCGGCGACAGCGGCCCCTAGCTGCGGATGCTGCCCGCGGCGAGGATTGCCCCGGGGATGAGCATGAGCACCGGCAGGAAGACGCCGACCTGGGCTGGCAGCCCCGGCACAGTGGTGGTTGTGCCGATCAGCGTGCCCGCGAAAGCGCCCAGAGCCATCGGGGCAGCCATGAGACTCTGCTTGAGCATGTTGGCCGGCTCCTTGCGCAGGAAGAACGGCAGGCAGATGATGACGGTGAGGATGATGGACGCGGCGGAAGACACGCGCCCCCAGCGGTTGCGTTCCAGGCTCGCGAGCCGGCGTTGTTCCGCGGGGGTCTGTTCCTTGGCCCGCGAGCGTTCGATGAGGCGGCCGACCTGGGGCGTGGAGAGGTTGGAGGCCATGCCCTCGAACCGGCGGAGCTGGAGCGCGGTAGGGTCGACATCGGTCTCGATCCAGGCGACGGGGGCCGGGAGGACGCGCGTGCTGGGCCCGGCGTCTTCCACGGGGCGCCGGGAGAACGCAACGCCGTTGTCCAGGACCCAGCGCTTGCCGTCCCACTGGGCGGTGTCGGCGGAGATGCGCCGGGTCATCAGGCCCTGGGCGTCTCGCTCGTAGACGTACAGGCCGCTGATGGTGCCGGTATCCAGGTTGGCCTTGCGCGAGTAGACGAGGCGACCGCGGGCGTCCACGGACACGTCGAAGCTGGTGCCGAGCGATCGCTTGCCGGCGTCAACCTTCTCGCGGGTGAGCAGGGGGGCGAGGCGGGGGAGAATAACTTCCCGGTTGACGACGAGCAGGCCGACCATGATGGCGGTGACGATCAGGATGGGGCGGGCTGCGCGCTTGAGGGATACGCCGCCGGCGAGCATGGCGACCAGCTCGCGGTGCTTCACGAGGTATGCGCAGGTGAAGCCCATGGCGCCGATGAGGACCGGGCCCAGCAGGAAGTTGAACAGGAGGAACAGGCGGGGCCACCAGAGGTCCACCACGAGCGAGACCGAGAGGGCGCCCCTGGCGAGGAAGGTGGCGTCCTTGCCCTGGGCTGCGAGGATCTGCTGGGCCCCCTTGGTGAACTCGTCGAAGTTGAGGGAGAAGTCAACGGTGACGATCACCAGGCACAGGAACACATAGATCAGGGCGATGTTGGCCAGGAACAGGCGCGTGATGTAGCGGTCCAGCGTGCTCATCAGCGGTTCCAGTGGGTTCGGGGGTCGTTCACGCCGCCGGGCATTGCGCTGAAGAGCCTCCATAGCAGCGCACAGCCAGCGTAGGAGAGGATGACGGCGGCCAGTACGTCGGACGTGTAGTGCGCGCCCACCGCCAGGCGGGTCATGGCGGTGCCGCTGGCGAGCAGGAGGAGCGGGATGCGCAGCGCAGGGAAGAACCACCCGAGCATGATCGCTCCTCCGAACGCGACGCCGGTGTGGCTGCTGGCGAGGCCGTACGCGCTGACGTGCTCTGACCAGCCCCAGTGGTAGTGCCCGTCTCCCAGCGGGCGTGACCGGCGCGCGACACCCTTGAGGGCCTCGGCGAGGCCGCCGCCCAGTGCAGCGCCGAGGAAGACCATCACCCCCCTGTGTCCTGCGCCCGCGAGGGCGTGGGCGTCACCCGAGCGACGGGCTTTCGCGGCGTCGTGCAGCCGCAGGGAGAGGGCGACGAACATCCATGGCCAGAGCGTGCCGGTCTGGCGGAGGACCTGCCACCAGTCCTTGCCCTCCAGCCTGCGGTCGGGGTCGAATCTGAGCAGGGCCCAGAGGTGCTCATCGAGCAGGCAGACGGCGGCGAGCAGCATGGCCACGGCGGACCAGGCGAGCATCGCGCGGCGGCGGGCGGTGCGGCACTCAAGGGGCGAGAGGTACGTCACGGGGTCCCTCCGGCCCCGGGGTCGCGCACACCGCCCAGGGGGAAGCCCTTGAAGCCGTAGGCCTTGAATGCCGGGCGGGCGGGGCGGCCCTGCTTGTCGACCTTGAGGTCGCCCGCGAGGTGGATGGGCTCGCCGACACGCTCAAAGGCCTGCAGCCAGTGTTCTCGCGTCAGGCCCACGACAAGGGCGGGCCGGGTGAGCAGTTGCGGGTCATCGAGGTCCATCTCGTGCCAGAAGTCCCAGGGGGTCGTGCGTCCGCCCGGCGTGAGGCTGCTGGCGCAGTACGCGTCCGGGTGGGCGGGCATGTAGTATGTCAGCAGGCTTGCCCGTCCGTAGTGTGCTGTGAGGACGAAGGGCTCGCGCCCGGTCTCCTGGCGGAGCTGGTCGGCGAGTACCTGGGCGTCCTGTCCCATCGCGGGGCCGCCGGTGAGACGGCCGATGGGGATGAGCCGGCCGAGAACAGGTATTCCGGTGAACAGGTCGAGGCGCAGGGCAAAGACGCCGACGCACAGGCCCATGACGATGGTTGCGGCCCACAGGGCGCTGTGGGCGGTCCAGGGGCTGGGCATGAAGAGGCCCCGCCAGGGGCGCGGGGGCGGGAGGGCTCGCCACTCGCGGACGCGCCGCCGGAATTCCTCCCAGCCGATGACCACCATGCGGCCGGCCAGTGGGATGAGTGTCACAGAGCCGGCGATGGGCCAGTTGCCCTCGGGCTCGGCGACGAAGCTCACGCACAGGTAGAAAAGATACATGGGCAGGGCAACGGCCACCAGGAAGCGTGCGGCGCGCCACGCGGCGGGCTGGACGAGGCGCTCACGCCGGGCGTGGACAGCGCCAAGGATGGCGAGGACCAGGACCGGGCCGACCAGCCCGAGCTGGGTGCCGATGAGCGTGAGGGTCCAGAGTGGGTTGTAGTGCCAGCCCCTGCCCGGGCCGCCCTGGGTCACCTGTACGTCGCCCCCCTGCACGCCCAGGTGGCCCAGCAGGTGCCGGATCGTCGGCCAGCCGTGCTCCTGGTTCCAGAGGACAACGGGCAGGAACGCCAGCAGCATCAGGACGCCGCCGGTGAAGAGAAACGCCCAGGACGCCGGGCGGACCAGGACGCTGCGGCGGAACCTCCACAGCAGCAGGAGGACGCCAGGCAGGATGAGCAGCATGGTGTACTTGTACAGCACGCCCACGCCCACCGCCAGGCCCAGCACCACCAGCCAGCGGGCGCGGCCCATCATGATCGCCCGCCACGCCGCCCACGAGGCGACGGCCCAGCAGGCGACGTAGGGCCCGTCGATTGTCATCATGAGGGCCATCGCGAGGTAGGCCGGCGCGAGCACGGCGCACCACATGGTGCGCGTGACGACGGACCGGCTGCGGAAGGCGTCCCACGCGAGGGCGCAGATCGCCAGCAGGGCGACGACCGAGCTGAGCACGGCGGGAAGGCGTACGGCCCACTCCCCGTCCCCGAAGACCCGCGTGGACGCGGAGATGGTCCACGCGATGCCGGGGCCCTTGGTGTAGTAGGACCAAGCGAGGTGGCGGGACCAGACCCAGTACTGCGCCTCGTCCTCGATGAGGGAGTACGGGCACCAGAACATGAGGTACAGGAGGCGGAGGAGGGCCAGGCCCAGTGCCAGGAGGAGGACGGGGCGGAGCGCGGACCTGCCGCTGCCCGCGGACTGGTCGTAGAGCTCGCTGGTGGGGTTGAGCATGGGGCGGGCAATGGTTGGCGCGCCGCCGGGGCGTGTTCCACGCGGCGGTCCCTACGCTCCCGCCATGCCCAGCAGCCCCCCGCCCGTCGGCCCGCAGGCCCGGACCAGCGCCAAGGAGACGCTGACGTCGATCTTCATCGCGTTCGTGATGGCCTTCGTTTTCCGCGGGTTCGTGGTCGAGGCGTTCGTGATCCCCACCGGATCCATGGCGCCGACGCTGATGGGCGCCCACGTCCGGGGCACGGACCAGGAAACCGGCACGAACTGGCCGGTCAACTACTCCCAGCGCCCCGACAATTACGGGCAGCTGACGGGCGCGCCGTTCCCCGTGCAGAAGCGCGTGGGCCTGGAGGAGCCGAACACCCGGGAGAGGACGACTGTTGCGGAAACGCCGCTGCTGTGGGGCGACCGCATCTTTGTCATGAAGTACCTGGTGGGGGTGAACACGCCGCGGCGCTGGGACTGCATTGTCTTCAAGAACCCCAACGACCCCCCCCAGTCGTACATCAAGCGTCTGATCGGGCTTCCCGGCGAGCAGGTGGCGCTGGTGGATGGCGACGTGTTCACGCGTGTGCCCAAGCCCGAGGACCCCCGGGTGTCCAACCCGTGGGCCTTCTCGGACTGGAAGTGCGCGCGCAAGCCGGAGATGGCGCAGCGGGCGATGTGGCAGCTGGTGTTCGACAGCCAGTACTCACCGCTCAACCCCACGCGCAACAGCCGGCGCTGGTTCTCGCCGCCGTGGCTGGGCGCTGACGAATCGGGCTCCACGGCGGGCTGGAAGATGGGCGACAACGGGGTGTACGAGTTCGGCGGCACGGGCCCCACGCGCCTCAACTGGAGGACGGCGGAGCGCCCCATCGACGACTGGTACCCCTACGACGTCGAGATCTACCAGCTGGGGGCGGACATCTTCCCGGTCAGCGACGTGCGCATGGTGGTCGGGGTGAAGCCGGCGGCGCCGGGCCTCAAGGTGAGCGCGGTGGTGCGGGCCCGCGGGCACAACTTCCGGATGGAGGTGGATGGCACGAGCGTCACCGTGCGGATGCGTCCCGAGCAGGTGGACGAGGTGGGGTCGGCAGAGCCGTGGACCACGCTCGCGCAGGGAACCTTGCCGGCGGCGCTGACGCCGGGCGTCGTGACCAATCTGGAGTTCTGGCACGCCGATCAGTCGGTGCAGGTGTGGGTCGATGACCAGAAGGTGGCGGAGGGGGCGTACGACTGGACGATCGGGGAGCGGCTGAAGCACTCCGTGGACCTGTCCTTGGATGATGTGGCGGCCAACCCGCTCTCGCTGGTCAACCCCTCCCAGTACCGGACGCCGCAGGTGCGGTGGGAGTTCTCCGGCGGGGCGTTCACGCTCCATCGTGCGGCGTTGTGGCGGGACATTTTCTACCAGCCGTCCGTGTACGAGATGCTGGCGCAGGGCGTGAAGCACCCTAACTTCGGCGCGCCTGGGCTGACGACTCACCCGGCGGCGCCCCTCCAGCTTTCCCCCAAGCAGTTCTTCGTGTGCGGCGACAACAGCCCCGCGAGCCTGGATGCCCGCAAGTGGGGTCCGCCCCACCCCTGGGTCGCGCAGGTGGACCCGACACTGGGCGTGGTGCCCAGCGACCTGGTGCTGGGGCGGGCGTTCTTTGTTTACTTCCCGGCGCCCAACCGCGTGTTCGGGCTCCCCGTGCCTGACGTGGGGCGCATGCGGTGGGTCTGGTAGAGGGCGGGCCCGTTCGCCCGGCACCCAGGAGCGGTTCATGCGCTGTGTCATCCAGCGGGTGTCTTCGGCGTGTGTGGTCGTCGACGGTGTCGCGCGGGGGCGTATCGACGCCGGGCTTTGTGTGCTGGCCGGTCTTTACGAGAGCGACGGTGAGCAGGACCTCGCCTGGATGGCGGACAAGGTCGCGAACCTGCGCATCTTCGAGGATGCGGAAGGGAAGATGAACGTGTCGGTGCGGGACCTGCCGGCCCCGGGCGGGGGCATCCTGCTGATCCCCAACTTCACGCTCGCGGGCGATGCGCGGAAGGGGCGGCGCCCGTCGTTTGACCTCGCCATGAGGCCGGAGCGGTCGGGGCCCATGTTCGACCGGTTCGCCGGGGTGCTTCGGGGCCACGCGGACCCTGTGCCGGTAGCGGTGGGTGTGTTCCGGGCGGACATGAAGGTCAGCCTGACCAATGACGGGCCGGTAACGATCGTGGTGGATTCGGCGGGCGCCGCCGGCCCGGGGGCTTCGGGCGCCCGGTGAATCGGGAGCGGGAGGGTCAGCGCTACCCTGCGGGCCTATGGCCATCCTCATCAACAAAGACACGCGCGTCATCTGCCAGGGCATCACGGGCTCCTTCGGGGCCGTCCACACCAGGGGCTGTTTCCACTACGGCACCAAGGTTGTCGGGGGGGTTACGCCCGGGAAGGGCGGGACCAAGGACGACAACGGGCTGCCGATCTTCGATTCGGTCGAGCAGGCGGTGAAGGCGACGGGCGCGAACGCCACCATGATCTTCGTGCCGCCCGCCTTCTCGGGGGATGCCATTCTGGAAGCGGCTGCGGCCGGGATGAACGTCATCTGCGCCATTACCGAGGGCGTGCCGGTGCAGGACATGATCAAGGTCCGGGCGCAGCTCGATGAGATGAATGCGGGCGCGGAACGGGAGGCTGCGCAGAAGTCGAGGTATGCACCCGGCGCGCTGCAGCGGTACACGCTCATCGGCCCCAACTGCCCCGGCGTGATCACCCCAGGGCCCAAGACGGGCGCCGGGACCGGTGGCGGCGACCCGTACACCAACGCGGGGTGCAAGATCGGCATCATGCCCGGGTACATCCACACGCACATCAGCCAGGCGAAGCTTGGAAAGGCCGTGGGGATCGTGTCGCGGTCCGGCACATTGACGTACGAGGCGGTCTGGCAGACGAGCCAGCGCGGGCTCGCGCAGTCGACGTGCATCGGCATCGGCGGTGACCCGGTGCGGGGTGTCAACCACATCGAGTCCATCCGGATGTTTGACGCCGACCCGGACACGCACGCGATCCTCATGATCGGAGAAATCGGCGGCACCGACGAGATCCGGGCGGCGGAGTTCATCCGGCAGAATGTCAGGAAGCCGGTTGCGGCGTTCATCGCGGGGCGGACCGCCCCGCCTGGGCGGCGCATGGGGCACGCGGGCGCGATCATCGGGGGCGCTGACGACACCGCGGACACGAAGATCAAGGCGCTCCAGGCCGCGGGGGTGGAGGTGGCGCTGAGCCCGGCGGACATGGGGGCTTCCATCCTGCGGGCGATGAAGTTGGGGTGAAGATGCGCGGCGCGATCTCTACGCACGGGCTGGTGGTGGCTGGGGCGGTTTGCCTCGCGGGCATCTGTGTTGCGGCGGGGTGTGCCACGCGGGCGTCCCTGGTGCCACGCTGTACGGACCCGTTTCTGCAGCGTCTCGTGGGGGAGTGGGACACGGTCCGCACCATGGACGACAAGGTGGTCGCGAGCGTGATGCATGCCGAGCCGGTGCTCGGGGGCGCGTTTGTTCAGCTTCATCTGCGGTGCCTTGCGCCGGACGACCCGTATGAGGCGGTGGTGCTCGTGGGTCGGGCGGACGATCGGGGCGGGTATGTCGCGCACTGGTGTGACACGTTCGGCGCTGCGTATTCAGAAGTCGGGCGGGGCACCCTGGCGGACAGTGCTGTTGAGTTCCGCTTCAACTACCCGTCGGGTCCTTTTTTCAACACCTGGCGGTATGACCCGGCGCAGGATGCATGGACCTTCACCGGGGAGTCGCAGAACGCCGGAGGTTCGCGCACTCTCTTCGCGCGGGAGATCATCCGGCGGCGTCGGGCCCGCTAGCATCACGCACTCCGCGTGAAGGACCCGGCGACCAACCCGGAAACGCCCAGCCCCGGCAATCTGCTGCGGGGGGCTGCGGGCGTTGAGGGGTTTCACTCTCTCCCGTGGCGTGATCGCGTCCGGCACATCGTGGACACGATGCGGGACGTGAGCCGTCAGACGGACCCACAGGAGATGGTGCGGGCGTACGCGGCGCGTATGCGGGGAACGATCGCCCCCGGGCACATTCTGGGTCTATCGCGCCGGGGGGTGAGGGCGCCGGTGGTGCGGCTGACCCGCTCTTCCCTGTGGAAGCAGCAGCCCGACCCTTGGCGCACACCGCACGCGCTGCCCACGGTGCAGGGCGGGGTGCTTGCGGAGTGGCTCTACTCGGGCGAGCCCGTGCTGCACCATGACTTTGTCGTGCCGGGGCACGACCCGGCGCACGAGTACCTGCGCGACGCGCGGAGCGTCGTCGCCATCCCGCACTTCGAGGATGGCGAGGCGGTGAACATGGTGGTGCACACCTCGCCCCGGGCCGGGGCGTTTGATGAGGAGCGGTTCCCCGACCTGGTGCTGCAGAGCATTCTTTTCGGGCGCTCCACGAAGAACCTCGTGCTGGCGCGTGAACTCAGGGAGGCGTTTGATGCTCTTGACGCCGAGATCAAGAGCGTGCAGGACATGCAGATGTCGCTCCTGCCCGACCGCCCCAACCACCTCACGAGCGTCGACCTCGCGACGCACTACCAGACCAGCACCCGCGCGGGCGGTGATTACTACGACTTCTTTGACCTGGGACCGTCTTCCTGCGGCGACCGCGTGGCGGGCGTCCTGGTTGCCGACGTTTCGGGGCACGGAACGCCGGCGGCGGTGCTCATGGCGGTCGTCCACGCCATTGCGCACCTGACGCCGGGGGAGCCCGCGCCTCCCGACCGGGTTCTCACCTTCATCAACAGGGCCCTGACCAGCCGGTACACGGCCAAGCGGGGCGCCTTCGTGACCGCGCTCTACGGCATCTACGACCCTGCGACGCGTGTGCTGTCGTACGCCAATGCCGGCCACCCGGAGCCGCTGGTGCGGGATGTCGACGGGACGGTGCGTGAGCTCGCACACCCTGCCGGGGGTTTGCCGCTGGGCATCCTGGAGGACGTCACGTACGAGTGCACCACGGTGCGTCTGGAACCCGGCCAGGCCATTGCGCTGTACACCGATGGCATCACGGAGGCGTTCAGCCCGGAGAAGGAGATGTACGGCGTGGAGCGCCTGAAGGCCGCCATCAGCGCTGCACCGGCGGACGCGAGCGAGATTGTCGCGCGGGTGGTCGAGGACCTGGGGAGGTTCGCGGGGCTGGACAGCCGGAGTGATGATCGCACGCTTGTCGTGGCGGTGGCGTAGCGGCTAGAGCGTGTGGGCGGGCCTGGCGGTGTCCTCGCTGACTCGTTCGCGCCGGACTTTGCCGTCGTCCTCTTCGCAGGTCAGCAGGTGCTGGTCGTCGTTGATGCGGGTGAGCAGGTGCACGGGCCGGCCCCAGATGTGGCGGAGGGCCCGGAGGACTTCGTTCGCCCTGGAGGCGTCCACTTCGACGCCGGTGAACTTGTGCCCGAGGACGAGTTCGCCCCGGTTCAGGTAGTTGGCGTCCACGACGTAGATGAAGGGCTGGCCCGCGTTGGTGAGGTGGTGGAGGAGGGTCTGCTTGACGCGCTGGAAGTCGCGGGAGACGACCTTGACCTCGCCGGTCTGGGGGTCGCGCCGGTGCTGGTACATGCGGTGCTTTTCGACGAATTCCTCGGTCAGGAACTCGTCGATGAACGACACATCGTTGTAGATGCGGCGGACCTCGAACAGCTTCTGCCGTCCCTGCCCGCTCTGGTCGTCGAAGGCCGACTTGGCGCCGATGCCTTCGAGGCCTTCCCAGCGGTGGCCGTGCTGGCCGGTGTTCCAGCGGCGCTCGATGTCCTTCAGGAGTTCCACGCCGATCTTGTAGGGGTTGAAGCCCCCGGGGGCCATGTGGACGACGCCGCTGTGCTGGTCGGCGTAGTGGACGATCTCGCAGTCCTCCAGGAAGTGCTGTGTCATGAGCTTGGAGTGCCAGTAGGTGGCCCACCCCTCGTTCATGATCTTGGTCATGGCCTGCGGGGCGTAGTAGTAGGCCTCGTCGCGGACGATCGCGAGCACGTCCTGCTGCCAGTCCGCGAGGCGGGCGTGGCGGAGCAGGAACAGCAGCACGTCGCGCTCCGGCTGCGCCGGGAACCTGGCGCGGTGGGCCTTTGCGCGCTCCTCGTGCTCCCGCTTCTGGCGGTCGAGCTCGCTCGCGGGGTTGATGAACGGGTCCATGTAGTCCTTGGCCGCGAACTTCTCGGCCTGGAAGCCGCCGTCATCCCCGCCCTCGCGGCGCTGGTCTCCGGACGCCTTGTACACGCTGTGCGGGTCGATGAGGTTCTCGAGCATCAGGCACGCGTCGATGAACCGCTCGACGGTCTCCTGGCCCTGGCGTTCCATGTGGCGGCGCACGCGCGTGGCGTGGTTGGCCATCTCGTCCATCATCTTCCGGTTGGTCTTGGCGAACCAGAAGTTGTTCTTGAAGAAGTCGGCGTGCCCGTAGACGTGGGCCATCACCAGCTTCTGGTCGGTCACGCTGTTGGATTCCTGGAGGTACGCGTAGCAGGGGTCGTTGTTGATGACCATCTCGTAGATGCGGCCCAGCCCGTAGGCGTCCCGCTTGCTGAGCCGCTCGTACTCCATGCCCCATCGCCAGTGCGGGTAGCGCACCGGGAACCCGCCGTATGCCGCGATCTGGTTCATCACCTCGAACGGCAGCACCTCGTACACGACCTCGAAGAAGTCCAGGCCGTACTCGACGGCCTTGGCCTTGATCCGCTGCATGTGCTCGAGCAGCTCCGGCGAGAGCTCCGTGTGGGGCATAGCGCGGACGGCGGATCCGGATACGTGCGCGGCGTGGCTCATGGCGGCCTCCTGGCTGCTGCCGGAGTTATCGGCTGACGCTGCCGTTCAATACGCCCAAAGTGGCGTGCCGGATCGAGTTAAGCACATCGCACGTCTTGCACACCCCCCAAAGAAGGTGTTTGGTGTGGACGTCTTCTGTGCTCTTGACGCGCAGGGCGAAGGCCGCAGCTACACGACGACCATCAGCCATGCCGCCCACGCCGCCACCAGGGTGAAGGAAAGCACGCAGCACGCGGCAACCACGGCGTGCATGGAGCGCCGGGAGAGCTTGCGGAGCCACCGCCGCCCGGCGGGCGAGACCAGGAACGAACATGGGGTGATGCACAGCACGGAGGCGCATGCCGGGTACACCACGAGGAACCAGAACTCCTCGCCGGAGGGCCATCGCTTGCTGATCGAGACAGCCAGCACGATCACGAGGCCCAGGAAGTACAGGCCGCCCACCGACGCGAGGACGAGGACACAACTCAACCACGCGCCGAAGCGGGGGTCGGCGAGGGCGATCTGGAGCGTCAGGGCCTGGTTGCACTCGGGGCAACTGTGGGCAGCCAGCCCGCGCAGGTTGTAGGCACAGTTGGGGCAGGGCGTGTCGCGTTCTGCGAGGAAGGAACGGAGTTGTGGGCCTGTCTCGTCCCGCATGGGGCGCCGCCTACCAGGACTGGCTGATCACAAAGACGCTCACGTGCCACGCTGCGTGGCAGGAGAAGATCGCGATCGCGTACCTGCACAGTGCGCGTCCCGGCCAGGGCGCTGCGCGGTTGCGTGAGAGCAGAAGCCACGATATCCCCGCCAGCCCGCCGAGGCACATGGCGAGGTAGAAGTAGATGGTGTACCCCTGCTGGAAGAGCGACTTCACCACCGACGGCGTCGGCAACGCGCCCTGAGCGACACCGAGCCGGGAGAAGGCGCTGCTCGAGTACTGCGCGACGTAGACCGCCGACTGCACCTCGCGGCAGGCATTCATGGCTCCTGATGTGAGGGGCCAGCCGCACGTGATGACGACGAGGGCGATGGCGGACCACCGGCCGCGGGCGGGGTGGACACCCAGCTCGACGCGTGCGCCGCACTCCGTGCAGCGGTCGCCGGTGAGGCCCTTCAGGTTGTACCCGCAGCGGGCGCAGGGCACGTCGCGGCTGGCGAGGTAGGAGCGGAGGTCGGGTGATGACTGGGGGGTCTGCTCGGGCATGGTGGGCCCCTTGTCCGCTGCAGCATACCCGAAATCCCTATGATTTCCCATGCTGTGGCAGCCATCGCTCCCTGACGTGTATCAACGGATGTCGCCGGACGAATTGGCGGCGGAGATCAGCGTCCGGCGCCGGGAGCTGGGCGGGTCGCTGGTCATCCTGGGGCATCACTACCAGACCGACGAGATCATCCGGCACGCGGACTTCACCGGGGACTCTCTCAAGCTCAGCCAGGTCGCGGCGCGGATCGCGGGGGAGCGGCCGGTGAGGTGGGTGGTGTTCTGCGGCGTGCACTTCATGGCGGAGACCGCCGACATTCTGACGCCCGACGAGGTCGCGGTGATCCTCCCCGACCTTTCCGCCGGGTGCAGCATGGCGGACATGGCCCAGTACGAGGAGACTGTGCAGGCGTGGGACGCGCTCCATGCTTCGCTGCGGGCCCAGGGGTGGAGCGGGCGGGTAGTGCCCATCACCTACGTGAATTCGACGGCGGCGATCAAGGCGTTTGTGGGCGCGAACGGTGGTGCGTGCTGCACGAGCAGCAACGCGCTGGAGGTGTTCCGGTGGGCGATGGGCCAGGGTGACAAGGTCCTGTTCCTTCCCGACCAGCACCTGGGGCGCAACACCGCACACGGGTTCGGGGTTGATGTGGTTCGTGAGTCGTGCGTGTACGACCCCCGCCTGGCTCGCGCGGGCGAAGACCTTGGGGGAGCAACGCCCGGGCAGCTGCTGGCGAGCAGGGTTGTTCTGTGGGCCGGGCACTGCTCTGTGCACAAGCTCTTCCGGCCGGAGCACTGTGATCAGGTCCGCGCTCAGGATGAGCGGGAGGGGACCAAAACTTCCATCCTGGTGCACCCGGAGTGCTGCAAGGAGGTTGTCGACAAGGCCGACCTTGCGGGCAGCACAGAGTTCATCATCAAGACGATCCGGGAGGCGTCGAAGGGGTCGCGCTGGGCGGTGGGCACGGAGGTGCACCTGGTGGCGCGAGTTGCCCGTGAAGCGGCGGAGCGGGGTGTCCATGTGCGCATTTTGTCGGACTGCCAGTGCCTCTGCACGACCATGTTCCGCATCGATCAGCCCCACCTGCTGTGGGTGCTGGACAACCTCGCAGGGAAGTTTGACGAGCGCGCGGGCACAGGGCGCCCGGGCAAGCCGCGAGTGGTGAACCGCATCAGCGTTCACCCGGAGGTGCGGCGCGACGCGTTGCTGGCGATCGACCGCATGCTCTCGCTGGCATCACCGCTGCCCGCCGCCCGGACGCAGGCCCTGGTGGGGGCGGACGGATAACGGCGAACCTATCCTCGCACCTTCATGACCCGCAAGGACTTTCTGGACCCATCGAGGCTGGGGGGCGACCCGTTCTGGGCCTTCGCCCGTTCGATGATGCGCTACCGCTGGCAGCTGGTGGCCACGGTGGTCATGGTCCTGATCTCGGCGGTCACCCTGGGTGCGGGCATCGCGGGCGTCAAGCCCATCCTTGACGCCATCCTGGGCCAGCGCAAGGACCTTCCCACGCTGGCGCACGAGTTCAATGCGGCCGTTGCCGCGAAGGCTCCCGCGCTCCAGGTTCTGGCGATTCCCCAGGGCTGGATCGATCACATGCCCGCGAACGACCCGTTCGCGGGCCTGGTGTGGATCATGGGTGGGCTCATCGTGCTGACGGTGGTGGGGGCTTTGGCGACGTTTGCGCATTCCTACCTGTCTCTCACGATCGTGAACGCAACGGTGACGGCGGTGCGGCGTCGGGCGTACCGGGCGGTGCTGCGGGCGCCCCTGCGGGAGGTTGTGCAGCGGGGCCCGACCGACGCGATCAGCCGGATCGTGAACGACAGCAGCAGGTTGACCGACGGGCTCAACGTGCTGCTGAGCAAGACGCTGCTCCAGGCCGCGAAGGGGGTAGCCGGGCTGGGCGCCGCGCTCTGGTTTTCGTGGAAGGTCACGCTGGTCGCGCTGCTGGTTGCTCCGCTGCTGTACACGGTCATCCGCAAGCTGGGCAAGCGCATCCGGCGGGCGTCCGGCGCCGCGATGGAGAGCCAGGCAGATCTGTTCCGCGTGGCCACGGAGTCGCTCCAGGGCCTGCGGGTGGTCAAGGCTCACGACGCGGAGCACTACGAGGCGGGGCGGTTCCACCAGATCAACAAGAATGTGCTGCGCGAGCTCAACCGCGTCCGGACTGCCAGGGCCATCGCCAGCCCTCTGACCGAGACGCTCGCGTTGATCGCGCTGGCGAGCATGACCCTTATCGCGGGGAGGGCGATCCTGGCCGGGCATGTCGCCGCGACGGACTTCCTGCTCGCGGTCATCTCGCTGGCGGTCGCCGGGGCTGCCGCGAAGCCGCTCACCGCGCTGGTGCACGACATCCAGACATCCACGCCGGCGGCCGACCGTCTTCGGGAGCTCATCTGCCTGCCCCCGGAGCCGGGGCACGCGAAGGGCCTTGCTGCCTTGGCGCGCCACGCGCGGAGCATCGAGTTCCGCGCGATTACGCTGACCTACCCCGGGCGGGATGCGCCCGCCCTGCGTGACGTTTCCGTGACCGTGCCCTGCGGCAAGCGTGTGGCGTTCGTGGGGCCCAACGGCTGCGGCAAGACGACGCTGCTGAGCCTGGTCAACCGCATGTTCGACCCGGACAGCGGGGCGGTGCTCATCGACGGCGTGGACATCAAGAACGCCAGTGTGCGGAGCCTGCGCCGGCAGATCGGCGTCGTCACGCAGGAAACGGTGATGTTCCAGGGCACCATCCGCGAGAACATTTCGTACGGCTCGTGGGTGGATGATGATCTGGTGATGGCGGCGGCGAGGCGGGCCCGGGCGCACGAGTTCATCTCACGCCTGCCCAGGGGGTACGACACCGACGTGGCGCAGCAGGGCTTGTCTCTTTCGGGTGGGCAGCGTCAGCGGATCGCGATAGCGCGGGCCCTGCTCAAGGACCCGGCGATCCTCATCCTGGACGAGGCAACCAGCATGATCGATGCCGAGAGCGAGGCGGCCATTGCGGGCGCCATCACCGACTTCTCGCACGGACGCACGTGCCTGATCGTCGCCCACCGCCTGAGCACCGTGGTGAACTGCGACACCATCCACGTGATGGACGCGGGGCGGGTGGTGGACAGCGGGACGCACGAGGAGCTGCTCACGCGGTGCCAGCTGTACCAGCAGCTGGCGCGCCACCAGCTGGGCGGCGTCGCGTGATTGCGCCGGGCTACTTGCGGCCCATCACGAAGTAGATGATGAGCCCCACCAGGGGCAGCAGCAGGATGACCAGCAGCCAGAGGACCTTTTCAAGGAGCGGGCGCGAAGAACGCACGATCTCCACGGCGGCAATGATCCACAGCACGAGGTGAAGCAGTCCGAGCAGGCCGTAGACGTTGATGGGCACCAGGACCTCCCGTTTGGTACTTGAATCAGGAGCAGCATACCACATGCACAGGCCCGGCAGCAACCCCGAATCGATGGCAGGCAGCGACTTCCTTTGTGACTTCTGCGGGCAGACGTGGGCCGATGACCGTCCGATGGTCGAGGGTCACAAGGGGTCGCTGGTATGCGGGAAGTGCCTTTCGCTTGCCTACGCCTCCGTCGTCGTGCGGAACGCGGGTGTTGTGGTTCCCGAGCACATCGCGTGCGTCATGTGCCTGCTCAACAAGAGCGGCGACTACTGGCAGAGCCCCTTGCGTGTGACGATGGTGGGGGGTGCGGCGGACATCCATCCCGAGCCGGGGGCGTGCATCTGCCGCTGGTGCATCGAGAAGTCGGGCGCGATGCTCGAGAAGGACCCGGATTCGGGATGGCGTCGTCCGCAGTAGGCGGGGCCTAAGCGGTCAGGCGGTCCCTGGCCTCACGGTACTTGGCCAGGGTGGCTTCCACGATCGGGGCCGGGAGGGTCGGGCCGGGGGCCTGCTTGTTCCACGAGCCCGCGGACACCAAGCCCTCCAGGTACTCGCGGAGGAACTGCTTGTCGAAGGACTTCTGGGCCCGGCCCGGGGCGTAGGAATCGGCGGGCCAGAAGCGTGAGGAGTCGGGTGTCAGGACCTCGTCGATCAGGATCGGCCCGGCGGCGTTGGCGGCGGACCCGTCGGAGCCGATCGGCACGCCGAATTCGAACTTAGTGTCCGCGATGATGATGCCGCGCTGCCCGGCGTGGGCCGCGGCGGCGTTGTAGACGGCCAGAGACGTGGAGCGGAGGGCGTCCATGAGAGGTCGCCCGACGATACCGCAGGCGCGGTCGAAGGAGATGTTTTCGTCGTGCTTGCCCATGTCCTCCTTGGTGGCAGGTGTGAAGATGGGCTCGGGGAGTCGCTCGCACTGGCGCAGGCCCGGGGGGAGTTTGACGCCGCAGACGCTGCCGCCGGACTGGTACTCCTTCCAGCCCGAGCCCTCGAGGTATCCGCGTACGACGCACTCGATGGGCACGACGCGGGTTTTCCGGCAGATCATGATGCGTCCGGCGAGGTCTTCGCGCGGGGTGCCTCCGGCCTTGAACGCGCGGTCCGAGAGGCGCTGGTGTTCGGTCGCCAGCAGGTGGGTCCTGCAGATGCCCGCTTTCTCGATGAAACGCAGCCAGAACAGGCTGAGGTCCGTCAGCAGCCTGCCCTTGCCGGTGATGGGCGTGGGCATCACGACGTCGAAGGCCGAGATGCGGTCGCTGGCGACCAGCAGCAGGCAGGGCTCGCTGGAGGGCAGGGTCGCCAGGCCGTCGGGCAGCTCGTAGATGTCCCGGACCTTGCCCGCGCGCCGGCCCGGGAGGGCGAGGCTGGTCTCGAGCAGGGGGCGGGGTTCTGCGGCGGGCACGGCGGGCATGCGTGTTCCCTCGAGGCTTTCAGGAGGGCTTGGGTGCGATAATGGGCAGCAGGTACGTGATGGTCACGAACAGGAGCGCGCCCAGGACCACCATCCCGGCGATGACCTGGATGGACATGGCGATGACCTGGCGGTGGAGCTGTTTCATGTCCTGGACTCGGACCGCCTTGTACGCGAGTGAGACCAGGAGCGAGACGGGTATGAGCAGCAGGAACCAGAGGTCCTGCAGGGGGAGTGGGTCCAGGAAGGGGCGGTAGGCGAGGGTGAAGAGGTTCATGTGCCGCCTTTCACGCCGGGCGCGCCGCTCTTCAAGGGGTCGTCCACAGTCGTGGGCGCGTGGATCGATCCTTCCGCGTCCGCGAGCGTTGTCTTGAGCCCCACGTTCTTCCTAGGGGGGGCGCCGTCGGTGCGCTTGCTCGGGAACCCGGCGTCCAGGATGACGATGAGGTTGACCATGCCTGCGAGGCCGGCCATGAGCATGCCCAGTTCGTTGACGCGTCCCACGGACATGGACTTGGGGGGCGTGCCGCCCTTGACGGGCTTCCCGGTCGCGGGGTCGCGGCCTTCATCGGGGTAGGCGGAGCGCAGCCGTCCGTTGTCGTCGACCTTCAGCTTGTTCTGGTGCACCCAGTCAACGCCGAAGGCCACGGGGCCCACCAGGGCTTGTGCGTAGAACCACGGGCGGTCTTCCCGGCTGTCGATGACATCGATGCCGCCCACGAGCATGCCGCCCAGGAACAACCCCATGACGCCGACGCAGACGGCGATGGCCCGCGAGCGTTCCCCCCGTACAAAGTGGCCAGCGCCGGGGAAGACGCAGGCCGCCAGGAGGGCGGTGGGGTGGAAGCCGACATCATCGCTGGAGTTGGACATCATGGGCGCGAAGGGCAGGGTACGCCTGCGTGGAATGTTGATGTGGAGTGCCGGTGGAAAAAGCCGTCTGGGCCGGTGAATGCCGGCGCGCCGGTGGTGGCCTTGGGGAGATTGACTTGACGCCCGACCCCTTTACTGTACCGCCGCTTGGGCAGGCTACCGGAGCGGGAATCCCGGGAACTGCCCGGGCCCGCGACGCGAAGAGCGCGGGGCGGGCTCGGGTGCGAGGTGTGTTTGCAAGGGTGGATCCGAAGGATCGAGTCGGGCGGCACGGTGCCCGTGAAGAAGGTGGATCATGGCACAGACACTGATGATGCGGGCTGGCGGGGTGACCGGTGAGGCTTCTCGCGCATGGGGCGGCGCCGCCGAGGTGCTGACCGGGCCCGCGCTGCCGGGCTCCCGGTGGGGGAGGGACGAGCGGGGGTGGGGCGTCGTTGCCTACGAGGACGACGATGACGACTTTGACGACGATGACGCCGCCTTTGGCGAGGGTGAGGGTGAGGAGTTTGAGGGCGAGGATGAGGGATTTGACGAGGATGACGAGGACTTCCTCGACGACGATGAGGACGATGACCTCGACGACAACGACGGCGAGGACGATGAAGAGGACGACGACGACGACGACCTCTGAGCTGGTGGGCGTGCTCTCGCCCGCTGCCGGTGAAGGGACGCTCTCGTCACTCGGAGCGTCCGCATGCCACAGAATGCTGAGAATCAGGGCCAGCAGCCGCAGCAGCAGGTTCCCTTCGACGACGGGGCGGGCGTGGGCGGACCCTCCGGGCGCGACGTCCAGCAGGCTGCACAGCGGGGCTGTGTCGTGGACCGGCGGAGCGGGCTGGACCGGCGTGATGTGCAGGCCCGGCTCCGCGGCGAGAATCCTGACGATCCCAATAACCCGTTCAAGGCCGACGACTTCAATCGGCGGCGGGGCCCGGGACGGCGGCTATCGGACCGCCTGAAGGCCGCGGAGGAGGGCGAGCTGACCAAGGAGCAGTTCCTGTTCCTGATGGCGATCGACTCGTTCAAGAAGGCGAACAGCGTCGCGTTCCCTTCATGGACAGACGTGCTGGAGGTCATCCGGCTTCTGGGCTACCGCAAGACGATGGCCATGGAGCTGACACTCACGAGCGCGGAGGATTGGCGTGAAGCCGCGAACGCCCCTTCGAGCGTCCGCAGCCCGCGCTGGGAGCGTCACGTCAAGAAGGACTCGCGCGACGCGGCGTGAGCGTGCGTGGCGGAACGCGAGCACGAAACGGCGGCCGGCGGGCCACGCGGCCCGCTGCGGCGCTTTTATGGGGGTTGGGGTGGCCGTCTACCTGGCCAGCGCTTTCTCGATGCGCTCAAGGCGCGCCCTGAGATCGGTGTTCTCGGCCTCCAGCCTGCTCATGCGGGCCTGTCCGTCGGCGACCTTCTGCTGCTGCTCCTTGACGGCCTGGATCGCCAGCGCCGTCACGCGAGAGTAGTTGATGCCCTCGATTTTGCCGTCGATGGTCGCGACGGCTTCGGGGAAGACCGCGGCCACTTCCTCGGCGATCAGGCCCATGTCCTTCTCGCCGCCGTGCCCCTCGTCCCACCGGAACGAGACGGGGCGCAGCTGCATGAAGCGGTCGAGCACGCTGGGGAGCGGCTGGACCTCGTTCTTGTAGCGCCCGCTGCTGGTCTGGATGAGGCTGGTGCACTTGACGGTCCCGCTCACCAGGAGCGTGATGCCGGTTTCGGGCGCCTGCCCGCCGATGGACATGCGGCCGTCACCGCGCATCTGCATGACGTTGCGGCCCTGGGACCCGCTCTGGTAGTAGTAGTTGAGCTGGTCGTCGCTGGTGGCCGCGCCGTTGCACTTCGCGGAGAAGTGCCAGAACTTGTTGGTGTTGGTGTTGGTGAAGGCGACGCGTGACCAGGAGTTGTTGCCGTCGTTGGTGGTGCACTTGACGACGAACTGGGGGAAGGTGAACCCGCCGATGCCCGCGGCGTCGATCTGTCCCGTCGGGCTGTTGGTGCCGACGCCCAGGCCCCCGGCTGCGCGCACGAGGAACTGGTTGGGGCCGGTGGTGGTGAAGTCGGCGTTGGTGACCGAGCGGTCGGCCCAGATGAAGCAGCCCTGGTCGCCGTCGGAATCGCCTGTCGTGGAGGCGTCGCGCACCACGGAAGAGAACCCGCCAGCGACCGAGTAGTCGCCGCCGGGGCGGTTGCGGACGCCGCCGATGCACGTGGAGGCCACGCCCGAGGCCTCGTTCTGGAAGCCGCCCATCACGGTCGTGTAGGCCCCGCGGGCCTGGTTCTGCGCGCCGCCGCCGATGAACGCGAAGATCTGGTTGGTCTGGTCGCCGTCGAGCACGCCCGCGCTGTTGTCGCCGCCACCCAGCACCGTGCAGCCGATGTCGTTGACCCGGTTCTCGTGGTCGGCCCCGTTGAAGGAGAACCCGCCCAGGCAGACCGCCGCGACGGAGTTGTTCACGTTGTTCCAGTAACCGCCCGTCAGGTTGCCGCCGCTGTAGGTGTTGGGCCCCACCGTGACAGACGCGTAGCCCAGCTGCAGGATGGTCTGGCTGTTGCTGGTGAGGTTGATGGGCACGTTGTTAAGTGCGCCCAGGATGTTGGTGGACACGGGTGTGTTGCCGGTATCCAGCCATGGGTTGCCGCCCGCGAGTGCGGAACCGGCGACCAGGGCGAGCACGGCGGCGGGGAGGCAGCGGAGCACGGGTGTTTTCATAAGCGCCTTCCAGCCGCGCGAGCGGGTGGGGGCGCAGACATCTCATGCCAAGTTCGGGTAAAAGTCAAGTGAATTCAGGGCCTGGGGGCGGAGAGCGCCTTCTCGATTCGCTCGACACGGGCCTTGAGCTCGGCGTTTTCCGCACGCAGGGACTCGACCGTCTGCTGCTGCTCCTTCACGGCCTGGATGGCAAGGGCGGTGACGCGGCTGTAGTTGATGCCTTCGACGCGCCCGTCGATGGTGGCGACGGCCTCGGGGAATACCTCCGCCACCTCCTCGGCGATGAGCCCGACGTCGCCGTCGCCGCCGTGCTCCGCGTCCCATCGGAAGGAGACTGGGCGCAGGCGGAGGAAGCGGTCCAGGACGCTGGGGAGGCCGGCAACGTCCGTCTTGTAGCGCCTGCTGCTGGTCTGGACCAGGCTGGTGCACTTGATGGTCCCGCCGACGGTAAGAGTGACACCGGCCTCCGGGAGCGGACCGCCCAGGGCGACGCGCCCGTCTCCCCGGATCTGCATGATGTTCCGGCCCTGGCCGGCGTTCTGGTAGTAGTAGTTCAGCTGGTCCTCGCTCGAATCGGCGCCGTTGCACTTGGCGGAGAAGTGCCAGAACTTGCTGGTACTGGAGTTGGCAAAGGCCACGCGCGACCACGAGTCAGTCCCGTTGGTGGTGCACGTGAGCACGAGCTGCGGGAACGAGAACCCGCCCGTGCCCGAGGCGTCCAGCTGCCCCGCGGGGTTCGCGGTCCCGACACCCATGCCGCCCGACGCCCTCACCAGGAACCGGTTGGGGCCGGTGCTGGTGAACTGGCTGGCGGTGGAGTCGGCCCAGATGAACGTGCCCTCGTCGCCGTTGGCATCGCCGGACGCGGCGGCGTTCCGCACGACGGCGTTGCGTCCGCCCGCGAACGACCATGTGCCGCCCGCGGTGTTGGCCTCGCCGCCCGGCACGACCGATGCGGCGCCCGACGCCGTGTTGTTGGAGCCGCCCGCCACGACCGACGCGTTCGCCGATGCCCAGTTGCCGACGCCGCCGGCGACTGTGGCGTAGGGGCTCGTGAAGAGGAAGCCGTCGTCCCGCCCGGCGAAGTTGTTGGCGCCTCCGGCGATGGTCGAACCGATGTCGTAGGCGTGGTTGCCGTAATCGGTGCTGTTGATGCGGAGCCCGCCGAAGACCGTGCTGCCCGCGGCGCCGGCGTTGATGGTGTTCGCGTTCCACCCCGCGAGGATGTTCGAGCCGCTGAACAGGTCGGTGTTGACCGTTGTCTGCTGGAGGAACAGGCTCATGATCTGCTGGTTGTTGCTCCGGAAGATGAGTGGCACGGAATCGGTGGTGCCGATGAAGTTGGTGTTCTGGTCCAGGCCGCTGTTGCCGGTGACGTGCCAGTCTGTCTGTGACCACGCCGACGCGACGGTGGCCATGCCGAGCAGCGTGCCCAGAAGTTGGTACTTGCGCATGAAAACCCCTTTCCGTGGGAACATGAAAGGTTAGGCGGAAGTGCGCGACACATAATGCGCGGCGGCGGGTGAAGTGGGCGTGAGTGTGGCTATCACGAGCACGAACGGTGTGCGAATGATGTGCTTGGGTGCGGGATTCGCGGGGTATGCCATGAGCTTTGGTACCCGGAAAGTGCTGACGCTGGTCGTGGTCAGCCTGCTGGTGGAGGGTGTCGTGATCGGCTGTTGCCTGCTGTTGCTCCGCCCTTGGGGATTGGGCAATTCGATGTGGTCCAGTTTGGTTATCCCCGGCCTCAGCCAGTTGTGGACGGTTGGCTTCTTCGGCGGGCAGTGGTACTACCGACGTCTCTACGGCGCGCGGGTTTTCATGGATAGGTCGGGCCTTTGCCGACGCTGCGGGTACCCGCTCGAAGACACGGTTGATCGGTGTCCCGAATGCGGCACTGCCTACTCGCCCGAGGAGCGGATCGATGACCCCCGCGAGTTGGAGATGGCGAAGGCCGCCGGGCGGTCCGACCTTCCGCCCGCCGTCCGGAGGGCGCGGGAGCGCTTCCTGCTCTGGGTGGCGGCGGTGCCCGTGCTCGCTTCGCTCGGGGTACCTTGCCTGATCCGGCTGCCGGATGTGCCGTCCTGGTCGCGCGAGGTGAACGTGATCGCACGCCTGGGCCTGGGCGCCGCTCTGTGCATCGGTTTCATTGTGCTACTGCTGGTTAACTACCGCCGCGTATGGCGGGAGCTTCCCGCGTCGCCCGATCCTCGGGCGTGATTCCGTGAGGCGCTGGGGGCCGCTCAGCCCTTGGCCTTGTAGTAGTCCAGGTTGACCTGGATGTACTTGTTCCACTCGCTGGGGACGTCTTCCTGCTGGTAAATGGCCTTTACGGGGCATTCGTCCACACAGAGAGCGCAGTCGATGCACGTATCGGGGTCGATGTACAGCATCGTGGCCGTCGCGAACTCCGGCTCGTTCTTCGTCGGGTGGATGCAGTCCACCGGGCAGACGTTGACGCAGGAGGTGTCCTTGGTGCCGATGCAGGGCTCGGTGATGATGTGCGGCATGGCGGTTGAGGGAGAGGCTTGCGGCGCAGGAGCCTTCGGGCGGCTCCGATCGTCCCATGGTACGCGGCGGCCACGCCATCAGGATGCCCGCCACCCGTGCGCGTGCCCACAACAAAGACCATGCACCCGCGGCACTTATGGACAACCGCCGCCGCCGAACACACGCAGGAACGCACCGATATCGTCGGTGTCGGGGAAGAGCCCGTCACGGTTGAAGTCCACACCGTCGCACCCGCCGGTGGGGCAGGCGGCGCCGGCGAAAACGCCGAGGAAGTCGGCGATGTCCTGGGTATCTGGGAAGAGCCCGTCGTTGTTGAAGTCCACATCGCCACACTGGCGGGCGTCCAGTGTAATGAACGCAACGCCCCGGAGCGAGTTTGCGCCGTTGACCAGCGTCACCACGGCGAAGAGGCGCTGATCGGCGGTGAACCACACGCTCCCTTCTCCCACCTCGTTGACGTACAGGTCATCGTCCGGGAGGCCGTCTGCATCGATATCCACGGCGTCCCCGGACCGCAGCAGGACACGGTCCCCGGCAAGGGCGATGACGTCGTCGTTTCCAGCGGTCCGCCCGGCGAGCACCACGGATCCGCTGTCGTTCACGGCGATACCGCGGAACGTGTACGCGTAGGTGTTGTCGTCGAATACCTCTGCACTCCCGGGCTCGACGGCGTCACCCGTCCTGGCGATCATCACACCGTCCACCTGGGCCCAGTCCTGGTAATCGAAGTTGGAGCCCAGCAGGCCCCAGTGCCCGCCGCCCGGGGATAGGGCAAGACCCCACCGCTGCGGCGCAAGATACATGACGCCCACTGCGAACGGGGACCCCGGCAGCACCACACCCTCCTGTGCCACGACGCCACCGCTGAATGTTGCTGCCTGGTCGGTCGTTGACGGGCCGCCCAGGGTCACCCGCAGGAAGCTCGAACTCCCGGACTGATCGGCGGCGCACCTGTCGAACACAAGCCCGCTGACAGGCTGCGGCGGCTGCGCGAGTTGGGCCCAGGGGGTTGTCACGCCGGTCTGGGCCAGCACTACGCCGGCGGTGGGGGATGCAAGGCGCAGCCATACGTGCCCGTTCCCGGCGCCGGCGAGGAACGCCCGGGCGGTCACTGCGCCGCTCTCGGCGATGCTTGTGCCGTCGATGATGTCGCCGTATTGCACGCCGGACGCTGTGCCCGGCACCTGTTGTCCTTCGCGCGCCCATTCGGTCGCGAGACCAGCGGCCCACCGCACCACGAACTGATCGTCGGTTGTCGAACCGGTGATGCTCCCGGCGTACGCCACCTGCCCGGCCGAATTGACGCTGATGCTGGTTTCCAGCCTGTCCACCACGCGCCCTGCGACATGCGATGGCCCGGCGACCCGTGCCACCAGGTCGTTGCCGCCCCTGGACAACCCTGCGCCGTGCACGATTCCAAGGCGTTCATTGCCTCCGGACTTGCACCACGCGGCGACGGCCCAGTGCTGCCCGTCGGGGCTTACCACCACCCGCGGGAACGAGTTCGGGACATCGAGGCCTGCGCGGTACACCCAGCCACCACCGCCGGGCACCACGGATGTTGGAGCTCCCGCAATATTGGAGCAGAGTGCACGGGCCACCTCTGCGCCGCGTAATGCTGCGCCCCACGAGCATGCCGCTGCCGCCACAGCAAGGTACATCGTCCCCGTATGCATCGCGGCAGACTAGCAGAAAAACACAACCGCGCCAACCACCACCCTGGCAAGGCGATGCTGGCGCGGCTGTGTGCAACGGAATGCGGGGATTCACCCTCTGCAGGGGGTTGCTCAGGTGCAGGCGCCGCCTGCGAAGACGTTCAGCAGGCTCTGGATATCCGCCGTGTCCGGGAACAAGCCGTCGTTGTTGAAGTCGATATCGCCGCACGCGCCGGTGGGGCACGCGCCCCCGCCGAAGACGGAGATGAAGTCGACGATGTCCTGTGTGTCCGGGAAGAGGTCGTCGTGATTGAAGTCGATGGAGTCGCACACTGGGCCGCTGGGGGCGGAGTTGAGCGCGAAGCCCACGTCGTGGCCCTGTGATGTGAAGTTGCCAGGCGAGAAGAACCACTGCATGCACGAAGGGGCTGTGGTGCTGGCGGCACCAGCCCAGCCCCACTGGGGCTCGTTCGCGCCGCCGCCGCGGTCGAGGATGGCGGTCACGCTTATCCAGTACTGCCCGTCGGCCGGCACGACGAACGGTGTGCTGAGGTTCACGGTGTAGTGGTAGCCGCGGACGGTGCCGATACCGGTGATCACGGTGGAGTAGTACTCGGTCTCGGTGAAGGTCATGACGTCCTGTGTGAGCAGGAGCGGTCCCACGGTGCCGGTCTCGCCGTCGTAGAACCGGATCATGAAACCGTGGGTGTTGCCGGGGACATCCGTAACGTACCCGCCCCAGAACTCGACGCTCCCGATGGACCATCCGGCCTGGCCCGGGAAGTTGTCGACCACTTCCGCAAACCAGCCGAGCCCGCCGGGGTTGCGGGCGTCCTGGGCGGCGAGCCCGCCGATGCCGTTGACGACCGGGTCTTGCCGGTACAACTCATCGGCGAGGCAGGGTGTAGCGGCGAGCAACAGGGCGACGGGGAGAGCGCGGTGGAGCATGGGAACGAACTCCTGTCAAGAGGTGAAGGAGGAGTATGACCGAAAGGGCCGCTCGCGCCAAGTGAAAAGTGCCCTCGAGAGCAGCACTTGAGGGCCTCGCGGGCTTGCCAAGCTTGCCAGCCTTATCAAGGCCCGCTGGAGAAGACCAGCACACAGAAGCAGTAGAGTCCTCTGGATCGGGGGGCGGTGGCTGTTGCGAGCGCACGAAGGCTGTCCGGTGAACGCCGGTGGATAGCTGCGCAAGCAGAGAGCAAGGGGAACTCTGCGCAATGCCGTTCCACATTCGAGGGACGGGTCGCCAACTTTCCGGTGCGCCCGCTGACCCACCTTTGCGCATCCCGAGCACGGACGCTGCGCGCCGGTCGCAAGAGGCTGCTCGGGTCCCTCGACCCGCCGGCTGCACAAGTGAAAAGAACCCGACGGGTGGCGCCGGGTTCCTGTGTGAGAATCTCTTGATCAGGATGTGGTGGGCCGGAAGGGCGCTTACCCCTTGAACCCGCTCTTGAATGCCTTGATCCCAGCCTCGAGCTTCTTCTCGAGCTCGCCGTCGATGGCCTTCTTGGCTTCGAGCTCGTCGCGGGTGGCCTTGGCCTGGCCCTTGAAGTAGTTCAGCATGCCATCCTCGAACGCCTTCACCTGGGGCACCGGGACGTCGTCGAGGAAGCCCTTGGTGCCGGCGAAGATCGAGATCACCTGGTCGGTGATGACGAAGGGCACGTACTGGCCCTGCTTGAGCAGTTCCACCATGCGGCGGCCGCGGTCCAGCTGGCGCTGGGTGGCCTTGTCGAGCTCGGTGCCCAGCTGCGCGAACGCTTCGAGTTCGCGGGCGGCGGCCAAGTCCAGACGCAGCGAGCCTGCGATCTTCTTCATGGCCTTGACCTGGGCGTTGCCGCCCACGCGGCTGACGCTGATACCCACGTTAATCGCGGGGCGCACGCCGCTGAAGAAGAGCTCGGGCTCGAGGTAGATCTGGCCGTCGGTGATGGAGATCACGTTGGTAGGGATGTACGCCGACACGTCGCCTTCCTGGGTCTCGATGACGGGGAGGGAGGTGATGGAGCCGGCGCCGTTCTCGTCGCTGAGCTTGGTGGCGCGCTCGAGGAGGCGGCTGTGGAGGTAGAACACGTCGCCGGGGTACGCCTCGCGGCCCGGGGGGCGGCGGAGGAGCAGGGAGAGCTGGCGGTACGCCACGGCTTGCTTGGACAGGTCGTCGTAGATGCACAGGGCGTGCTTGGGCATGGGGGCGCCGTTGCTGAGCGTGGCGCCGGCCTTCTTGCCGCTCCACATGAAGTACTCGGCCATGGCCGTGCCCGAGTAGGGGGCGATGTACTGCATGGGCGCGGGGCTGGAGCTGGAGGCGTTGACGACGATGGTGTAGTCCATCGCGCCGTTCTTGCGGAGGGTCTCCACGACGCCCGCAACGGTGGACTCCTTCTGGCCCACGGCGACGTAGATGCACACCACCGCGTCCTTGGTGCCCCAGTACTGCTTCTGGTTGATGATGGTGTCGAGGGCGACGGCGGTCTTGCCGGTCTTGCGGTCGCCGATGATCAGCTCTCGCTGGCCGCGACCGATCGGGATCATGCTGTCCACGGCCTTGATGCCGGTCTGCATGGGCTCGTGCACGGGCTGGCGCTCGGCGATGCCGGGGGCGATGATGTCGACCTTGCGGAACTCGCCGGCGTTGAGCGCACCCTTGTCGTCCTGGGGGGCGCCCAGGGGGTCCACCACGCGCCCGAGCATGCACTCGCCCACGGGCACCTCGAGGAGGCGGCCGGTGGACTTCACCATGTCGCCTTCCTTGACCTTCAGGTAGTCGCCGTAGATGACGGCGCCGACGGTGTCGAGCTCGAGGTTGAAGACCTGGCCCATGACGCCGCCCTCGGCGGTCTGGAACTCCAGCAGCTCGCCCGCCATGGCCTTGGAGAGGCCGTAGATACGGGCGATGCCGTCGCCGACCTCCACCACGCGGCCGACCTCGGAGACCTCCAGTTCGGCCCCGAACTGCTCGACTTCCTGGCGGATGACGGACGCGATTTCATCAGTGCGGATCTTCACAGGAGGGTTCCTCTGCTCAAAGGAGGCCAGGGCGGGAGCGCCCCGGCGCCGGTGTCAATGGACGGTCACCCAATGCCCCCTGACGCCGTTTCCACCCGGCGGTCCTGGGGGGGCCAAGAGTAGACGATGGCAGGGGTGATTTCCGCGGACGCCGTGGACGGCGGGTCACTTAACAAAACCCAACAACGGTAAGTGTTGGGTGGTGTGTGGTCCACTTTGCACCCAGGAAAAACCCCGCAATTGCCGGGCAATCTCCCTGACTTGCGCCGACGTGGCCACGCGTGAGCAGGTTCCGGCGCATGATTGTGGAGTTGTGACTCTGTTTTTATGAGGTGCCCCATGCGCTGCTTCCCGTCTGGTTTCCTGAAGCTGGTCCTTTCCGCGGCCGTGATGTTGACGCTGCTGCTGATGCCGTGCGCCGTTGCTCGTGCAAGCGTCCTGGTCTTCGAGCAGCCGCCCAACCCCGCGGGCGGGCACTCCAAGTCGGCGTGGTACCCGCCGGACGGGCTTGATGGTGATGAGTACGCCTGGGAGAGCTTCGTGCTCCCGGCCAACACGGCCGTCACCGAGGTGCATTGGCGCGGCTGCTACACCAACTACCTCTCCGGAGCCGGTACGTCTCCCGTGTTCAACTTCACCGTGGCCATCTACCGCTCCATTGCCGGCGACAGCCAGCCGGATCTGGGTGCTGGAGGACGGCTGGTTCGCTACTACACCAACAACAACGCCGGGGAGACGCCCGCGGGCAGTGCGGGTGGTGTGGCGATGTACGACTATGCCTTCACGCTCCCCGCGCCGTTCCAGGCGACGGCGGGTGCGAAATACTGGCTGCAGATCGTGGCACACCAGGGACTCACGCCCACGTACTACTGGCCGCCCGATTGGAGCTTCTCGCACGCGACGGGCGGCAATGGCTTGCACTTCAGGTATATCACGGGCGGGGGGCAGTACCAGTCGGTCCCCGGCGACCTTGCATTCTCGCTGTGGTCGTCGGGTGCGCCCACCGTCACCATCAGCGCGAGTGCGGCGCCCGCCAACGGGGGCGTCGTGAGCGGTGCCGGGTCGTACCCGATCAATTCGACCGCCACGCTCACCGCCACTCCCGCGGTGGGCTTCGGCTTTGTGAACTGGACCGAAGGGGTCACACAGGTCAGTGCGAACCGCGTTTACGCATTTGCAGCGACAACGAACCGGTCGCTGGTCGCGCACTTCACGCCGGCGTACTCCATTACGACGTTCTCCGTGCCCATGTATGGCGGCACGACGACTGGGGCGGGCGTGTACAACAGCGGCTCCCCGGTGACCGTCACCGCCACTCCTCACCCCGGGTTTGTGTTCGTGAGCTGGTCGGACGGGTCGACGAACCCGGTGCACACATTCCCGGCAACCGGCGACCTGTGGATCACCGCTGTCTTCGAGAACGATGCGCTCTCGGAGACGTTCGACTTTGACAGCGGCCCGGTGCATGTTTCACTGCCACTCGACTACACAGCGGGCGGCCTGGGCGCCCACCTCGCCGGCACGGCGGGCAATTACTCCATCCAGCCCGCCAGCTCGCTGGGGTTCACGCCCGCCGGCTTCGGTGGCAACTGCGTCTACCCCAACACGGTGTTCGCGGCCGACCTGGTGGCGGACTTCACCGAGCCGCTGAACTACTTCTCGCTGCTGTACTCATCCCAGGAGCTTGGGTGTGACAACTCCGCAACGATGCGTGTCACAACGTACATGGATGGCGTATTCGTCGCCACCGGCACGACCACGGCGCCGGCGCCCGGTACTTGGCCGACCGGGACGCTCGCCATCTCCACCCCGACGCCATTCAACCGTGCGGTCGTGCACTACGACGCACGTCCTGCCACCTGCCAGGACTGGGGTCCCATCTTTCTCGCGGATGTGCTCACCGTCACCCGGGCGTGCTCACCCTGCGCGGGGGTGTGCGACTCCATCGACTTCAACAACGACGGGCTCTTCCCCGACACCGCCGACATCGACGACTTCCTCTCCGTGTTTTCCGGCGGGCAGTGCAGCACGGGCCCGGGGTGTGGAGACATTGACTTCAACAACGATGGTTTGTTCCCGGACACGATGGACATCGATTCGCTGCTGAGTGTCTTCAGCGGCGGGGTGTGCCTGTAGGAGCGCCGCAAGCCAGGATGGGGCGTGCCCGTGCAAGGGGGCTGACATTTGCGGACTTTCACGCGCGTGGGCGTGCAGTCGGTCTTGACCGTGGCGCGTTTCTCCGTTAGTTTGGTGTGCCACCTCCGCACTCCGCGCGGCGGCCCCACACGACGGAGCTTCTCATGCGTACTCACGCCTCCCGCGTTTGTTCCCGCGTCCTGACCGACGCTCGCGTCCATCGGATCACGCCCCGGCTGCTTGCGCTCGCCGCGTGCGCAGTCCCGGCTTCGCATGCGCTCGCGGGCATTCCGCCGGAGCTTGCCCGCTACGTGTGGTCTGACTCGCCGCTCGCCACCGCGCGGCTTGCCGGGGTGGTCGATTCCGCCGACGGTGAGCCCGCGGCGGTGGTGGTAACGGCGCCGGCGACGGCAATCATCCGTGTAGGACCGGACGTTCGCGCCCCCATGATTCCGGCGGCCGACCGGTCGGTGGAGGCGCACGACCTGCCGATCGGCACCGGCACGGAGGGGGACGTGCCGCAGGATGTGGAGTTCCACCCCTCGGGGGCTTCCTACTTCATTCTGCACCGCCAGTCCCGCAACGTCATCCGCTTCGACACGGCGACCAATGCGGTGATCCAGACATACAGCCTGACCGGCCAGTTGCCCGTGGCGATGGACATCACGCCGGACGGATCACGCCTGGTGGTGGCCTACTACACGCAGGACCAGGTGGGAATCGTGGACGTGGCGACCGGGGCTGAAACCGTGATCGCGTCGGCAGATGCTCCGGGCACGGTGGACATCACCCCTGACGGAACCCGGGCCCTCATCGGCGGCATGATGGACAGCACGCTGCGCGTGCTGAACCTTGCGACGCTCACCGAGGAGCGGAGCATTCCCGTGCCTGGCTACACGCAGACCGTGTCCTTCGGGGTGGAATCCGGCGTGATCGACATCAGCTACCCGGACATGCTGGAGTTCCTTGATGCGACGCGGGTGCTGCTCCCCGGCCGGTTCAACTCGCTGGTGACGGTGGTGGACTTCACGACGGGCGCACGGACTGACATTCCCACGCAGGCCAGCCCGGCGGGCGCTGCTGTCGCCGGCAACGGCTCGGTGATCGCGGTTTCGCACGCCGCCAGCAACGGCATCACGACCATCATCAACCCGGCGACCATGACGGTCAGCCGCGTCATCCAGAGCCCCGGGGGCAATACGTGGGCGAACGGCCCCATCGTGCTCAACAGCACGGGGACCCGGGCGATCGTGGCCCTGCAGAACGCCGCCCGCTCGCTGGACCTGACCACCGACACGTTCGGCGCTGCGCTCGGGACGGCGAACCTGGAGGACCTCGTCGTGAACGCCGCGGGGACGCGCGTGATCGGGGTGGGGTACAGCGGCGCTGTCATCGATCTGAACACGGGCTCCCTCCTGGGGACGCCCAACAACACGGTCTCGTGCACGCGTGGGGCGGTGAGCCCTGTGGCCGACATCGCGGTGCTGGCCTCCTGGCCCACCTTCGGGGACGACCGTGTTGTGCTCGACACCGACGCGACGCCGTCGCGGACCTTCTACGGGCGCAGCGGGCCCGAGCCGGAGGGTGATGTTTCGCGCAACGGAACGATCTCCCCGGACGGAGGCACCGCCGTGAGCGCCAACCTCTTCAGCCGGAACCTGTCGATATTCGACACCGCTTCCGGCGCCATGACGGCGCTTGCGCCGCTGGACGCCCGCCCGGGCGAGGTGGAGATCACGCCGGACAACACCAGGGCGGTGGGCGTGAACCTGGACGGCACGACCGTGAGTGTGGTCACGCTCGCGACCGGCGCAACCGTGGCGGTGCCCAGCGTCACCCGCCTTGCGCAGGTGGAGATCGACCCCGCCGGCGGCGTTGCGTACGTCGCGCAGATCGCCAGCGGCGACGGCATCCGCAAGCTGAACCTTGCCACCAACGCGTTTGTGGGCGGGCTCACCGCCACCGGCGACATGGGGAGCATCGGGTACGCCTACTCGCAGGCCTCGCAGATCGCGCTCTCGCCGGACGGCTCGCGCCTGGCGGTGGCCGGCGGGTTCAACGACCGCGTCGACGTGATCGACACTGCCTCCATGGCCGTCCAGACATTCAGCCCGGTCGGCACGTTCGTGACGCGCGTGTCGTGGTCGCCGGAGGGTGACGAGTTCCTGGTGAGCGACCGCGACGCCGACGGGGTCATCGTGTTCCGACGGTCCACGCCCACATCGACCTTCGAACAGGTCGGGACCATTGTGGTCGGCGACCAGCCGTACGACACGGTGGTGCTGCCCCAGTCCAGCCGCGCCTTCGTGCTCAACTTCGGCACGCCGTACAGCGTCGGTGTGCTGGATACCTCCACGCTCAGCATGACCGGCACCATCCCGCTGCCCCGCCTGCCCATGGGCCTGGCGCTCAGTGCGGACGGCTCCCGCCTTTCGGTGCTGACCGCCAATGAGCAAACGACGGTGGGGGGGGGCAACTTCATCCGCGTGGTGGAGGGAGAGGTCACGGTGATCGACACGGCATCGCTTGCCGTGCTCGACACCATCAGCACCCACCAGACCGCTTCCATGTTCCTGGCGGACGCCGCCGGCGAGCGGTTCGCCTGCCCGGCCATGAGCTCTGAGGTCCTGACGGTGCTCACCCCCCCAGCGGGGTGCGATTCCGTTGACTTCAACAACGACACGCTCTTCCCCGACACGCAGGACATCGCCGACTTCCTGACGGTTTTCGGCGGGGGCCCTTGCCCCACCGACCCTCTCCCGGGGTGCAACGACGTGGACTTCAACAACGACGGGCTGTTCCCTGACACGGACGACATCGCGGCGCTGTTGCGGGTGTTCAGTGGGGGCAGTTGTTCCTAAGGCTGGACCCCGTTGCGTGCATGCGCACCGATCGGCGCTCTGGCGTCGAGGAACGCTGCACGGGCGGCATTCTGGATTCAAAGGTGTGGGACCCCAACGGTGCGGGCCGCTCCGGGCCGTGCGCTTGGTGCGTGCCACCCAATGGGGTGTCTAGCATTCTCTGCATGTCGGCCCTCATCAAAGTCTGTGTTTTCGGCCTGGACAACCACGCGTACTTCGCCACTGTGCGCTCGGCGGATATCCGGAACGCCGCCCGCGAGTTCGCGTGGGAAATGCAGCCGACCGATGCGGACCTGGGGGCGTTGCTCGCGAAGGCCAAGCCGCACGTCATCGTCACTTTCGGGCAGGTTGAATCGTTCCCCAGCCTGCTGCGAACGCCCATCGAGGTGCGCAAGCGCTGGCTGCACTTCCCGTCGCCCCCGCCCGGGACCGAACTCGCCGAAGCGATCATGCGGACCTACGTGGCCAACGCCACAGGGGACCGCTTCCCGCACGAGCCGCTTGTCAGTGTCTTCACCCCCGCGTACTTGTCGGGCGACCGCATCCTGCGTCCCTACCGGTCGCTGCTGGAGCAGGTCTACACCAACTGGGAATGGGTGCTGTACGACGACTCGCCCGACGACGGGGCCACCTTCCGCCAGCTCGTCGCGCTCGCTAAGAGTGACCCGCGCATCCGCGTCTTCCGCGCTGGCGAGCCGTGCGGGCAGATCGGCGAGGTCAAGCGGCGCTGCTGCGGCCTGGCCCGGGGAACGGTCCTGGCTGAACTGGACCACGACGACGAACTCACCGCCCACTGCCTGCGCGACGTGGTCGGCGCGTTCCGCACGCACCCTGAAGCCGGCTTTGTGTACACGGACTGTGTGGAGGTCTCCGAGGACGGCAAGAGCCTGACCTACGACCCGGGGTGGGCCTTCGGCTATGGCTCCTACCGGGCCGAGGTGTACAAGGGGCGTGCGTACGCGGTCACCAACTACCCCGGGCTCAACGCCAAGACCGTCCGGCACATCGTCGGTGTACCCAACCACCTCCGTGCCTGGCGCAGGGACGCGTACTTCGCGATCGGCGGCCACAGCGCGGACATCCATGTGTGCGATGACTACGAGCTGCTTGTGCGCACGTTCCTGGGCACGCCGATGGTCCACGCCCGCACCTTCGGGTACATCCAGTACCACGACAAGGTCGGCGGCAGCAACACCCAGCGCCAGCGCAACGCGGAGATCCAGCGGCTGACGGCGTACTTCCGGGCCCATTACGACCAGCGCATCCATGACCGCCTGATGGAGCTGGGCGTGCCCGACTACATCTGGAACGGGGGGTCGCTCAACTGGGACGCGCCCTTGCCCACCGGGCGGGTCGACGCCAACCTTGTGTGGGTACCGCCATCCTGAAAACCCGGGACGGCGTCAGACTTTCGGCGCACTCTCGCTCAGGTTGGCGAGCGAGTCCTTGAACTGCTCGCGCAGCGGCTCAACCACTTCCCTGATGAACCGCTCGGTCTGCTCCACGCTTCGCCCGATGTACTTCATGGGATCGAGCAAGCCGTCCCAATCCAGTTCGGCCGACAGCGGCCCGCCGCGGCTTGCGGACCAGAAGTTTCTGTCGTTCTTGAGCCGTTCAAGCAGGTCGTTGTCGAGGCCCTCGTGCTTGACGCGGTGGCCGGCGGCCTGTGCGTGGACGCGGATCAGTTCGTGGTAGTGCTGGCGGTCGCCGCCGAGCTTGACGCAGGCCATGAGGATGTTCTCGGTGGCCATGAAGGGCAGCTCGGCCAAGAGGTTCTTCCTGACCATGGCCTCGTGGACGATGAGGCCGCTCGCGACGTTGTGCATGAGGTCGAGCGCGCCGTCGAGCGCAAGGAAGGCTTCGGGCAGACTGAGGCGGCGGTTACTGGAGTCGTCGAGCGTGCGCTCCAGCCATTGCGTCGCGGCGGTGTCGTAGGCGTTGCCGACGAGGTTCATGACAAAGCGCGTGAGGCCGCAGATGCGCTCGCAGCGCATGGGGTTGCGCTTGTAGGGCATGGCGGAGGAGCCGATCTGCTTGTCCTCGAAGGGCTCGTCAAGTTCCTTGCGGTTGCAGAGCAGGCGGATGTCGGTGGCGATTTTGTGGAGGACGGAGGCGGTGGAGGCGAGGTCGGCGAGGATGAAGGTGTCGATGACGCGGGGGTAGGTTTGGGTCACAAGACCGAAGCAGTATGGTGCGCTGAACTCCCACCGACTCAGTTTCCTCGCGAAGCGTTCCTCAAGCGAGTCGACCGCAGCGCCGTCATTCCCAAGCAGCGACAGATAGGAGGCCTGTGTCCCGGTTGCTCCCCGGAGACCCTTAAGGCAAATCCCGCCCACCGTCGCGTGCGTGAGATAAGCGCCCAGTCGCAAGTAACACGATTCTGCTTCATGCGAGTACTGGGCAAGTCGCCTCCCAACCGTGACTGGCTGAGCCGCCTGGTAGTGAGTGAAGCCGAGTGAAGGGCAAGTCTTCCACGTTGATGCTTGCTCACCAAAGGCAATCAACAAACGACGTACCTTCTGCGTTGTCAAGTCGATGGAATCGAACAACACAAGCAGGTCCGCATTGCACACCACATCCTGGCTCGTCATCCCCAGGTGGATGATCCCCTTCGCCTTCGGGCACGAGTCGCCCAACGCGTGGACGTGGGCCATCACGTCATGCCGCAAATCGCGTTCGTACTTCTCAGCGGCCTTTATCTCCTCGTCGGTGATGCCGCCGGGGCGGTTGACGACGGCACGGAGTTCCTCGACTTGCTCCTTTGTCACGGGCAGGCCCAGTTCGTGCTGGGCCTCGGCGACGGCGAGCCAGATCCGCCGCCACGTGTTGAACTTGTGGCGCGGGGACCAGAGGCGGAGCATCTCCGGGCTGGCGTTGCGGCTGGCGAGGGGGGAGGAGTATGTGTCGTAGCCTGACATGGGTGGACTTTACGGTGCAAGGGTGCCCCCGGACCGATAGGGGTGCATGGACATGCAACGCAAGATACTCGTGACCCTGGCCGGCCTCATCATGGCCACGGGGTTCATCAGGGCCATCACCAGCGGCAACACCGAGTTCCTGTACTACGGCATCTCCCTCATCGCCATCGCCGGTGGGATCGTGTGGCTGGACCTGAACGTCCGCCTGCCCATGATGGTGCTCTGGGGCCTGTTCCTCTGGCTCATCCTGCACCTGGCCGGGGGCATGATCGCCGTGCCGCTGAGCCTGGTGGACCAGAGCGTCATCGATGAAGCAACCCGGACCAGCAGCGAGATCAACAAAACGCTGTACAACGTCCGCCTGCACCCCTGGCTCCCGCGCTACGACCAGTGCGTGCACGCCTTTGGCTTCTTCATCAGCTCGCTGGCGGCCTGGCGCGGGATGTTCGTGGCTTCCCGCATGACCATGCGGCCCACCTTCGGGCCGCGCGTGGGGGCGGGGCTCATCGGCATGGGGTGCGGCGGCGTCAACGAGGTCATCGAGTTCATCGCCACGCGCATCATGCCCCACACCAACGTGGGCGGGTTTGTGAACACGGGGTGGGACCTCGTTTCCAACATGGTGGGGTGCGTGATCGCGATGCTCACGATCCGTTTCTTCCATGAGCGATGGTTTGCGTTCCCTGCGCCGGCCCGCGCATGAAAACGCCCCGCGCGGTGCGGGGCGTGGGTGTTGCCGTATCGCCTTGGTTTCACCCACGCGCACCCGCGCGTGGGCATTGGCTGCTTATTCCTCGTCCGGCCCGCCCTCGTCCTCTTCGCCGGGGTTGGGCGCGCCGGGCGCCTGGGCCTGCGCCATCTTGGCGGCCAGCACCATGCTCCGGATCTCCTTGAACAGGTCCGGGTTGTCCTTCAGGAACTGCTTGGCCGACTCGCGCCCCTGGGCCAGGCGCATGTCGCCGTAGTTGAACCACGAGCCGGACTTCTGCACGACCTTGGCGTCCACGGCCAGATCGATGAGGTCCCCCGCGGCGGAGATGCCCTCGTTGTACATGATGTCGAACTCTGCGTCGCGGAAGGGCGGCGCGATCTTGTTCTTCACCACGCGGGCCCTGGTGCGGCTGCCCACCGTCACATCGCCCTCCTTGATGGCGCCGGTGCGTCGCACGTCGATGCGCACGCTGGCGTAGAACTTGAGTGCGCGCCCGCCGGTCGTCGTCTCCGGGCTGCCGAACATCACGCCGATCTTCTCGCGGATCTGGTTGATGAAGACCACCGTGCAGTTCGACCGCGCGATGACGCCGGTCAGCTTGCGCATCGCCTGGCTCATGAGGCGTGCCTGCAGGCCCACCACCGCGTCGCCCATCTCGCCCTCGATCTCCGCCTTGGGGATCAGGGCCGCGACCGAGTCCACCACAATCAGGTCCACCGCGTTGCTCCGCACGAGCAGCTCGCAGATCTCCAGGGCCTGCTCGCCGCTGTCGGGCTGGCTCACCAGCAGGTCGTCGATGTTCACGCCGATCTTGCGGGCCCAGGACGGGTCCAGGGCGTGCTCGGCGTCGATGAACGCCGCCACGCCACCCTCCTTCTGGGCCTGGGCGGCGATGGTGAGGGCCAGCGTGGTCTTGCCGCTGGACTCAGGACCAAAGACCTCGACGATGCGCCCGCGCGGGATGCCCTTGCCGCCCAGGGCAAGGTCCAGCGAAAGCGAGCCTGTGGAGATGCCCGGGATGGAGAGGTACGCGTCCTCGTCCATCTTCATGATCGCACCCTTGCCGAACGTCTTCTCGATCTGCGAGAGCGTCAGGTCCAGTGCCTTCTTCTTTTCCTTGTCGAGCGGGGGGATGGGGGGAGCTTTCTTCGCGGCGGGCGTGTTCGCCTCCGCCTTGAGCTCAACCACCTTCGTGGAGTCCTTGTCGGACGTGCGCGCGGACCGAGACCCCTTGGTTTCCACTTCGGGCATGACGCCCACCTTTCTGTGCCGGGCTGCCGCCGCCGGAACGGGAGCAGGTCACCGGGCTGCCGTCACGGGGCAGGCTTCGCTCGGGCGGTGGGGGTCCTTCCCCAACTCACGCTTCGCGGGCGAAACTCAGGCTGGCGGCGGCGACGGACGCGGGGCCAGCAGGGTGAGTATACCAAATACCGAACCTTCGTCAAGGTGCTTGTATGGTATTTGATGGTTTGGAGGCTTGTGCGTTGCAATTCCTCAACTTACAGCGCGTTCTCCGTGTGGAAAACCTCACCGCGCGCCCGGTTCCTCCAGCGGACCCCCACCCCGCCAGCCCGTCTCCTCCAGCCCCCGCCACTCGTATGGCACCGGGGGGACCTTCTTGTACTCCACCCTCTCCGCATCGCTCAGCAGGGCCAGCAGGGCATCCTCGAGCGACAGCTCTACCTGGTTTGCCTTCGCGATGGCCTGATCTGTGAGTGTGGGCAGGGCGGCCTCTTCGGGATCTGCAAGCACGGCCTCGTCGGCGTGCTGCAGGAAGTTCACCGCAATCTCCTGCACCCTTGCCTGATGCTCGGCGACCACCCGCCCCACCTGCTCACGCTTCGACGCGGGCAGCCCGGGGATGGACAGCACTTCACGGGTGATGGCCGCCCGCGACAGCACCGGCGAGATCCCCGACGCGAAGGCTCGCATGCGCAGACTGACGAACCGCGCGCGTTGATCGTCCGTCAGCGCCGCCGCCACTGCCCGGCAGCCCCGCACGTTCGCCACCGCGATGGCGTGCATGTTCGCCCGGCGGCGCTCCAGCTTCTTCTGGCCTTCCGGCGACAGGTACGCGACCTCCGTCTGGGCCTCCGCGGTCCATTCCTTCACCGCCGCGTCGGTTTCATCTTCCCACGAGATGAGGGCGGCCTTGAGCGCGGGGCTGTCATCCTCATCGGCCCCGGCGAAAATGACCGCCGCGGCCAGATCCACGCGCCCTGTGACCGCCACGCCGTAGAGCGCCAGCCGCCGGCGGGCTTTCTCGAACCGCAGCCAGCCGTCGGCCTGCTGGGCCGTGAGCACGAGATGCACATCCTCGGTCCACTGCCGTTCGATCTGGGCGATCGCGTTCGACAGCGCTTTCCCGGCGTCCTTGGCGCGGGGCTGGTCCTGTGCCAACTGCCGGCGCCGCTCGGCTCGCTCGGCCTCGTACTGAACGGCCAAGAGAGACTGGATGGCGCCCTCGGTCAGGCGGTCGATCGCGTCCGCCTGATCCGGAGTTGCGTCGGCGCACTCCTTGAGGATGGCCGCATCCTCCTTGGCCACGCAGCGCGCGCCCGACCGCAGAACCCCCAGGCTCTGCGCAGGGGCGGTCCCATGGACCGCGGCCAGCGCCACCACCCCCAGCCACAGCCCCCTCCGCACGCCAGGGCGTGCACAAGCCCAATCGATCATGCTCTGCCGCATGCAGGAAGCTCCTCGACGTGCGCCACCGCGCTCGGCGGGTTGTACGACCCTGCGGAGGTGTGGTTCGCGCCCCCGGGGAGTGTCCTCGCGTCACCCCCCGCCCTGTGCGCCGGGGCGTTACGGGGGTGCCACAGCCTCTCGCGGAGGCCCGGGGTCATTCGTCGTCGTCCCCGGACCGCTTCTTCTGCCAGGGCTTCTTGTCCTTCTCCTTGTCGAAGGTGAGCCCGCCGACGACGCGCATCATGCCGACTCCAAGCTCGGCCTGGATCTCCTTGACGAGCTCGGGCTGCAGGCAGACGCGGATCTTGGGGTCGGCCGCCAGCAGCGCGACGGAATCTTCGGTCGCGATCACCAGGTCGACAGGGAAGAGGCTCTGCACGGTGTCTGCGTGCTTCTTGCCGGTGGGGCTCGGGGCCTCGGCGGGCGCAGGGGCCTTCAGGAGCTCCGCCACGCGTGACACCACGCGCGGGCCGTCGCCGTTGACCTTGGTCGCGTCCAGGAAAAGGCGCAGCCGCCCGCTCTCCAGCGGCACGCCGTCCACCGGCACCAGACGGTCGACGATGATCTGCGGGTCGCCCCGCGAAAGATCGACACGCCCCATGACAAACACCACCGCCTCGTTCTCGGCCAGGTGCCCGTACGTGCGGTAGCAGTCCGTGAACATCACGCAGTCGCACGCGCCGTTCATGTCCTCGACGGTGAGGATGGCCATCTTCTGGCCCGCGCTCTTCCCGTTCTTGACTAGGAGCGTGCGTGCGCTCTGCACCATCGCCGCGATGACGACACGGGCGTCCTGCTGCTGCTCCTTGATCGACTGCGTGTTGGCCGTCGCGAACACGCTGCTCCAGAACTTCCAGCGGTCCAGCGGGTGGCTTGAGACGTAGAAGCCCAGGACCTCCTTCTCCTTGGCGAGCGTCTCGGCCTCTGGCCACGGGTTCGCGCGGGCGAGCGGGGTCGCCGGGGCGGTCTTTACCGGCGCTGCGCCGGGGCCGGGGCCGCCACCGAAGAGCCCGCCCTGCCCGGCGGCGCGGTCCTGGGCCAGGCGCGAACCGGCGGAGAGGGCCTGGTCGATCGTGGCGACCATCCCGGCCCGGTTCTCGCGCCCGTGGACGCTGTCGAACGCGCCGCACTTGATGAGGCTCTCGAACATCGCCTTGTTCACGACTCCGGTGGGGATGCGCTCGCAGAAGTCAAAGAGGCTGGAGAAGGGGCCGTTCTTCGTGCGGTCGGCGATGATGTTCTCGATCGCCTTCTCGCCCGCGCCCTTGATGGCCTTGAGGCCGAAGCGGATGTGCGAGGGCGCCCCTTCGGCCCGGACCACCGCGAAGTCCGCCTGCGAAAGGTTGATGTCGGGCGGCTTGACCTCCACACCCACCGACAGCGTGCGCCCGTCCGCCGGATCGATGATCCGCGTGCGCCGGCAATCCTCGAGGTACGGCGTCCACTCGCTGACCTTGTTGGCCTGGCTTTCGTAGGTCAGGAACGCGGCCATGTACTGCGCGGGGAAGTAGGCCTTGAGGTAGGCCGTGTGGTACGCGACAATGGCGTAGCCGGTGCTGTGGCTCTTGTTGAAGCCGTAGCCGGCGAACTTCAGGATGAGCTCGAAGAGGTCCTCGGCGCCCTGCCTCGTGAGGCCCTGCTTCTGAGCACCCTCGACGAACCTGGGGCGTTCCTTCTCGATCTTGTCGTGCTTCTTCTTGCTGATGTTCTTGATGAGCGAGTAGGCGTCGCGCAGCTTGATGCCGCCCAGGCCGTGCACGATCTGCATGACCTGCTCCTGGTACACCATGACGCCGTACGTCTCGGCGGTGTACCGGTCGACGATCTCGTGCACCCTGGGCACCCCCTCGGTCCCGTGCTTGCGCCGGTTGTAGTCGGGGATCAGGTCCATCGGGCCCGGGCGGAAGAGCGCGTTGGCGGCGATGAGGTCCTCGAGCCGGTCGGGCTTCATCTCGACCAGCAGCCGGCGCATGCCGCCGGATTCAAACTGGAACACGCCCGTGGTCTCGCCCCGCCGGAAGATCTCGAAGACCTTCTGGTCGTCGTAGGAGAGGCGGTCCAGGTCCAGCGGGTGCGCGACAGACCTCACCGGCGTGCACGCCGGGTGGGCCTTCTCCTTCTTCCCGCCGGGCACCACGGGCGGCCGTTCGCCGTCCCTGCCCACCGCCCGCCAGACCTCCTCCTCGCTCATCGTCTCGCGGATGAGCCTCTTGGCGCGCTGCACGATGGAGATCGTGCGCAGGCCCAGGAAGTCCATCTTGAGCAGGCCCATCTTCTCGCACGTGGGGCCGTCCCACTGGGTGATGACGGCGTCCTCCGCCTCCTCCTTGCTCGGCGGCTGCTTGTACAGCGGCACGATCTCGTTGAGGGGGCGCGTGGCAACGATGACCCCCGCCGCGTGCACGCCCGCGTGGCGGGTGTGTCCCTCCAGACCCTCGGCCTGCGCCAGCAGCTCCGCGTACCGCGGGTCGCTGTCGCGCGCCCTGCGCAGCTCGGGCTCTTCTTCCAGGGCCTTCTGGATCGTCATGTCCAGGGCGTCGGGCACCATCTTGCAGATGCGGTCGACCTCGGGGATCGGGATCTCCAGCACACGCCCGACGTCGCGCAGGGCTGCCCGGGCCTTGAGCGTTCCGAAGGTGATGATCTGGGCAACGTGCCCGTACTTCTTGCGGACGTAGTCGATGACGCGCCCACGCCCGTCCTGGCACAGGTCGATATCGATATCGGGGTACTCGCTGCGGTCGGGGTCCGTGAAACGCTCGAACAGCAGGCCGTACCGCACCGGGCACGCGTTGGAGAGGCCCAGCACGTATCCCACCATCGTGCCCACGCCCGACCCACGGGCCAGGGCCGGCACCCCGTTGTTCCGGCCCCAGTTCACAAAGTCCCAGACGATGAGGAAGTACGCGGAAATGTTCTTGTTCGCGAGGATCGTCAGCTCGCGCTCAAGGCGGGCGACCTTGTCGGTGTGCTCGACGTCCCTCGCCCCACCCGGGGCGGAACCGCCCCCCGGCTCACGCCCGTACCGCCACAGGAACCCCGCCTCCGCGAGCATCCGCAGGGCGGTGTCGCAGTCCTTCTTGGCCGCGGCACGCTGCTCTTCGGTGGGCGCCGAGCCGTCGTCGTTGCGGAAGGGGCGCAGCTCGAACCGCGAGCAGTAGTCCTTGTACCACGCCGTCAGGTCCCCGGCGTAGGCCCTGTCGTCGTGCCGGGGCAGGCTCCTGGGGTCCGGCAGGATGACCCGCACCAGCGGCGCGTTGTTCTGCCCCAGGGGCAGCGTCACGTCGCAGGCCTGGGCGATCTTCACGGTATTGGCGAGGGCTTCCAGGCCGGCGTTGCCGTACTCGCCGGAGTTGTACTCGTCGCCCGCGAACAGGTCCTGCATCTCCCGCGGGTTCTTGACGTACACCTCGCGCGGGTAACGCATGCGGTTCTCGTCCCGCTTGCCGCGCGCCGTGCTGATGCAGATCAGCGTGTCGTGCGTGTCGTAGTCCTCTTCCCGCAGAAAGTGGGCGTCGTTGTCGCACACGAGCGGCACGTCCATCTGCCGCGCGAGCTTGATGAGGAGAGGGTTGATCGCGTTCTGCTCGGGCACGTGGTGCTGGAGCTCGATGTAGAAGCGGGGGATTGCCCCGGAGGGGCGCTTTGCCGCGGCGCCATCGGCGAACGCTGCCCTGTGCCACTCCGCGGACTCCACCGCGGCCTTCCAGTGCTTCTCGTCTCCGCTGCGGTGGAACGAGAGCAGGTGCTCGCCGATCTCGCTGCCCAGGTGCCCGTTGATCGCGATGAGCCCCTCGCTGTGCCTTGCCAGCAGCTCCCGGTCGATGCGGGGCTTGTAGTAGAACCCGGTGAGGTACGCCTCGCTGCACAGCACCAGCAGGTTCTGCCAGCCCGCGTTGTTCATCGCCAGCAGCACGAGGTGGAATCCGCCCTCGCCGCCGCCCGAATACGTGCGGTCGCTCCGGGGCTTTCCGGGGGGAGTGACGTACGCCTCCACGCCCAGGATCGGGCGGATGCCCTTGGCCTTGCACGCTTCATAAACCTGCACCGCACCGAAGATGTTGCCGTGGTCGGTGACCGCCACCGCCTTCATGCCCAGTTCGGCAACCCGGTCGACCAGCTTGTCCACCTGGTTGCCCCCGTCCAAGAGCGAGTACTCCGTGTGGAGGTGGAGGTGGACGAACGCGCCCATGTCGGGCGCTGCGCCGGGGTTGGAGGTCGGTGGGGGCGGGGGGGGCATCAGCGTCGTCCGTGACCAGGTGTCAGCTTGAGAATGGAGGGTATTCGCCCCTGATTCTGCGCCCATGCGCGAAACGCGAAACACCGTCACTGCATAAGAACCGCCGCGGCTGGTGGTTGGAGATTCAGCTCATGCGACTTTCCCCGGGTAGGGTGGTGCCAGGAATTGGCGCCAGAGAGTCCCTGATCTGTGGCCAGCCGTTTGCGGAGTGAGTTGCCGGCGGAGCGACTGCGCCCGGCCCGAAAGGCCGGGCTCTCGTTGTTTCTGTCTGCATGTACTTGTGTCCCAGGGGTTTAGGCCCACATCTTGGCGCCGCCCACCCCGGTTTTTCTTGAAGGAGACGTCGCATGTCGCAGGGTGTGTACAACCGGAAGTTCGGGGTGTGGTTCCTGTCCGCCGCCGCACTTTTCGCGGTGTGTGGGCTGCCGGACATGGTGGTGGCCCAGGCCGACGAAAAGGCGGAGGAGAAGGAGAAGCCGGACTTCAAGCCCTGGGCGGAGGTGGGCAAGGGCTTCGAGAAGGTGATCTCGACCGCCGACGGCAAGCCCTCGTTCTACACCCTGTGGGTCAAGAGCAAGGACGGGTCGATGCTGGCGGAATTGCCGCGCGGCTACGAGGGCCAGCGCCACTTCATCGCCCTGACGATCGCGAGCGGCGAGGACTACGCCGGCCTGCAGTTCGGCGACATGTACGTGTACTGGAAGCGCGTGGACAACCGGATGGTGCTCATCGAGCCCACGGTGGACACCCGGAGCACGGGCGACGCGGAGAGCAAGAGCAGCGTCAAGAACCTGTTCACCGACCGCGTGGTCATCGATGTGCCGATCGTGACGATGGGCCCGTCCGGCCAGCCGGTGATCGACATGAAGGACCTGCTGGTCGGCCAGGCCCGCACGTTCTTCGGCGGCGCGGTCAACGGCGCCAACACCCGCATCGCGACCCTCAAGAAGTCCAAGGCGTTCCCGGAGAACGTCGAGATCGCGTACGAGATCCCCACCGGGGGCGGGCGGCTGAAGGAGTTCCACTACTCGATCAGCCTGCTCCGCGACGACCCGGAGTACAAGCCGCGCCTGGCCGATGAGCGCCTGGGCTACTTCACCACGGTGTACCGCGACCTGGGCAAGTTCACGGACAAGGAGAAGTGGAACCGCTACATCAACCGCTGGAAGCTGGAGAAGCGCGACCCCAAGCTGGCGATGAGCCCGCCCAAGGAGCCGATCGTGTACTACATCGACTCCGCCGTGCCCGTGAGGTACCGCGAGTCGGTCCGCAAGGGCATCCTGGAGTGGAACAAGGCGTTTGAGAAGGTCGGCATCGTCAACGCCGTCGAGGTCTACCAGCAGGACGAGGCGAGCGGCGCCCACATGGACAAGGACCCCGAGGACGTCAGGTACAACTTCATCCGCTGGCTATCCAACGACCAGGGCACGGCCATCGGTCCCAGCCGCGTGCACCCGCTCACGGGGCAGATCCTTGATGCCGACGTGGTGCTGACCGACGGGTGGATCCGGCACTTCTGGGTGCAGTTCAACGAGATCATGCCGGAGCTGATGATGGACGGCATGAGCCCCGAGACGCTCGCGTGGCTCGAGCTGCACCCGCAGTGGGACCCGCGCGTGCGCCTCGCGGACCCCGCCCAGCGCCCCATGATCCTGGCCCAGCGCGCCCGCAAGGGCGTGACCGCATTCGGCGGCCACCCCATCGCGATCGGCGAGCCCGGCGCCCGCCCCCCCGAGGAGGGTGCGATCGTCGAGGCCCGCTCGGAGTTCGACGGCCTTGTCAACCGGACCAGCCAGATCAACGGCCTGTGCCTGGCCGCCAAGGGCAAGGCGTTCGACATGGCCACCGGGCGCCTGACCCTGGAGATGCTCGCCAGCGACGAGGCGTTCGACGCCATGGCCGCGGGCGATGACGACAAGGGCGACAAGAAGGACGAGAAGAAGGACGACAAGAAGAAGAAGACGCCCGAGCTCGACGGCATCCCCGACTGGTTCGTGCAGCCCCTGCTGGCGGACCTCGTCAGCCACGAGGTCGGGCACACCCTGGGCCTGCGCCACAACTTCAAGGCGTCCTGCCAGTACACGCTGGGTGAGATCAACAGCGACGAGGTGAAGGGCAAGAAGCCCTTCGCCGGCAGCGTGATGGACTACATCCCCGTCAACTTCTCCGTGGAGAAGGGCAAGATCACGGGCGATGTCGCGATGCTCGGCATCGGCGAGTACGACAAGTGGGTCATCGAGTACGGCTACACGTTCGACGACCCCAAGGACGTGCTCAAGCGCGTGGGCCAGCCGGGACTGGACTACGGCACCGACGAGGACACGGGGGGCGTCGACCCCCGGGCCCGGCGCTACGACTTCTCGAGGAACCCCATCGACTACGCGCGCAACCAGATGGAGCTCGCACGCTACCACCGCGGGCGCCTGCTCGACAAGTTCGTCAAGGACGGGGACAACTGGTCACGCGTCCGGCGCGGCTACGAGATCACCCTGGGCATGCAGGCCAGGAGCCTGTCCATCATGTCGTCCTGGGTCGGCGGCGTCTATGTCAACCGCGACAAGAAGGGTGATAACACCAACCGCAAGCCCCTCGAGGTCGTGCCCGCCAACATCCAGCGCGACGCCCTCAAGTGGTGCATCGAAAACTCCTTCTTCGAAGACTCCTTCGGCCTCACGCAGGACATCGCCAGCAAGATGATCACCGACAAGTGGCTGGACCAGGGCGGCTACGGCGAGGCCGTCCAGGAGAGCACGTACCCCATCCACGACCGCATCGGCGGCATCCAGTCGTCGGTGATGACCATGCTGCTCAACCCCACTACCACCAGGCGCGTCTACGACAACGAGATGCTCGCCGGCGATGACGACACCGTCACCCTGTCGGAGATGCTCGACACCATCGACGACGCCGTTTGGAAGGAGCTCGACAAGAGCCCCGGCGGCAGCGTCAAGAAGCCCTACATCTCCAGCCTGCGCCGCGGCCTGCAGGCCGAGTACGTCGACCGCCTCATCGACCTCTCCATGCCGGGCGGCGCCCTGCGGGGAGAGTCGGGCAAGGCTGTCTCCAACCTCGCCACCAGCAAGCTCCGCACAATCTCCAAGAAGCTGGAGGACATCGTCGGCAAGGACGGCAGCAAGAAGAGCGGGCTGGACCCCTACTCCTTCGCACACCTCTCCGAGGCCAAGATCCGCATCGACCGCGCCCTGGACGCCCAGTACATCTACAACACAGACGCCTTCGGAGGCGGCTTCGGCGGCTCCATGTTCTGGGGCCAGACGACCCAGCAGCAGGGCGAGCAGAAGTAGGCACATTGAGTAATCCGAAAGCCTTCGAAAACTGGTTGACAAGCTGACGCCGAACTGTTTCTTACGCAGCGCCGTAGCGTTCACACAAAGCACGCTCGCTGTACTCGAACTTGTCTTGCCGCTCACGATTTCGTGAGCGGCAATTTTTTGGGGGGTCGGGCCTACGCCCCGTGTAGGTGGTGCGTGTATGTACTTTGAATACTCTTTTCCAGCACGGTCGCCGAAAGGAGGGGATCATGCCCGGGCATGGAACACGCACAAAGTGTGCTCATTGCCACGGCCGTATGCCCCGTAGCGCGTTGCGCTGCGCCCACTCAAGTTGTGCCATGCTCTCACGCGTCGTCGTGGTGATGACTGGGCCGACACTGAGCAAGAAGTCTGTCATCGCAAACTATCTTCATCTACGGTTGCGCGTTGGGTTGATTGAATCGGCTTTCCTTGGTCCCTATGCAAGACGCAACGTACCGGATGATGCGCTGCGAGATGCGAGGCGTCGTCGACTGACGGCGCTTGCACGAGTCTATGTGAAAGACGAGTTGCCTGTGATTGTCGATTCTGCATTTGGCACTCGCAAGTCCCGACGCGAATTTGTCTCTGCTATGTCCAAGACAAATTCCACTGTCAACTACCTCTTTGTTTGCTGCTACAGCGCCGATTCTGTCCTCCGGGAAATTCGGAGGTCTGACCGCGAAAGGCGGGATGACGCCCGAGAAGTTCAAAGCCTGACCCGCGCAGAATCGGATCGTCTTCTCCTTTCGTATGAAGACCCTCGAAATGATGGTCGTGCGCTCGCTGGAGCGGTTTCTGCGCTCGTGGTTGTGGACACGGACAGCAACTTCGTCAGCGTTTCACGTCCTGCGCGGACAACTGCTTTGACCTCGCTCGCCTTCGACGTGGCCGGAGAACTTCAACGGGGATTCGCGCGGGGGAATATTTAGCTTGGCCAGCCCCATGATCGCGGAATTTTCAACGCCTCACCGCACCCGCAACCTCTGAGAGGCCGATCGGCTGCTGGGTTTGCTGACCGGTCGCCAGGTCCTTGACCGTTGCGTGCGTTGCACTCTCGATGATCGCGGCGTAGCGGGCCCGCAGGCCCGCGGCCTCCTGCAGCAGCTTGCCGACGTTCCGCGTCTGCTTGTAGGTGTGCCGCGCGTGCAGGCCCATGCTCCGCAGGCCCGCGACCAGCGGCTTGACCTGCGCCTCCGCCTCGGGCGTGCCGTTGCCGATCACGAACACGTCGGGACGCATCCCCGCGAACCCGGCGAGCTGGTCGTCGCTGGGGAACTTCTTCCTGTCCTGCAGCACCAGCGAGACCACCACGTCGCCCATGCCGAAGCCCACGGCGGGGGTGGGTGGACCGCCGAACAGCCCGACGAGGTTGTCATAGCGGCCGCCGCCCGCGATCGCCCTCTCGGCACCGCTGGCCTCGTGCACCTCAAAGACCATCCCCGTGTAGTACGCGAGCCCACGCACGATAGAGAGGTCGAAGTCAATCCAGTCGATGATGCCCGCCGCGACCAGCTCCCGCGCTAGCGGTGTTACCGCCTCCGCGAAGTAGGTCAGGTCGATGACATGATCGGTCGGCGCGCCGGCGGGTGTGCGCTCGTCCATGCTGATGCGGACGATGCCCCTCTGGAAGACCTCGGCCTGGTCGGGCGAGAACCCGAACGCCGCCAGCGACTGCGCGAACTGCGCCGGCGGCATCTTCCCCTTGCCGTCCAGGAGTTTCAGCAGGTCGGCGTGGCGCTCCGCAGGCACCCCCCGTGACGCCAGCCACTGCGTCAACGCCTGGCGGTGGTTCACCTTCACCCGCACGTCGGCGGGCGTCAGCCCCATGCTCGCCAGGAACGACACGCACGTGGCGATCACCTCCGCGTCCGCCTGGGGCGTGGGGTCGCCCAGCATGTCGACATTCCACTGCAGGAACTCGCGCAGCCGCCCCCGCTGCGGACGCTCCGCCCGGAAGAACGGCCCGGCCATGAACCACTTGGTGGGCTTGGCCAGGGCGTTGGCCTTCGCCGCGTACAGGCGGGCCAGGGTGGGCGTGAACTCCGGGCGCAGTGCATAGTCCTTCTCCCCGCCCGCGCGGGTGAAGGCGAACAACTCACTCACGATGCCCTCGCCGCTCTTGACCGTGTACAGGTCCAGGTGCTCAAAGGTCGGCCCATCCACCTCGTCAAACCCGTGCAGCACCGAAGCCCGACGCCAGGATTCCAAAACGAAGCGGCGGCGGGCGGCGTCCATGGGGTAAAGGTCGCGGGTGCCGGTGGGGGCCTGGAAGGAGAGTGCCATGGGGTGGCAAGCATAATCGCAGGGCGTGAGCAGCCACCCGGCATGGGACCAGCCCCACCAACACACCTATTTGTGGGGTGTGGCCGGGTATTGGAGCGCGCCGCTCTGGGCGGCGAACAATGTCCGCTCTTTGGGCTCGGGGTGCGCCTTGGACCGACCGATCCAGACTCCCCCGGGCACGGCCGGTCCGCCGACCCAGACTTCACACAGGAACCCGCAATGAAGACCCGTTTCGCCGCTGTTCTCCCGATCCTCGCCGGCCTTGCGTTCGGGGCGAACGCCCAGGTGGTCACTCCGCCCCCGGCGACGACCCCCACGGTGGATCAGGGCCTTCCCAAGCCCCAGCCCCGCACGTTCGTGCAGGCGCCCAACCCGACCCCCGTCAAGGCCCAGCCCGTCCAGGTGGAAATCCCCAAGGACGTCGACCTCAACGTCCTCATCAAGAAGGATGCGAGCGGCAACGTCCTGCCCCTCGCCGGCCCGCTGTACGTGGAGGCCCTGAAGGCCAACCCGAAACTGCCCAAGGACTTCTTCGAGAAGAACAAGGCCTACTTCGACGAACGGCGCCAGAGCATGGAGTTCGTCATGATCAACAACCTCGACCTGATGGACAAGATCGAGGACGGTGCCTTCGAAAAAACCGGCTACGACAAGGCCCAGGTCGCCAAGCTCCTGGAGACCGCCAAGCCCCTCATGAAGCCAGCCGCCCCTGAGGTCATGTCCAAGGACCTCAAGGCCAAGAACCTCATCGACGACATGCAGTTCCGCATCACCGAGAAGCTGGTGATGAACTACGTCTTCGCCAAGAACCCCGTGCCGGCGGCGACCGCCCCCAAAGAGCAGCGCGGCACCGACTCCTTCAAGGTGCTCATCCAGCTCTACAAGATCCCGTTCGACGAGTTTGTGCACATCCACCGCGACCTGACGGCGACCGCCGCCGACAACATGCGCGACATCCTGCCGCTCATCAACGCCGACCAAGCGACCGCGGACAAGGTGAAGAACGCGATGAAGGCGCTCAACAGGAACGCGACCTACGACCAGAAGGCGGACGCGATGAAGTCCCTCCGCGAAGTCCTGACCATGGACCAGCGCAAGGAAGTCATGCGCCAGGCCGCGTCTATCTGGAAGGCCCAGCACGAGAAGTAACCCCGCCCACGGACCAAGAAGCACCCCCGACCGCCCGCGCACCCCGCGGGCGTTTTCTTTGCTCTCAGCACGCCCCGCCGAACACCGCAAGGTACTGCGCTATGTCGTCCGTGTCAGGGAAGATGCCGTCCTGGTTGAAGTCAACCGGATCGCACGCGCCGGTCGGGCACACCCCGCCAGAGAAGACCGAAAGGAAGTCGGTGATGTCCGCGGTATCCGGGAAGAGCCCGTCGTTGTTGAAGTCGATGTCTACAACCGCAAGGTGTGCCTGTGCGGACGCGAGCGATCCACAGGCATTCGCGACAAGCACGCTGTAGAAGCCGGCGTCCTGCGGCCCGGCGCCCGAGACCGTCAGTGAAGCGGTCCCTGCCCCGCTGATGGTGGAGCCCCAGGGGGTCGGGCCGTCCGCGAGCGCGTCCTGGCCACGGCGCCACAGGTAGGTGGGGGGCCCCGCGACGCTGGTCGCCGCCGCCGCAAAAACGCCGGACCCTCCCACGCACACCAGGCCGTCCTGGGGCTGCTGGCCGAAGGCGATGTTGGCGACCGGGGTGTTCTCGGGCACGATCTTGAAGACCTCGCCGCCGTAATCGCAGATGAACAACTCCCCCGCCGTGTCCTCCCCGAACGACGACGGCGTGTTGATCGCAAGCGTCCCCGGCGGGTCCAGGTCGGTCGTCCGGTCCACGAACTGTGTGGCCTGGCCATTCACGAGGCGGAAAGAGAAGAGCTTGCTGAGCTGGTAGTCGGCGAAGAAGTAGGTGCCGCGGATGTCGGGCATCTCGCATCCCCGGTAGACGTAGCCGCACGTCACCGACAGCCCGGTGCTGTGCGGGTACTCGTACACCGGCGGGGTGAGCCCGGCGCCGTTGCACGTGCAGCCGGTGAGCCCGGGGCAGAAGGTGCCCTCCGTGCACCGCCAGCCGTAGTTGCGCCCGCCCGGCGCCCCGGCGGGCTGGAAGTCAACCTCCTCACGCGTGTTCTGGCCGACATCCCCGATCCACAGATCACCGGTCTCGCGGTCGAACGACGCACGCCACGGGTTGCGAAGGCCGTACGCCCACACTTCCTTCGCGTTGGTCGCGTGCGATGCGAAGGGGTTCGTCGGGGGGATCGCGTAGTTCTTGTTCACATCCGCCGGGAACTCATCGTCATCAGCCGTCCCCGGCACGCCGTCGGCGCCGTTGACGTCGATGCGCAGCACCTTCCCGCGCAGGAGTGTCAGGTTCTGGGCAGCGTTGTCCGGGTCGTTCTCGGCGCCGTCGCCCGTGGTGATGTAGAGGAAGCCGTCGGGCCCAAAGCCCATCCAGCCGGCGCGGTGCTCGCGGCGGGTGCCGAATCCGAACCGCAGGATGGGCGTGGCTGAGGCGGGGTCAGCGACGTTGGGGTCGCTCGCGGACCGCCGGTACCGCACCACCAGCGTGTCCGCGACGGTGGCGCCGACGGGGTTGTAGTTCACGTAGAAGTAGCCGTTGGCCTGGTAGTCCGGGTGGAAGACCACGCTCAGCAGGCCGTACTCGAGCCACGAGGTGTTGACCAGCGACGAGACGTCCAGGAACGCCGTCGGCCGCACGCTCGTGCCCTCAAGCACCTTGATGCGCCCGGTACGCTCGACGATGTACATGCGCCCCGGAACATCCCCGGGGGCGCTGGCAACCTGCAGCGGTTGCGTCAGGCCCGACGCCACGCGCGCGGTGGTGAGCTGCGTCTGGGCCCACAACGGGGCGGCGCAGGCGAACGTGGCGAGCACACAACACACGCGCGGATTCATCATGGCACCTCCGGGCCCACAGGCTACTGCATCGTTGTGCAACGCACAACCCGACCGGACGCCGAAACCGGGCCTGTGAAACCGCTTCATTCCGGCTTCATCATCGGGAAGAGCATCACGTCGCGGATGGTGCGCTGGTTCGTCAGCAGCATCACCAGGCGGTCGATCCCCAGCCCCATGCCCCCCGCCGGGGGCATGCCCACCTTGAGCGCGCGCAGGAAGTCGTGGTCCATCGTGCGGAACGTGCTCTCTTCCGCGGTCTTCTCCGCGTCCAGCCCTCTGAGCTGCTCGCGGAACTTCTGCTCCTGGATGTCCGGGTCGTTGAGCTCGGTGTAGTGCGGCGCAACCTCCATGCCGGCGATGAAGAGATCCGCGCGGTCGGAGAGGACCGGGTTGTCTCGCTTGGGGCGGGTGAGCGGGCTGATCGCGGCGGGATAGTCTGTGATGAACGTGGGCGTCGCATGGTCCAGCTGCGCCTCCCCGCCGTGCTGCTTGTCCTCGAACAGCTCGTTGACGAGAAGCACTGGGTCCATCGCGTCGATGGCGCCGTGCAGCTGCGTGCTGCGCCGGCCCTTGAGCAGCGCCCTGGCCCTGGCCGTATCGTCCATGCCGAACCCGTACGCCCGCTGGAAGAGCTGGGAGTAGGACACCCGCGTGAAGGGACGCGAGTAGTTGATCTGCAGCTCACCGAACGGCAGCACCACATCGCCCGACGCCCCCGCGCCGTGCACGCCCCGCCACACCATCGTTGCGCACGCGCGGATCAGGCTCTCGGTCATCTCCATCACCGTCTCCACGTCGCCGAACGCGTGGTAGGCCTCCAGCATCGTGAACTCGGGGTTGTGCTGCTTGTCCAGGCCCTCGTTGCGGAAGTTGCGGTTGATCTCGTAGACCCTCGGGAGCCCGCCCACAAGCAGCCGCTTGAGGTAGAGCTCGGGCGCGATGCGCATGAAGAGGTTGATGTCCAGCGCGTTCATCTTCGTCACGAACGGCCGGGCCGCCGCGCCACCCGCCAGCGTCTGGAGCATCGGTGTCTCAACCTCCAGGTAACCCCTGCCGTCCATGAACCGGCGGACCTCGCGCACGATCGCGCTGCGCGCCTCCAGAACCTGGCGCGTCTCAGGGTTCACCCACATGTCGACGTACCGCTGCCGGTACCGCAGCTCGATGTCGGAAAGACCCGCGTGCTTGTCGGGTGGCGGCACCAGGCACTTGGCCCCGGGCGTGAGGCCCCCCGCCCACACCGTTATCTCGCCCGTCTTGGTCTTCATGACGCGACCCCGCGCGACAACGATGTCGCCCAGGTCGCTCGTCTTCGCCAGGGCGAACTCGTTCGCCGGCACATCACGCTGACTGACCGCCACCTGAACGTCACCGCTCCGGTCACGCAGCTGCATCCAGACGAGCTTGCCGTTGTCGCGCATGAGCATCACGCGCCCGGCAACCTGCACCGTCGGCCGGCGGTCCGCGTACCCCGGCTCCTTCCCCTTCGCGTTGAACTCTTCATTGGCGGCCTCGTCGTAGGCGGCGCGGGCGCCGGCAATGTCCACGAGCCCGTCCTCGCGCACGCCGTAGGGCTCAAACCCGGCCCCCCGCACACGCTCGCGATTGCTGCGCCGCTGCTGCTCCTGTTCATGCACAGAAAGCCGGGGCGCTGGGTCCGGCGTGCCCGGCGTGGAAGCGGGATTGGGAGCAGGGGTGGGGGTCGGTTGCATGGCAGAACTCGGCGGGAAGTCGGCACGACCGCCAGCTTTCCCTCACGCCGATGCAAAGAGGAGGCTGGCCCGGTCACGTTATGAGGGTGCAGCAGTTCGCCGGGCTTCAGGGACGGTGCGGCCGCACCTTGATCGCCCCCGCAGCCGAAACCTCCTGCGTGCGGCCAGTATCGCACAGGGGTTTGTTGACCGCTCCTGGGGTATCAATGACCTGTTTGAGTGTGACTCCGTCGAACATCTTGATCATGGCGCCGGCAGCTGCGTCCAACTGCCGGTGCAGCGGGCACAGGTTCGTCCCATGGTTCGATAGGCCGAGCGGGCACGACTTGATGCGTTCAAGACGACCAACACTCTGAATCACATCCAGCAGATTGATCTGGTCCGACGGGCGGGCCAGGCGATACCCGCCACCAACGCCGCGCCGGCCTGTAATCAGTTTGGCCGCCGCGAGTTGCTGCAACACCTTGGCGAGGTAATTAGGCGGCACATGCGTCATTTCAGCCAGCGTCGTCGTGGGCACCAGTTCTTCTGGTGCCAGAGCCAAGCAGGACATGGCGCGAAGGGCGTACTCGGTGGTCTGTGAGAACATGGGGGGTATCTCCGTCACCGATAGAGTACGTCAAAGTCCACTATCCGTGGCATTTCTATAGTCGAATTATCGTCAAAAAATGGAATTTTGTGCCTTTGAGGGGCCAAAGTTCCGGGTACCTACTTCCATTTTGGTATCCCAAGCAGCCGCAAAGAGTTAAGTACAACCAGCACCGTGCCCCCTTCGTGCGCAATGACCCCTATGGACAGGGGAACGTCCCGCCCCACCAGGGACCCGACGAGGGTGGCGATCCCCATCACCACGATCACACCAATGGCCACGGTCAGATTCACTCGGACAGTCGTGCGACAGGCGCGGGCAAGGCGGATGGACCACGCGATGGGGTGAAGCGTGTCAGCGAGCAGCACAATGTCCGCTGACTCCAGAGCTGCCGCGGTTCCAATCGTCCCGATCGCCATGCTGACATCGGCCCTCGCCAAGGCGGGGGCGTCATTGACGCCGTCGCCTACAAAGGCGACACCACCTGCCCCGGGCTTCTGCGCGACGGAGGAGTGCATGCTCCCGATGATGCGGAGCTTGTCCTCCGGGAGCAGGTCGGCATCCACATGGTCGAGGTGGATCGCCGCGCCGACGCGTTCGGCGGTGATGCGGTTGTCTCCGGTGAGCATGCGCACCGGGTTGATACCCAGGGTGTGAAGGTCCTGCACAATGGTCTGAGCGCCGGGGCGCACGCTGTCGGCCATGATCAGGATGGCCGCCTCACCGGCCTCCGGCTCTTGCTGGCGCTGGCGGGCCACCACCACACCGATGTGCCCGCGGTCCTGGATCTTCGAAAGCACCTCGACCACGCGGGCCCGGAGGCAGACCGGCACCAGAGGTTCGACAAACGACCACCGCCCAAGGCGCACGGCCGCACCATCGACATACCCGGAGAGACCCTGGGCCGTGGTGTGGTTGAGGCCCTCGATGGGGGCGGGGGCGACGCCCCGCGTCTTGGCAGCTTCACGGATGGCGCCCGCGATCGGGTGTGTGGAGTCGGCCTCCAGCCCCGCGGCAATCGCGAGCAGTTCATCTCCATTGGACCACGCGACCGGGTGCGCCTGGTACAGGCGTGGTCTGCCAAACGTGAGCGTCCCGGTCTTGTCCAGGGCGATGCTGGTGATGCGCGCCAGCCGGTCGATCGCGCTGCCGCCCTTGAAGAGCACACCCGCCCGCGCGGCCCGCGCGATGGCTGCGAGCGTCGCGGTGGGGGTGGCGATAACGAGTGCGCAGGGTGAAGCGACAATCAGCAGTGTGATGGCCGTGATGAGCGCGCCCGAATGCCCATCGGGCCCCACCCACGGGCGGTGTAGCGCGAACTTCCAGATGAGCAGCACGGCAACCGAGACGCCCATGACGCCCAGGCTGTAGGGCTGGCTCAGCCTGTCGATCAGGCGGTGGACCGGTTCGCGCTGCTCACGGGCCTGCGTGACGAGGCTCAGGATCTTCTGCAGGCTGCTCTCGCTGGCGGGGCGGAGCACGCGGGCCTCGATGGGGTCGTCGGTGTTGATGGTGCCGGCGAAGAGCTCGTCTCCCACCTTCACCTCGCGCGGGATGCTCTCTCCCGTGATGGCGGACTGATCGATCGAGGAAGCCCCGGCCGTTACCTCGCAGTCGACCGGGACGCGTTCACCGGGCCGGACCTTGACCATCTCGCCCGTGAGCAGGCTCTCGGCCGGCGCCGGCACCCAGCCGCCGCCCCGCAACACCAGCGCCTCGACGGGCATCAGGGCGTGCAGGGCCTTCACCTCGCGCTCGGTGCGCTCCATCGCGAGCCCCTCGAGCGCGCCCGAGAGCGTGAACAGGAAAAGGAGCAGAGCGCCCTCGCTCGGGTGGCCGATGCCCGCCGCCAGCAGGGCGCCCACGACCATGAGCACGTCGATGTCGAAGGTGAGCGCGCGGAGCGCGTCCCAGGCCGCTTTCCCGCCGAACACCAGCCCGATGCCCAGGCTGATCCAGAGCGGGACGGCGCCGTAGCTGAGCTTGAGCGCAGAACTCAGCACTACACCCGCCAGCAGGAAAGTGCCGGCGATGACAGAACCGATCAGCTCGCCCTTGGGTTGAAAGACGCGTGCCAGCATGCTTCTGGAGCATTCTTCGATGCCGGCCCTCTGTTCCGGCGGGGAATCCGCGCGGCGCACGCAACATGAGACACAGTCTCACACGCACCGGACATTCCCGCGGGTTATTGGCGCAGCGAGGGGGCCCGCGTGTGGAAGGAAGTTGCGCCCTCGAACATCCGGGCGATCCGCAGCATCCGCGCCTCGCCGAACGCCGGCGCCACCAACTGCAGCCCCACCGGCAGGTCGCTCCCGCCCTCGTGCACGAAGCCGGCTGGGATGCTCACCGCCGGCAGCCCCGCGAGATTGACACCCACCGTGTACACGTCCTCCAGGTACATCGCCAACGGGTCGCTTGTCTTCTCGCCGAGGCGGAAGGCCGGGCCGGGTGCGGTGGGCATGATGACGGCGTCGCAGCCACGACCCGCACCGGCGCCGACGAACGCGCCCTGGAACCCTTCCAGGATCGCCCTGCGTGCCCGGAGTGCCGTGGTGTAGTAGGCGTCGTAGTACCCGCTGCTCAGCACGTGCGTGCCCAGCATGATGCGTCGCTTGACCTCTCGCCCGAACCCCTCGCTGCGGCTCCGCGCGTACAACCCAAACAGCCCCTCGCCCGCCCCCGCATCCGCCCGCCGACCGTACCGCACACCGTCGTAACGCGCGAGGTTGCTGGAAGCCTCGGCGAGCGCGACGATGTAGTACGCCGCGATCCCCGCATCCGTCATCGGCAGATCCACCTCCACCACCTCCGCACCCAGCGACCGGAACGTGCGGAGGGCGTCCTCAAAGGCGGCGGCAACGCCCGGGTGGTTCGCGGCGCCGCGGGCCTGGCGGGGCACGCCCAGCCGCAGGCCCGCGACCGGCTCCTCCAGGCGCGCACCAAAGTCGCTCCCGAGCGCGTGGTGCTCATGCGACGCGCTGGTGGAGTCCAGCGGGTCCGCGCCGCAGAGCACCTCCAGCGCGAGCGCTGCGTCCGCCACGCCGGTGGCGAACACGCCGACCTGGTCCAGGCTGCTGGCATACGCGACAAGCCCGTACCGGGATATCCGCCCGTACGTCGGCTTGACACCCACCACGCCGCACATCGCCGCCGGCTGCCGCACCGAGCCCCCGGTGTCACTGCCCAGCGCCAACGGTGTGACCCGGGCGGCGACCGACACGGCGCTGCCGCCGGAGCTGCCCCCGGGCACGCGCGCCGTGTCCCACGGGTTGCGGGCGGGGCCGAAGGCGGAGTGCTCCGTCGAAGAGCCCATGGCAAACTCGTCGAGGTTGGTCTTCGCGATCACGACAGCGCCGGCCTCCAGCAGCCGCCGCACCGCCGTCGCCGTGAACGGCGACTCGTACCGCTCCAGCATGCGGCTGGCGCACGTGGTCCGCCCGCCCGGCCCCAGGCCGTCGCCGGGCGCTGCAAGATCCGCACCCGTGCAGAGGTTGTCCTTGACGGCGACAGGCACCCCCGCGAGCGGCAGGTGCTCGCCCCGCACAACCGACGCGTCCACGCGCGCGGCCTGCGCCACGGCGCTCTCGTCCAGAACCTGCAGGTACGCGTGCGTACCGCGCTCGACCTCCCGCGCCCGGTCCAGAGCCGCGCGAGTGACCTCCACGGCGCTCACGCGCCCGGCACGGACAGCCTGTGCGCACGCGTGCGCTTGCGTGAAGAGGGAAGGCTGCATCACCCGCCACCCCCCTCCTTTTCTATCTGCTCCAGGACCGGGGCGTGGAAGGACCCAAGCGTGGTACCGTCGCTGTACTGCACGGCCCAGTCCTCCACGTCACCGACCGGTACGACCACTGTGTCACCGGCCTTGATGTCAAACTCCGCGAACGGGTCGCTCAGCAACTCCCCGGTAAGGGTCGACGCGTCCAGCGTGGCTGGCTTTACCCACATGTGCTCAACTTCGCCACGCGTGCCGGTGAACGGGGCCTTCACCAGGCACGCGGCGTCCGCACGCCTGCGACCGAACTCGGCCACGAACTCCGGCCAACGCCGGCGGGCTTCCACCGTCGCCCGCGCGAGGCGTTCGTCGTGCTTCTCGGCCTGGACGATCGCGTCGGCTGAGTGACCGGCGGGCTTGTCGCAGCCAGCGAAAAGACCGGTGCCTGACAGAACACCTGCCCACAGGGCGCCGGCAACGCGCATCCGTCGGACGGTCTTCATGCCCCTCCTCCTTCATCCAGCACCTTCGGGACCTTGACAAACGCCTCCCAGGAGTCCGGCGCAAGGGTGCGGAGCACGGAGTTGGGCAGGCCATCCACCGGCACGTCCTCGCCCAGCCGGGTGTGCGCGTCGCCAATATGGGCCAGCGGCTCCTGGGGCAACGGACTCACGGCCCGCAGGCGGTCCATGTAGGCGACGATGGCGGAGAGAGCGACCCGGTGCTCCTCCACTTCGGTCCCGGAGAGTTCCAGGCGGGCAAGACGCGCGATCCTGCGCACCTGGTCTCCCGTCAACGGGCTGGGCGAGTGGTCCGGCACGCGTGAAAGGTAGTGGAGGTGGCGCGCTGGTGCACTACCGTGCCCCCGGGTCCGCAATGAGTGAGCCTCGTTCCAACCCCGCGTGGCGCCCCACGCCAACCTCACCCCTGGGGCGATGCGTCCACGCCTGCAGACACCCTGCGCTCGTTGCGCTCTTCCTGGCTGGCTTCGCCCTGACCGTGGTGTCGCTCCCCAGGCGTCCGCCGGACGACTCGTGGGTGGTGGGGTGGGTGAGCCGCCAGTACCGCGCCGCCGAGTCGCTGGCCACCGGCAGCCGACCCAAACCCGTCGTCAACATCGGCCCGCGACGCGACTTCGCGTGGGTGTACCTGCGGATCACCGACGGTGTGGCGTTCGCCACGCCCCTGGAGGAGTTCAGCTGGGATGAGCAGTCGGCGTTGCAGGACCGCTACCCCGGTTCTCTCTTCGTCCGTGTTGGGTACGTGCACGAGGTCCACCGCCGGGGCTTCTGGTTCCCGTGGAGGGAGCGTTGGCTGGTCACCGTCGTCCCGCAGGACCTCTTCGCGCCGCACACCCAGCTCGATGTCAGGTCTCGGGACGCCGCCCTGCAGGCCGCCTCCCTGCACGTCAGGGACACCAACGCCCGCGTGGCCCGGGCGATCCTGACGCAGGGGGATTCCGGCCACTGCGTCCTGTGGGGACGCGTTGCGCTTAACGCGTGCTCGCTCGCGCTGCTCGCCCTGGGGCTGCACGGGGTATGGAAGCACCGGCATTGGCGCAGGCAGCGCCGGTGGCTCACGGGCATGTGCCCGGTGTGCTGCTACCCGCTCGTCGGCGTGCCGGCGCCCGCCGGGCTGCGCACCTGCCCGGAGTGCGGTGTCACCGCACCAGAGGCGGCTTCGACTCGGACGCCGTGACCTTTTCAAGCGCCGTCTTCGCGATGGCCCCGATGATGCACAGCACGACGATCGACGCCCCGACGCTGGCGAATATCCACCAGGTGGGCCTGCCGTCCGCCGCCTCGTTGGCCATTTTTCCCTGCACCTGGCTGGCGATGTACAACACCAGGGCCGTCCTGGGGGCCATGCCTATGAGCGTGCCCAGAAGGTAAGTCCACAGGGGGGTGCGGACGCTGGCAAGCACAAGATTGGTGAGGGCGAACGGCGAGTTGGGGGGCAGGCGCAGGAGCGTGACAATGAGCAGGGCCTTGGCCCGGCTGCCCCCCAGCAGGGCGTCACGGACCGCCTTCCACTTGGGCTTCTCGCTGATCAGCTTGTCGACGCGCTCCGCGCTGGCGGGGCGGGCCACGCCGTACCCGATAAGCGCGCCCCCAAGGAACCCGGCAAGCGCCGCGGGCAGGCCGGTCGCGAAGCCGAAAGCCCAGCCGCCGAGAATGGCGCTGGCGTACGTCGGCAGCAGCGCAACGCCGGCAAAGAAGGCGAAGCCGACGACATAAATGGCCACACCCTGGCCCCCGTGGGACCGCAGCCACTCACCAATCTGATTGATGTTGGCGAACAGCAGCACGGACCCCAGGGGCGGCAGCACCGCCGCGCCCAGCGCGAGCGCGGAGGCGGGGCCCAGGCGCACGACATAGTCCCACCACGTCCGTGGCTCCCCCGCCCCGTTCTCGGTCTTCATGGGTTCCATGCGCGTGCGCGGCTCATCCACCGGCGGTCAAGCCTAGACTCCCACGTCCCGACCCGCACCGGAGTGTTCTTTCCCACAAAGTTCCACCTCGGGTGAAAGCCCGCGATCGGAGATTGCTCCATGCTCCCCAAGCCGCCGCCCCGCGAGGCGTCCCCAGGCTTCCTCTACTGCCCGCCCTTCCGCTTTTTCGGCGAGTCCATCGCGGGCGAGGCCACCAGCATCCAAATCCCCGAGCTCGACCTGGGCTTCGACATCGGCTCCTGCCCCCGGGCGGTCCTGTCGAGCAAGCACCTGGCCATCAGCCACGGCCACATGGACCATATCGGCTGCCTGGCCTACTTCTGCTCCCAGCGCCGCTTCCAGGGCATGGGCACCGCCAAAATCGTCTGCGACTCCCGCATCGCCAGCGCCATCAAACGCATGATGGACGGCTACGTCGACCTGGAGCGCCAGCGCACCCCCTACGAACTGCTCCCGCTGCTCCCCGACCAGCCGCTGGAAATCAAGAACAACATCCTGCTGCGCGGCTTCGAGACCGAGCACACCTGCCCGTCCTTCGGCTACACCGTCAGCGAGAAGCGCACCAAGCTCAAGCCCGAGTTCCTCGAACTCCCGCAGGAGAAGCTGCGCGAACTCAAGGACCGCGGGACCGAGATCACGCGCTCCTTCGAGGTGCCCCTCATCGCCTACACCGGCGACACCAGCCCCGGACCGCACCTCATCCGCGAGGACGTCCGCAAGGCCCAGTTCGTCATCAGCGAGTGCACGTTCTTCGAGCCCGAGCACAAGGAACGCGCGAAGGTGGGCATGCACATGCACCTGGACGACGTGGCCGAGTGGCTCCGCATCCTCGAGTGCCAGTACATCATCCTCATCCACGTCTCGCGACGCACGGACATGAACTACGCCCGCAAGCGCATCGCGGAGGTCGCCGGGCCCAAGCACGTGGACCGTGTCCTGTTCCTCATGGACTACAAGACCAACCGGGCCCGCTACGAGGCCCAGCTCACCGCCGCCGGCGAGCCCATCCCCGGCAAAACGCCGCGCCCCGGCGTGTCAAGCGAAACTGAAGAGAACTGAGCTCCACCGCGCCGTTTCTCCAAGCGCCGACCGTACTTGGGCGCAGACTCCCCAGAAACGGTCCTGACGTGTTCGAGGTTTTCCACACCCTGCTATTGACAGGTTGCTCAACCCTCTGTACGTTGCGCCCCTGCGGCGCTGGTTGGGTGAACCGGTCTCGCGGGCGGTCCTGATGGTGGGCCCGTGACGGGCTGCCGGGCATTGCCCGGTCTCCCGCCACACCGGCGAAGGGTGGAATGGTGACCTGGCGCGAGCACGACAACTCCAAGCCTCAGAAGGCCGGCGCCCGCGCCGAGTCCGACCCGTTCCGCCAGGTGTGGCACGGAATGATGGCCTACCTCAAGGCCCAGCACGCCCCCATCCGGCGCGCCTGGTTCGATGAACTGGTGCCCCTGGGGATCGAGTCCGGAGCCCTTGAGGTCCGGACGCTCAGCGACGTCCACCGTGACTACCTCCGCAAGCAGTGCGCCGACGCCTTCAACGACGCCGCACGCACCGCCTCCGGACGCCTCATCTCCGTCCGCTTCCTGGGCCCCGCCGACCCCGCCGCCTCCCTCCCCGGATCCACGCTCCCCTTGGAGGCGCCCGCACGCCCCGTCGTGGTCGAACCCCCCGAGGCCGCGACCGTGCTGGAACCCAAGGGCCCCCTGGAACCCCCCGTCACCGCGCCCGCACGGCGCTCCGCCCTCAGCTTCCACGAAGCCCCCTCCCGCTACGACCGCCTCGTCATCAACCCCGACTTCTCGTTCGAGAACTTCGTCGTGGGACCCAACAACCGCCTGGCGCACGCGGCGGCCCTGGGCGTCGCCGCCAACCCGGGGCGCAACTACAACCCCTACTTCGTGCACGGGGGCGTGGGACTGGGGAAGACGCACCTGCTGCAGGCGATCCACCTCAAGATCATGGAGGCCAACCCCGGCGCCAACATCTACTACACCTCCTGCGACAACTTCATCAACCAGTTCTTCGAGAGCGTGCAGTCGGGTGAAATGGCCCAGTTCCGCCACCGCTTCCGCGACGCGGACGTCCTCATCATCGACGACATCCACTGCCTGACCAGGCGCGACCGCTCCCAGGAAGAGTTCTTCCACACGTTCAACAGCCTGTACCAGGCGAACAAGCAGATCATCCTGAGCAGCGACGCGGCCCCGGAAGAAATCCCTTCGCTGGAGGACCGCCTCGTCAGCCGCTTCAAGTGGGGCCTGGTGGCCAAGATCGAGGCGCCCGACTACGAAACGCGCATCCAGATCGTCAAGACCAAGTCCCGCCTGCGCGGGGTCGACGTCCCCAGCGATGTCGCGGAGTTCGTCGCGGGCAGCATCGACCGCAACATCCGGGAACTGGAAGGCGCAATCGTCAAGCTGCAGGTGCAGTCCACCGTGGATCGCGCCCCCATCACCATGGATCTCGCCCGCCGGGCCCTGGGCGAACTCGTCCGCCCGCCCGCGGAGTACGTGCCCACGCTCCACGACATCATCACGGTCGTCTGCGACTTCTACAACATCCGCCTGTCGGACCTCCAGAGCAAGCACCGCCAGCGGTCCATCGCCCTGCCCAGGCACGTCTGCATGTACCTCGCCCGCCGCTGCACCCGGCACTCGCTCGAGGAGGTGGGTGGTACCTTCGGTGGCCGCGACCACACCACCGTCATGCACGCCATCCGCACCGTCGAAGCCAAGATCGTCAGCGATCCTGAGTTCGCATCCGTCATGCGACTGCTCGAAGAGCGCGCCAAGAAGCCACCCGCAAACCCGTGAATCCCGGCACAGAGTCACCGCGTGCTCGGAATGTGTTTGGGTGTTTGTACAGACGACATGCCGTTGTGGGAACCTTGTGGAAGAACTGGCCCTGGCGCTCAGGGGCGCTCGGCGCCTGATCGGGTTGCAGACCCTCCCCGTCAGGTCTGCGGCAAACCCCCGAGCGCCCCCGAGCGCCAGCGACAGGAGAGCGCCAGGGAATGCAGACGCATCGGTAGCCGCAAGTCATTGTGTGAAAAGGACCTTCGCACGCGGACTTGGAGTTGTCCACAACGCGACAGGGCTAACAAATCATGATGATGATCAATACTCTCTTCCAAAGAGGAAGAGCCCAGAGCCAGCCCCACCACAAGCAAGGACCGCCACCCGGCAATACCCGGCCCCTGCAATGTGAATAAACCGCGGTACGAACCCCTCAGCCCCGGCCTTGGCACCGGGGACACCACACAGTCGTCCGCTGCCCCACAACGCCCTGACAAAGCGTTCCCGCACACCGCACGCACGCCAGACCTCCACGCCCGTAGACCGCGTGGCGGGTCTGGGCACTGCCGGCAGAGCCATCGGCGTTGACATAGTTCCGCACTGTCGATCCACCGTGCTCGATGGCCGCCGACAACACCCTCCGCACCTCTGCCGCCAGGGCCTCCCAGCGATCGAGCCGCACTCTGGCGCAGCGGGTGCGGGGGTCCATGCCGATGCCGAAGAGACTCTCATCCGCGTAGATATTGCCGACGCCGGCAACAGCACTCTGGTCCAGCAACCCCGCCTTGACGGCACGGCCGGACCCTCCCAAAGCCTCATACAGCCCGCCACCAGTGATGGTGAGGGCGTCAGGACCCAAGGCACTCCACCGGGTCGCGCGGAGCGAGTCCTGGGAAGGGAACGCCCAGAGACCGCCGAAACGCCGGGGATCGTGGAAGGTCATCTTCCGGCCCCCCGCGAGCGTCCAGACCACGTGGTCGTGCCTGCCGTGCGCAGTCGCATCGCGCTGAGCATGCGATACGCACATCAGGCCCGTCATGCCCAGGTGCACACACACGACCCCGCCCGTACTCGCCACCATGGCCAGCTGCTTGCCGTGGCGCAGGATCGACTCGACCGTAGCGCCCTCCAGCAGGCGGGCCGGTGAGGCCGGGCGCTTCTTCCCCTGCGCGTCCCGGCAGTCGCACACACCGGGCCGGTAGATGCGCACCGAGTCCACGCGCCTGCCCAGCACATGGGGCAGCAGCGAGCGACGGACGCATTCAACCTCGGGAAGTTCGGGCATCCCCTCTCCCCGCCGTACGGCGATTGCGGGCGCGGAGCGTGCGGAAGAAAGAGGTAAGCAGCGCCGAGCACCGCTCCCCGCACACTCCCGAGACCGCTCGGACCCGGTGGTTGAGACGCCGGTCATCGATCACGTTGCCCAGGGAGCCGACAAAGCCCGCCCTGGGGTCGGCGGCGCCGTACACCACGCGTCCCACACGCGCGTTGACGATGAGCCCGGCGCACATCGCGCACGGCTCAAGCGTGACGACCAGCGTGCAGTCGTTGAGGCGCCAGTCGTGGCGGGCCCGCGCCGCGGCAAGGATAGCGGAAAACTCAGCGTGCCCGGAGGGGTCCCGCGCGCCGTCCCGAGTGTTGGACGCCTCGGCCAGAGCCTCGCCGCTGGAAGTCTCATAGACCACCGCGCCTACCGGCACCTCGCCCCGGCGTGCGGCGGACCTGGCGAGCGCAAGGGCCCGCTCCATGTGCCTGAGGTCGGCCGGTGTGGCAGCCCCGGGGCCAAGGGGAGCCACCGCGCGACGCCGGACGCAGAGCCAGAAGACGCCTCGTGCCACGGGCGAATGTAGCCCGCGGCGCACGGACCCACGTGATCCTACATTCTGCCGTGGCCAAGAAGCCCCCGGCAACCGGAACAGCAAAGCCGCCCAAGGGCGGCGGACTCACCCACGAGTCGCGGGTGGTGATCCTCCACGGGCCCGAGGGGTTCCTCCGGGGCCTGTACACCGCCCAGCTCAGGGCGGCCCTCGCCAAGCACTTCGGGCAGGTGGACACGCTGGTCTTTGACGGCGCCGCCTCCCAGCCGGCGGACGTGCTGGACGAGTGCCGCTCGTTCGGGCTCATCGCGAGCCACAAGCTCGTGATCGTCGACCAGGCCGAGGCGATGGTGAAGGAACACGCCCGCCCGCTCTTCGAGCGGTACGCCGAAAGCCCAGGCGAAGGCGCAACGCTCGTGCTGCGGAGCGGCGCCTGGCGCCCCGGCAACCTCGACAAGCTCGTGGAGAAGGTCGGCGCCGTCATCAAGTGCGAAACACCCGGCGAGGACGCCTGCGTCGCCTGGGCCGCGAAACGCGCAACCTCCGAGCACAAGGCGCGCCTGGACCCCGACGCCGCCGAGGCCCTCGTCGCCAACACCGGCGCGGACCTGGGGCGTATCGACATGGAGCTGGCGAAACTCGCCGCCGCGGCGGGCGAGGGCGCCATCACGCGGGCCCATGTCGCCCAGTTCGTGGGCGTCTCGCGCGAAGAGGAGGCATGGGGAGTGCAGCAGTCGCTGCTGTCGGGCAACGCCGATCAGGCGGTGCAGCACCTGCGCCACGTGCTCGACGTGTCGCGACAGCCCGCCCCGCTCGTGATGTTCGCCGTGACCGACCTCGCCCGCAAGCTGCACGGGGTGTGCTGCGCCCTGCACCAGAAACGCAACATCGCGGAGGTGACCCGCCCGCTCAAGCTGTGGGGCCCCAGCCAGGGCATGATCATCGACGCCGCAAAGCGCCTGCGCCCGGCGGACACGATGCAGTTCCTGCGGACCTGCGTGAAGGCTGACCAGCGGGTCAAGTCCGGGCTCTCGGACGTGGACCGCAGCCTGGAAGTGCTCACGATCCAGCTGCAGCGGACACTGGCGGGGCGGTGAGGCTTCGTACCATCGGGCATGCCCACCTATGTGTACCAGGTCTTGGACAAGCAGGGCAAGCCCACGGGCGAGACCTTCGAGTTCGTGCAGTCGATGAAGGACGATGCGCTGACCACCCAACCGGGAACGGGCAAGCCCTGCCGGCGCGCAGTGGTCGCCCCCAACATCGCGGGCAAGTGGAGCGACATCAAGGGCAAGAGCGCACTCTCCAACAAGAACCTGGAGCGTCTGGGCTTCACAAAGTACGAGAAGAAGGGCAAGGGCTACATGGAGCGGGTGGCCGGCAAGGAAGGCCCGCCCAGCATCAGCGCCGACGACTGACCCCTACCGCACGCACCGGTCGAGCACCGCGACGCGGCCCGCCGTCCGCATCAGCCCGTAGCACGGGCGTTCCCGGTTCAGCGCCGCCAGCAGCTGTTCGTCGTCGATGAACTCGACCAGCGTGGTGGTCTTCTGCGTCACCGCCACCTCCCGCAGCACGTCGCGCGTGCCCACGCGCTCGATCATCGGCTCGGCGCCACGCTCCGCCACGCCGACCGGCCGGCCCGGGCGCGGAGCAGCGTGCGGCGTGGCCGCCCAGCGTGCGGCGACAAACAGGAGCGCCAGCACGCACACGCCGCCCCCGGCCCGCAGCACAAGCCGGCGCCGCCGGCGGGAGTAGTGGTGGGCGTCCAGCGTCGACAGAAGGTCGGCAAGCATGCGGTCACGCCGCGGATCGTCGGTGGGCAGCGGCCTAGTCATGCGACCGCCTCCACGCCGCGCGGAGTGCTGCAAGCGCCCTTCGGATGCGCCCGTGGGCAGCGTCCGACGTCAGCCCCGACGCACGACCGGCCTCCTCCAGCGTCAAGTCCTCCACCACGCGAGCCCGCAACAGCAGAGCGTCCGAGGCCTCGATGCCCGCAAGGGCGCCGGTCAGCCAGGACGAATCGTCCGGTGTTCCTCCCGGCGCGTGCTCCCCGGGCGGACGGGCGCGCTCCCGTGCCCGGCGGCGGGACTCTTTCCGCAGCACGTCCACAGCCGCGCTGCGGAGCGTGCGGGACATCCATGATGCCAGCGCCGCCTCCGAGCGCAGCTCCGGCAGCGACCTGATGACACGCACGAACGCGTCCTGCACAATGTCGTGGGCGAGCGGGTCGCTGCGTCCCAGCATCGTCTGCGCGTCGCGCACCCAGCGGCCGTACCAGCCGTGGTAGAGGGCCGTGAACGCCCCGCGGTCCCCGGAACGTACCCCCCGGCACAACAGCAGCACCGCCGGGTCGGCGTTGGGTGTTTCCGCCCCGGTCGGTGCCGACTCGGCGTTGCCCGTGGTGTCTGGCATGGAGCGTGGTCATCGTACAGGAATGCCCCGGGGATGGTGCGTGGGCGTCACTTCTTCTGCTTGAGGGCGTCGAGTTCCGCCGTCACGGAGCGCAGCTCCCGCCGCAGTTCCTCCGTCTGTGCTTGCAGCACGCCCACCTCGTTGAGGTGCTGCAGGCTCATGTCCTGGAAGCGCTTGGCCGCTTCCTGGTTCTCCGCAGCGGCGCGTGCAAGCTGGGCCTGCTGAGAATCCCGCTCGGCGACCAGCCGTACGAGCTCGGGGTCGGGCTGGGCCGGGCGGTCCACGTACCGCACCAGCACCTCGGCAGCGAGCGCCATATTCCGGGGCGCCTGCACGACGACCGTGTTGGTCGTGGGAACAGCGTCGATCTTGAGCGCCCCGGCCTGCGGCGAGCCCGCGGGGAACACGTCGCGGAACGCCTGCACGATGTCCTCGGGCGAGCGGTGGGCCAGCGGGAACGACTGCGTCATTGGCCCACCCCCCAGCGCGTTCACCCGGCCCGTGCTCTCCCGGAGATTGATGAGTATGTCACGCGTCGCCTCCATCTGCGGCTGACTGCCCTTCATGAGCAGCATCCCCGACTCCGCGTGGAACTTCAGCTCCGGCGCCGGACCGCCCACCATCTTGACCGCGCTCTCAATCGCCGTCAGGATGGTGTTGACCGGCAGCGTGCCCGAAGCGAGCGGGCCGCCGTCCCCACCCTCCGACCGGATCAGGTCGTTGATCTGGAAGATCGATATGGGCGACGGCGAGTCGGTCAACGGGTTCCCCGTCCCCGGATACCGCAGCGTGTACACGCTCACCGTGCCGGCCTGGTTCCTTGTTGCGTCAATGTCCACCCGCCGCTGCCCCTCGATCACCGAAGGAATGATCTCAACCGCCTGCCCGACCGTCACACCCCTGAGGTTCACGCCCGGCAGCGCCGCCTGCCCAACCTCGCCCGTCACGACCACGTTCACCGTGTTGTTCGGCGCGATGGAACGGAGGTAGTCAATGTACTGCTGGATGGTCCCGCCCGGAAACACCACTTCAGGAATGGTCGGTTCCTCCACGACCGTGACCGGCTGGTACGGGAAGGCCGGCCGGACCTTCGCGGGTGGTACCGGCTGCTCCTGCGATACTGCCGTGCCAGAGGCGAGCGTCAGAGCCGCAGCGGCCAACAGAACGGGTCGGGAAGCGAACATGCCATGTCCTTTCGTCGGTGGGGCGGGGTCGTTCACCCCCTTCTGACGCCGCCCACGCACGGATCCGGCGCAGAACGCGCAGACTTTCTGTGCAGAAAAAAACCCTCGCCGCAGGGCGAGGGCTTGAATGGTCCAGGATGTGGGCAGGCGATTAACGCTTGCTGAACTGGAACCGGCGGCGTGCACCCGGCTGACCGGGCTTCTTGCGCTCGACCGCGCGGGAGTCGCGGGTGAGGAAGCCGGCGTCACGCAGGCTCCTCTCCAGTGTGGGGTCGAAGTCGGCCAGGGCGCGGGCCAGACCCATCTTCATCGCGCCCGCCTGCCCCATCGTGCCGCCGCCGTGCATCTTCACGACGATCTGGAAGCGGCCCACGGTGCCGGTGGTCGTCAGGGGAGCGACGCAGTCGGTGCGGTCGCGGGGCTCGGTGAAGTAGACCTCGACGGACTTCTTCTTGCCGAGCTTGACCGACTCGATCTGCACTCCGGCGTTGTTGCCCTGGGCGGGCTTGAGACGGACGCGGGCGACAGCGGTCTTGCGACGCCCCGTTCCCCACCACCAGCCGTTCTTGTCGGCCGGCTTGGGGGCGCGGATGGGCTTGACGTTCTCGACGGGCGCCGAGCCGGGCATGGTCAGCCCGAGGTCGGACGAAGGATTCATGATCTTGGACATGCGGAATTCCTTTGAGTGACCTGGGGGTTCAGACCTTCATGGTTTGGGGCTTGTGGGCGGCGAACGGATGGTCCGTGCCGGCAACGACGCGCAGCTTCTTCAGCATCACGCGCGACAGGCGGTTCTTGGGCATCATGCGGCGCACGGCGTCAGAGATCAGAGTCTCCGGGTCCTGCTCGCGGACCTGCCCGTACGTGCGGGTCTTGAGCCCGCCCGGGTACTCGGTGTACCGCATCTTGAGGCGCTGCTCAGCCTTCCGGCCGGTCAACTCCACCTTGGAGCCATTGGTGACGATCACGTGCTCACCCGTGTCCACGTGCGGGGTGTAATCCGGGCGGTGCTTGCCCATGAGCACCTGCGCAACCTCCGCGGCCAGACGCCCCAGCGGGACGCCCTCCGCATCGACGACGTGCCACTTCTGGGAGACATCTCCCGGCTTGGTGGCAAGAGTGGTCTGACGACGAGACATGCTCGCTCCTTCGCGAAGGCGGGGCGACGGTGCCACACCCTGGCTGGTACGCCGCCTACCGGGCGGGGCGGGCGGCCTGTCTAGGTTCCGACCCAGGCAGGACGCAGGATTGGGGAAAACAGCCCTGGGATTCCTTCTCAGGGCGGGCCAACAGCATAGGCGCCCGCCACGAAACAGGCAAAAGGAAGCCCAAGCAGGCTTGCAGGCAGACGGCGGGCCAGCCGCGATCCCCCGATCACCCATCCCCGGCAGCATCCCGCCGTACCGTCCGCAGCAGCCGTCAACCGATAATCCACCACCATGCCCGAACCTTCCCCGACAACACCCCCCGACTTCAACATCCTCCCGGAGTCTGGGAGCAGCACCCCGTGGCAGGTCGATCCACCCGCAGCGACCAGCCAGCGCGACACGCCGGACCGGGGCACGCCCCGGTCGCGCATCATTGCCACCATCGCCGCAGTGCTCGCCATCCTGGCGGTGATGACCACCCAGCAGATCGGCGCGTTCCAGAGCGAGAAGCCCGCAACCCAGGAGGCCGGGACCGCCATCCAGCCCCCGCAGGAGGGCGACTCGTTCCTCATGATGTCGGGCATCCTCGTGCGCGTCGCCAACGTGCTCAAGTCGATGTCGCCCAACAACCGCCTCGACTCGATGAACGCCGGCACCCTCATCACGCAGGTCGAAGAGGCCGCCGCGACGCCGGAGGACCACTTCCGCGCGTTGGTGGTCGCCGCGGAGATCGGCGGCCTGGAAGGCACGGACGAGCGGATCGACCGGGCACTCAAGGACAAGAAGATCGAGTACCCGGGATCCCAGGAGGACGTGGACGCCCTGCGCGCAATCACCGCCGGCCACACCCCCTCGCCCGAGCAGCAGGCGAGCCTCCGGGAACGGCACGGGTACTTCGGTCGCCTGGCCCTCACGCTGGGCAAGCCAGACACGGACCCGGCCCGCGCGCCCTACACCCGGGGCGGCGCCGCAATCATGGGCTTCTTCGTCGCCGTGGGCGGGCTCCTCCTGGCGGTGGGGGCGGCGTCCTTGGTGTGCTTCGTGATCATGATCGTGCGGCTGTCAGCCGGCAAGGTCCGCCCCGCGTTCGTGCCGCCCGCACCCGGCGGGAGCGTGTACCTGGAGATGGTCGCGCTCATGGCCGGGAGCTTCCTGTTCCTGCAGGTCGTGCTGGGAGTGCTGGGCGCAAAGATGTTCTCGAAGGAACACCCGCCGACGGAGGCGTTCAAGATCTTCTCGCTGTCGTGCCACTGGCTGCTGGTCGCAACGCTGTTCTGGCCGGTGCTGCGGGGCACGCCCTGGAAGGAACACCGCCAGCGCCTGGGATGGACGAGCGGCAAGGGTGTGCTGCGTGAGGCCGGCGCGGGTGTATTCGCGTACCTCTCATCGCTCCCGCTCCTAATCGGAGCGATGGTGATCACGGCCCTCCTGGTCATGGCCTACGACCTCATCTCGAAGCAGATGGGGCACGACGCCGGCCCGCCGCAGAACGAGATCGCCGAGCTGCTGGGCACGGGAAGCCCCGCCCTGCTCGCGATGCTCTTTGTGCTCGCGACCGTGTGGGCGCCCCTGGTGGAAGAAGCTATCTTCCGCGGGGCCCTGTTCCGCCACCTGCGGTCGCGCTGGGGCATGTGGGCCGCAGCCCTGGTATCGGCCCTCGCGTTCGGCTCGATGCACGGCTACATGGTGTTCCTGCTGCTGCCGGTCATCACGCTGGGGTTCGTCTTCGCCCTCATGCGGGAGTGGCGGGGCTCGCTCATCGCGAGCATGGTGGTCCACGGCCTGCACAACGGCACCGTGCTGGTGCTGGCCATCACCCTGTTCTCGCTGCTGAGGCCCGAATAAGACCTCACCCCATGGGCTCGCGCATGAGCGCCTCGAACGTGCCCAGCGCCTCGGGCGACGAGGGGTCCGCGTCCGGGGGGGGCGTGCGCCGCGCGTACGCGCCCGCGGACGTAAGGTCCCAGGCGTTCACGCGGTCCTTGTGGTGCACCTCGAATATCCGCTGGAGCCGGCGCCGCGCGTCGCTGTCGCGCACCGGGCAGGAGACCTCCACGCGGTTGCTGAGGTTGCGGTACATCCAGTCCGCGCTGCTGATGTACCAGTCACCGTCGGCGGGGTCCACCTCGCCGTTGGCGAAGTGGTAGATGCGCGAATGCTCGAGGAACCGGCCCACCACGCTGCTCACGCGGATGTTCTCCGAAAGGCCGGGCACGCCGGGGCGCAGGCAGCAGAAGCCGCGCACCACCAGGTCCACCTTCACGCCGGCCTGGCTGGCCGCGTACAGGTGCTCGGTCACCTCGCGATCCTCCATCGCGTTGAGCTTGCCCCAGATCCGCGCGGGCAGCCCCTTCTTCGCGTTCTCTGCCTCCCGGGCGATCATCTTCAGCGTGCGGTCGCGCATCGTGAAAGGGGCGACCAGAAGCGTGCTGCAGGACGGCGCCTCGCCCACGCCCGTGAGGAAGTTGAACAGGTGCACCAGGTCGCCGGTGATGTCCGGATCGCACGTCAGCAGCCCCACGTCGGTGTAGAGCTGGGCCGTCTTGGGGTGGTAGTTGCCCGTGCCCAGGTGGGCATAGCACCGCAGCCCGCCCTTCTCACGCCGCACCACCAGGCTCGTTTTGCAGTGCGTCTTCAGCCCCAGCACGCCGTAGGCCACGTGCACGCCCGCCTTCTCCAGCTGGCGCGCAAAGCGCACATTGCGCCCCTCGTCGAACCGGGCACGCAGCTCCACCAGGCACGCCACCTGCTTGCCCGCCTCCGCCGCACGCACCAGGTTCTCGATGAACGGGCTGTCCGGCGTCGTCCGGTACAGCGTCTGCTTGATCGTCAGCACATCCGGGTCCGCCGCCGCTGAAGCGATGAACCGCTCCACGCTGGCGTGGAAACTCTCGTAGGGGTGGTGCACCAGCACGTCCTGCTTCCGCAGGGCCGCGAAGAAGTTCGCGGGGTTGCGGTCCGCCGCGCCCCCGGCGATCAGCCTGCCGGGGATCACCGGCTTCCAGGGCTTGTGCCGCAGGTCCGGGCGGTCCACGTCGGCCAGCTCGCCCATCGCGGCAAAGTCGATGTCGCCCGGGCGCTCGTACACGTCCTGCGGGTCCACGTTGAGCTTGTCGAGCAGCCAGCGCAGCAGCCGGGGCTCCGCGCTCTGCTGAATCTCCAGGCGCACCGCCCGCGCAAACTTGCGGGCCTTGAGGTCGGCCTCGATCGACTGGAGCAGGTTGGCCGTGTCCAGGTCGTCCTTCTGGATCCCCGCCGAGCGCGTCACCCGGAACGAGATCTGCTCGCTGATCCGCATCCCCGGGAAGAGGCCCGCGAGGTTGTGGCGTATCACCTGCTGCAGCGGCACGAACCGGAACACCCTGCGGTCGTGCGCCGGCAGGCGGTAGTAGTGGGGCATCGTCGCCGGGATCTTCACACGCGCAAACGTCGGCTCCGCCCCCGCGTCCGCCCCCAGCGTCGGCTGCAGGAGCGACTGGGCCCGCGCCGGCTGCGACGCGTGACCCTCGGGCACGTCCACCAGCACACCAAGGTTGTCCGAGAGGTTGCTGATGAACGGGAACCGGTGCGTCGGGTTCACCGCGAGCGGTGTGAGCGCCGGGAACACGTTGTCTATATACCACTCGCTCGTGGCGTCCTGCTCATCACGCGTCAGGTCGGCATAGTGGAGAACCTCGATGCCCTCCTTCCTGAGCGAGGGCCGGATCTCGGAATCGAACACCCTGCCCTGCTCGGCGATGAGCTCGCCCACCATCTCGCGGATGGCCGCGAGCTGCTGCCGGGGCGAAAGACCGTCGGGCGAGCGCGCGTCTAGGCCCGCGTGCACCTGCCGCTTGATCAGCCCCACCCGCTTCATGAAGAACTCGTCGAGGTTGCTCGTGAAGATGGCGAGGAACCGCACCCGCTCCAGGAGCGGCATCGCCGGGTCCGCCGCCTGGGCCAGCACCCGCCTGTTGAACTCCAGCCACGAGATGTCGCGGTGGAAGAAGCGGTGAGGAGGCTCCGAAGGTGACCTGCGGGATGTGCGGCTGGGGGACATGCGGGGTTCGTGCTCGGGAGAGGTAGGTTCGTACGGGTCGGGCGTGCGGGCGGATCGCTTTCAAGCCCGGGCCCACCCCCGGCCCTCCGCCACTACGGGGTGTAGGTAGCCACGCACCCGGGGGCTTCTGACACGCGGACCATGGTGACCCGGGCGTGCGGGGCCAGCGAGGGGCCAACGCGGGAGGAAACCTCATCGGCGATGCACCGGGCGATGTTCTCCGCCGTGGGGTTCTTGGACGTGAAGGAAGGACAATCGTGCAGGTTCCGGTTCGTGAACGGTTCGGTCGCATCGCGCAGGGCCTGCTGGATGGTGTGGAAGTCGCACAGCAGCCCGTCGTTATCCAGCCCCGGCCCCTCCACCGTCAGCCAGACATGGAAGTTATGGCCATGGATAGGCTCGCGCGCCCCGGCGATGACCAGGGCGTGGGCGGCGCAGAACTCGTGCTCGACCGTGATCGCGAACATAGGGGCGAGAGTATGAAGCCCGCCCCCGCTGCGCCGCGTGCTCAGAATACCAGGTTCCCCGCGATCCGGAACCCCGACGCCGAATAGTCGTCGCCGTAGTCCCCGATGAAGCCGATCTGCACGCCGCTGCCAGCAATGCTCCCGTAGCCCACGCCCACCGCCGGGCTGACCCACGAGTCGATCGACGCATCGTCCGTGAATGTGCTGTACGAGGCGCCGGCGTACGCGTACCAGCATTCAGTCAGGCGGCACGAGACACGCAGCCCGTGCTTCATCACCCCCTGCGACACACCCGGATCGATCTCAAAGTCGCTGAAGCTGAGCTTCTCACCCTCGTAGTGCGTGTACTGGTTTGCCATGGCCAGCGTCCAGCGGTCGCTGATGTGCCACGCCAGGTAGCTGGTGATTCCCCCGCCGATGATGAGACCGCCCGCACCGATGTCCTCACTGCCCGAACCGCCAACCTGTCCGAAGGGTGTGACCTGCCAGGTGAAAGGGGTGGCCTCGCCGGGGAGCACGAGGCGGACAGGCACGCCCAGCGTGAGCCCCACGTGGAACACGTCCGCATCGCCCACCGTGTTGTACGCCAGGAACGAGCCCAGCGAAAGCCCCACGCGCGTCGAGAAGTTGAAGTCGGCGGCCCCGAAGATCGTCGCGGACTCGCCGTCAAAGTCGCCCGCCGAATACGACTGGCCGCTGGCCCCGACGTAGAGCTGGAAGCCCGCGTTGGCCCGCTCCATCACAGGGGCGTCTGCGCCGGTGTCGGGGTCGCCCCCGCCCTGTGCGCCCTGCGGGGCGGGGGCCGCGCCCGGGCGCAGCGTGTAGGCCTTGCGCTGGTCGGCCGAGAACCCAAACCGGTCGAACGCCCAGCCCGCCATGCGGGCGGTGGTGGCGTTGGGGTTGCCGTCGGATACGGCGATCACGCTCTGCGCGTTGACCGCCTTGAGGAAGGCGGTGAAGTCCGCGCCGCCCTGCTTCTTGAGGTAGTCCTCGATCTGGTTCTCCAGGTCGTCCTGGCTCGTGCCGGTGAAGGTCCGGGTCGTGCCGGTGGGGCCGAAGGTGAGCGACGCCTGCGTGTTCCCGGAGTTCTTGGTGATGGTGATGGCGTCGGCGATGCCGCCGTAGTTGAGGGCGAACGTCGCGTTCACATCCTGGAACTGCGCGAACTGGTCCTGCGTGTTGACGGCGCTGTCGACCAGGTCGATGATGCTGTCCCCGCCCACCGTCACGGTGTTGCCGTTGCCGGTGGCCGTGACCACGAACAGGTTCTGGGCCAGCGCGGGGGACGCAAGGCCGCCCATGACCATCAGACCGGCGCCAACCCATCGGCGTGCGATGCGCATGCGAAAACTCCTGTGTGAGCCCACTCACCAGGAGTATCGGGAGGACGGCGGCGGGATCCCCAGAAATGGCCCGCAGGAAAAGGTCAGGCGCACGCACCTCCGGCGAACACCCGCAGGAAGGACTGGATGTCCGCCGTGTCGGGCAGGATGCCGTCGTTGTTGAAGTCGATGTCCCCGCACGAGCCCGTGGGGCATGCGCCGCCGGAGAAGACCGTCAGGAAGTCGTAGATGTCCTGCGCATCCGGGAAGATGGTGTCCCCGTTGAAGTCAACCACGTCGCACCGGATCGCGTTCAGCATCACCCGCCAGCCGAACTGCACGTTCCCCTGGTAGCCAAACCCGACCACCACAGCGCCGTCCGCGCTCACGTCCGTGGCCCGCGCGAGGAAGTAGTCGTCCATGGGGTAACCAGCCGCAATGAGCAGGTCGGACAGGTACCGCTCGCCCTGAACGGCGTCCCACACGTACGCACCGCCGGGGCCTTCGCCGACGATCACCGAGCCGTCGAAGGAGCAGCCGGTAGCAACGCCGTTGGGCTCACCCGTGACCGTCGCGAAAGCCTCGGCCGTCCAGCGGGCCGGGATGGGCGCCACGCTGTGGCAGCAGGAGGTCAGCCCCACGACCACCTCGCCCGAGTCCGACAGGTCGGTCGCCTCGCTCACGGTGTAGCCGGCGGGGGGCGTCTGGACCACGGCGTGCCCGATGTAGTACCGGATGGCCTTGGACTCGAGGTAGCCCAGGCTGGTCTCGTGCCACGAAACCCCCACCGCGTTTGCGCCGTCGGGCGTAATGTTGTACGCGGTGCTGTCCGTGTCGTCCGCGACGTCGATCATCAGGTTGAAGATATTGGGCAGGTGGTACCTGAATGCCTTGCGGTGACCGTTCGCCAGCACGGTGTACCCCACGGCGCCCGAGCCGTCGCTGGCCACCCCGTAGGCCACGCCCGGCCCCAGCTGCGCGTCGCCGCCATTCCCATCACCCCCCCATACCACGATCTGCTCATCAGACTCTCCGGCCACCACCCCGTTGTCCGACACCCCCCAGGCACGGTCCGTGTCGCCGTAGGACGTCATCTGCTGCGGGGTGAGCGCGGCCGTCCACCGCACGGCACGGCTGGTACCGCCCGGGCCCTCGCAGGTCCCCGCCATGTACTGACCGTTGCGGGACACGCTGTTCGCGCTCACGCCCGGGAAGCCGGGGAGCGAGGGAAGGACGTCGAAGGTCTGGGCGGTCGCCTGCCCGGCCAGGGCCACCAGCGCGGCGCTCAGAAGCACGACGGGTGTCGTCCGGAGGTGCAGCATGTTGGTCTCCTTGGGAAGTCTGGCGGGACACGATCAGTCTACTTTGCACGGGCAGTGTGAACAACAGGAAGTGGACGCGGGTGTCAAAATGGAGCAAACTTGCTCGTGATTTGCCGCCAAGGGCAGCCGATTCCGGTTGTTTTTTGGGCGTCACGGGCGGCCAGCCCATGAATAATCCCCGAATGCCCCTCCGCCTCTACAACACGCTCTCCCGCAAGGTCGAACCGTTCCTGCCCGGGGACCCCTCCCGCGTCACGTTCTATTCGTGCGGGCCGACGGTGTACGACGACGCCCACATCGGCAACTTCCGCTCGTTCCTCGCGGCGGACCTTCTGCGTCGCTGGGTGGAGAGCCCGCTGTGCACGCTGGCCAACGACACCGACGCCTCTCGCGAGCGCCGCACGGTGACGCACGTGATGAACATCACGGACGTGGGGCACATGACCGACGACGCAGAGGGGGGCGAGGCGGGGGAGGACCGCATGGCGGTCGCGGGGCGCCGGATCGCGGAGGCGAAGAAGAGCGGGAAGATCCCGGCCGATGCGAAGATCGACCCCTCCGATCCGTACCAGATCGCGATGTTCTACGAGGCCAGGTTCAAGGAGGACGCGCGGCGCCTGGGGCTCAAGCTCGTGCTGGATGCCGACAAGGACCGCACGCTCACACCCCGGGCCACCGAGCACATCGAGGGCATGAAGGCGGTCATCCGACGCCTGCTGGAGACCGGCTACGCGTACACGGCCGGCGAGCCCGGCTCGCGCGTGGTGTACTTTGACGTGCAGAAGTTCACGCCGTACGGGCGGCTCTCGGGCAACACGCTGGAGCGGCTCCGCGCGGGCGAGGGCGGGCGCGTGAGCGCCGAGAACCAGGGGCAGAAGCACCACCCGGCCGACTTCCTGCTCTGGAAGGAGGACCCCGCGCACATCATGAAGTGGGACAGCCCCGTGAGCGGCTGGGGCAAGGGCTACCCGGGCTGGCACATCGAGTGCACGGCCATGAGCGTCTCGCGCCTGCACGTCCGCAACCACAACCACGTCGCCAGCCCCAGCACGCACACCGACACCATCTCGCCCCTCTCCTCGGTGTGGCTGGAGGGCGGGCAGCCGCTCATCGACCTGCACTCGGGCGGGGAGGACAACATCTTCCCGCACCATGAGTGCGAGATCGCCCAGTCGTGCTGCGCCTTCAACCAGGCGCCCGGCGAGGGCTCCTTCGCGCGGATGTGGTTCCACCCGCGCTTCCTCTTCGTTGAGGGCGCGAAGATGAGCAAGAGCAAGGGCAACTTCTTCACTGCGCGCGACCTCTTCGAGAAGGGCCACGAGCCCGCCGCGGTGCGCCTGGAGCTCATCCGCACCCACTACCGCAGCAACGCCGACTTCCGCGAGCAGGGGCTGAAGGACTGCCAGCGGATGGTCGATCGCTGGCGCAGAGTGCTGGACGAGGGGGCAAGGAACGCCGGCGACGGCAACGCGGCGGCGCGGGAAACGTGCCGGCGCGAGTTTGCGCAGGCGATGGACGATGACCTCAACATCGCCCAGGCTATCGCGGCGGTCAACGGCTGGGTTGGTGCCCTCGACGCGCCGACGCCCGCCGATGCCCGCCTCATGCAGTCGCTGGACGCGGTGCTGGGAGTGCTCTCTCTTGAGCGTCCCAGGGCTGCCACCACCGACATCGGTGTCTTCGTCAATGTCGCGCCGGACCCCGCGGTCGAGGCTCTGCTGGCACAGCGTCGCGATGCCCGGGCCCGCAAGGACTTTGCGGCGTCTGATGCCATCCGCGACCAACTCGCCGGGATGGGGTACGCGGTGAAGGACGTTGCGGGGGGCAAAGTGGAGGTGCGCCGGGCCTGACGCACCCCGGCGTCCACCGCGGTTATCCGCCCTTGCGGCATCGGGTATGCTACATCCATGACGCCCTCTTCCCCGGCTCCCCTCTCCTCGACCGTCGGCGGCGGTTGTCAGCCCCGTGAAAAGTTCCCCGCGCTGGCGCCGGTCATTGATTACCTTGCCACGCTGCGGGGCCGGGCGTGCCTGGACACGCTGACGCGGATCCTCACCGAGCTGCGCGTCGGCCGGGCCGACATCGCGGCGTCCTGCGTCTTTGGCACCAAGGGCTACCGGCGCAACACGATTGCCCGGGACGAGTGGTACGAGCTGCTGGCCAACTGCTGGCACAGCGGGCACCGCACCCCCATCCATGATCACCGGGGCGTGTCGTGCGCGTTCAAGGTGGTGGAGGGAACGGGCACCGAGATCCGCTTCCGCGAGACGCCCAGCGGGCTTATCTGTCCGAGTGAGACGGTCGCCATGCCGGTGGGCTATGTGTGCGCTGCGGATGACCATGACATCCACCAGGTCGCGAACATGGAGCAGGCCGGCAAGGATCTGGTGACCCTCCATATTTACTCGCCGCCGATCACGAAGATGCACACCTACGAGTGGGGCGCGTGCAGCACGGCGGAGGCGGGGGACTGCTACGACACGCCGTGCTGAAGTGGACTCCCGGCTCCGCAACACCTGCTGGCATTGCGGGTACACGTTGAGGCACCTGGCGTGGACCGTTTCGCGCGGAGTCTGCCCGGAGTGCGGTCGCCGCAACCTGGGCATCATCCGCAAGCACCGCGGCCTGCTTCGGCACCGCACGATTTTCTGGATCACGCTCTTTCCCAGCTTGGTTCTCTTTCTCTTCTGCATTGTCTGCTGTGCTTTGTACGTGCGCATGTCGCCCGACCTGGCCGCGGATCCATCTCCAGAAGTTGTTCTGCAGTGGGAATCCGCGGATCGCTTCCTGATTGCCGGTTGGATTGCCTGGCTGGTATCTGCGGCTTGGGCGCTCGTAGTTTCCTTTGCGTGTGTGCTTTTCGTTCTCGTGCGGCTTCCTCGAGGCTTGTGGTGGAGCGGAGTAGGGAGGTGGGTACTTTGGCTTCCGGCACCGATTATGCCGATTGTCGTGCACTTATTCCTTGTGTTTGTGACGTATATGGCCTGCAAGCCCAAGTGGGAGTGACGTACCGTGGCGACGCGTTCGCAGGAGTTTCGGACGGTTCCAGTGCTGTGTCCCCAATGCGGGTACGACCTCGCGGGGGCAAAGCCCGTAGTCGGGAAAGTCATCTGTCCGGAGTGCGCTTGTGATGTCGTGCCCGTGCACGCGACGAAGGTGCGGGAGCGCACTTGGATCTGTCGAACCGCGATGGTGATCAACGGCGTCCCGATCGTTTGCCTGATTGCGATCGCGCTTCTCACCATGCTCTCTCCCTTCGCGTCCTGGCCGTTGGCGCTGGTGTTTGGCCTGGCCTGCACTTCGGTGCTTTACACGGTGTTCGGGCCTCTATTTTTCTGGGCGTGGCAGGCTGCGGAGCCCAAGGCAGGACATGGGCCGGGCAGGATGGGCTGGGTGTTGTTGTTTTCGATCGCCAACATCCCGACGTCCGTTCTGACGTTTGGTCTTCTGTTCCGCAATGTCACCTTTCAGATTTGATCGCTTACTTTATTTCCTCGTCCCAATCCAGCTCTGGTATGTTGAGGAGGCCGCACACGTGAGCCGCGGCGTCTGTGAGGGAGTCTTTGTGGCGCTTGATCTGTTCGCGGAGCTGCGCGGGGTTGCCGCGCGGGTACTTGGCGAAGGTGGCCATGTCCTGCACCGCGGCGTCGAAGCCTTTGACGGCCTGCACCACGTCGGCGCCCAGGCCGTCCTTCTCGAGCTGGGCCAGGTCGGCGGCGATGTTGTCGTCGCGGACGCGTTCGCGGAGGTCCTGCACCCATTGCTGGCGGTCCAGTTCCGCCCGTGCGGCGGACAGGGCATTGCCCACGCGGTCTGAGTTGCTGGGGATGCTGTCCACGATCTTGTCCCACTCCTGGAGGAGTTGGAACTCGTAGGCCCGGGCGTACATCTGGCGGTAGACCAGGGCGGCGGCGCTGTGACGCTGGTCGGTCGCGACTCGGAGATCTGGGCTCAGGCGGTCGGCCCCTTCGATCGCCTCGCGGATGTCCGACGCCAGTACGGCGAAGGCGATGCCGTCCTTGTCCTTGGCCTTAGCGGTGATCATGCCTGCGACGACGCCGGTGCGGTGGAGCAACGGCCCGCCGCTGTTGCCGGGGTTGACCGACCCGTTGAGCTGCAGCATGGTGGTGTGCCCGATGGCGACGGGCTTGGCGGCGAGGAGGCGGGAGACGGAGTTTTCCAGCGTGGTGCCCTGGTCCAGGCCGGGGCTGCCGATGGCCATAAGGGCGTCGCCCACGGGGGGTGGGCTGTGCAGGGCGACTTCCAGGACGGGGAAGGGCTTGTCCACCGCGACCAGTGCGATGTCGCGGAAGGCGTCGAAGTGGATCACGCCGACGACGTTGGCGGTGAGGCCGCTTTCGGGCTGGACGACGACCAGCGTTCGGCGCGAGTCGCCCCGGACGACGTGGGCGTTGGTGCAGATGAGGTAGGGCTTGACGGCGAACCCGGAGCCGTTGCCGAAGCGGGTGCGGATCGTGACACAGGAGGGGCTGGCGGACGCGAAGAGCGGGGCGTACCAGTCGTCGGATACGTTCGCGACGCCGGGTGCGCCGGTGCCGAGGTTGGCGGGTTTCGCGGGGGGCCTGGCGTGCCGGAGGAGCGCGAGGGCGGCGGCCCCCGCCACCAGCAGCAGGATGCCCAGGACTACACCTCCCACGACCAGCGGCCAGCGGACGCGGGGGTTCTGCGTTGCGACCTGGGTGGGGGGGCGCGTCTGGAAGATCTGGGCCGCGGACCGTGCGGGCATCGGGCGGCGCGCGGGTGCGTCGGGCTTCAGGGCGTAGGTGTCGTCCGGGGGCGAGGGCGGGGAGGGGGTTTCCCGTCGGAACTCGATGACGGTCAATCCCTGCTTCTTTGCGATGGCGACGGCGTGCTCGGCGTCCGCCGCGGCGACACGGAACTTCTCGGGGTGCTGGTGGGCGTCGCCTGTGCGCGTGCAGGTGAGCACGAAGATGTGCTTGTCGGGCCCGGGTTGGCCTGAAGTTGACGACCCCATACGCGTCCATCCTACACGAACGCATGGTGTGTGCCAACCAACCCATGGATCCGCAATCAGTGCACCCCGGTACAAGGGGCACGGGTTTGCGCGAACGATCGGTGATTTGGCTCCGAATAATGGAATGGTGTTCCAGGTCACCACCATTCGCACACTGCCCAGCGGGTCCGGGGGGTCCGCGGGCGAATCCACGCAGCACCGGGTGGAGGTTACTGCGCGGCCGGTTGGCGTGCTGGGGCGTGTGATCGCCGGGCTCATCAGCCTGTTTGTGGTGGCGGCGCTGGTGGTGCTGGCGATCATCGCCATCCCGCTCCTGCTCGTGGGGCTCGGGGTGCTTGTGGTGTTTGGCATTGCGTGGCTAGCGTGGGTGCTGGTGCGGGGGAGGATGGTGCTTGCGAGGGCCGGGCGGGGCGGTTCCACGGCGCCGGATGAGGGGCGCGAGAACGTGCGGGTGCGTCGTGACGAGAGCCCGTTGTGACCAGTGATCAGCGGCCATGCCCGACCTGCGGCTACGACACTTCGGGCAACCGGGGCGACGCCGGTGTTGTCCGGTGCCCGGAATGCGGCGAGGAGCATGAGCGGAGCGTCGGGGTGTACCTCAGCCCCCGGGTCGCCAGACTCAACGGTCTTTTCTGGAGCATGGCGGGGAACATCGTGCTTGCGGTGCTTGCCGGCGAGTTCGGCGCATTTCATGCCACGGAAGGGCTTTCGGGGGTCTGCGGTATTGTTCTGGTATTGTGGTTGGTGCTGGGGCCACCCCTCGTGCTGGGCCTGCAGGCTCAGGACGTGGCTCCGGAGTGGAGGCCCGGCATCACACGGTTCACGCTTGTCTGCTGGTTGTTCAGCCTGCTTTTCGGTGTTCTTGCTGCGGCGCTGCTTGTGCACCTCTAGCAGATTCCTGTCATGGCCCTCACGACCCTGTTCATCGACTTCAACTCGTACTTCGCCTCTGTCGAGCAGCAGGTGGCGCCCGCTCTGCGCGGGAGGCCCGTGGCGGTCACTCCGGTGCTGGCGCCGACGGGGTGCTGCATTGCGGCGAGTTACGAGGCCAAGAAGTTCGGCGTCAAGACCGGGACGCGGGTGGGTGAGGCGAAGGCCCTGTGCCCCAACATCGAGTTCGTGCGGGGGCGGCCCCGGCTGTACGTGATCATGCACAACCGGCTGCTGAAGGCGATAGACACGTGCATTCCAGTGCACGCTGTGCACTCGATCGATGAGATGTCGTGCCGCCTGGATCGGAACGAGCGCAGCCCGGAGGCGGCCCATGCCCTGGCCCTGCGGATCAAGCAGGCCATCCGGGAGCGGTGCGGGGTGTGCATGCGGTGCTCCATCGGCATTGCGCCCAGCCGGGTGCTGGCCAAGCTCGGCACGGACATGCACAAGCCGGACGGGCTGGTGATCCTCACGGAAGAGACGCTGCGGGACACGATCGGGCACCTGGGGGTGCAGGAGCTGTCGGGGATCGGGCCCCAGATGACCAAGCGGCTGGACCGGGGTGGGATCCGCACCATCGGCGAGCTGATGGACAAGAGCGAGCAGGAGATGACGGCGCTGTGGGGCGGCGTGCTTGGGAGCCGGTGGCACCACTGGCTGCTGGGGCACGAGGTGACGGAACCCAGGACGCACAAGAGCAGCATCGGTCACCAGCACGTGCTCGCGCCGGACGTGCGGCACCACGATGCGGCGCGGGCGGTGGCGTTCCGGCTGATGCTCAAGGCCGCGGCGCGGATGCGCCATGACAACTACGCGGCGAAGAAGCTGACGCTGGGGATCAACTTCCAGGGGAGGCCGGACGCGCTCACGACGTGGAGCAGCGGCACGCACTGGACGCGGACGGTGAGCCTGGGTCCGGCGTGCACGGACACGCCGACGATGCTGGACGCGGTCGGGCGGATGTGGTCGGACATTCCCCAGGAGACGCCCATCCTGGTGTCGGTCACGCTGCACGACCTGGTGACGCCCACGAGCCAGACGCTGCCCCTCTTCCGTGAGGAGGCGAAGCGGGCGGACCTGTCGAGGGCGATGGACAAGGTGAACGCGAAGTACGGCGCCAACACGGTGTACCCGGCCAACATCCATCACACACGGCGGCACGGTGCGGGCGGCATCGCGTTCAACTACGTGCCGAACCTGGAGGTGACGGACAGCGTGGGTGGCGCGATGAGCGTGGACGAAACACGGATGAGCGACGCCGAGATGGAGCAGTTGATCGAGGCGAGTCTGGGGTAGGAAGAGACGGAGCGAGGCAGAGGGTCCGATACCGGTGATTTTGAGCACTTGCGCTGTTGGTGCTTGACTCGATTTTTTCTCGGTGGAATCGCGGTTTCCAAGGGTGTTTCGGGTGTTTTCGCAGGGCACGTGCACACGATCCCTTTCTCGCGGCGGGGTGGCGGGGCGCGTCGCAATATTGCGGGTGGCGGCATTCATCGCGATTTGTGCGCGCGCATGCATATGACCCCCTAGCGAGGCGCCGGGCATAAAGAAGCGGGCCTCCCATATACGTGCACGGCGGCGGGCGTTTGGGCACTTAGCCGCGGCGGGATAGGGAGAGTGGTGCGGCGAGGGCCTGCCGCGGTGGGGGAAAAGAATGTGGGAAAGTGGCGGGAAAGTTGTAAGTGGGATTTGAGAGGCATCGGGCACCGGGAAACGGGGGAAGACGGGCACCTATACGCTGGTGGTGCATGTGGAAGTGGTTTGACTTTCGAGGGAGGCGGTATGCGCGTCAGCGTGCCGTCGCACCAGAGCTGAGTGTCATCCGGGAGTACGTGCGGAGCTGGAGCCTCAATTGGGAGGATGGTTCGCGGGCGTCTTACCAGCGCGATCTTGAGCACTTGCGCTGGCTCGCGCAGGCGGCGAGGAACGGCGGGGCCGATTCAATGCAGCGTGATGCACTCACGGCCGCTGTCGAGGATATTCAGGGGTTGATTGCTGATGACAGTTCGTTCCGCATCGACGGCCGGATGATGGTCCCCGAGGCCGCTAAGAAGTTCGCGCGCGACATCAATCGCCTGGAGGCCGCACAACGGGAGCTCGGTGGGTAGTCGCGGGTGGCGCAGAACACTCTTGGTTGCCGACGCCGTTCCGGCGCTGGCGCGTGGGGCTCGTTGATCTGTCAGAATGCAAGCGTTCTCTTGCCCCAATCCAAGCCCATTTTCTGCTTCGCCAGGAACAGAGTCTCTTCTGCCGTAGCGTTAGCCCTTCGCGTGTGCGTCTTCAGCAGGTCGCGGACAACGGCGTCGCCGCTCTCGCCCTCAAGTTTCGCGCGGCGGGCCCGCATGGGTTCAAGGATCGCGTTGATCGCCGCTCCTACCTCGGCCTTGAGGTGGCCGTCGAAGACTTCCTTGCCGGCGGCGCATTGGGCGACGATTTCGTCGGCGCGGGGCTGGGGGAGGAAGGCGCGGATGTACTGGAGGAGGGGGCTGTCGTCGGTGAAGGGGGCGGTGGTGCTTGCGCGGCCGGCGGCGATGCCGTTGACCTTCTTCTGCACGGCCTTTTCGGTGTCGGCGAGGAAGATGGCGTTGTTCAGGCTCTTGCTCATCTTGGCCTTGCCGTCGGTGCCGACGAGGCGGCCGACGCGTCCGATGAGGGCCTTGGGGACGGGGAAGAGGCCGCCCTGGGCGGCGTGGTCCTTGTCTTCGGTGCGGACGCTGACGGCGCAGTAGGTGTGGTTGAACTTGCGTGCGGCCTTCCTGCACATCTCGATGTGGGGTTCCTGGTCTTCGCCGACGGGGACGAGTTCGGGGCGGAAGGTGAGGATGTCGGAGCACTGGCCGACGGTGTACATGGGGAAGCCGAAGGAGTAGCGGTCCTTCAAGCCCTTGGTTTCGAGTTCGTGGATGAGGGTGGGGTTGCCCATCACGTCGTTGAATGTGAGGAGCATGGCGAAGAACCAGGAGAGCTCGGCGATGGCGGGGATTTCGCTCTGCATCACGATGGTGCTGCGGGCGGGGTCGATGCCTGCGGCGAGCCAGTCCTTGATGATGCCCAGGGTGTTGGCGCGGATCTCGGCGGGCTTTTCGGCCAGGGTGGTGAAGGCGTGGACGTTGGCGATGAGGAAGTAGCAGTCGTACTGGTCCTGGAGGGCGACACGGCGTTCGAGGGAGCCGACCCAGTGGCCCAGGTGGAGGCCGGTGTTGGTGGGGGTGTCGCCGGTCAGGATGCGGGGTTTGGCAGGGGAGGTCATGGCGGGGCGAGGGTAGGGTCGCGTGGTTCCGGCGCTTCGGCGGGGAAGCAGGGCCCCAGGGCGGCGCGGTCCCGGCGCACGGCGCGGAGCAGGTCCCGGTACCTCCGGAGCATGTGTCGGCGGACGACCAGCATGGCGGCGAGGAAGGGCAGCGGCATGTACATTCCAGGGATTACCCACGAACCGGGAGCGATTGCCCGGGCGACGAGTGCAGCGGCGGCCATGGTTGCGATCATCCCGGCCGCGGTCAGCGCGATCAGCCGTGTGTCCGCTTGGCGCCGTCGGTTCAGGGTTGGCGTGGGGGTCGGCAACGCCCTTGATACGACGATGGCCCGCATCGTTCTGTGGAGGAGTGCGAGCGGGACGGTGGCGCGCCCGGCCAGGAGCACAGGGACGCCGAGGGCTGCACGGCCGACGGACACGCCGTCCCACGGGAGCTCGGTGGTGTCGCCGGTCTTCAGCGTGGTGTGTACGCCGTTGTTGTCCAGGACGAGGCGGGTCACGTTGTTCAGGCGGAGGGTCCAAAGCGCACGCAATGTCGAGTGTGCGCACCCGGCACACACCAGCAACAAGGAGGCGTCAAGGAGGATCAACGCTGCATCGGCGCCGGCGGTGCTTGCCGGGCGCACCTCCACGTACAGGCCTGCAATCCCGAGGGAGACCACCATGGACAGCACATAGCAGGCTGCCATCCCGGTGGCTCGTTGCCACGTGTTTCCAGAGTTGGGCCGGTTCGCCATCGTCCAGCCCGGGCGTCGGCACAGGCGGCGGACGGCCAGTGCCTGGAGGGGGGCGGCGTGGCGGCTGGGCGGGGTATGGATCCGGTTCCCGGGCAGCGGCGAACCCTCACGGTCGAGGCGCCGCGCCCATTGGCCGTTTTGGAAGTCCAGGTCCATCCATGGCCAGCACTCTGCCGGTTGGCCGCGATGCTGGACGAGGATGCCTTCGAGGGTGATGCGTGCGGAACCGCCGCCCCAGAGTTCCCAGGGCTTGTGCACCCAACAGACCCCTTCAGCGGCGGTGCGCATCGGTGGAGGTTATTGGGAAAGTTGTGGGCAGCCTGTCAGCAGCGGGGGTTCCGCGCGGTGGTTGCCTTTTCCGGTCTGCCGTCCTTTATACTCCGCCCTGCTCGTGCCTCCTCCGCCCACCAACTTCCGGCCTGACCCCAGCCGCGGCGTGACGCAGGGGGGGTCGCGGTCGGGCAGCGCGTCATCGCGTGCGGCGAGCGCGGCGCCCGCGCCGGCGCCGGGGTTGAGCACGGACCGGGGAGGGAGGGGCGGGTCGCCCCGGGTGGAGCTGCAGCGGCCGGCGCCGCAGCCGGCGTCTGGTGTGGGGGCTGGTGCACCGGCGTCGTTGCCGGCTTCTTCGCCCGGTCGCACGATCGCGAGCATTTCACCGGCGGAGGCGCAGGCGCGTCTGCGTGCGACGATGCCGGCGCACATCGCGGCGGCGGCGCGGGTGGCGCGGGTGGAGCCCCGGCTGGTGAAGACGCTGGAGGACGGTTCGTGGGAGGTGACGTACCAGGCGCGGTGGGGTGTGTTCCGTGGCCGTCCGTGCCTGACGTGGTCGGAGTCGCGTCGTGAGCTCATGGTGAGCGTGAAGCGGTTCTTCCGCGAGTTCCATGTGCACACGTTCCCGGTGCGGCACCCGGAGCATTACGGCGTCATCGCGCAGACGGCGGTGTCGCTGGTGGTGGGGCGGGCGAAGTAGGTCATCATTCGCCGAGCGTTTTTTTTCTTCTCAGGACGTGGTGGTAGTGCTGGGCGAAGCGGTGGGCTTCGTCGCGGATGGCCTGGAGGAGGCGGAGGCCGGCGTTCTCGCGGGAGAGGCGGATGGGGTCGCTCTCACGCTGGACGTAGACGAGTTCTTCCTTCTTGGCGAGGGAGATGACCATGGGGGGTCTTGCGGAGAGGCTCTGGAAGGCCTCGAGGGCGGCGTGGAGCTGGCCGAGGCCTCCGTCGATGAGGATGACGTCGGGGTAGAGCTCGTGGCCTTCGCCGGCCTCGCGGTAGCGGCGGAGGACCACCTCGCGGATGCTGCTGTAGTCGTCGTTGTCCACGCTCTGGATCCTGTATCGGCGGTACTCGTCCTTGAAGGGTCTCCCGTCGATGAAGCAGACCTTGCTGCCGACCGTCTCGTTGCCCTGGAGGTGGGCGATGTCGATGCCCTCGATGCAGCGGACCTGTGCGTCTTCCGAGAGGCCGTGGGGCTGGAGGGTCTTCTGCAGGCTCTTGAGGGCCTTGTCGGGCTCTAAGATGATGTTCTCGGTTTCGGGCTGCCAGCCGTCCCTGGCGCTCGCGCGTTCGCTCAGGCGTTCGATGGCGCGGATCTGGTCGCGGAGGGTGGCGGCTTTCTCGTACTTGAGGTCCGCCGCGGCCTGTTCCATTTCGGCGCGGAGGTCCTTGAGCATGGCGCTCTGCCTGCCGGAGAGGAACCTGGTGAAGCGTTCGGTGTCGGCGCGATAGGGTTCCCTGGCGATCTTGTCCGCGCAGGGGGCGGTGCACTGTCCGATGTTGTAGAGAAGGCAGGGGCGGAAGAAGCGGTTGGCGGGCGCGTTCTCCACGATGGGGAGTGAGCAGGTGCGGAACTTGAAGACGCGCTGGAGGACCTGGACGGCCTCGCGGAGCGCGCCGGCGTTGGTGAAGGGCCCGAAGACTCTCGCGCCCTTCATGAGGTCGCGGAGGTCGTCGTCTCCTGCGCCGGTGGGGTTGCGGGTGACGAAGACGCGCGGGAAGTCTTCGCGGGTGGTCACCACGAGGTAGGGGAATGTCTTGTCGTCGATCAGGCGCACGTTGAAGCGCGGGCGCGTGTCCTTGATCAGCCGGTTCTCGGTGAGGAGGGCTTCCCACTCGCTTTCGCATTCGAGCACCTCGAAGTCGTGGACGACTTCCAGCATGGGCTGCTTTGCGGGGCCCAGTTCGGCGCTCCTCACGAAGTAGCTGCTGACGCGGTCGGGGAGGCTCAGGGCCTTGCCGACGTAGATGACGGCCCCTTTGTGGTCCTTCATCAGGTAGACGCCGGGCACGGGCGGGAGGGACCGCGCCTTCCGGTTGAGGCGGCCGATGCGGTCGTCGAACGACTCGGCGCCCCACTCCGGCAAGGTCTGCGCGTCGGGGGCTTCACCAGAGGACGGGGGTGTGGGCGTGTTCTCGGCCATGCTCGTGCGAGTTTATGATGAGATCGCGGGATTCCCGTGGCGGCGCAGCCAAGACCGTAAATTCCCCGGCCGCTCCCGTCGATGCCCATTCACCCCCCTGATTGGGCAGAGACAGGAGTTTCCATGCGCACGGCACTGTTTGCGTTGGTGTTGGCGGCGGGCGTGAGTCCCGTCGCGGTTGGGCAGGACGGCGGCTCGACCGTCGCGAGCGTGCCCGACTACTTCCCTGAGGCGCTGGTGGGCCCCACGACGGGCGAGCCGGCGCTGCCCACGCCGCCCCCGCCCTCGCCGATCGCGATCCAGCCTGCGGAGGGTGAGCAGCCGGTCAACGGGGGCGCGGTGCACCTGTCGCTGGGCCTGGACTTCAGCAACGCGTACTACTCGCGCGGCCTGCGGCAGGAGGATGGGGGTTTTCTTGCGCAGCCGTGGGCGACGGTGGGCTTTGACCTGGTGAACAACGACGGCTGGACGCTGCAGGCGTACGGCGGCTCGTGGAACAGCCTGCACAGCGAGAAGACGGGCGCGTCGAATCCCGACGAGACGGACGCGGCGTGGTATGAGTCTGACGCGTACTTCGGGGTGACGGCGACGGCCGGGCGGTGGGAGCTGGGGGCGCAGTACGGCTGGTTCACGAGCCCCAGCAGCGCGTTCACGACGGTGGAGGAGCTGCAGTTCACGGCGTCGTACGACGACGAGGGTGCGCTGGGCGGATGGACGCTGGGGCCGGGCGCGATGCTGGTCATCGAGACGGGCGACGGCACGTCGGACGGGATGGGCAAGGGGGCGTACGTGCAGCTCTCGGTGGAGCCGGGGTGCGGGTGCGGCGCGGTCGAGGGCCTGGGGTTCTCGTTCCCGGTGATCGCGGGGTTCAGTGCTTCGGACTACTACGAGCGGGCGGGCGGGGGTGACGACTTCCTAGGGTTCGTGAGCGTGGGCGCCAAGGCGGAGTACGCGCTGCCGTGCGGCCACCGGTACGGGGAGTGGTCGTGCTATGTCGCGGCGAACGTGCTGTTCCTGGGCGACCTTGCCAAGGAGGTCAACGACGGCGACGGCAGCGCGCTGGTGGTGAGTGCCGGCGTGAGCATGGAGTACTAGGTTCTGTTTGACAGATCCGGGCGTCGGCCGGTGGTGTGCCGGGGCGGTGGTGGCGTTCGGGACGGGGTGCGGTGAACGGCGGGTGCCCTTGGGGGCGCGGCCTGCACAGGAAGAAAGGAATCGCTCATGAGGTTCGGGATCACGGCGAAGCTCACTGTCATCGGGGCCTGCGGCCTCGTCCTTGCCGGCGGCGTGGGCGTCTACACGTACACGCAGACGCGTGTCCTGGCCGACATCGCGCACGAGGTGTCCACGCAGGGGCGCGCCATGACGCTGTGCGCCGAGGGCGACATGATGCACGACGCGCTGCGGGGCGACATGCTCGAGTGGGTCGGGGCGGTGGATGACGGGGGCCGCCGGTCTGCGGCGGGCCACTGCGGGGAGCACGCCGGGCGGTTCCGCGAGGTGCTGGACGAGGTGGCCCGGCTGGAGGTCACGGGCGAGCAGTCGCAGGCGCTGGAGCGTTCGCGGAAGGGGGTCGAGGCGTACATCGGGTCCGTGGAGCACCTCATGGCGCTCAGCCCCGGTGATGCGGAGGCCGTCGGCGCCGGCAAGCAGCTGGTGACGCAGGAGTTCAACGCGCTGGAGGGGGAGCTGGAGTCGCTGTCCGGGCTGTTCGAGAGCGGGTTTGAGTCCGCGTCCGGGCGGACGAAGGCCGTGAACGCGAGCGTGGCGCGCACCCTGGAGGTCTCGCTGGGCGTGGGGACGGTCGCGGTCATCGCGCTGGTGGCCTGGGTGACCCGTTCGATCACGCGGCGGATCGGCCGGATGAACTCCATTCTCGCCACGATGCGGACCGGCGACCTGACGGGGCGGGTGGGCGATCGCGGCGGCGACGAGCTGGGGGACATCGCGCGGTCGCTGGATGACACCAGTGATTCGCTGGCATCGCTCATCAGGGAGGTGACCAGCGCCGCTCACCAGATCGCGGCGGCGTCGACGGAGATTGCGGCGAGTGCGGAGGAGATGAGCGCGGGCCTGACGAAGCAGGAGGGCGAGAGCCAGCAGGCGGCTGCGGCGGTGGAGGAGATGAACGCGACGGTGCAGGAGGTCGCTCGCCAGACCGGCGACGCGGCGTCGGCGGCGAAGAGCAGCCAGCAGGAGGCCGCGTCGGGGGCGCGGGTTGTGCACGAGACGGTGGCCGAGATCAAGGGGATCGCGACCGACGTGGGCTCATCCGCGACGGCGGTGACGACGCTGGGGGACAAGAGCCAGCAGATCGGCGAGATCATCAAGGTGATCAACGACATCGCGGACCAGACGAACCTTCTGGCGCTGAACGCGGCGATCGAGGCTGCGCGTGCGGGCGAGCACGGGCGGGGGTTCGCGGTGGTGGCGGACGAGGTGAGGAAGCTGGCGGAGCGGACGACGAAGGCGACGGAGGAGGTGGCCTCGTCGATCAAGGACATCCAGGTGCAGACGAGCAGCGCGGTGCAGCTGATCGAGTCCGGCTCGCAGCGTGTGGCCAAGGGCGTGGACCTGGCGCAGAACGCGGGGCAGGCGCTGGGGCGCATCAGCCAGTCGAGCCAGGGGCTTGCCGGGATGGTGCAGTCGATCGCGGCGGCGGCGGAGCAGCAGGCTGCGAGCAGCCAGCAGATCGCCAAGGCCGTGGAGACGATCAACGCCGTGACGCGGGAGAGCAGCCAGGGGGCGTCCCAGGTCGCCCAGGCGGCTACCGACCTTTCGCAGCAGTCGGAGAAGCTCCAGGGCATGGTGCAGCGGTTCAAGCTGTGATCAGGACCTGAGCTCGAACGCGAGCTCGTGCTTCATCTGGTCCAGCAGGCGCTGCAGCGGTGCATCGACTTCTTCGTGGCGGAGGGTGCGGGCGGGGTCGCGGAATGCCAGGCGGAGTGTGACGCTCTTCCTGCCCTTGCCCAGCTTCTTTTCGTCGCGGAACGTGCCGACGAATTCCACGCCGTCCATGGGGGCGGCGTGGTGCTTTTTGACCAGCCCCTCGATGGTGCCCCAGCGGACGCTCTCGTCGACGACGAGGGAGAGGTCGCGTTCGATGCCGGGGAACGCGGGGGGCAGGACCACCTCGCTGCGGGGCGGGTAGGCGCGGGTGAGGAGGCCGGCGCGCAGCTCGCACGCGACGACGGGCGACGAGAGGTCATGGGCGTCCTGGACGGGCTTTGCGATCAGCCCGAGGAAGCCCAGCTCCTCTCCGGCCAGCGTGATGCGGGCGTAGGCGCCGCCGTCGAAGGCGGCGCAGTGGGGTGGTGCGGGCTCGAAGGCGAGGGGTGCGCCCGCCCCGTGGGTTGCGCGGACGACGGCCTCGACCGCGCCGCGCATGGCGCGGACGGCTTCCTGCACGTCGTCGGCCCGGCCCCTGCCGGGGACGTCCAGGAGCAGGGCCAGGTTCTGGTGCTCCACGGTGCGGGCCAGCTGCTTCTGCTCGGCGTAGGCGGCGGCGATCTCGAACAGGCGCACGCCGCCGGGGCGGGAGACGTTGCCGTGCTGGTTCTGGCGGCGCGTGGCGAGGAGGCCGGTGAGGACGCTGGGGCGCAGGGCGGGTTCTTCGCCCCGGCGGGTGTCGTCCAGCTGGATCACGTCCAGGCCGGCGGGCAGGAGGGACCTGGCGTGCGCGGGCGTCGTGAAGCTGAAGGTCACCGTTTCGAAGAAGCCCAGGCCGGTCAGGATGCCGGACACTTCGCGTCGTGCGAGGCGTTCGCGCTGCGGCGGGGACACGCGGACGGCGACCTTGTCGTGCACGGGCACCGCGTCGAGGCCCTGGATGCGCGCGACTTCTTCGATGAGGTCGATCTCGCGGGTGAGGTCCGGGCGGTGGGGCGGCACGGTGCAGAGCAGCCCGTCCCCGGCGCGGCCCAGCGGGCCGACTTCCACGCCCACGGCGCGCAGGTGTCGGATCATCGTCTCCGCCGGCAGGGTGTAGCCCAGCAGCATGTTGCAGCGGGCCGGCCGGAAGGGCACGGTGGTGGGGGCCGGGAGCGGTGCGCCCGCGCGGAGCTCGCCCGCGCACGCCTTGGCGCCGCCCAGTTCGCAGAGCAGTGCCAGTGCGCGGTCGGCGGCGAACTCGAGCGTGCGGGCATCGACGGTGCGTTCGTACCGGTAGGAGGCGGTGGTGCGCAGCTGGTGGTGGCGGGCGGCCCGCCGCACGCAGACGGGGTCCCAGGTGGCGACCTCGAGCACGACGTCTCTGGTGGATGCGGTGACCTCGCTCTCGGCGCCGCCCATGACACCGGCGAGGCCCTGGGCGCGTTCCGCGTCTGCGACCACGAGCTGGTCGCTGCGGAGCGTGCGTGCCCTGCCGTCCAGGGTGGTGAGTTTCTCCCCATCCCGGGCGGTCCGCACGACGAGGCGTCTGCCGGCGAGTTTCTCCAGGTCGAACACGTGGCAGGGGTTGCCCAGCTCGAGCGCGATGAAGTTGGTGATGTCGACGATGTTGTTGATGGGGCGCTGGCCGACGCTCTCCAGGCGGGCGCGGAGCCAGGCCGGGCTGGGCGCCACGCGGACGCCGCGCACAACCCGCGCGATGAAGAGTGGGCATTCGCGTGGGACGGTGTTGTCTAGTCCGAGAATACTTGCAGCGGTTTCACTGGAGCGGGGTGCGGGGTCAAAGTGGGGTTCTACGAGGCCGAACTTGCCAGCGGGGCTTGCAGCGACTTCACGTGCGGCGCCCAGGTGGCAGAGGCAGTCGCCGCGATTGCTGGTGATCTCCAGGTCAATCGCAACATCCTCGCCCTCGCAGGTTTGCATCGTCGTGCGGGTTTCGGCGGGGAGGCCCTGGGCCATGAGTATGGATTCGGCCTCTTCCACGGAGAGGGGGCTTGCTCCGTCCCTGGGTCGGAGGTATGCGCGGAGCCATGAGAGGCTGATGTTCATGCGGGTCAAGCATACCGCGGGCGTGGTGGGGTGGCGTATGGCGGCGGCATTCAGGGCGTGCGTGATGAAAACCCGATGGATGGGCCCGAAGCCCTTGACACGGGGCTGGGTCTCGTGGTGTGATAGTCACCGGAAGTGGGCGTGGGGACACAGTGGGGGTCCCTGTGGCCGCTCCGCCTGCGCCAGCGTGTTCGCGGGCGGTGCCTGTCTCACGGCTCTCACTGAGCAGAAAGGTTGGGAGAACAAATGAGAAGCGGACTGAGTTCGGTCATGGGCGTCTCGGCGACGCTGTTCGTGGCCCTTGCGGCCCATGCGCAGCCGGACAACGACAACTGCGCGAGCGCGACGGTGGCGAGCCTTGGCGGCAACGCGTGGGACAACACGGACGCCACGACCGACGGCTCGGGTTCCTGCGGGTTCGCGGGCAACACCGGGACGGCGGACGTGTGGTTCCGGTTCACGCCGGCGGTGAGCGACAACTACTTCCTGGATACGTGCTCGGCGGGGTCGATCAACGACACGATGCTGGGTGTGTACGACTCGTGCGGCGGCTCGGAGATCGCGTGCAACGACGACTTCTGCGGGCTGCTCAGCCGCATCACGATGGCGATGTCGGCCGGGACGACGTACTACATCCGCGTGGCGGAGTGGGCGGTGACCCCGGTGTTCGGCAACGGCACGCTGACGATCACGCAGGCGCCGCCGCCCCCGGCCAACGACAACTGTGCGAACGCGATCCCCGTGACGGTGGGCGCTTCGGTGAGCCTGGACACGACGGGCGCGACGGATGACGGCGCGGCTTCCTGCGGCTTTGGCGGGAGCCCCGGCCACCACGACGTGTGGTATTCGTTCACGGCGCCGTCGGCCGGCTGCTTCGCTTTCAGCACGTGCAACGGGACGCTGGACACGATCGTGTCCGTGTTCGACGGCTGCGGCGGCTCGGAGATCGCGTGCGACGATGACTTCTGCGGCTTTGCTTCCAGCAGCACGGCCCGTGCGGTGTTGACCAACGGGCAGCACGTGCTGGTGCGTGTGGCCGGGTGGGGCACGCTGGACGAGGGCCCGACGACCCTGGACGTGACGCAGGGCGTGGTTCCCGCCAACGACCTGTGCGCGAACGCCATCGCGCTCAACGTGGGCATCCCGGTGGCGTTCGACAACTCCTGCGCGGGGACCGAGGGCGCGTCTTCGTGCGGGTTTGGCGGCGACCCGGGCGCCAACGACATCTGGTACACGTTCACGGCGCCGGCGGCGGGCCCGTACCGGATCGACACCTGCCAGAGCAACGGGCTGGACACGCAGCTGGGGGCGTACGACTCCTGCGGTGGTTCCGAGGTGGCGTGCAACGACGACGCGTGCGGCCTCTCCAGCGCCATCACGGTGAACGCTGCGGCCGCGGGCCAGATGTTCGTGATCCGCCTCGCGGGCTGGGGCGGGACGCAGGGCCAGGGCATCATCAACGTGACGGTCCCGCCGCCCAACGACACGTGCGCGGGCGCCATCCCGGTGACCGTGGGGACGACGGCCTTTGACACGACGGCCGCCTCCAACGACGACGCGACCAACTGCGGCGGTTCGGGCCCCGAGGTCTTCTACTCGTTCACGCCTGCGGCTTCCGGCGGCTACACGATCGACACGTTCGGCTCGGGCTTTGACACCATCCTCGCCGTGGTGGCGAGCGACTGCACGACCGAGCTTGCGTGCAATGACGACAGCGGTTCCCTGCAGAGCATGCTCTCCATCGGGCTGACGGCGGGCACCACCTACATCATCCAGGTGGACGGCTTCGGCGGCGCGTCGGGCGCGGGCTCGCTCAACATCAGCGGTCCCATCGCCGGTCCGGCCAACGACCTGTGCGAGAACGCGACACCCGCGACGGTCGGCTCCAACCCCTTCAACAACCAGTTCGCGGGCACCGACGGTTCCGCCTCGTGCGGCACGGGCGGCTCGACGGGCTCCGCGGATGTCTGGTTCTCCTTCACCGCGCCGGCGACCCAGGACTACCGCCTGGACACCTGCGGCTCCTTCGACACCCTGCTGAGCGTGCAGGACAGCTGCGGCGGCTCCGAGCTTGCCTGCAACGACGACACGTGCGGGCTCAGCAGCGCCCTCACGCTGTCCGCCACCGCCGGGACGACCTACCGCATCCGCGTCGCCAGCTGGGCGGCGGGTGTGACGGGCTCGGGCAGCCTCACCATCACCTCGCTTGTCAGCGCCGGCACCTACACGGTCTGCGACGCGGGCGACGCCTTCCAGGACATCAGCGCGACCGGCACGCTGGCGGGCACGATCTCCGGCTGCGACGACTGCTTTGAGCAGATCCCCGTCGGCTTCACGTTCCACTTCTACGGCGCGTCGTACACGGACGTGTTCGCCTCGTCCAACGGCCTGGTCGCCTTCGGCTCCGGCAGCGCCGTGTACTTCAACGTCCCGATCCCGACCGCGGGCGCGCCCGACAACTTCACCGCCGCCTTCTGGGACGACCTCAACCCCGGGGCGCAGGGCGACGTGTACTACGAGACTACCGGCAGCGCGGGCAGCCGCACCCTCACCATCTCCTGGCAGGGTGTGACCCAGTACGCGCTCACGACCAACGAGAACTTCCAGGTCGTGCTCCACGAGGGCTCAGACAACATCGAGTTCCGCTACGGCAGCATCACGCCTGACGTCGGCGGGGACTACACCGCGGGCACGGAGGACGCGACCGGCCTCTTCGGCACCGCCGTCAACACCACGGACCTGGGCTCGGGCAACCTCTCGAAGACCCTTGTCCCGCCGAACGGTTCCTGCCCCTCGCAGTGCGACTCCATCGACTTCAACGGCGACACGCTGTTCCCCGACGTGCAGGACATCTTCGACTTCATCTTCGTCTTCGCGGGCGGCGCATGCCCGACGGGAACCTGCCACGACCTGGACTTCAACAACGACGGGCTGATCCCCGATTCGATGGATATCTCGGCTCTGATCAGCGTGTTCGGTGGCGGCCCCTGCATCCACTAAGTCGGGCGGACGCTCATCACGGTTGCTCTCATACAGCCCCCTCCCCTTGGAGGGGGCTTTTTCATGGACCACCCAAGTCTGTGCCTGCTGGGATTGAATTAGCACAAAAGCCACCGAAACGGGCCGCGACTCGCCTTGACAGTTTCTCGGGCCATGGTGTAATGGTGCCGCACGGCGGCGTGGGGAATTGGAACGGGTCTGTCCGTCCGACGCGGCGCCGTGCGGAGGAGCGTTGGATGGCAAGTACCGGGCTATGGAGACGGGGCGTTCTGCCCCTGATCGGTGTCGTCGCGTGGGTGTCTGCCGCGCGCGCACAGGTCTATTCCAGGCAGCCCAACGTCGTCATCCCGGACTGGCCGACGATCACGGACCAGATGGTCGTCTCTGGCGGTCCCGCGTCGATCACGGATCTGAATGTCATCCTGGACATTTCACACCCGGACCTGTCGCAGCTTGACATCCTGCTGATTCCGCCGGGTGGTCAGCAGTACCTGGTGCTCGCCGCGGACACGGCGTCTACCGAGGGCCTGTTTGACCACACGCGGTTTGACGATGAGGCCTGCCAGCCGGTCTACGCAGGGACCGGGAATTTCCACGCGACGTACCGGCCGAAGGGGGGCATCATCATCCCGTACCTGGGGAACCTGGCGGTGCCTCCGTCGTGGGTGGGTTCGCTGGGCGCGTTCAACGGGACGGGCGCGGACGGCACGTGGAAGCTGCTGATCGATGACGATACTTCGGGGACGACCGGGGTGCTGCACTCGTGGTCGCTGGAGTTCAACGGCGCGCTGGACCCGCTGGGCCCGCAGGACCTTTCTGAGCTGTGCACGTCCGGTTCCGCGCAACCGTCGGTGGTCCGGGCGGGGGTGACTTCGACTCTGCTGGTGCATGTTTCGCCGCGCAGCAACCCGCCGTCGACGGGCCTGAGCGTCTTTGCCCAGCCGGGCCCGCTCTTCCCCGCGGCTCAGCGCCTGTACGACGACGGGCAGCACTCTGACGGGGCGGCGGGCGACGGCGTGTTCGGCCGGGTATTCACGGTGCCTACGGGCGTACAGCCGGGCCTTGTTGCCGTGGCGTTTACCGCGCAGGACGTGCAGGGGCGCACCGGCACGGGCACGATCATGATGGACGTGGCGCCCCCCGGCGCCTGGTTTGAGAGCTTTGACGGGGGGGGCGATGCGGGCGACATGCCCGCCACGGCCCAGGTGCTGGGGGCCGGCGCGCCGACGCAGATCCGCGGGTCGCTGGACACCCCCACGGACGTCGACATGTACGCCGTGTCCGTGTGCCAGCCTACGCAGTTCCGGGTTTCCACGGAGCACGTGACCTCGTACGACACACAGCTCTTTGTCTTCACCCCCGACGGCTACGGCGTGGTGATGAACGACGACGCCTTTGCCTCGTACCAATCCACCATCACGAGCGCCTACCTGATCCAGCCGGGCGACTACATGCTCGCGATTGCCCGGTACGACAACGACCCCGTGGATGCGGGCTGGTCGGAGATCTGGGACGACGCCAACTACATCTTCGAGCAGCAGCCGGACGGCCCCGGGGCGGGCAACCCGGTCGCGTCGTGGTTCGGGATCACGTTCAACCCCGTGGGCCCGTACACCATCACGGTGCAGGGCGTCGGGGCGCCGGGCGCATGTTCGCCGGGGCAGTGTGATTCCATCGACTTCAACAACGACGGGCTCTTCCCCGATACCTTCGACGTCGACGACATGCTCAGCGTGTTTGGGGGCGGTCCGTGCTCCAATGATCCGAACTGCGGGGACATCGACTTCAACAACGACGGGCTCTTCCCCGACGTGAACGACATCAACATCTTCCTGCAGGTCTTTTCCGGCGGCCCGTGCCAGTAGCGGGCCGCCCGCCCGCGTCTCCCGTACAGTGGGCGGATGCGCGCGTCTACCGGATTCTGTGTGGTGCTGGTCCTGGCGCTCTGTGCGTGCGCATCGTCCCGGCCCCCGGCCGACCGGCCTCCCGACGACATGTGCGTGAGCCTTACGGTGCTGGGCGGCGAGGGCCCGCTGGCGACACCCACCTGGTACCTTGTTGGCGCGGACGACACTCTGCGGGTTGTGCGCACCGTGCGCACACCCGCGACGCCCGCGCCGCCCGTGGTGCGCGTGCTGGGCCGGGGCGAAGTTTCTGGCGTCTGGCAGCGTTCGCGGGCCCTGCTGGAGTGCGGTGCCCCACGCGTGGCGGACGAGGCGGACGGCCTTCCCGCAACATCCGTTCTCCCGCTCCACGCCGCGGTGCTCGCCATCACCGCCCAGGGATCCGTGCGGACTTTCGTCATCCGGCCGACTGCACCGGATCGCCCGGCGGCGGATGGCTGGGGGCTTGCGGGAGCGCTCGCGGGCTATCTCGAGACGCTTTCTGAGGCCCGCGACCCCTCGCAGCCCTGAACGCCTTGGCGGGCGTGCGCGGCTCGTACCCTCGCCGGTCATGACCAACGGTCCTCCAGCCCCATCCTCGGGGCCCATCGTCGGCATCGATCTGGGCACCACCAACAGCCTTGTGGCGGTCTGCGATGCCGCGGGCCCCCGGGTGCTGGCGGACAGCGCGGGCGAGGTGCTGCTGCCCAGCGTGGTGCGGATCGAGCCACCGTTGCCCGGCAGCCCCCGGGCGTATTCGACGGTGGTGGGGGGTGCAGCAAAGCGGGAAGCGCCCGAGCACCCCAGTACCACGATCGCCAGCGTGAAGCGTCTCATGGGGCGCAGCGCGGCGGAGGCGGCGAGCGACGCGTCGTTCCTGACTTACACGGTGGCGCCGGGCGAGCGGGGGACGGCGCGTGTGCTGGTGCCACTCCCGAATGGCACGCTCACGCTTTCGCCCGAGGAGGTCTCGGCGCAGGTCCTGGGCACGCTCAAGGAGACGGCGTCCGCGGCCCTGGGGCGGCCGGTGACCCGGGCGGTCGTCACCGTGCCCGCCTACTTCGACGATGCCCAGCGGCAGGCCACGCGCGTGGCTGCGCGTCTCGCGGGGCTTGATGCCGTGCGGATCGTGCCGGAGCCAACCGCCGCTGCGCTTGCCTACGGCTTCGGGCTTTCGCGTGCGTCCGCGCGGAACAGCCCGCCCCAGTCCACGGTGTGTGTGTTCGACCTGGGCGGGGGGACCTTTGACGTTTCGGTGCTGCGGCTGACCCCCGCGGATGACGCGAACGCCACCAGTTTCTACCAGGTGCTGGCGACCTCGGGCGACACGCACCTGGGCGGCGACGACATCGATCACCTGCTGGTCGAGCTTTTCACGCGCGAGATCGGTGCGCAGCTGGGTGGGGGTGTGGGCCTGCCGGCGGAGAGCAGGCGGGGGCTGCTGGCGCTGGCTGAGCAGGTGAAGGTCCGGCTGTCGGAGTTCGAGCGGGCGGAGGTCAGCATCACCCTGGGCGGCGCGGGCGTCTACCAGCGCACGGTGACGCGGGTTGAGCTTGAGGCGCTGGTGGAGCCGCTGCTTGCGCGGGCGGGCGCGTGCTGCGTCCAGGCCCTGCGGGAGGCGCGCCGGAAGAACCTGCTGCCGCCCGCGGACGACCCGGGTTCTCCGGCGGGCATCGATGCGGTGATCCTGGTGGGGGGTGCGACGCGGATGCCCGCCGTCCGCCGGCGGGTTGCGGGGCTGTTCGGGATTGAGCCGTACACCGCCATCGACCCCGACAAGGCCGTCGCGCTCGGGGCTTCGGTGCAGGCGGCGATCCTGTCCGGGGCCGTCAAGGGGTCGCTCCTGCTGGACGTCATCCCGCTGTCGCTGGGTGTCGAGACGGTGGGTGGGGCTGTCGCCAAGCTCATCATGCGCAACGCGGCGGTGCCGGCCAGTGCCCGCGAGGTGTTCTCCACCAGCGTCGACAACCAGACGTCGATCCGCCTCACCATCCTGCAGGGGGAGCGCGAGATGGCGGCGGACTGCCGGCGGCTGGGTGAGGTGCATGTCCGGAACATCCCGCCCATGCCGGCCGGGGTGCCGCAGCTCGAGGTGACGTTCCTGGTGGACGCGAACGGGGTGCTCAATGTGTCCGCCACGGAGCGTCGGAGCGGTCGCCGGGCGACGCTCCAGGTGGTCCCGAACCACGGGCTGACCGGCGAGGAGGTGGACCGCATCGAGCGGGAGAGCATCGCGCACGCGCGCGAGGACATGGCGCGTCACCGCGTAGTGGATCTTGTGGCCAACAGCCGTCTGGACCTCAGGTGGATCGAGGGGGCGCTTACGCGCCACGCGGGGGCGCTGGACAGTTCGTACGTGGACGCGTTGCGGGCCCGCATCCGGTCGCTTGGCGCGATGGCTGATGCGGCGGAGGCGGATTGGGGGAGCGTGGATCCCGGCGTTTTCCAGAGGGCCAAGGAGGATCTGGACCGGGAGTCGATGCGTCTGCACGAGGTGTCCATCACGGCCTCGCTGCGGGGCCAGGCTCCGGGGCGCTAGGCGGGCAGCGATGCGTGGATGCTCCCATAACCGCGGGGGCGGTGTGGTCGCGCGGAGCGCCTGCTGGTTATCCCCCGGTGTGCGGCGGGTCCGGGCAACCGGGCGGGCGTGGGGCCGCCGATAAGGCCCGTGCACCGGACGGAGACCGCGCCATGCGTCAAAGAACAGCCACGATCCTGGCCGTCATCGCGGCGTGCGTGCTGGCGGGGCCGGCCCACGCCATCACTTACTTCGTGCGCACCAGCGGCAGCGACTTCAACACGGGGAAGACCAAGCTCAAGGCGTTCCGGACCATCGCGAAGGCGATGAGCGTCGCCAAGAACAACGACACGGTGTGGATCGGTGCGGGCACGTACAACGAGCCTCTCAACCCGCAGTTCAGCGGCCTTGCGGCCAAGCGCCGGCTGCGGATCTTCGGCGACTACACGGGGCGGAGGACCGGCGACGCGGGGACCATCACGATCACGCGCAGCGGCGCGGCCGTGGCGGACATTTCCAAGAACTACGTGTTCATCCGCGACATCACGTTCAGCGGGGGCACGGACGCCGTGCGGTGGAGCGGCACCGGGGGCACGCTCCAGAACGTCGTGATCAAGAGCGGCACCGACGACGGGCTGGAGATGACGGCGGGGTCGCTGACCTGCACGAACGTCACGATCCAGAGCAGGTCGGACTGCGGCGTCGTGCTCTCGGGCGCGGCCACGCTGGTCTTCAACACCGGGAGCATCTCCGGCTGCACGGGCCAGGGCGTGCTGCTTTCCAGCGCTTCGGCGAATGCCACCATCAGCCGGTCGAAGATCTTCTCCCAGACCGGGCGGGGCGTGGACATGACCTCCGGCACGGCGGTGGTCCGCAACTGCGTGATCTACGACAACACGGCGGGCAGCATCCGGGCCGACGGTTCCAGCACGTCTTCGCTGACGGTGCAGTACTGCACGCTGGTGGGCGGGGCGCGCGGCATCGAACTGCGCGGGGTGACCTCCACCGTGCAGGACACGATCATGGCCAACAGCGGGGCGGGGCTGTACAAGATCGGCACCTCGCCGGCGACGAGCCTGACCCACAACAACAACCTCTACTGGGGCCTTACCACCAACGCGTCTGGCTGGACGCTGGGGGGGACGGACGTGACGGGCAACCCGGCGTTCACGGACCCGACCAACAAGGACTTCAGCATTTCGGGCGGGTCCGCCGCGTACAACACGGGCGTCAATATCGCGGGCGTGGGGGTGGACTACCTCAACCGGACCCGCCCGGCGCTCTCGGGGTACGACATCGGCGCGTACGAGGGCCAGATCCCTGCACCCACGGTCCCGTACTTCACGGACTTTGAGTCCACGGTGGGGGGCGAGTGGTCGTCCAGCACCACGACGGCGAGCACGACGCTCTCGAAGTTCCTGGGTCGGTTCGGCAACGAGGCGCAGTCGTTCCGCGTCGCGACGACGGTCGGGCAGCAGTACACGCTCATGTTCGACGCGTACATCATCGACTCATGGGAGGGTGAAGACACAACCCGCGGGCCAGACTCGCTGGTGGTTCAGATCGGCAGCTCGATCGCGATGGACGAGACCTTCAGCAGCACTCCGGAGACCGCCGGGTACGAGTTTTCGTTTCCGGGCTGGCCCGCGCAGTGGTCGCAGAGCCTGTCGGTCGGGGGTGCGTCGCGGGACCAGGCGGTGCGGTCCATCACGCTGAGGTTCACGGCGACGGGCTCAGAGACGGTCATTTCCTTCGAGGGGCAGGGGCTGGAGGCGCTGTCCAACGAGTCGTGGGGCATCGACAATGTGCGGGTTGTCCTGACGTCGGGGGAGGGCCCGTACGTGCCGCGGTTCGCGGAGGTGGGGCACGCGGACGACTGGTACGCGTTCCCCGGCGGGGGCTCTTCGCCCGTCCTGATGACGGACATGAGCGGGTGCGGGCTGCAGGACGCCGTCCTGGGCGGCGCCGGCGCGGTGGTGACGTACGAGAACAACGACGCGGACACGTGGACCGCCGGCGCCGTGGCTGCCGCCATGCGCCAGGCGTGCGTCATGGACTGGGACAACAACGGGGTGTCGGAGGTGTGGTACAACCGGGGCGGGTCGTCGTTCGGCGCCTTCCGGTGGACGAGCACCGGCTGGGCGGGGCTCACCACGCCGTCGACCATCACCGGCGTGCTGGGGTGCGAGACGATGGCCGCGGCTGACGTGAACAAGGACGGCTACTGCGACCTAGTGCTGCTGGGGACGAGCGGGAACGCGGTGGCGCTGAACAACGGGCCCGACCAGGGCGGCGCCTACACGGGTTTCACGACCAGCACGTCGATCCTCCCCCAGTCCGCGTCTGATGCCGGGGACGGGGACAACTGTTCGGTCGGGGACGTGAACAACGACGGGTACCCGGACATCTTCTACCACTACAACGGCGGGCGCCTGTTCGTGTCGAACTCCTCGGGCGCGTACAGCAGCAACAACATGGGCATCTCCGTCACGACGGGGGGCAGCGCCAAGATGGGCTCGGCGTTCGGGGACTACAACAACGACGGGTACCTTGACCTGTTCGTGGGCTCGCGGGCGGGCACGCGCCCCTTCCTGTGGAAGAACGACGGCGGGGCGTCCTTCACCGACGTCGCGGGGGTCAACGGCCTGCAGGGGCTGCCGGCGGTGGTCGCTGCGGCGTGGGGGGATTACGACAACGACGGCGACCTGGACCTGGCGTACGTGACAACGAGCGGGCAGACCGGCCTGGCGAAGAACTCGGGAGCGCCGGCGTACACGTTCACCGCCGTCACCGACGGGTTCCTGACCGAATCCCGCGGCGGTGACGTGGTGTTCGGCGACTACGACAACGACGGCGACCTGGACATCCTCATGAGCAGCGAGGACACGGCGCACCCTGTGCTGCTGTTCGAGAACCGCAGCTCGAACAGCGCGAACAGCCTGCAGGTCCGCGTGGTGGGGGCGGGCAGGAACGGCCTCAACAGGGCCGGCATCGGGGCGCGTGTCGAGCTGTGGGACGCGTCCAACACCAGCCTGCTGCAGCGCCGTGACATCGGGCTTGCCCAGGGCTTCGGCGGCCAGTCGTCGCTGCGGGCGCACTTCGGCGGGGTCAGCCCGGCGTCCACCTACACGCTGCGCGTGTACGGCGGCGCATCTCCCATGGTGGTGAGCGTGATGCCGGCGACCGCGAGCACGACCTTCAACAACGGCGTGGACCCGGTGCGGCCGGTGGCGGGGCTGGTGACCATCACCGAAACAGAGACCAGCCTGCAGGTGCGGGTTACGCGCTGGCGCGAGGCCAAGTGCGACGAGGATCCCAGCACCCCCTAGCGGCGCGGGTTCCTGGGTGTTCCCTGGCGGATGGACGCGGGGGGCTTGGGCGGGAACGGGGAACGGGGTGCGCGGGGTTCGGTCTCCGGCACGGCGGGAACGGACGATGCGGGCTCGGGGTTCTCCGGGGCGGCCTCGCCGGCGGGCGCGTCGCCGATGCGCGCGAAGATGAGCCGGCCGGCGCTGGTCTGCAGGGAACTCGTCACGGTCATGGTGACGGTTTCACCGATGCGGTTGCCGCCGTCCTCGGCCACCACCATGGTGCCGTCGGGGAGGTAGCCCACGCCCTGTCCGCGCTGTTCCCCGGGTTTCATCAGGCGCAGGGTGAGGGCTTCTCCGGGCACGAGGCTCAGGCGCGTGGCGTTCGACAGGTCGTTGAGGTTCAGGACGGTCACGCTGTTGATGGACGCGACGCGGGCGAGGCCGACGTCGCTGGTGAGGACCATCGCCTGCGTGCTGCGGGCCAGCTCCACCAGCATCTGGTCCACGGCCTTGCCCGCGACGTAGGTGTCGTCGATGGACACATCGACGGTGCCCAGGCGTTGCAGGCGCGTGATGACATCCAGCCCGCGCCTCCCCTTGCTGCGCTTGAGGGCGTCTGCGCTGTCGGCGAGCGTCTGGAGCTCCTGCACGACGAAGCGGGGGACCACCAGCGGGGACTGCACGAAGTTGGTCGCCGCGATGTCCGCGATGCGGCCGTCGACCAGCGCGGAGGTGTCGACGAGCACGGGGCGGACACCCCGGAGCTGCTTGGCAAACTCGACGTAGGGGATGACCAGGCGGAAGTCGTCCTGCGTCTGCAGGACGGTGATGACGCCCAGGTACGTGAGGCAGATGCCCATGATGAGCTTGACGGAGAAGACGATGGGGCGGACGGCGTCGAAGGCGCTCTTCTCGGGGAGCCACGACTGCAGGAGCAGGTCGAGCAGGCCGCCGAGGGCGAGCGTTGCGAGCAGGCCCGCGAGGGCGCCCAGCATGGTGCCGGCGATGGTCGACATTTTCTTGTAGCGCGTCAGCTTGTCGATGGCCAGCACGGTGGCGACCATGAGCAGGGCGGTGGCCCCGACCACCCACGTGGATGTCGGCAGCCCGAGGGCGGCGCCCTCTCCGTCGGTGGAGGTGCTGAGGGCGTTGTAGATGGCGAGCGCGGTGAAGGTGGTGACGAGCACCGCGAACACGCCCCGAACAATCTTGAGCAGCAGGTCTCTCTGGCGCTGCGCCTGTTCATGGGGGGACAAGGTCGTGCGCGCCTGTGCGTGCGCGAGTTCTTCCGGCAATCCCGGGGGTGGTTCTGTGTGGCGGCCCGGGGTGGGTGCCACCGCAGCGTCCGCGTCCTGTTCGCGCGGGTCGTCCGGGGCGTGCTGCGGGGTGGAGCCTTGGGAGGGGTAGTCCGCCATGGTGGAGCCTAAGTCTACGAGAACCGGGCCCTTTCCGGTACGTAGAAAAGGCGGGGTGGGGTCGGCATTCCGGGGCTGGATACCCCCCGCCGGGCCCCGTAATGTTCTCCCCACGGGTTTTTCGGTCTTCAGTCGCGCTGGTTGACGGGCGGGCCCGGTGCACGGGCGCGTGCGTGAACCTGGTCAGAGCCTGACCGCAGCAGCCATAAGCGTTTCGTGCCCGGTGCTGTCGGTGTCCTGCCCGTCAACCAGCGCGACTGGACCACCATGATCCACCCCGAACCCTTGCCGGAGGTGAACTATGGCTCTTGTTGTTGCGATTCTTCTGCCTCTCCTTGCCATGTGTCTGGCGACCGTTTGCATGATGAACGCCAGGACGCCCCTGGCTGACGACGAACACCACTGAGCGCCGGACCTTCGGTCACTCTTTCGGTCGCCCGGTCCTGAGGGTGGGCAGGAGCATGATCCCCATGATCCGCAGGGCCGGCGCGGGCGGTGTGGTTGCCCATCGTGGCGATCGTGGGGAGTTTGTACTCCTGGAACTCCTTCTGGGAGCGCCGGAGCACGCTCAGTGCCGCGTCGCTGCACCCGCCCGGGGCGGGGTGCGGGCCGGCTCGTTACTACGCTTGCCCCATGGCCTACACAGTGCTTGCCCGGCGGTACCGCTCCCAGGACTTTGACGAGGTCATTGGCCAGGAGCCCATTGCGCAGACCCTTCAGAATGCCATCAAGACGAACCGCGTGGCCCACGCCTATCTCTTCTGCGGCACGCGGGGTGTCGGCAAGACCACCATGGCGCGCCTCTTTGCCAAGGCGCTGAACGGCGGGTCGGCCGAGGTGGACAAGGCCATCATGGCCGGGCAGGACACCGACACCATCGAGATCGACGCTGCCAGCAACACGGGCGTGGACAACGCCCGCGACCTGATCGCCAACAGCATGTACCGGCCGCTGCGGGGCAAGTACAAGGTCTACATCATCGACGAGGTGCACATGCTGAGCAACGCGGCGTTCAACGCGCTGCTGAAGACGATGGAGGAGCCGCCGGAGCACGTCAAGTTCATCCTGTGCACGACGGATGCGCACAAGGTGCCGCCCACCATCCAGTCGCGTTGCCAGCGGTTTGACTTCCGGAACATTCCGGCGAGCCAGATCGCCAGGCACCTCAAGGACGTGCTCAAGAAGGAGAAGTTCACGGCGGACGAGGAGCTGATCCACCAGGTCGCGGTGCTGGGCAACGGGTCCATGCGTGATGCGCTCACGATGCTCGACCGGCTCATCGCGGGGGGTGAGAAGCACCTGACCATGAAGGGGCTGGAGCAGCTCCTTGGTCTGCCCGACCGCGTGCTCATCGGCCGCACCATCGACGCGTTCGCCGCCGGGGACCCCGGGGCTGCGCTGGTCGCGGCCGGCGAGCTCATGCAGAAGGGCACCAGCATCGACCAGCTGATCGAGAGCCTCATTGCGCGGCTGCGCGACCTGATGATCCTCGCCTCGTGCGGGCCGGCGACCACGCTGGTGGACATTTCAGACGCCACGCGCAAGGAGGAGGCCGTGCGGGCCCAGCAGTTCGACGCGGCGGGGCTCGTGCACATGATCGCCCTGTGTGAGAACGTCCAGCGTGCGGCCAAGAGCAGCAGTGTCCCCCGCGCGCTCTTTGATGCGTTGCTCGTCCGGCTTGCGATGACGGAGAAGCTCGCCGACGTCACCGCGCTCCTCGCGGGGAAGGGTCCGGCCCCCCGCGCCCCGGAACCGGCGCCGCGCGCGGAGGCCCCGGTAAAAAAACGCTGACGGGCGAGCAGCAGTCCCCACGCTCGCCCGACATTCCTCCCCGCGGGGAGGCCCGGGGAGGGCCCGGCCCATCGCCGCCCGTCCCCGCGCAGGCTCCTCTGCCCACACCCGCGGCGGCCCCTGCGCCGAGCCCGGCCTTTGCTGCGCCACCCGCCAACCTGGAGGAACTCTGGTCGCGCCTGCTGGCGATCGCCGCGTCCAACCGGCGTCTGCGCGCTCTGCTGGATGTTGCAGCGCCGGTTTCTTTCACCGACGGCACGCTGGCGGTCTATGTCCCCGCGAACGCCGCGGCGTCGTTCACTTCTTACCTCGGCGAGATAGAGCCGGTCGCGGGCCAGGCGGCGTGCGCCCCCGTGCGTGTCCGCGTGGAGGCGCCGGAGGTGTCGCTGACGGACGCGCCCAGCATGCAGCAGCGTGTCGCGGAGCATCCGCTCATCAAGCAGGCGATGGAGCTGCTCAACGCCAGGGTGGTGGGGGTGCAGTCCCGGGCGCCCAGGCCCCCGCAGCAGTGACCGGCCCCCGTCACGCGCCCACTACCATGCCCGCGCGTGATCCGCACCTTTGCCGCCAACCTGGTGACGACCATCAGCCTGGACCGCCCGGAGAAGCGCAACGCGCTCACGCCCTTGGGGTTGGCGGGCCTGGAGCGGGCCATCCGCGCCGTGGTGGTGGACGCGCGGGCCGGGCGCACCCACGCCCTGCTGCTGACCGGCGAGGGCGACACGTTCTGCGCGGGGTTTGACCTCACACTCTGCAAGGACGACGACAGCGTGCTGGAGAAGCTGCTGCGGCTGCTGTCCTCGTGCGTGCGGGCCCTGCGGGAGGTGCCCTGCCCCGTGGTTGCCAGCGCCCACGGCGCGGCGATTGCGGGCGGCTGTGCGCTGCTGGGGGGGTGCGATGTCGTCGTGACTCACGGCGCCGCAAGGCTCGGCTACCCCGTGGTTCCGCTGGGCATATCCCCGGCGGTTTCCGGGCCGACGCTCGCGTCGCTTGTCGGCCCCGGGCACGCGAGGGCGCTGCTGATGGGAGCCAGGGTCATCTCCGGCGAAGAGGCGTTGCGGGTGGGCCTGGCGCACGAGTGCGCCGACTCGGTTGATGCGTGCAGGTCCCGGGCCGCGACGCTCGCGGCGGACCTCTCCGCCAAACCCCCGCACGCGCTTGCCGCAACGAAGCGGTGGCTGCTGGAACTCGACGCCGCAACCCCGGGGCGCGTGGATGAAGCGCTCGCGGCGTCGCTCTCGATCGTGAACTCTCCAGAACAGCACGCCCTTCTGCCCGCGGTGTGGACGCGGTCCTGACGTTGTGTACTTCCCCGTGGTGAATCCCCATGACCGACCTTGCCACCCTCTCCATGTCCGGCCGCATCGCGACGCTCTCGCTGAACCGGCCCGACGCGCGCAACGCGCTGTCCATTGACCTTCTGGGCGCCCTGCACGCGCACGCCGATGCCCTGGCCCGGCGCGACGATGTCTCCGTGCTCGTGCTGACGGGCGCGGGCAAGTCGTTCTGCGCAGGGATGGACCTCAAGGCCGTGCTGGACGACCCGGCCGCGCCCCGGCGATTGCTCCACCTCCTCGCGGACTTCACCGTGAAGCTCCGCGCCCTGCCCATGGTCACGCTCGCCAAGGTCAACGGCGCTGCCATCGGGGGCGGGTGCGGGCTTTCCTGCGTGTGCGACATCGCCATCACGCACGCAGACAGCAGGATGGGCTACCCCGAGGTCGACCTGGGGGTCTGCCCAGCCGTGGTTGCGCCCTGGCTGGTGCGGAAGATCGGGGCGGGCCCCGCCCGCAGGGTGCTCCTTATGGGCGGGCTGATGTCGGGGCAGGAGGCGTTCGGGCTGGGCATGGTCGACCACGTGGTGCCCGGGGCGGCCGACCTGGAGGCGGCGGCGGGAGCGCTCGCGGAGAAGCTGGCCAAGGGCGGTCCGCACGCGCTGCGAGCGACCAAGCAGCTCCTCAACAGCATCGACGGCAGCAATGACGCGGCGATCGTGGGGCGGGGCGCCGATCTGTCGGCGGACGTGGTGGCCACCCCGCAGACGCAGCAACTCCTCCGTGCCAGGCTCAAGTAACGGGCAGGCCGCCCGCCCCGGTTGCGCCGGGCTACTTGCCCTCGGGCTTGGGCTCCGGCTTCTCGCCGGGCTGTGCGCCGGCGCCGTCGAGGGACCCGTACAGGTCGGCCACGAGCGCTTCCCGCTGGGGGATCGTCAGGAGCCGCATGAGGCCCTTGAAGAAGTCTGCGCGTTGCTGGGGCGTCGGGTTGAGCTTGGTGCGCTCGCCGTAGTCACGGACCCAGTCACGGATCTTCCCCTCCTGCTCCGGGGTGGGCTTGACCAGTTCGATGAGCCGGTCCGTCCTGTCCGTCCCTTCCTTCACGATGCGGTCGAAGGACTGCTGCACCTCCATGCCCGTGTTCCGCAGCCCCTCAACCACCAGCATCAGGAACGCGTTGCCCTTCCTCCCCTCCGCCTTGGCGTCCGCGCTGTTCTGCATGGTTGCGGCGCGCATGTACTCGGCGACGACGGCGTCAAACCGCTTGGCGTTGTCCGCCGAAAGGGCGAGGCGGATCTCCGACCGGTACGCGTCGCGGTCGCCCAGCACGGGCGCCTTCTCCTTGAGTTCGCGGATCGCGCTCTGCCGGTCGGTGGTCATGCCTTCCTCGCGGATGCCCTGGATACGCAGCAGCACCGGCACGCTCGCGCGGAGCCCCTTGTCGATCGCGGCGGCGCGGTCGAGCACGATCTTGTTGATCTTGGTCCGCTCCTCCGCCGACAGCGGGAGGACCGCCAATGCCGCTTCCTCCACGGGCTGCGTGATCCGTTCCAGCTTGCCGTTCAGGCCGGCCTTGACGATCGTGTACTTGGCTTCGGGCGCCTCCACCCTGGGGCCGGCCATCGGGTCTGGCTTCTGCTCGGCCTGCGCGGCGGGCTTGGCGTCCGCGGGCGGGGCCTTGCCGTCCGTCTGGGCGCACGCCCATGCGGTCACGGAAGCAGCGGCAACGAGCGACACGACGGAGGGGATGCGCATGAAAAACCCTTGTGGCACGGTTGAAGGACCGACAGCAGCGGACAAGTATCTGCCTGCCGCGGCCGTGCGTTCGGGAGTACGCTCCCCGCATGAGCACCCCCGCTTCTCCCCTGGCCGCGTCCATCGCGGAGATCGCCCTGCTCCGGGGCACGTTCACCCTCCGTTCGGGCAAGACCAGCAGTTATTACCTGGACAAGTACCTGTTCAGCACCCGTCCCGAGCTCCTCAAGCGGCTCGCCCCCCTCTTCGCGGAGCGCATCACCAAGGTGCAGCAGGCGACCGGCAAGAAGGTGGTGCGGCTCGCGGGCGCCGAGCTGGGCGGGATTCCGCTCGTGACCGTGGCCAGCCTGGAGACGGGCCTCCCCAGCATCTTTGTGCGCAACAAGAAGAAGGACTACGGCACAGCCAAGCAGCTGGAGGGCGTGGTGAAGCGGGGGGATGTCGTCGTGCTGGTGGAGGACGTGGCAACGACCGGCGGGCAGGCGCTGGAGGCGGTGGGGGTGCTGCGGGGGGCGGGCGCCGAGGTCACCGCCGTGGTGGCGACCATCGACCGGCTCGAGGGCGCTCGGGAGAACGTGGAGGCGGCGGGCCTGCGCTTCGAGGCGCTCTTCACCAAGCGCGAGCTGGGTGTTGCCGATTAGCCCTTCGCCGCCTTTTCGCGGTCCGCGCGCCTGCGCTTGAGTTCGGCGTCGATGAACTCCGCGATGTCGCCCCGGAGCACCGCCTCGTAGTCGCGGTTCTCGAAGCCCGTGCGGTGGTCCTTGACGCGGTTGTCGTAGAAGACGTACGAACGGATCTGGCTGCCCCAGCCCTGCTCGAGGCTGCCGCCGGTCGCCTTGGCGACCTCGGCCTCGCGCCGGTCGTCCTCGATCTGCTGCAGCTTGGCCTGCAGCACCGTCATCGCTTGCTTGCGGTTCTGGGGCTGGTCGCGGTAGGTGCTCGCCGTGACCTGGATGCCGGTGGGGATGTGCAGCACGCGGATGGCGGTGGCCACCTTGTTGACGTTCTGCCCGCCGGGCCCGCGCGCCCGCACGAACGCCTCGACCACCACGTCCTTCTCGGGGATGGTGATGTCCGTCTCTTCGAACTCCGGCACAACCTCCACGGTCGCGAACGATGTCTGCCGCTTGCCCTGCGCGTTGAACGGGCTCACGCGCGCCAGCCGGTGCGTCCCTCGCTCGCACTTGAGGTAGCCGAAGGCGTAGGCGCCCTTGATGTGCAGGGTGACGCTGTCGATGCCGACCTCGGCGCCGAAGCCCTTGTCGACCTCCTCCATCGAGAAGCCCATCTTCTCGCAGTAGAAGATGTACATGCGGAGCAGCATGTCGGCCCAGTCGTTGGCCTCGGTGCCGCCCACGCCCGCGGAGATGGTGAGGAAGCAGTTGCGGAAGTCGTGCGGGTCGCAGAGCAGGCTCTGCAGCTCGATCTGGTCCATCCGGGCTCGGATGGAGAACAGCATCTGGTCCGCCTCGGCGAGCAGGTCCTTGTCGCCGGACTCCTTGGACATCTCGTACGCGAGCCGCGCGTCCTCAAAGTCCTTCATCGCCTGCGACAGGGGCTCGCACTGGGCCTTGAGGAGCTTGGACTCGTCCACGATCCTCCGCGCCTGCCCCTGGTTGTTCCAGAAGCCGTCGGAGGACATCTGGTCTTCCAGTTCCTTGCGCCGTTTGGACTTGGAGTCGTAGTTAAAGAGAGTCGCGGATCGCTGAAATCCGCGCCTCAATCTCGGTGATGATGGGCTGGTGTGCGTCAAAGTGCATGGGCGGAGCATAGCCACGCCGTCCTCGCCCCGCGCCCGCTCGGCTCTAACATCGCGCATGCCCGCCACCACCACCCCGGCCGCACCCGCCCACCTGCTGGGCCTTCAGGGCATGCCCGCCCCGGACCTGCGCATGCTGCTCGCGGACGCGCACCAGGTCGCCGTCTCCCGGGGGAGTGTCGGCACGCCTCTCGCGGGCAAGGTGGTTGCCAACCTCTTTTTCGAGGATTCAACCCGCACGCGCCTGTCCTTTTCCGTCGCCGCCAAGCGGCTCGGCGCGGACGTCATCGACCTCCTGGGGGGCAACAGCAGCGTCAGCAAGGGCGAGACGCTCATCGACACCGCCCGCAACATCGAGGCGATGGGCGTCGCCGCCTTTGTCGTCCGCGCCCGCCAGTCCGGGTCCGCCGCGCTCATCGCCCGCCACGTGGGTGTGCCCGTCCTGAACGCCGGGGACGGCCGGCACGAGCACCCCACGCAGGGCCTCCTGGACATCTACACCCTCTGCGAGCACTTCCAGAGGACAAAGGACTTTTCCCTTGCGGGGCTGCGCATCGCGATCGTCGGCGACGTCAACGCAAGCCGCGTTGCCCGCAGCAACATCGCCGGCATGGCGACGCTGGGCGCCGAGGTGACCTGCGTGGGCTCGCCCGGGCTGGCGCCGAGGTCCCTGGAGTCGCTGGGCTGCCGCGTGACCGAAGACTTCGCGAGCGTGCTGCCTTCCATGGACGCTGTGATGATGCTCCGCATCCAGTTCGAGCGTTACGACGCCGGCAAGGACGTCGGCGCGGACAGGAAGCCCAACGTCATCGCCAGCGTGAGGGAGTACCGCGCCAGGTACGCGCTGACGGCCGAACGCGAGACCCTTATGAAGCAGGGCGCCGTTGTCATGCACCCCGGCCCGATCAACCGCGGCATCGAGCTCGACGCCGAGGTGGCGGACGGCCCGCGCAGCCTGATCCTGAGGCAGGTGACCAACGGTGTGTATGTCCGCATGGCCGCGTTGCGCGGGCTGGTGGGTCCGGGAGAAGTCGCGCCTCCTCACGGGGCGCCGCGAGCCCCGGCCTCTCCGCCCGTTGCCCCGCGTGTTCCTGCCTAGCCTCACGCCGAGACCACCATGACCACAAGCCACCGCCTCCCCACCGATACCGACGACGGGATGCTCCTCATTATTTCCGGCCCTTCGGGCGTGGGCAAGACCACGATCACGCGCGGCGTGGAGCGTTCCATCGCGGACAGCGTCTTCAGCGTCTCCTGCACGACACGCGCCCGCACCAGCGTGGACACGGAGGGCGTCGACTACCACTTTGTGTCCGACGAGGAGTTCGAGCGGATGAAGACCGCGGGGGACTTTCTCGAGACCGCCGGCGTCTATGGCAAGAAGTACGGAACGCCCAAGGGCCCGGTGCTGGAGCAGCTGCGGCGTGGGCGGCTGGTGATCCTGGAGATCGACGTGCAGGGCGCCATGCAGGTCAAGCAGCAGGTGGCGGAGGCGTTCGCCATCTTCATCAAGCCTCCCAGCGAGGACGAGCTGCTGCGACGCCTGCGTGACCGCAAGCGTGAGGGCGCAGACCAGATCGAGAAGCGGTTCAACGCCGCCAAACAGGAGATGCACCTGGCCGAGATGTGCGGCGTGTACGACGTCTTCCTGGTGAACGACACGATCGACCACTCCATCCGCCTCGCGGTGGAGGTGGTGCAGGGTGAGCGGAGGCTGCGGCGGGAGCGCGGGGCCAGGTAGGGGTTACCGGCGCCGGCGAGGGGTCAGGAAGGGCACTGCGCAGACCACCAGGGTTCCGGGTGCCGGGATGGTCGCGATGAACGACCGCCGGACACCATTCAGGGTCATGTTGCCCGCGATGACCGTCCCGTCGCCTGAAATCCCGGTCACATTCCCGAACATCATGCCGGTGATATCCACCCCGCCCTCCTGCAGGACCTGGGACACCAGGCGTGTCCCGTGTGCGCTGTCCCAGAGGAAGGCGGTGTTTGCCGAGATGCCGGAGTATGGGTAAGCGGTGCCGCCGCCGATGAGTGCCCCGCCATCGCCCGTGGCGAGCGCGGCGCCGGCCGCGTTCGGGATGAACTGAGGCGACCCGTTTCCCACCCAGAAGGCAGCCGCTCCGCCCGAGTCTCCCACGACGATCGAGCCGTCGCTGGTGGTGTCCCAGGCGAGCGAAGGGCCACCGGGCAGCGCCAGCATGCCACCGGCGTTGCTCCAGCGGAATGCTTGAAAGCCTGATGTGCCGGAGCAGAAACCGACGACGACCGAACCATCAAAGTTCGCGTCGGTTGAAGATGCGATGGTCGTGCCTGGCAGCACGCCGTGCACCCTCCAGCCTGTCGCCGGGGACCAGGATCCGCTCGCGGAGGTTGCATTCCCGGGGCGCGTGGTCCCCGTGACCCATTGACCGTCGCCGGACATGCCGTCGACGTTCGGCCCGGGGGACAGAGGCCCTCCGGCCACGTTGTCGAACAGTTCGTAGGTGTTGGTCAGCGTGTCATAGCGGAAACCCCTCGACACACCGGAGAACTGGCCCTGCCCCGCGAGGTACCGCCCATCCGCGGACACGCCGCTTGCGGCCGACACGTTCGCACCCGGAGGCAAGGAGGGGATGGTGACGGCCTGGCCCGCCCGCCAGTAGGCGGCGTGCAGGCCACCACTGCTGGCCCGGCCGACGGCGGTAGTGCCGTCCGCCGACAACTGATCGAGATGCCCACTGCCGAACGCGCTGGTGATCTGCAGCGAAAGTACGGGGCCCGCCGTCGCGGTGACGGTCGGGAGGCTCATGCACAATGCAACAACAGAATAAACGATGCGATTCACTTCTCTCTCCTGTGCACGCAAGAAGCTATGCCCGGGTTGCCTCGCACATCCGCGGGCAAGCGGCGAATCTCATTCTTCGTGCGCCCAACACGGAACGGGACAGTCACTGGTACCGCCCGGGGGCGGTGCGGGTTGCGTTCGAGCGACGCTTTCCGGAGCTCGGGCACCAAACACAGTCCGCACAGGGCGTGCCATTGCGGCACGCGTCCGTTCGCTATCCTTTCGGATGCGAGCGATTATCACGGGCCAGATCGGCATGGAGAAGAAGCCCTACCTCGACGCCGCCGCGCGGTTCGCCGGCGAACAGGGGGAGGGGCTGCGTGTCTACCACGTTGGCGACATGATGTACCGGGAGGGGACGGACGTGCGCCCGGGGCGGATCCTGGACCTCCCGATCAGCCGCCTCAACTCGCTGCGGCGGGCGGCGTTCAAGGACGTGATCAGCACCTCCCAGGGCGAGAAGAACATCGCGGTGAACACACACGCGACGTTCCGCTGGCGTCACGGGTTGTTCAGCGCGTTCGACTATGACCAGATCGCGGCCATGAAGCCCGACCTGTTCATCTGTCTGGTCGACAACATCGAGGTGGTGCACGACCGCCTGCACCGTGAGCACGAGATCGACGCCACGCTCAAGGACTGCATGGTCTGGCGCGAGGAGGAGATCCTCGCGACCGAGCTCATGAGCAAGGCGATCCCGGGCAGCCAGTTCTACATCCTCTCCCGCGGGCGGCACACGATGACGACGCGCACGGCGTTCCGGCTGACGTGCCGGCCCGGCCTCAAGCGCGTCTACCCGTCCTTCCCGATGAGCCACGTCGTGGACATGCCCGACGTCCTCGCCGAGATCGACCAGTTCCGCGCCGATCTGGCCGAGCACTTCATCACGTTCGACCCCGGCGACGTGGACGAGAAGCTGCTCCTGGAGCGTGCGATCGGCGCGGCCCGGGACGGCAAGGAGTTCATCGATGTGGCGCCGCACTCCTTCGGGGGCGCGAAGTCGGGCGACCAGCCCATCCGCGTGCGTGTCCGGGAGGTGCTGGATATCGCCGGCGACATCGACGGCCAGATCTACATGCGGGACTTCAAGCTCATCGACCAGTCGGACATGATCGTGAGCCTGGTGCCCGAGCTCCCCGGCGGCATCCCCGGCCTCTCGAGCGGCGTGGAGCGCGAGCTCCACCACGCGTTCGAGCACACGAAGGAGGTGTTCGTCGTGTGGAAGCCCAAGAAGCACCCGAGCCCGTTCATCACCGAGACGGCCACGCGCATCTTCCGGAGCACGGCCGAGGCACTCAGGTACTTTGAGGAGAACGGCTACTACGGGGAGCGGAACCTGTTCGGGAACTAGCCCAGCGTACCCCGGGAGGTACCGTGCGACCAAGTGCCGACGACATCCGTGTGGCCCGCTGGATGTGCGCGTGCGTGCTGCGCGTCGGCGCGCTCGTGATGGTCCTGCTGGCGGTCGCCGGGCTGGCGTTCGGGTGGGGCGAGTACTCGCGCCAGGTGCTTGTCGGGAACTCCGGCTTTGGTCCGACCCCGTCCTTGTGGCAGACGTTCCATTCCCAGTGGGTGCTGCTGGCGACCGGGGCGGGGCTGGCGTTGGCGTCGCTGGTCCTGACGCGGGCACTCGTGCCCGCTCCGCGCCCCGGCTGCCCGTCCTGCGGGTACGACACCAGCGGTCTTGCCGGCAAGCCGTGCCCGGAGTGCGGGCGGGCCTGAGCCCCGCGACCTCCCGGCCGCTTCTACCCTCTGCCCCGTGTCCGCCCGCAAGCCCGCCGTCATCTTCATCTTCGTGACGCTCCTGCTCGACGTGCTGGGGTTCGGCCTGCTCATCCCCGTGGCGCCACGCCTGGTGATGATGCTGCAGGCCAACCACGGGCTGGTCACGACGAGCCCGGGGGACGCCGAGGCCGCCGCGGCCCCGGTCGTCGCCTGGCTGGGCACCACCTACGCGCTCATGCAGTTCCTGTTTGCGCCCGTGCTGGGGGCGCTTTCGGACCGGTACGGCCGGCGGCCCGTCCTGCTCTCGGCGCTGTTCGGTTCTGGGATCGATTACTTTGCCATGGCGTTGGCGCCGAGCGTGCCGTGGCTGTTTGTGACGCGTGCCATCAACGGGCTATCGGGCGCGAGCATGGCGACCGCGAACGCGTACATCGCGGACGTCACGCCGCCCCAGAAGCGGGCGGCGGCGTTCGGGATGATCGGCGCGGCGTTCGGTCTCGGGTTCACCATCGGGCCGCTCATGGGCGGGCTGCTGGGGGCGCATGAGCTCCACCTGTGGAAGCACGGGCCGGTCTGGCACGGCGACATCCGTTACCCGTTCTATGCGGCGGGGATCATCACGCTGATCAACTGGCTCTACGGGTTCTTCGTGGTTCCCGAGTCGCTCGATCGGGCGCACCGTTCGCACGGGTTCGACAGGGCGCGGGCGAACCCCGTGGGGGCTCTGCATGGGCTGCGCCGGTACCCGTTCGTGTTCGTGCTTGCCGGCTCGTTCTTCCTGTTCAACGCCGCCCAGTTTGCGCTCCACTCGACGTGGATCCTGTACACGGCGCACCGGTACGGGTGGGACACGTTCCACGGCGCGCTGTCGCTGTTCTTTGTGGGGGTGTGCGCCATCGTGGTGCAGGGGGGGCTTACGCGCAGGCTGATCCCGGCGATGGGCGAGCCGCGGGCGCTCATTGTGGGGCTTGGCATGTCGGTCTGCGCGTTCGTGGGCTATGCGCTGGCGACGCAGGGGTGGATGATCTATGCGACGATCGTGGCGACCAGCCTGGGCGGCATCGCGATGCCCGCGGCCCAGGCGCTCATCACGCACCGGGTGTCGCCCCGGGAGCAGGGGCGGGTGCAGGGGGCGCTCACGAGCGTGCAGAACCTGGCGGCGATCGTGGGCCCGCTGATCGGCGGGTATGTGTTTGCGTTCTCCGTCAAGGAGGGTGCGAGGTTCCATGTGGATGGGCTGGTGTACTTCACGTCGGCGGCGCTGGCGCTGGTCGGGCTCCTGATAGCGATTTTCGCGGTGAAGCGGAGGCTCGCCTCCCTTCCGGAGGCGGGCGTCGGGGCTGAGGGCGGGGAGGGTGCCGCCGCTTCGACAACGGCGCCCTGAGGAAGGTCGAACGGCGCCTGCAACGTCCGTTCGGTCCGGCGGTACCACTCTGGCATGCAGCCGACGCTTGAGCCCATTGCGCGCATCCCGCTGCAGGTGACCCGCGAGGGGTCCGTGTTCAGCCCGACGGTGGACTTCGGGCCGGGTGTCGTGGGTGTCGGGCAGCCGGTGGATCGTGACTCGTTGGCCGGACAGGCGGTGTGGTACGCGCCGGACGTGGCGCTGGTGCTGGTGTTGCTGGTGCCTTTGCTGCTCGCGCGGCGGGTCTACCGCGTGGTGACGAGGCCCCAGCGGCCGGGGGTGGCGCACTGCCGGCGGTGCAACTACGAGCTGTCGAGGCCGGGGCCGGCGGCGTGCCCGGAGTGCGCGGGCCCGGTGCACCGCCCCGTGCTGGGGCGGACGGGGGTCGAGCGGCTCGTGGGGCCGGTGCTGCTCTCGATGCTGGTGCTGACGGCGTGCGTGGGGGCGTTCGCGCTGCTGCTGGAGAAGCCCGCGTGGATGGGGTCCCGCACGTGGCCGGCGCCGATCGTGGCGGACCTGTTCCCGTCGCTGGCGTACCAGAAGGTGTACCGCCCCATGAACAACGACACGCTGGTGACGCGGTGGCGGTTGCCGGAGGGGTCGGGGGCGCCGGCCCGGCTGTCGCCGGCGGTGCGGGTGCGGGGGGACGCGATCAATGGTGTGCGGATGTCGCCGGATGCGCGGTTTGTCGTTGCGTGTGTCAGCACGTACGGGGTGATGGGGAATTCGGGCGGGGTGCAGGTGACGGATACGCGGGACGGGTCCCTGAAGAGCCTGTCGCTCGCGCGGCCGGGCGTTTCCACGACGCCGACGGTGCGGGGGTTTTCGCGTGACGGTTCGTGCGTCCTGATCCAGGTGCAGTCGTGGGACTTCCAGGCGCCTGCGATCTGGTGCGACTGCACGCTCATGAGTCTTGACCTCGCCACGATGGTGCGCAGCGACATCGCGACGGTGAGGTGTCCCACGCTCATGAACTCGGGCAGCCCGCAGGTGCCGCCGCAGTTCTTCGCGGTGGCTGAACCCGCGGCGGCGGGCTCGCCTTGTGCGTGGGCGCTCTTCAGCCAGACGCAGGCGCCGGCAGTCGCCGGGGCGCAGCAGGCCGGCGAGGTGGTGGTGCCTGAGGGGGACGGCGTTCGCCGGATCCCGGTCACGTGTTCCGGGCGGGCGTTCTTTGAGCCGCGTCTGAGCGGGGACGGGGGCACGCTGGAGGTGGACTTGGCGGGCACGGTTTCACCGGCGACGCTGGTGGTGGATGTCCGGGCGGGGACGTTCCGGGAGTTTGCGTGCGCGACGGTGCCTGGGGTGCGGGGGCGGGCGAGGGGGCTTGCGGCGGCGTGGCCGGTGGCGGGGGGCGCGGGCGGGGCGCTGGTGCGGGAGGAGACCGGCGCGTGTGTGGCGCGGCTTGCGGGCACTTCCGGCGCGGCGACGGTGGAGTTGTCGGCGGACGGGCGGTACGCGTGGGCGATGGAGGTGACGGGCCCGCCCAGCACGGGTTTGTGGCGTTGCAGCCCGTTCAACCACACCAAAGGGTTCCTGGTCATCTGGGAGGTCCCCCCTTCCCTGATTCCCTGATCACCGGAGTCCTGAGTCTGTGCGGCGGTATCAGTCGGTCACGGTCCTGGGGTCTTTGCCCTGTTCCATGGCCTCGACCTTGTGGATGCGTCGGGCGTGGCGGCCGCCCTCGAAGGGCGTGGAGATGAAGACGTCGGCGATCTTCTCGATGATGCGCTGGCCGAGGAGGTCGGCGGAGAGGCAGAGGACGTTGGCGGCGTTGTGGCTTCGGGAGAGCTGCGCGGTGAGTTCGTCGTGGACGACGGCGGCGCGGACGCCGGGGATCTTGTTGGCGGCGATGCTCATGCCGATGCCGGTGCCGCAGAGGAGGATGCCGACGTCGGCCTTGTGCTCGGCGACGGCCTTGCCGACGAGGTAGGCGCGGTCGGGGTAGTCGGCGGGGGGGCCGGAGATGTCGCCCAGGACGGTTGCTTCGTGGCCTTCGCGGGCGAGTTTTTCCTGCAGCTGCTTGATGCCGGCGTACCCGCGGTGGTCGGCGGACAGTGCGATGCGCATGCGTTCTCCTTCAGGCTGGGGCGAGCTGGGCGAGGCGTTCGCGGACGAGGGTACGGATGCGGGCGGCGCAGGCGCGGTACTCCTCGAGCGGGCCCCCGATCGGGTCGGGGATGTCCTTGCCGGAGGGGTCCAGGGTGTGGACCTTGGTTTCCGCGGCGGGGGAGAGTTCGAGGACGCGGGCGCGGTGGGCGGCGGTCATGGTGTAAATGACGGCGGCGGAATCCACGAGTTCCCTGGTGAGGGGCTGGGAGCGGTGTCGGCCGGGGTCGATGGAGAGGGCTTCGAGGGCCTGGCGGGCCTCTGGGGTCATTGGGAGGCCGGGGCCTGTGGCGACGCCGGCGGACTCGACGCGGACGGCGCGCTGCCTGCCTTCCTTTGCGTTGCGGATGAACTCATCGCGCGCGATGGCTTGGGCCATGGGGCTTCGGCAGGTGTTGCCGGTGCACACGAAGAGGATCATGGTGGTGTCGTTGGGGGGCGTCATGGGGTGTGGACGGTGCAGGCACGGGTGCGGTTGGCGGCGGTGTGGTTGTAGGCGGCGCGGGCCAGGTTTGAGATGCCGGGGGCGTACAGCAGGAGCGAGGGGAGGAAGCCGAGGGGCGTCTGGAGGAGTGCGCGGCGGACGGCGGGGAAGCCGACGAGGGTGAGTCCGGTGCGGGTGCGCATCGGCATGCCTGCCAGGGCCTGGTCCATGGGGACGGGGAGATCGCCTGCGGGCACGGTGAGCATGTCCTGGAACTCGAGGCGTCCGAGCCAGTCGAGGGCGGTCAAGATGCGGCGCGTCCGCTGGCACATGCCGCATTGGCCGTCGTAGAAGCAGACATCCCGTGGCACCGGGGATGGTACGAGAGCGTGGCCAGGGAAGGGCGTGGGTGCGGGGGCGGGCTTTTCTGCGGTGGGTATTGAGGAGTGCTGTCTTTGCAGGCATTTTCGCGTGGGTGGTCGGGCCGATAACGGGTGTTTTGGGGAGTTGCGCTGTGGGGGTTGGACAATGGTCAGATCGGGACGTAGGGAAGTGGTCAAAGGGAGAGACGGAGTGAGGGGGTGGAATTGGGGTGCGTGGAGGATGACGCCGCGGGCGTGGGGCGTGCGCATGGCGCAACGTTACCTGGCAGAGCGGCCGGCGCCAAGGGGCGATGAGCGCATCGACGCGGAGTGTCGCGCGCGGGGGGTGAGTCCGGAATAGAAAAGTGAATTGCTGGGTGTGGAGCTGCGGTTGCAGGAAGACACACGGGCAGTTCCCTGGACCGGCAGCCCGGCTGCTGCATGGCGATCTTGAGCTCGGGGCTTTTCAGAGCTTCTTTGGGGAGCGGGGAACCGGGGCGGGTCGTGCGGCGTTCGTGGGCGCGGCTGCGCTTCGGGTTAATCGGTGGCGCGGTTTGCGTCCGGCGTCAGGTGTGCACGGGCGCGGCGGCGTCGGCACGCGGGGCGCCTTGTCGGTTCCATGCTTCCCACACGCTGCGGGCCCATTCGCCGGAGGAGGCGTAGGTGATGAGGCCTGGGGGCTGGCATACATAGCCGTTCGTCGTGTCGGGCGGGGCGGCGTTGGACCACATGTCGAGCGTGAGTGCCGCGCAGTCGGGGCTGACGCCGCTCACGATCGGGATGACGGCGCCGTCTGGGCGGGTGTCCTGCGTGTCTTCTTCGGGCTGGCCGACGAGGCGTGCGTACATCGGCGGTCCCTCGCTGAGGACCTGCCCGGCCAGCAGCAGGATGGAGAGCCTGGATTCCAGCTGAGCGTGATCGATGCGCACGGTCCGGCGTGCGGCTGCATCGGCCTGGCCCAGCACTTCGCAGCGACCACGCACGAGCACGTCCCGGGTGATGGGGTCGGTGCAGACAGCCAGCACCGCGCCCATTGCGTCCCATGCGCGGTCAAGCCTTGTTATCCATGCGCTGTGCGTCGGCATAGTGCGGAAGATCGGCAACCACTTGTGGCCCCCCTTGCTGAAGGACAGGATTTGCATTGAAAGGCCGCGGCCTGGGTGCGCCGGTTGTCGTTTGCTGTTATTGGGGTCAGTGGCAGTGTCGGGCGAGTCCCGTCTTCACGGGACGCGTGCCGCCCAAACGCGGCGTGCCTTGAGTGCTGCCTGGTGGTACGCAACCGCACGCGGATGATCGGGGCGGTGGGGGTGTGTGGTGTGGTGGCGCGCATTGGGGTGCGCCTCGGGGTGGTTCGTTGTGCTTGCCAGCTTCCCCGTAGAACCGTGCGCGCCGTGGCTTGATTGTGGTGGCCGACACACACGAGGCTCGGAGGACTATCCGCCTCGGGTCGGCTGGGGGATTTGGCCTGTGGGGGGGTTTGGGGGCGGGTGCCCCCGGGGTGGGGTGTGCGGATAGAGTTGAATGCGTAAGGCGGGCCTTGGGAGGCACCTTTCCTGGCGGGTGAACCCGGCGGGTGGGGGCAACCGGGGGCTTGCTGGTGCGAACAGTTGGATGGTGGGGCGGGCGCTGCGGCGTTCGCTGTGGAGTCGTGCGCGGTGGTTCTCGCCGCGGGCAAGGAGCAGGTCATGTCGCAGGCACGTCGGGGCTTCAGCCTCATCGAGTTGCTGGTGGTCATCTTCATCATCATCGTGATCGTTTCGATCACGATTCCCGCGTTGGCGGGTGCGAGGAAGTCTGCGCGGAAGGCGGAGACGCAGATGACGCTGACGACGCTGGGGAACGCGGTCAGCCAGTTCGAAACGGACCACAATGGGACTGCGCCGGGGTACTTTTCGGCGCGGGAGATGGGGCGTCAGGAGAACGCGACGCGCGGGTTTACGGCGATGCAGAACATCCTGCTCGACCTGTCGGGGGGGCTGACGACGGGGACGGGTGCGTCGACGGTGCTGGTGGGGCCGACGGCGGCGGATGCGGTGCGGATCGACCAGAGCCTGATCGGGACGACGTCGGGGGGCGGCAAGCTGTACTTCTCCATCAATCGGAAGAACTTCTACCCGCAGGACGGGACGCAGGGTGCGCGGACGGGGGTGCCGGAGCACCAGTATCCGGAGCTGGTGGACGCGTTCGGGACGCCGATCGTGGCGTGGGTGCAGGACCCGACGTTCACGAAGGCGCCGGCGGTGGTGACGGACTTTGCGCGTGAGGATTCGGGGACGGCGGCGGCGACGACGCCGTCGCGTTTCTACTGGGCGTCGAACGCGGCGTTCTTCACGTCGGGCGTGCGGATCGGCAAGCGTGGCGTGGACAACGGGGCGGTGAGCATGCTGGGTTCTGACGTGGGGCCGGCGGACCGTGTGCGTTCGCTGACCGGGCTGCTGGGGAGCCCGGGTTCTGCGCTCAACATGACGCAGGCGGGCGTGACGTATGACACGCTGTGGCCGAGCGCGGCGCGTGCGGGCGTGGTGCTGCACTCGGCGGGCGAGGACGGTGCGTTCCTGCCGAAGCTGGTGGGCGGGTCGCCCACGGTGAAGGACGCGGGGACGGGCCAGTGCTACAACGGGATCATGGACTTCGGGCAGAACTTCCTGGACCCGCAGGCTGGGAATGCGCCGCTGCCGGCGTCGGTGGACCTGGCGAAGAAGTTCAACGACATCATCGTTGGCGCGGGCACGTAAGTCCTGGTGGGGCTGGCGGCTTGACGGGCCGGGCGGCATCGGCGATGATGCCGTGATGTTCGGGGCGGCCGGGGACACTGCGCGCGGTGGCAGGGACAGTCATGTGCGGGCGGCGCGCCTGCGCGTGGGTGTGGTGCTTGCGCTGTGCGCGGCGGGGTTTGCGTGTGCGCGGGCGGTGGGCGGGGCGTGGCCGGTGCATTCATGGGCCTGGTTTGCCGCGTGCGGCGGCGCGGTGGCGGGCTGCGCGGTTGCCGGGGGCGTTGTGCGCGGGGCCTGGGCGGTGCGGGCGCTGGGTTCGGCTGCGGTGGTGTGCTGCGCGGGCGGGGTGTTCACGGCGCGGGTGCTCGAGGTGCGCGGGGATCGGCTGGACCGGCTGGTGCGGGAGGGTGTGGTGTGCGTGGAGGGGAGGGTGTTGGACGGCGCGCGGCGTTCGCGGGCTCCGGCGACGGTGCTGGGCGGGTTCATGCCTCGGGAACCGTCGTGGTCGTTTGAGTTGGGGCTGCGCGGGGTGGAGGGGGGTGCGGGGTTGGTGGGGGCGAGCGGTCGGGTGAGGGTGTTCGTGCGCGGGACGGAGTCGCCGGCTGTGCGTGCCGGGGACATCGTGCGTGTGACTGGGGACTTTGCGCCGGGGTCGTCGTCCGGCAACCCGGGGGACGGGGGCTGGGAGTTGTGGCGGAACCAGGCGGGCGGTGCGGGGGTGTTGGGGCTGCCGGGGCCCGGGCTGGTGGAGCCGGCGCCGGGTGGTGCGGTGGATCGCGGTGTGGCGCTGGTGCTGCGGGCGCGGGCGTGGCTGCGTGGGCGTGCGGAGCAGGTTGTGCGGGGCGCGGCGGGTGAGGGGAGCCTGGAGCGGCGGGCGCTCCTGGAGAGCCTGCTGCTGGGGAGGACGGAGGTGGGCGTTGAGTCCGGGGAGGTCACTGGCGCGTTCACGCGGCTGGGGCTGCTGCATGTGCTCTCGATCTCGGGTTTTCACCTGACGGTGATGGCGGCGCTGGCGCTGTGGCTGCTGCGGCTGACGGGGGACCGGGGGCGGCTGGAACCGTTGGCGTTGTGCGCGGTGGTGCTGGCGTACATGTCGATTGTGCCGGCGTCGAGCCCGGTGCTGAGGTCGGGCGCGATGGTGGTGTCGCTGCTGGCGGTGGAGGCGAGCGGGCGGCGGTATGACCGGCTGTGCGTGCTGGGGTGGATTGCGTTGGGGCTGCTGGTGTGGCGGCCGATGGACCTGTGGGGGCTGGGGTTTCAGCTGTCGCTGGGGCTGACGGGGCTGCTGCTTTCGGCGGGCGAGCGGTTCACGGAGGGTGTGTTCACGCCGGTGCTGCGGGGGCTGGTGGATGACGCGACGCTGGTGCAGCGGGTGCGGCGTGCGTTGCGGGCGTCGGTGGCGGTGGGGGTGATGTGTTGGGTGGTGTCGCTGCCTGCGGTCATGCACGCGACGGGGCTTGTGAGCCCGGTGGCGGTGCCGGCGACGCTGCTGGTGTCGCCGGTCATCGTGCTGCTGCTCTGGGTGGGGTACGTGGCGCTGCTGGCGGGCGTGGTCGTGCCGGGCGCGGGCGTCGGGGCGGCGTTTGTGGTGGAGCGGCTTGGTTCGCTTGCACTGTGGACGACTGCGCGGCTGGACGCGTTGCCTTTCAGCAGCGTGCGGGTGCCGCCGGTGCCGGGGTGGTGGGCGCTGCTGGCGACGGTGGTGGGGGTGGTGTGGGCGCACCGGCTGGGGTGGGGCCGGTGGAGGTGGGTGGGCGTGTGGGTGCTGGTGGCGGCGCTGCTGGCGGGGGCGTGGCTGGCGGCGCCGGTGACGCCCCGGGGGGTGGCGCTGCGGGTGGACATGCTGAACGTGGGGGACGGCACGTGCATGCTGGTGCGGAGCGGGGGCGACGTCGTCATGTGGGACTGCAAGGCGGCGCGGGGCGGGGTCGGGTCGCTGCCGGGGGTCGTGAGCGCGGCGCGTGCCGTGGGCGTCTGGCGCGTGGCGCGGGTGGTCGTTACGCACCCGGACCTGGACCACTTCGGCGGGTTGCCGGAGGTGGTGGGGCCGCTGGGGGTGGAGGAGGTGGTGGTGCCGCGGCGGTTTCTGGATGTGGCGGCGGCGGAGGAGCGTGGTGCCGCGGCGGCGCTGCTGGCGGACCTGCGTGGGCGCGGGGTTGCGGTGAGGGTGGCGGGTGAGGGTGACGGGTTCAGGCTGGGGGGTGGCGGTGTGCGGTTTGTGTGGCCGGTGGACGGCGCAGGGGGCGGGGGGGACAACGACTCCTCACTGGTGGCGGTGTGCGGTGCGGGCCGGGGTTTGCCGGGGGTGCTGCTGACCGGTGACGTGCAGGAGGGTGCGATCCGGGCGTTGCGGGGCGTAGAGGTGGGGCGTGTGGCGGCGATGGAACTGCCGCATCACGGCGCGTGGTCTGGCGAGAGCGAGGCGTGGCTGCGGCAGGTATCACCGTCGGTGGTGCTGCAATCGACGGGCGCGGCGCGGGCGGCGGATGCGCGCTGGGGCGGTGCGCGGGGTGAGTTTGGCGAGTGGCTGACGACGAGCGCGCAGGGCTGGGGCGCGGTGGAGGTGATGGAGGACGGGACGGTGCGTGTGGTGCGTGGCGCTACTGGGGGCCTGTCGACGCGGTGAGTTCCAGGCGTCGGTTCTGCGGGCGGATGTCGAGGAGGCGGACGGTGCGGGCGCCGTCGACGCGGAGGGAGGGTGAGGTTGTGGCGGGCTTTCGTCCTTCGAGGACGGCGACGGCGTCGCGGGTGGCTGGGTCATCGGGGAGGAGGGCGAGGACCTGGGCGAGGGGGAGTTCTGCGCGTCCGATGCCTGCGCGGGAGGCGGTGAGCCAGAGGCCTTCCGGGTCGATGCGTGGCTGGAGGAGGACCCAGGCGCAGCGTTCGCCCGCGGGGGTGCGGACGCTGGCGCCGGCGAGGATTCCCTCGGGGGTGAAGGCGACGCTGAGGGCGCGGAGCTGATCGGGGAGGGCGAGGTCGCGGCTCCTGGCCCAGACGGGGAGGCGTGCGGCGAGCCAGTCGTTGGCGTCGTCCTGGCTGAGGGAGACCGACCAGGGCTGGTCGTTGCGGAGGGCGGTGAGCTGGGCGGTGGCTGCGCCTTCGAGTTCCTGTGCGGCGCGGGCGACGGCGGCGGAGGAGGTGCTTGAGGCGTTCCACCAGGGTGGCTTATCGGCGGCGCGGGCGAGGGCGAGCCACGCGGCGGCGGCGGCGATGGCCGTGATGGCGCAGGTGGCCCCCCAGGGCCAGCGCGGGCGGTGCGTCATGGTGGAGCATACCCATGCCGGGTGTGGGGACGGTTGTGTGGAATGCGTGGGGGGGCAGTCCCAAGAAGGGCGAGTATGACGCATGAAGTCGCGGGCGGTCGGGTTGAGCTGGCGGGCGTGCCGGGGCGGCGCGCGTGGCCTGTGCGGTGGTGCGTGTGGGTGGGGCGTTCGGCGGTGTTCCGCGTGGTGGTGGGGATGATGGCGTTGGCGCTGGTGGCGGTGGGGGTGCAGTTTGCGTGGGGCCTGGTGAACGCGGCGTGCAAGGGCGGGCGTGCGGAGGGTGTGGTGCTGGTGCTGGGGGGTGCGGCGGTGGCGGGGTGTGTGCTGGGCGCGTACCTGGGGCTGGTGCGGCTGGTGGAGGGGGCGTGGCCGGCGGAGGTTCGGGGGTCGGCGTGGCGGTGGGGGGCGGAGTGGGCCGGGGGGCTGGTGATCGGCGGGTTGCTGGTGTCGGTGGCGGTGCTGGTGCTGTGGGTGCTTGGGGTGTACCGGGTGGAGGGGGTGGCGCCGCGGGCTGAGTGGGGCGGGATCGTGTCGGCGGCGCTGGCGACGAACCTTGCGGCGGGGGTGGTGGAGGAGGTGCTGTTCCGCGGCGTGCTGTTCCGCCTGACGCAGCAGCGGCTGGGGACGTGGTGGGCGTTGTGCGTGTCGGCGGTGGTGTTCGGGCTGGTGCATGCGCTGAACCCGGGCGCGACGCTGCTGAACGGCGTGAACCTGGTGGTGCAGGCGGGCGTGCTGCTGGGCGCGGTGTACGTGCTGACGCAGCGGCTGTGGATGGCGGTGGGGGTGCACATGGCGTGGAACATCCTGCAGCAGTGCGTGTTCGGCGGGGCGTTGTCGGGGATGGAGGTGCACGCGGTGCTGCACGGCGTGCTGGCGGGGCCGGCGTGGCTGGCGGGTGGGGAGTTCGGTGTGGAGGGTTCGGTGGTGTCGACGGTGGTGTGCCTGGCGGCGGGTGTCGGCGCGCTGGTGGCGGCGCGGGGGCGCTTTGTGGGCCGGTCGTGGCCGGCCGTACACTGACCATCAAAGGAGGCCGGGATGCACGCGCTCAAGACTGCTGCGCTGGTGGGGTGCCTGGGGGTATGCCTGGTGGTGGTGGCGGGCTGCTCGGGCGCGAAGATCGCGCTGAAGGAGAAGCTGGGGATTCCCAAGCGTGACCAGCTGGTGGCGCGGGTGCAGGACACCAAGGAGGCGCAGCAGGACGCGAAGAAGGAGTTCCAGTCTGCGCTGGACCAGTTCCTTGCGATCACGGGGAAGGGCGGGAAGTTCACGGACCTGGAGAGCAAGTACCGGAAGCTGCAGGGGGAGTACGAGGACGCGTCGGGCGCGGCGGAGACGGTGCGGAAGCGGATCAGCAGCGTGGAGGACGTGAGCGGGGCGTTGTTCCGGGAGTGGCGGGGGGAGCTTTCGCAGTACGAGAGCGCGTCGATCCGGGCGAACAGCGAGAGGCTGCTGCGCGACACGGAGCGGAAGTACGACCAGCTTCATGACGCGATGAAGGCGGCGGAGGCGAAGATGGACCCGGTGCTGTCGGCGTTCCGCGACCAGACGCTGTTCCTGAAGCACAACCTGAACGCGCAGGCGATCGCGAGCCTGCAGGATGACGCGACGCAGATCCAGGGGGACGTGGCGCGGCTGATCCAGGACATGCAGCGTTCGATCGACGAGGCGACGGCGTTCATCGACCAGATGAACCAGCAGGGCACGTGACCGCGTGTTCGGGCGGCGGTCGGGCGCGTCCGGGTGGGTGGGAGGTCCGTTCGCGGGGTTATCGGGAACTTTGCTTGCACTTTCACGGCGGTGTGGCATGATGTGCGGGGGGCACAGATGCGAGCGGGGCTTTCCATGCCGGTGGTGCTTTGCTGCGCGGGGCTTGCGCGGGCGGAGCTGTCGCGCAACCTGCCGGCGGCGTACGCGGACACGCGGGCGGCGATGGAGCACGGGGCGGGGAGCATCGTGTGCATCGGGGATTCGCTGACGTTCCGTGCCGGGGCGATGTTTGACGGGCTCCGTTCGCGGATCGTGGCGCGGTACGGGGACGGCGGGCTTGGGTACCGCGGGTGTTCGATCTGGACGGGCGCGACGCTGAGCAACAGCGTGTGGACGCGCGGGGTGATCAACACGGACGTGCAGCCGTACAACGGTCTGGACGGGATGTGGGCGACGTACAACGACATCGTGCCGGCGTGGCTGGAGGTGACGGCGTACAGCCCGGTGGTGCGTCTGCACTACACGGCGGGGCCTGGGGGCGGGTCGTTCATCGTGCGGTATCCGGACGGGACGTTCGGGCGTGTGCAGACGAGCAGCGCGGTGCAGGAGGTGCGGACGCTGACGGTGGCGGTGCCGCCGGGGGCGCCGGCGGGGCAGCGCGTGCGGTTTGAGCCGCAGCCGGGCGGTTCGGTGACGTTCCTGGGCTGGGAGAACCAGACGCAGAACGCGGCGCCGCGTCTGCACCGCGTGGCGAACGGCGGGTGGGGGGTGAGCACTTTTCTGCGGCGGAACTGGACGTTTGACCAGCAGCTGGTGCAGCTTCAGCCTTCGATGGTGGTGATCATGCTGGGGCAGAACGACGGGCTGGAGACGCGGGCGAGCTTTGCGGGGAAGATGGTGCAGCTGGTGGACCGGGTGCGGGCGGACGTGCCGGCGGCGGAGATCGTGCTGGTTTCGTCGTACGACGCGGGGGCGCCGTGGAACCAGACGAACGGGCAGGGGATGGAGGACGCGGCGGTGGCGCGGGGGACGGGGTATATCGATCTGTTCCACGCGGGCGGGGACCACGCGTTCTTCGCGGCCAACGGGTACCTGGACACGGACGGGGTGCACTGGACGCCGGCGGGCGGGCAGTATGTGGCGGACCTGGTGCTGGGCGCGCTGGAGAGCGGGGGCGCGAGCCTGCTGGCGTGCGACGACCTGGACTTCAACAACGACGGGCTGTTCCCGGACACGTCGGACATCGACGCGATGCTGGGCGTGTTCAGCGGGGGTGCGTGCCCATCGGCGGACGGGTGGTGCGACACGACCGACTTCAACCGGGACGGGCTTTTCCCTGATACGCAGGACATCGACGACTTCCTGCGGGTGTTCAGCGGTGGCTCGTGCGGGGGCTGAGGGCGGGGGCGGGCTGAAACCGGCGGGGGGCTGCTCCGAACGAGGGTCCTGGGCGTTCCGGGTTTCCGGCGGCGTTGGTTTTGTGGTATGCTGCCGGCCCGGGGGCACTGGGGCTGCTGCGATCGATGGGCGAAGACGAGGTCTTTGTTTCCTTGGTGTGCGGGGTGGTGGCGCTGGTCGCCTGGGCGGTGTACTTCTTCAGGGCGGGGTCGGTCAAGGTGCGTCCCCCGGGGGGCGGCCTGGGGTGGCTGCTGCTGGGCCCGGCGGTGAGTGCGGTGCTGCTGCTGGTGGTGCTGCGGGTGCTGGCGGCGCATGACGTGAGGGGCGATGTGCTGTACATCGCGATGTACCAGGCGATGGGCGCGGCGTGGGCCGGGTTGTTCGTGTTTGCGATGCCGCTGATGGGCCTGCGTCCGATGGCGGACGCGGTGCAGCGCGGCATCGGGGGCGCGGGCTTTGTGGCGGGGTGCCTGATCGTGGCGGTGACGCTGGCGTTTGCGGGGGCGAACATCGGCGATGGGCCCGGGTGGTGGGTGGTGGTGCTGTGCGCGGTGCTGTCGACGGCGGTGCTGCTGGTGTGCTGGGGCGTGCTGCAGGTGGTGGTGGGGCCGCTGGACCGCGTGCTGGTGGACCGTGACAACAGCGCGGCGCTGCGGCTGGGCGTGTGCATGGTGTGCTGCGGGGCGGTGCTGGGGCGGTCGGTGGCGGGGACGTGGGTGGACCTGGGGCGGACGATCGAGGACTTCATGTTCACGGCGTGGCCGGTGGTGCTGCTTGTCGCGGCGGAGTGTGTCGTGTCGATGGTGGCGACACCCCGGGTGCACAGGCCCCGGCCGTCGGCGGTGCTGTGGGGTGGTCCTCCGGCGGTGGTGTACCTGGTGCTGACGTGCGGGTACCTCGTGCTGCGCGGGGTGCCGGCGTGAGGGCTGGGGTTGTCATGGAGGCCGGCGCGGCGCTGAGCGCCGAGGGGATGCGTGCGTATCGCACGCGGGCGGTGTTTGCCCTGGGCAAGCTGGACCCGCAGGCGGGCGACCACTGCGCGCTGGCTCCGTACCCGCTGGTCATGCGGCGGGGGGTGGTGGGAGAGGTCGGTGCGCTCGCGGAGCGGCTGGACGCGGAGATGCTGGCGTGCGAGCGGGCGGTGGTGGCGGATGACGGGCTGCTTGCGGCGGTGCGGCTGCCGCGGCGGGTTGCGCAGGCGGTGCGTTCGCAGCGGGGCGGCGCGGGGTTTTGCTGGCCGCGGTTTTCGCGGTATGACTTTCACTGGACGACGGAGGGGTGGAGGATTTCTGAGGTCAACAGCGACGTGCCCGGGGGGTTTGTGGAGTCGGCGGCGTTGGCGTCGTGCTTCGCGTTGGGCGCGGGGGTTAGGGCGGGTGTGGCGCCGTGCCCGGCGGGTGCGCTGGTAGCGGCGTGGGCGCGGCGGCTGCCTGCGGGCGGGGTTGTCGCGCTGGTGCACGCGACGGCGTTTGTGGACGACCGGCAGGTGATGATGTTCCTGAAGTCGCGGCTTGAGGGGGCGGGGATACGGGGTGTTTTGTGCGGGCCGGACCAGTGCCGGCCGGGTGAGATGCGCGTGGGCGCGCCGGGGTTCAGCGGGGGGGTGGACGGGGTGGTCCGGTTTTTTCCGGGCGAATGGCTGGCGCAGCTGGATGGGGGCTGGGGGTCGTACTTTGCGGGTCATCTCGCGCAGTCGAACCCGGGGACGGCGCTGGTGTCGCAGAGCAAGCGGGCGCCGATCGTGTGGAGGATGGGCGGGCTGGCGACCCCGGTGTGGGATGCGTTGCTGCCCCGGACGTGCGCGGTGGGCGATGCCGGGCCGGGGTGGGTGCTGAAGCCTGCGCTGGGGCGGGTGGGGGAGGATGTCGCGATTGAGGGGGTGAGCGACGCGAAGGTGCGGCGGCGGGCGCGGGTGTGGTCGAGGCTGCACCCGGGCGCCTGGGTGGCGCAGGAAAGGTTCACGTCGGTGCCGGTCGCAACACCGGAGGGGGACAGGCATGTGTGCCTGGGGGTGTTCGTGGTGGACGGCGCGTTTGCGGGGCTGTACGCGCGGGTGGCGGCGGTGCCGCTGATCGACGCGCGGGCGCAGGACGTGCCGGTGTGGGTGGTGGAGGACGCGAGTGTGGAAAAGCGGCTGGGCGTAGCCGCGGGAGCGGTGGCATGAACGGCGAGGAACTGTTTGCGGTGTGGGCGCCGCCGGTGAGCGTGTGGTCGCAGTGGGCGAAGCCCGCGCTGTTTGTGACGGGGGGTGCGCCCCTGGGGGGCTCGGGTGTGCTGCTGTCGCCCGAGGCGTTATCGCCGGAGGGCGCGCATGTGCCGAGGGCGGGGGGGACGACGGCGCTGGTCATTGATCTGCCCAGCGACGCGGGGGTGGGCGTGGGGTTGTCGATGGCTTCGCGGGGGTTTCGGCCGGTGCCGCTGTACAACACGACGTGCGGGCATCAGGCGGTGCTGGACGCGGGGGCGATCTATGACACGCTGCGGCGGGGCGTGGAGTGGCTGGTGCAGTGCGGGCTTGCGGATGGTGCGCCGCCGGCGTTCCTGATCGACTCGCAGCGGGCCTCGAAGGGGCGGTCGCCGTCGCCTGGGGAGTACGACAACCGGTGGGTGGTGTTCCCTCAGGACTTTCCGAGTGCGGTGTTCCTGCGTTCGCAGGGGATCGGGCGTGTGCTGGTGATCAGCGACGGCGCGCCGGGGGAGGATCTGTGCGAGGTGCTGACGAGGTGGAGGCGCGGCGGGATCGAGCTTTGGCAGCAGCACCCGAGTTTCAGCGGGCCGGCGCAGCCGCTGTCGCCACCGGCGGGGTGGCGGTTCCACTGGTGGTGGAGTCTCATGCTGGTGTTCATGGGGCTGCGTGCGAACGCGGCGGGGGGTTTCGGGGCGCGGGTGCCGGAGCAGTCGAGCGCATCGGGCGGGTGGGCGTAGGGGCTACTTGTTTCGCAGGTAGAGCGTGGCGATGACGGGGCGGTGGTCGGAGCCTGTGGGTGCGCCGACGTGGGCGGCGGCGCAGGCGAGTTGGCGGGAGTGCAGGATGTGGTCGATGCGGATGCCGGGGAGCCACTGGAGCACGGTGCGGTCGCACCATGTGCAGTGGCGGCCCAGGGCGGGGGCGTCGAGGGCGTCGGCGAGGCCCGCATCCTCGAGTGCTGCGAGGTGCTGGCTTGCGCAGGTTGCGTTGAAGTCTCCGGCGAAGACGGCGGGTCCGTCGTCGGCTGCGGCGAGGGCGGCGAGGTGCTGGAACTGGCGGCGCTGTGAGCGGTACAGCGCGAGGGAGCCGGGCGCGTCGGTGTGGACGTTGTGGATGGTGATGGGGGTTCCGGCGAGGTCGATGCGGACGGTGTACTGGGGGCCGTTGCCGGTGCGGAAGGGGGCGCCGTCTGGGCTGGTTGCGTCGGTGGTGTAGAGCGGGTTCCCGAGGAAGGGGCGGCGGGAGTAGACGGCCTCGCCGTAGGAGTTGTCGCGGAATGCGTGGGCCTGGTAGGGGTAGTTTGCGGCGAGGGCGGGGGAGAGCGAGGCGTGCATCGCCGGCGTGTATTCCTGGAAGAGGATGAGGTCAGGATTTTCGGCGGCGATGAGGTCGAGGGTGGGTTGTGGGTTGTTGTTGATGAAGAGCAGGTTGTGGGTGAGGACGGTGAGGGTGTGGGCGCCGGGCGGCGGCGGGGCGGCTCGCGGGCTGCGCACGCAGCAGGCGGCGATGATGAGGGCGGCGGGGAGGCCTGCGGTGGCGGCGGCGTAGCGGTGGCGGAGCAGGAGGGCGAGGAGGGCGGTGAGCAGCAGGCCGAGGGCGGCCTGGAAGGTGAAGGTGCGGATCATGAAGGCGGCGAAGGACCAGGCGGTGAAGAGGCGGCCGTGGTCGTGGAGGCGGGCGGGGGTGAGCCAGGCGGCGAGGAGGGGGAGGAGTGCGCCGGCCGTGGCGGTCCACAGGACGATAGGGATAAGGCGGGCGGTGAGGCGTCGCTTGAAGGGTGGACCCACGGTGGATGGAGTACGGGTGGGGGTATTCGTCAGTTCGCTTCGCTGCCGCGACCTCGAGGAGTTGTCTTATCGACGCTTTCGGTGAGCGTGAGCGGCCAGGGTGACCAGGGCGACCAGAAGAGTGCCGGGGGCAGGAATAGCGGCAGCAATTCTGAATCCAGACTCAACCGAGGCAGAGCCGGGTCGGTTGTCTCTGAATTCGTAAATACTGTCCTGAAGTCCCCAGTCAATTCCAGTGGTTCTCGCTGACCCGTCAAAGTCCCGGTAGTTGCGGCCATCATTAATTGTGTGAATTGTCTCCAACCATTCCGTACTCCCGCCCGCAACGTCAAACAGTCCCCAGGGGCTTGTCACGTTTGTATATGCCCCCAGAGGGATGTTGAAGGCCCCGGCGTCGAAACCGAAGTTGGCGGTCCCTCCCTGGCTCGGCGGCGCGCCGATGTAGGGGGTGTCGCTGGAGTTGCTGTAGGTCCAGTAGCCTCCGACGCTGCCGTCGCTGTTCACCTTGTTTGGGTCGTAGTGCGCCGCCTTTATCCACTCGTCGAGGGTTGGAATGAAGTAACGGGCACCGGGCGACCTTGCCGCCTGGTCTGTGAAGGAAAGCACGCCGTTGGGCAGCGTGACGTAGCCGAAGGTGCTGACTTCGTATGCGCCGCCAAGGAATGCGCTGCGGTTCAGGCTCTTGTTGTTATGGAGCCAGTTGCAGTAGATGGCGGCGCTGCGCCAGGTTGTAGCTCCAACCGGATTCATGTCCTTGCCTGCGGGGACTGTCCAACGCCTACCCCCAGGGGTGTTGGGGGTGGTCGGAACGGCAGCAAAGCCAGCGCCGCCGGGGGCGAAGAGGTTCGGGATCCAGTCCGCCGGGGGGTCGGTCGAAGGCGGCGTTGAGGAACTCGACGTACTGAGCGGTTGTGATCTCGAACTTTCCGATGCGGTACTCGTACCCGACTGACCCTCGGCCAATGCTCTGGTCGTTTGGCGTTCCGTCGCCTGCCCAGGCGGCGTTGTTCGTTGCCCCAATAGTCACCAGATCGATCCCGCTGACGGGGTCGATATCGGCGCGCGCAGCAGCGCAGGCGGTGAGGAAGATGATCGGGGCGGTGCGCAGACCGTTCCTTTCGGTTGTGTCTGCTCTCGCGTCCTCCACCTTTCATCCTACGGGGTGCGTCAAGGGGCGATAAGTGCTGCCTTGCCGGCGTGACGGCGCGTCCAGGTCGGGTCAGCGGGCGATGTGCTGTTTGAGGAAGCGGCTCATGCGCTGGGCGAAGAGGAGGCGGTTTTCGAGCTTGGCGAAGCCGTGGCCTTCGTCGTGGAAGAAGCACTGCTCGGGGTCGAAGCCGCGGCGCTGGAGGGCTTCGGCGAGTTGCATGGCTTCGCCGACGGGGACGCGGGGGTCGTTGAGTCCGTGGGCGATCATCATGGGGGCGTTGATCTTGTCTGCGCGCTTGAGGCTGGAGATGGAGTCGAGGAATTCTGGGTCGGAGAGCGGCCCGTACTCGGCCTCGCGGAGCTTGCGGCGGTAGCCGGAGGTCTGCTCCAGGAAGGTCTTCATGTTGACGATGCCGACGACGTCGATGGAGGCGCCGAAGAGGTTCTGCTTCTGTGCGCCGCTCTCGGTGCGGAGGGTGTCCTCGACCTGTGTGGCGACGGCCATGAAGCCGCCGTAGGAGCCGCCGTACGCGGCGATCCTGCCGGGCCTGGCGTAGCCGTTGTCGACGAGCCACTGGGCGGCGTCGACGCCGTCGCTGACGCTCTTCCAGCGGTTCTTGTAGTCGTCCATCATCTGGTATGCGCGTCCGTAGCCGGTGCTGCCCCGGACGTTGGGCTGGAGGACACCGAAGCCTTCGCTGAGGAGGTACTGGACGGTGCGGTCGAAGCCGGGGCGGAACTGGCCTTCGGGTCCGCCGTGGTAGTTGACGACGAAGGGGATGGCGGTGCCCTTCTGGTAGCCTGGGGGGAGGTAGAGGAAGGCGGGGACTTCGAGGCCGTCCTTGGCCTTGTACTTCACGAGGGATTCGAGCGGGAAGGAGGTGAGGTCGAGGCCCTGGGTGTCTGCGAAGGTGAGCTGGCGCGGGGGCTGGGCGGTCTTGCCCTGGGCGGGGACGTCGAAGGCGTAGGAGAGGCCTGGGGTGCGGGCGTTGTTGAGGGAGTAGGTGAGGCGGTTGCCGTCGAAGGAGGTGATGGCGACGGTGCCGGGCTCCATGGCGGGGAGCTGCACGGGTTCGAAGGAGGGGAGGCGGTAGAGGTGGGGGACGCCGTAGCCGTCTTCGTTGGTGACGACGGCGAGGAGGGTGCGGGTGTCGTTGATGGTGGCGCCGTCGACCTCGAACTTGTCGAGGGCGGGGACGGGCTTGGTGAGCTTGCCGTCCTGGGTCAGGAGGAAGAGTCGCGAGGTGCCGCCCTCGTGGTCGCTGGTGATGAGGATGGAGTGCTCGTCGGGCATGTAGCCGACGGCGGAGACGGCGGCGGTCTGTCCGTCCTTCAGGAAGAGGGCGTTGAGGGGGCGGAGGTCGCCGGAGGACGCGGAGAGCTCGTGGAGCTGGCTGTCGCTGGCGGAGCGGAACTCGGTGACGAGGAGGCGAGCGGAGTCGTGGGTGATGTCGTGGCATTCCCAGGAGCCGGGCTTTGCGAGGAGCTTGGTGGTCTTGCCGGGCGTGGGCTTGCCGTCGGCGTCCTTGGAGCCGGCGGGGAGGAAGTCGTAGCGGTAGACGTGGAAGTCGTTGGGGCTGGCGTCGTTGGCGGTGTAGATGAAGCCCGAGTTGTCGTGGAGCCAGACCTGGGGGGTGATGACCGCTTCGGGGTTGATGAGGAGGGGGGTGAGGTTGGTCTTGGGGTCTGGGTTGTTCTGGTCGAGGAGGTAGACCTGGAGGCGCTCGTTGCCGCCGAAGGCGGTCATGGCGAGGAGCCTGGAGGAGTCGTGGGAGAGTGAGTAGCCGGTGCAGCCGTCGGTGAAGTTGGTGAGCTGCTGGGGCCTGGCGCCGGGTCCGGCGGTGGGGTTGGTGCCGGTGACGCGGTAGAGCTGCCAGACGCCGTCGGGCCAGTCGCGGACGTAGAGGGTGTTGTCGTTGGCGAGGGCCGGTGCGCCGGGGGCGCGGAGCTTAAAGAACTTCTCGATGCCCGGGCCCTTGTCCACGAGGCCGGGGGCGGCCTGGGTGGGGTGGGACGGGGCGGGCGCGTCGTGGTGGGCGGCGCAGCCGGCGAGGGCGGTCAGGAAGGCGGCGGACAGTGCGAATCGCATCATGGGGTGTGGCTCCGGATGAAGGGTGGTATGGTAGAGGCCGGGGAGTGTTACCTGGCGGGCGGGGCGCCCGGGCGTGCGGCGCGGTGGCGGGGGGTTGGGGGGGTATCGCGCTGGGCTGCGGATATGCTGGGCGATGGCGGCGTACCTCACTATCGCGGCGGTGTCGTTGCTGGCGGCGGGGCTGACGTTCTTCTCGGGGTTTGGGCTTGGGACGCTGCTGTTGCCGGCGTTTGCGCTGTTCGTGCCGGCGGAGGTGGCGGTGGGCGCGACGGCGGTGGTGCACCTGGTGAACGGGCTGTTCAAGGCGGCGCTGATGGGGGGGCACGCGGACCGGTCGGTGACGCCGGTGTTCGCGGGGTTTTCGGCGGTGGGTGCGCTGGCGGGGGCGTGGGTGCTCACGGCGCTTGCGGGCGGGGGTGTGCTCGCGTCCTACATGGCGGCGGGCCGGTCCTTTGACGTGACGCTGGTGAAGGTCGTCATCGGGGCGATGATGGTGGTGTTCGCGGTGGTGGAGTTTGTGCCGGCGTTTTCGCGTTGGGGGCTGCCCCGGCGCTGGTTGTGGGTGGGTGGGCTGGTGTCGGGTTTTTTCGGCGGGCTGTCGGGGCACCAGGGTGCGCTGCGGAGCGCGTTCCTGGTGCGGGCGGGGATGTCGAAGGAGGCGCTGGTGGGGACGCGGGCGGTGTGCGCGGTGGTGGTGGATGTGACGCGGCTGGTGGTGTACGGCGTGGCGGCGCTGGTGGCGTCAGGGCGGGTCGGGGCGGGCGCGGTGGGGGTGGTTCACCAGGGCGGGGTGTGGGGGCTGGTGGGGGTGGGGTGCGTGGCGGCGCTGGTGGGGACGGTGCTGGGGAAGCGCGTGCTGAGGGGGGCGACGGTGGAGGGTGTGCGGGTGGTGGTGGCGGCGGCGCTGCTGGTGCTGGGGGTGGCTCTAGCGTGCGGGCTGGTGTGATGGTGCCGCCGTGCGGCGCCGGGCCGGCACGGCCCTGGCTCTGCGGGGGAGTTTTGCGCGGGGGTCAGGGTTGGGCCTGGCACCTTTGGCGCCCCATGGAGACGATGGCGTCGGTGAGGCGCGTGGCGTAGGCCTTCTGATCGCAGATGACCGAGGCGGCGAGGCGGGTGCGGAGCGTGGCGCGGTGGCGGGTGAGTGCGGCCTTGTCGGCGGCGAGCGTTGCGGCTTTTTCCGCGTAGTCGTCGGGGGATGTGGCGATCCATTCGTGGGCGCCCAGGTTTTCGAGGATGGAGACGCCGACGCGGGAGGCGTGGCGGTCACCTGCGAGGGTGATGACGGGGACGCCCATCCAGAGTGTTTCGCAGGTGGTAGTGGTGCCGTGGTAGGGGAAGGTGTCGAGGGCGACATCCACGCTGTTGTACATGGCGAGGTGTTCGTCGAGGGAGTCCTGGGGCGGGACGAAGCGGACGCGGTGTGCGACGGCGCGTGCGGCGAAGGCGTCGGCGAGGACGCGTGAGCCTTCGGGGTCGGCGAACTCGACGGCCTTGAGGACGAGGGTGGCGTCGGGCACGCGCTGGAGGAGGCGGGACCAGAGGTCGATGCAGTCGACGCTTATCTTGCGGGCGGCGTTGAAGGAGGCGAAGACGGTGCCGGCGTGGCCGTCGTGGCGGGGCTCGGGCGCGCTCTCGCGTGGCCGGTAGCAGAGGAAGCAGGGGTCGAGGCGGAGGAGTTTTTCGGTGGCGCGCTGGTCGAAGGTGGGCTGGGGTTCGTTGTCGATGTCGGGGACGGGGCCCCCGGGGTCGGTGTGGCTGTCGACGATGCGGTGGTCGATGGTGGTGAGGCCGGTGGTGTCCGGGAAGCCGAGGTACGTGGCCTGGACGGGCGCGGGGCGGCGGGCGAGTACGCCGAGCCTGTGTCCCTGGGTGTGCCCGGCGAGGTCGATGAGGACGTCGATGCTGTCTGCGCGGATGCGGGCGGCGATCTGGTCGTCGGTCATGCCGGCGAGGTTGCGCCAGAGGGCGGTGTGTTGGCGGAGTCGGCGGCTGGTGGCGTCCTCTTCGCGGGTTGTCATGTAGGCGGTGAGGGTGATGCGGGAGCGGTCGTGGTGCTCGAAGAAGGGCTCGATGAAGAACGCGACGGAGTGTGTGCGGAGGTCGGGGGAGATGATGGCGACGCGGATGGGGCGGTGCGCGTCGGCGGGCGGCGGTGTGCGTTCGGGGAGGCGGGGTGACTGGCGCTCGAGGGCTTCGCCGTAGTCGCGGAAGAGGCGGGCGATTTCGGCGGGGTGGGCCTGCGAGAGGTAGATGGCGGAGCTGGCGAGGCCGGAGCGCACGCGGACGTGGTCCGGGAAGGCGCGGGCGCCCCGGGCGAGGAGGTTCATGGATTCGCGGAGGCGTCCGAGGTTGACGAGTGCCGCGGCGTGGGTGAGGAGGAGCTGGTCGTGCAGCCCGTGGGCGAGGCCCTCTGCGCAGACCTGCTCGGCGCGTGCCCACAGCTTGCGTTGCATGAGGAGGTTGGTGACGCCGATGCGGGTGTTGTGGTCGGCGGGGTTCAGTGCGAGTGCTTTCTCGAAGAGCGCGAAGGCCTCGTCGCGTGCGCCGGGGCGCGTGCTGTTGGCGAGGAGGATGGCGAGGTTGGTGAGCATCCTGGGGTCGCCGGGGGGCGGGGAGAGTTCGGCGGCGCGGCGTGCGTAGTAGATGGCCTGTTCGTCGCGTTTGAGCTTGACGAGGGCGTAGGCGGTGGTGGAGGCGAGCTGCGGGTGGTTGGGGTGCCTGGGGAGGAGGCGCAGGAGGGCGGCGAGGGCCTGCTCGGCCTGGCCGGATTCGGCGAGGCGGTGTGCCTCCATGAGTTTGAGCGTGAGGGGGTCCACGATCAGGTCCTGTGGGCGTGTCGGGCGCAGGCGTCGGTCCAGAGTGCGCGGAGGGTGGCGCGGAGGCGGCGGGCGAAGAGGGGGCCGTCGCAGAGGGGCGAGGCGAGGAGGCGGCCGGGCAGGGAGGCGTGGAGGTGGGCGAGGCGGGCGCGGTCGCGGGCGAGGGAGGCGGCGAGCTGGGTGAACTGCGCGTCGGTGTGGGCGATGAGTTCCGGCGCGCCGACGGTGGTGAGCAGGCTGGCGCTGACGCGGGAGACGTGGAGGTCCCCGGCGAGGGTGACGACGGGGGTGCCCATCATGAGGGCTTCGCAGGTGGTGGTGGTGCCGTTGTAGGGGAAGGTGTCGAGGGCGATATCGACGCGCTGGTAGGCGAGCTGGTGTTCTTCGACCGTCCTGGTGCGGGCCATGACCTCGATGCGGGCGGGGTCGATTGCGCGGCGTTCGAAGCTGGCGCGGAGTTCGCGGTCGCCGATGCCGCCGGGCGTGGCGTGGCCCTTCAGCAGGAGGCGTGCATCGGGTGTCTCCCGGAGGACGGAGGCCCAGAGGTCGATGGTCTTCTGGCAGACCTTCTTGGTGGAGTTGAAGGAGCCGAAGACGATGGGGCGGGCGGGGTCGTGGGGGGGGCGGGTGTGGTGCGGGGGCGCCGGGTCGTAGCAGAGGAAGCAGCCCTCGATGCGGGCGAGGCGTTCGGTGCACCAGCGTTCGCTGCCCGGCGGGTCGGTGGTGGCATCAACGAGGCGCCAGTCGATGGAGCGGAGGCCGGTGGTGCAGGGGTAGCCGAGCCATGTGGCGGTGACGGGGGCGGGGCGCCAGGCGAGGGCGCCGACGCGGGAGGAGCTGGTGTGGCCCCCGGTCTCGATGATGATGTCGATGTTGTCGCGTGCGGCTTCGCGGGCGACGCCTTCGTCGGAGAGGTCGCGGACGCGGCGCCAGGCGTGGGGCGGGAGCATGGCCTTGAGGCGCGGGCTGGTGGTGGCGTCGGGGTGTGCGGTGCTGTCGTAGACGAAGAGCTCGGTGTCGGGCCCGGGGAGGTGCCGGAGGACCTGGGAGAGGAAAAAGGAACAGGAGTGTGTGCGGAGGTCTGAGGAGAGGATGCCGACGCGGAGGGGGCGGGCCGGGGCGAAGTCGGTGACGCGGTGGAGAGTCTGGCCGCCGGCGGCTGCGTCGAGGGCGGCGCCGAGGCGGGAGAGGAGTGAGAGCTTGGCCTCCCCGGGGATGCCGTCGGGGTAGTTGAGCATCCCGGCGAAGGTGATGAGGGCGGCCATGTCGTTGGGCGCGCGGTGGAGGGCGTGGGCGAGGATGTTGCAGGCTTCCTCGGTCCTGGCGTTGTCGGCGAGGCAGCCGGCGTAGTTGCAGACGGCGGTCATGTCGTTCTGGTCGAGTTCGAAGGCGCGTCGGAGCGGTTCGGCGGCTTCTTCGGCGCGTTCCTGGAGCATGTACATGGCGCCCAGGGCGTTCCAGGCCGTGGCGTCGGCGGGGTCGAGCTCGCAGGCGCGGCGGCAGTGGCGGATGGCTTCTTCGGGCTTGCCGGTCTTCATGCAGACCTGGCCCAGGAGGTTCTGGTGCTTGGAGACGTCGGGCGCGAGGGCGGCGGCCTTCCTGATGAAGAAGTCGCACTGCGCGGGCTTGCCCTGGAACCAGAGGGCGACGGCGAGGAGGAAGTTGGCCTTGGGGTCGTTGGGTGCGCGGGTGAGGAGGCGGCGCATGAGGGCCTCGGCCTGTGCGGGGTCGCGCCTGTCGAGGAGGGCCTCGGCTTTCTGGATGAGTTCTTGGTGGGGGGAGCCCTGGGCCATGGCGTGCGGGCACGGTATGGCGTGATTGATGGGGCATCTGCGCGGAGGGCATCTAAGATTGGGCGTGAGCGACGCGCGGCGCAGAGCCCCCAGCCCTGAGGACGAGAACGATCCCCGCGAGGAGGATCTTGACCAGTTTTCGGGCGTGACGCGGACGTGCCCGGAGTGCGGCTCGGAGGTGTATGACGAGGCGGAGCTGTGCTGGAAGTGCGGGCACGCGTTCAGCGGGGATGCGAAGCCGCTGCCGCGGTGGGTGGTAGTGGTTGCGGTGGTGGTGATCGCGGGGATTCTGCTGGCGGTGGTGCGGGGGCTCTTTTAAGGGTGGTGCATGGAGCGGGTGCGGATTACAGACGTGTCGCCGCGGGATGGGCTGCAGAACGAGCCGGGGGTCATTTCCACGGCGGACAAGGTGGAGTTGATCCGTCTGCTGTGCGCGACGGGTGTGGACGAGGTGGAGGTGACGAGCTTCGTGAGCCCGAAGTGGGTGCCGCAGCTGGCGGACGCGGCGGCGGTGTGCGCGGCCCTGCCGCGCTCGGGGCTGAGCCCATCCCTCACCTGCTTCAGCGCTCTTGTGCCCAACGCGCAGGGCCTGGGCGCGTTTCTTGCTGCGAGGCCGGGTGGTGGGGGGCGGGGTGGTTCGGACCCGGGCGCGGATCAGCGGCCGGTTGTGACGCTCAATAAGGCGTCGATCTTCACGGCGGCGAGCGAGACGTTCTCGAAGAAGAACACCAACGCGACGATCGCGGAGACGCTGGAGCGGTTCGGGCCGGTGGTGTCGGGGGCGCACGAGGCGGCGCTGCTGGTGCGCGGGTACATCTCGTGCGTGGTCGCGTGCCCGTTTGAGGGCCCGGTCGCGCCGGGGGCTGTGGCGCGGGTGGCGCGGCGGCTGGTGGACCTGGGTGTGGACGAGATCGACCTGGGGGACACGATCGGGGCGGGGACAGCGGAGAGTGTGCTGGCGGTGCTGGCGGCGGTGCGTGCGGAGCTGGGGGGGGCGTGGCTGCGGGCGGACCGGCTGACGCTGCACCTGCACGACACGTTCGGGCGTGCGTCGGAGTGTGTGCGGGCGGCGCTGGGTGCCGGTGTGCGGTCGTTTGACGGGTCGGTGGCGGGGCTTGGCGGGTGTCCGTACGCGGGCACGCCGGGGAAGCGTGCGCCGGGGAACATCAGCACGGAGCTGCTGGTGAGGACGGTGCACGACGCGGGGTTTGCGACGGGCGTGGACATGGGCGCGCTCACCCGGGCGGCGGGGTTTGCGCGGGGCATCGTGGCGGCGGGCAGGGCCGGGTGAACGTGGCCTGCCTGGCGGACCGCTGCTGTGGTGCCGGGCGCTTTCTGCGCGCTTATCCCTTGATTGTCTTGCTCAGGATGGCGCTGCGGTAGTTGGTGTAGGGCCACTGCCAGTGTTCGATGAAGCGGTAGCCGCGGCGGAAGTAGTATCGGAGGAGGTCCTGGTCGGGCTCGGCCATGGAGCAGGCGAGTTCGGTGGCGCCGTCTTCGAGTGCGCGGCGTTCGCAGATGTCGAGGAGCATGAGCCCGATGCCGGCGCTCTGGTAGTCGGGGTCGACGGCGAACTGGGAGAAGCTGGCGACGAACTTCTGCTGGAACCAGGGCGGGCCCTTGGCCTCCTCGATTTCGTGGAAGAGGATGCAGCCGACGACTTTCTGGCGGGTGGCGGTGGAGAGGCCGCCGGGCTCGTGGAGGTCCGGGAGGCTCTGGTGGTCGATGGCGACGTAGCACTCTCCGGAGAAGACGCGGGCCTTGGTGGTGGCGTCGTCCTGGCGGCCTGCGAGGGGTGCGAGTCCCATGGCGACCTGCTTGGCGTAGGCGCGGTGGAGGAGGAGGGTGAGCTCGGAGATGGAATCGGCGGGGGAGAGGCGGCGGACGGTGATGTTGGGTGCTGCGGTCTGCTGCATTGCGCGGGGGCTCGTGGTCTGTGGGTGTTTCTTCGGTGTTGATCGTAGACTGTTGCATGGGTGCAGAGTCCACCGCCGTGCAGCTGCGTGTCCGCTATTGCGAGTGCGACCCGATGGGGGTGGTGCACCATGCGGCGTACGCGCCGTGGCTGGAGATCGCGCGGACCGAGCTGCTGCGGGGGCTGGGGAAGAGCTACGCGGAGCTTGAGTCCGAGGGCGTGCTGATGGTGGTCGTGAAGCTGGAGGTGGCGTACCGGCGGCCGGTGCGGTATGACGACGTGGTGGAGGTGTCGTGCGGCGTCAGGGGGGGCGGCCGGGTCAAGATCGAGCATGAGTACGGGGTGAGGGTGGTTGCGCAGAGCGCGCACGGTCCGGCGGGGGAGGTGCGGACGGGGCACGTGTGTGCGGTGGCGCGGACGGTCCTGGCGTGCGTGGACCGTGCGGGGAGGGTGCGTGAGCTGCCGGGGTGGCTTGTGGGGGGTGGGTGAGTTTCCATACCCTGATGCATGCCCTTTGCTCCCATCGATGATGTGCTCGCGGACCTGCGCCGGGGGAAGATGGTCGTCCTGACGGACGATGAGAACCGCGAGAACGAGGGGGATGTGATCATCCCGGCGCAGTTCGTGACGCCGGAGGCGATCACGTTCATGCTGCAGCACGCGCTGGGGTACCTGTGCCTGTCGCTGACGGAGGCGGACTGCGACCGGTTGCGGCTGCACCCGCAGGGTGCGGTCAACACGAGCGTGCGGGGGACGGCGTTCACGGTGTCGATCGACCTGCACCCCGCGTACGGCGGGACGACGGGCGTGTCGGCGAAGGAGCGTGCCAGGTGCATCCAGATGGCGATTGATCCGCGGTATGGTCCGGACGACTTTGTGAAGCCCGGGCACATCAACCCTTTGCGCAGCCGGGACGGCGGCGTGCTGGTGCGGACGGGCCAGACGGAGGGGAGCGTGGACCTGTGCCGGCTGGCGGGGCTGTACCCGGCGGCGGCGATCATGGAGGTGATGAGGCCGGATGGGGAGATGGCGCGGGTGCCGGACCTGGAGCGGTTCTGCGCGGAGCACGGGATGAAGATGTGCAGCGTGGCGCAGGTGATCGAGTACCGGCTGCGCCGGGAGAGCCTGGTGGAGCGGGCGGAGCCGCGGGAGGGGCGGGTGCTGCGGACGGTGTTCGGTGAGTTCACGGCGCACCTGTACCAGAGCGTGGTGGACCCGCTGCCGCACCTGGTGCTGACGTGCGGCGGCGTGGGGAGCGGCGGGGCGGCGGAGACGCGGCCGACGCTGGTGCGGATGCACCGGCGGTCCCTGCTGGGGGACGTGTTCGGCGATCTGGAGTCTTCGTCGGCGGGGGCGACGAGCGGCGTGCTGCACGCGTCGATGCGGATGATCCAGCGGGAGGGGCGGGGCGCGGTGGTGTACCTGCGGACGAGCGGGGAGGGTGGTGGGGAGGTGGCGGACCTGGAGGGGCGTCTGCAGACGATCCGCGGGTCGTCGGCGCGGGACGTGAATTCGCCGGACTTCGGCGCGGCGGTGGGGGGCGGGGGCACGCTGCGGGAGATAGGCGTGGGGGGGCAGATCCTGCGGGACCTTGGGCTCACGAAGCTCCGTCTGATCACGGCGAGCAACCGGCAGTTGCCCGGGCTGGATGCGTACGGGCTGGAGGTGGTGGAGCGGGTGCGTCCGGCGTGAGGTGGAAAAAAGAACGCGGCGCCGTGGGGCGCCGCGTCGGTGTGGTGCGGGGTGTTGCTTACTGGCCGTCGGGGGCGGCGCCGAGCGTGGGCTCGGTGTCGGGCACGACCTCGTTGCTGTTGTGCGGGGTGTCCAGGGCGGCGGCGCTGGTCTGGCGCATGGCCTGCATGCAGAGGGCGTACTGGTTGGGGTCGTCCTCGGCGGGCACGTAGTAGAGGTCCGGGGGTGTGTCGTCGCCGGGGTTCCAGGTGCGGCCGTAGACGACGCGCCAGGTGGTGTTGAATTCGCGCTTCAGGGTGAGGGTGATCTTCTGGTAGATGGGCTTGCCGTCGGGCCCGGCGCCGAGCTCGGTGGCGGGGCGGAGGACGTCGATGGTGCCGGAGTTGAAGCGGAGCCACACGCGGGCGACGTGGAAGACGGGGAGGCCGGTCTGCACGGACTCGGGCGTGACGGGCTTGACGTTGGGTCCGATCTGGGCGGGGATGCGGTCGTAGAACATCTTGCGGGTGCCGATGGGCAGGTTGACGATCATGTCGTACGGCACCATCGGCGCACCGCCGGGCGTGGCGTTCTCGTCGTACTCGCGCTTGCCGGGGGTCCAGCGGCTTGCGACGTACTGCACGGAGGCGATCATCGCCTGCTCACAGGCGGGGGTGTTGGGGTTTTCCGTCACGCCCCTGGCGGAGGTTTCGTTGGGGTAGGTGGTGACGTGCTGGCAGCCCTGCAGGGCCGCTCCACCCGTGATCAGACCAGCCACCAGCCACCCGACGCGCGCGCGCACCATCAACATTGTCCAGGCTCCTTCCCGGTCCGTGCGGGCGCGATCTCGCGTGCCGCACTGCATCCGTACCGGGGAGTGTACACAGATGCGCAAACTTGGCCCAGTCGGCGTGCGGGGGTGGCGGTGGATTGTGTGCGGGGCGGGGGTGGAGGTGGGGGCGTGGGCGGCGTCCGGGTCGCGTCTTACTGTTTCGGCGGCATGGCCTTACAGCATCCAACCCGGCGGTTTGTGCTTGGCATCTCGGGGGCGAGCGGGGCGGCGTATGCGCTGCGGCTGCTTTCGCTGCTGCTCGAGGACCGGCACGAGGTCCATCTTGTGGTGTCGGAGTATGGGAGGAGGCTGCTGTTCGACGAGGCGGGGGTCAGGAATCTGGTTGCGGAGGAGCTATGCCCCGGGGTGGGCGGGCAGCGGCTGGTCGTGCACCCGCACAAGGACGTCGGGGCGGTGATCGCGTCCGGGTCGTTTCTGCATGACGGGATGGTGGTGCTGCCGTGTTCTTCGGCGAGCCTGGGGCAGATGGCGACGGGGAGCGGGAGCAACCTGCTGTGCCGGGCGGCGATGGTGACGCTGAAGGAGCGGCGGCCGCTCATCGTGTGCCACCGGGAGATGCCGTTGTCGCTCATCGACATCCGGAACATGGAGACGCTGGCGCTGGCGGGGGCGACGCTGTGCAGCCCCAACCCCGGCTTTTACCTGAAGCCTGAGCGTGTGGAGGACCTGGTGGACTTTGTGGCGGGGAAGGTGCTGGACCTGCTGAAGGTGCCGCACACGCTGAGCACGCGGTGGGAGGAGGCGTTCGGGGCGGGCGGTGATGCCGGTTGAGGCGGGCGGGGCGTGGCGGACGATAGAGTGAACGGTGAGCATCACCTGCCCAGTGTGCCGCAAGGAGATCGGGCCTGACGACGTCAATGTCGGGGCGGATGTGGCGTACTGCCGCGCTTGCAACAGTGCGTCGAAGCTGTCGGCGATCGCGGGTGAGTTCAGTGATCGGCGGGAGGCGCTGCGGGAGCAGGTGACGGGTGGTGTTGGCGGCGGGTCTCAGGATTCCGCGGGCGGCGGGGGTGAGACCATCCCGGCGCCGGACCTGTTGCATCCACCCCGGGGGTGCTGGTACAGGGATGACGGGATGGAGGCGCGGGTGGGGGCGTCGTGCCGGTCGGTGGGGAACGTGGCGTTCATGCTGGTGTTCGCGCTGTTCTGGAACAGCGTTGTCTCGGTCTTTGTGGTGATCAACATTGCTTCGACGCTGCAGCACATGGGTGTGTCGCTGCCGGCGTGGTTTCCTTCGCCGTCGGGTGGGCAGGGGGCGGGGATGCCGCTGGGGATGACGGTGTTTCTGTGGCTCTTCCTTGCACCGTTCATTGCGATCGGGCTGTTCACGCTGGCGATGGCGGTGACGGCGCTGGTGGGTCACGTGGAGGTGAGGGTGCGGGAGGCGCGGGGCACGGTGTTCGTGGGTGTGGGTCCGGTGGGGTGGCGGCGGCGGTTTGATGTGCCGGGGGTGCGGCAGGTGCGGATCGGGGAGACGGCGTGGAGGGAGAACAACCTGACGAAGCCGGTGGTGGTGCTGGTGGGGGAGGAGGAGCTGCGATTTGGGTCGATGTTGTCGCATGATAAACGCATGTTTATCGCAGGTGCCGTGCGCAACCTGCTTGGCATCAAGAAGTAATGCTTGATTTGGAGCGGGGCGGATGGTGGAGCAACATCCCGGGGGGCGCTGAGCTGTAGATATATAGCTCTTTTTGTCGATATGATCATGGCGTGGCTGTTCTTCCTTCCAGGCAGCGTGGGCGTGCGGCGGTGACCATCGCGGTGCTGGTCGGCGCGTTCGTGGGGTTGTCGGCGGCGACGTTTGACTACGCGGAGGGGACGAGTTACCTGTCGAACGACCCTCGGGCGTGCGTGAACTGCCACGTCATGCGGGACCAGTACAACTCGTGGCAGTTGTCGGCGCACCATGCGCACGCGACGTGCAACGACTGTCATGTGCCGCACGACCTGGTCGGGAAGTACGCGACGAAGCTGGACCACGGGTACCGGCACAGCAAGGGGTTCACGCTGAACGACTTCCACGAGCCGATCCAGATCAAGGAGAGCAGCCTGCGGGTGGTGGAGAACAACTGCATCCGCTGTCACGGGTCGCTGGTGGGTGACCTGCCCGTTGCGCACGGGTCGGTCGCGGGGGGGCTGGTGGAAGCCGGGGCGTGCTCGCGCTGCCATGCCAGCGCCGGGCACGCGGCGCGGCGTTAGGGTGGTTCATTGGAGTGCTGACCATGGGCAAGGCGGGTTACATCTTCGTTGGGCTGCTGGCGGCGGGGGCGACCTTCGCGGTGGCGATGCTGGCGATGAACATTTCCGACCGCAAGAAGGAGGCCCGGGAGACGGTGCTGCGGGTGACGGACATCACGGAGAGGACGGTGGACCCGAAGGAGTGGGGGAAGAACTTTCCCCGGGAGTACGACGGCTACCTGCGGACGGTGGACGTGGCGCGGACGAAGTACGGCGGGAGCGAGGCGTTCCAGCACCTGGACGACGATCCGGTGTGGCGTCACATCTTCGCGGGCTACGCGTTCAGCATCGACTACCGGGAGGAGCGCGGGCACGCGTACATGCTGAGCGATCAGCGTGAGACGGAGCGTGTCAAGCAGAAGAAGCAGCCGGGGTCGTGCCTGCAGTGCCACGCGAGCAACGTGGTGGCCTACCGGGAGGCGGGGATACGGGCCGGCGCGCCGGGCACGCTGGAGGAGTCCGCGACCGGCGCGAACGGGATGGCGCAGATCCAGAAGGGGTTCGAGGAAGTCTGCAAGATGTCCTACACGGACGCGACGAAGCTGGTGGAGCACCCGGTGGCGTGCATCGACTGCCACGACCCGGGGACGATGCTGCTGCGGGTGACGCGGCCGGGCTTTGTGAACGGCATCCGCGCGCTGGCGGAGAGCAGCGAGCCGGTGCCGCACCTGCCGAGCATCGAGCGGTGGCGCAAGGGGGGTCGCCAGAAGCCGTACGACCCGAACGTGGACGCTTCGCGGCAGGAGATGCGGAGCATGGCGTGCGGGCAGTGCCACGTGGAGTACTACTTCAAGGGCGAGGGGAAGGTGGTGACCTACCCGTGGTTCAACGGTCTGAAGGTGGAGGAGATCGAGTCGTACTACGACGGGGTGGGCTGGAGCGACTGGAAGCACGCGGAGAGCGGCGCGCCGGTGCTGAAGGCGCAGCACCCTGAGTTTGAGCTGTGGAGCCAGGGGGTCCACGCGCGGTCGGGCGTGTCGTGCGCGGACTGCCACATGCCGTACAAGCGCGAGGGCGCGATCAAGGTGAGCGACCACCACGTCCAGAGCCCGCTGCTCAACGCCAGCAGGGCGTGCCAGGTGTGCCACCCGTACAGCGAGGAGGAGATCCGGGGCCGGGTGGAGGCGATCCAGGACAGGACCAGGTCGCTCCTGACGCGGGGGGAGGCTGCGGTGCTCGCGGCGATCCAGACGATCCAGTCTGCGGCCGGGAAGGGGGCGACGGACGAGCAGCTCAAGGAGGCGAGGGCGCTGCAGCGCCGGGCGCAGTGGCGTCTGGACTTTGTGAGCGCGGAGAACTCGATGGGGTTCCATGCCCCGCAGGAGGCGGCGCGGATCCTGGGCGAGGCGATCGACTACGCCCGGCAGGCGGAGATCCGCGGGCGTGAGCAGGGCGGGGTGCCCGGCGGCGTGGTGGCCGGGGACGAGAAGCCGCGGGCGGATGCGCGGTAGCGGGGCTGCAGCGCCGGGCTTGGGCGCCGGGTTGCAGGTGTCGGGAGTCAGGTCTTAGGTGTCAGGCGTCGGGCAGCAGGGGCTCGGGCTCATCGTCTTCTGGGCGCTGCAGCGAGAGGACGCGTTCGTTCTCGAAGAGGTTGTCGAGGAAGTCGCAGATCAGGCCGTCGGGGCTCTGGTCGAAGCGCTTGTGCACGGTGCTGACTGGCCAGAAGAGGTGCTGGGCGCCGTGCTTGTCGTTCACGAGCGCGAACTCGACGCCGTCGGCGTCCTGGACGGTGCACCACTCGACATCGAGGACGTGCCGGAGGAAGTCGCCGAGGGCGATGCCGAGCGCGAAGACGGTGTCGTCGCGCGGGGGGCGGTCGTTCTGCGGCTGGGCGTGCCACCAGCGGAGGATTTCGTCGAGGATGTCGGGCGTGTCCGGTGCTTCGTCGCTTTCGTCCTCGATATCGACGCCGGCGGCGGCGGCCCACTCGAAGATGAGGCCGAACTGCTCGGCGATGAGCAGGCGCTGGTCGCGCGTGAGCGGGTTTGTCTTCTCGGGGGTGTGGTCTGCCACTGGGGGTTCCTCAGGTGCGCGTGATGCGCCGGGCCACGGCGACGCCGCTCTGGAGGGCGCCTTCCATGTAGCCGACGAACTTGTAGCAGGTGTGCTCGCCGGCGAAGTGGAGGCGTGCGGCGTGGGGCCTGGCCATGAGGGGCCCGGCGGTGGTGACCTGGCCGGGGGCGGGGAACGAGTACCCGGCGCCGATGAAGGGCATGGCGGGCCAGTCCATGAAGCGTGTCTCGACGACGTTGTCGCCGTAGTCGGGGTAGAGCTTGCCGAGGAGGGTGGAGTAGGCGCGTTTGCGCTCGTCGGTGTTCATGGTGCGTGCGCGTTCGGCGCCCGGGCCGCCGGCGAAGGCGGTGAGGCAGGCGGCGTTGTCCCTGGGGTTGGGGTTCTCGGCTTCGCCGTGGTCCTTGCCTGCTTCTTCCCCAGGTTCCTTTTCGTCTTGCTTCCCGTCTTGTTTGCCTTCGTTCTTCTTGTCAGCCTTATGTTCCGGCTGGTCCTGGGCGTCGGTGGCGTCCCAGGTCCAGGAGGCGATGTCGTCGGTGAGGGCGACGGGGTCCAGGTTGTGGTCCTGCCAGAAGCGTTTCTTGACGTGGCTGAGGTACTTGGTGTTGGTGCCCATCTGGATGCCGGTTTCGGCGCTCAGGAGGGCGGGCAGGCCGGGGTTGATCCGGATGCGTCCCCAGGCGCTGGGTGGGACGGCGAGGACGACGTGGTCGCACTCGATGGTGCGGTTGTCGGCGCAGGTGACGACGGCCTTGTCGCCCTTGACGTCGATGCTGCGGACGGGGAGGCGGGTGTTGATGCGGTCGCCCAGGTTCTTCGCGAAGGCCTCGGAGAGGCTGTTGTTGCCCCCTTTGCAGCGGAAGACCTCGGTCTCTGTCCAGTACTTCTCGAGTCCGCCGCCCTTGATGGCGGCGAGCATGCCCAGGAGGCTGGCCTTCTCGTCGGCGACGCCGTTGTCGCCGGTGAGTTGTGCGGCGGCCCCTGCGCGGCAGAGGTCGGAGCACTCGATCCTTGCGAGGCGCTCGGAGATGGACTTCTTGTCGAGGGCGGGTGCGTCCGGGCTTGTCCAGGGCGCGTCGGCGTCGATGGGCGCGGCGTCGGCGTTGAGTGCGTTGAGCGCCGCGTCCATTTCCTCGTAGAGTTTCGCGGACTCGGCGCCGGAGACGAGCTTACCGTCGAGCATGATGGGGAAGTCCATCTCGCTCTCGTGGACGTCGAGGAACTCGAGGTTAAAGCGTTCCTTGTACGCGACCCAGAGGGGGTGGTTGGAGCCGATGAGTTCGGCGCCGCCCTCGATGTTGCGTCCGGGGATGAACTCGGTGCCGAGGCTCCTGTTGAGGCTGAAGACGCGCCCGCCCACGCGGTTGGTGGCTTCCACGAGGGTGACGTCGCAGCCGGCGGCCCTGAGCTCGTAGGCGCAGGAGAGGCCGGCGAAGCCGCCCCCGACGACGACGACGCGCTGGGCGGCGGTGCGGTTGCGGGCGAACGCGCCGGGCACGTTGCTGAGCAGGAGGCCGGCGCCGACGGCGAGGGAGGCCTTCAGGAAGCGGCGGCGCTCCTCAAGGGGGACGGGGTTGTGCCGGTGGGCGAGGCGTGCGTAGAGCGAGGGGGACATGCGGGCGTCTCCGTGTGCGGAGGTGCGGGCGTGCGCGGAAGCCGGGGCGGTGGCGGTCCCGCCCGTGTCTGCCGCGTGCTGGATGTGGCTTATTCGTCGTTGGTGGGGCCGATGGCCAGGATCCACAGCTTGAAGAAGTTCATGATCTGCTGCTTGGTGAGCTTGTTGGCGTGGAGGTCGTAGGTGACCTTGCTGGCGGTGACGGTCTCGCCGGACATGGTGTCGGCGTAGGTGATGCGTCCGGTCATGGCGGGCACGGAGTCGTCGATGGCGAAGAAGGCGTCCTCCTCGCTCAGCTTCTCGAAGGCGGCGCTCTCGGTGGTCTTCTTGGCGGAGTCCTCGTTGAAGCGGAGGTTGAACTCGTAGTAGCCCTTGCCGTTGGCGGCGCGGTCGGGGTCTTCGACCCACTTGATGGAGCCGGTGACGACGTCCTCGTAGTCGTGGCCGTCGAGCTGGTAGGAGAAGCGGATGCGGTCGGTGTACCAGTTGCCGGTCTCGTAGTCGTAGTCGAGGCGTCCGGCGACGGTGGTGGCGGGGTAGCTCTCGGCCGGGCCCTTGGCGAGGACGATGTTGTCGAAGCGCATGGGGTCGCTCTTCTTGACGACGACCTGCACGGTGCGGCCGCCGATGGCGCGCTTGAACGTGTAGGACGCGAGCGATTCCTTGGACTCGGCCTTGCCGACGAGCTTGCCCTTGAACTGGTCTGTGAAGGCGGGGGCGCGGCCGACGGCGTCGACGGCCATGCGGAGGGAGCTCTCCTTGTCCTTGCCGCCGGCGAGGTCGAAGGCGCCGGAGGAGGAGTCGATGGGCACGGTGCCGACCCACTTGCCGACGGTCTTTTCCTGCTTGAGGTCCTTGGGGTTGCGGACGGCCATGTCGATGCTGTAGAAGAGCTGGGCGTCCTGCTTCTTGCGTCCCAGCGTCTTGCCGTACAGGTTGGGCTGGCGGGTGACGGTGCCGGAGAAGCGGGTGGTGTCGGCCACGGTCAGGTTGAACTTGTAGCTGTCCTTGGCGCCCAGGGCGGGGGAGTTTTCCTTGAGGTCGCCGCTGCCGTCCTTTGTGGTGCGGGTGGCGAAGTCGATGTCCATGGTGCCGGCGATGATGCTGTCCTTGGTGATCTGCTCGGGGCCGTCGGCGGGCGCGGCGTGCTCCGCGGGCATGGCTGAGGCGGCGGGCGGCACCGCCAGCGTGCCTGCGCTCAGGAGTGCGGCGATGATCCAAGCGGCCTGTGTACGTCCACGCATCCTTCGTTCTCCCTGGGTGGGAGGGACGGCACGGCGACGGAGCCGGGACCCCCCTCCCACAGCATACAGCATCATGCGTCTGCATGCGATGGTTCGGGTAATGATTCGTAAAGCGGGCGGGGTGTTTGCACGCGTGTTGCGGGGGGAGGGGGGCGGGTACCAAGCGTCCGCCGTACTCTGGGGCATGCTCACTATCCATGTCCGTTATTCAGGGAACAAGAAGTGCGACCTGACCCACCCCGAGGGCGCGACGCTGCGGACGGATGCGCCCAAGGACATCGGGGGCGACGCGAGCGCCTTCAGTCCGACTGACCTTGTGGCGTCGGGGCTGGCGAGCTGCATCCTGACGACGATCGCGATGTACGCGGAGCGGAACGGGTTCAGGGTGGACGGCGCGACGGCGACGGTGGAGAAGCACATGAGCGTGCCGCCGGCCGCGCGGCGGATCGCCCGGCTGCCGGTGACGGTGACGCTGCCGGGGGTGCCGGTGGAGATGCGGGCGCGGGTGGAGGCGGTGGGCCACGCGTGCCCGGTGCATGCGAGCCTGCACCCGGAGGTGGATGCGCCGATCATGTATAAGTACGTGTAGAGACAGCGACACTGCGGGCCAGAAGAGGGGACACAGCGGTGTTCATTCCCCTACCCTTGCACCCCTATGGCACCCAATTTGTCTTTGCTGCGTGAACTGACGGATTCATTCCTGGTGACGGAGGCCGCGATTCGGCAGGGGGGCGGCAAGTCAGCGATCGATCGGCAGCACGAGAAGGGCCGGTTGACGGCGCGTGAGCGGATTGCGCTGCTGCTCGACAAGGGGTCCACCCTGCAGGAACTGGGCCTGTGGGCGGCCCACGACATGTACAAGGAGTTCGGCGGCGCGCCGGCGGCGGGGGTGGTTACGGGCATCGGCGTGGTGCAGGGCAGGCGGTGCATGATCATTGCCAACGACGCGACGGTGAAGGCGGGCGCGTTCTTCCCGATGACGTGCAAGAAGATCATCCGGGCCCAGCAGATCGCGATGATGGCGCGGCTGCCGCTGATTTACCTGGTGGACAGCGCGGGCGTGTTCCTGCCGATGCAGGAGGACGTGTTCCCCGATACCGACGACTTCGGGCGGATCTTCCGGCACAACGCGGTGATCAGCGCGATGGGCATCCCGCAGATCGCGGCGATCATGGGGTATTGCGTCGCGGGCGGCGGTTACCTGCCGGTCCTGTGCGACACGCTGATCATGACCGAGGGTTCGGGCCTGTACCTTGCGGGGCCCGCGCTGGTGAAGGCGGCGATCGGGCAGGAGGTGTCGGACGAGGAGCTGGGCGGCGCCGCGATGCACGCGAGCATCAGCGGGACGATCGACTTCAGGGAGAAGACAGACGAGGATGCGATTACGCGTGTGAGATCACTCGTGGAGAAGTACGCGCCGCAAGATGCGAGAGACGCGCTCCGCGCGCTGCAGCAGGTGCTGGTCGAGGTCAACAGGCACGGCCGTCGGGCTGATACTGACGAGGAAGGGTCGCGACTTGCGGCAGCGATGCGGGATGCGAAGACTGTTGAAGCCAAGCAGGCCGCCGAGGAAGCGCTGCGGGGCTACACGGGAAGTCAGAGCGAGCGCAGCTGGGCTCAGCGTCGACAGGAGACGACGGAGAGCTTCACACTTCAACGTCTTGACGAGTTGCATCAGCAAGTAGCCGGTTTGCCCAAAGCGCACACGATTCGTGGTACAAGCTCTTTCCACGATTCGGTGCGTGTGTACGACGTGTTTACAGACAAGCCCGGATCTCAGTACGATGTGAAAGAAGTCATCGCGTGCATTGTGGATGCTGGCGTACGCCATGAAGTCGCCGCAAGCCAGGGCAAAGGCGTGACTTCGCAGACTCAGTCTCTTGCCCCCGACTTCGATGAGTACAAGGCGGACTACGGCCAATCACTGGTGTGCGGATACGCGAGGATCGGCGGGCATGCGTGCGGCATCGTCGCGAACCAGAAGAAGCTGGTGCAGCGCACGATGCCCGGGGGCAAGACCGGGCCCACCAAGAGCGTGCAGATGCCGGCGGTGATCTACGACGATTCTGCCGACAAGGCGGCGCGGTTCATCATGGACTGCAACCAGCGGAAGATCCCGATCGTGTTCCTGCACGACACCACGGGCTTCATGGTGGGGCGGGACAGCGAGCAGGGCGGCATCATCCGCAGCGGGGCGAAGATGGTGAACGCCATGGCCAACTGCGTGGTGCCCAAGATCGTGGTCATCATGGGTGGTTCGTACGGCGCGGGGAACTACGCGATGTGCGGGCGTGCGTTCGACCAGTTCCTGTCGTTCGCGTGGCCTTCTGCCAAGTGCGCCGTCATGGGGGCCAACCAGGCGACGGGCGTCTTGACGCAGATCGAGGAGGCGTCACGCAAGCGCAAGGGCGAGGCCATCGATGCCGCGGCCCACGAGAAGATCTACGGCGCTATCCACGCGGCGTACACGGAGCAGGCGGACATACGGCATGCGGCCAGCCGCGGCTGGCTCGACCGGATCATCGAGCCGCACAAGACGCGGGAAGAGTTGATCGGTGCGCTGGAGGCGGCGAACCAGGGGTGGGATTACTCGGCCGAGTTCAAGACGGGGGTCCTCCAGACATGACGATGCTTGTGCACCTCATCGATGCGCGCGAAACATCGTCCATCAAGCGTACGGGTATCAAGGGTCAGGCCGCCTCTTTTACCGTTATCGGCACGAGAATGAGCGTCGCGTGCGCGGTGTTCGCCATGCCGGTATTGCCGAACTACTTCGCGAGCCACCAATGGCTGCGGGAATTGAAACGCCGTGGCATGCGCACCATCGCCGCAGCATACTTCCGCCAGCGTGCCGACACACTCGTCTGGGTCGGTCGATACAACAAAGAGCACCGGCGTGTCCCGCTGGGGCATGCAGCCGGGCTCATTATGAAGGAAGCCGATCCACGGGGCTGGCAGATCATCATTCCCGGCAGCATTCCCCCCAAGTCAATCCACGCGGTGCGGCCTGTACCCCAGGTCGTTGGCTGGAGGTACTTCCCCGAAAGCCACAAGGACGGCCCCTGGAAGTGCCTTTGCGACGGGTGTCTCGGCAACCTCAAGGGTGAAATCAAGTCGCGCAAGCTGATCGACCGTTTGCTCGAGAAGGATGGACCTGATAGTTTGAGCCTGACACGTCCTCTCCCGCGACGTACGAAGAAGCGCCGCGCTTCCCGGCATTGATACGAGCCCTCTGCTGTGGAGCAACCGCTTGCGTGCTTGTGTGTTCGGTGCAGACGGAGCAGTGTGTGAAGCAAGCAACCCGAGACTCTGTGCCGGCCCGCGTACTCGGTTGCATCAGGCTCCCTGCCGTTTCTGCCTTTGCCATTGTCCTGCTCTGCGTCGGTGCAGCGGTTGCCTACGGCCTCATCCACGACCAGGTCACCGCCCGCATCTGCATCGAGTACTTCACGATCGGGCACCCGCGGATCTTCACGAGCGACTCGCCGACGCTGCATGCGCTCTACTGGGGTGTTGCGGCAACGTGGTGGGCGGGGCTGGCTGCGGGAGTGCTTATCGGGGTGGCTGCTCGGGCGGGGGCGTGGCCGAAGGTTGGCGTGCGGCAGGTGTGGCCCATGGTGGCGTTGCTGCTGCTGGTGATGGGCTTTGGGGCCTGGCTTGGCGGGTCGCTGGGCGGCTCGATGGCGAGGGCATACCCACCCAAGCGGCCGGTGGAGATCCGGGGCAGGGTGCTGCCCCGTGGCACGTACGCGCCGTTCATGGTGTGTGCGTGGGCGCATGCGGCGAGCTATGGGGTGGGGTTTGCGGGTTCGGTCGTTGTGGCGGGCGTGGTCATCTCCCTGAGGTGGAGGTGGTCACGCAGGGTGGGCGTGGTCCCTCATGGTCTTTGACCTGGCGCGGGGGGAGCGTGGGACACTATCCTGAGCCTGAGATGAGAGTTCCCGTGCAGGGCGGCGTGCTTGGCGTGCTCCAGCAGTACTGGGGCTACACGTCCTTGCGCCCGCTGCAGGACAGGGCGATCGGGGCGGCGCTGCAGGGTCGGGATTCGCTGCTGGTGATGCCCACGGGCGGGGGGAAGAGCCTGTGCTTTCAGTTGCCGGCGGTGTTGCGGCCAGGATTGACGGTGGTCGTGTCGCCGCTGATTGCGCTCATGAAGGACCAGGTGGACGGGCTGCACCTGGCGGGTTTTCCGGCGGGGGCGCTCAACAGCACGACCGATGCGGGGGAGGCGGCGGCGATCCGGGCGCGGGTGACGGGCGGGGAGTGCAAGCTGCTGTACGTGTCGCCGGAGCGGCTGCTCACGGCGGGGTTCCTGTCGTGGCTTGCGCGCATCCACGACAAGGGGAAGGGTGGCGGGGGGGGCATCGATTCCTTTGCGATCGACGAGGCGCACTGCATCAGCCAGTGGGGGCATGACTTCCGGCCCGAGTACCGGCGGCTGGCGGAGCTGCGGGAGATCTTCCCGGGCGTGCCGTTCCACGCGTTCACGGCGACGGCAACACCACGGGTGCGCGAGGACATCCTGGCGCAGCTGAGGATGACGGACGCCGAGGTGATGGTGGGTGACTTTGACCGGCCCAACCTCACGTACCGCGTGGTGGCACGGACGGACCTGGTGTGGCAGGCGATCAGCGTGCTGAAGGGCCACAAGGACCGCGCGGTGATCATCTACTGCATCAGCCGCAAGGACACGGAGTCGCTCGCGGCGGACCTGACGGCCGCGGGCTACAAGGCGAGGGCGTACCACGCGGGGATGACGCCGGTGGCCCGGGCGAGGGTGCAGCAGGACTTCATTGATGAGCGGCTGAACATCGTGTGCGCGACGGTGGCGTTCGGGATGGGGATCGACCGGAGCGACGTCCGTTGCGTGATCCACGCGGCGATGCCCAAGACGATCGAGCATTACCAGCAGGAGACGGGGCGGGCGGGGCGGGACGGGCTTCCCAGCGAGTGCGTGCTGTTCACGGGGCCGCAGGACGTGCTGCGGTGGAACAAGCTGATGGAGCTGGGTGCGCGGGAGAGTGATGCGGACCGTGAGAGTGTGGCCCAGGGCCTGCGGGTGCAGCGGGAGCTGCTGGGGCACGTGCAGAAGTTCGTGGCGGCGAGCGGGTGCCGGCACGCGGCGCTGGCGGCGTACTTCGGGCAGGCGTATTTGGCGCCCGCGGGGGGCGGGGCGCGGGGGTGCGGGGCGTGCGACATCTGCCTGGGGGGTCTGCGGGAGGTGGAGGGTTCGCAGGAGGTTGCGCAGAAGGTGCTGTCGTGCGTGTACCGCGTGGGGCAGGCGTTTGGCGCGTCGTACGTCATCGAGGTGCTGCGTGGGTCACGTTCGTCGAAGGTCATGGAGCGCGGGCACGATCAGCTGTCGACGTTCGGGCTGCTGGGCACCATGCCCAAGGAGCGGCTGCAGCGGTGCGTGCAGCAGCTGCTCGCGGCGGGGCACCTGGCGCAGAGCGACGACGGGTATTCGACGTTGCGGCTGACGCCCAGTTCGGCGGCGGTGCTCAAGAACCAGGAGCAGGTCAGGTTCTTTGAGCCGGCCGCGAGCCCGCAGCACCTCCCGAGCGTGCCGCTCGCGGGCGGCGGCGGTGGGCTGGATGAGGACGGTCAGGCGTTGTTCGAGGCGCTGCGCGCGCTGCGGCGGGCGGTGGCGCAGGAGAAGAAGGTGCCGCCGTACCTGGTGTTCGGCGATGCGACGCTGGAGGAGATGGCGCGGGTGCGGCCGGGCAGCACGCGGGCGTTGCTCGGGGTGCGGGGGATCGGCGAGATCAAGCTGCGTGAGTTCGGGGAGGCGTTCGTGCGTGAGGTGGTGCGGTTCTGCGGGGAGCGTGGGCTGGGGACGGATGTGGGTGGTGGGGCGCGGCGGGGGGCGTCGATGGTGGAGGCGAAGCCCAGGCGGGTGCGGCGCGTGCGGCCTGGCGCGGCGGCGTTGTTCGCGGAGGGCGTAGGGCTGGCTGAGGCGGCGGAGCAGCTTGGGCGGACGCCGGCGACGGTGTGCGACTACCTGTGCCGGTGGATCGTGGAGACCAGCCCGGTGTCGGTGTCGGCGTGGGTGGATGACGCGACGTACGCCAGGGTGCTGGCGGCGCATGAGAAGCTGGGCGGGGAGAGGCTGAGGCCGATCTGGGAGGAACTGGGCGGGGGCGTGGGGTATGACGAAATTCGCATCGTGTTGGCGCATGCACGCGTCATCGATGGTGCGACGGCGGGGCGCGATTGAGGTGTGTGGTGTCGCGTGGGGGTGGTCCGGCGGCCGGTTGCCCGGCTGTGCACCCGCGTGGGTGTGTGCTTTGAGCACCCGCCACCTGTTCACAAGTCTGTGCACGGGCGGGACATAGTACGAATCGCACGGCGCGGGCCGTGCGGGGGTTCGGCTTGTCGGGGGCGGCGGCTTGTGGTATGCTGTTGGTCCGGCCGGTGGATGCCGGGACGAAGAAAGGAACACGGGTATGCGTCAGTGGAAGGTCATTGTTGGTGCTGCGTTGTCCGTTTTTGGTGCGATCGGGTGCGCTGGCATGAAGGGGACGCACGCGGTGCCCGCGGCGAGCGCGGAGGCGAAGGCGAGCCTGCTTGGGACGGTCGAGAAGTTCGCAGGCAGCTGGGAGTCGCAGGGTGAGGACGGGCAGTGGCATGCGCACGGGACGTTCACACCCGGGAGTGGCGGCTCGGCGGTGCGTGAGGTGATGATGCCGGGCACGCCGCACGAGATGACCAATATGTACACGATGGAGGGTGGTTCGGTGTGCATGGTGCACTACTGCGCGATGGGCAACCAGCCCCGCATGCGGTGCACGGGCGCGGTCAGGGGCGCGGACGGATCGGTGTCTCTGCCGTTCGAGCCGGACAGCGTGACGGACCTGCACTCTGCGGACGAGGCGTACATGGGCAAGATGACGCTGACACTGCACTCGGACGGCACCGGCACGGAGGAGTGGTGGCAGGTCAAGCAGGGGAAGGTGACGGGCGAGCACCACATGGTGTTCAAGCTGCGGAAGAAGGGCTAAGGGAGCGGGGTGCTCCATGGGCCGGCTGTGAGCGGGCGTGACGCGGGGTCGACCGGGCGGTGCGTCGCGCCCGCTGTCCTGCGGGAAGGATGTCATGAAGATGCTGCTGTACATCGCGCTCATCCTGGTGGGGGTCCTCTTGATGGCTGCGGGCGTTCTGGGGGTGCTGGGGAGGCGGCTGCCCGCGGAGCACTCCGCGACGGGCAGCGTGGAGCTGGGCGCTTCGCAGGAGTCGGTGTTTGCGCTCGTCAACAACATCGGTGAGTTCCCGGCGTGGTGCAAGGAGTTCACCCGGATGGAGCGGCTGCCGGACCAGGACGGCAGGGAGCGGTGGCGGCAGTTCATGGGGAGGAACTCGTTCACGAGCACGAACGAGGTTGTGGATCCGCCGCGGCGGGTGGTGCGGGTGGTGGAGGACGACAACAAGATGTTCTCGGGGTCGTGGGATCACGTGGTGGAGGCGACGGGGCCGGGGTCGTGCCGGCTGACGATCAAGGAGACCGGGCGGGTTCACAGCGACATTCCGCGGGCGATCATGCACTACGTGGTGGGCGAGGACTACACGATCCGGAAGTTCCTGGCGGCGGTGAAGGCGAAGGTTGGTTGAGCGGTCGGGTGGGTGCGACGCCTCGCTACCCTGCCGGTCATGTCCATGCTCATGCTGTCGGTTTCGGGATGCCGGGGGGTTGTCGGGGAGACGCTGACGCCCGAGGTGGCGGCGCGGTTTGCGGGGGCGTACGCGTCGTTCCTGCGGGAGCAGTTCGGGGGCCGGAAGGTGAGTGTGGTGCTGGGGCGGGACGGGCGGCGGGGCTGCGGCGTGGTGCACTCGGCGGCGGTGTCCGGGCTGCTTGGCGCGGGCTGCGATGTAATCGACCTGGGCGTGGCGATGACGCCGACGGTGGCGGTGATGACGGACTGCCACGGGGCTTCTTCGGGGGTGCCGACGGCGGGCATGGTGCTGACGGCGAGCCACAACCCGCAGCAGTGGAACGGGCTTAAGTGCCTGCTGGCGGACCGCGCGGCGGGGGGCCTGCACGGGGCGGCGGCGTGCGCGCCGCCGGCGTCGGCCGCGGGGAAGATCATCGAGCGTTTCCGGAATGGGCTGGTTTCGTACGCAGGATGGGGCGGGGTGGGGACGCTTTCGCGGCGGGAGGATGCGACCGATGTGCACGTGGAGCGCGTGCAGGACGCGCTCATCCGCTCGGGTGTTGCGGAGCTGCCGTCTTCCATCGGTGACGGGATGAGGGTGGCGGTGGACTGTGTGAACGCGAGCGCGTCGCGCACGGCGCCGATCCTGCTCGAGAGCCTGGGGTGCGACGAGGTGATGACGCTGTTCTGCGAGACGGAAGGGGAGCATGCGGGGCTGTTCCCGCACGCGCCGGAGCCGACGGCGGAGAACCTCTCGGGGGCGGGCGGGCTGTGCGACGCGGTGCGTGCGAACGGTTCGGACGTGGGGTTTGCCCTGGACCCGGACGCGGACAGGCTGGCGCTGATCGACGAGCAGGGGCGTTATGTGGGCGAGGAGTACACGCTGGTGCTGTCTGCGATGGCGATCCTGGAGGCGCACCGGAAGCGGGGCGGCACCGGTGGCGAGCAGCCGGTGCTGGTGACGAATCTCAGCACGTCACGCATGCTCAACGATGTGGCCGCGTTGTACGGGGCGGCCGTGGTCCGGACGCCGGTGGGGGAGGCCAACGTGGTGGAGGCGATGAAGCAGCGGCATGCGATCGCGGGCGGGGAGGGCAACGGGGGCACGATCTGGCCCCGGTCGTGCTATGTGCGGGACTCTCTGGCGGCGATGGGCCTGGTGCTGTGGCTGATGAGCCCGGCGAGCAGCGGGCGCAGGCGCACGCTGAGCGGGCTGATCGCGGGCATTCCCTCGTACGCCATCGAGAAGCGGAAGGTGGACCTGGCCCGCAAGGAGGACGCTGCGGCGGCGGTGGAGAAGATCATGCGTGCGTTCGTGCGGGAGGGTCAGCACGTGGACACGAGCGACGGGGCGTGGGTGGACTTCCGGACGGGTCCGCTCGCGGGGAAGGCGTGGCTGCACGTGCGGGCGAGCAATACCGAGCCAATCATGCGGCTGATTGCCGAGGCGCCGACGCGGGCGGAGGCGGTGGGGGTGCTGGAGAAGGCCGGCGGGGTGCTGGGGTCGTGAAGGGGCGCACCGGTCCGGCCGATCTACTATACCGCATGACCTCCACTACCTACACCCCGGGGCAGCGTGTGCGCGTGACGCAGCAGGTGCCCAGGCTCGGCAATGCGGGCGAGACGATTTCCACCTCGGTAGAGGGGACGATCGTGGCGTGCGCCCAGTCCAAGACGGGCTCGTGGTATGCGCACAGCAAGGACCACAAGCTGTGGCTTGAGCGGCTGCAGCTGCGCAAGGCGGATGGTGAGATCGTGTTTGTCAACCTGGATCAATTCTCGAGCGTCGAGGTGCTGTGAGGGTCACTTGCCCCAGTCGCTCTGGGGCATCTTGAGGGCGGCGTCCATCGCGTCCTGCAGGGCCTTGTCGGTCTGGTTGGCGCGGGTGGTGCGGAGGAATTCCTCGGCCGCTTCCTTGTTCTTCGTGCGTGCGATGGCCGCGGCGACGGCGGTGGCGTCGCGGGCGATCTGGTCCTTTCGGAGGTTCACCTTGAGTGCGTTGAGCCAGGTTTCGCTTGGGGCGCTCATGCGCGGGTAGGCGGCGAGCCAGAGCGCGTCGCGGAGGGCGGGGTTCTGGGCGGTGGGGCGGTCGAGGAGTGCGTAGGCGGAGGCGATGTCCTCCTGCTGGCCGGCGCGGAGCATCGGGAGGATGGCGAGGCCGGCGGCGGCGGGTGTGAGCTTGCTGCGTTTTTCGTCGTCCTTGAGGAGGGCGGACACGACCTTGGCGAGGTCGCCGTCGCGTCCGACCATGACGAGGGCACGGAAGGCGGGCTCGTACCTGCCGGCCTTGAGGTCGTCGCGGAGGGATGTGCCGAGCTCGGCGGCGCCCTCGAGCGGCAGGGGGGCATCGGTGGTGTGCCAGGCTTCCGTGTTCACGAGGAGGGGGTCGCCGAAGACGGCCACCTTCCAGCAGGGTCCGGAGTCCTGGCGGACGGCTGCGCCCCAGCAGGCGCCGCTGAACATGCGGGCGGTGAGCATGGGCGTGGGGAGGAAGGCGTTGAGGTACGGCTCGTGCACGGACCCGACGTAGAAGTACGCGCCGCGTTCCATCCAGCGGCCGGCGAGCAGGTCCCGGCTTCCCGGGAAGAGGCTTGACCAGGAGTGCACGATGTGCACTGCGCTGGGGCGGGCCAGGACTGGGAGGTCGCCGGGCTTGCACTGGCCGGGGGAGAGGTCGAAGAAGTCGGCGTTGCCCTTGGTTGTGACGTAGATGAGGTCGGCGTCGACTGCGCGGGAGGCGCGCATGCGCCAGTCTCCGGCGCCCTGGCGCGGCTTGTCCATGACTTCGGTCTTGACCTTGAGCTGTTCGGCGAGGGCGTCGGCGGCCCTGGTGCAGTCGTAGGCGTTCCAGGGCGGCGAGTCGTCGTAGCCGTCGAAGAAGAACGCGGAGGTGTGGGTCAGGAAGACAGCGCTCATCGCGCGGTAGACCGATTCGCGGGCGCTGCCGTGCACCTGGCCGGCCCAGGCCCAGCGCTGGGGGACGTCGGTGCCGGTGCCCAGGCGTCCGACCCGGTCGGTCATCGCGAGGAACTCGTGCCCGCCCTTGTCCAGCTTGGCGGGGATGCTGGTCGCGAGGGTGACGGCGTCGATATCGTCGCCCAGGGCTTTCCATTGCAGGGGCAGGGCGGCGACCTCGGTCTCGACCTTGCCGCAGTAGTCGTCGGCTTCGGGCACGGTGAAGAAGTGGTCGATGGCCTGGAGTGCTTCGACCCACACGATGGGCTGTCCATGGGCCGCGGCGAGGGCGAGGCCCCCGGCCCATGCGGGGTCGTTGTTGTTCATGACCACGACGCCGGGCGGGGTGTTGCCGGTCTTCTTCAGGGCGTCGATGAAGTCGGGGGTGGAGAAGCCCGGGGCGAGGTCCCAGGCTTCGTTGAGCGCACCGGTGACGCGTGGGCGGTCGACGGACTTGAATTCCGGGTTGTCCGGGGCTGCGTCCTTGGGGGCCGGGGCTGCCCAGGTGACAATCCTGGCGGGCTTAAACGCGCGGGCGAAGCGGCCGATGTCCTCTGCGGCTGCGGGTGAGCCGTCGTCGATGAGCACGGGGAAGCGGAGGGTGGGTGACCAGGCGGCGATGGCGGCTAGGTACGCGCGGACGTCGGTGACGATCACGAGCTGCGGGATGTGTCGGACCTGGTCGTTGTGGGCCACGACGCGCTGGCCCAGCCGGATGGGGGGCGGGAGTTCGTGGGGTGCGCGTGCGGCGGTCTGGGGCGCCGGCTGCTGGGCGCCGCAGGTGAACGTCAGGGCGGCGAGGGGCAGGAGAGCCGTGCGCATGGCGAACAGTACGACCTGCCGTCCGGGCCTGTTCAGCGGGGGAGCGCCCGGACGTACAGTCGGCGGATGCCGAACATAGCCCGCGATGACTTTGTGGCCCTGGTGGGGCGAGAATCGGCGGCGGGCGATGGGCGCGCGCTGTGCGTGCCGGTGGGTGTGCGGCTGCTGGCCGACCACCTGACTCCGGTGGTGGCGTACCGGCGGCTGGTGGCGCCTGATGCGCGGGAAGCGCCGAGCTTTCTGCTGGAGAGCGTGGAGGGCGGGGAACGCCAGGGTCGGTATTCGATCCTGGGGGCGCAGCCGGCGCGGGAGGTCGTGGTGCGGGGGCCGGCGGCTGATCCTTTCAAGGAGCTGAGCGCAGAGCAGCGGCGCTCCCGGCTTGTGCGTCCGGCGGTGCAGGGGGCGACGGACCCGCTGCCGGCGTGTTTTCTGGGCGGCTGGGTGGGGTACGCGTCGTACGACAGCGTGCGGTACGCGGAGCCTGACAAGCTCGGGTTCGGCAGCGCGCCGCCGGACGACCGGCGGTTGCCCGATCTGCACTTTGGTTTCTACGGCGGCGTGGTGGTGTTTGACCACGTGGCGAAGCTGGTGCACGTGGTGGAGCTTGCGGTGGTGCCGCCGGGCGGGGACGCCGGCGCTGCGTACGACACGGCGCTTGTCCGGGTGCGGGCGCGGGCGGCGGTGCTGGAGCAGCACACCGAGCCCTTGCGGGGCGGGGAGTTTGTGGCGGGCGGGGGAGCGGTGTTGCCCAGCAACATGAGCAGGGAGCAGCACGGGGCGATGCTGGCGCGTGCGAAGGAGTACATCCGCGCGGGGGACATTTTCCAGGTGGTGTTGGGGCAGCGGTTCGAGCGGGTCAGCCGCGTGGACCCGTTCGACGTGTACCGTGCGCTGCGGTGTGTGAACCCTAGCCCGTACATGGTGTACATGCAGGCGCGGGGCTGCATCCTGGTGGCGAGCAGTCCGGAGATTCTGTGCCGGGTGCGGCGGGAGGCGGGCGGTCTGCGGGTGACGAACCGTCCACTGGCGGGGACGCGCCGGCGCGGCGCAAACCCGGCGGAGGACGCTGCGCTGGAGCAGGAGCTCCTGGCGGACGCGAAGGAGCGGGCGGAGCACATCATGCTGGTGGACCTGGGGCGGAATGACGTGGGCGTGGTCGCGGAGCCGGGGTCGGTGCGCCTGGACAGGGTGATGGAGGTGGAGCGGTACAGCCACGTCATGCACATTTCCAGCACGGTGACGGGGCTGCTGCGGGAGGGGCTGGACTGCTGGGACGCTCTGCGTGCGGCGCTGCCTGTGGGGACGATCAGCGGCGCGCCCAAGGTGAGGGCGATGCAGATCATCGACGAGCTGGAGCCGGTGCGGCGCGGGCCTTACGGGGGGGGCATGGGGTACGTCGGCCTGGACGGGCAGATGGACATCGCGCTGACGCTGCGGACGATCGTGGCGCCGACGTCGTTGTCGCGGGCGGTGGACGGCGGGCGTCGCGAGTGGGTGTACCACCTTCAGGCTGCCGGCGGGATCGTTGCCGACAGCAACGCGGATGATGAGTACATGGAGACGGTGAACAAGTCGGCTGCGCTCGCGCGGGCGATCGACGTGGCCGAGCGGGCGTTTGGGGGGTGAGGGTGGCGGGAGGTCACTCCCTGCCGCCCAGGGGGGCCGGAGGGGTCTTGAGCTGGCGGGCGGCGGTTGTGTCCCTGATGTAGATGAGGACGTCGAACGTGTCGCGCATGGCGTACCGCCCGAACTGCTCGTCGGTGGCGAGTGCCCCGATTGTCCGGATGGTGCGGGGTTCGAATGCCCAGCGGCTGCCCGCGGTCTTCTTTTCGGCCTTGTGCAGGTCGAGGGCTGCGATGGTGAAGCCCGCCTGTTCGAAGAGTGCTTCGACGCTGTCGGGCGCGGCCGGGGTGAGGTCGTGGACGAAGCCCTGGCGTGCGGGGCCGGGCATCGCGTAGTACTGGCCGGCGCCGGCGGCGAACCCGACGGACACGTACTGGTCGCCCAGCGCATCACGGAGGAAGCGTCCCTGGAAGCCCGGCTGGGTGCTCATGTGCATGTTGTGGGCCCAGAGCACCACCTTGGCGTCGGGGTTCTGCTCCAGGAGCCAGAGCACGTTGCGGGCCATGGCTTCGTCGCGGGCGTTTGTGCCCCGGTTTCCATCCCTGGTCATCCGGGCCCACTGGTGGACGATCTCGGCGTTGTGGATGGCCCAGTCTACCTCCGCGGCGGGTCTTCCGGCGGCGGTGTACGCGTCGCGTTTCTTCTTCAGGTGGTCCCAGACGGTGGCGGCCGGAGCGAGCGGGTCCGTACGCGGCTTGCCAGCGTCCCGGGATTGGAGTCGGAGGGCTCCGGTGCCGGCGGCGTGCTCCTGGCGGTCGATGCTGATGTCGTAGCCGTCGGCGGAGCGGCTGAGCCCCGTGATGTCGGGACCGTCGAAGGACAGGTCCAGGTCGGGGGCCGAGTACGGCGCACCTCCCACCGTGATCTCGCAGGCGTCGAACCACGCGGAGCCTGCGCCGCTCATGAGGAAGCCAAAGTTGATGTTCGCCGCTTCCTGCGGCACATCCAGTGTCAGCGAGTACTCCTTCCAGTCCGAGTCGCCCCGGGGTCCACGGTCCGCCATGTTGTCGAAGGCGAGCGGCTTCAACTCCGGTCCGTCGACGCGCATCCACAGGCCGGCGAACCCGTCGGCGTTGCGTGTGCGGATCTGGCCCTTCAGCGTGACCCGCTTGCCGCGAGCGGACTCTGCCCTGAGTGTGCCGGTGGAGGTCGCGAACCCGGCCTGCGCGGGCCCGGCGCTTTCGAGGTCGGCGAAGTCGGCGTCCAGGGTGGGCAGGAAGTCGGGCTCGGCGAGGGCGATGAACTGCCGGACGATGGACTGCGACACGCGGCGCTCCTGCATATCAAAGCCCGTGAAGCGGATGCGATTGACGCCGGGCGTGCTGTCCTGGTTGAACGCCCGCATCCACTCGACCATTGACAGGACTTCTTCGGTGTTCCAGGTCCAGAAGTACATGCCCCCGATGAGGCGTGCGGGGTCGCCCTTGCCCAGCGACACGTACTCGTCAACGCGGAAGGCCTCCGGGGAGCTGGCCTCGATGGAGAAGATGGTGTAGCCGAGCTGGGAGGCGAGGAACTCCACGAGGCGGTGCTTCATCTGGAAGTCCTCGCGCGTGCCGTGGGTGGACTCGCCCAGGCCGACGACGCGTGCCCGCTGGAAGATGGGGCTGAGGGGCTCCAGGTCCTTGAAGCCATGTCCGGCCTCGACCGTTTCGATCGGGACTGCGTTCCTGCTGACCCAGGCCAGTTCTGCCGGCGAGGGCTGGCCCGTGGCGGCGGCGGCGATGCCGAGGACGATCGTGTGCAGCATGGCGGGGACTCCCGGGTTTGTACCCGTTTCCCGCCGGGGCGTTGCAGGGCGGGCGGCGGGGGCGCGGGGGTTCAACAATGCCGCGTGCAGGACCACCTTGCCATCGTCATGGAGGACATCGACCCGGTGGCGCTCGCGTGGCTCCGCGAGCGTTGCGGGGTCGTGGAGTGCGGCCTTGGCTGCGGAGGGGGCTTTGACGCGGCGCTGCAGGACGCGGACGCGATGGTGGTTCGGACGTACACACGCGTGGACGGCGGTTTGCTTGAGCGGGCGCCGCGGCTGCGGGTGGTGGGGAGGGCGGGCGTGGGCCTTGACAACATTGACGTGGAGGCGTGCCGGGCCCGGGGTGTGGAGGTTGTGCACACGCCCGACGCCAACACACAGGCGGTCGTGGAGTACGTCTTGGCGTTGCTGTTCGATCTGCTGCGGCCGCGGGCGCGTCTGACGTCTGCGTTGGCGCTGCCGGAGTGGAACCGCCTGAGGCGGTCGCTGGTGGCTCCCCGGCAGCTGGGCGACATGCGGCTTGGGATCATCGGGCTGGGGCGGGTGGGCGGGCGCCTGGCGCGGGCGGCGGTGGGGCTGGGGGTGGGGGTGGTGTACCACGACATTGTGGAGGTGCCCGAAGAGCGGAGGCAGGGCGCACGCAGCGTGGAGCTGGAGGAGCTCCTTTCGTGCAGCGACATCGTGTCGGTGCACGTGGACGCGCGCCCCGGCAACCGGCACTTCCTGCATGCCGGGCGCCTGTCGATGATGAAGGAGGATGCTGTGCTGGTGAATACCAGCCGGGGCTTTGTGGTCGATGCGGGTGGGCTGGCGGGATTGCTCCGGGCGCGCCCCGCGACTGTCGCGGTCATGGACGTGCATGAGCCCGAGCCCTTCGGGGCGGCGCATCCGCTTCTGGCGTGCGAGAACGCCCGGCTGTACCCGCACCTGGGCGCGGCGACGGCAACGGCGCACACAGCGATGTCGTGGGTCGTGAAGGACGTGTGGCGTGTTCTCTCGGGTGAGACGGCGGAGTGGCCGGCGCCGAGACAATGAAAAAACCCCCGCGCGGCTGCGCGGGGGCTTGGGTTTGTTGCGGTCTGCGGTTACAGGCAGGGGCCGCCGCTGAAGACCGAGAGCAGGGAGTCGATGTCGGCGGTGTCCGGGAAGAGCCCGTCGTTGTTGAAGTCGAGGTCGGCGCAGGTGCCGGTCGAGCAGCCGCCGCCGCTGAACACGCTAAGGAAGTCGTCGATGTCTGCGGTGTCGGGCTGCAGGCCGTCGCCGTTGTAATCGATGGAGTCGCAGCAGGGCGTTGTGACGGTGAGCGTGGCCGGGGCGCTGGTGTCGTTGCCGCAGGCGTTGGTGACGACGCAGTCGTATGAGCCGGTGTCACCCGGGGCGATCGCGGGGATGGTGTAGGAGGCGGAGGTCGCGCCGGGGATGTCGACGGTGTTCCTGCGCCATTGGAAGCCGGGCGTCGGCGAGCCCGAGGCGGAGGCGGTGAACGTCACGTTGCTGCCGGGGCATCCCGCGGCGTCGGACGGGTCGGCGGTGACGGTCGCGGGAGTGTTGACGGTGAGGCTCACGGCGGCGCTGGTATCGCTGCCGCAGGAGTTGGTGACGACGCAGTCGTAGGAGCCGGCGTCGCCCGTGGAGGTCGACGGGATGGAGTAGGTGCTGGAGGTGGCGCCGGAGATGTTGACGGTGTTTTTGCGCCACTGGAAGGCGGGCGCGGGGCTGCCGGAGGCGGAAACCGTGAAGGTTGCCGGGGCGCCGGTGCATGTGGTGGCGGGCGTGGGGTTGGCCGTGATGACCGCGGCGGTGTTGACCGTCAGTGTTGCGGGGTTGCTGGTGGCGTTGCCGCAGGAGTTGGTGACGACGCAGTCGTAGGAGCCGGCGTCGGCGGTCGTGGTTGAGGGGATGGAGTAGGTGCTGGCGTTGGCGCCGGAGATGTTGGCGGTGTTCTTACGCCACTGGAAGGTGGGTGCGGGGCTGCCGGAGGCCGAGACGCTGAAGGCGGCCGCGGCGCCGGCACACACCGTGCTGTTGGCAGGGTTGGTCACGGAAGGGCCGGTATTGACGGTGAGCGTTGCGGGGTTGCTGGTGGCGCTGCCGCAGGAGTTGGTGACGACACAGTCGTAGGAGCCGGCGTCGCCCGTGGAGGTCGACGGGATGGTGTAGGTGCTCGAGTTGGCGCCGGAGATGTTGGAGGTGTTCTTGCGCCACTGGAAGGTGGGCGCCGGGCTGCCGGAGGCGCTCACGGTGAATGAAGCGGGCAGGCCCGAGCAGACCGTTGTGCTGGAGGGGTTGCTCGTGGCGGGCGCGGTGTTGACGGTGAGCGTTGCGGGGTTGCTGGTGGCGTTGCCGCAGGAGTTGGTGACGACGCAGTCGTAGGAGCCGGTGTCGGCGGTGGTGGTTGAGGCGATGGAGTAGGTGCTGGAGGTGGCGCCGGAGATGCTTGAGGTGTTCTTGCGCCACTGGTAGGTGAAGGGGCCGGTGCCGCCCGCCGTAACGCTGAAGGAAGCGCCGGCGCCGGAGCAGACGGTGCTGTTCGCGGGGCCGGTGGCGACGGAAGCGCCGGTGCAGCCGCTGTTCGGCGGCGTGCAGCTCGCGGAGGTGTTGGTGATGATGAGCGAGAAGGCCCGGATGTTCCCGGTATCCACGGCGGCACCGTCCACGGCCTTGAGGATCCAGGCGCCGTTGGGGTTCTGGCCGTCGAGTGCGGACAGGGGTGAAGAGGGGGTGTAGGAGCCGGACCATGGGTTGCCGGCGGCGGTGATGGACTGGATGGACGAGGCGGCCTCGTCGTCCAGGGTCGTGCTGCAGAGGTTGTTGCCGCTGCCCCCGGCCCCGGCCATCAGGGTCACGATGGTGCCTGAGGGGCTCTGGAGGGTGATGGTGAGGTCGGCGAGGTAGGTGTGGTCGAGGCCGACGGTGGTGGACCCGGCGGTGGCGTTGCAGGAGGCGCCGTCGAAGCGGAGGTTGACGTCGCTGATGACGCCGGAGATGCCGGAGACGGTGAGCGTTGCGGAGCCGCCGGTGGTGCTGTTGTCGGGGATTGCGACTACGGGGCCGGTGTAGGGGACCGTGGTAGGCGAGCCGGTGGTCACGAGGCCGGTGGGGAGGGTGAAGGGGTAGGTGCCGGTGCCCTGGGCAGAGGTGATGTTGAGGGTGAGGCTGATGGGGTCGCCGCAGGTGTGTCCGGGGGCGACGCTGAGGACGTACGGGGTGTTGTTGCTTGCGGTTCCACCGGAGGCCGCGAGGTTGGCGTAGGTGGAGTTGGCGGTGGTCACGGTGACGGTGGGTGAGTTGGAGACGAGGGTGGCGGTGACGCCGGTGGCGGCGGTATTGCCGGTGTTGATGACCGGTACGGTGACGTTGATGGCGGACTCACCGGGGTCGATGCGGCCGTTCGCGTTGCCGTTGCCGGCGGTGTCGGTGAGGGTGTTCGCGCCGGTGCCGCCCAGGACGGCGACGCTGGCGGCGGAGCCGTTGTACACGACGAGCGCGAAGTCCTGATCGAGCGCACCGCCGGAGTTGGGGACGCCGTCGGAGTTGATGTTGGTGCCGGTGACGGTGGCGGTGAAGGAGCCGGACGTGCCGGCGGGGAGGAAGACGCTCTCGGCGTTGTTGAGCGTGTCGGCCGAGCCGCCGGTGGTGGAGTTGGCGCCGGTGAAGACGTTGCCGCGGTAGGTGTTGGCGCCGATGGTGACCGTGAGGTCGAGGTTGTTCTTGGAGGCGGTGCCGGTGGTTGCGCCCGGAGCGTCGGTCCAGGCGAGGGTGACGCGGAAGGGTTTGCTGGTGTCGCTGATGGTGCCGACGAAGGTCCTGGTCTGGCCGGACGCGGTGAACGTGTCGGTGCCGACCTGGTCCCGGAAGATGGTGGGCGTCACAGCGCCGCGGTTGAAGACGTCGGCGAGGTTCATTTCGCCCATGCCCTGGTTGTTGGACCAGAGCGTGTCGTTGGCGCCGGTGCCGTTCATGTAGCGTGCGCCGTTCATGAGCATGGCCTTGGTCATGGCCGGGCTGGGCGCGCCCATGCCCTGGTTGAGGAAGAACTGGCGGACGAGGGCGCAGGCGCCGGCGACTGCGGGCGTGGAGTGGCTGGTGCCCGAGGAGGCGGTGTAGAACTGCTGGCCGGCGGGGAAGAAGTTGCTGCCCACGCCGCCGCACACGCCGCTGGCGGTGAAGCACGCGTTGGCGGTGCCGGTGGCTGCGGGCGAGGCGGTCTGGGCGACGCCGCCGGACACGTGGGTTCCGGGGGCGACGATCTCGGGCTTCTTGCGGGTGTCGGAGCAGGGCCCGCGGCTGGAGAAGCTCGCGATGTCGTTGATGCTGTTGGCCTCGGCGTCGGCGGTCGCGCAGCCGTCGCTGCCCCCGAAGGCCTGCACGTTTTCCGCGGCGCCGACGGTGATGAGGTTCTTGCCGGTCGCGGGCGGGTGGACGGTGTTGGCGGCGGAGCCGGAGTTGCCGGCGGCGAAGACGATGATCATTTCCTGGTTGCCGGCGGCGGGGAAGGCGGCGCCGGTGGGCTGGGCGTCGCGGACCAGCGAGTCGTAGGTCTGGGAGTCGACGTTGTAGGTGTTGCCGCTGGTGTTGCCCCAGGAGTTGCTGCTGATGCGGGCGCCGCTGTTGTACGCGGTGGACTGGAGCGTGGTGTAGTTGGGGGAGGTGAAGGTGCTGGGGTCGAAGATGACGGATGATCCGACCTTCACGAAGGGGCAGACGCCCAGGCCGTAGTGGTAGCCGGAGGCGTCGGCGTGGGGTGAGCCGGCGACGTCGACGTACCCGGCGATGATGTGCGTGTTGAGGTTGCCGTGCCCGTCGCAGCCCTGGAGCGTGCTGCCGGAGTTGGCGGTGCCCATCAGGCGGTTGTAGGCGATGCGGCTGGTGCCGGGGCGGATGCCGGACTGGTAGAGGCCGAAGTGGTTGGGGGAGGTTGTGCCGTTGTCCACGCCGCTGTCGGAGATGTCGACGACGAAGTTGGAGGTGTTGAACTGGGCCTGCGTGAAGCCCTTGGAGGCGAGCCACGCGAGGTAGCCCGGCCCGCTGGGGTTGGTGCCGCTGATGTTGCCGGAGACGATCATGTCCTGGCGTTCATCGAACAGCACGGGGATGTCGTACGCCTGGATGGAAACCACGTCGGGCATGGCCGCGATGAGTTCCAGCTGTGACGAGGGGATGGGGGCGATGGTGTTGTGGTAGTTGAGCGCGTCCCAGCCGTTGAAGACGGCGCCGGAGCGCAGGGCGTCGATGAGCGCGTCGCTGGCCTTGTTGGCCTCGGCGTCCTTGACAGTCTGGATGGCGTACAGGCGGGTTGTCGGGGCTGCCCGCGCGGCGTCGCCCTCCCGGGGGGCCGCGTCCGCGGCCATCTGGGCGACGGCGGCGGGGTCGATCTTGAACACACCGTCGTAGGGCGCGTCCCACTGCACGTGCGGGTCGGTGGCCGCCCAGAGCTGGAGCTGGGCGAGCTGGGCGGCGTCGCCGTAGACCAGGTACGCGTTGCTGGGCAGGTACGTGACGACTTCCACGCCGGTGGCGGCGAGCTGGTCCATCCAGCCCGGCTGGACCGGTGCGGCGAACTGCACGAGGTGGAGCGCGCGCCCGGGCATGGGGGTTCGGATGCCCTGCATTTCCCGCACAGGCTTGCTCGACGTGTCGAGGGCGCCGGTGTTGAGGAATATGAGATTCTCGTCTGTCAGCACCTCGGCGCCTTCGATGGCGAAAGCGTCGGTGACGGGCACTTCGAGCACGGCGGTGGACTCGTACTCGGCGACGAGGGCCCGGCCGGAGGTGGACATCAGCCGGTCGATCTGGGAACGCTGGACTCGGACCTTGACGGTTCCCTCCTGCCCGAACTTGGAGCGCCAGGGCTCGGGCTGCATGGGCAGGGCCTCGGCCCGCAGGGTGGCCGGGGAGAGCGCGATCAACAACGCGGCGAGGCCTTGGCCCGCGAGCGCAGCACGACTCAGGTTTGACATGAGGGAACTCTCCTTGGGACGTTGCCATCGGCCCCGGGCGGCAATGCCCAAGGCGGAGCACATAGCCTACCAAGGTGTATGTTTTTATCAAGGGGCTTTGGTCAGTCCGGGGGGCACCCCGGGCTCTGCGCGGTCCATAACAACGCGCGGCGTGCGCTCGCCAGCCACTCGAACACGTGTGGTGCACGAGGGGGAGCAGCTACGTGCACGGGCCGCCGGAGAACACGGACAGGAAGGAGGCGATGTCCTGGGTGTCCGGGAAGAGGGTGTCGTTGTTGAAGTCGATGCTGTCGCAGTGCTCGTTGGGGCAGGGGGCACCGGCGAAGACCGAGAGGAAGTCGCTGATGTCCGCGGTATCCGGGAAGAGTGTGTCGTTGTTGAAGTCCACGTCGGTGCAGAGGCCTTCGCAGCGGTCGGGCACGGAGTTGCTGTTGGTATCGGTGGTCCAACCCAGCGAGAGTGCGCAGGCATCGGGGATGCCGTCGCCATCGCAGTCGGCGCCCGGGCCTGGCACGAACTTCATCAGGCGGGAGTCGGCGATGTGGACGCAGTAGAGTTCGCCGCTGAGGTCTTCTCCGAAGCCGGTGGGGTGGAAGTCTTCCGTCTCCGTGCGTCGGTCGGTGAATTCGGTCACCTGCCCGTCCGGGGTTCTGCGGATGGAGTAGATGCCGGAGGCGCCGTCGGCGAAGATGTAGGTGCCGCGGAGGCAGGGCATGGCGTTGCCGCGGTAGACAAAGCCACCGATGACGTAGCGGAAGCCGGCCTGATCCTGCGAGCCGATGGGGAGGGATCCGCCCATGCCGAAGTCGAGGACGGGCCCGAGGTACGGGGCGAGCGGGATGCAGGAGACCAGCTGCATGGTTCCTTCCTTGCAGGGCCAGCCCATGTTCCATCCGCTGGTGCCGGCGGGGATCATGGAGATTTCCTCGCGGAACTCCGAGCCGACGTCTCCGACCCACAGGTCTCCTGTCAGGCGGTCGAAGGAGCCCCGCCAGGGGTTGCGGAAGCCGGACACCCAGATTTCGTCCTCGCCGGTGGCGCCGACGTAGGGGTTGGTGGGGGGGATGCAGTAGTTCTTCGCGGGGTCAGCGGGGAAGCCGTCGTCGTCGGCGTTGCCGGGCGTGTTGTCCGGGCCGTCGACGTCGAGGCGGAGGATCTTGCTGCGCAGCACATCGAGGTGCTGGCCGTTGAGCATGAAGGTGTTGTCGCCGATGGCCACGTAGAGGTAGCCGTCGGGGCCGAAGGAGAAGAAGCCCCCGTTGTGGAACGTGTTGGCGCCGTCGAGCACGAGGATGTCGTCGAGGGTCGGGTCGGCCACGAGCGGGTTGGATGCGCTGCGGTGGCCACGGGCGATGATGTTCTGGTTGGTGGTGCGGATGTTGTAGACATAGAACACGCCGTTGGACTGGTAGTTTGGGTGGAAGGCGATGGCGTAGAGGCCCTGCTCGCCGACGTTGGCCACGTTGGGCACGCTGACGAAGGGGGTGGGGAGCAGCGTGCTGGTGGTGAGGTCCACGACGCGGATGTCGCCCGTGCGGCAGACGACCATGAGGTGGTCCGGGTCGCCGGGCGGGGCGTACACCCCCACGGGCATCTGCAGGCCGCCGCTGACGACGGGCTGGAGCCGGAGCGTGGTCTGCGCGAGGGCGGTGCCCGCGAGTGTGGCCAGTCCGCAGATGAACAAGGTGGGTGTGCGCATGGTGTGACCTCCGAAACGCAAGAGGGGACGTATCGGTCAGCATACCGCCGGTGTCAAGCCGGGGGAATCCCCCGGACCGGGTCTGTCTACAGGCATGCACCGCCCGAGAACACGCTGAGCAGGGAGTCGATGTCGAGCGTGTCCGGGAAGAGCCCATCGTTGTTGAAGTCGATGTCGGCGCAGGTTCCGGTGGAGCAGGGCCCGCCGCTGAAGACGCTGAGGAAGTCGTCGATGTCGGCGGTGTCCGGGAAGAGCCCGTCGTTGTTGTAGTCGATGCTGTCGCACACGGGCCCGGTGGACGGGACGGGGACGCGGAGCAGTGATACGCGGTTGCCGGAGGTGTTGCTGGTGGCGGTAGCGCTGGTCTTGAGCGAGGGTGCGAAGTAGAAGTAACCGTCGTCGGGGAAGGTGCAGCGGTCGCGGAGGGTGCCGATGAAGAGCGTGGGCGGGGTGTTGGGGTTGTCGTCGATATCCACGGGGTCACTCTCACGGACCACGACGGTGGTGCCGTCGATCACGACGACCGTATTGAGCAGGCCGTCCGGGTTGCTGGTGCCGCCCATGACGGCGTAGCGTCCGGCGTTGTTGCCCTTGAAGTCCGTGAAGGAGCTCCACAGCTCCGTGCTCCCGGGGGTGATGGGCTGTCCGGTCTGGGCGATCACAGCGCCGTTGCGGAGGACCCAGCCGACGCCGTTGGCGTTGGTCCCGCGGAGGAACCACGTGCCATCGGGCTCCATCCAGGTGTCGACAACGGACGCGACGGGGCTGGAGAACGCGGTGCCCGGGAGGATGGAACCTTCCTGTGCAACGACCACGCCGCTCACGACCGCGACGCGGTCCTTGTCGGTCGTCGTCTGGAGCGCGCCCACGCAGAGGTAGGCGGTGCCGGCCGCGGACCAGCGGACGTTGCCGTTGTCGATGTCCGACCAGGGGGCGGGCGTGCCGGCCTGTCCGGTGGGCATGGTTGCGGCGTCGCCCACGCGGGTCAGCAGGGTGAGCGAGGTGGGGGAGGTCATGCGGATGATGGCCTCGCGGGAGCCGAGGTCGTTGGGCACCAGCTGGCTGGCGAGGAATCCGACCGAGCCGTCAGAGGCAACGTCCACGCTGGAGAATCCGGGCGTGTTGGCGGTGCCGAAGCCCCAGAGGTCGGCGAAGGGGAGCGAGGGTGGCACATCCTCGCTGCGGGCGAAGGTCGTCACGGACCCGGACGAGGAACGGATGATGCGGTCCATGAGGTTGGCGGTGGGCGCTGCGCGGTTGAACATAGCCCACTGGCCGGCGTCGTTGAACCGCGGTTCGGGGATGCCCGTGCCGAAGTTCACCACCTCGGTGCCCTCGGTGGGCGTGATGCCATCCTGGGCGATGAACGTGGCGGTCGTGCCCAGTCCCCGCACGAGCACCTGGTCCTGGGCGGTGTTCGAGTTGTTGGTGGTGATGACCACGCTCCACTGGTTGGTCGTGGGTGAGCGGTGGACCCGTCCGAAGTTGCTGTTGAGGATGCCAGAGAGGCCGGGCGTCGCAGCCTTGGGCGAGGTTGCGCCGTGGTCCTGGCTGGCGAGCACAACCTGGATCTGCGCCTGGGCCGAGAGAGCGAGGCCGGCGGTCGTGACGAGAACGGCGATCTTCATGTGTTTCTCACTTTCTTCCCCGTGCTGGTGCCGGGTGATTGTCTGGTCCGCGTGGTTCATTCCCTTCGCTCGGGCGCGGCGACGCGTTCCACAATCCTGCGGGTGAAATGCTATCCGGCGCCGTGGAGGATCCGGCGGTTGCCGGCGCGCTTTGGCGGGAAAGTTGTGTGCGGAGGGACCGAGAATCTCCGGGCTCTGCTGCGGGCCCCAGGTGCGCAGGGCTCATGAAGCACAACGGGGGCCTTGCGGCCCCCGTTGGCGGTATGGGGAAAGGGAGGTAGGTTGTGCGGGCTCTGCGCCCGCGGGTGGTCAGAGGCAGGGGCCGCCGCTGAAGACCGACAGGAGGCTGTCGATGTCTGCGGTGTCCGGGAAGAGGCCGTCGTTGTTGTAGTCGATGTCGTTGCAGGTGCCGGTGCTGCAGGAACCGCCGCTGAAGACCGAGAGGAAGTCGTCGATGTCTGCGGTGTCGGGGAAGAGGCCGTCACCGTTGAAGTCGATATTGTCGCACACGGGGCCTGCGGGGCCGATGGTGCCGTTCATGTTGATGTTCTGGGCGAGCATGTCGGCGCTGCCGGCACCATCGGACCAGCTGGCGATCAGCATGTCGGAGCCGGCGGTGTTCACAACCGCGAGGCGGCCCTTGGTCGTGGCGCTGGTAGAGACGCCCAGGAGGCTGCCCCACACGGCGCTGCCGTCTTCGGCGCTCAGACGCGTGGCGCGGATCTCCATCGGGAAGTTGGCGCCGGTGTACTGGATCCAAGTGAACATGCCATCCCCGCCCGGCGCATTGCTCGCGCTCATGAAGGAAGCATGGAAACCGGCGACCGGGAGGATGGCCACGCCGGGATCCCCCCAAAGGCGGGCGCCCGAGGCGTCGAAGCGCTGGGCCCCTACTCCGAACAGGGACTGCGTCGGGTTGCTGCGTTCGTAGGCCATGGTGTAGGTGTCGCTCGTGGCGTCGTACGCGACGGACGACGACAGGCGGTATTCGGTCGCGCTGGGCGTGGTGCTGGCGCCGAGTCCATTCACGGCGAATCGGGCGGTGCCTGCGGAGGAGTAGTGCTGCAACCATGCGTTGCGGTCTGCACCGGTGTCGTACCAGGAGACGACAGCGCCGTTCGCACCATCGGCCACCATCTGCGGGAAGTAGCCGCTCTGGATACCGCGGGAGGGGGATGCGGCGGAGGCGTACACGTCCACGGCGACGCCACCGTTCCACTGAGCGGCGTCGGCCCCGTTCCACTTCTGGATCTTGAGTCCTTTACGGCTGGTCACCATGTTGGTGCCCTCGGAGCGGACCCACAGGAGAATGAAGTCCGCGCCGGTGCCGCTGGCCAGGAGGTCGGCCGGGGCCTGGCCGCGGGAGGTCTCTGCGAGCGTCCACGTCGTTCCCAGCACGCCGGACGCGGACACGCGCCGGAAGTTGAGCACGTTGGAGAGGGCCCACACGACGACGTACGAGCCGTCTCCCAGGGCGCACACGCGCGGGCCCAGAGCGCTGGCGGAGCCTGTCATGAACACGCCTTCGGCGCCCCACGGCAGGGAGCCGTCGGGCAGGACCTTCTGCAGCCAGATGCCGTTGTTGTCGTACGCCACCAGGGCGGCGTTGGAGGCGTCCACGTCCATGTCGTAGACGAAGTTCGCGCTGTTGCTGCGGCTGTTGATGGTCACGCCGGCGGGGTTGAGCACCGGGGTGCCCGTCGCGCTCATCAGCTGCACCTTGTGCCGGTATCCGGAGCCGGCGCTGTTGTCCGCCCAGACCAGCCAAGCGCCCCCGTCGGTGGAGGCCTTCATGACCGGGCTGCTCTGGTCGCCCGCGCCGACCAGCACAGGGGTGTTGACGTTGGGGTCGGTGGACCATTGAGCGGCGGCAACCGCTGGTAGTCCGCAGAGCAGGCAGGTCATGACGACAGCATTGAGTGACGCGCGCATCAGAAGCCCTCCAAGGTGAATGTAATATTTTACAGCAATTCGGTCGGAGTTGTTCCATTAATCGCGAACAAACAGGAAAATTGCGCCTCAAAATCACCTGTTTTTGTGGTCATTGTGGTCCGTGAATGCGTGGGTTCGGACATTGAACAGCGGTGGACCTGATGCAGGTGGGGTGTTCATGGTGAGGTCGGGGAGGGTGAGAGGCTTTCCACGCCGGCTCGGCTTCACGCTCAGCGCACTTGTTGCACGTTGGAGCCGCCCCTGGGGCCGGGGTGTCAACCTGCCTGCCGTCTGAGGCGGGCGTTCAGCGGCAGGCAATTACCGCCGATGGATCGTGTTGCAAGTCCTTTGCACCGCTCAGGAAAGGGTCCATCGTGCGCACCTCTCAGACGAAGACACGCGGCGGATGGGTTTCGTCGTGGCTGATCGGTCACGGCGGGGGTCCGCAGGTGGCGGTCGGCGCCACCATGCTTGGCCTGCTGGCGCTGACGGTCTGCGCGGGGGGTGCCTGGACTTTTTACACGCAGGCGCGCGCCCAGCGCGAGGGCGAGGTGCGCGCGGCTTCAAGTTCGGCGAGCACGCTTGTGCACGCCGCGGAGGCTCTGCTGGGCCAGGGTGACGCTGGGTCGCTGCAGCACATCTTCTCCGACTCTGCGATCGACGCGGGGCTGGAGTCGGCGACCCTGTCGCTGGACGGCGTGGGGGTTGTGGCGGACAAGAACATCGCCGTGGTCACGGTGCGGGAGGTTCCGGCGGCCTGGGGTTCCGGCCCGGGCGTGGCCCAGACGCTGGTGCAGGACGGGCTGATTTCGGTGACCCGGCGTGTGCACGTGGAGGGGAAGGGGGACGGGACGCTCACGGTTGCACGCCGCTTTCAGGCGTCGCCGACGGGCGACTTTGCGGCCCAGGTGGGTCTGGGGGGCATCGCGGCGGGCGTGGGCGTCGCGGGGCTGCTGGCCTACCGGTCGCTGCGGTCCAGGATGCGTGGGCTGGGGGCGATCCGCGCGGCGCTGCACCAGGCTTCGGCGTTCTCTTCGGGCGAGCTGCCGGCGAGCGCGATGCGGATCAGCGACGACCTGGGCGAGGATGCGCTGCTGTGGAACAGGCTGATCACCGAGCGTGACAACGCGGTGGCGCGCCGGGACATCGAGTCTGCGGCTGCGCGCCAGCACACACCCGGGGCGACGGGAGGCGATACGGCGACGGCGTTCGACGCGTTGTGGATGGGGCTGATCGTGCTGGACACGGAGGCCAGGGTGCGGGCGATCAACGGTGCGGCGGCGGTGTTCCTGAAGCACCCGCGCCAGGACATCGTCTCGCGGGACCTGGGCGCGTACGTCTCGGACCCGGCGGTGATGGACGCGGTGCAGGGCGTGGTCAAGGGGAAGACCAAGCAGCGGGTGGTGGTGGAGACGACGGTGGTGGACGAGGCCAAGGACCTGGAGCGGACGATCCTGCGGATGACGATCCGTCCCATGCGCAAGGAGGACGGGGCGGCGGCCCTGCTGGTGGTGGAGGACATCACGCAGCAGCGCGTGGCCGACGAGTCGCGGAACGCGTTCGTGGCCCAGGCGACGCACGAGCTGCGGACGCCGCTGACGAACATCCGGCTGTACCTGGAGCAGCTGCTGGAGGAGGGCGACGCGGACCCGCTGGTCAAGGCGCGGTGCATCAACGCCATCAGCCATCAGGCCAGGCGGCTGGAGCGGACGGTGGGCGACATGCTGAGCGTGAGCGAGATCGAGGCCGGCACGTTCCGCCTGCACACGGACGACGTGCGCCTGGAGACGCTGCTGGAGGAGCTGCGCGAGGACTTCTCGGCGGCGGCGGCGGACAAGGAGATCGACTTCACGGTGGAGCTGCCGCCGAAGCTTCCGCTGCTGACGGCGGACCGGGACAAGGTGGCGATGGCGCTGCACAACCTTGTCGGCAACGCGATGAAGTACACGCCGACGGGAGGGAAGGTGATGGTGCGCGTGAGCGACGACGGCCAGGCTCTGCGGGTGGACGTCTCGGACAACGGCATCGGCATCAGCGAGGAGGAGCAGGAGCTGGTCTTCGAGAAGTTCTACCGGAGCAAGGACAAGCGGATCGGGGTCATCACGGGTTCGGGCATCGGCCTGGCCCTGGCCCGGCAGGTGGTGCGTCTGCACGGGGGCGACATCCGGGTGCAGAGCGTGCTGGACAAGGGGAGCACCTTCACGCTGACGGTGCCGCTGCGGCAGTCTGCGGCGAAGCTGGCGGCGTAGGCGTGCGTCGGGCGGGAAGGGAAAGGAGGAGCCCATGGAGGTGCAGGAACAACGTCACGGCGCGGTCACGGTCATCAGGCCGGTGGGCCCGCTCCTGCAGGACGACGCGGTGAAGTTCCGCCAGCGGCTGGGCGACGTGATGACGCGCAGCCTGGGGCGGTTCGTGATCGATGCGTCGGGGGTGGCGTACGTCGACAGCGAGGGCCTGGAGGTGCTGGTGCAGGCTGCGGAGCAGCTGGCCGAGGGCGGGCGGGCCATGCGGCTTTCGGGCGCCACCGAGACGCTGCGCGAGGTGCTGGACCTGACCGGCGTATCCGACCGTTTCGAGCACTACGCGGACGTCAACACGGCGGTGAGGAGCTTTCTGTCTTGAACCTGCCCTTTGTCCATCGCGTGGGAGATCCGGGGCCGCAGGGGGGCGACGGTGACGGCGCGTCCCGGGCGGTGCAGCCCAGCGTGGTTTCGGCGCCGGCGGGGGGCGCGGGTGCGAACCCGGCTCTCCAGCAGCGGCGCGTGCGGGTGGGCGACGTCCTGCTGCAGGACGGGGTCATCAGCAAGGAGCAGCTGGACGCGGCCCTGGTCGAGCAGCGGAACACGAGCAAGCTTCTGGGCGAGACGCTGGTGAACCAGGGCACGATCAGCCCGGCGACGCTGGTGCGTTCCCTCGCGAAGGTGCTGGGTGTGCAGGGGTGCATCCTGCGGCACGGCCTCATCGACCCGGCGATGCTCAAGCTGATCGGGGCGGAGGAGGCCGACCGGCTCAAGGCCCTGCCGATGTTCCGGGTGGGGGACACGCTGACGGTGGCGATGGCCGAGCCCCAGAGCCTGCCGACGATCGACCGCCTGCGTCAGCTGACGGGGATGAAGGTGCGCCCGGTGCTGGCGCTAGAGGCCAACGTCCGGGAGTACATCCAGAAGTACTCGCGGGGGAACGTGGACATCGACGCGTTCCTCACCAGCCTTACCGAGCAGGACGTGGAGGTGGTGGAGCGGGAGGCGATCGACGAGGGTCCGTCCACGGACCTGGACAAGCTCGTCGCGGGCAACCCGACGGTCAACCTCATCAACATCGCGCTGCTGACGGCGGTCAAGGACCGGGCGAGCGACATCCACATCGAGCCGGACAAGCGGGGAACGCGCGTGCGGTACCGGGTGGACGGCGTGCTGCGGGACCTGATGAAGCCCCCGATGGGGATGCACGCGGCGATCGTGAGCCGGGTGAAGGTCATCGGGAAGATGGACATCGCCGAGAAGCGGCTGCCGCAGGAGGGGCGTGTGCGGATCGTGGCGGAGGGCCGCGAGATCGACCTGCGCGTCTCGAGCATGCCGACGCTGCTGGGGGAGAAGGTGGTGGTGCGCATCCTGGACAAGGCGAACCTGAAGGTGCGCCTGGAGGACCTGGGGTTCCGCAAGGAGCCGCTGGAGGTGTTCAAGCGGTTCCTGGGTCAGAGCCACGGGATGGCGCTGGTGACGGGCCCGACGGGGAGCGGCAAGACCACGACGCTGTACTCGGCGCTGGACCTGCTGCGCAGCCCCGAGGTCAACATCGTGACGGTCGAGGACCCGGTGGAGTACCAGCTGGAGATGATCAACCAGATCCAGGTGCACGAGCAGATCGGCCTGTCGTTCTCGCGGGCGCTGCGGAGCATCCTGCGTCAGGACCCGGACATCATCATGGTGGGGGAGATCCGCGACGAGGCGACGGCGCGGGTGGCGGTGCAGGCCGCGCTCACGGGGCACCTTGTGCTGGCGACGCTGCACACCAACGACGCCCCCGGCGCGGTCGCGCGCCTGGTGGACATGGGGATCGAGACGTACCTGCTCAGCGGCGCGCTCAACGGGGCGGTGGCGCAGCGCCTGGCGCGGACGATCTGCTCTTCGTGCGCGACCAAGTACTTCCCTTCGGAGCAGGTGCTGCGTGACGCGGCGATCTCCCATGAGGTGGGGCGTGCGTTCCGGAAGGGCGCGGGCTGCCAGCGGTGCCACGACAGCGGCTTCCAGGGCCGGCAGGGCGTGTACGAGGTGTTCGAGGTCACGCCGGACCTGCGCCGGATGATCCACCTGGGAAGGCCGACGCACGAGCTGCGTGCCAAGATGCGGGACGCCGGGTGCCTCACGCTGCGGGAGGAGGGCGTGCGGCTGGCGCTGGACGGCCGCACCAGCCTTGAGGAGGTCCTGCGGGTGACGCAGAACGACGATGAGGGGCCGGCCGAAGCCGGGCCCGGGGCCGGCGCGCCCGCGAAGGAGGCCGCATGAAGATCGGCTACTCCGGCTTTGATCGCAGGGGCGAGCCGTCGCGCGGGTTCGTCGATGCGCCCGATGCGCAGGAGGCGGTGGAGCTGCTCCGGCGCCGCGGCATCTTTGTCGCGGAGGTTCACGCGGCCAGCGCCGCGCTGGGCGAGGGGGGCGCGGCCGATACGCACGCCCGGGCGGGCGTGTTCGCGAGCGGCTCACGCGTGGAGAAGGTGGCGTCGATGGCGCGGCAGCTGGCCATTCTCGTCGCCACCGGCACGCCGGTGGTGGACGCGCTGGTGTCCATCGAGCGTCAGGCGGCGCCGGGGGAGTGGAGGGACACGGTGTCCGGCGTGCGGACGCGGGTGGAGGAGGGCAAGTCGCTGGCGGAGGCGATGGGCGCCCACCCGAGGTACTTCGACGCGGTGTGCCGGAGCCTCGTGGCGGCGGGCGAGACCGGGGGCAAGCTGGACGTGATGCTGGACCGCCTGGCCCGCCTGCTGCGCCAGCAGGTGAAGGTGCGCAAGCAGGTGGCGGGGGCGATGGTCTACCCGACGCTGCTGATGGGCGTGGCTCTGAGCGTGATGATCGTGATGATGACGTTCGTGCTGCCGAGGTTCGAGGGCCTGTTCAAGTCGATCGGCTCGCAGCTGCCCCCGCTCACCAAGGCGTTGATGGCGTGCAGCCACTTCGTGCGGTCGGACTGGCCCTGGCTGGTGGGGGGCGTGGTGGGGGCCGTGGCGGGCGCGGTGGCGTACCTGCGCAGCGCGGCGGGCCGGCTGGCGTGGGACGGCGCGATGGTGCGGCTGCCGCAGGTGGGGAAGGTGACGCGCGCGTTCGCGATGGCCAGGATCGCGCGGGTGCTGGGGGTGCTGCTGGACGGGAAGGTGCCGCTGCTGGACGCGCTGGCGCTGACGCGGGCGAGCATGAAGAACAGCCTGTACCAGGGGCTGGTCGGGCGTGCCGAGGACGCCGTGATCCGCGGTGAGACGCTGAGCAGCGCGCTGTCGGACCCCGCGCTGATGTCACCCTCGATGATCGAGGCGGTGCGGAGCGGGGAGCGCTCGGGCCAGCTGGCCCCGGTGCTGACATCGATCGCGGAGCACATGGACGAGGACAACGAGATATCGATGAAGACGCTGACCGGCCTGATCGAGCCGGCGATCCTGCTGGTGCTGGGGCTGGTGGTGGGGAGCGTGGCGGTGGGCATGATGCTGCCGCTGTTCGACCTGGTGGCCTCGGGGGCGAACGGAGGTGGGAAGTGAGCGTGTTCACTCGCCAGTACGGCCCGATCGGCGTGGAGGCCACCGAGCAGTGCCTGCGGGCGGTGCAGGTGCGTGGGCGTGGCCCGCGCGCCGTGGTTGCGGCCGGGCTGACCTGGCCGCTGCGTCAGCCGGGCGCGGTGTCGGGGTCGGACATGCGGGCTTTCGCGGACGCCCTGCGGCGCGCGGGGTTTGTGGGGCGGGACGTGATCGCGTCGGTGCCGCGTTCGGCGTTCACGACAACCATGGAGCTGCCGCCGCGCACGAGCGCTGCGCCGGTGCAGCAGCTGGCCCGGGTGGAGATGGCGCGCATCCACCGGCTGGAGCCCGGTTCGTTCGAGCTGGGCATGTGGGACCTGCCCACGCCGGACCGCAAGCCCGGCCTCACGCACGCCATCGTGGTCGCCCTGCCGACGGAGGTGGGGGAGTCGCTGGCGGCCCTGTACGCGGACGCGGGCCTGCGCCTCCTCTGCCTGGACGCGCCTCTGTGCGCCTTCGCGCGGGTCTGCCACGCGGGCGTGTCGCACGTGCCGAGCCTGGTCGGCGTGATCGACGTCGGCTGGTCTGGTTGCCGGGTGATGCTGATGCACGTGGGCGGCGCGGACGGCACGGTGCCGGTGTACGAGCGGCTGGTGGAGGAGGTCTCGCTGGCTTCTCTCTGCCGATCGGTCGAGCAGAAGCTGGGCCTCTCCGGCGAGGCGGTGCGACTGACGCTGTCGTCGAGCGCGGAGGATGTGGCGGCGGGGGCGCCGAGCCGGGACCTGCTGCGGCACGCCCGTGCGTTCCAGGGGGAGTTCATCGAACGCGTGGTGACCGAGACGCAGAGGTCGTTCTCGTACGCGGTGCAGATGTACCCGACGATGCCGATGACGAGCGTGCTGGTGACCGGCGAGGGCCACGCGATCCGCGGGCTCAAGGAGCGCCTGGCGAATTCGCTGGGGCTGGATACGCGCGACCTGCTGCCGGGCGATGCCTGCGGGGCCGCGGACGGCAGCACCCTGGGGGCGGACGGGGCGTTGGTGCCTGCCCTGGGGATGGCGCTGCTGGACCCGCTCGGGGCAGTCCAAAGGAGGGCCGCGTGACAACCCCGTCCATCAACCTCCTCCCGCAGAAGCGTGTCGGGGCCATCCGGGCCCGCGCGGTCGCCCGATGGTGGGTGTTCGGCGCGGCCTGCTGGGCCGGGGCCGCGATGCTGGCGGCGGGCTCGTACTCCGTGTGGGTCTCGCGTCGGATCGGCACGCACGACAACTCGACGGTGATCTCCGCGAGGCTGGAGGCCAAGCGTGCGGAGAAGCAGGCGCTCACCACACACGTGACGGACCTGCGCAAGAGGGTGGATGCTGCCCGCGCGGTGGGCCACCACCCGGACTGGAGCGTGATGCTGCGGTACCTGGCTGTGTCGCGTCCCGCGGGGCTGAACATGGACCGGTGCGAGCTCAAACGCGTGGAGACCACGACCCGCGTGCCGGGCTTGGACGGCAAGCCGGAGACCACCTCGACGAGCACGCGGCTGGTGCTCACCATCTCGGGGCGGGCCGAGCAGATCAGCGACGTGCACGCGTTCGTCGGGAAGGTCGAGGCGGCGCAGGTCTTCGACGTGGTGCGGCTGGGTGAGACGTCCACCATGCCGCCGGCGGGGCCGTCCGAGCCCGCGCTGACGAAGTACACCGTCCTGTGTGAGCTCGACGAGCCGGGGCAGGGGGGTGAGCGATGAGCGTGCTCAGAGGCAAGCAGGCGGCTACGTCGGACGCCACCGTCCTGGTGCACGGGGCGGGCGTGGGCGTGGTGATCGCGGCGACGCTGGGGATCTACCTGGGCGTGGCGGCGCCGGCTCTCCGCGCCAAGTCGGAGCAGGCGGCGCGGACCCAGCAGGCGGCGGCCGATGCGCAGGACCTTCGAGTGCTCGAGGACAACACGCAGGCGCTCGAGCGTCTCTCGCGGACGCTGGAGTCGCGCCTGCTCGAGACGGTTGAGCTGCGCCCCGTGGACCAGCTGAACCGGCAGGTCGCGTCGGTGAGCGAGCTGGTCGAGCAGGAGAACCTGCACCTGACGAAGGTGGACCCGGGGGAGCCCGTGGTGACTCCCCGGTACACCCTGGTCCCCATCCGGGTTGCGGGGCAGGGCGCGTTCTCGGATGTGGTCGCCTTCCTGAACCATCTGCACGGGAATCACAAGGACACCGAGGTCAGGGCCTTCGCCGTGCACGTGGACGAGCGTGCCCCGGCCGATGTGGTGGCCTTTGAGCTCTCGCTGGGCTGGTACGCGGTGCAGGTGTCTCCGGGCGCCCGTGCCGCCCGTAGCGGTGTTGCGGGTGGCGCCCTCTCGGATGTCCAGGAAAACCGCTGAGCCGGCTTGACGCCCGCCGGTGTGTTCTGCCTACTTGTGGCGTGGAACTCACCCGCAAGCACAAGCTGTTGCTCGGGGTCGTCGGCGTGGGGCTGATTTCGCTCACCGTCGACCGCTTCGTGCTGACCTCGTCCGCACCTGCCAGCGCGGGCGCCGCCCCCGTGGTGCCGGCCGTTCCGCGGCCGCCTGCGGACGCGCAGGCCCAGGCGCCGGCCCACGACGGGGCCGCGGACCGGCTGCAGCGCCTGGAGTCGGCGTTGCCTGCTCCCACGCCCGAGAACACCGTGAGGGTTGCTGAGGCGTTTCAGGCGCCTGCTTCCTGGCAGCCCGAGGCGGCGCGGAAGGGCCGGGCGGAGCAGCCGGCGCGTTCCGCCCGCGAGTCCGAGCTCGCGGACCGTTTCCGCCTGACGAGCGTGTTCGCGATGGGTCCGGGGTATGCGTGCATCAATGGCACGAAGCTGACCGTGGGAGCGCCCGCCGGTGACCTGGGGGTGCGTCTGATATCCATCGAGCCGCCGGCCGGCCGGGAGGCGGGCGCGGCGGTCATCGAGTACCGCGGCCAGCAGCTCCGACTGACGATGGGGGTGAGGGACGAGAACCCTGCCGGCACGCCGCGGAAGTAGGGGACGATCCCCGGCACGGGTTGTAGGAGCATGACGGATATGCCGCAGGTGGGGCCGCGCGGCTTCCTTTGGGGGCGTTTGGGCCGAATCGGCGCGTATGCGTTGCCGATGCTTGGGGCATGGCGGGTTGTGTCACCGCCCGTCCTGCCGGTCAACGTGCCATCACGGAGGAATTCATGAAGTCTGCCCGCTCACTCGTCCGGCGCGGATTCAGCCTGATCGAACTGGTGATCGTGATCGTGATCATCGGCATCATTGCCGCGATCGCGATCCCGCGCATGAGCCGTGTCGCGGAGGGCGCCAACGACTCGGCCCTGAAGGCGAACCTGAACGTGCTGCGTTCCGCGATCGACCTGTACCATACCGAGCACGAGGGGCTGTACCCCAGCGAGGCGGACGTCGTGAACCAGCTGACGACGTACACCAACATCGGCGGGACGTCCCAGGCGTCGGCCGACTCGACCCACATCTACGGCCCGTACCTGAGCGTGGTGCCGCCGCTGCCGGTGAACTGCGCCGTCAAGGGCCAGACCGGCATCGCCAACGCGACGGGCGCGACCATCGGTTGGATCTACGACCTGGCCGCCGACGGGCGCTCGTACACGATCAAGGCGAACACAACGACCGAGGCCGATGCCAAGGGCGTGGCGTACAACACCTACTGATCCTTCCGTGTTCTTCGCGTGATTCCCAGCGCCCGCAGGCGTGAAAGCCGTCTGCGGGCGTTCGCACTTCTCCCGGACGTTGCGAGGCGTGGCACCCACAAGGAACCCGCATGCACCGCAGAGCCTTCACCCTCCTGGAAGTGACGATCGTGGTGGTGATCCTCGCCACGGCGGCGTTGATCGCGACGCCGCGCCTGTTCGGCACCACGAGCAGGGCCCGGCTGCAGGCGGCGGCCCAGCGCTTCGCCCAGGACGTGGAGGCCACGCGCGAGCGGGCCCGCACGCTGGGCGTGTACCAGACGATGTGCTTCTCGGGGACGGGCTACACGATCATGCAGAGGACGCCCTCCACCGAGGAGAAGGTCACGGTGGTGCTGGCGGACGACCCGTACCGATCGCAGATCGGGTACGTGTCGCTCAAGTCGGGGTCTGAGCTGTCCTTCGACGCGTTCGGGGTCCCGAGCTCGTCGGCCCTTGTCAAGATCACCAACGGGAACGACTCGTACTACGTCACCATCAACGCGGGTTCGGGCGCGACCGGCGTCTCCGGGCGGACGAGCAGTACCGCCGCCGCGGCGATCGACGCGTCGGTGACGCCCACCGGCATCGCCGTCAACGTGGCGGCGATCAACCCGCTCCCGCGCGTGTCTGTGGACGTGCGGTTTGACGCCAACGGGACCAACCTCGCGACCACGGTGACCAGCATCATCGACGCCCTGGGCCTCCCTTGACCTCACCCTCCCATGCCACACCCGCGGGACAACGCGTTCACGCTCATCGAGACGGTGCTCAGCCTGGGCATTGTCTCGGTGATCGCGCTGTCGACCACGTCGATCGTGCTGCTCTCCAGCAGGGCGATGCCGACCACCGGCGACACCGACGTTGCCAACGTGAACACGCGCGAGGTCACGGGCCGGATCGCGGCGGAGCTGTCGGGGGCGACCTCGATCGTCTCTGTGGCGGCCCGCTCGATCGTCTTTACCGTCCCGGACCGTGATGGGGACGGCACGGAGGAGACGTTCCGCTACCGCTGGTCGGGGACACCGGGCGACCCGCTGGAGTGGCAGTACAACGGGGGGGCGGCGATCACGGTTGCGTCGGGGGTGCGGAACTTCACGGTATCTGTGAACGCGGCCACCGTGGCCCAGAGCGCGGCCGGGCCCAGCGCCTGGGGTGATGAGCAGGTGCTCTACGAGCACCAGGGGACTTTCTCCAACTCGACGGAGGTGAAGGGAACGACGCAGGTCGCGCAGTACTTCCGGCCTGACGTCCCGGCCGGCGCCACAGCGTGGACGCCCACGCGCGCACTGGTGAAGATGAAGCGGAGCGCCACCGCGTCCAGTACACCGGTCCTGGTCGCGACGTTCTATGGTGTCACCATCGCCGACCTCCCCGACCTGACGCGCACCACCACAACGACGCTGGACGCATCGGCGGTGAAGTCGAGCAGCGCGTACGCGAACGTCGTGATCACGCCGAACGCGGTGCTTTCGTTCGCGCCGACGGCTCCGGCGGTGCTGGTGCTGGCGCCGAACCTGGGGACGACGGCGGCCAAGTCCGGCATGGTCGGGCATGCCTCGGCTGTTGCGGGCTACCCGGCGCGTCTGCTGACGTCGACGAGTTCGGGGCTCCTGTGGTCGACGGACCGGGAGGCGGGCATGGCGTGCACGGTCTATGGCAAGTTCTACGCGCCGACGACGACCACCACCACGGTCAGGCGGGCCACGGGGGCGGTGGTGACTCTTCAGGTGTCCACCGGCTCGGCGTTCTCCGCGACCGCGCAGCTGCTGGAGAGGCCGGTGGCGCCGTGAGAGCACCGTTCCACCCATCCCGCGCGGGGATCACGCTGGTCGAGGCGGTGCTCTCCATGCTCGTGCTGGCGGTGCTGGCGACCGCGGCGCTGGCGGCCGTGTCGCAGTCACGCCGGGCGCGGGCCCTTGTGGATGAACAGTCGATGGGCGCGTCACTGGCCCGGTCCATGCTCGCCGAGATCACGGCCCTCCCGTACATGGAGCCATCGTCCACGTCCATAGGCGTCGATTCGGGCGAATCGCAGTCGCTGCGCGGCACGCTCGACGACGTGGACGACTACAACCTGTACGCGGAGAGCCCCTGCACGACGCGGGATGGGGCGCCGGTCGACGGCACCGATACTTGGCGGCGCACCGTTGTCGTCTCGTGGGTGCCGGTCTCCGCGAACACCACGCCCACGGGTTCGGACACGGGCCTGAAGCGCGTCTGGGTCACGGTCAGGCATGGGGACCGCGTGGTGGCCCGCCTGTCCGCCCTGCGGGCCGAGGCCTGGGACGATGTGCTTGCCGTGGGGGGGCTGTAGCCGTGCGCAGACGCGGGTCCATCTACGTGTTCGTGCTGGGGGCGTCGACGCTCGCCGCGGCGGCCGGGCTCACGGCCGTCATCCTGCACACGCAGCGGCTGGAGCGCGTGCGCCTGACGGCGCAGTCGGAGCGTGCGCGAGCGGACGCGCAGTCCGCGATCGAGTTCGCGGTCGCGGTGCTGGGCCAGGACCCCGCGGGCACCACGTGGCGGACGTCCAGCGCGCTGGCGTACACGGACAAGCGGTACTTCGGCGACGATGCCAGCGTGGTCTCGATCGCGATCTCCGACCCCGGGGACAACGACTTGTCGGACTCCATGTACGACCCGGTCACGGTGGATGTTTCGGCCGTGGCGGACCCGTGCCAGCAGGACTATCAGCTCACGCTCACGCCGTCCGCGTCGCCGCTGTCGTGCCTGGACTTTGCGGTGACCGTCGCCGGGTCCGTGAGCAAGTCGGGGACGGGTGACATCTACACGTCGGGGGCGGTCTCGGCGGGCAAGGCCTGGGAAGTGGACTCGGACGCGCGCCCGGACGTGGGCGGCACCCTGGGCCTGGTCGCCCGGGCTGCGGCGCCGTTTGCGGAGCCGGTGCTGGTGTGGCGGGCCTTCCCGGGCGGGACCCAGAAGGCCGCGCAGGCGCAGACCCTGATGTCCAGCGGCCGTTCCGGGGTGCCGTACGACCCGGGGACTATGGAATCGATGATCCCCAACCGCACCGACATAGCGAAGTACTACGTGGGCATCGGGACATCGATCAGCTACTCGAGCCTGTCCGGCGGCGCGGTCCGTGACTGCGTGCTGTCTGCGGCGAAGAACCCGTACGGTGCGACCAACGCCAAGGGGGTGTACGTGATCGACTGTGGCGGGAGCGATCTCACGGTGCGGAACTGCCGCATCTCCGGGACCCTGGTGGTCCTGAACGCCGGCGCTGGTTCGCTCATCCGTGACGGCATCAACCTGGAGGCCCCCTCGGGCCAGCCCGCGCTCGTCGTCGTGGGGAGCATGACCTTCAGCTTCCCGGCGTCGGATATCAAGGAGTCCGAGGCGGACATCAACCTCAATCCCAGCGGGAGCCCCTACGACGGGAGCGCCGACTCGGACAAGTCGGACCAGTACGCGTCGTGGATCAAGGGCCCGGTCTTCATTTCGGGGGACCTATCCATCGCAACCTCGGGGCACGCCACGGTGTACGGCAGCGTTGTCGTCGGCGGCAACCTGTCCATCCAGTCGTCGGGTGAACTCCGGGTGCTGTACCACAAGCCCCTGGAGAACATCCCGGGCTTCTGCCGTGTGACCGGGATGGCCCTGCAGGCCGGGTCGCTGAAGCGCGTGGTGAGGTGATGCGGGCGGGCGTTACGCCGCTTTCTTCTCGCCCGGGCTGGCTTCCGCGGCGTGGCGGAGGGTCATCTCGTCGTACAGGCCCAGGTCCAGGCGGACCATCAGCACGGCGAGGCGGGGGTCCAGCTGCGTCCCGCCGCTGCGGGCGATCTCAGCAAGCACGTGGTCGCGCGAGAGCCGCTTGCGGTAGGAGCGGTCGCTGCTCATGGCGTCGAAGGTGTCGGCGACTGCGATGATCCGGGCCATGAGCGGGATGTCCTCACCGGCGATGCGGTGCGGGTAGCCGCGCCCGTCGTAACGCTCGTGGTGGTGGAGCACACCCGGGAGGACGTCCCTGAGCTGGGGCACGGGCATCAAAATGCGGTGGCCGATCTCCGGGTGGAGCTTGATGGCCCCGAATTCCTCGTCGGTGAGCTTCCCGGGCTTGGTGAGCACCGCGTCCGGGACGCCGATCTTGCCGACGTCGTGCACGAGCCCGGCGATGCGCACCCGTTCGGCCTCGTCGGCGGGGAGTCCGGCGGCCTCGGCGAGCTGCCAGGAGAGCACGGAGACGCGCTCGGAATGGCCGCAGGTGTAGCGGTCCTTCGCGTCGATGGCGCCGGTCAGGGCCTGCAGGGTGCCCATGAACAGCTGCTTCTGGTTGTCGTAGAGCGAGACGTTGTCGAGGAAGGTGCCCAGGAAGCCGGCGCACGCCTCGAACAGCTGGGTGTCGTAGCTGCTCACCATCGGGTCCGCGCCGCGCTTGCCGCCGGCGGCGAGCACGCCCACGGCCTTGTCCCTCAGGAGCAGCGGGAGGCTGATGACCTGCCCGCCCGTTCCGCCCAGGCCCTCGACGCGGTCGTGGATGGAGAGGCTGTTGCCCGGGGCCTTGGCCCAGGACATCAGCAGTGAGCGGCACGACGCCAGGTCCGCGAAGAGGTCCCCGTCCACCGCAGTGACGTTCCGCAGCGGGGCGGGTATGTCGCCATCGGCGGCGAAGCACGCCGCGACCCAGGAGAACCCCATGACGCTCCGCGTCCGGGCGCATAGCGAGGCGAGGAATTCCTTGGGCGAGTTGGGGTGCCCCATGGACCGCCCGAGCGTGTAGAGCAGGTCGATGGTGTCGTAGGCGTGGGAGAGCTGGCCCGTGAAGTTCTCGATGTCGCCCGCGTGGCGCTGCATCAGCACCAGGTCCTCGATGCTCGCCCTCAGCAGGCCGTACGCGGCCTGCTCGGTCTCACGCGGGATGGGCGAGGTCGTGCTGTCCAGGAAGACCGGCGCCACGACCAGGGCGGAGCCCAGGTCGTCCGTCACATGGACAAACCCCATGCGGACTCCGGGCGAGGCCTCGATCAGGGCGGGGGAGGTGCCCGACTTCACCAGGGCCGCGCCGGCGCTGCGTGCGAAGGCCTCGCTCCTGAGGGCGGCGTCGGCCGCGGGGTCGTCCGCCCGGATGTCGACCACGCGCCCGCCTGTGGTCAGCACCACCACGGGCACACGCTGCTGCTGGCAGCGTGCGCACACCGCGCGCACGCTCTCGTACACGGTGCTGCCGGCCTCGGGGAGTGCGTCGGGCGTGTGCTCGGGGGTCATGACTGGTCTCTTACGCGGCCTGCGGCATCCCTCCGGCGAGCAGGGCCCGAACCTTGTCGAGCAGCTGCTGCCCCGCGAACGGTTTGGCCATGATGGAACGGATGTTGGTCCTGGTCACCTGCTCCTGGTCCAGGATGTACCCACGGGCGGTGAGCATGAGTACAGGAACGTCGCTCGTGGGCCCGAAGGCCTTGAGCTTCTGCGCCATTTCAAGGCCGGACATGAGCGGCATCTGCAGGTCCGTCACCACCAGGGCAGGCACGATGGGCGCTGGGGTACGGGGTGTCGTTCCCGGCGGGAGCGCGGTCGCGTCGCAGCAGCAGTACCCCTCCAGGCCGTTGCGCGCGTCCACGACCTCGAACCCCGCGCTGCGGAGCTTCATCGCCACGAGCTGGCGGATCGACGCCTCGTCGTCGCAGATCAAGATGGTTTGGCCTCCCGCCATAGATGAAGGATTATCGGGAATCGTCCAGACGGGATTGACCCCGGCGGGCACACTCCGGTGCTCGCCGCCGTTCTGGGACCGGACACCCTACTTTTCCTCTCTTTCCAGCCACTCGCTCAGGGCACGAGCCCCAGCATCCCCGTATGACCCGCGTGCCCGACGACACGTTCACACCCGCCCGTCTCAGTGACGCTGCGGCTGCGCTCTTCCCGGGGGCTGGGCTGCTGGCCGGGGCAAAGGCCAAGTACCGGCCGTACATCTGCCCGTTCCACACCCTGCTGCCGATCGTGCCCCTGGGCTCACGGGCTTTGGACATCGGGTGCGGCAACGGCCTGCTGCTCGGCCTGCTGGCGGCGACGGGGCGCATCGGCTCCGGCGCGGGGTACGACCTGACAGAGTCGGTGGTCGCCCATGCCCGCGCGATGGCCGGACGCATGCCCCCCGGCACAACGCTGGAGTTCAGCGTGGGGGACTCCCACGCGTGCGTGCCCGGGCCCGCGGGGGGACGGGACTTTGACGTGGTGCTCATGGTGGATGTGCTGCACCACGTGCCGCCGCCGATCCAGGAGTCGTTCTGGCGCGGCGCCGCCTCGCGCGTGCGGCCCGGCGGGCTCATGATCTACAAGGACATGGTCAACTACCCCGACTGGCGCGCGTTCACGAATGTTGCGCACGACATCGTCCTGGCCGGGCAGCGTTCCCGGTACGTGCCGGTGGCCCTTGTGGAGCGGTGGGGGGCGGATGAGGGGCTCTCCCTGGAGCGGTCAGCACGCATCAACATGCTCTGGTACGGGCACGAGCTGCGCGTGTTCCGCAGGCCGTAGACAATGCCACCATGGCCACCGACGGTGCAACCCCGCCCGCAACGACGCCTCCCGCCGGGGAGAGGGCACCGCTACGCGGTGCGCTCCTGCTGCTGGGTGTGTACTCCGTCGTGGCGGCGGTGATCATCGTCAGCCAGCGCATTCCCTATCGGGCCGCGTTCGACCAGAAGCTGTACCACCTTCCCGTCATCCGCGAGTTCGTGCGGACGTGGCCGGTCTTTGACACGTGGGACTACCTGTCGGCGACGACACCGCTGTACCACATCCTGATGGCGGCGGTCGCCCGGGTGTGCGGGCCTTCGCCCGTGCCGCTGCAGGTTGCCACAGCAGCCATGACGGGCGTGCTGCTGTGGCTGCTCGCGAGGGACGCGTCCCGCCGCCTGCCGGCCGCGCTCGCGGCGGCGGTCTGCCTTCCGATCATCGCTTCGCCGTACTCGCTGTTCCCCGCGGTGTTCATACTCCCGGACAACCTCGGGTGGCTGGGGGTTGTCGCGGTGCTGCTCATCGCGATGAATCGGATGACCCCCGGTCGGCTGGGGCTGGGCGCGGTGGTGTTGCTGCTGCTGGTGCTGACACGCCAGGTGCACATTTGGGCCGCCGGCCTGCTCTGGGTGAGCGCGTGGCTCAGCATCGACCCGCCCGAGAGGAGTTCCTGGGCTGGGGGCATGTGCTCGCACGCGTGGTTCCGGACCGCGCACGCCCTGGGCGCGGTTGCGGTCACGGTCCCCGCGATGCTCGCGCTGTACGGGTTCGTGCGGTACTGGGGCGGGCTGGTCCCCCATCGGTTTGCCGAGCAGATCCCCCCGGCCGATCTGTCCAGAATCGTCCGCAGCGCTGCGGCTCCGCTCCTGCTCTCCATGCTTGGGGCGTACAGCGTCTTCTTCGCCGGGTTTCTGTGGCGCCCGTTGCTGAGTCTGTGGCGTTCCCACAGGGCGGTCCTGGTGGGGGCGGCGTGCCTGGGGCTCGTGCTGGCCCTGGTCCCTCCGACCACGGCGGACTTTGACGCCGGCCGGCGCGGCGTGCTGTGGTCGGTGGGGATGAAGGGGCCGGTAATCGCGGGGCGAACGAGCGTGCTGGTGGTGGGGACAACCATGTTCGGCGCCGTGTGCGCTGCCGCGTGGCTTTCGGCCTGCCAACGCCGGGATCGCGCGGTGCTGCTCGCGGCGATGGTGGGGTTTGCGGCCAGCCAGCTTCCGAGCCTGCAGTTGTGGCACCGCTACTTCGACCCGTTCGTGTTCTTCCTGCTCGTGCTGTTCGCGTCCCGGGCCGGTGGGCCCGGGGGCGGTCGTGGGACGCACGCCGTCAGGCTTGCCGGGCCCGCCGTGCTCGCGGCAGGCCTGCTCGTGTACTCGGGCACGATGTTCTTTGAGACGGGGCTCCATGCCGCTCAGCGGATGGGCGACCCTGCGCCCCCGAGCAAGGACCCCGAGGGGCTGCACCACGGCATCGATCCGCCCGTGGACAAGCCCCCCACGCCCAAACCGGCGGGCAGGCGTTTCTTTGCTCCCTGGTGAGGGCGCAGAAAACGCCCGGAAGTCCCAAAAAGCCCCTTCCGGCGCGAACCCGTAGGCGCCTCTCGCCGATAGTGGGCGTGTACCCTCAGCCCCCTCCTCCCGCACTGCGCGGGGCGGGTCCTGACTTGAAGAAGGTTCTCCCATGACCACCACGCGTCGCGCGCTCATTACTGGTATCACGGGCCAGGACGGCTCTTACCTCGCCGAGTTCCTGCTCGGGAAGGGCTATGAGGTGCACGGCATCATCCGGCGGTCGTCCTCGTTCAACACCGCCCGCATTGAGGGGATCTACCAGGACCCGCACTCCGGGCGCGCGCGTCTCAAGCTGCACTACGGCGATCTGTGCGACTCCAACAGCATGTCGGACGTTGTGCGCAAGGTCCGCCCGCATGAGGTGTACAACCTGGGCGCCCAGAGCCATGTCCGCGTGTCGTTCGACATGCCGATCTTCACCTCCGATACGGTCGCGATGGGGGCCCTCCGTCTGCTGGACGCGGTCCGGGAGTTCCAGCAGGAGTCGGGCCAGCAGGTGCGGTACTACCAGGCGAGTTCCTCCGAGCAGTACGGCAAGGTGGTGGAGACGCCGCAGGTCGAGACCACACCCTTCTACCCGCGCTCGCCCTACGCGTGCGCGAAGGTGATGGCCCACTGGGCCACCGTGAACTACCGCGAGTCGTACGGCCTGCACGCCTCGTGCGGCATCCTGTTCAACCACGAATCCCCGCGACGCGGCGAGACGTTCGTGACCCGGAAGATCACCCGTGCGGTGGGGCGCATCAAGATGGGCCTGCAGGACAAGGTCTACCTGGGCAACCTCGACAGCAAGCGCGACTGGGGCTTCGCCGGCGACTACGTTAAGATGATGTGGATGATGCTCCAGCAGGACAAGCCCGACGACTACGTGATCGCCACCGGCCAGACGTGGAGCGTGCGCGAGTTCGCGGAGAGGGCCTTCGCGCACGTGGGCCTGGACCACAAGGACTTCGTGTCGTTCGACCCGCGTTACCTGCGCCCCGCCGAGGTTGACCTCCTCCTGGGCGACCCGGCCAAGGCCAAGGCCAAGCTTGGGTGGGTGCCCACCACCAGCTTCGACGAGCTTGTCCGCATGATGGTCGACCACGACCTTGAGATGGCCAAGCGCGAGAAGACCCTGCGGGACGCGGGCCACAAGGTCGGCACCAGCGACTACGACCACGGGCACTAACCCCGCCCTCAGCGGTCCGGCGCAGGCGCGATGACCGTCAGCTGCGCCAGGTGGTCGCGCGGGCGCGTGCTGAGCTCGTAGACGTCGTAGAACGAGCACGCCAGCCGGTCGGACAGGAGCGTGTTATCAATGGCCAGCGCGGCCCACCCGGCCGGGAATGTGGTGCGCCAGCCGTACCCCGCGAGGTCCGGGGCGTACCGCATGCCCGGCGCAAGCACGCGGGAGATCGACCAGGAATGGCGCGGGGTGTTGCAGTCGCCCGAGATGATGTCGGGCGTGAGCAGCGCCCTGCGCAGGTCCTCCGCGGCGGGCACGGGCTGATCCGCGGCGTTCTGGCGTGGGAGGTACGCGGGGCCGGTGAATCCCTCGATCGCGCTGCGGGCCTGCTGCATCATGGTGGAGCGGGGGATGGGCGGGTCGCTGGGCATGTCCACCAGCCACAGGCACACCGTGGAGCCGTTCCACTCCTTGGTGTCCAGCAGCACCAGGAGCGCCTCGCCCCGGTCGATGCTCACCATGCCGCCCCCCGGCCAGCGGTGGGTCCGGGGGTCTGCGCCGGTCACCTCCAGCGGGACGTGCGTGTACGCGATGACGGGGTAGCGGGAGATCACCGCCAGGCGACCGCCCGCCGCCACCGATGTGTGCTCACCCACGGTGGCCCTCAGGTCGCCGAAGGAGCCGAAGTAGGGGCGGTTGGCCATGAGGAAAACGTCCGGGTGCAGCGGGGCGACCCGCGCGGGGACGTCTTCGATGCGGGCTGTGTTGATGTTCCATGTCAGGAGGCGCAGTGGGTGGTCGGGCGCGTCCGGCGCCGGGAGGATGGCCCGGTAGATTCTGGCCTCCATGAAGATGAACAGCAGGGTGAGGGCGCCCGCGACGGACCAGCTCACTGCCAGGGCCCTGCGGTCGCGGGCGCGTTCTTGCGGACTACGCCCGCCCCGGGCACCGAGCCAGAGCAGCCACGAGAGACCAGTGGCGCCCGCGACACCGGTGGCAGCGACCGGAGTCGGCAGCCACCAGAAGAACTGGGACCAGAGCCACCGGTCGTTCGTGGCCATGCCCAGCAGCCACGCGCCGGCGACTGCCCAGCCGCCCGCCAGGATGGCACGGGACGTCCAGATGGCCAGGCGGCGGGTCATGCGGGAGCATCAGCCTACGGGGCTCGGGCTACGGGGGCTCGGGCTACGGGGGCTCGGGCAGGAGCAGCAGGCGGGCGGCGATCGGGCGGAGCCGCGCGGGCGATACCGAGAGCACCTCCACCAGGTGCGACTTGAGCATGGTCCGGCAAATGAGCGTGAACACGAGGGCGCAGGTGGTGCCCGCCACCAGGACGGATACCGCGTTGTACACACGGGGGTGCGTGCTCCCGATGAGCTGCTTGTACGGGATGAAGTGGACGCACGCCAGTGCGGTGGCCGTTGCCGCGAGGGCGGCCAGCCACGCGGGGAACGTGGACATGAGCACGTCCCACACCGGCACGCGGATGCTCCGCATGACCCAGATCGTGAGCACGAGTCGGCTGACCAGGAGCCACCCCCCGGCCCACCACGACATGGAGGTGGCTGTGGGGGAAGTCCACGCGCCGAGGATGGTGAACAGGGTGAGGCCACCGCCCTCGATGGCGGTGAGGAGGGCGTACAGCCTGAAGCGTCCCTGCGCCTGCAGCATCGAGCTGCTGACACCGAAGGTGATGCGCCACGGGAAGAACGCGCCCAGGATGATGACCGACCCGACCGCCGGGAACCACTTGCCGTGCGGGTCGCCGTGCGGCCCGGGCCAGAGCAGGGCCTGCAGCGGCTCGATGACGCACGCCAGGCCCAGGCTGCCGATGGACCCTGCGAGCATGAGCGTGCGCAGCGACCGGAGCACGCCGCTGGCGAGGCGCTCCGGCTCGTCGTTGAGGCGGGCCAGGGCGGGTGTGAGCACCAGGGACAGGTTGAACGACAGCAGCACACCCACCTGCGCGGTGATCATGAAGGCGAAGTAGAAGAACCCCGCCTCCTTGTCGGTGAGCGCGAAGGCCTTGGCGAGCCGCAGGAGGATGCCCGACTGCGCGTGCGAGAGCGCCGTGATGCCGGCCATCAGGAGGAACGGGCCCCAATCGACCGCGAAGTTGGCGACCGAGGCGAACATGAGCCACTTGGACTGGCGCAGCAGCCCGGGCCAGCGGCGCACCTCCATGGGCCGGCGCCAGAGCGCGTCTCGTGAACGCAGGAACGCTCCGCCGGCTTCGGCGATGGTCCCGACGAGCACGGGCCACGCCTGGCTCATCGCCCCCATCCCCCCCAGGGCCATCGCGATCATCGAGCCCTGCCTCGCGAACGAGCTTGTGAGGTTGTTCACCGCGAAGTCGCGGAACCGCAGGTGCAGGCGCATGCTGGTCTGCAGGATGCCGCCGATCGTGCCGATGGGCAGCGCCGCGGCGATCACCCACAGCATCGGCGCCAGCAGCGGCTGGCGGAGCAGGCGTGACACAGGCAGCGCGATCGCCGCCATGATCGCGCTGACGAGGAGGTTCCACGCGAGCGCCAGCCAGAACCCCGTGCCCGCCAGGTTTTCGTACTCTTTCTCGCCCCGCTGCACCAGCAGTTCCCGCACGCCCGCTTCCCGGCACACCATGGTGAAACCGGCGATCGCCGTGGCGTAGGCGAACACGGCGAAGTCCTCGGGGCTGAGCTTTGCGCCAAGGACCCACTGCGCCAGCATCGTCATCGCCTTGTTGGCGACGGTGGCGATGATCATGAGCGCCATGCCCGAGCCCACGATCTTGCCCATGTGCCTGATGGGTTGCGGGGGCTCGGTTGCGGGCAGCGTGTCGGGCCCGTCCGGCGGCTGGCTGCGCAACTCCGGCGCGTGCTGCTGCAGGACCACTCGCGGAACCGGGGCTCCGTGCGCCTCACCGACGGGTTTTCGGTCCTGCTGGGGCGGGGTCATTGGGCGTTGGGACGCCGAGTGTACGTTCAACGCACCCCTTTGTTTGGCATTTCACGATTCGTGGAGTACCTTATCCGGGGAGGTCAGTGTGCGCAGTTTCTCCGGAACAACCACGGACGGTGTCCGACGCGTGTGGCAGAACCGGGAGGTGTTCGCCGATACGCGGTCGTGGCTCCTCTCTGCGCGGAACGCGGCGTGCATCGCCTTCCCGGGTTTTCCCATGCCCGGACGCGGGAGCGTCCGGCAGGTGCGGACGCGCGACGGGCAGAGCTACGCCGTGCGCCTCGGCGCCAGCGACCTTTCGGTGCTCTACGAGCTCGAGCGTCAGCACGAGTATGACGGGGCGGTGCGGGAATTCAGCGACCCCGGCGCGGTGCGGTGCGTTGTGGACATGGGAGCCAACGTGGGCATGTCCTTGCGGTTCTGGCTCAGGGCGTTCCCCCGCGCTCGTGTGGTGGGTGTGGAGCCCGATACGGGCAATGTCGAGATGTGCCGCCGCAACCTGGCCCTCACACCCGGCGGGGTCGAGCGGACGGACCTCGTGCAGGCGTGCGTGGGCGGGCAACGCCGCACGGTCTCTCTCGACCGGCGCCGCGGGGCGTGGGGGTACCGCATGTCGGAAGGGCTGGGCTCCGAGCAGATACCGGTGATCACGGTCGAAGACGTGCTCGCGCGAGCGGAGGGTGACGTCGACCTGCTGAAGATGGACATCGAGGGCGCGGAGGCCGAGGTCTTCGCTCAGCCGGCGCCGTGGCTGGACCGGGTGCACCTGCTGGTCATCGAGGTGCACGCGCCGTTCGATGAAGGACGCCTCAGGGATGCGCTGTCCCGCGGCCCGGGGGCCTGGTCGGTCACCCCCATGCGCGTCGGGGCCCAGGCGTCGGTCTACCTCGCCAAACGCCTGCGCGTGAGCATCGCCAGGGCGCAGCCGGTCGAGGCCGCCGGCGCCTGACACCCGCTCTCTCGCCGCGGTATCGCCGTGCCAAAGATTGCTGCTCTGACGAAAGGGCGCGCATGGCAACTTCCACGGCGGACGCGGCAACCAAGAAGGTCATCCTTACAGGCGGTGCGGGCTTCCTGGGCCGGTTTGTTCAGCAGGAGCTGCTGAAGGCCGGATTCCAGCAGAAGAACATCTTCATCCCGCGGCGCACCGGCACGGACCTCACCGACCAGGCGCAGGTCGCGAGGCTGTACCGCACCGCGTTCCCCAACGCCAAGGCCGACCTGGTGATCCATCTTGCGGCGGAGGTAGGCGGCATCGGGGCCAACCGCGCGAACCCGGGGCGCTACTTCTTCGCCAACATGGCGATGGCGCTGCACCTGATCGAGCAGGCACGCCTCGACGGGCTGGTGGAGCGGGGCGGCAAGTTCGTGCAGGTGGGGACCATCTGCGCCTACCCCAAGTTCACGCCCGTGCCCTTCAGGGAGGACGAGCTCTGGAACGGCTACCCCGAGGAGACCAACGCCCCCTACGGCGTGGCCAAGAAGGCTGCGTGGCAGATGCTCGACGCGTACAAGCTGCAGTACGCCATGAAGAGCGCGTACGTGCTGCCGGTCAACCTGTACGGCCCCTATGACAACTTCGACCTGTTCTCCAGCCACGTCATACCCGCGCTCATCAGGAAGTGCGTGGAGGCCCAGCAGCGTGGCGACAAGGAGATCGTCTGCTGGGGCACCGGCAGCGCGAGCCGCGAGTTCCTGTACGTGGAGGACGCTGCGGCGGGCGTCGTGCGTGCCGCGGTGACGAAGGACGATCCGGACCCGATCAACCTGGGCGCGGGCTTTGAGATCACGATCAAGAACCTGGTCGAACTCATCGTGAAGCTGACGGGCTTCAAGGGGGGCATCACGTGGGACGCGACCAAGCCCGACGGCCAGCCCCGCCGTTGTCTCTCCACCGAGAAGGCGGAGAAGGTGCTGGGCTGGAAGGCGCAGGTGGGGTTCGAAGAAGGGCTCATGAAGACCATCGAGTGGTACAGGGCCAACGCCGGTGATCCGCGGCGCTAGCAGTCCCGGCTTGCGCCGCACTCGGGGCAGGTGGCCTGCACCCGGCGGGTGGGCAGCCCCGACAGGTCATACCGGCAGTGCGTGCACAGGTTGTTCCCGCGGCGCATGCGATCCTGCCACGCACGCCACTGCGTGACAGCAGCGGCGGGGAGCCACGCGAGCAGAAGGACCATCAGGAGGTCGCTCAGCACGCCCATCGGCAGTACCCGCCACTCTGTGCGCGTGACGATCGGCGGTGGTGTGCTCACACCACGCTGCTGGAGGAACTGGGTGTACTCGGCTTTGATCGCGTCGAATTCCGGTGCGGATACCACCCCGGGGGTGTCCGCGGCCACGCTGCATAGGTAGTCGGTCGCCCGCGCAACCCTGGACCAGATGCCCACGTCGTGGCTGCGGTATTGGTAGTCTGCTGTTACACGCGCTCCCACAGGGGTGCTCCCCGAGATGCCCGTGATGGGCCCCTCGTCATCGCTGTGTTGTGGAAGAGAGTGCCAGCCGTCCGCCCGCTTCTCGTACACGACGAGGAAGGGGTAAAACACGCATGTCGTGCCCCGGGCCGACATGTGGAGCCCGGACTCGAACTTGAGAAGCTCAGCGAGGGTCGACGGCCGGGATGCATCGAGGGATATGAATTCGATGAAAAGCAGCACGCAGGCGAGCGCAAGCCCGCCCGGCGACCGCATGCGCCTCCACAGCCCGATCGTCATGGCGATCACTGACGACACTTCCTGGAGGTACGCGTTGCGCCCTCCGGTGTTCGGCGGATGTTCCTGTTCTCCTCGATCGAGACTCGAAAACCGCCGATAGCCCGGTGGATGCCCGTGTCTTCCCTGACATCCCTCGCCGGCCTGCGCGCGACCAACATGATCGGCGTCCATCAGCGCCTCATGGAGAAGTCCATGGAGCGCCTGGCCACCGGCAAGCGCGTGAACCACGCCGGCGATGACCCCGCGGCCTTGCCGGTGATCGACAAGATCAAGGCGCGCAGGTCCGAGGTCGAGGCGCGTCTCAAGCACCTGGAACTGAACGAGCGATACATGGGTGCCAGGGATGGCCTCGCCAGCGTCATCGGCGATCAGCTTGTCGAGCTGCGCGGCATCGTCGTGCAGGCGGCGAACACGGGTGCGATGACCGACGGCGAGATCGGTGCCCTGCAGGACCAGGCGGACGGGATCCTCAAGGGGATCGACTTCCTCGCGAATACGTACACGTTCGATGAGCAGCAGATCGGTCGCGCGTACAGCACCCGGTCCCTGGGCCTTGCCGGGCTTGCGTCCGGCGGCGCGCTGAACCTGACAGGAGGCGATCTGGAAGCCGCCGGCGCCTCGGTCGAGAACGCCATCAACATCCTCGCCGGCATGCGGGGCACCATCGGAACCGGGCTCAAGAGCGCCGACAGCGAGCGGGCGTCCCTGCAGGAGGAGCTCATCCAGCTGACGCAGAGCCAGTCGGACATTGAAGACACCGACTACGCGAAGGAGACGGGGGAGTTCGTCCGGGCCCGGGCCCTGCAGCAGGTCGCCACCTTCGTTGCCCAGCTCGCCAGGAAGCAGTCCACCGATACCGTGCTGGCGCTCGTGCAGGGTGCCGCGGCCGGCGCCGGCCTGCACATCATCCGGTAGGTGAATCCCTACGCTGGCCCCGCACCCATGCACGTCGTCCTGCTCAATCAGGCCTTCCACCCCGACATCGTGGCCACCGCGCAGATGGGGCGGGACCTTGCCGAGGCGCTCGTGCGGCGCGGGCACACGGTGACGGCGATCGCTTCGCGGTCGATGTATGGCCAGAAGGGCGCGGTGCTCGCGGAACGCGAGGAGTTTCCCGTGGCCCCGGAGGCGCCGGGCGACAAGGGTGGGATGGTGCGGGTGCGACGGGTCGGTTCGAGCCTGTTCGGGCGTGCGGGAACGGCGGCTCGCATCTTCGACTTCGGGATGTTCTACCTGCGGGCCGCGTGGGCGCTGCTCACGATGGAGAAGCCCGATGTGGTTGTGGGGTTCTCAACGCCCCCGTACATCGCGCTGCTCACACTCCTGTGCCGGTTCTTCCGGGGCAGCAGGGCGGTCTACTGGGCGATGGACCTGTACCCGGAGGTGATGGTGCCCAGCGGCATGCTGAGCGCGTCGTCGCCCGTGTACCGGCTTCTTGCGCGCCTGCACCGCCTGCTCGTGCGCCGGGCCGACGCGACCATCGTGCTGGGGCGCTGCATGCAGGGGCGTGTGCTGGCGGCGCTGGGCCAGGACCGGGCGAAGGACAAGGTGGTCATGATCCCCGTGTGGTCCGACGAGGCCGGGGTGACCCCCGTGCCCCGCGAGGGGAATCGCGTGCGGCAGGAGTGGGGGATGGGCGACGCGTTCGTCGTGATGTACTCGGGCAACTTCGGAATCGGGCACGATGCTTCGACGGTGCTGGACGCGATGCTGCGGCTCAAGCACCGGGGCGATATCCGGTTCATCTTCGTGGGCGGGGGCAAACGGCGCCCGGAGGTCGAGGCGTTCATCCGCGAGCACCACCTCAGCAACGCCCGCTACGTGGACTACCAGCCCCGCGAACGGCTCGCGGAGAGCCTGTCGGCCGGGGACGTGCACCTCATTTCCCTGCGGGGGGGCATGGAGGGCCTGATCGTGCCGAGCAAGCTCTACGGCATCATGGCGTGCGCCCGACCGTCCATCTTCGTAGGCCCGGAGTCCTCGGAGGTCGCGCGGGTTCTTGCGGAATCAGGGTCGGGCGTGGTGGTGCGGGAGGGCGATGGGGCTGGTCTGGCCGGCCACATCGAGTCGTACGCGCAGAATGTGCAGGAAGTGCAGCGTGCCGGGGCCATGGCCCGTCGGACCTTCGAGGAGCGGTACACGCGCCGTGCCTCCTGCGGCGCCTGGTGCGATCTGCTCGAGCGCATCCCATAAACACCCGCTCGTGAGCCGGCGTACGAGCGCCGATACTGTTCGGGCCCCCGGGCCGGCGCCCCCGGGGCGGTGTCTGTTTGGTCGAGGATCCATGCCGTACCCGCAGGTCCAACCCGTCAGGGCCCCGGACGCCTCTTCGGCGTCCGGCGGTCGTCCGCGATCGAACATCGAGGTGGTGATCCCCGCGTTCAACGAGGAGGTGAACCTGCCCCACGCGCTCAGGAGTGTGGTGGGGTGGGCCGACCGGGTGTGGGTGGTGGATTCCGAGTCCACCGACCGCACGCGGGACATCGCGACGCAGATGGGGGCGAGCGTGGTGGTCCAACCCTGGCTCGGCTACGCGCGCCAGAAGAACTGGGCGCTGGACAACCTCCCGTTCCAGAGCGACTGGGTCTTTATCCTGGATTCCGACGAGGCCATCACCGACGCCCTGCGCGAGGAAATGCTCGGTGTGGCGGGAAGGCCGGCGTCGGGCGTGCCCGAGGCGGGCTACTACGTCAACCGGCTGACGTACTTCCTGAACCGGCCCATCCGGCACTGCGGCTACTACCCCAGCTACAACCTGCGGTTCTTCAAGCGGGGCAGGGCGCGGTACGAGGAGCGCGAAGTCCACGAGCACATGATCGTGGACGGCACCACGGCACGCCTGCGTCACGACATGACGCACGAGGACCGCCGGGGCCTTGAGCACCTGATCGCCAAGCACAACCGGTATTCCACGCTCGAGGCGCGTGAGCTCCGGAGGGAGCAGCTCTCCGCGGAGAAGAAGGAGCTGCCCGAGCTCGAGCGGGGCATCGCCCTGCGCCGGTTCCTCAAGCGAAACGTCCTGCCCAAGCTGCCCCTCTCGGGCCTGTGGCGCTTCATGTACATGTACGTGCTGCGCCTGGGGTTCCTCGACGGCGTCGCCGGGCTGCGCTTCTGCCTGCTGCTCTCCACCTACGACCTGTTCATCTCCCTGAAGCTCGCCGAACAGCGGGCGCTGCCCGCGACCGCGGACGGCGCGCCGGTGCCCGCGCCGTCGGGCAACAACCGGGGCGGCCTGGCCATCCCCGAGGGTGATGTCGGTCCGACGTCCGTCGCGCACCGCGCGGAGAAGACCGCCCCGTTCCCCGCCGCGCCGTCCCCGGCCGTGGCAAGCGCCGCAACACCCGCGCCCCCGACGCCCACCAGCCCGGTCGCCCCGACCCCGACGGTCGTGGGCGCACCCGTGGCCGAGGCGCGGCGCGCCGACGCGGACCGCCTCGCCGCCGAGCTCAGCCCCACCCGGATGCCACCGGGCGCGTTCCCCGCCGTCAAGAGCGTGGCGGTCTCGATCCTGGTGCCCGTCAAGAACGAGCAGCGGAACATCGTGGAGTGTCTGCGCCGCTGCCAGTGGGCGACCGAGCTGGTGGTGGTGGACAGCCAGAGCTCCGACAAGACCATCGAGCTCTCGCAGGCCATGGGGGCGGACGTCTACCAGTTCCACTACGACCGAAGCACGGGCTGGCCCAAGAAGAAGAACTGGGCGCTGGACCAGGTGCCCTGGAAGAACGAATGGGTGATGATCCTTGACGCCGACGAGTACATGACCCCCGAGCTGGCCCAGGAGATCAGGCGCGTCGTCGAGGGCGGGTGGAGGCCCGAGGGCAAGTTCGCGCAAGGAGGCTGCGGAGACGGGTACTGGGTCAACCGCCGGTTCATGTTCATGGGGCAGTGGATCAAGGGCTGCGGATACTACCCATCCTGGAACGTCCGCCTGCTCAAGCACAGGCTGGGGCGGTACGAACGCATCGGCGCGCTCGGAGATACCGGGAGCGGCGACAATGAGGTGCACGAGCACATCGTGCTCAGCACCGGCGCAGCGGGCTACCTCAGCAACGAGTTCCTGCACTACGCCTACCCCGACCTTTCCGCCTGGATCGAGAAGCACAACCGCTACACGACCTGGGAGGCGCACGCCATGGAGGCCAAGGACGAGGGCGCGGTCCGCGCCAAGTTCTTCGGCGAGCCCATCGAGCGCCGGCGCTGGATCAAGCGGTTCGGGCGCAAGCTCCCATTCCGGCCCACGCTCCGCTTCTTCTACTCCTACATCTTCCAGAAGGGGTTCCTCGATGGCTACCCCGGCATCGTCATGTGCCGGCTCCTCGCCTGGTACGAGTTCATGTCCATCGCCAAGCACCGCGAGATGCAGGCCCAGCGGGGCGAGCGCGCCCGGCGCGAGGCCGCGATGACCAGCGGCAGGCCCTCATAGCGTTGCAAGCCCCCGCGGCCGACCCATGCCCGACCCGCAGACCCAGCCCGGCACACCCTCCCAGCCGCCCGCGACCGCGGGCGGCGTGGACGAATCCGTGCTCGACCGGGCGGTGAGCCCCTACACGACGCGTGAGAAGATCGGGCGGGTGCTCTGGAACTACCTGGGCCAGAAGGTCTTCCGGTGCACGTTCCACAACTGGTACGGACTGCGCAACGCGCTTCTGCGGCTCTTCGGCGCCCGGGTCGGTTCCCCGGTCCGCATCCGCCCCACCGTGCTGGTCGAGCAGCCGTGGAACCTCACGATCGGCAACAACTCATCCATCGGCGACCGCGCGATCGTGTACTGCCTGGGGCCGATCACGATCGGAGACCATGTGTCGATCTCACAGGGCGCACACCTGTGCGCGGGCACCCACGACTACCGGAAGCTCGACATGCCCCTGCTCCGCCCGCCCATCGTAATCCGGGACTACGCGTGGATCGCCGCCGATGCGTTTGTCGGCCCCAACGTCGAGGTGGGGGAGGGGGCGCTGCTGGGGGCCCGCGCCTGCGCCATGAAGAACCTCGAGCCCTGGACCATCTTCGCGGGCAACCCGGCGGTGCCCGTGAAGCACCGCCCGCGGCCCGCGTGAGTCTTCACCCACGCTTGCGCATCCGGCAAATCATCGTCAGCAGGTGGTCCGGGTTCCTGAAGAAGGCGCGCTTCTGCGCCAGCAGCCACCAGATGGGCCGGATCGGCAGCGGGAAGTAGGGCTTCGGCCCCAGCTCTTCGACAAAGACGTACTCGGGCCGGTCGAACCCGGCGTCCATCGCGATCCGGTCCACGACCGTGCGGTCGTTGCACTTGTACTGCACGGGGTAGTGGTACTCGTCCACCGTCTGCCGGCCGCGCAGCACGCGCAGGGCCGCGTCCTCCAGGCCGGTGCTCTTGAAGAAGCGTGCGCACGCCGTGAAGTAGTGCCGGGCGTTGACCGTCACGAAGATGTGCACCCCGCCCGGACGCAGGCACGCGCTCACCTTCCGCATGAACTCCTCGGGCGTCTCAACGTGCTCAATGACCATGAACGAGAACGCCAGGTCGAAGTAGTTGTCTGGCAGCTTGGCCGTCTCCATCGACGCGTTCTGGTAGTGGTAGAACATCCCCTCCTCGGGCACGATCGACGGGTCGGGCTCCAGCCCCCACACCTCGTCGCACTCCCGGTGCACCGCCCGCGACAGCTGCAGCGACCGTCCGATGCCGTGCCCGCACCCGATGTTCAGGACTCTGCGGGGACGGGGGAGGCCCTTGACCTCCTTGATCAGGACGCGCACAAAGAGCCGTACCCAGTCCGACGTCTGGCGGTAGTTGTACAGCCCCTTGAGCTGGTCGAACGAGTAATCGTCGAAGGGAGCTCTGGGCGCAAGCAACTCCTCGATGGAGACCGCCTCGTCCGCGACCTTGACCGTTGCCATGCGACCTCCTGCGTGCCCGCCGGGCATGCCCGCGCGGGTCGGCGCGGGGGGCAGCAAGCATAAGTCGGCGGAATAACCGCCCCCGACCGGCGTTCTGCGCCAACACTTGCCACCCGGCGGCCGATACAGAAGGCACACCATGCGCATTCTTCACTACCTGCCCAGCCTCGACACGACGCGCGGGGGGCCGGTGCGCGCGGTGTTTGATCTTGCGCGTGGACTTGCCGGGCTTGGTCACCAGGTGACGCTCACCACCCTTGAGGTGGGAGATGGCCCCCGGGACTCCCAGGGCGTCGCCCTTGTCGACCTTGGCGGTCCGATGGTCGGAGCCCGGAACCTGACCGCCCCGCAATTCGCACACGCCAAGCAACTCATCGGCTCTCACGATGTTCTGCACGTGCACGGCGTCTGGAACTACTCCAACGTCCAACTGACCAGGTGGGCACACCGCACGGGCAAGCCCTACCTCCTCAGCCCCCGGGGCATGCTCGACGAGTGGAGCATGCAGCAGCGCCACATCAAGAAACGCATGTACCTGCTCCTCGCCGGCCGGGCCATGCTGGAGCGGGCCGCCGCCGTGCACTGCACAGCGGAGGGCGAATTGCTCCAATCGCGGAGGTGGTTCCCGCGTGGGCACGGCGTGGTCCTCCCCAACTTCCTCGACCTCAACCCCTTCCGCAGGGCCCCGGGCCCGGCCGAAGCACTTTCTCGATTTCCCACGCTGGGCGGTGGGCGCAGGCGGGTTCTCTTCCTGTCCAGGCTGCACTACAAGAAGGGCGCGGACGTGTTCCTGGAAGCCGCCGCGATCGCAACCCGCGCGGGCGTGGACGCCACCTGGGTGCTTGCGGGGTCTGGAGACGCTCCGTACGAGAAACAGATGCGCGACCTCGCCGCGTCGTTGGGCCTGACGGACCGCGTGGTGTTCACCGGGCACGTGGGCGGGACGCTGAAGGTGTCCCTCTACCAGGCCTGTGAACTCTTCGCGCTCCCGACCAGCCAGGAGAACTTCGGGTTCGTGTTCCCCGAGAGCCTCGCGTGCGGTACCCCGGTCGTCACCACCAAAGGTGTCGATATCTGGCCGGAACTGGAGGCGTCCGGGGGTTCCCTCGTCGTGGAGCGGTCAGCCGCTGCATTCGCCCGGGCGGTGGGGGATCTCCTCGGTGATGATGAGCGCCGCCTCACCATGGGGACGGCCGGGAAGACCTGGGTGTTTCAGCGGTTCGACGAGCGGCGGTTGATTGGTGAATTCGACGCCGTCTACCGCGCGTGCACCACCACCAAGGTCTCATAACACAATTTACCCTGTTCCACGAAGTGACACACCCAATTGGGTGTACACCTCCACGTGGAGGAATTGGACGCAATGCCAGAAATTCCGCCACTTTCTTGGCATTCCCGGATTCATGGTTCACCTTCTAGGCAGGGTCCGGTAGGGCCCTGCTGGTTGCGCGTGGGAATGGGAGCCCCGACTGCCAGCGTGGACCTGAGGTCGGTTTTCGGCAAACTGGCCCCGGTCCTGCGAGAGAGCAGGCCACATGCGCATTCTGCACTATGTCGCGTCGACGGACTCGCGCCTTGGGGGCGTGCCGCGGTTCGTGCTGGACGCCTGCCGTGTGATGGCGGACCAGGGCCACCAGACCGTGCTCGCCACGTGCGATACGACCGACACGCCGCCCGCATGGACTTCGTCGCGCCAGCCCGGCGTGCCGGAGGTCGTGAAGGCCGCTCCGGGGCGCCTCCCGCACTCCCTGAGCAGCGCTTCGCTGAAAGCCCTCCGGCAGGAGCTGTCCCGTTGCGACGTGCTCCACCTCCACAGCGTCTGGAGCATCGGGAATATGCAGCTCGCGGCCGCCGCCCGCGCCTTGGGAGTGCCGTACATCGTCACGACCCACGGCATGCTCGACGAGTGGAGTGTGCGCCAGAGTTCCGCGAAGAAGAAGCTGTACATGGCGTTGGGCGGGCGTCGCATGCTGGACCGCGCCGCGGCCATCCACTGCACGGCCCAGGCTGAGTACGAGCAGAGCCGGAAGTTCTTCCCCCACACGCCGTGCGCGATCGTCCCGTACGTCCAGGACCTCTCGCCCTACCGCGAGCTGCCCGGGCGTTCGCTCGCCCGCGACCGTTTCGCGTTCCTCCGCGGCTCGAGCGAGCCCGTGGTTCTGTTCCTCTCCCGGCTGCACCACAAGAAGGGTGTGGAGCACCTCATCGATGCGGCGGGTGAGCTGCTGCGCCGCGGGGTGAAGGCACAGTTCGCGATCGCCGGCACGGGGGACGCTCCGTACGAGCAGTTCCTGAGGGACCGCACGGCGGCGCAGAACCTGGGAGACCGCGTGCACTTTGTGGGCCAGGTCAAGGGCGCGGAGAAGTTCAGCCTGTACCAGAACGCCGATGTCTTTGTGCTCCCCACCAGCCAGGAGAACTTCGGGCTGGTCCTGATCGAGGCGATGGCCTGCGGGACGCCGGTGATTACCACACGGGGCACGGACATCTGGCAGGACGTGCAGTCCAGCGGCGGCGCCGAGATCGTGGAGCAGTCGGCGGGCGCGATCGCGGACGCCGTCCAGGCGGTGGTGACCAACGGCGAGCGTCAGCGGTCCATGGGGCTGGCCGCGCGCCCCTGGGTTTTCCGGACCTACGACGAGGGCGTGCTGGCCCCGCGCTTCGGCGCCCTGTACGCGAAGGTCGCCGCGACCCGCACCGAGCGCACCGTGCCCGTCGCCCAGGGCGTGCCCGCGTTGCTGGCGGTCTGACCTAACCTCGTTCCGTGCGGATCGTGCAGTTCCTCAAGTGGATGCGTCGGCGAGACGGCGGCGTGGTGAACACCATCAGCCTGCTGTGCCCCATGCACGCGCGCCTCGGGCACCGTGTCATCCTGCTCTCCTGCGAGGACGACGACCTGAGCCCCGACCATTGGATCAAGATCGATGCCCGGAAGGGCAGGCACCCCAGGCTCGACGGCCTCTGGCGCGACGAAGTCCTTTGGGAGCGCAGCACCCGCGAGGGAATGCCGGTCAGCATCCGGCTTGACCTGGCGGACCCCCTCGCGAGCGTGGTGGGGCGCAGCCCATACGCGGCGGAGCGGGACGTGCCCTCCCAGCTACTGACACGCCACTCCCGGGGTATCGCCCGCGGAGTGCTCCGGGGTGCCGAGGTGCTCCACCTGCACGGGCCCTGGGCCACCTCCAACCTGCAGATGGCGTCGCTGGCGCGCGGCGTTGAGTGCGCGTACGTGGTCAGCCCGCACGGCATGCTCGACCACTGGAGCATGTCGCAGGGCTCCGCCAAGAAGCGGCTGCACCTCGCCCTCTTCGGGCGGCGCATGCTCGACGGTGCACGCAGCGTGCACTTCGAGGGCAGTGTCGAGATGAACCAGGGGCGCGTATTCACCAGCGCCCCGGTCACGTCGGGCCCGCCCCCGCCCATCGATCCACGCCCGTTCTCTCCGCCCGCCGTTACGCCCGATCTCGCACGCGCCGCGTTCCCCCAGCTCGCCACGAGCAACGCCGTGCTGGTCTTCCTCGGAAGGCTCAACTACAAGAAGGGTCCGGACAAGCTCCTCCACGCGGCCGCCAGGTGGAAGGCGATGGGCGTTCCCGTCACGGTCATCATCGCCGGCCTCGCGCAGCCGCCGGAGTTCGGGGAATACCTGCCGCGCCTGGCCACAGAGCTGGGCGTCGCCGATATGTGCCACCTCGTGGGGCTCGTCACCGGCGAGGTGAAGTGGAGCCTGCTGGCCGCTGCGGACCTCGTGGTGCTGCCCACGCTCCAGGAGAACTTCGGCATCGCGCTGGTGGAAGCCCTGGCGGTGGGCACCCCGGTCCTTACGACAAAGGGCGTGGACATCTGGCCCGAGCTTCGCCAATCGGGCGGCGGGATCATCATCGAGGGTGGTGACGGGACGGTCGATCAGCTCACGATGGCCGTCGTCGACGCCCTGCGTGATCGGGGTGCGCTGCGTGCGATGGGCCAGAGCGCGAAGGCCTGGGCCCACGAGACGGAAGAGCCGGGCCGGCTCGCCGAGTGGTACGTCCGGCTTCTGCGGGGCGAGTGCAATACGAAGTAGGCGTGGCGGGTTCCGGGGCCCGCGATTACAGGCAGGCCCGTTCCACTTCTGCGCACAGGCGGGTTGCGTCGACAGTCAAGCTCTCCACCTGCGTCCGCAGGCGTTCTGCCTCCAGCCCCGGGACGGACGTGGAGAGGTTGATGACGACATTCCACCTCGCGGCTCGGGCCGTCGCCTCGGCCAGCACCGCGGCGATCGCGAGGTCGCTCCTGAGGTGCGGGTTGGACGCGCCGCACAGCGCCCTCAGGAGGCGCAGGGCGTCAACGGCCGCGGCAGCGACCGACATGGGCACCGACACCGCGGCCTGCGTGGCGCCGGGCAGGTCCCGCGCTCTGCGCGGGTCGGTGTCCGGCAGGCGTGATATTTCATTCAACAGGGCGTACGCCTCCGCGTCCTCGTCCGCGAGTTCCAGGAAGATGGAACGGGCGCGTTCGAGCCGGCGGGCGGCGTCCTCCAGCATGTGCTGGTGCTGCGCGAGGCTCTTCTTGCCCAAGGAGTAGCTGACCACCATCTGGGCGAGCGCACTGCTCAGCGCCCCGCACAACCCGGCGACTGCGCCGCCCCCGGGCGTGGGTTGTTTGGCGGCGAGGTCGGCGAGGAACTGGTGGACGAGCTGGCCGCGGAAACTCATGCACGCAGGGTAATCCCTCCGCGGCAGGGCGCGATTGTGGGGGAAGGCCGGCCCTAGTCCATCAGGGCATGGGCGCGAAGAAACCCCTCCAGGGCTTCCTCGTACGCGGGGCCATCCTCGCCGGGAAAGTCGTTGTGCGCGCAGCGCAGCGGGACAAACGTCGCCCCGGGCGCGAGCGACGCCAGACGCTGCCCGTGCGCGAACGGGATGACGTCATCCCATGTGCCGTGCGCGATGAGCACGGGCAGGTGGCAATCCTCCAGCACCTCATCGGTGCGGAAAGGGCTACGCACCAGGAACGGCGGCACAACGTACCGCCGGGCCATCGCAGGAACGCTCGTGAACGTGCTGTTCAGCACGATCGCGGCGGCTTTCCTGGCCGTTGTCAGCTGCGCCGCCGGACCCCCGCCCACCGACCGTCCGTGCACGAAGATGCGGGACGGGTCCACCTCGGGCCTCCCGGCCAGCGTGTCATAGAAGGCGCAAGAGTCCGCGAGGATGGCCTGTTGGGATGGGGTACCGCCGCTGCGCCCGTAACCGCGGAATTCCACCAGCACAACCCCCACACCCCGGCGTGCGTACCAGCGGGCGACGTCCTGCGCGTGGTCGATAAGCTCGGCGTTGCCGTGAAAGTACATCACCGCGGGGCCCGGGTGCGCTGCATCGCGCCCCTCACCCGGCATGTACCAGGCCTCGACGCTCGAGCCGTCCGGGACTGGCGTCTTCCAGGACTCAAACCCGTCGGGCGCCCGCGACGCCCAGCCCAGTGAGTTTGGCAGTCCCCGCGGGAACAGCATGGAGGTCTGCAGCGAGTACAGCAAGGTGCACCAGCCCGCGTAGCCGATCGCCAGCAGGAGCGTGATGCGCTTCAGCCGGCGCCTCCAGGCTGTGGGCGGGCGTTGCATGCTGCGGGGTCCACCACCATCAGGTCGGGTGCGGCTCGTTCGCCGCCTTTTTCGCGTGTTTGCTCTTCACCAGGATGTTCAGCACCTCTACGCCCAGCGAGAATGCCATCGCGAAGTAGATGTACCCCTTGGGCACGTGCTGCCCGACGCTTTCGGCCACCAGCATCACGCCGATGAGCATCAGGAACGCCAGGGCCAGCATCTTGATGGTGGGATGGCGGTCGATGAACGCCGAGATCCTGCCAGAGACCACCAGCATGATCCCCACGGCGATGATCACGGCGGCCACCATCACCCAGCGGTCTTGCGCCATGCCGACAGCCGTGATCACGCTGTCCAGGCTGAACACGATGTCGATCACGATGATCTGGCCGATCACCGGCCAGAACTTCGCGATGCCGCCCGCCTTGTGGGCGTCGTGCTCTCCCTCCATCTTTGTGTGCACCTCCTTAGTGGCCTTGTAGATGAGGAACAGCCCGCCCAGCATCAGCACCAGGTCCTTTGCCGTCATCTCATGGTTGAGCAGCGGCAGGATAAACAGCTTCTTCTCCGACAGGCCCATGATCCACGTGATGGTGTACAGCAGGCCTACCCGCGTCACCATCGCGAGCGCCAGCCCCGTCACCCGCGCCTTGTTGCGCTCGAGTTCCGGCAGCCTGCCGCACAGGATGGCGATGAACACGATGTTGTCGATCCCCAGGACGATCTCCATGGCCGTCAGCGTGACAAGCGCGATCAGCGCACCGGTAAGGCCGGGTGCAGCGGTCGTGGGGACGGATTCTGCGAGGGTGAAGAGCGTGTGCATGGATGGGTGTGGGTGGGGCGGTGCGGGCAGGGCGGACAGTTGTAGGTGCGCACCCCGATCACGTGAAGGAGGCCTCGACGACGCGCACGACCGTGTTCACGCCGTACGGCGACGGCGTGGTCTTGAGGTCCAGGGAGTCCCTGTCCTGGGAGAAGTGCACGTCCTCCCGGGTGTCGCACCAGCGTGCCGACGCGACCTTCCCGGGCACCCCCGTGAACACCGCCCCGCGACCGGGTTCGCGCACGATAAACCACGCCCTGCCCTTGCCCAGCAGGCCGGCGTCGCGCGGGTCTTTGGCCACGATCGTCCCCGCCCGCCCCTCGTACACCGCGTCCCCGCAGTGACGCACCCAATCGCCCAGGCGCCGGAGCACCGCCCCGTCGAACGCCCGGATCGCGCCGGCGGGCGTGGGCCCCACGTTAAGCAGGTAGTTGGCCCTTGCCGCCCTGCACACGCACACATCCTCGATGATCTGCGGCACCGAGCGGTGGTTGAAGTCCATCGGGGCATAGCCCCAGGCGGACTGCGAGGTCGTCTGGCACATTTCCGCCGCCAGGAACTTGTCGCGCCCGCCCTGGTCCAGGGCGGTCGGACGCCCGACCTCGAAGGTCACGACGTCGATCTCGTCGTTGCCCGCCCGCCCACGGGCGTCGGTCCCGGTGTTGTTCACGATGATGGCGTCGGGCTGGTGCTTGCGGATGATGCCGTACAGCCGGTCCTCCTTCCAGTCGGCATCACCCTTGCTCCAGTTGCCGTCGAACCAGAAGCCCCCCAGCGTGCCGTAGTTGGTGCAGAGCATCTCGACGCACTGGTGGAGGTAGTCCAGGTACGCGCTGAAGTTCGTGCTGAAGTCCGGGTGCGTCCAATCCAGCGTGGTGTGGTACAGGAACGGCACCACGCCCTCGGCCCTGCACCCTTCCACGAATTCCCGTACGAGGTCACGCCCCGCGCCGGTCTTGGTGATATCCCAGTCGCTCATGCTGTGCGTGTCGTACAGGCTGAACCCGTCGTGGTGACGCGCCGTCAGGCACGCGTACCTCATCCCCGCGTCCCTGGCGAGCCGCGCTACCGCACGCCCGTCAAACTCCTTGGCATGGAAGTCCTTCAGGCGGGCAAAGTACTCGTCCCGCGAGATCTTTCCGAAGTGCATGATCCACTCGCCCCGTTCCCACAGCGAGTACAGCCCGTAGTGCATGAACAGACCCAGCGCGAGCGTCTCGAACCGGTCGACGCGCGGCAGCAGCTCGGGCACCGGGCCGGCGGGCGGCCCGCCCGCCGCACCTCCCGCGCGGCACAGGGGCAGGAGGGCAGCGGCGCCCGCGGCCGTGATCAGGTCACGCCTGGAGAGCATGGTCGGCATGCCCCCATGCTACCGCAATTCACCCCGGCGTGCCGCGCCCCGCAGGCCCGTCCTCCTGACGACGTACCATGGCCCCACCGGTGCGGTGACTGAGCGGTTGAAAGTACTCGACTTGAAATCGAGCAGGTCCGAAAGGGCCTCGGGAGTTCGAATCTCCCCCGCACCGCTTCCCGGGCCCAGCGAGCGTTGCCACGCGATCACAGGGCCAGCCGGCCAGTGCTGTCCGCAAATCGCTCCGGCCCGCAGCCCACTCGGTCGAGCATTGAAAGGTAGAGGTTGCACATCGGAGTCTCGACCGGTGCGCGGATGAGCCGCCCCGTCTCGACACTGCCGCTGCCGCGTCCTGCGAGCAGCACGGGCAGGTTCTCGTGGTTGTGCCGGTTGCCGTCGCTGATGCCGCCGCCGAAGACGATGAGCGAGTGGTCCAGCACCGTCCCCTCGCCCTCCCGCATCCGGTCCAGGCGCTCCACGAAGCGGGCGAACCGCTCGACATGGAAGCGATCGATCCTGCGGATCTTGTCGATCATGTCCTGATCGTTCTGGTGGTGCGAGAGGTGGTGGTGCCCCTCCTTCACGCCGATCTCCGGGAAAACCCTGTTGCTGCCGTCGCCGGCCAGCATGAGCGTCCCGATGCGGGTCGTGTCGGTCTGGAACGCCAGGGCCAGCATGTCGAACATGAGGTCCATGTGCTCCCCGATCTGGGCGGGGATGCCCGCGGGCGGGGGCACGTCCGGGGCCTTGCGGGGCGCGGCGGCAACGCGGGCCCGCTCGATGCGCAGCTCCACCTCGCGCACGGCGGTCTGGTACTGGTCCAGCTTGCGCCGGTCCGCGGCGCCGAGGCTGCTCGCCAGGGCGCGCGAATCCTCCAGCACAAAGTCCAGGATGCTCTGGCGTCGGCTCATCCGCTGCTGGGCCAGGGCCGCCTGCGTGGCATCGCCGAAGAGCCGGTCGAAAGCGTCCGCCGGGTCCACCAGCTTGGGCACAGGGGTAGTCTCATCGCGCCACGCGATGTTCGAGGTGTACGCGCATGAATACCCCGAGTCGCAGTTTCCCGCCCTCTGCGTCTGCTCGCACCCGAGTTCCAGCGACGGCAGCCGCGTGCGCGTCCCCACCTGGGCCGCCGCGTACTGGTCCACGCTCACGCCGTTGTGGATGTCGTTGCCTGCCGTCTTGCGGGGTTGGCAGCCGGTGAGGAACGCGGCGGACGACCGGGCATGGTCGCCGGGGCCGTCGCCGTTCGCGCGGGCGTGCTGGTTTGTGAGCCCGGTGATGACGTTCACGTGGCCCCGCACGGGCGCGAGGGGTTCCAGCGTCGGTGAGAGCGCAAAGCCCGGACCTTCGCCCTTGGGGTCCCATGCCTCGTAGTTCACGCCGTTGGGCATGAACACGAAGGCCAGGCGCGTCGGCGCCGGGTCCCCGCCGGGGGTCCCCGGTGACGGCGGGGACCCGCCCTGGCCGGGCACGGTCTGCGCAGCGGCGCGACCCTGCATCGCCTCCATCCAGGGAAGGGCGATGCACACCCCAAGGCCACGCAGCGCGGTACGGCGGGAAAGCAACGGGTTCATGGCTCCTGCGACCTCCCTCTGCACGTGCGGAACGATTCGCTCAGCACGATCGACTCGATCAGCGCCGAGAAGCGATCGCCCCCTGCGCGGGTGCGCGACGCGATGGCGCGGACCGCCGGCCGGTCAAACGGCTCCACCCCCCGCCCCAGCGAGTACATCAGCATCTTGGCGGTGAGCGCCTCGACAAACTGATCGCTGCGCGCGAGCACCGCACGCTTCACATCCTGCGCCCCGTGCAGACGCTCACCGCCCGGCAGAGTGCCACTGTCGTCGATGGGCTTGCCGTTCTCGGTATCCCGCAGCCGGCCGATGGCGTCGAACCGTTCGAAGGCCAGGCCAAGCGGGTCCAGCCGGTTGTGGCACGCGGCGCATGTGGGGTTCGCCACGTGCGCCGCCAGCCGCTCGCGCACCGTGGCGTCCGGGTTGGACCGAACCGCCTGCTCCAGGGGCGGCACGTCCGCCGGGGGCGGCGGGGGCGGGGCGCCCAGCATCTGATCGAGCACGAACAGCCCCCTCTTCACCGGGCTTGTGCGCGTGGTGTTGCTCGTCAGGGTGAGCACCGCGCCCGTGGTGAGCACCCCGCCCCTCCCTGCTTCCGCGGGCAGGCGCACGCGCCGGAACTCATCACCGCTCACGCCCGGCACCCCGTAGAACGACGCGAGGCGGGCGTTGAGGAACGAGTCGGGGCTGTCGACAAAGTCCAGAACGCTGCGGTCGCTGCGCACAACGTCGTCGAAGAGGCGGAGCACCTCCTCACTCATCGCGTGCCTGAGACCGTCGTCAAACGCCGGGAACTTCTCCCGGTCGATGGCGATGGTGTCGAGCGTGCGCAGCTGCAGCCACTGGCCCGCGAAGTTCTGGACGAGCGCCCCCGACCGTGGATCGGCGAGCATGCGGCGTGCCTGGGCCGCGAGCACGGCGTCGTCCAGCAGCGAACCGTCCGCCGCGGCGTCCAGCAGCACCTGGTCCGGCATGCTGCTCCACAGGAAGTACGAGAGGCGGCTGGCAAGCTCGTACCCGTCCAGCGTGTGCCGAGAGCCGGGCTCCTGGGGCGTCGCGACCGTGCGGAACAGGAAGTGCGGTGAGACCAGGGCGGCCGCCAGCCCCGCGCGGACTGCGCCCTCAAAGCCCGCGCCGCTGCCGCGCTCTGCCCGGTAGACCCGCACCAGCGCCGCGACCTGCGCGGGCGTTGCGGGCCGCCGGTAGGCACGGGACGCGAACGCCCCCAGCACCGCCCGGGCCCCCGCCGCCTCGTCCCTGGCCCCGGCGGCCGGCGAGAAAACGGCCGACCACGCCGCGGGGCGCAGCGTGCTGGACTCCTCCAGCGGCCCGCTCACGCTGATCGATTCCACGCCCAGGTTGCGGTCCGCAACGTCCTTGACGTAGTAGTCGTTGACGAACGCCGCGCCGACAGACCTCGCGCCGCGCTCCAGGCGCAGGCGCAGTGCAACGTCCTGCGGCTGGGCCCGCGACCCGGTAACATCGAACGAACCCACCCGCCGCCCGTCCACCCGCAGGTCCATGCGCGCGTTCTCATCACCGGCGTGTGTTTCCCACGCCCGCACCCGGACTAGGTACTCGCCCGTCAGCGGCGCCTCGAACTGCCCCGAGGCCTCGCCCTGCGAGTACAGGAAGAACCCGCCGCGGGGCAGTGCTTGCCCGCCCGACCCCTCCAGCGGTCGCAGCACGCGGGCCACATCGCCGAACTGCGCGACCGGGCCCAGCGCGTGGTCGAGGGCCCGCTCCGCAGCGTCCAGGTACTGCTCAACGGCCAGCGGCGAGGTGGACAGCACGTCCGCGATGTTGTCAAAGCCATAGCCCGTGTCGTCTGCCGGCAGTTTCGTCGCAGCGTCAAACTCGGCGGGGTCGATGCCCAGCAGGTCACGCAGCGTGAGGCGGTACTCGGTGCGGTTGAGACGGTGGGGCGTGCACCAGCCCGGGTCGATCGGCGCGTCCGCCGGCACGTACGAGGCGACAGCGTCCATCCACTGTGTCAGGATGAGCCGTTCGTGGTCCGTGGGCTGCGGACGCCTGGCGGGCGGCATCTGCCCTGTGCTCACAAGCTCCCTCATCTGCCGAACATCGGTGGCGGCAAGGAAGTCGTAGGTGCGCTGGGGTGTGTCCAGCCGCAGTCCGGCCTTCGCATGCTCGCCCGAATGGCACCGCGCGCAGTGCGTCCGCAGCAGCGGCGCCACGTCAGCCGTGAACCGTCTGTCCAGATCCGCCTCAAGAGGGTCCGTTGTCGCGACGGGGCGGCTCGTCCGCGGCAGGACCGTGCACGTGCTTGCCACCATCACGGTGCCGGCAAGCAGGGCGCCGGTCAGCAGACGCCGGGGTGGAACGGCGATTGGCACAGGCGGATGGTACAGCGATGCACGACAGAAGCGCCCCGACCGCCCGATCCCCGCCCCGAGGGTAAAGGGCGAAGGGATTACGGGACGTCGGCAATCTCGGGGGCTCCAAGGGAATTAGTGGGCAAAACCCGAGGCTTTCAAGTTGCAACTCGGGTAAAACTGCGTTCCGTTGATCTGTACCTGTCACTACGATCAGGCGTCCCCGCCCACATCATGCCCACCCCTCAGCCTTCGGTCATCATCCTCACCTTCGACCGGCGCGACGCGCTTGCACGCACGCTGCGGGAGCTTGCCAACCAGGGCCTCACCGATATCACCGTCGTGGACAACGCCTCGACGGACACGACGCGGGACATGCTCGCGTCCGACTTCCCCCACGTGCGCACCATCGCCCTGCCCCGCAACGTCGGCGTGACGGGGTACAACATCGGAGTCCGTCAGACCACCGGCGACTACGTCCTCATCCTGGACGACGACTCCTGGCCCGACAAGGGTGTGGTCCCGCAGGCCGTGGACTTCCTGGCCGCCAACACACGCACCGCGGCCGTCGCGCTCCTGCCCCGCCACCCGGCGTCGTTTGCCGACGAGTGGAAGTTTGCCCCCAAGGTCTGCAGGGGATACTGGCCGGTCATGGGGTGCGGGAACCTGGTGCGCCGGGAGGCGTGGCTGAAGGTGGGCGGGTATGAGGAGCTCTTCTTTCTGTACCGCAACGACACCGACCTGGCACTTAAGCTCCTCGCCAGCGGGCGCGACGTCTACTTCAACCCCCAGTGGGTCGTCTGGCACGACAGCCCCGCCGCGACCGCCAAGAGCGAGCGCTGGCTCAAGTACGCCACCCGCAACTGGGTCTGGATGTGCCGTCGCCACGGCCGTGGCTGGTGGAAGCTGGTGGGCGAGGCCGCCGGCATCGCCTGGGCCGCACGCCTGGCCGGGTTCGACCTCGCACGCCTCGGAGAAGTCATGGACGGAGCCCGGACGGGCTTCCGGCAGCATGCCCCGGGGATGCCCGCGACGGTGGCGCCCGACGGCAGCGCCCTGCGGGAGCTGGTGCGGCTGCAGTTGACGTCGAGGCTGCGAGCCAGGGGCGCCTGACCGTCGCCCCCATCGCTAGCCGTTGACGCTCATCACCACCTTGATCCCGTCGCCGGAAATCATGGTCTCGTGGGCCTTCTTGAACTGTTCGAGCGGGAACTCGTGCGTGATGATCGGGTCCAGCTCAAGCCGGCCCGAGAGGATCAGCTCCTCCATCTGGTACCACGTCTCGAACATCTTCCGCCCGTTGATCCCCAGCACCTTCGCGCCCTTGAAGACCACCAGCCGGTTCCAGTCCACGCTGATGGGGCCCTTGAACAGCCCCAGCAGCGCGGCGGTGCCGCCGTTGCGCATCGCTTCCAGCCCCGCAGAGAGCGCCGGCTCGGCACCGCTCATCTCCAGCAGCACGTCCGCCCCCTCGCCCCGGCATGCCTTGCGCACCTCCCCGATCCACGAGCCGTCACGCGGGTCGAACACCTCCACCGCCCCCAGCTTCTTGGCCAGGGCCCGGCGCTTGGGGTCGATGTCCGTCGCGAAGATGCGGCTGGCGCCCGCAGCCTTGGCCACCGTGATCGCCATGAGACCGATGATGCCCGTGCCCGTGACCAGCACGCTCTTGGCGGAAACCCCCGCGGCCATCACCGTGTGGACGGCGTTGCCGATCGGGTCCAGCACAGCGGCGACCTTGTCCGGGATGCTCGGGTGGACCGGCCACACGTTCTCCTCGGGCACGCACACATAGTCCGCAAAGCACCCGTCACGGTCGATCCCGATGATCCGGGTGTCGCTGGCGATATGGGCGTTGCCCGTGCGGCTGTTGAAGTCCTTCCACGCCGTGATGTGCCCCTCGGCGGACACCCGCAGGCCCGGCTTGTAGTTGCTGACCGCCGAGCCGATCTCCTCGATCGTCCCTACGAACTCATGTCCCGTGATGATGCCCACCGGGATCCGCCCCGCCGCCCACGCGTCCCACTCCCAGATGTGCCGATCGGTCCCGCAGATACCCACTTTCTTGACCTTGATCAGCACCTCCCGCGGGCCCGGCGTGGGTACCACCCGGTCGGTCTTGAACTGCAATTCCGGCCCGGCGTGATGCTTGATCAGGCCCCGCATCGTCCTCGGGCGGGGGGGCGTGGGGATCGTCACGGGACGGGTTGCAGTCGTTGTCATCGGGGGTGGGCCTTTCGAGGGAGAGCGGGCGGCGTGCCGGCCCTTCCATCCTTATTGTGTGAGGACTCGGGCGGCCGATCAAACGGAGCGCAAAGGGAGCGCTGCGGCCCGCTCGGCGAACAAACCCCGCTGGTTCTCTCGTTCTTCGGTTGAGCACCCCATGTCCACGGCCGCCGCCCCATACCTGTACGTCGCCCTCACCCCTTCAGGCGGGAAGCGGTGGGGCATGGTGCGGGGCAGAGATGCCCGGCACGCCACCGAGCAACTCCGCAGACAACGCTTGGTGCCGCTCAAGACCTGGCAAATGCCCGCCTGGGCAGGTGGTGGTGACAAACGTCCCAGCCTGGCAGATCAAGCCGAGCTGCATCTTCAGTTGTCACAACTACTTGGACGCGGCGTGCCCCTCATTGAGGCTATGGACGTCTCGGTCCGTTCCGTTTCTGCCACTTCGCGTCCCAGGGTTGAGCGGATGCGTGAGCTGGTTGCCGCAGGTTCTTCTTTTGCAGAGGCTTGCGCACGGGTAGATATGTTCGATCCGGTCACCATCGCCGTCTATCGAGCGGCAGAGCGCACGGGCGACCTTGGGGGGGCTGCCAAGCAGCTCTCCATGATGGCCCGCAGAACGCTGCAGATCCGGGGCCGGGTCGGCACCCTGATGCTCTACCCCCTGATCGTGATGTCGGTCAGCATCGTCGCGGGTGTATTCCTGCTCGTGTACGTGGTGCCCAAGGTGGGCACCGCCATGAAGGACCTCGCGACATCCAACGGGACCGAACTGCCCCTGCTGACCAGGGTCGTGATGGCCGCCGGGTTCTTTATCCAGCAGCAATGGGTGTGGTGCCTGGCGGGGGCTGTGGTGCTGGCGGTGCTCATCATCTTCCTGCGCCGCACGATCGCGTCGGGCTCCGCGGTCCTTGCCCGCAAGCTGCCGGTGCTTCGGGAGGTCATCCTCGCGCAGGAGTCCGCCCGCTTCTTCACCGTGATGACGGCGATGTCCCGCAACGGCGTGCCGCTGGCGGACGCGCTGGGCACGGTCAACACGACCATCTCGCACCCGCTGCTCCGCACGCAGCTGGAAAACCTCCGCACGCGCCTGGTGGAGGGAGGGGTGCTCCGCCAGCTCATCGACACCGTCACGGCGCTGCCGGTGGGCACGCGCCGGCTGCTCATCGCCGCGGAACGATCGGGCGATATGGAGACCGCGTTCGAGACGCTCGCCGCGGACATGACCGAGGAACTCGACCGGCGCACCAGCCGCCTGCTCGCGGTGGTGGAGCCGGTGCTGATCATCGTGATGACGTTGTTTATCGGCTCGCTGCTGATCTCGCTGCTCCTGCCCATGTTCTCGATGACCGGGCAGGTGGGCTAGCCCGGAGCGCACCCCCGCGGGCGGTGAACAGCCGGAGCAAGTGGAACGTGCAACAAGGACTGGAGAACCCGATGCAGACCAACCGCAGACACACACGCCGCGCATTCACGCTCCTGGAACTCACGCTGGTGATCGCGCTGCTGGGCGTGCTCATGGCCATCGTCGTCACGCAGGTCGCCGGCACGGGCGCCCGCGCGAAGACCAGGCTCACGCGCGCGGGGCTCGAGAGTGTCAAGGGCGCGCTCGAGAGCTACAACATCGAATTCAGCTCCTACCCGCCGGACCTGGAGACCATGGCCCGCATCAAGCCACCCATGGTCGATGGGCGCAAGCTCAAGGACGCCTGGGACAACGCCTACGTGTACGACCCGAGGAAGATCAACGACGACCAGCCCTTCACCCTCTCCTCCCCCGGCGCTGACAAGGTCACAGGCAACGAGGACGACCTCTCCGTCTGGGACGCGCCCAAGCCCTGAGCCCGCCGGAACCAAGGCTGCCATGCCCCGCACGCCCCGCCATCGCCGAGGACTGACGCTCCTGGAAACAGTCGCGGCGGTGGTGCTCCTCTCCCTGCTCGCCGCCGCGGTGCTGGGGGCGCTCAGCAGCGTCGTGGGGCAGCAGACGCGTCAGCACCGGCGCGTCCAGGCGATGGAGCTCGCCAACCGGCTCATGCTCCAGTATCTGGACGACCCCAACCTCATGCCCCAGCGCAACCTCCCGGTCGCCTACGGCAACGACCGCTTCCGCTGGGAAGCGGGGGAGGCACCCGCCCGCATCGTCTACGCCGACCCCGAGGTCGGGTCCCAGCGCCAGAGCTCCTCCGCCCTGAACCTCGACCGCATCAAGGCGGTCACGATCCACGTCTGGCTGGGCGAAGAATCCGGCGGGTCCATGGGGTACACCCAGGCCGTGCCCAGCGCCACCATCGTCCGCCTCATGGACCCCATCGCGGGCCTGTACCGCAACCCCGACACCCTGCGTGCCATGCTCCAGGACGACAAGCGCAAGCGCGAGGTGCTCGACATGCTCCGCGACAGCGCCGCGGGCGGCCTCGTCAACCGCCCGGCCCCGGCCCCCGGGGCGACCGGGCGTTCTGGTGACTCCAAGGAGGGCACCGTCAAGCCGGGCGGCCCCAAGGGCGGCAAGGGTGGTACACGCCCGGGCCGGGGCGGACGGCGGACGACCCCGGCCGCGGGCGACGGCAAGGACACAGGCAAGCTCCAGGCCGGGGGTGGCAAGTGAGCCGCGTACACCGGGCCGCATTCACGCTCATCGAGGTCGCCCTCGCGACCGTCATCGGCTCCATCGTGCTGATCGCCGCCCTGTCCCTGGTGGCCACGATGGAACGCACGCAGCGCACCGTGGCCCGCCGCGCTGCGGACACGGCCCAGTTGCAGCGCACCCAGATGGTGCTCCAGCGCGCGTTCGGCTCAATCCTTGTCAGTGCGCCCGCCCCGCAGCGCCCCGCCTCCGTCGCCGTCGCGCAGCCCGCGGGTCAGGACGGCACGAGTGCACCCGGCGGAGGTTCGGCAACGACGACCGCCGCGAGCAATACCCCCTCCGTCTCCCGTGAGGTTCCCGCAGAGTCCCGGGGCAGGCGGGCCCCCGGTGAAGCCCCCGACCGCGGCCCCGGCGCCCGGCGAGAGTCCGGCCCCGCAGGCTCCACCGCACCGGCGACGGGCGCCGGGACCGGCAGCGGTGCACAGCCGCCCACCACTACGACACCGTCGGCGTCCCAGCCGCTGGTGCGGCCGCCCGAGGATGCGCCCCCGCGGGTCATCCTCCACCACGACGACCTGGTCTCCCGGTTTTTCATGACGCTCAAGGAGACCGACGGCACAGTGTCCCGCATCGCGCCCCAACGCCTGGAAATGGTGCTCATCGAGCCCCCCGTGCCCACCCAGCAGCCGGACCCCTTCGTCCTGGCGCAGCAGGTGCGGCTGGAGGCCAAACGCCGGGGCATCGCCCACGAGCGTCCGGACCAGAGCGATCAGGCCCCCGACACCGCTGGACAGGAACCGGACGCCGCGAGCAACCCAGACGCAGCCGCCTCCGAAGACTGGGGTATCCGCGCCGTGCGTGGCGCGTTCGAACTGCTCCCCAAGGAAGACCAGTCCGGACAAGCACTCCTGGGCGAGGACGGAAACCCCAAGGCCTGGGAGCTGTGGTGGGTGCCGCTGGCCCCCCGAATGACCATCGAAGAGGTCCGTGAGATGGGCCGCGCCCGCGCGGTGCTGGAGGCGTCTTCCTATGGCCAGCCGTTCCGGGTCGCTACCGACCTGACCGCCTGCAGGTTCCGCATGTTCTCCGACCGCACCCGCAAGGAGGAGTACCAGGCCACTATCCAGAACGAACTCCCCGCGTACGCCGAGGTGGATGTCGCAACCGTGGCCGGCGTCTCCGCGACGTGGCTGTTCGAAGTATCGTGGGCCACGGGCCCGGAGACCCGCCCGCGCACCGACGACGGCACAACGCCGCAGGACGTCTCCGGGGCAGCGGGGGGCGCACGCGGGGCGGGCGGGCAGGGCAAGGGTTCGGTCGGCAAACCCGGCGGCGGCACGGCGAACCCCGCCGGCGGCATGAAGGCGGGAGACCCGATGTGAGCGACCGCACACCCCCAAGACGGGCCTTCGCGCTCCCCCTGGTCATCGCGGTGATCGTCCTCGCGTCGATCCTCATCACCGCCATCCTGGTCCGGCAGATGGGGCAGTCGCTGCTGACCCAGCGTTCGATCGAGAAGTACCAGGAGCATCACGCCTTCAAGGGCATCGAAGAGGCGGTCACCGCCTGGGTCAACGCCACCGGGCGCGTCGAGGATGCCCTGGACGCCGAGGGCCATGCCTTCGACGTCGAGGTGGGCGACGGGCAGGTCCTCAAGGTCTACTTCGAGGACGCGCAAGGGGACCTGCTGGGGCGGTTCTCCGGGCTCGCCGATCAGGACCTGGATGACGCGGCCACCTGTGTCGACAACCTCCGGAGGATCGCCCACTCCGATGCTCGCAGGTTCCTGCGCACCGAGGGGCCCCTCGCCGTGAGCGTGGCCTGGGCATCGCCGGAAGCCCTCCGCGCCGTGAGCCAGACGCTGGTCTCCCCGGTGAACGCCACCATCCTCGTCTCCGAACTGCAGAAGATGCAGGAGGACGGCGATCTCACATCCGAGGCCCTGAACGCGGCCCTCGATGCGGCGAATGTCCCCCAGGAGGACCGGGTCCGTGCCCAGCGCCTGCTGACGACAGACCCCGTCCTGTACCGGGTGTGGGTCGAGGCCTGGTCGCGCGGGTCCCGCGAACCCGATGTGATGTACAAGGCCCTGTGCCTGACCAGCGCCGGACGCGGGGCAGCCCGCACCGCGACCTCCGTCAACAGGAACTCCGCGTTCCTTTCGTGGGAACGCGTCGCACTGGAAACCGACGCCCGTACCATGGGCAACGCCCGCCCCGGACTGTGAGACCAGCCATGCTCGACCGCACAGCAGCAACACGGTGGACACGCATCGCCCAGGTGGGAGCGGTGGGCGCCGTCGCGTTGTCGGCCGCCGCCGTTGTGGTCTCACTCCCCGGCCAGAAGGACGAACATCCTCCCAAGGCGCTCGAGGTCACGATCCCTGCTCCCCCGGCCGGCGCAGGCGGCCCTACGCAGGCCCCGCCGGAACACGCAGATGGATACTCGGCAGGCGTGCGGATGCTGAAAATCAGCAACCCCCCGGCCGCCGCCAAGCCGCCCGATACCCCTCCCGCGCCCGTGACCCCGGTTCCGCAGGCGGCCGCGGACATCACCTACCACGGCATCGTCACCATCGGGCCCAGGGCGATGGGGCTCATCAAGCACAACGGCAAGCAGCGCTTCGTCAAGCTGCAGGACAAGGTGGGCGACGAGCACGTGGAGGAAATCACGCCCGAGTTCGTCCGCCTCGGGGCCGCCCACATCATCCACCTGGCCGAGCGATCCGGCGACACCACCGCGCGTCTCCGCGCCGCCGGAGCCTTCGCGCAGGTCACCGCCCCCGCGCCGCAGGCGCCCGACGAGAAAGCCATGCTCGAGGCGGTCCTCGCCGCCAAGCGGGCCCGCGCCTCGGGCCTCGCCCCGGCCTACGTGGCCGATGAGGACATCCCCATGTGGCGGCGCATGCGGGCCCAGCTCATCATCTCCGGCAAGTACGAGATGCAGGAGGGGCTCGACGAGATCGCGTACAAGCAGATGCAGGAGAACCGCGACAAGCTCAAGGGCCAGCCGCTCATGACCCCCGAGGAACAGGACGCGGAGAACGCCTACAACGACAAGGTCGGACGGTCCGATGGCGGGAAGGAGAAGCAGTGAGCGTCCGCGTCGGGTACGTACAACGCGTGGGCAGGGGCCTCGTCATCCGCTCCGTGCGGCTGGTGGGCCAGTCGTCCGATACCGCGTGGCCCCAGGTCGGGGCCGCCAGCCGCGACGACAGCGTGGATCAGAACCCCGCCATTTATGCCGACGTCGCCGCCTGGGTGAAGTCCAGCCTCCAGGGGGCCCGCTCGCGAGATTCGCTCGAACTGCTCTGCCTCGACGCCAGCGGCTCGGTGTACTCCTGGCTCTCGGCCCCCAGCCGCGACACCGCCATGGTCGCCCTCCTGGCCCGCCAAGGCTCCGCATCCCCGGACGAGTCGACGACACCCGTGACCACGCCCGTGTCGTTCTACGCGCCCACGCCTCTGGACTCCGCCGTCCAGCCCCTGCCGGCCGACGCCGACCAGCCCCCCCCGTCCCCGCGCGGAAAAGAAGCAGACGCCGGCGCACTGCGCATGGCCGCACTCGCGGCGACCGACCTCCCCGCCCGGATGATGGTGGACGCCCTCGACAGCACAGGCGTCCGCGTGGGCGAGGTCGCCACCATCTGGCACGCGATGGCCATGGCCTGGGACCGGGGCGCCGCGCCGGCAGCACAGAAGAGCGAAGTCGCGTCCAGCAGCCCCGTCACCGCCGTGGTGCTGATCGACGAGAGCGCCCGCCTCCTGTGGTGCTGGTCGCACAAGGGCAAGCTGCTCGCCGGCGGCTCCGCACGCCTGCGCACCGCCGCCCCGGCGGAGGGCGAAGAACCGCTGCCCGTCTGCACACGCGACGACACGGCCCGTATCGCGTCCGACTGGGTCTCCTGGTCCATGCAGCTCGGGCGGTCGCCCCAGCGTGTCATCTGCGTCCTGCCCGAGCACATGGGCGGCGGCTCGGACGCCGAATCCCTCCGGCCGTCAGAGGTGGGTGAGGACTTCGCCCGGGGCTGGCCCGGCGTCAGCGTCGACGCCGCCATCCACGACGACCCGGTCGGCGCCACGCTCCGCCGACTCGTGGACCACCTGGAATCCACCCCCGCCTCCCAGGGCGTCGACGCCGGCACCACGCTGGTCGCGACCTCCGCGCGGCCGGGGGCCGCGCACCGCTCGATGTACGTCTGGGTCGCGGCCGCCGTCGCACTGACCGGCGTCGTGCTGGGCATCCTGGGCTGGAGGTTCCGGCAGAACGCCGCCCGCACGGAGCAGGCGGCCGACCAGTGGAGGGCGTCGTGGAAGGAGCCGCTGAGGCAGGCGCTCCCCGACTTCAAGCCCTACAACGGCAGCAACGAGCTCAAGAGCCTGGAGCGCATGATCGGCGAGCGCGAATCGTCCATCAAGCTGCCCGACAAGGTCGAGCGGGCCAAGCCCGTGATGAACGAGCTCGAGGGCGTGACGATGGTGCTCTCTTCCCCTTCCGTCGAGCTCCGCTCGTTCAAGATCCCCAGCGACGGGCCGGTCCAGGTCATCGCCGTGTCCAACTCCACCGCGGACGCCGAGGCCGTGCTCGAGTCCTTCAAGCGCCTGGGCGGGACCGAGCTGGAGGGCTGGTCCGCTACCTACCGCCAGGTCCCGCAGAGCGAGCGCGTCGAGGGGACCTACTCCGCCCGCTGGAAGGGGGTCGCGCGATGAGCCAGGCCACGGCCCCAGAGGCCCACCTCGACGACCTCCGCGCCGCCCTCGCGGCCCAGGCCTCACGCGCAGAGCAGCGCAACCGCCCCCGCGCCTACCTGCTCGTGGCGTGCATCGTGCTGATCATCGGCGCCTGGTTCGCGTGGGACGGATTCCGGCGCAGCGCCGAAGCGGCCAGCGCCGCCGAGAACGCGGAGCGGTACGCGCAGAACGTCGTCAAGGCCGCCGGACACCTCAAGGGCCTCCAATCCCAGGGGGATATCCAGGTCCACGCTCCCATGACGTCCCTCTACTCACGCATCGAGTCGATGGGCACGCCCGCGGGGCTCAAGAAGAGCGTGCCCATCCCCTCATCCCAGACCCGCCCCGAGCGGGGCCTGGGCTGGAACCTCGTCAAGACCACCTACGTGATCCGCGACCTCCAGTTGTCGGCCATCCTGAAGTGGATCGACCTCGTCGTTGCGGACATCCCCGGCATGGAAGTGCACACCATCTCGGTGCGCCCCCAGCCGACCGAATGGGAAGTTACCGTCGTCTTCTCCCGCTGGGAGAAGGCGGAGGGAGGCTCATGAAGCGCGCATCCGCGGTCCTCGCCGGCCTGACCATCGCCCTCTCGCTCGGCGCCTGCGCGCACCAGGTGCGCACCGCCACACCACCGCCCGACGCCCGGACCCAGAACGCCGGCAAAGCCCGTGAACTCGCCGCACAGGCCGAGAGCGCCGCCAAAGACGGGAAGCTCGACCATGCGATCGAGCTCTACCGGATGAGCCTCGCCAACTACCCCGACTTCGGCGCCGCCTGGAACAACCTCGGCCTCCTCCTGTGGAAGAGGGCCCAGGGCACCGACATCATGCAGGCCGGGCAGGCCTTCACGCAGGCCGCCGCCATCCTCCACGACGACCCCACGCCCTACCGGAACCTCGGACACCTGTACCAGGCCAGGGGCTTCTCAGAGCAGGCCCTCGAGCACTTCGCGAACGCCCTCAAGGTCGACCCCTACGACCTCGACTCGCTCCGGGGCGCCGCCACCGCCGGCAAGGTCCTCCACAAGTCCGACGCCGCCGCACTCGAACGCCTCCAGCGCGCCCAGATGATCGAAAACGACCCGAAGTGGCGGGACATCATCACCCGCGAGCGCATCCGCGTTGAGAACGACCTCCGCGAAGGCGCCGACCGCACCTGATCACCCGCAGAGCCGTCCCCCGGCATGGGGACAGGGGTTTTCGCCGAAATCCCGGACCTTTCCCGCGACGGTTTCCCCCCGTTTGTCCCGATTCTCCACCCCGTTTTGTTGCATCCCCTCCGCCCTGTGGTAGTATGGAAGTGGGCTTGCGTGCCGGGGGTGTGTCCCTGCGCCGGGCCGGAGGAATCTCCACATGCGCAAGAGTTCTCAGACGTTGGCCGCCGCCCTCGTGATCGCGGCCGGCCTCGCATCGGTTGTCCCTTCTGCCCTCGCGGATGCCGCCGTCCCGCAGCAGTCGCCGGGCCTCGCCAAGCTCCTGACCGCCTTCCCGGGCGTGCGGTACGACTCCTGGCAGGGTGCACCCCTCCAGTTTTACGGCGTGCCCATGTCACAGGGCGCCACCCCCGACCTCGCCGCCCAGCAGTGGCTCGCCGACTTCGGCGACGCGTTCGGCGCCGGCGCACTTGAACTCACCCCCGACCGTGCCAACGAGGTCGACTACGGGCGGTTCAACGCCTTTGTGTTCAACCAGGTGATGGACGGCCTGCCCGTGGAGATGGGCGCCGTGCGCCTCCTCGTGCTCAACGCCCCCACGCGTGAAGACCCCTCGGCGCTCGCGCACCGCGTGGTGATGGCCAGCGCCCGCGTGGCCCAGCGCCCCGCCGGCGGCTTCCCGAAGGACACAACCACCGCCGACCAGGCGACCGGCTCCGCCCGCGCTCTGGACATCGCGAAGACACTCGACGTGTGGGAGAAGCCGTCCCTGTGCGTGTACTTCGGCGAGGGATCGGGTGTCGGACGCGTCCCGCCCGCCCGCTGCTGGAAGGTCGTCGGCTACAGCAGCACCGACGCCGAGCAGTCCTACACGGTGTACGTCAACGCCGCGACCGGTGCGGTGGTCGCCGCCCAGAGCAACGTCCACCACGACGTGATCGGGCGCGTCCGCGCTCTGGCCACGCCCCCCAATAACACCGCCCCCAGCGCGACCAACCCGCCCATCCAGCGCTTCGTCCCGGAGATCCGCGTCGCCATCGACGGCGAAGCCGGCGCGGCGTTCACCGACTCCTCCGGCTTCTTCCGCATCACCCGCACCGCCACCACGCCTGTCACCCTGCTGATCACCACGACCCAGGGCCACTGGGTCAACGTGCAGAACCAGGCCGACCAGGGCCAGCCCGCCGGCACGGGCAACGAAATCGCCGTGGCCCGCACCGGCTATGCGTCCAACAGCAACCTCGTGACCGACATCACCAGCGGCGCCGCCGGCGCCAGCCAGGAGAACGTCGCCCAGGTCAACACCTTCCTCGCCGTGAACGACACGCACAACTTCTTCCGCTCCCGCTCCGGGGATTGGAACCGCATCGACGAGCGCCTCCCAGCCAACGTCATGCTCGACCAGACCTGCAACGCCTTCTTCAGCGGCGCTCCCCGCTCGGTCAACTTCTTCCGCGCAGGCGGCGGGTGCACCAACACCGGCTGGGGCAACGTCGTCAACCACGAGTACGGGCACTACATCGTCAACCGCCTCCAGCTGGGCCAGGGAGCCTTCGGCGAGGGCTTCGGCGACTGCATGGCCATCCTCATCAACGACAGCCCGATCATCGGCGCGGGGTTCAACGACGACGGCAGCCCCGTCCGCCACGTCGTCAACGACAACGTCCAGTACCCCTGCGACGACCCCGGCTTCGAGTCGCACTACTGCGGCGAGATCCTCGGCGGCACCATCTGGGAGATGCGCAACGCCTTCGTCCAGTCGTTCGGGCTCAACTCCGGCCTCGCCGAGCTCCGCCAGCTCTTCGTCGACTGGGCCCTCACCACCGCCGGCGGACGCAACGAGAACCCCATCGACCCCACCTCCATCCCCGAGTTCCTGGTGGTGGACGACAACGACGGCTTCTTCTGCACCGGCACCCCGCACCACGCCCAGATCCTCGCCGGCTTCGCAGCCCGCAACATGTTCCCCCAGGGTGACCCCTTCGTGGAAGACCGCGTGCGCATCTCCGTGCCGACCCCGGCGCCCGAGGTCATCCCCTCCGGCTCCTCGCGCACCGTCAACCTCTCCATGGTCCCCGAGTCCGCCACCATCGTCCCGGGCTCCGAACGCCTCCTCTACCGCACCGCACGCGACCTGCCCTGGATCACCCAGCCGCTCACCTCCCTGGGCAGCAACAACTACCGCGCCCAGCTCCCCGTGCTCCGCTGCACCGACGCGATCGAGTACCAGTTCGTCGTCGATACCGACCGCGGCTCCGTCGCCTTCCCCACCCCCGGCTGCGGCGGTGGGTACTACTTCATGCGCTCAGACCCCCCGGAGGAGGACCTTATCGACGCCGGCAGCGACGACTTCGAGGCCGCCAACCCCGACTGGACCGAGTCCGTCGCCGACGGCGCCGTGGACGGACGCTGGATCCGTGCCATCCCCGCCGGCTCGTCCGTCGTTGACCTCTGCCCCAGCGTGGATACCACCGCCCAGGGCGTGAACTGCTGGGTCACCGAGAACGGCCCGCTCAGCTCCCCGCCCGAGGACAACGACGTCGACGCCGGCGCCGTGATCCTCACCAGCCCCCGCATGGACCTGTCCGGCTTCACCGATGTCATCTTCGTCTACAACCGCTGGTTCAGCAACGGCAAGGGCACCAACCCCTTCGAGGACATCTTCCGCGTCGACGTCTCCGACGACGACGGCGTGACCTGGCACATCGCGCAGGTCGTCGGCCCCTCCCAAGGCGCCAACACCGTCGGCGGCTGGGTCCTGGACTCCTCCTTCACCCTGAACTTCTCAGGGGCCCACACCGGCACGCACAACCGCGTCCGCTTCATGGCCCGTGACGACTTCGGCGACTCGCTCGTCGAGGCCGCCATCGACGACCTGCGCGTCGTCGGCTCGGTCTGCCAGCTCCCCTGCGACTCCATCGACTTCAACCGCGACGGACTCCTGCCCGACGTCCAGGACATCGCCGACTTCATCTCCGTCTTCAGCGGCGGCCCCTGCTCCACCAACGACTGCGCCGACATCGACTTCAACAACGACGACCTCTTCCCCGACGAGGCGGATATCCAGGCCATGCTCAACGCCTTCTCGGGCGGCGCCTGCGACTGAACAGGAGCACACCTCCCGCCACCCCAGCGCCCGGCCTCACCGCCGGGCGTTCTTCTTTCCCGGCGCACACCGCCTCCCCCCATCCCGCGTTTGCCCGCAACCCACACCCGTGCTAGTATCCCCCATGAGGTTCGAGGTGCCTCGCTCGCTGCTTACCCGCTCACGCCCGTAGAAACACGCGCGAGGGTGATTGTGTTGTCTTGCAAGCCCCGCCGTGTGCGGGGCTTTTTTTCTTGCCCGAGAGACGCAACGCGTCGGCACCACGGCCCGGAAACCGCCATGAACCACGCTGCACAACCGGCCACAACGCCCACCGATACGCCCCGCCACCGCTACGACGCGGCCCTCGCCAACGCCATCGAACCGCGCTGGCAGCGGGCATGGGGCGACACCCACGCGTACCGCCAACCCAACCCCGGGGACGCGGACTTTGCGGCCGCCCGCCCAAAGTTCTACTGCCTCGACATGTTCCCATACCCCAGCGGCACCGGCCTGCACGTGGGCCACCCCGAGGGGTACACGGCAACCGACATCATCTGCCGCTACAAGCGCATGAAGGGCTTCAACGTCCTGCACCCCATGGGCTGGGACGCCTTCGGCCTCCCCGCGGAGCAGCACGCGATCCAGACCGGCGTCCACCCCGCCATCACCACGCGCCAGGCGACCGACAACTTCCGGCGACAGCTCCAGCGCTTCGGCTTCTCGTACGACTGGACCCGCGAGTTCGGCACCATCGACCCCGAGTACTACAAGTGGACGCAGTGGATCTTCCTCAGGCTCTACGACGCGTACTTCGACACCACCGCCGCGCAGGCCCGGCCCATCGCCCACCTCGTGGCGCAGCTCGAGTCCGGGTCACGCCCACCCCGCCTCAACGAACTCGCCCACGAGTTTCCCGACGCCGAGAAGGCCCGCGAGTACGGCCCCTGGCAAACCCTCGACGCCGCAACCCGCCGCCGCATCATCGACTCCCACCGCCTCGCCTACATCGGCGAGACCACCGTCAACTGGTGCCCGAAGCTCGGCACCGTGCTGGCCAACGACGAGGTCATCGACGGTAAGAGCGAGCGGGGCAGCTACCCCGTGCTCCGCAAGCCACTCCGCCAGTGGATGTTCCGGATCACCGCCTACGCCGACCGCCTCCTCACGCAGCTGGACGGGCTCGACTGGTTCGAGAGCACCAAGACCATGCAGCGCGAGTGGATCGGCAGGAGCGAGGGCGCGGAGGTGGAGTTCGCTCTCGCCACCGGCGGCTCCCTGCGCGTCTTCACCACGCGCCCCGACACCATCTTCGGCGCCACCTACATGGTCGTGGCCCCGGAGCACGACCTGTGCCTCAAGGTGCTCGCCGGGCAGATCAAGGTGGACGACCGCACGCTCACCAGGCTGCGGGACTACGCCGCGTGGGCACGCAACCGCAGCGACGTCGAACGCCAGGAGGACGTGAAGGAAAAGACGGGCGTATTCACCGGCGTGGAGGCCGTCAACCCCGCCACGGGGGACAAAATCCCGGTCTGGACCGCCGACTACGTGCTGATGGGCTACGGCACAGGCGCCATCATGGCCGTCCCCGCCCACGACGAGCGCGACCACGCCTTCGCCAAGGCCTTCAATATCCCGATCCAGCGCGTCGTCAAGTGCGCCGACCCCTCCGGCGAGCCCGGCTTCCGCATCGACGTCAACGAGGGCGAAGTCCCCGGCTCCCAGACGCCCGACATCATCCAGAAGTACGGCTCCCCCGAGGTGTACACCGAGGGCCGATGGGTCCGCCAGGTCATTTTCCGCGCCCAGAAGCACGCGAGCGAATTCGCAAGAACCCTCAAGCACAAGACCAGCATCCTCCCCGACAAGGTCGTGGGCTTCCTGCCGTTCGTGGGAGAAGGCGTCAGCGTCAACTCCTCCAACAAGGAAGTCTCGCTCGACAAACTGCCCACCCGGGAGGCGAAGCAGCGCATCACCCAGTGGATCGAGCAGAAGGGCATCGGCCGCCGGCGCGTGAACTACAAGCTGCGCGACTGGACCTTCTCCCGCCAGCGCTACTGGGGCGAACCCTTCCCGATCGTGTTCGACGATCACGGCAACCACTACCCCGTCGCCGAAACCGCCCTGCCCGTGACCCTGCCCGACCTGGCAGACTACGCGCCCCTCGAAAGCGACGACCCCGTCGCGCTCCTGGCAAAGGCCTCCGCCTGGGCCCGCACCACCGCTCGCGCGGCCGGTGTCCCGGCCCACCTGCTGCCCCCGGACACCCCCGTCACACGGGAGTGCAACACCATGCCCGGCAGCGCCGGCTCATCCTGGTACTTCCTCCGGTACTGCGACGCGAAGAACCCCGGCGAGTTCGCGTCCCGCGCCGCGACGGACTACTGGATGAACATCGACCTGTACCTGGGCGGCAGCGAGCACGCCGTCGGGCACCTGCTCTATTCGCGCTTCTGGAACAACGCGCTCTTTGACCTGGGGCTGGCACCCACCCGCGAGCCGTTCCAGAAGCTCTTCCACCAGGGCATGATCACGTCCTTCGCGTACCAGCGGCCCGACAAGACGCTCGTGCCGGTGGACATGGTCGAGGAGAAGCCCGAGGGCAACTTCGTGGAGACCGCGACCGGGCAGCCCGTCTCGCAGATCGTCGCCAAGATGTCCAAGAGCCTCAAGAACGTCATCAACCCCGACGACGTGATCGGTGAGTTCGGCGCCGACACCTTCCGCCTCTACGAGATGTACATGGGGCCCCTGGACGCAAGCAAGCCCTGGAACCCGCGCGACATCGCCGGCTGCTACCGCTTCCTGCAGCGCGCCTGGCGCGTCTGCGTTGACGAGGCGACCGGCGAACCCCGCTGCGCCGAGCACGCAGACCCGGCCCTGGAACGCCACCTCCACCGCCTCATCAGGAAGGTTGGCGACGACATCGAGCGCCTCGCGTTCAACACCGCCATCGCAGCCATGATCGAGTTCACCAACGCCGCCACACCCGCGGGCCCCACCCAGAAAGCCGGCGGCGTCCTGACACGCGACCAGGTCCAGCGGTTCCTCACCATCCTGAGCCCATTTGCTCCCCACGTCGCCGAGGAAGTCTGGGACAAGCTGGGCAACCGCGCCCGCGCAGGCTTCATCGTCCATCAGCCCTGGCCCGCCTACGACGAAGCGATGCTGGTAGACAGCGAGGTCGAGATCCCCATCTCCGTCATGGGAAAGGTCCGCACCCGCATCCTGCTCCCCGCCGACGCCGCCAGGGAGCCCAAGAGCCTCGAAGCGGCGGCCCTGGCCCACGCCGAAGTCCAGAAGCTCATCGCCGGCAAGGAAGTAAAGAAGATCATCGCCGTGCCCGGCAAGATGGTGAACCTCGTGCTCGCGTAACCGCCCCGGAGGGTGGCGCTGGACACGGGGCAGGGGACACGTCCCGCCAGACCCGTTCACCGCGCGTACCGCTGCTCCACCACCAGCGGCACCGTCGCACGCGGCACCCACTGGCCGGACGGCTGGGTCCACCACAGCAGGTCCTGCGCCTGAGGGATCGAAGGTGCATCGACCGGGCTCGGGAGTTCCTCGAACACCACCGCGGCGCCCAGCTGGTTCTTGAACACCGTGGCGACCACGTTCAGCTGCTCTCGCGTCGCCGGCACATCCACCAGGAAGGTGCCCTTCACGCGCGCCAGCGGGTCGGCCGCAGCCGTCAGCATCGAGATCGCCGCCCCGGGGCCGATGAACGGGCTGATAAGCGAAAGTGCTGAATGACCGCTCGCCACCGTCGGCGCCGAGGACCCCTGCCGGGCCGGCACGACAGCCGCGACCACCTCCGCCGGCACGCCCCGCGTGAGGCGCCACTGGCGTTCGCCCGTGGGCTTGCTCACGTCCCGCTCGATGCGGGCCATGTTCTCAGGCTTCTGCGCAAGCACGCGTATGGCCAGGCGGCCCTCCGCCGCCAGCGCGACAGCCTCATCAACGCCCACTTCGCGGAGCGTCGGCTCCTGCGCAACCGAAACTGGCTGGGGTGCCGCCCCTTCCGGCGCCGCGCCGCCGTGCGCCGTGCCCTCGTTCGCAACCCCGCGATCCTCGGCGACGGACCGCGTGCCGCCGGCCACGGGTGAGCCCGGGGTGTTGGACGTCCCGCTCGGGTCGTTCTGTGCGATCTTGACCAGCGGCTTCTTGGACGCCTGGTACGCGATGCTCCCGAAGTACGCCAGCCCGCCCGCCATGAGCAGCAGGCCCGCAGCCAGCGCAAACCGCGGCATGTTGCCCTGCAGCGCCCGCGTCGCGCGTGCTCCTACCCCCGTTTCCACGCCCGCGAGCTGCAGGCGGGGCTCAACGATGTCCGGTGACGGGGCCCGCGCAACGCCAAGCAGCACGTCACGCTCCACCGCCGCCATCACGCGGTCGTAGAGTTCCGCCGGCGCCTGCTCATCCTCCACCGACGCCAGCACCGCCTTCTGGCGCTGCATCTGCGCGACGCGACCGGCGAGATCCGGGCGGCCGGACGACCGGGCCAGGCGGGACGCGTCCTCCGGCGAGACGTTGCCGTCGATCCAGTCGACCAGCTGCTCCTCGCTCAGGGGCATGTTCCCAGGGGTTGTTCCTTCACGCTCAGGCATCTCACTGCTCAACCGCCGCGCCCTCGCAGCTCCGTTCCGGCAGGACCACTACCGGCCCTTCCGCTCCAACCCCTCGACCGCATCCCTCAACGCAGTCCGGGCTCGAAAGACCCGGCTCTTGACCGTTCCCACCGCCACCCCAAGCACGTCCGCGATCTGCTCGTACGGCAGTCCGCGGCAGTCACACAGGATCAGGATCGCACGCTGCTCAGGCTCCAGTCCCGACAGGGCCTGCAGCAGCCGCTCCCGTTCCTCACGCGCTTGGACGTGTGAGCCAGACTCCAGTTCCCCCGGAGAACCCAGATTCCGCCCGTCCGCAGTCCGGCCGCCACTCAGCGAACCTGCCCCGGTCCCCCCCGACAGCGAATCCAGACTCGCATGGCGCCGCAGCTTTTCGGACCGCAGTTTGGAGAGGCACACGTTCATGGTGATCCGGATCATCCAGGTCGTCAGCTTGCTCCGACCGTCAAACGACTCGACCCCCTGGATGATCTTGATGAAGGAATCCTGAGTGAGATCCGTTGCCAGATCCCGGTCCCGGACCATGCGAAGGCAAATGGAAAATAACCTATCCTGGTGCCTTTTGACAATCGACGACCACGCCGCTTGATCACCTGTTTTGGCGGCTTGTACAAGCCGAAGGTCTTCGGCGTCCTCCACAGACGCACTGTCCGCACCCTCAAGGCGCAGCGTTTGCGCCTGAGCGGATTGTGACCGGACTGTCCTCGGAGAAGGCTCGGGCATGGGCGGCAATGGGGTCAGGAACGCTAGCGCGCTGGAAGAAAGGGATCCGACAGGCAGGTAGATCGGCCCGCAGCCACCAAAAGCCACACGCGCACCCTGTGCGGGTGCGCGTGTGAAGAAAAGGAAAGGAGTCGTGTGCGTGTGCCCTCTCCATGCGTCGTGTGCGCCAAACGCAGGCAACGCGCAGAAAAAAAGACCCCCAGCGACCTTGCAAATCGCCGGGGGCCGGAACGTGTGGACGGGTGTCTGTTCGGCCGGCCGCAATGCCCGCCGAAACTACCCTCAATAACGAAGGAGCAGGGTGCGAATAGACAGAGATTCGGGATTTTGTTGTTCTACCGGATGCACCCACCGCCCGAGAACACGCTGAGTAGAGCGTCGATGTCCATGGTGTCGGGGAACAGCCCATCACCATTGAAGTCGATCGGATCGCACAGGTAGCCGGCGGAGGGCGGGCAGTTTGCCCCGCTGAAAACGTTCAGGAAGTCGTCGATGTCCGCCGTATCCGGGAACAAGCCGTCGTTGTTGAAGTCGATGGAATGGCAGTACAGCCACACCGCGTTGTAGGGCTCCCAGTCACCGCTCCCGCAGGAATTGGTGAACACGACCTTGTAGTACGCCGCATCCTCGCCCGTGGCCGGATCAATCGTGAGTTCACGGGTATCCAGCCCGCGGATGCGCCCACCCTCGTCACTGGTCATGAGCACACCGTCCCGGTACCAGGCATACTGCACCGGCCGCGTGCCCTGCACCGTGATCCCCTGCCCCATCCCGCAAGGACCGTCGGGCACGAAGCAACCGCTCCCATTCCCCGCCAGCCACCAGTACGCCGGCTGGCAATCGCCGGTGCCGCCATTGAACGCCCACGCCTCCATGCGGTGAACGCTGTCGGCAAGACCGGTACCGCCCGTGAAGCCCACCCACGCAGTGCCGTAGTCGTCAGACTGAGTATCCGTCTCGTACGCGGGCGCCGAACCACCCCCGTCGAGGCCGACCGACGCAAGATCGATGTTCACGCCCGTGGCGAAGATGTCATCGACATACACGTCCAGACGGCCCGTCCCGGCGCCGACGGGCGGCGTGTACTGCACCGTGCAGATGTGGGCGCGGGAGTCCAGGATGTCGATGCCGAGCGTCGAAAGCTCGACCTGCCCCAGGGACGCGCTGTCCGGGAAGTCGATCTCCTCGGACTGGTTCATTGTCTGGATGGACACGTTGGGCGTGGGGTTCTCGCCGCAGCAGCTCCACGTGTCGAACTCCACGGCGATGCCGTTATGGATGCTCGAGAACACACCCGTGCTGCTCGTGAAGTTGGGACCATACCCGCAGGCGGACCCGGCCCCGCCGGTCGCGCCGGTACCGTTGGCGTCGTTGTGCAGCACGAACGCAAACCCGTCCCCGGGGCTGTCGTTCACGAAGGTGGGGTTGATGCTGAACTGAAAGGTCGTCACGAAACCGCCCATGACGTTCTGGCGGCTTGTGTGCCACATCGCGCCCGACTGGTCGCCACCGTTCGTCAGGTGGTACGTGCCGTCATTGCTCTCAAACCCGGCTACCCCGACCGTCGCAATGTCGCTGTTCTGGCCGAAGAAGTAGGCGTGCTGGAAGTCGGCCGACGCCGCCCCCGCAAGCCCCGCGAACGCCCCCGCCGCCAAAAGAATCATCCGGTCGTTCATCATCCAAGGATTCCGATTGTGAACTGCCATATGCACACGCTCCCTTCTTGCGCCGGGCGGAACAGCGCCCGGCACATAGACCTAGGAGCGTCCTGGAGGGAAACTGACAGAAAACGGTGAGCGTGCAGGACAGGACCCTTCGGCCCGCCCTCGCCCGTCCGGCAAGGCCGATCGACGCCTCCACGTCCGGGAACGCCCGCGTTACGCGTGTCCATGCCGCAGTGCCGTCGCCATGCCGCCCGACCGCCGCGGCTCCGCGCGCCAGTTTCCGTTCGGGCTTGGTCCGGTGCTTGCAGGGTCTGGTACCATGCCCTCCCATGAGCGGGCAGGACGTAACCGCCATCCTGGGTGACCTCCGTGCCGGTAAACCCGGCGCGGCAGAACGTCTTGCACCTGTGCTCTACGACGAGCTCCGCGCACTCGCGGGCGTACTCATGCAGAACGAGCGCGCCGCGCACACACTCCAGCCCACAGCGTTGGTGCACGAGGCCTTCGTCCGCCTCGCCCGCCCCAGCGGGGGTGGTGCCGTGGCCAGCGACCGCGTCCACTTCATGGCGATCGCGGCCAAAGTGATGCGCCAGGTGCTCATCGACCATGCCCGCGCCCGCCGTGCCCAGAAGCGGTCCGGCGGCGCAGCCGTGCTGACGGACGTCACGATGCTCGAACAGACCCCGTCCCAGCCCTTCCGTGGCGGGCAGCCGGGTGAACTGGACGTGCTCGACCTCGACGGCGCGCTGGAAGCGCTCGCCCGGGAGTACCCGCGCGCCGCCAGCGTCGTGGAACTGCGGTTCTTCGGCGGCCTGTCCACACCCGATGTCGCATCCGTCCTGGGAATCAGCCTGCCCACCGCGGAGCGTGACTGGGCCCTGGCCCGGGGGTGGCTGCACCGCAGACTCACGGCGGAGCGCGGGTCATGAACTCCGGTCCGCTGCACGAGCGAGTCTCGCGGGCACTGGACGACGCCGGTGATGCAACCGGGCCAGAGCTGCTGAACCTGATCGAGCAACGCTACCGGGCCGACCCGGAACTGATCGCCGAGGTCCGCGCCCTGCTGGGCGACGCGGAAGGCCCCGTGCCCGTGCTCGATGCCCCGCAGGACCAGTCCATCACCCCGACGCAGGTGCGCTCGGCCGTGGGCATGCTCCGGAACGACCACAGGCCGCGCCCTATCCCCGCGGAAGTCGCCGGCTACCGCATCGTGCGGGTGGTCGGCGAAGGGGGCATGGGTGTTGTGTACGAGGGTGAGCAGCGTGAGCCCCGGCGCCGCGTCGCCGTGAAGGTGCTGCGGCCCCTGCTGAGCATCAGCGCCGTCCAGCGGAGGATCCGGCTGGAGGCCCAGGTGCTCGCGCGCCTCACGCACCCGGGGATCGCGCACATCATCGAGAGCGGTGTCGACCCCCGCACCAACGAGGCGTTCTTCGCCATGGAATTCGTGGAAGGCGCAGGCCTCCGCGAGCACGCAGGGCCCCTCCCCATCGCCGACCGCTGCGAGCTGGTCGCCCGGGTGTGCGACGCGGTGCAACACGCGCACCAGAAGGGCGTGATCCACCGCGACATCAAACCCAGCAACATCCTGGTCGAGCCCGAACAGGGTGGACCGGGCCGCCCTCGCGTCCTGGACTTCGGCGTCGCGAAACTGCTCGAGGAGGGTGAGCACGCCACACTCTCCATGTCCGAAGGGACCCTCGTGGGCACGCTGGGATACATGAGCCCGGAAGCGCTCGCCGGCGCCCCCGATGCCATCGATACCCGCACCGACGTCTATTCGCTGGGCGTCTTGCTGTACGAGCTCCTCGCCGCCCGCCCGCCCGTGGATATCCGCGGACTGCCTATCACCGAGGTCGCCCGGCGCGTGCGCGACGAGCAGCCCGCACGCCTGGATGCCGTGAACGCCCGCATTCCTAAGGACCTGGCCACCGTCGCCCACAAGGCGCTCGAGAAAGACCCCGCCCGACGCTACGACTCCGCCGGTGCCCTCGGCGCAGACCTGCGCCGATTCCTCCGAGGCGAGCCCGTCACCGCCCAGCCACCGTCCGCCGCGTACATCATCCGCAAGTTCGTCGGACGCCACCGCGCCGCGAGCGCCGCCGCCGGCGCCGCCGTGGTCGCGCTCCTCGCCGGCCTCACCGTCTCCCTCGCCCTCTACGCCCGCGCGGAAAACTCCCGGCGCCAGGAGCAGGCCCAGCGCGAACGCGCCTCGGCAATCCTGGACTACCTCGTGAAGGACATGCTCGGGGCCGCCTCACCCGAACGCGTAGGCAAGGACGCCAGGATCATCGACCAGCTCGACGAACTCGGGAAGAACGTGGGTACTCGCTTCCCCGGCCAGCCTGAACTCGAGGCCGAGGTCCGCATGCAGCTGTCCATGGTCATGAACCTGCTGGGAATGCAGGACCAGGCCATGGAGCAGGCCCGCGCAGCGCGCCCGCTCCTCGAGCACGCCTACGGGCCCGACGACCGACACACCATCGACGCCCTGGTGCAGGAGGCCACCATCCTCGCAGACCAGGGCGAAGGCGCACGCGCCATGCCCCTGGTGGAGGACGCAATCGCGCGCGCAACACGCACCCTTGAACCCAGCGACCCGACGCGACTCTCCGTGGAGGGCCTCCGCGGCAACTGCCTGCACGCCATGAACCGCCCCGACGAGGCCGTCACCGTCCTGCGGGATGTCGTCGCCAGGGCCGAGCACGCCCCCGGCGTCAACGCAGGATCGCTGTTCGCGATCCGGGGGAACTACCTCACCGCGCTCATCCAGGCCGGGAAGATGGACGAGGCCGCGGGTCAGTACGCCACCTGCCTGCGTGAGAGCGAGTCCGTCAACGGTGTGGACCACCCGGCGACGATCAGCATCCGAAACAACTTCGCCGCGTGCCTTATGAAACTGGGGCGCAAGAGCGAAGCCCTGGAAGTCATCCGGCCGCTGGTGGACCTCGTGCAGAAGCGGTACCCCGCCGACCACCCTTTCCGCGCCATGGCCCTGCAATCGACCGCCACCATCCTTATCGCCAACGGGCGCGGGGCTGAGAGCGTGCCCTACGCCGTCAACGCCGCCGACGCGTTCGTTCGCGCATACTCCGAAGACCACTGGCAGACCGAGCGGGCCTACTCGACAGTCGTGCGGGCCCAGGTCGCCGCCGGCGACGCCACCGCCGCGCGCGCCTGGGCCCAGCGCCTCATCGCCGCCCGCCTGCGCCTGGCCAACACCGACGAGGGCGTGACGGTGAAGAAGGTGTGGTCGGACACCGCCGCCAAGCTTGCGCCCGTGGACAAGTCCGCCACCCCCGCGGCGCTGCTCGAAGACACGCTCGCTTCGATGGACGTCGCCTGCCCGGTGGACCACCCGCGCCGGGCGCAGTTCCTGATCAACCTGGCCCGTGCGTGCAACGCCCTGGGACGCACACAGGACGCCCAGAGGCTCCTCGGCATCGCCCGCCCCCTCCCGGACGCTGCGCAGGGCGAAGTGAAGGCGCTCCTGGACGCCGCCGTGAGTGAGACCACCCCCGGGGGCTGATCCCCGACGCCCCCGTCACGGCCTTCGCCGACGCCTCCCCGCGCCCGCGAGCCCCGCCGCAAGCAGGAACGTCGTCGACGGGGCGGGCACCGTCCACCAGGCCAGGCCGAAGTCAGTGCTGGTAAACCCCGCGCCCAGGTTCGCGCTCTTCTGGGTGACGCGGATGCCGTACATCCCCGAGTCCGGGATCATCGTGAAGAGGTGCTCGGTGGAATCCACCGTGCTGGCGCTCGTGAACTTGCCGTTGGCGGTGTTCCCGCCGGTGAGCAGGGACACGTCCACCCAGTTGCCGCCGATGTTGCGGATGAGGGTGAGGTCGAGGTTGGCGAGCGCAAAGCTGGTGTCGAACGCGTCCCCGTCATCGTACAGGTTGTTGTTGCCCACGTTGTCCGTGAGCCGCACCACGCGGTCCCAGCAGAGCGTGATGCTCACGAACGACTCGAACGGCAGCGGGTTGGCGAAGTAGTACTCCCTCGTCGCGTTCTGTCCCGTGATGGAATTGAACGACCAGGCCGTGTACGGCACCTGCTCCCCGGGGTTGTAGTTGCCGGCGTCGTACTGCGTGACGGCCCGCGATACGTTCAGCGCCCCCGCGCCGACGCGATAATCCAGCGGCGTGTCCGCCCGCCGGAACGCGTCGTAGTTCGCCGTCGCCGAGGCGTCGGTCCAGTCGTTCATCGCGGGGCGGGTCTGGTTGCCCAGGTTGTTCCGCATGCTGTCGGCGCTGATGGTCTTCTGCATGCCCAGCAGGTACCCCTGCGGGATGTTCAGGCCGTTGAGCACGAACGTGCCGTTGTCCTGGATCTTGTCCGCGCTGTTGAGCAGCACGGCCTTCATGGTCTGGTGTGCCTGCGAGCCCGCGTTGTTGAAACGCGGCACGTTGTCGAACACCTTGTTGCGGCGCTGCTGCTGCAGCAGCGCCGCCGCCCCCGTGACGTGCGGCGCCGCGTAGCTTGTGCCGCTGTCGGCCGCGGTGTAGGCGTCACCCGCCACGCCCGCCGTGTTGGCGGTCGGCATGTTGACCGCGACGCCGGGGGCCATGAGGTGCGTCAGGATGCGCCCGCCCGGCGCCGCCGGGAGGAACGGGATGTTGCCGTCGTCACCCCGGTTGTACACGCCGCCCACCTGGCGCAGCATGCCCACGTTGATCCCGTTGAACAGGTCGCTGGGGGTGCCCGGGGTGGGCTGCTGCTGCCCGGCGGGGCGCTGCTGCTCGTCCCCCGCGATGACCTGCAGCGAGTCGTAGCGACGCGAGAGGTAGTCCAGCCCCGCGGCGCTCACGGAGTTTCCGTCGGCCGGCACGTACCGCCCGCCGTAGCTGTGGTTGACCTGGCGCACGAAGTCGGGCGTCTGCCTGATCACCGCCTGGGTGGCCAGCACCACGCCGATGCGGGTGTTGGCGTTCGAGCCCGCCACGTTCGCCTGCGTGTAGCTGCCGAAAGCGCCGACGTTGAGTGAGGAGCCGGGCGCCACGCTCTGACGCACACCTGGGGTCGCCGGGCGGTTCCGCGCGATCATGACCCCTGCGACCTCGGTCGCATGGAAGTCCAGGGCGGGGTCGCGCCGGTCACCGAATGGGCCGCGGGCGCCCGGCCCCGCAGTCCCGGCGTCGTACTCGGCAAAGGTGACGGCCAGCGGTCCGGCCGTGGGCGCCGGGCCGCGGAGGAACGGCGCCAGGGGTGCCACCACCGCAGTCTCGGTTCCCGCGTTGGTGTACTCCACCTGCACGCTGGAGACCACGCTGCCGCCGACATCGACGTGGAAGTTGTTGTACGCGCCGGTGTATGCGCCGTTGCCGTCCAGGTCCACGAAGTACTCGCCGCCCACGCCCGCGACGGGCGGGTCGTAGGTGTTGTTCCCATTGGTATCCCAGAACCATTCTCCCTGGATGTCGAGGCCGCCCATGCGTCCGGCGCGGCCGAGTTCGACCTGGCCGATCGTCACGCCTGAGCCGTCGAGTCCGGCGGGGACGTTGCAGCCGTTGGGGCCGATCGAGGTCGGGTCGGCCAGTGCGTGCCCGGCGCAGAGGACCATCGCGAGGGGGGTGGCGGCGTGCAGGGTGGTGAGCAGGGAACGGGGGGTGACCGGCGCCATGTGATTCTCTCCTGGTGGGCGTGACCACAGGGAGAAAGCTCGTGCCCATCCCACGCAGGATCGGTCGGCGGGGTGGAGTCGCGCCGCCTGGTCTGGAACTCTCTCCGGGATGAAGCTACTGGGCGGCCGGGGAAAGCGATATGACCTTGAGTGGGGATTCTGCGGCTGATACGGCTTAAGTGGCGGTGGACGGGGGACTTGAAGTGTGCCCTTGGTGGGGGAGTGTCAGAAGACTTTGCGGAGGCGGGCGGGCTGGATGTTGAGCTGGTCGCGGTACTTGGCGACGGTGCGGCGGGCGATGTCCATGCCCTTGGCCTTGAGGGCGTCGGAGAGGGCGTCGTCGCTGAGGGGTTTCTTCTTGTCCTCGTTGTCGATGAGTTCGCGGAGGGCCTGGCGGATGGCTTCCCAGGCCATGTCCTCGCCGCCCTCGGTCTGGAGGCCGCCGCTGAAGAACTTGCGGAGGGGCATGACGCCCCTGGGGGTGGCGATGAACTTCTCGGAGACGGCGCGGGAGACGGTGGCGACGTGGACGCCGAGCTCTTCGGCGACCTGGGTCATGGGGAGGGGCTTGAGGGCCTGGGGGCCGAAGTCGAAGAAGTCGCGCTGGTGCTGGATGACCTTTTCGACGACGCGGAGGAGGGTGTGGCGGCGCTGGCCGACGGCGTCGAGCAGCCATTGGGCGTTGACGAGGTTGGTCTTGATGAAGTCGCGGTCGCGCTTCTGCATCGACTTGTCGCGGGTGAGCCTGGCGTATTCCTCGTTGATGCGGAGGCTGGGGAGGTGTGCGTCGTTGAGGTAGGCGATGTAGCGGTCCTGGGTCTCGTCGTGCTCGACGATGGCGTCGGGGACGATGGGGCGTTCGCTGGCGTCGACGAGCCGGCGGGCGGGGGCGAGGGAGAGGCGTTTGAGGAGGGTGAGGGCCTCCTTGATCTGGTCGAGGGTGAGCCCGGTCTTCTCGGCGACGCGGGGCAGCCGGTTCTGCATGAGGTCTTCGAGGTGGTCCTTGACGAGTGTGCGCGCGTTGTGGTACGCGGTCTGGGGCCAGCCGAGGCTGGCGCCCTCGTCCTCGAGGGCGTCGAGCTGGAGGAGGAGGCACTCGGCGGGGGTGCGGGCGCAGACGCCGGCGGGCTCCAGGAAGAGCTGGAGGGCCTGGAGGGCGCGTTCGAGTTCCGCCTCGCCGGGCTTGTGGCGGAGCACGGCGCCGTTGAGCTCGCCGTCGACCGACCCGTTCACGGGGGTGCCGACGGGAGCCCGGTCGATGATGGTGGCCAGGGGGGTGCGCAGGTAGCCGTCGTCCTCGATGAACTGCAGGATGAGCTCGCCCAGGGGGCGGAGTTTCTTGTCCACGTCGCACAGGGACCACTGGCCGCGGAGCTGGTCGACGAGGCTGGCGCTGCGTGCGGGCGTCTGGGCGAACGCGTCCATCTTGGCGTCGCGTTCGCCGTCGGCCCGGACCCGGCGCATGCCTGCGCCGTCGTCCATCTCGCGGGGGTCGGGGCGGGCCTCGCTGAACTCGTTCTCGGTGGCGTCGGGGTTGTCGGCCTCGTAGCGGTCGAGGCGTTCGAAGTCGGCCTCGCCGTGCTGTTCGTCGACCTTGAGGGGCGCGGTCTCGACGTCGGTGCCCGGGGCATCGGGCGCGGGCATCTCGGTGACCGCCTCGCCGTCGCCGTCGCGGAGTTCCAGGGTGGGGTTGTTCTCCAGCTCCTGGGCGAGGCGTTCCTCGAGCTCGGCGAGGGGCATCTGCAGGATCTCCATGGACTGGATCATCCTGGGGGCCAGCTTCATCTGCTGGCCGAGCTTGAGGGATTGGGAGGTCTCAAACCGCATGGGGTGTTGGTTTACTCGACTTTCTGTCTGCCGTGTATCGCATCGGCAAGAACGGCCTTGTTTGCGTACTCCAACTGGCTGCCGCTGGGCAGGCCGCGGGCGAGGCGGCTGGTCTTCACCTGGGGCGTCGCGGCAGATTGCCCAGTATGACGGTTGTGTTCTGCGACCTGTTCGGCGAGGAAGAGAGCGGTGCCGTCGCCTTCGAGGGTGGGGTTCAGGCCCAGGATCACCTCGCGTACGGCGGCCCCGCCAGGGTTGGTGGAGGGGTCCTTGAGCCGTTCCAGGAGGCGGTTCACGGTGAGGTCCTGCGCGCCCACGCCTTCCAGCGGGCTGATGTGGCCCATCAGCACGTGGTAGAGGCCTTTGTACATGGCGGTCTGCTCGAGGGCGATGAGGTCCTTGGGCTGTTCGACGACGAGCACGGTGGCGCGGTCGCGGGAGGGGTCGGCGCAGACGGGGCAGAGGGGGCCGTCGGAGAGGTTGTAGCAGTTGTTGCAGTGGCGGACGGTGTGCTTGACGTCGGTGATGGCCTGGGCGAGGGCGAGGGCGGTGGGCTCTTCGCTCTTGAGGACGTGGAAGGCGAGGCGTTCGGCGGAGCGGCGGCCGATGCCTGGGAGGCGGGCGAACTCGGCGATGAGGCGGTCGACCGCCTTGGGGTAGGCGGTGGGGCGGGCGCCCGGGGGGGGCGGCGTTGGGGGCTGGGGAGTGTGGGCGGCGCTCACGGGTGATGGTAGTGAGTGGTGCGGTCGGGCAGGGCTGTGGCGTGGCTCGCGGGTGCTGCGCGGGGGGCACGGCGGGGTGGCCGGCGCGGGGAGGACGGTGTTTGTGTGCGCGCGAGGCCTTTCGCGCGGGGTGTTTGAGGAGTGCTGTTTTTGCAGGCCTTTTTGCATGGGTGGTCGGGCCGATAACGGGTGATTTGGGGAGTTGCGCTGTGGGGAGTGGACAAGGGCCAGAGGGGGAAGTAGCGGAGTGGTCAGAGTGGGAAGTGGTCAAAGGGGGAGGCGGAGGGTCGGGGAGATGGAAGGAGTGGGGGTGGGTGGTGGAGCTGAGGAGGGGGACAGCGAGGGCGGGGATGGGGCGTGGGGAAGGCGGCGCTGTGGGCGTGGGGCGTGCTCACATGGCGCAACGTTACTTGGGGGGGAGGTCGGCGCCAAGGGGGAGTGGGCGCATCGACGTGAAGTGTTGCGCGCGGGGGGTGAGTCCGGAATAGAAAGTTGCTCTGCGGAACGGCGGGCGTCCTCTACGCACCAGACAATGCTCACAGACCGCGCGGTTATCTGAGGCGTCTCGCACGGCTCCCTGCACCGGGGCTCACCTCTGCACGTCCACGCGCGCCGGGCGTGCGCGGAAGTCTGCCTCGGCTGCGCTGAGGACTGCGAACGCGCGGCCGACCGGGACAGCGTGATGCTCCAGTGCGCGGCCACTGCCGCGCGTGCACGCCGTCGTGCGCGGGCATGGTGGGGCCGTGGAACCGGTAGCGTTCGCCGCGGCAGTTGCGCGGGTGTGCACCGCCTCTTCACATTGGAAGATTGTGCCGGTCGGGGGGAGTGTCCTTCGTGTTCCTCAGCCCGAGGAGGCGGCGCGCCAGGGAGAAAGGGGTCGGCTGCTGGTGGGCCTGACCGTCGTGGGAACCCTCGGCCGGGCCGGGGGGTGAGGCAGATGCAACGGGGAGGTCGAAGACGTGGGACGCGGTGAGCTCGCACTCCGGCACCGGGAGCAGGCGGTGAAGCTCCGCAGCGCACGCCTCGTCATTCACCCTAAGAGCGCCGTAACTCTTGGCGTCCGTGCTGTGCCGCCACACCAGCAGGCGACTGCCCGCGTAGTACGCGAATTCCACCTGTTCTAAAGAAGAAGTTCTAATTGCCGAGGTCAGAAAGTCCTGCAACTGGGCAGAGGGGCCCCGCATACTTGAAAAGTGCATCAGCCTCCGAGCGTCCGGGCTCTGGCACCGCTTCAGAGAGCGTCATGCGAAATCCAGGCATGGGCACATTAGCATGACCTCATCAATTCGTGCCGTGAAATCGTCCAGATTGCCTAAGATCGCGCGCAAGTCTCACTTATCCACATGAGCGGGTGTAATAAGCGACCAAGACTCCCCCGTTCATGCCACTCGTCAGTGGCGGGTGCGCCGAGTGCGTGGTCTTCTGACCTCGGTCAGAGCACTGAGGTCAGCGCACGAGGAGAGTGTTCCTTCACTTGGCCAGCATCGTCCGCTGCGTCTCGCCCGCAACTGCTCGTGTGATGTTGCCGGGCCTCTTGAAGTCGAAGTCCGTGACCGGCACGTTGTGCTGCTGCACCATGGTGAGGCCGGCCATGTCCAGGCGGGCGTGGCCGCGGGCTTCATCAGTCTCACCTGCGCCGCCTTGTGCAGGGCGGGGCCGCGTCCACACCATCACCGACCGCTGCCTCCGAGAGGGGCTCGCCGCCCCTCTCGGGCTCTCCGGGCCTGGAACGGGGCGGGACGCTGGTCAACTGCGCGGAAGCACGGCTGTGCCGTCCGCCCCCGGGTCGCGACGGCAAAGCTGGGGCACGGATGGGGGAAGTTGTGCCACCCTGCCGGGTTCCCGACCCCACGTCGAGCCGTATCTGAATGGCATTCCGTCAGGGCCCGACCTCGTTGGCACCCGGCGCGCCGAAGGACCGAAAAAACATGTCGCGCCTTGGCGTCAGCCGGTAGATGACTTGACCCACGCCGAAAGCCGGTGCCGCAGATATGCCTGCCCGGCTTGTGATCTGAGCTTTCTCAGGCGATCTCGCGGCCAGTCGTGATACCGCTTATTGAACTGATCCACAGCGTCGTCGAGTTCGAGTTGCTCGGCTTTGGACTTGAAGCTGCTCAAGCATCCATTGAACGACTGCCTAAATGAGTGATCTTGGTCGAACAGCTCCTTGTCGAGCTCCCGTGATTTCTCGTGGTGTGTCTGCGTCGAGGCGACGGAAACGGGGAGCAATTGCACAAGTAGGACGGGATATTCAGGACTTCCCACCACCGTGGCGGTTTGTACATCACCATTTGCGTTCGGAGCAGAACGGAATACGGCTGGCAAGGCTTTCTGCGCAGGTGCAAAGAGCTGTCGCGCTGCAGGCTCCAAATTCGTCAGACTGGGCGACCAGCACCACTGCACCACACCGTCCTTGAATACAGCCATGCCTGCATTCACTAGACCAATCGCGGCTGCCTCACTCACTATTCGACCGGCCGCAACCATGTCCGAAACACTGCCTTTGTTTGCAAGGCTTTTGATGGTTTTTGCATCCACTGGAAGTTCTTTAACAATCTGCTTTAGGTGTACGAGCGGAACAAGGAGCTCTGATGCCAGCTTGTCTGCTGCTCGCTCCTCCTTCTTCACGGACTGGAATGGCAAGATGGACTGGCTGACGATTTCTGGGTCTGTTCCAAGCAAGAGATGCGCCAGCTCGTGGGCAAGAGTGAATCGCTGCCGTGGCTTCACCGCAGTCGCATTTACTCGGATCTTCGGAGCGTGTCCCTTTCGCTGCATACACCAACCGTCGGTCCCGGTCATCGGGCAGTACTCAACAGCAACGCCCATAGCCTCCGCAATTTCCTCCGGGCCTCGGGGAAAACACTCGTCGGCTAGGCTCTTTGCATCTTTCAACGTCAGGTACGCCATCGCTAATCCACGCCAAGCTGCTCGTTGAGGTCGTCCAGCAGCATTCGCAAGGTTGCCTCATCCATTTCATTTAGCTTCACGTCACGAAACTTGACGTGCACCTCCGGGTGCATTGCCTTTAGGCGCATGATGTGCTTCACCAACGAGCTCGCCTGGCTTGGCAATGCTGGAAGGTCCCGCCGGAACTTACCAGGCAATGCCACACCGCCGCACGGCGCTTCCTCCGAAGCTCTAGTCACTTTAGCCATTGCCCACCAATCCTTTCTCTTTCAACCACAGCCGTGCTGCCGTTGGCTTCAATTCAAACAGCGGCAACCCGTCAACCATCTCTCCCGTGTCGACAAACCCCTTGCCAATGTAGAAGGCAACCGCCCTTGGCAGCGGAGTCAGTGTCACCCGGCCCTTTAATCCTAGGAGGTGGCTGTGGTGAACGGCTTGACACAGGAGTTCAGGGCCGATGCCTTGGTACGCGGGCGTGTCCGTAACCCACTTCCGATTCCACGGGGCTGTGGCCAAGTTGTCTACATACACAGCGCCTGCCCCAGATGACAGCACCGACTTGGCGCTGACATTGTAAATGATCGCTCCCTGGAGGCGGTCATCCTGGGTCGCAAGCCCAACCGCTTCCCAATAGTCCTTACTGAGGGCTTCGCCGCAAAGTTCTTCCCAATTCCAATCTCGGTCCTGCTCCCCGCCCCCACACGTGCTCCCAGGTGGCACGCCCCACCATCGATGATTGATCCGCTGTGCCCCATCTTCCCGGGTGAGCGCGACAAACGTCGCCATCTCCTCTAGACTTGTAACTAGGTTCACAAGAGATGTTTCCGTGCGCAAGTCAGTCATGCTCACAAGCTACCCGGATCATCAAATTGACCCATCAATCAGGTACACATGATACTAGCAGCGGAGTGTTGCGGCGGGTGGCCGCAACGTTCGTGGCCCTGATCTGTCCGGCTCTGAGGACAGGTCGGGGTGCTTCGCCGTGTCTTCCCACGAATGCCGCATCTCGAATGCCGAGTCTGACCTTGAGGCGTTTGGAGATCGCCTGGGCGTAGGTGAGGGAGTCGTAGCGCGTGGCGGTCTTGTCCTTCTTGGGGTCGGCGGTGTAAACGCCGTCGACCTTGGTGGCCTTGAGGAGCAGGTCGGGCAGGTGGCACCGAGATCGTGCCACCGAGATGGCTTTGCAATCTCGGTGCATTTAGGCGCAGAGGCACCGAGGTCGTCAGAGCCCTACCTCGCCCCCCGGTGGCACGGTTCCTGAAAGGGAAGGGGGTGCCGGGGGAAACCGCTGAGGTGTCCCCGGCGTCAGCGTCCGAACGGGAGCCGGCAAGGAAACCGTTCTAGGTTTCCCCGGCGTCTGGGGACGATGCGGCCCCAGCCTACAAAGAAAGAACCCAGGGACTGCAGTCCCTGGGTTCTGGATGTTCCATCCTTCTGCGTTCGTCAGGTGCATGCTCCGCCGCTGAACACCGCGAGGAAGGCGTCGATATCGGTGGTGTCGGGGAATAGGCCGTCGTTGTTGAAGTCGATGTCGCTGCAGTCGTTGGTGGAGCAGGGCCCGCCGCTGAAGACGCTGAGGAAGTCGTCGATGTCCTGCGTGTCGGGGAAGAGGCCGTCGTTGTTGAAGTCGACTGGGTCGCAGGTGGGGGTGGGGGCGCAGCCGGGGAGGAACGCGAGGCGGCTTGCGGCGACGCTTCCGGCGGTGGTGAAGAGGCCGCCGGCGACGAGGCCTTCGGGCGCGGGGCCGGCGCCGTCGGGGTCCCAGGTGATGAGTTCGAAGACGGAGCTGTTCATGCCGGGGCCCAGGGGGTGCCAGGCGGCGCCGTCCCAGGAGGCGATGTAGTTGACGGTCTGTGTGTCGGCGGTGGTGAAGGTGCCGCCGGCGATGAGGGCGGGGGCGGCGGGGCCGGGGCCGTCGGTGTCCCAGGGGCGGAGGGTGAAGACGGTGTTGTTCATGCCGGCGCCCATGGGGTGCCAGGCGCCGTCGAAGCGTGCGACCTTGGAGGCGGGGGATCCGCTGGCGTTCAGGAAGGTGCCGCCGGCGATGAGTTGTGCGGGGCTGGGTCCGGGGCCGTCGGGGTCCCAGGTGGTGAGGCTTTCCACCTGGCCGTCCATGCCGCCACCGACGGTGCTCCACGCGGCGCCGTCCCAGAAGGCGATGCGGGGCGTGCTGGCGCCTCCTGCGGTCTGGAAGAAGCCTCCGGCGGCGATGCCGGGGAGTGCGGGGCCTGGGCCGTCGGGGTCCCAGGTGGTGAGGGCGTAGACCTCGTCGTTCATGCCGGTGCTGAAGCCCTGCCAGGTGGTTCCATCCCAGCGGGCGACGCGGCGGCGGCTGAGCCCTCCGGCGACGGTGAAGCCGCCGCCGATGACGAGCTGTTCGGGCGCGGGTCCGGGGCCGTCGGGGTCCCAGAGGGTGGCGCAGTAGACATCGGGGAAGCCGTTGACGTCCTGGGTGCCGGTGGAGAGGGCGCCCCAGGCGGAGCCGTTCCAGTGGGCGATGTTGCGGACGGTGGTGGCGGCGACCTGCTGGAAGAAGCCGCCCATGGCGACTTCGTTGGGCAGTGGGCCTGCGCCGTCGGGGTCGTAGCTCATCATGACGGAGGGGAAGCCGCTGCTGGTGACGCCCGTGCCCATGTTGTGCCATGCGCCATCGAACATGGCGCAGCGGGCTGCGGGCTGGCCTCCGGCGTTGGCGAAGGTGCCGCCGACGACGAGGCGTGCGGGGGTGTTGGGGTCGCCGTCGGCGTCCCAGGCGCCCAGGGCGCCGACGAAGTTGTCGAGCGCCGGGCCGCCGGCTTCGAAGGGCGCGGTCCACTCACCCGGGCACTGGGCGTGTGCGCGGGCGGCGAGGAGGCCCGTGCAGAGCAGGGCGGCGGTGGTCGTTCGGGGGAGCATTGGCTGCGGACCTTTCGCGTCTGCCCACACACGCATGTCTCATGCGGGGAGGGAGGGTACACGCTGCCAGGATTTTCCGCGCGTGCGCGGGGGGCCGAAAACCAGCGTGCTTCGTACGATGGGCGGTTGTCGCGTACGGGAACTCCATCTGATCGTCGTGGTGGGGGCGTTGCTGTCTGCGGCGTGCCTGCGGGCGCGACTGCCCGGGGGCATGGCCTGGTGGTGCTGGCGGTGTCGGTGGTGTGCTCGTTTGCATTCCTTGGCCGGACGGGTTTTTTCGCGGGTGAGGGGGCGGGGGTGTACCCGGGGTGGGAGATGCTGGAGCGGGATGACTGGGTTGTGCCGCGGCTGTTCGGGCTGACGGACCTGCGGAGCGGGGTGCTGGTGGCGTGGCTGCAGGGCGCGTCGGCGTGGGTGTTCGGGGAGAGTGAGTTTGTGGCGCGGGGGGTGGTGGGCGCGGCGTTTGTGTGCATCTGCGTGGCGAGCTTTGTGTTCGGCCAGCGGTGGTTCGGTCGGCCGTGGGGGCTGGTGGCGGGGCTGGCGGCGTGCGTGATGCCGGTGTGGTGGTGGGAGGGGCGGTGGGCGGACCCCGCGGTGGTGCACGCGTTGTTCGTGATGCTGGCGGCGTGCCTGATGATGGACCGGGTGCTGGGGCCTGTGCGCACGGGCCTGGGCGGTGTGGGGGCGGTGTGGGGGCTGGCGCTGTGCGTGGCGTGTGCGCTGCTGGCGGCGGGCCCGGCGGGGATGCCGGTGCTGATGGCGACGCTGGTTGCCATCCTGGTTGTGACGCGGAGCGTGTTGGCGGCGCTTTGGCCGGGGACGCTCCTGATGCTGGGCGCGGGGACGCTGGCGTGGGCGACGTGGGTGATGGCGGTGAGGTCTGCGCTGGTGCACGAGAGCGTGCCGGAGCTTGCGGCGGTGGTTCTGGGCGGGGCGTGGGGACCTGATCTCCAGCCTTTGCTGCGGGCGCTGGCGTGGGCGCCGCTGCTGGTGTGCCTGGCGTGGGCGCCGTGGGGGGGGCTTGCGCCTGGGCTGCGGCGGCTGCGGTGGTCACGCGGGGGTTGGGCGAGCGCTGATGCGGTGGCGGCGGCGCTGCCGTGGGTGTGTGTGCTGGGGCTGGCCGGGCTGTGGGCTGTCGGCGCTGGAAGCCTGTTGCCGGCGCTGGTGTTGCTGCCGCTGTGCGTGGCGGGGGTCGCGTGCCATCGGCTTGGGATGGCGCGGCGCGTGGGGTTGCCGGTGGTGCGGCGGGCGCGGGCGGTGGGTGTCGCGGCGTTTGCGTTCCTGCTGGTGGCGGGCGCGGCGCTGACGCTGCTGTCGGAGCGCAGCCGTGAGAGTCCGCGCGGGGACGCGGAGCGGCTGGGCGAGGTGCTGGTGGGGAAGCGGGCGGATCATCGGGAGTTGTGGGCGGAGGGGGTTGCCGCGGATGCGCCGGAGGTGCTGCGGTATGCGTGTGATCGCGCGTATGAGCGGGGGCAGTTCATTACGGCGCGGTGGAAGTTCCGGCGTGCGGGGGACCCGGCGAATCTGCCCCCGGAGGGTTCGTACCTGGTGGTGAAGACGGACGAGCGGCGAAGGGCGGCGAACAGGGATGAGTGGCCGGACTTTGAGGCGGCGGGGGTTTCCCGTTGGCCGGTGGTGTTTGACGGGACGACCCATAACTGGCGGTACCGGGTCTTTCTAAGCCCTACCCCATGAGCAAGGGGTAGTAGTGCGCTGGGCCCTTTGCTGCATGGGGTTGGGAGCGCGGCGGGCGTGCGGCGTGCGGTCACGAAGTCTGTGCAAAGGTGCGCAAAATGTCTTGCGTTCGTCCGTTCGTTCTTGTAGTCTTGTGCCTGCAATCCGCCCGTGGCATCGGCCATGGTGACGCCGAGTGATGGGCCGGGGCAACCCGGTGCATCCCGGTGGATCCAAGTGACAGCAGCCTTTAGGAGAGAGAGGCTGCTGTCATGCTTTTTGGGGTGGGGCGTGTCTGTGGCGGCGGGGGATACGGTGCGTGATGCTTGTGCGCACCTTTGCAGAGCGCGATGCCGGTCCGGCGTGTGCGCTGACCAACACGTTCATCGAGCGGACGCACATCCACTTTGGGACGCAGGCTGCGACGGAGGAGGAGTTTGCGGCGGTGTGGCGCGGGGGGAGTGCGCGGTTTCCGTGGCTGGCGGCGGAGGTGGAGGGCCGGTTTGCGGGGTATGCGAAGGCGGGGGTGTGGCGGGACCGGGCGGCGTATGACCGGACGGTGGAGGTGGGGGTGTACGTGGAGCCGTGGTGCCGGCGGCGCGGGGCGGGGCGGGCGTTGTATATGGAGTTGTTCGAGCGGCTGCGGGCGGCGGGGTTCCACAGGGTGGTGGCGGGGATCGCGCTTCCGAACGGTGCGTCGGTGGCGATGCACGAGGCGTGCGGGTTCCGGCACGTGGGGACGTTCAGGGAGGTGGGGAGGAAGTTTGAGCGGTGGTGGGACGTGGGGTTCTGGGAGGTGGGGCTGTAGGCGTTGTGATTAGGCGCGTTTGGGCAGGTACCGCTCTTCGAAGCGTTCCACCACGGCCCAGAGGTCGAACGGGAGGCGCCAGCGCACCCATTCGCGCATGGTGTCCGGCACCGGGCCGTAGTGGGCCTGGGCGATGGGGCCGGTGATGGCGGCGAGGGTGTCGGTGTCGCCGCCGAGGGAGATGGCGTTGCGCAGCGCGCTTTCGAAGTCGGTGGATTCGAGGAACGCGCGGATGGCGGGGGGGACGGTGCCCTGGCAGGACTCGTCGAAGCCGAAGCGGGGGCGGATGTCTGCGAGGGGGCGTGCGAGGTCGTAGCCGAATCGGGTTGAGATCTGGCGCTGGACTTCCTGCTTGTCTGCGCCGTGGCGGGCGAGGAAGATTGCGAGCGCGGTGGCCTGTGCGCCCTTGATTCCCTCGGGGTGGTCGTGGGTGACTGCGGCGGAGCGTTCAGCTTCGCGGAGGGTGTGCTCGGCGGATTCGAACATGAAGCCGACGGGGCTGACGCGCATGGCCGAGCCGTTGCCGTAGCTGCCGAAGGGCTGGGTGTTCCGGGCTTTCGCCCAGCGCAGGAAGTTGCCGCCCCAGCCGGCGGCGGGGTAGCGTTCCACGATGTTGTGGAACGCGGGGACGAGGTCGCGGTGTTCCATGAGGCAGTCGGCGACGACGATGGTGAGGAGGGAGTCGTCTGTGAACCTGGATCTGCGGCTCAGGAGGGGGAAGTCTCCCGGGACGGGTCCGCCCCCCTCGAACGGAGAACCGGCGAAGTCTCCGATGATGGCGCCGAGCATGGGAGTTCCCTGGTCAGGCCGTGCGTGTCGTCTGGGCCGCGTAGCGGTCCCACATGGCGTCGAGGCTTCCGGGCATGACGCGGACGCTGCCGACGGTGTGCATGAAGTTGACGTCTCCGCCCCAGCGGGGCACGAGGTGGACGTGGAGGTGCTGGGGGACACCTGCGCCGGCGGCGCGGCCCTGGTTGATGCCGATGTTGATGCCCTGGGGGAGGAGTGTGCGTTGCATGAGGTCTGTGGCGAGCTCGGTGAGCATCCAGAGCTGGGCGCGCTGCGCGGGGGTGTAGTCCAGGAGGGTGGGTCGGGCTTCGCCGAGGGCGACGAGGAGGTGGCCGTTGGCGTAGGGGTACTTGTTGAGGAGGATGAGGCCGCTGGCGGTGCGGAGGAGGACGTGGTTTTCGCGGTCGCGGTCGGGGGAGAGCCAGTAGTCGAGGAGGAAGGAGCCGGTGGGCGTTCTGGCGTTGTCTGCGGGTGCGCGTTCGGCGGCGTCGAGCGCTTCGAGGTACGCCAGGCGCCAGGGGGCGGTGAGGGCGGGTGTTGCGCCGGGCTGGGTGTGGGGCGGCTGGTGCGGCGCGGGCTGGCCGGGGGCGCTCATGCGTGATGGTATCGGCGTCTGTCCCGCGGCTGTCGGCGGGGGCGCCTGTGCGGGCGCTTCCTTCCTGCTACACTCGGCCCTTCCCTTTTCCCGGAGTTTCCTGCATGTTTTCATCGATCAAGACCGCCCGTGCCCGTGGTTCCGTGGACGTCCTGGTAGTCGGCGTGTTCGGCGCGGATGGCGCGCTCGCGCGGTTTGACGAGGCTACCAGGTCTGTGCTGGTGGGGGCGGGGCTGTGGGAGGCGGCGCAGGGGGCGGCGGCGCGTCCTGAGGCCACGGGCGAGTGCTGCTCGATCGTGGAGGGGTTTGCGGCGGGCAGGAAAGGTGCGCGTGTGCTGGTGGTGAGCCTGGGGAAGAAGGAGAAGCTCGACTCCAACGTGCTGCGGAACGTGGCGGCGGCGGTGGGGCGGCGGGCGATCGTCATCAAGGCCGGCGCGGTGCGGGTGGAGCTGGGCGGGGCGCTGGCGGCGCGGAAGTTTGACGCGGCGGTGGCGGGGCAGGCGTTCGGCGAGGGGCTGGGGATCCTGGGGTGGGTGTGCGACCAGTTCCGGGGGAAGGCGACGACGCTGCCCAAGCGTCCGGCGCTGGTGGTGAGCACGGGGGACGAGGACTTCCGGGGCGGGGTGGACCGGGGCCTGGCGCTGGCGGAGGGCGTGAACATCGCGCGCACGCTGTCGCAGACGCCGCCAAACATCGCGACGCCTTACTTCATGGCGGAGCAGGCGCAGAAGGTGGCGCGGAGGGCGGGGCTTTCGTGCAGGGTGTTCCGGGAGGGCGACCTGGTGCGCGAGGAGTTCGAGGGGCTGATCAACGTGGGCAAGGCGAGCGAGAACAAGCCGTGCATGATCCGGCTGGAGTACACGCCCAGGGGGGGCGGGGGCGGCAGGCCCGTGGTGCTCATCGGCAAGACGATGACGTACGACACGGGCGGCCTTTCGTTGAAGGTGAACAACGGGATGGTGGGGATGAAGCGGGACAAGGACGGCGGCTGCGCGGTGCTGGGGGCGATGCACGCGATCGCGACGGTGATCAAGCCCAGGAAGCGCGTGGTGGCGTACCTGGCGGCGGCGGAGAACTCGCTGAGCGACGAGGCCTACCGCCCGGACGACGTGCTGACGTACCGCAACGGGGTGACGGTGGAGGTGACGAACACGGACGCGGAGGGGCGGCTGGTGCTGGCGGATGCGCTGGCGTACGCGTGCGAGAAGGACAGGCCGGCGTGCATCGTGGACCTGGCGACGCTGACGGGCGGCGTGGTGGTGGCGCTGGGCAGCACGTACTGCGGGATGTTCTGCGAGGACGACGGGCTGCGCAAGCGGATCGAGGAGGCCAGCGCGAGCAGCGGCGAGCGTGTGTGGCGTCTGCCGATGCATGAGGAGTACCGCGAGATGATGAAGAGCCCGATCGCGGACATCCTGAACAGCAACCCCAACCGCAAGGCGCACCCGATCCAGGGCGCGGCGTTCCTCTCTTACTTCGTGAAGGAGGAGGTGCCGTGGTGCCACCTGGACATTGCGGGTGTGCACGCGGTGGAGAAGAACGCGGGCATGTTCATCGAGGGGCCGACGGGCTGGGGGGTGCGGATCCTCAGCCACCTGCTGGATCAGTAGGCGGGCGGTGCGCACGGGGAGCCGCATTCGGGGCAGGCGCGCCCGGGTGGGAGCGGGTACGCGCACGCCGGGCACATCCCCTTGGCGCGCCGGCGGCGCGTGACAAGGGCGGGCCAGGCCAGCAGTGGTGCGGCTGCCACAGCGCTCCAGCAGGCGATGTCGGCGAGAAGGCCTGGCCATGAGGGTTGGAGCGGGAGCGACAGCGTCCTGCCCGGCCCCAGGTTGAGCATCAGCAAGGAAGCGGGGTGGGGGGATGGGCTCTGCGGCGCGTAGAACACCGCGCTGGAGGCGCAGCGGAACGTGAGCCCGGTCCCCACGGTTGAGCTCGTCATGGCGTAGCTCGGGGAGTACCCGTCGGGGAACCGGGGCGGCTGGCGGTGGGCCCATGCCGGGAACGGGGCGGCCGGGAGGCTATGAAAGCCGTTGCCACTGTCGAGGCCCGGAGGCCAGGGGGAGCTCCAGATGTCGCAGGTGTCTGCCCAGAAGCCTTTGGAAAGAAGGCCGACGTCCGTTCCTCCGTCGGTCACGCGCGCGCTGAGGGTTGTGGAGTTGGCAAAGCGTCGGGCGTTGGGCGGCGCGGGTGTGCGGGGTTGGAGCGCGCTGAAGACTTCGGGTCCCCAGGCAGTCGCGAGGGTGGCCAGTGCGCCTGCGGCGATGCACAGGCAGCAGCGCAGTTGCCAGGATTGCGTGACGCGGGGTCGGGCCACCTGATGCAGCGTACGGCGCCGCTGCTGGCTGCCGGTGTTGGGACAGGTGTGGTGGGCAATTCTGGCTTGCAACGCAACCCCTGAACCGGTAGACTCGAACCGCCAGGAGTCTTCCGCGACGTCCCCCGCGCCCTGTGAGGAGTCCGATATGTCGAAGCCCGTTCTTTGCACGCGCCACGCGTCCGCTGTCGCCGCACTTGTTCTTCTTGCCGGGGCCGCCGTGGTCGGCGCGTGCAGACCTGCGCACCCTGCCGAGCTCTCCGGACGGGGCGGTGGATTGCCGGCGGAGGGGGGGCACCTGTGCACGCTCGCGGACCGGGGGGAGCTTGAGCGGCAGCTGGAGCGGTCCATCTTTGCGGCGCTGCCGGAGCACCACAAGCAGATGCTGCTGCGGGGCGTGGGGCAGCGCGTGAGCGACGGGCGTGTGGCGGTGTGCTTTGCGCCGGACACTCCGGACCAGGTGATGCAGGCCTTCCGGTACGGTGTGCCGGGCGTTTTTCAGGCGCGTTTCCAGCTGGGTTCGCGCTGGGGGGCGACCGCGCTCACGCCGGTGGCGGGGGGCCAGGGCGATCCGATCACGATCACGTACTCGTTCGTGCCTGACGGGACGATCCTGCCCAACGAGTACGGCGAGGGGGACCTGCCCAGCGAGCTGTTCGCGTGGCTCAACAGCGTGTACGGGAGCCAGGCGGCGTGGCAGCCGCTGTTCACGTCGATCTTCAGCCGCTGGTCGGAGCTGTCGGGGATCACGTACGTCTATGAGCCCAACGACGACGGGGCGGCATTCCCGACCACGGACGGCGTCGCGGGCGTGCGCGGGGACGTGCGCATCAGCGCGAAGAACATCGACGGCAATTCCGGCATTCTCGCGTACAACTACTACCCGAACCCGACGGCGGGCGAGCCCGGCTACGGCGACATGGTCATCAACTCGTTTGATTCGTTCTTCAATACCACCAGCAGCAATTCGCTGCGGTTCCGGAATGTGGTCGCGCACGAGGCGGGGCACGGCCTGGGGGCGGGGCACGTCTGCCCCATCCAGACCAACAAGCTGATGGAGCCCTTTGCCCAGACGGCGTACGACGGGCCGCGTCACGACGACATCCGCTTTGCGCAGCTGAACTACGGCGATGCGAACGAGCCCAACGACACGCAGGCGACCGCGACCGGCGCGGGGGCGCTCTCCGCGGGCGGCGTGACGCTGGGCGCGGTGCCCGCTCCGGCGGTCGAGCAGGGCAGCACCATTTCCCTGGACGGCGGCGGCGATGTTGACTACTACTCGTTCACGGCGGGCTCGGCGACGGTGGTGAGCGCGACGGTCTCCCCGCTGGGGTTCCTGTACGACGACGGTGCGCAGGCCTGCGCCGGGCAGAACGGGTCGTGCTGCTACGGGGCGTTCAACAACTCCAGCGGCGCGGCGGACTTCACCGTGACGCTCCTGGATGCGGGCGGCGCGGTGCTGGACTCCCGGACGTTCCTGAACACCGGCGCCCCCATCAGCTTCCGCGCGCGCGTGCCCGCGGCGGGCGCGTACGCGCTGCGGGTTTCGGCCTCGGCCGTGGCCAACCCGCCCCAGCTGTACACGCTGGGGCTGGCCAGTTCCACCACCCCGCTGGTCGTCGATCTGACGAGCGCCCCGGGCGAGGTCTCGGCGCCCGCGACGAGCATGATCGTGCAGGCGCGCATCAGGGACGGGGCCCAGGCGCTGAACGGCGCGACACCCACGCTGACCTACCGCGTGGGCGCTTCCGACGCTGTCAGCGTGCCCATGTCGGGCACGGGCGGGGGCGGGTACACCGCTTTGATCCCGGGCGCCCCGTGCGGGCAGGCCGTGCAGTACCGCGTGTCGGCCTTCTCTACTTCAGGCACAGAGGTGTTTGCGCCGGCGGCGGGCCCGGCGTCGACGGCCATCGGGGTGCTCCGCACGGTCTTTGCGGACGACTTTGAGACCGACCGTGGGTGGACGGCCACGAGCACCGCGACGGCGGGCGCGTGGACCCGCGTGGATCCCAACGGGACCGCCGCGGCGCCCGAGGACGACACCACCCCGGCGGGCACGCAGTGCTACGTCACCGGCAACGGGGCGGCGGGGGAGGGCGTGGGCACGACGGACGTGGACGGGGGCGCGGTGACGCTGACGAGCCCGGTCATCAACGCCAGCGCGTACAGCAATATCCGGGTTTCGTACCAGCGCTGGTACACGAACGTCGGCGGGAGTGCGCCCGCGGCGGACACGTTCCGTGCGGAGGTGTCCACCAATGGCGGTTCGACCTGGACATCGGCGCAGACCTCCGGCCCGGGCCCGGTGGACAACCCGGACGTGCAGACGGGCTGGCGGAGCGCGTCGTGGACGCTTGCTTCGCTGGGCCTGACGCCCACCAGCCAGCTGCGCGTGCGTTTCGTTGCGGACGACGTGGGTTCGGGCAGCGTCATCGAGGCGGGCATCGACGACTTCTCCGTCACCGGCACGGACTGCGTGGGCGTTTCGGCGTGCGACTCCATTGACTTCAACAACGACGGGCTGTTCCCCGACACCGCGGACATCGACGACTTCCTGAGCGTGTTCAGCGGGGGGCATTGTTCCAACGACCCGCTCTGCAGCGACATCGACTTCAACAACGACGGGCTGTTCCCGGATACGGCGGACATCGACAGCCTGCTGAGCGTTTTCAGCGGAGGGCCGTGTCTGTAAGCGGGGGACGCTTGGGGGCGTGCGGGCGTGCATGCGGCGCGGCTGCGAGGGTTTCTCCTCCGCCGAGCGACGGTCCATGACACGGGCAGCGCCTTTGTTTCGGCGGCGGGCCGCCCACCCCCGGGCGGTGTGTCCGTGTCGAGCGGGTGATCCGAGTCCGCGTCTTCATGCGGGCGGCAAAGAATGGTTTTTCTGCCTTATGTAAGTAATTTCTGCGACGGGTGACGGGGCCACGCGTACACCCGTGATCGGCGGCTCCGCGCGTACGACGCGCGGTGCTGTTGTGTAGTTGCTGCGTTCATCCGCACGAGAGGAGTATCCATGCAATTCTCAGGTCCTGTGCTGCTCTGTTCGCTTGTTGCTGCGCCGGTGTTCGGCCAGGTGTGCACGCCCACGTGGGATGTTTCGGCCGGTACGCCGGGCACGACCACGGGCTACGTCGGCGCGATCGCCAAGTACCAGGGCGCGATCGTGGCTACTGGTTCATTCACCGAGATGGCGGGCGTCGCCGGCACCAGCTACGTCGGGAAGTACGACGCGGGGACCGGCACGTGGTCGCCGATCAGCAATGGCCTCACCATGGGCATCGGCAACGCCTTCGGGACCTCGTTCGCGCTGTACAACGGCGATCTGTACGTGGGTGGGTCGTACGCGTACGCGTCGGGGGTCACCGATACGCGCGCGATCGCCCGCTTTGACGGCACGCTGTTCCACTCGCTGGGGACGGGGTGGGGGCCCGACACCGTCAACGCCGTGTGGTCCATGTACGCGACGAGCGCGATCGGCGGGCAGGATCGCCTGTACTTCGCGGGCACGTTCGACACCGTCGCGGGGCAGGCCGCCGGTTCGGTCGCTATGTGGGACGGCACGACCATCACACCCATCGCGACTTCCATGACCATCACGGGCATCAACCCGTACGTCCCCGGCATGACCGTCTTCAACGACGGCCAGGGCGGCGGGGACCAGCTCTACATCGGTGGCCGGTTCACGACCGTCCATGGCGTCACCGCGCCGATGGTCGCGCGCTGGAACGGCACCGCCTGGAGCGCCGTCGGCACCAACCTCACGCCCCGGAACGCGACCGCCGACATCGACTGCTTTCTGGCCTACGACGACGGCACGGGCCTTGCGCTCTATGCCGGCGGGAGCAACCTGCGGGTCAATGCCGACGGCATCAACCGCGACGTCGTGAAGTGGAATGGGCTCGCGTGGTCGGCGGTCGGTCAGCACACCGGCGGGCGCACCTGGAGCCTCGCGGCGTTCGACGACGGCAACGGCACCAAGCTCTACGGCGGCGGCACGCTCCCGGCGGGCGGCTACCTCTACCGGATGGACACCCCGAACACCTGGACGACGGTCGGCACCGGCGCCAACGCCAGCGTGTTCAACCTGCTCGCGGACGGCGACACCCTGTGGATTGGCGGGTCGTTCGGCACGCTGAACGGGCAGACGTCCAACCGCATCATCGCGTACAAGGCGTGCGGGGGAGTCACCTGCGATTCGATCGACTTCAACGCCGACGGCCTCTTCCCCGACACTGCGGACATCGACGACTTCCTGAGTGTCTTCAGCGGCGGTGCGTGCAGCACGGGGGCCTGCCACGACATCGACTTCAACAACGACGGGCTGTTCCCGGATACCGCGGACATCGATAGCCTGCTGAGTGTTTTCAGCGGCGGACCCTGCCTGTAGCTGCGGCGCCCCGGGGCTGACGCCCCGGGGCCCTTTTTCCCTCCCGGCCGGCAATATGCCATCTCCGCGGGCGTTGGGCTGGCACCACCGTGACGGACCGCTCCAACAGGTGCGAGCGGGCCGGCCAGCACGGTCCCAACGCTGACTGGGCCCTTGTTCACGGCCCCCCAACATGCGGAGTGTGGTTCATGGCTATCGGTTCGCGCGCGATTCTCTCTTCCAGCACCACCATGGCGGCCCTGGTCCTGATCTGCACGGCCGGCAGGGCGGCTGCACAGGCCGTGCCGGCCCTGCAGCCCCCGCAGGCGCCGGTCGAGAACCCCATCACAGAGCAGAAGCGGGCGCTGGGCAAGGTCCTGTTCTGGGACGAGCAGCTTTCTTCCAGCAATTCGGTGTCCTGCGGCACCTGCCACGGCATGGGCGACGGCGGCACCGACGGCCGCCCGCCGGTGATCGATCCGGGCAGCGCGGGCACGGCCGATGACGCGTTCGGTTCTGCCGGGGTCATCGCGTCGGACATCAACAACAACTACGTGCAGTCCGCCGTGTTCGGCACGGCCGTGCAGGCGACCGCGCGATTCAGCATGCCGGTGATCAACGCGGCGTACGCCACGGACACCTTCTGGGACGGCCGGGCCCGCACCACGTTCATCGACCCTCAGACCGGGCAGGTCGCGATCCAGACGGGGGGCGGCCTCGAGAGCCAGGTGATGGGGCCGCCCGTCAGCAGCACCGAGATGGCCCACCAGAGCCGCGACTGGTCGATGATCGTCGACAAGCTCCAGACCGCGCGCCCGCTGGACCTTGCCACCAACATCCCCGCCGACCTCGCGACGTTCCTGACCGGCCCCGCGGGGCGCGCTTCCTACCCCGAGCTCTTCCGGCGTGCCTTCGGCAGCCCTGAGATCACGGCACGGCGCATCGCCTTCGCCATCGCGACCTACGAGCGCACGCTCATCGCGAACCAGACGCCGTGGGACGCATTCAACGCCGGCAACACCGCGGCGATGACGCCGAACCAGGTGCAGGGCTGGAACAACTTCCGCTCCGCCGGGCCCGGCAGCGCGCACTGCAACGTGTGCCACGCTCCACCCCTGTTCAGCGACAACACGTTCCGCAACGTGGGCGTGCGCCCCGTCGCGGAAGACACCGGGCGCCAGGCGGTGACCAACAACGCCGCGGACCGCGGCCGGTTCAAGGTCCCCAGCCTGCGCAATGTCGGCCTGCGCAACCGCTACATGCACAACGGCCAGTTCACGACCATCCCTCAGGTGCTCGGGTTCTATGACCTCGCCGGCGCCCCGGCGCAGTTCCAGGACAACATCGACCCCGCCGCGGCCAACATCGTGGTCCCGCCCCCGGTGGGCGGCCCCATCGACGACTTCATCTCCAACGCACTGACCGACCCGCGCGTGACCAGCCGCCAGTTCCCGTTCGATGAGCCCACGCTCGCGACGCAGCGCAACGCGGACAGGCCCACCATCCTTGCCAACACCGGCGTCGCGGGCACCGGGGGTGTGCTGCCCCAGGTCATCGTGGAGGCGCCCGGGCTGCTCCACTCCATGACCTTCCGCATCGGCCTCGCCGCCGCCCGCCCCAACGCGGCCGCCCAGCTCGGCGTTTCCCGCACGGCCCCCACCAACGGGCGCATTACGCCGGAGGTCTTTGTCGGGGGGGCCACCACCTCCGGCGCGGGGCTTGCCACGTTCCACGACTTCCTTTCCATCCGGGACTACGCCCCGGGCACCATCCTCTTCTACCAGTGGTTCATCGCCGACCCGTCCGCGGCGGGCGGCCAGGCGCTCTCCACCATCGGGCGCGTCCCCGTCTTCTGCGGGTCCGCGGGCTGCCCCGGCCGGTGCGACACCATCGACTTCAACCAGGACGGCCTGTTCCCGGACACCGCGGACATCGACGACTACCTCTCGGTGTTCTCCGGCGGCCCGTGCCTGACGGGCATCTGCAACGACGTGGACTTCAACAACGACGGTCTCTTCCCCGACTCGGATGACCTGGACCAGTTCCTGCTGGTGTTCAGCGGCGGGCCGTGCATCTGAGCGTTGTTCCACCCACCGCGAGTTCCTTCAGCGCCCCGCGGTTCGCGGGGCGTTTTCTTGCGCCCTCGACAAAGAAACAACCCCGGCGGACGCCGGGGTTGTTGGCTGGCATGGATGCGTTGTCTTAGTTCTTCGGCACGCCGATGCCCAGCTTGGGCACCTTCACCTGCAGGCCTGCGCGGACATAGCCCGAGTCCTTGCACGCGCGGTGGTGCATCTTGGGCTGGCCGCTGAGCGGGTCCACCGTGGGGTGCACGGGCGACAGGGCGTGGTGGTTGCGGCGACGACGGGTGCGGCCGTAGGACACTCTCTGTGGAGGAAGCATCGACAGACTCCCGGCCGAACTCGGCCTGCTCCCCCGCCTCTTCGGCCCGCCTTGTGGGCGGTTGGCTTGCGGCCACGGGGTGCTTCGGACATATGGACATGGCCCACACCGCCCAGAGCGGTCAAAGTGGGGCCAAAACGATAGGGAGCGCCCGAAGTTGGGTCAACCCGGCTCTCGTCGTCCCCCTGCGAGCGCTGCGGCCGTCCCCAACCGGCCCCAAACAGCGGGCGGTCTCATGCGGGCCGGTGCATGGCGTCCACGCGCACTCTTGCCCGCCGCGGTTTTCGTCCTAGAGTAATGGCCCGGCGGTCTTAAAATCCGTCGGGAAAGAGGCCTCCCTAGCTCAGTTGGTAGAGCAGCTGACTCTTAATCAGCGGGTCGAAGGTTCGAGTCCTTCGGGGGGCACTTGGTGGGGGTCTGGCGCACCGGTATTGGGCGCGGTGGTCGGTAGATCTGCCGCACCCTTCCTGTCAGGCGCACCCGAAAACCGTGGACCAGTGGTCCAGCCGGCTCAGGCAGGTCGGTTTGATGTCGCCGAGCCTTGCGCCCCTCGCGGCGAGGGCGCTGGCGTACAGGTGGTACGCGTCGCCACGCACGCGGACGAGGCCCATCCAACGCGGTGCTTCAGCTTCTGCCGCACCCCGGGGACACCTGCGTCGTCCCGATGTGCGCTGCTCCTCACCCTGTCCCCCTCAGCCCCTCCCACGCCACCCCGAACCGTGCCAGGTACTTCCTCAGCCGGTCGGCGTCGTTGACCGTGGTGCGCCTGCCGCGCGATGCTGCGAAGAGGGTGCGACCCGCCTCCGAGAGCGTTCGTGATTGCCGGCACACCCGCACCACGTCCGCGAGCTGTGCGCGGTCGAAGCGGTCCAAGGCCGCGAGCTGTTCGCCGGGGAGCACGGAGCTCAGCGGGTCGTCCGTGCCGTCGGCGCCCGGCGGGCTCTCCGCCGGGCCTTCCCACGCCGCCTCGAGCCTGCGGACCTCCTGCTCCACCGTGGGGACGTCGATGCGCCCCGCGGGCGCCAGCGTGGCCATGCGGGTCACCGACGCCGCGAGGTCGCGGAAGTTCGCGCGCCAGGGGGCGCGCGTGGCGAAGGCGAGGTACTGCGCACGCGCCTCGCTGCTGAAGCGGGCGAGCCGCTGGCCCCGCACCGCGACGCGCTCCAGCTCGAAGTCGATGTTGGGCTCGATGTCCTCCGGGCGATCCCGCAGCGCGGGCAGCCGGAACGTCCACAGGTTGATGCGCGCGAGCAGGTCCTCGCGGAACTCGCCCCGCAGCACGCGCCCGCGCAGGTCCCGGTTGGTGCCGCAGATGAGCTGGAACCGGCTCTCCACCTCCGCGTCCGCGCCCAGCGGCAGGAAGCGGTGCTCCTCCAGCGCCCGCAGCAGCATCGCCTGCTCGTCGGGCCCCAGCTCACCCACCTCGTCGAGGAACAGCACGCCCCCGTCCGCGGAACGCAGGAGCCCGGGCCGGTCGGACGCCGCCCCGGTAAAGGCGCCCTTCCTGTGGCCGAACAGCGTCGACATCGCGGTGTCGCCCCGGAGGGTCGCGCAGTTCACCTCCACGAACGCGCCCTCCACCAGGCGCGTGGCGCGCTTGAGCTCGTACACGCGCTTGGCGAGCTGGCTCTTGCCGGCGCCCGTCGGCCCGGTGAGCAGGATCGGCTCCGCCGTGTGCGCGCCGACGTGCTCGAGCTCCTCGATCAGCCGGTTGAACGCGGCGTTCCGCGTGCGGATGCCGGACTTGAGCCCCGCGATCCGGTCCTTCTGCTCGCGCTCGAACCGGCCCGCGATCTTGTCGTACCGCGACAGGTCCAGGTCGATGAGGCGGACCTCCCCCGCGGGGTCCGGCGGCCGGAACTTCGGGCCCGACTGGACGAGCTTCGCCGGGAAGTGACGCGACTCGGTGAGCAGGAACAGACAGATCTGCGACACGTGCGTGCCCGTCGTTATGTGGACGAGGTACTCCTCCTTCTCCGTGTCGAACGGGTACGCCTTCGCGAAGTCGTGCAGGGCGCTGTACACCCCCTCAAAGTCCCACGGGTCCTTCACGTCCAGGGGGTGGGCGAGCACCCTGGTCTCCGGCGACACGTGCGCGATGTCGTCGATGACCTGCTGGCGCAGCCCGGCCGCCTTCGGCGGGTACAGCAGCTCGAAGCGCGCCACCACCAGGTCCTCCTGCTGGCACACGCCCACGGTGGGGCGCCACCGCTCCCAGCGCTGCGGGCCCTTGCCCAGGTCCAGCGTCGTCCCCAGCATCCCGATGACCACGACAGGCTTTGACATTAGCCAATAGTATCGTGCATCTATATGAGCGTATCGCGATGCCCCCACGGGGGGAGGCAAGGGACGGGCCTGCAGCGGCCCGGCGGCGGGTTCACGCGTTGGCACGCCCCGTGCATAAGGACCCCCGTCGCCGCACCAACCCGCGGCGAATGCGAGGTGATCCATGGCCAACAAGTCCATCTTCCAGTCCCTGATCGGCAAGCTCCTGCCCGCCGCGGACACGCGGAACGAGGCCGGCGGCGCGTGCTACGCGTTCTCCCCCGAGCACGCCCTGGCCCAGTACGCCGCGACCGGCTGCACCAACAGCACGTTCTACGCAACCGCAGAACAGCAGGTCCAGGCGGTGCTGGCGCTGGCGCAGCAGGTGGACCCGGCCTTCCTCGCGAGGGTCGCCGTCTACGCCCGCCAGCGCGGCGCGATGAAGGACATGCCCGCCCTGCTCTGCGCCGTGCTCGCCACGCGCGATGGCGCGCTCCTCGAGTGCGTCTTCCCGCGCGTGATGGACTCGGGCAAGGTGGTGCGGAACTTCGTCCAGATCATGCGGTCCGGCGCGACCGGGCGCAAGAGCCTGGGCTCCCGCCCCAAGCGCCTCGTCCGCCAGTGGCTGGAGACCCGCACCGACGAGCAGGTCTTCGCGGCCTCGGTGGGCAACGACCCCTCGCTGGCGGACATCCTGCGGATGATCCACCCCAAGCCCGAAACCCGGTCACGCGAAGCCCTGTACGCCTACATCCTGGGCCGCCCGCACAACACCGATGCCCTCCCGCAGATCGTGAAGGACTACGAGGCCTTCAAGACCAGCCTCACCCGTCAGAACTGACCGAGCCGTCCCGAATGCAACCCCCTCACAGGAGACCGTCCCGTGAACACCACGCCCACCACCCCGATCCCCGATGTCCCCATGGCCATGCTCACGGCCCTGCCGCTGACGCAGGCCCACTGGGTGCAGATCGCCAAGAACGCCTCCTGGCAGACCACGCGCATGAACCTCAACACCTTCGAGCGCCACGGCGTCTACCAGGACGGGGCGACGGTGGATCTGATCGCCGACCGGCTGCGTAACCCGGCGCAGATCGCCCGGGCGAAGGTCCTCCCCTACCAGCTCATGGTCGCGTTCCAGAACGCGTCCACGGCGCCGGGCAGGATCCGCGACGCGCTGCAGGACGCCATGGAACTGGCCACCCTCAACGTGCCGGCCATCGCCGGCAAGGTCTGGGTCTTCCCGGACGTGTCCGGCTCCATGCGGTCGGCCATCACCGGCTCCCGCAAGGGCTCCACGTCCAGGGTGTCGTGCCTGGAGGTCGCCGCGCTCATCGCCGCGAGCCTCGTCCGCAGGAACAAGGACGCCGGCGTGGTGCCGTTCAGCGACGACGTCCTCGACGTCTCGCTCAACGCCCGCGACAGCGTGATGACCAACGCCGAGAAGCTCTCGCGCCTCCCCTCGGGCGGCACGAACTGCTCGGCGCCCCTGAAGTGGCTCAACGACCGATCCCAGCGGGGTGACCTGCTCGTCTACGTCTCGGAGAACGAGTCGTGGATGGACAACACCCGGCACGGCGCGACGGCGACCATGAAGCAGTGGGAGGTCTTCAGGCAGCGCAGCCCGCAGGCACGCCTGGTGTGCCTGGACCTGCAGCCCTACGGGCACACGCAGGCCAGGGACCGCACCGACGTGCTCAACATCGGCGGCTTCTCCGACAGCGTCTTTGACGTCATCGCGAGGTTTGCCGAGGGCTCGCTGGGTGGCCGGCACTGGGTCGACGCCGTGAAGGAAGTGGAACTCTGATCGTCCGGGGTGCGGCGGATGCCGCAGGGACTACATTCAACCATGTGCCGTCTCTGCACACCTTGCCGCCGCGCCCCGGTTTCTTCTGTGGATGGGAATGCTGATAGCTGAACGGCAGGCCGCCGGGCAGATGCCGGGTGGGAGTACATTGGCAAAGGCCGCAAGGCCGATCGGGTTCGAATCCCGGGGGCCCTCGCGAGAGGGCTCCATCTCTCACCGACGATTGCTGCCCGGCGCGTGCCGGTCGGAAGAACGGAACCCGGGCGAATGCCCGTGGGACTACATGAACCTTGAGGTCGCGGGTTCGAAACCCGCCGGGCACCGCAGGGCGCCCGTAGCTCAGCTGGAAGAGCGTAAGGAAACGTCTCACACACGATTGTCGCCATGGGTTGCCGGTACAAGGCCCGCCCCGCCGGAAGGCGGACGCGGGCCATTGGGAACGAACGCAGTGGGAACGCCGTGCCGTGGGCTCACGTCCCAACCGCCGCTTCAGCACGCCCCGGGGCTGCAGCTCCCCGGAAGAGCGGACCATTCCCCCTGCGCCCCGTGCCGTACCCGCCGTGTTACCTTCCCTGTTCTGGAGGCCGACCCATGACCACCAACACCCAGTCAACCAACGCCCAGTCAAGCAGCTCGACGCCCCTCACCGGCGCCCAGGCCGTCATCGGGACCGGCGAGGCCACCGGCTTCATCCCCGTGAAGAACGGCGAGGTCGCGCCCATCACCGTCATCGGGACGCCCGCCATCCGCGCCACCTTCGACGCCAGGTGCATCCAGCAGGCGATCAACTCCCGCTGCGCCCCGGGCGTGACGGACCTCATTCTGAACCCCGACGCCCACTGCGGCTACGGCGCGCCCGTCGGCTGCGTGCTCGTATCGCCCACGCACATCTACCCCGGCCCCGTCGGCGTGGACATCAAGTGCTCCATGAGCCTGCTCCAGCTCGACCTGCCCGAGGCCGCCATGACCGACAGGGCGACCCGCCGCGCCATCATCAACGCCATCCTCGAGCGCACGCCCACCGGCGCCGGGCGTGGCCAGCGCCAGGCCCGCAAGGGCCGGTACGTGGACGCGTCCCTGGGCCGCCGCATCGTGACCGAGGGCGCGTCCGCGCAGGTGTGCGCGGACCTGGGCATCCCCGCGCACTGGGCGCAGCGCTGCGAAGACTCTTCCCACGTCGGCCACGACAGCACCGCCGATGCGCTCCGCGAGCGCCTGGACCGGACCACGTCGGAGCCGCAGGCCTGCCAGGTCTTCGCCGACAAGATGCGCCAGCTCGGCTCCTACGGCGGCGGCAACCACTTCGGTGAGTGCGAGATCGTGCGCACGCAAGGCAACGGGAAGGCCCGCGCGACCGCAGAAGCCTTCGGCCTGCGCGACAACCATGTCGCGTTCCTGTCCCACTGCGGCAGCCGCGGCTGGGGCGCGCTGCTGGCCGACCGCCAGTTCAAGTCCATGCGCCGGCACTTCAGCACCTGGGGCATCCCGCTCCCCGGAAACGACCGCGAGCTGGTCCACGCGCCCCTGGGCACACCCGAGGCCGACGCCTACATCAACGACATGTCGCTGGGCGCCAACTTCGCGACCGTCAACCACATGCTCATCAATGCGCTGGTGCTCGAGGCGTTCCAGGAGGTGATCCCGGGTGCAACCGGCTCGCTTGTGTACTTCATCAGCCACAACATCGCCCGCAAGGAGGTCGTGAACAACCGGGAAGCCTGGGTGCACCGCAAGGGCTCCACGCGGGCCTTCCCGGCCAACCACCACGCCCTCAGCGGCACACCCTTCGAAGCGACCGGCCACCCCATCCTCCTGCCCGGCAACCCGCAGGACGGCTCCGCCGTCATGGTGGCCGAGCAGGGTGCGTCGCTCTCCTGCTACAGCGTCAACCACGGCGCCGGGCGGCGCATGAGCCGCACCGCGGCCACCAAGACCCTGGACCAGCAGTCCATCAACGCGTCCTTCGACAACGCCGACATCCTCTTCAACGGCCGAAACTACCCCATCGACGAGGCCCCGGGCGCGTACAAGGACTTCAACGAGGTGCTGGCGAGCGTCGAGAAGGCCGGCCTCGCCAGCGAGGTCGCGCGGCTGCAGGCGCGGTTCGTGATCAAGGACGGTGACAAGGCGGATGACTGAGGACTCACGCGCACCAAGGCAGGGACCTCCACCATGATCCACATCGACGGCTCCCAGGGCGAGGGCGGCGGCCAGATCCTCAGGTCTGCGCTCGCCCTCTCCATGGCCCTGGGCAGGCCCTTCACCATCTCCAACATCCGGGCAAACCGCCCCAAGCCAGGCCTCATGCGCCAGCACCTGACGGCGGTCGAAGCCGCCGCGGTTCTCTGCGGCGCGCGCGTCCGCGGCGCTGCCCCCGCGTCACGCGAGCTGGTCTTTGAGCCCGGCCCGGTCCGCGCGGGCACCCACAGGTTCTCCGTCGGCACCGCCGGCAGCACCACGCTCGTGCTCCAGGCCATCCTCCCGGCGCTGCTCTTTGCCCGCGAAGCCTCCGACATCACGGTCGAGGGCGGCACCCACGCCCGCTGGGCCCCGCCCTTCGAGTTCCTGCAGCACTCCCTCGTCCCCCTCCTCCGCCGCATGGGCGCGGAGGTGACGGTGGAGCTCCTCCGCCACGGCTTCTACCCGGCCGGTGGCGGCAGCATCCGCGTGCGCGTGGAGCCCGGCACTCCCCGGCCCCTGACCCTGCTCAGCCGTGGAGAGGTGCAGGGCCGGCGGGCCCACATCATCCTGGCCAAGCTCGCCAAGTCCATCGCGCAGCGCGAGCTCGCCCGCATCCAGGAGCGGCTCGGTTGGGAAGTGGGGGAGGACGCGATCGTCTGGCCCCAGCAGCCGCTGTCGCCGGGCAATGTTGTGTCGCTGCTCGTGCAGTGCGAGCACGTCACCGAGGTCAGCAGCGTCATCGCCGAGCAGGGCAGGTCCGCCGAGACGGTCGTCGACGAGGCGGTCGAGCTGGCGCGCGAGTACCTCGCGTCCGACGCGCCCGTCGGGCGTCACCTCGCCGACCAGCTCATGGTCCCCATGGCCATCGGCGCGGCCGGCGCCCGCTGCACGTCCGCCTTCCGCTCCCTCCCCTTCACGCGGCACGCAACCACCAACGCCGGCATCATCGGGGCGTTCATGCCCGGGGCTTCCCGCACCTGCGCGGACGGGTGCGTCACGTGGGCGGTGTCGGGTGGGGGTGGGCCCCAGCCGCACGCTTGATGACCAGGATCGTCAGGTCGTCCTGCTGCGGCTCTCCGCGTGCGAACGCCTCCGTGTCGCGCGTCACGGCGCTGATGAGCTCCGACGCGGGCATGTGCGCGTGGCGCTTGAGCGACGAGACCAGCCGCTCGAGCCCGAACTCCTCGCGGGCCCCGTCCGCGCCGAACCTCGCCCACTCCACAAAGCCGTCCGTCACCAGCGCCAGCACGTCGCCCGGCAGCAGGTCCACCGCGTGGGCCGGTTCAAACTCGTGCTCCCTCAGCACCGCCAGCGGCAGCCCGTTGGCCAGGATCTCCCGGACCTCACCCGTCGCGCTGAGGTACAGCACGATCGGCCCGTGCCCCGCCGACAGCAGCGCGAGCGGGCCCCCCGCCGGGCTGATCAGCACGCTCACCATCGTGACAAAGCGCCCGCCGGGAAGGTCGTCCGCCAGCAGCTGGTTCACCCGCGCAGCCAGGGACGCGAGGTCAAGGTGGTGCGCGCTGCTCGCCCGCACATATGCTCGGCACGCCGCCGTCACCAGCGCCGGGCCGATGCCGTGCCCGGACACGTCCGCCAGGCTGGCGATCCAGTTCCCGTCGGGCAGGCGCTGCCAGTCGTAGTAGTCCCCGCCCGTCTGGTCGGCCGGCCGGTTCCACGCCGCGATGTCGAACCCCTCGATCACCGGCGCCTCGCGGGGCAGCAGCGATTGCTGGATGGTCCTGGCGACCTGCAGGTCCTGCTCGACGCGCTCCATCTTCCGCTTCACCTCGGCCTCGTCCAGCGCCGCGTGGACGTGCGACCGCAGCTCCCGCGCGATCCACGCGGACGCCAGGCCGACCACCAGCACCAGCAGCGCCGCCATGAAGTACCCGGGCGCCGGCCACCCGGATTCCGGCGGGCGCAGCCCCAGGCCGAACCGCACGTACGCCAGCAGCCCAAGGTACCCCGCCGTCGACACCACGCTGCCCAGCACGCTCAGCCAGGGCCGCAGCCGCAGCGTCGTGAGCGACGCAAACACGCCATAGGCAAGCAGCGGGGGAAGCGTCAGCACCGTGTACGGCTGGATGTGCCCGATCCGGATGTGGGCGTACATCGCCATCGTGGGCACCGAGCTCTCCACGCACACGCTGACCACCGCGAACCACCCGGGAAGCGGCTCACCAGTCCTCCGTGCCCGGCGCGCCACCGCGATGCAGCACACCTGGATCAACAGCACCAGAGCCCCCGCCCCGGCACCCACGATCCTCAAGCTCGCGTCCGTCGGCTGCGACGTTACCACCGCCAGGACCGGCGACAGGACCACCACCAGCACCACGATCATCACGACCGCACGCTGCTCCTCGCTCCGGAGAGAGGCGTCGCGGAAAGCCCTCGACCGCTCCGTCAAGGTGATCCCTGCTGCCGGAGACGGCGATCGCATACGCCACAGTAGCGCTCGGCGCTCTCCCGCCCGCGTGCCGCTCACCGCGGAACGCGGCGCATCACCTGCCCGGGGCATGTGTGGAACAACACCGCGCACGCAGCGGCGCATGTTATATGTGACTTACATATGTTCATATGTGAAGGTGTGATTCACCCAGCGACCGCGTGGGAGCGGTGGCCCGGCATATGGTGGCTCCGGCGCCGTCGGCTCAACAACGGGAGGCCGGGTGACTACGGGCGAAGTTGCTGCATCCACCAACCAGAGGCCCCCGCCGGCACACGCGGACACGGTGACGGTGCAGCCGTCCCCCGCAACGCCCAGCAATCGCGCGATCGAGATCGCGATCGTGGTGCTCCTGGCCCTCGCGACGTTCTGCTCGACATGGTGCGGCTACCAGGCCCGCCGCTGGAGCGCAGCACAGGCCGCCGCCGGCGCGGGCGCGGACGCCGCGGAACGGCAGGCCGCGGAGAACATCATCGTCGGCCTGCAGCTCCGCACACAGGATGGTCTGCTCCTCCTGGAGTGCTGGCGTGCCATGCGTGAGGGCCAGACGGAAGTGGGGGACATGATCGTCGCCCACATGCGCCCGCAGCTCCAGCGGGCGGTCAAGGCGAGCATCGACGGCGGCGTGCTCATCAACGCCGACGCGACGGGCCCTCTCCAACGCCCCGAGTACGTGCTCGCGCCGGAGGAGGAGGCCGCAAGGCTCCGCGCAATCGCCCAGCAGCTGCGCGCACAGGCCTCCGCGTCGCGGGACGTCGCGGACGAATACGTGCTCCTCACGCTCCTCTGTGCGTCCGTCCTCTTCTTCGGCGGCATCGCCAGCACCCTTTCCGCACGGCGGGTCCGCGTGACCACCACGCTCCTCGCGGCCGTGCTCTTTGCCGGCACCACGGTCCTGATGTTCCGTCTGCCCCTGTACCGGGCGCCGGCCGCCCCGCCTCCAGCGCCCGCACCCCCGACCACCACGGCCGTCAGGCTCACGGCCGCACAGGCCGGCGGTCCCTCCGCCCAGGGTGCGTGCTGCGCGAGCGAACCCGCCCCGGTGCGCCGAAGGCCGCCTGTTGCGCCGCCCTCGCCGGACGCGTCCGCGGTTGACGCACGGCAGGGGTCGGGCGCTCCCCCCGGCATGGTCTGGATCCCCGGTGGGGAATTCCAGATGGGCAGCACCGGTCCCCTGGCGCGGAGCGACGAATCGCCGGTGCACGCCGTCCGCGTGGATGGCTTCTGGATGGACGCCACGGAGGTCACCAACGCCCAGTTCGCGGCGTTTATTGCCGCGACGGGCTACACCACCACAGCGCAGCGCCCCGTGGATTGGGAGCAGCTCCGGCGCCAGCTCCCCAGCGGCACCCCGCGGCCCGCCCCGGCGATGCTCGCCCCGGGCTCACTGGTGTTCACCCCGCCCGCCGAGCCGGTCGACACCTCGCTCTTCGGTGAATGGTGGAAGTGGACCGCCGGCGCAGACTGGAGACACCCGCAGGGCGCCGGCAGCAGCATCGAGGGCAAGGAGGCGTGCCCGGTGGTGCAGGTGTCGTTCGAAGACTGCACCGCGTACTGCGCGTGGGCGGGCAAGTCACTGCCCACCGAGGCCCAGTGGGAGTTTGCCGCCCGGGGCGGCCTCGCCGGTGCGGACAATGTGTGGGGGGATGAGCCGGTCAGCCCTGCGCGCTGCAACTCATGGCAGGGCCGGTTCCCGGACAGGAACACCGCCGAGGACGGCTTCGTCCGTGCGGCGCCCGTCAGGAGTTTCCCCCCCAACGGGTACGGCCTCTACGACATGGCCGGGAACGTCTGGGAGTGGTGCGCCGACCTCTACCGTCCGGACGCGTACCGGCAGTCCACCGCGCCGGGCAGTCCGGCAACCGCGATCAACCCCGCCGGACCAGCGCGCAGCTGGGACCCCCGCAACCCGCACTCGCCCGAGAGCCGCGTGCAGCGGGGCGGCTCCTTCCTTTGTCAGGACAGCTACTGCGCCGGCTACCGCCCCAGCGCCCGCATGGCGGCCCCACCCGACACAGCGATGGAGCATCTCGGGTTCCGCTGCGTCATGGCGCCGGGCGCCACCCAGCCCACCGGCCCGGGCCACGCAAACGGCCCGTAACGAAGCAGACTTCTCAAGGAGGCACACATGCTGCGCACCCGCCCGTCCGGCCCCACCCGACGCACCTCAGTGGTGTGGACCCTTGGCCTGATGCTCACCGCCCTGCTCACGGGCCGCGCATGGTCGCAGACCGCCCTGCCCAGCGCCCCGGCAGAAAGGCCCAACAT